>CBDAOG010000006.1:0-860491 GCA_965197985.1 Dehalococcoidia bacterium | reverse complement strand
CCATGCCTGTGTACCTCCTTGCTGATTGGTATGCCGTTGCCGTTGAACCCGTGACTCCCTGCCGAAGACGCACTCCGCCCGCGGTCCTATGTCGAACGCGGAAGACGGAGTGGGGTGAAAGAAGACGCAGTTCGCCCAGGGCGCAAGACGTCCAGGGGGAAAGCTGCGAGACGTGAAGCGGCCAGCCTGCTTCTCAGTTGCAGACCGGCGCGTGTCGAAGCTGCGGCCCTGGCTGTCAGTCAGCCGTGCCGCAGGCATGAGGAACCGGCCGGAGCGAAAGACGCACTCCGACCAGCTTGCTTGGGAAGAAGCACAGGGAGCGCTCCGTTCCCGGTGTCCGACGGATGAGGCGATCAACCCCAGCCACCGAACGAACGCCCAGCGGATGGAGCGATCAACCCCAACTCGCCGGACCGGTGTCCTGCGGGTGAAGGACCAACGTCAAACTTCACCCGATGGACGTGGACCGAGGACGAAGGACCAATGTCAAACTCCGTCGATTCGGCCCGCGCTGGTTGCGAAGGACCAACGTCAAACTCCGCAGTGGCCAGCATTCCCTCGTGGGCGACACTAAGGTCAACCCGTGCAACAGGGATCACGCACCCAGGTTTCTATGGTCGGAAACCTTGGAGAAAGCCAAACAGTGCGTTCATTATTACCGCAACCGAAACCCGATGTGAAGGCCTTTCGAGCGTTGCCGCCCAAATCGTTCGATTTAGGTCATGTTTAGGTCATGTTTAGTTCCACAAAAGTTCACATCGAGCGTCCGGCAACCCGCCACACACTCGCCCCGGTCACTTCCACCACTGGCCGAACGAAACGAAGCGCCCGACCTTGCGCAGAAGCTCCCACTTTCTCAGCGCTCTCCGCGTGTCGAAGAGCGCCGTCCTGCGCCAGCTGACCTGCCCGCTCCGGTCGAGGCCGCGCAGCGGTTGCTTCTCCGGCGGCAGCGTCATCCCGTGCTCTTCGAGCAGCGCCAGCTCCACCTCCAGCAGACGCTCCTGGGCCGTCAGCCAGTCGAAGCCCCCGCCCTCGTTGGGGTGCGTGTCCTTCAGCTCCCGCCACTCGACGATGAGCGGCCACGCATCGCCGAATATCTCCTCGTCGTCGTCGGCCGGCTCCCGGGTCACAAGGTCGGGGTACTCCCGCCGCATCGACGGCTTCGTGGGAGGTTTTCTGTCCCGGCCTGATGAACCGGCTTCGGCCTCGCCTGGACCATCCTGGGATGGACCGGCGCCGGCCTGACCGGCCCCGGTCCCCTGGCCGCCGTCCCGCCGCAGGGCCGCCACCTCGCCCTCGATGCCTGACAGACGCCTCCGCACCTCCTTGCCCAACTCCTCGTGGCCCTCCTCAACCGCCTGCAACCGCCCTTCGAGCTCCTCGTTGCGCCTGCGCTGCCGCTCCGCCGCCGAGCCGACGCCCTCCTGCAACGCCCGCTCCAACGCCTGGCGCACCCGCCGGGTCAGCTGCCCGGTCTTGGCGCTGTCCGTCACCGTCTGCGGGTCGATCTCCAACACCCGCGCTGCGCCCTTGTACCCCTTGTCCCGCACCAGCTCTTGCAGCAGCGCCATGAGCCGCATGTGGTAGACGTTCTCCACGTCCTTGCTGCTTTCGATGCCGTG
This sequence comes from Dehalococcoidia bacterium, assembly GCA_965197985.1. GTDB lineage: Bacteria > Chloroflexota > Dehalococcoidia > Lucifugimonadales > CAUZJF01 > CAUZJF01. The sequence goes on along the minus strand of CBDAOG010000006.1, from coordinate 858,869 downwards.
TTCGGTCGTTTTCATCGACTTTCCTCCTTCTCAGAAATTGCCCTCAGCTTTGGACCGGTTTCGACCAGCGTCTCCGACCGGCGTCATGCACCCCCACATCCAGCGCAGATTACGCCCGGTTTTCCAACCGACCCGCCGCATTACTGCCGTGTTTACACCCCCACATCCAGCGAGTTTCGGCGCCGGGAACCGGAACCCGCCCTTTCAACAAAGTGTTCACTGTTTACCTCCTGTAGGGGGGTGATTTACCCCTGTTTCAGCTTGCCCACGACCCGACCGACGACTTCCCGACAAAAGTCACTTTCCTGTACACCCCCATTACTGCATGTCCGAGGCCGAAATCCTAGCGCCCTGAAAGGCACATCATTTGATAAGACTTTCAGGTAGTTTCCACCCGTAATTCACTTGTTCACACTCTCTGTCGAGCGATGCAATCGAACGCATCGCAGCAAGACGCAGAGAGGTGAACGAGTTGGCGCTGAAATCGAAACTCCGGTCTTTCAGGCGGTTTATTCCCCTGGCATCCGCGCTGCTCCTGGCGGCGCTGGTGGTGATCCCCGCGAGCAACATCGCCCTGGCCCAGACGCCGCCCGACGAGCTGACCCTCGTCAACGCCGACCGGGACTTCGTGGAGCGCAAGAAGGGCGGCGAGTTCGTCGCCCGGCCCCTCTTCGACCGGGAGATCGCAACCCTCTTCTACGCGGTGAGGGACGCCGACACCGGCGATTGGATAAGCGCCATGTACCGGGTGAAGGGCGGAGAGAAGAAGAGGGGCGACGGCTGGGAGTACTCGTGGGAGTATCCCGACGCCGACGACCACCCCGAGCTCGACCGCGACCGGGCCTACCTGCTGGTGATGCTGGCCGAGGCCGAGGACGGCAAGAGAGGCGACTTCTACGCCGTCGTCCCCATCTACCAGCCGGGCCGCATCTGGGACAAGATCCTCTCCGCCCTCAACCCCGGACGCTGGGCGAGGGCCTTCGCCGGCTGGATGATCGAGGGCACCCACGGGACCCTCTGCGGAGTGATTGAGCGGGCCAGCGGCGAGGACGTCGACAACTGCCGGAGGAACTCCGGCTCATGAGCGACATCCTCACCGGCACCCCTCCCGACCTGACCTACGCCCACGAGCTGGTGCGCCAGGCGTGGATGGTCGTCTGGGCCATCACGTCCGGCGCCCTGGTGGTCATCCTCGGCTGGATGGGGCTCAGTCTCATCGTGTCCGAGCACCTTGGACGCCAGCAGGCGGGGTGGCGTGAGATGGTCCCCCGGCTCGTGCTCGGCCTCGTGGCTGCCGCGTCTTCCCTGTGGTGGTGCGCCCTCGTCCTCGACGTGGCCGACGCCGTGTCGGGATTCATAGCCGTCTCCCTCGACGTCACCCCCGGAGACCTGCTCAGGGCTCCCCTCGACACGTTCCTCAGAGCCGTCCAGGCCGGAAGCGTGGGCATGGCGCAGCTCCTGGCCCTGCTCTACCTGGTCTACGGCTTCTTTGTGCTCTACGTGATCGTCCAGATGGTGCTGCGCCTAGCCCTCATAGACATCCTCCTTGCCCTGGCCCCGATTGCGCTGGGGCTGTGGATTTTGCCGCACACGGCGGGATGGGGACGGCACTGGCTCAAGCTCTTCATGACGACGGTGTTCCAGCAGGCGGTGCAGCTCATCGCCCTGGCCCTGGGAATCGGCTTCCTCAACGAGTTCGCGTCGGTAGCCGCCTTCGAGCCGGTGCAGGACCTGATCTGGAAGCTGCTCATGAGTCTCGCCTTCGTCTACATGGCGACCCGGGTGCCCTCAATGCTGGGCAACGCCGGGACCTTCGACTCCTGGCTCTCGATGCTCTACTTCGGCATGAACCTGCCCTCGTCGATGGTGCGGTCGGCGAAGACCATCGGGCTGATGAGCGGAGCCGCAGGAGGACCGGGAGGCATGGCGGTGGGAGCGATGGCCGCCAGCGCGGGCCTCTCGGCGGCGGCCGGCGGCCTGAGCTCGGCGGCCTCGATGGCGACCCCGTCGGCCGGAGGCGACGGAGGCGGCGAGCCCCGGAGCAGCGGCGAGTAGCCCGACCGAGACAACGAAATCACACAGGCGCGGACGACAGAGCGCCGACCAATACCACGACGGAGGAGCCGCGATGTGCAGGTAACGGAGCTTACGAACCCCGACCAGTAGAGACGAGCGGAACGCTCGAAAGCAAAGAGGAGTGAAACGAATGGAACAGCTGACACAGACCATATCGAACCTGGTGGGCATCCTGCTGGGCGTCGTGGGGGGCATCGGCGTCGGCTTCTTCATCTACGGCGCGTACCTGTACCTGACGGCCAGCGGCGCGCCCCACCAGATGGAGCGCGGCAAGAGCGCCATGATGACCGCCCTGGCGGGCATCGTCCTGGCCCTGGTCGCCTACGGCGTCGTGGAGCTGGTGATGAACGCGGTCGTGGACCCGGGAATCGACATCGACGACGTGCTGCCCGAGCCGGAAGCGCCGGACGCCGGTTCCAGCGGCGACACCGTCGACAACTAGGCCGGCGTGAGGAGGAGAGACACATGAGAGAACACGAGGTCCCAACTCACGTCCAGGCCGAGGACAGGGTGCTGCTGGGGTTGACATTCCCGCAGATCGTGGCGGTGACTGCGGTGTGCGCCATCTCATACGGCGCATACCGCTACGCCCCGGTAGGCCCGTCCGAGGTGCGCATGGCGATAGCCGTCGTCCTCGGGCTGGTCGGCATCGCCATGGTCGTGGGGAAGATAGGCGGTCGGCGGCTGCCCCTGGTGGCCGCCGACCTGCTGAAGTACCGGCTGGGGGCGCGGGTCTACGCCGGGCCGGTTGCCCAGCTGGTGAGAGCCGAGCCGCCCGCGCCGGCGCAGCCGGTGAAGAGCGGCCCCGGCCCGCTGAGCCTGATGGCGAAACGCGCCGGACGCGGCCTGGGAAGGCTGCGCAAGAACAGGAAGACCCGCAAGAACAAGGAGCGCCGCAACGGGCGCATGCGCTGGTTCGGCAAGCGCAGGGGGAAGCACGGAGGGAGCGGCCAGCGTCACGACCACCGGGCCGAGACCCTTCAGAGCAGACGAAGGAAGCCCCGCGTGGGCTGGATTCCGGTGGTGGCCCTGGCCGTCCTGATGGCGGCAGCGACGGTGCCCCAGGCGGCGCTGGCCGACGACCACGAGCCCTGGCGGGACGAGATCGACTTCGAGGTCACCGAGCCGGTGGAGGGACGCCGGATATTCGTCGAGGGACTCACCGTCTCCAGCGACCGGGCCGCCGTAACCCTGAGAGCAGCCACCAACATCGACCTGCGCGTGAGGGCATACGGCGGCCCGGAGGGGAGCTGGCTGCGCTTCTGGGGGTCGGCGTCCCTGGCCGAGGGGGAGAGCATCGACTACTCCCTCCCCCTCCACGGCCCGGCGCCGTCCTTCACCGTCTCGTGGGAGGACACCCTCGGCCAGGCCGGGGCCTTCACCGTCGAGCACGAGAACATCCCGTACCCGCTTCCCGAAATCGACGGGGAGCTCTGCAAACTGAGAATCACTTCCCTGGGCTGGACGCCGGGGGCGGTCACGGGCGTCGTCGAGTCGGAGTGCGCCGACGCCGTCGAGGAGCCGGTGGAGCTTCAGACGGTGGCCGGATACCAGAGCATCAGCCAGACGGCGCTCATGGACGCCCAGGTCACGGCGGTCACGGGAACCGTCGCCGCTGCGACCGGCGCGTCGAGCGCAAGCGTCGCCTTCGTCCCCGACGGAGAGACCAGTTTCCGGCTGCCCATCCCCGATGGGAAGCCGATTCACGCCGTGAGCGTAGACGTGAGCCTGGAGGCGTCTCTGAGCATCCCCATCCCACCGCTGACGCAGCTCACCCACCACCCGGAGCGGGTGGAGCAGGTCACCAGGACCGTGCATCTTTATCGCCCGGGGGACAGCGACTACGACAGCGAGACGGTGACCGTGACCAACGACGACGGCACCGAATCATCCGCCACCGCGACGGCGTACGCCTACGTCCCCAGCGCCACCATCGCCAGGCAGGTGACTGTGGACGTCCTGCACAAGGAGCACGTCAAGGCCGAGACGGTGGAACGGTCGCCCATCACGAGGGCGAGGGGCGAAACGCTGGCCCTTGCGTCCGGCGTCGGGGCAGACGACCCCTTCGAGGTCCTGGTCCTGCCGGACCCTGAGCCGGAAGACCCGCCCGCAGAGCAGACGCCGGCAGACGGCGGTCTGCAGGGCTGGTTCGACCGGCTGGGATGGGAGTGGCCCTGGTGAGGCGAGCGCTGACGGCGACGCTTCTGGCCGGGGTCGCGCTGGCGACCACCGGCGCGGCCCCGGACACGAAGGAGGCCATGCTGGAGCAGTTCGACCGCGTGCTCACCGCCATGTCCTACGCCGCCGCCGGACTCGCCGTCTTCGCCATCGTCTGGGCGGGATTCGCCCTGATGGCCGAGGGAGGCGAGGAGCGCGGCGGGGGCAGGGCCAAGACCGCCGTCGTTATGGCGGTGATCGGCCTGGTCCTGGTGCTTTCGGCCAAGGGCGTGGCCGCGCTGCTGAGGAGCGGCCTCGTCCCCTTCCCAACCCCATAGAGCAAAGGAATCAACCCAATTGAAGAAGCTGATTGAACGCATCACGAGACGCGGAGCGGGGAGCGCCCCGGACGGGGCCGTCGCTCCGCCGGCAATACCCGAGGACGGACTCCCCGCGGAGCCGGAACCCGGCGCAACGACGGAGACCCCGGCCCCCAAGCCGCCGCCGGACCTGCCCCTGTTCTTCATGCTGTCGCACCTGGACGACGACGGCCCGGTGCGCCTGGACGGGGTGAAGCTCGGCGTGTGCGAGGTGATGGGCCTGGAGATAGACGAGCCGAAGCTGGGGGCCTTCGCCGGGGCGCTCAACGCCCTCGACTTCCCGGCGCAGCTGCTCGTCAGACAGCACCCGCCGCGCCTAGGCAGGCTCAGAGAGAACCTGCAACAGGCCCAGCCCGACAACCTTCCCCCGCAGACGAAGGCCGCCGCCGAGTCCCTCGGGCGTCTGCTCACCGACCTGGAGGCCCGGGACGGCATCCTCGACCGGCGCTTCTACGCCGTGTGCGAGTCCGCCCGCATCGACGACCTTCGCGGGCTCCTCGCAAGGGCGGGGCTGGCAGTCCACCCCCTCCGAGGCCGCCAGCTTCGGATGTTCCTCGTGTCGGCCGCCCTGGGCGGCTCACCTTCCGAGTTCGACGAGGAGACGCCGGTCGAGGTGGAGGTCAACCGGCGTGAAGTTCGCGTGGGCGACCAGCTCACTCGTTCCCTGCACCTGGGCCGCTGGCCCCGCTCCCTGGCCCCCGGTTTCCTCCAGGGACTCATGGCGGCGGGAGCGCCGATGGACCTCTCCGTCCACGTCGGCCCCATACCGGCGGAGCAGGCGGCCAGGACGCTGGAGTGGCAGAAGGTGCGCTTCGAGTCGGCCCAGTCCCTCTCCTTCAAGCGCGGGCGCACCATGTCCCCCGAGGCGGAGATTGCCCTGGAGGACATCACCCGCCTGCGAGACGAGGTGCAGCGGGGGCGGGAGCGGCTGTTCCACGCCTCCCTGTCGGTCACGCTCCATGCCAAGGACGAGGCGTCGCTCAGGGAGATGACCCAGCGGGCCAAGGCCCACTTCGGCGCGACGCTCGGCAAGCTGGACAACCTGGCATTCCGCCAGCGCGAGGGGCTGCTATCCACCCTGCCCCTGGCCCTGAACGCCGTGGCCGAGTGGCGCAGCCTGGACACTTCCAGCATCGCCCGGCTCTTCCCCTTCTCGCCGCCCGACCTGGACACCCGCAGCGGCACCCTCTACGGCATCGACATGCGGGCCTGCTCCCCGGTGGTCTACGACCCCTGGGACGGGACCCACCTCAACGCCAACACCGCCGTCCTGGCAAGGTCGGGAAGCGGCAAGTCCTTCGCCACCAAGCTGGGAGTGTTGCGGGGTCTGTGCCGGGGCATCACCGCCTACGTCATCGACCCGGAGGGCGAGTACGCGGACATGGCCCGCGCCGCCGGAGGCCGCGTGCTCTCCCCCGGCGTGCCGGGCGAGGGCATGAACCCTTTCGTCATCGATAAGGGCGACTCCGAGGAGATGCTCCAGCGCATAGGCAGCCTCAGACGCCTCATCGAAGTCATGGTGGGAGAGAGCCTCGGCGCGGCCCGCCGCGCATCCCTCGACCACGCCTTGGCGGGCTATTACGCCAGGCCCCGCGAACGAACGGGCTTCCGCGATTTTTACAAATATCTGCAAGAGAGCGAGGCCGGCGATCCCGATCTCGCAAGACTGCTGAGGCCATTCGCCACCGGCAGCCTGCGTCACCTGCTATCCGACGAGGGCGACGACCTGCTGGGCAGCGAGGCCCTGGTCACCGTCTTCGACCTGCGGCTGCTGGAGCCGGAGCTTCGGCCCGCCGCCGCGATGGTCTGCACCGAGACGGTGTGGGCCGCCGCCGCCCAGGACCCCAAGCCCCGCCTGCTGGTCGTGGACGAGGTGTGGTCGATCATGCAGCACCCCGAGGGCGCGGCCTTCATGGTCAGCATGGCCAAGCGGGCGCGGAAGCACCGCTTGGGGTTGCAGTTCATCACCCAGGACGTCCAGGACCTCCTCTCCGAGGACACGTCGAGGACCATCACCGGCCATTCCGGTCGGGCGCTCCTCCAGAACGCCGCCTTCAAGCTGCTCCTCCAGCAGGACGCCGCCGCCATCGGCACCGTCGGCGACGCCTTCGATCTGCCCGAGGACCTCCAACGCTGGCTCCTCTCATGCCCCCGTGGGGACGGCCTGCTGCTGGCAAGAGGCCAGCGATTCCCGGTCCGCATCGAGGCCACGCCGGAGGAGACGGCGGTAATCGAGTGGCGGCCCGGACGCCATTAGAGAAAGGAATGACACCTATGAAGCTCAACCCGAAGGAAATCCTCTTTGGAAACGACGACGACAGGAAGGACCCGGTCCTGCTGGCGGTGACGCCGCCCAGGACGGGGGAGCGCACCCTGCTCGGCGTCGAGAACCTCCTCCAGTCCATCGCCGTCCCCGAACCTTTCTCCCTGGAGCTGACCGGGGACATGGACGGCGTGACCCTCATGGCCCGCTGCCTCGACGACCGGGTGGTGCGAGCCCAGCTCTCCGCCCACTACCCACAGGCTCGGATACAGAAGGTTGACGCAGAGGACGACCCCCTGCGCCTCGAAGAGGGCGAGCAGGCGTGGGCCGTCACGCTGCGGGCCGACGGCCCCGAGTACGTCCCCCTGCGCACCTTCCGCGACGATGACCTCCTCGACCCCGGCTCCGACCCCCTGATAGCCCTCATGGGCGCTCTTTCGGCCCTGTACGAGGGTGAGCGCGTGGTGGCGCGGCTGATGCTGCGCTCCCTGGGACCCGACTGGTCGCAGCCCCACATGGAGAAGGCCCACAAGCGGCCCGGCATGGAGCCGAGGGAACCCGCTTACACCTACCAGACCAAGCCCCTCCAGATGGACGGCGTGACCATGGCCGTCCTCGGCCTGGGCGCTCTCGCCGCGCTGAAGGGCTACCTGTGGGTGCAGGACGGCGAGATATGGAAGGCCGCAGCCCTGGGCACGGTTGCGGCTCTCGGGCTGGCCGTGGGCAGCTGGGCCTGGTGGCGGTGGAAGAAGGCCCGAAGCCGCGTTGAGGACCCCATCCTGATACAGGAGAAGGTCTCCCGCATCGCCTTCGACGCCGAGCTGCAGATCGTCGCCGTCCTGCCCGCCGACACCGGGCAGCCAAGGGCCAGGGAGCTTCTCGGTCCGGTGACTGCCGCCTACCGCCACTACGACAACCCCGCCGGGGCGCGGTTCAAGGTGAGCCGCGTGCGCCCCGTCGTGCCCGATGCGCAGACGCTCCACCCGCCGGGCCCCGGCCTGTTCGGCAAACGCAGCGTCCTGGGAGTGCGCGAGATCGCCGCCCTGTGGCACCCGCCCGGGGCCGGAGACGAAACGCCCCTGGTGGAGCGGTCCGGCGCGAGGGCGCTCAGCCCCTCGGCCAAGGGCACCAGGGGCGGCGCGCTGGTGGGAGACACCACCGCCGGCGCCAAACGGGAGATCCGCTTCCCCGAGGACCTGCTCAGACGTCACCACCTCTACGTCGCCCGCACCCGCATGGGCAAGAGCACGTTGATGCACCACCTCGTGACACACAAGCTGCGGGAAAAGGCGGCGGGCAGGGACAACGACGCCATCGTGGTCATAGACCCCCACACCGACCTGGCGGCCGGGATCCTCCAACACGTCCCCGAGTCCCTCGTCGACCGGGTGCGCCTCATCGACCTGTCCGACGAGACCCGCGCCCCGGGCATCAACCTGCTGGACACCCGCATCTTCGCCGACCGCGACCGCACCGCCGACTCGGTGGTCAGGGTCGCCAAGGGGCTGTGGGAGCAGTGGGGGCCGAGGATGCAGTCCATCCTCGAACAGACCGTCAAGACGCTGCATGAAGCCAACGAGCAGGTGGAGGCGGAGCAGCAGTACACCATCCTCGACGGGCTGAAGCTGCTCTCCAACGACCCGTTCCGCAAGGACGTGCTGAAGAAGGTCTCCGACCCCTACCTGCTGGAGTGGTGGGCCAGGGACTTCGGCAGCTGGCACCGCCAGTACAAGGCCGAGGCCCTCGCCCCCGTCCAGACCCGGCTCTCCTACTACGCATCATCCAAGCGGGCAAGAGCCATCCTCGGCCAGCGCCGCTCCACCATTGATATGCGAAGGGTAATCCACGACGGCGGCGTCCTGCTGGTCTCCACCTCCCAGGGAACGGTGGGCAGGGACGTGGCCGCCCTGGTGGGAGCGTCGATCCTCAACCTCGTCGACGCCGTCATCCGGGAGCAGGGAAGCGTTTCGCTGAACAGGCGCCGGGGCGCCCTGGTCGTCGTCGACGAGATGCAGTCGATGCCCGGCGTGGACTACGAGTCGATGCTCTCGGAGCTCGGCAAGTTCGGGGCCAGCTTCATCCTGGCCACCCAGAGCCTCGCCAAGCTCGACGACCTCTCCCGCACCATGCGCGACACCCTGCTGGCCAACGTGGGCTGCCTCGCCGTCTTCCAGGTGGCGGGCAACGACGCCCGGACCCTGGTCTGGGAGCTGGGCAAGGACCGGGTGACCGAGGACGACATCGTGTCGCTCCCCGTCCACCACTGCTACGTCAGGGCCACCGTCGGGACCGAGCGGATGCCCGCCTTCTCCATGATGGTCAGAAAGCCGGAGGAGGGAGACCCCGCCGTCGCCGACCGCGTTCGCGAGGCGACGTCCGCATACACCGTCTCGGCCCGGCAGGCCGACTACGCAGACGCCGACGGCCACAGGAAGGTGGGCGACTACCGCAAGGGCATCGAGGACCTCGAAAACGCCGCGCAGGAAGGGGAGGCGGAACAGGACCCGGAAGGCGGCAAGCAGACCGGAAAGCCCAAGACGGCCCCTGCGGATGCCGGAGAGGATGAAACCGGCGGGGACCTGAGTGAGGACACGGAACAGGAGGCCGAGGCATGAGACCCGAAGGATGTGAACCCGACCTGCTCCGCACCCTGGCGTGGATGCCCTTTCTCGACCGGCAGGAGATGGTCGCCGTGTCGGGCTGGTCCAGGGCCACCGTCTACGAGGCCGTCGAGAAGCTGGAGACCGCGGGGGCCTGCGCCTCCGTGCTCCACTCCGCCGACCCGTTTCGTCCGGCGCGGAGGTTCCACCTCACCGCCGCGGGGCTGCGCAGACTCGCCGACGAGGAGGACACGCCCCCGGACATCCTGGTGCGCACCCGTCCCGTCTCGGCGCAGTGGCGGCGCAACCTGATGGAGCGCCTGGACGCCCTCGCCGTCATCTACCGCATGGCCGTCCTCCTCTCCAACGTCGCCTACCCCATACGGTTCCGCTGGTACCGGGCGTCGCCCCTGGACGCCGCCGTGACGCTGCCCGACGGCAAGACCGTCGGGATCGTCAGGCAGGGCATCACCGCGGACCGATCGGGATTCGCCAAGCGGCTCTGGCGGCTGCGCGAAGGGCCGATGCCCGGCGCTCTCCTCGTCCTCATGGCCGACGACGTGCGGCTCAGGCACGCCCGGAGGCTGCTTTCAACCACCGACGTGCCCGCTCTCTTCGCCCTGGAGCGCGAGGCGGTCCTGGCGGGTTCGGAAGACCGGATTTGGAGACCGCTCAAAGTGAGCGCCGCCGTCGACCTGCGCTACCTCCTCGACAGGACCGACCCCGGAGGAGAGCTTCCCGTAGAGGATGACTCGCGACTCGCCTCTGTGCCCGACGACCTCCCCGCCAGAGCCGCTGCGTCGGACATCTCCGACCCCATGCTGCCCCTATTTGTCAGGCCGGCCGAGAAGCGCGCCCTCGACCTCATCTCCGACTGGCCCTGGATATCCCTCCAGGAGCTCGCCGGACTCATGGGTGTGGCGCCCCAGAGGGCCTCCCAGCTGGTCAACCCCCTGGAGGGGTTCGGCCTCGCCGCCCGCCTCCAGGATGCGGGGCGGCGACTGGCCCTCACCGATCGGGGCCTCTCCCTGCTGGCGCGCAGGGACCGCACCTCCGTGGGCGTCGCCAAGAAGCGGTGGAGCATCGCCCCGGAGGACCCCAAGGGCTCCTTCGAGTGGCGCAACGTCACCGGCAGAAGGACCCGCCAGCTGCTCAGGAACATCGAGCACACCGCCGCAGTCCACGGATTCCTGGCCGCGTTGACCGCGCAGGCGCCGTTGCTGGGGTGGGAGGTCGTCCAGCTCGACCCGCCGCGCAGGGCCTCCCGCCACTTCAGGCACGACGACAGGATGCGTGCCGTCAACCCCGACGCCTTCGGCGTCCTGCGCAAGGGCGGGACCGATTGGGCCTTCTTCCTGGAGTGGGAGCGCCGCGCCGTGCGGCCCTCGACCATGTCGGACCGCCTCGCGCCCTATCTGCGCTACTACTCATCTCACAGGCCCATGGACGACCACGGGGTCAGGCCCGCCGTCCTGGTCGTCTTCGACGACGAGATCGCACAGACCCACTTCCTGCGCGTGGCGCGGGAGGAGATGCGGGCGGAACAGGTCACGGTGCCCCTGTGGGTCTCCCACAGGGAGGCCATAGACGCCCTGGGGCCGCTGGGCGGCGCATGGCGCACGCCCGCCGAATGGGAGTCGCCAAAGACCCTGCCGCCCCCTGTGAACCTGGACAAACCGGCGGGAGCGTGAGCTTCAACCCCGCTCCCGTATCAACTGAATATAGGAGAACGAAAAGCCATGCGTTCGCGAGACGCCAACCAAATGAAGGGACGCCCGAGGCGTGCAGGACGGACCGTTGTCCGGCTGGACGCAGCGGCCCTCTGGCGGCGGCTCAATCTTCTGAACCGCTCCCAGAACTGGCTCGCCAGGGAGATCGGGATAAGCCCCGGATACCTCTCCATGCTGGTCAACGAGGGGCGAGCACCCTCGGGTCGCATCCGACGTCGGATGCAAAGAGCCCTAGGCGTGGACAACTTCCACGAGCTCTTTACACAGGAGGATTGCGATGACCTACAAGACTAACGATTCGTCCCGTCTCGACGGGAGGCTGGACCTGAACCCGGACGCCCCGCAGCGCCGCTCCTACGGCCACCTGCTGCCGAAGGACTTCCCCCACCGCCTCGTGCGGTTCAAGGAGGCCACCGGCTTCACCTGGAGCGGCCTCGCCGGCAAGATCGGCGTCGACTACAGGCAGATGTACAGGTGGCGCAAGGGCGCCGAGCCGTCCGGGGGAGCGCTGCACGCCCTTTACGCGTTCGCTGCCACGATACCCGGCGGCCTGGAGATCTTCATAGGCGAGCCGTTCCAGTTGACCTTCTTCAGGAACTGACCGGCCCGCCCCGCCCGCGCAGCCGCAACGGCGGGGCCTGAGCCGGCATAGACGCCGCCCGGCGCTCGCCCTTCCGTCCGCGCCGGGCGGCGAATCCGCAGAAATGTAACGAGAGGCCAGCGGACCGACGACCCGCCGCTGCGACCACGCAAATGGAAGATACCACCGGACAGAACCGATACGACAGCCCGGAGGAGCCGGACAACTCCTCCGACCGGCCCACGGTCTCCTACAGCGCTCAGCAGCGAAGGATGTACCTCGAAGGACTCCGCGCCTGGGCGAGGGTTGCCGTGCGCTCCTACGCGAATCGCCACGGCGCGCCGGTCAAGCCCTCAGTCATGCCCGACGACAACGGCCGGATCGGGCAAAAATCGAACCGCTGAAGCAAACCTCCGAGAGCGGAGGAGGAGCTGATGAACGAACACGAAATCCCCATGCCGGTGGCGCTGTACGCCAGAGTCTCCAGCGACCGGCAGGACGTCGACCTGTCCGTCGCCGCCCAGCTGCGGGCGCTCCGGGAACACGCCGACAAGAACGGCTACGTCGTCGTGCGCGAGTTCGTGGACGAGGCGGAAAGCGGCCGCGTCGCAGACCGGCCCCAGTTCCAGGAGATGCTCGACGAGGCCAAGAAAACCCAGGCTCCGTTCAGGGAGATCCTTGTCTGGAAGTTCTCCAGGTTCACACGCAAGCGCGAGCACGCCGTCGCCTTCAAGTCCATGCTCCGGCGCAGGGGAATCAGGGTCGTCTCCGTCACCGAGCAGGCCGACGACACCGCCGCCGGCAGACTCCTGGAAGGCATCATCGAGACCATCGACGAGTTCTATTCGGAAAATCTTGCCCAGGACGTCACCAGGGGGATGCGGGAGGCCGCGTCCAGGGGTTTCTGGATGTCCAGCGAGGCTCCCCTGGGTTACAACCGGGTGATGGTCCAGGACGGACCCAAGAAGAGACCCAAGCTGGAGCTCGACCCCGACTCTTCTCACGTCGTCAGGCGCATGTTCGACATGTCGGAGGCCGGCAAGTCGACGCTCGATATCGCCCGAACCCTCAACGACGAGGGCATCACCAGCCCCAGGGGAAAGCCCTGGGGGAAGACCAGCGTCCACGCAATCCTCATTAACGAGACCTACACCGGCACACTGACCTGGGGCGTGAACGCCAAGAACGGGGCCGACCCCGTGCGGGTGGAGAACGCCTTCCCCGCCATCATCTCCACGGCCCAGTTCAATCGCGTCAGCAAGCTGCTGCGGTCCCGAGCGCCCAGGATCGTCAACCCCCGCAGGGTGGCAAGCCCCTTCCTCCTCAGCGGGCTGGTCAAGTGCAAGACCTGCAGGCGGGCGCTCACCGGACAGGGCTCCAAGTACGCGCAGTTCACCTACTACGTCTGCCAGACCCTCATGAAGCGGGGGAAGGGGTCCTGCGACGCCCCGAGGCTCAACGCCCGGCGCTTTGAGGAACTGGTGGTGGAGAGGATTCGTGCCAACATCTTCACCGAAGGCAGCACCCCCGACCTGGTGAAGGCGGAGGACGAGGAGATCGACGGCATGGTCGCCGAGCACCGCAAGAGGGTTCAGACCATTGAGGCCGAGATTCAGGATGTGAAGAAGCAGCTGGACCGCATCTGGCGCTACATAGCCACCAGAGACGACGTCGATGTGGCCAAGACCTCCGCGCGCATGGCGGAGTACCAGGACCGCCATGCGCGTCTAGAGAACACCGTGGCGAACGCGAGAGAGGTGCTGGCCCAGCATCGGTCAGCGATGGGCGACGCCGGCGAAATTGCGGAATACGCCAGAGAGATGGACGACTTCCTGGATAGGAGCGAACTGACCGAGCGCAGGGCATTCATCGAGTCATTCCTCAAGGAGATCGTAGTCATGCCCAGCCAGGCCCTCCTGCGCTACACAGTCCCGATGCCGGACGACAGCCCGATCGCGGGAAGTGTCGCCGAGAAGCTGGCGCTGGACCGCATGGTCCTGTCTCCACGTCGATAAGAGGCGAATGCAGTCACAGCAGAGCACTCGCCACGTCCCTGATATGCCCTATGCGACCCATCGTGGCAGCGCTCCTCATCTCAGGCCACGCCTCACTATCAATATCGTAGTGAATGGACCGGCGGTGAGTCGCTGTGAAGAGGGGCCTCATGGTATTATGACCAGTGGATATGTAGAGTGCGACGATGGGCCAACCCCGCGTCATGTACGTTGGGGGCAACCCTCTAAAGATGAACTGTCGCCAAGAGACTCAAGCAGTCTGCTCCTTACATATGACATCCCAGTTGGCAGGAGGTCCATAGTGGTTGAAGCAAGTAAGGTGGAGCAAAAGTCTACATTCGAGATCACGATCAACGGCGTCCAAATCAAAGTCGATGTTGAAAAGCTCCTCGCGAAAGATGTCTTGGAGACGGCGAAAGACCACCGCGCGATGCCAGGGAAGCCAGAGGACTATCAACTCCAAGGGCACGAAAGACTCTACAAGCCCGAAGACTGGGTCAACTTCAAAGAGGATAAGGAGTTCATTACCATACCTATAGGTCCTACGGACGTAGCATAGGGACGAGCATGTCTGAGAGTGCAAAGCGCGTTCAAGAGGAATTAGAATTTCTTGGATATGAAACGCAGACGTTCAACAGCGGAATGGGAGTCGTCGTAGCATTCAACTACACCATCGAAACAGGCTCACATAAGGATCGGGGAGTTTGGGTGGGTGTCAGCTTCCAAGAAGAAGGGTATCCGGATTACCCTCCTCACTGGATTCACGTTAGTCCTCCAATTTCTGACGGAAGGGGTGGTTCTGTACAAACCTACGAAATGTCCGGCTGCGAGTGGCTGGCTATGAGCAGGCCGCCCGGTCGCGTTTGGGACCAGTTGCGGACGAAGCATATGAGCAGCTTCATCAGCGAGCACCTAAGGAAGATTTGGAAGGACGTATGAAATTCGAAGTGGCGCTTTCGGCGGAGGCGAATTCTGCTTCAAGCGGCCACTTGTTGCAACACTACCAGACCAACGATCTTCAAGAGGACTTGTGCTTCGGCCTGTGGCATCCTTCCACAGGGAATCAAAGATACACCGCTCTCGTGTATGAGATTCTTCTCCCCCAAGAAGGTGAGCGTCTCTTGCACGGGAATGCCAGCTTTCAACCCAACTACCTGGCACGAGCAATAAGTACAGCTCGTCGAACACAGGCAGGAGTGGCTTTCATGCACAGTCACCTTGGACCAGGTTGGCAGGGCATGAGCAATGCGGACGTGGAAGCTGAGCGAGATGTCTTGGCTTATCCTGCCGGAGCTACAGGACTCCCACTTGTCGGGCTGACAATCGGTAGTGACGGCTACTGGAGCTCTCGTTTCTGGAAGCGAGACGGCGACGGCATGCGGCGCCATTGGTGTGCCAAGACTCGGGTCGTCGGTCCTAAGTCCTACCAGATTCATTCCAACGACCATGTCGAACCTCCACCTGAGCGCAGAGAGGTTCTCAGGCGAACTTTCGACACATGGGGCCACGACGCTCAAACAACGATCTCACGTCTAAGGGTCGGTATTGTGGGCCTCGGCAGCGTGGGATCGATTGTCGCAGAGGCTGTGGCTCGTATAGGCGTCGCTCGAATTACCTTGATCGACCCCGATTGCGTGGAAGAACACAACCTCGATAGGTTGCTCCACGCGACTACCAGCGATATAGGTAAACAGAAAGTCGAAGTCGCTTCCCAGGCCATACACCGGAATGCCACCGCTGACAGCGTTGAAATCATCGCACTTCCAAAATCTGTCCATGACAAAGAGGCGTATGGAGCGGCCTTGGACTGCGATGTGATCTTCAGTTGTGTTGATCGGCCAGTCGCCCGTGATGTGCTGAACTACATAGCTCAGGCTCACATGATTCCTGTCATCGATGGCGGCGTTTCGGTAGAAACAGATACGTCAAAAGATGCGTTGTTCTCAGCGCATTGGCGGGCTCATCTTGTCACTCCCTATCACCAGTGCCTGCGGTGCAGCGGTCAGTACAACTCAAGCAACGTCGTCATGGAATTGGATGGTTCTCTCTCCGACCCATCCTACATCAGCAATTTGCCTGAGTCGGAACGGAATAGAAATCAGAACGTGTTTCCCTTCGGTCTGAGTGTTGCCTCAATGGAAGTGAATCTTATGATTCGCTATATGCTATCTCCAGATTGGTGGCCACTGGTACGACAGCAGGACTATCAGTTTGTCACAGGAGACTTGAGGACCTTCAATAACGAGTGCGATCCGCACTGCTCATTCCGAGAGTTTCGCTTCCAAGGTGACAGAGTGGCTCCGTTCTACCTTCACGAACGCGAAAGGACGACCAGTGGGCCTTTGCGTGCATTTGCGCAGCTTATTTCAAGGGTTCTTGGTAGGGTATTCTCGAAACCTCCACCTTAGGCCCACTCAAGCCCGCTCTCTCCAACAGCGTGTTGATGTAGTACATCACATTGTGTGGGCGGGGAACGAGGGGGCCTATTGTGATTAGGCTTCTCGTAACCAGAATGTTATCAATGCTTAGGGCTCTGTCCTGGTAGTAGTGCCTTATACTGTGTGGCGAGGACACATTATCGAGTGGCTTGAAACGAATATCTCCTTCACCGACTTCAAGAGCCGACTTCACCATTCTGCATTCCTGTTCATACTTGTAGGCGTCGTCCTTATACAGATATAGGATCCGGGTGATGTTCTTCCTGATTCGCTCCGAAAGTATATCCGTTGCGGTGCTACTGACCTTTTCGTTTCGGTACGTTGTTAAGGGGTGCAGAGCATTCCAGATGGAGGTCAGATCGAGGGTTTCCAATGCGCAGGTCACCTCTTCTTGTCCATAGAGAACCCGCCGAAACGGAATGTCTCTCACGGGGAACCTAATAGAGCATCCCTTACCTTCATTCCCGTATGAGCGCCAATACCTAAGGTCATCCTCGTCCCGCAGTTCTTGGTCCTTCTTATCATCAGGGATGATGAACGACGCAATGTAGGCGTGAAGGTCTTTATTTTCCTCAAACCATCCATGTCCATACGTTTCTTCGATTCGCCGCGCCAGATACTGTCCCTCCTCGGGGTCATTCAGATGAAAGGAGTCGCCCATTCGAATGAACGCATCTTTCCCTTCGACTTTGTCACTTAGGACTGAGACCAGCATGTCGAGGCTTGTGTAGTGAATAACCTCACTCGCGTCTTTCCTAAGGTCATGCAACCGGTCGATCTCGACGAAATTCGCTAGGAATACTTCGTCCAGCAGAGGTGCGACAGTCTCACTAAGCAGACGCCTCGCCTGCCACTCCTCTAAGTCTTGTGTCTGAGAGATTAGAGTAACTACGCCTTTGAGTCTATCTATCATGGCTTGTATATTGCGCACGCGTTCATTGGACAACAGAAGGCCCCCTATTCCAGTCGGCTTTCCGGTTCGCTAAGACTCTCAAACTACATATGGCCTGCGACTGGCTCTATTAGCCATGCTCATGGTGAATTATATCACCAGGTTGATTTCGAACCACCGCCCATTAGTTCTTCTTGGTAGATGGTCTTGAGTCGTGTAGGGCATTGTTGCTGACAATCTTGACAACGTCACGCGGTTCATCCATGATAAAGGTATGACCTGATATGACCACAGGTGAGGGAAGCATGCCCAGAAACAGAAAGGCCATTACCTTCTCGTTGCCCCCGGAAATGGACGAGCAGGTAAGGAGGTTCATAGAGGAAGAAGACCGCACCATGAGCGAGTTCCTGCGCGAGGCAATCCGCCTCTACATGGAAGAGCAACAGTGGCTGCGGCGGCAGCGCCGCCAAAGAACCGAGGCCCGCAGGACCGACCAGGACTGACAAGGAGGACCCAGCAATGAACCAGCCCACCGACTACACGCCGGCAGCCCTCTACGCCAGAGTCTCCAGCGACCGGCAGGACGTGGACCTGTCCGTGGCTGCACAGCTGCGGGCGCTCAGGGACCATGCCAGCAAGAATGGCTACATGGTTGTCCGAGAGTACGTGGACGAGGCCGAGAGCGGACGAATCGCCGACAGGCCGCAGTTCCGCAGGATGATTGACGAGGCGGCCAAGATCAATGCTCCGTTCCGGGAGATTCTGGTCTGGAAGTTCTCCAGGTTCACCCGCAAACGGGAGCACGCCGTCGCCTTCAAGTCCATGCTGAGGCGCAAGGGCATCCGCGTGGTATCCATCACGGAGCAAGCCGAGGATACCGCCACCGGCAGGCTCCTTGAGGCCATCATCGAAGGCGTGGACGAGTTCTACTCGGAGAATCTGGCACAGGAGGTCACCAGGGGTATGCGGGAAGCTACCTTGAGAGGCTTCTGGATGTCCAGCGGGGCCCCCTTCGGCTACAGCAGAGTGATGGTCCAGGATGGACCCAAGAAGAGACCCAAACTGGAG
The DNA here is from genome assembly GCA_965197985.1 of Dehalococcoidia bacterium. GTDB lineage: Bacteria > Chloroflexota > Dehalococcoidia > Lucifugimonadales > CAUZJF01 > CAUZJF01. Next base: position 840,670 of record CBDAOG010000006.1, on the reverse strand, counting down.
CCGGACCCCGATTCGTCCAAAGTCGTCAGGCGAATCTTTGACATGTCGGAGGCCGGAAAGTCGACGCTCGACATCGCCCGAACGCTCAACGACGAGGGCATCGCCAGCCCTAAGGGAAACCGCTGGGGCAAGACGACCCTCCACGCAATCCTCATCAACGAGACGTACACGGGCACATTGATCTGGGGCGTGAACGCCAAGGACGGGGCCGACCCGGTTCGGGTGGACGATGCGTTCCCGGCAATTGTTTCCACTGCCCAGTTCAACCGTGTGGCCAAGCTGATGCGGTCCCGAGCGCCCAAGATCGTCAACCCACGTAGGGTAGCAAGCCCCTTCCTCCTCAGCGGGTTGGTCAAGTGCAAGGCCTGCAGGCGAGCGCTCACCGGCCAGTACGCCAAGAGCGGCAAGTTTCCATACTACGTCTGTCAGACCCTCATGAAGCAGGGAAGCGGATCCTGTGACACACCGAGGCTCAACGCTCGACGATTCGAGAAGTTGGTCGTCGAAAAGATTCGCTCCAACATACTCACCGAAGGGAACATCCGCGACCTCGTGAAGACCGTGGACGAGAAGATGGATGGAGTGGCCGCCGAGCAGCACAAGAGGCTGGAGGCCATAGATGCGGAACTTGAGGATGTTAAGCGGCACCTGAGTCGCATCTGGCACTTCATCGGGGAGACTGACAACGTCCAGATGGCCGACGCCGGAAACCACATCAGGGAACTACGGGACCGGCAGGAGCAACTTGAGGACGAGGCGTCGGCGGCCAGGGAGATTTTGACCCAGCGCAGGTCTGTCCTTGACAACGTGGACACCATCGAGGCCTACGCCAAGGAAATGAGAGACTTCCTGAAGCACAGCGAACTGACCGAGCGCAAGGCCTTCATCCAGTCGTTCGTCAAGGAGATCGTCGTCATCCCGGGCGACGCCCTCCTCAGGTACACCGTGCCTATGCCAAGCGATAGCCTGATTCCAGGGAAGGCGATCGAGAAGTTGGCCTTGAACGACCCGGTACTTGTTTCAGTACACCGAAGCCCACTTGAGAAGACTCGAACCAGTAGACGAGTGTATACAAGGCTAGCTGGCTGGTCCAGAGCGGTGCAGCAATTTGGGGGATTCGACCAACTCCTCTCGCTGCCTCCAATTATACCGCCCACGAGTACCTGAGTCCTTGGTGTCGATTGGATAGTTGGGATGGAGATGCCGAAGGGAGAGGCGGATGCCTAGTAAGTCGGTGCAGCGTGATGCTCCTATCGTTTCTCCGCCCCGCCACATCACAATGCAGGAATCGAGAGGCCCCGGTGCGTTGACAGGCTGCCCAGCCACATCTCGAAGATGGTGATATCTACCGTACGCGGTGGTGGGCCTATTTTGACGGTAGACAGAACCATCTTCGAGATGTGGTTGGGGGCGCTTTGAGGCCCCCCAAGGCCCTCTCCAGCTATTGTAGTGGGCTAGGGCAGAGCGACTCAAGAAAGGTTCCGCCGGTGCCCTGCCCTCCGCCCCTTGCAATCATGCCTCCGCCTCTTACCGTCTCCCTCCATCAGGCATCCCGTAGCTGACGATTGACGTGGTGAAGATATAGTGGGACCACGGGGCTGTCACCGATGTTCGCGTGGACACCCCTCCCCAATAGCCCGACCCGGGGAAGGCGCTGTCTGACTTCCCAGACCGCTGTTCATTCCCTGCGGAGGTGGAGTGGTCTCACCGAAGAGCCAGGAATCGAAAAGGCCGTCCAGATCCCTGCCTGCAATCTCCTCAGCCACAGCGACAAGGTCCTCGGTTGTCACGTTGCCTCCGGCATGGCGGGAGACATACTCGCGCAGAGTCTTGAAAAACGCCTCGTCGCCGATTTCAATGCGCAGTGCGTGGAGGGCCATTGCGCCTCTCGCATACACGCTGCCGCTGAAAAGGGAGTCGGGGTCGGGATTCGCCGGCGGCCCATAGACAGGTCGCCAGACCATCTCCCAGAACTGCTCGAAACAGCCGCCGCCGGACTTGTGGTCTAACCACAGCCACTCAGCGTAGGTGGCAAACCCCTCGCTCAGCCACAAGTCCTGCCACGACGCGGGAGTAAGCAGGTTCCCAAACCACTGGTGCGCCAACTCGTGGGCTATCAACCTGTCGCCGAAATTCTCCAGGGCCCGTATCCCGTAGACGGGCCGGGGCTGAGTTTCTAGCGGCGGAATTGCCTCGTCAATGACGACGGAGCCGGTGAACTCGAATGGATACGGCCCGAATAGTTCACTGAAAAAATCGACTACCAAAGGGACGCTATCGAGACTACGCCTTGCGGATTCGTCAATCGACGCTTCAACCGAGTCAACGACGGTTATCCCCCTAGGACTTTCACTGGCGACGTCGTCAAACTGAGCGACCGCCAGGAACGCCAGATAGCTGGCCATCTCATGGACGCTTTCCCATACGTATGTCACAGTCTCTCCGTGGTCGGTCGTACTGGTCAATTCACCGTTTGAGGCCGCTTCATAGGGCTCGGGCACCGTGATGATGAAGGTGTACAGGGCTTTATCGGATGGATGCTCATTGACCGGGAGCCAATGCGATGCCCCCCAGGGTTCGCCGTACGCGATTATCCCGGTCTCGTAGTTTATCCAGCCGGTCAGGAGACTTGTTCCAGGCGCATAGCTGGTCGAAGGTTGACCCTCGTAAGAGACCGCGACGTTAAAGGTTGTTCCTACGGGGATCGGCGCACGGGGCTCGATTGTCAACTCGTATCCGGCGCGAGAGTGGTCGGCTGGGCGGCCATCAACGGCAACCTGCGTAACCGTTAAGCCTCGAAAGTCCAGATTGAATGAGGAGAGGTCCTGTGTTGCGTCGGCTTCGATTTGAGTCCGGCCCAAAATCTCGTTGGCTTCCACGTCGACGTTGAGGGTTACCGTGTAGCGGGAAACGTCATATCCGCCGTTGCCCAGCCCGGTAAATAGAGGGTCGTCCAGCCCTGCCGCGCCGGGACGGGCGGTCTGAATTGGCGTGGGCGTCGGTTCCCGCGTCGGGGTGGCTGTTGGCTCCTGAGTCGGAGCAGGTATATCTCCGTTGTCACATGCCGTAATCACGGCGACGGCCATCAAACCCGACAGCGCAATCCGCGCGGTCCGGTGAAGGGTTTTGAGCAGTCTGACTCGCAAGCCGAAAGCGAAAGCCAATTGGCGGCCCTTTCGTGGGTATAGCTTGAGAAGCTTGCTCAAAGGGGGCGACCCATCCGGCTCCGGGCCATGAATTGCCCCCTTGCACGAGAGTCCGCTCGATCCCGGCAAGCGTCATAAGAACCGCATATTTGGAAGCGGCGGGCCTGGGTACCGATTCGGACCTTTCCAGGTAGGTCGACGTGGATGACAGGTGGAAGGGTTTCGGGATGTGGCTGGGCACCCCGTGAAACTACCGAGTCCCTCGGCTTCGGCATTGACAGGGTCCTAAAGGATGTCTGAATGTGTGACGTGGCCCCTGACCTCATAAAGGACGATTGCGGGACGCGAGTGAGGTTGAGGGTGACCTCGCGAGACCTTGGGACGGCTGAGGGGGGAAGTGGGCCGGTGGCTGTTGTCAGCACTGATGCTGGACTCCGGGGACGGTGCCCACAGTGACATCCATTCCGATGGGCGCTAGTCAGGCTCTGCCCGTTCCTGACCTTCGCCTCATTCCACCTTTTCCCGCTCTCGGGGTTCGATGTCGGCACGGATTCCCTCACTGATGCGGTCTGTCTCAGCCTGGAGGTCCTCAATACGCAGGAGCGCGTCCGCCTTCGGTAGCTCCATCACACCTTCCAGCCCCTCGCAGAGCGTGTCGAACCGCTGCCACTCCGCCGCCTCGAATCCTTCCGGAGCAAGCTCTCCGCGCGACATGACCCACGAGCACATGACGAAGACGCCTCTTTCAGTATCAAGCGCCTCTTCGCAGTTGTCCTCCTCGACGCACTCTTTCAGGTCGCCCAGCCGCGCGTCGAAGCGCCGTGCGAGCGTCTCCGAGTTGGCAATCCAGTCCTCGACGTCAGGAAACAGACGCTCGCACCCGGTCAGGACCAGTGCGGCGAGAGCCGCGACCGCAATGAGCAGGACGGTCCGAATCAACCCGGCACCCGCTGGATCGTCGCGCCGGTCTCACCCATCGTCACGATTGCGTCCGTGTCATCGTCTTCGTTCGCCATGTGGATCCTCCTACCCACGGCGACGGACAACGCAGATGAACGCTGCTACATTTTGCCGCCGATCGGAAGGCAAAGTGGTAAGCCTCAATCTATAGGAGGAGCACGAATCGCCTAGATTGCCGCCACAACAGTACGCAGAAATGCGGCCTGTCGTCAATCCGATCCGAAAAATGTGGGCCTAAGTTAGAGATTGACGGTGGCGTTGGCAATTTGTCCTACCCCACATTTCCCAGATCAGCCGCGTGGGAGCGTCGTAATCCGGTAAGAGTAGCGCCCATGTGAGCCGCTTACATGGGCATCATGGCCAGTATGTGTGCTAGATGCCGTGTTAGCGAGATCTAGCCGGACTTTATCCGTTCGATACCAGTAATAAGCTGAATACAATGGAGGTGGAGAGATGGCGGTGATTGGCGTTGGAATTGTCGGCTCCGGCGGCCGGGGCCAAGGCCGCCATAGCCGCCTCCCACTTCGCCAGGTCGTTCGGATCGGCGTCCCATCGGTCGAAGGCCGCCAGCTCCGGCGGCATTTTGACGCGCAACGAAGGATGCGAGTCTAGGATTCCGTCGCGGTTGGACATGTAGCCCCTCCTTTGCAGGGGATGTGGCCCGGGCCACAACGCGGGTTTTTCAACGCTCTCGAAGGTACCGCAAACACCACCGCGAGTCTAGGATTCCGTCGCGGTTGGACATGCAGCTCTCCTTGTAGGGGTATCGTGTAGGCGCACCGTGGCCCGGGCCACGACGAGACCCACCACAATGATACCGAGCATCAAGGCGATCGAAGGGAGATCGCTGGACACGCTCAGTTGAACGGAATAGGCGGTTAGCCGAAAGGCGAATAGGCGGTCGAAGAGCTCCAGAAATGCAAACATGCAATGGTGCAAGCAATATGTGATGGGTGGATTTCTGCCTCTGGGGTGAGTATATATCTACTACACCATGCAGTACGAGATCAGCGAGTCGGTGCTGGCAGGGCAGATCACAACCACGACCTGGGCGGGGGCTCCATCGAGGACCTGGGCCTGGTCCAGGGCGATCGGTGGGGCCGGCCGCGGCATCGGCGGAGCTGGCCAGTTCGCGTCGTGGACCAGGGCGGCTCAGCTCAGGACCACGACCAGGGCGGAGGCAGCGGTGGCCCGGGCCACGGTACCCCCCAGGCGTTCAACTCTGCGGTGGACCTGCCCAGGGCGCGCCTTTGGGCGAAGGCAGCGGTCGATCGGGCTTGGGCGCGCCGTGGACCAGGGCGGCTCAGCTCGCGACGTCGGCCTGGGCGGTGGCTCCGTCGAGGACCTGGGCCTGGTCTAGGGCGATCGGTGGGGCTGGCCGCGGCATCGGTGGGGCTGGCCAGCTCGCGTCGTGGACCTGGCAGGCACTCGGACCGGCGGCCTGGAGGCCCTGCAGCTCGGCGGCGCTCACAACCTCGACCTGGGCGAGGGCTGCGGCGATCCCATCGTACTAGTGGTCCGAAATGTTTGTAATGATTGGTTGATTGGCACGGGGGCTTTCCCCGCCATGCCTGGCTTTTGGAGACAGCCGCTGGGCAGTCCGGCTTTCCACCCGTCGTTTCAAGGATGTTGGTCTACTAGACTAGTGGTGCGAAATCTTTGAAATGAGGGACAGCCTGGATTGGTGAGAGCTCACGGCACCGGTGAGCCCTTTCCCCCGTCAAGGGGGAAGGTTGGGATGGGGGTGTCGAACAGCATTCGCGCTACCCTTCATTGCTAGGATGTTGGGCCACTAGCCTGGTCGATCTTCAACCCCCCGTACTCCGTGCGCCACCGGTAGAAGGTCTGCTGGGTCACCCCTATCTGACGAGAGACTTCAGCGACCGTACTCCCTGCCGATATGGCCACCTCCGCCTCTCTGAGCTTGTTGATGATCTGCTCTGCCGTATGCTTCCTCCTTGCCATCTTTACCCCCCTTTCTTTCAGGCCCAGGACTAACATTACACTTGGACCAGTTCTTGGGGGGCAGGTCAGTGTCGTTGAGTGATACAATTCTGCATAGTAGCGGTATGGGGAACAGAACTTTGCCCAAGGACTTCGAATGCCGACCGTGGCGGTAGAGGGACAGTTCCGCTTCATCGTCAACACTAGGGAAAACAGCTTTGAGCCTCCTCATGTACATATGGGTCGGCAACGAAGACGTGTGCCGCATAGAGTTGAACGGAGGTAGCTTCATGGACAGTCCTCCACCCGGAACGTTCAGGGACATCATGAAGACCTACGCGAGATACGCCGAAGAGATCTGGAGGACGTGGGACGCCATTCATGGAGGGAATTGATGATAGACGCCGTTCTTGTCAAAAACGCCAATCGGATGATGACGGTCGCCAGCCTGCTAAAGGATGGCATCGAACTGAGTTTCGCGGATGGGTCCACAGGCCTCATACCGTACGCCGATGTTCCAGAGATCAAAGAGCGTGTGGCCGTATCCAGCCTTGAGTTGCCGAATCCATACGAGATGGTCTTGGAGACGGCTCAGGGCGAACGGATCGAGATTCCCTGGGACTTCGCCCGTCACTACTGCGACGCATCCTATCGAACGACAGTCGAAGCGATAGCCATGCGGGGGAGGCAGACTCTTGGCCAACGCATCCGCCAGTTCAGGGAGTCTGCTGGGTTGACGCAAGAGGCGCTCGCCCGCGCAGCGAACATCGGGCGGGTGACACTGGTGAGGCTGGAGAGGGGTGACCAGACGCCCAGATTCAAGACCCTTGACGCAATTGCCAAAGCCTTGAAGATACGAGTCCCGGAGCTACTCGTCGACCCGGAGCTGCTTCTCCAATAGGTGCCAGTAAGTCGTGGAGAGGTGGGATGGCTACATCGCCCTGGGAGGAACCAGAGCTTCGAGGACAGCTGTCGAGGCCGACACATTCTAGGATGTGAAGCACAGTTGAAAGCGGAGGGCTAGTGGCTTCTTACTTGGAATGGAATGAAGCGGTCGCGGAATACTTCGCATACGAGTTGACGCCCGGGGACACTTATTACCTGAGCGTGGACGAGGATGCGTTGATTGAAATTGGCACCTACCACCTCGGCGAGGATAGGTTGACGGACGCCGTGCAGAACTTCGAGATGGCCGTGCAAGAGGAGTGCGTTACGGACGGACGGGTTACTCTACCAGAGACAACACCGCAACGGCCGTACGGCACTCCAGCATGCGTGGCCTTTCTTGGCGCAATGGTGTTGGCCGCGCATCGTATGGCACCAGAAGACGACATAGCCGAGATAAACTACTTTATCCGACTGCAAGAGATACTTGGCATGGTTGGAGAGAGGGGTCGACCTCCAGGATTGAGTGCTCCCGGTGCTCCTGAAGAGAGCCTTTGGATCGCTCTCAACACCTGGATATTGCATAGCGGATGGCAGCCCTCGGCAGACCGCGGTCCCGACGGGCCTCTGAAGTTCACGAATTATCCCCTGTCTCAATCTTTGCTGAGGACAGGAGACAAGGGGAAGCTGAATAGAGACTTTAGGAACGCTGAGAGCGACCTGGGTAGAGATTCTGACCGTGAAAGAGTCAGTGCTTGGTTCTTCAATCGGGCTACCGACTTTTCTACACATCACATCAGAAAGCTGGCGCGAGAAGCGACGACGGATAGATACGAAGCCATCGCCGACGCCGTGTACAACGTCTATGCCTCCATTGATTGGAATCGACCGGTCCCAGATGGCGGCACCCCTGACGGTTGGCGTAGTCCACACAGATTGATGGCGGGCCTTTACCGGGAGGTTGACCCGATATTCGGTACGACAACCTATTACTTGTTCCCTCGACGCCAACACAAAGAGACGCGGACGGACTTGAGTGTGGTTCGAAACGGCAAGCCAGAGCCATTGTATCGAGAGCAGGACGGTCAGTTTCGTCCCATGTGGCCAGTCCACCCCGACGGTGGTGAAACTTACCAGGTTACCGGGGACCCGCGTATCACGGACCTGTATCTCCCCACCCGACGCTTCTGGGTACTAACTCGTGATCGGTACGACGACGCTTCGGGGACATTCGCTAGCCGCGGCGCCCCTCGACTCGGAGAGACCTTTCTCCTGCTGTGCCGGGAGGAGTGTCAGGAGCAGTTGCATATTTTGAAGGACGAAGGTCTACTGGACTGGGATGACGACCCCGTGGATGTGCCGGGCGATCGCGGGTGGGTGGAGTACAGGGAGTGCATGGCGCTGTCCGCCAGTTGGGACGGCATTATCCCACAGATACCCGAATTGTTCGACGAGCTTCGGCCCCGTAGCAGAGCATCTATTTCCCTACAGGGTGGATTGAAGACCGGGCGGCGCGATACTTGGCTTGAAGGGTATCTGCCGCATCTTCTAATCACATCGTTTGATTCCACATGGCGGGTTAGTGTGACGAACGTTTCGCGCCCAGATGTCGAACCTGCGTTGGACGACACCGTGAGCGCTAACGCTGTGATTGAACTGCCCTGTCTGGCAGCCGGAGACCATTTGATCGAAGTGGATAGTGGAGGTGGACGCCCAGCGGATCGTCGGTACCTCAGGGTACTGTCCTGGGACGCGTTGCAACCGACAGAGCCGAAGACGACTTTCGGAACTCCGCTTGGCGACTACATCTTGCACGGTGCAGCACTGGCAGTCAGGCTGGACACGGTCGCGGATGAAGGAGTCTGAGCATGGAAAGGATATACTTTCACGCCCGCACAGTAGGACGTCCTCACGACGTTCTGAAACGAATCATCGCAATCGTAACGAACTCGGACATGGCTTCACAGATACCCCTGGTTAAGCTGGAGCGGAGGGCTAAGGGAGAGTTCTACGTATTCTTAGGAGTAGATAGCGACCAGGGTTCTCGCATCCCGGGAGGGTTAGCAGAGACCTTTCGGCAGAATGGCTTACGGTTCGAAGAAGACTATGCGCTGCAACCGAACCATATAGCGTCCATGGTGCAGCGCCAGAACATCGAGATTCACGGCTTCAACTCACTGGAATACCGGCCGTGGACGTATGAGAACCCAGGAGACCCGTTTGAGCAATCTGATAGATGGCAACCACAGAAGGCTTCATCAGAATCATGCGCCCGTTTCGAGCGGCTACTGCACTGGCTTTCGGCTCGAGGCGAGGGCACATGGGAGGCGTTCAAGCAGGCGAGCGAGACCCTTGGTGTATCAGATAATAGGCAGGAGGCCCGCTCAGCACTCCGGCGGTTGAGTCTGCTTGGTCACATCGACCTCTCCGGCGACGGATCCAAGTGGTCGATTTCGCCGAGCGTATTCGTGCGATTCCCTGACGACCCCTCAATCGGTTTCCTCGTCGGGCAGCGTACAGATACATTGCTTCGCAAAGTAGAGGAGCTCCGGCGCCTGACCAAGGTGCTTCAGCCCCATTACTCCGGACCGCTACGGATAGATTTGGATTCGGGCGTCCCACAAGACGCCGATAGCGTTACAACCTTGGGAGTAATTGACGTTGGAGCAACTGCAACCCGTCTGGCCGACCTGCTGCCCGCCCTTAGTCAATGGAAGGACTCGCTCCAGCCTGTATCTAACTTGAGCACAGGGTCCTACCACATCGAGAAGTGGCGCGGAGGCGAGTTCCATACCTGCGATACCGTTTACGACCGTGATGGCGTCTATTACGGCGAGTCAGGAATGTATCGCATGCACCGAGACGGTGATCATTCAGGCCGGACTCTGACGCTGTTCTTCGACGAACCGGCCCAGCGATGGCTGAGGGGAGACTGGTACGGCCTACGTTTCTTGGCGCTAGAGGCGGGACATGGCGGCGTCGAGAGTGTCCACGACTCAAACGCCGGAGTGCTCCTCATATCGGCCTCGCACCGCTGGCCATTGCTGTACGAGCGGGCATTAACGTTGGCTTCTGGGCTGCTTCCAGATCGAGCCACCAACCCCGACTGGCTGAGTTATCCTCGTGTGCCGTTGAATCTGGCTAGGAAACTGTGCAGGAAGCTGAATGTCACTCTCATTGAGGAGTAGGCCATGCATGATCTCGTTGGTGCCTATGAGCGCCTGAACACAGTCTATCGGAAATACATTGAGAGTGCCTTCCCTTCGCGTTATTCCAACATGGCTGAAGAGAGAAGGTCACTTTATGCGGGATCGGACACACTATCGCAGATTCCGCTGTTGGAGCCGACGCCGGTGTACCCTTCGGCAAACCTCACTCTTGCTCAGGCCGCCGTCCAGCTCCCTGAGGGATACAGCGACCTTCCAACCGTGGCACAGGGCTTGCTAGGGAATCCCAGCATTCAACTGTGGAAGCACCAGTGGGATAGTGTCAGAACGGTGCTGCGGGACAGGAAGGATCTGGTGGTGACGACTGGCACTGGTTCGGGCAAGACCGAGTGTTTCCTGCTCCCTGTGTTGGCCGAACTGGCGAAGGAATCAACTGAGTGGCCCGCAAGTCCTCCTCCACCTGCCGAAAGAAAATGGTGGGGGGATGACGTATCCGAGTGGCGAAGCCAGTGGGCGCACACGGAAAGGAATGTGCGAGGGCTACACGCGGTTCGGGCCATGGTGCTTTACCCGCTGAATTCCTTGGTTGAAGATCAGATCCGGCGGCTGCGGCAAACGTTGGATTCTGATGATGTCCTGCGGTGGTTTGACGCCAATCGAGGTGGAAACCGGGTTACATTCGGGAGATACACAGGAGCCACTCCCGTTTCTGGTAGCCCAGGGAACGAGTCTGCCCTCCGAAGGCTCAGGGAGCGACTGCGTGATTCGTCTGCTGAGAGTGCTGCTGTGAGGGCAGACGACGATCTGCCGCCGGAGGTGCGCTACTACTTCCCGAACGTCGACGGCGGGGAGATGTGGTCACGCTGGGATATGCAGGAAACGCCCCCCGATATCCTCATCACCAACTACCACATGCTGAACATTATGCTGATGCGGCAGGTGGAAGCTGGTATGTTCGAAAAGACAAGAGCTTGGCTCAAGTCAAACCAAGCCAACAAGTTTTTCCTGATTGTAGACGAACTTCATTCCTATCGGGGGACGCCGGGCACGGAGGTCGCCTACATTCTGCGTTTGTTGTTGGACCGCTTAGGAATCTCTGCTGACTCCGAACAATTGGTTCTGCTCTCAACGTCGGCAAGTATTGACGACACCGCTGAATCGCGGAAGTTCCTGCGCGAATTCTTTGGGCGGGACAATTTCGAGATTATAACGGAAAGCCAGCAGCCTCCTAAGACAGGTTCCCGCAATTCCATGCGCGGGTACCAGCCCGCCTTCAAGGCGTTTGCCCAGAAAGTCCAACCCGATGTGCTCAGCCGCATGGAACCCCCAGTCCTGGAACCGCCCGTCGGGAAGGAGGCGATGTCCGAACTCTCGAAGGCTCTGGGACATGGAACGAAGGTAGGGACAGACCCAGTGCACGAGTTGGCGACGGCGCTGTTGGAAGTAGGGGCCGACGACGCTATCCGCGATGCTTGCATAGCCGCTAGCGGCAAGATTCGCGCCACCAGAGTATCCAAACTAGACCGGGTGCTTTTCGGCGGAACCGACACCAGTAATACGGCGTCGGATGCCATGCGGGGCCTTCTGTTGGCCCTGGGAACAAGCCGTAAAGAGGCGGACAACACTTCGCCGCAGCCAGTGAGGGGGCACTTCTTTTTTCACAACGTGCAGAATATGTGGGTGTGTGTCAATCCAGACTGCGATAGGCAACTACACCAAGAGTCCCTGCTACCTGGTGAAAATTCTGCCGGTCCCGTGGGCGCGTTGCATACCCAGCACCGGATAACATGTACCTGCGGCGGTCGGGTATTGGATCTACTGGTGTGCGAGGTGTGCGGAGACATTCTGCTCGGGGGCTATCGTAGCAGAGCCGATGTGTCTGGCCAACCGGTTGAGATTCTTACGGCGGATCTGCCTAACATTGCGAATATGCCCGGTCAGACGTCGACCGATCGGAAATACGGAGAATATGCGGTGTTCTGGCCTTTGGGCAAGGATGAACCGAATGGAGAGCCGGAAGACCTGGAGTTCGCTTACAACAAGATTAATAGGAGATGGCACCGCGCCAAGCTGGATGTTAAGTCAGGGCGACTTGTCCGCAGTTCCACCGGTTCTCATTCCGGGGCAACGAATGGTTGGGTCTACTCGATAGACGGCCAAGAGGCTGACCAACAAGATGGCCTCCCGCCCAAGTGTCCACGCTGCGACGCAGACTACCGCCGGCGGCAGTATGACACACCGCTGCGTCTACACCGCACTGGATTTCAGAAGGCATGCCAGGTCGTCGCGGGTGCCCTTGCACGCGAAATGCCGCTGAAGCAGGGCAGCAAGCCCGGCCGCAAGTTGCTCACTTTCACCGACAGTCGACAGGACGCTGCCAAGCTGGCATCAGGCATGGAGCAGGACCACTACCGAGACATGGTGCGGATTTTGCTGCTCAAGGCACTGGATGAATATTGGGATGCATTCGAGGCTGTTCTAAGGTCCGTGATGGATTTGTCGGACGACGGGATGGACAGAATTCTTCAGGTCAACAATAAGATTGCAGCAGCACTTTCAAGAGCTGCCAGAACACAGGACGAGAAACTGGCTTTTCAATTTGACCCTAGGCTTGAAAATGAGCTATTCCGGTGGGTTTCGGGTAGGGCCAGTAGGGATTTAGCGGCGCGAGATATGCTATTGGGCATGATACAAGACTACCCAGGCCGCGTACCTCTGGCCGTCATTAGGAATAAAGTGAAGCAGGGGTTCCTCGAGTTAGGATTCAACCCCGGAGGAAATGGCTACAAGCTGTCTGGATACTCAGCGGACGGGGTTTCCTACAAGTGGCACGAGTGTTACGACTGGACTGGCAACTTCCCTCAAGAGAAGTTGCAACTCCCGCCTCAGGCACACCGTCTCTTGGGAATGATAGATAGTTCGCTGACCAGTGAGTTGATGTTCACGCTCTTTCAACACACTACAAGAACACTGGAAGGTCTCGGAGCAGGATGGGCCACATTCAGGCCCAATGTTGGAGTGGACGATAGTGTAGTTCACGCCATCGAGTCGATCATCCGTCACTTGGGTGTACGCAGGCGCTACCCAGGTCAAGCCCACTTCTTCGGCGCAGACACAATTCCACAATCAGGAATCGAATTGCCGAGAAGAGTCCGTAACTTCCTAGAATGCGCCAGCGTTTCGGAGGACGAGGTCCTAGATGTGTTACGGACGTCGAAGATCGGAGTAGTGGACGGCAACACTCTCGGGGTCTCTCCGGAAAACCTCTACATCACGCGAGCGACCACGAAAAACGGGCAGGGCCAACCTGATGGATTACGGTGCCCGAGGTGCAGCGCCTTCTACCTGCATCCAACGGACCGTGTGTCCGTGTGTCCAGATTGTCAGGACGTTATGCTCAAGCCGGATACCACTCGGGAGAGCTTCGATTACTACATCTACTTAGCTGAAGAGTCAGGCGACGCGTTTCGCCTGCGATGCGAGGAATTGACTGGTCAGACCGATGACGGCGACCGCCCCAAACGTCAGCGCTGGTTTCAGGAAGTGTTCATCGGCGACGAAAAGGGCTTGAAGCGCGTCAACGGGGTGGACCTGCTAAGCGTCACGACGACCATGGAGGCAGGCGTCGATATTGGTGGCCTGGAAGCGGTGATGATGGCCAACATGCCGCCACGGCGCTTCAATTACCAGCAGCGGGTGGGGCGAGCCGGACGGCGTGGCGCTGGTGTCTCATTGGCAGTCACTTTCTGCCGGGGCCGGAGCCACGATGATTACTACTACCATCGGCCGGAGTTGATAACTGGCGACCCACCTCCTACTCCCTACGTCGATGTGTCGAGCGATACGATTCTCAAACGCGTATTCGTGAAGGAATTGCTGCGGCTGGCCTTTATCCACCTTGGCACAGGTGGGAGCGACAAGTTCCATGACAGCATCCACGGGGAGTTCGGCATGGCGGCAGACTGGGCCGGGCGAGCCCAAAAAGTAAAAGCCTGGTTGAACTTCCCAAGTAACGAAGCTTCCATCCGACGCATCCTTGACGCACTACGTGTAGGGACAAACTGGGCTAGCCCTGATGGCACTGATTTCTGCGAGAATATGCTGGCGTACGCTAAGGGACCTCTACTTGACGATATTTCCAGGGTTACAAACGATTTGAATTATCACCAAGAAGCCCTTAGCGAGCGTTTGGCCCATGCGGGCCTGTTGCCCATGTTTGGGTTCCCTACGGACACTCGCATGTTGTTTACGCGCAGTCGATACGCGCCGAACCCGTGGCCGCCGCTAAGCGGGACTGTGGACAGGGGGCTGGATATCGCAATTTCCCAGTTCGCACCCGGCTCTCAAATCGTAAAGGACAAGGCGGTCCATACAGCTTTAGGTGTGGCAGCCCTTTATCCCTTGGGGCGTAAAGTGCAGTTAGACAATGGATTCAAACCTCCTTTGCCCGATGATAACCCCAGACCGTTGGCCCTTTGCGACAGTTGCAAGAGCGTTCAGTATCGGAAGGACATGACTGATGTACAACCCTGCGATGTTTGCGGAACCGGCGGGGCTACGCCCATAGATGCGAGGGAACCAACTGGATTCTTCACAGATTTTCAACCAGAGGACTACACCGGCATCTTCGAATGGACTCCCAGGTCGACCCTGCCTACTCTTACCTGGGGAGTTAATGAAGGGGGCGGAAATTATATTGGCAACTGCGATGTGCTGTCTTTCAGTGATGACATTCTCGCCATCAACGACAATAACGGCGCCGGGGGGTTTACATTTCAAACAGCAACGCTCCCTGGGTATCAGAAAGGCCCGGGCGCTTACGCAATCAAGCCTAGGACAGGCAGCCCCGTATCCGTTTCGGGAGTTAGTCGCTCAATAGCCCTGCTATCCCGCCGGCGCACCGACGTGTTGTTGGCTGGCATACAGAACTGGCCTGTCGGAGTGTTTGCCGACCCGCGGAGTGCGGTCGGTAGGGCTGCATGGTACTCTTTCGCGTCCTTTCTGCGGAGCTCGGCCTCGGCACTGATGGACGTAGATACGCTGGAGTTCAACGCCGGGTTCCGTCCTACTCGCGAACCGGATGGGAGCGTCGCAGGCCAGGCTTTCCTGTCCGACACCCTCCAGAACGGTGCCGGTTACTGCCGGTGGCTGGGTCAGCCGGAAAACTTCGAAAGGCTGCTGCGCGAGGGGGATATAAGCAAAGAAGGGAGTAGCGCCCAACAATGGACGGTCAGCCTCCACGGTGAAGAGTGCGACACTTCGTGCAACGAGGTACCCTCAAAAAGTGTGTAAACGGTCAGGCGGTGTACCCTCTCTCTGAACAAGACGGGCTCAAGGCCCAAGAGAGGAGATACACCGCCCATGAGGAAGGAAAGCACTGAGAGTAGGTCGGAGTCAAGGCCGGAGTGGGAGCAGTTGGAGGATTGGGTGCGAAGCCAGGTCCAGAGGCTGGTCCAAGAGTTGCTGGAGGAGGAGGTGACGGCGTTTCTGGGAAGGGCGAAGTCGGCGCTCAGGTCCGACTCGGACTCAGATACCGGCTATCGGAACGGATACGGCAGAGCCCGGAGGCTTACGCTGAGTTCGGGCACGATACAGCTTAGGCGGCCACGAGTCCGCGATACCGAGGAGCAGTTCGAGAGCCGGCTGCTGCCGCTGTTCGTCAACAGGACCAGGAAGGTTGCTGAGTTGATCCCCGAGCTGTACCTGCACGGTCTATCCGAAGGCGACTTCGATCTGGCTTTGCGGGGGCTGCTGGGAGAGGACGCACCGGTATCGGCGAGCACGGTGGCCCGGTTGAAGTCCAAGTGGAACGATGAGCTTGCCCAATGGCGCAGCCGGCCCCTCGATGACCTGGAAGTGGTCTACATGTGGGTGGATGGAGTCTACGTCAAGGCTGGTCTTGAGAAGGAGAAGGCGGCGGTACTGGTGGTGATGGCGGCCCTGAGCGACGGGAGCAAGGTGGTGGTGAGCGCTGTTCCCGGATACAGGGAGTCCACAGAGAACTGGTCCGAGGTGCTCAGGGACATCAAGCGCCGGGGCTTGAGCTGCCCGAGGCTGGTGGTTGGAGACGGACACCTGGGCATCTGGGGAGCTCTGCGCAACGTCTATCCGCAGGCGGCAGAGCAACGCTGCTGGAACCACAAGATCGTAAACGTGCTCGCCAAGCTTCCAAAGCGACAACAGGACCAGGCCAAGCTCATGCTGCGTACTATCCCCTACGCCCAGACTCGGACAGAGGCTGAGCGGCTCAGGACGGTGTTCACCAGGTGGTGCGGCGACCATTCCTACGAGGCGGCCTCAGAGGCCTTGGAGCGGGACTGGGACCGCATGATCACCTTCTATGACTTCCCAAAGGAGCACTGGGGGCACCTTCGCACGACGAACCCGGTAGAATCACCCTTCGCGGCCCTCAGGCTTCGGACCGATGCCGCCAAGCGCTACAAGAGGGTCGATCGGGCGATAGCGGTGATCTGGAAAATGTTGATGGTCGCCGAACAGCGCTTCAGGCGTCTGAAGGCCCCTGAGTTGATCGAAGACGTCTATCTCGGTGCACAGTATGCGGATGGAATCGCCATTGAATCAACGGCTGAGAAGGTCGCCGCCTGATGTCGTTTACACACCTATTGACGTAACCTCATGCACCGATTCCCGTGATACTGGAGAACCTAGGATACAGGCAGGCGACAGAGATTGGCGGGCTCCAAGTGTACTGGCGGGAGGGATTCAACCGAGTGAGCATCGTGCGTCACCCCCTCTGGACGGACGCTCATCCCGTCTATGGGAGGGTCAAGTCGGAAGCGGAGCTCATCTTCAAAGACTGCAAGATTGACGCACTGAATCCGTTCGAGATCATCAGGCACCCAGCCGGTGTCTTGTCACCGAGCGCATAGCACATACCGGTCTGTTGAGGAGCCGCTGAAGCAGCGGACCGGCAATCCGCAGCCTGTAACTACGTTTGTGAATGGCGGAGAGATAATGTACCGGCAGGGCGGCTCAAGAGCTGAGATGTGGCGCTTGAAAAGCGTACCGCCTGTCGCCTTCAATCAGGAACGACCGAACCTGACTGAAGGTGGATTGGATGTACAAGGTGGGTATTTACCTCCGTGTTCGCAAGGCTTGTTTCGTCGAAGGGATGAGCGTCCGAGAGGCGGCCCGAGTGTTCGGGCTACACCGGGACACGGTGCGCAAGATGCTCGAGTACTCCGTGCCCCCAGGGTATCGACGGCAACGACCGGCTCGCAGACCGAAGCTCGATCCATATAAGGGTGTGATGGACCAGATCCTGGAGCAGGATCTGAGCTCACCGAAGAAGCAGCGTCACACCGCCAAGCGTATCTACGAACGGCTCAGAGACGAACACGGCTTCCCCGGCAAGTACACGATAGTCAAAGACTACGTTCGAGAACGCCGTCGTCATACCCGCGAGATGTTCTTACCTCTGTCCCACCCTCCGGGACATGCCCAGTGCGACTACGGCGAAGCTCGAGTGACCATCGGCGGAGTGGAACGCAAAGCCCACTACTTCGCCCTGGACCTCCCTCACAGCGACGGGTGCTATGTGAAGGCGTATCCCGCCGAGACGACGGAGTCATTCTGCGACGGACACGTCTCCGCCTTCGCGTTCCTGGGCGGAGTGCCTCAGAGCATCCTCTACGACAACACCACGCTCGCGGTAGCCAGAATCCTGGGAGATGGTCGCCGGCAGCGGACCAGGGTGTTCTCCGAGCTTCAGTCCCACTACCTGTTCGAGGACCGGTTCGGCCGTCCAGGCAAAGGGAACGATAAGGGCAAAGTAGAAGGTCTGGTCGGCTATGTCCGCCGGAACTTCCTGGTGCCCATTCCATCGTTCGAGAGCTTCGATGCCCTCAATGCTCATCTGGAGCAACACTGCCTCAGACGGTTCGAAGATCGACTCCGTCGTCTCGGCCACAACGAGACGATAGGAGAACGGCTGGAGCGGGACCTAGAGAAGCTGCTGCCTCTGCCGGCCGTACCGTACGACGCCAGCGACAAGCACGCGACGAGGGTCAGTTCTCTGTCCCTGGTCAGATACCGGACCAATGACTATTCGGTCCCGGTGGCCTACGGTCATCGGGACGTTCTGGTCCGCGGATATGTACACGAGGTTGTGATCAGCTGTGGCGCTGAAGTCATCGCCCGCCATCGGCGGTCCTACGATCGAGACGACTTCGTCTTCGACCCTCTCCATTACCTGCCGCTCCTTGAGAAGAAGACGAGGGCATTGGATCAGGCGGCGCCGCTGGTTGGATGGGAGTTGCCCGAGGAGTTCGGAGTGTTGCGGCGGTTGCTGGAGTCTCGGATGGGCAAGCGAGGAAAGAGGGAGTTCGTGCAGGTGCTCAGACTGATGGAGACCTTCCAGCCGGAAGAAGTCCACGACGCCGTACGAGACGCCATTCGACTCGGGGCTGTGAGCTTCGATGCTGTCAAGCACCTGGTGCTGTGCAGGATCGAGGGTCGACCGCCTAGACTCGACATGGAGTTGTACCCGTATCTGCCCAGGACCAACGTTGCAACAACCTCGACCAGGGACTACATGGCTCTCCTGGCGGGGAGCCGGTCATGACCAACAAGTCCACGATGTTGCTCGAACACAACCTCAAGCAACTCAAGCTCCCCACGTTCCTGAGGGAGTACGACAAGCTGGCATCCCAGTGTGCCAGTGAGGGAGCTGACCATCCGGACTACCTGCTGCGACTATCGGAGTTGGAGCTGATCGACCGTCACCATCGCATGGTGGAACGTCGGATCAAAGCAGCCCGCTTCCCGACGACCAAGAGTCTCGACACCTTCGACTTCCTGTCTATGCCGTCCCTGAACGAGGCTCTGGTTCTGGAGCTGGCACGATGCGAGTACATCGAGCGCCCCCACAACGTCATCGCTCTCGGCAACAGTGGCACCGGCAAGACCCATATCGCCCTCGGTCTCGGTCTGGCTGCGTGTCAGAGGGGACTGTCCGTGGGCTTCACCACCGCCGCTGCTCTGGTTCACGAGCTGATCGAGGCCAGGGACGAACGGCGTCTGCTCAACCTGCAGAGAAGGCTCGCACGACTCAAGCTTCTGATCATCGACGAACTGGGCTTCGTGCCCTTGTCCAAGACTGGCGCCGAGCTGCTCTTCGAGGTGTTCAGCCAGCGTTACGAGCGTGGATCGGTCCTGGTGACCTCCAAGTGAGCCCTTCGTCGAGTGGACCGAGGTGTTCGGCTCTGAACGGCTGACCGGAGCTCTCCTCGACCGCCTCACCCACCATGTCGACATCCTGGAGATGAACGGGGACAGCTACCGACTCAAGCACAGCAAGAAGACTTCTGGCCGCCAGCTATCTGACTGACCCTGATCTCCAACGCCCCACGAACCTTGATGCCCATTCTACGGCGTTCAGTGGTACAGTTTTGCTCCGCCCCGCTGGTACGTTTTCACACCGCCCTTGACAGCCGTCGGCCAGCAAGTCGGCCAGGGAGCGGTGGACGGTCGCGTGAGGCTCGCCGAGGATGCCCGCCAGCTCCGTCGAGTCGACGAAGGGCGTCCGGCTGAGGGCGTCGAGTAGCTGTCGGTCGGAGAGAGCCATACATCGAGCGTAGCGATTTACCGGCGCGGTGGGCAACCATCACATGACAGCGCCAGCGCGTGGGAGAGCGTCAAGTCCGGGTCCACTCAGCGGAGTCGAGGATTAGATTACAAGCTGAGTGGACTTTGGACGTGCCTTGCCGCCATGTACCGACGGCTCTGCGCACCACTTGGCGGTCAAGCGGCGCACGGCAACGTAGGTCTCCTCCTCGAAGCCGAAGAGCTCACAGACCACTCGTCGGTCCAGAAGAGCACGGTTGGGGTCGGCGTCCGCGACGTAGGCGGGCTTCAACTCCATGTCCCTGAGTTCGTTGAAAATGGCCTCAGAGGTCCGCAGCTGCTCCTCTTTGAGGGCGCGGAGGTCAAGGACGGGCAGTGATTCAACGTTTCTGATAGTAGTGGTGCCTCGACCACTGTGTTGCCGGTTTGAGTGCCACCAATACAGCAGCAGCCCGAGCGTAGAGTTAGACCACAGCGTGAACGCGTAATCGAACCGGCTGTCTGGAAACCTTACGTTGGGCCACCCTCTGCCACCCATGCTCTCCCGCTCAGTGAAGGCGGCAGTCAATGGCTGAGAGTTGAACCTGAAATCGAGGTTGATGTGAGTACGGCTGGCCGTAGCCCAAGCAGCGGCGGCTTTCTCCTCCATCCCCGACCTGACTCTGAGCTGAGAATCAGATTCGCAGACCATCCGGGTTTCGTTCTTCGCATCGTGGTTCCATAGGGACGGGTAGGTAGCTGTAGGAGTTGGGGCGATCTTGTCGAAGGGGCCTCGAGGTCGAGGACCCGTGATATCTCGATGGACCATGCCCAGTGTGGCGATTCTGTCCAACGGAGCCACTTTCACGTCCAACGCCGAGTGGCTGCCGGGAAGCCATAGCTTGGATTGGGCCAATGCGAAAGCTGACTGAGCCAGCGACAAGTCGTACAGACGGACCGCACCCCATGATGCCCCGTCCGTCTGGACCGGGACGGTCATGCTTTCGCCGGCCAGCTCGTCACCGATCATCAAAGCAGTGCCGCCATAAGGCCCATCCTCAACCCGTCTCGCCCGCTCGGGATCGGAGACGTTCATTGCCAGCGAACCGGCATGGGCAAACCCTTGGGCGCGGCGGCCCAGGGATACGAAGTGCCCGCGTCCTGTTGTCGTCTCGGCTTGCTTGAGCTTACGGGCTATAACCAGACACTCAGCCATGCCCGTATCGGCCGAGAACGACAGGTGGTCGTTGTCCGTAGCCGCGATGCTCAACACGGTAAGGTCGGTATAGTTCTTGGCCAGAGTCCCCCTGAACCCTTGCCAGGATAGGCCCGCAGCTGCCGACAGGGGCAAGACCAGGGCAAGGACTCCACCAGCCTTGAGCTTCTTGTGGGCCAGCGCAGCGAATGCTGAAGCGATTCCAGCGTTGCCGTGGTAGCAGGAGTCTTTCCCTAACTGGTTGATCCGGTCTCCCATCTCCGTTTGGTCAGCAGGCGTCGCATCAAACGCGGCGAAGGCGGGGTTGGTGATATCCGCATGGGCACCTTCATGGTTGGTTGCCCTGGTGAAGGGGGGATTCATTATCACCAGGTCAAAGTTCGCATCCGGGATATCCACGTTGATCTGGGCGGCAGTCTCCTCGCCCGCGCTGCCGGTGCGCAGAGCTGGGTCGAGGTATTGAACAAGGTTAAGGCTGTGGAGGCTTGCAGCAACTCCAGGGAACCTATCTTCACCGTGCTGTCCTTCTGCTTTCCGTAGGGCATGGTGTAGAGACGGGACTGCTTGAGTCGTGCGAGCCTTCTCTGCAGGTTGAGCAGACGCCGTTCGTCCCTGGCCTCGATCAGCTCGTGAACCAGAGCAGCGGCGGTGGTGAAGCCCACGGACAGTCCCCTCTGACACGCAGCCAGACCGAGACCGAGGGCGATATGGGTCTTGCCGGTGCCACTGTTGCCGAGAGCGATGACGTTGTGGGGGCGCTCGATGTACTCGCATCGTGCCAGCTCCAGAACCAGAGCCTTGTTCAGGGACGGCATAGACAGGAAGTCGAAGGTGTCGAGACTCTTGGTCGTCGGGAAGCGGGCTGCTTTGATCCGACGTTCCACCATGCGATGGTGACGGTCGATCAGCTCCAACTCCGATAGTCGCAGCAGGTAGTCCGGATGGTCAGCTCCCTCACTGGCACACTGGGATGCCAGCTTGTCGTACTCCCTCAGGAACGTGGGGAGCTTGAGTTGCTTGAGGTTGTGTTCGAGCAACATCGTGGACTTGTTGGTCATGACCGGCTCCCCGCCAGGAGAGCCATGTAGTCCCTGGTCGAGGTTGTTGCAACGTTGGTCCTGGGCAGATACGGGTACAACTCCATGTCGAGTCTAGGCGGTCGACCCTCGATCCTGCACAGCACCAGGTGCTTGACAGCATCGAAGCTCACAGCCCCGAGTCGAATGGCGTCTCGTACGGCGTCGTGGACTTCTTCCGGCTGGAAGGTCTCCATCAGTCTGAGCACCTGCACGAACTCCCTCTTTCCTCGCTTGCCCATCCGAGACTCCAGCAACCGCCGCAACACTCCGAACTCCTCGGGCAACTCCCATCCAACCAGCGGCGCCGCCTGATCCAATGCCCTCGTCTTCTTCTCAAGGAGCGGCAGGTAATGGAGAGGGTCGAAGACGAAGTCGTCTCGATCGTAGGACCGCCGATGGCGGGCGATGACTTCAGCGCCATAGCTGATCACAACCTCGTGTACATATCCGCGGACCAGAACGTCCCGATGACCGTAGGCCACCGGGACCGAATAGTCATTGGTCCGGTATCTGACCAGGGACAGAGAACTGACCCTCGTCGCGTGCTTGTCGCTGGCGTCGTACGGTACGGCCAGCAGAGGCAGCAGCTTCTCCAGGTCCCGCTCCAGCCGTTCTCCTATCGTCTCGTTGTGGCCGCGGAGTCGATCTTCGAACCGTCTGAGGCAGTGTTGCTCCAGATGAGCATTGAGGGCATCGAAGCTCTCGAACGATGGAATGGGCACCAGGAAGTTCCGGCGGACATAGCCGACCAGACCTTCTACTTTGCCCTTATCGTTCCCTTTGCCTGGACGGCCGAACCGGTCCTCGAACAGGTAGTGGGACTGAAGCTCGGAGAACACCCTGGTCCGCTGCCGGCGACCATCTCCCAGGATTCTGGCTACCGCGAGCGTGGTGTTGTCGTAGAGGATGCTCTGAGGCACTCCGCCCAGGAACGCGAAGGCGGAGACGTGTCCGTCGCAGAATGACTCCGTCGTCTCGGCGGGATACGCCTTCACATAGCACCCGTCGCTGTGAGGGAGGTCCAGGGCGAAGTAGTGGGCTTTGCGTTCCACTCCGCCGATGATCACTCGAGCTTCGCCGTAGTCGCACTGGGCATGTCCCGGAGGGTGGGACAGAGGTAAGAACATCTCGCGGGTATGACGACGGCGTTCCCGAACGTAGTCTTTGACTATCGTGTACTTGCCGGGGAAGCCGTGTTCGTCTCTGAGCCGTTCGTAGATACGCTTGGCGGTGTGACGCTGCTTCTTCGGTGAGCTCAGATCCTGCTCCAGGATCTGGTCCATCACACCCTTATATGGATCGAGCTTCGGTCTGCGAGCCGGTCGTTGCCGTCGATACCCTGGGGGCACGGAGTACTCGAGCATCTTGCGCACCGTGTCCCGGTGTAGCCCGAACACTCGGGCCGCCTCTCGGACGCTCATCCCTTCGACGAAACAAGCCTTGCGAACACGGAGGTAAATACCCACCTTGTACATCCAATCCACCTTCAGTCAGGTTCGGTCGTTCCTGATTGAAGGCGACAGGCGGTACGCTTTTCAAGCGCCACATCTCAGCTCTTGAGCCGCCCTGCCGGTACATTATCTCTCCGCCATTCACAGAGGACCTGGTGCCAGGCCCTCGGCTGCGAGGGCATCTCCAAGAGCCAGATCTCCCGCATCTGCCAGGAGCTCGACGGCGTCGTCGAGTCGTTCCTCGGGAGGCCGTTGGACGCCGGACCGTATCCCTACCTGTGGCTGGACGCTGATCCAAAAGGTCCGCGAGGATAGGCGGGCCGTCAACGTCAACGTCGTGGCTGCCACCGGGGTCAAGCGCGAAGTGCTCGGCATCGACGTGGGGACGAGTGAGGATGGCGCGTTCTGGCTCGCGTTACTGCGTTCACTGACGGCGCGAGGCTTCAGCGGGGTCCAGTTGGTGACCTCCGACGTCCATCAGGGGCTGAAGGACGCCATCGCCACGGTCTTCGCTGGGGCCTCGTGGCAGCGCTGCAGAACCCACTTCATGACCAACCTGCTCTCCAAAGTCCCCCGCCGCGCCCAGCCCTGGGTGGTGACCATCGACCATGGTCTGGACGATCTACCGGCAGCCCTCTCCTGAGGAGGTCCACGCACAGCACAGCCGCATGGTGGGCATGCTCGACGAACGCTTCCCCCAGGCCGCCGTGATGCTGGAAGAGGCGGGGCCAGAGGTCCTCGCCTTCACCGCGTTCCCCGTGGCGCATTGGACGCAGGTCTGGTCGAACAATCCCTAGGAGCGCCTCAACAAGGAGATGCGGCGGCGCACCGACGTCGTGGGCATCTTCCCGAACTGGGCTGCAGTCCGGCGGCTCATCGGCGCGGCCCTCGCCGAGCAGCACGACGAGTGGCAGGTCGCCCGCCGTTATCTGCCCGCTCTTGCCGTCGATGTCGGCAATCAGCCCCGCGCATGGAGACATAACTGATGCTGCCCGCAGGGGCCAGCCTGATCAAACAGCGAGGGTGACGCTCTCACACCACTTGACGGGACGTGACCTTGAAGCCTCACAGCCTCCCCAGCCACATCGAGAAGACGGTTCTGTCGTAATTGATTAGCGGAGCGGAGTGCGAGGAGGGGTTCAGAAGGAAGGAGTGGGGACCGGAGCACCGCTGAACACACCGCAGAGCCCGTTGACCAGCGAGTGATCGCCGCCATTGCGAGCCAGGGTCCTGATTACGCTGGTGAAGGCGGAGAAGGCATCCGCACCACCGACGTTCTTCGAGCAGTGCGATACCTTCCGCGCGATCACTGCCGGGCGGAGCGCTCTCTCAGCACGGTTGTTGGTCGGCGCAATGCTTGGATCATCCAGGAAACGCAGCAGGTTGCCCCGGTCATGGTGCCAACCGAGTTCGTTCTGCAGCCTCCAGTTGTCCGCATCTGACATGGGACGGTCGCGGAGATGATAGGTCGCCTCTCGTCTCAGCCGCTCGGCCTCGGCGGCAAAGTCCGCCGCCTCTCCTCGGTGATATGCCTGCCGGAGCTCCATCGCTTCTCTGAGCAGGCGGCTCAGACGATTGCCGAAGCTGCGACCTCTCCCTCTCTTGGTCTGGACCACCTCACTGATCGAGCGCAGCACGTGGGCCAGACATTTCTGCTGCTTCACCCCCGACAGAGCCTGAGCATCGTAGCTCCGTCCTCGATCCGTTACCATCACCCCCCCCTAGTCCGAGGGCACCACCTCACGTACCTCTTCGTTGCGGTGACGAGCACGAACCTGGTACACCGTAGCCTCATCCGTTTCGAACGCCATCAGAAAAGCAGGCCCGCCGTCCACTCGCCATCCCGTGTCGCCGGTGTGGACGAGTGGACTGGCACGCACCGAACCCCGCAGCTTATGGTAGGCATCCCCCACTGCACCCCTGGCACGTCGCAGCGCGTCTTGGCTGATCGCCCCCTGGCTCAGCTCCACACCAGTCAGCGCTCTGAGCACAGCGGGGACCTTCCGTACCGGAACGCCCACTCCATAGTGGAGCACGTGGGCCGCCGCCATCACTCGTCTCCCTACCCGGTGCGCGCTGGCCCCGTACTGGTCCGGCGCAACATCGGGATGCCGCCCTCGGACCTGCTTACCGCAGGACCGGCACCGACATATCTGCACCCGGTACCCCGTCACCTGGGGTCTGGGAATCGGAGGAATGTCGGTCGCGTAGACAACCCGCACTCCCTCATGCTCGAGTTTGCCTCCACATCCGGGGCAGGTGTCCTCAGCCACCGCCACCTCTACAAGCGGCTCGGTGACTTCATCGGGAGACGGCGACTTTCGGTAGCTGAACGACCCCATACCCGGCTTGCGGCCGGGACGCTTGGGTCTGCTGCTTCGCCCACCCTTGGAGAACGGAGCCGCCTGGCGCTTTCCTGCTCGCTTGAGCTCGGCGACTTGCTTGTGCAACTCTTCCTTGGCTGCCGTCAACTGCGCAACCTGCCCTTGCAACTGCGTGACCAGCCCCATCAGCTCGTCGCGCTCAGAGGGAGGGAACCCTTGGCCTCACACATAGCCAAAGTATAAAAATTTGTTCAGTATCCCACAACCCCCTACCGACGCCGATCCCGCTAATCAATTACGGTGTAACTGAGGGGTAGGGTGTCTGCTTTCCAAGCAGAATGTCGAGGGTTCGAATCCCTTCACCCGCTCCACTCTCACTACCGAGGTGGGGCGATGGCAACGAACATCGGACAACCGCATTGGCGCAAGGCGATGCGCGATACAGGACTCACGCGGGAGACAATAGAAAAAGTGGTAGAGGCGACACTGGCAGAGCCTACGGACCTGATCACACTTGAAACCGCGTCACAACGGTATGAGGTTCCCTATGGAACACTTCTTGTATGGGTACATAAGGGAACGGTTTTAAGGAGCATTCACTTCCTCCAGCGTGACGTGATCGGACCCTCAGACCGGCCTGCGCCAGGCTGTCGAGTTACGACTTGAGTACGGAGAGCTCGGACGATCGTCTCAATGCGGCCGCTGCCGCGGCCTGGTTGCTGGGCAAAGGGACGGCAGTAGTCGTAAATACGGCGGAACGAGCTAGCTGCTGCCGTGCTTGGACGAGGCCGGGAGATGTGCTGTGGCCTCGCCCCCAGCGACGTCGATCCCCTGCACGAAGTTCCGAACTAAGGCCCTCCTGTCCAGGAGCGCTCCCCCTTGCAGGACGGTGCGGCAGTCCTCGAGAAGTACTATTCCCCTAACCTCCTCTAACCTCCTCTGATCCAGGCAAACCTCTGCACTCCTACGATGATACAATACGGAGGTCGGGCAACTTCCCTCCGCCAATGACCCGTGGGTCATCCAGAAGGAGCGATCAGGTCCACATTTCGTGAACAACCCGAGCAGCCCTCGACCCGACGTGGAAGACAAGAAGCAGACTAGCCTACTGCAACGGGTCGAGAGTCATGTCCAGGGCAGGACGCTGGCCGGGCTCATCGAGCTGGTGCCGCTGCTGGTCACCGTTGTTGTCTTCCTATTCGTCGTCGGTCAGGCCGACAGCTTCGTAAGACCGCTGGCGTTCGTATCCGGTCAGCCCTGGGACTTTACGGGCATCGGGTTGTTGGTCCTGATCGTCGTCTTCTACACGGTCGGACTCGTGATCTCCAAGCGGTTTGGTCGGCGAACAATGGACTTCATAGGCGAGGTGCTGAGCCGCATCCCCGTCGTCAGGACGATATTCGGCGTGGCTCAGCAGGCGGCAACTGTCTTCACCTCGCAGCAGAACTTCGGCAGGGTCGTCTTTCTGGAGTGGCCTCGGGAGGGGATGGCGGCGATGGGTTTCGTGACCGGCCGCGTACACTCGACTGAGAGGGCCGAGTCACTGGTAATAGTGTACATCCCGACCATTCCCAATCCAACGTCCGGGAACATGGCTCTCGTCCTCGAAGACGACGTCATGGAGACTGACCTCACGGTGGAGGACGCCATGAAGCTGGTGTTCTCCGGCGGCATAGTGCTGCCCGAAGCGGTCTCCCTGGCCAGGGTTTCCCAGGTCGAGATGGACCACCCCGTATTCGTCGGCCGGTTCGAGCCGGACTCCGACTAGCCGCTGCCTCCGTCATCAGGGAGGGCCGTCAAAGGGAGCTCGACAACCATCTCGGTGTACTCGCCGGGCTCGGAGTCGGCCCGGATGGCACCTCCGTGCTGGCGTACAATGTCACTCGAGATCGCGAGGCCGAGCCCCGTGCCCCGGTCGGTCGGCTTGGTTGTGAAGAAGGGATTGAATATCTTTTCAGCGACTTTGGACGGTATGCCGTTCCCGTTGTCCCTAATGCGAATCTCGATCTGTTCCTCTCCGCGCCGAGTGAAGAGCCACACAGTTGGGACATAACCCTCACGTTGCCCTTCCTCCGCGGCGGCGCGCCGTTTCTCATCGGTGGCGTCGCAGGCGTTCCCCACTATGTTCAAGAATACGCGGCCGAGGTCCTGCGGAACGACCTCTAGCTCACCCACCTCAGGGTCGAGGTCCTGCCTTAGCTCCAGCTGGAAGTCCGGATCAGTCGCCCGGGCGCTGTGGTAGGCCAGACGAGCGTGCTCATCGAGCAAGCTGTTGATGTCTGTGACCTGAGGCTCGCCTGAGTGGCGGCCCATCATGAGCATAGAGTGAACGATCCGATCGGCACGGTCTCCGTGGGAACGGATGCGCGTCAGGTTATCGGACAGGTCCGTCAGGACCTTTTCGATGAGCTGGCGCTGCTCCTCGCTCAGCCTCTCCGTTCCCCCTTCGATGACCTCCTGAAGCTCGGTGATGAGCTCCTCCGATACCTCTGAAAAGTTTTTGACGAAGTTCAGTGGATTCCTGATCTCGTGGGCCACTCCGGCTGTGAGCTCACCGAGCGCCGCCAGCTTCTCGCGCATGACGATCTGGTCCTGCGCCCGGTGCAGATCCGCCAAGACGCTTTCGAGCTGATCGTTCTTACCCTGGACCTCTTCCGCCAGCTTCTCCACCAAGTTCAGACGCTGGACCTCCAGGGCGTGGCGACGGAACACCTCGAGGGCTGCGGCCATGTCGGCGACCTCATCCCGTCCGACTATCTCGACCTGGGCCTCGAGATCGCCGCCCGCCATCCGGCGCATCCGGTCCGACAGCCGCTGAAGACGGTTGAGCAGTACCCGTCCTACATAGAGCCAGGCGATGAGCAGAGCGCCGCCGATGCTGACCGCACTGATCGCCAACAAGAGAATACGCCCGGCCAGGATCGCCCGCGTGGAGGCTCGAGTCGCGTCACGCACGCTAGCATTGGCCGCGCTAACCAGGCCGTCGACCTCGCCCACGAGGTCGACGGCGATGTCGCGATTACGCGCCAGCAGCCCCTGCTGATGCTCGGCCAGGCTCAGCTCCTTCGCAAGCAGATCGAAGCCGCTCCCCTCCTCAAGCCCCAGTTCGAACAGACGGGCGAAGATCAGGGCGAGCTCGGCGCGCAGCGAGGACTTTTCGAGAGCCGACAGGTTCCGCTCGATACGGCCGGCGGCGGCCTCGAAACGCTCCCGCAGCGGCTCGATTGAAGAGGCATCCGAGAGGCTAAGAGCGCTCGCCATCAGCTGCGTCGCGATGTTGGCGTCCGCCTGCAGCTCTGCCAGGTGGCGATAGCGTGCAAACTCATCCTCGGAAAAGTGGTCAGACCGGGCCATGCGAGGATCGCCGAGATCTCGATAGCCGGTCATCGTATAGAACAGCTGGTCGTCGATGGCCGGGACCACAATGCCATCCAAGCGGCCCCTCAGCTCCGTAAGCTTCGTGCGCAAGGCCTGGCTGCGCTCGGTCAGCCTAAAGAGCTCAAACCTATCGTCCTTGACGGCCTCGATGTTGAAGATGAGCGTATCGGCGTGGCCGCGGATGCGCTTGAACCGCTCGTCGTCCGTGTCTCTGAGCTCGAGAACGGCCAGCTGCTCTTCGAAGGCCCTCTGGTCGGCGTCGATCCCTGTTGAGACGCGGTCGAATTCCCCGAGCGTCGCGGCGGCCGTCAAGCTCGGCGCAGCGGTCACCAGGGTGCCGCTGTACTCCGCGACTCGGAAGGCGGCGGCCAGCTCGGGGACGCTGCCCTCGTTCACACGGCTCTGAGTATCTCCCACACGGGTGAACGAGAACCAGCCGACCAGACTGGCGGCTATGGTCAGGGCGACGCCACCCCCTATCCCGACGTAGAGCTGGGTGGAGATGCGGAATCGACGTGCAAGCAGACGCCTCAGCCGTTCGCTCACGGTTCCGGGGTCCCCAGTGTGTTGACGGGATGGTAGCTTCCGTCACTGCCGATAACGGTCAAGAAGACGGCGTCCGAGCCCTGATTGTCGCCCTCGCCGTACCGTAGCTCGAATCCGTCGATGTCGACCACATCGGCGTTGCGCAGGCTGTTGAGGAAGCAGGTTCGGTCGACCTCTTGTCCGCAGCCATCGAGACCGGCTATGGCCAGGCGGCCGGCCAGATAGCCTTCGAAGGAGACGAAGCCGGGGACAGAGTCGGGGGAGTAGGCGGACAGGGCGCTGAGATATGCGGCAACGACCGGGAGACTATCGTCGGTCGGGAAGGGAACGACCTGAGTGACGAAGACCCCTGCACCGGCTGCGCCAAGCTCATTTGCCAGTGCGTTGCTGCCTACGAAGGAGACGGTCATGAAGACCGGGTCGAGACCGGTATGCCGTGCCCAGGCGATCAAGGCCGCGACCGGCTGGTAGGCGCCGATCATGATCACGGCCTCGGGTGTTCCCTGGCGCAGGTCGAGCAATCCGGTCTTCACCGCCGTCGTGTTGCGCGGGTAGACGCCGACCGCGACCGGCTCCATGCCGCGCCGGTCTAGGGCCAGCCGGACGCCCCGGTACCCGGCGCGCCCGAACGAGTCGTCCTGGTACATGACGGCGATGCGTTCGATACCAAGATCCTCGGTGAGACGGGCGACCATCTCCTCCGTCTCCTGGTAGTAGGAGGCCCGCAGGTTGAGCACATTGTCCCACTCCGCGTCTCTAAGAAAGGCGGCACCGGTGAAAGGAGCGATGTAGGGAACGTCTGCGGCTGCCGCGACGGGAGTGGCGGAACGTGACGTCGGAGTGCCGACGGCGCCGATCAGGGCGAACACCTCCTCCTCGATCAGGCGAAGAGTGTTGGCGATGGCGGCCTCCGGCTCATAGGCGTCATCCAGAGAGGAGAACTCCAGCTTCCGGCCGTGGACGCCGCCGCGCCGGTTCGCCTCCTGGAACGCCGCCTCGATGCCGAGCCGCATGTTCCTGCCAAGCTCCTGGGCGGGGCCGCTGAAGGCGGCCGACTGGCCGAAGACGATGCGCTGGTCGGAGACACCGGGCGTCTGCGGCCGTACCGCCGGAGCCTCTGAGGCCGCCGTTACCTCGGGCACGCCTTCTTCGTTCGCTTGGTCGTCGCCCGTGCGACTACAGGCGACTGAGCCCATGAGGCTTGCGACTATCGCGAGAGCGACGACTCCTCGGAGCGCCAGCACGAACAGCGGAGCGGACGGCGGCGGGGAGTCCACCTCATCCAACCCTCCGGGAGACCAGGGTTAGACGATTCCTGCCCCGTTCTCGCTCGTAGTGTATCTCGTCCATCATCGTACGCACGAGGTGGAGGCCGAGCCCACCCAGGGGCCGGTCTCCGAGCGGCGCTGTCACGTTAGCCGGGGGAGCGTCATTTAGTGGATCGAACGGCCGGCCGGCCGTCGTCCGCGACCTCTATGGTGACGGCGTCCGGTTCTGAGGTCACCGTGAACTCGATCTCGTGGAGACGGTCGTCGTAGGCGTGCCTGATAATGTTGAGTCCCAACTCCTCGAGTACGAGGTTCACACGGAAGACGAGGCCTGAGGGCCAGCTCTCCTGCCGCCCGATCTCCTCAACTGCAGCAGGGATCTGCTCCAGTTGAGCGGGCCTATTGTCGATCTTCAAGGACAGCTTCGCGCTCAAGTGCTGGGCTCGCTGCGCCGGAGCGTTAGGCATGTGACGTCATCGGACACCGGGGTGTCGCCGGCAAAGGAGTGTACGGCATCGAAGACCGCCCGGTTGGCTTCCCGGGAGTCCTTCGGCGGAGCCGCCGCGAAGACCTCGCGCAGGCGCTCGATCCCGAACTGTTCACCGGTGCCATCCACAGCCTCGGTAACCCCGTCGGTGTAGAGAACTACGGTGTCGCCGGGCGAGAGGGTTACGGTCTTCTGTCGGAATGGAAAATCGGGTACTACTCCGAGCGCAATCCCGCCGGTCAGGGGCAGCGACGTCGAGCTTCCATCGGCGTGGACGACGAGTGGGGCGTCATGCCCGCCGCTCGCGTAGGTCAGCTCTCCCGTAGGCGGCTCATACACGGCGTACACGACGGTGACGAACATTGAGGCTTCGTTGTCCTGGTGTAGTAGGTCGTTGACCTCGTGCAGCACCTCTCCAGGATCGCTGTTGCCAATGGCCGCTCCCTTCAGAAGAGTGCGGCCGGTACGCCCTTGTCCGAGACATCGGCGATGCCGACGCCTATCCTGCCGTTCTCCAGACGCAGGACATCGAAGAGGTCGCCGCCGACGTTGCGTGCCGGCTCCATGTTCCCAAACACCTGAAACTCAGGTCCCTGGGGGAACCGGGTGGGGAGAATCGACTGCTGCATCCTGCTGGCAACGTCGAGCTCGTTCTGTAACGCGACGAGCTTGTCGCGCGATGAGAGCGCCTCGCGCCACTCCGTCAGGTGGCGCAGAGTCCGGTCGATGGTGACCCGCAGGTCGTCGAAATCGATCGGCTTCGTGACGAAATCGAACGCACCCCGGTTCATTGCGGTGCGGATGTTCTTCATGTCGCCGTAGGCCGAGATGATCACGGAACGGATGTTGGGATCGACATCAGGTATCTGGGAGAGCAGCGTGAGGCCGTCCATCCGAGGCATGTTAATGTCTGACAGCACCATGTCGATGCTCTCATCACTCTGCAGTCGCTCGAGTGCCTCCACGCCGTTCTGCGCGAAGACGAACTCATAGCGACCGGCCCGGATGCTGCGTCGCATACGCTGCAGTATGAGTGGTTCGAGGTCCGGCTCATCGTCGACGACTAGAATCTTATGTGTTCGTTGCATCGATTCCCCAAGATCTTCATGAAGGTCTCCCAAGCTGGTCCAGCCCGAATGGCCCCGTTTCTGGACTCCTGCGAACTATCGGCCCTATCAGCCTGTTAGCGCAGCGATGGCCTCCGCCTGCGAATCGTGCGTCTGGATGATCTTGTCGAAGCCACTGATCTCGAAGACCTCGCGGACCGGACCCGAAAGCGAGCAGACGGCAAGATTTCCGTCCTGTCTTTGTAGCGTTTTGGCAACCAGCAGAATGACACGAAGGCCAGCGCTGCTTATGTACGTGAGTCGTCCCAGATCGAGGATCACGGCGCGGTCGCTATCGTCGATCACGCCCTGTAGGGCGTCTTCGAACTCGCGCGCGTTGACGCCGTCGAGACGGCCCCCAGTTCTCACGACCAGTACCCCACCCGTCCGATCTGTCCTAGTTTCCATTTGTGCTGTCTCCTTGATGTTGCAACTCGGCCATCAGCCGACTTCGGCATTTGGTTCGGCCTGGATAATCGTGGATGGTTTTGCCAACAGCCAACCAATAATAGAGGGCGGATGGCACGAGAACCTCGCGGGCGGTGCGTTCGGATACGGCCTGTCGCGCAACATCCGCCAAGGCTACAAGTTCCTAGTCGATCACCACGAGGTCGGCGATGAGATCTACCCGGGATTTCCCATATTGGGAGTTCTCAGGCTCAGAGGGCAGCCCGAAAGAGATGATGGCATCATACTCAGGTCCTGCAAGGTCAGTCAATCG
The DNA here is from genome assembly GCA_965197985.1 of Dehalococcoidia bacterium. Classification (GTDB taxonomy): domain Bacteria; phylum Chloroflexota; class Dehalococcoidia; order Lucifugimonadales; family CAUZJF01; genus CAUZJF01. The sequence continues at coordinate 807,428 of CBDAOG010000006.1, read as the reverse complement.
CCGGTCTATCCAATAGGGGATGCGTTTGCAGTCATAAAGCACACCTGGTGTCCGTCTTCATCGTCTTCGTTTCCCCCACGAAGGGAGTGAAAGCGCATTAAAGACAAGACGACTCCTCGGAGTGTGAATGGCGGAGAGATAATGTACCGGCAGGGCGGCTCAAGAGCTGAGATGTGGCGCTTGAAAAGCGTACCGCCTGTCGCCTTCAATCAGGAACGACCGAACCTGACTGAAGGTGGATTGGATGTACAAGGTGGGTATTTACCTCCGTGTTCGCAAGGCTTGTTTCGTCGAAGGGATGAGCGTCCGAGAGGCGGCCCGAGTGTTCGGGCTACACCGGGACACGGTGCGCAAGATGCTCGAGTACTCCGTGCCCCCAGGGTATCGACGGCAACGACCGGCTCGCAGACCGAAGCTCGATCCATATAAGGGTGTGATGGACCAGATCCTGGAGCAGGATCTGAGCTCACCGAAGAAGCAGCGTCACACCGCCAAGCGTATCTACGAACGGCTCAGAGACGAACACGGCTTCCCCGGCAAGTACACGATAGTCAAAGACTACGTTCGAGAACGCCGTCGTCATACCCGCGAGATGTTCTTACCTCTGTCCCACCCTCCGGGACATGCCCAGTGCGACTACGGCGAAGCTCGAGTGACCATCGGCGGAGTGGAACGCAAAGCCCACTACTTCGCCCTGGACCTCCCTCACAGCGACGGGTGCTATGTGAAGGCGTATCCCGCCGAGACGACGGAGTCATTCTGCGACGGACACGTCTCCGCCTTCGCGTTCCTGGGCGGAGTGCCTCAGAGCATCCTCTACGACAACACCACGCTCGCGGTAGCCAGAATCCTGGGAGATGGTCGCCGGCAGCGGACCAGGGTGTTCTCCGAGCTTCAGTCCCACTACCTGTTCGAGGACCGGTTCGGCCGTCCAGGCAAAGGGAACGATAAGGGCAAAGTAGAAGGTCTGGTCGGCTATGTCCGCCGGAACTTCCTGGTGCCCATTCCATCGTTCGAGAGCTTCGATGCCCTCAATGCTCATCTGGAGCAACACTGCCTCAGACGGTTCGAAGATCGACTCCGTCGTCTCGGCCACAACGAGACGATAGGAGAACGGCTGGAGCGGGACCTGGAGAAGCTGCTGCCTCTGCCGGCCGTACCGTACGACGCCAGCGACAAGCACGCGACGAGGGTCAGTTCTCTGTCCCTGGTCAGATACCGGACCAATGACTATTCGGTCCCGGTGGCCTACGGTCATCGGGACGTTCTGGTCCGCGGATATGTACACGAGGTTGTGATCAGCTGTGGCGCTGAAGTCATCGCCCGCCATCGGCGGTCCTACGATCGAGACGACTTCGTCTTCGACCCTCTCCATTACCTGCCGCTCCTTGAGAAGAAGACGAGGGCATTGGATCAGGCGGCGCCGCTGGTTGGATGGGAGTTGCCCGAGGAGTTCGGAGTGTTGCGGCGGTTGCTGGAGTCTCGGATGGGCAAGCGAGGAAAGAGGGAGTTCGTGCAGGTGCCCAGACTGATGGAGAACTTCCAGCCGGAAGAAGTCCACGACGCCGTACGAGACGCCATTCGACTCGGGGCTGTGAGCTTCGATGCTGTCAAGCACCTGGTGCTGTGCAGGATCGAGGGTCGACCGCCTAGACTCGACATGGAGTTGTACCCGTATCTGCCCAGGACCAACGTTGCAACAACCTCGACCAGGGACTACATGGCTCTACGCCGAGCGCCGCGTGACGCTGGCCGGGCGTCCCGTGCAGCTGACGGCCATCGAGTACGGGCTGCTCTTCGAGCTATCGGCCAACGCCGGTCGCGTGATGACCTACGACCGGCTGCTGCAACGGGTCTGGGGCCTGCGGGGCTCCGGCGACTCGCGGCGGGTGCGCACCGCCGCCAAGCAGCTCCGCCGCAAGCTGGGCGACGACGCCAACAACCCCACATACATCCTCAACGAGCCCCGCGTCGGCTACCGCATGGAGAAGGGGGAGACGGAGGAATAGTCGTGAGCGATGAGGGAATTGCTGACAGCGAAGGTGCGTGCTACACAACAACGGAATAGGCCGCAGCATCCCAGGGAAGCGGGCGTTAGGCCACTGGGCGGCTACCGGCCACCCCGGATGAGTTATGCCGCGGACGGATCACGTTGACTGGAGCAGTGCTGGGGCCGGACGGCGAACCGGTTGAAGGGATCGGGATCGGGTTAATTAAGCCAGGATTTGGAAGCGCGCGAAGCGAACAGTTTGACGACGTGGGAGAACCACCCGGACTGTCCGGCCTGGGTCGGCGGTCTGCTGGAAGAGCTGGGCGATGCGGCTACCATCGCCATAGCCCACCGGCAGGCGGAGGTCATGCTGACGCTCCGCATTTTGAAGGAGCAGCCGCCGGACGTGTGGGCGGCGTGGGCGCAGGCAGAGGAAAGCCCGTCGTGGATGCGCTCAGCCATCGCCGAATACTCGGCGTCGGCGTCACGGTGGGAGCAGGTGCGGCACGTGGCCGACCTGGAGCTGCTGGCCGAGGTGCTTGGCACGATGATGGAGTCCGTCGCGGAATGAGAGACGGCCACCACCGGCGCGGCAAGGCGTTCGAGGAGCCCGAGCTCGTCCAAGCCGCCGTGAATCTGTGGCTCAATCAGATGCGCTTCGAGTCGCACGCGCAGGCGGCCGCCGTCCTGGGCGTTCACCGGTCCGCCGTCTGAAGCTGGCGGAACCGGAAGAGCCGCCCGGACACGACGACGCTCCGCAGGATGATCCGGCTTTTGCTGTGGCAGGCCGAGGGGTGGCGCGCGGCCTGGTTTCGGTCAGTCGCCTGGGTGGACCTGTCCGTCGAGTTCGTCGAGGGGCGCGAGCTCCCTAACCCGTTCTCTCTGACCCTGCCAACCTCGACGTCCAGCGGCGTGACCTTCCCTTTTGGCTCGCTCCGCGACTGCGGGGCGTTTCTGCGCGCCCTGATGGAGCGGTTCGGTGTCGAAAGCAGGGGCCATTTGATCGCTCTGCTGGGTATGCCGCACCATACTTCGGCCTACGATCACGTCCGTCACTGGACGCATGGGCAATGGGCCATCGGCCCGCAGTATCTCGTCAGGATCCTGGTGCTGGTCCTGTGGGCGGTCAAGCCCTGGAAGTTCGCGTCGCTGTCGGACCTGTGGGCCGTGGACTGGCCGGGCCGGAGTGTGAAATGGACGAAGCGGCGTCAGCATGAGTGGGAATCGGACGGCAATTATGCCACGCCGCCGTCGCCGTTCCATCGGCTTCTCACCTTCGCGCAGCGGCCCGAACGGACGCGGTGGCCCGCGCCGCGCCCGGGCGAAGTCCTTTGAGGCTCCGGTCGCGCCGGTGCGGGCCTACGATCTGGCCCAGGGTGCATCTCAGGTGTGAGTGTGCATTACAGATGGGATGTTGCGTCTTGGGTATCTATGGTTAACCTGGTTATAAGGCATGACTGACCAGCCGGAAAGACTGTCCACCGACGCACTGCCGCCGGACTGTCCGGCCTGGGCCGGGGCGCTGTTTGGAGAGCTTGCGCTGGAGAGCGACCTGACCAGTTACCGCGTGGTCGAGTCCAGGTCGATGGTCAGGGGCGAGTCGCCGGGTCCGGCCCCAGCGGCCCAGGCCCGGGCCAACAACTGGCGGCTCACGCGGTCGAGTTGACGGACATGCCCCCACCGGAAGCTGCGCAGGAAGGTCCCCAGGGTGGATGGCGCCTTGACCACGCAGCCTAGAACACCGACCGTCCCACCAGCGCGCAGCGCATCGGCGTCGTCGATGCAGGCGCCGCCTGCCAGCGCGGAAGCGACCAGCGTCAGCTGGCTGACCCGGAAGGCAATGAGTTCTGCATCGGCGCGCTGGCTCAAAAGGCATAGCCATCGACGAATGAGACAAGAGCATGTCCCGCGAGAGAGGGCGCCACCCAGTACCACGCCGTTACTTTGCCGAGGGGCTTGGTGTATCATGACCCCAGGCCCGGGGAACGCCGCCGCCGCATCCTCCTATGCGGTCGGGGCCAGCGAGGCGAGCGATGTTCTGCTCACGATGCGGTCACGAGAACGCGGACGACACCAGGTTCTGCGGAGAGTGCGGCGCGCCTCAGCAGGAGGATGGGCAGGAGATGGGGCCCTATCGTCCCCTCAAGGATGCCGCCGAGTCGGAAGACCCTGACGGCGCCCCGGAGCCATCGGACATCCCTCCGCGCAACCTCGGTCAGCTGATCGCTGAGAGCGTCAGCACGTACGCCAAGGCGTTTCTCCCGCTCTTTGCCATCGCGCTCATCCCACAGATTCCGAACATACTGGGCGCCGCGTTAGGCTCCGGCGACTCCTTCGACGACGGTGCTTCGGTATCCTTCAATTCGGGCGACCTTCTTCTGCCGCTCATCGCCTTCCTGCTCAGCATCCCGTCCGGGGCCGCGGCCGTCTTCTGCGTCGGACAGGTGCTCACGGGGCGTAAGGCAGACATCGTGACGTGCTACTCCCGCGCGTTCGGGGTCTTACTCCCCACGGCGGTCGTCACCGTAATCGTGACTGTGGCGCTCGTGGCCTCGGCCATCCTCATGTTGATCCTGATCGGCATTCCCCTGTTCTTCTACCTGTTGGTGATCTGGTTCTTCGCGCTTCCCGCCGTCGTCATCGAGGGCAGGGATGGAATATCCGCCCTCAAACGGAGCCGGGAGCTGACCCTCGGAAGCTGGTGGAGGCTGTTCGGCATAGGGGTCGTCTTCGCACTGCTCGCCATTGCCGCAGCGATACCGGTGGGGATCGTGTTGGTCATAGTCTCCCTGGCCAGCGTCAATGTAGTCGAGGTTGGGTTGGGAGTGATCGCCGCCCTGCTGATTCCCTTCTTCTACGCCGGCAGTGTGCTGGTCTACGTCGACCTGCGGGTCCGGCAAGAGGGCTACGGCACCCAGGAGCTCGCGGATGACCTGTCGCGCCGCCCAGGCCGGATGGCGCCATGAAGGTCGCGACTTGGGCGGCGGCAATCGTGGTCGCCGCCGGCGTGGCGGTGCTCTCCGCCTACTGGTTCGTGTCCGTTTTGGATGTCCTGTTTGACGCGGACGATGTCCCGATCCTCATCAAGATCGCCGTGCCGGCCATGGTGGCGGGCACCGTCGTCCTTGTGCTGGTAGCCGTGCTCCAGCGGATCCGGGACCGGAAGGACGAGGACCTCGAAGGAGTAGAGTATTGATCGTAGTGACGACCGACGAGATTCCCGGCAGGCAGGTCGACGAGGTGCTCGGCATGGTCATGGCCAACTCGGTGCGCGCCAAGCACCTGGGCAAAGACATCATGGCGGGCTTCCGGAACATAGCCGGCGGGGAGATCACTGAGTATACGAAGCTGATGGCCGAGTCGCGGGAGGTCGCCCTGCAGAGAATGTGCGAAAGGGCGGAGGCGATGGGCGCAAACGCCATCGTCGCCACGCGGTTCATCACAGCGGGCATAGCCTCAGGCGCGTCCGAGATACTCGTCTACGGCACGGCGGTGAAGACCAGCCCGTAGGCCGCGTCTGCGGGCCGACGCCCAAGGGGCCGCGCTATTTGGGCGGCGTGTTTGGCCCGCCTGCGGGGGTTGACAAGATCATTTCCTGATCCCTAGGATTATCTTCATTAGCCCGAATCCACCGAGGGAGGGCGTCGGGTTAGCATCCTGAAGAGGCCAGAGGGTGCTCTTCTGAATCTGGGATAATGGTTTTGTAACAGCAAAACAGTCCCAGAGAAGGAGCACCCAATAGATGCTACCACGCAACCAGCCCGACCGTATCCGTATCGTCTTTGACGATCACCGCCTGGTGGCCAATGCCGGTCTGCTCCCGCCGGCCACCCTCGCCCGGCATCTGGGCCTGCGGGAACTCGTTGACCATCACCTTGACCTGGGCGGCGCGCCGGGGCGGGCCAACACCGGAGACAAGCTGATGACCCTGGTGGCCTCAGCCATGGCTGGCGGCGACTGCATCGACGACGCTGATGTGTTGCGCACCGGGGGGACGGCCTGCACCCTGGGCGGCACGGTCAAGGCGCCATCCACCCTGGGCACCTTCCTGCGCAGCTTCCGGTGGGGCCACGTCCGCCAGCTGGACCGGGTGAGCCGGGAGCTGCTGGCCCGGGCCTGGGCCGCTGGGGCCGGACCCGGCGACGCGCCGTTCACCATCGACCTCGATTCCACCATCTGCGAGACCTACGGACTGGCCAAGGAGGGCGCCCGCCACCACGGCTATACCGGCAAGCGGGGCTACCACCCACTGCTGGCCATCGCCGCCGGCACCGGAGACGTGCTGATGTCCCGGCTGCGCGAGGGCCGGGCCAACACCGCCCGCGGCGCCGCCCACTTCCTGCGGGAGACGGTGGGACGGGTGCGCTACGCCGGGGCCAACGGACGACTCACGCTACGGGCCGACAGCGGGTTCTACACTCATGGCGTGGTATCCGTCTGCCGCAAGATGGATGTCCGCTTCTCCATCACCATCCGCCAGCATAAAAGCCTGCACAATCTCATCGAGGCGATACCCGAAGATGCCTGGACGCCGATTCCTTACTGGATGGACGGCGCCGCCGATGTGGCCGAGACCACCTGCACTCCCTTCCAGAGTGAACCTGACGCCGCGCCGGTGCGGCTCATCGTCCGGCGTGTGAAGCCCACGCCCGGTTCCCAGCTGGCCCTCTTCGCCACCTACAGCTATCACGGCTTCATCACCGACCGGGACGGGGAGATGCTCGAACTGGAGGCCGACCATCGCCGCCACGCCGAGATCGAGAATGCCATCCGAGACCTCAAGCACGGTGTGGGGTTGAACCATCTCCCCTCGGGCCGCTTCGCCGCCAACGCCGCCTGGCTGGCGGTACAGGTGATGGCCCACAACATCGCCCGCTGGACAGCGCGCATCGGTCTGGGCGAGCAGGTGGTGACCACCAAGACCCTCCGGCGGCGGTTCTTCTCCCTGGCCGGACGGATCACCCGCTCGGCGCGCCGCCTCACACTGCATCTGCCACAGCGCTGGCCTTGGGAAGCCCAGTTCGATCGTGCCCTGGCCCGATTGCGCGCCCTGCCACTCCCTGCCTGACGGCGGCGGCGGCAACCGGCCGCCATCCGGCCAACCGAACGTCCCCGCGAACTCGCGCCAGTCCGGTCTGCGAGTGCCTCTTGCTGTGTCCTCTCCCCGCTATCTCGCCCTGACCAACATTCGCAGACGGTCACAAAGTCTCCCCGCGGCAACTGAAGACAAACACCGGCCCCCCTCTACCCCAAATCGTGCCCGGACCATCGCCCTCCCTTGCCCCTATCGCCCGTTCCGCTGCTGCATAGTCATCCCTTCGGTGGATTTGGGATTAGCCTGCGGTGACAGGGCGAAGACCATCTGTATGCCGAGCTCGTCCATCGCACGACTGAACTGTGTGGGTGCACCGGCGCGCCCGGAGCCGGGCACGTTCTTGAAGACGGAGTGCCGGTCGGTGTAGAGGGCGATGGGTACGCCGTAGCGCTGTATCAGCCCCCTCATCAGCAGGAAGTAGTCGCGGGTGTTCTCCTGCTCGCAGAACAGGGCGTTGACCACGATGCCGGTGGCGTCATCGACGGCCAGCAGCAGCGCGAAGGGAGGACCATCGTCTCCAAGCCACCGGTGGTGACTACCGTCCACCTGTACCAGCATGCCCTCGCGGGGCATCCGCTGCCGGCGGACACGGTGCCGGGGCGGCCGACGGCGGCGCGGGCTCTTCAAGCCGGCACCCGTCAGTATGCGCCGCAGCGTGGTTCGACCGATCTCTATGCCCTCGCGCTCCCTGAGCAGCTCGCTCAGGTGAGTGTGGTTGGCATCGGGGTAGCGGGTTTGAGCAAGTCGCAGCACTTCGGACCTCAGCGGCTCCGGCGTTGCGTTGGTCGACCGTAGTCCACGGTTACCCCGAATCCACCGAGGGAGGGCGTCGGGTTAGCATCCTGAAGTGGCCAGAGGGTGCTCTTCTGAATCTGGGATAATGGTTTTGTAACAGCAAAACAGTCCCAGAGAAGGAGCACCCAATAGATGCTACCACGCAACCAGCCCGACCGTATCCGTATCGTCTTTGACGATCACCGCCTGGTGGCCAATGCCGGTCTGCTCCTGCCGGCCACCCTCGCCCGGCATCTGGGCCTGCGGGAACTCGTTGACCATCACCTTGACCTGGGCGGCGCGCCGGGGCGGGCCAACACCGGAGACAAGCTGATGACCCTGGTGGCCTCAGCCATGGCCGGCGGCGACTGCATCGACGACGCTGATGTGTTGCGCACCGGGGGGACGGCCTGCACCCTGGGCGGCACGGTCAAGGCGCCATCCACCCTGGGCACCTTCCTGCGCAGCTTCCGGTGGGGCCACGTCCGCCAGCTGGACCGGGTGAGCCGGGAGCTGCTGGCCCGGGCCTGGGCCGCTGGGGCCGGACCCGGCGACGCGCCGTTCACCATCGACCTCGATTCCACCATCTGCGAGACCTACGGACTGGCCAAGGAGGGCGCCCGCCACCACGGCTATACCGGCAAGCGGGGCTACCACCCACTGCTGGCCATCGCCGCCGGCACCGGAGACGTGCTGATGTCCCGGCTGCGCGAGGGCCGGGCCAACACCGCCCGCGGCGCCGCCCACTTCCTGCGGGAGACGGTGGGACGGGTGCGCTACGCCGGGGCCAACGGACGACTCACGCTACGGGCCGACAGCGGGTTCTACACTCATGGCGTGGTATCCGTCTGCCGCAAGATGGATGTCCGCTTCTCCATCACCATCCGCCAGCATAAAAGCCTGCACAATCTCATCGAGGCGATACCCGAAGATGCCTGGACGCCGATTCCTTACTGGATGGACGGCGCCGCCGATGTGGCCGAGACCACCTGCACTCCCTTCCAGAGTGAACCTGACGCCGCGCCGGTGCGGCTCATCGTCCGGCGTGTGAAGCCCACGCCCGGTTCCCAGCTGGCCCTCTTCGCCACCTACAGCTATCACGGCTTCATCACCGACCGGGACGGGGAGATGCTCGAACTGGAGGCCGACCATCGCCGCCACGCCGAGATCGAGAATGCCATCCGAGACCTCAAGCACGGTGTGGGGTTGAACCATCTCCCCTCGGGCCGCTTCGCCGCCAACGCCGCCTGGCTGGCGGTACAGGTGATGGCCCACAACATCGCCCGCTGGACAGCGCGCATCGGTCTGGGCGAGCAGGTGGTGACCACCAAGACCCTCCGGCGGCGGTTCTTCTCCCTAGCCGGACGGATCACCCGCTCGGCGCGCCGCCTCACACTGCATCTGCCACAGCGCTGGCCTTGGGAAGCCCAGTTCGATCGTGCCCTGGCCCGATTGCGCGCCCTGCCACTCCCTGCCTGACGGCGGCGGCGGCAACCGGCCGCCATCCGGCCAACCGAACGTCCCCGCGAACTCGCGCCAGTCCGGTCTGCGAGTGCCTCTTGCTGTGTCCTCTCCCCGCTATCTCGCCCTGACCAACATTCGCAGACGGTCACAAAGTCTCCCCGCGGCAACTGAAGACAAACACCGGCCCCCCTCTACCCCAAATCGTGCCCGGACCATCGCCCTCCCTTGCCCCTATCGCCCGTTCCGCTGCTGCATAGTCATCCCTTCGGTGGATTTGGGGTTACCATGAGCGAGTGCGGCTGCGCCCTCCCTCCTATAGGCCGCCAGGATGCGCCTGGTGTGGCGTGCGCTCACTCCCATGAGGGTTGCCGCCTGGTCCAGGGTCATGTGCTCTGCCAGTAAGCTGTTGAGCACCTGAATTCTTGCCTGCTCCTTCTGAGTCAACGTCAATGTCTCCATAGTCGGACATTTTCGCTGGCCAGTTAGGGAGGACAGAATCGCTGAACATCAACATAAAGGGCGGAGTAATAATGTACCGGCGATGCGGGGTAATGGTAGCGTCGAAGCGGCCCCGGCGATGGAACTCCACGTGGGACCGGAGCCCGTCGACGCTGGGGGACAGTGAGGCAGCGAGCCGGTAGACGGAGGCCACCGCGTCCATCCTGCGGGTCAACAGCGCCAGCCACTCTCTGGACATAGGGTAAGCCCGCACGAAGTCCGAAGGTGTGTCGAAGTCGAGCACCTGGGCGGCGTCGCGGATGCCATTGGCCGTTAGGTAGTACCTGTGGCTCGAAGGTAGATGGGCGGTCCCGTGACTCACCCTCCCGACCACGTCATCGGCCAGGAGGCCAGTCAGGGCGCGGTGGACGGTGGCGTGCGGCTCGCCAAGAATGAGCGCTAGCTCCGCCGAGTCGACGAACGGCATTCGGCTGAGGGAGTCGAGCAGCTGTCGGTCTGAGAGGGCCATAGTACGATCGTAGTGATTGAGCGTCCCGGTGGGCAATCGGCACGTGGCAGGGTCTTTGAATGCAACGTCGGTGTCGAAGCTTGAAGCCGACGCAAACGCAGGGAGTTTCCTAACGATCTGACCGGGGCTCGTTGTTTTCATCCCCCTCGGCATGGAAGACAACTCTCGTTTGCTTGCCACCGTGAATCTGCGGCTCGCGGGCAAGCTTGCGGCGGAGCAAGTCGATGGGGCCATCAGCCTCACATAGCGTTTGCGGCAGACCGAGCACATCTTCTAGAAGGCGGCGGTCGAGTTCAGCTCGGGCCGGGTCCTCGTCAATCTGGTCGAATGGGAGAAACCGCCGCTCCTGCAAGGCTTCAAACGCGGTCTTGGCGGAGGCCATTTGCTCGTCGGTCAGCACTCTCACATCGAGAGTCGGGACTTGTTGAATACTGGTGACGGTATTGGTACCTCGACCAGATTGGGTCTTGTTCGCAACCCACCAGTGCAACAGTAAACCCAACGTCGAGTTGCTCCATAAGGCAAAGGCGTACTCATGCTCCCTGTTCTCAAAAACGACCGACGGCCAGGCTCGGCCTCCGATGCACGGACGATTCGTCATCGCTACGATGAGAGACTGGGAATTGAATCGCAAATCGCGGTTGTAGTGAGCCCGAGTGGCGGTACCCCATACGCTTGCAGCCTTTTCCATGAGATCATCCTGCGTCACTTTCCCCGACGCTGCCTTTATCCGACCTTCCGAATCGAGATCGACAACGAGCCTTCTCTCGCGCTTGGCAGCGTGCGCCCAGAGCATCGGATACGTAGGTGCTGGGCTGACTGCCGGCTTTATCAGCTCAAAGGGACCGCGTGGCGTTCCGTCGGGCTGGTCCCAATAGATGTCCGCATGGTAGGGGCCTCTTCCACCAATTTGTCCTATGGGTGCGATAGCTATATCGACGCTCGCTAGATTCGGCTGCCCTAATGGGACCAATGCCCCCCGCTCAAGGTTCCAGCCCACCTGGGCAAGCTCCTCGTCACGAATTCCCACGAGGGGCCACGGACCTGATTCAGGAAGCGGAGCGTCAAGCATCACGCCGTAATCGCTCTCCCCAATGGCAACGACGCTGGGCGGCTTTCTGGAGAATTGATAGTTGGCATTCACTCCAGGCCCTAATGCGCGTCTCTCTCCCGCAGTAGCCGCGCCGCCGGGTTCAAGATGTTGGGCGAGAGATGCGCCGGTCTGGTCGCAAGGTATGTAACCTTCAAACCAAACGGTGTGGTCGCTCGGCTGCGAAGTGGTTTCGACTGCCAACTCCAACGGCGAAATCAGAGTGCCGTATCTGATTTCGCCGTTCTGAGTCACGTACGAGACGTTCTTCAGAAGAAGGAATTTGCTGCGGACTTCAATCTCGTAGCCCTCGGCTTGAAGCCGCGCAAGGTCGGAGCTACGAGAGATCAGTGTATGTGACACTGAATGCCGTCCCGTCCTGGACTTTCACGCTGTGGCCAGCAGAAAGGCGGCCGTCGGGCGGCCTGCCAGCAGCGGCGCTGTAGTTGACGCGGTATTCGAATTGGTCTCCAGACGGCACTATGTCGTTAGAGATAGCCAACTCGACTATCCGCTCGAAGGAAATCTCTTCGCCGCGCTCCAAGCTATCTATAGGAACGCTCATCTCCCTTGTGTTGATGTAGATGCTGACCGATTTCTCACCGACCATCTCGTTTCTCCTTTCTAGCGCCGCCGTCTGCGGCGGGGCCGTACCGTCACCTTGGCCTTTGGCCCGACGATGCGGGGGTTCGTTATCTCCAGTCTCACCGGTCCTGCCTTCGCTATCGTCCAGGAACCTTTTATGCCGACCATGACAACCTCTTACTGGCCGTCCATGGCGGGGAGCGCCCGGCTCTATACCCACATGGCCTCGGTCGGCACGCTACCACACGGACGGCAGATCCCGGTAGGCCCGGAGGGCCGGATACTCGGTCATGCGCACGGAAGTTTGACGGGTCCCCCGGGCTCCTGATGGTATGGCCTGAGCCAGCGACGCACCGCTATGGCGCAAGCCGTGGCCGAGCTGCTTGGAGTCCCGGAGCTTCAACGGCCGTCCCGATTACTGGGATGACCGTATCATCGTCTTGGATCCGAGGAAACAGTGACCGGACTCTCGAGTCCACATCCACTTCAGACTTCTCTTGCAACGGTCCGGAGTTCCGTTGTCTATCCTAGCCTGAAACCTTGGGAGCGCGGCTGTTCAAGGCGTTGACCTTCTCAACGGCATCGATGGCAGCCCTGGCGGGAATATGAGGCTTGATCTCAGTAACGCGACTGGCAACCTTATTGTCGTCCGATTCTAACTCCCTGCTCTGAACGAAGAAAGCAGTAGAGAGGCGCTCCAATTCTCGCGCCTCCATGGCCGCTAGCTCCTGGCTGACATACTGCACGGCGTTGTCGTAGATTGACGCCCGGTCAGAATACTGGCTACCTCTCTGCCCTAGTGTGAAGGACGGTCCATACGGATCGCGTGGCTCTACATCCAATTGGAGATCTACCCTCATGGAGGCAAGGTCGGTTCGTAGCTCAAAGCTATAGGCTCCGTGCTTATAGAGCACGAACTCGTAGCCCATCGGCACTCCCACCATCTCCTGTACGAAGAAAACACACTTTTGTATGTGCGTCTCGCCAGCCCAGCTGCCCTCGGTTCGCATCGCCTTGACGAGCTTGACGATCAACGATTTGCGCTCAGTGTCCTCCATGGTCAACCTCCACTCATGGCTTGCGAAAGGATGGAATCCTTCTCTGCTCTCAGCCAACGCCTCGCGTCGTTCGCTAGCTCCGGAGCGATGAGGACGACGCCGACATCCACTAGGGGAGTCTGTTGGAACACCTCAGAAATCGTGTGGGATGATACTATCGTGCCATCAGAATTGCGAACGGGAAATGCACTCGTCGGCTCGGCCTGTCTGTATGACTTGGTTAGTAACTGTTCCTTACTATATTGCTTGACGGCGGCCCCTGAAATCGCAGCAAGTGGATTCTCATACAAGGCCTTGTCACTGCGAGTCTGACTGTAGAGCCGTCGGAAGTGCTTTCGGTTCACAATCCTCTCGGCGGCCTCATGTCCGGCTGCTGAGGTGTCCGCCGCTGCCTTAGCCAAGGCAAAGAGGACCTCAATGTCCGTAATCGATTGCAGCTCGTCGATCTCTGTCGGGAATCGTCTGTAGGGCAGCCAGGCTTGTAGAAATTGCTGTAGATGAAGATCGTAGGCCGTACGCACATGGTGATGGTAGACCTGCAAAAACATGAAATATCGCGCCAATAGCAGGGCTTCGGCTGAATGGATTCCGCCTAATTCGATACCCAGTGTGGGCTCGTCAGACTGCTCGCTGGCCGGAAGCACCCTTATGGTGTCGATGAGACGATAGTGGTCGAATCTCCCATAGGCGACTCCAACGTGATGCGAGTCCCTCAGGAGGTAGTCCGTCCGGTCGACGCCGAGTGCGTCGCCTACGATAATTTCCGATAGCAGGATCTCCCAATTCGAGAAATCGACCTTCTGCATCTTCTCCGGGCCTATGGCGACCTTCGCGATATGATCAGGATTCAGAGGAGGCGTCATAGATTGCCATACGGCGGTCAATTCATTGCCCCGAATCAGCTTAGCGGTAATGCGCTCGTGATCCCATCCGTCGGGAAGGAGTTCCTTCTCGGCGGCATGCGAGAATGGTAGGTGGCCGATGTCGTGGCACAGCGCAGCCATCCTCAGGACCTTGCGCCAGTAGTCCCGGCTGTCGCTTCTGCCTATCTCGGGAACAACCTCTCTAACAGTTGAGTGGACGTTGTGGTCGGCGGTGATGACGTCGAAGACTCTCCCTGCCAATTCCATGACACCTAGACTGTGCTCGAAGCGTTTGTGGGTTGCTCCGGGGTAGACCAAGTATGACATCGCAAGCTGGTGAATGTGCCTCAGCCTTTGGATCGGGCCCGAGTTGAGGACTAGCCTTTCGTCGCTGTCCAATCTGACGAAGTCGTGTATGGGGTCTCGTATCTCGTGATACTGCTTTACCGCCACGCTAGCCTCTATCGATTGATACGGGTTCCCTAGGTTTAGCTACATGAATATAGCACAAGCGTTCTTCGAAGACAAGAATCCGGAGCGTCTCTAAGCCCGAATCCACCGAGGGAGGGCGTCGGGTTAGCATCCTGAAGTGGCCAGAGGGTGCTCTTCTGAATCTGGGATAATGGTTTTGTAACAGCAAAACAGTCCCAGAGAAGGAGCACCCAATAGATGCTACCACGCAACCAGCCCGACCGTATCCGTATCGTCTTTGACGATCACCGCCTGGTGGCCAATGCCGGTCTGCTCCTGCTGGCCACCCTCGCCCGGCATCTGGGCCTGCGGGAACTCGTTGACCATCACCTTGACCTGGGCGGCGCGCCGGGGCGGGCCAACACCGGCGACAAGCTGATGACCCTGGTGGCCTCAGCCATGGCCGGCGGCGACTGCATCGACGACGCCGATGTGTTGCGCACCGGGGGGACGGCCTGCACCCTGGGCGGCACGGTCAAGGCGCCATCCACCCTGGGCACCTTCCTGCGCAGCTTCCGGTGGGGCCACGTCCGCCAGCTGGACCGGGTGAGCCGGGAGCTGCTGGCCCGGGCCTGGGCCGCTGGGGCCGGACCCGGCGACGGGCCCCTGACCATTGACCTCGATTCCACCATCTGCGAGACCTACGGACTGGCCAAGGAGGGCGCCCGCCACCACGACTATACCGGCAAGCAGGGCTACCACCCGCTGCTGGCCATCGCCGCCGGCACCGGAGACGTGCTGATGTCCCGGCTGCGCGAGGGCCGGGCCAACACCGCCCGCGGCGCCGCCCACTTCCTGCGGGAGACGGTGGGACGGGTGCGCTACGCCGGGGCCAACGGACGACTCACGCTACGGGCCGACAGCGGGTTCTACACTCATGGCGTGGTATCCGTCTGCCGCAAGATGGATGTCCGCTTCTCCATCACCATCCGCCAGCATAAAAGCCTGCACAATCTCATCGAGGCGATACCCGAAGATGCCTGGACGCCGATTCCCTACTGGATGGACGGCGCCGCCGATGTGGCCGAGACCACCTGCACTCCCTTCCAGAGTGAACCTGACGCCGCGCCGGTGCGGCTCATCGTCCGGCGTGTGAAGCCCACGCCCGGTTCCCAGCTGGCCCTCTTCGCCACCTACAGCTATCACGGCTTCATCACCGACCGGGACGGGGAGATGCTCGAACTGGAGGCCGACCATCGCCGCCACGCCGAGATCGAGAATGCCATCCGAGACCTCAAGCACGGTGTGGGGTTGAACCATCTCCCCTCGGGCCGCTTCGCCGCCAACGCCGCCTGGCTGGCGGTACAGGTGATGGCCCACAACATCGCCCGCTGGACAGCGCGCATCGGTCTGGGCGAGCAGGTGGTGACCACCAAGACCCTCCGGCGGCGGTTCTTCTCCCTGGCCGGACGGATCACCCGCTCGGCGCGCCGCCTCACACTGCATCTGCCACAGCGCTGGCCTTGGGAAGCCCAGTTCGATCGTGCCCTGGCCCGATTGCGCGCCCTGCCACTCCCTGCCTGACGGCGGCGGCGGCAACCGGCCGCCATCCGGCCAACCGAACGTCCCCGCGAACTCGCGCCAGTCCGGTCTGCGAGTGCCTCTTGCTGTGTCCTCTCCCCGCTATCTCGCCCTGACCAACATTCGCAGACGGTCACAAAGTCTCCCCGCGGCAACTGAAGACAAACACCGGCCCCCCTCTACCCCAAATCGTGCCCGGACCATCGCCCTCCCTTGCCCCTATCGCCCGTTCCGCTGCTGCATAGTCATCCCTTTCGGTGGATTTGGGCTAAGGGCCAGGTTCATGAAACACATCTTCGCCTCACCTTTCCATCCCCAGACCAACGGCAAGTTGGAGCGGTACCATCGCACAGCCAAGGCTAAGGTCAACGTCTTTGTCCACCACAGCCTGGAAGAGCTTGTAGCGGCTATGGAGGGCTTCGTAAGGTACTACAACTACGAGCGCTATCACGAGGCTTTGGGGAACATCACGCCGGCGGATATGTACCACGGACGGCAAGACGACATACTGGCGACGAGACAGGAGGTGAAGCAAAAGAGTCTAGCCGAACGGAGGTTGGCAAATCTGAGAACTGCCTGAGCCGGTTAGCGTCCACGTTGCACGCTTTAAAGGCTCCCCTTTTGTCCCACTTGTTTTGACGACGTACAGCGAGGCGTATAGCTGAGCGACTGGAGATACACTACACTCCCAAACACGGTAGTTGGTTGAATATGGCGGAGATAGAGATCGGTGTGCTGGCTCGACAGTGCCTGGACCGACGGATTGCCAATCAAGACATCCTACGCGGCGAGGTCAATGCTTGGCAGAATCAACGCAACCGGGATGTGATACGAGTGGATTGGCGCTTCACTACCGAGGATGCGCGCATCAAGCTAAAGTCACTCTACCCATCAATATAAAAACGTTGAACCACTAGGGATACCACCCCAGATTCCCCTCGACAGACTCGGGGCAGGCTCTCGCGGAGCCTCGGAATGACAATGTTGGGACGGGGACTCGCGACTCCCTCGATTCCGCATTGGGGGACCTGTTGACGGGTGCGCCCGGTGAGGTAGCCAGGGGCGCTACAAGCGCGTTTACTGGCCCCTCTGGCCTCTCCCAGTCTGCGGACGAAGGCGAAATGGTGGGTCTCAGTTGGCGCCGGACTGGCTGAGTCTCCAGGTCGACGTAGTACCAGGGACACCCCCCAGATTCCCCTCGACAGACTCGGGGCAGGCTCTCGCGGAGCCTCGGAAAGACAGGCTTGGGGGATTAAGAGCGGAGGCTATCCCCGATTGCCGCCGTAGGTCGACTTACCCCAAATCCACCGAAGGGATGACTATGCAGCAGCGGAACGGGCGATAGGGGCAAGGGAGGGCGATGGTCCGGGCACGATTTGGGGTAGAGGGGGGCCGGTGTTTGTCTTCAGTTGCCGCGGGGAGACTTTGTGACCGTCTGCGAATGTTGGTCAGGGCGAGATAGCGGGGAGAGGACACAGCAAGAGGCACTCGCAGACCGGACTGGCGCGAGTTCGCGGGGACGTTCGGTTGGCCGGATGGCGGCCGGTTGCCGCCGCCGCCGTCAGGCAGGGAGTGGCAGGGCGCGCAATCGGGCCAGGGCACGATCGAACTGGGCCTCCCAAGGCCAGCGCTGTGGCAGATGCAGTGTGAGGCGGCGCGCCGAGCGGGTGATCCGTCCGGCCAGGGAGAAGAACCGCCGCCGGAGGGTCTTGGTGGTCACCACCTGCTCGCCCAGACCGATGCGCGCTGTCCAGCGGGCGATGTTGTGGGCCATCACCTGTACCGCCAGCCAGGCGGCGTTGGCGGCGAAGCGGCCCGAGGGGAGATGGTTCAACCCCACACCGTGCTTGAGGTCTCGGATGGCATTCTCGATCTCGGCGTGGCGGCGATGGTCGGCCTCCAGTTCGAGCATCTCCCCGTCCCGGTCGGTGATGAAGCCGTGATAGCTGTAGGTGGCGAAGAGGGCCAGCTGGGAACCGGGCGTGGGCTTCACACGCCGGACGATGAGCCGCACCGGCGCGGCGTCAGGTTCACTCTGGAAGGGAGTGCAGGTGGTCTCGGCCACATCGGCGGCGCCGTCCATCCAGTAAGGAATCGGCGTCCAGGCATCTTCGGGTATCGCCTCGATGAGATTGTGCAGGCTTTTATGCTGGCGGATGGTGATGGAGAAGCGGACATCCATCTTGCGGCAGACGGATACCACGCCATGAGTGTAGAACCCGCTGTCGGCCCGTAGCGTGAGTCGTCCGTTGGCCCCGGCGTAGCGCACCCGTCCCACCGTCTCCCGCAGGAAGTGGGCGGCGCCGCGGGCGGTGTTGGCCCGGCCCTCGCGCAGCCGGGACATCAGCACGTCTCCGGTGCCGGCGGCGATGGCCAGCAGTGGGTGGTAGCCCCGCTTGCCGGTATAGCCGTGGTGGCGGGCGCCCTCCTTGGCCAGTCCGTAGGTCTCGCAGATGGTGGAATCGAGGTCGATGGTGAACGGCGCGTCGCCGGGTCCGGCCCCAGCGGCCCAGGCCCGGGCCAGCAGCTCCCGGCTCACCCGGTCCAGCTGGCGGACGTGGCCCCACCGGAAGCTGCGCAGGAAGGTGCCCAGGGTGGATGGCGCCTTGACCGTGCCGCCCAGGGTGCAGGCCGTCCCCCCGGTGCGCAACACATCAGCGTCGTCGATGCAGTCGCCGCCGGCCATGGCTGAGGCCACCAGGGTCATCAGCTTGTCGCCGGTGTTGGCCCGCCCCGGCGCGCCGCCCAGGTCAAGGTGATGGTCAACGAGTTCCCGCAGGCCCAGATGCCGGGCGAGGGTGGCCGGCAGGAGCAGACCGGCATTGGCCACCAGGCGGTGATCGTCAAAGACGATACGGATACGGTCGGGCTGGTTGCGTGGTAGCATCTATTGGGTGCTCCTTCTCTGGGACTGTTTTGCTGTTACAAAACCATTATCCCAGATTCAGAAGAGCACCCTCTGGCCACTTCAGGATGCTAACCCGACGCCCTCCCTCGGTGGATTCGGGGTAAAGCGAGGTTAGTTTTGACAGACCAACATCTACGTTTCCTGGTGGTGATGGCGCATCCTCACGACTTCACGTCGGTCGCAGGCACGTGCGGAATACATGCGGCCGCTGGAGATGAGGTGACGTGGGTGTCGATGACCGCCGGGGCCTCGACGCACAACGAACGTCTCGCCGACGAGCTTGCCAAACCAGAGGACGAGCAGGACCCCAAGATAGTAGACCAGGACCCGCATGAGTACGTGACTCAGAAGACAGATGAGCTCAGCGCAATCTCGGACCTGTTTGGGGTCGACGGCTGCAGAGCCCTACCCTACCCAGACAAGCCTTTCCTGGTCGAGCGTAACCCCGAGGCGGTCGAGGAGATACGTAGCCTCATTCTCGAGATTCGACCGCACATCATTCTCACGCAGAGCCCCTACCTGACAGGCCCTCATGGACTGGCGTCGGGCGCCCGGAACGACCACACCGAGACCGGGTTCGCCGTGATCGAGGCCAAGACCCTGGCCCAGATACCGCGTTACGGGACGAGAGAGGCCCCGCATGTCGTCCCGGCGACGTTCTTTCCAGGAATATACTTTGAGAAAAACCAGTGGGACTTCGTTGTGGACATCGGCAGCGAGTTCTACGAGAAACGAGTTGAGGCGGAAGTCTTGTTCAAGAGCCAGGGTCACACCCCAGAGTACGCACGGAGACGCATCGACTCGACGGTGGGGAACACCGGATACCTCGCCGGCATCTCTTACGGAGAGGCTTTCGTCCGTGAGAGGCCAGAGGTGGTCCCCAAGATCGCTCTGTCAAAGTACACGCTCCGGCGGGCCGTCGAGCCGCGCCTGGAAGGCGTAGAGCGGCAAGGTAGCGGCGGTAAAAGGTCCCAGGGAAGCTGAGCCAATGTACCCCATCGACCTGAACGGCAAGACAGGCGTAGTATTCGGCGTCGCGAACCACCGGAGCATCGCGTGGGCTATTGCGGAGATTCTTCACGAGGCCGGCGCCAGGCTCGCGATCGCCTACCAGAACGAGCGCGTCCGCGAAAGCGTTGCAAAACTCGTCGCGTCGTGGGACGACACGCTACTACTGGAGTGCGACGTCAGCTCCGACGACAACGTCGCGGCAGCTTTCGAGCAGCTCAAGGGCGAGTTCGGCACGCTCGACGTCATCGCCCATAGCATCGCCTTCGCCAACCGAGAAGACCTCGGCGGTCCGTTCCTGGAGACTAGCCGCGAAGGCTTCCGGCTTGCCCTGGACGTGAGCGCGTATTCGCTGGTCTCAATAGCCAGGTATGGTGCGCCCCTCATGGGCGACGACGGTGGCAGCATAGTCGCGATGACCTTTCAGGCGTCCGAGAGGGTGTTTCCGGGGTACAACGTCATGGGTACGGCCAAGGCCGCGCTCGAGAACGAGGTGAAGCAACTCGCCAACGACCTTGGACGCGATAACATCCGGGTCAATGCCATCTCGGCGGGGCCGCTCGACACTCTGTCATCGCGGGTCATTAGCCGCTACCGGAACATGAAAAAGATTCACGCCGAGCGCTCGCCGATGGGCCGCAACATCACGGTCGAAGAAGTGGCCAAGACTGCGCTCTACCTGTGCAGCAATCTGTCTAGCGGCGTGACGGGCGAGATCGTCCACGTGGACACCGGCTACAACGTGATGGGGATCTAGGCCGTGGTTCGACAAGCTATCCTGAGTCTGTCGAAGGGCTCACCACGAGCGGTTGAAACGCAACGTGATGGGATGTAACCGAGCTGGCAGGGATGAATGAAGTGGAGGGGGATTTAACGTGCCGGAACCGATCTACATCGAGATCGAAGAAAACGACAACTGCGACTACATGCCGATGCAGGTGTACGAGTCTAGAGCCGACCCGACGCCGATTAGATGGGTAAGGCTGTTCGAACCGGAAAGACCTCATGGTATCTACGAAGTGACGGGCTGGGACAGCGAAGACGACGGCACTCCCTGTCCCGCGATGTACGTGCCCGTTTCCGACTCAGGGCAGGCCGAGGCTCACCTGATTTGTGGCGGCGATTGGGGTGTCCGGCTGAGACCGCTGGGCAGCCAGGAGGAGTGGGACCTTGGCAGCCAAGACCAGTGGGGGGAACCCTACCTGGTCCTGACCGACAAGGCCGACGTACTAAAGGGAAGCGAGCCGCCCGAACCCGAGTAGACGGCAGCCAACCTACACACTTAGAACGCTTCACATCACCGCAGAGATCGCGGAGCCCGCAGAGATATCAGAATGAACATGCTTTCACCTCTGCGTTGTCCGCGTGCTCTGCGGTGAGTTTTTGGTTGTCGCCCTTATTGGGCGTCGA
Source organism: Dehalococcoidia bacterium (assembly GCA_965197985.1). Lineage (GTDB taxonomy): Bacteria > Chloroflexota > Dehalococcoidia > Lucifugimonadales > CAUZJF01 > CAUZJF01. The sequence continues at coordinate 786,224 of CBDAOG010000006.1, read as the reverse complement.
TCATGGGGTCGCGACCGGGGTCCCTGCCTTCCGCTGCTGTATTCAAACGGCTCATGTAGTGGACCCACCCCTGGAGGTGAATCTCGTGCAGGTCGGCCGGTAGGCCGTAGTGCCGTAGCCTGACGAGGGTGGAATCGCCTTCGGGTATCAGGGATACCTCGACGGTACTGGCGCCCGGTGGGACAGCCTGGCCTTCGCCCTCCCAGCCCCACGTGAACACAACGCGACTGTATGGCGTGATCTCGACGTACTCTCCCTTGGCAACGTCACGTCCGTTGACGTTGACGTGATAGACACCGCCGGGCCGGGCGTCGAGGGTCGCCGTCGTCCCATTCCACTGGACCATCAGGTCTGGTTCGGTGAAGAATGGGAAGATCGTCTCGGGCTTGGCTTGAATCCGGACCTCGTGCTGAATCGCGTTTTCACTGGTCGTTGCCATCGTCTCGTTCCTCCGTTCTTCGGCCTCCGCTACTTCCTTGAGAGCGGATAGCCGGTCGCTCCAGAATTCGTCGAGGAACGCCTTGAGCTCAGCCAGCCCTTCAGGGCGGGACTGGTACAGCCGACGGGTGCCCGCTTTGCGAACGGACACCAGGCCTGCGGCGTACAGTACCTTCAGGTGCTGCGAGATGGCGGGCCGGGTCACGTCGAAGCGCGACGCGATCTCTCCAGCGGAGAGCTCCCCCCGGTGCACCACCCGCAGTATCTCAAGTCGTCGTGGCTCGGCGATGGCCCGTAAGGCTTCCTCGATCATGACTATACGTTAGCACAGACTAACGAAAGTGTCAACTTACTCATACGGCAGCGGGCGCATCCAATGCGCTCCTACCAAACCAGGAAGCTTGTAGATTGGCGAGAAGCGTTATTGAGCCGGTGTTGCGACGTCATCGCTCCGATCGTTCTGGCGCCTTCACTATTTGGCCCGCCGTTTGGCGAACAGAAGCCCGGACCACGTCTTGTCGATCGCGCAGATCTTGTAGTCGACCAGCCCTGTAGCGAGGCCTGTCTCTCGGACCACGGGCTCGGTAACGTCTGAGACGACGCCCGACGACTTCTTCGGCCAGGCTATCCAGAGCCGGGCGCCGGCGGCGAACTCGCCCATTCGCACTATGCGACGCCGCAGCTCTTTCTGCGAGTCGACGAACCAGATGGTAACGTCTCGCTTGCCGCGAGCGTCTCTCCGCAGGACGACGTCTTCGGGTAGCGGACCCAGGGTCTTCTCGAATTCTTCCGGTGCGCCAACGAGCACGACAGAGGAGCTCGCCTTGATACCGAGCTTCTTCGGGAGCGGGGTTCCCGAGTACCCCGCGAACGCGGATTCCGGAACGACGGCCTTGGCCGGAGGCGCAGCCAGCGCCATATCCAACGCCGGTCCAATGTCCTTCCACGTCGAGTGGACTACGTCAGGAAGAATGGCTCTTACGCTCTTCACGTCGTCACGAGTGCCGCCGACCATGATCAGGGGCACCTGGCGTATGGACTTGTACGTCCGCAGAGTGACGGCCACGTCTCGCCCCTGGGATGGCAGGCGCGCCAGATCGATGATCACGGCGTCTGGCGGGTTGCGTCTGAGCTCTCGCAAAGCGGGCTGGTCCAGCGGCTCAGAGGCGACGTCGTATCCGAGGGCTCTCAGCTTCGCGGCCCTCTCTTCAGTCTCGACCGCGTTCCAGTGGATCAGGCGTACTCGTGGCATCGGAGAAGGAAGGCGATACCTTGTCGAGATCGGTCAGCGTGCGGGACTGCCGTAGACCTCGATCTCGACAGCTCCTGTGTTGCCACCGCTCGACTCGATGACTTCGAACCTGAGCCGACTGGTCGTCAATGCGGTCTCGAAGTATTCGACGCCGGCGGCGTCGTCGAGCCGAAACGGCCCGGCGGTCTCGCCCTGGTCAGTGATGACCTGGAACGAAGATATCTGGGCCGAGGAGCCCATGGTCCGGGTCCAAAGGCCAAGAGCCGTGACGACGGTCTCGTCCGCGAGCTCGAGCTCGAGCTCGAGCTCGATCCAAGCGTCGTCCCCGTCGCCATCCGATGACCACTGAGTCGACGCATCTCCGTCGATCGCCTGGCCGCCGCCCCACGTGGCGCTGTTCTCCGCGCCGCCGAAGTTGCTGCTGGTGCCGACAACACGAGCGCCGCTGGAGAGCAGGGCCACGTTGTCTCCTGACGGTCTCGGCGTCGCGTCGGGGTCTTCCGGCATCGTGCGGAAGGAGATGTCCTTGTAGCGATACATCGTCCCGTCGGGTCCGATGCCACGGAACGTGAGGTGGTACGTCGTGTCTGGCTTGAGCCCAGTCAGTATCGGGTGGTGGTCGCGGTGTCCGCCACCCGCCATGTCATCGTCGGTGGCGAGCTGGCCATACCCCTTGGTTGTCCCATACACCACCGAGCAGACTACGTCTACATCAGTCTCAGCGAGGACGGTGGCGGAGGTGGCCGTGATGTCGACGACGTCGGGGCCGGTCACAAGGATTTCGGTGATATCGGCGGCACCGGCCTCTGCACAGGCGGCGACTGCCGCGGCCAAAGCCAGTACCGCTGCGAAAGCCGCCCAACGCTTCAATATGCGGTCAACTATGGCGGTGTTGCGTTGTTTGCTGGGGTGGTAGCTGCTTGGCTGAGGTCTGATCGTCTACTACTTTCAGTGGAGTCTTCGAATATTAACATCGCGCTCGCGCGGCTGCTATAATCGCAATCTGTCCGCAGGCAACCAGGCGAAAGGGGGCCGCTTATGTTCTTCAATCCCATTATGTGGCCGGCGTCGAGAGTACGGGTACCGTCGACGCTGGCAGATCACGATCGTGGTGCCCGGAATCACCTAGCAAGCTCAGAGTAGCCCCGCCGACTCGGCAAATACATGCGGCCCCTTGGACCCTCTTGATCCCTAGGATCGGGTCGGCGGCGATAATGAAACGCTCGCGCCGCTCCGCCCGCTAGACTTTCGCACATATCCCGACGATCTGCCACTTGAGTTCTCCTCGCTGACCTGACGGCCCTTATTCGGCCTCGACCGTCCCCGCCTCTCGCCACGCCTTTTCAGCAACGTGCTGGCAATTCACGCTTAGTTCTGGCACTCCGCCCTCTGGCGTTGGTTTTGTGAGGGAGTCCTAATGCTCAAATCGCTTAATTACTACGTAAAACTGCAAGGCAAGTACCTAAGACCCAACTCTTGGAGAGTTCTCACGCTCGCCGCGCTTTTCTCGGCCGGAATCGGTCTGACTCTGGTGGCGCCGCAGGTAATCAGGCACTTCATCGATACGGCGCAAGAGCAAGGTGCGCTAAGTAGGCTGTACACCGCCGGCGTACTGTTCCTCGTGATCAGCTTGGCCGGTCGCGTTATGCAGACCTTGACTTCATACGTCAGTCAGGACCTGGCATGGCGGGCGACAAACAGACTGCGATCAGACCTCCTGCTTCACCTGCTGAAGCTGCCGATGTCTTTTCATAATGCTCACACCCCCGGCGAGCTGATTGAACGTGTTGACGGAGACGTGGCGAACCTAGGGAATTTTTTCTCGAAGTTTGCGCTGAGCCTCCTCCGTAGTGTGTTCCTGCTTACAGGTGTCCTCGTCCTGCTGTCACTGGAAGACTGGAGAATCGGGCTGGCTATGGTTGATTCCCTCGTAAAAACCCCTCGTCCTCCGGGGGCAATGGGAGGATAATGTGGGGAAAGGGCGTTGGGGCAGCGCCCGGGCGAGGGAGGGGAGCATGTTCCGAGCGCGAGACCCGCAAGAGAGCCTCTGGCAGTCCCAGTTCCTGGTGACGCCGAAGAAGGCTAAGCGCCTGGAGGGGAGTTGGGCCGAGGTTTTCCGAAACGAGGCGCTCCCCCTGATTGACGAGGAGCTCTTTGCTCCGATGTACTGCGCGGACAACGGTCGTCCCAACCGAGCGGTGCAGACCGTCCTCGGGGTCCACCTTCTCAAAGAGATGTTCAACCTCACCGACGGTGAAGCCCTGGAGCAGCTAGAGTTCAACCTGCTCTGGCACCACGCCCTGCGGCTGGACATCGAGGAGACCCACCTGCCCCAGAAGACTCTCCACAACTTCCGAGTTCGCCTGATGCAGCACGATGGTGGCCGGCTGGCTTTCCAGGAGACCACGGACCGGATCATTCAGGCGCTGGGCATACGCACCGGAAAGCAACGGCTGGACTCCACCCACATCATGAGCAACATCGCTACACTCACCCGGCTGGGCCTGTTCTGTGAGACGATGCGGTTGTTCCTGCGGGCCTTGCGCTGGGAGCACCCAGAGCTTCGCCCTGTGGTTCCGGAGGGCCTCCTGGGGCGCTATTTGAAGGAAGAAGACGAGGCGACCCACTACGAGGACGCCCACACGGGGGAGGGTCGGCGACGCCTTTCGGTCTGTGCCCGGGACCTATACCGGCTGGTGGACCGGTTCCGTGGCACGACTGCTGCCCAGCTGGAGGAGTACCGGCTGCTGGAGCGGCTGCTGCGGGAGCAGTGCCATGTGGGCAAACACCGGGACGGGCGCCCGGGGGACGATGACGACGATGCTGGGGAATGCAAGGTGCCCGTGGCCCTGAAGGACCCGAAGCAGGTGTCCGCCGACTCGCTGCAATCGCCCCACGACCCGGATGTGACCTACAGCGGCCACAAGGGGAAGGGGTACGAGGTGCAGGTGGCGGAGACCTGCTACGAGGAGAACGCCACCCAGCTCATCACCCACGTGGAGGTGACCCCCTCGAGTGGGAGCGACACCGACGTGAGCGTGCCGGTCGTTGACGGGCTCGCGGAGCGGAAGGTCCGACCGGACGAGCTCTTCGTCGACACGGCGTATGGGTCGGGCCGCAACGCCTTCGAAGCCTCGCGCCGGGGAACGGAACTGGTGAGCCCGGTGGCGGGGTCGGCGCCGGGGAACTCGCACGAAGGAGAGCGTGACGGACCACCGCCGCTCACCGCCGCGGACTTCCAGATCGACGTCACAGGGGAGCAGGCCACGGTGTGCCCCGCCGGCCACCCGTCCATCGAGGAGTACGAGTTGGAGGATGCGCCGGAGCGGGTAGAGGTCCACTTTGCCAGGACAACATGCGAGCCCTGCCCCTTGCGGTCCCGTTGCCCAGTGAAGCTGGACCGGCGTGCGGGGGACTACGTCCTCAAGGCGGACCTGGTGAAGGTGAACATCAAGCGGCGCCGGAGGGCCGAGGCCACCGAGGAGTGGCGCAAGCGGTATGCCATAAGGGCCGGGATCGAGGGAACGAACTCCGAGCTGAAGCGCGCCCACGGGCTTGGGCGCTTGCGGGTGCGAGGGGGCCGTCGGGTGCGGCTTGCCGTCTACCTGAAGGCGTTGGCGTGCAACTTCAAGCGGATGGTCCATGCACGCCTGGTGGAGATGGAGAACACGGCTCAGCGGGCGGTCGGGACGGTACCTGCGGTCGCGGCCGCATGAGGGCGCCGCTCCACAGCTTCCACCGGGTGCCCTGAGCCACGGAAGGGGTACCGCAACGGGATCACGCTTGTCCTGAGCGCGGCAGATGGTGCGGTGAGGCCAGCAGCCGGCATCCCGTGGCCTCCTCCCTTCCAGGCCCCTTCGCACGCCAGGGTTCATCTCAAACAGGCCTTTTTGCGAGGGAATCAGGGTTGATTCCCTCGTAAAAACCCGTTTTGAGGAAGTTCCAGCGCTTTAGCACATGTGAGCGCTACCGTATGTTGGGGTAGGACACGGAACAGAGACTGTATATTGTACCCAGGCAAGGGTACGGTTGTTCTAATTCGACCTGCACAGACTTTTTACGAGAGAACTTCGGCGTCTCAACCGCCGGGTTCGCCGGTGCGATTGCCGTCGGCGCATTCCTCTTTCTGAGAGGAGAGATCACGATAGGGACCCTGTACCTCGTCATCCACTATTTCGAACTGGTTGTGGGGCCGCTATGGGCGATATCGGACCAGGTAGAGGACTTCCAAAGATCGACCGCCAGCACACAGCGGATACGGGAACTCTTGGAAACTCAGACGACCATCAAGGATGGGCCCGGGGTCAACATTCCCGAGGGCCCGGTCTCCGTCGAATTCGACAAAGTGTCTTTCGCTTACCACGCCGGTACCGACGTATTGCAGGACGTGTCATTTCGGCTGGAGTCTGGAAGGGTCCTGGGGCTGCTAGGCCGTACGGGCAGCGGCAAGACGTCAATGTCGCGGCTGCTGTTCCGACTGTACGATCCCGACCGGGGCAACGTCCGTGTCGGTGACGCTAACGTACGTGACGTGCGTCTGGCAGACCTTCGGAGGCGCGTCGGCTTGGTCACCCAGGAGGTTCAGCTCTTCCAGGCCTCGGTCAGGCAGAACCTTAACTTGTTCGACAACTCCATTGACGACCGGCGCATGGTCGATGTTCTGGAAGAACTCGGACTGGGCCTCTGGTACTCGTCGCTACCCGATGGGCTGGACAGCGAGCTGACCTCGGCGGGAGGGCAGCTTTCGGCAGGTGAGGCGCAACTGATCGCCTTCGCCAGGGTGCTGTTGAAGGAGCCGGACATCGTGATCCTGGATGAGGCCTGGTCGCGATTGGACCCAGTGACTGAACGGCGGATCGAACAGGCTGTCCTGCGCCTGCTGGAGGGCAGAACGGCCATCGTGATCGCTCATCGGCTCGCCACATTGCGAATTGTTGATCAGGTCATGATTGATTCCCTCGTAAAAACCCGTTTTGAGGAAGTTCCAGCGCTTTAGCACATGTGAGCGCTACCGTATGTTGGGGTAGGACACGGAACAGAGACTGTATATTGTACCCAGGCAAGGGTACGGTTGTTCTAATTCGACCTGCACAGACTTTTTACGAGAGAATCATGATTATCGAGCAGGGCCAAGTGCAGGAGTATGGAGACCGCGAGACCCTGGCGGCCGACAGCGGTTCGCGTTTCTCAGGGCTCATCCGGACGGGGCTTGAGGAGATGCTTGCATGAGTACCGCGCGATTCCTCCTGCGCCTCATTCGGCTCAGGCTCGCTTTGTTCGCGGTCGCCAGCGCACTGCCGATCGTAGCTACCAGCTTCCCGCTATTGGGCGGACTCGTCATGCGAGAATTCTTCGACACGCTAACCGGAGACGCAACCGCAGAACGCAACATCTGGCTTCTTGTGTTGCTCGGGATCGATTTTGTCACGATCGTCACCCAGATGGCTTACGAGTTCGTGTCCCCACTCTTCGCTAATCTGTCAAGGGCGTTGGTCCGCATCAACCTCTTCAGGAACGTCCTGAAAAGACCACCTATTCAAGATAGTCCCAGCTCCGGGGACGCAATCAATCGATTCAGTCAGGATGTGCGCGCCGTTGTCACGCCTATTGGCCGAGACAAGGCCACCGCCATGCTGGGTTTCGTCGTGTCTATCCCGCTGGCGGTCTTTGTAATGGTCGGGATAAGTCCGATGATGACGGCCGTGGCCCTCGTGCCAATGGTCGCTGTGACGTTGTTGACGAGGGGCTGGAGGACCGAATCCGACGCTACCGCCAGGCCAGCCGTGAATCGACCGGTCGCGTGACCGGCAACCTCGGCGAGCTACTCGGCGCCGTACAGGCTTTGCAGGTGGCAGGCACGGAGACCGACGCGGTGTCCCACTTCGACAGACTCGGCGACGCTCGGCGTAGGTCGCTCGTGAAAGAGGGTGTCTTCGAGGCGCTCTTGGGGTCAGTGTATGACACTATTGTCAGCTTTACCACTGGGGTCATCCTCATCGCGGCGGCCCATCAGATGCGAGCGGGAGATTTCACGAGGTATCTTCAAAAAGTGTGTAAACAGTCAGGCGGTGTACCCTCTCTCTGAACAACATGGGCTCAAGGCCCAAGAGAGGAGATAGACCGTCCATGAGGAAGGAAAGCACTGAGAGTAGGTCGGAGTCAAGGCCGGAGTGGGAGCAGTTGGAGGATTGGGTGCGAAGCCAGGTCCAGAGGCTGATCCAGGAGTTGCTGGAGGAGGAGGTGACGGCGTTTCTGGGAAGGGCGAATTCGGCGCTCAGATCCGACTCGGACAACGATACCGGCTATCGGAACGGATACGGCAGAGCCCGGAGGCTTACGCTGAGTTCGGGCACGATACAGCTGAGGCGGCCGCGAGTCCGCGATACCGAGGAGCAGTTCGAGAGCCGGCTGCTGCCGCTGTTCGTCAACAGGACCAGGAAGGTTGCTGAGTTGATCCCCGAGCTGTACCTGCACGGTCTATCCGAAGGCGACTTCGATCTGGCTTTGCGGGGGCTGCTGGGAGAGGACGCACCGGTATCGGCGAGCACGGTGGCCCGGTTGAAGGATAAGTGGAACGATGAGCTTGCCCAATGGCGCAGCCGGCCCCTCGATGACCTGGAAGTGGTCTACATGTGGGTGGATGGAGTCTACGTCAAGGCTGGTCTTGAGAAGGAGAAGGCGGCGGTACTGGTGGTGATGGCGGCCCTGAGCGACGGGAGCAAGGTGGTGGTGAGCGCTGTTCCCGGATACAGGGAGTCCACAGAGAACTGGTCCGAGGTGCTCAGGGACATCAAGCGCCGGGGCTTGAGCTGCCCGAGGCTGGTGGTTGGAGACGGACACCTGGGCATCTGGGGAGCTCTGCGCAACGTCTATCCGCAGGCGGCAGAGCAACGCTGCTGGAACCACAAGATCGTAAACGTGCTCGCCAAGCTTCCAAAGCGACAACAGGACCAGGCCAAGCTCATGCTGCGTACTATCCCCTACGCGCCGACTCGGACAGAGGCTGAGCGGCTCAGGACGGTGTTCACCAGGTGGTGCGGCGACCATTCCTACGAGGCGGCCTCAGAGGCCTTGGAGCGGGACTGGGACCGCATGGTCACCTTCTATGACTTCCCAAAGGAGCACTGGGGGCACCTTCGCACGACGAACCCGGTAGAATCACCCTTCGCGGCCCTCAGGCTTCGGACCGATGCCGCCAAGCGCTACAAGAGGGTCGATCGGGCGATAGCGGTGATCTGGAAAATGTTGATGGTCGCCGAACAGCGCTTCAGGCGTCTGAAGGCCCCTGAGTTGATCGAAGACGTCTATCTCGGTGCGCAGTATGCGGATGGAATCGCCATTGAATCAACGGCTGAGAAGGTCGCCGCCTGATGTCGTTTACACACCTATTGACGTAACCTCGTCTGATCTGAACGATGCCTGCAAATGCCTGCTCATAGGTAGCTGGACCCCTGCTGAGTACAGCGCCTTACGAGCGACCGAGAGTCTGCTCCGACGATGGTATGAAAGCAAGTCGGGCACACAACTTCGCCGGGCTTGGGGTAGGGTACTGGACAAGCTTGTTACGGAATACCCCGAAGACAGCAGGCCGAAGGAGCTTGCTCTTCTTGGGTATCTCAAGTTGAGACGCGATGAGGTGGCGCACCCTGAAAGGGTGTCCGAACGGACCGACGCTGAAGCTACCTTAATGAATGTCTGTAGCCTGATTATTGGGTTGAAAGCGGAGCTTTCTAGATTGCCAATGCTCGACGATGACAGCCAGACACTGCCACTGCCTGCATCGCAATCAGAGCCAGATAGCAATGCAACGTAACCTCGTAGCGACCACGGACGGTGATGCGGTTCAACGACCGCTGGCCCTTGAGTCGCGAGAACGCCCGCTCGACCCGAGGCCTTTGAGCGTAAAGGGCCTTCCAAGCGATAGCCTTATCCGTCTTGGCTACAGCCTTCTTGTGCGCGGAGTTCGGGTCAATGACCGGCTGCGCCCGATACTGTCGGTAGACAAGCTGCCGCACCGCATCGCTCGAATAGCCTGCGTCCGCCATGACGTAATCCGGCTTGAACCTCCGGTGGGTGACGCGGGCCTCTCTCAGCACGTTCGACGCTCTGGTCACATCATGGACATTCCCTGCGCTCACGGTCGCCGCCACTGGCAATTCGGATTCGCAGTCCACCAGAAGGTGCAGCTTGTACCCGTACGTGAATTCTTGTTTCCCATGAGTTCGGCGGGGTTTGAGTAACCGCTACGGGAGCGGTAACATGAGTGGACACCATCGGGAAGAGGCACACTTGCTGTCGGTTAGGGGCCGTTAGGTGTTAGCGCACCTAGCGGCTCTGCTTTTTGTTACTAGGGGAATTGTAGCTGTTCGTAGCTATGGAGTCAAGCAAAACGACGAAAGAACACTACCAATTACGTAGCGATCTGTGCGCAATACGAGGAGAGTGACGAATGCAGTGGCGATATACAGCACGGTTCAAGGACGCCCTGACGAAAGACGGTGGAAGGAAGGAGCCTGTAGAGGTCACAAGCGCCTATGATGTCCCTTCAATTGAATCAGAGAGGGACGGCTTGGAACGGATAGAGTCCTTCTTGAGTAACCGCAAAGCTGAATTCGGCGACAGGCTGCTTTGGGTTAGCTTGGAGCGATACGAGGCGGAAGCGCGCGAATGGGTAGAAGTAGAACGCCGGGACGCCTAGCAAATGAAATATGCAAGGCGCTCCCTTGATGGCCAAAGCCGGCCTTTGCTACACTTCAGCCACTCTTCAGGGGGTTTCCGACTGTGAGATTGAGCGCCGATGAGGTCCGTCACATCGCTCTCCTCGCCAGGCTGGGCACGACGGATGATGAAGTCGAGACCATGCGGGGCCAGCTTTCGAACATATTGGATCACTTCGACGTACTCCAGAAAGTAGATACAGAGGGAGTGCAACCTACAGGGCACTCCGTCGACCTCGATTCCGTGATGCGGGAGGACGAGGCTGCTCCTTCTCAGCCGGCAGAAGAGATGCTCGCCAACGCCCCGAGGCGAGAAGGCGACTACGTTAGAGTCAGGGCCGTACTTGAGTAACGTGTCACGTGCTCGACCGCGGAGCCCCGTCGGTAGCGAGTAAGTGATATGGACTCCAAAGACGTCGTCGACCTTACGGCCCACGCGGCAAGAGACATGCTCGACCGCCGCGAGGTCTCCTCGGTCGAGCTGACAGAAGCCTTTCTTGACCGCATCGCTCAGGTCGAAGGCCGCGTAAACGCACTCGTCACCGTCTCCGGAGATCTGGCCGTCAAGCAGGCCAAAAGAGCCGACGCCGACCTCGCACGCGGAGATTCAGCGCCGCTTACGGGCATTCCGATGCTGCTCAAGGACAACCTCTGCACGCGGGGAGTCCGGACGACCTGCTCATCAAAGATGCTCGAGAGCTTCGTTCCCACCTACGACGCCACGGTCGCCCACCGTCTTTACGAACGCGGGGCCGTCCTTGTGGGGAAGGGCAATCTCGATGAGTTCGCCATGGGCTCGTCGACCGAAAACTCGGCGTTCAAGGAAACCCGCAACCCCTGGGACCTCGATAGGGTGCCCGGTGGGAGCAGCGGCGGTCCGGCGGCCGCAGTCGCTGCCTCCGAGTGCGTTTACGCACTCGGCTCCGACACGGGAGGGAGCATACGCCAGCCGGCCGCACTGTGCGGGGTCGTGGGCTTCAAGCCGACCTACGGCCTGGTGAGCCGCTATGGCCTCATCGCCTTTGCCAGCTCCCTGGACCAAATCGGGCCGCTGACCCGCGACGTCTCGGATGCCGCTCTCGTCCTGAACGCAATCGCGGGCCATGACCCGCGCGACTCCACGTCCATCGAGCAGGACGTGCCCGACTACACGGCGTCCCTGACAGGAGACATCAAAGGCCTTCGAATAGGCGTCCCGAAGGAGTACTTCATCGAAGGCATGGACCCCGAGGTCGAGACCGCCGTACGAGGCGCCCTGAACGTGATGGAAGACCTTGGCGCGACCGTCGAGGAGACATCCCTTCCGCACACCCCTTACGCTCTCGCCGTCTACTACATCATCGCCCCATCCGAAGCGTCCGCCAACCTGGCCCGTTACGACGGGGTGAAGTACGGCTACTCGGCCGGAGGCGTCGACGCAATGTGGGATGCCCTCGATAAGACTCGCCAGGAAGGTTTCGGCCCCGAAGTCAAGCGCCGCATCATGCTCGGGACCTACGCCTTATCCGCCGGGTACTACGATGCTTACTACCTGAAGGCCCAGAAGGTGAGGACGCTGATCCGCCGCGAAATGGAAGAGGCGTTCCAGAAGTTCGACGTCCTCGTGACCCCAACTTCGCCGTCAGTGGCCTTCAAGCTGGGCGAGAAGATGGACGACCCGGTACAGATGTACCTCAACGACATCTTCACCCAGCCCGCGAACATCGCTGGCATCCCAGGGATCTCACTCCCGTGCGGAACGTCGCAAGGCCTGCCGATAGGACTACAGATCATGGCTGGCCACCTCCAGGAGGAGACCCTGCTGCGGGCCGCACACGCCTATGAGCAGGCTACGGAATGGCATACGTTACAGCCTCAGCTCGCGTGACTCCAGCGCGCACCACTCCAGCGCCGTTCGTTCGGACCGATGATGTTGCTATCCGGCTGATGGAGGACGACCTGCGCGACTATGAGTTGTTGGCCAAATGGCTCAGCGACGAACGCGTCCTCGAATTCTTCCAGGGACGAGACAGGCCCTATGACATGACACAGGTCCGAGAGAAGTACGGACCGCGTGTGCTCAACGAAGAAAACGTTGTTCCGTGCCTGATGCTGTATCGAGATGCGCCGATCGGCTACCTGCAGTACTTCCCCATCGTCGACGAAGACGAGAACATCAAAGTGGAGGACCAGACGTACGGGATCGACCTGCTCATCGGCGAGCCTCATCTCTGGGACCAGGGCGTCGGCACGTTGGCGCTTTCTGCACTTCTGAGCTTTCTCTTCGAAAGCATGGAAGCGAAACAGGTCCTGATCGACCCTCTCGTTTCGAATCCGCGAGCGATTCGCTGCTACGAGAAATGCGGCTTCAAGAAAGCCAAGCTGCTACCAAAGGCCGATCTGCACGAGGGGGAGTACCAGGACGCCTGGCTGATGCGGGCGGAGCGATCCGTCAAATGACTAACCCCGCTGAAACCCAACAGTACACGGTCGGATACGTCTCCTCGCCGCACCCACATAGCCCGCTGCACGTGAAGACTCTCGACGTGCTGCCCGAGGTGAAGGCGGTACGCTTCTGCGGAATCGAGGGCGAGGACGTCGACGCGATTGCGGCCGAGACCGCCAAGGCGCAGTCCACGACTGACAGCCTGCACGACCTGCTCGCCCACGACGACCTGGACGCCCTCATGGTCTGCGTCCGCAATGACCTGTGTCCCGATGTCCTCGACGCCGCTGTCGTTGCCGGCCTGCCTGTCCTTTTCGAGAAGCCCGGCGCCGTGCGGGCGTCTGACCTAAGGCGGATCTCCGACGCTGCGCGAGCGAGCAACGTCACGCTCGGCGCGATGTACCAGAACCGCGGGAACCCCATAATGCGGGAAGTACGAGATGCCCGCCGTCAAGGGGTACTGGGAACGGTGATGGCCGTCGAGGCGCGAATGGTCACCTCGCAGGTGCGATATCGCGACCCGTCCCACTGGTTGTTTGGCAAGGAGACCGCCGGCAGCGGTATCCTCTCCTGGCTCGCATGCCACTACATCGACCTGCTCTGTTTACTGATGGACGACAAGATCGCCGAGGTCACCGCCATCACGGCCACACAGAACCCGGAGCCGATCGAGGTCGAAGACACAGCTTGCCTCGTGTTCCGCTTTGCCGGAGGCGCGGTGGGCACCCTTAACGCCGGTTACCATCTCGGTGGTAGTCAATCTGGCTACACGGGCGCCGCCTACGACACGTTCGTGGCGCTCCGAGGGACCGACGGGCACGTGAAGTTACCGCTGGCCGACGGGAGCGGTTACACGCTGTTCAGCACGGCGCCCGGTTGGGCCTCCAGCGGCAAGCAGGAGCACCGGTTCGAACCGGCCCAGTCCCCGGCCTACGGCGGCGTTGCAGGCGAGGAGTTCGTATCCGCCTTCCTCACAGCCGCCAAGACCGGGTCCCCTGCCCCGTCCACCATCGAAGACGCCGTTCACGTCCTGGACGTAATCGAGGCCGCTCTCGAGTCTTCAGAAACGGACCGGTTAGTCAAGGTCAAGGATTAGAGACGGCGGCACTACGCACTGCTTGCGCAGATATTCGTCGACGAAGCTCGCCTCTGTTTGGCCGTCAGCACCTCACCTCCTCCTCTCAACCTAGACCGGGACGAAAACAAAAGTACGCCGAAACGCTCCGCGCCGCTGCGGCTATATTCGAACGGTTGTGCTGGCCCTGAACTCTCCGCCGGTTTCAGGATGTCCGCAAACTTATAGAGCCCGGAGTACTTCGGCGGACGAGGACCATCTGCGGCTCAGCATTTAGGGTTCTAGCTAGCCCATGCTATGATATACGAACCGATTCGGGGAAGTGCGCAGCCAAATGTCCGAGATCGAGCAAGAAGAAATTCAGGATCGTCCGAAGCACCGTAACTTCGAAGGGCAGGAAGACGCGCCCACTTGGTATTCGGACAACGTAAATCTCCATGCGTCGACAGACACAGTCACCTTGGTATTCGGCAGGAAAGAATGGGGATTCGACCCTCCATCTAAGGCTGCATGTGTGATAAACATGAGCCCGGAGTTTGCGGTTCGTCTCGCTGAGTTAATGAATCGATGGTCAGAACAACGCGAATCTGGGGACAGCGAGCGGGAGGACGGAGCCGCACCTGATGAATAGTTCGACTGCGACGATTCCGCCGATAGAATACCGGCCCAGTCACTCAGATGCTCTCCCTCTAGAGGACCCGCTCTCTGGGTGGTCCTTGCAAAGTGAGGGGGGCGACTTCGCGATTCGCATAACCTACGTCGATGGCCAGTACTTGGTCGAGGACATCGACAGTTACACGTTCGGCACTGGTTCTACTGAGGACGAAGCCGTCGAGGATTGATTCCCTCGTAAAAACCCGTTTTGAGGAAGTTCCAGCGCTTTAGCACATGTGAGCGCTACCGTATGTTGGGGTAGGACACGGAACAGAGACTGTATATTGTACCCAGGCAAGGGTACGGTTGTTCTAATTCGACCTGCACAGACTTTTTACGAGAGAATCAGGATTGGATGGAGTCCATAGAGGCGCGATACAGAGTGCTGCTAGTGTCCTGAGTTATGAATCCGATGACAAAATCGGGCGATGGTAGCTAGTAGCTGGTCTGCGGTTTTGGTCCAGATGAAGGGCTTTGAGGCAGCGTTGTGCTGGTCAATGTACTGTTCGATGGCTTGCTCCAGTTCCCGAGTGCTGCGGAACACCCCGCAGCGCAGTTGCTTCTCTGTCAGCACCGCGAACCAGCGCTCCACCTGGTTCAGCCAAGAGCTGCTGGTGGGGGTGAAGTGCAGGTGATAGCGCGGCCGCCGGGCCAGCCAGCGCTGGATGGCGGGGGTCTTGTGGGTGGCGTAGTTGTCCAGGATAAGGTGCACGTCGAGGTCCGGGGGTACGGTCGCATCGACCCGGTCGAGGAAGCGCCGGAACTCCGTGGACCGGTGCCGACGGTGGCAGGCGCCGATGACCTCTCCCGTCTTCACGTCGAGGGCGGCGAAGAGAGAGGTCGTACCATGACGACGGTAGTCATGGGTCCGGCGCTCGATCTGCCCCGGGCGCATGGGCAACAGCGGGGCCGTCCGGTCGAGGGCCTGGATCTGGGAATTCTCGTCGACACACAGGACCAGAGCCCGCTGGGGTGGGTTGAGGTAGAGCCCCACGATGTCACGGACCTTCTCGATGAACAGAGGGTCAGACGAAAGTTTGAACGTCTCGGTCCGATGCGGCTGCAAGGCAAAGGCCCGCCAGATACGGCTGATGGCGCTCTGACTCAGGCCGGTACGCGCAGCCATGGAGCGCGTGCTCCAGTGGGTTGCATCCGCCGGCGTCGTCTCCAGGGTGAGGGTCACGACCCGCTCCACATCGGTGTCCGTGATGGAGCGTGGGCCGCCGGGCCGCGGCTCGTCAAACAGGCCGTCGAGGCGGCGTTCGATGAACCGGGCCCGCCACTTCCCCACCGTTTGCTTGGCCAGACCGATCTCCCCGGCCACGACGGTATTGGTCTTGCCCTCGGAGCAACGGAGAATGATCCGGGATCGCAGAGCCAGCGCCTGGGCAGTGGTTGGACGCCGCTTCCAGCGCTCGAGGCTCTCGCGTTCGTCGGAGGAAAGGTGCAAGGGAGGAATGGGGCGTCCGATGGCCATGGTGACCTCCATGAGCGTTTCGTGGAGGGTACACCCCAGCAAGTACTTTTGCAATGAGTTCATAACTCAGGACACTAGGAGAAGAAGGCGGTCTAGCGCCTTACCTGGCCGACCAATTAAAAGACTTGAAGCAGAAGTTTAGTGCCGTTCCGTATGCCTCCAGTACGGCGTGACGACCTGATTCGCTGCTTTCGGAACAAACTCAACGGCGAAATAGCCAGAGACACCGAGCATACCCACTATAAGTTCCGGCTACGAGGTCAGGTAGTAGCCACAACGAAGGGTTCGCCCCCGTCGAAGTATCGTGACTTCGGCGACCACGTCCTCGGCCTGATCGCCAAGCATCTCCACGTTCCCTCCGGTTGGCTGAGAAAGTCGGCCGAATGCGACGATGAGGCGACCAGAGACATTCTTCTTAGGTGGGAACAGCTCCGATAAGGCCTATCTGAACACTGACCAAGCGGTGGTCGGCGGGACACAGCTGGACCGTCGGCGAGTAGCCATGATCGCGAACGACCCCGATTTTGGTCGGTCAGCAATCTACCCTGGGCAATCGAAGCGTTATAATGATAGGCGTGTCGCTCGATGCTCCGCCGACGCGTCCGTCGCGCGGCAGCTATCCTGGCCAAGCTAATTGAGGGACATAGGCGGATGCCAAGTACCCAACGCATAGCGGGCTTCTCCCTACTGGTCGTAGGTCTGGTTCTGCTCGCTCTATCCGGCTTCTACTACGTCTACGGATTGGTCGCGAACGCGGGACTGGACGACCTTAACTTCGACGCCGAGCGGCCCGCATTCGCGAGTCTTAGCCCCTCTGAGAACATTCTAGACGCAGCGCGAGGAGAGGCAGAATCGTCTGCGGTTCCGGACGAGTCTCCCTTGGACCGTTCCTTGCCCGAATCGATTCGGCAAGCAACAACAGCGTCCGAGACCGACGGCGTCGAAACCGCCGCTCAGCAGAGTACGGTTGTCAGGACAGACCTTGCGGTCGCACCCGCCGCAAGCAACGAGGCCTTCGGCGGCCGCTCGGAATCCGGCAGTTCGAAACCGGCGACCGCCGTAGCCCCAGCGGCCTCAGACCTACCGGGCGTCTCTCTCGACTTTGACAGCACATCCGCGCCGAATAGCCAAGACACGGTGCCGACCGCATCTTTTGCAACCCTACGAACCGTCGACGCGCGGATCTCCGCCGGCGAGCATCAAGCCGCCGCCGTCAACGATCTAGACCCAAGCGACGGACCGGGCGCCGAGACCGGTGTCCCGGGATTCGACCCGGAGGTTGCTTTCGGAGCGGAGCGGTTGGCGAGCATTACACGCGTACCCGAGTCTCTAGAATACGAGCTGCTGGTACAGGGGGGGGACAGGTACTTTGCTCCAGACAGCGCCCCCCTCTCAAACGACCCAACTCCTGCGGTTCACATGGTCATTCCGATGATCGGCGTCGATTCGAAGGTCCAGGACCTTGGGATCGACCTGACGGCTGACGTTCGGAAATGGGAGTCGCCGAAGTGGGTAGTTGGCCACATCCCAACGACGGCTCGTCCTGGAGGCCAGGGGGAGGGGTGGTACTTCGGCCATCTCGAGAGTCCAATCCGCGGCGAGGGTAACGTCTTTAGCAAGCTGCCCGATATCCCAAAGCTCTTGCGTGCCGGCAAGAAAGTCGAGATCATCCTCGAAGGACCCGGCGGCAAGTACGTCTACCAGGCCTACAAGTCGACCTGGGTTGAACAGGAAGATCTGCGAATCACCGATTCCGGCAACAGGGACATCACTCTCGTCACGTGCTACCCCCGCCTCCGGTACGACAAAAGGTTGCTCGTCACGGCGGCGTTGGTAGATATCGTAAGGTCCTGAACGTCAGGCACTCCCCCCGTAGAGACGCCCCGGCAGGACGTCTCCGCCACATGACCGCCATTAATCCGTGAACGCCGTCGTTCGCAACACCCTATTCGGGCTGTTCAGCCTGGCCATCATTGGCTTCGTCGCTCTGATGGCCTGGGGTCTCTCCAACAAATCGCCTGTGAGCGGGCTCAGCGGGATCACTCGCCTGCAGAAGCCGGCCCCTCTTTTCGCCCTTCAGCTCTTCGACGGCGAAGACCTCGATATCGCCTCGGCATCAGGTACGCCCCTGGTAGTCAATTTCTGGGCGTCCTGGTGTGCCCCCTGTCGAGACGAGGCAGTGGCCCTCGAAGAGGCTTGGAACGACTTTCGAGACCAGGGCGTCCTGTACGTGGGCATCGACATCCAGGACAGCGAGGAAGCCGGCAGGGCCCACGTCGACGAGTTTGGGATAACGTACCCCAACGGACGGGACAAGGACGGCCGGATAACGGTCGACTACGGCGTGATCGGAATACCCACCACATTCTTCGTCAGCAAAAGCGGCGTCGTGGAACGCCGGTGGGTCGGCGAGATCGACCAAACACGCCTGTTGAGCTGGACGAGCGACCTGGTGGCCGGGGTCGCCCCGTCCGGTGAAGTCGATGGCGTCAACGAGGAAAGCTTCTACGGCTTGGACGGCCTGCAGGAGTAGCCGCTTACTCCTCTCCCCCAAAAGTGGACTGAGCGCCTGCGCTGAGTCTGGCGAAGTGTGGGGCAGACTAACCGGGTGCTGGTACCGCACCGAGTTGCTGGAGGATGGCCAGCATGTCGAACACGCCCCAGTGTTCGACGATCTTGCCTCCCCTGCAGGAGAAAGATGTGGATCTCGGACCAGCGTATGCCCTTGCCTTGCGCCGGAATGCCCACGAATGCCTCTCCCGTGTGCGTCCCTCCGGCCTCCACGCGGACCGAGACACGGTCGTCCTCGGCGACCATCTCGAACAGCTCCGGCCTGACGTCCGGGAAAGCGGCCCGCACGCCGAGCACCGCCGCCTTTAACTCCTCCCTCGACCCGTCGCCCGGATGGCCGGGAATGTTGTGGTCGACGTACTCCTCGGCAAGAATCTCATCGGCCGAGGCAGTATCGCCTCGGGCCATCAGTGTGCTGTAAAGTCCACGAACGAGCTGCTTGTTAGCTTCCTGTGTGTCGCCCATCGAGTCCCTCCTTCAGAAATACACCGGTATGCTTGCCCTACTCGGTGCGGCCAGGTCTGGCCTGAGTTGAACCCTACCCCACCTAGATGGGCTGGGCCATTGCCAGGATATCCTCCCGCGTGAGGTCCTCCTGAGAGTGGACCTCTTTACCGTGTTTCTTCACGAGCGTCACGAGCTCCTCGTCGGTTTCCCCTCGAATCTCTTGCCCGCAGGGACACGTCACAAGCTTCGTCATTTTTCTCCTCCTGAAATAGGTTGCGCCTATAATACCAACCGCTTTTGGCAGAATATTGGCGTTTCTTTGGTGAGCTATGGGCATCAGGGTCTATTTGACGGGGCGCATATCCGTGGAAGTCGAGGAACGACTCGTAGTCGAAGAGCGCCAGCTCCGTGGCAGACAGGGCCGGCTGTTGTTCGCTTACCTGGTCTTGGAGCGAAACCGGACCGTGCCCAAGGAAGAGCTGGCCAACACCGTGTGGGCCGGCGAGGCGCCCCCCACGTGGGAGATATCCCTTAGCGCTCTGATCAGTAGCGTCCGGACGCTGCTCGGCGTTCCACCACTGGTGCGTGAAGGCGTTTCGCTATCCCGCGGGTCCGGACAGTACGAGCTAACGATGCCCGCCGATACCTGGATCGACGTCGAGGCCGGCGCAACGGCCATCGACGAAGCGGAGGGCGCTCTCCGGGCAGGTGACCCGGTGCGGCTACTCGGCCCCGCGACCGTAGCCGTCAACGTGGCCAGGAGGCCCTTCCTCGCCGGCATCCAGGGAGAGTGGGCGGAGTCCCAGAGACGCAGACAAGAACGGAACCGTCTCCGTGCCCTCGACTGTATCTCCGAGATGTGGCTTGCGAGAAATGAGCCGCAGCTGGCCGTCGAAGCGGCGACAGAGGCCGTCGAGCTGGACCCCTTAAGCCGGGATTTCCCATATTGGGAGTCTTCAGGCTCAAAGGGCGGCCCAAACGAGGTGGTAGCATCATAGTCAGGTCCTGCAAGGCCAGTCAATCGCCGGTCTATCCAATAAGAGATGCGATTCTTGCCGTGAACCATGCTTGATTCTCTCGTAAAAAGTCTGTGCAGGTCGAATTAGAACAACCGTACCCTTGCCTGGGTACAATATACAGTCTCTGTTCCGTGTCCTACCCCAACATACGGTAGCGCTCACATGTGCTAAAGCGCTGGAACTTCCTCAAAACGGGTTTTTACGAGGGAATCATGCTTCTTGTCCGTCTTCATCGTCCTCGTGTCCCCCGCGAGGGGGTGAAAGCGCATTGAAGACAAGCCGACTCCCTGGAGCGCTCTCCCCCTCTTGGCAAGATCGTGGTTGCATTCTCCCTCAGCTTGGCGTCGGCGATAACCGGCCGATACGATCCAACACTCCCTCGAACAGCCGTCTAGGAACCGACACCTCGGATAACTGAAAGATCAACCTCCGGGAGTGGCGCACCAGCCGACCCCCCATCTTGATCAGCTTGACCTGGACGCTCCGCAGCGACCAGTGCTTGACCGCGTTGGGCAGGCGTAGCCGGCGAAGGAAGTTCCCAAGGTTGATTCTCTCGTAAAAAGTCTGTGTAGGTCGAATTAGAACAAACGTACCCACGTCTGGGTACAATACACAGTCTCTGTTCCGTATACTACCCCAACATACGGTAGCGCTCAGATGTGCTAAATCGCTGGAACTTCCTCAAAACGGGTTTTTACGAGGGAATCATTGGTTGAGCGAGGGTCGCCTGGCCTGGTTCATTGTGGATGCAGTAGGGCAGATGGATCTGAGGGAGTTCTATGCAGCCTACCGAAGTGATGGCTGGGGTGCAGCGGCCTACGATCCGGGAGTGATGGCGGCCATCCTGTTGTACGCCTACTGCGCCTGTTTCAGCTTCCGCGTGATCATCACGTCGTCGGGGCTGGGGTCGGGGTCTTTCGAGGGGTGGTTGTGGGCCACAATGACGCTGGGGACGGCCTCGATGACGGCGGGCCGGAACACCTCCGCCGTGCGGACCATTGCCGAGCTGACATTCCCCTGGTAGATGACGCGCTGGCCGACCACCTGGCTCGTGGTGTCTATGAGAAGCACGCGCAGCTGCTCCTGGGCCAGGGCGGACATCTCCGGCCCCAGCAGACTGTAGACGTCCTGCGGAGAGTTGATCGAGGGCGGGTCCTCCGGGCCTTCCGGCCTGGTGGCGACCTCGTAGCGAGCCGCCAGCTCTCCCAGCAGACCCAGGTTGCTCCGCAGCGCGTTGAGCAGCGCCTGCCCTTCCGGGCTGGGCGCAGGGTTGTGGTCGGGGTTGACCTATCACGACTTCGTTTATCAGGCCCAGAGTTGGAACGAGACGATGGGCTTTTGAGAGGGCCACTCGGTAGGCCGTACCAACAGGTGAGATATTTCCTTCTGAAGCACTTCGTTCGCCGGAAGCCTTATGGCGTAGCCGATATGCCTTGTCTCCAGGTACTCGTAAATCTCAGGCTTGGCAAAAGCAGCGTCTGCTCGAAACAGCAGCCTCACCGCCAGCTTCAGGTAGCGCTCGACGATGGGATTGATGAACTCCTTCCAGCCATCGGCGCTGTGGACGTTGCCTGGTCTGAGAACCGCCCCTTCGCAATCTCCAAACTGGTTGAAGCAGAACAAGGGGTGATAGCACATGCATCCAAAGTGGCCGTTGTAGGCTGCTTCCTCCTGCTCGCCATGCACCGGACTCTCCGAACTGTCGATGTCCAGGATGATACGCCTGTGTACGGTCTTGGCTAATGCACGTTTTATCCATTCGACATTCAGCCGCTCAATGCCCTTGAGGTTTTCCTTTTGTGTCAGCAACTCCGTCTCGAACCTACCCATCTCGCTGGTGCTGGCCGCGTTCCTGTCAGGGCCTTTCCAGCCTACCACTACTCTCAGGGCTGGGTCTTGGGAAAGGCGGTCGGCATCATTGGTGTCGTCGTATCCAGCGAGGCGGCTGTAGACTGACTGTCTCAGCAGTGG
Organism: Dehalococcoidia bacterium; assembly: GCA_965197985.1. Classification (GTDB taxonomy): domain Bacteria; phylum Chloroflexota; class Dehalococcoidia; order Lucifugimonadales; family CAUZJF01; genus CAUZJF01. The sequence continues at coordinate 764,178 of CBDAOG010000006.1, read as the reverse complement.
GATTAGCTGATGCAGGATGTTTTTGCCCGTTCGACTCTCTTTGAGGAATTCGTCGGCAGAGTCGGTCAGGCTTAGGGCGTCATCAAGCTCTCTGCACGCCAGCAGTCCTGCGTCTGAGGTGATGGTAGCACCGCGAAACTCCACGCGAACTTTGGAGTCAAAGTCGAGCTTGAGAGGGGTCTTTTCGTCGTCACCCATAAGGTGCCTCCAACACGATTACGTAATCAGAAGCCAGAACCTATATTCATGGGTGTATTATAATGTATAGACTCCCATTATATCCGTTTAGTAATCAGAATATTCATAGTAATCACAGGAACGCCAATCACCACTTGGGTCTATCTGGGAAATCCAGGGTAAGAGAAGCCGGCTACCAGCTCCTCATGCGCGCCTACGCCGCAGCAGGTAACGGCGCGCAGGGCCTCAACGTCTACCACCAGCTCCGAGACCTGCTGCGCGAAGAGCTAGGCACCAGCCCATCGCCTGAAACCGATTCCGTCTACAAACAGCTGCTTCGGTAGCGATATTCGCGCGAAATAGCGCGGCCCGGACTCCTACGTTCGACCCGAACATCAGTGGTGAACGCCGAACCCACCGCCACGTTAGACGTTCTAAAGAGGACGACGGCCGTCCCGGCGTAGGGACGCATCGCGTGCGCCCGTCCGGCTCGCGCCCACCGAAGTCTTATTATTTTTGAGGAGATCCGTTGTCCCACCTGCTCGGCAGGGTCCTCCCCGGCACGTTCCGCTTCTGGGCTCTCGGGCTCCTGATGTTCGCCGTCCTCTCCGTGGGCCACGACGTTCTCCGGCTCGGACCAGCTGGACTGGTCGCACTCCCACATCAGTACAGCCTGGTCTCGTGGGAGGTCGCCAACCTGCCCAGCAAATGGGCCCACCGGCTCGTCTCGGCTCTCCCGTGGCATTGGGCATCTGTCGAGGAGAGACGAGACCAAGTTCGACAGTACTTCCGGCTCGGCGAAAAGGCATCTAGACTCGGCTCCGAGATCGAGCGGGCAGCGGCCCTGGGAGACGAGTCTCAGCTCGCTACTCTCGAGGGCGATCTGGCAGAGGCAAAGTCGGCGCGAGCTCGTCTCAGGAACGACGTAGAAGAGACTCTGGAAGCCACGATCGCGGGTGTAATCGCCGATGAGGGAGTATCGAGTTGGGCGGGCCTGAGCCTCCCGCCGATAGACATACGGCTGGACCAGCCACCGAAGGCCCTCATCGCGTCCCCCAGGGACCGGATCGAGCAGCTCCACAACGCTCTCGTCAATCCAAACGTCAACGTAGCCGAAAGCGAAAAAATGGAGGACGCCCTGGTCGAAGAGTGGGACCTGTCCGGCCTAGTGATACCGATTGGGGGCCTTGCCAGCTACCCGACGGTGATCGACGACGGCCTGCCCTTGAGGTGGATCCTCGGCACGGCCGCCCACGAATGGCTGCACCAGTACCTTACGCTTCTGCCACCGGGACGGCCCTTCGGCAGGCTCATCTTCGCCAGTCCGGAGATGCGAACGTTGAACGAAACGGTCGCTGATATTGTCGGCCGCGAGATCGGCGACCTGGCCTTCGAAAGCCTGGGCGTTATGGTTGAGCAGAACCCTGAGCCGGCTGCAAACCCGTCTGCCGTTGAGTTCCTCGAGCACGAGTTCGACTACACGACGGAGATGCGCAACACCCGCGAACGAGTCGACGAGTTGCTGTCCAAGGGCGATGTCGAAGCCGCCGAAGCCTACATGGAAGAGCGCAGGAAGCTATTCGTCGAGAACGGCGTCTATATTCGCAAGCTGAATCAAGCCTACTTCGCCTACCACGGGACTTACGCCACAACACCGGAGTCGTCGAGCCCAATTGGCGGCCAGCTGGGCGAGCTTCGCAGGTTGATGCCCGACCTTAAGACGTTCCTGGACGTCATGTCCAGGGTATCCAGCTATGAAGAATTCCTGGAGACCCTGGAACACGAACAGGCGAGCTCACGAACATGAAACTCCGGGAATAGCTCTCAACCGTTTCGCCGCACCTCGTCTCGCCACGATTGTGTTACCATGGCTAGGAGCCCGCATATGCAGGTGCTCGCCCTTTCATGAACAAACAAGAAGAACCCGAAGTAAATCTAGAGCAGATCATCGACCGTATTCGGTCGGCGTTCGGCCGTTTCGGCGGAGGCGGCGGAGCGATCAGCTACGTCGTCCTAGCCGTAGTGGCGATCGGCTCGGTCCTATGGCTCGCGAGCGGCTTCTACACTGTTTCGACGGTTGGCGGCGAAGTGGCCGTGCTCCGGCTGTTCGGAAAGTACAGCAGTGAGCAGGGTCCCGGTCTCCACTGGTTCTGGCCGTCCCCAGTGGGCACCAGGAGCATCGTGCGCGCTGACGAACGACGCCGTTTGGAGCTCGGGTTCCGGGGAACGACCCCACAATCGGAAGAGTCGTTGATGATCACCGGCGACGAGAACATCGTTGACGTCCAGCTTCTTGTTCAGTACAACGTCAAAAGCCCGAAGGACTTCTTGTTCGAGGTCGTCGACCCGGATGGAGTCACTCTGCGAGACGTCGCTGAGACGTCGTTACGACAGGTTGTCGGTAGCCGCGCCATCGACGACGTTCTGACCATTGAGAAAGAGCAGGTCCAGGCTGAAACCCTGACTCTCCTCCAGAATCGTCTCGACGAGTACAACACCGGCATCCGAGTCACCGAGGTCAAGCTTCTCAACGTGAATCCGCCTGTGGAAGTTCAGGACGCCTTCGCCGACGTCGTACGCGCCAAAGAGGACAAAGAGAGGGTCATCAACCTTGCGGACGCCTACAAAGAAGAGATTCTTCCGAACGCCGAAGGGCAGGGAGCGCGTCTGCGAGAGAACGCCGAAGGCTTCAAGGCCGAGCGTATCAACCTGGCGACGGGCCAGGCAGAACGTTTTACGGCCATCCTGAATGAGTACGCCAAGTCGCCGCACGTGACGCGACAGAGGCTCTACTTGGAGGCTATGGAAGAGATACTGCCGGGGATCACCAAGATCATTCTCGAGGCCGACCAGGGCGTGCTTCCGATCCTGCCCCTTCTCGGAGTCACGCCGACCCCTGTAGTCCCGTTCGCAGGAGACCAGCGCTAGATGCGGACCCTGATCTTCCTCATACTCTTGGCAATAGTCGCGTTCGTTGCCGGTCAGGTGCTGTTCACCGTAGATGAAACGCAGCTCGCTATCGTCACACGTTTCGGCGAACCGGTTAGAGACCCCATTGAAACGCCCGGCCTTAACTTCAAAACGCCTTTCATCGAGTCGGTCATATATCTCGATAAGCGGCTCTTGATCTTCGACGCCCCGCCGTCCTCTTTGCTGACCAAGGATAAGAAGAACCTCGTCATCGACGTGTACGCCAGAGGTCGGATCGTCGACCCCCTGCTCTTTGTTCAGACCGTAGCGACAGAGCGTGAAGGAGCTAATCGAGCTATCGAGATCGTCGCTTCCGCTCTACGCGAAGAGATCGCGCTGGACGATCAGTCCGAGATCATCAAGACAAGCCGAGAAGCCGTGATGAACCGGATTCGGGATGCCGTCGCTCCAAGGCTCGACGCCTTCGGGATCGAGACGGTGGATGTGAGGCTTAAGCGTGCCGACTTCCCCAGCGAGATCGCCGGCAGCGTATACGAACGAATGAAGGCAGAGCGCAAGCGTATAGCGGACCGCGAACGTGCCGAAGGCGCAAAGACGGATGCGGAGGTCAGATCCGATGTCGACAGGCAGGCGAAGGTCATCCTGTCTGCTGCGCAGAGGGACGCTGACATCATTCGGGGGTGCGGCGAAGCGGAGGCCATCAGGATCTTCGCCGAGTCCCTGGAGCAGGACCCGGAGTTCTACACCTTCCAGCGCTCGTTAGAGCTCTCCAAGACCTATCTGGCTCAGAACACGACCATCGTGGGGTCGTCCGCCGACCTCGGCGGGATGTTCGAGAGCATCCGCCAGGCCGCCTCGACGGCAGCCGAGGCTCCGGAAGGTGGACCTTCAACCGCACCAGCGTCTGAAGGCGCCGACTCGGTCTGTGTCCGGTTCGACGTGGAGTCCGCAGCTCGAAAGGCCCTATCGGCGAGACTCGACGTGGACCGAAGCGCCGTCGACGTGACCAGTATGGAACCAGCAAGCTGGGGGGACGTCAGCCTCGGATGCCCGATACCCGGCGAAACTTACGCCCAGGTTGTCACGTCAGGATTCCGCTTGACGTTGGCACACGAAAGCAAAGTGTACGAGTTCCACACGAACGAAGACGGCTCTGTCGTCGTAGACTGCACGCCCGCCGACGCCGGAGATGCCGGCGCCACAGAGGAAGCAAGCCGAGTCGAGCCCCGTCCGGGCGCCTTTGCTGCCACGCGCCAAAGCTAGACCGGCGACGGGCTGTAGCGCCCGACTGATCGTCTCCTCTGTCACGCGATGAGTTCCGACGCCCCATCAGTGCTCTACGGTGTCATGCTGTGGACCTCCGATGCCTAATCGGGACGACGAAGTATCTAGGATCGTTGGCCGAACAGACCGCCAGCGGCTCGAGACTAGGTCTCTGCTTCCTTTCCTACTCCTGCACACCAGTCGGCCTTGTGCTAGCACGTCCTTGACAAGTCCTCCGGCAATTCTGTCTTCCCAACCCCAACGACGGAGCCCGAATCCAGCGCCGTAATTCCCTGCCCTCTAGCAGTCCGCGGGACCCGAGGGAGCGGTATAATGACACGGCCCCACAGCGAGGAGATACCCGCCGAGTGCCACCTTTCCAGGTCAGCCTTCAAGTCGAGGACGAGTTCCAAGATGCCGTCTCGGAGGCATGGCTGAAGTCCGTCGCCGAGCAGACCTTGGTCGCCGGTGGCGCGGCCACTGATACGACCGTAGGCGTAGCCATCGCCGGCGACGAGCTTGTTCGCGAACTCAACCAGCGACACCGTGGTCTCGACGAAACGACAGACGTCCTGTCCTTTTCCTTCGACCACCAAGGCCAATACTACGGCGACGATCGGCCGCCGGACGACCCTGCCGAGAGTTCCGCGTTCGTCTTACCTCCGGAGGCACCGGGAACGCTTGGCGACGTGATCATCTCGTACCCGCAGGCCCAGCGACAGGCCGCCGAAGCCGGCCATTCCGTCGACCAGGAGTTGGCCGTGCTGTTGGCACATGGAATCCTCCATCTGATGGGCCACGACCACGAGAGTCCGGAGGAGGAAACGGCGATGAACGAGGTCGTCGCCCGGACCCTGGCTGGTTTGGCGACGGCAGGCGCCGGACCGGCCGAGAGCTAGAATGAGCGAAGTCTTCTATCGAAAATGGCGTCCGCGCCGCCTCGACCAGGTCGTTGGGCAGCAAGCCGTGACTCAGACCCTGCTCAACGCGGTCAGGCTCGATCGCGTCGCCCACGCTTATCTCTTCTGCGGCCCGCGCGGGACCGGCAAGACCAGCACCGCGCGGATCATGGCCAAGGCGGTTAACTGCCTTTCGCCCCAGGACGGCGAGCCGGACAACGAATGCGAGATCTGCAAGGCGATAGACGAGGCCCGCGCCTTGGATCTCATCGAGATCGACGCCGCGAGTAATCGAGGCATCGACGACATCCGCGAGTTGCGCGAACGGGTCCACTTTTCACCGAACGAGGCGCGCTATAAGGTCTATATCGTCGACGAGGTCCACATGCTGACGGAGCCGGCCTTCAACGCCTTGCTGAAGACACTGGAGGAACCGCCGGCCCACGCGATCTTCGTGCTCGCGACGACCGAGGTCCACAAAGTCCCACTTACGATCATATCGAGATGCCAGCGCTTCGACTTCCGGCGAATTCCGCTGGAGCGAATAGTCGAACGCCTATCGCAGCTCTGCACCGACGAGGGCGTCGAGGCCGTTCCCGAGGCCCTCACCATGATCGCTCGGACCGCCTCCGGCAGCCTGCGGGACGCCGAAAACCTGCTGGAACAAGCACTGGTCTCTTACGGGTCGCCCCTGACTGAGACTCAGGTCGGCGACCTGCTGGAGCTAGGCAGCGACGAGCGCGCTCTCGAACTGGCCGGGCACGTAGTGGATCGTGCGGCAGGTGAAGGCATCAAGGTCATCAACCAGGTCGCCGACGAAGGGAGCGACCTGCGACAGTTCCACCGGGTGCTGCTGGAGTACCTCAGGGGCATCCTTCTGCTGAAGTCGGGCGCGAAAACAACGCTGGGCTACCCGGAGGAGACGTTGGACCTGATGAACGCGATGGCCAAGCGTTCTACGATAGACCACGTGGTCCGGACACTGAAGACCTTCTCGGCTGTCGAGCTACGACGCGACAGCTCGTCGCCGCTACCCCTAGAGCTGGCGATGGTCGAGTCGACGCTGGAGCCAAAAGCGCCGGCTCCCGAAGCCGAGCCCGCGGCAGTAGTACCCGAGCCGCGAACGAGCGCCGGGCCCGCCTACGCTCCACCGGCCCCGTCGGGTCCTCCGACGTCGAGGCCTGCGCCTCCTCGCCCCCAGGCCGAGCCGGCGCGAACGACGAGAGAAACCGCGGCTCCTGCCGGGCGTCCCTCCGGCCCACCGCCGCGAACAAGTTCAGCAGCGCCAAAAGGACCCTTGCCGACCGACCCGTCGGGCCGTCTCGACGCCCTCTGGGACGACATCGTGAAATCGCTACGCACCCGCAAAGGTAAGCGTTTCAACCTGGGCGCCCTTCTGCGATCGAGCATCGAGCGTGTGGTGTCCGACGACACCGTCACACTCAAATACGCCCACGCTTCGCACCAGGAACGCATGCAGGAAGAGCTGGACGATCCGGAAAGCCGCAAGGTACTCCAGGAAGCCCTGGCTGAGGCCCTAGAGGGCTCATACCAGATTCAGGCGTCTATGGCCGAAGGCCGGGCCAACGGCCCCAGGCAGAAGGCTTCCCAGCGAAGCCACCTGGTCCGCTCCGCCCAGACCATGGGCGCCAGAATTGTCGACGAAAAGGAGGAAGTGCTCGATGATGAATAGAAAGATGATGAAGCAGGCACAGCAGCTCCAGAAGAACATGGCCAAGATGCAGGAGGAGCTAGAGAGCGCCACCGTCGAGGCCAGCGCCGGAGGGGGAGCCGTCAAGGCGGTCGTCTCCGGCAAGATGCGCGTCGAGTCGCTGGAGATCGACCCGGACGCCGTCTCCCCCGAGGACGTCGAGATCCTGCAAGACATGGTTCAGGCCGCCGTAAACGACGGGCTCGAAAAGGCCCAGGAAATGGCCGCCGACCGCATGAGCGCCCTGACTGGCGGCATGAAGATTCCAGGGCTGATGTAGCAAATGACCTCCGGTTTCGCCGGCGCAGAGCCCGTCGCGCGGCTCATCGACGAGTTCCACAAGCTGCCGGGTATCGGTCCCAAATCTGCCCAGCGCCTGACTTACTACCTCATCCGCATGCCCGAGGAAGAGGCGCGCTCGCTGGCGGAGTCGATCTTGGCAGTCAAAGACCGCATCGTCCTCTGTTCGCAGTGCTACAACATCACCGAGACCGACCCTTGCGCACTGTGCAGTAACCCTGCCCGCGACCAGAGTCGCATCTGCGTCGTGGAGGAGGCGCTGGACGTGCTGGCCCTGGAAAAGACTTCGTCCTACAAAGGCCTCTACCACGTGCTACACGGCGTAATCTCGCCTATGAACGGCGTTGGCCCCGACGACCTGAAGATACAGCCCTTGCTCGCGCGCCTAAAGAACGGCAGCGTTAGTGAGCTCATCATCGCGACCAACCCAAACATGGAAGGCGAGGCCACGTCGATGTACGTCCACAAGCTCGTCTCGCCGCTCGGCGTAAAGGTCACTCGACCGGCCCGAGGGCTCCCCGTGGGCGGCGACCTCGAATACACCGACGAAGTCACCCTGGGCCGCGCCATGGAATTCCGGGAATCCCTAACCCCTAACCCCTAACCCCCTCTCATGTCCCGCCCACGCATATACAAGACCCAGGGAATCGTCCTCAAGCACATGCCCCTGGGCGAGGCCGACCGCATCGTCACGCTCTATACTCGCGACAAAGGTAGGCTCCGGGCCGTTGCCAGAGGTGTGCGCCGCGGCAAGAGCAAACTTCGAGGCCACCTTGAGCCGCTGACCCACGTGGCCGTGTCCATCGCGGAGGGAAGAAGCCTAGACGCTATATCGGAGGCCCAATCGCTTCACGCATTCCGGGGCCTGAGGGAAGACCTACAGCCCATCTCGGAGGCCGTATACATGGCGGAGCTCGTCGATGGCTTTTCCGCCGACAACTCACCGAATGCGAGAGTCTTCGACCTGTTCCTGGACTCGCTAGCCCGCCTCGACGATGGGCGGAATTCGACCCAGCTCGTCCGCTACTTTGAAGTCCAGCTACTCATGATCTCCGGGTTCGGCCCCGAGCTTCACAGTTGTGTGGAGTGCAGCACGGTGCTGGAGCCGCGCGATCACGTGTTCAGTCCAGCCATGGGAGGCATTGTCTGCCCGGGATGCAAAGGCCGATCCGGAGAGGCGGTCCTGCCCCTCTCGGTCAACGCCATCAAGGTACTGAGGCACTTCCAGCGAGGCCCAAAGGCACGCGCGGCCGAAATGTCAGTCCCACCCGCCCTCGCGACCGAGCTCCAGCGCGTACTACGCTCCTACATCCGCCACGTCCTGGAGCGGGACCTCAAAAGTGCGGAGTTCATGAGCCTCGTGGCATCCAACGCGCAGTAGCTGCCGGCATTCTTAGCCCCCTCTCCGTCGCACCGTCGCACGGGGACGTAGTTGGGGGTGAGGTCACATCGTCGCGCGCGCCAGCAATGCCCGATAGAGCCGCTCCGGCATAAGCCGCGCCGCCGCTACACCCAGCCACGCCTCCACTCCTACCTGATACCTGAACCGCGGTCGCCTGGACAGGATGACCTTATGGATGACCTTCGCCACTGCGATCGGGTCGCCCATGAACCAGTCGAACCTGCGGTGTCGCGACCGATACTTCTCGACGTACCCACGGTAGGGCAGGTCGGCGGCGTCCGCGCGTTCGGCGATCACCTGGTTCTTCATCAAGTCGGTGCGATAAAGCCCAGGCTCCACCAGAGCGACCCGAACACCAAGAGGGCGGAGCTCGACCTGCAGCGATTCGCTCAGCCCTTCGAGCGCGAATTTGCTCGACGCATAGGCCCCGTTGAACGGCGTACCTATCCGGCCGAGCACTGAGCTTACATTGATGACGGTCCCGTGGCCCTGCTTGACCATGCCGGGCAGGACCGCTCTGATCAATCGAATCTGGGCGAAGAAGTTGGTCTCGAACTGCGCCTTCAGCTCGGCGGTCGACAGGCTCTCGACGGGCCCCCACATGTTGAACCCGGCGTTGTTGACCAGTGCGTCTATTGGGCCGCGCTCCTCGATCAGCGACGGCAGCACGGCATCGACGCCTTCGTCGGAGTTGATGTCCAGCTCAATCGCCGTCAGCTCCACACCGCTCTTGCGGGCCTCGTCCTTGAGCCCAGAAAGCCGTTCGATCGAGCGGCTGCTGCCGATGACCAAGTATCCCTTCTCCGCCAGATAGAGCGCGTACCCGATGCCGCTGGAAGCGCCCGTGACCAGTACCGTTTGGTTCTTGCTCCTAGCCACGGTGGCGTCCTCCTGAAATTCTTACTACAGAGTCGCGCGGGGCAGTATAACCTCGACCGGCCAGCCTAGCGGAGCCGATATGTCGACGTGCTAGACTATCGGTCATCCTCGACCAGGAGCAAGACATGATCAAACTGAGCGCTATGGTGCGCGAGCGGCCCGACGGGAGCCTCGAGTCGCTGATCGAACGCGCATACAGGCTAGGTCTCGACACCGTCGACATCCACGTCGGCGGCATGCCAAGAGATCCCGACTACCTGCGAAGGATCAAGCTGCTTTGTCTGAAGCTCGGACTACCCATCGGCTATCTGGGCTCCGGCGGCGGCTTCGTCGGAACGCCTGAAGACATACGCAGGCAGGTCGACCAGGCGAAGGCAGACGTCGACACAGCCGCCTTCCTGGGGGCCCCACTGGTCCGTCTAATGGGTGGTCGTGTCCTCGATACGACCGAGAACGCCGAGGAGGCGAGATCTGGCATCGTGCGGAGCTTTCAGGAGGTCGCCGACTACGCCGCGCCGAAAGGCGTCGTCCTGGGGGTGCAAAACCATCCCCCGCCCGCAGCCCCGACGGGCGAGGACATCATCCGCATCATCGAAGAGGCCGACCGGGAGAACGTCTCGCACATCATGGACACCGGACAGTGGTGGGGATCCATCGGGGCCGATCCCCGCGGCCAGTTCGATCCCGACGTCGACATCTACGAGTATATGCAGCAAACCGCCCTATACGCCACTTGTGTTCGGGCCAAGATCTACAAGATCGACTCAGGGCGCGAGGAGTGGATCGACTACGACAGAGTAATGAGAATTCTACGAGGCGTCGACTACAATGGCAGCATGTGCATCTGTTTCGAAGGGCAGGGCAACAAGTGCGACGAGGACGAGTGTATGCGATTGGCGGTCCGCCACCTCAGGGAGGTCATCGCCGCCGCATAGAGGCACCCAGGACGAAGAGCGGTTGATTGCCTAGGGAACAGCGATGAGCCAGAATATCGCCATCACGAAGGCGGCGAGGAAGCTAATCGCACAGATTGCGATGACGAAGAACCAGATGTTGAAGAATCTACGCATCTCGAACCCCCGAGAGCCAGTCGCTAGGTTGTCGTCCGACATACTATTCTGGTCGGCGGGCCGAGACCCCTCTCAGAGACTTCGCGAGTCTAGCATCACGCGGAAATAGCCGTCAACCACGGTGCAACCCCCCATACGGCGCCAGCCTGATTCCGGCGAATCCAACTCTAGCTACAAACCGTACCTTGCTCGACCCGCCTAGGCGTTAATCTTTCTGTAAGATTCTTCACGTCCCAGCAACGTCCGCTCGTCCATAATGGGCGCGTCGACAATCAAGCGTAACGAAGCGATCGAGGCGAACGGGCATCTAATGGTACGTGGAAGGATAGACGATGACCAAGACCGCAAGACTGCTACTCATCACGGTGCTTCCTTTGATGGCATTGCTGGCCGCTGCATGCGGTGCCGAGAGCGACGACAACACCTCGAGCACTGGGTCCGAGACGGCTGCGGCAAACGAGGCCGACTCTGGCCCAGCCTCTGCCGCGGTTCAGGAATCGGCTGAAGTCGCGACGACCGACACGACAATGGACGACGACTCCGCCAGCCCTGCCGATGACACCGTCGACGAACCCCCGATCAGCGCAGCCGAGGCCCGGCCCGAGGACGCCAAGCTGGCCCCTGAGCTCACCGGGATAGTCGGGTGGCTCAACGCCGAGCCGTTTACCCTGGAGAGCCAGCGTGGCAACGTGGTCCTTATCGACTTCTGGACGTACACTTGCATCAACTGCATTCGTACTCTGCCCTACCTGAAGGAATGGCATGATAAGTACGCAGACGAGGGACTGGTAATCGTCGGAGTACACGCACCGGAGTTCGAGTTCGAAAAGCGGTTCGAGAACGTGGAGAAAGCCGTCGCTGAACGTGAGCTCGAGTACGCCATCGCCCAGGACAACGACTTCGAGACCTGGCGGGCGTACGATAACCGCTTCTGGCCCGCCAAATACCTGATCGACAAGGACGGCTTCATCAGGTACCAGCATTTCGGCGAAGGCCAGTACGACGAGACAGAAATGAAGATCAGGGAGCTGCTTTCGGAGACAGGGGCCTCGGTCGAAACGATCGCGGTGAACGAGGACCAGCTGCCGGAGATCGACCCAAAGGCCAATAGCGGCGACGTCATGACGAGCCTTACGAGAGAGCTCTACGCTGGCTACGAACGCAACTACAATGCCCGCTTCGGGGGAAATACGCCGCCTTACGTGGCCTCGGAGCCGTTCTACGCGGGCGTCGACAAAGACGTCCTGTATGAGGACTCTGGCGACTACGTGAACCACTTCATCTACCTTCAGGGCCTATGGCACAACGGCGCCGAAAGCCTCCGGCACGCGAGAATGACCGAGGACTTCGAGGACTACATCGCCATCGCGTTCTACGCCAACAACGTTAACGTAGTGATGAGCCCCCAGGGCGGCGAGGCGTACCATGTAAGGGTGATTATCGACGATGGACCCCTATCGCCAGACCAGGCTGGCGCCGACGTCAGGTTCGACCAAGACGGCAACAGCTATGTTGAGGTCGACGAGGCGCGCATGTACGAGCTAGTGAAGACGTCCGACTTCGGCAAGCACGAGCTCAAGATCAGCTCGAACTCGACCCACTTCTCGGTCTTCGCCTACACCTTCGGTGCGTACAAGAACCAGACTACATCCTGAGCGCGTCCTAGCTCCTCCCCCAGGGCAGGATTGAGAGCCTGCACTGAGTCTGTCGAAGTGAGGGGGCTCCCCAGGACTGGCTCGGTGCACACGTTATCCCATACGGAACGACTACACAGATGGACCGAAGACTATGAAACGCCTCTACGTGGCCATCGGGCTTGTCCTCACCGCTCTCATCGCGGCCGGCTGCGGCCAGACGGACACCGTCGACGATAGCAAGCAAGCCGGGCGGCAGGTGTCGGAGCCGTCGACGCAACAAGTCGCCGCCGCAGACTCCGAAAAGCGACCCGACCGGACACCTCTGGTCAAAGGGCCTGTGTCGCCCGAGGGTCTCCAGGCGATACTGGGCACAGGTGACCTGGGCGTTGGCGCCAACAGGGTTGGGTTCGTGATCACGTCCCCAGATGGTTTCGTAGTCGAGCTGGAAGCGTCCGTTACGACACGGTATGGCGCCCGGCCAGGCTCGTCCGGCGAAGTCAGGCAAACGGCCAAGGCCGAGCTCCAGCCCTGGCCGTACGGCAGCAGAGGAATGTATGCAACACAGCTGGAATTCGACCGCGCCGGCGAATGGGGTCTGGACATCACCACGGGCGAAGGTACCGTCCAGCTCTTCTTCGAGGTGCTCGATTCTCCATCGGCCCCAGCCGTCGGCGACCCCGCCATCGCCAGCAAGACCAAGACAATGGCGGACGTCGAGTCCATCCAGCAACTTACGACCGGCTCGCTGGGCGACCCGGACCTCTATCAACGCACCATCGCCGACGCGGTGCTCAGCGGCGACCCTACGGTCGTCGTGTTCGCCAGTCCGGCCTTCTGCACCAACGCGGTCTGCGGCCCTCAGGTCGAAGTGCTTCAGGAGCTGAAGGACGGCTACGCCGGACAGGCTAGCTTCATCCACGTCGATTTCTACGACAACCCCGACGAGATTCAGGGCGACCTCGAACGGGCCCGGATTTCACCCGTCGTGCTCGAATGGGGCCTTCCCAGCATCGAGTGGACCTTCGTCATCGACCGAGACGGCATAGTCTCCGAGCGCTTCGAGGGTTTCGCTACCTTCACTGAAGTTGAGGACGCCCTCAAACGCGTTCTGTAGGCCGACACAGATCCATATCCCCAGCTATTTAGCGGTGGAGGTTGCAAAGACGCGCCAGGCGCAGTACCCTGCTAGGCACCTCAGATGCTTTACTCCGGCAATTCGGTCGCTTTCCCCGGACCCATCCCGGACGACGCATTCCCACCGTACTCTGACCCAATTCCAAAGCTACAGTTCAGTTGGAAATCGCCTTCGACACCCCTGTCAAGGGCGGTGTGAAAACGTACCAGCGGGGCGGAGCAAAACTGTACCACTGAACGCCGTAGAATGGGCATCAAGGTTCGTGGGGCGTTGGAGATCAGGGTCAGTCAGATAGCTGGCGGCCAGAAGTCTTCTTGCTGTGCTTGAGTCGGTAGCTGTCCCCGTTCATCTCCAGGATGTCGACATGGTGGGTGAGGCGGTCGAGGAGAGCTCCGGTCAGCCGTTCAGAGCCGAACACCTCGGTCCACTCGACGAAGGGCTCACTTGGAGGTCACCAGGACCGATCCACGCTCGTAACGCTGGCTGAACACCTCGAAGAGCAGCTCGGCGCCAGTCTTGGACAAGGGCACGAAGCCCAGTTCGTCGATGATCAGAAGCTTGAGTCGTGCGAGCCTTCTCTGCAGGTTGAGCAGACGCCGTTCGTCCCTGGCCTCGATCAGCTCGTGAACCAGAGCAGCGGCGGTGGTGAAGCCCACGGACAGTCCCCTCTGACACGCAGCCAGACCGAGACCGAGGGCGATATGGGTCTTGCCGGTGCCACTGTTGCCGAGAGCGATGACGTTGTGGGGGCGCTCGATGTACTCGCATCGTGCCAGCTCCAGAACCAGAGCCTCGTTCAGGGACGGCATAGACAGGAAGTCGAAGGTGTCGAGACTCTTGGTCGTCGGGAAGCGGGCTGCTTTGATCCGACGTTCCACCATGCGATGGTGACGGTCGATCAGCTCCAACTCCGATAGTCGCAGCAGGTAGTCCGGATGGTCAGCTCCCTCACTGGCACACTGGGATGCCAGCTTGTCGTACTCCCTCAGGAACGTGGGGAGCTTGAGTTGCTTGAGGTTGTGTTCGAGCAACATCGTGGACTTGTTGGTCATGACCGGCTCCCCGCCAAGAGAGCCATGTAGTCCCTGGTCGAGGTTGTTGCAACGTTGGTCCTGGGCAGATACGGGTACAACTCCATGTCGAGTCTAGGCGGTCGACCCTCGATCCTGCACAGCACCAGGTGCTTGACAGCATCGAAGCTCACAGCCCCGAGTCGAATGGCGTCTCGTACGGCGTCGTGGACTTCTTCCGGCTGGAAGGTCTCCATCAGTCTGAGCACCTGCACGAACTCCCTCTTTCCTCGCTTGCCCATCCGAGACTCCAGCAACCGCCGCAACACTCCGAACTCCTCGGGCAACTCCCATCCAACCAGCGGCGCCGCCTGATCCAATGCCCTCGTCTTCTTCTCAAGGAGCGGCAGGTAATGGAGAGGGTCGAAGACGAAGTCGTCTCGATCGTAGGACCGCCGATGGCGGGCGATGACTTCAGCGCCACAGCTGATCACAACCTCGTGTACATATCCGCGGACCAGAACGTCCCGATGACCGTAGGCCACCGGGACCGAATAGTCATTGGTCCGGTATCTGACCAGGGACAGAGAACTGACCCTCGTCGCGTGCTTGTCGCTGGCGTCGTACGGTACGGCCGGCAGAGGCAGCAGCTTCTCTAGGTCCCGCTCCAGCCGTTCTCCTATCGTCTCGTTGTGGCCGAGACGACGGAGTCGATCTTCGAACCGTCTGAGGCAGTGTTGCTCCAGATGAGCATTGAGGGCATCGAAGCTCTCGAACGATGGAATGGGCACCAGGAAGTTCCGGCGGACATAGCCGACCAGACCTTCTACTTTGCCCTTATCGTTCCCTTTGCCTGGACGGCCGAACCGGTCCTCGAACAGGTAGTGGGACTGAAGCTCGGAGAACACCCTGGTCCGCTGCCGGCGACCATCTCCCAGGATTCTGGCTACCGCGAGCGTGGTGTTGTCGTAGAGGATGCTCTGAGGCACTCCGCCCAGGAACGCGAAGGCGGAGACGTGTCCGTCGCAGAATGACTCCGTCGTCTCGGCGGGATACGCCTTCACATAGCACCCGTCGCTGTGAGGGAGGTCCAGGGCGAAGTAGTGGGCTTTGCGTTCCACTCCGCCGATGGTCACTCGAGCTTCGCCGTAGTCGCACTGGGCATGTCCCGGAGGGTGGGACAGAGGTAAGAACATCTCGCGGGTATGACGACGGCGTTCTCGAACGTAGTCTTTGACTATCGTGTACTTGCCGGGGAAGCCGTGTTCGTCTCTGAGCCGTTCGTAGATACGCTTGGCGGTGTGACGCTGCTTCTTCGGTGAGCTCAGATCCTGCTCCAGGATCTGGTCCATCACACCCTTATATGGATCGAGCTTCGGTCTGCGAGCCGGTCGTTGCCGTCGATACCCTGGGGGCACGGAGTACTTGAGCATCTTGCGCACCGTGTCCCGGTGTAGCCCGAACACTCGGGCCGCCTCTCGGACGCTCATCCCTTCGACGAAACAAGCCTTGCGAACACGGAGGTAAATACCCACCTTGTACATCCAATCCACCTTCAGTCAGGTTCGGTCGTTCCTGATTGAAGGCGACAGGCGGTACGCTTTTCAAGCGCCACATCTCAGCTCTTGAGCCGCCCTGGCGGTACATTATCTCTCCGCCATTCACACACAATTGCCGCAGCTCGTGAACTTGAGCGAGTCCTAGGTGCCTCTGTGGAATTCTGGATGTCTCGGGATTTCCAGTATCGGGAAGACGTTTCAAGACTCAATGCGACGAACGAAGACTGGGTGAGAGAGCTTCCGATCGGAGACATGATCGGGTTCGGATGGTTAAGGCCTGTACCTCGTCCGTCAGACGAGGTAAATGCGTGTCTTCGGTTCTTTGACGTACCCACTGTTTCCGCTTGGCATCAGAAGTACTCCGGAGTCGAAACAGCGGTTGCCCTGCGAACGTCGCAGTCATTCGAATCGCGTCCTGCCTCTATCGCCGCTTGGATCAGACAGGGCGAAATCGCGGCGGAGGACAATATCTGCCGCAGTTGGGACGCGGAACGTTTCGAGGACTCCCTTTCCGCCATCCGATCTCTTGCTCAAAAGAAGAACCCGGAGATGTTCATTCCTCGATTGCGGGAATACTGCGCCGACGCCGGCGTCGCGGTAGCGGTAGTCCGCGCTCCGAACGGTTGTCGGGCGAGTGGGGCCGCAAGATTGATTCCCTCGTAAAAACCCGTTTTGAGGAAGTTCCAGCGCTTTAGCACATGTGAGCGCTACCGTATGTTGGGGTAGGACACGGAACAGAGACTGTATATTGTACCCAGGCAAGGGTACGGTTGTTCTAATTCGACCTGCACAGACTTTTTACGAGAGAATCAAGATTCGTCGCATCAAACAAGGCTCTATTGTTACTTAGTGCCCGGCACCTGACCAACGACCACTTCTGGTTCACGTTTTTCCACGAGGCCGCGCACTTGCTGCTCCACAACAAGGAAGATGCACTATGCCTCGAAGGACATGACCGGTCTCAGATCTACGAGGAACAGGAGGCGAATGATTTCGCAGCCAAGATACTCATTCCTCCCGCGTCCCTCCCTTCACTACTGGCACTCCGTGCGACCACGCATGAAGTGGCAAGATTCGCGACCCGAATTGGTGTGCCTCCAGGAGTCGTCGTCGGACAGCTGCAATATCGGGGGACGGTCGGCTACCATCAGTTGAACGGCCTAAAACGGCGGTTCAAATGGGTGGGTCAACCGCCGGTCAAGCTCGGAATGGCATAAAGCTCTTAGGGCTCTTCTGCCAGTTACATAATCCGTCTTCAAGTACTTGCATCCCAAAGGGACCTAAGTCGAGATGCGCTTCCAGATCGACCAGGCACTCCTCAAGGTTGTCCGGGCGCAGGCTCGCTGTCTTGTTGCCGCCGAACAGGAGCTTCGCTCCAGCGAGCGGGCCGGTCGAGTTTTTTAGGTAAGCTGAGTCCGGCTCGATTGGTGCGAGCCCTAGCTTGCCAACCATACAAAGGTAGTCGAACCGCGCGGTTCTTCCGAACCTAGAAACCGCAGTTATTGATCGATAAAGCTCACGAAAGGCCTCTCGCGGATCACCGCCAGCCCGCCTATGCGCCTCGGCCATTGTTTCGAGGTGAGTCCTGGGTGGGCTGACCCATGTCACGTAGCTCTCGACTGCGGCACCTGTGCCACGTTCGGAGTACGCGTCGAGGCTCTCGTATTTTCGATGATTGCCGAAGCCCCCAAGAGGTCTTAGTTCGTCCTGGTAGACCCCAAGCCATTTGCGAAATGCGGCCGGTTCAACACTGGTCGAAGCCCAATCCCACTGTCCCGGCTGACCAAGTCGACCGTAAACCTCACGTGCGTAGCTATAACCGCGTCGAGCGTGCTTCCCGAAGTGGATGAATAGAAAGACCAACCAAAACGCCTCTTCAATTGATCCTTGCCGTTTGTGCAGCGTCGAGGCCATCAACGGGTGTGAATGGCGGAGAGATAATGTACCGGCAGGGCGGCTCAAGAGCTGAGATGTGGCGCTTGAAAAGCGTACCGCCTGTCGCCTTCAATCAGGAACGACCGAACCTGACTGAAGGTGGATTGGATGTACAAGGTGGGTATTTACCTCCGTGTTCGCAAGGCTTGTTTCGTCGAAGGGATGAGCGTCCGAGAGGCGGCCCGAGTGTTCGGGCTACACCGGGACACGGTGCGCAAGATGCTCGAGTACTCCGTGCCCCCAGGGTATCGACGGCAACGACCGGCTCGCAGACCGAAGCTCGATCAGATTCTCTCGTAAAAAGTCTGTGTAGGTCGAATTAGAACAAACGTACCCACACCTGGGTACAATATACAGTCTCTGTTCCGTACACTACCCCAACATACGGTAGCGCGCAGATGTGCTAAATCGCTGGAACTTCCTCAAACCGGGTTTTTACGAGGGAATCATATAAGGGTGTGATGGACCAGATCCTGGAGCAGGATCTGAGCTCACCGAAGAAGCAGCGTCACACCGCCAAGCGTATCTACGAACGGCTCAGAGACGAACACGGCTTCCCCGGCAAGTACACGATAGTCAAAGACTACGTTCGAGAACGCCGTCGTCATACCCGCGAGATGTTCTTACCTCTGTCCCACCCTCCGGGACATGCCCAGTGCGACTACGGCGAAGCTCGAGTGACCATCGGCGGAGTGGAACGCAAAGCCCACTACTTCGCCCTGGACCTCCCTCACAGCGACGGGTGCTATGTGAAGGCGTATCCCGCCGAGACGACGGAGTCATTCTGCGACGGACACGTCTCCGCCTTCGCGTTCCTGGGCGGAGTGCCTCAGAGCATCCTCTACGACAACACCACGCTCGCGGTAGCCAGAATCCTGGGAGATGGTCGCCGGCAGCGGACCAGGGTGTTCTCCGAGCTTCAGTCCCACTACCTGTTCGAGGACCGGTTCGGCCGTCCAGGCAAAGGGAACGATAAGGGCAAAGTAGAAGGTCTGGTCGGCTATGTCCGCCGGAACTTCCTGGTGCCCATTCCATCGTTCGAGAGCTTCGATGCCCTCAATGCTCATCTGGAGCAACACTGCCTCAGACGGTTCGAAGATCGACTCCGCGGCCACAACGAGACGATAGGAGAACGGCTGGAGCGGGACCTGGAGAAGCTGCTGCCTCTGCCGGCCGTACCGTACGACGCCAGCGACAAGCACGCGACGCCGTACGAGACGCCATTCGACTCGGGGCTGTGAGCTTCGATGCTGTCAAGCACCTGGTGCTGTGCAGGATCGAGGGTCGACCGCCTAGACTCGACATGGAGTTGTACCCGTATCTGCCCAGGACCAACGTTGCAACAACCTCGACCAGGGACTACATGGCTCTCTTGGCGGGGAGCCGGTCATGACCAACAAGTCCACGATGTTGCTCGAACACAACCTCAAGCAACTCAAGCTCCCCACGTTCCTGAGGGAGTACGACAAGCTGGCATCCCAGTGTGCCAGTGAGGGAGCTGACCATCCGGACTACCTGCTGCGACTATCGGAGTTGGAGCTGATCGACCGTCACCATCGCATGGTGGAACGTCGGATCAAAGCAGCCCGCTTCCCGACGACCAAGAGTCTCGACACCTTCGACTTCCTGTCTATGCCGTCCCTGAACGAGGCTCTGGTTCTGGAGCTGGCACGATGCGAGTACATCGAGCGCCCCCACAACGTCATCGCTCTCGGCAACAGTGGCACCGGCAAGACCCATATCGCCCTCGGTCTCGGTCTGGCTGCGTGTCAGAGGGGACTGTCCGTGGGCTTCACCACCGCCGCTGCTCTGGTTCACGAGCTGATCGAGGCCAGGGACGAACGGCGTCTGCTCAACCTGCAGAGAAGGCTCGCACGACTCAAGCTTCTGATCATCGACGAACTGGGCTTCGTGCCCTTGTCCAAGACTGGCGCCGAGCTGCTCTTCGAGGTGTTCAGCCAGCGTTACGAGCGTGGATCGGTCCTGGTGACCTCCAAGTGAGCCCTTCGTCGAGTGGACCGAGGTGTTCGGCTCTGAACGGCTGACCGGAGCTCTCCTCGACCGCCTCACCCACCATGTCGACATCCTGGAGATGAACGGGGACAGCTACCGACTCAAGCACAGCAAGAAGACTTCTGGCCGCCAGCTATCTGACTGACCCTGATCTCCAACGCCCCACGAACCTTGATGCCCATTCTACGGCGTTCAGTGGTACAGTTTTGCTCCGCCCCGCTGGTACGTTTTCACACCGCCCTTGACATTTGCGGATTTCTGAATGACAAAGGCAGCCCATGCGGCGGCGAGATGCTCTACCAGTTCGGTAGTCGCAAAAAGGACATAGATTGGCACTGTCCTAGGTGCGGCGAAGAATGGATCACTCATTTTGGCCCGCATGTGCCAACCGGGGAGCGGAAAGTCTCGGACCAGGAAAACGCACGCTTGAAGTTGTTGAGTGCGCTTCAAACGCTCTCAGCTGCAACTCGCACTCCTTTCACTATCCGCTTCGAGATTGGCGACGAATCCGGCTAAAACCCTTGACAAGTACCTGAAGGGAGCGAGACATGGACTATATACTGGTGAGAGAGATTCTGGAGTTCGTCGAAAAGAACAGGCGCACTGACGGGCGGCAGATGGCCCTCTGCCTCGATGGGTTCACCGACGATGATGTCCAGTATCACGCTCGTTTGTGCTTCCAAGAGGAGCTCTTTACGAGACTCAAGGGCCCCACTGTCGTCTACCCCATCGAACTTACCGCGAAAGGACATAAAAAGCTGGCAGAACTGAGAACAAACGATCCTCTTAGCGGCCAACTGTAAGCGATATTTCCTGGCTAAAACCCTTGACAAACCATCCCTATTCGGCTAAAATAGTCTCATAAAGTAAGTGAGGCAAGCCGAATGAGCATGAGTGGCCCCGGAAAGTCCTACCGCAAGGGAATCACCCTCCTGGATGCGGTCCAGAAGTTCGACACGGAGGACAAGGCGGAGGCGTGGTTTGTCGAGCAACGCTGGCCCTCCGGCGTCGCCTGTCCCTTCTGCGGTACGCTTAACGTCGCCGTAGTTGCCAGTCGCAAGCCTCAGCCCTTCCGCTGCCGTGAGAAGGAATGCCGCAAGTCCTTCTCCGTAAAGACGGGAACCCTGCTGCACAGTTCCAACCTGCCCCTGAGCAAGTGGGCTATCGCCTTCTTCCTGTACGCGACTACGCGACGAATCTCAAGGGCGTATCCAGCATGAAGCTGCACCGCGACCTGGGCATAGCCCAAAGCTCGGCGTGGTACATGGCGCACCGGATACGGGGAATGTGGACTGCTGAGGCTAACAAGTTCGCCGGCCCGGTGGAGGTAGACGAGACCTACATCGGCGGCAAAGAGCGCAACAAACACGAGTACAAGAAGCAGCACGCCGGACGTGGGGCGGTCGGCAAGGTGGCCGTAGTCGGCATCAAGGACAGGGAGACGGGGCAGGTTGCAACTGCCGCCGTGGAGTCCACCGATGCGTCCACGCTTCAAGGTTTTGTGGAATCCAGGACTGAGCCCACGGCCCAGGTCTACACCGATGAGGCGGCGGCCTACCACGGACTGAATCGCCCGCACAAGGCCGTCAAGCACTCAGCTAAGGAGTACGTCCACGGCATGGCCCACACGAACGGCATAGAGAGCCATTGGGCCATGCTCAAGCGGGGCTACGTCGGCGTGTACCATCAGATGAGCGTGAAGCACCTGCCCCGCTACGTTGCCGAGTTCGAGGGCCGTCACAACAGCCAACCAGGACTACTCCGCGCCCGTGGGGAGTGCGGCGGCGGGGGCAGCGTTCAAAGACACATGGAGCCTGTCGGACCTCGACGTGGCCTGGATGGGTCTGATAGCTGACGAACAACCGGCGGTGCATCAAGTTCTACTGGCTGCGAGTGCCGCCCACGGCAAGGGGATGCAGTCGTACCTCTGCATGATGGCGATCCGGTTGAAGGAGATGCGCCGGTTGCTCAAGCCGACGGGCAGCATCTACTTGCACTGTGATGACGCTGCCGGTCACTATCTGAAGCTGCTTATGGACTCGATCTTCGGCGCATCCCACTACCGGAATCACCTGGTTTGGCGGCGGGCAACGGCGCACAACGACAAATACAACTACGGGCGGATCGTAGAGCACATCCTGTACTATGGGAAAACGGAGACTCCGTATTGGAATGGCGAAGCTGCGCACACGCCAAAGACGGACGAAGACTTGAGGAAGGCATATCCGATGAATGACACGTTTGGACCGGTCAGGCCGGAGAGCCTTGGCATGGCTATAATGTCTCCGCTAGAGGACGGCATTGGGCACCACCTAGGGAAAGCCACTACGCCGAGTACATAGAGCGGCGCTTCATCCCCGGCTACCGAAGCATCAAGGGAACGCACGCGCGCCTGGATGCCCTTGACGCGGCGGGGCTGATCCAACATCCGACAAAGGGGATATGGCCTGGCCTGAAGCGGTATGCAGCTGCGGACCGGGGCTATTCGCCGCAGAACCTCATACTGAACCCCATCGGCTTCACCAACTACAACAAGGGCTCGGAATGGGTAGGATACCCCACGCAGAAGCCCCTGGCCCTCCTGGAGCGCATCATCCTGGCCAATAGCAACGAGGGGGGCATGGTTCTTGACCCCTTCTGTGGCTGCGCTACGGCATGTGTGGCCGCCGACAAGCTGAGCCGCCGCTGGGTGGGGATAGACCTATCGCCCAAGGCGATTGAGTTGGTGAATCAGCGGTTGCAGCAGGCCCCGCCCTTGGGGATCGGCTCCCTGTTCCATCACGGCTACGTCACAGCTAGGACGGATATACCGAGGCGGACTGACATCGACGCGCCCATACCATACCGGCAGAACAAGCACGTACTGTTCGGTCAGCAAGAGGGGATGTGCAACGGCTGTGGGGTGATGTTTCCCTTCCGCAACTTCACCGTCGACCACATGGTGCCTCAGAGCAGAGGCGGGACGGACCACTTGGACAACTTGCAGCTGCTCTGCGGGGCCTGCAACTCCGTCAAAGGCGACCGGCCCCAGGAGCACCTGATAGCGCGGCTCAAGGAGATGGCGATATGAGCGACGACATGGCGGAGAAGAAACCCAGAGGCCGCCCAATGAAGAAGGGATTCCCGCCCAGGATAGACGCGACGCCGGAAGAGATAGCCCGCACCGTACTGAACGCGGGGCGACCGAAGGCGCGTGTCAAGAGCCGCACCTATCGCTGCGAGGCCTGCGGGCGGGCGGTCCAGTACCCGGAGACCCTATACAGAGACGGGCGATGCCCCGAATGTCACGGTGCGGCCTAAGTGCCGGGCCTCGGCTAAAATTCACTATAATTCCCTAATATAACATCGAGCTACCCCGACCGGCTCGGAACGCTCTCAGCCTAGTTCGCCCCACATGCCCAACGAAATCACCCTCGATCTCCGCGACGGCATCGCGACCGTCACTTTCAACCGTCCTGACCGGCGCAACGCCATCGACTACCAGGGCTGGCTAGAGATCCAACGGATCGCGACGGTTCTGGCGGACGACACTGACACCAGAGTCGTGGTTTTCAAAGGCGCAGGCGAGGAAGCCTTCTCCGCCGGCGCCGACATCAAGGACTTCGACAAATATCGTAGCGACTCGACGCAGGCCAAGAAATACTCGGCGGCGTTCGACGGAGCGCTGGACGCCATAGAGGCCCTGCCGCAGCCGACGATCTGTGCAATCAAGGGCTTTTGCATCGGCGGCGGGTGCGAGCTTTCGATGGCAACGGACATTCGCGTTTCCGCCGACAACGGCGTCTTCGGCATTCCCGTCGCCCATCTCGGCATACTGATCGGGTACCGGGAGATGCGCCGCCTGATCAATCTCGTCGGGCCGGGCGATGCGTCCTACATTCTGCTGTCTGGACGCCGGTTCGACACCAAAGAAGCTCTCGAGATGGGTCTGGTGAATCAGGTCGTACCGTTGAGCGAGCTCGACGGACACGTAGAACAATTGGCGCGGGACATGGTGCCTCTCGCGCCGTTGTCGCAAAGTCGCAACAAGGAGATCATGCGTACGGTGCTGGCGAACCCATCCCTCGGGAGCCTGACAGCCAAGCAAGAGCACTTACCTTTCGCAAACTTCGACAGCGAGGACTTCCAGGAAGGCCGGCGTGCCTTCCTGGAGCACCGAAAGCCCGAGTTCACAGGCCGGTGAGCGACGTCGATTCCCCCGGACACAAGCGAATAACGCCCGGAGAGACGTCACCGCCCGACGCCGGTAACGCGTTGGCCCTCGGCGGGGTCAAGGTGATCGACCTCACCCATTTCCTGGCCGGGCCCTTCTGCACGATGCTGTTGGGCGACATGGGCGCCGACGTGATCAAGATCGAGAAGCCTGACGGAGGCGACGACACCCGACGTGCCGGGCCGCCTTTCGTCAACGGCGAATCGGCCGCTTTTCTCGGGATCAACCGGAACAAACGCAGCATTGTCCTCGACCTGAAGTCTGCCGCATGCGTCGAGGTCGTTCGACGCATGCTCAAGGACGCCGACGTGTTCGTGCAGAACCTTCGACCGGGCACCGCGGAACGCCTTGGCCTTGGATACCAGGAGGTCCACGCACTCAATCCCGCACTCGTCTACTGCACGATTTCAGGATACGGCTCGACCGGCCCTTACAAGGACCGGCCCAACTTCGATCTCATCGCCCAGGGGATGAGCGGGCTCATGAGTGTCACAGGTCATCCCGGCGGGCCGCCGGCAAAGGTTGGCGTGCCGATCACCGACCTGAATGCTGGGATGTATGCTGCCTACGGGATTCTCTCCGCTTATGTATCTCGACTCCGGACCGGCAAAGGCCAGCAAGTCGACACTTCACTCCTTGAAGCTGGCATCGCCTACACGTTTGGGGAATCGGCCGTCTTTTTCGAGAGTGGCAGGGTCCCGGGCCCGACCGGCTCGGCCCACCCGCTAGCTGCACCCTACCAGGCTTTAGCGACTTCTGACGGCTACGTCAACGTTGGAGCGCCCAACCAAACCAACTGGGAGCGGCTGTGCGAGGTGATCGGCCGTCTCGACCTCCTCGAAGACGTCCGGTTCGCATCCAACGCGGCTCGAGTCGAGAACCGCGACGCACTAATCGATGCCATGCAGCCGACCTTCGCAGGTCGCACAACCGCCGAGTGGATTGGGGCGATGGAAACCGTCGGAATCCCTTGCGGTCCGATTAAAGATATGGCTGAGGTCTACTCCGATGCCCAGGTGATCGCGCGGGACATGGTAGTGGAGATGGAACACCCGGTCGCAGGGACGGTCCGCAATATCGGGTTTCCGGTAAAGCTCACTGCGACGCCAGCGGCCGTCCGCATGCCGGCCCCGACGCTGGGGCAGCACACCGAGGAAGTCCTAGCCGAGTACGGCTACTCGCAGGACGAAGTAGCCGCTTTCCGGGACGCGAACATCGTCTCGTAAGCAGAGGGCCCGTCTCCTAGCCCTAACCCCTCTTCCAGTCCCGGAACGTGCTCGGCGCCCGTGGGCACGGCAATCGACGAACCCTCGAAATCGTTGCCCACCGGCTCGAACCGGCCTCCAAGGTGCTGGGCGAGAAATGCTTCGGTCACGGCGGAGAACGAAAGGGCGTTTTCGGGTCGGGCGAAGCCGTGTCCCTCGTCAGGGTATAGGACATAGGTAACCGGAATGTCTTTGTCCTGCATCGCTTTGACGATCTGGTCGGACTCGGCTTGCTTGACCCGCGGATCGTTGGCTCCCTGGCCGATCAGAAGCGGTTTGCTGATATGATCGACTCGGGTCAGGGGCGACCGCTCGGTGAGCAGCGCCTTTCCGTCGTCCGTCCGATGGTCGCCGACGCGAGTGCTGAACACCTTCAACATGGGTTCCCAGTAAGGCGGTATCGATTCGAGCAGCGTGATCAGATTCGACGGGCCGACGATATCCACTCCACACGCGAACGTCTCGGGTGTCGCGGTCAGACCGACCAATGCCGCATATCCTCCATAGCTGCCTCCGGTGATCGCAATCCTTTTCGGGTCGGCGATCCCCTGGTCGGTAGCCCATTTAACGGCGTCGAGCAGGTCGTCGTGCATCTTGCGGCCCCACTCGAGGTTGCCAGCATTGGTGAACGCCTTCCCCAGCCCGGTGGAGCCCCTGAAGTTCACGCCGAGCGCCGCGTAACCACGATTGGCGAGCAACTGGTGTACCGGGCTGTAGCCCCACTCATCGCGGTACCACGGGCCGCCGTGCACGTCCAGAACGGTCGGAAGCGGCTTGTCCGGCCGTCCGGTGCCGCTGCTATCGCTGCCTACCGGGAGGCTGTAGTAGCACACAAGGTCGAGACCGTCTCGCGATTTGATCACCGCGGGGTGCATGCGGGCCAGCGGGTACTTCTCCAGCTGGCTCCGGTTGGTGAACAGGAATTCCGCATTTCTGGCCTTACGGTCGTACTGGTAATAGCGGACCGGGCCGCTGTCCATCATGTAGGCGACAATCCAGCGTGAGTCGTCAAGGGTCCGGCTAACGATCTCGACATCGCCCTCCGCAAGGGTACTGAGGTAATCCAGGTCCGGAGCGATCAATTGATCGAGGACCTGCCACTCCTTCCGCTCGTACGTGAACGCCACCGCCTGGACGTTTTTGTCGGTAGGGTGCACCATGTCGTCGCTGACGTCCGCGCGCGGGTTCTGGGCAAGAGTGGTCAATTCGCCGGTATCGAGGTCGATTGCCACCATTGCAGACGTGTCCCTCTCGCGGCTGTCCTTCATATAGAGCACTCGCCCAGACTTGTCGAACCCTTCGGGATGCGTCGTCAGGACATCGTCGGCCGCGATTGCAATGAACGGCTCCCGGCCATCGCCTGCGGCTTTGAGCAGGTCGCCGCCGCCGTCGGGGGTCAGTCTCATCGCGAACCGCACGTTGTAGTCGTCGTCGGTGACAAAGGCGGCGAACTCCTCGTTCCGTTGAATGAGGCGACGCTCGCCCGTCGAGATATCGATTCTGTGTAGGTCGTGGTATTGAGGGTCGCGGTCGTTCAGGCCCACGACGATCTCACCCGGCACGTCCTTGCTCACGGACTGGACCGTCGCGTGAACACCTTCGGCCGGCGTGAGGTCCTTCGTCTCGCCCGCTTCCAGATCCACGCTATAGACACGCCAGTTTTCGTCGCCTGCTTTGTCCTGGAGGTAGATTATGTGCCGGTTCGTGAAAGCCCAGAAGTACTGGCGGATACTGCGGGTGGTGTCGCTGGTCACAGGCTCGGCGGCGTCGGGCTTGTCCGCCGCTCCGACCCATATGTTGAGTACTCCGTTCAACGGCGCCAGGTAGCTAAGCCGCGTTCCGTCAGGGCTGAGCCTCGGCGCCGCCTTGTCCGGGTTGCCGAAGATCACCTTCCGCGGGATCAGAGGGGTCTGCTGAGACCCGCTGCCTGCACTTGTCACTCGCCTGTTAACCTTCCTGTGAGCTCTGTGAACCCTTCCGAAAGCTCGCCAGCACCTCGTTCAGGCTACCAGACCGGAAGCCCTCGAGATCGAGCGTCACGTACGTGTACCCGATCGACTTGAAGTACGCAGTAATCGCCATCCTCACCTCATCACTTACGAGGAATAGCAGTGAGTCAGCATCAACCTCGATACGGGCGACGGCATCGTGGTGCCTGACACGCATTTGTCTCAGGCCGAGGCTCCTCAGGTAGTCCTCGGCTTTCGATATCCGCTCCAACGCCTCGACGGTAACCGGCGTCCCGTAGGGGATACGTGACGACAGACAGGCCTGCGCCGGCTTGTCCCACGTCGGCAGGGCCATCTCGCGGGAGAGCTTCCGTATCTCTTGCTTGGTGAGGCCCGCTTCTACAAGCGGACTTCGGACATCTCGACGTTTGGCCGAGTTCATCCCCGGTCGGAAGTCGCCTGCATCGTCGGCATTGTGGGCGTTGACGACGAACGCGTACCCCTCGGCTTGGGCCAGGGGCTGCAGGTGCGAGTAAAGCTCCTCCTTGCAGAAGTAGCAGCGGTTTGGATCGTTGGCCCGGTATTCCTCCCGCTCGACCTCGTTGGTCTCGATGACGCGGTGGTTCAGGCGCAGATGCCGGGCGACCGAGACGGCATCGTCGAGCTCACTTCGTGCAAGGCTCGGGGAGCTGGCGGTGACGGCGAGCGCTCGGTCTCCAAGAACGTTGTTCGCGCTAACTGCCAGAAAAGTGCTGTCGACACCACCTGAATATGCGATGACGACGGAGCCCATCTCCACCCAGATAGCCTTCAGGGCCTTGTTCTTAAGCTGAAGGGGAGTAATCGCTCTTCCGTTTCCGGACTTGGTGGCCAATGTTCGACGAGTCTTATGCCCACTGTTTACGCCAGAGGGCGCGTTCACTATGCTAGGCAGCATAACATCACGCGTGTGGACGCTCAATAACGACCGGCGGTAAACGCAAGGGCTCCATTCGGATGGCCGACATCCCGCCCGACGTTATGAGAGCACCCAACGCTCAGACCCGGGCGGTTGCGTCCAACGCGCGGTAGCGAACCGGCTGAACGATGCCAGCAAGTCTACGCCGGACTGGGTCCGCTCGGTTTGTTCCCGTTAGACCGAGTAGTCGGACACGAAGGAAACGGCCTGGACTGTAAACCACGCTCTCCGTACTTTGCGGAAGAAGGGTGAAGCGTAGCACCTTTGTCGATCTTACCCAATCCCTTACTCAACGCTCGGGGGCCCTTGCCTCGGCGTACCGGGTGAGGCCGCCGATGTTGCGTCTCAAAATGTCTACTCTCCTCAGCCGTAAGTGGTCGCGGCTCGTGGTCCGTCTATCAGCTGTACTTCTCTTCGGTCTGTCGGCTATGCCCTCGCTGGTCTGGGCACAAGCTTCGGGCGTCACGATCATCGAGACGGACGGATCAACGGACGTGGCCGAAGGGGGGGGCCAAAGACGCCTTTACGGTCGTCCTCAACGCGCAGCCCTCGGACAACGTTCGGATCAGCTTCAGCGCTCCGCCGAATTCGATTACCTTCGCCCCCGAGCCGCTCACGTTCACGGCCGAGGACTGGAACCAGACGCAGACCGTAACGGTCACCGCCGTCGACGACGATCTGGCTGAAGGAATTCACCAGGTGCCGGTGTCAACCGAGGCCACCGGCGGGGGATATGACGAGGTCTCAATCCCCGATTTGCTGGTCACCATCGCCGACAACGACGCGACGATCACAGTCAAGGAGTCTGGCGGCTCAACAGACGTAACCGAGATCGGTACCCCGGACAACTACACCATTGTCCTCGATTCGGTACCGTCCGGCGACGTTACGATCATCATCGCGGCCGATCGACAGGTGACCGTGAGTCCGTCGGGCCTCACCTTCACAGCGTCGGACTGGAACGCGCCAAGAACGGTGACCGTCACCGCGGTAGATGACCCGGTGCTAGAAGGCTCACACACAGGAGTGATCTCGCATACCGCAACCGGTGGCTCCTACGAGGAAGCGAAGATCGACTCGGTGACTGCCAAGGTCGGCGACAACGATACGGGCAAAGTGTCGGTCAAGGAGACCGACGGTGGCACGCGGCTAGCCGAGGACGGTCCCGAGGACACCTACACCGTGGTGCTGGACATCCCACCGGTTTCACTTGTTACCATCACCGTCGAGACGGACGGCCAGATCGTCGCTAACCCGACAACCCTGGTTTTCGAGACATCTACCTGGGACGTACCTCAGTCAGTCAGCCTTACCGCCGTCGATGACGATCTGGTCGAAGGGAATACGGTCAATAACGTTGACCACACCGCGGTCGGCGGCGCATACGGTTCGGTCGCCGTACCCAGCGTCCCCGTGAAGCTTACCGACAACGACAAAGCGAGCGTAACCGTAGTCGAGTCGGACGGCTCGACGAACGTCGCCGAAGGTGGCGCAACAGATTCATACACAATAGTCCTGGATCGCCAACCCATCGACGCGGTTACCATCAGTGTCACGACGACTGACGCCCAGCTCGTCGTTAGCACGACGACTCTAGCGTTCGCCACAACCACATGGAACGTCCCCCTCGAGGTAATCGTAACTGCCGTGGACGACGTGGTCGGCGAACTCGTCGTCACAAGCACCATCAAGCACTCAGCGACCGGCGTCTACGAAAGGGTCCTGGTCCCCGACGTGGTTGTCGCAATCACCGACAACGACGAGCCCCCGACGCCGACACCCACCCCTCCACCTACCCCGACGCCGGAGCCCATCGCAACATCGACTCTCGAAGATGGACCAACACCGACACCAGAACCCGCTCTAGGTGATGAAGAAGGAGAGGCCGGCGAGGGCGACGGTCTGCTAAACATGATTGATTCTCTCGTAAAAAGTCTGTGCAGGTCGAATTAGAACAACCGTACCCTTGCCTGGGTACAATATACAGTCTCTGTTCCGTGTCCTACCCCAACATACGGTAGCGCTCACATGTGCTAAAGCGCTGGAACTTCCTCAAAACGGGTTTTTACGAGGGAATCAAACATTGATATCCCTGTGTGGGCTTGGGCCCCCGCTGAGGGCCTGGCGATGGCGCTGCTCGTCTTTTTCTTCGCCGCGATCGGATGGCGCGTGTTAGGCCTTACACGACGGGCGCCGCTCCGGCCACCTACACGGCCTGCAACACGGCCACCGCACTGGCGACGACAACGTCCCAGTGGGAAGCAGCGGGGCCGGTCGGCAACAACGTCTACACCTTCCGCCACTGCGTAGTCCTCGACTGGGACGACGCGGACGGCAGCATCGACTCGACGATCACTTATACGGTGTCTCAGTAGTCCTGATCGAACGGTCCAACTGAAGCAGGTGTTCCGATGAATGTCGGGTCTTCGATAAGCAAGAAACGGCTGTCGCGTCAGGCGCCGCGCTTCCTCGGTGGGGCGGCGGTGTTCTTGTTACTTCTGCTGAATACGTCCAGCGCGAGCGCAGACGTGACGGTTAGTGTGTCCCCGTCCTTTCTTGAGTTCGCCGCCGACCCGGGCACAACGTTCACCGAGTTGATCACCGTCACAAACGGGGGGACAGAGCCCACGGGCATCCTGGTCACGATCAGCCCTACGACCCAGGACCGCCCTGACATATCGGCCACCGATTGGATCGTAGCCGATCCACTCCACTCCAGTTCGAGCTAGCTGCCTCCGAAGCCAAAGAGGTCAAGATTTCAGTAGCGGTGCCAGCGGACGCAAGCTCCGGTGGCCGGTTCGCGACGATCTTCTTCAGCACGGTGCCTCAGGCGGCCGTCAAGACCGGCAAGGGCGCCGGGTTCGAAGGCGGCTCAGGCTTCGGCGCCAAGATCGGAACGGCGTTCCTGTTGACTGTACGCGGTCCCCTCACTCTCGAGACTGCCCTGGCCAAGATTGTGCCGGTTGCGTTAGGTCCGGGGCGAATCGGCTTTCGAGTGGAGGCGGAAAACAGCGGTAAGGTCCACGTGATACTCAAAGGCGAGATCGACCTGAAAGACCAGGACGGCAACGTGATCGGTCAGTTCACGCTTCCCGAGACCACGGCCGTATTGCCCGGCAGTACCCGCAGCTACAATTTCAAGGGTTTCGTCGACGTTGAGCCTGGGGACTACCAGGCGTCCGGCACGCTGGACTATAGCTGGACAGGCCGCCAGGTCGAGGCCGCCGAAGTGCAGGCCGACGACTGGACGGACCGGACATCCTCACAGGAGATCTCATTCAACTCGCAGCCGGCGCTGGAAGTTACGGCGTTGGACATGGAGTTGGAGGGTTTTGAGGGTGACGTGAGGTTCACAGCAGAGCTGAAGAACAACGGCGACGTCGAGGTGGCGCCCGCAGGACTCATCGAGGTCCGCAACAAGAAGGGCGAATTGTTCGTCGCTCTCAACATCGGCGCCGGCAACATCAGGGTCGAGCCGAACAGCACTATCACGAGCGAGCACCTCGACACCGTCAACCTCCCCAAGGACGATTACACGGTGTCGGCGCGGTTCGAATACTTCGGGCAGGAGCCGGCGCAGAGGGAGATCTCTAAGACCCTGGCGGAGGATGTTATTCCCGCAGTTGCGCAGGCGGCGCCGGACGTCCGCAGACAGCAGTTCCAGCAAGACGATGGCATACCCGTCTGGGTGTGGGCGGTCGGGGGCGTCGCGGGCGTGCTGGTCGTGCTGATTATCGTATTCGTCGGCTATCGCGCCCTTGGCTCACGGGAGTCTGTCTAGATACACCGGCGCAGACGGCAAATGAGTTCCGACGTGACGGGCGGGGTCCGCGACCCGCCCGTTTGCGTATGGTTCTTCACAGTACAGCTGGGCGTCAGGCTTCGCCACCCCCAGACCTCTCCGGCTACTGTCCTCAGGACTCCCGTCCGAAAACAACGGAAGTTCGACGTAATTCTAACGGTTTCTTAACGGAGGCCAGCTAGACTAGAGCGTGGTTAAAAAGGCGATCAGCGCCTATCGGAGCGGTCGGCAAGGTTGGGGTCGATAAACGTGGGACAAAGACAAAGCCGCAACGCCGAGAGGACAGCCCACCGAGGCCAGCGTAGACAACGTTGGGCGGCAAGGTTGATTCTCTCGTAAAAAGTCTGTGTAGGTCGAATTAGAACAAACGTACCCACACCTGGGTACAATATACAGTCTCTGTTCCGTACACTACCCCAACATACGGTAGCGCGCAGATGTGCTAAATCGCTGGAACTTCCTCAAACCGGGTTTTTACGAGGGAATCAAGGTTGATTCTCTCGTAAAAAGTCTGTGTAGGTCGAATTAGAACAAACGTACCCACACCTGGGTACAATATACAGTCTCTGTTCCGTGTCCTACCCCGACATACGGTAGCGCTCACATGTGCTAAAGCGCTGGAACTTCCTCAAACCGGGTTTTTACGAGGGAATCAAGGTTGCTTGCGGCACTAAGAATGGCGGCGGTTCCTCTCGTGGGCACTAGCGTGCCTCCAGACGGGCGTTTGTTCCGGCGCCACCGACTGGTGCTGTATTTGGTCGTCGCATTACTGGGCGCCACAGTACTTATACCGAAGGAACATGTCACCGGCGCTGGTGGCGACATTGCGATCTACCGCGAGGCCACAGCGGCTGACGCCATAACCACAGCCGACTTCGACCACGACTGGGACACGACCGTCATCGAGGACCCTTCGTCTTTCAGCCTGGACGTCGACAACAAGAGCATTAAGCTCAAGACCGGCCACTACCTGGTCATGTACGGTGCGAGGTTCGACTCGACCGGTGGCGGCAACCGCTCGGAGGTACAGTCGCAGCTCGTACTCGCTGGCGCTGACTTGCCTGTCGGATGGTCGCAGGGCTACATCAGACGCAGCGGCGGCGCCAACGAGGCATTCACGTCGGGCGGCGGGATTATACAAGTCGCGTCAGACGACGATCCACTCTTGCTGCGGTCCTTCAGGACAGACAACAACTCAGCCGGCGCGGCCAGGGTCGCAAACACAACGGGCATCCAACTGCTGAAGCTCTACGACGATTGGACCATTCTGAGGCTTCATAAAAGCACGACGCAGACTGGTCCAACTACATCCGCCTTCCTCGACGTGACCTACGACCAGCAGGACGAAATCGACGCCACGGACTTTGGCCATACGGGGGGCTCCGGCGACATCACACTGAAGACGGCCAGCCACTACATCGTCTTCGCCAACACGTACGGCGCCCTTCCAAGTTCCTCCAGCGACAGGTCGCTAATAACCCAGAAGCTGACGCTCGGCGGCGCAGACATTGATGGCACCCGGACGTCGCTCTACATTCGAGGTAGCAACAGCACCCATGAGGGCGCCGTGTCGGTCGGCACTCTGATCGAGACCACAGGCCCGAACCAGGTCCTGAACGTTGAAGTGAATCGGCTCGACGGCACGGCTGCCTGGACGATCAACCACGATGGAACTGGTGCGACAGTGCCTCGGACTGCGATAACGATTGTGAAGGTAGGTGACAACGCCGACGCAGTCCGTCTCGACGACATCGGAACGGATGACATGAACCCGGCCAGCGTCACACCACTGGGCTGGGACTCGGAAGACGAAATCGACGAGGCCTCGTTTACCCATCCGGCGATTCTGCAACCCGACAGCACGATCGCGGTGGACGCCACGGACAAGTACCTGTTCCTCAGCGCCCAATACGCCATCAGCGCCGGCGTCACGCGCGCGGTGTACAACCAAGGCTGGTCTCTGAATGGCGGGGCAATGATCGAGTACGGTCAGACCGGGAATTTCAACCGTAACTCAGGGGCCAACGACGTCGGAAACTGGTCCGGGATTCTCTTCGACAACATGGCTTCCGGGGATTACATCGAGGTCGTAACCCGTAGCCTTGGAGCCTCTGGCGTCGTCGGGGCCGACACGAAAGGTGTGCAAGGCCTGCGGCTAACTCCTCCGCCCGACGTGACGCCGCCAGCGGCGCCGACGGGCCTGACGGCTACGGGCGGCGACAGCACGGTTAGCCTCGACTGGAACGACAACGCAGAACCAGACCTCGCGAGCTACAACGTCAAGCGAGCTACCTCCCCCGGAGGTCCGTACTCAACTATCGCTACTGGCGTTGCCACCAGTGCTCATGTCGACAACGGGGTCTCTAACGGCAACACTTACTATTACGTCGTCTCTGCCGTCGATACCTCCAGCAACGAGTCGGGTAACTCTAACGAGGACTCGGCCACTCCCGCGGACCCTACCCCGCCTGCACCTCCAACAGGGCTTGCCGCTACTGCCGGAGATGGCTCGGTAAGTCTCGACTGGAATGACAATGCCGAGCCAGACCTCGCCTCCTACAACGTCAAACGGGCTACCTCTCCTGGGGGACCCTACTCGACGATTGCCTCCGGGGTCGCCACCAGCACCCACGTCGATAACGGGGTCACTAACGATACGACTTACTACTACGTCGTCACTGCTGTTGACACTTCTAGCAACGAGTCGGGTAACTCCAACGAGGACTCGGCTACACCCACGGACATGACCCCACCTGCTGCTCCCACCGGCCTTGCCGCCACTCCGGGGGATGGCACGGTAAGTCTCGACTGGAACGACAACGCAGAGCCCGACCTGGCCGGTTACAACGTCTACAGACATACGGTCCCCGGAGGGCCGTACTCCAAGATCAATGTCGGACTGGTCGCCACGAGTACGTTTGTCGACAACGGCGTCTCTAACGGCACGACGTATTACTACGTGGTCAGGGCCGAGGACGGTCACAGCAACGAGAGCGGTAATTCCAGTGAGGCGAGTGCCACTCCAGGAGACGCTCCGCCCGCTGCTCCCACGGGGCTGGTCGCTACGGCTGGAGACGCCTCGGTGAGTCTCGACTGGGACGACAACTCGGAGCCCGATCTCGACAGCTATAACGTGAAGAGGGGTACTTCCGGCGGTGGGCCCTATTCCACTATCGCTACCGATGTCGCCACCAGTACGTACGTAGATAATACCGCCTCCAACGGCACTACTTACTACTATGTTGTAACCGCGGTGGACACTTCGAGTAACGAGTCTCCCAATTCCAACGAGGACTCGGCTACACCGGTCGACGTGACGCCACCGGCCGCTCCTACAGGCCTGGTCGCTACCGCCGGGGACGGATCGGTCTCTCTCGACTGGAGCGACAACGGTGAGCCTGATCTGGCCTCTTACAACGTGAAACGCGGCACTTCGACTGAAGGGCCCTACTCTACTATCGCCACCGGGGTGGTGTTGAGTGCTCACACAGATAACGGGGTCACGAACGGCACGACTTATTTCTATGTCGTGACAGCGGTGGACACGGCCACGAACGAGTCCGGGAATTCCAACGAGGACTCCGCTACGCCCTCCGACATGACACCCCCCGCTGCCCCGACGGGCCTAGTAGCCAATGCCGGAGACGGCTCGGTTACTCTCGATTGGGCCGACAATGGCGAGCCCGACCTCTCCCACTACGACGTGAAGAGGGCTACGACCCAGGGAGGACCCTACTCGACTATCGCCACCGGCGTCTCTATCAGCGCCCACACGGATAACGGTGTCACCAACGGCACCACCTACTGAGGTATCTTCAAAAAGTGTGTAACCGGTCAGGCGGTGTACCCTCTCTCTGAACAAGACGGGCTCAAGGCCCAAGAGAGGAGATACACCGCCCATGAGGAAGGAAAGCACTGAGAGTAGGTCGGAGTCAAGGCCGGAGTGGGAGCAGTTGGAGGATTGGGTGCGAAGCCAGGTCCAGAGGCTGGTCCAAGAGTTGCTGGAGGAGGAGGTGACGGCGTTTCTGGGAAGGGCGAAGTCGGCGCTCAGATCCGACTCGGACAACGATACCGGCTATCGGAACGGATACGGCAGAGCCCGGAGGCTTACGCTGAGTTCGGGAACGATACAGCTGAGGCGGCCGCGAGTCCGCGATACCGAGGAGCAGTTCGAGAGCCGGCTGCTGCCGCTGTTCGTCAACAGGACCAGGAAGGTTGCTGAGTTGATCCCCGAGCTGTACCTGCACGGTCTATCCGAAGGCGACTTCGATCTGGCTTTGCGGGGGCTGCTGGGAGAGGACGCACCGGTATCGGCGAGCACGGTGGCCCGGTTGAAGTCCAAGTGGAACGATGAGCTTGCCCAATGGCGCAGCCGGCCCCTCGATGACCTGGAAGTGGTCTACATGTGGGTGGATGGAGTCTACGTCAAGGCTGGTCTTGAGAAGGAGAAGGCGGCGGTACTGGTGGTGATGGCGGCCCTGAGCGACGGGAGAAAGGTGGTGGTGAGCGCTGTTCCCGGATACAGGGAGTCCACAGAGAACTGGTCCGAGGTGCTCAGGGACATCAAGCGCCGGGGCTTGAGCTGCCCGAGGCTGGTGGTTGGAGACGGACACCTGGGCATCTGGGGAGCTCTGCGCAACGTCTATCCGCAGGCGGCAGAGCAACGCTGCTGGAACCACAAGATCGTAAACGTGCTCGCCAAGCTTCCAAAGCGACAACAGGACCAGGCCAAGCTCATGCTGCGTACTATCCCCTACGCGCCGACTCGGACAGAGGCTGAGCGGCTCAGGACGGTGTTCACCAGGTGGTGCGGCGACCATTCCTACGAGGCGGCCTCAGAGGCCTTGGAGCGGGACTGGGACCGCATGGTCACCTTCTATGACTTCCCAAAGGAGCACTGGGGGCACCTTCGCACGACGAACCCGGTAGAATCACCCTTCGCGGCCCTCAGGCTTCGGACCGATGCCGCCAAGCGCTACAAGAGGGTCGATCGGGCGATAGCGGTGATCTGGAAAATGTTGATGGTCGCCGAACAGCGCTTCAGGCGTCTGAAGGCCCCTGAGTTGATCGAAGACGTCTATCTCGGTGCGCAGTATGCGGATGGAATCGCCATTGAATCAACGGCTGAGAAGGTCGCCGCCTGATGTCGTTTACACACCTATTGACGTAACCTCCACCTACTACTATGTCGTGACTGCCGTCGATACCAATTCCAATGAGTCCAACAACTCCAATGAGGCCTCCGCTACGCCAATCCCAGACATGAAGCTCGAGACGTTTTCCGTCTCGGCGGTCAGCAGCACCTGGCAAGTTGTGACCCTGGCGCGCACATATACCTCGTTGGTCATAGTCTGTTCTCCCAACTACTCGTCGGTAGACATCCCTATGGTGGTCCGGATGCGTAACGCCTCGGGCAACAGCTTTGACGTCAAGGTACAAAACCCCAGCGGTACCAGCCTCAGCGGATACACGGTCTATTGCATGGCTCTTGAAGAGGGGGTGTACACCGTACCCCTCCACGGAGTGAAGATGGAGGCGGCAAAAGCCACTTCCACGGTAACCGACGGCAAGACCAACTCCTGGGTCGGCGAGAGCGCGACGTATACGAACAGCTACTCAAGTCCAGTGGTAGTAGGCCAGGTAATGAGCGCGAACGACGCGGACTGGTCGGCGTTCTGGGCCAGCGACGGGACCCAATCGAATCCGCCTTCTTCCTCGGCCTTGTCCGTCAGTAAACACGTGGCCGAAGACTCGAATACGACCCGAGCGAACGAAACGCTCGGCTACGTCGTAGTCGAAGCCGGCAACGGTGTGATGGACGGAATCCCCTTTAGTGCAGCGGTCGGGACGAATACAGTCGAGGGTATCGTCGAGTCCCCTCCATACACATATACGCTCACGGGGATGACGTCGACCGGGGTCGCCGTGGTCGGCAGCGCTGGAATCGACGGCGGCGATGGTAGCTGGCCGGTGCTTCACGGCGCCAGCCCCTTCACGGCGACTTCGCTGAACCTGGCCGTCGATGAGGACCAAGTCACCGACTCGGAACGAACGCACACCACCGAGCAAGTGGCCTACATTGTCTTTGAGGACGCAGCCGGTGTGGCTATCACCCCAGACAACAATGCCACCTCCACTCCCGAATCAGTGATCTCGTATGTGCACACCGTTACGAACACGGGCGGGGCTACAGACACCATAGACATCACTGTAACGTCCACCCAAGGGTGGACCGTCGCGCTGTTCGAGTCCGACGGTGTCACGCCGCTCACGGACACAGACACAGACACCGACACGATCCCCGACACTGGAGCGGTTGCCGCTCAAGGGGCAGTTAACATCGTCGTCAAGGTGACGGTCGGGTGGAGTTCACAGAACGAGCTCACCTCGGTTACAGCCACCTCCAGCGTTGACCCCGCCCGCAATTCGACGGCCCAGGATACGACTAACGCATTGCCGACCATCAGCGTCACTCTCGGAGACGCGACGTTGGACCTCGGAACGCCAGACCCCGGCTGCGAGGGTTATTCAGACGGAACGACTGTCGGAGAGCTAACCGTCTATGTCGGCACTACCGGTAACGACGGGTGCGCGTATACTTGGGACGACTT
Source organism: Dehalococcoidia bacterium (assembly GCA_965197985.1). Classification (GTDB taxonomy): domain Bacteria; phylum Chloroflexota; class Dehalococcoidia; order Lucifugimonadales; family CAUZJF01; genus CAUZJF01. Next base: position 725,459 of record CBDAOG010000006.1, on the reverse strand, counting down.
ATCAATAACCGTCAAGTCGAACGCGCCGTGGTCCGGGACGGTGGACGGCAACGACAACGCCCCGACTTCCGGAGTCACAGTTGCGCTGGGGAGTTTCAGGTACGATACCGCAGCGGCCGCCACCACCTATGCCGAGTGTGCGACGGATACACAATTGCCCGCCAGTCCGTCGCCATTCGAGTCCGGCGGGGTTACCGGTATAGCCGCATACGTGCACAGGCACTGCGTTTTGGTTGACTGGAACGATGCGGACGGAACGATCGACTCGACGATCACTTACCCCAAATCCACCGAAGGGATGACTATGCAGCAGCGGAACGGGCGATAGGGGCAAGGGAGGGCGATGGTCCGGGCACGATTTGGGGTAGAGGGGGGCCGGTGTTTGTCTTCAGTTGCCGCGGGGAGACTTTGTGACCGTCTGCGAATGTTGGTCAGGGCGAGATAGCGGGGAGAGGACACAGCAAGAGGCACTCGCAGACCGGACTGGCGCGAGTTCGCGGGGACGTTCGGTTGGCCGGATGTCGGCCGGTTGCCGCCGCCGCCGTCAGGCAGGGAGTGGCAGGGCGCGCAATCGGGCCAGGGCACGATCGAACTGGGCTTCCCAAGGCCAGCGCTGTGGCAGATGCAGTGTGAGGCGGCGCGCCGAGCGGGTGATCCGTCCGGCCAGGGAGAAGAACCGCCGCCGGAGGGTCTTGGTGGTCACCACCTGCTCGCCCAGACCGATGCGCGCTGTCCAGCGGGCGATGTTGTGGGCCATCACCTGTACCGCCAGCCAGGCGGCGTTGGCGGCGAAGCGGCCCGAGGGGAGATGGTTCAACCCCACACCGTGCTTGAGGTCTCGGATGGCATTCTCGATCTCGGCGTGGCGGCGATGGTCGGCCTCCAGTTCGAGCATCTCCCCGTCCCGGTCGGTGATGAAGCCGTGATAGCTGTAGGTGGCGAAGAGGGCCAGCTGGGAACCGGGCGTGGGCTTCACACGCCGGACGATGAGCCGCACCGGCGCGGCGTCAGGTTCACTCTGGAAGGGAGTGCAGGTGGTCTCGGCCACATCGGCGGCGCCGTCCATCCAGTAAGGAATCGGCGTCCAGGCATCTTCGGGTATCGCCTCGATGAGATTGTGCAGGCTTTAATGCTGGCGGATGGTGATGGAGAAGCGGACATCCATCTTGCGGCAGACGGATACCACGCCATGAGTGTAGAACCCGCTGTCGGCCCGTAGCGTGAGTCGTCCGTTGGCCCCGGCGTAGCGCACCCGTCCCACCGTCTCCCGCAGGAAGTGGGCGGCGCCGCGGGCGGTGTTGGCCCGGCCCTCGCGCAGCCGGGACATCAGCACGTCTCCGGTGCCGGCGGCGATGGCCAGCAGTGGGTGGTAGCCCCGCTTGCCGGTATAGCCGTGGTGGCGGGCGCCCTCCTTGGCCAGTCCGTAGGTCTCGCAGATGGTGGAATCGAGGTCGATGGTGAACGGCGCGTCGCCGGGTCCGGCCCCAGCGGCCCAGGCCCGGGCCAGCAGCTCCCGGCTCACCCGGTCCAGCTGGCGGACGTGGCCCCACCGGAAGCTGCGCAGGAAGGTGCCCAGGGTGGATGGCGCCTTGACCGTGCCGCCCAGGGTGCAGGCCGTCCCCCCGGTGCGCAACACATCAGCGTCGTCGATGCAGTCGCCGCCGGCCATGGCTGAGGCCACCAGGGTCATCAGCTTGTCTCCGGTGTTGGCCCGCCCCGGCGCGCCGCCCAGGTCAAGGTGATGGTCAACGAGTTCCCGCAGGCCCAGATGCCGGGCGAGGGTGGCCGGCAGGAGCAGACCGGCATTGGCCACCAGGCGGTGATCGTCAAAGACGATACGGATACGGTCGGGCTGGTTGCGTGGTAGCATCTATTGGGTGCTCCTTCTCTGGGACTGTTTTGCTGTTACAAAACCATTATCCCAGATTCAGAAGAGCACCCTCTGGCCACTTCAGGATGCTAACCCGACGCCCTCCCTCGGTGGATTCGGGCTAAGGATGACGCGGTGGTCTCTCTTTCTCCAGACCCTCTCCCTCTTATTACACCACTTCCTGGGACTCTACTCTGTCGAAACCGTGGTACCTAACATAATGGTGAAATATAGGATCGGGCCCAGGCACGATCCCCAAGAGCACCTATCCGAATTATGTGGTAGCACCGATGCGACTCAACGGGGCTGTCCGTTAGCGTAGGCGCTAAGGCGCCTTTCCGCTCAGGACAGTCGGCGCCAATCAAGGAGTTCAGCAGTGGAAGCGAAAAAGCGACCGCACCAAATCCTAGGCGACCAGGCTTCCGTCCGAAGGTTTGCGCTGCCGCTCTTATTGGCGCTGGCTTTCCTATTCTCAATGGTTGGGAACGCTATTGCCGCAGACCCAACCGGCTCGATCTCAGGTACGGTCACGCGACAGAGCGACAGCTCTCCTATCGTGGGGGCGGCCGTGTTCGTCAACGGCGTCAACGGATTGACCGCCAACACGACAACCGACATCGCTGGGAACTACACGGTCACAGGCTTGGGCACGAGCGACTATAAGGTCCACGTCAACGCGACCCAGCAAGGGATTCCGGTCCAATACTATGTGAATTCGCCTACCGCCGCCGGCGCGGACCCCGTGCCTGTCGTCGACGGTGCCGACACTCCGGGAATCAACTTCGTAATTGCTACCGCCGGGTCCGTGACCGGGCAAGTCACGGAGACCGACGGAACAACCGCTATCCCAAACGCAGACGTCTGGGCGTCGAGGTTCGACGGCGCCGGCGGAGGCCGAGGTGCGACGACCGACGCCAACGGCGACTACGTCATCGACGGACTCTCGGCGGGGCAATACCGAGTCGAATCGGCGGCGCCGGTGCAGGGCTTCGTCAGGGAGTTCTGGCAGGAGGTTGCCGTCCCAGACCTGGCGATCTCGGTGACGGTCACTACTTCGGCAACTACGACCAACATCAACTTCACTCTTTCGGGCGGCGGGGAAATAGCCGGGACAGTGTACGACTTCGACGGTACTACGCCGCTCGAAGGAGTCCACGTTTGGGCTCACCGCTTTGGCGGTGGTGGCGGCAACGGCACGAGGACCGACGCCCTTGGGAACTATTCCCTGCCGGGCCTTCCGGCCGGCGACTATCGCGTTCGCGCGGAGCCGGACGACTCCACCCGCGTAGCCGAATACTATGACGCCACGGCCGACTGGTCGGAGGCCGTGCGCGTTCCGGTTACCGCGGGCACACCACCCCTGGAATAGACTTCACTCTGGCGTCCGGCGGATCGATCTCCGGCGTCGTGACGCGGGAGATCGACGGCACGCCGGTTGCCGGCATTGAGGTGTTTGCAAACGCCTTCGATTGTTGCGGCGGAAACGGGACCACTACCGCCGCCGACGGGTCTTATACGATTGCGAGCCTTGCGCCAGGTGACTATAGGGTAGAGGTCCATCCGAATAACCTTGGCTTGGTCGGCGAGTTCTACCCGAGTACCACGGAATGGCACCTCGCCGAACGGGTAAACGTCAGCTCGACGCTAAATACGCCGAACATCGACTTCTCACTCGTAGCCGGCGGAGCCCTCTCCGGCAAGGTTACAGAGTCAGACAACGTGACGCCGATAGAGGGCGTCTTCGTGCACGCCAGCGACTTCAACACCGGCAACTATGGCAACGGCGCGACAACGGAACGAGACGGCACATACACGATCGATGGTCTCCGCCCTGGTAGCTACCGGGTCGAGACGTGGGTGCCGGACAACCTGGACTTCGCACGTGAGTACTACGACGGTACCGGCGACTACAATCTCGCGACCGCCGTCCCTGTCGCGGAGGCGACGACTACTCCGAACATCGACTTCTCGCTTGATTCGGGCGGGACGATCTCGGGTACGGTTTACGAGTCGGACGGCGTCACTCCGGTACCTGATGCTCATGTCTGGGCCGAAAAGTATGACTGCTGCGGCGGAGGCAATGGCGCTCAGACCGACGAGAACGGCGACTACACCATTGTCGGCCTTGCTCAAGGCGACTACCGGGTCCAGGTGGACGCGCCACGTTCCGGGCTCGTCAGGCAGTTCTTCACCAGCACGGCGGACTGGCATCTCGCGGCTAGGGTCGCCGTCACCGCCGGGCAAGATACCGGCAGTGTCGACTTCCTGCTCGATACCGGCGGGTCTATCAGCGGTACCGTGTACGACGCGGCCGGAAACCGCATTGCCGACGCCGACGTCTGGGCGGACACATACGACTGCTGCGCAGGCGGCAACGGTACCCGGTCCGACGCCAACGGCGACTACCTCATAACGGGCCTCGCCGCCGGTGAATACCGAGTCCAGGCACGGGCGGAGCACCGAAGTTTCGCCGGACAGTTCTATCTTTCGACTACGGACTGGGACCTGGCCATGCGGGTCGGGGTGACGACAGGGACGACCACTCCAAACATCGACTTCTATCTCGAGTCCGGCGGATCGATATCCGGCACGGTCGTCAGTGAGTTAGATGGGACACCCATCCCCGGTGCCGATGTCTGGGCTAACGCATTCGACTGCTGTGGCGGTGGGAACGGAGCTCGAACGGCACCGGACGGCACCTACACGATCGAGGGTCTTGCTCCGGGAAGTTATCGCGTCGGCGTGCAGACCTTTGAACAGGGCTTCGCCGGCGAGTTCTACGCGAGCACGACCGACTGGAACGCGGCGACGCCGGTCGACGTCGACTCAGGCGTCGACACTCCCAACATCGACTTCTCACTCCCCGCGGGCGGCGCAATAGGGGGAACGGTCTACGAAGCGGATGGCGTGACCCCGGTACCAGGCGCCGACGTTTGGGCCCATCAGTTCGACTGCTGTGGCGGAGGCAACGGCACCCGGACGGACGTCAACGGTGAGTATCTGATAACGAGTCTGGCTCCCGGCGATTACAGGGTCGGGGTTCGGCCGCAAGACGGCCTGCTGGTCGGGGAGTTCTACGCCAGCACCACCGACTGGAACTCCGCGATGCCGGTGAATGTGTCCGCCGGGACTACGACCGAGCCAATAGATTTCACTCTCGACGGCGGAGGATCCATCTCCGGCAGAGTGACGCGCGAAAGCGACAGCTCGCCAGTGGGTGATGCGGACGTGTGGGCGAATACGTACGACTGCTGTGGTGGTGGCAACGGGACCCGCACCGACGCCGATGGCCGGTTCACAATCGAAGGCCTGGCGCCCGGCAACTATCGGGTTGAAGTCAACGCCTTCGGCCGACAACTGGTCCGCGAGTTCTATGCAAGCACGACCGAGTGGGAGCTGGCAGACCCTGTCGCGGTTCTCGGAGGACAGGACACGCCTGACATCGACTTCTCGCTTGTCGGCGGAGGTTCCATCTCAGGCACTGTATACGAGCAGAACAGCAGCTCGACACCGCTCGCCGGAGCGGATGTATGGGCCAGCGACTTCTACGGCAGGGGAGGCCACGGCTACTCCCGCACAAACGTGGACGGCACCTACACCATAGAAGGCCTCGCCGGCGGTGACTACCGGGTGGAGGCCCAGTTCGAGGGCCTGGTCCACCTTATATACGACGGCACGACCCAGTGGCACGAAGCCACGGCCGTATCGGTAGCCAACGGACTGGACACGCCAGGCATCGATTTCACGCTTACCTCAGGCGGCGAGATTACGGGGACCGTCTACGACGGGGCCTTGAACCCGATCGGTGGAGCCTTCGTCAACGCCGGCAGCTATGACGGCGACGGCGGCTGGGGCTGGGCTCAGACGCGACCGGATGGCACATACGTACTCGAAGGGTTGGCGACCGGAGACTATCGGGTCGAGGCCGACGCTTCCGACCAGGGATTTACAAGGCAGTTCTTCAGTAGCACCGACGATTGGGGGCTCGCTGAGCGCGTAACCGCGACGGCCGGCCTGACGACGTCGAACATCGACTTCGTGCTCACGTCGGGCGGTGCCATCAGCGGCTTCGTGACGAACGAAGCCGGTGGGGCGCCCGTCGCCAACGCCGATGTCTGGGCGGAACGCTACGACTGCTGCGGCGGCGGCAACGGCGCCCGGACGGCCCTCGACGGCTCCTACGAGATCACGGGTCTCGCTCAGGGAGACTACAGGGTACAGGTGCGGACGGAGCACGGCGGCTTCGTCGGCGAGTTCTACGACGATACGACGGACTGGGCGCAGGCAACGCGCGTTCCTGTCGGGTCCGGCACTACCACTCAAGCGATCGACTTCTCGCTGGGTTCCGGAGGTGCGATCTCCGGTACGGTGACGGACGAGGTTACGGGACTTCCGTTGGCCGACGTCAACGTGTGGGCCGAGATATACGACTGCTGCGGAGCAGGCAACTGGGCCCAGACTGGCGCAGATGGGACATATAGGATCGAAGGGCTGCCGAGCGGGGACTACAGAGTAACAGTCGACACTTTCGATCAAGGCTACGTCCGAGAGTTCTTCGCCAGCACGACCGATTGGAACGAAGCTTCCAAGGTAACGGTCACTGCGGGCGCCGAGACGGCCAACGTCGACTTCTCCCTGGTCACCGGAGGCACTATCGCCGGCAGAGTCACCAGAGAGAGCGACGGTACTCCTGTGGCAGATGCCGACGTCTGGGCTGATACCTACGACTGCTGTGGTGGTGGTAACGGAGCTCGCACTAACGCCAACGGCGAGTACGTGATCGAGGGCCTCACCCAAGGTTCATACCGGGTCCAAGTCCGCGCGGACGAACATGGCCTGGTCGGCGAGTTCTATCCCAGCACGACCGACTGGGCGTTGGCAACGCCGGTCGACGTCGTTCCCGGCACTCCCACGGAGAACATCGACTTCTCGCTACTAGGTGGCGGTTCCATCACCGGCCATGTCTATGAAGCCGACGGTACGACCGCCCTCGTCGGAGCCAACGTGTTCGCCAACTCGGAGACGGCTGGCTGGGGTCACGCCCGGACGGACGGCAACGGGTTCTACGAGATCTCGGGCCTTGCCAGCGGTTCCTATCACGTGGAAGCGGACGCCTCCGACCGAGGGTTCGTCCGAGAATTCTACGACGACACGACGGACTATGGCTCGGCCTCGCCCGTCCCCGTTACCGCCGGGACCTCGACGCCGAACATAGACTTCGTGATGACGAGCGGCGGCTCTATCTCGGGCGTGGTCTACGACACGGACGGCGTCACACCCCTCGGCGATGTGGACATCTCCGCCAACTCAGAGGTCGGTGGAGGCGGACACACGCGGTCGAGGGGAGATGGATCGTACAAGATCGAAGGACTGGCAACAGGGGTCTACCGGGTGTCGGCCAACCTTGAAGGGTACATCCACCTCTTCTATTCCAGCACTCCCAGCTATGACGAAGCCACTCTCGTGGATGTAACGACTGGCGCGGAGACTCAGGGAATCGACATCGTAATGCAGACCGGCGGGTCGATCAGCGGAACGGTCGTTACGGCCAACCCAGGCGACCCGATCGCCGGCGTCGACGTGTGGGCGAACAGCTACGACGGTGCGGGCGGTGGCAACGGCACCCGCACGAACCTGGACGGCACATACGAGATCACCGGTCTGGCCCCCGACCAGTACCGTGTCAGGGCCCAGAAGTCCGACGCAGGTTACGTCGGCGAGTGGTACGACGATACGACCGATTGGGGCGCGGCCACGCCGGTAGTAGTTGCCGCGGGAGCGCCCACCACCGGCATCGATTTCGACCTCGGTTCGGGCGGCGCGATCTCCGGGTTCGTATTTAACGCGTCAGGGACCGACCCCATCGCCGGGGCCGACGTGTGGGCCGAATCCTTCGTCTGCTGCGGTGGAGGCAACGGCGCCAGGACGGCATCGGACGGTTCGTACCGCATAGACGGTCTGTCGCCCGGAGATTACCGCGTTCAGGCCTCGAATCCCGGCTTTGCCTTCGAGTACTACGACAACACAGACTCCTACGACTCTTCGACGCCCGTGACGGTAACGTCCGATGGCGACCGGTCTGGCGTGAATTTCACTCTCGATCAGGCCGGAACGATCTCCGGCACGGTCTACAACGCCTCTGGAACGGCGCCGATCGAGAACGCGAACGTCTGGGCCAACAGGCAGGACGGCGGCGGGGGCAGCGGCGCTCAGACTGCGGCCGACGGCACCTACACCGTCGATAGCCTGACGGGCGGCTCCTACATCGTCAGCGCGATGAAAGACGGGTATATAACGGAGTTCTACCAAGAGGTATCCGACTACGAATCGTCGACTGAGGTAGTCGTGGTTGGCGGTCAGGACCGGCCCAACGTCGACTTCACGCTCGAAACCGGCGGCTCGATCTCCGGCACTGTCGTCAACGCTTCAGGTACGCCTGTCGTCGGCGCCAACGTCGGAGCCCATCCAGCCGGTGGGGGATGCTGCGGTGGCGGCGCCCCAACAAGGCTCGACGGTACCTACACGATCACCGGCCTGGCTACGGGGTCGTACCTCGTCATCGCAGACAGAGATGGATTCGTCCAGACGTTCTTTGACGGTGTTGCCAACCACGCATCGGCGACGCCGGTTGCGGTTGTGGCCGGAGCGGAAAGTCAGAATGTGGATTTCGTACTGCTCTCAGGCGGCGCGATATCAGGGGTGGTTCGCAACGCGTCAGGGACTGCTCCCCTACCTAACGTCGAAGTCCGCGCCCAGCCTTTCGGCGGAGGCCCAGGCGAAGACGTGCTGACGGGCGCTGATGGCAGCTACCGTATCGACGACCTTGGGCCCGGTCAATATCGAGTCGTGGCCGGCGGACAGAACTACATCGAAGAGTTCTGGCAAGAAACGCCGGAATACGCCTCGGCGACGCCCGTCACCGTAGTTCAAGGCGGTGACGAGCAGGGTATCGACTTTACTCTGGAATCGGGTGGCTCGATCTCCGGCATGGTCTACAACGCCGCGGGCACCGTCCCGATCGGAGACGCCGACGTGTGGGTCGAGGAGGTGGATGGGCCAGAGGAAGGACCCGGCGGCCCGCCTCCGTTAGGCACGCGCTCACTGCCGGATGGCAGCTACACGATTAGCGGACTGCTACCTGGACAGTACATAGTCCAGGCACGCGCCGACAACCATGCCCTCGAGTACTACTTGGAGGCGTTCAACTTCGCATCGGCGACCCCGGTCTCGGTGACGGCGGGCGCCGACCGAGGGAACACCGACTTCACCCTGGAGCCGGCTGGGACGATTTCCGGCACGGTGACCCAGGAAGTCGGGGGCGCGCCAATAGGTGATGTCAGGGTCTTCGCGTCACCTGCTGCTCTGGGCTGGCCTCCCGAAGACATTGAGCTCGGAGCCCGCACCGAGGGCGACGGCTCGTACACCATTGAAGGCGTTCCCGCAGGAGACTATCTGGTGACGGCTCTTGCGGGCGATCAGGACTACGTTATCGAGTTCTACGACGACACGACCTTCCCGGCCTCGAGTACGGACGTTACCGTGACCGCAGGCGCCGACCGAGGTGGTGTCGACTTCGACCTGATTCAGGGCGGCAGCATCTCCGGGACCATATTCGAGGACGACGGAACTACTCCCATCGAGGGGATCGAAGTGTTTGCCCTCAGGACGCCGGACGGCACGCCTATAGGCTTCACGGGGTCCGGGCCCGACGGCTCTTACACCCTCGGGGGGTTGCCCGCCGGCAACTACCTTTTGCTCGCGTCCGATGAAGAGGACCTCGGCTTCCGTGACGAGCTGTATGACGACGTGGCCGACCTCGAAGACTTCGGCTCCGCTACACCGGTGCCGGTCACCGGGACGGATAACACGCCAGACATCGACTTCACGCTGGTGGCCGTGCCATGAAGACGAGAATCGAAAGTCCCCTAATCTACCTGAGAGAGACCCGTGCTGGTAACTTCAACACAGTCGCAAGTAAGTCGACGAAACGGACCCGGAGCGGTCTCGGGTGTTGTCGTCGCCGTAATGGCCTTCCTGGTAGCCCAGTTCGCCCTGGGACCGGGTGTGGTGTTAGCCGCCGCGCCCACGGCCAACGTGGGTGGTCCATATACGGGAGATGAAGGCACCCAGATAGCCTTCAACGGTGAACGGCAACGACGCGGAGGACGCCACTAACCAACTTGTATTCGAGTGGGACTTTGACTTCGACGGCGTTTTTACCGTTTCGCAGTCCGGCGTCAACCTCACTAACCCGACTCATACATACCCTGACGACGGCGTGTTCAGCGTCGCGCTACGAGTCGTAGACACCAGTACCACTACCAGCGAGGTGGTTGAAACGATCGCAACCGTGGCGAACATACCGCCGAGCGCCAGTGCCGGCGGAGCGTATACCGTCGACGAGGGCAGCGCTTTGACATTTAGTGGATCCGCCACCGACCCAGGTCAGGACACACTCACTTACGAATGGGACTTCGACTACGACGGAGCGACTTTCGACGTCGATTCGTCGGGTGAGGACCTGACCGCACCGTCGAATACGTACCCTAACGACGGCTCCGAGACTATCGCCATGCGCGTTCGTGACGAAGACGGCGGCGTGAGTTCCGTACGGACGACCACTGTAACCGTCAGCAACGTTCCGCCGGTCGCGAACGCGGGGTCGTCGTACACAGGAAACGAGGGGGCGCAGGTTACGTTCAGCGGATCGGCTACGGACCCGGGTAGCGACACCTTGAACTTCGAGTGGGACTTCAACTTCAGCGGAGGAAGCTTCCAGATCGATGCCTCCGGCGACGGACTGACGGCTCCTGACCACACGTACGTTGACGATGGCGTGTACACGGTGGCACTCAGGGTCAGAGACGACGACTCCGTTAGCCCAGTACAGACGGCGGACGTCACCATCTCGAACGTCTTGCCGACAGCCGACGCCAACGGCCCCTACGCGGTGGCGGACGGTACCCCGGTCACCTTCGCAGGCTCGGCGACAGACCCAGGCGACGACCAGCTCACCTACGAATGGGACTTCGAGTATGACGGCGCAACCTTCACCACCGGCGGTCCGGCGGCCGACTCGGGCATAGACTTGACCGGCCCCTCGCACACGTATCCCAACGACGGCGTGTTCACCGCCGCGCTTCGTGTCCGTGACGACGACGACGTGAGCGCAATCGTGACGGCCCAGGTCACGGTACTGCCCCAGACCGCCAGCGTGCCCACCTCGACTATCTCGATACCGGCGTCTGCCTCTGTCGTCGAGGACGATACAGGGACCAACAACACAGTCGATATCGTCGTCACCATGTCAATCGCCGGTAACGCCGCCGTGAACGTCGACTACGCGACGACCGACGGGACCGCGACCGCCGGAGCCGACTACCAGGCCGCGTCCGGGACCCTCAGCATCCCTGCTGGCAATCTCACTGCGACCGTCCAAGTCGTCGTCATCGGAGATGACATTGGCGAAGGCAGCGAGTCCTTTACGCTGACTCTGAGCAACGCAACGACGACCGGGACATCAACCGCTCTCTTCATCACCCAGGGGACCACGACGGTCGATATCGTCGACAACGAGTCGGTATCGACGGACATTCCTCTGTCGCCAGGTTACAACCTGATCGCCATCCCAGTTTCCTTGAGTGGGATAGACACGGCCCGCGATATCGCCGAAGCGCTCCTTCCCGGAGGGCAGCCGCCGACGGACGCGAACATCCAGGCAGGACCGGTTACCGCCGTGCTCAGGTGGACCGGCGCATCCTACCTGCCGTGGCTAAGTAGCAATCCCGGAACCAACGACTTCAGTATCGTGGCCGGCGAGAGCTACTTCGTTCGGCTCCAAACGCCCGTGCCCGGCGATAAGCTTACGGTGTCAGGCGTGCCTTACACGGCTTCGGTCCAGCTGGATCTTCAGGTAGGCTTCAATCCCGACTTCCGACGTAAAAGGTCTGGGCTGACTATGCAGCAGCGGAACGGGCGATAGGGGCAAGGGAGGGCGATGGTCCGGGCACGATTTGGGGTAGAGGGGGGCCGGTGTTTGTCTTCAGTTGCCGCGGGGAGACTTTGTGACCGTCTGCGAATGTTGGTCAGGGCGAGATAGCGGGGAGAGGACACAGCAAGAGGCACTCGCAGACCGGACTGGCGCGAGTTCGCGGGGACGTTCGGTTGGCCGGATGGCGGCCGGTTGCCGCCGCCGCCGTCAGGCAGGGAGTGGCAGGGCGCGCAATCGGGCCAGGGCACGATCGAACTGGGCTTCCCAAGGCCAGCGCTGTGGCAGATGCAGTGTGAGGCGGTGCGCCGAGCGGGTGATCCGTCCGGCCAGGGAGAAGAACCGCCGCCGGAGGGTCTTGGTGGTCACCACCTGCTCGCCCAGACCGATGCGCGCTGTCCAGCGGGCGATGTTGTGGGCCATCACCTGTACCGCCAGCCAGGCGGCGTTGGCGGCGAAGCGGCCCGAGGGGAGATGGTTCAACCCCACACCGTGCTTGAGGTCTCGGATGGCATTCTCGATCTCGGCGTGGCGGCGATGGTCGGCCTCCAGTTCGAGCATCTCCCCGTCCCGGTCGGTGATGAAGCCGTGATAGCTGTAGGTGGCGAAGAGGGCCAGCTGGGAACCGGGCGTGGGCTTCACACGCCGGACGATGAGCCGCACCGGCGCGGCGTCAGGTTCACTCTGGAAGGGAGTGCAGGTGGTCTCGGCCACATCGGCGGCGCCGTCCATCCAGTAAGGAATCGGCGTCCAGGCATCTTCGGGTATCGCCTCGATGAGATTGTGCAGGCTTTTATGCTGGCGGATGGTGATGGAGAAGCGGACATCCATCTTGCGGCAGACGGATACCACGCCATGAGTGTAGAACCCGCTGTTGGCCCGTAGCGTGAGTCGTCCGTTGGCCCCGGCGTAGCGCACCCGTCCCACCGTCTCCCGCAGGGAAGTGGGCGGCGCCGCGGGCGGTGTTGGCCCGGCCCTCGCGCAGCCGGGACATCAGCACGTCTCCGGTGCCGGCGGCGATGGCCAGCAGTGGGTGGTAGCCCCGCTTGCCGGTATAGCCGTGGTGGCGGGCGCCCTCCTTGGCCAGTCCGTAGGTCTCGCAGATGGTGGAATCGAGGTCGATGGTGAACGGCGCGTCGCCGGGTCCGGCCCCAGCGGCCCAGGCCCGGGCCAGCAGCTCCCGGCTCACCCGGTCCAGCCGGCGGACGTGGCCCCACCGGAAGCTGCGCAGGAAGGTGCCCAGGGTGGATGGCGCCTTGACCGTGCCGCCCAGGGTGCAGGCCGTCCCCCCGGTGCGCAACACATCAGCGTCGTCGATGCAGTCGCCGCCGGCCATGGCTGAGGCCACCAGGGTCATCAGCTTGTCTCCGGTGTTGGCCCGCCCCGGCGCGCCGCCCAGGTCAAGGTGATGGTCAACGAGTTCCCGCAGGCCCAGATGCCGGGCGAGGGTGGCCGGCAGGAGCAGACCGGCATTGGCCACCAGGCGGTGATCGTCAAAGACGATACGGATACGGTCGGGCTGGTTGCGTGGTAGCATCTATTGGGTGCTCCTTCTCTGGGACTGTTTTGCTGTTACAAAACCATTATCCCAGATTCAGAAGAGCACCCTCTGGCCACTTCAGGATGCTAACCCGACGCCCTCCCTCGGTGGATTCGGGCTAAAAGGACGCGTGAGAGACACGTACGGCAGCCTGCAAGACCTAGTTCTCCTGGAGAAGATTCTCGAGTAAGACCTCATCCCACGGCCCCTCTCCGCGCGCAGCAAGGGAACGCTTGGCCCTGAGATTAGGCATCGGTTCTTGACGCTTGAGCCCGGGAGTGGCCGCGTGTCCGCAGGGCGTCTGGATGAGTCTGTCTCGTAAACTGCCCGTGGTATGGGGTGCCAGAAACGGAGGTTGTCTCGGTCAGAGAGGTACGCTAGAATCGCAGAACGAGAACCCCCCGGTCCCTAACCTCGCGAGCGGGTGTAACTCAGGGGTAGAGTGTCTGCTTCCCAAGCAGAATGTCGTGGGTTCGAATCCCATCACCCGCTCCACTTGACAACTTAGCCGCACGGATTTATATGTAGAGGCAACCCAATGGAGGTTGCCTCTCGTGCGTTCCCAGCCATCTACTTCGCATGTTCCTGTACCTAATTCCAATGTGCATCCAGCTGAACCGGTCTCCGACGACGACCTCATTCGCGGTTTTAGCCCGAATCCACCGAGGGAGGGCGTCGGGTTAGCATCCTGAAGTGGCCAGAGGGTGCTCTTCTGAATCTGGGATAATGGTTTTGTAACAGCAAAACAGTCCCAGAGAAGGAGCACCCAATAGATGCTACCACGCAACCAGCCCGACCGTATCCGTATCGTCTTTGACGATCACCGCCTGGTGGCCAATGCCGGTCTGCTCCTGCTGGCCACCCCCGCCCGGCATCTGGGCCTGCGGGAACTCGTTGACCATCACCTTGACCTGGGCGGCGCGCCGGGGCGGGCCAACACCGGAGACAAGCTGATGACCCTGGTGGCCTCAGCCATGGCCGGCGGCGACTGCATCGACGACGCTGATGTGTTGCGCACCGGGGGGACGGCCTGCACCCTGGGCGGCACGGTCAAGGCGCCATCCACCCTGGGCACCTTCCTGCGCAGCTTCCGGTGGGGCCACGTCCGCCAGCTGGACCGGGTGAGCCGGGAGCTGCTGGCCCGGGCCTGGGCCGCTGGGGCCGGACCCGGCGACGCGCCGTTCACCATCGACCTCGATTCCACCATCTGCGAGACCTACGGACTGGCCAAGGAGGGCGCCCGCCACCACGGCTATACCGGCAAGCGGGGCTACCACCCACTGCTGGCCATCGCCGCCGGCACCGGAGACGTGCTGATGTCCCGGCTGCGCGAGGGCCGGGCCAACACCGCCCGCGGCGCCGCCCACTTCCTGCGGGAGACGGTGGGACGGGTGCGCTACGCCGGGGCCAACGGACGACTCACGCTACGGGCCGACAGCGGGTTCTACACTCATGGCGTGGTATCCGTCTGCCGCAAGATGGATGTCCGCTTCTCCATCACCATCCGCCAGCATAAAAGCCTGCACAATCTCATCGAGGCGATACCCGAAGATGCCTGGACGCCGATTCCTTACTGGATGGACGGCGCCGCCGATGTGGCCGAGACCACCTGCACTCCCTTCCAGAGTGAACCTGACGCCGCGCCGGTGCGGCTCATCGTCCGGCGTGTGAAGCCCACGCCCGGTTCCCAGCTGGCCCTCTTCGCCACCTACAGCTATCACGGCTTCATCACCGACCGGGACGGGGAGATGCTCGAACTGGAGGCCGACCATCGCCGCCACGCCGAGATCGAGAATGCCATCCGAGACCTCAAGCACGGTGTGGGGTTGAACCATCTCCCCTCGGGCCGCTTCGCCGCCAACGCCGCCTGGCTGGCGGTACAGGTGATGGCCCACAACATCGCCCGCTGGACAGCGCGCATCGGTCTGGGCGAGCAGGTGGTGACCACCAAGACCCTCCGGCGGCGGTTCTTCTCCCTGGCCGGACGGATCACCCGCTCGGCGCGCCGCCTCACACTGCATCTGCCACAGCGCTGGCCTTGGGAAGCCCAGTTCGATCGTGCCCTGGCCCGATTGCGCGCCCTGCCACTCCCTGCCTGACGGCGGCGGCGGCAACCGGCCGCCATCCGGCCAACCGAACGTCCCCGCGAACTCGCGCCAGTCCGGTCTGCGAGTGCCTCTTGCTGTGTCCTCTCCCCGCTATCTCGCCCTGACCAACATTCGCAGACGGTCACAAAGTCTCCCCGCGGCAACTGAAGACAAACACCGGCCCCCCTCTACCCCAAATCGTGCCCGGACCATCGCCCTCCCTTGCCCCTATCGCCCGTTCCGCTGCTGCATAGTCATCCCTTCGGTGGATTTGGGCTAAGGCTCAACCACCCAGACCGCCGACGCCTCGTCAGCGAGCCCGTTGGAAAGCAGTGCAGAGGGCCAAGCGTCGAGGCCTTTCTCTTCGGGCAATCGCCCGGGAATTGGGCATATCCCGCATCACCGTCCGAAAGTACGTTGAGGCTTCAAGTCCACCTGTCTATCCGGACAGGGAGCTCGCTGCTCACTCTTGATCATGTGGAACCGCCTTCGGTCCATAACAACCGGCCTGTGGGTAAGTGGGCAATCCCGCCAGGGTTGTCCATTTATCCGCGGGCTGCTCCGCTCGGATCGAGTCACCATCACTGCCACCCACGGTGTCACACGAAGCTGGAGGTGGGGGCTTTCTCAATCATCGAACTGGATAACTATTGGCTTGACACAGCAACCACTGACATAATCGCTGGTCCATTACCCTGACATAATCGCTGGACGTCGACACCCCGCTGGTACGTTTTCACACCGCCCTTGACACCGGTCCGAGAACTGGGCTACTTCTACGAAATGCTCCTGTCGAAAGGCGCGAGCGGCGACGGCCGTGTCCTATCATCCTCTTCGGTCGATGCTCTTACCGCGAGACAACGGAGTGGGATGGTCGATGAGACCTTCAAGCAAGTCTATGACTGGGGCCTGGGCTTCATGCTCGACTCCAAGGCCCACGGCCATGACGATCTCCCGTACTCGTTCGGCAAGCATTCCTCGCCCGTAACTTTCGGACACGCCGGATACCAGTCGTCAATGGGCTTCGCGGACCGGGAGCACGGTCTCGTGGTGGCGTGGGTGTTCAACGGAATGCCCGGCGACGCCGAGCACAACGGCAGGAACAGCCAGACCAACAATGCGATTTACGAGGACCTGGGTAGGGACAGACCCCACGGGCCTGTCCCTTTGTTCTTCGATGGAATGAGATGGAACAAGTTTGCCTTGTCCGATATTCCGCTACAGATATGAGGTGGAACAGTTCCCGGAGGTCCGAACGGCGGACCACACATACGAAACGGAACAAAACGGATGAAAACGGAACAGTTGAACAGGGGGGGGGCCAGCTACAAATCGTATCTATGTTTTTTTGGCAAGTGTTCCACGAGAGAAACACCATCTGCCGGGGATTCGGGGGTGTCCCCCGAGCGTTTTCTTAAGCGTGGGTGGGTGGGATTCGGCGAAGCCGAAGAGCCCTCAGCTAAGCAGGCCGATCTCGATCAGAATGCTGGGCAGAAACCACGTCGCCGCCGTGGCCACCGCGTGAAGGTTGTTCCTGATGTGAAGGGACTCCCGTACGGCGTATGTCATGGAGGCGAACCACCAGAGCCCTACCAGCGTGACGACCATGAAATGAGGCGTGGCAGAGAGTCCTCCCGGGACGAAGCTCAGGAAAACGAGAAGGACCGCCGGGGACTGTGCGAATCCCGTTGTGCGCGCCATCTGCCCCCAGTCTGAGTCTTCTCTCGGTGAGCGGAACAGACCGGGGCCTATGACGTAAAGCAGGAACACCCAGACGACCCACCAGAGGACCCAGTTGAAGGCGAAGATGAGGGAGAAGTCGAGGCCCTCTTCGACCCCGAAGCTGATGGCCAGGCCGCCCATGACGACGACGGCAATTGCCTGACGCGTTGCTGTTGTATCGGCCCTGATCTCGCGTAAGGTCGGCACGTCGAGCCGGGAAACCCCGATCATCCTCGCGATGAATGGGACCCTGGCGAAGGGCCGCTCGGACGGGTCTCTCATCCGGACGGCGGCGTTTGCAGGCTGGGCGGCCGCATCAGCCCGGGTGCTGGAGAAGCTCTATCCGGACCTCTTCCGGCGCCTTGATGAAGGCAATACGCAGGCCCGGGCCCGGAACGTCGATAGGACCCTCTAGCAGCTCGGCTCCCAGACCGGTCAGCCTCTCGATCTCGGCGTCTATGTCGTCGACCTTGATCCCGAAGTGCTCCAGCCCCCAGTGGGCTCCTGCGTCGCCGGACCCTAACCGTTCGTCGTTCCTAGCGCCGGATATGTTGACGACGACTCCGTCGGATGTTTCGCACCGGATGAACCGGTCGCCCCAGATGCGGACGTTGTCGCTGATTATCTTGAAATCGAATGCTTTAACGTACCACTCGGCGGTCGTGCCGGGGTCCGCGCTTTTGATGTGGACGTGGTCGAACTCGTGGGCCATCTAGCTTCTCCTGAGCTGAACTGACGGTCGGCGTGGGAAGCCTAGGTGATGGGTCGACGGCCTGTCAAGGCAAGTCTACCTTTGGCCGGCTCGCCATCGCGGATCACTCGGCAGTCGCGGCCACTCCATCAGACTGTTTGACGGCCTCCGCGAAGGCCCTTATCTTGGCCGGGTCTTTGGTCCCGTTGGTCTCCACTCCGCTGGACACGTCGACCCCCCAAGGATGTACCGTCTCGATAGCCCCGCCCACGTTGTCGGCGGTCAGCCCACCTGCCAGGACGATCTCGAAGTCGCCCGAGACCTCCTGGGCGATGCGCCAGTCGAAGCTGCGACCGGTCCCCCCGAGGGAGCCCGGCTCGCGCTTGTCCAGAAGGGGGACGTGCTCGCCTGCCACGACCTCCGCGATTCTGTCGCGCACCTCGGCCGTCACGTCCGGCCTCGGGGCTTCGTCACGGACCTTGATCTGCCTGATTACGGAGGCGTTCACCTGGTCCCAATACTCGGGCGGCTCGTCTCCGCACAGCTGGGCCAGGTCTAGACCGCAGCGCCGGATGATCCTGTTGACGTCATCGATCGGTTGGGTGGCGAAAAGGCCCACCAGCCGCGGGCCCTCTTTCCCAAACGACCGGCGGTATTCCTGGATGACCTCCCGTGCCTCGTCTTCTCCGAGCTGGCGCCGAGCCCCCGGCACGAAGTTGAAACCCAGGAAGTCGGCTCCGGCCTTCGCCGCGACAAGGGCGTTCCCAGGATCGCGCAGGCCGCAGATCTTGAAACTGGTCACGTCAGCTCTCGTAGCTTTGCGCCGGGGTCGTCCGCGGTGACAAGGGCCTCGCCCACCAGGGCCGCGTCGGCCCCAGCCTCGCGGACACGGACTACGTGGTCGCGTTCGCTAAGGCCGCTCTCGCTCACGATGACCTTTCCGTCGGGCA
Organism: Dehalococcoidia bacterium; assembly: GCA_965197985.1. Taxonomy (GTDB): domain Bacteria; phylum Chloroflexota; class Dehalococcoidia; order Lucifugimonadales; family CAUZJF01; genus CAUZJF01. The sequence continues at coordinate 706,611 of CBDAOG010000006.1, read as the reverse complement.
CCGTGGGCGCGAGCTGCTCGGTCACGGCCAGGTCGGTCTTGAAGGTCCGAAGGTCCCGGTTGTTGATCCCGATGATCTCGGCCCCGGTGTCGAGGGCAACAGCGAGCTCGTCTTCGTCGTGTACCTCGACCAGAGACTGCATCCAGAACTGCGTTGCCAGACCCATCAACTCCTTGAGCTGTGGAGGCTCCAGCATCGCAACGATAAGCAGAATGGCGTCTGCACCGTAGGCCCGGGCTTCGTAGACCTGGTACGGGTCGAAGATAAACTCCTTCTGTAGCACCGGGACCCCGCGAGCATTGACGGTCTCGTGCACGGCTTCGAGGTGAGCGATGCTCCCCTGGAAGTGGTCGGCGTTGGTCAGCACCGAGATAGCCGCGGCGCCATTGTCGCCGTAGGCGCTGGCCAGGGACCGTGGGTCGAAGTCGGCGCGGAGAAGGCCCTTGGCGGGGGACGCCTTCTTCACCTCGGCGATTATCCGGAGGGAGTCGCCCATTAGGGCGCCGGCCAGGTTCAGAGGCGTGACCTGCTGCTCGATGCGGGTCTCGAGGTTCCTTATGGGCGCCTCTACCTTGAGACGTTCGACCTCGCGGCGCTTCACCTCTACGATCTTCTTGAGAATGTCCGGCGTGTCCAAAGTCGTCATCAAGCACCTTACGAAGGTCTGGCTGAATCGCTACTCGAGCTTCTGGCTCAGCTCCACCAGCGCGTCAAGCTTACCGTTGGCGGCGCCGCTGTCGATGGAGTCGGCAGCGATGGCGACGCCGTCTTTGATCGTCCTGACCTTGTCGGCGGCCACGAGGGCGCCGGCTGCGTTCACCAGCACTATGTTGCGCGTTGGTCCGGCGGCGCCTTGAAGGACGTCGCTTGCCATCTCGGCGCCTGCCTGAGGGCTACTGATCTTCAGGTCGCTCCTGAGTGCTCGCTCGAATCCCAACTCTTCTGGAGTGACCGTATAGGAGGTCACAGTCCCATCCTTGAGCTCCCATACGGTGGTCGCTTCGCTGAGGCTGATTTCGTCCAGGCCGTCCGCGCCGTGGACGACCAAGGCGTGGGTGCTACCTAGCATCCCTAGCACGGAGGCCATCATCTCACCGATTCCGAAGCTCGCGACTCCTACCAGCTGGGAGTTGGCTCCGGCCGGGTTGGTAAGCGGCCCGAGGATGTTGAAGACCGTCCTGATACCGATCTCGCGGCGAGGAGCGGCGGCGAACCGCATCGAAGGGTGAAACACCTGGGCGAACATGAAACCGAAGCCCACCTCGTCGATGCACCGTCCAACACCCTCCGGGCTCAGATCGATCTTGACCCCCAGCGCCTCGAGAACGTCTGCGCTGCCGCAAGCCCCGGACATCGCGCGGTTGCCGTGCTTTGCGACCTTCACGCCGGCCCCCGCTACGACTAGTCCCGCGGTCGTCGAGATGTTGAACGTACCTGACCCGTCGCCGCCGGTCCCGCACGTATCGACGACCGGCCCCTTCACGTCGACGTGAAGGGACTTCTCCCTCATGACACGCGCCATTCCAGCGACCTCGTCGGGCGTCTCGCCCTTCATCCGCAGCGCCGTGACGAACGCGCCGAACTGAGCTGGGGTGGCGTCGCCACCCATGATCTCGTTCATCGCGTCGGCCGCCTCGTCAGCCGACAACGATTCTCCAGATACCAGCGAGTCGATCGCTTGCTGGATCATTTTTGTCTCCTTGAGGTGGGCCACACCAGACGCAAAAGGCGGCTGGCGGGGAGTAGGGACTCCACCGTGTCGGCCGACCGTCGGCTAGCTGTTTGTGATGCCTATAGAGTAGCAGAACGTAAGGTGTATGTAACGGAGCGGGATACGCGGTCGGATGGGCGGCCTTCCAACGTGGTCAGGGCCGATTCCTGTCGCTTCGCGGCGGTAAAGTTGCGGGCATCGGCTCCAAGTGTTGCTTGAGTGCCAACGTACGGCCGTCCTACACTGGGACCCGACCCGACTAGGTTAGTTCGAAGGGGGCGCCGCAATGGCCGTTGGGCCCGAGACACAAGATCTGAAAGACCTGGCCAACCGCCACTTGTGGATGCACAGCGCCGACTGGACTCAGATGGCCGAACGCGGTGGCCCGCTTATCGCTGTCGAGGGCAAGGGCATCAGGATAACGGACTCCGACGGGAACTCCTGGATCGACGTCAACGGAGGGTACGTCTCGGTGAACGTCGGGTACGGGCGCACCGAAATCGCCGACGCCGCCTACGAGCAGATGCGGAGCCTCGCCTACTTTCCTCAGACGTCCACGACACCCGCTACCGTCAAGCTTGATTCTCTCGTAAAAAGTCTGTGCAGGTCGAATTAGAACAACCGTACCCTTGCCTGGGTACAATATACAGTCTCTGTTCCGTGTCCTACCCCAACATACGGTAGCGCTCACATGTGCTAAAGCGCTGGAACTTCCTCAAAACGGGTTTTTACGAGGGAATCAAGCTTGCAGAAAAGCTCGCTGACATCACACCTGGGTCCCTTTCCAGGGTGTTCCCCGTGAACAGTGGATCCGAAGCGAACGAAACGGCGATCAAGATCGCCAGGGCCTACCACCGGCGACGCGGAGAGCCGGGGCGGTACAAGGTGATCAGCCGTCGGGGTTCCTACCACGGGGCCACGGCTGGAGTGCTGTGGCTCGGCTCGACGCCCGGCGCCTCCCGCGCCGACTACGAGCCCTCGCCTCCCGGGGTGCTGTACTCCCCGCAACCTAATCCGTACCGGTGCGAGCTGGGCGGCGAGACCCCATCGGAGTGTGCGGTCCGGTGCGTCCGGGCGATCGACGAGCTCGTTCGGTTTCACGGTCCCGAGACGGTCTCGGCCGTCATCGCGGAGCCGGTAGCCATGGGGCAGGGTGCGGTCGTGCCAGGCGACGAGTACTGGCCGATGTTGCGCGAGATCTGTAGCGAGTACGGAGTGCTACTTATCGCCGACGAGGTCATTACCGGCTTCGGGCGTACCGGCAAGATGTTCGGAGTCGAGCACTGGGACGTCGTGCCTGACATCATGACGGTCGCCAAGGGTATCGTCAGCAGCTACCCGCCGCTCGGAGCGACAATCGCGACGGATGAAGTCGCTCGGCAGTTCGTCGGCGAAGGGAGCATTTTCCGGCACGTCTTGACGACCGCCGGCCATCCGGTGGCCGCTGCCGCGGCCTTGAAGAACATCGAGATCCTCGAGACCGAGAGCCTGGTCCGGAACTCGGCCGAGGTGGGAGCGTACTTGAAGGAGCAACTCGTAGGGTTGATGACCGACCATCCCATCGTTGGCGACGTCAGGGGTATCGGGCTGCTCTTGGGCTTCGAGCTCGTCAGCGATCGTAAGACCAAGGCAAGGTTCGACCCGGAACTCAAGGTGTCCGACAGGCTCACCGAACGATTCAAGGCCCATGGGCTCATCCTCCGCTCCTACAGCGGGATCGTGAACGTCGGTCCGCCTCTATGCGTCACACGGGATGACGTCGATGAGATCGTGCACGCCATCGACCTCTCGCTTTGGGAGCTGGAGGGCGACCTCGGAATCGCGTCCACGACTTGATACTACAAGCAGAATGTTATGATGGGAGACAACGCGTAAGAAAGAGGTAATATGACTTCTGAAAACGGACTTCATGCCGCCGATCATACGTCTACCAGAGTGGCGGTGTTCATCGACGGCAGCAATCTCTACCACAGTCTCGAGGAAAACTGTAAACGCTTCGATCTCGACTTCGCCGCATTCTCGTCCAAGCTCTGCGACGGCCGCACCCATTATCGTTCCTACTACTACAACGTTCTCAGAGATTTCGACCGCAACCCCCAGGCGTACCAGGACCAGCAGAAGTTTCTCACCGCCCTTTACAGCACGCCGTACCTCGACGTCCACCTTGGCGGGTCCAAGGTCCGCGGCGACACGGCGGTTGAGAAGGGCATCGACATCATGCTGGCAACAGACCTGCTCCAGATGGCTTGGGAGGACCGCTACGACGTCGCAATTGTTGTAACGGGTGACGGCGACTTTGCCTACGCTGTCCAAGCGGTCAAAAACATGGGCAAATACGTCGAAATCGCCGCGTTTCCGTCGAACCTGTCGTGGGAGCTCTCGAACGTGGCGGACGCCCGCGAACTCTTCACGCCCGACTACTTCGCCGATCTCTGGAGCCGGAAGCGGACGCCCGCCAAAGCCGCATCCCAAAACGGCGGGAAGACCACCGGAAGCGGTAACGGAAGTGGCGGGGGCCAGCGCCGAGGCTGGCGGTTGGGACGGTCGAGGAAGACCGACTCGGAGTAGTTCAGCCGGCCTCTCGAACCAACCAGTTCTCCACCCGCAGCTCTCGCACTCGCGAAAAATGGCGCACGTTGCCGGTAACCACGGTCAGGTCGTACCTGAGTGCAATGGCGGCAATACGCAGGTCTGGTTCAGCTAACGGCTTCCCTTGACGCTCGAGGTCGGCGCACAATCGACCATATGTTTCCGCGGCTTGCCGATTGAACGGTAGGACACGAATGTTGGACCAGAGCTTGTCCTCCAAGCTGCGAAGCAGGCTGTCGCGCCTTTCGCTACGGTAAGCACCGTAGACCATCTCCCCGACCGTGATAACCGAAGTGAACTGTTGCTCCGCCGGGATGCTGGCGAGCCTGGCAAGGAATGCAGGCGGCGGCACACGTTTCACCACATAGCTGAGGGTGTCAGTGTCGAACAGGTACATCATTCCTCCATTGAGACTGCTCGATCACGGGTCCGTTTCCGCTGACGGTAGACGTCGGCGACGACCTCGTCCAGTTCCTCAAACTCGGCCCATGCGCCCACCGCAGCCAGTAGCCCCCTAGGTGACGCGGGTTCTTGCTCGAGGCGCTCCAAGTCCTCGGGCGATACAAGCGCAGCCATTGGCCTCCCTCTCCGCTCGATGATAAATCGTTCTCTTTTGTAAACGACACGACTCATGATTTCCGATAGATTCTTCTTCGCCTCTCCTACCCCCACAACGTTGGCCACCGCAAACCTCCATATAGTCAACATGTCTTTTAGACATAAGATTATATCAAGAGATGAACGCGGTGGCGGTATTGGGTGACGAACCTTGAGCCGCAGCTAGAAGGCGTCAGGCCTGGCCGCGATGTCTTCCAGGTCGCTTCTCGTGTACGAGCCAAGGCTTCGGAAGTCCAGGTCCGTGTAGTTGTGGACCCACTGCATCGCGATCTTGACGGCCTTCCGGTAACGCTCTTCGGTCTGAGCGAACATCAACAACTCCTCGGTTTCCCAAACCCCCTCGTTTCGGCGCCTGGTAACGATGTCCTCGACCTCCTCGTTGAGGAGACGTTTCACGAGCCCGAAATCGTGGAGCTCTCCAGTTTCCGTATCTTTCGCTCCGTGCCGGACGCGCTGTGCGATCTGTGCTACCGACATTCGTCCGGTCGCCAGATCTTCCATCAGCGGTGGGTGGATGCCGGGTCGTCCTTCCAGGCTGTCGATGCCTTTGGCGCCTCTACCGCTCAACCATCCCTCGACGTACTCGATCAGCATTCTGGCGTTGCGCCGTGTCCCGTCGACGGTGACCGGTCCTTCAGGAACATCGACTCTGATTGGATAGTTCTCCGGATCCGCCATTTCTGGCGTCGGCTGCCAGCCGGTCGAGCGTAGCTCCTTGAATGGGTCGGCGGCGGTCTTCATGTGAAAAATGTGGGCCACCCAGCCCCTCATGAACCCTTGCTCTGCTTCCCATTCCTTGTCCGCCCTGATGGCGGCACCCGCAGCGTCGTTTACCTCCGCGTCCCTCGAGGGCAGCGCCGTCGCCATACCACCGATAGGCACCGCGCCTCTCTTGAGACAGATGGCCACCAACCGCCGGAAGGTGTTCGCCAGGAACTCGGTAGTCTTTATGTCGACACCGAACCGATCGGGCCAAATGGCGTTGGGATCAGCCATGATGAACTCGAAAACACTTGCCTTGAAGTCCCACCGGGCTGCATTGAGACCGGCCGCATAGGGACCGAGGGCGTACAGCGCCTCCTCCATCTGGTAGGCCAGCGGAAGGGACTCGACCAGCGGGACCGCTTTGATGACCCCGTCTTCGGGCAGTCCTAAATGCTGGCGGCTAAAGTCGAAGAAGTCGCGCCAAAAGCCTGCCTCCTCCGCTGACTCGAGTTTCGGCAGATAGAAGTAGACGCCCTGCCCCCGTTCTATCTGAGCCCGCCCGGCGTGAAAGAGGGTTAGCGCCGTTCCCAGGATCCCCGCGGGAACCGGCTCTCCGTCGATCGTGACCTCGGGTTCGTCGAGGTGCAGCCCACGCTCCCGGTGCATGAAGAACGGTAGCTCGCCGTCCTCGATCTTGTAGTGCCGGCCGGTCTCGGCGTTGGTGAACTCCAGGGTCCGCTCAACGGCCGCCAGACGGTTGCGCGTCGCAGTCACGGTGTCGATGAAGCGATGCCCGGCAGAGTCCTCGTCGTCGTCGAGGTCGCCCTCGGCCCGGACTCCGTCCGAGCCGGGGTTCAGGGCGTTGATGAACATCGACGTCATCGACGCTGGGCCGGTTATTTCGATGCCGGGCCGCTTGAGGTCGGCCGGAACTTCAGGGACTCTCCACTCTCCCGTGTTTATCTCCGACTCAGGAAGGTGAGTTGGCAGCACTCCGTTGGTCAGGGCGTTGTGCAGGACTGTCGCCCTCTTGTCCCGCAGCTCCAGGACCCGCAACGCGAATCGGTCGTGCGCCGCTACGAGGTATTCAACGAATTGGGACGTAAATAGGTCAGAGGCGCCCTCGACCGCCGTGAAGCGGGCCCTGTCCGTTGCGACCATTTATGATCACCTACGTGTACTCGAATGCGGCGATCATATTACCACAGCCCCTGCCTAGCTCCGGACGACATCGTTTATCGTTTCAAACCCCCTTTCTCTCTGCTATACTCCCCTGCGGCGTTTCGCGGGGGCTGTTGGGCTTCGACGGAAGGGAGACGGCATGACGGTATGCGCGGTGCTGGGTGCTCAGTGGGGTGACGAAGGCAAGGGAAAGATCGTCGATTTTCTGGCCAGGGACGCCGACGTCGTAGCCAGATTCTCAGGTGGGAACAACGCCGGACATACCGTCTTGGCTGACGAAGGTGAGTTCAAGCTCCACCTCATTCCATGCAACGTCCTGTGGCCGGACGCCATCGGTGTCATAGGCAACGGGGTCGTTGTCGACCCTGACGGGTTCCTCGAAGAGATCGCGGGCCTTGAGCAGCGTGGGATAGATCTCACCGACCGGCTGATGGTCAGCGATCGCGCTCACCTCGTGATGCCCTACCACGTCGTCCTGGACGAGCTTGCCGACGCGGCGCGCGGAAAGGACGCGATCGGAACGACGGGCAAGGGAATCGGGCCCGCCTATACCGACAAGACGGCCCGTAGCGGAATCCGCGCAGCCGACCTGTCGGACCTGGAGGCACTGTTGCCCAGGCTCGAGAGCGCGGTTAGCCAGGCCAACGCTCTGATAACGAACGTATACGGCGGAACGCCCGTCGACCTTGACGAGGTATTCGAAAAGTGCAAAGCATGGTCAACTCGAATGGCGCCCTATATCCGCGAGGTCGAGCACATCGTTTACAATGCGGTTGAGGCGCGCGAGACGGTGATACTCGAAGGGGCGCAGGGCGCTCTACTCGACCTTGACCACGGCACATACCCCTTCGTTACGTCGTCCCACCCAACGATAGGAGGAGCATGCACCGGCCTGGGGCTCCTTCCGCGGCAGATCGACATCGTACTTGGGGTGTTCAAGGCTTACAGTACGCGGGTCGGCGGTGGGCCCTTCGTAACCGAACTATTCGACGAAACTGGAGAAGAGATACGAGAGCGCGCTCAAGAGTTCGGCACGACCACGGGGCGGCCTCGTCGCGTAGGTTGGTTTGATTCAGTGACTGCCCGGTACAGTGCTCGTATCAATGGCTACACATCTCTGGTGTTGACCCGGCTAGACGTCCTAGATCACTTCGACCGCATACGTATTTGCGCGGCCTACGAGCTCGACGGAGAAATCGTCCACGACTTCCCTGGAAACGCCGCGCTTCTGGAGCGGTGCACGCCGGTCTACGAAGAAGTGCCCGGCTGGGACAGCCCCACGGCGGGCGCGACCAAGCTCCACGACCTGCCGAGGGAAGCGCTCTACTATATAGACCGGCTGCAGGAGCTGGTAGGCGCGCACATCGACATCATTTCTACTGGGCCCCATCGCGACCAGACCATCGTGGTCCGGTCTGTGCTTTAGGGGCGGGGACGCCGCCGCTAGACAGGTAAGTCCATCTCGTAGCGGTCCATCACGGTGTCGAACTTCGCTATGAAGTCGTCGTCGGGCGGGGCCATGGGGAGGCGGGCAGGGCCCGCGTTGAAGCCGGCGCGGTTGACGGCATATTTGACGGGTATTGGATTGGTGACCCAGAAGAGCGCCTTGAACAGCGGCAGCAGCCGGCGATGCGCGGCCGCGGCGCTCTCGATGTCGCCCTCCAGCACCAAACCCATCATTGCCTTGATCTGGTTGCTTATGATGTTGCCGGCCACGCTAACGATGCCGAATCCCCCGACGCACATGATCGGGAAGGTCTCGTCGTCGTTGCCTGACCAGACGTTGAAGCCGTCGGGCGCACCATCGATTATGCGAGTTATCTGTACCAGGTCTGATGACGCCTCTTTGACGCCTACGATGTTGTCTATCTGAGCCAGCCGAAGCGTCGTCTCGTCGGTCATGTTCAGTGACGTGCGAGACGGCACGTTGTAGAGCATCCCCGGCAGGCTCGTCGCCTCGGCGATGGCCTTGAAGTGCTGGTACAGCCCTTCCTGTGGGGGCTTGTTGTAAGCGGGCACCGTCAGCAGCAGGCTGTCCACGCCAACCTTTTCAGCTTCTTTGGAAAGCTCGATGGACTTGCGGTGGTTGTTGTCGGTAGTCCCAGCCATCACAGCGGCCCGGTCGCCGACTTCTTCCTTTACTTCGCCAAAGAGCCGCAGCTTCTCATCGTCGGACATCGAGGGGGATTCACCTGTAGTGCCGCCGATCAAGACACCGTCGCTGCCAGAGTCGATGATGCCTTTGGCTAGCTTGCGGGCCTGTCCGTAGTCAATCTCGCCCTCCTTATCGAACGGCGTGATCATCGCCGTTAGTAGCCGTCCCATCTCCACCATGGCTATACCCCCTTTTGAGCCGGCAGTAGCTCCCGGCTGAGGACATCTTCGGCGATCTGGACCGCGTTCAGCGCTGCTCCCTTGCGCAGGTTGTCCGTTACGATCCACATCGCGACGCCGTGCGGATGGGACTCGTCCTGCCTGATACGCCCGACGAATACCTCGTCCCTCCCCTCGGCGTCGACGGGCATAGGATACACATTCGATTCTGGGGCGTCCATCACTCTGAGACCGGGCGCTTCGGCCAACGTTTCTCGGACCTCGTCTGCAGTGATCGGCTCGTCGAACTCCATGTGGACGGCCTCGCCGTGCGACACCATTACCGGCACCCGGACGCAGGTGGCCGACACCGCCAGCTCCGGCTCGTGAAGTATCTTCCGGGTCTCGTTCACCATCTTCATCTCTTCGGTGGTATAGCCGTTGTCTACGAAAGACTCGACCTGGGGAAGCACGTTGAAGGCTATCTGGTGTGGAAGTGCGTTCGGCTCCGGCTGGTCCCCGTCAAGGACCTGGCCGGACTGCAGGCGCAACTCGTCCATGGCGGCCGCGCCGGCGCCAGAGACCGACTGGTATGTAGCCGCCGTCACCCGACGCACGGGACTCAGGTTGTTCAGAGGCTTGAGGACCATCGCCAAAGGTGTCGTAGAGCAGTTGGGAGCCGCGATGATGCCTCGGTGGCTCTCGATGTCGTCGCCGTTCACCTCGGGGATGACCAGGGGGACATCGGGGTCCATCCGGAACGCAGAGCTCTTGTCTATGACGAGCGCTCCCTCGTCGACAGCCATCGGAGCAAGCCCGCGGCTGACGTCACTGGATGCGGCGATGAATACGATGTCGACGTCGCGCAGAAGCTCGCGGGTCGGTTCCTCAACGACCACCTCGACGCCTTTGACCGCCAGCGGCTTACCCCAAGACCGCTTCGACGCGCAAAGACGCACAGAGGTGGCTGGGAAGTTGCGCTCCTCGATGATGCGCAACAAGACCTGGCCTGCCGCGCCGGTTGCCCCGATTACCGCGATTTTGTAGCCGTTCATGCTTGTCGTCTGTGGAGGAGCTGCTACCGCTCTCGGTACGCTTCACGCCTGTGCCGCACATCGAGCACAACGATGATTTGGGCCCTCAAGTCCGGACGGAACCTTATCCGCCAGGTCGCCTACCCGCAAACGCCATTCGTCCTTCGCACCTTGTATCTTGATCACATTGGCATGCCGCTACGCGACATATTTGTCCAGAGCTTCGAAAACTCGGCGACGTGCTTGAACGTCCAGATCGCGAATGTCGCGCCGGGCGTGCCTCGTGAGCTCGTACCGCCAGCTCAAGGCAAGAGCTCTTGCTTCGCCTCCTCGGCCGAAACCGCCTCTCCGTCCAGATACTCTTTCCAGGCCTCCGAGGCTCTCGCGTCTTCCTCCAGCGTCGTAAGTTCGTCATCCACCGGCGCGTCCAGTAGGCTTCGTACAAGCGGGTCAGACGTGTCGCGCAGGTACTCGAGATACCTCAGCGCTGCGTCCAACTCGCTGTCTGGAAGCTGATCAACCACTCGTCGCGGACTTTCCTTTGTAGTCATCGCGATCACCTCGCGGTTCAGGCTGCGGGCAGGTGCGGTTCTCGAATAGCTCTGACAACCTGAACACAGGGTGATCAGATGATAGCCAGTATGCTGGACCAAATCCAGTGCCTGGACGGTGGAGAATTAGCGCGGAGCCGTAGTCTCAATCCGTTGCGTCTGGAGAGTGGGTAAGTTGAAATGTCCTGGTCGCCGCAGGTGCAGGCTTGTCCTAAAATCCCATGATCTTGTCGAGGCCCACGACAAGACCGGGGTTCGAGACGACATGCCGGATGGCCATCAAGACCCCCGGCATGAAGCTTTCGCGGCTGACGGAGTCGTGTCGGATGGTCAGCGTCTGGCCCAGGGCGCCGAAAACGAGCTCGTGGTGGGCCACGCGGCCGGGCATTCGAGCGCTGTGGATGCTGACGCCGCCAGATATACCGCCTCGGGTTCCAGAGACGGTCTCCTTTTCGGCTTGGGGCGCTTTGAAGTCGCGACCCTTGCCCTCGGCTGCGGCCTTGGCTATCGCGATCGCCGTGCCGGAAGGTGCGTCGGCTTTGCCTTCACTGTGACTCTCGATGAGATCGGCGTAGTCGAAGTAAGGTGCAGCTTGCTTCGCGAGATGCATCATGACAACCGCGCCTAACGCAAAGTTGGGTGCGATCATGATCCCGACCTGGTGCTCGTCGGCCAGTGTCTTGGCCTCTCGCAGGGTCGATTCAGGGCTGCCTGTCGAGCCGATAACCACGTTGACGTTCCGCGGTGCCGCCGTCTGGATAGCGGATAGAGCCCCGTCGGCTCCGGAGAAATCGACCACAACATCGGCGTCGCCGATCACAGACTCTAAAGAGGTCGAGAGCGGCACGGCGCCTGAACCGTCAGGTAGCCCAATGGAATCCGCCGAGGCGTTCAGATCGACTCCTGCGACGGGGTGCAGGTCCTCTTCCGTTGAGGTCAGACTAAGGACTTGCTGTCCCATCTTGCCCAGCACGCCTTGGACGACTACGTTAATGGGTGACACAGCCTGCACCTCCATTTGGGATAGAGACGATCCGCCCAGAATAGAATACATGATTCTCTCGTAAAAAGTCTGTGCAGGTCGAATTAGAACAACCGTACCCTTGCCTGGGTACAATATACAGTCTCTGTTCCGTGTCCTACCCCAACATACGGTAGCGCTCACATGTGCTAAAGCGCTGGAACTTCCTCAAAACGGGTTTTTACGAGGGAATCAATACATGGACGAATCTCAGGATGCGACGTACGCCGATGGAGCCGACGGAATTGGCTAGCCGCCTCGAACGGGGGGCTAGCGGGGTGGTGGTCCAGACCTGTGCCGAGGGGGACCTCCGCCGCCACCACGGGGCCCACCACGTCCGGGGCCGCCTCGTCCGCCGCCTTGAGGCCGGTCGCCTTGCCTGTACCCGCCCTGCTGGCCGCCTCCCGGTCTGCCGTTCCCCTGTCGGTAACCGCCCGGTCGACGGTCGCCGCCGGACTCGCCGGCCGGTTGGGAGCCGCCGCCCTCTGAGCCTTCGAGAAGCGCCCGGCGCGAAAGCCGGATGCGGCCCGTCGGGTCGACGTCCTGGACCATTACGGTAATCTCTTCGCCAAGTTTGACAACGTCTTCGACCGTGGGTACGTGCTCGTTGGAAAGCTCGCTGATGTGGACCATGCCGTCCTTGCCGGGCAGGATTTCGACGAAAGCGCCGAAGTCCATGATGCGCACTACCTTGCCCGTGTAGATCTCGCCTACTTTCGCTTCACGGGTCAGGTTCTCTATCATTGCGACGGCCTTCTTGGCGGCCTCTCCATCGGTTGCACCGATAGTGATGGTGCCGTCGTCCTCGACGTCCACTGTGGCCCCTGTTTCATCGACGATGCCCCGAATCGTCTTGCCGCCCGGGCCGATAACCAGTCCAATCTTGTCGACTGGCACGCTTATGCGCGTCATCCTCGGTGCGTACTGGCTGACGTCGTCCCGAGGCGTGCCAATCGTCTCGTTCATCCGGTCAAGGAGGAACATTCGCCCTTCTTCGGCCTGCTTCAGAGCGGCCTCGATGATCTCGAAGCTCAGGCTTCTTATCTTAATATCGAGCTGAATGGCGGTGATGCCGTCCCTGGTGCCGGCGACCTTGAAGTCCATGTCACCGGCGTGGTCTTCCATCCCTTGGATATCGGTCAAGGTCGCGTAATTTCCGTTTTCTTCGGCGACGAGCCCGATCGAAATCCCTGCAACTGGCTTCGAGATGGGCACGCCTGCGTCCATCAACGCGAGAGTGCCGGCGCAGACGCTGCCCATTGAGGTGCTTCCGTTTGAGCTGAGCGCTTCCGCGACGAGACGAATCGTGTACGGGAAATCCTCTACGTCCGGCAACACCGGCACGAGCGCGCGCTCGGCCAGGGCGCCGTGTCCGACCTCTCTTCTTCCCGGAGGCGTTATTCGCTTGGCCTCTCCGGTCGAGAACGGCGGGAAGTTGTAGTGCAGTATGAACCGCTTCGATTCCTGAGGGCTGAGCGTGTCCATCCGCTGGGCGTCGCTGACGGAGCCGAGGGTTGCTATTCCCAGGATCTGGGTCTCCCCTCGTGTGAAGAGACCGCTACCGTGGGTGCGTGGGAGGAGACCGACTTCGGATGAGATAGGACGTATCTCGGTCAGACTCCTGCCGTCGGGCCGTTCTCCACGGGAAATGATGGCTTCCCGGAATGCGTTCTTAGAGGCCGACTCGACTTGCGCCTTGAAGGCTGAACTTACGGCAGGCGGCGCATAGGTTTCGCCCAGCGACTCCATGACCTCTTTCTTCAACGAGGCGAGCCTATCCTCTACGTCGGGCTTCTCGCCCTGGGCGTCTAGGACGCTTGCCAGTTTATCGCCTACTGCCGACTCGACGGCGGCGACCAGATCGGTGGGCAGGCCTTCGATTTCGAATCCGGCCTTCGTCCGCCCGATCTCTCTGGCCATGTCCTCTTGCAGCTCGATCAGCTCAAGATTGACATCCTGAGCGAGCTGCGTGGCTTCCAGAACCATCGGCTCCGAAAGCTCATTCGCCCCCGCTTCGATCATCACGATTCCGTCGCGACTGCCCGAGACAACCAGTTCCAACTCGCTTTTTTCGAGCTGCTCGTATGTCGGGTTTACCACGTACTGACCGTCAACCCGTCCGATGCGCGTGGCGCCTATGGGGCCGTCGAAGGGAATGTCGGAGATCGACAGCGCGGCAGATGTGCCGATCATGACGAGCATGTCGAGAGGGTTCTCGACGTCGGCGGACAACGGCGTAGCAATTACCTGGACTTCCTTCCGGAACCCATCTGGGAAAAGCGGCCGTACCGAGCGGTCGGTCAGGCGGTCGGCCAGAGCATGTTCCGTCGGAGGACGACCCTCCCTGCGGAAATAGTTGCGGGGAATCTTTCCTCTTGCGTAGAGCCGCTCCTCAAAGTCGATAGTCAGAGGAAAGAAATCAATCCCTTCGCGCGGGTTATCCATCGTGGCTGTTACCAGCACGGCGCAGTCGCCGTACGTTACCAGGACCGAGCCGTTGGCTTGCTGAGCGAGAACACCCGTCTTTAGGACGAGCGTCCCAGAGCCAACGTCACGTTGGAAAGTGGACAACATAGAAAACGGTACCTCCTACGGGAAACAAAGAAAAAAGCCCCGTCAATGCGGGACTTATCTCCTCAGCCCAAGCCTTGCGATGAGAGACCTGTAACGGGCCACGTCTTCCCCGTTGAGGTACTGAAGGAGACGACGCCTACGGCCGACGAGCCTGAGAAGACCGCGTCGGGTGGCTTCGTCGTGCTTGTGAACTCTAAGGTGTTCTGTCAGGCCGTCTATTCGGGCGGTCATTATGGCCACCTGAACTTCAGTGGAGCCGGTATCTCCCTCGTGGGACTGATACTCCTCTGCGATGGCTCCTTTCGCGGCTGCGTCCAAGCCCATACCTTACTTTCTCTATCGCTCTCTCTTATTTGGCATCCGATTGTAGCACACGCATCGCGAACCCGGCAAAACCAATCCGGGTACTACGATGGTACGGCTATGCTTTGGAACATCGTCCCGTTAGTATGTATTCCGTGGCGCTCGAGCCGCCTTGGCCAGCAGGGCACCGAGCTCTCCGGAGCACCAACCGTGGATCTGAACCGAGCAAAGTCGCCTTCATTCCTCGCCGGGCTTGGCGTCTTCGCGGCTTCGCTGGTTCTTTACCTCTCGACAATTGCGCCGACCTTGAGCTGGGGCGTCGACGAAGTGGGGGTGGATGGCGGCGAGCTACTGGCCGCCGCCAATACTCTGGGGGTGCCTCACCCGCCCGGCTATCCGACGTATACGCTCCTGCTCAAGACCTTCGCGACGATCGTGCCGATTGGTGAATTTGCCTTCAGGGGCAACCTGCTCTCGGCGTTGTTGATGTCTGCCGCGGCCTTCATCGTGTACGTGGCTGCGCTACGCCTGTGTCGCTCGCTGGGTCCAGAAGCGCCACCGGTGCTGGCGGTGATCGGTGCCTCGCTGACCGGGACGGCCTTTGCCGCTTCCCACATACCATGGTCCCTTGCCGTCATTACTGAGGTGTACGCGCTCAACGCTCTGTTCGCTAGCGCGCTGCTGGTAGTCGCCGTCCGACTAGTGGTTCAACTTTTTTTGTATTGATGGGTAGAGTGACTTTAGTTTGATGCGCGCATCCTCGGTAGTGAAGCGCCAATCCACTCGTATCACATCCCGGTTGCGTTGATTCTGCCAAGCATTGACCTCGCCGCGCAGGATGTCTTGATTGGCAATCCGTCGGTCCAGGCACTGTAGAGCCAGCACACCGATCTCTATCTCCGCCATATTCAACCAACTCCCGTGTTTGGGAGTGTAGTGTATCTCCAGTCGCTCAGCTATACGCCTCGCCTCAGCAGGCTCGAATGCCTCGTATAGCGAGGACAGCTTGTGAGTGTTGAGATTGTCCATTACCAGCACGATCCGGTCTCTGTCGGGGTAGTCCTCGTCGACCAGTTTCTTTATCACATGCGCCCAGTCCACCTTCGTGCGACGCTCTCTGACCTCGACTCGGCGCCATCCGTCCAACGGTGCAAACAGCATGAACAGGCTGCTCACTCCATTGCGCTCGTATTCGTAGTCGTATGCCGCCGATAAGCCGGGCGCTGCGGGACGCGGCACTCGCGTCTCCTTGACTTGCTGTTTGCTCGTCTCATCCATGCACACCAGAACCTCATTCCCATCGTACGGCCGTTGGTAGACCTCCAGTACGTCTTCCATCGCGCACACAAACTCCGCGCTCTGACCGGGCGGGATGCACCAACTCTGCTTCAGCCACGGCTTCAGTTCGTTTTTTTAAGCGCCTGGCGAACCGTCTCGGTGCTAATGGTCTCGACTATCTCACACTCGACCAACTGGTCAGCCAACAGCTTCAGGGTCCAACTGGCACGCCCCTCCGGCGGTTCCCCGCAGGCCATCGCTATCAACCGTGCTTCACCTTCGCCGTCCAGTCTCTTTTGACGCCGACGCAGTTGTTTTTTGCGATTCAGCGCAGACTCGACCCCCTCCTCTACACAGCGCTTGCGTATTCGCTCGACCGTTGACTGTCCCACACCGAGCGCGCTGGTGATGTCCGCGTCCTTCATTCCCCCGTCCGAGCGTGACTCATCGCTCATCAGCAGAATGCGCGCATGGGTCTGTTTGTACGCCGCAGCCCGACCGCGTGAGACCAAGGCGTTGAGTTCCTGTTGTTCGTCGGTAGTCAGTCTGATACGGTACCTCTTGGTAGACATCATGGTTCCTCCTCGGTTCAACGTTACGATTGAACCCCCAAGAGGAACAATGACTATCATGGTCTTCATTTCAATGATGTTGGACCACTAGTACTGCCCGGACCGGGCGATAGCCGAGGCCGGCGCTCCGAGGACCGAAGCCTGATTCCCTCGTAAAAACCCGGTTTGAGGAAGTTCCAGCGATTTAGCACATCTGCGCGCTACCGTATGTTGGGGTAGTGTACGGAACAGAGACTGTATATTGTACCCAGGTGTGGGTACGTTTGTTCTAATTCGACCTACACAGACTTTTTACGAGAGAATCAAGCCTGGCCGCGTTCGGGGTTCTTCTCGGTCTCGGCAATCACCTGACCCTCCTGGCTGTCGCGGTCCCGTTACTGTTTTGGACAGGTGCAAGCCTTGGGTGGCGGCGCTTGGCCTCGCTATGGCTGATCGGGCCGTTGCTTGTAGGGCTATCGGTATACCTGTACGTGCCGCTGAGCGCGGCGAGCAACCCTCCGATCAGCTGGGGTGGCGCCGATACCTTTCGAGGCGTTTTCTGGCTGCTGACCGCCCGCGCCTACGAGGACTACGTCTTCGGGGTCGCCCCGGGGGACATATATGATCGAGGGACGCCGTTGCATGGCAACAGGAGCAACCCGGCTACTCGGTCCAGTGGATGGACCGTGAGCAGGTCAGGTCCGTCGACGCCCGAATCTCCGACGCCGTACTTGGGGGCGTCTATATCGAGGGCACGGTGGACGTCGATCCCTACCGGCTGGTGCTCGCACTGACTCAGTCAGCCGAATCAGCGGGCGCGACGGTCCGTCACGGGAGAGTGACGGGCCTCAAGTCCCGCAATGGAAAGGTCGAGGGCGTCGTTCTTGAGGACGGCGAGCTCTCCACCGAGAGCGTAGTGCTTGCGATGGGCCCCTGGGCCGGTGAAGCCTCGAACTGGCTCAACATGCCTACACCGGTCACTCCGTTGAAGGGACAGATCCTTCGGATGCGAGTGCCCGGGCCGCCCGTCCAGTGCTCGATTGGATGGGAGGGCAACTACGCGACGACTAAGAAACTATCTCAAAATCTGAACCACAAATGCATTGATCGGTTTCTAGGACGATTCGTATGGTTTCTCCAAAAGCATCGGGAGGGACCGCATGGGGAAACAAGAGACGCTAGAGACCATCTGGGAAGTACCGGACGAGCTTTGGGAACGGATCGAACCTATCATCCTGGAGGAAGACCCGCCCAAAGCCCGGGGCCGCAAGCGCTCTGACCCACGACAGATGCTCAACGGCATCATCTTCCGGCTGCGCAGCGGGTGCCAATGGAACCGATTGCCGAAAGAGCTTGGGGACGACAGCACCATTCATCGCACCTTTCAACGGTGGGTGGGGACGGGCGTCTTGCACCGAATGTGGGGAGCCCTGGTGGAGGGGTGCGAAGAGTTGGATGGCGTGGACTGGGAATGGCAGGCGGCAGACGGAGCCATGGGCAAGGCACGTTTTGGGGGGACCTGATTGGGCCCAACCCTACGGACCGTGGCAAGGCTGGTACCAAGCGCAGTCTCCTTGTGGATGGAGAGGGCGGCCCCTTGAGCATTGTGGTTGCGGGAGCAAACGTGCACGATGCCAAGCTGTTGGAGGCGACCCTGGACGCCATTGTGGTCGAACGACCACAGCCCACCGAGGAGGAACCCCAACACCTGTGTCTGGACAAAGGGTATGACAATCCTTCAGGCCGTGGGGCTGCCGCCGGACACGGCTATAGGGAGCACATCCGACGCATCGGCGAGGAGAAGCTGGACGCCTCTGGCGACAAGCGGTATCCGGCGCGCCGGTGGGTTGTGGAACGGACGCTGGCATGGCTCTCCAAGTGCCGTGCGGTCCTGGTCCGGTACGACAAGAAGGCAGCGAACTACCTCGGTGTGTTACAGCTCGCATGTGCGCTCTTGTGGTTCCGGCGACAGTGGCGTCTGGCCATTTTGAGATAGTTACTAAGCCCGACGGACTGTTGTGGGCGGGCACGACCGAGGAGGAAGCGGGATTCGACGAAACGCTAACCAGCGATGCCCGAGACAGCATCATGGCCAAGCTCCTCAAAATGTTGCCATCGTTGGAGGACGCCCAGCTGGTCCGGCAGACAGCGTGCCTCCGCCCGCTGTCGGAGGACAGGCTGCCGATCCTGGGCCGCGTCCCCAGCATGGAGGGCGTCTACGTTGCCACCGGGGGCGGTCGTAAAGGGATCGTCTTCGGCCCGGCCATGGGCCGCATCATCACCGATCTCATCACCAGGGGCGAGTCCGATGTAGATGTTAAGACCCTCGGCCCCGGCAGGTTCGCCCGGTAGCGGTGAGCCCATCCCCTAACCCGTTCAGCTATACTATTCGACCGGTGAGCGGCCTGCCTGTTTAGACATCGCCGCAAGAGTAGCCTCATGGCCTGCTTGGCCAGGAACCTGACACGATGACAGGCCTCAAACAACCGACAACGATACCGGAGCTTCTCGAGTTCGGGGCGTCGGCGCATCCCGCGCTGGCGGTGGCGGGCGGCCCGGTGGTGACCTACGACTCGCTGCGGCGCCAGGTGAACGACGTCGCGGACCAGTTGAGGAGGATGGGCATCGGGCGGGGCGATCGGGTGGCCATCGTTCTTCCCAACAACATCGACACGATCACTGCTTTTCTCGCGGTGGCTTCCACTGCTACCGCTGCCCCTCTGAACCCGGCCTACAGGGCAGAGGAGTTCAGGTTCTACATTGAGGACAGCGACGCGAAGGCGCTGATCACGTCGGAACACTCGCCCCAGGAGGCCCGCCAGATCGGTCCTCCTTCAGTCGTCAGCCTGACGGCAAGTCTCAGCTCAGAGGGCCGGCTTTCTCTCTCTTCCCCGGGAAGGGAACTCCAGCGGCCAATGGACGGAGGGTGCGGGCCCGACGACGTCGCCCTGGTGCTCCACACCAGTGGCACCACCAGCCGGCCGAAGAAAGTCCCCCTCGTCCACCGGAACCTGGTCGTGTCGGCACAGAACATCGTGGCCACCTATGACCTGTCCCCCGAGGACGTTTCGCTGTGCGTAATGCCCCTGTTCCATATTCACGGGCTGGTTGCCTCGACACTAGCAACGCTCCTATCGGGAGGGACCGTGGTGGTGGCACCTCGGTTCAACGCTCTGAATCTCTGGCGCGTAGTCCAGGACCAAAAGGCGACATGGTTCTCAGCGGTGCCCAGTATGCACGAGGCGCTCCTCAAACGGGCCAGGACTAAGGACTCTGGCGACGGCGGGGTGGCGAGTCGCGAAGGCCTAAGGTTTATCCGCTCTTCCAGTGCACCGCTCTCCGCCGGTACGATGCTCGAGATGGAGGACCGTTTCGGCGTGCCGGTCGTAGAGGCATATGGAATGACGGAGGCGGCCCACCAGATGGCGTCCAACCCATTGCCGCCGGGCAGGCGGGTGCCCGGGTCGGTCGGCCCAGGCACCGGCGTGCGGATCGGCATCATGGACGAGGATGGTAGCCTCCAACCCACCGGCGCGACGGGGGAGGTCGCCATCCAGGGGCCGAACGTGATTGACGGCTACGAAGACAACCCCCGGGCGAACGCCGATTCGTTTACCGGCGGCTGGTTCCGGACGGGCGACCAGGGGTTTCTGGACGAGCAGGGCTACCTCTCGCTTGTCGGGCGCATCAAGGAGCTTATCAACAGGAGCGGGGAGAAGGTCTCGCCTGTGGAGATCGACGAAGTGCTGCTGTCGCATCCGGCGGTATCTGAGGCGGTGGCGTTCGGTATCCCGCACGCCACGCACGGCGAAGCGCCGGCTGCTGCGGTAGTGCTCAATGCGGAAACGTCCCAGCGGCAGCTGGTGGCCTACTGTCGGGAGCACATGGCGGACTTCAAGGTCCCCAGGGTCATCCATATAGTGGATGCCATACCCCGGACCGCTACGGGCAAGGTGCAGCGCCGCATCGTGGCGGAGACGCTGACAAGCAAGTCAACGAAGTAGCCGGGCCGGCGCTCACCGCCTTCCGGCTGGAGACGGCGATGTGAGGTTCGCAGTAGTCGGCGCCGGCGCGATTGGGGCCTACCTGGGCGCCAAGCTAGCCAATTCTGGTGAGGATGTCGTCCTGGTCGCCCGCGGACCCCACTTGCAAGCCATGCAGGCCCACGGGGTTCGTGTGCGCAGCAGCGAAGGCGATTTTGAAGCGCACCCTACGTCCACCGACAGCCTGGAAGGCGTCGGGCCCGTGGACTTCCTTTTCCTCACCGTCAAGGCCCACAGCTTGGCGGCGGTGGCGCGGAGGCTTGCCGCACTGTTGGGGCCGGACACGGCAGTCGTTTCGGCGCAAAACGGCATCCCCTGGTGGTATTTCCAGCGCCACGGTGGACCGTGGGAAGGGACCCACCTGGAGACCGTCGACCCCGGCAAGGTCATCTCCTCCGCCATATCCCCTGAGCGCGTCATCGGTTGTGTAGTCTATCCTTCGACTTCGCTCGTGGAGCCCGGGGTGATCGAGCATATCGAGGGCGACCGCTTCGGCATAGGAGAACTGGACGGCTCCACCACCGATCGGTGCCGGGATCTGTCCCGTGCCCTGACCAAGTCCGGGCTTCGGGGTCCCATCCGCTCGCGCATCCGCCATGACATCTGGGTCAAGCTGCTCGGCAACGTGGCCTTCAACCCCATCAGTGCCCTTACCCGGGCGACGCTGTACGACATGACCGCGCACGCGGAGGTCCAGGAGCTGGTGCGGGCGGTGATGGAAGAGGCGGACGCGGTGGCCCGCAGCCTGGGGGTTGAGATGCCGGTCTCAATCGAGCAGCGTATTGCGGGAGCCCAGAAGGTTGGTCACCACAAGACGTCGATGCTGCAGGACCTGGAGACCGGCAGGCCCATGGAGTTGGAGAGCATCGTTGGTGCAGTGGTGGAGCTCGGTGACAAAGCAGGGGTCCCCATGCCCCACACCAGGGCGGTGTACGCATGTGCCAAGCTGCTCGCCGACGCTGGGACATCTCATTAGAGTCGGCTGGCGCACGTAGGATGGTGAGCAAACCCAACGGGATCGTGCTCCAGTCGGGCGGCAGCACCCCCGTGCTCAACCGGAGCCTCTTCGGCGTCGCACGCCAAGCAGAGCTCAGCGACAAAATCGACCGGACCTACGGCGCAGTCCACGGCCTGGACGGACTCCTGGCCGGGGACGTAGTCGACCTGAGTAGCCGGACCAAGGTCTGGTGGGAGCGAACGGCCCAAACGCCTGGCGCAGTCCTCGGCTCCTCTCGGCGTAGGCTGAACGCTGACGACGTTCCGAAGGTTCTCGATGTGCTGTCGGAGTACCGGGTCCGTTTCTGCTTCATCATCGGCGGTAACGACTCCGCCGAGACTGGACACAGAATGCATACCGAGGCGGAAGCCGCCGGAATGCCTTTGTCTGTTGTGAACATTCCCAAGACCATCGATAACGACCTCGTACTTACCGATCACACGCCCGGCTACGGAAGCGCCGCCCGGTTCGTGGCGTTAGCTACGATGGGAGCCGGCAGAGATGCGGAAACGATGGGCAAAGAGGCCCCGATTACGATTATCGAAGTGATGGGCGAGATGCGGGCTGGCTTGCGGCGGCCTCAGCCCTGGCGAGCACGGACGACCGGGACGCGCCGCACGTCGTCTGCATACCCGAAGTGCCCGTGGACGAAGACCGCTTCCTCGAGCTCGTCGAGAGCGCCTTCCACCGCTACGGATTCGCTGTCGCCGTGGTCGCAGAAAACGCGCGCGGCGCCGGGGGGCCCCTGGGAGGCAACGAGCCGTGGTACGTCGACCAGTTCGGCCACCAGTACTACGAGGGCGCGGGACGCTACCTCGCGAAGCTCACCGGCTCACGCCTGAACGTCCGCGTACGCTACGAGAAACCTGGGACAATCCAACGCTCGATGGTCGCCTGCATCTCCGCTACGGACGCGAACGAGGCCGAAGCGGCGGGTCGAGCCGCCGTCGAATACGCTATCGAAGGGGCCACCGACCGGATGGTGACTCTAGAAAGACAACCGGGTGTCGACTACCATTGCTCGACCGGCCTCGCGCCTTTGAGTGAAGTCGCCGGTCGGGTCAGGCGAATGCCCGACGATTATTTCGACAAAGAGCGTTGCATGCCAACCGATGGTTTTCTCGAATACGCGATCCCCCTAATCGGCGGTGCGCTGCCAAAGTTCGAACGGCTATAGTAGTGTCCCGTCGCTGGCAACGGCGGTTGTAAACAGGAGGTCGCCCGTGCTCAAGACCACGCGTTTCTGGATAATCGCGGCGGTGATCGTAGCCGCTCCTGTCGTTGTCCTGGCCTGGTGGCTGCTTTCACCCTTGCTCTTCGACAAGACCGTCGAGGAGGAGTTCCCGTTCGCCTTTGCTGCAACCGTTCCAACGGACATGACCCGTGAAGAGGTCGAAGACACGATGGTCACCATGGCCAAGATGGACGACGTGCCGATGGAAGAGCCGATGCCCAAGATGGAGAAGTCTTCAGATGAATCCGAATCGGCTTCTGAGCAGACCGCGGCAAGTGAGACGCCCCAGGCAGTCTCTGTGAAAACTGGTGAGTTCAAGGATGCCGACCGCTTCCATAAGGGCGAGGGCACTGCGACTATCTACGAGCTCCCCGATGGGTCCCACGTCTTGCGTTTGGAGTCGTTGAAGGTGACGAACGGGCCGGACCTGCGCGTCATCCTGACGCCCCACTCCGACCCCAGCGGACACGGCGACGTCACGCAGGACGGTCACGTCAATCTTGGGAAGCTGAAAGGCAACATCGGCAACCAGAACTACCCCATTCCAGAAGGTACGGATACGTCCGTCTTCAACTCGGCCGTCATCTACTGCTATCCCTTCCGGGTCGTGTTCAGCACCGCGATGCTAGTGTCCTGAGTTATGAATCCGATGACAAAATCGGGCGATGGTAGCTAGTAGCTGGTCTGCGGTTTTGGTCCAGATGAAGGGCTTTGAGGCAGCGTTGTGCTGGTCAATGTACTGTTCGATGGCTTGCTCCAGTTCCCGAGTGCTGCGGAACACCCCGCGGCGCAGTTGCTTCTCTGTCAGCACCGCGAACCAGCGCTCCACCTGGTTCAGCCAAGAGCTGCTGGTGGGGGTGAAGTGCAGGTGATAGCGCGGCCGCCGGGCCAGCCAGCGCTGGATGGCGGGGGTCTTGTGGGTGGCGTAGTTGTCCAGGATAAGGTGCACGTCGAGGTCCGGGGGTACGGTCGCATCGACCCGGTCGAGGAAGCGCCGGAACTCCGTGGACCGGTGCCGACGGTGGCAGGCGCCGATGACCTCTCCCGTCTTCACGTCGAGGGCGGCGAAGAGAGAGGTCGTACCATGACGACGGTAGTCATGGGTCCGGCGCTCGATCTGCCCCGGGCGCATGGGCAACAGCGGGGCCGTCCGGTCGAGGGCCTGGATCTGGGAATTCTCGTCGACACACAGGACCAGAGCCCGCTGGGGTGGGTTGAGGTAGAGCCCCACGATGTCACGGACCTTCTCGATGAACAGAGGGTCAGACGAAAGTTTGAACGTCTCGGTCCGATGCGGCTGCAAGGCAAAGGCCCGCCAGATACGGCTGATGGCGCTCTGACTCAGGCCGGTACGCGCAGCCATGGAGCGCGTGCTCCAGTGGGTTGCATCCGCCGGCGTCGTCTCCAGGGTGAGGGTCACGACCCGCTCCACATCGGTGTCCGTGATGGAGCGTGGGCCGCCGGGCCGCGGCTCGTCAAGCAGGCCGTCGAGGCGGCGTTCGATGAACCGGGCCCGCCACTTCCCCACCGTTTGCTTGGCCAGACCGATCTCCCCGGCCACGACGGTATTGGTCTTGCCCTCGGAGCAACGGAGAATGATCCGGGATCGCAGAGCCAGCGCCTGGGCAGTGGTTGGACGCCGCTTCCAGCGCTCGAGGCTCTCGCGTTCGTCGGAGGAAAGGTGCAAGGGAGGAAAGGTGCAAGGGAGGAATGGGGCGTCCGATGGCCATGGTGACCTCCATGAGCGTTTCGTGGAGGGTACACCCCAGCAAGTACTTTTGCAATGCTTTCATAACTCAGGACACTAGAGTGAGATGTCCGGCGGTTGACACTAGCTAGGGCCGGTAGTACGATTGTAGCTGGCTCGAACCGACAAATCGCTCTTATCGAGAGAGGCTGAGGGACCGGCCCTTCGAAGCCCGGCAACCGAGCGGTGGCGCTGTAGGGGCCATCGAAACGGTGCCAAGTCCGACGAGCGTTACGACGCTCGGAAGATGAGAGTAATCTCTTCGAACGGAAACTTCTCTCGCAAGAGAAGTTTTTATTTTGGGTACCACCTTGACGACTACTGCAGCAACCAAACTGAACCCCGTTCACCTCCCGGATGGCCAGATCCCGTGACCGAGCCCAAGATCGCGTTCATAGGCGGGTCAGGCCTTTACGAAATGGAAGGGCTGACGGACGTCGAGGAAGTCGACGTAGATACGCCCTTCGGAAGCCCCAGCGCCCGCATCGTCCTGGGGTCCCTCGGAGGCATACGCGTTGCCTTCCTGCCGCGCCACGGTGTGGGGCATCGGTTCTCACCGACTCAGGCCCCCAGCCGGGCGAACATCTATGCCCTGAAGAGCCTGGGCGTCGAGCGCATCGTGTCGGTGAGCGCGGTCGGTAGCCTCCAGGAGTCGATCCGGCCGCTGGACATGGTCGTCCCCAATCAGCTTATCGACCGGACTCGTAGTCGTGTCAGCACCTTCTTCGAAGATGGTATCGTCGCCCACGTAGGCTTCGCAGATCCATTCTGCCCGGTCCTAAGCAGTGTTGTGATAGAGGCGGCCTCCAAGACAACCAGTGCTGTACACTCGGGCGGTGCGTATGTGGTCATGGAGGGCCCCCAGTTCTCCACCAGGGCCGAATCGGAGCTCTACCGTTCCTGGGGCGCCAGCGTAATCGGTATGACGGCCCTGCCCGAGGCCAAGCTGGCCCGTGAGGCGGAGATCTGCTACGCGACCCTCGCGCTCGTCACCGACTACGATACCTGGCATGAAGCCGAGGCCGACGTCTCGGTAGAGGTCGTCGTCGCGAACCTCAAGAAAAACGTCACACAATCACAGCAGGTCCTGCTGGCGGTCGCAAACAACATACCTGGCGAACGAGACTGCGATTGTGCCAGCGCTCTGGAGAGCGCCATCATAACCGACGACAAGCATGTAGACGAAGGCGCCCGAGAGCGGTTGGGCCTCATCATCGGCCGATATGTTAGAGTTCCTGAGCGTTCGCATCAGTAATCACTGGGAGGAAGGTGGCCGACGTGCCTAGGAAAGAACCTGGCGAGCTGTACTACAGAGTAAGCGTGGAAGAAGCCGCCGAGATGTATGAGGCTGACGATACCGTGGTTGTGGACGTGCGGCGTCCCGACGAATATCAAGCCGGGCACGTTAAGGGCGCGTTGCATATTCCGGTCGACGACGTGCTCGCCCGGAACGAGGAGCTGCCAAGGGACAAGAAGCTGCTCTTTGTCTGCGCCCAAGGAGTCAGGAGCGGACTTGCCGCTGAGATGGCGGGTGCAATGGGAATCGATACCGAGAACCTGTTCAACATTGAGGAGGGCACCGGCGCTTGGATTGAGAAAGGCAAGCCGGCAAGCTACGGGGGCGACTCCTAGTATGGCGCGCCTACCTGAAGGGAACCAATGTCGGTACTCGTAGTCGGCTCGGTAGCATACGACTCCGTAACCACCCCTGCGGGCAGTCGGCAGGACGCCCTCGGCGGCTCAGCGACGTACTTCTCGGTCGCGAGCAGCTACTTTACGCCGGTGAGCGTCGTCGCGGTCGTCGGCGAGGACTTCCGGACTGAACACGTCCAGCTACTTGAAGATAAGAAAGTCGACGTATCCGGTCTCGAGCGAAAGCCGGGCCGGTCCTTCCGATGGACCGGTGTGTACAGCGCCGAGGATGTCAACAGCCGCGAGACCCTTGATACGCAGCTCAACGTATTCGCCGAATTCTCGCCCTCGCTCAGTGCCGACCAACAGCGGACTCCATACATCTTTCTGGCCAATATCGACCCCGAGCTGCAGCTTGGCGTGCTCGAGCAGCTCGAGGCCACGCCAATGCTCGTTGCGATGGACACCATGAATTTCTGGATCAGCGGCACTAACGCTGGTCTGCGAAGGGTTCTCGAGAAGGTCGACGTCCTCTTCGTCGACGAAGGCGAGATTCGGGACCTCACCGGTGAGGTCAACCTAGTCACGGCGGCTGGGAAGGCGATGGATATGGGCCCCTCGGTAGTAGCCGTCAAACGTGGCGCCAGCGGGGTGTTGCTAGTCGGTCACGACTCGGCCTTCGCCGCGCCTGCGTTTCCCCTGGACGAGGTCGTCGATCCCACCGGCGCCGGCGACTCCTTCGCCGGCGGTTTCATGGGCTACCTGGCCTCTACCGGAGACCTGAGCTCGGACGGCTTCCGCAGGGCCGCTGCGCTCGGGTCCGTTATGGGCTCCTTCGCCGTCGAGAGCTTTAGTCTCGACCGCCTCGTGTCGCTTACCAGAGCCGAAATTGAGGAACGATTTCGCGCGCTCAGTGAGCTAGTGCGCTTTGTGCCCCTGCGTGACACAGAGACACTCCCCTGGAGAAACAGTAATTGACCTGGCAGCTACGAAATAGATCACACTTCGGAGGGTTGATTTGACTACCACGACTAAGGGAGACGTTCTGGACCTTGCGCTGGCGCCCGACGGCGTTCGACGAATCGACTGGGCCGCGCGGGAGATGCCGGTCTTACGGCAAATACGAGAGCGGTTCGCGAAAGACCGTCCTCTCGATGGCCTGACGGTGGCTGCATGCCTCCACGTCACCACGGAGACCGCGAACCTGGTCCTGGCCCTTCGGGACGGTGGTGCCGACGTCACGATGTGCGCCAGCAATCCCCTGAGCACCCAGGACGAAGTGGCCGCCGCTCTCGTCGCCGAGTACGGCATTCCAACCTACGCCATCAAAGGCGAGGACAACGACACCTACTACCAGCACATAAACGCGGTGCTGGACGAGGGCCCCAACGTGACTCTCGACGACGGCGCCGACCTGGTGGCGACGCTGCACACGACGCGCACGAAAGAGCTCGAATCCGTGGTAGGCGGAGCGGAAGAGACGACGACGGGCGTAATACGTCTCCGCAGTCTGGCCGAGGAGGGCAAGCTCAAGTACCCCGTAATAGCGGTGAACGACGCCGATACGAAGCACTTCTTCGACAACCGATATGGGACCGGTCAAAGCACTCTGGACGGCATCACTCGCGCCACGAACATCCTCTGGGCCGGCAAGAAGGTCGTGATCTGCGGCTACGGCTGGTGCGGCCGGGGCGTCGCGATGCGTGCGACGGGGATGGGCGCCCAGGCGATTGTGACGGAGGTCGACCCGGTCAGGGCCCTGGAAGCGGCCATGGACGGACATCAGGTCATGTCGATGGCCGAGGCGTCCAAGGTCGGTGACATCTTCATCACCTTGACCGGCGGCATGAAGGCCGTGGACCGGGTACATATCGAAGAGATGAAAGACGGTGCGGTGATCGCCAACAGCGGACACTTCAACGTCGAGATCGACATCGATGCACTGGAAGAGCTGTCCGAGGCGAAGCGGCAGCCCAGGCCTTTCGTCGACGAGTACCTGATGGAAGACGGACGCAAGCTCTACCTGTTGGCCGAAGGGCGTCTCATCAATCTCGCTGCAGCCGAGGGCCACCCCTCTGCAGTCATGGACATGAGCTTCGCCAACCAGGCACTGTGCACCGAGTACCTGGCACAGACTGCCCACAACCTCGAGGCGACGGTCCACCCCGTCCCCAAGGACATCGACGAGGAAGTCGGCCGGCTCAAGCTAAAGTCCATGGGGATCACGATAGACACACTCACCGAAGAGCAGCAACACTACCTGGAAAGCTGGGACATCGGGACGTAGTAGTCCCCTCTCCCCACGTGGGAGAGGGTTAGGGTGAGGGGGACGTCCGACACGTCCGGTCGTTGGCCTAGGTCACCCTCACCTCAGTCCTCTCCCGTCCAGGGAGAGGAGGCTGGTTGAGCCAGACCGAAAAGAGTGGGAGGCAGCCGTCATGGGCTTTAGCTTCATGGATTCGCCGTTGTACCTGATCACCTCCGAGTCCGTCACGGAGGGACATCCGGACAAGCTTTGCGACCAAATCTCGGACGCGCTGCTCGACGAGTTCCTAAACCTGGACCCGACCGCGCGGGTCGCATGCGAAGCGTGCACGACAACCGGCCTCGTAGTCGTGATGGGCGAGATCACCCTCGAAGGCTACGTAGATATCCAGACCGTCGTCCGCCACACACTTCGGGACGCCGGATACATCGACTCCAGCTTCGGCTTCGACTATCAGTCGTGCGGGATAGCCGTATCGGTCCACGGGCAGTCCCACGACATCGCGGCGGGGGTGGACCTAGCGCTCGAGGCCAGAGGCGAGATCGAGGCGAGCGGCCAAGAGGTAGAGATGCTGGGGGCCGGCGACCAGGGAATGATGGTCGGCTTCGCTTGCACCGAGACTCCCGAGTTGATGCCCCTTCCAATCATGCTTGCGCACAAGCTGTGCCGTCGGATGGCCGAGGTCAGAAAAGAAGGGATCCTGCCGTACCTGCGTCCAGACGGAAAGGCCCAGGTGACCGTCGAGTACTCCCACGGCCAGCCGAAGCGGGTTCAGACCGTGGTGATGAGCTCGCAGCATAACCCCGAGGTCAGCCAGTCCGTCATCACCCGGGACTTGATAGAGGAGGTCGCCCATCAGGTGATCCCCGCCGAGCTCCGCGACCGCCAAACGGTCTACCACGTCAACCCATCGGGCCGGTTCGTCATAGGCGGGCCGGTGGGCGACGCCGGCCTGACCGGTCGCAAGATCATCGTCGATACCTACGGAGGCGTCGCGAGGCATGGCGGAGGCGCGTTTTCCGGCAAGGACCCCACGAAAGTCGACCGCTCGGCCGCATACGCCGCACGGTACGTCGCCAAGAACCTCGTTGCCGCGGGGCTCGCGGACCGTCTGGAGGTCCAGCTGTCCTATGCCATCGGCGTCGCTAGACCGACGTCGATATCGGTAGAGACCTTTGGGACCAATAAGGTGCCCGACGATACCATCGTGGCGCTGGTCGACAAGCACTTCGACCTCAGGCCAGGCGCCATAATCCGCGACTTGGACCTGCGGCGGCCCATATACAAGCAAACGGCGGCCTACGGCCACTTCGGGCGCGACGATCTCGATCTGCCGTGGGAGAAGATCGACAAGGCGCCGGTCTTGAGGCGCGAGGCCTTCGTCGGAACCGTCACGGACGAAGCCGCAACCTCCTAGGCGTTCTGGTCGCGACGGTAGCTGTTTACCCATCGTCGGGGGTCTCGTCCCGGCGAAGTGTCTCTTCGAGTTCACCTCGCCACAGCTGTCGCATCTCGTCGGACGTTTTAAGCAGCGCTTCGAGTTCCCCTTGCGCGTCGACCCGGCCGTCTTTGAGAACGACGATATGGTCGGCGCGCCGCAAGGCGATTCGCCTGTGCGAGACGGCCAGACAGGTGGTATCCCGCTTTCGCGACAGCCTGTTCCACAGTTTCTGCTCCGTTTCGATGTCGAGTGCGCTGGAAAGGTCGTCGAAGACCAGCAACTCGGGGTCGCGCACGAACATCCTCGCGGCGGCTGCGCGCTGGACCTGGCCGCCCGACAGCCTGACGCCCGTGGTCCAACGACCGTGTCCAAGCCGTTCTCGAGCGCTTCGATATCTTGCTCCAAGACCGCCGAACCTATCGCCCCGGCCAGATCTACCCTATGCTCTGGCAACCCCATCAGTATGTTGTCCCGCAGGGTCTCGCTGAACAGCCGGGGAACCTGTGACGTGTAGGCGCACCGCGGGGGAACCAGAAAATTGGCCGGGTCTTCGACCACCTCACCGTTCCAGTAGACTTCGCCTGAGTCCTTGGGTATGGCGCCCAGCACTGTCTCCAGTAGGGTGGTCTTGCCGGCGCCGACCCGGCCGGTGACCACTGTGATCGAGCCCCGCGTCAAGCGCAGGTCGACATTGTGGATCCCGCGACCGGAGCTTGGATGGATGTAAGTCAGCTCACTGGCTTCGAGTTCGGCTAGTCGGTGTCCTCTATCTTTCGGAACGAAGGGGACCTCTGGCAGCTCGCCTTTCAGGTAAAGCGGACCCGGCTCCACGAGCCCATCGGAAGCCTGTTCGGGAAGGAGTTCGCCGATTCGCCCCAAAGAGACTCCGGACCTCTTGAGATCGGCCACCATCGAGCCCAGCCATACTGGGAGCCAGGACAACGCTCCGCTCCGGATGTATGTCACGAACAGTGCAAAATCACCTACCGTGAAATCGAGGTTACGTCAATAGGTGTGTAAACGACATCAGGCGGCGACCTTCTCAGCCGTTGATTCAATGGCGATTCCATCCGCATACTGCGCACCGAGATAGACGTCTTCGATCAACTCAGGGGCCTTCAGACGCCTGAAGCGCTGTTCGGCGACCATCAACATTTTCCAGATCACCGCTATCGCCCGATCGACCCTCTTGTAGCGCTTGGCGGCATCGGTCCGAAGCCTGAGGGCCGCGAAGGGTGATTCTACCGGGTTCGTCGTGCGAAGGTGCCCCCAGTGCTCCTTTGGGAAGTCATAGAAGGTGACCATGCGGTCCCAGTCCCGCTCCAAGGCCTCTGAGGCCGCCTCGTAGGAATGGTCGCCGCACCACCTGGTGAACACCGTCCTGAGCCGCTCAGCCTCTGTCCGAGTCGGCGCGTAGGGGATAGTACGCAGCATGAGCTTGGCCTGGTCCTGTTGTCGCTTTGGAAGCTTGGCGAGCACGTTTACGATCTTGTGGTTCCAGCAGCGTTGCTCTGCCGCCTGCGGATAGACGTTGCGCAGAGCTCCCCAGATGCCCAGGTGTCCGTCTCCAACCACCAGCCTCGGGCAGCTCAAGCCCCGGCGCTTGATGTCCCTGAGCACCTCGGACCAGTTCTCTGTGGACTCCCTGTATCCGGGAACAGCGCTCACCACCACCTTTCTCCCGTCGCTCAGGGCCGCCATCACCACCAGTACCGCCGCCTTCTCCTTCTCAAGACCAGCCTTGACGTAGACTCCATCCACCCACATGTAGACCACTTCCAGGTCATCGAGGGGCCGGCTGCGCCATTGGGCAAGCTCATCGTTCCACTTATCCTTCAACCGGGCCACCGTGCTCGCCGATACCGGTGCGTCCTCTCCCAGCAGCCCCCGCAAAGCCAGATCGAAGTCGCCTTCGGATAGACCGTGCAGGTACAGCTCGGGGATCAACTCAGCAACCTTCCTGGTCCTGTTGACGAACAGCGGCAGCAGCCGGCTCTCGAACTGCTCCTCGGTATCGCGGACTCGCGGCCGCCTCAGCTGTATCGTGCCCGAACTCAGCGTAAGCCTCCGGGCTCTGCCGTATCCGTTCCGATAGCCGGTATCGTTGTCCGAGTCGGATCTGAGCGCCGAATTCGCCCTTCCCAGAAACGCCGTCACCTCCTCCTCCAGCAACTCCTGGATCAGCCTCTGGACCTGGCTTCGCACCCAATCCTCCAACTGCTCCCACTCCGGCCTTGACTCCGACCTACTCTCAGTGCTTTCCTTCCTCATGGACGGTCTATCTCCTCTCTTGGGCCTTGAGCCCATGTTGTTCAGAGAGAGGGTACACCGCCTGACTGTTTACACACTTTTTGAAGATACCTCGATCAGACACTTCAATGGGCGCTAAGAACGCGACGGTTGCTTCGTCCAGTAGCCCAACCACCCCTTCCATTAAGCTCTGTGCTTCCAAAACTGTCGCTGGGGTAATCAGGTAAAGGTCGCCCGACCGCTCTTTTGTGAGCACCTCCCACCGAGTCTTAATCTCTCGCAATTGGTCCCTTTCATTAGAACCCAGGGTTTGACCAACGCGGTTAGATAAACTGTCATGCCACACGGTCGCCTCGCGTCCTATGTCCTCTAACAGATTCGTGAGCGTGAGTACACGGAGCGGCTCAAAGAACGTGGCAAGTTGAACAGGGTCGGTAACGGTGGCTAAATAAAGCGGAGGTACCCTCAAAAAGTGTGTAAACGGTCAGGCGGTGTACCCTCTCTCTGAACAAGACGGGCTCAAGGCCCAAGAGAGGAGATACACCGCCCATGAGGAAGGAAAGCACTGAGAGTAGGTCGGAGTCAAGGCCGGAGTGGGAGCAGTTGGAGGATTGGGTGCGAAGCCAGGTCCAGAGGCTGGTCCAAGAGTTGCTGGAGGAGGAGGTGACGGCGTTTCTGGGAAGGGCGAAGTCGGCGCTCAGGTCCGACTCGGACTCAGATACCGGCTATCGGAACGGATACGGCAGAGCCCGGAGGCTTACGCTGAGTTCGGGCACGATACAGCTTAGGCGGCCACGAGTCCGCGATACCGAGGAGCAGTTCGAGAGCCGGCTGCTGCCGCTGTTCGTCAACAGGACCAGGAAGGTTGCTGAGTTGATCCCCGCGCTGTACCTGCACGGTCTATCCGAAGGCGACTTCGATCTGGCTTTGCGGGGGCTGCTGGGAGAGGACGCACCGGTATCGGCGAGCACGGTGGCCCGGTTGAAGTCCAAGTGGAACGATGAGCTTGCCCAATGGCGCAGCCGGCCCCTCGATGACCTGGAAGTGGTCTACATGTGGGTGGATGGAGTCTACGTCAAGGCTGGTCTTGAGAAGGAGAAGGCGGCGGTACTGGTGGTGATGGCGGCCCTGAGCGACGGGAGAAAGGTGGTGGTGAGCGCTGTTCCCGGATACAGGGAGTCCACAGAGAACTGGTCCGAGGTGCTCAGGGACATCAAGCGCCGGGGCTTGAGCTGCCCGAGGCTGGTGGTTGGAGACGGACACCTGGGCATCTGGGGAGCTCTGCGCAACGTCTATCCGCAGGCGGCAGAGCAACGCTGCTGGAACCACAAGATCGTAAACGTGCTCGCCAAGCTTCCAAAGCGACAACAGGACCAGGCCAAGCTCATGCTGCGTACTATCCCCTACGCCCAGACTCGGACAGAGGCTGAGCGGCTCAGGACGGTGTTCACCAGGTGGTGCGGCGACCATTCCTACGAGGCGGCCTCAGAGGCCTTGGAGCGGGACTGGGACCGCATGATCACCTTCTATGACTTCCCAAAGGAGCACTGGGGGCACCTTCGCACGACGAACCCGGTAGAATCACCCTTCGCGGCCCTCAGGCTTCGGACCGATGCCGCCAAGCGCTACAAGAGGGTCGATCGGGCGATAGCGGTGATCTGGAAAATGTTGATGGTCGCCGAACAGCGCTTCAGGCGTCTGAAGGCCCCTGAGTTGATCGAAGACGTCTATCTCGGTGCACAGTATGCGGATGGAATCGCCATTGAATCAACGGCTGAGAAGGTCGCCGCCTGATGTCGTTTACACACCTATTGACGTAACCTCTGGCTAAAGCCCATTCCAGTCTAGTTAGAATGCCTCCAACGACAACCAGGCCAGTCGGCCTCAGCGTCACCTTTTTAGAACCCGTCACTCTGAACACCTCATCTGGGGGCCAAAATCTCATACCTCCACCCCCACCGGCGGTCCCAATGGTAGACGCCGCGCCGAAATATGCAAGGCGCTCAAGGCAGCTACACATCAAGACAGGTCAAGTTGACGCCTCAGGAGGTCGATGTTAGAGTCAAAATGGAGTCGAATCTCCTCACCCACGGTGACTCCACAGCCTGCGGAACCTCGCCCCGCCATCCGAGCATCCAAACCACCGCGCCGACATGGACTCTCTTTCTATGAGGATGAACATGAGACGGAAGATATTCATCGTGCTTGCGGCTTTAACGGCTGTTGCCGCTGCGTGCGGTACAAGCGACGTCGAAGAAACCCCGACGCCTGAGGCGCCCACGCCTGTAGTCCTGGCCGGCCCCGGCCCGCTGCAGATGGAACGGGGGTTCCATTCGGCGACATTGCTTAACGACGGAAGGGTCCTGGTTGCCGGTGGGCTTAGCGTGTCCTTCGAGCCGCTGGGCACGGCGGAGATATACGACCCGAAGATCGGAAAGTGGATTGTCGCACCAACGATGGAACAGCCCCACGCGGACCACACTGCGACGCTGCTCCAGGACGGCAGAGTGCTGGTAACGGGTGGTCGAGGAACTGATCTGGCGGCTTCCGCCCACTCCGAGTTATTCGATCCCGCAGCGGATACGTGGTCGCGCACCGGTAACCTCGCCGCACCACGGAGGAACCATACGGCGGTAGCTCTTCAAGATGGCAGAGTTCTGATCCTCGGTGGTTTCGGTCGTTCCGGCGAGTCGAGCTTATCTTCGGCGGAGATATTCGATCCGGCGAACGGCGTCTCCTCTCCAACTACGAGTATGCGCAGCGGGCACGCAGACAATGTGGCAGTGTTGCTTAAGGACGGCAGGGTGCTGGTAGTGAGCGGCAGCGGAGCCGGACTGCCGACGGCACCCTCGGAGTTATACGACCCAGCGACCGAGGAATGGGCCGTGACGGAAACAATGATCCGGCGGACATCGCACATGGCCGTATCGGTCCTTCAAGACGACCGTGTCCTGGTAGTCGGCGGCCTCGGAATGGGCCTGGCTCCCACCCGGGTCCAGGTATGGGACTATGCGACCGAAACATGGAGCGAGACGGGTAGCATGGCCGCGCCTCGGACGTTACACACTACCAACCTGCTCGACGATGGAAGGGTTCTGGTCCTTGGAGGCACCGGCGGCGCGGGTACCCCTGAGTCAGCAGAGCTGTATGATCCCTCCACCGGTGTCTGGTCTCCCGCGGCCAAGATGTCTATCGGCCGTTCCGCCCATACGTCCACCCGCCTTCAGGATGGTCGGGTCCTCGTAGCCGGCGGTGACGGCGTCATTACCGAGATCTTCGACCCGAGAACGGGCACCTGGGAAGCGAGCATCCCGTAGCTGCGAACCAGTAGCTGCGTGTTTGACGGGCCTAGTGTCCTGAGTTATGAACTCATTGCAAAAGTACTTGCTGGGGTGTACCCTCCACGAAACGCTCATGGAGGTCACCATGGCCATCGGACGCCCCATTCCTCCCTTGCACCTTTCCTCCGACGAACGCGAGAGCCTCGAGCGCTGGAAGCGGCGTCCAACCACTGCCCAGGCGCTGGCTCTGCGATCCCGGATCATTCTCCGTTGCTCCGAGGGCAAGACCAATACCGTCGTGGCCGGGGAGATCGGTCTGGCCAAGCAAACGGTGGGGAAGTGGCGGGCCCGGTTCATCGAACGCCGCCTCGACGGCCTGCTTGACGAGCCGCGGCCCGGCGGCCCACGCTCCATCACGGACACCGATGTGGAGCGGGTCGTGACCCTCACCCTGGAGACGACGCCGGCGGATGCAACCCACTGGAGCACGCGCTCCATGGCTGCGCGTACCGGCCTGAGTCAGAGCGCCATCAGCCGTATCTGGCGGGCCTTTGCCTTGCAGCCGCATCGGACCGAGACGTTCAAACTTTCGTCTGACCCTCTGTTCATCGAGAAGGTCCGTGACATCGTGGGGCTCTATCTCAACCCACCCCAGCGGGCTCTGGTCCTGTGTGTCGACGAGAAGTCCCAGATCCAGGCCCTCGACCGGACGGCCCCGGTGTTGCCCATGCGCCCGGGGCAGATCGAGCGCCGGACCCATGACTACCGTCGTCATGGTACGACCTCTCTCTTCGCCGCCCTCGACGTGAAGACGGGAGAGGTCATCGGCGCCTGCCACCGTCGGCACCGGTCCACGGAGTTCCGGCGCTTCCTCGACCGGGTCGATGCGACCGTACCCCCGGACCTCGGCGTGCACCTTATCCTGGACAACTACGCCACCCACAAGACCCCCGCCATCCAGCGCTGGCTGGCCCGGCGGCCGCGCTATCACCTGCACTTCACCCCCACCAGCAGCTCTTGGCTGAACCAGGTGGAGCGCTGGTTCGCGGTGCTGACAGAGAAGCAACTGCGCCGCGGGGTGTTCCGCAGCACTCGGGAACTGGAGCAAGCCATCGAACAGTACATTGACCAGCACAACGCTGCCTCAAAGCCCTTCATCTGGACCAAAACCGCAGACCAGCTACTAGCTACCATCGCCCGATTTTGTCATCGGATTCATAACTCAGGACACTAGTAGCCGGTGCTACAATCTGCTGCCGCTCGGCCAGTCCCACAGCGACTCCTCTGCCATCCTCTTCCAGGTATTCCGACGTAACTCTTGTATGGACTTCTGTTTGCTGATGCTGCACGGGCGTGGATCATCGCGTCTCGCCTCGATGACCGGGCGGGTATCCCCGTGACGTCGAGACGCTACGGCGTTCTCATATCCCTCATGGCAGCGGC
Organism: Dehalococcoidia bacterium; assembly: GCA_965197985.1. Classification (GTDB taxonomy): domain Bacteria; phylum Chloroflexota; class Dehalococcoidia; order Lucifugimonadales; family CAUZJF01; genus CAUZJF01. Next base: position 669,847 of record CBDAOG010000006.1, on the reverse strand, counting down.
CCTGGCAGTTGTCGTGGCGTGCGGTGGTGACTCCGCCCAGCCGACGACAACGCCGGCCTCCAGCCCGACCGGAACCGCGGACGCGCCACGAATATCTCTTCCACCGGCGCGGCCTGACACCAGCGATCGTCACATGAACGAGGCACGTGCCGGTCATCGGGCCGCCTTGCTAAGCGATGGACGGCTCCTGATCGTTGGCGGTATCGGCCGATTCGATTCCATCGTCGGGGGCGACACCGACGATTTCGAACCGACCGCTTCGGTGGAACTATACGACCCGGCAACCGACGTTTGGACTTCCGGGGCCGATATGTTGCGCGCCCGGGCGGGTCATTCGGCAACCTTGCTGGATGGCGACAAGGTTATCGTCATCGGTGGCACGGGCAACCAAAGAACATTGAACTCCGCGGAGACCTACGATCCCGGACTCGGAACGTGGTCGCCGGCCGGTCTGATGAGTCAGAACAGAGAACAGCATACGGCGACCCTGCTTCCGGACGGCAGAGTGCTTGTGGTCGGAGGGCTTGGGATCGGCGGAGGCAGCCTTGCGACGGTCGAAGTGTACGACCCATCTACTAATGAGTGGACTCTAGTGAGCAGTATGGCGCAGGGCCGTGCGGCCCACACTGCGAGTTTGTTACCGGATGGAAGGTTGCTAGTCGCGGGCGGAGACGACGGCCGCATAACGATACGGCTCTCGGAGACCTATGACCCTGCAACGGATGAGTGGTCGTCCACGGGCGGGATGATGATGCCCCGGGCCGATCATGCGGCTACAGTTCTTCCCGACGGCAGAGTGCTTGTCAGCGGCGGCAACGTAAACACCACTTCCACCGAGACCTACAACCCGGATACTGACACCTGGGAGACCTCAGGCGCGAACGAGGCGGTCCGTTTCGAGCATTCAGCAACGTTGCTAGCTAACGGCGCTGTCTTGGCGGTCGGAAGTCACCCTGCCGAAGATAGTGCTCTGGCAACTGCGGAGATGTTCGACCCTTCGGACGGCACCTGGACGCCCGCCGGCGATATGGACAGGGCGCGCGGTGGGCACTCCGCCACGCTACTTGCCACCGGCTCCTTGCTTGTGGCGGGAGGTTCAGACCGGACCGGTCCGATGAACTCAGTAGAGCTGTACGACCCGGACACGGGCAGGTGGGTGTCAATATCCCAAGCCAGAGGAGCGTGGTCGGATATTCCGGATGCCGGGCAGGTCCGTGCCCGACATACGGCCACTCGGTTAGGAGACGGTCGCGTGATCGTTGCCGGGGGCAGGGGCGGCAACGACGGAGGCGGCTACCTGAACTCCGCTGAGATTTACGATCCATCGACCGGCTTGTGGTCGCCCTCAAGCAGTCTGAGCCAGGCCCGTGACGGACACACTGCTGTCTTGATGAGCGACGGGAGTGTCGTGGTCTCCGGTGGCCGGATCGCGAGCTCGCCGGGCCGGTCCGAAGCGAGCGCATCGACAGAGATATACGATCCTTCGACCGGTACGTGGTCCACGTCCGGCGCCATGACGGCGGCTCGATGGGACCATACCGCCACAGTTCTCCGGGATGGCAGTGTTCTTGTTACCGGAGGCAACACGATCGGTGGGCCGCTTGCGTCGGCCGAGGTGTTCGATCTGGCGACCAAGACGTGGAGCGCGGCAGGAGACATGGGAACGGCGCGCGCCGGCCACGCGGTTGTCCTACTCGGTTCCGGCGAAGTACTGGTAGCGGGTGGTGGCACTCGGTCAGTCGAGCTATACGACCCATCATCCGGAGAGTGGTCGGCCTTAGCGGAGCTCAACAGCGGAGCTTTGGAAACCGAGGCGACTCTGTTACCAGGCGGGATGGCGTTCATCGTGTCGGTGTCGAGTACCCCGGAATCGCCGCCTGCAGCCGAGGTCTACGACATCGAGTCCGATTCGTGGGACCTTGTCGCGAATCTGGTCTACGACCGAAAGCGGGCCACTGTGACCTTGTTGGAGAACGACTTTGTTCTAGTAGTGGGCGGCAGCGCCGCGACCCTTACGGTCCTATACGACCCCGGCGAGAACAAGTGGTACTCGGCGGGCAAGCTGTTGGTGGCGCGCGTGGAACATACTGCGACTTTGCTTGAGAACGGTGACATACTTGTGGTCGGGGGTGTGGGCCGAGACGGCACGGTTCTGTCGTCGGCCGAGCTGTACAAGCCCGAGCAGCCCTAGCTTCAGTACGCGGAGGGTCAGACGCTTGGGATCAGTTGTACTGGTTCATCGCTTCTATGATCCCCTCGTTGAGCAGGCAGACGACCGCCTCCGCCGCCCGCTCCACAGCCTCGTCCACGGCCTTTCGTTCATCGGGCGGCATTCGTCCCAAGACGTACTCGACGTCCCCGGTACCTTGCGGTGGTCGTCCGATACCGATCCTGAGCCGGGGGAACTCGTTGGTACCGATAGCGCGAATTATGGACTTCATACCGTTGTGTCCGCCGGCGCTGCCCGTAGGGCGGAGCCTCAGCTTGCCGAGCTGCAGGTTCATGTCGTCGTACACCACCAGTAGATTCTGCGGCCTCGCATCGTAGTGACGTAGTAGCCATCGGGCGGCCTGGCCGCTCTCGTTGACGTACGTGCTGGGCTTCGCTACTACAATGGTGGAGCCCCGCAACGCACCCTCTCCCACGGCAACTAGCCGATGCGCCCGTTCAAACTTTATCGACGCGCGTTCGGCAACGCTGTCGACGCACAGGAACCCTATGTTATGGCGGGTCTTGGCGTACTGATCGCCAGGGTTACCCAACCCGACAATCAGGGTTGGGGACGCTCTCTCCGCTGGCACCTCCAACGGCGTGTCGGAGGGACGCTCGCGATCTGAATCAAAGCTTGGCGAGTTCATAGGACCGTCGTTGTGTTTCTCGCCGCCGTCTTCAACGGGCTTGGATGAAGTCCCGGAGGAAATCGAGAGCCTCATCGTCGAGGACGCTAGACAGGCCCGAGAGGTCGCTCACTTGCGCCAGGTCGATGAACTTGTCTAGCTGCTCCTTCGTGGGGTGGCTGAGAATCCGCCGGACACCTTCGGAACTGAAGCGTCGATTATATTCACGCATGGCAACTTCGGCGTCTGCCAAAACGGAAGCGGCTTCTCGGTCGGGCAGGTCCTCCGAGAGACGCAGCCTGCACTCCGAGCACGTGGGAGCGGACTCTATCGAGACGTCGTCCTCGGAAAGCGAGCACCGGCGCACGGTGGCCGAAACCGCCTCGAAACGCTCTGGTACGGCGCGTCCGACCGGGTCCCCGAATTCAGGTACGTCGACGAAGCGCCTGAGCGCGTCGATATGTGCGCGGCGCCGATCGAGCTCCGCCAGCAACGCAAAGCCCGCTCTATGGTAGTCGGCGTGGTGCGAACGATAAGCCTTTGCGTACTGGCCCTTGAGCGTGTCGAAGCGGTCCACAAGCGCGTCCCATTTCGTCGGGGCGCTCATCAGGTCATCGAAGCCCAGTTGGGCCAACGTGACGTCTCGCTCCGTCGCAAGCTCTCCGTGCTCGCTGCCGAAGGTCATTCCGAGCAGATACGCGCGGACCGTCTCGATCACCGGGGCGGCACCGGTCAACGTCTCGATCCTCTGATATTGCTCGAGGACGTCACGTAGCCTGGAGGGTCTCGAATACATGGCGACGGCGAGCTTCCTAAACGCTTGGAAGCACTCGACGTCACATAGTTCGATCAGTCCGTCGAGACCTGCCGCCGCGTCTCCGAGATCACTCTCAAGCTTCTTGGCGAGTCCATGAATCGCTTTCTTTGCCTCGCGGAGTCGGAGTTTCCTCGCTGCCAGCTCGTCCAGTAGGAGTTTCTCGTGGCTAGAGATCTCGTCTGGGTCATCACTTGGCGACAGGCCGTCGACGAAGTGCGACGCGTATGGGAGCGTCAGGTTCCAGTCATCCGAGGTCTTGGCCGACACCCCGGCGAACTGGTCCGAGATCGAGCTATCGAAAGCAAGGTCGGGCACCAGATCCCACGAGAGCCTGTCGCCAGGGAACAGCGTGTCGGGTTTGAACCGGAGCAGGTGGTCGGTCTGAAGTACGATCTCGCCGTTGCTGCCCACCACGTAGGCTAGCAGGTAGAGGGTCGCCAACTCTCGATTCAGGCCATGCTCACGACACAGCCATTCGAGCAGGTCCTGCGCTTCCATCTGTCCGTTGCGGGCTTCGATCTCGTTCTTTATCAGTTCGATTGCCGGGCAGCTACCCGGATCGAATAGAGCGGGAGACTGGGGAGAGGCAAGGCCCAAAGCCGGCGCAAACCTCGCGGCTGTTTCTGAAGTCGCGGATTCGCCTTGAACTATTCCCCGGACCGTCTGTTCGATAAGGTCAGTTGTCAGGGTGGCAGGGAGCCGCCCTGAGTCGAATGGTAGCGTAGGGAATGCGTCGCGGAACAACACATTTACCACGCGGTCGACCCACAGCTCCGAACGGGCACCCTCGAACACCCCTGAAGGCGCCGCCCGGACGCCGGCGTGGGTGTACACTCGACCTTCAGAGTAGAACACTGCCTGTCGACGCGAGAATTCCTCAAGGATACTCCTCTCCCGCTCTCCGAGCGAGCCTCTCAGCGCAGACGACGGATCGTGACCTACCAGGTATCGGGACTGGGCTTCTCGGATAGATTGAAGCTCGTGCCCCAGGCTTTCGCGGTCGGGGTCGGCGGCTCGCGGGACGGCCACCGCTATTCGCGGGTCCTTGATTTGGCCGGCGGGGATTCTTCGCGGCACCGTGTAGAAGACTACGCGGAAGCATAATCCGCCCGATAGAGGCTCACCCCACCGGGGATCGACCGTCTCGGCGAGAATTACCTCGCCTGAGTACTCGAGTCCGCGGTTCTCGACTACCCAAGGCCGAGGACGGCCGAGCAGGTCTCTGTCCAGGAGCAGTCCACTGGACGCACCCGAGCTATAAACAGCCCCCAATTCAGCGTCCTCGTTACGTAGTGAGTCGATTGGTTTGGGCGTATTGTCCCGCGTCACTGACCCTACTCGGGTCAGTCCAGTTCGATATCACCGCTCTTACCGCCACTCTTCCTGAGCAGCCTGACGGCGTCGATCTGCATTCCGCGATCGACGCTTTTACACATGTCGTAGATGGTCAGGCCGGCCAAAGCCACGGCGGTCAACGCCTCCATCTCCACGCCGGTCTTGGCCGCGGTGGTCGCCGAGGCTTTGATCTCGACCGCGTTGGCCGTCTCATTGAGATCGAAGTCGACCGCGACGTGGTCGATCGGTAAAGGATGGCATAGAGGAATGAGCTGCGAAGTGCTCTTTGCGCCCATTATTCCCGCGATCCGAGCCGTGCCGAGGACATCGCCCTTTGCGACGCTGTTGTCGCGGATAAGGCGGAGTGTTTCTGGCTGCATGGTCACAGACCCGGCGGCGACCGCAACACGTTCGGTAACCGGCTTAGGCCCCACGTCGACCATGCTCGCGCCACCCGATTCATCGACATGACTCAGCGAAGCTCGGGGGCGCTTGCCGGATCCAATCCCCGACTCCCGGTTAGCCAATGCGTCTGCCTCCTCGTTGAGAGGGTCGCCAGCATGACCTCGGACCCACTGCCATCGGACATCGCGTTTCTTCACCTCATTGTCGAGCATCGCCCACAGGTCGCGGTTGGCGCGGCGTTTCCAGTTGCGGGTCATCGTGTTTATGATGTATTGACTGTCGGAGAAAACCTTGACCTCCGACGATACGTCCGTCGCTTCCAACCCTTTTATGACCGCGAGCAACTCCATGCGGTTGTTCGTTGTGTCGGGCTCTCGGCCATGAATGGTGCGCTTGGAACCGTCTTCCAGGATCACCGCTGCCCAGCCTCCCGGGCCCGGATTTCCGGAACAAGCACCATCCGTGTAGATTTCGATCACGGTGGACCTCCGGCCACATTGTACTCCATGGGGCGACGTAGCTTAGGCGATTGTAGGTCGCGTATTGCCATGCTATGATTTTTGAAACTCAAACGGGATTACACAATGCGCAGATACTTACTCGCGACGCTTGTCCTCCTACTGTCGGTGGCGATGTTGGCCTGTGGGAACGCAGAGGACCCTGAGGATACTGCCACACCGCCCTCGGGGTCAGCAGACCCTGCAGGTTCCGCAGCGGCCACCGGCGAAGAGCCTCAAGCGAGCCAGACCCCCGAATCCAGCCCCACACCTGAAACGGACCCAACCGCCACTCCCATACCGGAGCCGACGGCCACGCCCCTACCCGAGCTGACCTCGGCCGCCGAGATCATCGGAGCGGCCACTGCCGCCATGCAGGAGGTCGATTCGTTCCATTTCAAGATGGACATGAAGATAGAGGCGGACATCCAGGGAATGAGCCTGGACGTGCCGATGACTTTCGAAGGTGACTACCAGGCGCCTGACCGCTTCAAAGGGGTAATGTCTATCTCTCTCGGGTTTATCAGCATAACTACGGAGATGGTCAGCATCGGTCCCGTATCGTATGTCAAGGACCCGGAGACAGGGGCGTGGACGGTCTCCGTCGGCGACGCGGCGCTGTTCTCGAACCCGAACGAGTTCATCAGCAGCGATGCGGACGCTTTGGCAGGCATCGAGTTGGTCGGTCAGGAAACACTTGATGGAACGGCCGTCTTCCTCCTGCAGGGTACCGTGCCGATCGACACCTTTGGGGACACTGGGGACGACTTCGACGTGAGCTATTGGATTGACGCCCAACAGATACTGCTACGACAGGTGACGGGTAAGGGCGCGATTGCAATGTCCGAAAACGATCCCTTGTTCGGCGGCATAGGTGGCGGTGGAGACATCGAGTTCACGATGTCGTTCTCGGCATTCGGCGAGCCCGTACAGATCGACGCACCGAATGTCGACCCAGAGGTGGTGAAAAACGCCGAGCTTGTCGGCCTCCAGACGGCGATGGACGCAATGATGGCTAACAAAGGGATCAGCAACGTGACCGCCAGCGGTAGTTCCACGAACTCGTGGACGAACAACCCGACAGGAACCGGCGCGGCGCCTCTTAGCGACTATCTGCCCGTGAAAACGTCGACCTTCTTCTATTGCTGGGACGCCCAGGGACGGCTAACTCGCCAGGACGAGTCTTCCGCGGCGTGTTAGCGGGACGACCTTCTGGTCCGGATGGCGCCTGCCGTGACGCCGTCGGAGGGTCGGCGATGCCGACGTCGAGTTGGCCACGCCATCTGCTCTCTCACCAAGATCGTATTTTCCGTATCCGATGGCCGAACCCACAACGGTGCTGAATAGACGAGTTACGCCACATCTGACCCTCATCCTGCTCGTCGTTTCGACAGCGGGTATTGCGTGCCGTAGCGGAGGATCCGCGGTTCCCACCGTGTTGACGTCAGCGGAAGTGCCCGGCGCGCCCGTGCTATGCCCCCCGACCGAAACTGGACCGGCATTCGCCTCGTTCCCGCGACGGCCGCTCGGAGATGAAGTCCTGGAGAAGTCCGTCAAGTCGATGGAGCAGGTGGGGTCTTCTCACATCGATATGGCGATGTGGCTGGACCTGAACCCGACGCCGATCACATTGACTCTGGTCGGCGACTATGCGGCTCCACATTGCACCAGGCATGTGATCAGCGGGTTCCCCGTCCGTGAAACCGAGATGATCTCCTTCGGCGACGTTCGCTATCTACGGCGCGCCAGAGGCGGCTGGACTCACAACGACTATCGGGCGCCTTTCATCTCCGATCCGGTGAGGATCGTAGATGCCGTGCGAGACGAAGTCGAAGAAATCGAGCTTTCGGGAAGACAGACCCTCGACGGCAGAGACGTCTTTTATCTAGAGGGGACCCTTCCGCCGGAGGCGTTGGGCGAGACGGGGGACGACTTCACGGTCGAGATTTGGGTCGCGTTCCGCGACGCCCGGTTCAGGCAGATCAGACTGAGGGGGGAGGTCGATCTGGGCAACGGTCGTGATCCGATTCTCTCAGGGCTGGCTACGGGAAAGGTCGAGGTACGTTTGACCTTGAAGATGTGGGACTTTGGCAAGGAAGTGTCGGTTGAGCCGCCATGGCCGGCCGGACACATGGTACAAGCGCGGGGCGCAAGCCATACGGCCACGCTTTTGCCAGACGGCCGTGTCCTGGTGGCCGGTGGCCTGCTGGTCGAGCGAGGAACTCTATCGTCGGCTGAAGTGTACGATCCGGCCGCAGGCGTTTGGACGCCTGTTGCGGCCATGAACACACCCAGGCTCAATCCCGCCGCGACGACGTTGGACGACGGAAGGTTTCTCGTCTGGGGAGGCCTGGCCTCAGACAGCTCGGCCGGATCGGCTGAGATATACGATCCAACTCTTGACCTGTGGACCTCGATCCACTCCGTGCCTCGGGAAAGGAGCTACCACACGGTGACGCTTCTCGATGACGGGACGATCCTGATCGCTGGCGGTTTCTGGCAATCGATCGCCCGATCACCATCCGTACTCGTGCCCCAGCTGTTCGATCCATCCACAGGGCGGACGTCGGTTACGGGGTCCTTGTTGGCTGAACGGGCCTACCACCGGGCCACACGGCTCAACGATGGAAGAGTTCTTATCGCTGGCGGCCTGAGCAGTCCGCGTGTCTTCGAACCATTGGGCCTATCTGAGGTATTCCTGCCGTCGCGAAAAGAGTGGACCGCGGGTGGAGACATGGTGGAGCCCAGATACCAACATAGCCAGACGCTTCTACTGGACGGCACGGTGCTCGTTGCGGGAGGCCGAGGCCCTGGCGGAAAGATACTCAACTCAGCCGAGGTCTACGACCCTAGGACAAACCTGTGGTCGCGTGCCGCCGAGATGACCTTATCGCGTCACTCACACACTGCCACGCAGTTACAGGACGGCAGAGTTTTAATGGTCGGGGGTCTGGACGCCAAGGGCAATCACCTATCCATGGTCGAGCTGTACGATCCGGTATCGATGGCCTGGGCCGCGACGGGCTCACTGTCGGAGCCCCGCGCCGACCACATCGCCGTAGCCCTCGACAATGGGGCAGTACTGGTCGCGGGCGGAAACGGCCGGATCGAAACCGGGGAAGGCGAGTATGAGTTTGCCAGCCTGGCGTCGGCGGAGGTGTATGACCCTGCCAGCGGAAGCTGGCTACCAGCGGCGCAGCAGTAACCTGCGCAGACGCTAGCCGCCGATGTGGTACATCTCCACCTTTTCTCGCACCGGATCGGTCATCGAGGCGCGCTCCTCGGAGTAGCGGTCGTCTCGCACCGCCCATCTGCCGGCGATCAACGACTCGATCTCCGAGTCCGAAGCTCCGGCCCGTAGCGGGCTACGTAGGTCCGTCCCTACGGCGCTGAACAGGCACGTTACGATCTTGCCTTCTGGCGACAGCCTTAGACGCGTGCAATCACCGCAGAATGGTTTAGTCACCGACGCGATGACGCCGATCTCACCGCCGCCATCCCGGTAGCGGTAGCGCAGGGCGACTTCACCGCGGTAGCGGCTTTCGATCGGCTCTAGCGGCATCTCCGCGTCGATCATCGAAACGATTTCGTCGGCAGGCACGACCTCGTCCAGCTTCCAGCCGTTCAACGTACCGACGTCCATGTATTCGATGAACCGCATGGTATGGCCGCGGTCTTTGAAGTAGCGAGCCAGGTCGACGACAGTGTGGTCGTTCACGCCCTTCTGCACGACTGCGTTGATCTTGATGGGGCTTAGGCCGGTGCGCTCCGCCGCCGCTATACCCTCAAGCACTTTCTCGGTGCCGAAGTTCCGGCCGTTCATCTGCCGGAACACCTCGTCGTCCAGACTGTCGAGGCTTATTGTTATCCGCTGGAGGCCGGCGTCCTTGAGGACGCCCGCTTTCTGTGGCAGAAGGTAAGCGTTGGTAGTCATCGTCAGGTCTCGGACTCCGTCCACTTTCGCTAGCTGTGACACGAGCGCCTCGACGTTCGAGCGTACAAGCGGCTCGCCGCCGGTCAAACGGACTTTGGAGGCGCCAAGCGCCACCGAGATGCGAGTCAGCCTCGTGATCTCCTCGAAGGTGAGCAGTTGCGACTTTGGGAGAAACCGGTAGCGTTCGCCGTATATCTCGGCCGGCATGCAGTACGGGCACCGGAAATTGCAGCGGTCGGTGACCGAGACCCTGAGGTCTCTGAACGGCCTATCGAACTTATCTGTAGTCATGGAGTGTATCGACTCAGCTCAACAAGACATCAGTCTTCCGCGACGCGATTGACTTCAATGCGGGGAGCGCATTGCGCAGGGCCCGGCTTCGGTGGCTGATACGCCCCTTCTCATCTCGTGAGAGTTCGGCCATGGTGCGGTCGGTCCCGTCTAGCAGGAACACCGGGTCGTACCCGAAGCCGTTGTCGCCTCTGGGAGTCCTGGTGATCGTGCCAAGACATTCTCCGTTGAAGAGCCCGACCGGTCCTCCCGTTGGCGCCAGTGCAATTGCACATCTAAAGCGCGCCTGCCGTCGGCCGTCAGGGATATTCTCCAGATTTTCGAGTAGCAGGGCAATTCGTTGCGCGTCGGTGGCCCCCTCGCCGGCATACCTCGACGAGTAGACGCCAGGCTCGCCTCCCAGGGCTTCTACTTCAAGGCCCGAGTCGTCGGCCAGCGTCAAGAGTCCGCTCATACCAGCGTAGGTCTCTACCTTGATCGATGCGTTTTCCTCGAACGTCGAGCCGGTTTCAGGGACCTCGAAGTCGATGCCTACGTCCGATAACGACAGCAAGCGAAACGGCGTATCCGACAGCAGCTCGGAGAGCTCCGCCAGCTTGCCTCGGTTGTTGGTGGCGATCAGGAGGTCCCACGACGCCTCTTGCGCGGCTTCGGCCGCCACTACACCGCCGAGGGCTCGCGTTCCATCTCGGGGCTATAGACCCCTTGTCTGGCGGCGCTCGTCACCCGGGCTCGATGGTGCAACGCCCGCTGGGCCTGCTCGACGTTCTTCGGCGATCCGGCCCACGCCTTCAGGGGAGCGGCCTGGAGCCCTCTGCCGTACGAGAAGCTGAGTTCCCAGGGAGCGCCGACGCTCGCTGCTCGCCGATTGATCGCGTCGAGGTTCACCGTCGCCTCGTCGTCGCTCTGGCCGCCGGACAGGAACACGACTCCCGGAACTGACGCCGGCACCACCCGTTTGAAGCACGTGATGGTCCTCTCGGCGACCTCGTCGGGGCCGGCCCGTTCACCGGCATCCTTGCCAGAGAGCACCATGTTCGTTTTTAGAAGAGTGCCGTCCAGGTCGACTCGCTGGCGAACCAGCTCTGAGTACAACGCCCGAAGAGTGGACTCGGTAGCATTGAAGCACTGTCCGATGTCGTGGTCGCCGTCCATTAGCACTTCCGGCTCGACGATCGGCACCAGTCCACCCTCCTGGCTCACAGCGGCGAAGCGCGCCAGCGCGTGGGCATTGGCGTCGATGCAGTAGTCGCTAGGAAGGCCGTTACCGATAGCGATTACCGCCCGCCACTTGGTGAAACGCGCTCCGAGCTCGCGGTATTCGGCCACGCGCTCTCTGAGGCCGTCCAGCCCCTCGGTGATCGTTTCTCCGGAGGCGTCCGCTAGGGGCTTGGCTCCCGTGTCGACCTTTATTCCGGGGATAATCCCCTGTGACGTGAGCATCTCGACCAGCGGCGTCCCCTCGGGGCTCTTCTGGCGTATGGTTTCGTCGTAGAGGATGACCCCGCTGATGTATTCTGCAATCTCGTCCGTCTCGAACAGAAGCTGACGATAGCTACGACGGTTCTCTTCGGTCGACTCGACACCTATGGAGTCGAACCGTTTTTGGATTGTTCCCGTGCTTTCGTCAGCAGCCAGAATGCCCTTTGCCGGCGCCACGAGGGCCCGTGCTGTCTCCGCCAATGTCTCCCGGTCCATACTGTCCTCCTCGAGCCCGATATTCCCGACATGTTCGGGACTCGTTTGTCTTTGTATCGTAGGGTTATTAGGAGCCGTTACCGGCGACAATCGATTCCAGCCGCTCCACGACATCCGCGTTACCCAGCACCAACGGCGTCCGCTGGTGCAACGCCTCTGGCACGATGTCCAGGATGCGTTCCGTTCCCGTGGAGGCCGCGCCACCGGCCTGCTCGGCGACGAACCCCAAAGGGTTGGCTTCGTACATTAGTCGCAGCTTGCCGTTGCGATTCGACGAGTCCGCCGGGTAGAGGTAGACGCCGCCCTTCAGCAAGTTGCGGTGGAAGTCGGCGACCAGCGCACCGACGTAGCGGAGGGAGTAGTTGTTCCTAAGGTGGCTGACTGCGCGCTGTGTCGATGCCTCCCAGCGTCTAAGGTTACCTTCGTTGGTGCTGTAGTATTCGCACCTTTCCGGGGACTGGATGTCGGGATGTGTAAGCCTGAACTCGCCGGTCTGGACGTCCAGAGTGAAGCCCTGCACGCTCCTCTCGGTGGCCGTAACCAGGATCGTGCTGGAACCGTACACGACGTATACCGCTGCGGTCTGGTCTCTTCCTTGACGAAGCATGGTCTCGCTGTCGACGGGCTCTCCAGGTCTGGTGGGCCAGATGCCGAATATGGACCCGATATTGACCGCGACATCGATATTGGACGAGCCGTCGACCGGGTCCATCATCACGATGTAGGACTCGGCGGGCGCGTCGCTGTTCAATACAGGGTCTTCTAGTTCCTCCGACCCTACGGCGGCCACCCGGCCGCTGGCGATGAGAACGTCGACGAAGATGCTGGAGCCGAGCTCGTCGAGCTTCTGGACGCTCTCACCCTGCACGTTGATGTCGCCCGTAGCGCCGAGAACGTCCGCCAGCGCTGCGTCCTGAATCCGGTCGCGGACCTGCTTCGCCCCCTCGGCGATTGCGCTGACGACATCGGGCAGCCCTTCGTATTGGGGGTCGTCGCTCCACGCCGAAGCGATGAACTCGTCGAGCGTCGTGTGTTTTGTTCGGCTCATGTCGAAAGGCTACCTTGGCACGCAGTTGTTGTAACGGGAGTTTGATCCGCGGGTTCGCATCGCTACATCGGTGGGCTGATGGGTGCTCTCAGAGGTCAGTTTAGCAACGCCCCGTAGGTGTGTCAAAGCTGGCAGTTGGCCTGACTTCCGCTTTCCGGCGGGCGAAATTGAAACCCAAAACTACGGCTGCTAGAATTTGCGGCATTCTGGAAGATACAGGAGGAACGCTATGCCGGTCATAACAGTAGAGTGGGTGGAGGGGCGCTCAAAGGACCAGAAGACTCAGATGGCACAAGCGATCACCGACGCTATATCGACTATCGGCGGCGCGAAGCCCGAGGCTACCTACGTGGTGTTCAAGGACGTGCCGAAGGAGAACTGGGCGTCAGGAGGCATACTGCTTTCCGACAAGTAGTCGCTGCGGTCAGCGTACGGAAGTTCATTGACACTGCGGTCCACGCCTGACTATACTGGCATAACGAAGACATAACCTCAAAGGCAGCGAACGGGACTAGTACGCCTCCAGCGAAGCCAAGAGAGCCGGGTACGGTGTGAGCCGGCGCCGGCGCAGAGGCTGAATGGACCTGAGAGCCGCCAACCGAACCCTCGATATCCGTCGAGGGACGTAGGCTTGGCCGGAAGGGCACCGTTACCATCGCCCGGCGCAACGACGTAGGATCGCTGCGCATAGAGATGTCCCGACGTGTCGGGACGAATTAGGGTGGCACCACGGAAGACCCGTCCCTTTGTGGACGGGTCTTTTTCTTTATGCGGTTCGAAGAGTAGGAGGCTTATGTTCGGTGGATACCATCGGCGCATCGTTGTGGCGACGTTTCCCAAGGCTTGCATGGAAGACATCTTCACGCGTGTGAGTAGCATATCAAGAGGTACAAACAACGATGCAGACCAGAGAAATTACAAATCCGGCGAAGACGGACACGACCAAGAAGCGGGTATTCAGCGGCTTCCAGCCCTCGGGCGAGCTGCACCTGGGCAACTACCTGGGCGCGTTCAAGGGGTGGGCCGAACGCCAGTCGCAGAAGGAGAACTTCTTCTGCATAGTCGACCTTCACGCGATCGCCGTACCGCAGGACCCTGATGAGCTTCGGTCCCGAACGCGGTCCCATGCGGCGATGCTGTTCGCGCTGGGCCTGGACCCGGCCCATTGCGCTATCTTCGTCCAGAGCCACGTGACGGCCCACGCCGAGGGGTGCTGGATCCTGAACTGCGTTACGCCTCTTGGTTGGCTGGAGCGGATGACGCAGTACAAGGACAAAGCGGCTGCCCAAGGGAGTATCTTGACCGGGCTGCTCGACTACCCGGTACTGATGGCCGCCGACATCGTCCTCTACGACGCCCACGAGGTGCCGGTGGGCGACGACCAGAAGCAGCATGTCGAGCTGGCCCGCGACATCGCCAAGCGGTTCAACCACCAGTACGGGGAAACCTTCGTAGTACCGGAGCCGGTGATACCGGATACGGGAGCTCGGGTTATGGGCCTTAACGATCCGACGGTCAAGATGTCGAAGACCTTCTCGGACATCCGGGGCCATGCGGTGGGTATGCTTGACGACCCCAAGGAGATTGAGCGGTCCATCAAGCGGGCGGTGACCGATTCGGGAAGTGACATCGTTTTCTCCGAGGACCCCGCGAAAGCTGGCGTAGACAACCTTCTCCGCATCTACCAGGCGATCGTGGGCAAAAGCGATGAAGAGGTGGAGGCCGGCTTCGCGGACGCTCGAGGCTATGGCGACCTGAAAGCGCGGGTCGCCGAAGTGGTGATTGAAGAGCTGACCCCGATTCGCCAGCGCTATCAGGAGGTAGCGGACGACACCGCCGAGCTCGACCGATTGCTCGCCCGCGGCGCTGACCAGGCCCGCGCCGTCAGCGAGCCCAAGCTCGACGAGGTCAAACGCCGTGTCGGGTTGGTCCTGCCGGATGCAGGTGACTGACGCCATGCCTACATACCATCCGACGTTGGATGAGGTCGAAAAGCTCGCGGACCAGGGCAACATAGTGCCCATCTACAGAGAGATCAATGCCGACCTCGAAACTCCGGTATCGGCCTACCTGAAGATCGCCCGACCGCCGTACTCGTTCCTGTTAGAGAGTGTCGAGGGAGGCGAGCGCATCGCCCGGTATAGCTTTCTGGGCACCGAGCCCTATGACGTCATCAAGACCGGTCCCGGTCAGACGCACGGCGCCGTCGACCCGCTGGTCCCCGTCCAGGAGGCACTGGCGCCGATGGAGGTCGCGGACCCAGAAGACGGCGCGCGCTTCAATGGCGGCGCGGTTGGGTACCTCGGCTACGAGTCGGTCAACTACTTCGAGCGCTTGCCGTCCCCGGATACCGACGCCCTCGGCCTTCCGGAATCGGTCTTCATGCTCACGTCGACGTTTCTGGTCTTCGACCACGTCCGCCATAAGATTCGCATCGTCAGCCACGCCCATCTCGACAAAGACGTGGAGCGCGCCTACGCCGACGCCGTCGGCCGGATCGACGAACTAGCCGCAAGGCTCGAGCAACCGGTCAAGTTGCCGCCGCCCACTGGCTCGCTGGGCGACGATCACGCACCAGGCGCGGTAACCTCGAACCAGACGCGTGAGCACTACGACGCTGCCGTAAGGCGGATAATCGACTACATCTACGCCGGCGACTGCATCCAGGTGGTCTACGCGCAGAGGTTTAGCCGGGAGACCTCAGCGCACCCGTTTCAGATATATCGGGCGCTACGAGGGATCAACCCGTCGCCGTACATGTTCTACCTGCAGCTGGACGACTTCCAGGTAGTAGGCGCCTCGCCCGAGATGCTGGTTAGGTCGATCGACGGCCACCTCGACTACCACCCGATCGCGGGCACACGACCTCGGGGCTCGACTCCAGAAGAGGACGCGGAGCTAGAGCGAGAGCTGACTTCCAGCGAGAAAGAGCGGGCGGAGCACATAATGCTCGTAGATCTTGGTCGCAACGACGTGGGTCGGGTCAGCCGGCCCGGCACGGTCAACGTCACCGAGCTCATGGAGATCGAGCGGTACTCTCACGTGATGCACCTGGTGTCCCACGTGACCGGTGAGCTCGCGGACGGTCTGGACTGCTACGACGCGCTCAGATCGTGCTTCCCTGCGGGAACGTTGTCAGGGGCGCCCAAGATTCGCGCCATGGAGATCATCGCGGAGCTCGAGCCCGACAAGCGCGGGCCTTACGGCGGCGCAACAGGCTACTTCACGTTCTCAGGGAACATGGACACGGCGATCCTGCTGCGCACGATGGTCGTCAAGGACGGCGTAGCCTACGTTCAAGCGGGCGGCGGCATCGTGGCCGACAGTGACGTCGAACAGGAGTACGAGGAGACGGTCGCCAAGGCGAGGGCGCTTATGCGGGCCATCGACCAGGCGGAGGGTGAGTAAAATGATTTTGCTACTCGACAACTACGACAGCTTCACGTACAACCTCTACCAGTACCTATGCGAGCTTGGCGCCGACGTCAAGGTCGTCCGAAACGACGAGACCACGGTCGAGGATATCGCAGCAATGCAGCCGGAGAGGATCGTCGTTTCTCCGGGGCCGTGCACCCCTGAGAAGGCGGGCATATCTAGCGACGTAATCCGCGAGTTCGGCAGCCGGACCCCGACGCTGGGCGTGTGCCTGGGCCACCAGTGCGTCGGCCACGCCTATGGAGGCTCGGTTGGGCCGGCGGGGGAGATCATGCACGGCAAGATGTCCATGGTCCACCACGACAGACGGCGGCTTTTCCAAGGCATCCAGGACCCTTTCGAGGCGATCCGGTACCACTCGCTGGCCGTCTACAAAGACGACCTTCCGGAGGAGCTCGAAGTCACGGCATGGACGGACAACGACATCATCATGGGCGTGAGGCACAAGACCTACCCGGTCGAGGGCATCCAGTTCCACCCCGAATCGATCATGACGAAGGTGGGCAAGGACATTCTTCGAAACTTCCTGGAGATGTAGCTCGCGTGGCGGACGACCCAAGATGAGGACGCTCAGAACGGGCCACGGCGACCTGGAGTTGCCGGCCTTCCTTCCCGGTGCGACTCGGGGGGCGGTTAGAGCTCTCGACTCTGCGGACTCTGTCGCGTGCGGCGTCGCGGGCTTGATGGTCAACACGGTGCACCTGGCGTCCCGGCCAGGCTCGTCGGTGATCTCGACGCTGGGTGGCATCCACAGCTTCATCGACTGGGCCGGCCCGGTCTTCTCCGACTCCGGCGGGTTCCAGGTTTTCTCGCTCACAGCAGGGTCGCCGCCGCTGGCGAACGTCTCGAAGGATGGGTTCTCGTACAGGTTCGACCGAAGAGAGCGCAAACGGAATCTCACGCCTGAGACGTGCGTCCGGAAGCAGTTCCAGATGGGCTCGGACGTGATCTTTTGTCTCGATCATTGCACACACCCTGACTCGTCGCCCGAAATCCAGCGACAAAGCGTCGAGCACACCATCGAGTGGGCCGCGAGATGCAAGGGCGAGCTGAAGCGTCTGAAGGACAACGGTCGCCGTGACGGATACGACCCGTTGCTTTTCGCGGTCATCCAGGGAGGGAGCAGCCACGAGCTACGGCGCACGTGCGCGGAACAACTCCTGGAAATCGGGTTCGACGGCTTCGGCTTCGGGGGGTGGCCCATCGACACCGACGGCGGACTGGTCGAGACAGTCGAGTACGTCTCGGAGTTGGTTCCGGCGGGAGTCCCGAAGCACGCGCTCGGCATCGGCAAGCCGGAGAATGTGGTCGCGGCCTTCAAGGCGGGATACCTGATATTCGACTGCGTCATACCGACCCGCGACGCAAGACACAAAAGGCTGTACGTGTACCCTGGCGGTGAGCCCAAACTCGGCTCGGGCGACACACTCTACGAGCGCATATACATAGACGACGGCCGCAACGTCAAGGAGAAAAGACCGATCGACGAGGGCTGCGATTGCCTCTGCTGCACCCGCTACTCGAGGGCGTATCTCCACCACCTATTCAACGTCGACGACCACCTGGCGTATAGGCTGGCGACGATCCACAACGTTCGCTTCTACGCTCGGCTGATGGACGCTTTGAGAGCGGAAGTGAGGCGGAACGATACCGCTAACGCACCATAGTCTGCGGTCCGACCCCTATGCCAACCGTATCCAGTGACGAAATCGTCGATGAGCTCCTTCAGACCCGCAAGTACCGTCACATCTGCCAAGACGCGCTGGAACGCATCGCCGAGTGGTCGGTGGAGCGCTTCGAAACGCCCGGTCAGGCTCTCAAGGCGTCGAAGCGAAAGCTGCACCAGGTCCATGGCGCCTATCTCGGGCAAGTCGACTTCGACAAGATCGATGACTCCCTAGCGTCGCTGCCGGCCCCGCCGCCTGAAGACGACCTCCGTCGAATGTGCGGCGCCATTCTAAACCTACACCCGTCGACCGCCGAGAGAATGGGGTTTCTCGAGGAGTTCTACCGGTCGCTGTTCGACGTAGTCGGTCAGCCGGCGACCGTACTCGACCTGGCTTGTGGCCTGAATCCCTTCGCTCTGCCCTGGATGGTCCTCGGAGCAAACGTCCGATACTCCGCAATCGACATCGATAGCCGACTCATCAATGCCATCAACGCCTTCTTCGCACGCGTCGACCGCCCACCGGCGGCCGAGTGCCGGGACGTCCTTGGCGCTGAGAGCGATCTGGAGGCGGACCTGGTCCTGCTTCTAAATCGGCCCCGTGCCTGGAGCAGCAGGAGAAGGGCGCCTTCGAGCGGCTCCTTGGTCGACTCCGCTACAAGTATGCGGCGGTTTCCTTCCCGGTCGAGACGCTGAGCGGCAAGCGCAAAGGGATGCGGGCATACTACGAGCGCTTTCTCAATCCGGTGATCGACCGACTCGGCCTGACTGCAGAGGCCCTGGACTTCCAGACGGAAACGGTCTACGTGATTACACACGGCACGTAGCCGTCCCAGAGCGGGACTATCCTAAGCCCTCTCCAGCTTGCAAGACATACGTGAGGTGTATAATCGATTTGCCGAGTCTAGAGGAGTCGTGCAGTCAGAGAAAAGGCTATGACTAACCCCAAATCCACCGAAGGGATGACTATGCAGCAGCGGAACGGGCGATAGGGGCAAGGGAGGGCGATGGTCCGGGCACGATTTGGGGTAGAGGGGGGCCGGTGTTTGTCTTCAGTTGCCGCGGGGAGACTTTGTGACCGTCTGCGAATGTTGGTCAGGGCGAGATAGCGGGGAGAGGACACAGCAAGAGGCACTCGCAGACCGGACTGGCGCGAGTTCGCGGGGACGTTCGGTTGGCCGGATGGCGGCCGGTTGCCGCCGCCGCCGTCAGGCAGGGAGTGGCAGGGCGCGCAATCGGGCCAGGGCACGATCGAACTGGGCTTCCCAAGGCCAGCGCTGTGGCAGATGCAGTGTGAGGCGGCGCGCCGAGCGGGTGATCCGTCCGGCCAGGGAGAAGAACCGCCGCCGGAGGGTCTTGGTGGTCACCACCTGCTCGCCCAGACCGATGCGCGCTGTCCAGCGGGCGATGTTGTGGGCCATCACCTGTACCGCCAGCCAGGCGGCGTTGGCGGCGAAGCGGCCCGAGGGGAGATGGTTCAACCCCACACCGTGCTTGAGGTCTCGGATGGCATTCTCGATCTCGGCGTGGCGGCGATGGTCGGCCTCCAGTTCGAGCATCTCCCCGTCCCGGTCGGTGATGAAGCCGTGATAGCTGTAGGTGGCGAAGAGGGCCAGCTGGGAACCGGGCGTGGGCTTCACACGCCGGACGATGAGCCGCACCGGCGCGGCGTCAGGTTCACTCTGGAAGGGAGTGCAGGTGGTCTCGGCCACATCGGCGGCGCCGTCCATCCAGTAAGGAATCGGCGTCCAGGCATCTTCGGGTATCGCCTCGATGAGATTGTGCAGGCTTTTATGCTGGCGGATGGTGATGGAGAAGCGGACATCCATCTTGCGGCAGACGGATACCACGCCATGAGTGTAGAACCCGCTGTCGGCCCGTAGCGTGAGTCGTCCGTTGGCCCCGGCGTAGCGCACCCGTCCCACCGTCTCCCGCAGGAAGTGGGCGGCGCCGCGGGCGGTGTTGGCCCGGCCCTCGCGCAGCCGGGACATCAGCACGTCTCCGGTGCCGGCGGCGATGGCCAGCAGTGGGTGGTAGCCCCGCTTGCCGGTATAGCCGTGGTGGCGGGCGCCCTCCTTGGCCAGTCCGTAGGTCTCGCAGATGGTGGAATCGAGGTCGATGGTGAACGGCGCGTCGCCGGGTCCGGCCCCAGCGGCCCAGGCCCGGGCCAGCAGCTCCCGGCTCACCCGGTCCAGCTGGCGGACGTGGCCCCACCGGAAGCTGCGCAGGAAGGTGCCCAGGGTGGATGGCGCCTTGACCGTGCCGCCCAGGGTGCAGGCCGTCCCCCCGGTGCGCAACACATCAGCGTCGTCGATGCAGTCGCCGCCGGCCATGGCTGAGGCCACCAGGGTCATCAGCTTGTCTCCGGTGTTGGCCCGCCCCGGCGCGCCGCCCAGGTCAAGGTGATGGTCAACGAGTTCCCGCAGGCCCAGATGCCGGGCGAGGGTGGCCGGCAGGAGCAGACCGGCATTGGCCACCAGGCGGTGATCGTCAAAGACGATACGGATACGGTCGGGCTGGTTGCGTGGTAGCATCTATTGGGTGCTCCTTCTCTGGGACTGTTTTGCTGCTACAAAACCATTATCCCAGATTCAGAAGAGCACCCTCTGGCCTCTTCAGGATGCTAACCCGACGCCCTCCCTCGGTGGATTCGGGCTAACGGTTCACAGCGCATTCTGGTCGTAGACGACGAAATGGACATCCGGGAGCTCTTCTCCGCAGGGTTAGGCCAGCAAGGCTTCGAGTGCCTAAAGGCGGCGGATGCAGACCAGGCATCCGCCGTCCTAGCCGGAGAAGACGTCGACCTCGTCCTACTGGACATCATGATGCCCGGGAAATCCGGCATGGAGCTCTTGCCCGAAATCGTGGACCAGCACCCTCAGGTCGCCGTGATAATGGTGAGCGCGGTAGGGGACATAGCTACGGGCGTCGAGGCCATGCGGAAAGGCGCCTACGACTACGTCACGAAGCCGGTGCCGATCGCCGACCTCGTCGTGCGAGTAGAGGCGGCGCTGTCAAGGCAGGCACTGCTGCTGGAGAACGTTGAATACCAGAAGTGGCTGGAGCTGATGGTCGAAGAGCTGGCGGACGCGGTTGAAGAGCAACGACGTCAGCTCACGGCTCTCACTCAGCTAATCCGGTATACCGCAAGGTTGGGATTCGAACGGGTGCTGCAAAAGCTGTCGGGTCTCACCGGCGAGGAAGATGGAGGGGAGGCCGAGCCAGCAAACGATTGATCGTACGTTTCGCCTAGGCCGACAGCAAGGTGGGGAGCTGACTTACCTCCTCTCCCTTGATGGGAGAGGAATGAGGTGAGGGTGGTTGCGCTGACGCACGAAAAGCGTCGCTGATTACCATCGACTCGACGACTTCGGACTGTTGCCCTCACCCTGGCCCTCTCCACCGGGGCGTCTCTACACTTCTTCGACTTGGAGTTTGAGCGCCTCGAGCTCCCCTTCGACGGCTTCCGAGTCCTCTGAGCGGGCCAGCTCAGGAAGGGCGGCTCGTTCAGTCTGGAGTGCCGGGCTCTCGAGGATTCCCAGATCGACCAGCTCTTCGATTGCAGCCGCCCTGGATTGCATCTGCTCCGTTCGGTCTTCAGCTCGCTCCAGAGACAGTCCAAGGTCCGCCAGCTCCTCCGATACGCCACTCAGAGCTTCTGTTATCGTGACCTGGGCCTCTGCTCTGCTGTAGCGGGCGGCCAACACCTCCTGTCGGGCGAAGAACGCTTCGATTTGAGAGGCTAGCCTTTGCTCTACCAGAGTCAGCACCTCTTCTTCTTGCTGCAAGTGCTCGACCTGTTCTTCGAGATGGCCCAGCTCGCCCGCCGCGACCTGTTTGAGTTGGAGGGCGAGGCGCGCCTGGTCCTCTCGGCCGGCCTTCAGGGCCTTGCGCGCCTGCCCTTCCAGTTGGGGCAGCTTCTCCCTCGCAAACACGGTCTTGTTTCGTAGCTGTTGCTTCGACGACGCTACTCTGATCTGCGCTTGGCGCACCTTTGAGAGCAGTGAGCGTTGCTTCTTGTGGGCGATCTCGAACACCTGGCGCGGGTCTTCCGCAGGAGCCAGCAACGCGTTCACCCATACCTTCACCACTAGTGGTCCAACATCATTGAAATGAAGACCATGATAGTCATTGTTCCTCTTGGGGGTTCAATCGTAACGTTGAACCGAGGAGGAACCATGATGTCTACCAAGAGGTACCGTATCAGACTGACTACCGACGAACAACAGGAACTCAACGCCTTGGTCTCACGCGGTCGGGCTGCGGCGTACAAACAGACCCATGCGCGCATTCTGCTGATGAGCGATGAGTCACGCTCGGACGGGGGAATGAAGGACGCGGACATCACCAGCGCGCTCGGTGTGGGACAGTCAACGGTCGAGCGAATACGCAAGCGCTGTGTAGAGGAGGGGGTCGAGTCTGCGCTGAATCGCAAAAAGCAACTGCGTCGGCGTCAAAAGAGACTGGACGGCGAAGGTGAAGCACGGTTGATAGCGATGGCCTGCGGGGAACCGCCGGAGGGGCGTGCCAGTTGGACCCTGAAGCTGTTGGCTGACCAGTTGGTCGAGTGTGAGATAGTCGAGACCATCAGCACCGAGACGGTTCGCCAGGCGCTTAAAAAAACGAACTGAAGCCGTGGCTGAAGCAGAGTTGGTGCATCCCGCCCGGTCAGAGCGCGGAGTTTGTGTGCGCGATGGAAGACGTACTGGAGGTCTACCAACGGCCGTACGATGGGAATGAGGTTCTGGTGTGCATGGATGAGACGAGCAAACAGCAAGTCAAGGAGACGCGAGTGCCGCGTCCCGCAGCGCCCGGCTTATCGGCGGCATACGACTACGAATACGAGCGCAATGGAGTGAGCAGCCTGTTCATGCTGTTTGCACCGTTGGACGGATGGCGCCGAGTCGAGGTCAGAGAGCGTCGCACGAAGGTGGACTGGGCGCATGTGATAAAGAAACTGGTCGACGAGGACTACCCCGACAGAGACCGGATCGTGCTGGTAATGGACAATCTCAACACTCACAAGCTGTCCTCGCTATACGAGGCATTCGAGCCTGCTGAGGCGAGGCGTATAGCTGAGCGACTGGAGATACACTACACTCCCAAACACGGGAGTTGGTTGAATATGGCGGAGATAGAGATCGGTGTGCTGGCTCGACAGTGCCTGGACCGACGGATTGCCAATCAAGACATCCTGCGCGGCGAGGTCAATGCTTGGCAGAATCAACGCAACCGGGATGTGATACGAGTGGATTGGCGCTTCACTACCGAGGATGCGCGCATCAAACTAAAGTCACTCTACCCATCAATACAAAAAAGTTGAACCACTAGTACCAGCCTTCGCAGGATTGCGTTCATGTGGGCTACCTCAGGATGACTCAGCACAGGCTCTACGAGGTTGCCGGCCCGCCCGTGGCGCCGGCCAAATGGGCTGTCGACGGGTCAGTCCCGGACCCCGCGTTCTCGCCGACTCCGGGTGTCTCACCCGCAGCGTCGCGCCGCCGGTCACGCTGGATCCGCCAGTAGTAGGTACCGAGACCACCCATCGCCGCGAGAGTGATCAGGCGCATGACGAGGACCTTTATCACGTCGATCTTCTCGTCGCCCAGCCCGGCGGTCGTTAGCATGTACAGCCCTACCTCGTCCTTCGTCTTCTCCTTGACCGTCGCGGCGATGGTCTTTTCATCCACGGTCTGCCCCGACAACGACCTTCGTACGCCGACCTCGACGCTCGTCGCCGCCGACGGATAGAGTGAGTGGGGCTCGTATATCACCTCCGCGACTAACACCGTGCCCAAGTAAGCCGCGAGCGCGACCGCCGTAAAGGCGATCGTGACCTTTCTTGGCATGACGAACGCGAAGGAGAGCAGCACGGGGAAGTAGAGCACGTAGAAGGGACTGAAGAAGCCCTTGCCCCCCGGCCAGACGAGGACGGCCGCCGTGATTACAGCCAGGTCCACGATGCCGACGGCCATGACCAGTTTTGAGTTGGCAGGCCGTTCGGTAATGTACCTGCCGTGCAGGTAAAAGTTGACTGCGACGAGCACCACCACTGGTACGATGGCGACCGCAAGCTGGCCGGGGTCCTGGGTCACCCAGAGGGTCAGCAGGACGCCCGCCGCTATCAGGAACCAACGGGCCCAGATCGTCACAACTTGGCCGAAAAAGACGTCTTCAGCCGATTCTTGTCCTGTGCTACGGATGTCGTTCATTGCATTGACTCCTTTTGTTGAGTTTCGGAATGGCGACGTGGCCTTCGGAGCGCTACACCGGCTAACGCAGCTGGGCCTTCAAGCTCTCTCGGGCCTGCTCAGCCGCTTCTCGACGCTGTCGTTCTATCCTCCAGTACGCCGTGCCGCAGAAAGCTACCGCCGCCAGCATCAGGAGGCGCACCATGATGACCTCCGGGTTATCGCCGCTGTAAGTAGATACGGCGGTAAGTCCGTAGATCGCGATGGCCGAGCCGGCGAAAACGAACGTCATCTGGGTCCCAAAGGCCACCGAAAAAGCCAGGATGGCCGGGAAGTAGAAGACGTAGGTATCCGAACCGAATCCGCCCTGGGCCAAAACAATCAAAGTGATGGCCACCAGGTCGGCGACACTGGCGCCGTACACAACCCGCGCCAGGGCCGGTCGCTTCATGAGCACCTGGGTGTGCAGGTAGAAGTTGGCTCCCGCGAGGCCGAGGATCACCACGATCATGACGCGCAGATCGGCGATTCCATCCTGGTCCGGGTGGATCAGGGCCAGCGTCAGGCCGGCGACCACTAGGACCCACCGTGCGGCGATGATCACTTGTTGACCTTGGACGAGGTCCTCGGTCCGCTCCATGAAGCTGCGGAACACGTTGGGCCTTTCGTCGACGATGTCCCGGCCACGTGGCTCAGCGGCATTCTCGAGCGACACACGGTCCATCTTCTCTTGCTTTTCGCGTGACTTAGTCTTCTTCGTTAGGGACGCGCCACAGTTCGTGCAAAAGGAACTCGACGGCGCATTCTCTTTGTCGCAAGTTTGACAACGCATTTGATACCTCCTCTTTCGAATGCTATCGCTCTATTTCTTAGGGTCGCCTGGTCGGGCGTTTTCGTCGTCCTTGCCGCTTTCGAGGGCGGGAGGCGTTCCCGACATCCCGAGCTTGGCCTCAAGGGCGGCCAGCTCCTGTTCGACCGCTTGATCGGCCATTCCCTGGCTCAACTCTCGTTCTATCGGGTCCGTCCCATGCTCCGGCAGGGCCAGAGACCCGACCTCGAAAAGCGAGCCGATGGCGCTCGCCCGCGCCTGCATCCGCTCGGTCTTCTCGGCGGCACGGCCCAGGGCCATGCCGAGCTCGGCGAACTCTCCGGAGACGCCGGACAGCGCCTCTGTCACCCGGACCTGGGCCTGGGCCGCGGTGTACCGGGCAGAGATCGCATCGCGACGCGTCCGAAACTCCTCGATTCGCGCCGCCAGCTGCTGCTCGGTTTGGGTCAGTCGCTGCTCTTCGCCCGCGACCTCGACCACCTGGAGATCGAGCTGCTCGAGCTCGGACAGAATGGTCTGCTTCCGCTCGAGGGCGATCCGCGCCAGGTCCGGCCGACTCGCCTTCAGAGCCCGCGCGGCCTTGTCTTCGAGCTGTGGCACCTGAGTACGGAGGCTGCTGGCTTGCCGCTCGAGCCGGACCTTGGACGTGGCCACCTCGACAAGGCCTTGCTTGGTCTTGCGCAGCAGCTCATGTTGCTGCTCGTAGGCGTAGTCGACCAATTGACGCGGGTCTTCCATCCGGTCTACGGCGGAGTTCGCCTTCATCTTGAAGACCATCAGGATGCGCGATATTAGTCCCACATCTGCACCTCCTTCTTCGTAATGCGACGATTCTGCCGGAGGGCGTCATAGGACAACAGGGTCGAAAGTAACCAATTGTCGTGGTACGGGTACCAGAAGAAGGGGGCTAGGGGCTAGGGGTCGGGGCTCAGGGTGCAGCGATATACGGGCTGTCTCGAGCCGCTGCTGCCGGCGAAGTTCGAGAAGAGGGACTGGTCGGTCGGTTTTGAGGCTACCCGCGCTCGCGTTTGTCGCCGGCTAGGCCATGCTCGACGGCAAAGGCAGCCGCCTCGCTGCGGCGGCTCATGTCGAGCTTGTCGAGGATGCGGCTAACGTGGTTGCGCGCGGTGTTCTCGCCGATAATGAGTTGTGCGGCGATCTCTTTGTTCGTGAGGCCTTGCGCCACTAAAGCGAGGACCTCTTTCTCTCGTTCCGAAAGGAGGGCGACCTCCCGGTCTTCCTCTTTCACGCTCAGCTCGCGCAGTCGCGCTAGAACCCGTGCCGTTACGCCGGGGTCGAGCAGAGACTCGCCTGCGGCGGCCGACCTGACGGCGTTCAGCAGCTCCGCCCGCCGCGTGTTCTTCAGCAGGTAGCCAGACGCACCGGCCATGATGGAGGCCATGACCGCCTGCTCGTCGCTATAGCTGGTAAGCATCACCACCTTGGTCTCGGGCAAGACCTCTCGGAGCATCCGACAGGCCTGTATGCCGTCTAGCCCCGGCATCCGCACGTCCATGAGGACGACGTCCGGCCGGCTGAACTCGGCCTCCCTCAAAGCCGCCTTGGCGTCGCCTGTGTCAGCGACGACGTCGATGTCGGCTTCCGGCTCGACCGCGGCCTTCAGCCCCAGGCGGACAACCTCGTGGTCGTCGACGATCATCACCTTGATAGGTTTCATGCTTCAACTCCTTGTGCCGGCAGCTCGACGTTGATTCTCGTCCCTCCGCCTGGGGTTCCGGCGATGCCGAAGCACCCCGCCAGCTCTTCTGCCCGCTGGCGCATGTTCTGTAGTCCATATCCAGTGCGCATTCCGTCGGTCTCGAGACCGACTCCGTCGTCCCGCACGGACAGACGAATGCGTTCTCGCTCGTATTCCAGCCCAATGTCTACTTTGGACGCGCTGGCGTGTTTCAAGACGTTCGCCAGGGCTTCTTGGAGGATTCGGTAGAAGGCCGAGGCGACGGACACCGAAACCTCCACCGGCTCACCCTGGACTTCGAGCTGGATAGGGATTCCCGCGACGGTCCGAAACTCCCTCACCTGATTCTCGGCGATCGCCGCTATGTCGCGTTCTCCGGCGAGTAGAGGTTTCAGGTCGTAGATATAGTGACGAGACTCGAGCAGGGTCTTCTTGGCCAGCGGTACCAGTTTTTCAAGCTGGTCGTGTAGAGGGCCCTCGACTTGCTCGGCAAGGTCGGCGCACGTCTCGAGGTTGAGGCTCAGCGCATAGATCGACTGCGCTATGCCATCGTGGATCTCTCGGGCGATGCGGCTCCGTTCTGTCTGCGCTGCCAGCTCGGCTTCCTGAGCCTTCCTTTGGAGCTCAAGGGTCTCCGCGGCCCGCTCCTGCTCCGCCTCGACCGCCTGACGCCGGCGGTCGAGCTCGATCCGCGCCATCAGCTGCGCGACAGCGACGACCGCGAACATGGTGGCGATTCTGATAATCAGGATTCTCTCTTCCTTCTCAGCGATAATCGGCGGTTCGGCCATTCCGAAGCTGATGGCCGCATACGAAACAGCGACCACCGCCGTCACGCCGAAGGTGAGGCGCCTGGACGGAGAGACCAACGCCAGTCCAAGCAGGGCCGGGTAGTAGAGGACGAAAAACGTATTGCGGAACGCTGAGGTTATCGATATGCCGATCGTGATTATCGCCAGGTCCATGGCGCTCATGGCAATGACGTATGGCAAGGTGAGGGGCCTGTCGGTCACGATTCTCCAATGGAGGTAGGCGTTGAGTATCCCTACCGAGATGACCAGCAGGTTCATCGCGACGAAGTCTGAAGTCAGCGAGAGTTCCGGTATCTCGGCCCTGTAGTTGTGAAGGGATAACCACACGGCGATTAGGAACCAGCGAACCCAAACGGCTATCCGCTGGGTGTACCGGTAGTCGTCGAAGACAGCGTAGGCCGGGACCTGCTCGTTGGCCACGTCACGGAACCATCCGAAAAAGCTCACTGGCTGTACACGTTATACAAGGAAATCGTACTCTTCTGGGTGTTTTGGTGTTGTTCCCCGCAAGTAGTGTGCTCAAAGTAGCACAGTCGGTAATGGTGGGTCAACACAATCCGAACCAATGGTCGATAGGCGTGCTACTATGTGCCAATAGTACGTTTGTAACGTGTGGGCTACGCCGCCGTCGGGATAGGCTGTGGCGCCAGAAGTGAACGACACCGAAACCGAAACCGTTCAAGCCGGCCAGCGCACCGTCCCCAGCGCCTCGGAGCCTTCGAAACGAAGGCTCAACCGTCGCGACGTTCTACTCCTGGGGCTGGCAGTCGCGATAGTAGCCGCCATCTCCCTCGGCGCCCTACTGTATCGAGACAGGGTCGAAGACCTGAGCGCGGCTGGGTACCTCGGAATCCTACTGGCGAACGCAATCGGCAGTGCGACGATCGTTCTTCCCGTGCCTGGGATTGCAACGGTGATAATCGGCGCCACGACCTGGAACCCCGTGTTGGTAGGAATTGCCGGTGGCACGGGCTCGACAATTGGGGAGTTCACAGCCTACATTGCTGGAGCCAGCGCTCGTTCGAGCGTGGACCGTATCATGGCCGATAGCAAGTGGTATTCAAGGTCCGAGAGGTGGATGCGCCGCCATGGGTTCCTGACCGTTTTCCTCCTAGCCGCGACCCCCAACCCGTTTATGGACTTCGCTGGCCTGGCGTCCGGGTCGCTGGGATATTCGGCCAAAAGATTCATCGTCGCTTGCTTGCTGGGGAAGTTGATGAAATACGTCCCAGTGGCGCTTGCCAGCTACTGGGGTGCAGAGGCTGTACTGCGATTCTTCGACTAGAAAGCGGAGATCCCTTCGTCGCAGCGATTGCAGACGGATAACCTGCGACCGCACCCTACCTACGATGATGCTCACGGCGCCCGGCTGACATCTATTTCGGGTGAGCGCGACAAACACTTGTGACACGCGAAGTCGAGATCTTTCCGTTTGATCCGCCGATCGAGAGCGGAGACCTATCGCTCCGCTTGTCCCATAGTCGCTCGGAAACGCGCCTGCGGTTAACAGAGGCAGAGCGCCGAGCGGCAGACGAAGTCGCCGAACGGTTGGCGTACAATGATCGAATAGCCTACGCGAGAGAGTTCAGTGCTACCGTCGACGGCGCGACCATCGTGTGGGACGGCATACCGTACTCGTTCGTAAGAGCGGACATCGAGGGCAAGATATCGAGGCGGTTCGACCCGATGAGCGCCAGCGGTGTCCTCGAGTGCCGAGAAGGCGTCGTTACCGGCGTTAAGGACGCTCCCGAGATACACAGCAGACGCGGATTTGGGACGGTGGTCAAGAACCTGCCCTCAGGATACATGGAAGCGTCGGACTTCGAGCAGTCCAATCCCTTCTTCGAAACGTTCCACCGGGAGCTCCACGAGGAGGTCGGCTATTCACCGGAGGATATCGACGGTCCTTCCTTGCTCGGCGTATCCAAAGACCTGGTTTTCGGAGGATACTCCATGAGCTTTGCATACCGCGTCGACTCCTCGTTCGAAGAAGTTGAAGATAAGTGGCGGCACTCTAAGTAACTATCTCAAAATGGCCAGACGCCACTGTCGCCGGAACCACAGGAGCGCACATGCGAGCTGTAACACACCGAGGTAGTTCGCTGCCTTCTTGTCGTACCGGACCAGGACCGCACGGCACTTGGAGAGCCATGCCAGCGTCCGTTCCACAACCCACCGGCGCGCCGGATACCGCTTGTCGCCAGAGGCGTCCAGCTTCTCCTCGCCGATGCGTCGGATGTGCTCCCTATAGCCGTGTCCGGCGGCAGCCCCACGGCCTGAAGGATTGTCATACCCTTTGTCCAGACACAGGTGTTGGGGTTCCTCCTCGGTGGGCTGTGGTCGTTCGACCACAATGGCGTCCAGGGTCGCCTCCAACAGCTTGGCATCGTGCACGTTTGCTCCCGCAACCACAATGCTCAAGGGGCCGCCCTCTCCATCCACAAGGAGACTGCGCTTGGTACCAGCCTTGCCACGGTCCGTAGGGTTGGGCCCAATCAGGTCCCCCCAAAACGTGCCTTGCCCATGGCTCCGTCTGCCGCCTGCCATTCCCAGTCCACGCCATCCAACTCTTCGCACCCCTCCACCAGGGCTCCCCACATTCGGTGCAAGACGCCCGTCCCCACCCACCGTTGAAAGGTGCGATGAATGGTGCTGTCGTCCCCAAGCTCTTTCGGCAATCGGTTCCATTGGCACCCGCTGCGCAGCCGGAAGATGATGCCGTTGAGCATCTGTCGTGGGTCAGAGCGCTTGCGGCCCCGGGCTTTGGGCGGGTCTTCCTCCAGGATGATAGGTTCGATCCGTTCCCAAAGCTCGTCCGGTACTTCCCAGATGGTCTCTAGCGTCTCTTGTTTCCCCATGCGGTCCCTCCCGATGCTTTTGGAGAAACCATACGAATCGTCCTAGAAACCGATCAATGCATTTGTGGTTCAGATTTTGAGATAGTTTCTAAGCCCAAATCCACCGAAGGGATGACTATGCAGCAGCGGAACGGGCGATAGGGGCAAGGGAGGGCGATGGTCCGGGCACGATTTGGGGTAGAGGGGGGCCGGTGTTTGTCTTCAGTTGCCGCGGGGAGACTTTGTGACCGTCTGCGAATGTTGGTCAGGGCGAGATAGCGGGGAGAGGACACAGCAAGAGGCACTCGCAGACCGGACTGGCGCGAGTTCGCGGGGACGTTCGGTTGGCCGGATGGCGGCCGGTTGCCGCCGCCGCCGTCAGGCAGGGAGTGGCAGGGCGCGCAATCGGGCCAGGGCACGATCGAACTGGGCTTCCCAAGGCCAGCGCTGTGGCAGATGCAGTGTGAGGCGGCGCGCCGAGCGGGTGATCCGTCCGGCCAGGGAGAAGAACCGCCGCCGGAGGGTCTTGGTGGTCACCACCTGCTCGCCCAGACCGATGCGCGCTGTCCAGCGGGCGATGTTGTGGGCCATCACCTGTACCGCCAGCCAGGCGGCGTTGGCGGCGAAGCGGCCCGAGGGGAGATGGTTCAACCCCACACCGTGCTTGAGGTCTCGGATGGCATTCTCGATCTCGGCGTGGCGGCGATGGTCGGCCTCCAGTTCGAGCATCTCCCCGTCCCGGTCGGTGATGAAGCCGTGATAGCTGTAGGTGGCGAAGAGGGCCAGCTGGGAACCGGGCGTGGGCTTCACACGCCGGACGATGAGCCGCACCGGCGCGGCGTCAGGTTCACTCTGGAAGGGAGTGCAGGTGGTCTCGGCCACATCGGCGGCGCCGTCCATCCAGTAAGGAATCGGCGTCCAGGCATCTTCGGGTATCGCCTCGATGAGATTGTGCAGGCTTTTATGCTGGCGGATGGTGATGGAGAAGCGGACATCCATCTTGCGGCAGACGGATACCACGCCATGAGTGTAGAACCCGCTGTCGGCCCGTAGCGTGAGTCGTCCGTTGGCCCCGGCGTAGCGCACCCGTCCCACCGTCTCCCGCAGGAAGTGGGCGGCGCCGCGGGCGGTGTTGGCCCGGCCCTCGCGCAGCCGGGACATCAGCACGTCTCCGGTGCCGGCGGCGATGGCCAGCAGTGGGTGGTAGCCCCGCTTGCCGGTATAGCCGTGGTGGCGGGCGCCCTCCTTGGCCAGTCCGTAGGTCTCGCAGATGGTGGAATCGAGGTCGATGGTGAACGGCGCGTCGCCGGGTCCGGCCCCAGCGGCCCAGGCCCGGGCCAGCAGCTCCCGGCTCACCCGGTCCAGCTGGCGGACGTGGCCCCACCGGAAGCTGCCCAGGAAGGTGCCCAGGGTGGATGGCGCCTTGACCGTGCCGCCCAGGGTGCAGGCCGTCCCCCCGGTGCGCAACACATCAGCGTCGTCGATGCAGTCGCCGCCGGCCATGGCTGAGGCCACCAGGGTCATCAGCTTGTCTCCGGTGTTGGCCCGCCCCGGCGCGCCGCCCAGGTCAAGGTGATGGTCAACGAGTTCCCGCAGGCCCAGATGCCGGGCGAGGGTGGCCGGCAGGAGCAGACCGGCATTGGCCACCAGGCGGTGATCGTCAAAGACGATACGGATACGGTCGGGCTGGTTGCGTGGTAGCATCTATTGGGTGCTCCTTCTCTGGGACTGTTTTGCTGTTACAAAACCATTATCCCAGATTCAGAAGAGCACCCTCTGGCCACTTCAGGATGCTAACCCGACGCCCTCCCTCGGTGGATTCGGGCTAAGGACAAGGCCGAAAACGATTGGCTTGTCCTGACCGCAAAAGGCGATGGGGAACTGCACCGGTTCATTCGGACGGACCGAGAAGTGGTGCCGGGTACGCTAGGCGGACTCCTACTGTACGGTAGGAGTCTCTATGGCCCAGACTGGCTTCATGCGCTGGTTGCGGGTGGCGAAGACAGGTTCGTCGAGACCGTGTAAGCCCACATTTCCCATATCAACCCTGCAGGACGTGCCGTAATCAGCAACAGAGCTACCTGATGTAGCCGAATAGCCGAGCGCAGTGCTTGTCATGAGTGCTAGACTGGTCGTGAACGACTGCTTTAGTTCTTTATAACGTATCCGCTCTGGAGGCACCCAATGGGTGAAAGCACGAACGTCTGCGCCAAGCTCCGTTTCGACCACCGCATACGATTGGAGTTCCACGGCGCCACTATTACCTCAGACGCCGGACTGTTGGCCTGTCGCGAGTTGGATGATGCGCTGGGACTGACGGAGACGGTGAGTGAGTGTTTGCAGGAGACTCGGGGCGGTCGTAACGTGCAGCACCGATTGGTGGGCCTTCTCAGGCAGTCGGTATACAGTCGTCTGGCAGGCTACGAGGATACCAACGACGCTGAACGGTCGGCCGACGATCCGACGATGCGGGTAGTCGTTGGAGACCGAGGCATAGACAGACCGGCGGCGAGCGCGAGCGCCATGAGCCGGTTCGAGAGACCGAGGTGCTTACGAGCAGCAGAGGTGGAAAGGCGCTCTCTACTGGATTGATGAGTAGGGTATCAGGAGGTACAGGAACAATGGCGGAGGAGATGTTCGAACCGGTCGGGACACCGCTCACGGACGCGATCGCATTCGTAGTAGCCGGGCTTGTGCCCTGTCTAGATCATCCAGAGCACCCTGACCAGAAACTCGGAGCACATCCCCACGAGTTATCATCCGAAAAACTGGAAACCTTGATAGGTCTACTTGCCCGGAAGATCCCGGAGTCCCCGTTTGAGGTAGAGTCCCAGTCTCTTGCCCTTCAGATTCTTCAAGCTGTGCACGCGCATGTTGCTGATTCATGACGCCCTCCGTATGTTTCCTTTTGACGTCATTATATCAAGTGAGAAAGCCATCTGCAGGATTACGAGGGAGGCACCTCTGTGAACGCCCGCAAGCTCTCCCCGTTTATACTTGTCATCCTGGCCGCCGTCGCAACTCTGGCCGCCGAAGGGGACTGCGAAACCCGTAACGATCCTGCAGGGCCAGAGCCAACGCCAGCTGTCTCTTCCACATCCGAGTCCACACCTGCCTCAGAACCGGGATCACCTCCTGGCCGACTGCTGAGTGGCGGCGGGACCGTCGCCGACGTGGTCGACAGGGTCCTGCCGGGTGTCGTCAAGATCATATCCCCACTTGGTGCAGGGACCGGCTTCATCATCAGCCCGGACGGTCTCGTCGTCACGAACCGTCACGTCGTCGGCGGGGCCAAAAGCGTCACCATCGAGCTGCTATCCGGCAAGCGGCTACGCGGGCGAGTCACCTTCACGCACCGCAGCCTAGACCTCGCCCACGTCCCAGATAGAGGCCCGAGGGCACTATACGGCCATACCCATCGGCGACTCTGAGAGCGTGCGGTTGGGAGAGGAGGTAATTGCCATCGGCTACCCGCTCGGGCGTATGTTGGGCGATGAGCCAACAGTCAACGTCGGGATCGTGTCGGCCAAGCGAGACAACCTGCTTCAGACCGACGCGGCACTTAACCCCGGAAACAGCGGCGGCCCGCTGGTGAACACGGACGGCGAGGTCGTGGGCGTTGTGGTGTCACGACTGGAAGAAGACAGCCAGGGCCGGCCAATAGCGGGCATCGGCTTTGCCATCCCGATTAACGAGGTGGACGCGAAGGTTCAGGGCGTCACCCGAGCACCGACGCCGACTCCCGACCCGAACGCAACGCCTGCCCCGACACCCGAGCCCACGCCGACTCCGCCACCGACGACTGAATCGATTGTCGAACCAACACCGACGCCAACCGTCGAGCAGGCCCTAAAGGCATTCCTTTTTTGCGAACGCCTGCGGCTGAATGAAGAAACCTACTGGGGCATATCTCCAAGCACGCTCCAAAACTTAGCCCGAATCCACCGAGGGAGGGCGTCGGGTTAGCATCCTGAAGTGGCCAGAGGGTGCTCTTCTGAATCTGGGATAATGGTTTTGTGACAGCAAAACAGTCCCAGAGAAGGAGCACCCAATAGATGCTACCACGCAACCAGCCCGACCGTATCCGTATCGTCTTTGACGATCACCGCCTGGTGGCCAATGCCGGTCTGCTCCTGCCGGCCACCCTCGCCCGGCATCTGGGCCTGCGGGAACTCGTTGACCATCACCTTGACCTGGGCGGCGCGCCGGGGCGGGCCAACACCGGAGACAAGCTGATGACCCTGGTGGCCTCAGCCATGGCTGGCGGCGACTGCATCGACGACGCTGATGTGTTGCGCACCGGGGGGACGGCCTGCACCCTGGGCGGCACGGTCAAGGCGCCATCCACCCTGGGCACCTTCCTGCGCAGCTTCCGGTGGGGCCACGTCCGCCAGCTGGACCGGGTGAGCCGGGAGCTGCTGGCCCGGGCCTGGGCCGCTGGGGCCGGACCCGGCGACGCGCCGTTCACCATCGACCTCGATTCCACCATCTGC
The DNA here is from genome assembly GCA_965197985.1 of Dehalococcoidia bacterium. Taxonomy (GTDB): domain Bacteria; phylum Chloroflexota; class Dehalococcoidia; order Lucifugimonadales; family CAUZJF01; genus CAUZJF01. The sequence continues at coordinate 635,023 of CBDAOG010000006.1, read as the reverse complement.
GAGACCTACGGACTGGCCAAGGAGGGCGCCCGCCACCACGGCTATACCGGCAAGCGGGGCTACCACCCACTGCTGGCCATCGCCGCCGGCACCGGAGACGTGCTGATGTCCCGGCTGCGCGAGGGCCGGGCCAACACCGCCCGCGGCGCCGCCCACTTCCTGCGGGAGACGGTGGGACGGGTGCGCTACGCCGGGGCCAACGGACGACTCACGCTACGGGCCGACAGCGGGTTCTACACTCATGGCGTGGTATCCGTCTGCCGCAAGATGGATGTCCGCTTCTCCATCACCATCCGCCAGCATAAAAGCCTGCACAATCTCATCGAGGCGATACCCGAAGATGCCTGGACGCCGATTCCTTACTGGATGGACGGCGCCGCCGATGTGGCCGAGACCACCTGCACTCCCTTCCAGAGTGAACCTGACGCCGCGCCGGTGCGGCTCATCGTCCGGCGTGTGAAGCCCACGCCCGGTTCCCAGCTGGCCCTCTTCGCCACCTACAGCTATCACGGCTTCATCACCGACCGGGACGGGGAGATGCTCGAACTGGAGGCCGACCATCGCCGCCACGCCGAGATCGAGAATGCCATCCGAGACCTCAAGCACGGTGTGGGGTTGAACCATCTCCCCTCGGGCCGCTTCGCCGCCAACGCCGCCTGGCTGGCGGTACAGGTGATGGCCCACAACATCGCCCGCTGGACAGCGCGCATCGGTCTGGGCGAGCAGGTGGTGACCACCAAGACCCTCCGGCGGCGGTTCTTCTCCCTGGCCGGACGGATCACCCGCTCGGCGCGCCGCCTCACACTGCATCTGCCACAGCGCTGGCCTTGGGAAGCCCAGTTCGATCGTGCCCTGGCCCGATTGCGCGCCCTGCCACTCCCTGCCTGACGGCGGCGGCGGCAACCGGCCGCCATCCGGCCAACCGAACGTCCCCGCGAACTCGCGCCAGTCCGGTCTGCGAGTGCCTCTTGCTGCGTCCTCTCCCCGCTATCTCGCCCTGACCAGCATTCGCAGACGGTCACAAAGTCTCCCCGCGGCAACTGAAGACAAACACCGGCCTCCCTCTACCCCAAATCGTGCCCGGACCATCGCCCTCCCTTGCCCCTATCGCCCGTTCCGCTGCTGCATAGTCATCCCTTCGGTGGATTTGGGCTTAGACCCGCGTTTCTCAGGGACATTGGAGCCCGGGGACTACATCAGGATATTGACGCCAGAGTCCAATAACGGTGCGATACGCGTGAAGGTTTACCCACATGACCTTCGGTCAGCGAACAGAGAATCAAATGATCGAGTATGGATCGACTGGGATATACTGGTGCTTCAACCGGAGTATCGGTTCGACCAACTGGTTTTCACCTGTGAGGATTAGGAGGACGCCGTGATGCGTGGTCGCCCTTGCGAAGTCGAGCCAGCAGCGGTGTGACTATCATCAGGAGTTTTGCACTTCCCTCAAATGCGAGGGAAGTGCAAAACTCCTGAGCTAGCCTCCTGAGCCACTGCGGCTAGGGCTTCTTCACCAGCTGATCCGGTCGGCGCTGCTAGCCTTGGCTCCCAGGGCCACCTCTTGTTCGTTGGGATGGTAGACGCCGATCAAGTAGTCGTACCTGCCCCTCCCTATCTGCTTTCCCGGCACTCCATCCTTCAGAAAGCTCTTTGCCAGCCGTACGAAGTTGTCCCCGAGTTCCTGGGCGTAATTTGGGTCTGTCGCGTAGTCGACGATGATCACGAGGCTGAGCTGGTTGCCGTCCTGACTGATGGCGGCCTCCCTAACTCTCGGGTAGCCCTCGATGGAGGAGATCACCATATCCCTGATGTCGGCGACACTGACGGTCGGGGTCGCCGTGGGCCTTGGCCTTTCGGGGGTGTCGGGGGTGTTACGGGTTTCGCAGTCCCCTTCGGCGGCCAGAGTTGCGACGGCGAACAGGACGACAAATATCAACGAGAAGATCTTGCGGGCGTTCACAGAGGAGCCTCCTTGCGGCGTGGGCTTCCTCTGCCACAAGTCTGCCCTGGGTCATGAGCCGCAAGGAGGCGCGAAAGGTCGCCCACAGCTTGAACTCACAACCCGGCACAGGCAGGGACTCGTGGCAGAGTCGGGGCCATCGTACCACAAAAAGGCGCGGTGACGAACGCCGCTTTCGTCCCGCCCGTCTGGCAGTGGCTCGCCTCCTTGCGGTGGTGACGCGCGACTTGTCACAACCGTGTGTAGGGTGGTAGGCTACCGGCCCGCTACTATAGCCAGGGAGGGTACGAATGGCAGCACAGTGAAAAGGAGCGTCGAGCAATGAATGTCCAGAGTCCCCCCTGTGGGACGTAGGTCCACCACCCCCTACTAACGAAGGACAGCGAGGCGGACATGACGGACCAGAGTATATTGGCAAAGGATTTCCACTACTACTTGAAGCATCAGGACGAGTTGGTGGAACAGTACGACGGCAGGGTCATTGTCATCAAGGGCGGTGAGATCCTTGGCGACTACGACAGCCAGATCCAGGCTGTCACTGAGACCGTGAAGAGCGGCCACGAGCTCGGAACGTTCCTTGTCCAGCCCGTTAGCCCCGGCCCTGATGCATATACTCGAAAGTTCACACACTACGCGAGAATCTAGTGCCGCCGAGGACTCTGGCTTTCACAAGTACGGCACGTGGGCTGGCCAATGTCCTATGGAGTCCTTGCAGGGTCGGCCCCGTAGGCACCGACTCTGCAACGTTCCCCGAGTTCGGGGCCGTCTGGGATACGGGGGCGACTGGCAGCGCGATCACCCAAAAGGTGATCGATCAATGTGGGCTCAAACCGATAGGCAGGTCACAGATATTTCATGCCGGCACCGACGACGAACCAGACGAGACGGATGTCTATCTCGTTGACATAGCGCTGCCAAATAGCGCTGTGATGAAGGAGGTTGAGGCCGGCCGCAGCAGCTTCAGAGGCGGAGATGTCCTCATCGGCATGGACATCATCTGCGCTGGCGACTTTGCCGTCACCAACTCGAACAATCGGACGCAGTTCACATTTCAGCTGCCTCCGCAGGCGGAGATTGACTTCACAAAGGCACAGCCGCTACCTGCCCCTCGGAATCGGGCAGAACGCCGCGCCAGAGCGCGCATGGGGCATTAGAGGCCCAGGAGGACCATGACCATGAATACACCTACCATCGAGAGGACCTACCGGTAAGAAAGGGGCAGGCTAAGCTACCTTCCTGACCATCCAACGCATCATCTCGGCCTGCCCGGTCCTCAGCTTCACCAGCGCCGTAGCTTGAAAGGCTAGTGCCGACATCATGGCGTGAAGGGTGATCTGCCGCAGCCCCCGGACACAGTGCCGCTCCAGCCGTCTCGACTCCTTCATCGACTTGAACACCCTCTCGATGGCCTGCCGCTTGGTGTACAGGGCCTTCCACTCCGGCCCGTCCCGCCTGATGACCCCGAACAGCCTGATGTTCCTGGTGGGGTCCTCCCATACCTCCGTGTCGCAGTGGCGAATCCCGCCCCTCATTGATCCGGCTAGGCGACATCCCTCGGGGTTGCAGCGGTACAGGTGGCCGCGTTCCTGGTCGCTCCTGACGAACTCCATCGGGATTTGTCCCAGACAGGTCGGCACTCCCTTCTCGGTGTAGATGCCCTCGAACAGTGCGCCTCTAGGATTGCGTCTAATGTGGATTATGGGCACCGCATCCTTGCCCCGCAGGAACTTGTGGTTGGCCGCCGAGTCGTACCCGCGATCCGCGATAACGACGGATGGGTGGAACCAGGGGTACAGGCTCTCCGTTTTGGCGAATACCGTAGGCAGCTCCGGGGAGTCGTTTCGACTAGCAGTGGTGACGACGTGGGCGAGAGGAAGCCCGTAGTTGACGTCGGCAATCATATGTACCTTGTAGCCGTGCCTCCACTCCTTGCCGCCTCTCTTGGCCTGTGTGCTGTTCTTCGCTGTCCAGGACGCCTGCGGGTCACTGATGGGCTTACGGCTGGGCGCGCAGTGGCTCCGAACTGTGGTCGAATCCACGGCCGTCTCCTCGCCCAGGTCCGGCAGCAACGCCTTTATCTGGCCCGTGAGCTGAGCGAAGCACAGTTCCACGAGGTCTGAGTGACGGGACAATCGTAGTATGAAGCGGTTGAAGGTGGTGCGATGCGGTAGGGTGCCGAATCCGCAGAGAAGGCGGAAGCCGTCGTCGTCCTCCAGTCGTCGGATCAGGGCGTTGGTGTGGGGCAGGTTTAGAACGAAGGAACCGACGTAGGCGCGCCAGAGGGCCTTGAGAGGGTCTCCCTGCCTGCCGGTGGGCCGGTACTCCTGAAGCCTCGCCAGAAGCGCAGAGTCGTCAAGGGTGGCGAATATCTCCGCAAGTAGGCTTAGGAGGTCTTGAGCGGATCCTGTCTGACGATTATAATGCTGTAACGCCACTTGGAAATGCACTTCCTTGTGGTCGAAACCGCCAGGAGATACCCTCCCCTGGCGGTTTCATATTTCGTAGTCACATTATATCTGAATTCGCACGGTAGTTCTAGTGTTTCGGGGCGGATTTAAGCCCGGTTTGGGGGATATGGCTGCTGCCAGCCTCGCCGAGTATCCCCGGAACATCCGCTGGATCGGCGACCAGATAGACTTATGGTAAACTAGTGTCCTGAGTTATGAATCCGATGACAAAATCGGGCGATGGTAGCTAGTAGTTGGTCTGCGGTTTTGGTCCAGATGAAGGGCTTTGAGGCAGCGTTGTGCTGGTCAATGTACTGTTCGATGGCTTGCTCCAGTTCCCGAGTGCTGCGGAACACCCCGCAGCGCAGTTGCTTCTCTGTCAGCACCGCGAACCAGCGCTCCACCTGGTTCAGCCAAGAGCTGCTGGTGGGGGTGAAGTGCAGGTGATAGCGCGGCCGCCGGGCCAGCCAGCGCTGGATGGCGGGGGTCTTGTGGGTGGCGTAGTTGTCCAGGATAAGGTGCACGTCGAGGTCCGGGGGTACGGTCGCATCGACCCGGTCGAGGAAGCGCCGGAACTCCGTGGACCGGTGCCGACGGTGGCAGGCGCCGATGACCTCTCCCGCCTTCACGTCGAGGGCGGCGAAGAGAGAGGTCGTACCATGACGACGGTAGTCATGGGTCCGGCGCTCGATCTGCCCCGGGCGCATGGGCAACAGCGGGGCCGTCCGGTCGAGGGCCTGGATCTGGGACTTCTCGTCGACACACAGGACCAGAGCCCGCTGGGGTGGGTTGAGGTAGAGCCCCACGATGTCACGGACCTTCTCGATGAACAGAGGGTCAGACGAAAGTTTGAACGTCTCGGTCCGATGCGGCTGCAAGGCAAAGGCCCGCCAGATACGGCTGATGGCGCTCTGACTCAGGCCGGTACGCGCAGCCATGGAGCGCGTGCTCCAGTGGGTTGCATCCGCCGGCGTCGTCTCCAGGGTGAGGGTCACGACCCGCTCCACATCGGTGTCCGTGATGGAGCGTGGGCCGCCGGGCCGCGGCTCGTCAAGCAGGCCGTCGAGGCGGCGTTCGATGAACCGGGCCCGCCACTTCCCCACCGTTTGCTTGGCCAGACCGATCTCCCCGGCCACGACGGTATTGGTCTTGCCCTCGGAGCAACGGAGAATGATCCGGGATCGCAGAGCCAGCGCCTGGGCAGTGGTTGGACGCCGCTTCCAGCGCTCAAGGCTCTCGCGTTCGTCGGAGGAAAGGTGCAAGGGAGGAATGGGGCGTCCGATGGCCATGGTGACCTCCATGAGCGTTTCGTGGAGGGTACACCCCAGCAAGTACTTTTGCAATGAGTTCATAACTCAGGACACTAGTAGACTGACATCCTAGCAATGAAGGGTAACGAGAATACTGCGCGACGCTCCCATCCTAACCTTCCCCCTGACGGGAAGGGACTCACTGTTGCCGTGAGGTCTCGCCAATCCAGGCTAACCCTCATTTCAAAAATTTCGTACCACTAGGGCCCCAATAGCAATCGCCCCGACTACTATCGGGGCGACTACCCGGTGATGAGACCGGGGAAAAGAATTAATCCCAGTCTACCGCCTCAGCGGCACTTTGCATCTGAGACATCTGATTGGATTCTAGCACGATGGAGGTTAGTTCGTCATGTTTCAGGTGACCAACGGGCATGAGCCTTTGAACGGCTGGCGGACCGAGTCAATGTACAGTTTTGTTGAGGCCGCGCATCTAGCGAAAGTCTCTACCAGCACAGTCAAGAACTGGCTATTCGGATACACAGTTGAGGGTCGCGAAGTTCCGCCTCTGTTTCCATCTGACAATCGCGACATGGTTTCTTTCCTCCAGATGATAGAGATCATGATTCCCTCGTAAAAACCCGTTTTGAGGAAGTTCCAGCGCTTTAGCACATGTGAGCGCTACCGTATGTTGGGGTAGGACACGGAACAGAGACTGTATATTGTACCCAGGCAAGGGTACGGTTGTTCTAATTCGACCTGCACAGACTTTTTACGAGAGAATCAGATCATGGTTGCTGGACGACTTCGTAAGAGTGGAAAGAGAGTGTCGTTCCAGAAGGTGCGAATCGCCTATACGAACGCTCAGCAGGAATGGGCCATAGAGTACCCATTTGCTCACATGAAGCTAGAGGCACTAGGCGGTCACATTGTTCATTTTCTGAGCAGTGGTGGTTCGGTAGACAGCTTCCCGGCCCTAGACACCCCTGGACAATCGACGTTGCCGGGGCTGCTGCGGAGTGAAACAGTCGACCAAATTGAGTATGACGATAAGTTAGCAGCGCGGTGGTTCCCAGTTGGTAAGACAGTGCCCATCGTCGTTGATCCTAGACTAAGCGCGGGACTGCCGGTCATTAAGGGACGCGGAGTGACTGTGCAAGCAATCCACAAGCGATTCAAGTCTGGCCTACGCATAAATTTCATCGCGAAAGACTTTGAAATGGACACCGCCCTCATTGAGACGGCCTTGCAATATGCGGACAGGGTCGCTGCTTGATTCTGCTGTGCGATGAGGACATAGGAACGGGAGTGCCGAATGCCCTCGCCGCAGTGGGGTACGACGCTCGTTCTCTAGTAGGTATGTCGTGGGGAGGGCGCGACGATGAATTCTGGTTAACAAAAGCAGGTGAAAAGGAGTGGCTTGCACTGAGTTGTAACAAACGAATGCTAAAGGTGGCGGCGGAGAAGGATATCATTATCCGTGAGCGTGTTGGGATTATCTTCCTGACCAGTGGTGAAGAACGTCCATCAAAGGTTGATTCTCTCGTAAAAAGTCTGTGCAGGTCGAATTAGAACAACCGTACCCTTGCCTGGGTACAATATACAGTCTCTGTTCCGTGTCCTACCCCAACATACGGTAGCGCTCACATGTGCTAAAGCGCTGGAACTTCCTCAAAACGGGTTTTTACGAGGGAATCAAGGTTCTCTTACAGTTATTGAAGAAGTGGTCAGCCCTAGAATTGCTCTGGCAAACCACACCTAGGCCATTCGCTCGCTTCCTCTTTGCAAACAATCAGCTTGCAGAGCAGTTTCGGGACTACCGTTTATAATTCAGAAGTTCGACTAGTGGTCCAACATCATTGAAATGAATACCATGATAGTCATTGTTCCTCTTGGGGGTTCAATTGTAACGTTGAACCGAGGAGGAACCATGATGTCTACCAAGAGGTACCGTATCAGACTGACTACCGACGAACAACAGGAGAGGTTACGTCAATAGGTGTGTAAACGACATCAGGCGGCGACCTTCTCAGCCGTTGATTCAATGGCGATTCCATCCGCATACTGCGCACCGAGATAGACGTCTTCGATCAACTCAGGGGCCTTCAGACGCCTGAAGCGCTGTTCGGCGACCATCAACATTTTCCAGATCACCGCTATCGCCCGATCGACCCTCTTGTAGCGCTTGGCGGCATCGGTCCGAAGCCTGAGGGCCGCGAAGGGTGATTCTACCGGGTTCGTCGTGCGAAGGTGCCCCCAGTGCTCCTTTGGGAAGTCATAGAAGGTGACCATGCGGTCCCAGTCCCGCTCCAAGGCCTCTGAGGCCGCCTCGTAGGAATGGTCGCCGCACCACCTGGTGAACACCGTCCTGAGCCGCTCAGCCTCTGTCCGAGTCGGCGCGTAGGGGATAGTACGCAGCATGAGCTTGGCCTGGTCCTGTTGTCGCTTTGGAAGCTTGGCGAGCACGTTTACGATCTTGTGGTTCCAGCAGCGTTGCTCTGCCGCCTGCGGATAGACGTTGCGCAGAGCTCCCCAGATGCCCAGGTGTCCGTCTCCAACCACCAGCCTCGGGCAGCTCAAGCCCCGGCGCTTGATGTCCCTGAGCACCTCGGACCAGTTCTCTGTGGACTCCCTGTATCCGGGAACAGCGCTCACCACCACCTTGCTCCCGTCGCTCAGGGCCGCCATCACCACCAGTACCGCCGCCTTCTCCTTCTCAAGACCAGCCTTGACGTAGACTCCATCCACCCACATGTAGACCACTTCCAGGTCATCGAGGGGCCGGCTGCGCCATTGGGCAAGCTCATCGTTCCACTTATCCTTCAACCGGGCCACCGTGCTCGCCGATACCGGTGCGTCCTCTCCCAGCAGCCCCCGCAAAGCCAGATCGAAGTCGCCTTCGGATAGACCGTGCAGGTACAGCTCGGGGATCAACTCAGCAACCTTCCTGGTCCTGTTGACGAACAGCGGCAGCAGCCGGCTCTCGAACTGCTCCTCGGTATCGCGGACTCGCGGCCGCCTCAGCTGTATCGTTCCCGAACTCAGCGTAAGCCTCCGGGCTCTGCCGTATCCGTTCCGATAGCCGGTATCGTTGTCCGAGTCGGATCTGAGCGCCGAATTCGCCCTTCCCAGAAACGCCGTCACCTCCTCCTCCAGCAACTCCTGGATCAGCCTCTGGACCTGGCTTCGCACCCAATCCTCCAACTGCTCCCACTCCGGCCTTGACTCCGACCTACTCTCAGTGCTTTCCTTCCTCATGGACGGTCTATCTCCTCTCTTGGGCCTTGAGCCCATGTTGTTCAGAGAGAGGGTACACCGCCTGACCGTTTACACACTTTTTGAGGGTACCTCCAACAGGAACTCAACGCCTTGGTCTCACGCGGTCGGGCTGCGGCGTACAAACAGACCCATGCGCGCATTCTGCTGATGAGCGATGAGTCACGCTCGGACGGGGGAATGAAGGACGCGGACATCACCAGCGCGCTCGGTGTGGGACAGTCAACGGTCGAGCGAATACGCAAGCGCTGTGTAGAGGAGGGGGTCGAGTCTGCGCTGAATCGCAAAAAGCAACTGCGTCGGCGTCAAAAGAGACTGGACGGCGAAGGTGAAGCACGGTTGATAGCGATGGCCTGCGGGGAACCGCCGGAGGGGCGTGCCAGTTGGACCCTGAAGCTGTTGGCTGACCAGTTGGTCGAGTGTGAGATAGTCGAGACCATCAGCACCGAGACGGTTCGCCAGGCGCTTAAAAAAACGAACTGAAGCCGTGGCTGAAGCAGAGTTGGTGCATCCCGCCCGGTCAGAGCGCGGAGTTTGTGTGCGCGATGGAAGACGTACTGGAGGTCTACCAACGGCCGTACGATGGGAATGAGGTTCTGGTGTGCATGGATGAGACGAGCAAACAGCAAGTCAAGGAGACGCGAGTGCCGCGTCCCGCAGCGCCCGGCTTATCGGCGGCATACGACTACGAATACGAGCGCAATGGAGCGAGCAGCCTGTTCATGCTGTTTGCACCCTTGGACGGATGGCGCCGAGTCGAGGTCAGAGAGCGTCGCACGAAGGTGGACTGGGCGCATGTGATAAAGAAACTGGTCGACGAGGACTACCCCGACAGAGACCGGATCGTGCTGGTAATGGACAATCTCAACACTCACAAGCTGTCCTCGCTATACGAGGCATTCGAGCCTGCTGAGGCGAGGCGTATAGCTGAGCGACTGGAGATACACTACACTCCCAAACACGGGAGTTGGTTGAATATGGCGGAGATAGAGATCGGTGTGCTGGCTCTACAGTGCCTGGACCGACGGATTGCCAATCAAGACATCCTGCGCGGCGAGGTCAATGCTTGGCAGAATCAACGCAACCGGGATGTGATACGAGTGGATTGGCGCTTCACTACCGAGGATGCGCGCATCAAGCTAAAGTCACTCTACCCATCAATACAAAAAAGTTGAACCACTAGCCCAGAACCCACCGAAGGTCCGGCGGCTAGATGCTTAGGCACGCTCATTCATAGGACCGCCCTGTTCATCAGCAGTTTTGCACTTCCCTCTCAAATGCCAGGGAAGTGCAAAACTCCTGAGGGAGCCTAAGCCCGTATCTAGGGGCTTGCCACGAATGGCGTCCACTCTTCATCAGGGAACATCGCCTGCCATTTACCCCACGCCTCGGCGGCCTTCCATTGTTCCAGCTGACGGGCCTTCTCCTCTGCTATACGCTGGCGCCGTGATTCGCACCACCGCAAGACCAGCGCCTTGCCCCCCTCCCAGAGTCCGAACGCGACCAGTCCTTCAAAGATTCCCACGACATTCTCTCTCTTTCCGAGATGCCCGGTAGAGAGTTGACGCACCCCATTAAGGGGAGTAAAATGGGGCTAAGTAATCGGCCCCGGTGTTATCCCCGCCGGACTCTCGTAAATGCCCGACTGACATCGGGCATTTACTTTTTGTTTAGCCAGATTATAGCAGTCCCTCAAAACCGGCTTTTTCCGCCCCCAAACACTAGAACTACCGTGCGAATTCAGATATAATATAGCTACAAAATATGAAACCGCCAGGGACGGCAATCCCATGGCGGTTTCCACCACAAGGAAGTGTATTTCCAAGTGGCGTTGCAGCATTGTAACCGTCAGACGAGATTCGCTCAAGACCTCCTGGGCCTGCTTGCGGAGATATTCGCCAGCCTGGACGACTCGGCGCTCCTGGCGAGGCTTCAGGAGTACCGGCCCACCGGCAGGCAGGGATACCCGCTCAAGGCCCTCTGGCGCGCCTACGTCGGTTCCTTCGTTCTAAACCTGCCCCACACCAACGCCCTGATCCGACGACTGGAGGACGACCCGGCCTTCCGCATCCTTTGCGGATTCGGCACCCTGCCGCACCGCACCACCTTCAACCGCTTCATACTACGACTGTCCCGTCACTCAGACCTCGTGGAACTGTGCTTCGCTCAGCTCACGGGCCAGATAAAGGCGTTGCTGCCGGACCTGGGCAAGGAGACGGCGGTGGACGCGACCACAGTTCGGAGCCACTGCGCGCCCAACCGTACGCGAATCAGCGACCCGCAGGCGTCCTGGACAGCGAAGAACAGCACCCAGGCCAAGAGCGGCGGCAAGGAGTGGCGGCACGGCTACAAGGTACATATGATTGCCGACGCCAACTACGGGCTTCCTCTCGCCCACGTCGTCACCACTGCTAGTCGAAACGACTCCCCGGAGATGCCTACGGTATTCGCCAAAACGGAGAGCCTGTACCCCTGGTTCCACCCATCCGTCGTTATCGCGGATCGCGGATACGACTCGGCGGCCAACCACGAGTTCCTGCGCGGCAAGGATGCGCTGCCCATAATCCACATCAGGCGCAAGGCTAGAGGCGAACTGTACGAGGGCATCTACACCAAGAAGGGAGTGCCGACCTGCCTTGGACAAATCCCTATGGAGTACGTCAGGAGCGACCCGGAACGCGGCCACCTGTACCGCTGCAACCCCAAGGGATGTCGCCTAACCGGATCAACGAGGGGCGGGATCCGCCACTGCGACACGGAGGTATGGGAGGACCCCACCAGAAACGTCAGGCTGTTCGGGGCCATCAGGCGGGATGGGCCGGAGTGGAAGGCCCTCTACGCCAAGCGGCAGGCCATCGAGAGGGTGTTCAAGTCGATGAAGGAGTCGAGACGGCTGGAGCGGCACTGTGTTCGGGGGCTGCGGCAGATCACCCTTCACGCCATGATGTCGGCACTGGCCTTCCAAGCTACGGCGCTGGTGAAGCTGAGGACGGGGCAGGCCGATATGATGCGTTGGATGGTCAGAAAGGTAGCTTAGTCAGTGTGGTAGGAAATATAGGACCACGTTAACGGCAGTGCCTACCAGGATGGCTACGAATGCCGCTACCCCTAAAAACGTCCGGTAGCCACCCCTCAACTCAGCGAGTTGGTCCTTGCTAGCAAGAGAGACTTGCCGCGTTCTTATCTCAGCGACCTCTTCCTTCGTAGCCAATGCGTCGATGCGGGTTCTTATGACAGCAACATCTTCCTTTGTGGCCAGCCCGCTTATCTCCCCTCGGATACCACTTACCTCTCCCACTATAGAAATGAGGTCGCTCGGGTTAGCCAACTTTGGCCTCTTTTAGCCACTCGCCGAACTTATTGTAATAGTACCCGGAGTAGGAACCGTTGAGCTTAAACACCAACCCCACCAGCGGGGTTTCCGGGTGGCTGTCCAAGTTCAGGAGAGTACTCACAGCGCTCGCGTTCTCAAAAGGTCCTCGTATCAGGAGAACGTGATCTGAAATCTCATAAACGCCGTTGGGCACAAGAGAGCGCACCTTCTCTACTGCGCTCTCTGTAACCTTGGCCTCATGTATGGCGATAAACAAGTTCATGGCATATGATCCCTAGCTGGTTGGCCATCACTCTGATAATACGAGTCTCGAGGGCAGCGAGGTCAGCCTTCGTGGCGTAATGTTCTAACTCTGCTCGGAACTCAGACCTTCACTCACCGGCGTGTGGCAGCCGCATCCTTGTTACCATTCAGCTGCTTTAGCGCCTTATCTATGATGTTATCAACTAGTTCCCGCTGGTCGATGGTACTGGGCCTCCTGGGCCGCTATGGGCCTCTGATCCCGTTACATCAATCGCATTATCAACCCAAAAATGGCTTCACAACACGCTACTCTAAGACACTATCAGGTGTGCAAGGACTTGACAAGGGGAATCACCATGAAATAGGATGCCCACGCTTTGCAGCGAGTCTACCGGCGACTTCACGTCGGAGGATGGGGGGGTGTGGGCTCTTGGGTTCAGAATCGTTTCATGTCTCCTTGCGGCCCACATCCTGGGCAAAGCTCGCTGCAAAGACGCTGAACCCCAAGCCGCAAGGGGGCTCCCACTTTCCCTCAACCCGATGGACGGGCCAATCCATCGGGTTTGTTGTGTTCTTCGCCCTGGTCGCCGTCACGACCCTGGCCGCCGAAGGGGACTGCGGAGCGGAAGTCGCCTTCGTTACTCCTGCCCCGCCACCGCCCGTCGACATCGAGGCGACCGTCGAGGCTCGGGTGGACGAGCGGCTCCAGGGCCAAGTGCTACTCCAGGGCCACGCACTAGACGCGGGCACCGTTTCCGTATCTCCGACGCCCGCCGCGACGCCTACCCCCAGGCTGGAGTGCGACAATCCCGACCTGCTCGCAAGAGCTGAGCACGACTTCAACATCAGGTACCGTCCCGACCCTAAGATCGCGCGCATCTTCGACATCCAGGAGGCCAGCCGGGAGGCAGGGCGGCGCACCGACGAACTCAAGTGCGCCGCCCTAGTAACTCTGCAGAACGGCGACTGGTACCAGATGGACTATATGCACAGATCGTACCGCGGCCTCGCGCCGGACGATGTCATTGCCGGGCGGGGCTACATGGTAGAAACCCCGACGCCCATACCTGAGCCCACCGCAACCACGACGCCGACTCCACATTCGACCTTAACACCCGTGCCCACATCAACGCACACGCCAGGGCCGCCTCAAACGGCCACGCCTATGCCCACAGCCACCGCGACTCCCGAACCTACGGCTACACCAACCCCGACGGCCACCGCAACGCCTACGCCCAGGCCGACGGGGCCGGTCTCCAGCCCCCAAGAACTGGCCGAGCGCTTTGAAGCCAGCATCGTCAAGGTAGTGGCGCGTCACGGGCTCTTCTTCGCCAGCTCGGGCTCCGGATTCATATTCGACGTGGAGGGCGGCACGGCCTTCGTCGCCACGAACCACCACGTCATAGACGGGGCCGGCGCTTTTGACGTCGAGCTCGCCGGCGGCACCAGCTACGAGGCCCTCCTCCTGGGGTGGGACGCCGACCGGGACATCGCGGTGCTCGCTATATGCTGCGCCGCCAGCTTCGTATCCATCCCATGGGAGCCGGTCACGCCGGCGCCTGACCTAAATGTCGTCGCCGTTGGATACCCGCGCGGCGGCACGGAGGGCCAGACCATAACGGTCGGCAAGATCGTTCCGGCCGATGCGCACAGCACGCGGCATGACTTCATTGCCCACTCGGCACCGCTTAACCCGGGCAACAGCGGAGGTCCGCTCTTCTCGATGCCCAAGGCCAAACTGCTTGGGGTCAATACAGCTGGGAGCCTCCAGACGCTCACATTCTACGCCGTTCCCTACCAGTTGATCGCAGAGCCGATGAAGGAGTGGCGGAGCCAACTCGTCACCAGGCCCGTGCCGACACCGGAGCCCGATTCGAGTTTCGACCCTGTCCAGGTGATGGACAGCCGCTACACCGTCAACAGGGTGGTGGACCCGGCGTCAGGCAGGCCCGCAGCGGGTATGCGGCTGGTGTCGATCGACGTAACCCAGGAGGCGCTGGTGGACAACGTCTCCCATAGTCACTGGGACTTCCAGGTACAGGACACCGACAGCTTCATATACGACAGGACCAACAGTGGGGATGCTGAGCCATCGCTCGGCGTCGGGACCCTGGCTACGGACAAGAAGGTGCGGGGATGGATAACCTTCGAGGTTCCTGCTACAGCCACGCTTGTGTCGATACTGGTCGAGCCCCCCGGCTTCAATTCACAGAAGCACGTGATAGCAGACCTTAGTGCAAGGAAAGGTTAGGAAGAATGGCTGTGGCAGGAATGATTCTCGGAATCGTGGCGGTTGTGTTCGCCTTCATCCCTATACTCGGAGCGTTCATCTCAATACCCTGTCTCGGAGTAGGTTTGCCGCTAGCGACAGTCTCCTTCTTCCAAGCTCGTAAGCGAGAACAGTCGTTAGGGATGCCTATAGCTGGCCTCGCCACCACAATCGTTGCTCTCTTCATGACCATCGGCTGGATAATCCTGTTTGTGGTTGCCGAGTCGAGCCCGTCATTCTAACTGTGGTGAAATAGGCTGCAATAGAAGTCGCCCCGATAGGCGGTGTGACTATCATTAGCTCTTTTGCACTTCCCTCCCTCAAATGCACGTTAATCTTGACATTCCCCCCTTTTCAAAGGTACAATCACGTGCTCCGAAGAAGGGTTTCGATATCGTTCAGCGATCTTGAGAGAGAATGCGATGGTTGGCTTCAGATCGTGCCCTCGGTGCCAGGGCGACATGGAAACGAAAGAAGATATGTTCGGCCGATACGCCGAATGCTTTCAGTGCGGCCACGTTACCTACATTGAGCCTACCCCGCGTAGACGGACCGTGGTCCTTGAACGGCCGCGACCCGGCCGACCCAAGAAGCGCGGCTCGCGCCGTACCGCGGCGTGAATTCGTTTCGCGGCGAATTTGGTCCGGCGCCTGCTGCGTTGGGAATCGTCGCTAACCCCCCAATCTGTGTTGATATAGGTGCCAAAGTACCTTGACATGCCAGAATCCGCTTGGTACAGTCGGATGTCCAAAACAAGTATGATTCTCTCGTAAAAGGTCTGTGCAGGTCGAATTAGAACAACCGTACCCTTGCCTGGGTACAATATACAGTCTCTGTTCCGTGTCCTACCCCAACATACGGTAGCGCTCACATGTGCTAAAGCGCTGGAACTTCCTCAAAACGGGTTTTTACGAGGGAATCAAGTATGAGATACTGGCGAATTGTATAGTGGAGGTCACTGAGAAAGTGGCGAAATCGACTTCGGCAGAGGGGACCAATGTCGGGACGGAGCTCCCAGAGGCCCCTACTTGCAGCCATCAATGGGTCATTGATAGCTCGGCAGGCCCGACCAGCCGAGGCGTATGCCGTTTGTGCGACGAGGAGCGGCAGTTCCAGAACTTCATCAAGGGCTCTGCGTGGGGCTACGACGTCTCGGTAGAACAGCTCGCCGGCGGCTCCCGTTTCCCTACGGGTTCTCAGCGGGCACAGGAAGGGACAGCCGAGGACGAGTAGGCCTTAGGCTAGACCGAAGTATCGAGAAGCGCCACGATCGCCTCAACGGGCCGTGGCGCTTCTGTGTTCTTACGGCGCTAGGGGACCCCAGAATGCGTACCTAGCGGAACAAGTCAGTCGACCTTTCGCGCAGCAGCGCCGTCGCCCCGCCCTCGCCGCTTTCAAATGGCACACCCCGGACGATGGCGACGGGGATCCCGTCTGATTTCGCCATCACCATCTCTGACGCCGCGGCGATCTCGTCCGCTATCGCGATTCTCGTAACGTGAAGCACCTTGCCGTGGGCGTCGTGTGTACCCCGGTAGTCCTTCATGGGCTCCATCCCAGCGACACCGATGGCAAAGTTGACGTGCCCGTTACGCCATGCCCGGCCGAAAGTGTCTGACACGACGACCGCAAGGTCCGTTCCGGGAAGGGCGTCGCTAAGGTAACGGCGGATTGCGGCTGCCGAACGATCCGGGTCCTTAGGAAGAAGGGACACCGTCTCGTGGCCCGGGACGTTTGACGTGTCGATGCCCGCGTTGGCGCACACAAAACCGTGATAAGTCTCTGTTATCAGAATCCCTCTTGCGAGGTCCTTCCTGACGATCGCTCGACTCTCGCGTAGGACTAGCTCGACTATCCTCGGATCGCGACCGCTTGCCTCCGCCAGCTGGAGCGCCTTCTTCGACGGTTCGACGGTCGACAGTTCCACCAGTCGTCCCTCCGCCTTGGAGACGATCTTCTGTGTAACCACCACAACGTCCGCGTCCTGGATGGGCGTGCCCTGAGCCGACGCGGTCTGGAGGATCATAGGCCCCAGATCGTCGCCCGGCCGGATCTCGGGAATACCGGTAAGCCCGATGATCTCCAGTCTCGGGTAGGTGGGTGACGTGTCTGTCGACTGGCTCACAACGGCGGCGTTATAGCACGGGGCGATAGGGCTGTCAACGAGCGCCTCGCCGTGTAACCGACCCGCCTCTCCGATGTCGAAAGGGACCGGAGAACGGCTGCCCTCGTGGTATACTCGCGCTCTAGTGCGGCTCCAATGCCGAACCCTGCCACGGGTGGTCATGACCCTCCTGAGAAGCCTCCTGTTCGTCCCCGGCAACCGTCCCAACATGTTGGAGAAGGCCCTCTCCCTTCGGCCGGACGCCTATATCCCAGACATGGAAGACTCCGTGCCAGAGGCCGAAAAGGCGAACGCCAGGCAGACGGTCGCGACGTTCTTGGCGAGGCTCGACGCAGCGGGCCCAATGGTCGTGCCTCGGGTGAACGCCTTGGACACAGGGCTAATCGAAGATGACCTGGAGGCGGCCATCGGCCCGCATACGTACGGAATATCAGTGGGCAAGATCGACCAAGCGGTGGACGTCCGGCGCATCTCGACCATCATGGAACGGCTCGAAGAGGCCGCCGGCGTTCCGAATGGCCAGACCCGGCTGATTCCGTGGATCGAGACCGCTTCAGCCGTCGTGCACGCCTATGAGATATGCTCGGCGTCGCCTCGCGTGGCCGCCGTCGCCTTCGGAGCCGAGGACTTCACCAACGATATGGGTATTGAACGCACGGACGACGACAGGGAGGTCGGCTTCGCTCGGAGCGCGGTGTGCGTGGCCGCGAAGGCCGCCGGCGTCTTGGCGCTCGATACGCCATACTTCAAGTTCCGCGACCTGGGAGAACTACGACACGACGCCGAGACCGCCCGCGGCTACGGGTTCCGCGGGAAGTGCGCGATCCACCCCGACCAGGTCGACGTAATCAACGACGCGTTTTCGCCCACCCAGTCCGAGGTCGAGCACGCGCTTCGTGTCGTCGCCGCCTTCGAAGAAGCGGAGCGAGAGGGTCGGGGCTCGACCTCTCTCGACGGCAAGGTGATCGACGTGCCGGTCGTCGAGCGCGCCAGGGGCCTGCTGGCCTTCGCCCGCGAGACCGGACGCTACGTCCCTCAGGAGGTATAGCCTTGCCCACTGACAAAATTCAGCTTGAGGGAATGGTTTTTTACGGGTTCCACGGCGCCAACGACGCCGAGAAAGAGTTGGGACAACGCTTCGTCGTCGACGTCGAGGTGCAGCGAGACCTTCGGCCGGCCGGCCTCTCTGACGACCTGGACGACACCGTCAGCTACACCAACGTGTACCGGATCGTGAAGGACGTGATCGAGGGACCCAGCCGCAACCTGCTGGAGAGTCTCGCGGAGACGGTCGCCACGAACGTGCTCGATCGACTCGACGTGGAGGCCACAAAGGTTCGGATCAAGAAGCCAGAGGTGCCCATCAAGGGCAGCATCCTCGCTAACGCGAGCGTCGAGATCTTCCGCGAGAAGCCCTAGTAGACCAACATCCTTGAAATGACGGGTGGAAAGCCGGACTGCCCAGCGGCTGTCTCCAAAAGCCAGGCATGGCGGGGAAAGCCCCCGTGCCAATCAACCAATCATTACAAACATTTCGGACCACTAGGCTCTGCCCGGTTAATTCGGCATCCCCTCTCCTCTGAAAAGTCGCCCACTGCGTGCGTGCCTTGCGCGGCCTCGGGGCTGGTTCGGCTATGTATAGGCAGGAAGCTGCTCCATGAAACCTCGGAGGTTCCCGTGACAATCCGTGAACTGCTAGACTCGGACGGTTCAGAATACCGGATCCTCCGGTTGAGAGCGCTAAAAGAGCATCCCACGGCGTTCGCCTCCTCGTATGACCTTAATCGCGACCGGCCGGTAGACGCTTTCGCCGACCGGCTTCGCAAGACCTCGGACTCTCCGGGCGCCTTTATCCTTGGCTGTTTCGCTGAAGGAAGCCTCGTCGGTACGATTGGGCTCCAAAGAGAAGAAGGGCCCAAGCGCATGCATTGGGCGTGGATTTTCGGCATGCACGTAGCCGTCGAGCATCAGGGTAAGGGGTACGGTCGGGCGTTGCTCGGGGCAGCTCTGGAGCGCGCAGGCCAGATGCCCGGGCTTGAGCTTGTCAGCCTCAGGGTTGAGAGAACTAACGAGCCTGCAAAGGGGCTCTACGCATCCGCGGGATTCGAGCGGTGCGGCACGGAACGGCGGGCTCTGGTCGTTGACGGCGAGTATTTCGATTTAGAACAGATGGTGCTGGAGATGGACTAGCCATCGGAGTAAGCTCGCCAGCGCTCCGGAGCCGCCTCGAACGACGGGCCACCCGAAGGCGTGTCCGGTCGCGCCAAGCACCAGCCCGAAGTGCCCATCAAAGGCAGCATCCTCGGCCACGCCAGCGTCGAGATATTCCGCGAGAAAGGCTAAAGCCACCGCGGAGAGGACTCTGCATGCGTCGTGGCCTCGTGAGACGAGCGCCACCTCTGACGATGACCAGGTTTGATTCCCTCGTAAAAACCCGTTTTGAGGAAGTTCCAGCGCTTTAGCACATGTGAGCGCTACCGTATGTTGGGGTAGGACACGGAACAGAGACTGTATATTGTACCCAGGCAAGGGTACGGTTGTTCTAATTCGACCTGCACAGACTTTTTACGAGAGAATCAGGTTTGGTCATGTAACGGTATCTCCGTTGATTGCCCGTTCCTGTTCGGTAAGCGTAGCCAGCATCTCAGCAAAAGGGGGCGGCGTTGCGATGAACATGTCTCGCATCGCAGCGTAGTCGGACTCCAGCTCCGAAATGCGGCTGGGCGGAGGCACCAGCAGGAATGTGCCGGGCCGGGCCAGATCATAGCGTGCCCAAGCCTGCCGAAAGAAACGCTCCTTCCACGTCACTACCTCTTCCCGTAGGTCATCGCGTGCTAGCGCGCCGCGTGCGGCTGGATGCAGCGCCATGGCGGCGAAGTCGGAATAGTGTCGGGCGTAACGCACAGGCATGGGACGATCAGGCGGCCGGTGGTGTTCGGCGTGGAGGATCGTTGCCTTTTCCCAGTACGTCCGTTCCACCTCTAGGGCGGTCAATTCGCAATGCCAGTCTGAGAAAGTGTTCGGGAACTCCTCGGCTACCCACGGGACAATGACATGACGACCGGTGGGGCGTTGGCTGGTTAGCGAGCCAAACTCCATCTTGACTGTCTGCTGCAGATAGGGATATCCATCGGATTGTGTCACGGGGTAGTGGAACAGGACGACCTGCGAATCAGCATCTATCGTGAACTCCGTCCAGGGCGCCCCACCGGAACGTTGACCAAGCGCGTCCACGATTTCGCGCTCCAGTTCGGGCTGTAGCCGCTCCTTTACCGCAACGGCACATGCCTCTCGCAAATGCTCCATCCAACGGCCGAGCTGCGTGCGGCTGGAGACGCGCTCTCCTTCGTCCTCCGCCACATCCAGAAACTCGGGCGATATAGACAGGTCCAGGTCCTCGGAAAAGCGCTGGATCATGCCAAACACCTTGGAGAGCGACGTCCCGCCCTTGAACACCAGTACATCCTTGAACTCCGGGTGCGCGAACAGCAGAGACAGCAGCCAGCAGACCCAGAAATCCTTCTCCATGATGGCGGGCTGGAGGCTCCGCCTCAGGGCGGCCTGCTGGAAATAAGGCTCCCGCTCGGTAGCTCGGAGTTGGAGAAACGCCAGGCGCATCGCGTCTACGCCTCGTCCTCGGCTAATTCGCGCAAGATGGAATGCATCCATGTCGGCGCGTACCGCAGGTCGCGGAGCACCTTGGCACGATCTTTCGATGGAATCCTCCGGCGCAGTTGGGCGATAGTCTCCGGCGTAATATATTCCTTCCCCAAGTGTCTGAAAGCTTGGATGAGCAGGCCGCTCAAGCGGCCTGCCGTAGCCAAATTGCGTGGCGAGGTTTTCCTCAATGCGATCTCCGTGGGACCAATCTTCACAGTGCGGCTTAGGCCGTCGGTCAGAAACACGATCTTAGCAGGCACTTGCTCCGAAAGGCCCAGCAGATTGGCGGCGTAGGCCCCACTGGGCTGCAGCTTTACGGCATCACGCTGCGTGATGGTTTTGGCAACGGCCTCCGGCGTCGGCTGCAGCGGCCCGATCACCGCATGGACGATTGGGTAGTCATATAGTCCCCGTGCCAACCGGCGAATGGCGCCTTTGGCAACCAGACGCGACAAGGCTTTGTCCACGGCGTCGCGTCCGCCCAGGTCCAGGAAGCCGGTGGGCGTAAACAGCGAGCCTCGCCCCGAACTGTAGATGCGTCTCTTTATCCGCTGTTCGATGTCTTCCAAAGTGAGGACTCCGGCACGATTCTGTCAGAAAAAGTACCAGATGTTTCTGACCAGAGCAAGGTCATCCACCCCATGGTTACCACTCCCTTGCAGGTCCCCGGTCTTGGCTAGCGCCGAACGTCAGCGGAGCACGCCGCGAAGGGCCGCTCGGGCGGCGTGGTAGCCGCACATGCCGTGCACGCCGCCTCCCGGCGGCGTCGACGAGGAGCAGATGTAGATGCTCTTGTCGGAGGTCGAGTAGGGCACCCAGCGCAACATGGGACGGGTGTACAGCTGTCGGAAGTCCTGAACGCCGCCGTTGATGTCGCCGCCGACGTAGTTCGGGTTGTACTCTTCGAGTGCGGCGGGCGACTTGGACGCTTTGGCGAGCACCCTGTCGCGAAAGCCCGGAGCGAACCGCTCGATCTGCGCCTCGATCCTGTCCGTCATGTCGAAGGTGGAGCCGTTTGGGACGTGGCAGTAGGCCCACGCCGTGTGCTTCCCTTCCGGCGCCCTGGACGAGTCGAAGAGACTCTGTTGTCCGACGAGAGCGAAGGGCCTCTCCGGGTGCTCGTCGCGCCATGGAGCCCGCTCCGCCTCGGCAACCTCGTCCAGTGTGCCACCGATGTGGACGGTGCCCGCTCGTGCACACTCGCCGGCCTTCCAGGGGATAGGCCCGTCGAGCGCCCAATCGATCTTGAAGACACCGATGCCGTAGCGGTATCCCTCAAGCTTCCGCCTGTAGCGGTCGGACAGCCGTTGTCCGGCGATGGCGACCACCTGCCGTGGCGTCAAATCGAGGAGCGTGGCTTTCGAAGAGGGCAGGTCATCGATGGACTCCACTGGGTTGGAGGTCACGATCTCTCCACCTATCGATTGGAGCAAGCTCGCCAGCGCTCCGTCAGCGCTCCGGAGCCGCCTCGAACGACCGGCCACCCGAAGGCGTGTCCGGTCGCGCCAAGCACCAGCCCGAAGGACGCCGTCAGCTTGCGCTCGAGGGGCATCATCGAGTGGCCACCGAGACCGCCGAAGAGGCCCCGCGCCTGCTCCCCCTCGAATGTGCCTTCCGCCAGCCCGTAAGCCGATCGCAGGGCCCGTAGCCCGAAGCGTCCAAGGACGATCGGGTGTTTGGGTGGTCTGAGGGGGCCGAGAATGTCCGAGGCAAGGCCGTCCCAATGGTCGACGAGCGGTCCCATTAGCCTGCGATAGGCTCTGGCATCTCGACCGAGAGTCTCGGCCGTGGCGTCGACGGAACCCTCGACGAGCGCCGCCGTTCCATCGTCGAGTGGGTGAGCCAACGCCGCAGGCGGCCTGATCCACTCGAGGCCGTGCGCCTCGAGTTCCAGTGACCTGAAAAAGGGCGAGCCTGCGCCTAGCGGATAGAACGCCGAGCAGACGTCGTGGACGAACCCCGGCAGCGTAAGCTCGTCAGAGCGTGCGCCACCCCCTACGGTGTCGCGCGCCTCTAGGACCAGGACCGATCTGCCGGCCTGAGCCAGGGTTATTGCGGCGGCGAGCCCGTTCGGCCCACTGCCTACTACTACAGCGTCATATGAACGGCTTACGATTGAGCTGTACAACTCCGAGGCGATTCCAGACGACGCCTCGCCGAAAACCTAGGCACCTATTTTAGTACACGGCGCAGGAAAGAAACTGGTCGCCCCTACTCTCGACGACGTAGCGGTCGTCCTATCCATCGCAATGGAGCAGCCACGCCGTAGAGGACAGACCTCATTAGCGCGTTGTGCCGGATGTTCATGGCCTGGGACCATTGCAACCGAGGGTCGACGACGGTGGCCGTCATCTGGGGGTGGCCCTGGACTCCAACGTGCGCGGCCAACGATTCGAGCGTCTGATGCCAGAAGGCGTCCTCTTTCTTGAACCCGAACAGACGCATCCCGATCTCCCAGGTTGGATCACTGGCACGGATCAAAGCCTGGGCCTGGGCCACCGTCGCGCCGTCCTTCTCGAAGGCGCTGAAGGTGATCATGCCGGCGAACATGTGGCCTTCAGGCATCATGAAGGAGAACGACTCGTCGTCGGAATAGACCACCATGACCCCGGTCGACAGGGGCACGTTGCCTGGTGTCGCTATGCTGATGAAGGCGACCTCACTGGGCGCGATCCCTGTGATCGGGGCATAAAAACGGTTGCCCTCCGGCCAGAATTGAGTGAAGTTCCTTTTCCACTCCCTTATTAGCTCTTTGGGGCTCACCGATGAGCCGTGTCAAGGGCGGTGTGAAAACGTACCAGCGGGGCGGAGCAAAACTGTACCACTGAACGCCGTAGAATGGGCATCAAGGTTCGTGGGGCGTTGGAGATCAGGGTCAGTCAGATAGCTGGCGGCCAGAAGTCTTCTTGCTGTGCTTGAGTCGGTAGCTGTCCCCGTTCATCTCCAGGATGTCGACATGGTGGGTGAGGCGGTCGAGGAGAGCTCCGGTCAGCCGTTCAGAGCCGAACACCTCGGTCCACTCGACGAAGGGCTCACTTGGAGGTCACCAGGACCGATCCACGCTCGTAACGCTGGCTGAACACCTCGAAGAGCAGCTCGGCGCCAGTCTTGGACAAGGGCACGAAGCCCAGTTCGTCGATGATCAGAAGCTTGATTCGTGCGAGCCTTCTCTGCAGGTTGAGCAGACGCCGTTCGTCCCTGGCCTCGATCAGCTCGTGAACCAGAGCAGCGGCGGTGGTGAAGCCCACGGACAGTCCCCTCTGACACGCAGCCAGACCGAGACCGAGGGCGATATGGGTCTTGCCGGTGCCACTGTTGCCGAGAGCGATGACGTTGTGGGGGCGCTCGATGTACTCGCATCGTGCCAGCTCCAGAACCAGAGCCTCGTTCAGGGACGGCATAGACAGGAAGTCGAAGGTGTCGAGACTCTTGGTCGTCGGGAAGCGGGCTGCTTTGATCCGACGTTCCACCATGCGATGGTGACGGTCGATCAGCTCCAACTCCGATAGTCGCAGCAGGTAGTCCGGATGGTCAGCTCCCTCACTGGCACACTGGGATGCCAGCTTGTCGTACTCCCTCAGGAACGTGGGGAGCTTGAGTTGCTTGAGGTTGTGTTCGAGCAACATCGTGGACTTGTTGGTCATGACCGGCTCCCCGCCAGGAGAGCCATGTAGTCCCTGGTCGAGGTTGTTGCAACGTTGGTCCTGGGCAGATACGGGTACAACTCCATGTCGAGTCTAGGCGGTCGACCCTCGATCCTGCACAGCACCAGGTGCTTGACAGCATCGAAGCTCACAGCCCCGAGTCGAATGGCGTCTCGTACGGCGTCGTGGACTTCTTCCGGCTGGAAGGTCTCCATCAGTCTGAGCACCTGCACGAACTCCCTCTTTCCTCGCTTGCCCATCCGAGACTCCAGCAACCGCCGCAACACTCCGAACTCCTCGGGCAACTCCCATCCAACCAGCGGCGCCGCCTGATCCAATGCCCTCGTCTTCTTCTCAAGGAGCGGCAGGTAATGGAGAGGGTCGAAGACGAAGTCGTCTCGATCGTAGGACCGCCGATGGCGGGCGATGACTTCAGCGCCACAGCTGATCACAACCTCGTGTACATATCCGCGGACCAGAACGTCCCGATGACCGTAGGCCACCGGGACCGAATAGTCATTGGTCCGGTATCTGACCAGGGACAGAGAACTGACCCTCGTCGCGTGCTTGTCGCTGGCGTCGTACGGTACGGCCAGCAGAGGCAGCAGCTTCTCCAGGTCCCGCTCCAGCCGTTCTCCTATCGTCTCGTTGTGGCCGCGGAGTCGATCTTCGAACCGTCTGAGGCAGTGTTGCTCCAGATGAGCATTGAGGGCATCGAAGCTCTCGAACGATGGAATGGGCACCAGGAAGTTCCGGCGGACATAGCCGACCAGACCTTCTACTTTGCCCTTATCGTTCCCTTTGCCTGGACGGCCGAACCGGTCCTCGAACAGGTAGTGGGACTGAAGCTCGGAGAACACCCTGGTCCGCTGCCGGCGACCATCTCCCAGGATTCTGGCTACCGCGAGCGTGGTGTTGTCGTAGAGGATGCTCTGAGGCACTCCGCCCAGGAACGCGAAGGCGGAGACGTGTCCGTCGCAGAATGACTCCGTCGTCTCGGCGGGATACGCCTTCACATAGCACCCGTCGCTGTGAGGGAGGTCCAGGGCGAAGTAGTGGGCTTTGCGTTCCACTCCGCCGATGATCACTCGAGCTTCGCCGTAGTCGCACTGGGCATGTCCCGGAGGGTGGGACAGAGGTAAGAACATCTCGCGGGTATGACGACGGCGTTCTCGAACGTAGTCTTTGACTATCGTGTACTTGCCGGGGAAGCCGTGTTCGTCTCTGAGCCGTTCGTAGATACGCTTGGCGGTGTGACGCTGCTTCTTCGGTGAGCTCAGATCCTGCTCCAGGATCTGGTCCATCACACCCTTATATGGATCGAGCTTCGGTCTGCGAGCCGGTCGTTGCCGTCGATACCCTGGGGGCACGGAGTACTCGAGCATCTTGCGCACCGTGTCCCGGTGTAGCCCGAACACTCGGGCCGCCTCTCGGACGCTCATCCCTTCGACGAAACAAGCCTTGCGAACACGGAGGTAAATACCCACCTTGTACATCCAATCCACCTTCAGTCAGGTTCGGTCGTTCCTGATTGAAGGCGACAGGCGGTACGCTTTTCAAGCGCCACATCTCAGCTCTTGAGCCGCCCTGCCGGTACATTATCTCTCCGCCATTCACAGGTTGCCCTCCGGCCAGAATTGAGTGAAGTTCCTTTTCCACTCCCTTATTAGCTCTTTGGGGCTCACCGATGAGCCGCTCAATCGGACCCAGTAGGTCTTCTGCCACAGCTGTCCGAACCCCTGAAGTAAGCCTGATACCCGCCGACCCTGAACGTTGATGTCGCTAGCGTCGGCTGGCGTGTCCGACACCTCGATTTTCGGGACAGGCTTGATTCCCTCGCAAAAAGGCCTGTTTGAGATGAACCCTGGCGTGCGAAGGGGCCTGGAAGGGAGGAGGCCACGGGATGCCGGCTGCTGGCCTCACCGCACCATCTGCCGCGCTCAGGACAAGCGTGATCCCGTTGCGGTACCCCTTCCGTGGCTCAGGGCACCCGGTGGAAGCTGTGGAGCGGCGCCCTCATGCGGCCGCGACCGCAGGTACCGTCCCGACCGCCCGCTGAGCCGTGTTCTCCATCTCCACCAGGCGTGCATGGACCATCCGCTTGAAGTTGCACGCCAACGCCTTCAGGTAGACGGCAAGCCGCACCCGACGGCCCCCTCGCACCCGCAAGCGCCCAAGCCCGTGGGCGCGCTTCAGCTCGGAGTTCGTTCCCTCGATCCCGGCCCTTATGGCATACCGCTTGCGCCACTCCTCGGTGGCCTCGGCCCTCCGGCGCCGCTTGATGTTCACCTTCACCAGGTCCGCCTTGAGGACGTAGTCCCCCGCACGCCGGTCCAGCTTCACTGGGCAACGGGACCGCAAGGGGCAGGGCTCGCATGTTGTCCTGGCAAAGTGGACCTCTACCCGCTCCGGCGCATCCTCCAACTCGTACTCCTCGATGGACGGGGTGGCCGGCGGGGCACACCGTGGCCTGCTCCCCTTGTGACGTCGATCTGGAAGTCCGCGGCGGTGAGCGGCGGTGGTCCGTCACGCTCTCCTTCGTGCGAGTTCCCCGGCGCCGACCCCGCCACCGGGCTCACCAGTTCCGTTCCCCGGCGCGAGGCTTCGAAGGCGTTGCGGCCCGACCCATACGCCGTGTCGACGAAGAGCTCGTCCGGTCGGACCTTCCGCTCCGCGAGCCCGTCAACGACCGGCACGCTCACGTCGGTGTCGCCCCCACTCGAGGGGGTCACCTCCACGTGGGTGATGAGCTGGGTGGCGTTCTCCTCGTAGCAGGTCTCCGCCACCTGCACCTCGTACCCCTTCCCCTTGTGGCCGCTGTAGGTCACATCCGGGTCGTGGGGCGATTGCAGCGAGTCGGCGGACACCTGCTTCGGGTCCTTCAGGGCCACGGGCACCTTGCATTCCCCAGCATCGTCGTCATCGTCCCCCGGCGCCCGTCCCGGTGTTTGCCCACATGGCACTGCTCCCGCAGCAGCCGCTCCAGCAGCCGGTACTCCTCCAGCTGGGCAGCAGTCGTGCCACGGAACCGGTCCACCAGCCGGTATAGGTCCCGGGCACAGACCGAAAGGCGTCGCCGACCCTCCCCCGTGTGGGCGTCCTCGTAGTGGGTCGCCTCGTCTTCTTCCTTCAAATAGCGCCCCAGGAGGCCCTCCGGAACCACAGGGCGAAGCTCTGGGTGCTCCCAGCGCAAGGCCCGCAGGAACAACCGCATCGTCTCACAGAACAGGCCCAGCCGGGTGAGTGTAGCGATGTTGCTCATGATGTGGGTGGAGTCCAGCCGTTGCTTTCCGGTGCGTATGCCCAGCGCCTGGATGATCCGGTCCGTGGTCTCCTGGAAAGCCAGCCGGCCACCATCGTGCTGCATCAGGCGAACTCGGAAGTTGTGGAGGGTCTTCTGGGGCAGGTGGGTCTCCTCGATGTCCAGCCGCAGGGCGTGGTGCCAGAGCAGGTTGAACTCTAGCTGCTCCAGGGCTTCACCGTCGGTGAGGTTGAACATCTCTTTGAGAAGGTGGACCCCGAGGACGGTCTGCACCGCTCGGTTGGGACGACCGTTGTCCGCGCAGTACATCGGAGCAAAGAGCTCCTCGTCAATCAGGGGGAGCGCCTCGTTTCGGAAAACCTCGGCCCAACTCCCCTCCAGGCGCTTAGCCTTCTTCGGCGTCACCAGGAACTGGGACTGCCAGAGGCTCTCTTGCGGGTCTCGCGCTCGGAACATGCTCCCCTCCCTCGCCCGGGCGCTGCCCCAACGCCCTTTCCCCACATTATCCTCCCATTGCCCCCGGAGGACGAGGGGTTTTTACGAGGGAATCATGCTTGATTCCCTTCGTAAAAACCCGTTTTGAGGAAGTTCCAGCGCTTTAGCACATGTGAGCGCTACCGTATGTTGGGGTAGGACACGGAACAGAGACTGTATATTGTACCCAGGCAAGGGTACGGTTGTTCTAATTCGACCTGCACAGACTTTTTACGAGAGAATCAGGCTTGGCCCAATATTCTTCGTCTC
The DNA here is from genome assembly GCA_965197985.1 of Dehalococcoidia bacterium. Classification (GTDB taxonomy): domain Bacteria; phylum Chloroflexota; class Dehalococcoidia; order Lucifugimonadales; family CAUZJF01; genus CAUZJF01. The sequence continues at coordinate 606,806 of CBDAOG010000006.1, read as the reverse complement.
GCGTTGTCTCTCGTGTTGGCTTGTCGGAAGAAGTGGACATTTTTACCTCCCCTATTCAGACAGCCCTTATGGTCATCAACAATGCTTGAACAGCGTTGTCCGTCTTTCTGAGAACCAGGGCGACGAAGAATCTGGTGGGTGGCACCGCCTTGCCTCAGAGATCGTCAGTTGCGCCCAGCCTCCCAGGTTCTTCGCTACCACTTCAGAATAATAAGTCAATCTGTTCATTGATGACCATCTAGGGATACCTAGCTCGCGAGCGCCTTCAATGCCTCTTCCTCATTTCCATAGATGTGAATAGCTTCGTTTAACCGGGTGAGCTCGAAGATCTGCTTATAGTGCTCGCTCAAGCCCACTGCGGAGAGGGTTTGTTTCTGTCGATTGGCCCTGATTAGCAAGGTGACAATCAACCCGATGCCGCTACTGTTCATATATTCCAAACCGCTGAAGTTAAGGATGATCGCCTGCACGTTATCGCCGCTGGCCTCCGTGTATGCGTCGGCCAAGGGGTTCTCGGCGTCCCCGCTCACTTCGCCCTCGATATCGATGATGCTCGCTATATCACCGGCTTTGCGTACCTTCATCGTTACTTTAGCTTGACTCATTGCCCACTCCTTGACGGCTGAGGCTATCCGTTTTTTGCGTGCTAAGCTTCGCCCGATGTGTCCGCCAAAGCCGACTCGACATCCGAAAAAATCGTCATAAACTCGGACAGCCTGGTTACTCGAAAGATCTCCAGGTAGTGGTCGCTGAGCCCTGCAGTCATCACCCTGGTGTCGGTCCCGCGGGCTTGCGCCAGAATACCTACGATCAGAGCTATCCCCGCACTGTTGATGTAGTCGACGTCCGCGAAGTTCAGCAGGACCGAACTCGGACTCCTTCCTACGGCCTCCGCGTACGCGCTGTTCAACGCATCCTCTCCAAGCGCGTTGATCTCGCCGGTGAGGTCAATTATGGCCGTGCCGTCAATGTGCCGAACGCTCGTTTCTAGGTTTCTGGTCGTCACGTCATTCACCTTCGAGATTTACGACGAGCTCGACTGTGTGATGGACCTCGTCGGACGTCACTCGGAGGTCGTCCACCATATTCTTGATCAGAAAGAGTCCCCAGCCACGTGGAGTCTGCTCCCCGGCGAGTTTCGCCTCCAGATCAGGAGTCTCCGCCTCTGGGATGTCCGCGCCACCCCCATGGTCGGTGATGTGCACCGACAATGCAGTATCGGATGCCAGGACCCTAACCGAGACGGGTAGCTCTTCTCGATACTCGTTACCGTGCTCCATGGCGTTCATGGTCGCTTCCGCCACCGCAGTCTTCAGCCGCTCGAGGCTGTTCGGGTCACCCCGCATCGAGCGAGACGGCCAGCCCGTGTCCGTCGATACTCGGAAGGCATTCGCGATGCTGGCGTATTTGGCCCTCACCGAAGGTCCGCAGAGCCGAGATTCGCTGGCCGCCCTTTTGTGGCCGGACAGCGACGCCGTTCACGCTAAGGCAGCCCTACGGCGCACCCTGTCGGCTCTCAACAAGGCCACGGCGGGCCGGGTGCTCAATACTGACAGGAGAGCCGTGTCGTTTGTTCCAAGCGACGAAGTCTGGGTTGACGTTGCCGAGTTCTCGTCGTTGATAGAACGCCGGGACGATCACGGGCACGAGCTCACGGAGGTCTGCCCGCGATGCGTTCCTATCCTCGAAAAGGCGGTGTCACTCTACCGTGACCACCTTCTGAGCGGCCTTGCTCTTAGCCCAAATCCACCGAAGGGATGACTATGCAGCAGCGGAACGGGCGATAGGGGCAAGGGAGGGCGATGGTCCGGGCACGATTTGGGGTAGAGGGGGGCCGGTGTTTGTCTTCAGTTGCCGCGGGGAGACTTTGTGACCGTCTGCGAATGTTGGTCAGGGCGAGATAGCGGGGAGAGGACACAGCAAGAGGCACTCGCAGACCGGACTGGCGCGAGTTCGCGGGGACGTTCGGTTGGCCGGATGTCGGCCGGTTGCCGCCGCCGCCGTCAGGCAGGGAGTGGCAGGGCGCGCAATCGGGCCAGGGCACGATCGAACTGGGCTTCCCAAGGCCAGCGCTGTGGCAGATGCAGTGTGAGGCGGCGCGCCGAGCGGGTGATCCGTCCGGCCAGGGAGAAGAACCGCCGCCGGAGGGTCTTGGTGGTCACCACCTGCTCGCCCAGACCGATGCGCGCTGTCCAGCGGGCGATGTTGTGGGCCATCACCTGTACCGCCAGCCAGGCGGCGTTGGCGGCGAAGCGGCCCGAGGGGAGATGGTTCAACCCCACACCGTGCTTGAGGTCTCGGATGGCATTCTCGATCTCGGCGTGGCGGCGATGGTCGGCCTCCAGTTCGAGCATCTCCCCGTCCCGGTCGGTGATGAAGCCGTGATAGCTGTAGGTGGCGAAGAGGGCCAGCTGGGAACCGGGCGTGGGCTTCACACGCCGGACGATGAGCCGCACCGGCGCGGCGTCAGGTTCACTCTGGAAGGGAGTGCAGGTGGTCTCGGCCACATCGGCGGCGCCGTCCATCCAGTAAGGAATCGGCGTCCAGGCATCTTCGGGTATCGCCTCGATGAGATTGTGCAGGCTTTTATGCTGGCGGATGGTGATGGAGAAGCGGACATCCATCTTGCGGCAGACGGATACCACGCCATGAGTGTAGAACCCGCTGTCGGCCCGTAGCGTGAGTCGTCCGTTGGCCCCGGCGTAGCGCACCCGTCCCACCGTCTCCCGCAGGAAGTGGGCGGCGCCGCGGGCGGTGTTGGCCCGGCCCTCGCGCAGCCGGGACATCAGCACGTCTCCGGTGCCGGCGGCGATGGCCAGCAGTGGGTGGTAGCCCCGCTTGCCGGTATAGCCGTGGTGGCGGGCGCCCTCCTTGGCCAGTCCGTAGGTCTCGCAGATGGTGGAATCGAGGTCGATGGTGAACGGCGCGTCGCCGGGTCCGGCCCCAGCGGCCCAGGCCCGGGCCAGCAGCTCCCGGCTCACCCGGTCCAGCTGGCGGACGTGGCCCCACCGGAAGCTGCCCAGGAAGGTGCCCAGGGTGGATGGCGCCTTGACCGTGCCGCCCAGGGTGCAGGCCGTCCCCCCGGTGCGCAACACATCAGCGTCGTCGATGCAGTCGCCGCCGGCCATGGCTGAGGCCACCAGGGTCATCAGCTTGTCTCCGGTGTTGGCCCGCCCCGGCGCGCCGCCCAGGTCAAGGTGATGGTCAACGAGTTCCCGCAGGCCCAGATGCCGGGCGAGGGTGGCCGGCAGGAGCAGACCGGCATTGGCCACCAGGCGGTGATCGTCAAAGACGATACGGATACGGTCGGGCTGGTTGCGTGGTAGCATCTATTGGGTGCTCCTTCTCTGGGACTGTTTTGCTGTTACAAAACCATTATCCCAGATTCAGAAGAGCACCCTCTGGCCTCTTCAGGATGCTAACCCGACGCCCTCCCTCGGTGGATTCGGGCTAAGAGACAGCCCAACCTTTGACGAATGGCAACTCTTTCAAACAGAAGGCCTGAGGCGACAGCTGGCGCAGGCGCTGGAAGGTCTTGCTTGGGGCCACGCATCCGATGCCAGATTCGACGCCGCCATCGTCTATGCGAGTCGGTGGCTTGCCCTGGATACACTCCACGAACCTGCCCATCGCTTGACCATGCAGATGTACGTATGGTCAGGCCAGCGGAATGCTGCGCTTCGACAATATCGAGAATGCGTCAGGGTCCTCGAAAACGAGCTCGGTGTCTTGCCACTGGAGGAACCCACCCAGCTATACGAGACGATAAAGGAGAACCAGCTCGCCTCACCAAGCCATCCCGCCGACAGCCGCAAGGGTAGGGTAGGACCCGCTAAACGGCCGGCATCAGCGACCCAGCGTTCCTCAACATATCCGCTGGTAGGACGAATGGCCGAGATGACTGCCATGGCCGAGGCAAGCGAGGCGATCGGCAACGACGGCCGCTTGCTGGTACTCGAAGGGGAGGCTGGGATTGGCAAGACCCGACTCGCAGAAGCTTTCATCGAGCGGACGAGTGCCGTCGGGAACGCGGTTTTGACGGCGCGTTGTTACGAAGGGGAATCTGCCCTTGCGTACGGTCCGATCATCGAATGGCTCAAGGAGGCGGAGGCTATGGCCCCGGGGAAGGGCGTGCCACCGACCGCCACTCGGTCGTTGAGCGAGGCCGCCCGCTTGCTACCTGAGCTGCGCGGCCGTCGTTCAGACCTTCCCGAGGCGCCACGCCTTGACAGTCTAGGAGCACAGCGAAACTTCTACGAAGGTGTCTGCGACGTCTTAACGGCAGCTTGTGGGACAAGTGGAGTGCTCTTCCTCGACGACGTCCACTGGGCTGATGGGGCGACCCTTGAGATGCTGCATTATCTGGCGCGACGGCTCGTCGGGCGGCCCGTCTGCTTGTTGGTTACGTGGCGAAGCGAAGAGGTCCCTTCCTCGCATCGCCTCCGCAGGATGTTTGCCGAGGCCAGCAGAAGTAGCCTGGCGACACACTTGCCTCTGGGTCGACTGCAGCCGGACGAGGTAGCCGCGGTCGTCGAGTCGTTCCGAGCGTCAGGCGTCGACGTTCCAGGCCAGCTCGAAGCTGGACTGTACGAGGAAACAGAGGGCCTACCATTCTTCGTCGTCGAGTACTTGGCAGCCAGACGCGACGTCGCTGCCGGTTCCGAGGCTGAGGGGCAGACGGTGCCCGACACTGTGCGAGACTTGCTACTCTCCCGGATTATTCAGGTGAGCGACGCGGGTCGACAGCTGCTCAGCACGGCGGCTGTCATTGGCCGGTCGTTCGGCTTCGAAACGTTGAGGGAGGCCAGCGGTCGAAGCGAGGACGAGGCAGTGTCGGCATTGGAGGAGCTTGTATCCCGCAGTATCGTCAGGGAAGTCGCTCATCCGGACGATTCTGCTGGACCAGAGTATGACTTCAGTCACGAGAAGCTCCGACGCCTGGCCTATGAAGAGACCAGCCTGGCGCGCCGAAGGCTCCTTCACCGTCGGGTCGGCGAGGCCATCGCAAAGCGAGGACGCCCGGGCCAGCACTCGAGTCAGATAGCCCATCACTATCAGCTGGCCGGACGCGAGTCCGAAGCCGCTCACCACTTCAGGTTGGCCGCCGATCATGCTAGGTCCCTCTTCGCCAACTCCGACGCGATCGGCCACTATGAATCGAGCCTCGCTCTGGGGCACCCGGAAGCGCCTCGTATCTATCAAGCGCTTGGCGACCTCAAAACTCTGGCGGGCGAGTACGGAGCAGCCATTGCCAGCTACGAGACTGCGGCCGCCACGGGCGACCCGGACGCCTTGCCCAGCCTGGAGCACAAACTCGGAGGGGTCCACCACAGGCGAGGCGAGTGGGAGCTAGCGGAAAGTCACTTCGAGGCAGCGACAGAGGCTCTCGACGGCGCCTCACCTCCGGGAATCCGCCCGAGGATTCTTGCTGACTGGAGCCTAACGGCCCACCATGCCGGCGACTCCGAGCAAGCTCGCGAGCTTGCTCGACAGGCCCTCGAGGCTGCCGAAGCGGCGGACGATACCGAGGCTCTCGCCCAGGCTCACAATATCGCCGGGATACTTGAAAAGAGCAAAGGCGAGCTGGAAAGGGCGGTCTCGCACCTCGAACGCAGCCTGGAGCTGGCGAGGGAGTTGGACGAGACGTCCGGCGCACTGGTGGCGGCTCTCAGCAATCTTGCGCTGACCTGCGCCGCTCTCGGCCAGACCGACCGTGCGCGGGAGCTTGTCGAGACCGCTCTCGAGCGGTGTACCTCCCAGGGCGACCGGCATCGAGAGGCTGCCCTCCATAATCACATGGCCGACCTTCTCCACAGCGTCGGTAAACGAGACGAGTCCATCATTTACTTGAAACAGGCGGTGAAGATCTTCGCCGAGATCGGCAGCGACGGAGCCGCGACTCCGCAGCCTGAAATCTGGAAACTCGTGGAGTGGTGATCTGTTCTGTGGCGGCAACCGCCGGATTACGGAGAGAGATTCAGGCGGAACCAGACCATCTGTGTTACTATGCGGCCACCTCTCATAGCTGGACTTTCAAGGAGACAACCGAATGTTTAGCGATGAGGACGAAGTCGATCTTTCTCCGTATCAAGACGCGAGAAAAGCGATTGAGAAGTCCCGAGCGGTACGTGGCTTCGTTTTCCATCTGGTCGCCTACATCCTCGGGAACGGATTCTTGGGTTTCTGGAATGTCATGACCTACGTCGTGAAGGAGGACCAGACCCTCTGGTTCTATATTCCACTGCTGTTCTGGGGTGTCGGCGTCATAATTCACTACGTCCAATCTGTCGCGCTTTTCGACGAGTGGTGGGACGTGGACGAACGCAACATCGGGCGGCGGATGAAGGGCTAAAGCCGAACGACACCGGCCGTTGAATCTCGATCCCTCCCGACCGCGCCTACCTTGACGATCACATCTGCTGCTTGCGAGACCACGTATGAATTACATATGGAAGCTCAGGCCGTCGGCGTCGACGGAGCCGGATCGGACAGACCCGCCACGATGATCACTTCGGGACTTGACAGGTACACTGGCTTACGCCGGTTTCTTCTCCCCGTCCCCGTCGTTTTGCTGCTGGGCTCGGCTTGTGGCAGTGGGGAATCGAAAGAGGCGGATGCCCCCCCGCAGGCTGGCGCCGCCGACGAGTCAACGGGCAACCTTATCGAGGGAACCAACACCGCCAAGGCCAGCGACCCTGGGTTGGCGACAGAGGTCGCGTTCACCATTGATGAAGACGGCGTCACGGGCCCGAGCTCGACCCCTGCCGGTTGGACTCGCATCGTCCTCAACAACCAGGGACAAAAAGACCACCACCTTGGGCTCATCAGGCTGACCGAGGGCAAGACCGCGGACGATCTCGCGGCCTTGATGAAAGCAGACCCCGATGGGTCACTGCCTCCATGGGCAATGCCGTCCGGAGGCCCCGCCGACGTGTCACCGAGCCTGACGGGGACCGTGACGATGGACCTCGCGCCCGGCAGCTACGCTCTGGCGACCTACGTCCTGGACGGAAGGCAGGTTGCCCGGCCGGGGGCCGATACGTTGCGGCCGTTCAGCGTGACGGCCACAGGAGCCGAGGGAAGGCCGCCGACACACGACATAGCTCTTTCCATGTTCGACCACGGCTACAACATCTCGAACACCCGCGATCGGTTCGGCCTTAGCTCCGGAAAGGCTATCGACTCGGGGCCTCGGATTATCAAGATTACCAACGACGGCAGCCACGCCCACGAGGCGAGGATTGTCGAGTTGCCGCCGAACAAACAGGCCAAGGACTTTCCGGATCTGTACTTCATGAAGAAGGATACGCAGGGAGGCTTCGGAGGTGCGGGGAGGTTCCTCGCGGTCCCGGTGATCGATGCGAATGGCTTGGGCCCCGGGGGGCCCCCTCCAGGCAAAGCAGTCGGCGGCACCCTGGCCATTCTCCCTGGCGAGACGGTCTATGTGACGGTCAATTTTAGTCCTTCGTGGCATTTCGTTTACGACATGCTTGAGGACGTTCAATTCGGCGCGCCGCATCTGCTCAGACCGATGTTGCTGGAGTACCCAGTCCGCTAGCTTTCGTCGGGAACTGGGCACACTGCGGAATCTAAGGGGGTTCATATTCCTCTGAGAATAGTCTTCCTCGGGCGTCTCTACGGCACCTTCTATCCATTCATCATGTTCCGTGCGACCGGACATGCGGGGTTGCGAGGGGTACTGATTGCGGTCGGCCTTGCCGTCTCGTTGATCGCCGCCGCCTGTGGGGCGAGCGAAACCGATCAGCCTGGCGACTCGGCGCCGGTCGACGGCGGACCGGTTGCCAGTGAGATGGTCGCGGGGCAGAATATCGCCAAGTCGAACGACCCCGGAGTCTCGACTGAGGTCGCCTTCACCGTGGACAGCCGCGGTTTCGCCGGCCCGGAGTCCACGCCGTCCGGATGGACTCGCATTGTGCTTCGCAACCAGGGACAAGCCGATCATCACATGGGCTTGGTGCGGCTCAACGGCGGGAAGACGGTCGCCGACCTCAAGGCGTTCATCGAAGAAGAGCCAAAGGCACGGTTCCCGGACTGGGCCATCCCGTCCGGCGGTCCAGGCGATGTGGCGCCCGGCGCGACCATGTCTGTAACTCAGGACCTCGCCGAAGGCAGCTATGCTCTCATCAGCTACGTCCCCGACGACGACGATATCGCACGACCGTCCGTCGAAAAGCTACGACCTCTCCAGGTCACCGCCGGAGGCCCTCCTGGGACCGAACCCACTCACGACGTGGTCCTCGACATCGTCGACTATGACTTCCGCATTCGCAACACCGGCAACCGGTTCGACAACTTTGGAATGTCCGTAAACTCTGGAAGCCGGATCATCAAAGTGACTAATCTCGGAGAACACTCTCACGAGGCGCGGATCGTTGAAATCGTCGACGGCAAACAGGCCCAGGGATTTCCCGACCTGTACGAAATGAGAAAAGAGCTGTACGGCGGCTCGGTATCGGGCTCGTCAGCCCGGTTCAGTCCCTTCCCGGTCATCAAGGAAAACGGAAGAGGGCCGGGCGGGCCACCTCCAGGTACAGCCGTCGGCGGCGTGATGGCTCTCGCGCCGGGTCAGTCGGTCTACATCACCGCGGACCTCAAAGGCGCCTGGCACTTCATCTACGACAACCTGGAGGACGTCGAGTTCCAGGCGCCGTACCTGCTGCGCCCGATGGTCCGCGAGTTTCCGGTCCGATAGCGCGCTCGCTGCTGTCTCGCAGCGAGCATTCTAGGCGTGTGTAGAGACGCCCCGCCGGGGCGTCTCTACGTTGTATGAGCGCGTCGTTCCACTTACATTCGAGCCGTCCATGGGTGCGTAGATCCATTGCGGATATGGCTGTTCCAAGCGACGAACCCTGGTACAATTGCGGGCGCAATTCGGCAAGTCGCTAGGAGCGTTCCAATGCAGAGAAAAGTGGTCAAGGTGCGGGCTGGAGACACCGAGTTCGACGCGATCGAGCAGCAGTTCGATATCGGACGGGAGGACTGGAACGAGTACCGTCTGCTCGACGGAGGGGTTGTCCGGGTCAAGACCACGGTGCAGAGGATATTCCGGGTCGTGGACTCGGAGGGAAATCCGACGCATGACGAGTCGGGAGACCCCCATATGATCGTCAGGCATAAGAGCGACGTCGTGGCGGTCGAGTAGGCCGGTCCGAAAGACTGCACCGCTGAGGAGGGAGCTTCATGGCGGGCGATGGCAAGATTGGTCCGGGGTTGTTCAGCTTTTTGAGCGAGCTCGAAGAGAACAACAACCGGACGTGGTTCGAAGCCAACAAGGCCAGATACGAGTCTGAGGTCAAAGGACCATTGCTCGGGTTCATCGGTGAGTTCGGTACGAGGCTCCAGGAAATCAGCCCCCACTTCGTGGCAGACGCACGCCCATCCGGCGGCTCGCTGTTCCGGATCTACAGGGACATACGCTTTTCCAAGGACAAGACGCCTTACAAGACCCAGGCCGGGATGCACTTCCGCCACGATGTCGGCCGCGAAGTCCACGGCCCCGGCTTCTACTTGCATTTAGAGCCAGGCGAGGTGTTCGGCGGCGTCGGCATCTGGCACCCGGACTCGAAGACGCTCGGCAAGGTCCGCGACGCTACCGTCGCGAAGCCTAAGCAGTGGCAGAAGATCGTCAACGACAAGCAGTTCACCGCAGACTACCGGCTGGAGGGCGAGTCCTTGGCCCGGCCCCCTAAGGGGTACGACCCCGACCATCCGCTGATCGACGACCTGAAGCGGAAAGACTTCGTTGCGACAAGACGGCTGGCGGAGTCGGACGCTCTTGCGGACGACTTCGTCGACCGGTACGTGAACCTGTGCCGGGGCGCCGGCCCCTTCGCCCAGTTCTTGACCGAGGCCGTGGGGTTGCCATGGTAGCGCCGGCGTCAGTGCTCCAGACGATCGGAGCCCAACTCTTCAGCATATTGAAAACGATTAGGAGGCCCACTTGATCATCGACACGCACCTGCACGTGTGGAGCAGCGACGGATCCCGCTACCCCGTGGATGAAGGCCGTACTCTTTCACCCGGCGGCAGCGTCGAGTTCCTCAACGAGACCATGGCCGAAGCGGGCGTCGACAAGGCGGTGATCGTTCAGCCTATCCACTACATGTATGACAACAGCTACGTGGCGGACTGCCTGAAGAACTTCGCCGGGAAATTCGCCGCCATCGGGCTAGTCGACCAGAAGGCGCCGGACGCACCCGATCAGCTGGAACGCCTGGTGAAAGAAGACGGTTTCAGCGGTCTGCGCATACATACCTCGTCGAGGGTCGATCAACCGTCGGACTGGGCCACGCCGGACCAGGACCCGATATGGCGGCGGGCCGCGGAACTGGGTGCCTCCTTCATCGTTCACGGAACGGCCGAGAACCTGCCTCCCATTGAGCCGATCATCGCCCGGTTTCCGGATGTGCCGGTGGCCCTCGATCATATTGGCGGCGCGCCCACGAACGAGGACCCGCCCTACCCGTTGCTGAGCAACGTCCTGAAGCTGGCCGAGTACCCGAACGTCTACGTGAAGCTCACTCCCCAGCCTCACAAGTCGGACATGCCTTACCCCCACGAAGACACCTTCCCGGCATTCCAACGAATCTACGACGCCTACGGCCCGCAGCGACTCATGTGGGGCACCAACTTCCCCGGTGTCATGCGACAGACCGGGTACAGGCCGTCCGTCGACCTGTTCGGTACTCACATGACGTTCCTGACGAACGACGACAAGGAGTGGATCTTCAGCAAGACTGCTCTCAAGCTGTACTCCTTCGGTGAAGGCTAGTGCATGATCAAGAAAAGTTTTGGGGAATACCCAGCCCGTGTGCCAGTTAAGGGCGGTGTAGGCCGTGTTCCCCCTTTCGAGGTGTAGGGCTGTTTCCCCCCCTTTCGAAAAGGGGGGCAAGGGGGGATTTCTGACTTCGCGGCGGCGTATTATCTTCGGCCAACACCTTATCTGTTGTGGTACTAGGCGTTAGAACCGCGATGAACGAACACGAGCGGTACTTCTTTGACCTTAACGGATACCTGGTTATCGAGGATGCCCTAACGCTTAAAGAGGTTGCCGCGTGCAACGAGGCGATCGACCACGAGTCCGACCGGGTCCGAGAGCGGCCTCCTGAGGAGTCTCTGGCCGGCGGGTCTCGAGCGCTGAAAGGGAAACAGGGCAGAGGCGATTTGGGAGAGATGCTGACCTGGCCGCAGCCATATTGCCAGCCCTTCCGGGACCTGCTAGCTCATCGACGCATCGTTCCGCCGCTTCAAGAGCTACTAGGTGAGGGCTTCAGGCTCGACCACGTCTACGGCATCGTTATGCGCAAAGGGGCCGAGGGGCACAAGCTTCATGGCGGAGGGACTGCGGACAATTTCACGAGCTTCTTCCAGTTCCACAACGGCAAGATGCGGTGCGGACTGACGGTCGTGAGCTGGGTGCTGACCGAGTGCGGACCAGGCGATGGTGGCTTCGGATGCGTGCCTGGTAGCCACAAGTCCAACTACCCCATGCCTGATGACGTGGCCTTGTTAGAGACGGACCTGGGTATCGTGAAACAAGTCGAGGCGAAGGCGGGCTCAGTGATCATATTTACCGAGGCGCTCGCCCACGGCACGATGCCTTGGACCGCCGAGCGCCAGCGTCGCAGCATTCTGTATAAGTACTCGCCCGGGCCCATGTCATACGCCCGCGACCACATACCCGAAGGGGTCAGGGACGTCCTGGACGAGTTCACGCCGGAACAGCGAGCGGTCCTCGAGCCACCGTACATCCCAGAGCGCCCGACCATCCAATAACACCGTCATTCCTACCAAAGGCCAAGGTCGGACGCCAAACTAAACCGGCACAACACCGTCATTCCGACGAAAAGCCTGCCCCGGCGGAAGCCGTGGGCCGGAATCCAGTCACCAAGAAGCGAAAACAAATGGCAAACCAGGAGGAGCCAAGTGAGTAACGTTCCGATGACACGGCCTGAAGAGGCGCTGGCGATTCACGAGACCAAGTACTTCCACTCGTCAACCTTCACCGAGTTGGACGACGGGCGGGTACTTCATGCCGCGAACACGACGTTCACGACCTCAGACGACGGCGGGATAACGTGGTCGGACGAGTTCAAGCGCACGGACGTCAACGGTGACCCGGTCGGCGGAGGAGGTACTTCGCTCGTCCGGCTCTCCGGCAAGGGCATCGGTCTGGCGGCGATGAGCAAGACCGGCGACGGGCGCACCGGAACGGGAGTCGTGTTCTGGCGTTCGGAGGACGGAGGCGAGACGTGGGAGGCGCCGGTCCAGGTTTCCACCCGCAGCGTCGCCACCCACCTTTATCAGGACGCCATCACCCGTACGTCGTCCGGACGCATCGTCATCCCGGTCTACATCTCGATGGGCCAGGGCACCGGCCCCAACGACCAGAAGCCTCCTGCGTCGGGCAAGCTGGCCAACGGACAATGGGTCTCCACTGCGGGCCACTTCTTCGACCCCCACTTCTCCTCCGTGTACGTCGCCTACTCCGATGACGACGGCCGGACCTGGAAGCGCAACAGCGACGGCGAGCTGATGATATTGCTCGACTGGAACGCGACCTACAGCTACGTCAACGAGCCGACGGTGACCGAGGCGTCGCCCGGACGGCTGTTGATGATGATGCGCACGGGCGTGGGCAGGATCTTCCAGGCTTGGTCCTACGACAACGGCGACACGTGGACGCGACCTCAGCCGACCTCTCTTGCGTCGAGCACGGCGCCGGCCCAAATCGGAACGCTGCCGAACGGCCACCTCCTTGTCGTCTGGAACCAGGAGAGCGAGGAGGAGGTGAAGCGCGGGTTCAACCGGACCCGGATCTCATCGGCCGTCAGCCGCAACGGTGGCAGCGTGTGGGAGTTCTTCCAGAATATCGAGTCGATGCACGAGTCGACTCGGGTGGAGCCGGGCCCCGTTCGGCCGCTGCGACCTTCCGAGCACCATTTTGCGCCTGGAGTGCCGGCGCCGGAGCGCGAGGTCGAGCATATCCGGCAGGTAGAGTTCCACGGACGCTGGTCGTATCCCTCAATGTTAGTGATGAAGGACCGCGTGCTCGTGGCACACACCTATTCTCACTACGAGGAACACCCAACCGAGGCCCGGCTCGTATCTAGCAAGGACACACGTGGTTTCAATCAGAAGCTGAAGGTACTACCGCTCAACTGGTTCTACGGCGGCAAGGAGCCCGCCGACAACCCGTTCCTACCAAGAGCGCACGACCCGGCAAGCCCTTAAGCGCGGACGCTGCAACAGAACAGGCGGACTCACCTGTCCGGAGAGACGCACAACCGGCCTGTCATTCTGAACGAGCGCAGCGAGTGAAGAATCTAGTGTCGTGACTACGGGGCAGGTCGCCATGGCCGATTGCGTTCTTAGATTCCTCACTGCGTTCGGAATGACAAAGCGGCCAGCTGGCATAGCCGACACCGGCATGAGTCGGCGGTGCTAGAGGAAGCCGGTTGACGGACAGGCGCCTCTGTCATTCTGAACGAGCGCAGCGAGTGAAGAATCTAACGTCGACTCAACAGAGCGGGTCGCCATCGCCTGACGAGTCTTTTAGATTCCTCACTGCGTTCGGAATGACAACGCCGACATCCCGTTCCTGCCGAGGGTGCACGAGCCAGCGAGACCCCAGAAAGCTCACCGCAGAGCACGCGGAGAACGCAGAGCAGAAGAGATTTTCACTCTGATTTCACCGCGCACACTGCGATCTCTGCGGTGAAGCTACTCTTCGTGCTGGGAGGTGCGGAACTCGCGGATGGCTTTGCCCATCGCGCCGCCGATCTCCGGTAGCCTGCCGACGCTATGATCGCAATAGTTCTTCTCGCTCGAGTATCCGGATGAAACGATATCCCAGAGGCTTGCTAAGTACTTGTCATGGTCCGGAGGATCGTCTTGTAGTGCCAGTTCCAAATATTCTTTGCCGGCAAGTTCGCTGGGTGAGCAATTGTCATACAAGCCGGTCTGAGTGGGCCATGCGAAAACCAGCGGTAACGCGGGGGGCGCGCCGAACGTATCTACGCTACCACCGAGCACGATGGCTTCCTCGGGTTCGTCCGATTCCGGATAACTTACCCACCAATGCCGCAGTACCTCTTCGGCTACAGAAGGATCGGCGACCTCCGAGAATGCGGAGACATTGGGCTCAGTTGTTGTCTCTACACTTGGAACGACCGTGGAGACGCTCGACGCGGTTTCTTCCTGGGCTCTAGGTGCGGACATCGACGGGGCTTGGCTGCAGCCCCCGAAGATAACAGCGAGCCAGAGCATCATCCCTACGGTTGAAACCATCTTGTCCAGCGTTCTCAAGGGTCTCCTTAGCCACTAGAATTCAGAAGATGCACCCTACCTGTCAGTGGTATGAAAAGCGACGGGCTCCGGGGGGTTTCCTTTGGTAGGGGCGCATTGCAATGCGCCCGCGTCCCGGCGTGAATCGCGACACGGGGCAGACACACGTCCGCTCCCACATCGACCAAGATTGATTCTCTCGTAAAAAGTCTGTGCAGGTCGAATTAGAACAACCGTACCCTTGCCTGGGTACAATATACAGTCTCTGTTCCGTGTCCTACCCCAACATACGGTAGCGCTCACATGTGCTAAAGCGCTGGAACTTCCTCAAAACGGGTTTTTACGAGGGAATCAAGATTGCTTCGAAACATCGGCAGTTTTCATCCTTTAGGGTGCTGGCGACAACCGGCATGGACGATTCTGAACGAGCGCAGCGAGTGAAGAATCTAAGGTCGTTGCGATGGGGCACGTGGCGATGGTCGAAGTGTTTCTTGGATTCCTCACTGCGTTCGGAATGACAAACCTGCTGACCGCTGCGACGCTAACCCGCCAGCCAACATAAGAGACCCAATCGCCAGCTCTTGATGGAAGCCGGTTGGCGAAATAGCCCGCTCCGGCGGGCGCGCACCTAACGGACCCGGAGATCGATCTCGGCATACTGGATGGAGTACCCGAGGAATCCGGACCGCTCCGGGAGAGACTCGTCCGTGTCCACTACGACGTCAACGTCTCGAAGTCTTAGCCCCGTCACGTTAGCAAACACGAGGTGCCCGGGAGCCGCGACGTGAGTCCCGCCCTCGGGGTCGTCCCAGAGGGTGCTCCCGCCTCGCGGCTTCTGAAGGTCGTCGAGGTCCTCGAAGCCGACTACCTTCACGGTGACGTTGTCCATCGTCAGGCGTTCGATGGGCTGCGTCGCCATTCCCTGGACCACGCACCGGCCACTCGTTGTGATCTTGATGTTGCTGAGAGTCACGTCGCGGATCGCGCCCGTCTTGGAGTCAGGGCCCCGACGTTCGAGGTCGATGTAGACCGGCCACTCGTGGTCCTTGTAGATGACGTCGCCCTTCGTTTCGATGGTGATATTGGAGAACAGGATGTCCTCCATCGTTCCCCCGTCCTTCTGGTAGAGCGTGATTCCGGCGCTCGTGTTGCGGATGGTGCAGTTACTGAAAACGCAGTGTCGAATGTCGCCGTGGCTTTCGGTCCCCAGCTTCAGGGCGGCGCATGTCGTCTCCAGAGTGCAGTTGGTGACAGTGATGTTCTCGCATGGATAGTCCTCGGTGGCCTTGATGACGATGCAGTCGTCGCCGGCCACGATGTGGCAATCGGAGATGCGGACGTTCGTCGAGCAGTTGGGGTCGATGCCATCGGTGTTGGGGCCGGCGGTGTCGTTCAGGATCGTCACCCCGCTGATGACGACGTTGTCGCAACGGAACGTGTGCAGCGTCCAGCTTGGAGAGTTGGTGATCTTAACGTCGCGGACCACGACGTTCTGGCACTGTTCGAAGTAGACCAGCGACTCGGGCCTGAACGGGCCGGCTTTCCATCTAGGTCCGTTGCGGACCCAGAACTTCTCGCCCTGCCCATCGATCACACCGGCCCCGACGATCGAGATGTCTCGGGCGCCGTTTGCATAGACCAGATACTGCGGACTGTAAGCATCCGGGTCGGTGCTGGCCCAGATCGTCGCCCCCGCGTCGAGCCAAAGGACGACGCGGTCCTTCAGCCGGATGGTCCCTGTTAGGTAGTCGCCGGAGGGGAAGAAGACTGTGCCCCCGCCCGCGGCGTTGCAGGCGTCGATGGCCTGTTGGATGCCCTTGGTGTCGTCGGCCTGCTTGTCGCCTACCGCGCCGTGGGCCCAGACGTTGTAAGCGATATCTCTAACGCCGTTCATTTCGCCCCCCTTGAACAAGACCTTCCGACAAGTCGTTCATGCTGAGCAGCGGTATGTCCGTGAACACGGACCGTACATGTTGAAGTAACTTTGTAGGGAGCCTCTCGTCCCTTCTCCCGCCGCCGCGGGGGAGAAGGTTAGGATGAGGGGGCTTCTTGTGGCATGTACTATAATACCGTCGTAGTCTCAGACCTGCCCTCCTGTTCTCTGGCCAGCCAACACAGCACGAGGAGAGCGACAATGCACCAGACAACCGCCGGAATCGACTACCCGTACCCTGCACCCTGCACCCCGTACCCAGCTCCCCCGACCTGTCGGATTTTCCCCGAAAGTGTCGGACACCCTCAAATACAAATCCGACAGCTTCCTACGGATTCCGACACTTTCGAAGAGCGTTTTTTCGGGTCCGAACGCCACTAGTAGATGGGGCTCTCCTCGGTCTCGCGCTTCGGAGGCGAAAGGTCAGGCATAGGCGCTCGCGTGTCCTTCCCCTCTAGCATCTCCTGGACAATCGCGGTGACGCCCTCGACCGTCTTGTCGACCAGCAGCTTGCCCTTCTCGGCGGTGGCCGCGGCGGCGCCTTCGTCCTCGCTGTATGGAATCGCGTCCGAGCGGACGTTCTCAGGATGCACGTGCATTGTGAATGAGGTCTCGAACTCCCTTGCATGGCTAGGAAACCCCGGGGCGTCCTGCACCGAAGAGACGAACTCATGCGAAAGCACGTCCCAGTAGCTATTGAACCGTACGTCAACCTCGCCATACTGATTCCTGAAGTACGTCTTCCACTGGCTGATCGCGCCGTATATCGGCCTCCGATTCCCCCCGTGCCCGTTGAGGATCAGCACTTTCTTGACGCCGTGCCTGAGGAGGCTCTCCGTCGCGTCCAAGATAACGGCGAGCCAGGTCTCCGGTTTGGTTGTGAGCGTCCCGGGGTGCTTCATGTGATGCTCCGCGACGCCGACGTTGATGGGCACGGCCACTACGACGTTGGGATAGAGATTGTTGGCGACCCGCTCCGCGATGTGGGTGCTTGAAGCGATGTCCTGCACCATCGCCAGGTGCTCCAGGTGCTGCTCCACGCTTCCGGTGGCGATGATCGCCGACTTGAAGTGGCCAGCTTCGATCGCCTCGCGGAATTCCCGCCTCGTCAGGCGCTCCAGGTGGACCTCTTTGTCCTGCATTTTCGACTCCTTCAGGTATGCGGTCCGAAACAGAGTCTTGGTTGTGTGAACGTCGGTAGTCTATCAGAGTGGATGACGAGGCAAGGAGACGGTCCGTCATTCCGGCGCAAGCCGGAATCCAGAAGGACCCGAACGAGGTGCAAGCTGGCTAATCCAAACCCACCTCTTGGGGGGACCTGTCAGTAGCGGAATGGAAGGCGGCAACCCGCGCTTGTGGGCCCAATTAGCCCATGCTATGATTGTCGCTGTCGCACGCAAGTTCGGAAACGTACTCGTGGCGGCTTTTGCGGGGCGAAAGGCGGAGGCATGACAACGGACAAAGCGAAGGCTCTGGAGCTGGCCATCGGTCAGATCGACCGTCAGTTCGGAGAGGGTGCCGTGATGCGTCTGGGCGATTCGCACCCAGAGGTCCGGGCGCCGGCTATATCGACAGGTTCGCTCTCCCTCGATCTGGCCCTCGGCATCGGCGGGATCCCTAAGGGTCGCGTGACGGAGGTGTTCGGCCCGGAGGCTACCGGGAAGACCACTGTCACCTTCCACGTGATGGCGGAGGCGCAGCGCCTCGGCGGGATGGCCGCGTACATCGACGCAGAGCATGCCCTTGATGCCTCTTACGCCGCCAGATGTGGAGTCGACGCCAGCGAGCTGCTCATATCCCAGCCTGACACGGCGGAGCAGGGGCTCGAAATATGCGAGTACCTGGTCCGGAGCGGCGCCATCGACGTGGTGGTCATCGACAGTGTCGCCGCTCTCGTGCCAAGGGCCGAGCTGGAAGGCGACATGGGCGATAGCCACATGGGCCTCCAGGCACGCATCATGTCCCAGGCCCTGCGCAAGCTGACGGCCGCCATCAGTCGCTCGAATACCGCCGTTATCTTCGTCAACCAGATCAGGGAGAAGGTCGGTGTCGTGTGGGGCAACCCGGAGGTTACGCCGGGGGGCCGGGCGCTCAAATTCTATAGCTCAGTACGCATCGACCTGCGCCGGCTCGAGTCGATCAAGCAGGGGACGGACGTCATCGGGGCGCGCGTCAAGGCGAGGGTCCTGAAGAATAAGGTCGCGCCACCCTTCAGGGTCGCCGAGTTCGACATCATGTTCGACGAGGGGATCAGCAAGGAAGGCGACCTTATTGAGCTCGGCGAAGAGATGGGTGTGATCAAGAAGAGCGGGTCGTTCTATTCCTTCGAGGAAACGCGGCTCGGCCAGGGACGCGAGAACGCCAAAACGTTCCTAAAAGAGAATACCGAGCTTGCAGAACAGATCGAAGGCATGATCAGAGCCGGTTCAGATGCAACGATGGGCGACGGCCACGTGCCTGTCGCGGCGGCGCCCGAGGAAGTGGCAACCTAGTGTCCTGAGTTATGAATCCGATGACAAAATCGGGCGATGGTAGCTAGTAGCTGGTCTGCGGTTTTGGTCCAGATGAAGGGCTTTGAGGCAGCGTTGTGCTGGTCAATGTACTGTTCGATGGCTTGCTCCAGTTCCCGAGTGCTGCGGAACACCCCGCGGCGCAGTTGCTTCTCTGTCAGCACCGCGAACCAGCGCTCCACCTGGTTCAGCCAAGAGCTGCTGGTGGGGGTGAAGTGCAGGTGATAGCGCGGCCGCCGGGCCAGCCAGCGCTGGATGGCGGGGGTCTTGTGGGTGGCGTAGTTGTCCAGGATAAGGTGCACGTCGAGGTCCGGGGGTACGGTCGCATCGACCCGGTCGAGGAAGCGCCGGAACTCCGTGGACCGGTGCCGACGGTGGCAGGCGCCGATGACCTCTCCCGTCTTCACGTCGAGGGCGGCGAAGAGAGAGGTCGTACCATGACGACGGTAGTCATGGGTCCGGCGCTTGATCTGCCCCGGGCGCATGGGCAACAGCGGGGCCGTCCGGTCGAGGGCCTGGATCTGGGAATTCTCGTCGACACACAGGACCAGAGCCCGCTGGGGTGGGTTGAGGTAGAGCCCCACGATGTCACGGACCTTCTCGATGAACAGAGGGTCAGACGAAAGTTTGAACGTCTCGGTCCGATGCGGCTGCAAGGCAAAGGCCCGCCAGATACGGCTGATGGCGCTCTGACTCAGGCCGGTACGCGCAGCCATGGAGCGCGTGCTCCAGTGGGTTGCATCCGCCGGCGTCGTCTCCAGGGTGAGGGTCACGACCCGCTCCACATCGGTGTCCGTGATGGAGCGTGGG
Organism: Dehalococcoidia bacterium; assembly: GCA_965197985.1. Taxonomy (GTDB): domain Bacteria; phylum Chloroflexota; class Dehalococcoidia; order Lucifugimonadales; family CAUZJF01; genus CAUZJF01. Next base: position 587,246 of record CBDAOG010000006.1, on the reverse strand, counting down.
CCGCCGGGCCGCGGCTCGTCAAACAGGCCGTCGAGGCGGCGTTCGATGAACCGGGCCCGCCACTTCCCCACCGTTTGCTTGGCCAGACCGATCTCCCCGGCCACGACGGTATTGGTCTTGCCCTCGGAGCAACGGAGAATGATCCGGGATCGCAGAGCCAGCGCCTGGGCAGTGGTTGGACGCCGCTTCCAGCGCTCGAGGCTCTCGCGTTCGTCGGAGGAAAGGTGCAAGGGAGGAATGGGGCGTCCGATGGCCATGGTGACCTCCATGAGCGTTTCGTGGAGGGTACACCCCAGCAAGTACTTTTGCAATGCTTTCATAACTCAGGACACTAGCGTCTCGCTGGCAATGGTTCCCGAACCGGACCCTCCATGTCGTGTTGACGCCGTCACTTTGACGCCGCCGGCGCGGTTCGCGCTCATCTCATGAGCGAGACGGAGCCCTTTCAACGAGCGCACTCTGCGGCGTTGCGCTTCCTCTCCTACCGGTCTCGCAGTAAGGCGGAAGTCCGTGCCCGGCTGCGACGACGTTTCCCCGACGCGGTCGTTGAGCAGGTGCTCGACGCTCTAAGCGAACGCTCCCTGATCGACGACGCGGAGTTCGCCAATTGGTGGCAAGAAAGCCGTACATCGGCGAGCCCTCGTAGCGCGTGGGTCATCAAGAGGGAGCTCATTGCCAAAGGAGTCGACAGCGATGTGGCCAAGCAGGCCGTCGCGGACGTCGACGACGTAGAAGGTGCTTACCGCGCCGGACTCAAGATGGCGGGTCGTCTGGATGGCGCCGATCTGGCGACCTTCAGACGACGGCTAATGGGCTATCTGCAGCGGCGTGGATTCGCCGACTCGATCACCCGCCGGACGATCGACCGGTTATGGACTGAGGGAAGGGAAGCGGGCAGCGAGTAGGCCGGTTGGCCCTGCTCGTCTCGTGGCTGTCGGACCCGTCAGGAATGTCGACTACTCCGCTTTATGCCGGCTGCTCGCCCGCCGGTCGCCGACTTTCAACGTTCATTGAGCCTAATTCCGCACATCACGGTAGGCTCGACAGGCTCGCTATAGGGAGAAGCCAGTGGAAACGACCATCGATTTAGGAATCAACGTCTACGTCCAGATCGCGATTCTGGCGCTGAGCCTGCTGGCCGTGGCGTTTTTCAGCAGCTCCGAGGCTAGCCTCATCTCGGTTAACAAGTTCCGCATCCAGCACCTCGTTGAGCAAGGGGACCAGGCCGCCGCTGCGGTCCTGCGCGTCGTCGAGAAGCATGAGAAGTTCTTCGCCGCCATACTGCTGACCGAAAACGCCTTCATAATCCTCGCCTCCTCGGCCGGCACAGCCGTCGCCATCGGTCTGTTGGGCAGCAACGCGTTCAGCGTCGTCATCGCAACCGTAGTCATGACCCTATTGATCGTGATTTTCGGCGAGATCACGCCGAAGAGCCTGGCGGCTAGAGCCTCCGAGCGGTGGTCTGTGGTTGTGGGTCGGCCGGTCGAGATCATCATGACTATCGAGACGCCCATCATATTCGTTTTCACCCTCCTGCCACGAATGATTCTCAAGCTGCTGGGTGGCGCCGGCCGGCTAGTCACGCCATCGATAACTGAGGGCGAGCTGCGGATGCTGATCGACATTGCTCGTGCGGAGGGGATGGTCGAGCGTGAAGAAGCTCAGATGCTTGAGCGAGTCTTCCGGTTCGGCGACAGGCAGGTCCGCGATCTGATGACGCCTCGTACGGAGATCGTCTTCGTCGAAAGGGGCGCGACGTTGAGCCAGTTCCTGGAAGTCTACGCCGAGCACTCCCATACGCGGTTCCCCGTTTTCAAAGAAGACACAGACGGTATCATCGGCATCCTCTCCGCCAAGGACATCATGAAGGCGATGTCCTCGAGCGCAATTGGTCCTGAAGACCCCGTCACCGACTTCATCCGCGACGTCCACTTCGTCCCGGAGACCAAGAGGATCGCCGAGCTTTTCGACGAGCTCAGGCAGTCCGGGAACCAGATGCCCTTTGCCATCGACGAATCTGGCGGCATATCGGGTCTCGCGACGCTCAAGAGGTTGCTCGAGGAGGTCGTGGGACGGGTAGGAGAAGAGGGTGCCAGTCCCGAGGAGAAGTTCGAAGCGCTTGGCGAGAACACCTTTCAGGTGGATGGCGGCATGGGCATCGACGAGGCGGCCGAGGAGTTCCGGATCGGGTTGCCTGAAGGGGAATACGAGACCGTGGCGGGGTTCGTGCTTGACGTTCTCGGGCACATCCCCGACGTGGGAGAGCTTTTCAGCTATCAGGGTTTCAAGGTTGAAGTTACCAAGATGGACGGCCTGCGGATCGAGACCGTGAAGCTGACGAAGACGCCTCCTCTCACCGACGGCCGAAGCGCCGATTGAAGACGCCAAGAGCCGTCGCCCGCCTGGAGCGGACCGTGAAGGCCGCGGTCGAGCGGGCTGGACTCGACTCCGGCTGTACGGTCGTCGTCGCTGTTTCGGGCGGACCTGACTCCCTGGCGATGCTCTACGCGCTAGCCCATCTGAGGGACCGGCTGCGCCTACAGCTCTGGGGCGCCCACTTGGACCACGGACTTCGCGGCGAGGAATCGGCCCGCGATGCCAGGTTTGTCGAGGGGACGTTTCGCGGTCTGGGAGTGGAATTCGCCTCTGAGCACACCGACGTGGCCGCCTTCCGACGGCAGCGCAAGCTTTCACTCGAGCAGGCCGCCCGCGAAGTCCGATATTCATTCCTCGGCAAGGTGGCGTCGGACCGTGGCGCCGATGCCGTCGCATTGGGTCACACGGCCGACGATCAAGCCGAAACGGTGATGATGAATATCATACGTGGAACGGGTATCCAGGGATTGAAGGGGATGATGCCGGTTTCGAGGCGAGAAGTGAATGGTCGATCCCTCACGCTATTTCGCCCACTGCTCGACTGCATCGGGGCGGAGACCACTGAATACTGCGCAGCTTTGGGGTTGGACCCGCGAACCGATGAGTCCAATAGTCGGACAGAGCTAACACGGAACTGGGTCCGTCTCGATCTCCTCCCGAGAATCAGGGAGCGGAACCCAGGAATCCGCGATGCTCTGGTACGGCTAGCAGACGTTGCTGCACAGGACCTCGAACACCTCGACGCTGGGCTGGACGCGGTCTGGGACGGGGCGGTAAACGAGGATGGCGTCAGGGCCGCCATCGACCACGAGGCCTTCGGCCGGCTCGACCCGGCGCTAAGGGTCCACCTTCTGCGCCGCGTGTTCGAGCGCATTGCAGGCGGCGCCGTGCAATTGGAACAGGCCCACGTCGATGAGATGGTGAGATTGATCGCCGGTCCCGCAGGCCGGACGCTGACACTGCCCGGCGGCGTTCGGTTCAGTACCGGATATTCTGCTAGCACCGTGGCAGCTGGTGGTGAGCTGACGATCCCTATTCCGCCCTTCGGCGGCGAGCAGCAGATCAACGTTCCTGGGGAGACAGAGGTCAGAGACTGGACAGTCTCGACCCGTATTGCACGAGGGCCTAATCCTGGGCCTTCCCGAGAGGCCCAGGCTCCGGGACTGGGCTCCGGCGGTGCCTCGGCGGCAGTCGACTTCGATGCGGTCGGCGACGACCTCTCGATTCGCAGTCGTAGGCCGGGAGACCGTTTCCAGCCTCTCGGGATGTCTCAGTCCAAGAAGCTCCAAGACTTCATGGTGGACGCCAAGATTCCCAGAGAGTGGAGAGACCGGGTGCCGCTAGTCGTTACACCGCGAGGCATCTTGTGGGTTGTGGGGTGGCGCGTCGCTCACTGGGCGCGGGTGCAGGCGACCACTACACAGGTGCTGGAGATCGAACTTCAGCCAGCAGGCTGACCTGAGGGACCTGGGGGTGCCAGTGCGGCGTTACCCTACAACACGCGGTCGAGCCGCGGGTTCGCGGTAACCCCGGGAATGCGACCTCTCTTTGCTACCGGACGGCCCTCGATTTCATGGATGTCGGCGCCGAACGGGTTGGGCGACGCTAGCGCGATGTGGGTGCCAACACCGAAGGTGTCCACTGGGGCTCCAGACTCGACGAAGCGCCTTATGCGCTCTGGGGTGAAGCCGCCCGTGACCATGATCTCCACATGGGTGAACCCTGCCTGGTCAAGCCGTGCGCGTATCTCCTTGACCATCTCGGGCGTAACGCCTCCTCGCTCGGGAGGCGTGTCTAGCCTAATGCCTCTTAGTTTGTCCCTAACAGCCTGGGCCACGGCTAACGCCTCCTCGGCCTCGTCACCGAAGGTGTCCACCAAGGCTACCCGCGGCACCTCCTGGGGCATGTGTCGGTCGAAAGCTTCAAGGGCCTTGACGCTGCTGCCTACGATCAGGCCGAGGGCGTGGGGCATATTGCCCGCGGGTGTCACGCCCGCCAGTCTCGCGCCCTGGATTGTAGAACACGAGACGCAACCGCCGATCACCGAGGCGTAGTCCAAATTAGCGGCGACGTTGGGATGGACGTTGCTTGCTCCCAGAGCGACGACGGGGGTGCCCCCGGCCGCATCGACACATTCACGCGCCGCAGTGGCCCAACCAGTGCACGAGGCGAGTATGCCGCAAATCGCGGTCTCGTAGAGTCCGACGGAGCCGTATGGGGCCCGGACGCGCAGCGCCACCTCGTTGGCCTCGACAGGCTCTCCCTCCTCCAACGCCCACACTTCCTTGCCCGTCTCGGGGAGAATCCTCGCAAGAAGGGTCCGCACCTCCGACATTCCGCAGACAATGCCCGGGCGGTGCGGCACGAACTCCATCGTAACGGTCGGGTTGACCCCTTCGTTGCGAAGGATCGTCTGGGTTCGCTGAAGGTAGACGTCGGCGGTGTCGCCGACAAGGGTAGGCCGTCTTATCTCGAATTCGGAGTTGACCATAGTCGTTGCCCTAGAGGCCTGGACGATTGCGGGGATGAGGCGGAAGCAATGGGCGGCTAGCCTGCCAGGGCTACGGCCTCCCTGGCGACGGTGGCTCCCAGTATCTTTTCCATGTGCTGCAGGGCGTTGGCGTGAGCCTCCGGGTCGAACGTCGCGACGCAGTCTACGGGAATTTCCACGTTGTAGTCTCGGTTCCGAGCGTCAGCAGTGGTGTGCATGACGCAGATGTCCGTGCAGACCCCACAAACGACGATCTTGTCCGGTGCCAGGTCCGTCAGGCGTTTCTCCAGATCGGTGCCGAAGAAAGCGCTGTACCTTTGCTTCGGGATGATCTCTCCCTTGTAGCCCGAAAGCTCGCTTATCACTTGAGCTTCTTCTGTGCCGCGGACACAGTGCTTCGGGAACACCTCGAACTCCAGGTCGTCGGGGTCGTGGCTGTCGCAGACGAAGAATACGGTCGAGCCCTGCGCCTGTTCCCGTTCGATGAGCCGCTGGATGTTCGGAATGATCTCGCGGGCGCCGTCGCCGCAATACAGATTGTGGCCCTCTTCGAGAAAACCGACCAGCATGTCGACGACTAGAACGACGTTTGTCATTGCCAGGTCTGTCGCGGCGACCGCTGCCGCTCGGACTGGTATCTTAGCCTCCGTCTATCGAAAGCGCAAGACGACTGGGGCCAGTGAGAATTCTCGGTCTGCTACTTGAAACCCCGCACAACTCACGTTTGACGCACCTCAGGGCATTTTATAGAATCCAGGCATGGAAACCTCTGAAAGCAGCATAGAAAACGCATTTCTGAAAACGACCTTGGACAATGGGCTAAGAGTGGTGACCAACACCATGTCCCACACCCGCTCGGTGACCATCGGCGCTTATGTTGGCGTCGGCTCCAGGTATGAATCAGCGGAGCAGGCCGGCCTTTCGCACTTCATCGAGCATCTGGCCTTCAAGGGTACGGAACGTCGACCGGACCCAGGCGAGATCAGCGGACAGGTCGAAGGTGTCGGTGGCGTCATGAACGCCGGCACCGAGCAGGAGCTCACCGTCTACTGGTGCAAGGTCGCTAGGCTCCACCTCAACGACTGCGTCGACCTGCTGATCGACATGCTTCGCAACTCGCTGTACACGCAGGAGGACGTAGAGAAGGAACGGCTGGTCCTGCTGGAGGAGCTGGCGATGGTCAACGATCATCCGGGCTCACGGGCCGATGTAATGATCGACGAGATGCTTTGGCCGGACCACCCGTTGGGTCGAGAGGTCGGCGGGACCGAGCAGTCGGTGGTGAATATCACACGGGACATGGTGGTCGATCACGTTGCACGGTTCTACGCTCCAAGCAACATCGTCATCAGCGTCGCGGGCGACGTCGAGCACGACCAGGTTGTCGAGCTGGTCGAAGGTCTAACGAACGGATGGTCCAGGGCCACTCCGTATAGTTGGGACCCGTTCACTGACCAGCAGCAAGCCTCGGAGCTTCGCGTGGAATACCGCAAGACGGAGCAGGCACACCTCTCAATCGGACTTCCCGGTGTCTCCATAACGCACCCAGACGTGTACACCCTCGACCTGCTCAGCGCTGTTCTCGGCGAAGGCATGAGCAGCCGGCTATTCATAGAGGTCCGGGAGCGACTTGGCCTCGCTTACGACGTCGGCTGCTCGGTGGCCCACTTCCAGGACTGCGGCGCTGTGGTCATAAACGCGGGGGTCGATCCGAAGCGGGTTTACCAGGCTTCCGAAACGATACTTCACGAGCTGGAACTGATCCGAGACGGTGTTCCGGAGGACGAGTTGGAAAAGGCGAAACGCATGTCGATAGGCAGGTTGTTCCTCCGCATGGAGGACACCCGCAGCGTATCAGGGTGGATGGGTTCGCAGGAGTCGTTGCTCGGCGAAGTGCTGGACATCGACGACGACGTCTCGCGTGTCGAAGGAGTAACCCCAGAAGACGTGCGAAGGGTGGCCAACGAGCTGATAGTGGCCGACAAACTCAATATGGCCGTAGTAGGGCCCAACCGAGGGGGCAGCCGCTTAAGGGGGCTGCTGGAGCGGTCGGTGAGCGCAGGCTCTTCGGCGGTTGCGGCGGGCGCGGCATAGCTTATTCTGGAGGGTCACTCCAGGTAGAAGACCTGCTCTAGCGCACCAGGGACTCGTCCGGCCTTCCATCCAGCTTCTCGAAGAACGGGGCCATGAACTCCTGCCACCGGGTATTGACGTCTTCTCCTGTCATGCCATCTAGGCTCTCCTGGAGGCTGGATTCCGCCTCGAAATACCCGAGTAGCGACCCATCCTCGCTTAAGAACAGGCTGTAGTTGTTCCACCCGTGCCGGCGCAGAGCGTCGAGCATGTCAGGCCAAACGTGTTTGTGGTGTTCTTTATACTCGTCTATCTTCTCCTTGCGGACCTTGAGCAGAAAGCTTACTCGTTCCATGTTCTCGACTCCTCTCGCCGCAGCGCCGGACAGACCATTGCGACAGCATTCAGGCCGCCAAGTCTACACCAGGCATAGACTCGGCAGTGATAACATTTCGCGACACGATCGACTAGTGGAGAGATCTCAATGAAGTGCCTCGTATACCACGGAAACAAGGACCTCCGTCTTGAGTCAGCGCTCGACCCCACTCCCGGTCCCGGCGAGGTAAAGCTCCGCATCGACTATTGCGGCATCTGCGCGACGGACATCGAGGAATACCTCTACGGGCCGAATTTCATCGCCAGCGACCCTCCCAACCCTCTTACCGGCAAGACGCTGCCGACCATCACAGGCCACGAGATGACGGGCACGGTTGTCGAAAGCGCGGCCGATGTCGAAGGCGTAGCCTCTGGCACTCGGGTCGCGCTGAACACGGTCCTGACCTGCGGGACGTGCTCATGGTGTCGGAGCGGACGAACAATGCAGTGCCCAAGCATGGCCGTCGCGGGGTTCGACCGCGACGGAGGCCTCGCCGAGTTCATGGTGTGGCCGGCTTCCCAGGTGGCGCCACTGCCGGACAACGTGACCAGCAGGCAGGCGGCTTTGGTCGAGCCGGCCTCGGTAGCCCACCACGCCGTAAGCCGTTGCGGGCTCAAGCCTGGCGACAGTCTGGTCGTGTTGGGCGCCGGGACCGTGGGCATGCTCGCGTTGCAGGTCGCCAAGGCCCGAGGAGCCACTGTGATAGCGGTCGACCGCCGTCAGATGAGCCTCGACCTGGCTGCCGAGCTTGGAGCCGACGCGACAGTCAACGCCGACGAGACCGATGTCGACGAGGCGCTACGGGATCTGACCAACGGACGAGGCCCGGACGTGGTGCTCGATGCCGCAGGAGGTTCGACTACCACGGCTTCCGCTGTCGAGTGGGCGCGGACCGGCGGTCGCGTAGTACTGGTCGCGATCTACGTGGCCAAGCCCGAGTTCGACTTCAACTCGCTGGTAAGTACCGAGAAGGAGGTTGCGGGCACAATCGCCTTCGGCCAAGAGGACGTCGAGGCGGTAGTCGGGCTCATTGCCAGCGGGGCGGTCCGGACTGCGCCTCTGGTCTCCGACGTGATCAGCCTCGACGAGGTGATCGACGTGGGGTTTGCGCGGATGATGGCGCCTACCAAAGATATCTTTCGCATCTTGGTCGCGCCGTCAGGAGAGCCGAGCTAGTTGGCGTTGAGGGTCGGGACCTTGAAGGGCGGGATGATCTGCGATTCGTCCATCGGATAGGCCTCTTTCTTGTAGACCTGAATGCGATAGTGCTCGTAGTCGGAGACGTACATATACCCGTTGTGGTCGACCCTGACCGAGCGAGGGCGGGCGAAGTACTTCTCCGGTTCCAGGTTGGCCGAGTCGCGCATCCGGCGTAGTCTAGCACTCCGCTCTAACATGACCTTCAGGTTCAGCTTCGACAGGGTTGCGTCACCTAGGAACTGCTGGACGTAGCGACCGTCCTCCGTGAAGAGTTGCACGCGGTTGTTTCCCCAGTCACATACGTAGATGTCGCCATCCTTATCGACAGCGAGGCCTGCCGGCCGACGAAGCTGGCCGTCGTCGCTGCCCGACACGCCGAACTTCCAGATGAACTCGCCGTCGGTTGTGAACTTCTGGACCCGGTCGTTTCGCCAGTCCGAGACGTAGACGTTTCCCGTGTCGTCGAGCGTTATGCCCCAGGGCATGTTGAACTGGCCGTCCTCGCTGCCGAAGGACCCCCAGCTCATGATGAACCGGCCGTCCTTCGTAAACTTTTGCACTCGGTGGTTCATGGTGTCGACGACCAGGAGGTTCTCGTCGGAGTCGAACGCCAGGCCGGCCGGGCGGTCGATCTGGCCGTCTTTGTGCCCGTGGTCCCCCCATTTCCCAAGGAACTCGCCCCACCGGCTGTAGATGGTGATCCGGTGGCAGGCCTGGTCCGATAGATACAAGACCTCGTTGCTGTCCATCACGACCTGGCTGGGCCACATGAATGCCCCGTCGGGCACGGGTAGTTCGTTGGCGAGCCAGCCAAAGGAGCCAAGGTCATCGTCGTCGAGGTTCGTGAGGGATAGCGGGCCCGAGAACCCTTTGCCATAGTTGCTGCCGACCCCGAAGGAATAGATGATCCCGTCGTTGGTGATGGCGAGGTCTGATGGGAATCTGATCTTCCTGAACTCGCCGAGGGTCTTGACATACGGGAACCCGGCCCTCATCAGAGCGTACGGTCTGCTCACTGGAGCACCTCATGTCTGGGTGGTGTGGGGCCTACTATACCATGCGCATTTTCGACCGCTTGCGGCTCGATTGACACTGCACTCACCCTCAAAATATAGTGGGCGCCGTACCAGTCTGGTGCAGACTAAACAGTCCCACACAACGAGGTCGACATGAGACTCGCCGGTAGGGTCGCAATAGTTACCGGAGGCGCCAACGGCATCGGAAGAGCGATCTGCAAGCTCTTCGCCGAAGAGGGCGCGAAGGTCGTTATCGCCGATATCGATGTCGTTGGCGGCAGCGAATCTGCTAGCGACATAGAGTCGTCCGGCGGCGATGCTCTGTTCGTGCCGACCGACGTCTCCGACCAGGGCGAAGTCAAGCGAATGGTCGACTCTGCCGTGGACGCGTACGGCACCGTGGACGTGCTGGTCAGCGACGCTGCGGCCTTCGTTTTCGGAAAGGTCGAGGACGTGACCGACGCCGAATGGCAGAAGGTCTTCGGCGTCAACGTGATAGGCGCGGCGCACTGCGTCAAGCACGTCCTGCCGGTGATGAGGTCTGCCGGCGCAGGGTCGATCGTAATCGTAGCGTCGGTGAGCAGCTTCATCGCGCAGCCTCAGTTCGTGCCGTACAACTCCTCGAAGGGGGCGCTGCTGCAACTTACTCGATGTCTGGCGATGGACCTGGCGCCCGACAACATCCGAGTGAACTGCGTCTGTCCCGGGGCAGTGCTGACAGACGCGACCGAGCGCCACCGGGCGTTCTTGGGCGCGGATAAAGAGGAGTTCCTCGAGGAGGCGGCCAACGCGAGCCTTCTCAAGCGCATCGCCGACCCGCGGGAGATAGCCTACGGGGCGCTGTTCCTGGCATCAGACGAGTCGTCGTTCGTGACGGGCGCGCCCCTGATGATGGACGGCGGCATCACGACCCAATAGGGAGAACCAGCCATGAGAGTCGCTAGTGTCCTGAGTTATGAATCCGATGACAAAATCGGGCGATGGTAGCTAGTAGCTGGTCTGCGGTTTTGGTCCAGATGAAGGGCTTTGAGGCAGCGTTGTGCTGGTCAATGTACTGTTCGATGGCTTGCTCCAGTTCCCGAGTGCTGCGGAACACCCCGCGGCGCAGTTGCTTCTCTGTCAGCACCGCGAACCAGCGCTCCACCTGGTTCAGCCAAGAGCTGCTGGTGGGGGTGAAGTGCAGGTGATAGCGCGGCCGCCGGGCCAGCCAGCGCTGGATGGTGGGGGTCTTGTGGGTGGCGTAGTTGTCCAGGATAAGGTGCACGTCGAGGTCCGGGGGTACGGTCGCATCGACCCGGTCGAGGAAGCGCCGGAACTCCGTGGACCGGTGCCGACGGTGGCAGGCGCCGATGACCTCTCCCGTCTTCACGTCGAGGGCGGCGAAGAGAGAGGTCGTACCGTGACGACGGTAGTCATGGGTCCGGCGCTCGATCTGCCCCGGGCGCATGGGCAACAGCGGGGCCGTCCGGTCGAGGGCCTGGATCTGGGACTTCTCGTCGACACACAGGACCAGAGCCCGCTGGGGTGGGTTGAGGTAGAGCCCCACGATGTCACGGACCTTCTCGATGAACAGAGGGTCAGACGAAAGTTTGAACGTCTCGGTCCGATGCGGCTGCAAGGCAAAGGCCCGCCAGATACGGCTGATGGCGCTCTGACTCAGGCCGGTACGCGCAGCCATGGAGCGCGTGCTCCAGTGGGTTGCATCCGCCGGCGTCGTCTCCAGGGTGAGGGTCACGACCCGCTCCACATCGGTGTCCGTGATGGAGCGTGGGCCGCCGGGCCGCGGCTCGTCAAGCAGGCCGTCGAGGCGGCGTTCGATGAACCGGGCCCGCCACTTCCCCACCGTTTGCTTGGCCAGACCGATCTCCCCGGCCACGACGGTATTGGTCTTGCCCTCGGAGCAACGGAGAATGATCCGGGATCGCAGAGCCAGCGCCTGGGCAGTGGTTGGACGCCGCTTCCAGCGCTCGAGGCTCTCGCGTTCGTCGGAGGAAAGGTGCAAGGGAGGAATGGGGCGTCCGATGGCCATGGTGACCTCCATGAGCGTTTCGTGGAGGGTACACCCCAGCAAGTACTTTTGCAATGCTTTCATAACTCAGGACACTAGCGGCATGATCGAGATCAAGGTCGGCAAGATACCGTGGCCCTTCCCGGCGAACGTTTACGCTGTCACGATCTGGCCTTTCATATTCTACGAGTCGCACAAGTGGGACGACCATTGTGTCCAGATACACGAGAGGTACCACTGGATGGACCAGCTCAGATGGCTGGTCGTACCGTGGTTCGTGGTCTATCTCGTATTGAGGATCTTTTACCCTGGAAACAGAAAACATCCCCTCGCAAGAGAGGCTTATCGGAGACAGGACCTCTGTCAAGATGAGACTCGCGGCTGAGCTTCCGGTCTTTCTAGAGCCGCCTCTCGCCAGGTACTTCGTCGCGGGACTCCTCATGACGACAGCTTCGAAAGCTCAGTCGGGCACTGCTTTTAATAATCATTCGGGTCGATAGACCGGCCGGTCGTAAAGTTGTACGAATCGACGATCAGCTGAAAGACTACGTCTAGTTCTTCGAACGACTTGGGCGTGAAGAGCATCACGAGTCCGTCCCAGCCGTCTCTCTGGTCGGCCAATGGGTGCCGCTCGGCCCAGCCCGCATCGACAGCTTCAATGGCTCGTTCAAACGGCAATGGAGCGTGCAAGCTACCGTCGGGATGGATGTGAGCGAATTCTCGCCCTGCAACGATTATCTCCGGATGGGCGATGGACACGTCGTCGTTTATCCAAATCCCTAGCGCACCCGGCAGCGACACGATGGTGGGACGGTTCTCCACGTCCGGCAGAGCGACCGTCCGTCGAACGAGCTCGTCCTTGACCTCAAGCACCGGGTCTACGCCGATTTGCGTGTGAGGGACGCTGCCGGTCGTTCTAGTCCGCGGGCCCGACCGCTGAGGTAAGGGCGAATATACTGGTTCGGTCACTAGATCGGCCTCCGTTGTTATTGGGACACCAGTTGGCAGGGCCTCCAGGGCGGCGGTCCCGAGTTCGGTTGGGTTCTGCGTAGCCGTCGGGCCGATGACGGGCGAGCCATCGGATGTCTCCTGGCTGCCGCCACACGCCAGGACAACCATTGCGATCATCGCTGTGACCGCGTTTCGTCCGTACACGTGGAAACGATTCACCGGGCTATTTACCCTGAAAATAGGGGGTCCGAGCGTTGGCATTGTCTCCTTTCCTCCCGAGAGGCTCGGGATCTTCGACAACCTTCCCCAAAGGGGGCAGGGATAAGAAATAACCCTCACTGTCCGTTGCTAGTTGACGAGTACTGGTGAACGTAGTGGTGGCGCGATCTCGTCTTCGCCGAGAGGGAAGGCGTGCTTCTTGTAGACCTGGATGCGGAAGCACTCGTAGTCGGCGATGAACAGGTGGCCTTCGTCGTCGACGCGGACCGAGCGCGGCCGGCCCAGGAGTTTCTCGAGGTCGAGGCTGCCGCTTTCGCGAAGCCGCCGGGAGAGCTTGTTACCCGTGAACATCCGGTCGAGAGTCGACTTGGAGATGATAGCGTCGCCAGTGAACTGCTGAACGAAGCGTGCATCCTGAGTGAAGAGCTGGACCCGGTTGTTTTCGGTGTCGGCGACGTAGATGTCCCCGTCCTTATCCACAGCTATGCCTGACGGCCGGTTGAACTCGCCGTCTCCACTACCGGACTTGCCGAACTTGAAGATGAAGTTCATGTTCGAGTCGAACTTCTGCACGCGGTCGTTCCGCCAGTCGCCTATATAGATATCCCCCAGCCCATCAATGGTGATGCCCCACGGCATGTTGAACTCGCCGTTACCTGTGCCGAAGGTCCCCCATTTGCCAATGAACTTGCCGTCCTTGGTGAACTTCTGCACCCGGTGGTTCAAGGCGTCGACGACGTACATGTTCTCGTTGGCGTCGAATGCGATTCCCGCGGGACGGTCGAGCTGGCCGTCGCCGGAGCCGTGCTCGCCCCACTTGCCGAGGAACTCGCCCTGGCGATTGAAGATCGAGATGCGGTCGGCGCCCTCGTCGGACACGTAAACAAGCTCGTCCTCGTCGACGATGATCTGGCACGGGCGAAGGATTGCGCCGTCCCGTACGGGCCAGTCCTGGTTACCCTGAGCGCACTTGTGGTTCGGGTATCGGAAGCCGAAGTCGGGAGCGCCGAAGGCGCCGTGGTCGCCATCGTCGAGGTCGATTATCGAGATGGGACCCGAGTTGCCCCCGCCAATGACGTAGATCCTCCCCTCCTGACCGAGGGCCAGGTCGTACGGGATGCTCGTCTTTGTGAAGCTGCCGATAGTCTTGACGTAGGGGAAGCCGGCCCTGATCATTCCTGCGGGTCGAGTCATTGGGTTACCTCGGAAGATGGGGTACGAAGATGGGGTACCGGGTTCAGGGTACAGGGTATAGGGTTTGGGCCCAACCTCCATCCCCTGGAACCTAACCCTTCTAATTGAATTGGTACTCTCGTGCAGAAACTATGAGCTGGAGCATTCGGAGGACGCGGGCTTCGCCGTCCTTTTCGCCGCCTCCGTTAGTAAAGCTGAGCGTGCCGCCCGATTCGGCGTACTCGAGGAGGGTGTCGAGCGTGTCGCCGTCGACGGCGACGTGGCCGGCGAGCTCGAGAGACCTCTCGACGAACTGCGGTGGTGAAAGGGGCGTCTCGCGACTCAACCGGTCGACGATGTCTTTGATCCCGGGCCGGGTCGCGTCGCTTACCTGCTCGACGGCGTAGTTGACGCGCTCGTTCAGCGTCCCGCCGTCGATCCACGCCGTGCCGGTGTGCCAGCCCTCGACGGTCAGGGGGTTCATCAGGCTCTGCCCCATGACTCCCATCGCTCCCCCGTGTACATCCTGGCCCAGTTCAGGGAACCTGTAGGTCCCCACTAGCTTGACCACTGCAGCTACGTGCTCGGCCGGGCTCTTCACCCTTTTGAACCTGGCCTCCTTGAAAAAGTCGGAGTTGAACAGGGTGCGAAGAACCGGCCTCAACTCGCCCCCGAACTCGAAGTAAGCCTTCACCAGAATATCAACGGCTTCCGGGTCCTGGGGCGGAGTCTCGTTCCATGCGGCGACCTGCGGCTCATCGGCGACGAAGAACGTGTACAGGTGCCTCGCTACGAACCGGGCGCAGGCCGGCTGTCTGACGATGATGTCGACGACATCTTCGCCGTTGAACCGGCCGGACTCTCCAAGAAAGGTCTTCGGGGTCTCGTCGTGGTCTTCGTCGAAGTAGAGGAACCTGGTTGGGAAGCCGCCTTCCCTATTGCCCGCGGGGATGGGCTCCAGGAAGCTCCATCCGGTAAAGGAGTGGGCGACGGCCTTGACGTCGTCTTCAGTGTAGTTGCCTACGCCCAACGAGAAGAGCTCGAGCAGCTCGCGACCATAGTTCTCGTTGATCTCGGTCCGGTGGTTTTCCTGGTTGTCGAGCCACATGATCATCGAAGGATCGCTGGATAGCGAGGTCAAGATCGTGCGCATGTCGGACATACCGAGACGGTGGAACATTTCAATCTGGTCGCGTACGAAAATGAGGGACTTCTCGGTAGCGGTGGGGAAGACGTGGTGCCAGAAGAGGGCCATCTTCGTGGCGAGCGGACGGCCGGTGTTGACCATCCGGTATAGCCATGTTCCCGGGAACCGGTCCCAGCCGGGGATGCTGCCCCAGCGTGAGAGGACATCCACGTCGACGTCGGGGAAGTCTTCGGGTCGGAGCAGGTCCTCGACGACAGCTTCATATCCCTGGGCGGCATAGGCCTCCAGCTCGTCGCGTCTGGTGCCGAAACCGGCGCGGCGCATAAGATGGGCGATCTGGGCTAGCTCACTGTCGGCCATGGTAGCCTCCCGAAGGTGTGTCTGGTTGAGTTTTGCATGCAGAAGGCTAAGTGTCAACGAATCAATGTGTTCAGCTTGCGGTTGTATCTAGTCACCGCGGGTTAAATCCCCCCAACCCCCTTTTCAAAGGGGGGACAGAGCCGGGGTCGGTTGATTGATTGGGGCGCCCTTCGAACCGGTCGTCCTCGCGCCACCGGTCCGGGAGGTCGTCGACGACTTCCCGGGACGATCATCTGAGCGCGTTCCTAGACCAGCTTTCGTTCGAGACTCCGGAGTACATCTCTTATGGGCGGGGTGGGTTCCTGGAGTACCAGAGGTGGAAGGACTCGTCGACGCGTTCGAGCCTCTTCCGTACCTCCGCAAGGTCACCTGACTTGATGCCGAAGCCGTACGCTACCTGGGCGGCACGCACGCGTACGTATGGATCGGGATCCTCCATGGACTCGGCGAACACGATCAACGCCTTGAGTCTCAGCCCTTTCAACTCGGTGTCGGCAAGCTCGGCCGCCTCCTGACGCCGACGTTCGAGCTCCTCACGGAAATCGGGGTCGTTCATCCACCGGTAGAGGGTGGTGCGCCCGACGTTGGCGAGCCGAGCCGCCTCCGACAGCGACTTGGGGGAAACGAGGTACGGCAGGGCAGCGAGCTGCTTGTCAGATAGAGAGGGTTGTTTTTCTGCTCCGTTCTGCTCCATATCGCTCCTTTCCTATCTGGTGGGCCGGTGCATCGGGCTGGGAAACTGTTCTACCGTCCTATGTAGCGCCGACACAGGGACGTTCCAGATATTTCCTGTTTGCTCCATCATGTTCCACCTCCCGATTTCATTTCCAAAGACAAAGGGACAGCCCGCGGGGTCTGTCCCTCGTCGACATTATAGTACATACGCTCTGATGAAGTCAAGGGGGGTTTGCGGCCCTTTCCGGAAACCGGTCGCTTGCGGCAATTTGAGTGTGGGCCGTAGCATGAAGGTGCCGGAAGGGGACTCCCATCCTGGCATGGAACCGGGTCCTGAAGGGTGGGGCCACGCGGCCGCCGGTTCCCTGGACGAATTGGTCGGGCTTGCGTGGCCAGCGGGCATCTACCTTTGCGTCCCCTCCCGTAAGAGGAGGAGTTCAAAGGCGTCCAGTCGCCGCTCGAAGGCTGAGGGGAGAGTGGCGGTTGGCGGGGTCAGCGAGCCGTTCGCGCTGCTTCCGGTGGGAGCCGCGGGTTGTTCACCAGGGGTTATGAGGCGGTAGGGTAGGACTCCGGAGGACAATCCAAAACCCGAGTGGTAGTACACGAAGCCGCGAGTAGGTGATGAGGTGCACCGAGATATGGGACTCGGTCGTTGACCTCGCTACGATTCTCGAAGGTATTGCACCAAGTTAAAGTGGTGGACTAGTGATGAGTTTTAGAGGCCGCCCCATCGAATCGCACTCAGACGTGGAGTGGCTAGTCGACACCCGCGTTCAAGAGAGCGTTGACATTGAGTACAAGTCTCAACTGTATGGGCCTGATGACTCGTCCAGAAGAGAAATGCTCCGAGACATAGCATCGATGGCAAACGCAAGCGGAGGCCTAATCCTTGTTGGGATTGAGGAAGACGGAGAAGGCCTGCCCCTTCAAGCGACGGGGGTCGAACCTGGAAACCATGCGGAACGCATTGTTAGCTCATGCCTCGCCAACATCGACCGGCGTATAGCCGGGCTTACCGCGCAAGAGATCGATCTGCCTTCAAGCAAACAGGTAGTTGCCATCCACGTACCGCGGAGCATGCAAGGTCCCCATATGGTGACGTTCAAGGGACTTAACCAGTTTTGGAAGTGATACGGTAGACAGAAACAGCGAATGAGTACGTCGGAGATAATCGATGCTGCAGAGGATTCCGTGGACGCTGTACAGACCTTGAGCGACTTTGTAGTCAGAAGGCAAGATGAACTGTTGACGTTCGTGGGGAGTACTCCCTTAATGACAGTTTCGGGTTGCCCAGTTCCGATTCCCGCAGATGTCATTGATCCTCAGGATCAGACGGTACGCAATCTTCTTGAGAATCCGGGTCTCGTCTCGCCAAGTCTAGGGAGACAGATTGACTGTGGGAGACCACAGCCGACCCTCAACGGCCTTTCAGCCGACCGGAACTTCAGGTTCGGCGACGACGGACAGGCTAGAGGTCACTATATGGAGGTCTATCGAAACGGCTACTGCGAATATGGGGATAGCCTGGTCGGTAGCGAGGCAGCGCTACCGTCGTTGAGCATTGCCTGGCAGGTCCACGCCTTTGTTGAACTGCTCACGGCTGTCTATTCGTCCGTTGGCATCCTCGGGCCGGTTGCGATTTGGGTTGCATTCCGCAACGTCACCAATTTCTGGCTGGCGCTGCCCCGAGGAACCGTGGGTGCGATGTTCAACGATGATCGGAATAACCGATGGCCTAAACCTAGTCTGGTTACGCCTTAGCCCAAATCCACCGAAGGGATGACTATGCAGCAGCGGAACGGGCGATAGGGGCAAGGGAGGGCGATGGTCCGGGCACGATTTGGGGTAGAGGGGGGCCGGTGTTTGTCTTCAGTTGCCGCGGGGAGACTTTGTGACCGTCTGCGAATGTTGGTCAGGGCGAGATAGCGGGGAGAGGACACAGCAAGAGGCACTCGCAGACCGGACTGGCGCGAGTTCGCGGGGACGTTCGGTTGGCCGGATGGCGGCCGGTTGCCGCCGCCGCCGTCAGGCAGGGAGTGGCAGGGCGCGCAATCGGGCCAGGGCACGATCGAACTGGGCTTCCCAAGGCCAGCGCTGTGGCAGATGCAGTGTGAGGCGGCGCGCCGAGCGGGTGATCCGTCCGGCCAGGGAGAAGAACCGCCGCCGGAGGGTCTTGGTGGTCACCACCTGCTCGCCCAGACCGATGCGCGCTGTCCAGCGGGCGATGTTGTGGGCCATCACCTGTACCGCCAGCCAGGCGGCGTTGGCGGCGAAGCGGCCCGAGGGGAGATGGTTCAACCCCACACCGTGCTTGAGGTCTCGGATGGCATTCTCGATCTCGGCGTGGCGGCGATGGTCGGCCTCCAGTTCGAGCATCTCCCCGTCCCGGTCGGTGATGAAGCCGTGATAGCTGTAGGTGGCGAAGAGGGCCAGCTGGGAACCGGGCGTGGGCTTCACACGCCGGACGATGAGCCGCACCGGCGCGGCGTCGGGTTCACTCTGGAAGGGAGTGCAGGTGGTCTCGGCCACATCGGCGGCGCCGTCCATCCAGTAAGGAATCGGCGTCCAGGCATCTTCGGGTATCGCCTCGAGGTTACGTCAATAGGTGTGTAAACGACATCAGGCGGCGACCTTCTCAGCCGTTGATTCAATGGCGATTCCATCCGCATACTGTGCACCGAGATAGACGTCTTCGATCAACTCAGGGGCCTTCAGACGCCTGAAGCGCTGTTCGGCGACCATCAACATTTTCCAGATCACCGCTATCGCCCGATCGACCCTCTTGTAGCGCTTGGCGGCATCGGTCCGAAGCCTGAGGGCCGCGAAGGGTGATTCTACCGGGTTCGTCGTGCGAAGGTGCCCCCAGTGCTCCTTTGGGAAGTCATAGAAGGTGATCATGCGGTCCCAGTCCCGCTCCAAGGCCTCTGAGGCCGCCTCGTAGGAATGGTCGCCGCACCACCTGGTGAACACCGTCCTGAGCCGCTCAGCCTCTGTCCGAGTCTGGGCGTAGGGGATAGTACGCAGCATGAGCTTGGCCTGGTCCTGTTGTCGCTTTGGAAGCTTGGCGAGCACGTTTACGATCTTGTGGTTCCAGCAGCGTTGCTCTGCCGCCTGCGGATAGACGTTGCGCAGAGCTCCCCAGATGCCCAGGTGTCCGTCTCCAACCACCAGCCTCGGGCAGCTCAAGCCCCGGCGCTTGATGTCCCTGAGCACCTCGGACCAGTTCTCTGTGGACTCCCTGTATCCGGGAACAGCGCTCACCACCACCTTTCTCCCGTCGCTCAGGGCCGCCATCACCACCAGTACCGCCGCCTTCTCCTTCTCAAGACCAGCCTTGACGTAGACTCCATCCACCCACATGTAGACCACTTCCAGGTCATCGAGGGGCCGGCTGCGCCATTGGGCAAGCTCATCGTTCCACTTGGACTTCAACCGGGCCACCGTGCTCGCCGATACCGGTGCGTCCTCTCCCAGCAGCCCCCGCAAAGCCAGATCGAAGTCGCCTTCGGATAGACCGTGCAGGTACAGCTCGGGGATCAACTCAGCAACCTTCCTGGTCCTGTTGACGAACAGCGGCAGCAGCCGGCTCTCGAACTGCTCCTCGGTATCGCGGACTCGTGGCCGCCTAAGCTGTATCGTGCCCGAACTCAGCGTAAGCCTCCGGGCTCTGCCGTATCCGTTCCGATAGCCGGTATCTGAGTCCGAGTCGGACCTGAGCGCCGACTTCGCCCTTCCCAGAAACGCCGTCACCTCCTCCTCCAGCAACTCTTGGACCAGCCTCTGGACCTGGCTTCGCACCCAATCCTCCAACTGCTCCCACTCCGGCCTTGACTCCGACCTACTCTCAGTGCTTTCCTTCCTCATGGGCGGTGTATCTCCTCTCTTGGGCCTTGAGCCCGTCTTGTTCAGAGAGAGGGTACACCGCCTGACCGTTTACACACTTTTTGAGGGTACCTCATCGCCTCGATGAGATTGTGCAGGCTTTTATGCTGGCGGATGGTGATGGAGAAGCGGACATCCATCTTGCGGCAGACGGATACCACGCCATGAGTGTAGAACCCGCTGTCGGCCCGTAGCGTGAGTCGTCCGTTGGCCCCGGCGTAGCGCACCCGTCCCACCGTCTCCCGCAGGAAGTGGGCGGCGCCGCGGGCGGTGTTGGCCCGGCCCTCGCGCAGCCGGGACATCAGCACGTCTCCGGTGCCGGCGGCGATGGCCAGCAGTGGGTGGTAGCCCCGCTTGCCGGTATAGCCGTGGTGGCGGGCGCCCTCCTTGGCCAGTCCGTAGGTCTCGCAGATGGTGGAATCGAGGTCGATGGTGAACGGCGCGTCGCCGGGTCCGGCCCCAGCGGCCCAGGCCCGGGCCAGCAGCTCCCGGCTCACCCGGTCCAGCTGGCGGACGTGGCCCCACCGGAAGCTGCGCAGGAAGGTGCCCAGGGTGGATGGCGCCTTGACCGTGCCGCCCAGGGTGCAGGCCGTCCCCCCGGTGCGCAACACATCAGCGTCGTCGATGCAGTCGCCGCCGGCCATGGCTGAGGCCACCAGGGTCATCAGCTTGTCTCCGGTGTTGGCCCGCCCCGGCGCGCCGCCCAGGTCAAGGTGATGGTCAACGAGTTCCCGCAGGCCCAGATGCCGGGCGAGGGTGGCCGGCAGGAGCAGACCGGCATTGGCCACCAGGCGGGTGATCGTCAAAGACGATACGGATACGGTCGGGCTGGTTGCGTGGTAGCATCTATTGGGTGCTCCTTCTCTGGGACTGTTTTGCTGTTACAAAACCATTATCCCAGATTCAGAAGAGCACCCTCTGGCCACTTCAGGATGCTAACCCGACGCCCTCCCTCGGTGGATTCGGGCTAAGCTTATGGCATACGATCTGCCATCGGAAGGAAATGACGTAGCGAAACAGCTAAATGACCGCCTCTGGAATGCGTTCCGGTACGAGAAGGCGTCGGTCTACAATGAACAAGGCGACCTGAAATCACTGTAAGGCCTGCGGCGAGCGGCGACTGTAGCCAGTCACCGCGAACGCATCTGTTGTTTCGTGGAAGTAGCGAAGCGTGGGTAGTTCTGGAGTGCCCCTCCTCAATCCTCCCCGGTGTGGGAGGAGGTAAAGCCCGCTCTTAAATCGGTGTGAGCGGCCGATGAGTCTTACTACCATGGGCACGCCGATCGGAGGCGGACACACAGGTCCGCCCCTACGATTCCTGCATGGCGCTCTTAGACGCGATGAGCATCCCTGCGGAGGTGGTGATGCGGATCGCACCACTCTCCGATATGGTGTCGTTGGCGAGCCGGCGGAACTCCACCTCCTGGGTTTCGTCGAGCCGCAGTCTGGTCGTTGACTGGACGTAGCCGACGAGCGGCCCGACGTCAGTGACCGTTAATTCTCCGTCGTTCCGGCGGACCTCGACTTCAGCAAAACAGGCCTTAAGCTGGTCTGAGCCAGATTCGAGGCCGAATTGAACTGATGGCTCCGCCGATTCTTTGGAGAGCTCCGGCTTGACCCGGGTCAGAAGCTGGGCCAGCTCTGTTAGGTGGCTCTCTCCTACGGTGGTCGCATAGAGTCGCCCTGGCTGCCTCAATACGCGGTGGATTTCGGCGAATGCCGTTTGGCGGTCTTGGATGTGATAGAGCGTGTGGTTGGCGATCACGGCATCGAACGACTCGTCATCGAACGGCACGAACTGGGCGTCACAGACGAGGGCGGTGAATCGTTCGCCATCGCTGCGTCGCACTTGGAGGGCCTCTCTGACCATCCCGGGAGAAAGGTCCGTGAGGACGATCTCCCATCTCGAAGAGACACGATGCGCGTTCTTGGCCCACAGCGCCGCCGTTCCGCATCCGAGTTCGGGGATACGGCTTGAACTTGGTAGGTCGAACTGGTCGAATACCCATTCCATCCATTCTCGAGTGCCTGCTTTTCTTCCACCGAACAGTTGGTAGATCCGAGCGCGGGCGCGGAGATTCGATGAATCCTTGTACTGGTTTTTGACGCTACGAGCCGATTGAAGTGGATCGTTCATCTATGGGCTAGAGCTGCATGTGCGATTTAGGCAGCGGGCGGACACGCAGGTCCGCCCCTACCAAGACTGGTGTAGGGCAGTCCTATGTACACTGCCCTTGGGGGGAATCGCCGGCATCCTCGATACGTTTGCTCAGGGCGAGAGTCGATCGATGTTGATGGCTTTGTAGGCCCTGGTCGAACGTACGCGGAGGGCCTCGCCTTCCATCAGGGTCTCGAAGGTCAGCCAGTCGACTTCCACCATCTCGTCGTTGACGAGGATGAAGTAGAGACCGTCGGGAGTCGCCTCCTTCGCCGTCAAGCGGCCTTCGATTCGGCGATACGGCGGAACGGCGTCTATAAGAGAGGCCGCCCGGGCCCTGATTCCCGTGAGGATTCGATTCAGTAGCGCCATAGCTACTCCTACTCTGGCCCAGGAAGAAAACCTAGGTCAAGCGCGGGTTGGGTCGGGTTAGGGCTGGCGGAGAGGGTGGGATTCGAACCCACGGTCCCGCAGTTAACGAGACACGCGATTTCCAGTCGCGCCTATTCGGCCACTCTAGCACCTCTCCGTGCGTGGTTGGGGACCAACGAGTGGTGGCTGGCGGAGAGGGTGGGATTCGAACCCACGATGAGATTGCTCCCATACTGGTTTTCGAGACCAGCGCCTTAAGCCGCTCGGCCACCTCTCCCCTAGGCGAATATTAGTATAGCACCTAGATAGCAAATCGCTGGGACGTGAAACGGAAGCCAAGGTGGCGGAGGTGAAGGCTGGCTATTCCATCACAACTATGCCGCCCACGATCCCTACGAGCGCTAACACCACAAGCACCCGAGTTCTGCGCAGCTTGTTGTCTCCGTGTTCCAAAAGGATCTTCGCGGCGATAAACGCGAACATAACGCCGAGGAAAAGGAGGAACGCTCCTATGAAATTGCGGAAGTCCATCAATATATCAAGCATGGCACCAAGAATATCAGAGTCGACTTTTGGTTGAAGAGAATGAACTTTGATCCAGGAGTTCTACATAACGGGCTTGCACGGCAGAACACCGTGCTTCGACACGCTCAGCACGAACGGGCTTAATTAGAGGATCTTAGTTTCGAGGAGTCGCGCCAATCACGACTTCTCCTCGATCAGCCAACCCTGGTCTCTGGCGGGGCTGGTGAGCCAGGTCTCGATGTCGCTCTGCCGATTCGCGGGGAACTCGACGCCCAGGCCGTCGGCGAGCCGCGTCATGAAGTTGAACGTGCACGTGATCAACGCCACCGATAGTATCTGCTCGTCGGTCAAGCCGAGGGTGCGAAGGTCGTCGACGTCAGACTCGCGCACCGCGGAGGGGTCGCGGGTGAGCTTGATCGCGTAGTCCAGGATGCCCCGGGTCTGGGGGTCTAGCTGCGCCATGGTGTAGTCGTGCATGACGTGGCTGGCCATGTCCGGGTCATCCGAGTATTGACGGAGCGCCGCTCCGTGTGCCATCGCTCAGTAGCGACACTTGTTGGCCACCGAAACGGCCGTCGCGATCGCCTCCTCCTGGACGCGCGTCAGCCTGGAGGCGCCGAAGGTGACGGCCATGTTCATGTCGTAGACAGCCTTCATCGCAGGCGGGTCGATCGACATCACTTTGATTACGTTGGCGGCGTCGATGTCCTCTTCGCTGATCCACGCCATTTGGCCCTCCTGGCAACGTCAGAGTGGTATACGGACGCAAAGTAGCATTCGCCGCTTTGGCCCGTCAACGACCGGGTGTGATCGAAAGCAGGCGGAGCCACCGTGTTAGAACAACGGACCAGCTTGGTCGGGCCGCTTCGGGCGCATGTCCCGATGTGGCATCGGGACGCCCCCACAAATGCCGAAGATACCTACCACCTTTAACCGCTCCCAAAGTCCCCTCAAGATAGCCTTCCGCCGGGCGTGGTGGAGACGCCCCGCCGGGGCGTCTCTACGGCCTGATTACATCTTCTGTAAGTGTCGGTGGCGACCGGGATTGCAAATTGACCCTCCCTGTTGCGCTGATATACTTCCCAAGTCTGTCAATGAGCCTGACGGATAGCACATGCCGATGGAGGGCCGATGAAGATCGTCGACGTCTCTACGACGGTACTCCTGAATCCAGGTATCGAGCCTGTCCAGTACGGGACCAGTCCGAAGCGCCCTTCGGTGGTGTCCGAAGTCGGCCGGCTGTTCGTGCATATCAAGACCGACGGAGGCTTCGAAGGACTAGGCGTCGGCCAGGCGTCACCCGGCGTGCGTGAAGTGATATCGAATGCCCTCAGGCCGCTGCTGATCGACGCCGACCCTATGGACATTAGACAGCTCTGGGATGACATGTTCTGGCTGTCACGCCAATTCGGGAGCGGCGGGATTGGCGCGCTTGCGATATCGGCCGTGGATATCGGCCTCTGGGACCTCAAGGCGAAGGCGCTTGGCCTCCCCCTATACAAGCTCATCGGAGCCGTGAGGGACTCCGTGCCGGTATACGGTAGCGGCGGTGGAACCCACCTAACGAAGGACGAACTGGTGGCCGAAGCTGCCGGGTACGTGGAGCGCGGGATTCCCAGAGTGAAGATCAAGGTGGGGAAGGATTTCGGGCGGGCCGAGAAAGAGGACATTGAGCGTGTCACGGCAGTCCGAGATGCAGTCGGCTACGACGTCGCGCTCTACGTCGACGCCAACAGCGCCTACCATCCGAAGCAGGCCATATACCTGGCCAAGGAGTTCGAGCAAAGCCAGGTCGGCTGGTTCGAGGAGCCAGTCCTGACCGAGGATGTCGAAGGGCTGGCCCGGATCGTGGGGGCTACCAGCATTCAGATAGCAACTGGCGAGCAAGAGTACTCGGTCCACGGCTTCCGTGGGTTGCTCTCCGCAGCGGCTGTCGACATCGTCCAGCCGGACGTGTTCCGGGTCGGCGGGGTGACCGCGTGGCTGAGGATCGCGGAGCTCGCTGAAACCTTCAACCGGCCGGTGGCGCCCCACCTGGCGCCATTGGTACACCTTCATCTAGCGTGCACGATCCCGAACCTCAAGTCGCTGGAGTACCGCGACATCGATATGGAAGCGGACCGGGGTTGGTACCATGACGTTCCGCAACTCAACGGCGGGACGTGGTCGCCCTTCCCTGATAGGCTCGGACTCGGCTTGGAGCTGGACCCCTACGCGGTCGAGCGGTGGGCCGTCTAGGGAGTGCGCGTTTCCTAGTAGGAGTGCACGGGTGTGCTTCGCTGATGCAGGCCTCCCGCCCACGACACGGCGGTGTTCAAGGAGTTTTGCGGCCGCATCGACGAACCCCTGCAGGCCTTGGTGTGCGGCCAAGCGCGATTAGGTCATCCGCTACTCACCGCCCGAGGCCTTTCTGCTGGGCTGAAGATATGCCCGCATCGTCTGCAACGGTAACAGGTGTTGTCCTGTTCCAGTAGCTTGTCCAGACGACGGGCCTCGGCCTGGTGACACCGGGGACACGCCAGTGGATTTGAGCGCGAGGACGGCGTCGCGTCTGCTGACGCTGTTTCGTCGGCGACGGGCGGCGTCTCTGACAGCGATCGGCGGCGGGAATCATTGCTCATGGCATTCGGATTCTTGACTATTCGAGGCCCCCGGAAGGCGACGTTTGGCCGGTGGCCGCATTGGTGTCAAGGGCGGTGTGAAAACGTACCAGCGGGGCGGAGCAAAACTGTACCACTGAACGCCGTAGAATGGGCATCAAGGTTCGTGGGGCGTTGGAGATCAGGGTCAGTCAGATAGCTGGCGGCCAGAAGTCTTCTTGCTGTGCTTGAGTCGGTAGCTGTCCCCGTTCATCTCCAGGATGTCGACATGGTGGGTGAGGCGGTCGAGGAGAGCTCCGGTCAGCCGTTCAGAGCCGAACACCTCGGTCCACTCGACGAAGGGCTCACTTGGAGGTCACCAGGACCGATCCACGCTCGTAACGCTGGCTGAACACCTCGAAGAGCAGCTCGGCGCCAGTCTTGGACAAGGGCACGAAGCCCAGTTCGTCGATGATCAGAAGCTTGATTCGTGCGAGCCTTCTCTGCAGGTTGAGCAGACGCCGTTCGTCCCTGGCCTCGATCAGCTCGTGAACCAGAGCAGCGGCGGTGGTGAAGCCCACGGACAGTCCCCTCTGACACGCAGCCAGACCGAGACCGAGGGCGATATGGGTCTTGCCGGTGCCACTGTTGCCGAGAGCGATGACGTTGTGGGGGCGCTCGATGTACTCGCATCGTGCCAGCTCCAGAACCAGAGCCTCGTTCAGGGACGGCATAGACAGGAAGTCGAAGGTGTCGAGACTCTTGGTCGTCGGGAAGCGGGCTGCTTTGATCCGACGTTCCACCATGCGATGGTGACGGTCGATCAGCTCCAACTCCGATAGTCGCAGCAGGTAGTCCGGATGGTCAGCTCCCTCACTGGCACACTGGGATGCCAGCTTGTCGTACTCCCTCAGGAACGTGGGGAGCTTGAGTTGCTTGAGGTTGTGTTCGAGCAACATCGTGGACTTGTTGGTCATGACCGGCTCCCCGCCAGGAGAGCCATGTAGTCCCTGGTCGAGGTTGTTGCAACGTTGGTCCTGGGCAGATACGGGTACAACTCCATGTCGAGTCTAGGCGGTCGACCCTCGATCCTGCACAGCACCAGGTGCTTGACAGCATCGAAGCTCACAGCCCCGAGTCGAATGGCGTCTCGTACGGCGTCGTGGACTTCTTCCGGTTGGAAGTTCTCCATCAGTCTGAGCACCTGCACGAACTCCCTCTTTCCTCGCTTGCCCATCCGAGACTCCAGCAACCGCCGCAACACTCCGAACTCCTCGGGCAACTCCCATCCAACCAGCGGCGCCGCCTGATCCAATGCCCTCGTCTTCTTCTCAAGGAGCGGCAGGTAATGGAGAGGGTCGAAGACGAAGTCGTCTCGATCATAGGACCGCCGATGGCGGGCGATGACTTCAGCGCCACAGCTGATCACAACCTCGTGTACATATCCGCGGACCAGAACGTCCCGATGACCGTAGGCCACCGGGACCGAATAGTCATTGGTCCGGTATCTGACCAGGGACAGAGAACTGACCCTCGTCGCGTGCTTGTCGCTGGCGTCGTACGGTACGGCCAGCAGAGGCAGCAGCTTCTCCAGGTCCCGCTCCAGCCGTTCTCCTATCGTCTCGTTGTGGCCGCGGAGTCGATCTTCGAACCGTCTGAGGCAGTGTTGCTCCAGATGAGCATTGAGGGCATCGAAGCTCTCGAACGATGGAATGGGCACCAGGAAGTTCCGGCGGACATAGCCGACCAGACCTTCTACTTTGCCCTTATCGTTCCCTTTGCCTGGACGGCCGAACCGGTCCTCGAACAGGTAGTGGGACTGAAGCTCGGAGAACACCCTGGTCCGCTGCCGGCGACCATCTCCCAGGATTCTGGCTACCGCGAGCGTGGTGTTGTCGTAGAGGATGCTCTGAGGCACTCCGCCCAGGAACGCGAAGGCGGAGACGTGTCCGTCGCAGAATGACTCCGTCGTCTCGGCGGGATACGCCTTCACATAGCACCCGTCGCTGTGAGGGAGGTCCAGGGCGAAGTAGTGGGCTTTGCGTTCCACTCCGCCGATGATCACTCGAGCTTCGCCGTAGTCGCACTGGGCATGTCCCGGAGGGTGGGACAGAGGTAAGAACATCTCGCGGGTATGACGACGGCGTTCTCGAACGTAGTCTTTGACTATCGTGTACTTGCCGGGGAAGCCGTGTTCGTCTCTGAGCCGTTCGTAGATACGCTTGGCGGTGTGACGCTGCTTCTTCGGTGAGCTCAGATCCTGCTCCAGGATCTGGTCCATCACACCCTTATATGGATCGAGCTTCGGTCTGCGAGCCGGTCGTTGCCGTCGATACCCTGGGGGCACGGAGTACTCGAGCATCTTGCGCACCGTGTCCCGGTGTAGCCCGAACACTCGGGCCGCCTCTCGGACGCTCATCCCTTCGACGAAACAAGCCTTGCGAACACGGAGGTAAATACCCACCTTGTACATCCAATCCACCTTCAGTCAGGTTCGGTCGTTCCTGATTGAAGGCGACAGGCGGTACGCTTTTCAAGCGCCACATCTCAGCTCTTGAGCCGCCCTGCCGGTACATTATCTCTCCGCCATTCACAAATGGGCCGACGAAGGCGTCGTCATTTCCGACCGTTCTTATCAGCTCGCTTACTCTGCCCGCAATGTCGCCGCTTAGTACATCGTCGTCCGCGATTACGACCACCGCGGGCTCGAGGACGCCGGTAGCGAAGTGCTCTTCGATCAGCTCGACCGCGCGCCGACCCTCGGCGCTCTTAGCCCGAATCCACCGAGGGAGGGCGTCGGGTTAGCATCCTGAAGTGGCCAGAGGGTGCTCTTCTGAATCTGGGATAATGGTTTTGTAACAGCAAAACAGTCCCAGAGAAGGAGCACCCAATAGATGCTACCACGCAACCAGCCCGACCGTATCCGTATCGTCTTTGACGATCACCGCCTGGTGGCCAATGCCGGTCTGCTCCTGCCGGCCACCCTCGCCCGGCATCTGGGCCTGCGGGAACTCGTTGACCATCACCTTGACCTGGGCGGCGCGCCGGGGCGGGCCAACACCGGAGACAAGCTGATGACCCTGGTGGCCTCAGCCATGGCCGGCGGCGACTGCATCGACGACGCTGATGTGTTGCGCACCGGGGGGACGGCCTGCACCCTGGGCGGCACGGTCAAGGCGCCATCCACCCTGGGCACCTTCCTGCGCAGCTTCCGGTGGGGCCACGTCCGCCAGCTGGACCGGGTGAGCCGGGAGCTGCTGGCCCGGGCCTGGGCCGCTGGGGCCGGACCCGGCGACGCGCCGTTCACCATCGACCTCGATTCCACCATCTGCGAGACCTACGGACTGGCCAAGGAGGGCGCCCGCCACCACGGCTATACCGGCAAGCGGGGCTACCACCCACTGCTGGCCATCGCCGCCGGCACCGGAGACGTGCTGATGTCCCGGCTGCGCGAGGGCCGGGCCAACACCGCCCGCGGCGCCGCCCACTTCCTGCGGGAGACGGTGGGACGGGTGCGCTACGCCGGGGCCAACGGACGACTCACGCTACGGGCCGACAGCGGGTTCTACACTCATGGCGTGGTATCCGTCTGCCGCAAGATGGATGTCCGCTTCTCCATCACCATCCGCCAGCATAAAAGCCTGCACAATCTCATCGAGGCGATACCCGAAGATGCCTGGACGCCGATTCCTTACTGGATGGACGGCGCCGCCGATGTGGCCGAGACCACCTGCACTCCCTTCCAGAGTGAACCTGACGCCGCGCCGGTGCGGCTCATCGTCCGGCGTGTGAAGCCCACGCCCGGTTCCCAGCTGGCCCTCTTCGCCACCTACAGCTATCACGGCTTCATCACCGACCGGGACGGGGAGATGCTCGAACTGGAGGCCGACCATCGCCGCCACGCCGAGATCGAGAATGCCATCCGAGACCTCAAGCACGGTGTGGGGTTGAACCATCTCCCCTCGGGCCGCTTCGCCGCCAACGCCGCCTGGCTGGCGGTACAGGTGATGGCCCACAACATCGCCCGCTGGACAGCGCGCATCGGTCTGGGCGAGCAGGTGGTGACCACCAAGACCCTCCGGCGGCGGTTCTTCTCCCTGGCCGGACGGATCACCCGCTCGGCGCGCCGCCTCACACTGCATCTGCCACAGCGCTGGCCTTGGGAAGCCCAGTTCGATCGTGCCCTGGCCCGATTGCGCGCCCTGCCACTCCCTGCCTGACGGCGGCGGCGGCAACCGGCCGACATCCGGCCAACCGAACGTCCCCGCGAACTCGCGCCAGTCCGGTCTGCGAGTGCCTCTTGCTGTGTCCTCTCCCCGCTATCTCGCCCTGACCAACATTCGCAGACGGTCACAAAGTCTCCCCGCGGCAACTGAAGACAAACACCGGCCCCCCTCTACCCCAAATCGTGCCCGGACCATCGCCCTCCCTTGCCCCTATCGCCCGTTCCGCTGCTGCATAGTCATCCCTTCGGTGGATTTGGGCTTAGGGATAGCCTCTGACCCGCTGTTGAATCCGAGGTTGAGAGAGGCGACTGGGATCGCCAGCGCGACGAGTGCGGTGGCGGTGATGGTTGCGAAGACGGCGGGCCGCGCCAGGACCTTGTCCGCGATCCCGGCCCAAAGACCACCGTCGTCTGCTTTGCTGTCGCGCCCGATTATCGGTACCCGGAGCCTGTTCACATTGTCGCCAAGGGCTGAGAGCAGCGCCGGCAGGAGCGTGAGCGAGCCGACCACGGCAAGCGCGACAACTATGATAGCGGCCAAGGAAAGGGAAATGAAGATCGGATTGTCAGTCAGCATCAGTCCGCTCAGGGACAGTACCACGGTGATGCCTGCGTACAGGACCGCCCGACCCGTCGTGTTGCTGGCAACGGCGATGGCTTCGAGCTTCGGTCGGCCCGCTTTGCGCTCGCTGCGGAACCTGCTGACGATGAAGAGCGAGTAGTCGATACCGACCGCCATGCCCATCAAGAGGATCATCTCGCTGTACGAATCCGCTAGCGGAACCGCGTGGCTAACCACAGCGGCGACGGCCGTGGCGCTGAATATGGCCGCGAGGGCCAGCGTCAAGGGAATGACGGCGGCTACCACCGCTCGGAATGCGATTAGGAGAATACCCAGCCCGAGCACGAGGGTGACGAGCATTATCGTGGCAAAGTCGCGCTCTACGATCTCGTCGATCTCCTGCGTAAGCGATTCGTTCCCTGCAATACCTATCTCGAAGTCGCCGGTGCTGTTGTCGGCTTCTCTCACCGCGTCGACGATGGCCTGCACGTTATCGGACGCGGAGCCGTTCTTGGTGGCTATGACTACTTCCGCCAGAACGGCTTGCTCGTTAGCCGAGACCATCGCCGGGTCCTGGGTGTCGTAGTAGCTTTGCGCCGACTCGACTTCCGGCAGCGCACGGAGGCGCTCTATCAGAGCATCAACTGTCGCCCGATACTGTGGGGAGTTGGCGTCCAGTATGGGACTGTGAAACACGACCTGCTCGGTGGGGCGAGAATCGTTCTCAAAACGCTCGTCTATCAGGTCGGCGCCAGCGACGGAGTCGCCCTCGCCTCCGTCCCCGTCATAGAGCTTGGTCTCGACCGTGCTCAGCACGACCATGGCCAGTACGATAGCCACTATGGACCCCGACAGCACCCACCATCGGCGCTTTGCGCTCCATACTGCGACCCGGGCCGTCGGGGACAGGTTCTCCGCGCCCGGGGCCCTGGTTATCCTGCTCGTTGATGTGTCAGTCATCTCTTGCTCCTCCACCACGCGTTGGATTGGGTATTCGTGGCAATGAAGCAACAGTAACGCCCGAGTCCCTCCTCTACATCGGCGGAAAGCCCGATTTCTGCCAAGCAAGAAGGCTGACCGCCGGGTCAGCCTTCTTATCGATTCGCTCTAATACCTTTGGTCGTGTCCGATCAGCTTTCGCCACCCATCTCACTCCGTTTCTTGCGCCGACAACATGGCGGACCCATGCGTTAGCCCAGCATCTCGCGGAGGGCGGCTATGTGCTCCGGGGTCGAGCCGCAGCAGCCGCCGACGACCTGGGCGCCGTCGTCGACCCAGCCTCGGACGGCCGAGGCGTAGGCGGAGGGTGCGTACTCGTCGGATATCTGGACGAGGTTCGAGTAGCCGCCGACGGGTCCCTTGAAGGCTGCCCGTAGCTTGGGAAGCGTTGCCGCGATACCGTCGGGGCGGCTGCACATCGTCAGGATGGCGGCAGGTTCACGGCCCTTCAGAGCCTCGACCAGGTCCTCGACGGGGCGGCCGTCCTCCAGGGTGCCCTCGGGCGTTACGTTGGCCATGCCGAGGAAGACGGGGACGCCGAAGTGAGACACGGCGTCCATCGCTAGGACGGCCGCTTCGACGGTCCGCACGTACTCGAGCGCCAGGACGTCGACGCCGGCGTTCGCCAGGGTCTTTGCCTGGGTCCTGTACTCGTCGACCGGGTCGATCTCGGCCATGTAGTCCTTGCCCATGTGCGGCGTCGAGATGCTGCCGGCGACGTATGCCTCGGGCTTGACGTCGTCGCGCGCGGCGATGGTCAGCTCGGCAGCGGCGTTGGTGTACTCCTCGGCCCGGTCTGCAAGGTGAGGGAGCCCGCGTCCGATGAGTTTGCCCCGGTTTGTGTTGAACGTGTTCGTTGTAACAACGTCGGCTCCGGCGCGCAGGTAGTCCTCGTGGATCTGGCGGACCTCGTTAGGAGCGTCCATTATCGCGTTGGCCGAGTGGCGTGTGATCCCCTCGCGCACCGAGCCGTCGGGGTTCACGAATCTGGTCACGCCCCGGCGCTTGAGCTCGGTGCCGTTGGCGCCGTCGAGGAGAAGCCGATCGCCGTCAGTCAGCCTTGAGACGATGTTCGCAGTGGACATTCGGTCACCTCGAGACGAAGGCGATGTTACGGCGTAGAGGGACGGCGCACAAATTCTGCCACCCCTAGCGCCCTCAACGACTATGCTATCCTAAGCCAATTCTACCCCTCTCTGGTGCTTCCACGTGTACGTTATCGGCACCGCCGGACACGTCGATCACGGGAAATCGACGTTGGTCGAAGCCCTGACCGGCATCGACCCCGACCGCCTGCGCGAGGAGAAAGAGCGCGGGCTGACCATCGACCTTGGTTTCGCCTGGCTCAGCCTTCCGAGCGGCAACGAAGTCAGCATCGTCGACGTTCCGGGTCACGAGCGCTTCGTAAATAACATGCTCGCCGGAGTCGGCGGCATCGACATGGCCCTGCTGGTCGTGGCGGCCGATGAATCGGTGATGCCGCAGACTCGGGAGCACCTGGCCATCCTCGACTTGCTGGGCGTGGATCGTGGCATAGTCGCAGTGACGAAGCGTGACCTGGTGGACGACGAGCTGGCGGACCTCGTGGCTGCCGAGGTCGAAGACGTGCTCTCGGGCACCACCTTAGTAGGGTCGAAGATCCTCACGGTCTCGGGAACGACGCGGGCGGGTCTTCCGGAACTGGTTGCCGCTGTCGACGAGATGCTGGAGCAGGCGGCTCCTAAAAAGGACGTGGGCCGTCCTCGTTTGCCAATCGACCGCTCGTTTACGATCTCAGGATTCGGCACCGTCGTTACAGGCACCCTTATCGACGGGAGACTGGACGTCGGGCAGGAGGTCGAGCTTGTGCCTTCGGGCAAGACGGCTCGCGTTCGGGGCCTGCAGACGCACAAACAGAAAGTCGAGCGCGCCGAGCCGGGTACCAGAGTGGCGGCCAACTTGTCGGGCGTGGCCCATGACGAGATCAGCAGGGGCGAGGTGCTCGCAACGCCGGGATGGCTTAAGGCCACGACGGCAATCGACGTCCATCTGCGGACCATCCCGGACGCGCCGCGCGCCGTCCGGCACAACATGTTCGCGACGGTCCACACGGGCAGCAGCGAGACCGTGGCCCGCGTCAGGCTGCTAGAAAAGGACTCGGCCGGGCCGGGCGATTCGACCTGGGCCCAACTGAAGCTTGACAACCCTGTCGCTGCCGTCAGGGGCGACCACTTCGTAGTTCGATCCAACCAGACGACGCTTGGCGGAGGAAACATCGTCGAGCCCAACGCGCGAAGGCACCGGCGGAATTACAAGCCCATCCTGGACAGACTCGCGGTCCTGGAAATGGGCTCCGACAGGGACATCCTGTTGAGCGGCATCGAATCATCGCAGCCGGCAGACTTCCCGGAGCTCGTGAGTCGGACCAACCTTCAGCCCGCCAAAGCCCGATCGGAGCTGACCCAGATGGCGTCGGAGAA
The DNA here is from genome assembly GCA_965197985.1 of Dehalococcoidia bacterium. GTDB lineage: Bacteria > Chloroflexota > Dehalococcoidia > Lucifugimonadales > CAUZJF01 > CAUZJF01. Next base: position 553,420 of record CBDAOG010000006.1, on the reverse strand, counting down.
GCTAGTCATCATCCTGGGCAACGATAAGATGGGGGCCGGCACTTCCTTGTTCACGGCAGGAGGGTGGTCGCAGGTGGCCGACAGGGCCGGAGCGTTCGTCGAGGACTTCCACAAGCAGCACCCTCTCAGAAAAGGCGTGGCGAAGGAAGAGCTGCGCAGCCGACTGGGCATGTCGCCGCGGGTCTTCAATCTCGTTCTGCCGTTGCTGGAGCAGGAAGCAGTCCTGGTAGACGAAGGGTCGGTGGTGCGGCGCCCAGACCACGCCCGCGAGATACCAGGTGCTAAGGAGGGTGAGGTCGAAGAGTACCTCAAGCTGCTGGAGCTGGACCGATACTCGCCTCCGACCGATGCGCCGGTCGACCCCGAGCTGCTGAACCTGTTAGCCGAGCAAGGCAAGGTAGTCAAAGTGAGTGACTCGGTCGTATTCTCGGCGTCAGCGTACCAGGAGATGGCTGACACGGTATCGAACCTGATCCGAGAACGAGGGCAGGTGACGGTGGGGGATGTTCGCGACGCCTTCGGCACGAGCCGAAAGTATGCGCTGGCTCTCCTGGACTACCTGGACCAACAGAAGCTGACCCGTCGGGTCGGCGACGCGAGGGTGCTAAGGTAGACCGGTCGTCCGTTTCGAGACCCCGATTCCGGCAGTGTGAGGGGCGTTAACTCCCGATGTCGAACGAAGATAGATGCGGTCCGGCCGAGGGCGTCCTTACGATCAAGCTTGAACTCAGCGCGCTAATCGTCTCGTACCTGTCGTCTCTGCTGCGAATCCTGCAAGCGTCGTTGAGAGAGGTCGCTCGGAGCATCGACGACGTCCGGAGCCGGTTCGACGAGCTGCCGCAGCCCGTTCTCGTGGTCTGCCAGCTCGACGGCGGCGACGATCTTACGCTCCAACTGGTCTTCACCGATGCCGACAGTGGAGGACCGTTGACCGAGCTGTCCGCGACGGTGTTCGGCGCTTTCATGGACGAACTCGGTGAGTTCATCCGCAGCCTGCCCCAGCCCGGACTGTGGGGTAGGGCGGCGTTGAGGCCACCGGAACCGGACGCCACGGAGCTGTCGAAGCGCATGGACCAGGTCTACCGGGAGATGCACCGCTCGTCGAGGTCGGCGATCAGCTTCCGGGACCATACGATCGAGTTCGAAGGCGACCGGCTGGAGATTCTGTGATAGCGCGACGCAGCCGTGGGTAGCGCAGTAGGCGACGGTTGTGTCCAGCCTTGGGCTGGATAGCGGAACGGCACGGGAGCGGGCCGAATGCAAGGTGGCGCATTTCTGATACCCGGATCTCTTGAACGGGGCCACCCGTCCCCGCTATTCCGGAGTTGCGTATATCTAATGGCTCTACCTTGACGGTGGCCACGGTATTCTCTTGAATGATCTGTGCTGTGGCCGCTGCTGCCGAGCCACAATCCGTTGAGGGCGGAGCCGAATCCCCGTCCGAGCGGCTAGCGGCTGAAACTGCCCCATTGATCTTGTACGTACCAAGAGGGTATTATATGTACGGTATATTGTACGCTCAAGGAGGCACGACGTGCTCAGGACAGCTAGCGTCTCGCAACTCAGGTCCGAGCTTTCCTCTTACATTGAGAAAGCCGGGGAGGGCCCTATCGTTGTCGTTTCTCGGAGCCAACCAGCCGCCGTGCTCCTTGATCCGCAGGTCTATGAAGCCCTTATCGAAAACGCGGAAACGCTAGAAGACATTCTCGATGGTCGTCTGGCCCTAGATCAATACGCCGCCCATCCTGAGGTAGCTGTCGATGCCGAAGAGGTATTCGCCCGCTTAGGTCTCTAGCCATGCCTTATCGGTTGAAGCTGCTGGCGGGCATCGAAAAGCAGCTTCGACGCCTACCAAGCTCGGACAAGGAGCGCGTGATCAAGGCCATGCGCTCCCTTTCCAATGACCCCAGGAGCACGGGCGCGACGCACCTCGTGGACAACCTGTACCGTGTTCGTGTTGGTAGCTACAGAATTCTCTACGCCATTTTCGATGACGAGGTTATCGTTCTGGTCTGCAAGGTCGCCCGCCGGACTGAGGTAACCTACAAGGACATCCGCACCCTTCTCAAGAGGGCAAGAGACGTTCTCGCCTCCGACTAACAACTCTGTGGAACCGATCTAGCCAGCCCGGATCCCAAGGTTTCATGCGATACTAGCTCTGGCCTAGCGGCTCGGTTCAATGCCGTCCCCCCGGACCGTCAGGCTAGCGGTATGTTTGTAGAAATCGTGATCTCCTTAAGGGAACGGGTTGACGAGAAGATAGGCTCGCCGAAGCGTCCCTGGGGAACTGAGCGCGATCAGCGTTGGGCTTCCGTACGACCTGACGCCAGCCACAGGCAAGCGACGGTTCCATAATCGCAGGTGAAGCCCATGGCGCTGAACCTCACAGATACGGCCGGACAGATCGACGGGATGGCGTCGGACCTCAAGGCGCGGCAGAGCGACCGGGAGCGACGAATCCTGTCGGCGCTGCGTGGCATCGAGGACTTCGAAACTCAGGACAGCGAAGGGCCCGACGGCGAGCCGGAGGGGACCGGCTGGGCGGTCCCTGTGGTCCTGGAACCTCCAGGCTCCGTCTTCCCAGCTCAGGAGCCACCAGCCGACTTCACCGTGGCGTCGGCGGACGGCTCTCAGATCGACGCCGACCGCCACCTGGCCGCCCGCTGCTTCCTGATCAACACCGGTGTGTCGGTGCTTACTTACGGGTCGCGGGCCGACGCCGACCTATCCAGCAGGCCCCGCCTCTATGCCCGCAGCGACGAGCTCGTCATCCGGGACCCGGCGACCTTCCGCGAGCAGACCATCGAAGGCGCGGTGCTGGGAGCGAAGCGCACGGTGGAGGAGATTCGCGGATTGGTCGACGTCGTGTCGAAGCTGCCCGACGAGACGCCCATACTGGCCCTGATAGACGGCTCGCTACTGATGCTCGGTCTAGTCGGAAGAGGCTACGAAGACTTCGTTCGGCAGGAGCTTGTGGAGGACGGCTTCGCGGCCGCCCTCAAGGACCTACGGGGGCTATCGGAGGCCAGGCCCGTTGCGGTGGCGAGCTACATCAGCCTGCCTCGTCACTTCGAGGTGGTCAACGCCCTACGGCCCACGGTCTGCGAGTTCGCAGACGGCGCCTGCGGATCGGTGAGGAATGGCCGCCAGTCCTGCGAACGATGCGTCGACGGGGTCTTGGACAGGGAGATATTCGCCAGACTGCTGCAGCCGGGCGAGCGGTCCGGGCTGTTCATGACGTCGTCGCCTTTCGTGGAGGACCACTACCGGGGGCAGCGCATCTGCTTCTTCTACGTCAACGTAGGCGCGGAGATTTGTCGTGTCGAGGTGCCGTCCTGGGTCGCCGAGGACGACGCTCTCCTCGGGCTGGCTCACGCCCTAGTGGTCGACCAGTGCGAGCGGGGTCGGGGCTACCCGGTGGGGTTGATGGAGGCGCACGAGCAGGCGGTGGTGAGCGGTCGGGACCGGCAGGTGTTCATCCAGCTGGTCGAGAGGGCGCTTTATGACCAGGACCTTCCCGTGTTTACGTCGGAGAAGGACCGGTCGAAGAGGCTGCGGTGGTTGTGAACACATCGTAATTGGCTGTTTACGGTGGCTTGAAGGGGTCTGGGGGCCGATGCGGCGTTGACACGATAATGTCTCGGCGTATAATCCGGGCCAGTAGCTGCGCCTAAGGATATGGCTAATGGCATTGAGCGACGCCGCGCATCCCCCGCCAATCAAGAACCTCCAACGGCGGGCAATGGGGCCGGTCTTCCAAGTCTCGCTGGTAGGCGCGCTAGTCCTGATTGTCTCCGCGTTAGTTGGGATCCAGGCTCCGGTCGTCGAGGCGGCCACCTTCACGGTTACCAAGACCGCTGACACCAACGACGGCACCTGCGATGGCGACTGCTCGCTCCGCGAAGCCGTACTGGCGGCGAACGCAGCCGGCGGGGCTGACGCGATCACTGTTCCAGCGGGCACCTACGTCCTGACTTCGGGTGCGCTGGGCATCCTCGATGGGGTCACCATCACGGGCGCCGGCTCGGCGACGACAATAATCGATGGCAACGCCCAGGACAGGGTAATCGACCTCGCAGGGGTTACGATCATCACGGTGGACATCACGGGCGTGACCGTCCGAAACGGACGCGCTCAAGCCTTCGGGTCCGGGGCTGGCATTCACGTCAATTCATCTCATACGTTGAACCTCACGGACGTTGTCGTCACGGGGAATCACGCCACAGGGAGCTCAGGAGGCATTTTCGGCAACCTAGGCCCTGTGACGCTGACAAACAGCGTCGTTAACAGCAACACCGCCGACTTCAGTGTCGGGGGCATCAACGGCTCTACCTTGCACATCATAGATAGCACCATCTCTGGGAACTCGGCGGCCGGCGGTAGCGGTGGAGGGGTTTCTATCGGCGGCGTGACCGGAGGCCCGAGTTCGATCAGCGGCAGCACTATCTCCGGCAACGTTGCGAGCGGAAACGGAGGCGGTGTCTTAATCGGTAAGGATACGACGATCTCCGATACCGTGATCAGCGGCAACACAGCGTCAAAAGGCGGCGGGATACACTCGGCCACCATCAACGTGACCCTCACCGACGTGACAATAACCGGCAACACGGCCACTTCGATTGTCGGTGGCGGTGGGATCTCCACTCAGACCCAGAACCTGGCGATTACGAACGCGACGATATCCGGCAACATGGCTAACTCTGGTCCGGGAGGCGGCATCGCCTACGAGTTCGGTAGCACCACTACGACGCTCACCAACTCGACGGTCAGTGGCAACTTGGCCGCCAAGGACGGCGGTGGAATCGCGCTAATCGGGTCCTTTAGCACGCTGGCCGTGGAGCTCGAAAGCGTTACCGTGACGGGCAACACCGCGGACAGCGACTCCAGTGGGACCGGTGACGGCGGAGGGATCTACCGGCAGGCGGACGTCGGGACCCTTTACTTCAGGAACACGATCGTGGCGGGGAACGTAGATAGCGGAGGGCAGGCCCCCGACTGCTCCGGCGGAGCCAGCGCCGAGCTCACCTCACGTGGCCACAACCTTGTCCAAAACACCGCCGGCTGCGGCATCGTCGGCGACACGACGGGCAACATAACCGGCCAAGATCCGCTACTTGGCCCACTGCAGGACAACGGCGGCCTGACCGATACCCACGCTCTTCCGCCCGGCAGCCCGGCTGTCGATGCGGGAGCGGGATCGTGTCCAGCGACTGATCAGCGAGGAACAGACCGGCCTCAGGGTCTGGGCTGTGACATCGGCGCCTACGAACTCGTCGCAGCTCCTCCTCCGCCTCCCGTTCCTGGTCTTAGCGCCTGGAGCCTCGTCGCGTTGGCCGGCATCATGGCGGCAATCGTACTGCGCCGCATGTCTTCAGTGAGGCGGACAACCCAGGTCTAGGCTCGCCAGCCCGACCTTTGACCGACCACCCTTTCGAGACCGGCACGGTCGGTGATTTCGATCCGCTTCCAGCCAATCTCGACGACGCCGTTTTCCTTGAACCTGTTCAGGGGCGTCGTGATGCTCTCGCGCAGGCAGCCTACCATGGCCGCCAGCTCCTGGTGAGAGTACTCTTCGACCAGGTCCTCGTCGGGGTCGGCGAGGCGAAGTAGCAGGCCCGCCACACGGCCCTTCACGTCGTTGAAGGCCATCTCCTCGAGGGCGTCCCTCGTCTGCTGTAACCTGCCGGTGAGCACGTCGACCATCCTCAGCGCCACCGACGGGTGCTGGGGCTGTGTATACTTCCTGGCAATCAACACCGTTGAGGTAGGACCCGATGATCAAACTTGGCTGCCTTGTCGATCCGGCGATCCGCCAGAGGGAACGCGACCGCGAAGATCTGGTCTCGGTCGAGGAGTTCGTAAAGTTTGCTCACGGGCTGAGGCTAGACACTATCGACTTTCATCTATTCAATGTGTCGTTGGACCACGAGGAGCTGTTCAGCCTCAAGCGGCTGTCCCACAGGTACGGGCTGCCGATCAGCTATATTGGCCGCGGCGGTGGGCTCTTCGGACACGAGATCCAGCCAGGACGAGTGACGGTTGAGATGGCGTGTCGGGAGGTCGACGGCGCCCTCACTATCGGCGCCCCGATGACGCGGTTGCGAATCGGCGGGCCGCCGGTGGCTAGGACGCCCGGCGGCGAGCTCATCGAGGAGTATTGGCCCGGCATGATCGAACGCCTCCAGCAGATCTGCGACTACGCGGCCGGGAAGGGGGTGCTTGTCGGGGTGCAGAACCACGACAGCGGAGCGCCGATCTGTACCGCCGACGACGTTCTCCGGATGATCTCGGAGGTCGGCCGCGAGAACTTCGCGTACATCATGGACTGCGGCCAGTGGATGGGGTCACCGGGCGGCAACCCGATAGGCGAGGTCGACCCGGACGTGGACATCTACGCCTACATGGAACGCGTCGCGCCGTACGCGTCGTGTGTGCGGGCCAAGATCTATCGCATCGACGACGGCCACGAGGAGTGGATCGACTACGACCGCATCATTCGTATTCTGAAGGACGTTGGCTACAACGGGGCGATCTCTATGGTCTTCGAGCTGCAGCCCGACACCAAGGCCACTACGCCGGACGCGGTCCGAATGGCGACGGCGCATTTGAGGGAGCTTCTAGCAAAGTACGGGGTGTGAGGAACATAAGAGTCCTACTCCCCAGCCCAGCGGTGGGGTAGCTCTCTCAGACGCTCGAGTCCCAGCTCCGTGCACATCCTGACGAATTCGTCTCTCGGCGCACCGCGCCACTCGAGGTCGGCCAGAGACTCCTGCAGTGGGACGTCCGTTCGCAAGGTCGTCAGCTCCCGATAGAGCAGCGCGTCGGTGTGGTGCTCCCTCAAGCAGGCTGCCATGGAGTTGGCTCCGCGAGGATTCACGTCCCACACCAGCGGATTCTCGGGAATGTCCTCGATCCGGATGTATCGCGCCAGCACCTGCGAGGCCGATTTGGCGCCCCATCTGGGAACGCCTGGGATGCCGTCGGCCGAGTCGCCGACCAGAGCGAGGTAGTCGGGGATAGACCGGGGCAGGACTCCGAACTTGCCGACGACACCTGACTCATTCAGGGTGATCTCCCGGCGCCTATCGAGGCATACCACGCGATCACCGATGACCATCTGGGTGAGGTCCTTGTCGGGCGAGCAGACCACGATCTGGTCCATGTCGTCAGAGTCTTGCCACCTTCTTGCGGCAGTCGCGATGGCGTCGTCGGCCTCGAACTCGACCATCGGCCAGACGACGAGGCCCAGAGACGAAGCCGCGGCTTCGGCCAGATCGAACTGGGCAAGCAGGTCTTCTGGAACTCCGGCGCCCGTCTTGTACCCGGCGAACATGTCGTTGCGAAACGACTCGACGACGTGATCGAAGGCGCACGCCACATGGGTTACGTCGGGTCCTCGCAGCAGTAGAAGCAGCGTATTCACGAGCCCGCGCACGGCGCCGACGGACCTGACGTCCGGCGCGACGGCTGGCGGAGCGCCGTAGTACGCCCGAAACAGCTCGTAGGTGCCGTCGACGAGATGGACCTTCATGCGCGCCGTTCCACTCGATAGCCCAAGCGTGTCGCGTCGTCTATGGCCGACGAGCTACTGGGAAGTTCGCTGTTGCAAGGCGAGGCGGAGCTGGCCCAACTGGTCCTCACTGGCTGGGTGGTACCCATAGCAAGCCCTGTCGAACAGGTATGTTGCCAGCCTGGCGAGCTCAGGGGTCACGACCCTTGTCAGAGGTCCCTGGAACTCGACGGTCGTCTGGTGGTTCGACCGCGCCTGCCCCTTCTCCTCCGCCATTTTGAGGAGCCGGTAGTATATCTGGAAGACCTCGACGATCCCTGGAGGCCCGTCAGGCGGCTGCATGCCCTTGCGTCTGCGCCCCCTGAAGCGGTCTGGCAGGATCTTCCATAGCAATTTGCCAAAGTCCGAGGCGTAGTCGGCGTCGGTATCGATCGCCTCGCGATGGGCGTGCCCCGGCCCGCGTTCCCGACCAACGATCTTGCGAATTGCCAGGAACATGATGACGAGCCCGCCGACCACCAGCAACGCGATGGAGGCCCACTCCAGGAACGCGCCGAAGTCGAAGTCGATCCCGGCCGATGGCTCCGGCACCTGTTCTTCGGTTGTAGTTAGAAACTCGAAGTCAGGCACTTCCGCGAGCTCGAACTCGGGCTCCGAGGATCTCACGAAGTCACCCCCTGCCGGCTCTACGTCGAACTCTCTCCCGAAGAGGTCCTCTACCCCCCCGAATATCAGAGTGAACACGAGCGCCACCGGCGCCAGGACCACCAGGAGGGCGCCTTTGAGCACGAAGCCGAGTACGGTTGAAATCGGGTCGGTGACGTAGGAGAGTATGTCCCTTGACACGACGGTGAACATCGCACCGATGAGGGTCATCGCGACAATCATGCCGCCGATGATTCGGGGCCACGCCTTCGCCTTTGCGGACCGAGTGGCGCGAAGGGTACCCACACTGAGACCGGCGAGCCCGGCGCCGAAGAAGATGAACACCAGAGATCCGATGCCGAGGTCGTATTCGAGTGCGGAGTCGAGCATCAGGGCAACGGCGAGTATTACGATGCCCAGGCTGAAGCTTATCCCCAGATTTCGGGACGGGTCCGCTGCGATGGCGATGGTAATCCCACGGACCCACACGCCGATCCCAATCAGTATCCCTCCAATGGCTCTGAAGCCGTAGGGGTCGGGCTCAGAGGAAGAAACCAGCTTGCTCATCCACGCGAAGTCGAAACCTAGACCTGGCTCCACCTGTGTGGCGACGACGAGGTACATGAAAAAGGCACCGAGGAGCGTCACTCCGAGGTAGAGGGCCTCGATGGCCGCAACGTCGGTGGGGATGAGGCGAGCCGCCGCCACGCCCAGGCCAAGGATCACCAGCACGGCAAGCCAGCCCAATGGGCTGCCGTCCTTTTCTAGCACAGCCCCAACGATGGCGAATGCGCCGTAAAGCCAAGCGCTCTCCGCGAGGACTATGGCCCCGAGGACGGCGTTATCCCGCGACAGCCTCAGTGGGTTCTTCAACGTCTGCGACAGCTTCACTCGACTCCTCTAGGTCGATCAGGTACTGGTATAGCTCGTGAACGATGATACCCTCGCCGAGGTCCGGACACTCCTCTTCTCCGACGTACATCACGACGATCTTGAACCCTCTTTTCTTCAGGTCGGTGAGAGTCCCAACGAACTCCGGCGGCACGAACGCAGTCGCCACCACCAGGGTCGACCCCATCGGGAACCGGCGGGCGTGCTCCGGCAGCACGCTGTACATCGGGGCAATGGCGAACGACCGGACTATGGCGAGCGCTCCCAGGACGGCGCCCAGCTGATCGGGGCCGCGGCCCGTAGGGACGGCCAGTGGATTGTGACCGACGACGGGCATGTCGTTGGAGAAGAGTCCGAGCATGTATTCCTGCTCAGCGGCGTAGCTAGCCATGGAAGCGGCCGCGACGACGATGCGTTCCAGGGTAGAAGGGGCGAAGGTAGCCCAGTGTGGGGAGGTTGTGTCCACGGCCACGACGAGGATGACCGTGGTGTGGGAGCTTGGCTCGTACGTCCGGACCTGGAGCTTCTGCATGCGGGCCGTCGCTTTCCAGTCGACGGTCTTGAGCGGGTCACCGAGCTGGTAGTCGCGGATGCCGGATGGCCTCGAAGGGTCCTGGTATATCCGGAGTCCTGTCCGTACCTCACCGAGGGGCCGCCCCGGCGGGATCCCCAGCTCTTCCAGAGGCACGACCCTCGGGTACACCAGCACATCTTCACTGTCGAATGACCTCTCCTTGTTTCCCAGAAATCCGAAAGGGTCTCCGCTTTCAAGCTGCGCCGGTCCTAGCCTGAACAGGCCGCGGCTAACGCACCGCATACGGTAGTCCCACGTGACCCTCTCGTACCACGCGATGGACGTCATTTGCCGGAGGGTTTGAGTCTGGATAACGCGTTTATCGACGTCTCCGTCGCCCTCGATCAGGTCCAGATGTTCCGGTACCGTGTCTCTGATCCTGACCCATGGTAGAGGAACGATTTTCTTATTGGTCAGTACCGTCGACATGCCAAGCTCTTCACCGGCGAACGTCCTCGGCTGGCTGAATTCCCTCTCGTAGGACAGCTCTTCGAGGGCCACTCGGTTCCAGAACCAGGCGATGCCCGTCGCAATCAAGCCCATCACTCCGAATGCAATGACGATACCCTGGGGAATCAGGATGCCGACAAGCCCGACAATCCCGAAGAAATACAGCTGGATCGAGAAACGGCTGGTAGGCAAGGCTTACTCGCGATATAAGAAATGGGGAGTCCTGGAACTCCCCTTCAAATAGAATCAGGTTTACAAGACGGATGCTTTGGTGTCTATTCTACCTGAAACACGCTTGGCGCCATAGGCCTGCCTCTCGGCCGGTGCAGTGCCCAACGACCGCACCCACATCCGCTCATGCTGAGAGCTTGTGAGTAAATTGATTCAGTTCGCTGGCGTGGTTGCGAGGTGATGGAGGACAATAGGGAAAACTGAGGTCTGGAGGTATCCGGTGAGCGAAGATACGCTGTTTGAACTGCCTGCGGCCGAGGCTGGGCCCCCTGGGTCGCCGACGCAGCCTGAACAGGCGCGAGTTGTGCGACCGGTACGCGAGCAACTGCAGTGGGTCGCCCGGGACCTGGAGGCTTCGGTGGCTCAGGACCACCCGGCCAGAGCTATCTGGGGGCTGTTGGAGGAGTTGGACTTGTCGGCCTTCTATGGTTCGATCAAGGCGGTGGCACAGGGGATGCTGGGCAGGCGTCGCCCATGGAGGCCCAGGTGGCCCAGCGTACAGGCCAGCATCCCAAGGCCTACCTGATAGATGGCGCTTTCGCGGCGCGGGCCGATATTACCACCCTGGAGGGACGGGGTGTCACAGTGTACGCGCCGGTCCGACTGCCTCGGGACAAAAAGGAGGAGGAGCGGTACCAGCCACGCTACGGAGATAGTCCGGCAGTAGTGCAGTGGCGACAGCGCATGGCTACGCAGGAGGCTCAGACCGTCTACAGAGAGCGGGGCGCCACGGCGGAATGGGCGAATGCGCAGGTACGTCAGCACGGGGTTTCCCAGTTCACGGTACGAGGCCTCCACAAAGCCACCGCAATCCTGCTCTTGGTGGCGGTGGCACATAACTTGTTGCGTTGGATAGCCCTGACTCCCATAGCTTCAGCCAAAGGGGAGGGCACGTAGGCCAAAGGCCTGCGTGACACAACGATAGTCCGTCCCACCAACGGGTCAACTCGCCAGCCACAGCGAATCCCGTTTATTTAAGCCAGGCCGATAAACCCCCAGGATCATCTCATTTCCACCACAGAACCCAAAAACTCACAAGCTCTGAGCCTGTCGAAGCACTCGGTGGAACGAGGCGCATTGGACGAGCAGCGACGGTCAGTCGTCGTGATTAGGGCGGGGGACCAGATTGCGGCTAAACATGAACACGGTTACGCCACCAAGCAACGACACCGCCAGGACGATCAGCCGCGAGGTGAGGGTCCACTCCCGTGAAAGGACGGTTATGGCGGCGCCAAAGCCAATACCTACTGCCAGGCCCAAGGCCAGGGCGAAGGCTAAGAACCCGAGCGGCGGCAGCTTGGTGAAGCTCACGCTCGCCAACGTAGCGCCGCAGCTAGGGCACGCGACGCCCAGCGGACGCAGGTGCAAAGACACACTGTTGTAACGTATGGGCGTCGAGCAGTTGGGACACTCGTTGCTTTTACTGACCATCGGCCGAAACTCGACTTAGTCTTGTGTCAATTCTATGTAGCATGTGGCGTAGGGGAAAGCCCGTCTGAGGTCATTTTCACGATGAAAAGCCCGGCTATCGGAAGAAGTCCCTCTTTCTCCCCGAGAGGCTCGGGATCGTCGACAATCTACCTCCGGCGGCGGGGGAAGAGGTAAGACTCCCGCCCTCTCACATAGGGTGTCTTTACCAATGGCCGGAACTCCGGAGCGAGCTCTTAGATTCCTCACTACGTTCGGAATGACAGTGGCTCCGGTCGGTTACCACGCGAACTCGTGCATTGTGGTCTCGGCCACGGTTTTGCCTTGCGCCGAAGACCGAAATCCGCGACGCTATGTCGATGCGAGGTACAAAGACGCTGGTCTTGGTCCTGGTGGCAGCGGGTGTTCTGCTGTCAGTCGCCTCAGTGATCTTGTGGAATGCTGTCGTGGACGTCACCAGCCCGGATCAGGAGTCGCCCAGGGACACCGAATTCTCCGGGACAGGCTCGTACCTGATCGGTCCCGATATCGAGCCAGGCATTTACCAATCGACCTCGACGAACGCAAGCTGCCGGTGGACCGTGTACTCCAGAGGCGTAACGGTCCGTACCGGGGAAGGAAGCGGTTTTCACGAGGCCGAGGTGGCGCGGCACTACTCGAGCTTCGACACGCGCAGCTGCGGGCCCTGGAGGCTCTTTGTCGAGCCGGTCGTCGATCAGGGCAAGTCTACAAACTCGTCGAGCTCCGCGGGCGTCGACCGTTCGATCGACAGCGTCGCACCTTGATCGGGGCCGACCGTTATCTTGAACTTTTTCGAGGGCCCGAGAGGTGGGTCGAGGGGACCGAGGTCGATGCCGATCTCGACTAGCTCGCCCGGGTTAACCAGCGGCCCGAATCCGGTCAGCCACGTCGCGGTCCAGTCGTCGGTGTCGAAACGGACTATCTGGTCCACGTCGAGGTAGCTTATTATCGTGCGTTCTTTCGCCAGGTAGACCCCGTCGGTCCCACGCGCGATAACCTGGACCTGGAAGCTGATCCGCTCCAGGGCCGTGTTGGTGTCGTTGGCTTCCCCGACCGCCGCTCCCCTTATGTTCATTGTCGCCGAGGCTTCTCTGAGCCCGCTCACGATGGCGCCCCTGCTTTGCTCGGAGGTCAACACGCCTGTCGTTAGGACCGTGATTCCTCTGTCTCAAACGACGTGAGGTGTTCAGTAGGAATGCCAAGGGTGATGCTGACGTTGTTGTTGTGGTCAATGAGGACCTGATCGACGAGCAACCGCAGGACATCCCGGCGCTTCTCCTGGGGCAGGTCGTCCAGTCCGTGGCCGAACCTCCCGGCCCATTCGATCAGGTTCTCCATGAGCAGACGCTTCTCAGCCGCCATCGACTCCCTGGCGCGTAGGTCGTTCAGCGCGGTGCGCGCGGCTTCCAGTCGCTCGGTGATGAACCGCCGCTGCTGGTCGAGCTGGTCCTCGGTGATCTTGCCCGACACGTACAATCGGATGGCCCTCTCCTCCTCTACCTGGACCTTTTGGAGGTCGCGCTCGGCTCCTGCGATCCGGTCGGCGATGCCGCTGTCATCGTGGGCGTCGAGGGACTCGATGCCAGCCACTATGAGCTCGGGGTTCTGGACCATCTCCTTTACCTGGTTCCACACCAGCTTCTCCAGCTGTTCGGCCCTGATCATCGCGGGCTTCCGGCAATCCATGTCCTCTCTGAGCATCCCGTAGCAGTGGTAGTGCCGCTGCGGGGTGACCCTGGCCTGCTTGCGGACCTTGCCCTTCCGTCTGAAGTAGGTGTGGGTGGAGGATCGGCAGGCGAACATCAACCCGCACTCGGCGCAGCTGACGAGGTGCTGTAGCAGATAGAATATCTTGGTGTTGCGCTTGGACCGTACCGTCCGCTGTTTCTTGATGGCCTGCGCGCGGTCCCAGGTCTCCTCGTCCACCAGCGGCGGGAACGGCACCTCTATCCACTTATCTTCCGGCTGCGGGTAGATTCTCTCTCCGGCCTCCATCACGACCCAGCGGGCCTTGCCGTAGTGCCAGGCGCCCTTGTAGACTTCCCTGCCGAGAATGGCGCTGACGTACGCCTTGTGCCACCGGGACCCGGGATTTCTCAGGGGGGCGTCGTCGGTGGTCATCCGTTCGCAGATTGGCGTCCCGGCCAAACCCTCGTGAACGTACATGTGGAAGATGCGTCGAACGACCTCGGCCTCCGGCTCGTATATCTCCGGCTTGCCGTCGTCTCCGGTACGATACCCGTAGGGGGGCGCTCCGGCGGGCATCCGGCCCTGCTTGGCCGAGCCGCGCTTGCCCATGGTGGACCGCTCCCGGAAGTTGTCCAGCTCTATCTTGCCGATGGCGGCCATGAGGCCGAAGGTCTTCATGTCGATGGCGTCCATGACGGCTTCGAGCTGTATCTGATGAGCCTCGACCACTTCCATGAGGGCGGCGGCAGGGTACATGCCCCTGCTGAGGCGGCGGACTTCCAGCAGACGATGGTGTCGAACCGTTCCCGCCTGGCGTCGGCCAGCATCCTCTGGAACTCCGGGCGCTTCTTGGACCATCCCCTGCCCACCTCCTGGTATCGGGCCGTGATGGTCAAGCCCTTGCGCTCGCAGTATGCTTCCATCTCGCCTGTCTGCTCGGAGATGGAGGTCTTGTCGTCCTCGGCCTGGCTCTTGTCCGAAACGCGGGCGTAGATGGCCGCCCTCTTGCCGTTCACTCGTTCCCTTGCCCTGGTTCTCGCCATGATTCGCCTCCTTATGCTCACATTCCCTGAAACGAAAAAGACCCGCCTCCTGTCGGGAGCGGGTCTGCGGGTAGTACAATGCCACCGCATCACCTGCTCAGTCAGGTGGCGCCACGGCCCAGGGTGTTTGCAGCATCGCCGGGCCAACTCTTGTCCCCCATGATAGCTTGTTCGACGGGGTGGAGTCAAAGCGCGGCGGGGCGCCGTAAACCAGTCTCTCCGGCCATGCTAAGATAGTGCGTGAAGAGGCCGAGCCGGGGGTACCCGTACCCTAAGCTACTCGTAGCGACTGGCTTGGTCTCCTCTTTGTTCATGGCGGCGGGAGTTCCGGGAACTGGTCGGGCACAAGGGCCAGGCCGTGGCCGCTCACGCGGTGGGGGTGTCCCCGGAACCGGCTCCGTATCTGCCCGAGCCTGTTGTGCCCCTCGCGCCTCCCTTCCGCCCACGTCCGCACCGCGTAGGCGATCCAGTCAGCCATCTGAAGCTGGGGGCTGAACCTGCTCGATCCGAACCAGACGTTGTTGACCAGTCTGGGCGCATCGGTGGAGTAGCCTCGTCCGGCCTGGATTCCGGCCTGAGACTCGTGCATGAGCCGGCTCACCGCGCTCTGGTCTCCTATGACCATAGCGTCGTGGTACTCGAAGTCGAGGTCGCCTCCCAGGTCGTCGATCCCGCGAAGCAGGTGCTCGGAGGCTCGGCCCAGGATGAAGTTGGACAGCTCGGCTCGCAGGGGCTTCTCGCCGATCCTCTCGGCCTTGGGGACGCCCTGCATCGACTCCCACCTGGCGAACCGGCGCTGGTGGAACGTCCTCCACGCGCTATCCTTGTGGATGCAGGCGGCGAGATACTTCACGGGGAACGACGGCTCCGCCAGGAACTCCCAGATGTCCTCGATCAACTGGTCGACGCGATCAATCGAATTGAGGCCATGGGCGAACAGGGACTTCTGGGACTCGCGCAATCCGGGGCCTTGCCTGAGATTTCGCCGCAGGTCATAGAGGTCGGAGCTCTTGACCTCGCAGCTGTAGTGGCCCAACTGGTCGCCATCGACATCGAAGTGCTTCCCAAGCAATCCAGTCCATGCGGCCGAACACTCCCGGACCAGGGAGGCGGGCAAGACGACAGCCCCGAAGCAGAACGATCTCGACGAGTTGGGGTCGGGGCCGCCGCTGTCGTCGAAGAAGGCGGTCACGGTGTCGTATGGCATCGGTATATTGTACCCCCCAGAGCCTGCCGAACTGCCAGATAGGGCCTGTCTCTCAGACGCCACAGTGTCCTTCGCACTCGTTTCCGAAGCCGTCCCTCTGTCCGTCCCGTCCCAACTCCTCTTCGTCGAGGGCGACAGCCTCTGCTAGAGGCATCCGCGACATGTGCAGGTACGGCGTCTTTCGTAGGGCTAGCCCGCTCCTCATCCTGGCATCGATCTCCACCGCCTCGGCGAACAGCTCCGGCCACCTGCGTTTCGTCTCGGTCCATCTCCATCGGGACTGGAAGGGGCAGGCGACGCAGGCCGAGCGCTCCAGCGGCCTATCGTGACGGGCCGTCCACCAGTCCATGCAGTCCTGCCTGGACACGCCCACCTCGATGAGAGGGTAGCGGTTCGTCATCCACCGGTCCCGGGAGTCCTTCATGCGGACGGCCTCGTCGGTGGAGATGCCGAGCCACAGCTCGACGGTCACGCCTGACGGTACGCGCTGCCTGGGTCGCAGACCCAGCATTTCTCTTATCCTGCGGCGGATGGGCCTGATCTTGTAGCTGTCGGTGCACTGCCTCCTGCCGATGCCGTCTCCCTCTCCGTCGCGTCCCTTCAGGTAGACGGGGATGTCGATGTAGCCGCGGGAGCCTGAGTGGTTGGTGAGGGCCTTCACGTCCTCGCGGAGGCTTCGCCCGTTGTCCACGACGTGCAGGGGAAACCGCAACTGCCCAGCCAGCCATTCCAGATGGGTGTAGATACTGGGCGGCTCCCAGTGCGTGTCTGCAAAGATGGCGCAGTCGGGGATGTTGTCGAACGCGCCCCAGCTTGCCATGAGCGTCATGACGGAGGATTGGACGCCCCCTCCCAAACTGATGACGGTCAGGGACGGTTCGGGCCGCATCACGCTTCCGCCTTGGTGCGGTCGTCGGCTGGCAGGGAGTCCGCAGGCGAATCCCCGTCATCCGCGGCCTGCCTCTCCCTGGCGGCGTGTTCGAGCAGCAGGGTGAAGAGGCGGCGCAGCCGGTCCTGGGCGTCGGGAGCGGGGTTGCAGTTGATCGCCACAACGCGCAGCTCGCCGGGGGCTCTGTCGCCGATCTTCGATTGTGCCCGGCTCTTGGCTTCTTTCAAGTCGCTGCTCTCGTCGCATTCGCCTGCTCTCGACCCGGCTGACGCCGGTCGGTCACGCAAAGCGAACGCTGGTGTTGCAACCAGTGTGGCGAGTGGGGGAGTTGAACGTTATCCCCCGGAAGGGGCTACATGGGTGTAGTGGCTTTCGAGGGACTTCATCCATGTAATCCCCTTGAGGGTCTGGGGCCGACGCCGGGCGAAGACGAGGGCGCATCAGGCGGCGGCAAGAAAGAAAAGGAGAAGACGGCGGGAGCGCCGTCCTAGCGGCCGCGCACCCTCACCCTGGGGAGCAGGTGTCCCATGCCCATGCCGTCGGCGAGGTCCTGGAGGGCGATCAGGTGGTGCATGTTGGGCTGGACGCCCTGCCGCCACCGCCACAGGTTGACGACGCTGGTGCCGAGGCGGCGGGCTATTTCGGCCCAGGTCAGCCCGGAAGCCTCCTGGAACCCTTCAAGGGCCTTGGCGAAGTCGCCGGTCAGAACATGGGTAGCTCTCTTGGTGCGTCCGACGCGCTTGCGGGGCATGTGGTCAGTCCTCCTTGAGGGGGTCCAGGAAGTCCTCTCCCATGAGGATGTCGAGACCGCCCGGTACCCAGGGCGCGAGACGCACCAGGGAGTGGTGGGCCCCTCCGGAGGGAGCAATGCTGGAAGTGCGATACCCGAATGTGCAAGTCCGGATCACGGAGGAGTACCCCTGGGGCTACGACGGGGAGGACGAAGAGTTCTACAGCCGTCGAGAACCCCGACGCTGCCGGCATACTGGAACGTGTGCGCGGCGCCCTGAAGGAAGGCGGGGTCGGCGACGAGGAGATAGAGGCGTACACGACGGAGGCCACTTCGCGTTGCTACAACCACCTGCTGCTCACGACGATGACGTGGGTTCGGATACACTGGAACGTCCCCGGCTACGCTACGACGCCTTAGCCCGAATCCACCGAGGGAGGGCGTCGGGTTAGCATCCTGAAGTGGCCAGAGGGTGCTCTTCTGAATCTGGGATAATGGTTTTGTAACAGCAAAACAGTCCCAGAGAAGGAGCACCCAATAGATGCTACCACGCAACCAGCCCGACCGTATCCGTATCGTCTTTGACGATCACCCGCCTGGTGGCCAATGCCGGTCTGCTCCTGCCGGCCACCCTCGCCCGGCATCTGGGCCTGCGGGAACTCGTTGACCATCACCTTGACCTGGGCGGCGCGCCGGGGCGGGCCAACACCGGAGACAAGCTGATGACCCTGGTGGCCTCAGCCATGGCCGGCGGCGACTGCATCGACGACGCTGATGTGTTGCGCACCGGGGGGACGGCCTGCACCCTGGGCGGCACGGTCAAGGCGCCATCCACCCTGCGCAGCTTCCGGTGGGGCCACGTCCGCCAGCTGGACCGGGTGAGCCGGGAGCTGCTGGCCCGGGCCTGGGCCGCTGGGGCCGGACCCGGCGACGCGCCGTTCACCATCGACCTCGATTCCACCATCTGCGAGACCTACGGACTGGCCAAGGGAGCCGACCATCCGGACTACCTGCTGCGACTATCGGAGTTGGAGCTGATCGACCGTCACCATCGCATGGTGGAACGTCGGATCAAAGCAGCCCGCTTCCCGACGACCAAGAGTCTCGACACCTTCGACTTCCTGTCTATGCCGTCCCTGAACGAGGCTCTGGTTCTGGAGCTGGCACGATGCGAGTACATCGAGCGCCCCCACAACGTCATCGCTCTCGGCAACAGTGGCACCGGCAAGACCCATATCGCCCTCGGTCTCGGTCTGGCTGCGTGTCAGAGGGGACTGTCCGTGGGCTTCACCACCGCCGCTGCTCTGGTTCACGAGCTGATCGAGGCCAGGGACGAACGGCGTCTGCTCAACCTGCAGAGAAGGCTCGCACGAATCAAGCTTCTGATCATCGACGAACTGGGCTTCGTGCCCTTGTCCAAGACTGGCGCCGAGCTGCTCTTCGAGGTGTTCAGCCAGCGTTACGAGCGTGGATCGGTCCTGGTGACCTCCAAGTGAGCCCTTCGTCGAGTGGACCGAGGTGTTCGGCTCTGAACGGCTGACCGGAGCTCTCCTCGACCGCCTCACCCACCATGTCGACATCCTGGAGATGAACGGGGACAGCTACCGACTCAAGCACAGCAAGAAGACTTCTGGCCGCCAGCTATCTGACTGACCCTGATCTCCAACGCCCCACGAACCTTGATGCCCATTCTACGGCGTTCAGTGGTACAGTTTTGCTCCGCCCCGCTGGTACGTTTTCACACCGCCCTTGACACTTCTCCGACGCGACACTCCCTCTACGAGGAAATGCGATGGGAAATAAGGTAGATACCAAAGGTCGAATCGTAATAGAGAAGGGAATCCGCGATGTCCTGGGCGTCGACGCGGGCTGGGAGACGATCCAGGAGCTCGTCGATGGGCACCTGGAGGTCCACTTCGTACCGCCAACGCACAACCGGTCACTCGCCGGTAGTCTGGCGCCCTATATCAAAAGGACTCTTGGGCCCGATGACGACTGGGGCGAGATTCGGGACGCTGCCTGGGCGGAGGCCGCGCGGGAGAAGGCCGCCGGATGGCGTGAGCCATAAACCGGGTGGCCGGTCCTACGCCTTGACCAGCTTCACAAATCGGCCGCCGATAAGCCATTCGGCGACGTAGATGTTCCCGTCCGGATCGACCGTCATGCCGTGGGGGCTGTTGAATTTGCCCGGCTCGAGAACCTTGGGCCGTATCGGCTTGCTCTGCTCGTCTTGGTTGTTCGGCCAACCCGGCACGTCGCAGACCTCCTCGTTGGCGCCCAGGTACGCCACCGGCTTGTCGTCGAGGTCTACAATCGTCAGGCGCGCCCTTAGCTCGGCGACCACCATCAGGTCGCCGTCGGTTGCCAGGCCGCTAGGGCTGGTCAGGAAGTCTTTCCCGAAGACCCGCTTCCAACCGCCTTCGGTGTCGTATACCTGCACACGACCATTCGTCCTATCCGCGACGTACAGCTCGGCTTCGGGCTTCCGATAGTCGATGAAGATCGCGTGAGGGCAGGCGAAGGCGCCGGCTTCGCCCTCCTCACCGTTGATCGACGATACGTAGTCGCCATCCTTGGTGAACCGATGAACGTAATTCTGACCATATCCGTCGGCGACCCAGACGTCGCCGTTGCCGCCCATCCGCTCTTCGTGCACGGCGACCCAGGTCGGCATGTAGTTGCCTGTCTCGTAGACCGAGAGTGGCGGCTTCTCGAGCTCCAATACCGTCTCGCCGTCCAACGTCTTCTTGACGACGCGACCACTCACTTGCTCGCTATCGTCGGGGTACTCGTACCCTTCGGTCGAAAGCCGCTTCCGGCCGTTATCGGCGAGCCATAAGAACTCAGTGTCGCTATCCTTGACAAGAGTCATGCCGTGGGCCTCGATCAGACCGCTAGGCCAGGACCGTTTGAGGTTGCCGCTGGAGTCGAAGACTAGGACGGTCCGGTCCTCCTGGTGAAAGCTGATGATCTCGCCGGCCTCGGAAACGACTACGCCGTGATGCGACCACCCCCCGCGCGTGCTCGGGCTATCGGGCACCTTCGCCCAGTTGTCGATCCACTCGTAGGTCGTATTGCCGCTGCCGACGCGCATCGCATCGCCTCCTGGGGCTGTATTCCCTTGGGGACGAGCGACATCATACCTACGGGTTTCGGCGTGGTCAACGCGCCCGAATCGGCCACTCAAGCAGAAGGGCTTCGGCTTGGACGCCCGGCTTGACGCCCCTGAGCCTGCCGGACAACCTCAAACGGCGGGCGGTATCGCCGTCTATCTTCTGGTTGACTTTTCGACGTCCGGCTTGTCTTTGGACTCCGATCTATCCTGATCAGCGTGTTCCTCCCAGTCGTCGGGACGATCTTCTAATCCTCTGGATTCCCAATAGCCATCATTGTTCGGGTTCAGTTGATTGGCGTGGTTGTCGCGGTCACTTTGTCTGCCCAAGACGTACCTCCTTGTGCTTCGATCCACCGTCTGTAGTGGATCTAGGAAAACAACCTGCTGGCCGTCTAGAACTCGGCGGATGGAGACCTACCGCCGAACGCGATCTTCACCACGCCGAACACACCCACGATGACTCCGGCAATGACGAAGATGGAGCCCATTACGTCTAGAAGCCACTGGAGCATGTCGGACTGAATCAGGACGCCCGTCACAGCCAGTAAGAGCCCCAGGACCAAGAGTCCGCCGCCACCAAGCTTTCCCATTGTTCTCGCTCCTTTTGATTTGCGCTTGCCTTACGGTACATATAACTTACGCGTAAATTGTATCATAGAAATGGTGCGTGTGTCAAGTCTGGCAGTGACCAGTTGGACAGCCGTCGCCCTTCGTCATTCCGGCGAAAAGCCTGCCCCGGCGAAAGCCGTGGGCCGGAATCTAGTGGTATCGGCTCGGGACGATTCAAATCAGCACGATTCGAGCGAGTGGTGACCGGGACGGCTAGCCTAGCAAAACCATATGGACATTGCCCGGTCCGTGAACGCCACGAACGATGGTCTGCTCTATATCGGCTGAACGGCTGGGCCCGGAGATGATGTTCATATAGCTCGCGCCCTCGTGGGCGAGGAGATATTGTCGCCGCAGGACGAACAACTCGTCGAGGCTCGGCAGTACCTCTCCTCTTCGAACAACGGCGATGTACGCCGGCGGCAGCAGAGAAACCAGCCGGCTTACGCCCTTCTTAGCGACGATCACGCAACTGCCGGTTTCGGCAATAGCGTAGTCCACGCCGGTAATGCCGAGTTCGGCCCTAACTACCTTTTCGCGAAGGTCCGCCCGCTGGCGTTCCAGGTCGCCCCGGGACTCGTGGACGACCATCAGCTCGAGTTCGACGCCTATCGCAGAAAACCTCGATTCGAAGTCTAGCCCGTCCAGGACAGGATGCGCCGACCTCATGGCGGACTTCGCTTCCAGGGAGCGAGCTACGTCGACGATGTAGTCGAGGGCCGCCTCGGCCGACGCGGCCCGCTCGACCTGCCATCCGATGTCCGACGCTGACTGCGCCAGCTGCTCTAATAGCTCGTCGGCTCGGTCGTCCATCTCGCGTCGGACGGCTTCGACGGTCGGCCCTCCAACCTCGCTTTTACCGGGGAACGGGGAATCTTGGGGTGGCCGAGACCTAGCGTCTGATCGCCCGAGGGCTCGGCGTACATTGGCCAGGAAGCGGTCTCGGCTCGACTTGTCGTTCATGGCTGCTGGGACTCTGCTGGTCCCTATCTCCGCTTGGCCAGGTATCTCCGCCAGCGATTCCGGAACGGCGCCGAGGACACTCGCGGAAAGGTGCGGTACCGAGTCCAGCCCGAGGCGGGCGGTGGGAGCCACCGGAGCCGGTCGCCCTTCAGGAACGGGGCCTGAGCCAACCGGCCGAGCCTGTTGGCCCATCCCATCATAACGGGCGACGCGACCGACAGGCGCCATCCCTTCATTGTGAGCCTCTCCCATACAGGGGCACTCTTGGCCTCCGGATGAGTCTCTCCTTCGGTGAGCTCCTTCCGGAGGTGCAGCAGCATGCGCGGGATGTTGATATTGACCGGGCAGGCTTCGTGGCAGGCTCCGCATAGGCTCGATGCGAACGGCAGGTCCTTGGAGTCTTTGATATTCGTCAGCATGGGCGAGACCACCGCGCCGATCGGCCCGGAATAGACCCACCCGTACGCGTGGCCGCCGACCTTTCGGTACACTGGGCAGGCGTTCAGGCAGGCGCCGCAACGAATGCAGTTGAGGGCCTCTCGCATTTGCTGGTCGGCCATGATCCGGGTCCGGCCGTTGTCGACGATCACCAGGTGGAACTCGTCGGGGCCGTCCTCTTCGTCAGAGGCGCGTGGGCCGTTCACGGTGGTGACGTAGCTGGTAATACGTTGGCCGGTCGCCGAGCGAATCAGGAGGCGCAAGAACATCCCCAGGTCCTCCATCGAGGGGATGACTTTCTCCATTCCCATGATCGCCACGTGAATGCGCGGCATTGACGTGCACATCCTGCCATTGCCCTCATTAGTCACGAGCACGAGCGTACCAGTCTCAGCGACGACGAAGTTGGCTCCGGTGATCCCCATGTCCGCCTGGACGAACTTCTCCCGCAACTGGTCGCGGGCTGCCGCGGCAAGGTCGTCGATGTCGTCGAGCCTTGGTGTTCCTAGCTTGTCGTGGAGTAGGTCGGAAACGTCGCCCCTGGACATGTGGATGGCCGGGGCGACGATGTGAAACGGCGTCTGCTCGGCGAGCTGCAGGATGTACTCGCCCAGGTCTGTCTCGACGGCTTCTATCTCCTCTTCGGCAAGCTGGTCGTTGAGGCCCATCTCCTCGGAGAGCATCGACTTGCCCTTGATGACCGTTTTCACGTCGTTGGCCTTGGCCAGGTCGATAATGTACTTGCTCGCCGATTCGGCGGTCTCGGCGAAATAGACCTGACCTCCAGACCTGCGGACGTTGGTCTCGGCCATCTCAAGGTAGTAGTCCAGGTTGGCGATCGTGTGATCCTTGACAGCTCGGGCCCGCTCCCGCATCTTTTCCCATCCGGGAGTGTCATCGGCTGCACGAACGCGGGCTTTGTGAAACCCGTCGAACAGGCCCGACAGACCCGACTGGATCTTCGGATCGTTGAGTGCCACGCCTGCGGCTGATTTGAACTCTTTTGTTTTGGGTTTCATGGACTGACCAGCTAGCCTACCCCTCGTGTAGAATGTATCAGAGGTGTCCTATGCTGCAAACCTACGAGGCGACGATTGACGAGTCAGGCAACGTGCGCCTACGGGACACAGTGAGCCTCTCGGGAACGCGGCGGGCCTTGGTCGTAATACTGGACGACGAGCCCGGGGCGCAGGTGTTGGAAACAGCCCTGCTCAGTGAGGCTGCACTCGCGGCCGACTGGAACCGGCCGAAAGAGGACGAGGCGTGGACTCACCTGCAGCCGGATCAGTCGTCTTAGTCCCATTTCCTTTCAGCGACCTGACCCAATCCCGAGTTCGGCCTGCGGTCGTGGTGATAGTCATAGTCTTACAATCACCGAGTCCAGCTTTGCTAGCGGCTCTTTACGAATGAACAGCTACGCCCGTCCAGGGAAGCTGTTCACCGCAAACGAACGCTTGATCATCGGTGAAGCCGGCGTTCTGACCTCGAAAGCAAGACAGCAAATCGTCCAAGCCGCGGTCGGGATTCTCAAGCAAGGTCTTACCTGACGACTGTCCTTGCGGACTTAATGGTCCGCTCTAGCCATAGCCTCATCTAGAAGCTGGGCCAGGTGCATGGGACGGACAGGTATGCCCTGGCGTTCGAGCCCTCCCGCAATCTGCATCAGGCAACTGCTGTCACAGGAGACGACGGCGTCTGCATCGGTGTCGCGGATGTTGTCCACCTTGTCCTGCAGCATTGCCGCCGAGATATCCGGGTACTTGACCGAGAACGTCCCACCGAAGCCGCAGCACACGTCAGCCTGGTCCATCTCGACAAGCTCCGCCCTTGGCACGGAGCGGATTAGCTTCCTGGGCTGGGTCGTCGCATGAAGCTCGCGACGGAGGTGGCACGCCTCGTGGTAGGTCACCTTCCGCCCGATGTCGCTTGCGCCCGTCACGGAAAACGGATCTTCGACGCCGAGGACATCGACTATGAACTCAGATAGCTCGTAGACCCTCGGCGCCAGCTCCAGAGCCGTTCTCAGCAGGTCGGGCGTGTCATGCAACAGCTCCTTGTAGAACACCCGTATGGTGGCGGCACAAGACCCGGAAGGAAGGACGACGTAGGGCTTGTCTTTGAACTGCTCGATGAAGCGCTTCGCCAGCGGCTTCGCATCCCGCCAGAAGCCCGAGTTGAAGGCGACCTGGCCGCAGCATGTCTGCTGCTCCGTGAAGTCCACATCGACTCCCAGCCAGCGGAGCACCGAGACGGTGGCTTCGCCGACCTCTGGGTAGAACTGGTCGACGATGCAAGTGACGAAGAGCGAGGCTTGTGTTGGCTTAGATCGGGAGGCCACGGTCTATTGAAGACGAGGAGAGATCACGTCGTCGACGCACGGGACGGCACGTTTAGCCGAGACTCAGAACGCGACGCCGTTCACGATGAATCCGAGAACCCAGCTCATCATGAACGCCGGTCCGGCGGAGAATAGACTGGTCTCCGTGCCCCGCTGCGGTGGACCGTGCAGCCTGACGTAGACGAGGTAGGCGCCCAGCCCAATGGCCACGAGCCACACGGAGAGAGCCGTGACGCCGAGGGCGGCGCCGATGGCGAATCCAAGGACTCCCCACGCATATGGTGTATCGAGGAAACGGATTAGTTGCATGTCGGTTCCGCGTACGAAGAATACACCTAGCCGGTCGGGCTTGGCAATTCGATTGCAGTCATATAGTACCGTCCTTGCGATGCCTATGCCCATCCACTACACTCGTCCGGCTATCAGATGCTCAAGGAGGCGACTAATGGTAACCGACTTCAACCACTCGGGGGTCGTAGTTAAGGACCTCGACGGGATGGTTGATTTTTACTGCAACACCTTAGGCCTGTCAGTACAACGCGAGGTGGACAGCGTCGCACCGCCTGAGGGAGACCACACCGGGGTTGCCGGAGCCCGCCGGAAACTGGTTTTCGTCGGCAAGCCCGACGGCGCCCACCTGCTGGAGCTGGTCCACTTCATTGAGCCCGAAAGCCCTTCAGGTCATCTCGACAAACATCAACTCGGCGCGTCCCATGTCTGCCTCAACGTCGAGGGAATGCAGCAGCTATACGAAAGCCTGTCGGGACAGGGGGTAGAGTTCGTCACTCCACCCGTTTTCAGGGACGCCCCTGATGGCGGTCGCCGAGGGATATGCTACGCCCGAGACCCTGAAGGCAACTGGCTCGAGTTCATCGAATGGGTGAAAGGCTAACCGCCTGGCAGGTAAGTCGACTAGCCGACGATCTCCCGGAACACGCGCAAGTAGTTCAAGCCCAGGAGCTTTCGTAGCTCCTCTTCAGTGAAGCCTTTCTCGGCGAGCTTGATCGTCAGGTTCGGCCAGTCGCCGAAGTTGTCGTAGCCGACGATGTGGTGCTCCGGCGTCATTCGGTGCTCTTCCTGCCGGAACCCGCTCCAATCGAAGGAGCCTGGCCTGGAATCGGGTAGGTCTGGCGGGTACTCCACCATCGACTCGGTAGACGGGCCCGGCCCGGCCTTGTCGTTCCCTATGCCGACGTGGTCTATGCCCATGACGTCGACAAGGTGCTCTACGTGGCGCGCGAAATCGTCTAGTGTGGCCTCCGTCGACTCCTGAAGGAATCCGGGGATCACCACGACGCCGAAGAACCCACCCCGGTCCGCGATCGCCTTAGCCAAATCGTCGCCCTTGGCGCGATCGTGATAGCAGACTGCCGCGCTGCTCGAGTGGGTCACTACGACAGGCGCCGATGACACCTCCAGAGCATCCCATCCGACCTGCTCGCTGCAGTGGCTCACGTCGACGATCATGTTCAGCTCGTTCAGCCGGTGCACGACCTCGCGCCCAAAGTATGTCAGGCCGCTCTTGTGGACCTCCGTGCAACCGTCTCCGACCAGGTTCCTGAGGTTGTACGTAAGCTGGATGACCCGGACACCGAGATGGTGGAACATGTCGATACGCCCGAGGTCGGTGCCGATCGGGGTCGTGTCCTGGAAGTCGAGGATCAGGCCACGCTTGCCGGTCTTGTGAGCTCGCTCGATGTCGTCGGCGTTGCGTACCAGTAGCAGCTCCCCGTCCAGAGCATCCACGATGCCCCGTGCCTCGGCCAGTCGCTTGACTGACTGCTCGAAGGCCTCAACGAAATCCCCTGGACCTGCATAGGTGGCGCTGGCCACTGTAACGCCCGACCGATTCCACAGGTCGAGATACTGTTGGCGCGCATCCTCCGATGTCTGGATCTCTCGGGCGGCCATGCTGGCCATCCGGTCGCCGATCTCGCCGCGAGTCAGGCCCTGGCTGGCGAGCTCGTTGACGGCCTCCCGCATGTTGTCGGTGAAAAGGAACCCATAGGTCGCGGGTGGCTGCTGGCTGTCAATTACCAGGGCCTCATGGTGAAGCTGTCGCGCCTCTTCGGCGCTGAGAGTAGGTGTTCTGACCGCTGTCATTGCTCCTCCGTTTCACTTACGGCATTCAGTTCTTGACTACTGAGCTCATCGCCAGTATATGTTCCGGTCCAGTAGCGCAGCAACCGCCGATGATCTGCGCTCCTATGCTCTTCCACTCGGCCGCGAACTCGGCCATCTTGCCCGGATAGTAGCCAGCTGTCTGCAGTATATCCGCGCCCCCGCTGGGCCTCTGATTGGTCAGTGTCGGCCGCTCTGGGTCGACAGGTCCCATCGGGTTGTACCCGATGTTCGCATAGCCTCCGATCGGACCGTCGTAATTGCCCCGGAGGATGGTCAGCCCAGCGCTAATCCCCTCTGGCGCGGTGCACATCAGTAGGATGCCCGCGACCTCGCTGCCTTCGAGCGCGGTGACCAGATCCTCCAGGCGCTCACCGTACTGCATGGCTCCGTCTTCTCCGATGTGGCGGACACCGAGGAACACGGGCACACCGTGCCCGGAGCAGGCCTCGACAGCCATGACGCAGTCAGCGATGCGCCCCACGTACTCGGGCAGCATGGCGTCGACGCCCGCCTCCGCGAGAAGATCAGCGTGCTCGGCGAATTCCTTCCGGTACGCCTCCTCACCCATCACCACGACATCTGGATCGTCACGGCCATCGGTCAGCTTCTGGAGAGTCGGGGGCGCTATTCCACCGAAGACGTAGGCTTCCAGGTTCCTTGCGTCCCTGGCCGTCAGCGCGTTATCCGCGGCAGCTAGCGCGTAGGTGCGCCATTCGTTCGCCAGGCCGATGGGCTCCATGCGTGTTGGGCTGGTCCAGAAGTTGTTGCTAATCAGGATGTCGGCGCCGACGCGAAGGTAGTCCTGGTGCACTTGCTGGACGACTTCGGCCGCCTCGATATTGGCCGTCGCCGACCATGCCTGCAGGCCGGCAGCAGCCGATGCACCCCTCAGCACGTCGACGCCCCTACGCTGCAACTCCGAGCCGGTGCCGCCGTCCATAAGCAGCACGTCTCCGCATTGGAGGCGTTCGGTTACGTCGACGCGTGGCATGCGAGTACCTCTACTGGAACGGCACGGGGATCTGGTCTCCGTGCCATGGGAAAGCGTAGCTCGGGTCGTTAGCGAACCGCTTCATTCCGGCTCCGATGCGGACTGACGTCGAAGGTGGCAATTCGACTGTAAAGTACTTGCCGTTTACCACCGCGGTCTGTTCGCCGTCACCGTCCTGGTAGCGCACCTCGGTAAATTGGTGTTCGCCGAAGGCGCCAGCCTGCACTACTAACCGCTTTGTCTGATCGCGGTCCAGGTTCACGAGCTGAATCCCGGCCCCGTCGGACTTAAGCTCGTCCACCAGCGCAGCGACGTTTCGGGGGAGTCCCGGCCGCCCCAGGTCAATATCGAAATAGCGGACCGTCGCCCGGAGGAGCCCTCCGTTGTACACGGACTGGGGTGCCCCGAGGACCACCTGAGTCAACGCCTTCGTGAAGACCGGGCTGTCCGGATGGGCGTTTTCGGCAAGCAGCGTTTCCACGTTGCGATCGTCGGTGCGCTGCTTTTCGTAAGTCTCCATGGCCAAGTTGTAGTCGGACTTTAGGATCTGCTCCGGCCAGCCGGGGTTCATGCCGTCGTAGTAATTGAATCTGGCCATGTTCTGGTGGCCGTCATTAATCTGCTGGTTCTTCTCTGGGGTATCGATGACCTGGTTCCAGTCGCGTTCGATGTCGCCTTCTCGTATGCGAGCCATTAGCTCGTAGTCCGCTTGTGAGAGGGAGGCGTGATGCAGATGAGCCGGCTCCAGAATCCGCACCGGCTGGTAATTGTCCCAACCGTCCGGCCCGTGCCTGAGCGGTACCATGACTTGGCCGTTATCCTGGGTGATCGAGTTGTCGAGCAGCATCTCGACTTGTGACCTGAGAAGGTCAAGATAGCCATAGTCGCCACTGAGCAACAGCGCGCATTCGCATGCCGTAACCAGTCCGTGGAACATGACGTTAAAGCCCTGGTAGTGGCCCCAGCCGTAGATACCACCCCACCACTGCCCGTCTCGATGTTCTCCGATCTTACCGGTCGGCCCGATGTTATCCGGCAGGATCCCGTTGTTCTGGCGGGTCCGCTCGGCCCACGCGTCGACGTACTCGAGGACCCATTTCTTGTACTTCTCGTCACCCGTGTACAAGTAGGCGTTGGTGACCAGACCGGTGGCGGCCAGATTGTTCGACGAGTCGCAGTTGAGAACAATCTTGTCGAACAGGTCGACTATCTCCGCCCTTCGACCGTCGTCTTTCCACCAGTCCGGCTCCAGGTCCTTGATCACCGGATACAGCGAAGACCGGACGCCGTACCACGAGATCGAGTCCAGGCCACGACCGCCGAGGAGATAGCTGTGTGTTTGTTCAGTGGTCGCCGAGTGCCAAGGCCCCTGGCCTGTCTGCATCGGGGACCGCAGGATTTTGTGCTCGGGGTCCCAGTTCGGCGCCTCAGGATCTTCGCCTATGTAGTATGAGGCGAACCGCCTCGCCCGGCGAACATTCTCGGAAATGGTGGGATCGGCGACTCCGAAGTCGTAGAAGGCCATGTTGCCTTCGCCTTTGTGGTGCCATTCAGCGTCGCCTGGGTTAACCAGGTTGTAGTATTCCTTGTAGATCTAGATGCGCTCGTAAAGGTCGTCGACGTCATCGGCGTACATGGTTACGCCGCCGCGCTCGGAGTGCTTCCGAATCACGGTCTCCGTCCCTTTCTCCATCAAGTCCATGAGCCGACGCTCAAGCAACGCCCATCCCGGGGGAGAAGCGGTCTGCGTGGCCCTGATGGTCGGCATTTCGGGGAGCGTCTGAGGCGGAACGGGAGCCATCGATTACCTCCGTCCTGAACATGCTCGCGGGTCTGAGACCCGCCACTTACGAGGCTAATAAATTCGCTGGATTCTCTCGGTCCTCAGACCACTTTCTCGGATTATTGAGGATGTATTCCCGTGCTCTGGTCAATTCGTTCTCGTTCCTGATCACGCGCTCATAGTAATTGCGCTGCCAAACTCGTGCTCCCGGCGTTCGTCGAAGTTGATTGATCCGGCGCGCTGAGAAGCTCTTGAACGCTCGAATCACTTCCGGCAGGCCAGTCAGCGTAGGGGCAGGTCTCAGACCTGCCCTCGTCGTCCCGGGCAGCACTGAAGCGTCCTTGATGAACAGTATCCCGTGAACATGATTCGGCATGACAACGAATTCATCCAGGTGCAGCGCTTGATAGTGGTTCACGAGATCATCCCAAGCGGCAGATACGATCTTGCCGTTTTCGTTCGTCGCAACCTCGCCGTTCACAACATCTCCGAACAAGCATCGCCGATCTTGGGTGCAGATCGTGACAAAGTAGGCGCCAGGCGTTGTGTAGTCGTACGCGGGCAGACGTAGCGGTCGTCGTCTGGGTTCAGAGCCTTTCGTGGTCACCGCGATTCTTGCCCACCAGGAGGGCGGGTCTGAGACCCGCCACTACTACGATACGAAGACATCCGCCTGCACCTACTGGAACGGCACCGGAATCTTATCGCCGTGCCACGGGAACGCATAGCTCGGATCGTTGGCGAATCGCCTCATTCCCGCCTCGACGCGGATCGACGTCGAAGGGGGCAACTCCACAGCGAACGACTTGCCATTGACCTGCGCAGTCCGGTCGTCGTCGCCGTCCCGGAAACTCACCTGCGTGAACTGGTGCTCGCCGAAGGCGCCGGCCTGCACGATCAGCGTGCGCGTCTCGTCGGGGCTCATGTTGACGAGCTGGATTCCGGCCTTGTCGGGCTTCAGCTCATCGACCAGAGCGGCTACGTCCTCAGGGAGGCCAGGCCGCCCGCGGTCCTGGTCGAAATAACGCACCGTTGCACGCAGCAGTCCTCCGTTGTATATCGACTGCGGCGTCCCCATTGTCACCTGGGTTAATCCTTTTGTGTGGACCGGATGCTGAGGGAACCTGTTGGTCGAGATCATCTCTTCGACCGACCGCTTGTCCGCTCGGATTTCCTCGAAAGTCTCAAGGGCCCATCCGTACTCTGCACCCAGAATCTTCTCGGGCCAGTTGGGATTCTGGCCGTCGTAGTACTGGAACCGAGCGAGCTCCGTCTCGCCTCCGTTCTTCTCTCCGCCCCTCTCGCTCACGTCGTTCCAGTCGCGCTCCACCTCGCCATCCCTGATCCGCACGATGATGTCGTAATCTTCCTGGGACATCGAAGCGTGGTAAAGGTGCACGAGTTCCTGGGGCCGCCAGGGCATCGGCCCCGTGTACACGTTCCTGTAGGTGATGTTGCCTTCCGTTGTCCGTCCCTTGGGAGGATCGTACTGCCAGCCGTCGGGGCCGTACCGCGTTGGCATGATCAACTGCCCATCGTCCCGTTTGACCGACGCCTCAAGGAGGACCTTGATCTGGTCACGAAGAAGATCGAGGTAGCCGTAATCCCCGGTCAGCAGCAACGCGCATTCTGCCGCGATGTTCAGGCCGTGGAACATGATGTTGAAGCCCTGGTAGTGGTTCCAGCCGTACTGGCCACCCCACCAGACGCCTTCGCGGTGCTCTCCGATCTTGCCGGTCGGCCCGACGTTGTCCGGCATGATTCCGCCGTTCTGCTTCGCCCTGTCGATCCATGCCTCGGTGTACTCCAACACCCACTTCTTGTACTTCTCGTCGCCCGTGTACAGGTAGGCGTCGGTCACGAGCGCGGTCGCGGCAAGGCTGTTCGGTGTGTCGCTCTGCAAGATGAGCTTCTCGAACAGCTTGTGGATTTCCTGTTTACGCTTCGGGTCCTCGAACCAGTTAGGCTCGAGGTCCTTGACCAGGGGGTACAACGACGCTCGGACACCGTAGTAGTTGAGCTCGAGGTCGTCCCACCTTCTTCCTGCCCACAGCATCGAGTGTGCTCCTATAGGCTCGGTGTGCAGTCTGGGGCCCTGGCTCGAGTGAAACGGAGACCGCAGGATCTTGTACTTCGGGTCGTAGTTGGGCGCCTCCGGGTCCTCTCCGATAAACATGGCCGCGAAGCGCTTCGCCCGGCGCACATTCTCCGATATCGTCGGATCGGCGACGCCGAAGTCGTAGAAGGCCATGCTGCCTTCACCGAGATGGTGCCACTCGCCGGCCTGGTCCATGTTCCAGAACTCGTTGTGCACGGACCGGCTGAAAACCTTGGTGTGGTCGTTGTGCTTAGCCCTGTGGACGATAGTGTCGTCGCTGATCCGGTTCGACGCGTTCCACTCGCGAAGGTGGAGGTCGAGCAAGCTATCGTCGGCGCCGATCGCGTAAAAGAGACCGTAGTTGTAGAACTGCTCGTAGAGGTCGTCCAGGTCCTCGGCAAGCAGCGTCCCGCCCCCACGCTCGGTGTACTTTTTGACGTACATCTGCGCCGACTCGGTCATTAAGTCGATGAGATTGCGCTCCATCAATGCCCATACGGGTGGCGGAGATACCTTGCTGGCCTCGATGCTCACGATTCCGGGAACGGAGACGGCGCTTCCCATGGTGTACCTCCAGAAGTGTTCGACTGCGGCAGTGTCAGGCTTGAAAACGGCGCCCCAACGATACGCGTGGGGTATTTGAGTGTCAAGCGCGATTTTTCATGAGCAACGAAACATGAAATAGGGATTGACACCATCCGACCTCGCATCTACACTCGATTCCGCACGAGACTCGCAGCGGGAGGTCCCAGACGATGTCTAACGCACCAAACCTCTTGAACCGCGACCAGATGCGCGCCTACGTTCGTGACAGCTACGTGAGCGTGAAAGCCGACTACCCGACGGACTTCCACGCTTCGATATTCGAGCAGCTGGAGCACGTCATCCACGACGAGTGGAACCCCGGCAACAACATTCTGCCCAGGGTCCCGGACCTTCAACAGATCCTTGATCATCCCAACGTCGTCGGCGCACTGACCAGCATTTTGGGCCCTAATTTCTTCTACCACCCGCACCATCATTGCCATTACAATCCGCCGGGCTCCGAAGGCCAGCGACT
Organism: Dehalococcoidia bacterium; assembly: GCA_965197985.1. Taxonomy (GTDB): domain Bacteria; phylum Chloroflexota; class Dehalococcoidia; order Lucifugimonadales; family CAUZJF01; genus CAUZJF01. The sequence continues at coordinate 520,593 of CBDAOG010000006.1, read as the reverse complement.
CCACAAGGACGGGTACACGCGTCGGCAGCACAGGACCCGGTGGGTCATGGCTATGTACTATCCACAAGATACAACTCCGGACATGGGCCCGACGGGCGCCGTCCCCGGCAGCCACTACAACAACACGACGCCCGACCCGGATCAGGAGGTCGGGATGGCTGGTGAGGCGGGGACCGTAAACCTCGTTCACTACGACATATTCCATCGAGGGACCCCTAACCAGAGCGACAAGAACCGGTACATGGTCAAGTTCTTGGTCGTCCGTATGGAGGAACCCGAGGCGCCAAGCTGGGACGATGGCGAAGCCGACTGGGAGTCGACCGGCGACATTCGCGATGGCATGTGGGCGACGATGTGGGACTGGCATCGCGGAGGGAACGGGTCGGGGCACCAAAGGCCAGACGAGGAACCGGCTCGGCTCTTCGATGCACTGAAAGGTGATTCAGAGCCGGAGGCTTTGCGGGCAGCGTATGCCCTGGGACACGCCGGAGAGGGCGCGGTCGGCCCTCTGATGGACACTCTTCGAGCCGGCGCCGATCGGTTGGCAGAAGAACTCGATCAGTACGACGGCGTAAGCATCGGAAGCCAGAACGCTATCTACGCACTGACGGCGATGGGCGCACCCGCCGTCTCTGCTCTCGCCGACGCGACCAAGGACAGCAGCGCGGCCGTCCGGGCTATAGCGGCGGCTGCAATCGGGGAAATAGGGCGAGCAGGCCAAGAAGGCGTTCCCGCTCTCGAGGCGGCGCTCAATGACGAGTCCCTCGAGGTGCGGCAACAGGCCGCCGAGGCGCTGGGTATCGCGGACGGCGAAGCCCGCTCGGTCCCATCCCTGATCGACACCCTCGACGACGAAGAGGCCGATGTCCGCAAGGCGGCGGCTCTGTCGCTAGCGCGCATGGGGACGCGAGCCGAGGAAGCAACTCCAAGGCTGATCGAGGCACTCAAAGACTCCAACTGGGGCGTCCGCGCCAAATCGATTCACGCGTTACGACGGATCAACACCGACGAAGCCCGCGACGCCCTTCTGAAGTTCCTCACCACGGCCCGCTGGGAGAACCTCGTCGGCAAGAAGGGATAGCGTGCTCACGGCTGGACAGGGGGCACACTTCGACACCTTCGGCTTCCTCGTCTTCAAACAGCGGTTTCCGACCCAGGAGATAGCCTCGATCACCGAAGAGGCCGACAAGATCTGGGCCGAGGAGCGCCGCGGCGGTCCGTTCACTGGAGACGAAGAGCAAGCGATCGCGCCGTTCGTGGAACGAAGCATTCGTCTGACGGACCTCGTCACCGACGACCGCATATATCTTCCTCTCCAGGAGCTCCTAGGGCCCAGCTTTGTCTGGGCGGGCTCTGAGGGGAACATCACAACGCGAGGCCACCATCCTTGGCATCCCGACCGGCCCGCCACCAAGAGGAAGCTGACGTACCTGCGGCTCAAGGTGTCGATGTATCTCGACCCGGTGACAGCGGAGTCCGGCTCTCTGAGGGTTATTCCGGGTTCCCACAAGATGCCCCTGCACACCGAGATCGAGCCGGAAGAGCACCACCAGCGCGGCCGCGACGTGGCCCCCTTCGACGTCGCGGGCGTCGATGTCCCGTACCATCCCCTAGAGTCTGAGCCCGGCGACGTCATCTTCTTCAACCAGAGCCTCTGGCACGGGGTTTTCAACGCATGGGCCGGCCGGCGATTCATGGTCATGAAGTTCGCCGCGCAGCCGACCGAGGACTGGCACGTCGAAGAGCTGACTCGCTACAAAAAAGACGTCCTCAGCCCGGACGAGCGGTGGCTTTCGAACGAATCTCCGCGCATAAGGGGCATGGTCGAGCCGCTGGTACGATTGGCTGCGGCGCGGCCAGCTTGAAGGAAATCAACTAGGAGCAACCAATGACAGCACCACAGCACACGCCAGGCCCGTGGCAGGCACTTCCTGAAAAGACGCCGATCCGTATAACCGGAGCGAAGGCCGAGCAGATAGCGGCCGTCTACGGGGGATTCGTCGGCGAGGCCGAGCATCTCGCCAATGGTCGGCTTATAGCTGCTGCGCCGGCACTATTGGAATACGTCTCGAAACGGGCCGGCGACGGGGATGACGAAGCCCGAGAGGTCCTGGCACTGGTCGCTGGTAAGCCGACGTAGGGCGGTCAAGGTCCGGCTGGAAGTGAGGTCGGCACGCGGTTTGAACTATGCATGGCGTGAAGCACAATAGGCCGCAGCGCCGGTCGGTTCGTCTCCGCGGTTTCGATTACGCCACGCCAGGCGCATACTTCATCACGATCTGCACCCAAGAGCGAGCATGCTTGATTCCATCGTAAAAACCCGTTTTGAGGAAGTTCCAGCGATTTAGCACATCTGCGCGCTACCGTATGTTGGGGTAGTGTACGGAACAGAGACTGTATATTGTACCCAGGTGTGGGTACGTTTGTTCTAATTCGACCTACACAGACTTTTTACGAGGGAATCAAGATTGATTCTCTCGTAAAAACCCGTTTTGAGGAAGTTCCAGCGCTTTAGCACATGTGAGCGCTACCGTATGTTGGGGTAGGACACGGAACAGAGACTGTATATTGTACCCAGGCAAGGGTACGGTTGTTCTAATTCGACCTGCACAGACTTTTTACGAGAGAATCAACATTGTTCGGCGAAGTTGAAAACGGCTTGATGCTGCCGAATGCGGCGGGACGGATGGTCGAGGAATGGTGGCAAGAGCTTGGACGGAAGTTCGAAGCAGTAGATCCGGATACGTTCGTCGTCATGCCCAACCACATCCATGGAATCTTGATGAACGAGGGCGCCGACGAGGGCGCACACGCAGGTGCGCCCCTACCGGAGATCGTCCAGTGGTTCAAGACCATGACCACCAACGAGTACATCCAGAACGTGAAAGAACGGGGATGGCCGCGATTCAAAGGTCGATTGTGGCAGCGCGGCTACTACGAGCGGGTGATCAGAGATGAGAGAGAACTGCGTCAAGCTCGAGAATACATCGTGGGCAACCCTGCCAAGTGGTCTGAGGACGCAGAGAACCCAGTCAACCGACCTTCTTCGCCACATCCGTAGGGGCAGACCTGCGTGTCTGCCCGCGTTGCGATTCACGTGAGGAACCGGGCGCACACACAGGTGCGCCCCTACTCGTTCTGCGCACTCTCCTGCGGCCGGAACGGGTACACCCAGTCGGCCAGCGACCTCGGGTTGCGCGACTGGACCCACAGCTTGCCCTGACCGTGGAACCGCATCAGTATCTGGTCCGAGAAAAGGAACGACCGTATTCCACGTGAGCGCGTGAGCTCGTATTCCAGGGTTGGCTCCCACGCAACCGCGTGTCCGTTGTCGACGATGTAGGAGCCGTCTACGTCGATTTCGGTGATATCGCCGTAGGAGTTGAAGAACAGCGTCCCAGTGCCACTCACCGTGAGAGCGAACATCCCCTCGGCGAAAAGGCCGCGAAACCCTTGAAAGTTGGCGTCGCAGTGGACGTCCGGGCTCGAAGCCAGATAGGCGTTCTTTTCGAGGAATAGCTCGGTGCCGTCCATCTCGTGGGCGATGATATCGCCCGGCTGACCGGGCGCTATCCCCAGCAGTCCGGACTCGCCTTCGGCAGTATAGGTGTTCTGGAAGAAGCTCTCTCCTGAAAGGACGCTCCGTTTCAGTCCAGAGAGAGCGCCGCCTCGGGTGGACGTTACCATCTTCATGTTGTCGCTCATCCAGACCATGGCGCCGGCCTCGGTGACGACCCGCTCGTCCGGCTCGAGGCGGACCTCGACGACGCTGTAGCTGGGCCGCGACTCGATTTCGTAGCGCATCCTACCGTCTCCGCTCGGGAAGCATTGGCCCGAGGTCGCCGCCGAACTCGTCGGGGTTGTGGCTCTGGACGTAGAGGCGACCTCGACCGGTGAACTTCAGCACGATGCCTTCGCCGGTCAGGAACGACTGTATCCAACTCCCGCCTGCCTTCCCTACCGAGTAGCTCAATGTGTCTTCGAACGCGACCACGTGGCCGGTGTCTACCGTCAGGGCATCTTGAACGTCGATCTCGCTGATCTTGCCGAACGCGTTCACAAGGAGTTGTCCTCGCCCGGAGACCGATATGAATGACAACGACTCGCCTGACAGCAGGCCTTTGACGCCTTGGAACTGCGTTTCGATTTCGAGGTCAGACGTGGAGCCGAGGTAGCTGCCCCCGGCGCATATCCACTGGTTTCGACCGTCGCATTCGATCGAAGCGATCTCGCCCTGAAGTGTTGGGGCCAGACCGACCTCGCCATCCTCGTTGTCCTTGCACCGGTAGGTTGAGAAGAAGAAGCTCTCGCCGGCGATCATCCTCTTAAGGCCACCCATCAACCCACCCGACCCCTTACTCTTCGTGGTCACGTCGATCTCGACGTTATCCGATGCCCGGAACAGTGCGCCCGCCTCGGACATGAACTGCTCTCCGGGCTTCAGCCCGACAAGAGCCCAGCTAAAGGCGCCCTGGTCCGCGACGTCGATTTCCATAGTCGGTGTCCTCTGGCAGGCTATCGGCTGAACGGAGCGAGCCACTCCGATACGCCACTCATCGTCCGGGTCTGAAGGTAGATCTTCCCAGAACCGGTCAATCGCATCGCCAGCCCCTCACCGGAAAATATGGTGCTCTTCAGGTTCCCCATGCCACGGATGGAATATGACACGCTTGGTTCCCAAGCAACCATGTGGCCGGTATCTACCGTCAAGGCACCGTTGATCTCCCGCTCCAGGACGGCTCCGAAGGCGTTGAAGAAGAGCTCTCCGGTACCGCTGCACTCGATAAAAAAGCCGCCCTTGCCGGAGAACAGGCCCTTAAGCCCGTGGAATCTGGTCTTGAGGGTGATTCCCGGCGTGCAGGCCATGAATGAGCCCGCCGTGAGGATGAAAGTCTCGTTGTTCAACGTGCGCCTTACGATGGTGCCTGGACGGGAGGGCGAAAACGTCACAGTCCCGCCTCGTTCGTGGCTGTATTCACCCACGAACAGCGATTCACCACCGCCGATTTTCTCAGCAGTGCCTTGAACAGCCCACCCAAAAGACGGGCCCTGACGTTCATCCCGTCGCTCATCCAGGCCATTGAGCCGGCCTCCGCGACGAACGCCTCACCCGGCGCGAGGGTCACCGTAAGCTGTCCGTAGTCGGGATTGCCTTCGATGTCGTACTGAGCCATCTACCCGGCCTCTCTTCGCGATTTCGCAAGGATAGGGTCAACTCGGCGTGATGTCAATTTGTGCCATCTGACGATTTGTCCCAAGTCGCCATCAAAGCTGTGGTCCGACAAGCCCTGTGCTGAGTCGATCGAAGTGCTCCCCCGCCTGGACGGCCGTCAGCTCTCTACTCTCCACCCGATTCAAGACCATAACCCGCTGCTGCTCTTTCCTGTTCAATGTGATTGTCTCCGTGGTGACATTTTCACTGAACAGTTAAGCCCGAATCCACCGAGGGAGGGCGTCGGGTTAGCATCCTGAAGTGGCCAGAAGGGTGCTCTTCTGAATCTGGGATAATGGTTTTGTGACAGCAAAACAGTCCCAGAGAAGGAGCACCCAATAGATGCTACCACGCAACCAGCCCGACCGTATCCGTATCGTCTTTGACGATCACCGCCTGGTGGCCAATGCCGGTCTGCTCCTGCCGGCCACCCTCGCCCGGCATCTGGGCCTGCGGGAACTCGTTGACCATCACCTTGACCTGGGCGGCGCGCCGGGGCGGGCCAACACCGGAGACAAGCTGATGACCCTGGTGGCCTCAGCCATGGCCGGCGGCGACTGCATCGACGACGCTGATGTGTTGCGCACCGGGGGGACGGCCTGCACCCTGGGCGGCACGGTCAAGGCGCCATCCACCCTGGGCACCTTCCTGCGCAGCTTCCGGTGGGGCCACGTCCGCCAGCTGGACCGGGTGAGCCGGGAGCTGCTGGCCCGGGCCTGGGCCGCTGGGGCCGGACCCGGCGACGCGCCGTTCACCATCGACCTCGATTCCACCATCTGCGAGATCTACGGACTGGCCAAGGAGGGCGCCCGCCACCACGGCTATACCGGCAAGCGGGGCTACCACCCACTGCTGGCCATCGCCGCCGGCACCGGAGACGTGCTGATGTCCCGGCTGCGCGAGGGCCGGGCCAACACCGCCCGCGGCGCCGCCCACTTCCTGCGGGAGACGGTGGGACGGGTGCGCTACGCCGGGGCCAACGGACGACTCACGCTACGGGCCGACAGCGGGTTCTACACTCATGGCGTGGTATCCGTCTGCCGCAAGATGGATGTCCGCTTCTCCATCACCATCCGCCAGCATAAAAGCCTGCACAATCTCATCGAGGCGATACCCGAAGATGCCTGGACGCCGATTCCTTACTGGATGGACGGCGCCGCCGATGTGGCCGAGACCACCTGCACTCCCTTCCAGAGTGAACCTGACGCCGCGCCGGTGCGGCTCATCGTCCGGCGTGTGAAGCCCACGCCCGGTTCCCAGCTGGCCCTCTTCGCCACCTACAGCTATCACGGCTTCATCACCGACCGGGACGGGGAGATGCTCGAACTGGAGGCCGACCATCGCCGCCACGCCGAGATCGAGAATGCCATCCGAGACCTCAAGCACGGTGTGGGGTTGAACCATCTCCCCTCGGGCCGCTTCGCCGCCAACGCCGCCTGGCTGGCGGTACAGGTGATGGCCCACAACATCGCCCGCTGGACAGCGCGCATCGGTCTGGGCGAGCAGGTGGTGACCACCAAGACCCTCCGGCGGCGGTTCTTCTCCCTGGCCGGACGGATCACCCGCTCGGCGCGCCGCCTCACACTGCATCTGCCACAGCGCTGGCCTTGGGAAGCCCAGTTCGATCGTGCCCTGGCCCGATTGCGCGCCCTGCCACTCCCTGCCTGACGGCGGCGGCGGCAACCGGCCGACATCCGGCCAACCGAACGTCCCCGCGAACTCGCGCCAGTCCGGTCTGCGAGTGCCTCTTGCTGTGTCCTCTCCCCGCTATCTCGCCCTGACCAACATTCGCAGACGGTCACAAAGTCTCCCCGCGGCAACTGAAGACAAACACCGGCCCCCCTCTACCCCAAATCGTGCCCGGACCATCGCCCTCCCTTGCCCCTATCGCCCGTTCCGCTGCTGCATAGTCATCCCTTTCGGTGGATTTGGGTTAAGGGGTGTCACAATTACAGACATACCACAGGCCGCGCAACCCGCCCTTGATAAACCAGAACGCATGTACTACAATATTTCCGAGGGACGGACCCCACGGTCGGTCCCTTTTGTTTTGGCCGAACCAGCCAACGCACCGCGAAAGGAACGAAGCCATGCACCTGACAACCGCGCACCCAACCTGTACCCGATACCCTGTACCCGCTCCACCCCCAAGTGTCGCAATCCCTCAGATACGAATTCGACAGTTTGCGACGGTTTACGACAGGGTTTTTTTTGACGATTAGCCCGAATCCACCGAAGGAGGGCGTCGGGTTAGCGTCCTGAGGCGGCAAGAAGGTGCTCCTGTGCTTCTGGGATAATGGTTTTGTAGCAAAAAAACGGCCCCGGAAAAGGAGCACCCAGTAGATGCTGCCACGCAACCACCCCGACCGGATCCAAATCACCTTCGACGACCGCCGCTTGGTGGCCAATGCCGGGCTGCTCCTTCCGGCCACCCTGGCGCGGCACCTCGGCCTGCCCGAACTCGTCCGGCAGCGCCTCGACCTGGGCGATGCCCCGGGGCGGGCGAACACGAGCGACAAGATGATGACGCTGGTGGCGTCTGCGCTGGCTGGGGGCGACTGCATTGACGACGCCGATGTGTTGCGCACCGGGGGGACGGCCTGCACCCTGGGCGGCACGGTCAAGGCGCCATCCACCCTGGGCACCTTCCTGCGCAGCTTCCGGTGGGGCCACGTCCGTCAACTCGACCGGGTGAGCCGCGAGTTGCTGGCCCGGGCTTGGCAGGCCGGGGCGGGACCCGGCGACGGGCCCCTGACCATTGACCTAGTGTCCTGAGTTATGAACTCATTGCAAAAGTACTTGCTGGGGTGTACCCTCCACGAAACGCTCATGGAGGTCACCATGGCCATCGGACGCCCCATTCCTCCCTTGCACCTTTCCTCCGACGAACGCGAGAGCCTCGAGCGCTGGAAGCGGCGTCCAACCACTGCCCAGGCGCTGGCTCTGCGATCCCGGATCATTCTCCGTTGCTCCGAGGGCAAGACCAATACCGTCGTGGCCGGGGAGATCGGTCTGGCCAAGCAAACGGTGGGGAAGTGGCGGGCCCGGTTCATCGAACGCCGCCTCGACGGCCTGCTTGACGAGCCGCGGCCCGGCGGCCCACGCTCCATCACGGACACCGATGTGGAGCGGGTCGTGACCCTCACCCTGGAGACGACGCCGGCGGATGCAACCCACTGGAGCACGCGCTCCATGGCTGCGCGTACCGGCCTGAGTCAGAGCGCCATCAGCCGTATCTGGCGGGCCTTTGCCTTGCAGCCGCATCGGACCGAGACGTTCAAACTTTCGTCTGACCCTCTGTTCATCGAGAAGGTCCGTGACATCGTGGGGCTCTATCTCAACCCACCCCAGCGGGCTCTGGTCCTGTGTGTCGACGAGAAGTCCCAGATCCAGGCCCTCGACCGGACGGCCCCGGTGTTGCCCATGCGCCCGGGGCAGATCGAGCGCCGGACCCATGACTACCGTCGTCATGGTACGACCTCTCTCTTCGCCGCCCTCGACGTGAAGACGGGAGAGGTCATCGGCGCCTGCCACCGTCGGCACCGGTCCACGGAGTTCCGGCGCTTCCTCGACCGGGTCGATGCGACCGTACCCCCGGACCTCGACGTGCACCTTATCCTGGACAACTACGCCACCCACAAGACCCCCGCCATCCAGCGCTGGCTGGCCCGGCGGCCGCGCTATCACCTGCACTTCACCCCCACCAGCAGCTCTTGGCTGAACCAGGTGGAGCGCTGGTTCGCGGTGCTGACAGAGAAGCAACTGCGCCGCGGGGTGTTCCGCAGCACTCGGGAACTGGAGCAAGCCATCGAACAGTACATTGACCAGCACAACGCTGCCTCAAAGCCCTTCATCTGGACCAAAACCGCAGACCAGCTACTAGCTACCATCGCCCGATTTTGTCATCGGATTCATAACTCAGGACACTAGACTCCACCATCTGCGAGACCTACGGACTGGCCAAGGAGGGCGCCCGCCACCACGGCTATACCGGCAAGCGGGGCTACCACCCGCTGCTGGCCATCGCCGCCGGCACCGGAGACGTGCTGATGTCCCGGCTGCGCGAGGGCCGGGCCAACACCGCCCGCGGCGCCGCCCACTTCCTGCGGGAGACGGTGGGACGGGTGCGCTACGCCGGGGCCAACGGACGACTCACCATGCGTGCCGACAGCGGCTTCTACACTCATGGCGTGGTATCCGTCTGCCGCAAGATGGATGTCCGCTTCTCCATCACCATCCGCCAGCACAAAAGCCTGCACAATCTCATCGAGGCGATACCCGAAGATGCCTGGACGCCGATTCCTTACTGGATGGACGGTGCCGCCGATGTGGCCGAGACCACCTGCACCCCCTTCCAGGCCGAGGCGGACGCCGCGCCGGTACGGCTCATCGTCCGGCGGGTGAAGCCGACGCCCGGTTCCCAACTGGCCCTCTTCGCCAAATACAGCTATCACGGCTTCATCACCGACCGGGACGGGGAGTTGCTCGAACTGGAGGCTGACCATCGCCGCCACGCCGAGATCGAGAATGCCATACGCGACCTCAAGTACGGCGTCGGGCTGAACCATCTCCCCTCGGGCCGCTTCGCCGCCAACGGCGCCTGGCTGGCCGTCCAGACGATGGCCCACAACCTGGCCCGCTGGACGGCGCGTATCGGTCTGGGAGAGCGGATAGCCACCACCAAGACCCTCCGGCGGCGGTTCTTCTCCCTGGCCGGACGGCTCACCCGCTCGGCACGCCGGTTGACCCTGCATCTTCCGGATCGCTGGCCTTGGGCTGAGAAGTTCAGCCGCGCCTTGGCCCGGCTGCGAGCCATTCCACTCCCGGCCTGACGGCACCGTCGGCGACCGACCCACCCACCGGACAACCGAAGATCCCCGCAGACTCGTGCCAGCCCGGTCCGAGAGAGTTCCCTGCTGCGTATTCTCTCGCCATCCCGCGCATCGCAGCTCCCGCAGACGGCCATAGGGGCCCCTGTGCGGCGATGAAGACCGTCCGCCGACCTCCCTACCCCAAATGGAACCCAGGCTATTTCCCCTGTAGCTCCCTCACCCCCCTTCCGCTTTCCTCACGCCGTCCATCGGTGTCCTTCGGTGGATTCGGGATTAGTAGAATAGGTTGCACCTCGTTACGTGATAAGCTCAAGTCGCGCCCGCAGGACTGCAAGTTAACCAGGGAGTTCCAGCATTGAATCTCGGCGAGTTTTTCGATGGCATGGAGCCAGGGACGGTTGCCACCATCGCGGGGGCGCCGTACCGCGACGGCGTACCTTCCAGAGAGGCGCACGTCGGATGGCCCATAGGCGTTGCGAGGCGGCCCGACGGCGACATGATTGTCGTCGACTGGCACTGCAATCGTATGTGGCGTATCGACCAGTCCGGCGTTCTGCACGCCTTCGCCGGGGACGGCATTCCGGGTGACCGGGGCAACGGTGGTCCGGCCATCGACGCACGTTTCAGCGGCCCACACAGTCTGGTCCTGGACAGAGACTCCAATATGTACGTGGCTGACTTGCGAAACGAGGCCGTCCACAAGATCGACAATGAGACGGAGACTATCACCCGAGTCGCCGGGTCGGGAAAATCGGGGCGCGGAGGAGACGGCGGTCCGGCCCTCGAAGCCGAGCTCGACGTCACCTGCGGCATGGCGGTCGACGACGATGGCAACGTCTACCTCTCCGGCGAGTGGACGAACAACATCCGGCGAGTCGACGCCAAGACGGGGGTCATTGAGCACTTCGCCGGCCTGGACGCCCGTCACTACCGTTCCGAGTCGGGCGACAGCCGGCCGTTTGCGGGTCGTGGGCTCGAGGACTGGGGAGGCCCGAGCCTCGGCGGCTTCCACGGCGACGGCGGTCCGGCCAGCGAAGCGGGTTTCTATCACAACGAGCACCTCGCCTTCGACTCGAAGGGCGACCTCTACGTTTGTGACAACTCGAACCACCGGATTCGCAAGATCGACATGACAACGGGCATCATCACCACCGCGCTGGGCAACGGAATGCCCGCCTCGAGCGGCGACGGTGGTCCCGCGACCAAGGCGAGCACCCTCATGCCGGACGCACTGTGCTTCGACGTCCACGACAACATGTACGTCGGCGAAAAGTACGGCTACAGAGTGCGCAAGGTCGACGCTGATACCGGAGTGGTCACTACTCTGGTCGGCAACGGCGTACCTGGGTATGGCGAAGAAGGGTTGCCGGGCCGAGAGGCGGCCTGCAACTCGGTCGAGGCAGGCATCTGGGCCGACCCCGACGGCACCGTGTTCTGGTGCGACTGCTCGGGACGCGTTCGCAGGTACGACGGCGCTACGGGAATCGTGACGACCGTTCTGGGGGGCACCAGCGTTCACGATGATGAGCCGGCAACGAACGGCTTCTTGTGCGCCCCCCAGTCCATCTCCGCGGGGCCTGACGGCCAGATATACATCGCCGACATGATGACCCAACGAGTCCGCGGAATCGACCCAGAGACTGGGACAATCCGAACCGTCGCGGGTAACGGCGCCCGCGCCTACGGGGGCGACGGCGGCCCCGCCAACGAAGCCTACCTCAGCAACCCGAACGACGTTTCCGTCGACTCGAAGGGGCGCGTGGTCGTTGCCGACACGAGGCACGGCTATGTTAGGCGCGTCGATACCGATGGGACGATAAGCACCATCGCCGGGACGGGGTTCCAGTGGGACAAAGGAGACGGTGGCCCCGCGGTATCGGCATGCTTCGTCCAGACTCAAGCCGTGGCGCACGGCCCGAAAGACGACATCTACGTCGCAGACGCCACGATAGGGCGGATTCGAAGGATAGACGCCGTGACGTCTACCATCACCACGGTGGCCGGCACAGGGAGTCCAGGGTACTCGGGCGACGGCGGGCCTGCCGTCGAGGCGCAGGTCGGCGCTCCCACGAACATTCGCTTCGACGCCGATAGCAACATGTATTTCGCGGACCCAACCCACCACGTCGTGCGAAAGGTCGACGAAACCGGCGTCATCACGACCGTCGTAGGTTCTGGAGAGAAAGGCTACTCCCCCGACGGTACGATGGCCACGGAAGCAAAGCTGAGCCAGCCATCGGGCCTCGCGGTCACGGCCGGCGGTGTAGTGTACGTGTCCGACTCAGGTAACAACTGTGTGCGCAGGGTCGCCGCCGATGGAAGGCTGGAGACGGTCGCGGGAATCCGGACGCCCGGAGACAGCGGTGACGGTGGACCGGCGACGGACGCTGCGTTCAACGAGCCGCATGGGCTCTGGCTATACGGAGACAACGTGCTGCTAGTGTCTGATTTCTACAACAGCCGCATTCGGGCGGTGAAGCTGGAGCCCAGGTAGGTTAGCGTGCGATCATCGACGGGACAGTGGTTTGAGGTAAAGCGTGCATTGTCAGCTCCACTTCCGCTGTGGACCGTACTGGCAACAGGGGTCCTCACCTTCGCGTTGGGCTGCGGCGAAACAGAGACAGGTCCCGGTCTCACCGCGTCCGTCGACCGCTTTCACGACCGCGCAGACGCAAGTGCAACATTCGAGCTAAGCATCGACACGACCGAATACACGGCGCTGGGGACACCCTACGGGGTGGAGATGGTCGAGGGTGACACGGTGCTGGGGTCGATCGAGGTCGTCGTCGACGTCGACGGCTCGTCTGGCAACCCCGACCTTGTCTTTTGGCAGGTCGCCGGCCAGCGCGGCACGGAGGTCGCCGGCCCCGGCTCTTCTCCTATCGAAAAGCTGAGTGCCGAAACGATCACTCTTGAAGCTGCCGGAGCCGGCGTCGAGCGAATGCTCTCGGGCCTGGAGACCAACGAGGAGCAGTCTCGAGAGCGAGTGGACGTACTGTTGGAGGAGAATAACACCTGGGAGCTTGAGCTGGCGTCGTTGGACGACCGCCTGGCGGAGTCAGACATCAGCCTGGTGCAGCTGGGCGAGTTTCAAAAAAGGGCGAGCGACAAGCTAGACGAGCTAGGTCTACAGCTGAACGAAGCGATATCCGAGCTACAGAAGTGGGAGCGCTGGCGGACAGGGACGGTCCACACAGCAGAAACTGCTGAGTTCGACAATTTTGTACGTCAGTACCTGAGTCTAGTCGTTAGAAGTGAATAGACCTCCGGGACTTAACTAAGCGGTCTGGACCTGGTGTCCGTCCACCGGTAGCGCTATCCCGCCCCTGACTGAGAAAAGGAATTACAAGTGTCGTTTAACTCAACATCGCTGAAAAGCCGAATTCGAGGCGGCGAGACGCTGGTCGGTGCCAGTATCCCAATGAAGGCCGATGCTGATTGGCTGAAGTCCGTAGTCGAGCGGAAGCCATACGATTTCGTCTCCGTGGATGGGCAACACGCCCCCTACAACGAAGACCGGCTTGTTGAGTTCTGCAAGATCGCGGAGGACCTCGACATTCACGTCCAGTTCCGTATCAAACACACACGTCACACCTACCTGGTCGGCAACATCCTCGACCTGGGCCCGGCTGGAATCGAGGTCCCGCAGGTCGAGCTCGAGTCCACCGTCGACGAGGCGGTGGCAAACTTCTACTACCCCCAGCAGGGCGTGCGGAGTTGGGGAGGTACAACGCGGTTGGGGCTCGGCCAACGTCCCGAGATCCATGAGTACTCAGATTGGTGGGCTGAGATTGGGGTGCTCTGGATGCAGATCGAGTCGGTGCAGGCGGTCAGCAACGCGCGGAAGCTGGCCAAGCCGGGCGTCGACTGCCTCTCCTTCGGGCCGGCGGACCTCAGGCTCAGCCTGGAAGCCCAGCCTAACCACCCGTTCAAGGACATCGACGACTGCGCCCGCTACGTAGTCGGCGAACTGGAGGGTACGGGCGTCAGGCCTTGTATGAGAATCGCGGACCCCGCGCTGACGCAGAAATACCTTGACATGGGCGTGACGATGCTCCTCGAGCAGGGGGTGTCGTAGGGGCGTCTTACGAAGTCGCCGACTACGGCCTATGGCGATGCAGGCTCGTGGGCCCGTGGCAAGAAGGGGTTGTCGGCCGGCTCTTTGCCTCCGTAGAACCAGGCCAACGGCAGCGCCTTGATCTTCGTCCGGTACCCCGGCCCTTCGTTGATGCTCGTTGTCCATTGGGCGCGCGTGGGATGCTCTTCGTACCTGATGTATCCGTAGGACACGATCACCCGGTCCGCGAGCACCAGTACCGATGGGTATGACCAGATTCCTCGTCGTTGCCCCGGCACGATATACGCGGGATCTCGCTCTGGCGCGGGACGACCCGGCGGGAAGTAGACGTCTTCCGGTTGCTGTCTCTTGATCGGCCCGGGCTCCACCCGCGTCCCCTCGATTGTCGACTCGACGTTCTGGAAGAACTCCCACACACTGCCACCGTTCCGGCTAATCGCTGAGGACATGCGCTGTCTGCTCATCCCTCGCTTGACGTCCTCCTCCCCTTCCTGGTTCCACACCACGAGGATATGCCCGTTATCGAGAGTACGGACCTGGGCGGGAGTCGTACCGGCGGCCAACGACGTTGGTTGGGGACGCGTCCACGTCTCGGCATTGTCGTAAGACCAGGCCTGGTAAAGTCGCCCCATCTGGTTGCGCATCAGCATCAGAAGAGTACCTGGAGAAACCTCGGTCACGGTGGGCTCGGCGACGTAGCTGTACGTTGCGTTCCAGTCGAGGAGCAAGACGACCTCGCCGTCGTGGTTCGGCTCCCACATACGCCCATCGTCGTCCGAGTAGTAGACCGAAACGCAGGCCGGCCCATTAGGATCGAACCAGTGGCCGGTCACGTTGATGAACTGGCCGTTGACCAGCGTCCCGGGACTGGGCGGCTTGTCCTCGTACGGCCCAGTGTTCTTGCCAAGAAGGAGGAAAACCGGGAGCACCAGCCGCCCGGAAGACGTCCGCGTCATGACGTCGTGGAGCGCCTGGCACTTCAGTCCAACGGGCGTGACGCGGACCGGTGGCTCCCAGGTTTCTCCGGCGTCGTCGGAGCGCCAAAATACCATGTGAGCGGACTGGCGTCCTCGCTCCTGCCTGGCTATCCGTTCCTGCAGGGTCTCGTCCGGGGACGGTTCCTCGCGTCCGCCTATCGACGAAAGCCCAATGGCGTTGCCGCCGAGGTTGACCAAAGAGCTACCGCCACCGCCCACCAGCCCGCCGTTCTTATCGCGACGTTGGAAGGGCTCGGACCACGAGAGCCCGCCGTCGTCGGACGCCGAGAATCGGGCGCCCGACGACTGTAGGACTCTGCCGTCCGAAAGCTCGACAAACGCCGAGTGGTGGTGGACCGACAGGTTCTCACCCAACATCAGCTCGGGCTGGGTCATCGGGACATCGGTCATCTGATACCTCCGATCGTTCGTGCCATCGGCCCACTGCTTCGGTGTGGATTCTCTCGCCGCGACGGGGTCAGTCTTTGACCTGGCGCGCGATCTGCGCCATGTAAGCCTCAGTCCCGACCTGTGGCTTCTTGTACTCCATTCGCGACATGTGGGGGATCATCCTGAGGGTACGGTCTTCCAGCGGGAACCTGACCGGCGCATGCCCTCGACGGTGCGACTCCCGGACGCCGATCGCCATCTCCAGCACCTTGCGACCGTTGTCACCGCTGCTCAAGGGCTCCGTGTCATTCTCGAGGGCGTCTACGATGGAGTTGACGCTGGCGAGGTTGCGGTCTCCCGGCCAGGCCCAGCCGTCCGGCTCGTATTCGGAGATAGTCCGTTCTATGATGCTTGTCTTGGGGAAGACTCCTCGATCTCCTCCAGGTTCTCCCAATCGGGACCGACGCCATCGGGCGCTTTCCACATATGTAGCACGTCGCCCGTACTGCGAAAGACTCCGCGCGTACACAGCACCTCGAATCCGCCGCCGCGCGCGTCCGCGGAACGGTGCATGTAGGCGTCGACGCCATTGACGAACCGGAATTAGCCCCCGCCTCCCTGGTCGTAGTCGCTCATAGGGTCGTCGGCCACCCAACCGGTACACTAGGCGACGTCTACGTCGCCGGCGAACATCCGCATCAGGCTGAACTGCTGGCACTTGCCGCCTGACAGCTCGCTACCGTCCCCACCGTAGAAGTTGATGCTCCTGACATCGCCGATCTGGCGGGAGTCGATCATCTCTTTGGCCTGCCAGTAGCCGGGAAGGTTGCGGTTCAGGTCGCCGGCGCCGAACCTTATCCCTCGCGACTGGCACGCCGCCACCATCCGGTCCGCCTCGGCCAGAGACGCCGCGATCGGCTTTTCACACATGATCGCCTTGACGCCCGCCTCGGCGCAGTCGACGACAGTTTGCGGATTCGGCCTGACGGGCAGAATCGGCGCCGCGATGTCGATATTCTCCTTGGCGAGCATCTCCTTGTGATCGGCGTAGCCCGGGACGTCGAATCGACGACAGAATATCTCGAGGTTTGCTTCGTCGGTGTCGGCAGCTGCGACGATTTTCGCGAGAGGGTTTATGCGATAGGCCCTGCCATGCTGGGCGCCCTTCCGTCCAATTCCGATCATTCCGACTCTGTACTTCTCGGTCGTCGATTCAGTCATTCCGGCGTCCTCCAAGCTGGCGGAGTGTTGTTGCGTTGGCCCTGGGTGAGGGCTGGCGACAAGGATATCACTCGGTAGTCATGGTCGCGTCTCGGTCCAGAATGTCCGATACAATAAGCCCACTCCCGTCCCATATCAGATGAGAGGTTAGGTCATAGTGAAAGTCACGGACGTAAAGACATACGTGGTTGGCAATCCGCCACCGCACCACGGCGGCGCTTACTTCGTCTTCCTGAAGCTGACAACGGACGGCAACATCGACGGCTTCGGCGAGGTCTACGGTGTGCCGTTCCACCCTGATAAAGTCACTCAACTGATCGAGGACGTCGTCGAGCGGTACGTCGTGGGATGGGACCCGTTCAGGATCGAGTCACTTTGGCGGATCGTCTACTCGAGCGGATTCACTCAGCACCCCGACCTGTCGTTGGTCGGCGTACTCAGCGGCATCGAGATGGCCTGCTGGGACATCGTTGGCAAGACCCTCGACCAGCCGGTCTACAACCTGCTCGGCGGCCAGGTCCACGAAAAGCTTCGTTCGTACACGTACCTCTATCCATCACCGGAAAGCGAAACCACGGACGTCCTGTCAGTGGCCGACGCCTTTGGGGACGCGGAGCTGACGCCGCAAAGAGCAGTTCACTATGCAGACCAGGGCTTTACCGCGGTGAAGTTCGATCCCGTCATGCCTATGTCGGCCTTCGACCCGAGGCAGCTTTCCATGGAGGCGCTCGACAACGCCGAGGTCGTGACCAGAAATGTACGGGAGGCGGTCGGTAGCAAGTGCGACCTTCTCATAGGGACTCACGGCCAGATGACGACTTCCAGCGCGATCCGGCTCGCCCGGCGTCTGGAGCCTTTCGATCCCCTATGGCTCGAGGAGCCGGTGCCGCCGGAGAACAAGAAGGAGATGGGCCGTGTCGCCCACTCGACAACTATCCCGGTGGCCACCGGCGAGCGCCTGGCGACGAAGTACGAGTTCGCCGAGCTATTCGACAGGCAGGCAGCTTCGATCATCCAGCCGGCTCTCGGCAGAGTCGGAGGAATCCTCGAGGCGAAGAAGATCGCGGGAATGGCGGAGGCCCACTACGCCGAGCTTGCGCCCCACCTATACTGCGGCCCGATAGAAGCGGCTGCCAACATACAGATCGGGACGTGCAGCCCGAACTTCCTGATCCAGGAAAGCATCGAGACCTTCGATGGGTTCCACGCCGAACTGCTGAAGGAGCCTATCCAGTGGGAGGACGGCTATATCATCCCGTCGACCAAGCCCGGCCTGGGCGTGGAGCTGGACGAGGAGGTCGCGGCCGCCCATCCATACAAGGGGCCGATCTTCATCGAGATGGTAGACAGACCGCTGTAATTAACCCGGTCACGCTGGCCTACGGCCGCGCCACCACCACCCTATTCAGCTTGGTGTCGGCGATAAAGATAGCGCCATCGTCGTTGATGACGACCACGCTGGGCGGTCCGAAATAGGCATATGCAAACGTGAGGTTTCCGCCTCTCACCGGGTCAGAGTCCGGCACCCTGCCCTCGATCAGCCCGCCGTCTGCCACCGTGGAGATGATGCCCGTGGCTAGATCGATCATGCGCACGCGATCGTTGGCCGTGTCGGCTATGTAGACGTTGCCGTCAGGTCCCACGGCTACGCCCCCGGGTCTGTCGAGGAGAGCATCGACGGCGGGCCCGCCGTCACCGTCGAATCCGGCCCCTTCTCCCCCGGCACGCGTGCCGGTGTCATAGTAAATGGGGCACAAGGTCTGGCCCATGGCGGGAACGCCTTGACCAGCGATGGTCGTGATTACTCCGGCTTCCAACTCTAGTCTACGGATCCGCTGGCTGTCGGTATCGGCGATGTAGACGTATTTGCTCTCGTGGTCCACTGCGACTCCCAGAGGGGATGCCAACTCGGCTTCAACACCGGGCCCTCCATCTCCTGTATTTCCTCTCAGCCCAGTGCCTACAAGTGTAGAGATGGTCCCGGATGGGTCGACCATCCGCAGCCGGTTGTCTGCCAGCAAGTAGAGGTTACCCTCTGCGTCTACGTCCACCGCATAGACATGCTTGAACCATGCATCTATGGCGGGGCCGCCGTCACCCGTATCCAGAATGCCGCCTGTTCGCGTCGGCACACCGCCTCCGGCCACAGTAGTGATCACGCCGGACGCGTCGACCTTGCGAACCCTGCCGTTGTCCCGGTCCGCAATGTACAGATTCCCGTAGCGGTCGACCGCTACACCCTGAGGGGTCTTCAGCTTGGCCCTGGTCGCGTCTAGACCGTCGCCGGAAGAGCCCTGCTGGCCCGTTCCGGCGATCGTTTCTATCTCTAGGGTCCGGGCGTCGACTCGGCGGACTCTATTGTCAGCCGCGATGTACAGGTTGCCTTCACGGTCTATTGCGAGACCCAGAGGTCCGCTTATCGCCGCCTCGACGGCCGGCCCGCCGTCACCTGAAAAGCCGGGACCGCCTGTTCCCGCGTAGGTCGAGATCGGCTGGGGTGGGACAAGGTCCCGGAGGTCGGGCGTTGGCGGTGGTACGGCTGTCGGGACCCGGGTAGGCCTGGCTGTCGCGGAACGTTCTCCGGAACTGGAGGACGTCGGGGAATCGGAGGGTTCCTCCGCCGCGCCGCAGGAAACGACAACCGCTGCCAAGGCGAAGGCGACTATGGTTAGGCGGTGCGGCGTCATTTCGTGGGGATCGAGGCGCGCAGCTCTGCGACGTTGTCCGCCCACCAACTGCCCAGGACCGACACGTCGGTGCCAATCGAGAAGTGGCGCACACCTAGACCTAGAAACCGCCGAGCGTCATCTGGCGAGCCGATCTCGGCGCAGGGGTACAGGCCTTCGGCGAGAGCCATCTTGATCACGTGCTCTTGGACCTCCTGTATCTCCCGGCTCCTGCCAGCGCCGGGCTCCTGCCAGCGCCGGGCTTCCCGATACTCATGGAGTTCAGTAGGGTGCGGGGACGATTTGGTCGCATTTCAATCTTCCTAAGAGATGGCTGCAGGCTTGCGCGCACTAAGTCGCGCCGACAGGCGATTGCGGACGCCAGCCTAATTTTATCATCCGTCGGTAGCGTCAAGCGTTGTGTCCTAGGGCCCTTTCAAAATCACGGTAGTGTGTCGATGACACCCAGGGCGACGAGACGGTGGGGCCATGACGAGGTACGGCATGACGGCGAACTGCTTCTTGGACAGGTCGTTCGATTCCGACTGTGGGCCTTCTTCCATTGGTGCAAGTCTTCCTTGGCGATAGTGGTGTTGGGTTCCCGAAAAAATACTCTGTCGCAAACCGTCGCAAACTGTCGAATCCGTATCTGAGGGGTTGCGACAGCTGGGCGGGGGATGCGACAGGTGGGTGTGGGGTGCAGGGTGCGGGGTACAGGACAACTCTCCTGGGGGAGAGTTGTCGCGGAGCGCGCCGAGAGCGTGGAGGGTCCTGAAATGGAACACCTCGCGATCTTTTCCAGATACGATTTGTAGCTGAGGCCCCCTGTTCAACTGTTCCGTTTTCATCCGTTTTGTTCCGTTTCGTATGTGGAGTGACGGTCCATCGGGCTGGGCGGTTGTTCCACTCTCTATCTGAGCCCGTATGTCGGAAGAGGGGAAATTGTTCCATCCGGTTCCCTCAAAAAGACAAAGCGACAGACCGGAAGGGTCTGTCCCTCAAAACACCATAATAGTACATCCGTTCTGGAATATCAAGTGCGCGCATGACCTCATAAATATGGTTACCGAACGGGAGAATGCGCCTCCCGATGCCTAATCGGGGCGGTTACCGAGAGAGCATCAGGGAGTATGTGGTGCGCCAGCAGGAGAGGCACCAGAATGCCAGCAGGGCTGAGAAGGGGAGGGTCTACAGGAGACCCGCCCCGGCCATGACGGTGGGGATCAGTTGCGGATCGAGGTGAGCGCCCGTAAGTATCGCTACGACCCGCTTGCCGCGTGCGTTCTCATGATGGTCGACCAGCCCTGCCATGGTGATCGCCGACGATGGCTCGACCATCACGTGCTCGAGCTCGATCAGAGACTTTACCGCCGTAAGGACCTTGGACTCCTCGACGAGCCAAACGTCGCCCACAAGCGTCTTCAGCTCTTCGACGATCTCTGGAATCGGGATGCGAACGGCGAGTCCGTCTGCGGACGTGCTGAGTGCAGCCGTTTCGTCCAAAGGATCACCCCGGACGGCGTGTGCCATCGCCGGCGCTCCTTCCGGTACCAGCCCGACAACTTGGGTCTCAGGGCTTCGCGACTTGAACACCGTGGCGACTCCTTTGATGAGCGAGCCATTCCCCAAGGGGACCAGCACCGTGTCCCAGGGCCGAGAGTGATCGAGGACCTCTGCGGCGATGGTCCCCGCGCCCAACGCCATTTCCTCAACCACCCCGTCTTCCCAAAACGCCGCGCCCTGCCGCAAAGCCGTCTCGCGGGCGAACTCCTTGGCGTAGTCGAAGTCTTTTCCGTGTCGGACCACCGTCGCGTCGCAAAGTCGAATGCGGTCCAGTTTCCCTGGGGCCGCGTTCTCCGGAACGACCACGGTGACGGGAACCCCGCGCGCCTGGCCCGCAATGGCTATGGCCAGACCGTAGTTCCCTGACGATGTGACGTACACGCCCTCCTCCGACAGACTATCGGCCCGTGAGTCAAAGGTTGCCAGGGCGCCTCTGAGCTTGAACGAGCCAGCGGGCGTGCAGTCTTCACGCTTGAGCCACAGGTCGACGCCGAGTTTGCTGCCGATCACCTGGGCAGGAAGGAGGGGCGTGGGGGTCCAGGGCTCCCTCGTTAACAGGTCTCGGGCCCTGGTTTCGTCGAACAACTTACTGGAACGGCACGGGAATACCATCCCGGTGCCAAGGAAACGCGTAGGTCGGCTGATTGACGAACCGACGCAAACCGACGTCCAGTCGAATCGACGTCGCCGGTTGTAACTCGACTGAGAGGTACTTCCCGTCTACCGCGAGCTCCCGACGGGTGTCGCCTCCTACGTAATGGACAGTCTCAAATCTATGCTGTCCAAAAGCACCGGCCTGGACTAACACCGTTCGCGTCTCGGTAGGGCTGGTGTTCGCGAGTTGAAGGCCGACCGTATCGGATTCGACCTTGTCTACAAGCGCGGCTACGCCTTCAGGTAGACCTGGCCGAGTCTCGTCCAGGTCGAAGTAGCGCACGAGGGCCTGATTCAGGCCGCCGTTATAGATCGTCGCGGGAGCTCCCAGCGCGACACCTGTGATGGCTTTCATCGATACGGGAGTGCCGGAGTGCTGGTTCTGAGCAATCATCGTGTCCACGTCCCGATCGTCTCGACGCATACTGTCCAGCATCTTCAATGCAGAATCCAACTCGGCGGCGAGGGCCTGCTCGGGCCACTTCGGGTTCCCGCCCCCGTAGTACCGCAGCCTTGCCAACTCGTCCTGCCCGCGGATCGCCATTGCCGAGTCCGGTTCCAACGCCTCCGCGATTCGTGCCAAAATCTCATAGTCCCCTGGGTCCATAGAAGCGTGGAAGAGGTGGGCTGCATACTCCGCCGGGAAGGGGCGGTTATCGAACCAGCCCTCCGGCCCGTACCTCGCAGGAGTAACTAATCGGCCCTCCTCGACCACCGCTTTTTCCATCAACATCTCAACCTGGGACCTTAGAAGATCCAGATACCCGTGGTCTCCCGAGAGCAGCAAAGCGCACTCCGCCCCCACAGTCAGCGAGTTGAAGATGTTGGAATAACCTCTCGCGCTCCAGCCGTAAAGACCGCCCCACCATTGGCCTTCGCGGTGTTCGCCGATCTTGCCTGTCGGGCCGATGTTGTCGGGCATTATCCCGTCGTTCTCGCGCATCTTGCTCAGCCATAGCTCGGCGTAGTCCAGAACCCATTTGCGGTACTTCTCGTCTCCTGTATAAAGATAAGCGTTGGTGATCAGTCCGGCTGCCGCCAAACTCTGAGGCGTGTCGCCGCGCAGTACGATGTTTTCGAATAGCCGCACTGTCTCATCGCGACGTTTTGGGTCGTCGAACCAGTCGTCCTCAAGGTATTCCACCACAGGATAGAGAGTCGCGCGCCGTCCCGTCGCGGTCATCGGGCCCTGGGGCTTGCCGTTCATGGCACCCTGGAGCCACCAGACGGCCTTGTCGACGCTCCCGTCGACGTAGGGCCCCTCGCTCGTTTGGATCGGCGAACGGAAGATGCCCTGCTCAGGGTCGAAATTGGGCGCAAGGGGGTCTTCGCCCATGAACATCGCCGCGAAGGCCCGGGCCCTGCGGACATTCTCCGAGATGGTCGGATCCGCGAGACCGAAGTGGTAGAAAGGCCACGCAGGCCTCGCCGATGTGGTGCCACTCCGATGAGCCCGCCCCGGACATCGTGGCCTTGTTGAAGAATTCCCGACGGAGCTGTGGGCTGTAGGTGCGAAGCGCGGCGCCGTGATGAAACTCACCATGCTTGGCGCGATGCACTATACCGTCATCGTTGTAACGGGTAACGGCGTTCCAGCCGTCGAGCGCCTTGTCGAGCACGACGTCTCCGGCTCCCATCGCGTAGAAAAGGCCCCAGTCGTAGTACATCTCGTACAAGTCATCGACGCAGTCGGAGTAGTACTGGGCACCGCCTCGCTCGGTGTACTTGTCCATCAGTGCCACGGCGCCCTCTTCCATGGTGGACATTAGTTGACGCTGAAGTACCGCCCATGCCGGCGGTGCCGACCGGTTGGTGCTTTGGATTACCGGGATTCCATCGTAGGACGGGCCCTGCATCAAGACACCTCCAGGAGTTTCGGTGCTAGGGCAACCGATTCAGCTGACCCGCTGCCGGAAATTCCACACATGGAACCACGTGGTCTGCTCGCACACGAGTGCCGTCTCCCACTCAAAACGAGCGCAATCGGAACCAAGCCCTCTCCTCCCTTGGCTGCAAGCCCCGACATTATAGAGTCTTCGCCCGAGCGCGGGAAGAAAGCCCGAAGTGGTCCGATACCCGTAGCTCGACCCGCCTACGCAACAGATCGATGCCGAGGCCTCCCGATAGGGCGTTTGACAGGAGTTGGACTGGAATCTACGATTCCGTCTGGTCAGGAGGTATCAAGATGTACGTAGCAACTAGTGTCCTGAGTTATGAACTCATTGCAAAAGTACTTGCTGGGGTGTACCCTCCACGAAACGCTCATGGAGGTCACCATGGCCATCGGACGCCCCATTCCTCCCTTGCACCTTTCCTCCGACGAACGCGAGAGCCTCGAGCGCTGGAAGCGGCGTCCAACCACTGCCCAGGCGCTGGCTCTGCGATCCCGGATCATTCTCCGTTGCTCCGAGGGCAAGACCAATACCGTCGTGGCCGGGGAGATCGGTCTGGCCAAGCAAACGGTGGGGAAGTGGCGGGCCCGGTTCATCGAACGCCGCCTCGACGGCCTGCTTGACGAGCCGCGGCCCGGCGGCCCACGCTCCATCACGGACACCGATGTGGAGCGGGTCGTGACCCTCACCCTGGAGACGACGCCGGCGGATGCAACCCACTGGAGCACGCGCTCCATGGCTGCGCGTACCGGCCTGAGTCAGAGCGCCATCAGCCGTATCTGGCGGGCCTTTGCCTTGCAGCCGCATCGGACCGAGACGTTCAAACTTTCGTCTGACCCTCTGTTCATCGAGAAGGTCCGTGACATCGTGGGGCTCTACCTCAACCCACCCCAGCGGGCTCTGGTCCTGTGTGTCGACGAGAATTCCCAGATCCAGGCCCTCGACCGGACGGCCCCGCTGTTGCCCATGCGCCCGGGGCAGATCGAGCGCCGGACCCATGACTACCGTCGTCATGGTACGACCTCTCTCTTCGCCGCCCTCGACGTGAAGACGGGAGAGGTCATCGGCGCCTGCCACCGTCGGCACCGGTCCACGGAGTTCCGGCGCTTCCTCGACCGGGTCGATGCGACCGTACCCCCGGACCTCGACGTGCACCTTATCCTGGACAACTACGCCACCCACAAGACCCCCGCCATCCAGCGCTGGCTGGCCCGGCGGCCGCGCTATCACCTGCACTTCACCCCCACCAGCAGCTCTTGGCTGAACCAGGTGGAGCGCTGGTTCGCGGTGCTGACAGAGAAGCAACTGCGCCGCGGGGTGTTCCGCAGCACTCGGGAACTGGAGCAAGCCATCGAACAGTACATTGACCAGCACAACGCTGCCTCAAAGCCCTTCATCTGGACCAAAACCGCAGACCAGCTACTAGCTACCATCGCCCGATTTTGTCATCGGATTCATAACTCAGGACACTAGCGACCCAGGAACCGACGAAGCTCGGAAGCTTCTCTCTCAGCTAGGCGTCGGGCACGTAATCTACGCGTTCCCGCCCGGAGACCCATCCGGCTGGACAGCCGATCACTTGTCTCGGTACAAAGAACACCTGGCTTCTTTCGACGTCGCTCTCGACTCGATCAACCTGCCCTTGAAGGGCGGTCAGTCCCCGAACATAGTGTTGGGGAAGAGCCCGGAGCGTGATCGAGAGATCGACGTCATCAACGGCATTATTAGGGCGTGCGCAGAAGCCGGCATCCCGTCCGTCCGGTACGGGATTAACCCGAACACAGGTGGAATTGGTCGCACCGGGAGCTTTGTGGGCCGCGACGGCTCGATCTCTGACGCTTTTACGTACGAGCAGGGGCAGCATGGGCCGGCCCACCCCGACACCGGAAGGGTGGACGCCGACACGATGTGGGAACGGATAGAGTACTTTGTCGAATGGGTCGCGCCAGTCGCGGATGAATACAAGGTAAGGCTGGCGCTCCACCCAATGGATCCGCCGACGCCGAGTCCGCAAGGATTCAGAGGCGTCGACCACCCACTGGGCAGCGTCGAGGGACTCAAGAGGTTCATCGAATTGCATCCAAGCCCCTATCACGGGCTGTTCTTCTGCTAGGGCACGATATCCGAGATGTTGGAACGGCCGGGCGAGGACATCTATGACGTCATTCGCTACTTCGGCAGCCGGAACAAGATCTTCAACGTCGACTTCCGCAACATCAGCGGCGGTTTCCTGGACTTCCACGAGACCTTCATCGACGACGGCGACGTGGACATGCTCAAGGCCATGCGGGTCTACAAGGAGGTAGGCTACCAGTACGGCTTAACGCCGGACCACGTGCCCGAAACCGTGAACGGCGGGCACGGGATGGTAGGCCACGCCTACAGCTTCGGGTATATCAAGGCGCTCATCGCGGCCGTAAACGCCGAAGGTTAGATCCGCAAAGACTGACCATCCGTGTCGTCTTCAGATCCTGCTAGGCTCAAGAGCTATTGAACGACGCATTTGGATTACCACGAGATTGTCAGCTCCAAAGACTGTGATTCTGCGGCCCGCCGTTACTGCTGCCCTGCTTACGGGCCTGCTTTTGGCAGTCACGGCAAGTTGTGGCAGCGCGGAAGAAACCGCTGCTGTCAAGGGCGGTGTGAAAACGTACCAGCGGGGCGGAGCAAAACTGTACCACTGAACGCCGTAGAATGGGCATCAAGGTTCGTGGGGCGTTGGAGATCAGGGTCAGTCAGATAGCTGGCGGCCAGAAGTCTTCTTGCTGTGCTTGAGTCGGTAGCTGTCCCCGTTCATCTCCAGGATGTCGACATGGTGGGTGAGGCGGTCGAGGAGAGCTCCGGTCAGCCGTTCAGAGCCGAACACCTCGGTCCACTCGACGAAGGGCTCACTTGGAGGTCACCAGGACCGATCCACGCTCGTAACGCTGGCTGAACACCTCGAAGAGCAGCTCGGCGCCAGTCTTGGACAAGGGCACGAAGCCCAGTTCGTCGATGATCAGAAGCTTGATTCCCTCGTAAAAACCCGTTTTGAGGAAGTTCCAGCGCTTTAGCACATGTGAGCGCTACCGTATGTTGGGGTAGGACACGGAACAGAGACTGTATATTGTACCCAGGCAAGGGTACGGTTGTTCTAATTCGACCTGCACAGACTTTTTACGAGAGAATCAAGCTTGAGTCGTGCGAGCCTTCTCTGCAGGTTGAGCAGACGCCGTTCGTCCCTGGCCTCGATCAGCTCGTGAACCAGAGCAGCGGCGGTGGTGAAGCCCACGGACAGTCCCCTCTGACACGCAGCCAGACCGAGACCGAGGGCGATATGGGTCTTGCCGGTGCCACTGTTGCCGAGAGCGATGACGTTGTGGGGGCGCTCGATGTACTCGCATCGTGCCAGCTCCAGAACCAGAGCCTTGTTCAGGAAGCGTAACGGGTACGAAATCCTGCTTGCGAGGAGCCAGGGATTATTATGATCCCGAATTCATTGCCCTGACCCTCATGGAGGATGAATTGGCAGAGTTGTTGCGAAAGGAGGAGGCGGTTGTCGAAGAAGTCGGAGAGGACCTCATCAGGCTCAAGATTGATTTGCTAGGTCGGACAACCACTGTGAGCATCCTCAGTAGGCATCGCATTCACGTGATCTTCTCCTACTGTGAGTAATGTAGGGAAGTGTCGATTAGAGGGGTCTTTGCCCTCATGTTGGAGCTATGACGAGGTATCTTCAAAAAGTGTGTAAACAGTCAGGCGGTGTACCCTCTCTCTGAACAACATGGGCTCAAGGCCCAAGAGAGGAGATAGACCGTCCATGAGGAAGGAAAGCACTGAGAGTAGGTCGGAGTCAAGGCCGGAGTGGGAGCAGTTGGAGGATTGGGTGCGAAGCCAGGTCCAGAGGCTGATCCAGGAGTTGCTGGAGGAGGAGGTGACGGCGTTTCTGGGAAGGGCGAAGTCGGCGCTCAGATCCGACTCGGACAACGATACCGGCTATCGGAACGGATACGGCAGAGCCCGGAGGCTTACGCTGAGTTCGGGAACGATACAGCTGAGGCGGCCGCGAGTCCGCGATACCGAGGAGCAGTTCGAGAGCCGGCTGCTGCCGCTGTTCGTCAACAGGACCAGGAAGGTTGCTGAGTTGATCCCCGAGCTGTACCTGCACGGTCTATCCGAAGGCGACTTCGATCTGGCTTTGCGGGGGCTGCTGGGAGAGGACGCACCGGTATCGGCGAGCACGGTGGCCCGGTTGAAGTCCAAGTGGAACGATGAGCTTGCCCAATGGCGCAGCCGGCCCCTCGATGACCTGGAAGTGGTCTACATGTGGGTGGATGGAGTCTACGTCAAGGCTGGTCTTGAGAAGGAGAAGGCGGCGGTACTGGTGGTGATGGCGGCCCTGAGCGACGGGAGCAAGGTGGTGGTGAGCGCTGTTCCCGGATACAGGGCGTCCACAGAGAACTGGTCCGAGGTGCTCAGGGACATCAAGCGCCGGGGCTTGAGCTGCCCGAGGCTGGTGGTTGGAGACGGACACCTGGGCATCTGGGGAGCTCTGCGCAACGTCTATCCGCAGGCGGCAGAGCAACGCTGCTGGAACCACAAGATCGTAAACGTGCTCGCCAAGCTTCCAAAGCGACAACAGGACCAGGCCAAGCTCATGCTGCGTACTATCCCCTACGCGCCGACTCGGACAGAGGCTGAGCGGCTCAGGACGGTGTTCACCAGGTGGTGCGGCGACCATTCCTACGAGGCGGCCTCAGAGGCCTTGGAGCGGGACTGGGACCGCATGGTCACCTTCTATGACTTCCCAAAGGAGCACTGGGGGCACCTTCGCACGACGAACCCGGTAGAATCACCCTTCGCGGCCCTCAGGCTTCGGACCGATGCCGCCAAGCGCTACAAGAGGGTCGATCGGGCGATAGCGGTGATCTGGAAAATGTTGATGGTCGCCGAACAGCGCTTCAGGCGTCTGAAGGCCCCTGAGTTGATCGAAGACGTCTATCTCGGTGCGCAGTATGCGGATGGAATCGCCATTGAATCAACGGCTGAGAAGGTCGCCGCCTGATGTCGTTTACACACCTATTGACGTAACCTCGCTATGACGAGCGAAAACACAGGGAGGTGAATCATGTCAGGAGTGCCGATATATTACCTCGGCTGGTAACGGTCCGTATACTTTCGAGCCGCAGTTTTTGCATAGGGGAGGGATCAGATGCATGAGCGCATGGCCGGGATGGCACAGAGGACGCGGTGGGTGGCGGGGGTTGGCATGGCGCTGGCGGTTGCGTTGGCCGCCGTGTGGCTGATCGCCGCCGATCCGAAGTCGGAGCCTGCGGTGATCGACGACTGCTTCGGCGGGGCGTTGTCTGAGGACCCGATCCACTGCACGGTGCTTCAGCTGGCCCATAACGAGGGGATCATGGAGGTCGACGCCGTCTACAGGGCGGGCACCTTACTCTACCTCTACCTGGCGCAGAGCGAGCGAGTGTCGGACGAGGTGTACGACTACATCAGGGATAAGGCCCGTGAGGAGGTCGCCAGGGGGGGCGGACGCGCCTGTAAGTACCTAGGCGATGGCTGTAGTCGTGGCATCCTGCGGAGGCTCCTGCCGGCGTCGGCGGTCTATGGCGATATCGAGCTGCGGACTGGCGGTGCTGATGGGAGGCGCTCCCATGGGGGCTGGGTTGCGTACCGTCAGCTGTGGCCGGTGGTGGCCGGTGGTGTCCGGCGGAACGCGCGGGGACTCCAGCGGGACCACGGGAACCGGCACCTTCGACGTCTCAGGCGTCGATACCACAAACTTCCCCGAGTTCAAAAGCCGCTGGCATGAGCCACTCGATGCCATCGGCCTTGCGGGTTGGAATACGGGGGGAGGGCTGTACGTCCAGGTGAAGGCTCCTCCCGGGCAGGAGGCGAACGCCACGGCCGCCAAGGAGGTACTTATCCAGTGGAATCCGCGGCTCAACGAAGACAACTTGGTGATCATCCCTGTGAAGTACTCCTACGAGGAGTATTGGCGTTGGTCTGTGATCCTCGACCGGTTCGCCGTCGCCCGGGGCAACACCATCGGCATCCTCTGGTCGAGGGTGGGCGAGAATCGGGAGTCATACTCAGGCGGTGGAGAGGCCGTCTATCCGCTGCCGGAGGTGCCGGAGGCCGTGCCACGCTCAGAGCTGGGAGTAACCCCAAATCCACCGAAGGGATGACTATGCAGCAGCGGAACGGGCGATAGGGGCAAGGGAGGGCGATGGTCCGGGCACGATTTGGGGTAGAGGGGGGCCGGTGTTTGTCTTCAGTTGCCGCGGGGAGACTTTGTGACCGTCTGCGAATGTTGGTCAGGGCGAGATAGCGGGGAGAGGACACAGCAAGAGGCACTCGCAGACCGGACTGGCGCGAGTTCGCGGGGACGTTCGGTTGGCCGGATGGCGGCCGGTTGCCGCCGCCGCCGTCAGGCAGGGAGTGGCAGGGCGCGCAATCGGGCCAGGGCACGATCGAACTGGGCTTCCCAAGGCCAGCGCTGTGGCAGATGCAGTGTGAGGCGGCGCGCCGAGCGGGTGATCCGTCCGGCCAGGGAGAAGAACCGCCGCCGGAGGGTCTTGGTGGTCACCACCTGCTCGCCCAGACCGATGCGCGCTGTCCAGCGGGCGATGTTGTGGGCCATCACCTGTACCGCCAGCCAGGCGGCGTTGGCGGCGAAGCGGCCCGAGGGGAGATGGTTCAACCCCACACCGTGCTTGAGATCTCGGATGGCATTCTCGATCTCGGCGTGGCGGCGATGGTCGGCCTCCAGTTCGAGCATCTCCCCGTCCCGGTCGGTGATGAAGCCGTGATAGCTGTAGGTGGCGAAGAGGGCCAGCTGGGAACCGGGCGTGGGCTTCACACGCCGGACGATGAGCCGCACCGGCGCGGCGTCAGGTTCACTCTGGAAGGGAGTGCAGGTGGTCTCGGCCACATCGGCGGCGCCGTCCATCCAGTAAGGAATCGGCGTCCAGGCATCTTCGGGTATCGCCTCGATGAGATTGTGCAGGCTTTTATGCTGGCGGATGGTGATGGAGAAGCGGACATCCATCTTGCGGCAGACGGATACCACGCCATGAGTGTAGAACCCGCTGTCGGCCCGTAGCGTGAGTCGTCCGTTGGCCCCGGCGTAGCGCACCCGTCCCACCGTCTCCCGCAGGAAGTGGGCGGCGCCGCGGGCGGTGTTGGCCCGGCCCTCGCGCAGCCGGGACATCAGCACGTCTCCGGTGCCGGCGGCGATGGCCAGCAGTGGGTGGTAGCCCCGCTTGCCGGTATAGCCGTGGTGGCGGGCGCCCTCCTTGGCCAGTCCGTAGGTCTCGCAGATGGTGGAATCGAGGTCGATGGTGAACGGCGCGTCGCCGGGTCCGGCCCCAGCGGCCCAGGCCCGGGCCAGCAGCTCCCGGCTCACCCGGTCCAGCTGGCGGACGTGGCCCCACCGGAAGCTGCGCAGGAAGGTGCCCAGGGTGGATGGCGCCTTGACCGTGCCGCCCAGGGTGCAGGCCGTCCCCCCGGTGCGCAACACATCAGCGTCGTCGATGCAGTCGCCGCCGGCCATGGCTGAGGCCACCAGGGTCATCAGCTTGTCTCCGGTGTTGGCCCGCCCCGGCGCGCCGCCCAGGTCAAGGTGATGGTCAACGAGTTCCCGCAGGCCCAGATGCCGGGCGAGGGTGGCCGGCAGGAGCAGACCGGCATTGGCCACCAGGCGGTGATCGTCAAAGACGATACGGATACGGTCGGGCTGGTTGCGTGGTAGCATCTATTGGGTGCTCCTTCTCTGGGACTGTTTTGCTGTTACAAAACCATTATCCCAGATTCAGAAGAGCACCCTCTGGCCACTTCAGGATGCTAACCCGACGCCCTCCCTCGGTGGATTCGGGCTTAAGAAGGACTTGGTAGCCGATGCCCTGCCGGCGCGCGAAAGCCTTGAGAATAGCTAACATATCGTTCGGCACGCGGAGGCTGATGCTTGTGGAGGCCCCTACTCTAGGAATGGCTTCGGGGGCATCCTGCCAGTCGCGGGGAGTCAATACGCCACGGTCCCAGTCTTCCGCCTCGCGTTCAAGTTCTTCTCGCGAAGCCCGTTCATAGTTCGACGTACTCATCTGTGCGTCTCCCAATAGGCGCGGCCTTCCTCTGGTTCGAAAGCCGTCATCGGCCGAAGATATATGGCGAAGGAACTCATCGTCACGCATCGTATATACGTGTATATACAGCGTAGACCGCAATCGTTAGACACTCAACCTCTTCGTCCGCTTTGGGCCACGGCACGCGTATTCTCCCGGTCACAATCCCACACGCGACAGGAACTCCGGGACGCCCTGGATGCCCAGGTTGAGTCGAAACAGAGCGCCCGCCATCTCTCCATTGGTGGCCTTGTCGCCTCCGCCGGCCGTGGTCACGTAGATGTCGGTGTAGTCGTCGCCGCCGAAGGTGAGGCTGGTCGGGGCGTCCGTCGGGATGTCGACGCGACGGTCCAGCGCTCCATCGGGCGTATACCTGAACACGGCCGAGCCGCCGTACCTCGCCGACCATACGCAGCCAGAGGCGTCCACGGTCATGCCGTCGGGGATTCCTTCGTCCTCCGGGGTGGTAACGAAATTGCGACGATTCGTCATATCCCCCGTCTCCATGTCGTAGTCGAAGAGGTCGATGGTCCGGTCGTAGCTGTCGGTGAAGTACACGCCGCTGCGGTCGGGCGTGAAGCCCATCCCGTTGGCGATGGTGACGTCTTCCAGCACCTTGATGACGGCGCCATCGATTTCTAGCCGGTACAGGCTGCCGAGCCGGTCCCACCCCCGGTCGGGGTCCATGTGCATGGTCCCGCAGAAGACGCGGCCGGCGGTGTCGACGAATACGTCGTTGAAACGATTCTCTTCTTCACCGGGAATGCCTTCGACGATGTATTCGAGCTCGCCGTCTCTCCAATGAGCGATGGCGCCTTTGGCCATGAAGAGAAGCAGGGTACCGTCCTCCTGGATGGTGAACCCGCCGACCATGTCGCCGTCGTAGAACTGCTCGTGGGCGCCCGTGGCGGGCTCGTACCGGAACATGCGTCCCGACTCGATGTCTCCCCAGTACAACCGCCTCTCCAGCGGATGCCAAAGGGGTCCCTCGCCGGTGATGCACGCGTAGTCGGCGATCAGCTCAGGCTCCATTTCATCCTCCCTTGGCTCGCGGTCATGCAGTCTGCATTCCTGGTGCACCGTATCCGCGGTTTCCGCGACCGTCAGCGGCGCAGACTTGCTCCCACCCGCCCGCCCACAAGGTTATCTCATGAGGGGGACGCCCCCTCAAAACCCCGTCAAAGGGCCGACCCCTTTGTAATCCCCCGGGCTACATAGCGAGGCGGACTGCCTCGATCGACTCCCCATCGAAATCAAAGGGAGCACCCGATCCGGCCGGGCGGAATCCTAGCGACTCGAATGCCTTTCGTTTCTCTTCGTCCTCGATCGGAATGTCGGCCCAGACGGGCGAAGCGGATCGAAATTCAGCCCAAGCCGACGCAGCATTGAGGAGCTCGGGCCACGTATCCGAAAAGCGCGCGTGGCTAAAGCCGTCCACCCGACAGCCGCCCTGTTCGTCGAGGCGAGCGCTTGACAGGCCGACGACTCGGCCGTCGGCGGCGACGGCGCTGAACCACTCCCCTTTATCGTTGTTTCTGATGGCATCGTAGCGTCGGTAGAGGCTCATGCACGACCGCTGGACAGAGTATCGTGTCGAGTACATCGAAACGTTGGTGTCCAGTACAAACCAGTCGTGTGCCGTTACCAGCAACGGGATCATCGGGATCCGTTCACTGGGCGTCGCGATGCCAATCTTGACGGGAGCGCGCGTGCGAAATTGATCGGCGAGGAACTCCTCCGGCGACTCGTCGGCGGTGATGTTCGCCATCACGTTTGCGTTCGCTAACTTACGCCACCCAAGACGCCGGTAGATCCGGGCAGCCGGACCATCCCCCGTGCCAAGGAACACCGCCTGGCCATCGAGATCGCGAAAGTCCTCCACCGCCGACGTGCACAACTTGGTAGCGATGCCCGCACCACGGTACGCAGGGGCGGTCGCCACTCCGGCCAGTCCTCCCAGCAACGGAGCGCGGTTCGACGTTGCCAGGTGGCAACTGCCAGCCAAGTCACCAAAGCGCCTGGTCAGGTAAACAACGTGTCGGTTGTGCTCGACTTCGGCCCCCAGGTGGGCGTCTAACGGTACGTCGTGGGGTTCGCCGAAGATATCTTCCCAAAAGCCTATCAGCTCCTTCGCAAGACTTTCAGGCAGGGGAGCCTCGAACCTCACCAGTGGGGACCTCGCACGGTGGCTTTCGCGGCGCGAGTATACTGACGGCTCAACAAGGGTGTCAACGCGATTCGCTCGCATGGGTCTATCTTTACAAAAGCCCTGAATTCCTTTAGGCTCCGCCGTTGCGACTATAGCGAAATCTCGATCAGGAGACGTCTCTTTGATTAACAAGATGAAGGCGAAGATTAAGGACGGGAAGGCGGTCGTCGGAACGATCGTCACGCTAAACAACGCTACGTCCTTGCGGATAATCGGGCAGGCGGGGTTCGACTACCTGCTCATCGACACCCAGCACGCGCCCGTCGACGTCCGC
This sequence comes from Dehalococcoidia bacterium, assembly GCA_965197985.1. Lineage (GTDB taxonomy): Bacteria > Chloroflexota > Dehalococcoidia > Lucifugimonadales > CAUZJF01 > CAUZJF01. Next base: position 486,505 of record CBDAOG010000006.1, on the reverse strand, counting down.
GCTTTGAATGAAATGGTATTGGGCCTGGGCGCTACCGAATCGGAGATAGTGGTCCGGGTCGTCTACAACAAACCGTGGTTGATCAACCAGGTCTTGGACGTGGGCGTGGACGGAGTGATCGTGCCCCTCGTCAACACTCGGGAGGAAGCCGAGAACGCAGTCGCCGCCGCGAAGTACCCCCCTGACGGAGTTAGGAGCTGGGGGCCGACGATTCCCGAGAAATACTCGGCTCCGCCGGGGTACTGGGCCCGCGCCAATGACGAGCTCATCGTCCTAACACAGATTGAGTCCGTCGAGGCGGTGGAGAACATCGACGAGATCCTGTCGGTCAAGGGGCTGGACGGAATCATGGTCGGGCCCACCGATTTGACCCTCTCCATGGGGCACCCGCAGAAGTTCCCGCCCGAGCTGCCCGAGGTCGACGAGATGATCCAGCGCATCCTGGCCAAGTGCAAGGAGCACAACGTGGCCTTCGGCCACTTCACGTCGACCTTCGAGGTTGCCGAGAAGTGGATTCGCCGCGGCGGACAAATAGCCACCCTCCAAAGCGACCAGGCGTTTCTGGCGACGGCTGCCGGGGAAGCCCTCTCCAATGTCAAGGACCTGCTGGCTGAGGTCCAACCCGGCGCGTAGAAGGGCCGGTTCGACTTCGCCGAATCCCGCCCGCCCGTCCTATAGGGTTTTTGGGGAGTGTCCCCAAAACCCTACCAGAGGAATGGCTCCCTTCGCGGACTCAGGGCAGGCCCTCTGGACTCTCCCGAGGGTCGAAAGGCGTTTTGGTTCTGGCGTTGCATCTAGTAGCATTTTGTTACACAGCTATTTTCATAGCTGATTTTTCTCAGGTGTCCTATATCGTCTCATTATGTCTGATGTGAGCCTTATTCATAATTCGTCTGATACAGGCCTACGATAGTCCTGATAACGAGTACTAGGACAGTTTCCGGACGACGAGCAGCTCTCGGTGCTCATTCGTCTCAATACCTCGCGTTGAGCCGTGTTCTTCGATAACACGATTCACACTCTGCCAATGCCGTTCAATATCAAATGGCTCTGGCAGCGGGGCCGCTTTCAGCCAAAACACCAGCGAGTCCACGTCACGAAACCAATAGCGGATGTCGTATTCGGCCTGGGCCACAATCCGACAGCCTAGCTGGTCAAACTCAGCAGCAATCTCTTCCATTGGGTGTCCCCAATCTTCGCCGGAACTCTCTCTCGACCAGCCAAAGGCTTCGAGTATGTTCAGTGAATTTCGATCAGCAACCTGTTGAGTCACGAAATAACTGTTGGTACGCATCACACGCACTGTCTCTGAAACATTCACATCACATTGGCGGTTTAGCACAACGTCGAACTGTTCATTTGGAAACTTGAGATCGTGGGTATCCATCACAACCATCTCGACGTTTGCCACCCCCTGAGATACTTTGTTCTGTTGGGCCTGCTGAACCTCGATGCACACCGCCGCACGGCGGTCGCCCAGTACGTCGTGTGCGTCGGAGAGCAGTTTTGCCACCCTGTGAGGCGACTCGAAGATCACGAGAGTGTGAGCGGCGTCGATCTCGCTCTCTAGCCAGCGTTTTCGGGGGCCTGCTCTCCTAGGCGGGAACCCCTTGAACGTGTAGCTCGCCGTCGATAGTCCGGACACTACGAGCGCTGTATCTACCGCACTGGCCCCCGGCACTACTTCGACGCGGTGCCCGCAGTCGATAGCTGCTGAGACGATGCGGTATCCAGGGTCGCTGACTCCCGGATATCCTGCATCCGAACAGAGGGCGACTGAGGTGTCCTCGTCGAGCAGTTGGAGTATTCGAGCTCCGGCGGTCTCCTCGTTGTGCTCTCGATAAGACATGATTGTCTTCGGGCTAGTGATCTCGTGTTTGGCGAAGATACGCCGGGTGCGCCGCGTGTCTTCGCAGGCCAATGCGTCGACCTCGCCCAGCACGCGAAGTGCTCGGAGCGAGATGTCCTCCAGGTTCCCTATCGGCGTGGCGACGACAAACAGCGTCGCGGGACGTTCTTCCACCGGTGCCTCTCTCTCACAGATCTGTTTACTCCAAGTCCGACTAAAGCGCAGCCATCTTAGCACCCGTTGACCGGACGCCGGCGCGACCGTCGCGCGTGAGCACGGTGCTACAATCCCGCGACAAACCGAGACGCCGATGGAGGGACCCGATGAGTAACGTACCGATGACCCGACCCGAGGAGATGCTAGTCGAGCACAAGACGGCCTACTTCCACTCCTCGACTTTCGTCGAGCTGGACGACGGCCGGATTCTGCGGCACGCCTACGCCGAGTTCACCACATCGGAGGACGGTGGGATCACCTGGTCGGAGCCCTTCCAGCGCAGGGACGCCGACGGAAACCTGGTCGACGGCCACGCGCTGGTGAAGCTGTCGGGCGACGGTATCGGCCTCGTCGGAAAGATGGGCAAGCCGCCGGCCGCTCCCTACGGAGAGACGCGAGATCAGAAGACCAAGCGCCAGAACGCATCTCGGGCCGCCCGGGTCAAGGGCAAGTCTCCGTACCTCGTCTTCTGGCGCTCGGACGACGATGGTGAGACGTGGCAGCCGCCTGTGAGGATCGCGACCAACGGAGTCGGCTCGTATCACAACTCCATAGTACGCACGGCCTCCGGGCGTCTCCTTATGCCCGTCGAGTACGCGATCGGACAGCGACACGGCTTCGACCCTTCGAAGAAACCCACGACCGGCCGCGTGGTCGACGGCCAGTTCCTCGGGGTCAGCGGACACTACTTCGACCCGACCTTTGGCGCCGTCTACTCGGTCCACTCCGACGACGAGGGGCGGACCTGGGACCGAAACGAGGACGGCGACCTGATCATCATGCTCGACTGGAGCACGACGTACAGCTACGTCTTCGAGCCCACGCTCACCGAGGTCTCTCCCGGTACTTTCTTGATGGTGATGCGGACAGGGTTGGGCCGAATATTCCAGGCGTGGTCCCACGACGACGGTCTAAGCTGGACGCGGCCCCAGCCCTCGCCCTTCGCCGCTAGCACGACACCGGCAGCGATCTGCACCCTGCCGTCGACCGGTCACCTCCTGATCATTTGGAATCAGGAAGGTGAGGAGGACACAAAGCTCGGTCTCAGCCGCACGCGCATCTCATCGGCGATCAGCCGGAACAGCGGAAGCGTCTGGGAGTTCTTCCAGAACGTCGAGTCGATACACGAGCGGACGCGAGTCGAACCGCCCCCGGTCCGTCCTCTTCATCCGGAGGAGATGGCGTTCCAGCCGGGAGTCGGTGCACCCGAGCGAGATGCGCAGTATATCCGGGAGGGCGACTTCTTTGGCCGCTGGTCGTACCCCACCGTCACAGCCTTCGACGACCGCGTGTTCGTCACCCACAGCTACACGTACTTCGAGCCGCATCCGACGAAGGCGGAGATGGTGCAGCGAGGCGGACCCAGCTCGATGCTCCAGCCCGGCGACTACAACGGCAAGCTCAAGGTACTGCCGATAACGTGGTTCTACGGCGGCAAGGAACCGGCCGACAATCCCTTCCTGCCAAGGGCGCACGAGCCTGCTCAGCCGTAGTGGACGAGTTCCGTAGTTCCGGCTGGCGGACGACGTCGGTCAGCGATCACCGGTGGCCTGCGCCGCTCCAGATCGCTCAGATGCGGAGGTCGCAAAGCGACTTGCTTGTGTTCAGGCCGCTTATCTCAGTGCTCCTGCTAGTGCTCCTAGGGGTGACCGCATTGAGTGGATGTGCTCGGCAAGGCCTTTGGGAACAACGGGTCGAAGCTGCCTTCTCTCAATCTTCGTGTCCAGCCGCCCCTGAAGCCGCGATTGACGACTCCTACTATCCGGGACCGCTGATCGACACCCACTTTCACATACCACACATTCCGGATTCACCCGCACAGCCGCTGGACCCGCTGACCGACATCAAGCCGCTCCTAGGAAGAAACATAAACGTGAGCGATCTCGTATGCACTCTGGAAGGTGAAGGTACAGAGAGGGTATTTGCGTTCTTCCCAGTTTGGCCCAACGTCGATAGCCGATTCCCCCTGGACGTCGCGCGTCGGACGATGGAACATTACCCGACTGTCTTTGTGCCCTTCCTGATGCCTCCGGGGCCCGACGACGTGCCACCTACGGCGGACGCTGAAGCGTTCATCGAGATGCTTGAATACACGCCGGACCTGTTCCAAGGCTACGGGGAAATTGGCCTCTACAAGCTCGAAAGACGCCGTGAAGCGACCGATTACCCCCCGGATGCGGAAATTCTTTTGGACATATATCCGGTTGTAAGCAGGCACAACATGATGGTGTACCTCCATCCCGGTTGGGGGCACGAGGACCATCTCGCGAGGGTTCTAGCCGAACATCCCGAGATCGCTTTCGTCGTTCACGGAGAGCAAATCGAAACCGAAATCGGGAATCTGATGACGAACTATCCGAATGTCTATTTCACCGTGAACGACCTGTACGGAGACCAGTACCTGCTGAACACACGCGAAAGTAAAGAGAGCTTCTTGGCTGCGTTGGAGGATTACGAGCCGTTGCTCGAGAAGGACCTCGCTAACTGGAAGAAGCTGATCGAAGAACATCCCGATCGATTCATGTGGGGCACCGACCGAGGAGACGCGATTTGGACGTTTGACCTGGAAGTGGGACGCAAGCTGGTCGACTACGGCAGAGCGTTCATCGGACGGCTAGACCCCGACGTGCAAGAGCGGTTCGCCTACAAAAACGCCGAGAGAGTGAGTTCGCGCGCTGAGCAACAATAATCGGCCGCGATCGCAATGGCGGCATGAAGGCGCATGGACAAGACCCACGCATGTTAAAAAAGGCGAATTCGGATCGGGAAGGAGGAGACTTATGGCATCGACGGCGTTCGCGGTACGACTCCTAGAAGGTGGAACTGACGTTTTGCGGCGTGCCGCTCAAGAGATCAACGGAACACGGCAGACTGAGTATCGCGAGTTCCTGAAGCGAGCTGGCGTTACTGCTGAAAGGTGGTTCCTACAGCAGACTCCGATAGGAGCGATGATGATCGTGTACCTCGAAGCGGAAGACATTCCGAAGATGTTCCGGATTGTCATGGAGTCCAGGGAGCCGTTCGACGTGTGGTTCAAGCAGATGGCCAAGGAAGCACACGGCATAGATCTCAACAAACCCCCGCAGGGACCGTTTCCCGAGCTTATCCATGACGCTCAGATAGGCCCGTAGAGAGCGCTGGCAGCGGCGTTGGGTCACCATTCAAAGCGTCTCAGCTAGGAAGGCGTACGGGATCCGAATCCGTGATCTCCGCCTCGATACATGCCGTTACTTCCTTGACGATCTCTTCAGGGTTGTCACCTTGGAGAATCCGTTGCTCAGTTTCCTCCATAAGTCTTTGATAGCGGTCGTCGACGAAGCGCATGCTGTTGTACCAAGGCAAAAGTTGCTTGTGCCTGTCACGAATCGCCCGCCAGTGTTTCTTGTTCGCTTTCGCTTCCGAGCACATGTTCAGGAACGCCCAGATTGGGATGTCGAGGACGGAGCTGGCAAGGGCTGCCAAGCTGTATGCAACCCGTTCGTCGAAGGTAGCAAGAAAAGTAAGGACAGTCCCCTGGCGCTATGTCCGCTCCATTCCCACCAGCGAACCTGTCGTTGCCATCGCCACCGTAGAACGTATCGTCACCGTCACCTCCGTCGCCGCGATCGGCCCCGCCGCTGCCTTTGAGGAAGTCGTTTCCTGCGCCTCCAATCAGCCAATCATCGCCTTCCTCCCCCCGAAGCCGATCATCATCGTCACCACCTCTTAGAATGTCGTTGCCCCTTCCACCGTAGGCAACATCCGACCCCAGGGCCCCCATCGAATATGTCGTTGCCGTCCCTTCCGTAGAAGCGGTCGTCGCCGGGTCCGCCGCTGGCGATGTCATCACCGGAGCCGCCTTTGAGGAAGTCGTCGCCATCGCCGCCGGCGAGCGTGTCGTTACCTGCTTCGCCGCGCAGCTCGTCGTCACCGTCGTCGCCATCAACCTGGTCGTCGCCCTTACCTGCGTAGGCAACGTCGACACCCGGACCGCCAAAGATGGTGTCGTTGTCATCCCCACCGTAGAGCCTGTCGTTACCTTCTTGGCCGAGCAGTTTGTCTTCTCCGTCCTTGCCTTTCAGCATGTCGTCGCCTTCGCCACCACAGATGACGTCGTTGCCGTCCATGCCGTTGATCTCGTCATTGCCGCCAAGCCCGTGGATAACGTCGTCACCCGCGGTGCCGTAAATGCTGTCATCGCCGGGTGTGCCGACGATGGTGCCCGCCTGACCGTCGCAGGTAGCGAGCACTGTGTCGACCGTTGCTGTGTCGGTGGCGCAGGCCCCATCGTCATCGCAGACCCGAAGCACCACGGTCTGAGTGTCGGGCCCGGCGCGGCCCGCAGCAGAGAAGGTGGGATTCTGGCCGGCAGTCTCGAAGGCCCCGTCGTTGTCCAGGTCCCACGCGTAGGTCAGAGTATCGAGGCCGGGGTCGGTGCCGGAGCCGCGCAGGGCAACGGAGCTCCCCTCACCCACCGTGTACGGACCGCCGGCATTCGCCGTCGGGGCCACGTTCAGAATGTTGACGATGGCTGTGTCTATGTCCACACCGCCGTCATCGTCGGTGACGCGGAGGGCCACGTCTCCTATCCAGTCGTCTGAATAAACATGGGTGACGTTCTGGCCTGTGGCATCCACGTCGAAGGTGACGCCGTCGTATTGGAAGCCCCACTCGTAAGTGTGGATGTCGTTGGTGCCTGGGTCTGAGGCAGAGCCGTAGAAGGAGACCACCTCACCTTCGTTGGCGGTCTGGTCGGGACCACCAGCAGCCACGGGCGCCACGTTTTGCACGCTCATGACGAAGTCCGTGGCGGATATGCCGCCTTCGCCGTCGTTGGCGGTGATGGTCACAGCCTGGCTGTCGGACGGGCCGTCGGACGAGTCGAAGAACCAGATCCAAGTACCGTCGTTGGTCCCAGACTTTGAGACGGTGCCCACCGAGGTGGAGATCGTCGGGTCGTCGTCACCGGGGTCTGAGAATGTGCCTGTGTTGGCGGCTGTCTGGCCCTCGTCAACGGTGACGGAGGCGTTGTCTGCCGCCACACTGGGATCGACGTTGTTGACGACCAGTGCGAAGTTGATAGTGTCCTGCCCACCTGCTATGTCCGTCGCCGTGACGGTCACAGTCTGGCTTTCGGCAGGGCCGTCGGATGTGACGAAGGACCAAGACCACGTGCCGTTCTGTGTACCCGCCTGAGATATCGAGCCGACGTTGACTGTCGTAGTAACGCTGTCGCCGTCGTCAATGTCGGCGAACGAGCCGGAGTTGACGGCTGTGTCGCCCTCGTCAACCGAGACCGACGTGCTATCGGCTGAGACGGTCGGTGGGGCGTTGACCGGTACGACGTTGATCGTCACGGTCGCCACGTCAGAGTCGCTAGCCCCGTCGTTCGTGACGAACTCAAACGCGTCGGTGCCGTCGAAGTCCGGGTCGGGGACGTACGTGACCGTATCGCCGCTCAACGCCGTAGTGGTCGTGACCTCGGTGAGCCCGTCGAAGAGCGTGCCGTTTGTCGGCAACGTCTTGATCACGAACGTTAGCGGCTGCCCTTCTGGATCTTTACCGGTCAGGGTGATGTCAACGGACGTATCCTCGTTGGTCGAAACCGTCTGATCGTCGGCGATCAGCGATAGCTTCGTCTCGACCCGGATGCTGTCGGTTGTGGAGAAGCCGGCGTGATCGATCACCTGGGCCGTTAGGACTGAGGTGCCGACGGCGCTAGGAGTCCAAGGGATCGACCAGGCGGTGTCGATGATGCCCTCGCCGAATGAGACCGAGCCGATAAAGGCAGCACCCTCTGACAGAGTGACCTGCGCTACACCCAAAGGCGCGAACGCCGTGCCTGAGACAGCTATCTCCACACCGGCGCTGACCGTCGTGCCCTCAGCCGGATCCACGATAACAATGCCGATGCTCTCCTGTGGGACAGGAGGCGTTGCTGTCTCGATAATGCAATGACCGGCGAGGTCGCATGCGGTAAAGCTGACAGGGTCCGTTTCGTGACCAGCCACCTCGCAATTCCCGTAAACGTTCAAGAGCCGCGGTTCAGGATCATCTTCGAAGCTGAGGGTAAGATCGCCTTCCCCGCAGGGGTGGGCGAGGCTTGCCGGGTCCAGGAATCGGTCCTCTAAATTGAATTCGTACCTCGTTTGCGCAGTGGAGCCGCCGCCGAGATGTTCGACGGTCAATATGTCGATCCGGGGCGGTTCCGTGTCGATGACGCCGCGCCAGACCGTACGGACCCGGCTGGTGTTCCCAAAGGCATCCTCACCGCGTATCCGAAGCTGGTAGAAGCCCTCCAGGTTTCCAGAGATCGGATAGCTCCACGCCGAGAGGTTCGCTCCAGGGCTTTGCAGAGTGGCGACGTCCCAGTTCAAGTTGTTCAGGTCATCGGCGCTCAGTGACCCTATGTCGAAGTCGAACGGGTCCAGGACCACGTCCACGCGACTGATCCCTGCCACGGTGTTCTGGGCCAAAGCGTAGATCTCGCCGGGTGTGAGCGCGCGGTCGAAGAGCGTGACTTCGTCCATCATCCCGCCGAACGACTCGCTACTTTGGCTAATGCGGGCCTGATCGGAATCCACCAAACTTGCAGTCACGTCCAGCGAGCCCACCTCCACTCCTTTGTGGTAGACCCGCATTGTCGCTCCGTCGTACGATGCGGCAACGTGCTGGTATTGACCGACGACCAAGTGTGTCCGGCTTGACCCACAGCGAGATGGTCATCTCCGAGCCGATATTGAGGGACTCGTCACTCGGGGTGTTGAGCTCGTCGTTCACCCCATCGAAGTCCAGTGCCTGGCCAAACACTCCGTCGCCGACAATCGTCGGGCAGTTGGCGCAGATTGCGTCGTTGCCCTCGATCGTGGTGTCCAGGAAGGTCGTCGAGCCCGCCGGGTCCTCGAAGTGATACTGGGCCACTGCTCCGTGCCAGTCGGGCTGGTCGACGATCGTTCCGTCGATGACGAACGGCGCGGAGATGCTCTCCGGCAGGTCACTGTACATCTGCGCCGTCGGGGGCTGCCCGTCGAGGAGAATGAGGCCCGTGTCCGTGGTGGTCCGGTTGCCCACGTTGTCCTCTGCGGAGACCCGGACGGTATACGGGCCGATCGGTCGGGTCCCGTTGATCGCGTAGTCAACCGTCCAGACTATGCCGTTGACTGCGGCTCGCTGCGACGCTCCGCCTACTACAGCGCCTGTCCCATCGATCAAGCTCACGGCCACAGTATCTTCGTTGACTCCGCTGCTAGCGTGAATGCCCAGCACACGCGGGTCTTCGACGAGGCCCAGCAAGGACACGGTCCAGTTCAAATTGTCATTGGGGTCCTGCACGGCTGGCTCGAAGTTGCCGATATAGCTGCTGCTCGCGGTCGGGCCGGTGTCGTCTACGAGCAGTACGGAGGTAGCACTGCCCCCTTCGTTACCCGCCGTATCGACAGCCCGGAATCTCACGAAGTATGGGCCCTCGCCGCCCAGTAGCGAAGAGTCGAAGGATGGGCACCAGGCAGCGCTCTGGGACAGGTTGCCGGCAACGTCTTGGCAGACCGGGGCCGGCGTCCACGTAAAGGCCGTTTCACCTGGCGCCTTCAGGCCGAAGTCGACGAACTCTACCCGAGACGTTTCGTCAGTGGCGGAAACGGCCAGTTGGATGTATCCGTTCGGCCGCCAGGGGGTCTCGGTCAGCAATGCAATGGTGGGCGGGTCCGAATCAACCGTCACGAACGAGGTCGCACGGTCCCGGTACCACCGCAGCTCCCGGAGGTAGATGCTGAGAATCTCTTCCTCGGTAAGCGGCCGATCGTACACTGCCAGCTCATCGATCTGTCCATCGAAGAACTGAACGAAGTCACCTCCCGAGTTCACCGACGCACCGATGTACAGCGGATCGTCGTTGTTGGCAACGGCCACTGCATTGTTAGAGACGGTGTCGACCAACAGACCGTTCACGTAGAAATTCGCGTCGGTGTTCTCATCCATGATTACGGCTACGTGCTGCCAGAGGTTCGCAAGCACGCCAGCAGAGCTCGCGATCCCCTTAACACCCCAAATATTCAGTCGGAGTTGCTCGTCGACGATGCCGACGCCGAAGCCATTGGCGCTCGCGTCTCTTCCGCTTCCGAATATCCGTGCGGTACTGGAAAGGTCAGTCGGATTGATCCAGGCCATAACCGTGAACCGGCTCGTCAGGTTCGCGACCTCGTCCGCGTCCTCGATCTCGATATACCCATTGCCGCCGAAGAGCGCCGTGTTGCCGATCTGGCCGTCCGTCCCGGGTGCAGGGTTGAGCACGCCAGCCGCTTCGACCTTGGGGCGACCGATATAGCCGTTGAGCGATGAGTCGCGGAACGTCGTTGCGTCCTTGTCCTCGTCGAACTCGAACCGCATCATCGGGGCCGAATCCTCGAAAAGCTGCTGGACGTCTGCGGCAGACAGCACCGTGTTGTAAACGCGCAGGTCGTCCATGAAGCCGTGAAACGGGTCGCTCGTGTCGACGTTTGAACCGACGACCGGCCTGCCGCCAGTTGTGTCGTACAGGTCCTCGTCGAGGATGTTCGCTGTAAAGGCGACTGCCTGGACGCCGTTGACGTAAATTCTCGCAGTGCCGTTGGACTCGTCGTTTCGCTGGACCGTTGCAACGATGTGGGTCCACCTGTTCTCGGGCGCGTCAAAGGAGAGGGTCCGGATCTGATCGATCGTGCTTCCGCCCGAGGAATTCGAATCGGCGTAGATCCGCAACCGGTCCACATCGAGCTCGAAACCTTCGTTATTGGTCCGCGTCCGAGTGTCGACAATGGTGCCCCGATCGGCGTTCACCCAAACGGAGACGGAGCTTATATCGAAGCCGACCGGGCTCGTCTCGAAGTGATCGTCGAGGCCGTCGAAGAACGCCGCGCGATCGATGATTCCGCGGAGCCCGGCGGTGGGACAGGAGTCGCCAAGACACGTAAGATCGTCGCCGACCACGTTCTCGAATACCGTCACTCCGGGAACGTCCTCGAACGGCAGGAAGAGCTGCAGCGAGGCGACGTTGCCGTCCAGAATCGGAAAATCGATCGGCTGTTGAAGCTCGAGAGCCGCCTCGACCTCCTGCTCGAAGCGCTGCACGCCGCTGATCGCGTTCTCGTCGACCTGCGCCGTTCCGTTCGACGTGATCGAGCTAAGTGGACCGGCCTCCAACGTGAGGAAGTCGTCGTCGATGGAGATCGTGGGATAGGTGCTGTTCATCAGAGTGTGGACGCCATCGCTGTCGACCGCCGACGGAATGATAACGACCTCGTCTATGAGTCCTTCGAAGTAGCGATCGTCATCCACGAGTAGGCGACCTATGGTTACGTCGATCGGCTGCGGATCGGGGCCGACGCCCAGATTGCCAGTTGCGACGACCGCCCCATCTATGTACAGGGTGTTAGCCCCGTCTTCCCTTACCGCCGTCACATAGTGCCACTCACCATCATTCAAAATCACTGAGGGAGGGCCGATACGAACACCGAGGTTGCCTAACGAGTTGGTTTGGAGGAGAACGATCTGACCGCTCCCGTTGGTGAGGAGAACGAACCGAAGGTCGCCATCATCGGGGTCGGCACCGGCAAGAATGGTAACGGCATCGGCGGAAGCCGTCTTAAACCAAGCACCGACGGTGTAGTCCGACTGGAGGAAGTTGACGCCGCTCATGGACAGGTAGTCGTCATCGCCGTCGAACGAGAGGGCGGCGCCGAACGCCCCCGCGTCGGTGAGGGTCGGGCAGGACTCGAAGTCGGCGCAGAAGGCGGCCCGGGCGTCGGTTATCTCGTTGATGAGCGCGATCTCGGCCGACAACGGAATGTCGAAGGTGTACGTGCCAATCCCGTTGATCGACAGGTTGTCGATGGTGGCGTCGAGCGGGCTGGACCCGGCCAGGTCGTTGCCGATCCGGCCAGGGCCAAACTGCGTTGTGACGTTCGTGCAGTCGGCTCGAGGGCAGTTGTAGCTCCTATCGAACCCGTTGACCTGGCCCGTCGATCTTGAATTCGGACCTGTAGCCCCCGACGCCCCGGCTTGTTTGACTGGAGTAAAGTACCTGCACGTTCTTCCATATGCCGAGATTGCCCGCGAAGCTGAAATCGCTGGTGTGCGTGTCGCCGCCACGGTCCGCCACGATGTTCCCCGCCGAGTTGATATAGATCTGTGAGGCGCGGGCGGCGCTACTGTCGGTGCTGAGCAGTTGCGCGACGTTGCCCGCAGACGGTAGCTGGTCGAGCTTGATGTCCAGGGTGATGCTCTGGTCGTGTAGGTTGCTGCCTATGTGGAGGGGAATGTAATCGTTGACCCCATCGAAGGAGGCGCCAAGGCCGTTTAACCCGTCCGTCAAAGTAGGGCAGGTCGACACGCTGTCACACGTCAACGGGTCGTCGTTCCCATCGCCGAGGAACACAGTGGGATCGCGCTCCGCGACGTCGTCAAACCTGAGGAGCAGCGAAGGGATGACCTGGCCCGACCCCCCCAATTTGATAGGGAATTATATACAAAACTAGCCAAGCCCCTTGACATTCTGGCTAGTTTGTGTTGATGACCCGACGGACTTACGCTTGTACGCTGGCCCGGTGCATTCAACGGACGGCAGTGCATGTTGGACCGACCTGTTAAGCGCATCAGCGATTCCTGACGTTGCCACGCTCACACGTCGCCTCAACCCACAATCCGCGTTTCCCATAATCGTGTAGAAGAAGAGTGCGTAATGCCGAAGAAGCATAAGAAGCGCATCGGGCGTCCGCGCCGGGAGTTACCCAAGCTGCAAATAAGACCGGAAACCCTGGCTAAGGAACTGCTGAAGCAGCGACCCCTCCGGGACGTGGAGCAGGAGCAAAAGAGGGAGCTTGGCTAGTTTTGTATATAATTCCCATTTGAAACTATACTCGCCGTCGTGGACCTTCTTGATCTCGCTCTGCCTTATTGAAGTGTGCGCCTGTAGGGTGTCGTCGTTGAAGAACACGAACTCGTCAAGGAGACCATCGTACGGGCCATCCCCGCCGATGTCGTTGCCCAGACGACCAGGCCCAACGAAGATCTCATCGGCGGTGTCATACCCGAAGTTGGAGTCGAAGGACGGGTTGTCGTTGGCGGCGTCGACGTACGCCGCCGAGAATCCGGTGCCGATTGTATGCTTCAGGTAGTTGAAGGCGAAGTGGTGCCAGCTATTCAGGTTGCCGGCGAACGAGAAGCTCGTGGTGTGGGGGCCGCCCTCTTGGGTGACGGCGCCGTTGACCTCGAAGACGACGTTGCCGGCATCGTTCAAGTAGATGTCCAACGCGCCCGCAGCCGTGCGATCGGTATCGAGGATATACATCCGGTTGCCCGCCGTCGGCAGCGAGACGACGTTCAGCCAGAACGCCAGTGCATACTGCTCGAAGCTATCGCCGAGAGGGGGCAGACTGACGTGGTCGTCCACGCCGTCGAACTGGACGGCTCGGGTGTGTTGGCCGTCCTTGCCCGTGGCCGGACATGTGCCGTCTCCGAGACAGGTCGCTGTGCTGGCCTCGCCCGTTCCGTTCGCAAACGTGGAGTGAGCAGCCTGTTCATGCTGTTTGCACCGTTGGACGGATGGCGCCGAGTCGAGGTCAGAGAGCGTCGCACGAAGGTGGACTGGGCGCATGTGATAAAGAAACTGGTCGACGAGGACTACCCCGACAGAGACCGGATCGTGCTGGTAATGGACAATCTCAACACTCACAAGCTGTCCTCGCTATACGAGGCATTCGAGCCTGCTGAGGCGAGGCGTATAGCTGAGCGACTGGAGATACACTACACTCCCAAACACGGGAGTTGGTTGAATATGGCGGAGATAGAGATCGGTGTGCTGGCTCTACAGTGCCTGGACCGACGGATTGCCAATCAAGACATCCTGCGCGGCGAGGTCAATGCTTGGCAGAATCAACGCAACCGGGATGTGATACGAGTGGATTGGCGCTTCACTACCGAGGATGCGCGCATCAAACTAAAGTCACTCTACCCATCAATACAAAAAAGTTGAACCACTAGGTCGGACTCGAAGTTCATTTTCACCAGTCCAGCGGTGTTAGGCTGCGACCGCGTGTAATAGTGTGGGCAAGTGCGCTCGACAGTTGAGGACACCGACTCGCAATGGCACTTGTTGTTGTGGTCACGATCAAGCCAGTCCCTTGTGGCGGCGCACGTTCTGGGCCTTCCATTCAAGTTGAGGTTGAGCTTGGATGCGTTCCTGGAGCCTTTCGTCGTGGGTCAGAAGCGTAGCGTCAATCTTCCCTTCGTCGAGCAACAGGTCCAAGAATGCACGTTCCGCGTTGTTTAGAGGCAAGAGCTTAGACAGCCCCAGCTGGCATTCGCGCACTAGAGTTTCGCCATAGATGGCCGCATCAAGACCTTGCATATCATCTACACGGAGCGCAGGCACGAGCTGACTGGACAGTTCCTCGGGGTCTAATGCCACATCTTCGATCGAGACGGTGCGCCAGTCTCTTCTGACCATTGCCCCGTAAACGACAAAGGCGGTTCTCAGCTTTCCAATGTCGAGCTCGTCCAAGGAGAAGATGAGGCTGCTGTCGAATAGGTCCCTCGCCCTCCGTCGAGCCAAGAGGGCTGTAAGTTTCCCTGCCGCAAGCTCGTGAATATCCACCACCGGGATCTCCGTTGCCCGCCAGCTACCCACAGGTCGGGAGTCCAAAGTCGTGACAGGCCACATGGGCGCCCGAAACATGTAATTGATGTCCACGTCGATTCTGCCACTCTGCCCGGAAGCTGCCTGGTAGCGAAGCGACCATTTGCCTCCTGCGTGTGCTTCAGGAATCCGCCTGATGCCGAAGTCCTCCCGGCTGAAAACGGCCTGAATCGCCTCATCGATCCTGGGACGTTCATCCAGCATGGCTTCAGTGGTTTCGGCGCCCACGTAGTTCAGGTCGATGTCAACAGACAGTCTCGGTACGTCGAATACGAAGAGGTTCAGTGCAGTCCCTCCCTTGAGGGCCAGCTTTCCCTTTAGGAACGGATGGCTGCGGATGGCATCAAGCAATCCCAGCAGGTGAATGACCTTCTCCAGCACATCCGGCCGGAATCCAGTCACCACCGCATCTGACGCCAGCCTCTCAGGAGAAACTCTCATGTCACCTCAGCCCAGGACCGCTCAACCACCTCGGTCGGGACTACCAGATTCCATGCGGTTACCAGGCTCCCGTCCCCACTTCTCCTACGGTCGACGTAGTGGGGCTGCCGTGGGCGTTTACTACGGAGCGTCTTGAGATGGCGCTCCTCAACCATCAAAGACTCGCGGTGCTGGTCCAGGTAGTAGCCTACCTTCGACGCCGTAGTCGCATTCCCAAGCAGAAGGACATACTCCACGATCCTGTCGAGGTCGAAGAACTCCACCGACTCCAGAGAGCGCCATATCTCCTCCCAGCCACCTGAACGGTGCGGGCGATCCAGAACATCCACCAAGGTGCGCTCAAGACTCGTGACCCGTAACGGCATGCCAGCACGCTCTGCCATCGACACGCCGAACTGCTCCGAGCCAGAACGGACAAGCGTCTCCGGGAATCTGGCTCCCCGGTAGGCTTGGGAACGGAAGGTCAGCGGCTCCAGCGGCCGCGATGCTAGGTAGGTAAATTGCTGCCAGACCGAATAGGCCCGCCCGTGGAACTCCAGCGCCGTGTGGTGCGACAGAACCGAATCCGGCGTGAGCTTGGACGCGACAAGGAAGGGGTCTATTGGGTAGGTGTCACTCTCGGCATCCGCTGGGATGACGGCGAACAGCCCTCGCCGAACACGAACTAGGCGGCCGGTCCTGGTGTGGTAGGCAACGAGAGATTCTTGCGTTCTTGCCCCGGCCTCGCCGCCAGAGGAGAGATACTCAGCCAACTCCTCCCCAGTGAATACCGAATGGCGGCGAAAGAATGCCTCGTGTTTGGTTGTTGGCATCGTTGCTCTTCTCTCGACTTATACAGGTCTAGACTGTGTGTATGGCGTATGTCTGTCATTCGGCGTGGTCAGAGGACTTGCCCTTCTCACGCTTAACACATATACACACTACGGGTTATCCGTGCGATAATCAAGTATGGCACGCGCCAGCTTCGGTATACCGGGGCAACGGACCCAAACCTTCCCCATCAAGTCGAGCAGCCGGACTGGTCCCAACAGGTGCTAGCCCCACGTGCCGCGTTCGGGCGGGAGCCTGACAGGGACTGCTGCCCGGATCAATACGTTCATGGCCCGTATGGCAGTCCCCAAGTTCATATGCTAACCCTGATGCCCTGAGGGACCATTCTCGGGCCACGACAACTTTCGAGAGAACACATGCAAGACAAATGTCTCGACACCCATCATGAGGTTTCCTCCAATAGATCCGCCGACCCCGGGCGTGATCTTGAACTGCAACCGCCCGTTCAACTGTTCGATGCTCTGAGCCTCCATCTCTCTATTGTCGAGGTGAGCCGTTCGCTATTTGCAAGTAGTCATTATGCTCAAGCCATCTTTGATTCCCTCGTAAAAACCCGTTTTGAGGAAGTTCCAGCGCTTTAGCACATGTGAGCGCTACCGTATGTTGGGGTAGGACACGGAACAGAGACTGTATATTGTACCCAGGCAAGGGTACGGTTGTTCTAATTCGACCTGCACAGACTTTTTACGAGAGAATCATCTTTGAGGCATACAAGTGTGTCGTCAATGAGGTTAGGAGAGTATCAGGTCTGCTTGACACAGATGGGAAAGACTTGATGGCTCGCGCTTTCAGCGAGAGGCTGTTACTGGGCTGCGTTATCATTCTGTCTCATTCAAGTAGTACCTCCCGCTATAGGCTAGCAGTCTACCGTCAAGCGACTCGCAGCTAACTTGTATCAGATTGCGTAGCTGAGTAACGAAACTGTTTGGGAATCCAACTGTCTTCGATAAAACGTGGTCTGCTGGCAGGACCTTGCGACCTCGGGAGGGTTGTCCTTCAACCACTGGGATATCTCGTCCCTCAGCCCTCTCCATGGCAGAAGTGCCTAGCTTTCCTACTAGGAGCTTGTCGTTGTTATCCAAGACTTCTCCTAGTGTCCTGAGTTATGAACTCATTGCAAAAGTACTTGCTGGGGTGTACCCTCCACGAAACGCTCATGGAGGTCACCATGGCCATCGGACGCCCCATTCCTCCCTTGCACCTTTCCTCCGACGAACGCGAGAGCCTCGAGCGCTGGAAGCGGCGTCCAACCACTGCCCAGGCGCTGGCTCTGCGATCCCGGATCATTCTCCGTTGCTCCGAGGGCAAGACCAATACCGTCGTGGCCGGGGAGATCGGTCTGGCCAAGCAAACGGTGGGGAAGTGGCGGGCCCGGTTCATCGAACGCCGCCTCGACGGCCTGCTTGACGAGCCGCGGCCCGGCGGCCCACCGCTCCATCACGGACACCGATGTGGAGCGGGTCGTGACCCTCACCCTGGAGACGACGCCGGCGGATGCAACCCACTGGAGCACGCGCTCCATGGCTGCGCGTACCGGCCTGAGTCAGAGCGCCATCAGCCGTATCTGGCGGGCCTTTACCTTGCAGCCGCATCGGACCGAGACGTTCAAACTTTCGTCTGACCCTCTGTTCATCGAGAAGGTCCGTGACATCGTGGGGCTCTATCTCAACCCACCCCAGCGGGCTCTGGTCCTGTGTGTCGACGAGAAGTCCCAGATCCAGGCCCTCGACCGGACGGCCCCGCTGTTGCCCATGCGCCCGGGGCAGATCGAGCGCCGGACCCATGACTACCGTCGTCATGGTACGACCTCTCTCTTCGCCGCCCTCGACGTGAAGACGGGAGAGGTCATCGGCGCCTGCCACCGTCGGCACCGGTCCACGGAGTTCCGGCGCTTCCTCGACCGGGTCGATGCGACCGTACCCCCGGACCTCGGCGTGCACCTTATCCTGGACAACTACGCCACCCACAAGACCCCCGCCATCCAGCGCTGGCTGGCCCGGCGGCCGCGCTATCACCTGCACTTCACCCCCACCAGCAGCTCTTGGCTGAACCAGGTGGAGCGCTGGTTCGCGGTGCTGACAGAGAAGCAACTGCGCCGCGGGGTGTTCCGCAGCACTCGGGAACTGGAGCAAGCCATCGAACAGTACATTGACCAGCACAACGCTGCCTCAAAGCCCTTCATCTGGACCAAAACCGCAGACCAGCTACTAGCTACCATCGCCCGATTTTGTCATCGGATTCATAACTCAGGACACTAGATGGTCGCGGATCTCCGCCGCGCTTTTCTGTGTCACTATGGCCCACGAAGATTCTGTGATGTGTGCCCACGTATCGTATGACTTGATACGATCATACAAGGCTTCATAATTGCGCCCTGGGCTTGAAAGGTCGTAGGTGATGATATATCTGGCCATTAGACACCTTCAAATGATTCCTTGGAGGCCCGTTTAGCGGTCAGCCTACGGCAGCCGCCACGACTGGCTCCAAGGACGCGGTCCCTGGCTCACGCTCATCGGCGGGATAGACGACGCCACCGGCACCGTTCCCTCGTATGCGGGGGCCGGCGGCCACGATTGCCGTGGGCGATGGCGACCACTCCCTCCCGCCGGTACGCCGCCAACAACCGACGGACCTGGCGCACTGACAAACCCATCAGCTCACCCGCCTGGGCGGCCGTCAGTTCTCTACTCTCCACCCGATTCAAGACTATGATCCGCTGCTGCTCTTTCCTGTTCAATGTGATTGTCTCCATGGTGACATTTTCACTGAACAGTTAAGGGGTGTCACAATCACTGACCTATCACAATACGCCAGAGGCCCCTTGACAACGACCCGCCGGTTCGTTTATGGTAATGGCATGACTCAGTATTACTATGAGGGGCAAAGAAACATGCCCAGGACCACAAAGGTCATCACCTTCTCCCTGCCACCGGAGATGGACGAGCAACTGAGGCAGGTGGTCGAGGAGGAGGGCCGCACCGTGAGCGAGCTTCTGCGCGAGGCGTTCCGCCTCTACCTGGAGGAGAGGGAGTGGCGCAGACAGGAGCGGATGCAGAGGCGGCGCTCACGCCGAACCGAACAGGAAGAGACAAGGAGGAGAAACGGATGATTGAACGATACGACTGCACGCCCGTGGCCCTCTACGCAAGGGTCTCAAGCGACCGGCAGGATGTGGACCTGTCAGTGGCCGCGCAGCTCAGAGCGCTCAGGGACTACGCCGAGAAGAACGGCTACCTGGTCGCCCGCGAGTTCATCGACGAGGCCGAGAGCGGACGCATCGCCGACCGCCCGCAGTTCCGCAAGATGATCGACGAGGCCAGCAGGACCACGGCCCCCTTCAAGGAAATCCTCATCCGGCAGACACAATAACTACGGAAAACTGAGGTACTCTTGGGCGGTCGAGCTGGGCCCATTAAAGCTAGGTCGCATTGCTAGACGCTAACTAAAGGGCGCGCTTCCCGCGGACTCGTCCCAATCTGGTTCAGGTTGCCAAGTGTTCATGAAAGATGCCGATTAAGACTTTCATCTCGCCTATGCTACCAATTACATGGAAGTGAATACGGTTCCTGTGGGGCTCAAGTTTGGAATGCCACTCACGGCGATACACCTGTCCACGGTATTCCACTGTAGGCCGTCAGCGATAATGAGATCATAAGAGAATCCGGTGGGGAGTATGGCTCCGACAGATGGGTGTGCCACCCCCAGGCCTAGTGGTCGGCTCGAGCCTTCTCAGATGGGCCCGTCTGTATGCACCCTCGCTATCGCAGAGCGCTTCGCGCATTCCCATCGGAACTACTTCCCTTGACCACCGCTCAGAACCCTGTAACCATAGTTCTCTTCTGTCCTCTCTGCGTGGGGAAGGACTTCAACCACCACCCTAGAGAGGCCGACCACCTCGCCGTTTTCGTCGAAGCTGTAGTTGTTTCCGATGGCGCCACTCCAGGTTATATCGTAGAGACAGTCCCGAAATCCGTCGGCATCCTGGTCGTCGCTGGTCTGCCTGAGGCACTCAGCCGTGATGTACACGTCGTCGTAGGCGGACCCAAGGTGCCAGGGAAGGTGAAGACCCGCCACGGCAGGGTGTTGGAGCCGGCGCCCCGTGGCCGCATACCCAAGGGACTGTCCGTCAGGGACCGGATGCGGCGCAAGCTGCGGACGAAACGAGGACGTGAGCGCTACGCCCTTCGGATGGAGACGGTTGAACCAGTGTTCGGCCAGATCAAGCAGGGCCGGGGCTTCCGGCAGTTCCTGCTGCGGGGTCTGGCGAAGGTGAACCGGGAATGGCTGCTCATCTGCGCCGGCCACAACCTGCTGAAGCTGTTCCGTTTCGGGGCCGGGATCTCCGGCAATGTGAGGGGCAAAGGCGCCACTGGGAACAACAAGGAGTCGTGCCAGGCCATGGGCAGTGGGGTTTTCGAGAGACGACCCGGATATGTCCATCCGCACCACGCAGGATGTGTAGCCACAGGGGAATCCTGGCCGATCAACAGGGTCAGTTGGTCAATCCTCAGACAGGCTCCTAGGGGCCAGCTCCCAATGCGTAGGTACTTCGCCCAGCCACTGAATGCCGGATGGCTTGTAGGCAGGATAGGGGTGAGAGGTGGCAGTCATTGGCTACCCCCCCAATCCAGTTGGTACGCAATCGTCCAACTTCCGATGGAGGAGCGAGATCAGCGTCAAATAGTCCGCCGCATCGTCCTCACCGTCCCACATTATTTTTGGCTCGTGCGCGAGGGGGTTCCTCACACCTGCAAAGCAACCTTTCAGTAGGGTGGTGAACCCTTTGTGTTCGCTCTTCTCTATTTCGGTCTGTAGTGTGTTGAATGCCAGAGCCGGTCCATTGACCGAGAAGACGCTATCCACGAGCTTTGCGCCATCCCCATCGACACCTGACTTGTCACGAATCCGTTGGGCAAGGCCTTTTGAAGCCTCAAAGACAGCGTGGAAGTAGTTGTGCTGCATCAGTTCGGCTTGACAGTACCTCAATACTTCAGGATGGATACGCCTTCTGAACAGCGACAATCATTCTGACCGGACGACAACTATTTTGGCCGGTCCGTAGATAGGATGATCTGGTACCCAGGAGGTGCCAGATTGATCACGGATCAACAGGTAGTTCTACTGAGGCAGAAATTGATGGAAGGTAAGACACAGCAGGCAGCGGCGGCAGCGTCCGCCACGAGTGAGAGATCGGTAAGGAGATGGCAGCGGGGAGCGCTGCCTTCAGGGAGGAGTAGGAACAGAAGCGGCTGGAGGACGAGGCCGGACCCATTCGCTGACGTGTGGGAGAGTGATATAGAGCCACTGCTTCGGTCCGATCCCGAGGGTGAGCTGAGTGCGACAACCATCCTCGAGTGGCTCGACGAGAGACACCCCGGCAGGTTCGGCAGTTCCCATCTGAGGACGCTTCAGCGCCGGATCCGCGACTACAGGGCATTTCACGGGCCGGACAGGGAGGTGTACTTCCCAGCAGGATCATCCGCCGGGACGTGAGGCGCAGGTGGACTTCACCCACTGTTCGGGGCTTGGGGTGACCATAGGTGGGGAGCCCTTCAGGCATCTGCTGTTCCACCTGGTGCTGAGCCACTCTGGGTGGAGCTATGCCGAGGTGTGCTTCGGAGAGACGTTCGCGGCGCTCGTGAAGGGACTGCAGGGAGCGCTGTGGGAGCTGGGAGGCGTACCGAGGGTGGTCCGCACCGACAACCTGTCTGCGGCGACACACGAGCTGAGGGACAGCAGGGGCCGTGCCATGAACGCCAGTTACGAGGCGGTACTGGCCCACTATGGAGTGGAGGCCACCAGGACCAATCCGCGCTCCTCGCACGAGAACGGCGTTGTCGAGCAGAGACACCGTCGTCTCAAGAACGCCCTGGGCCAGGCCCTGATACTCAGGGGCAGCAGGGACTTCGACTCGGAGGAAGAGTACAGGACGTTCGTCAGGTGGGTCGTCGACCGGCGCAACAGGCTGGTGAGCTCCAAGCTGAACAGTGAGCGTCGTCACCTGCATCCACTGCCGCCGGCGCCTGTGCCGGAGTACGTCAACTACCGTGTCAGGGTGCGCAGGTGGAGCACGATCAGAGTGGCGAACCGGACATATTCAGTGCCATCTCGGCTGATAGGCGTGGTAGTTGACGTCAGGCTGTACGCAGACCACATCGAAGTGTGCTACAAGGGCCACCTCGTCGAGAGCATGGAGCGGGTACACGGCACCGGCGAGGCGCAGATCGACTACCGGCATATCATCGGATCACTGGTTCGCAAGCCAGGGGCGTTCGCCCGGTACCGCTTCAGGGAGCAGATGTTCCCTACTCACACGTTCAGGCTGGCGTACGACGCGCTGTGTGGCTGGAGAGGAGAGCGTGCCGATGTCGAGTATGTTCGTATCCTGCACCTGGCCGCGACGACCATGGAGTCGGAGGTGGACAGGGCGCTCGGGAGACTGCTTGAGTCGGGTCTGAGCTTCGACTACGCGATGGTGCGCAGGCTGTCTGCGCCTGCTCCTCCACCGGTACCGGACCTGAAGCTGTCAGGTACGGTGGACCTCGGTGTATACGACCGGCTGCTGGTGGGAGGTGCACGATGATGGTTGATACAGGTGCACCGAGCGCAGTGGCGGAACGTGTCAGGGAGCTGTGCAGGCAGTTCAAGCTGCCCACGCTTGCGGCCGAGACCGTCGGCAGGTTCAGCGAGGCCGGTCATGCCGATGCTCTCGCGACCCTGGTGGAGGTGATGGAGCAGGAGGCTGAGGACAGGAGGGTCAGACGGGTGGACCGCCTGAGGAGAGCGTCGAAGCTGCCGGCCGGCAAGACCTGGGACACCTTCGAGCACGACAGGACCTCGGTACAGTTGAGACAGCAGCTGAACAGACTCGGCGAGGGTGCCTTCGCCGACCGTGGCGTCAACGTGCTGGCGTTCGGGATGCCCGGCACCGGCAAGACCCACGCGATGTGCGCCATCGGACACAGGCTGGTCGAGTCCGGTCACTCGGTGCTGTTCATCCCCGCATACCGACTGGTGCAGGACATGCTGGCCGCGAAGCGAGACCTGGAGCTGCCGCGGATGCTCAGGAAGCTCGACAACTTCGATCTGCTGGTCATCGACGACCTCGGGTACCTGCCGCAGGGGGCCGAGGAGTCAGAGGTGCTGTTCACCCTGATAGCCGAGCGCTACGAGCGTCGGTCGTTGGGAATCACCTCGAACCTGGTGTTCAGTGAGTGGGAGAAGGTGTTCGCAAACCCAATGGCGACCGCGGCGGCAATAGACAGGATCGTGCATCACTCGGTGATACTGGAGTTCGACGTGCCGAGCTACAGGACCAATGCGGCACAGAATCGTCGGGTAAACAAGGAGTCAGACCGGCCAGAATAATTGACGCACCGGACAAAATGGTTGACGTGGTTCACCTTCCCTGAAACTTGGCTTTGATTCCGTTAGCTCGTCGCTCTGCCTCACTAAGAGTCGCAGCCGTCGTTCGATTCCGAAACTGGCCATCAGGCCCATACTCGAGCCCTGAGAAGGCTAAGACAGTGTTCAATGCGATTCGATCTTGTTCGAATTCGTCGTTTCTACCTACGAATCGAGCTGGAGCCAGGAAGGATTGAATGAAGTCGAGTATTCGATTGGCGCAGCGGTCCTGGCGCTGGATGTTCAAGAACACCCAATACAACCTCTTCCACTTAGTCGACTCGCCGGAACCATCATGAATGCCGCGATCAGCCAGCACCCGGCCAATGTCTGACCCAGTTCCACATTCTGCGAGCAGCCTGGCCAGCGACTCAACACTACTTTCGGGGAGGGAAGGGATTGCACTCATGCTGTCCTGCCCCCAATGACTTCCGCCAGCAGTCCCTCAGTTTCCTGTTCCAGCGCGAATATGTCAGCCCGTATCTCCTCCAGGTGGCGCAACGGCTGCGGCTTGTTGGAGTGCCGGGTAAAGCTGATCTCGTAGCCAATCTTGACGCTGTCGGGGGCGTACCAGGCGTCCGGGGTGTAGGGCAGCACCTCGCGGCGGATGAAAGCCTCAATGCCGCCTTCGTTGAGAAGCGGCACCTGCTCTGTGTCGCGCAGGTTGGTATCAGGTTCGTACTCCACTACGGTGCTCTGACCATCCACGGCAGCTTCGATCAGTCCGCGGATCGGGTCCGGCTCCACCGCGCCCGGCTTGTGGGTCTCTCTTTCTCCAGACCCTCTCCCTCTTACACCACTTCCTGGGACTCTACTCCGAGACGCCGAGCCACACGGCTAGATGCCCACGGGGGACCATCGGGTGGTCGGTCACGAGGTCGAGCGTCCGCTTCTCAGACGGGCTGATGCCGAAGGCCGGCGCAGCCTGCGCCATCCGCTCCGGACGGGGTATCGATGCCCGCTTCCGACTCGGCGACTCCGTGCGAAGCCTTCCGCCGGGGCTGCCGTGGGAGCTCACGGTCTCCAGCGTACGGTACGAGCGTCCGAACACCCACGTGGGGTGACACCAAAGGCGAAGGTCCCGTCTTTCCAGCTCGCACGAAGTCCGAGGGCGTCGCAAAGCTGAGGAACCCGGCAACCTCGCCGATGCCACTGGCCGTCGGGTAGTATCTCTGGCTCGACGGTAGAGGCGGTCCCGTGGCTCACGCGCCCGACAATGCGGTCGGCCAGCAGGCCGGTCAGTGCGCGGTGTTCCGTCGCGGGTGCCTCGCCGAGGACGCCCGCCAGTTCTGGCGCGTCGATGAACGGCATCTAGCTGAGGAAGTGGAGCATCTGCCGGTCGGTGAGTGCCACGGAGGGAGCCTACCAGAGTGCATGGGTGACCGGCAGCCCGCTCGAAAAGCAAGGGGCGCTGACGCTCCACGGTACAGATGCGGATACATGCGTTGGGAGCCGTTTGATGCGATGCAAGACACCCCTGCATCCACACCGCCAGCCTAACCTTCAATACGAAGGTTCTAGATTGTGTAGTTGGATGGAACCGCTGACCTAGATGTGCAGGCCATCTAGTTGCCGTCGATGATGAGCAAAGCTGTGCTCGGGCTGCTGCCACGGCGCTGTTCGATTAGGCGTAGGATCTATGTCCTTCTATGTCTTGCGCCGTACCGCCGTTCGTCCGTTGCTCGTGAAACAGGAGTTGATTGGCATAGCCAGCATACTTTCCGAAACGGTCCTGCGCCCACATCACCAACTCATCTCCGGTGGGCTGTCTCTGGCAAGGAAAATATCGTGCCATGGCTCTTTCCACCCATACGTCTACCGGGAACGCTTCCAGTTTATCCAGCGCGAACAGCGCGATGCAGTCCGCAACCTTATCTCCGATACCATAACAGCCCATAAGTCGCCGTTTAGCCTCGGCGTAGCACACTTGCGGCCGCGCCAGGTAGCACAGGTCCAGTTTGCCGTCGCGCATCCGCTCGGCGGCAGCAATTACCTTGGAATGGCGGTCGAGGCCTAGATTCAACTCCTTCAAGCGCCCCACGTCGTCGTTGAGCACCATCTCTGGCGTAGGGAATGTGTGGCGCATCTCGCCGTCCAACTCTACTGGCCGTCCCAGCGCCTTTGATATCGCCTCCACGTTCGTGATGATCTTGGAGATCCTGGACCTAGCCGAGCAGATGTAGGCAACCACGCACTCCCAAGGGTCCGGTTGCCGCAGGATTCGCAGATGCGGATGCTTTGTCAGCAGCCTAGCGACATTATCGTCGCGACAGGAGATGTCAGCATGGATGGAGTCAATATTGTCATCCAGCCGGAAGTAGGACCTCAGCAGCGCGTCCAGGTCGGAGTCTGGCCGATACTCCACGCCATGGTCGATTTGCCGGATGTGAATCAGGTTCCCGCCTAGCACGCCGGAGTGCCAGTTATCTTTCCACGGACGCCAGCGAAAATCCTGTGCTCCTTCCAGGATTGCGTCCAGATCAAAAAGCTGGTCGATGATGAGTTGCCGAGTCATCACGTCTGTTGGTCAACCACAGGGATTTCTCCTACGGCGTAAGGGTGCGCCATTACAGCGCCAAGCTGGACCCGATCGAGCCATGGTCCGGCTCTCTCTCCCCTCAACTGCTTATCGGATAACCATGTGTGTCCGGTTAGGCCGCGCCAATTCTCCGCTCCATAACCGCTGTATGAGTTCTCCGTCTTCCAATCAACACAAAAGAGTACGGTTCTCATGGGCAGTCGATTTGGATGCAACTGAGGTTGAATAGGTGGCAACAGCCTGCGGAGCTACAGACCTCCCATCTGTGGTGGATTGAAAAACAGGTCTGCCGAACTGCCCTACGGGTTCAAGCCCTCTCAGGTGGGCCTAAGTTGACGGTAGGCAGAACCATCTTCGAGATGTGGATGGGCTGTAGTCTATCACGCCACTGTCTGGGCGACGCCATGGGGCCATGCTCTCCAGGCTAGTTTATTTGGCTGACCGGACCGTTCAACCCTAGCGGCCCGGCGACAGCAGCTCGTTGGCGTACTTCGGAACGAACGTCTGCCTTGTGACCTCAACCTCCGAAATGCCGCCAGTTCGATAGGTAGCACATTCGGAGGAGCCGGCCTCGCAGGCATATAGCACAACATTGCCGCCGCGAGCCTTGCGCAGTGAGTATGGCTCCACCCTTTGCACGTCCCCCTCGTAACCCACGTCGACACACAGCCTGTTGGCAGCAGCAAAGCGAATGCGCTCCAGAGTGGAGGCGTTCATGCCCAGGTCCTCGACGGAGCCACCGCCCAGGCCGACGTCGCGAGCTGAGCCGCCCTGGTCCACGGCGCGCCCAGGCCCGATCGACCGCTGCCTTCGCCCAAGGCGCGCCCTGGGCAGGTCCACCGCAGAGTTGAACGCCTGGGGGGTACCGTGGCCCGGGCCACCGCTGCCTCCGCCCAGGTCGAGGTCCTGAGCTGAGCCGCCCTGGTCCACGACGCGAACTGGCCAGCCCCACCGATGCCGCGGCCGGCCCCACCGATCGCCCTGGACCAGGCCCAGGTCCTCGATGGAGCCCCCGCCCAGGTCGTGGTTGTGATCTGCCCTGCCAGCACCGACCCGCTGATCTCGTACTGCATGGTGTAGTAGATATATACTCACCCCAGAGGCAGAAATCCACCCATTACATATTGCTTGCACCATTGCATGTTTGCATTTCTGGAGCTCTTCGACCGCCTATTCGCCTTTCGGCTAACCGCCTATTCCGTTCAACTGAGCGTGTCCAGCGATCTCCCTTCGATCGCCTTGATGCTCGGTATCATTGTGGTGGGTCTCGTCGTGGCCCGGGCCACGGTGCGCCTACACGATACCCCTACAAGGAGAGTTGCATGTCCAACCGCGACGGAATCCTAGACTCGCGGTGGTGTTTGCGGTACCTTCGAGAGCGTTGAAAAACCCGCGTGGTGGCCCGGGCCACATCCCCTGCAAAGGAGGGGCTACATGTCCAACCGCGACGGAATCCTAGACTCGCGGTGGTGTTTGCGGTACCTTCGAGAGCGTTGAAAAACCCGTGTGGTGGCCCGGGCCACATCCCCTGCAAAGGAGGGGCTACATGTCCAACCGCGACGGAATCCTAGACTCGCATCCTTCGTTGCGCGTCAAAATGCCGCCGGAGCTGGCGGCCTTCGACCGATGGGACGCCGATCCGAACGACCTGGCGAAGTGGGAGGCGGCTATGGCGGCCTTGGCCCCGGCCGCCGGAGCCGACAATTCCAACGCCACCGTCAATCTCTAAGCCAGCAAGTCGAAGCTCGTGTTCCAAGTGCAGTTCGACCCTCCCCCGTCTCCACCACGAACACTAGCTGCCAAACGTTTTCGAGTGACCCTGGTCTGACCCGGCCGCGCAACGCTGGATTGAGGCTGTGCTTAGACTTCCCAGCGGCAGCATGCTGCGTGCGTAATGCCGTCTGGCTCCGTAATGTAGTACACGGTAAGGATGCTTCCGTCGGCCAGCTGCGTCGACACGGGATATCCGAGGTCGCCTTCTGGCCTCGACCGTGTCTCCAGTGGAGGGTCCCCGTGCCGAACTCGTCGCGCCAGACCTCCAGGCGGCGGCGGAGCTTGTCGGGGGTGTCAAGCAGGCCGACGGCCTCGCCGAAGGTCAGGTGGTCGCCCCAGGAGACGCTCGCGATGTTTCGGCCGTGGCCCAGCGTCATCTTTGGAGATCTCCTGCTGCCTGGTCCATGACATCACCTGAAGCGCCATCCAATGAGACGCCCAGAAAGGGAGTCCTTTTGGTACGGCTGATATTACGGCTCGTGGCAGCTACGACGCAAGACGGCCCCCTTTTGGAGCATAGGCACTATAGCAGGTGCGGAACAGCAGGCTGGGGCGGTGCTTCGCTATGGCGGGTGGAACGGACAGGACCGAGCCGTAGCTATGAGAAGGCGGCCTCGAATACGCGCTCGGTACGTTCCTGTTGTTTCCGGTCAGGACCAGGCGTAAGAGATACGCCGGAGCCGGCACGGGTGGTTGCCAGATGGAAGACCGGCCTGAACGGAGCTTTGGGCTTGATGGCGACGACCGAACGGGCGTCTTTCGTGTCAACGTAAACGGCGTCCAGCATGGCAAGCAACAGCTTCCGACGCTCTTCCATGTTGGCACCAGCCCATAGCTCAGGCAGCCTCTCTATCAGCTTCCCCGCCTCTGCGGCAGCGGCAGCCTTTGGCACAACGAGGGACTCGAGCTCAATCTCCAGGTTCCGCTTCTGCCGCTTATACTCCTGGTCATCATAAACTCCATCGACATAGGTCTTGGCGAGTCTCCGAAGCCTCTCCTGGACCTTTCGCCGCTTGGCTTGGACTACTTCGACCTCGTCCCTGGCGCTGATTATCGAGAGGAGCTGCTCTTGCCATGCAGGTCCCAACTCGATGGCCTCGACGATCCTTCCGACCTGCTCATCAGCCAGGCGGCACGGTATCGAGCCGCCGTGAGCTGGGCATTGGGTGTTACTGCGAGACTCCCTGTGCTCACGGTAGTACCTTCTTCCGCTTTTATAGGTCTGTGCCCACATCGGCATCTTGCAGTAGGCGCAACGGATGATCCCTTTCAGAAGATAGTCACGCTCAGGGTGAGGGCTCAGGGTCGTTGATCTGCCGCTGTTGTGCCGCATCTTGTCCTGGACCAGATCGAATATCTCCTGGCCGACGACTGGCTCGTGGGCTCCCGGTCGGAGTTGCTTCCTGTGCCTGACAAGACCCGAGTAGAAAGCGTTATGGAGGATGCCCCTCACTGAGGCAGTGGTAAATAGCTTCGGACCGGGCGAGAGCTTGCCATCAGCGCCTGCCAGCTGCTTGGTGTTGCGAGTCCGTAAGCCGCTCGCGTTCAGCCACGCGGCGAGCTGGCTTAGTGTGGTCGATCCCGTCGAGTACCGTTTGAACATCTCCTGGACCGCGGCAACCTCGGACGCAATAAGATGAACGCCCCCGGAATGCTCTTTTGGGCATCTGCGCCTGCGCTCTCCGTCCTGGCTCATCCAGCAGGATTCGTATCCGAACGGGATGCCGCCGGTGTGTCTGCCCTCATTGGCCCTCTCATCCAGACCCTTGCTTACGTGAGTGCCAAGCATGTTGGAGAAGAACTGGGCGAAGGACCCCAGAAGTTGAGTCGTCAACATCCCCTCAGGGGTCGAGTAGTCGATGTTCTCGGTGATGGAGACGAGCGCGACGTTGCGCATGGCCAGGTTGGCCAGCGACTCCAGGGTGACCCTGAGGTTGCGAGACCATCGGTCAAGGGTATGGACTACGACGATATCGAATTGATCCCTCCTGGCGTCCTCCATCAGTTGGCGGAAGATAGGGCGCTTCTTCACCGACTCTGAGTGGGCCGACTGGCCCTCTTCCCGATAGACCCTGACGGCCGCCCACCCTCGGCTCTCACACAGCTGATTGAAGAGCCGCTCCTGGGCGTTCAGAGAGTGCCCGTCCACCTGTGAGATAGACGATACCCTGAGGTAGGCCACAGCTCTCTTGGAGTTCGCGTCGCTCATTCTTCGTCCTCGTCGTTCGGCCTGCGGGTTGCAACGGCCACGGCCGCATTGGCAAGTGTCTCAAGGAAGTTATCGATCATGACGAGGTCTGTCTCACCGTATTTGGCAGCACCTGGATTTGTGGCGGTACAGTGTATACGGGAACGTATACACGTCAACCCGTTTTGAGGCACGTTTTGTGGATGTACAGGCGTTTCCAAGGCAGCCGCCTAGCCAGCCGACTCTTGTGCGTCGATCAGGCGTTTGAGCGTTGCATAGCCGATACCCAGTTCAAACGCCGCCTTACGTCTCGATAGTTCTCCCGAGCTTAGGCGCTCCAAAATAGCTCCAAAACGACGATCGAAGCCTCGCCGGTCCGTTACCCTGGGACGCCCTATTCGCTTGCCCTGTCGGCGAGCCCTGTCCATCCCCGCCTTCACACGCTCGCGGATCAGCTCCAGCTCGAACTCTGCCAGAGAGCCCAGGATGTTCAACATCAGCCGGCCTGCGGCGGTGGTGGTCTCGAAGTTCTCCCTCATGCTCTGGAAGCCTACGCCTACCATCTCCCAGGCTGACAACGTGTCGTGCATGTGCTTGACGGACCTGAACGCCCGGTCCAACTTGAACACCAGGACGGTCTTGAACCTCTTCTTGGCCGCGTCGTCGAGTAGTTCGCGCCATGCCGTCCGATGCACCAGGTCGTTGGCGGGAGCCCTGTCAACGTACCCGCGGTGGACCTCTATTCCGTTGGCGTTGACGAAGTCACGCAGCGCAATCAGCTGGGTCTCAGGGTCCTGGTCCCTGTCGCTGGTGGACACCCTGGGCCGCCAGGTCCTTTGACGTCTCTTCCAGGTTGGAGAGCTTCTTTAGCTTCTTGTTTGTCTCCTCGATCCATCTTGGCCGACACTGCCCGGCACTGTTGCTCCAGGCTCGCCATTGTCCGTGGGTCTCTTTCATACTTGACGATGAACTCGCGCAACTTCTTGTCGAGTTCCGCTTTATGCCGTATCTGACGGACTCTCTGGAAGTTCGCGGCGCTGTCGGACCTGTGGGCCGTGGACTGGCCGGGCCGGAGTGTGGAATGGACGAAGCGGCGTCAGCATGAGTGGGAGTCGGACGGCAGTTATGGCACGCCGCCGTCGCCGTTCCATCCGCTTCTCACCTTCGCGCAGCGGCCGAACGGACGCGGTGGCCCGCGCCGCCGCGCCCGGGCGAAGTCCTTAGAGGCTCCGGTCGCGCCGGTGCGGGCCTACGAGCTGGCTCAGGGTGCATCTCAGGTGTGAGTGTGCATTACAGATGGGATGTTGCGTCTTGGGTATCTATGGTTAACCTGGTTATAAGACATGACTGACCAGCCGGAAAGACTGTCCACCGACGAACTGCCGCCGGACTGTCCGGCCTGGGCCGGGGCGCTGTTTGGAGAGCTTGAGCTGGAGAGCGACCTGACCAGTTACCGCGTGGTCGAGGCCAGGTCGATGGTCAGGGGCGAGTCGCCGGGTCCGGCCCCAGCGGCCCAGGCCCGGGCCAACAACTGGCGGCTCACGCGGTCGAGTTGACGGACATGCCCCCACCGGAAGCTGCGCAGGAAGGTCCCCAGGGTGGATGGCGCCTTGACCACGCAGCCTGGAACACCGACCGTCCCACCAGCGCCCAGCGCATCGGCGTCGTCGATGCAGTCGCCGCCTGCCAGCGCGGAAGCGACCAGCGTCACCATCTTGTCCCCAGTGTTCGCCCGTCCCGGCGCTCCGCCGAGGTCAAGGTGATGGTCGACGAGTTCTCGCAGGCCCAGGTGCCGGGCGAGGGTGGCCGGCAGGAGCAGGCCGGCATTGGCCACCAGGCGATGGTCGTCAAAGAGGATGCGGATACGGTCGGGATTGTTCTGTGGCAGCATCTATTGGGTGCTCCTTGTTTCCGGGCGGTTTTCTGTTCCAAAACCATTAGCCCAGATTCACAGGAGCACCCTCTGGCTTCTTCAAGGGCTGTCCCCAAGGCCCTCCTTCGGTGGATTCGGGCTTACTCGGCGCGGCGGCCGCATACATGGCGGGCTTCCAGCGCATCCTGGCTGTCGGTGAGCTGAGGAAAGTCTCCCTTGCCCACCGTTATTCCGTATGCGTATTTGATCCCCACCTGATCCCAGAACATCTCCTTCACGTCGGAATGCAGCTTCTCGTACTCCGCTACGGCCTCGGGAAAGACTAGGTCCTCGATTGGAGGAAGCTCAGTGGGAAGCGCCATCAGCACCTCCCTGGACAGCTTCGTTTCCTCCTCCGTCCTCTGGGCTACGTACGCCTTCGGATCGGTGAACCCCAGCTCAGCGGTCGGGTCGGACGGGCTGGGGGTGTGTATCTTTAGCCCATACTCCCAGACCTCCACGAACGGGCCTCCGATGCGGGGGTCCAGTGCCTCCAGCTTCTCCTTGCGGTCCCGGTGCTCCCTGATGCGGTCGGAGGCGTCGGCCATCTCGATGTCGGTGGTCTCGATGGCGTGCCATATCCGGCCCAGCCGCCGCTTCACCTCCTCAAGCTCCTCCTCGATGCTCTGAAGCTTCTGCCGCTGCTCCCTCGCCAGTCCGTCCATCTCCTCATCCAGCAGCTTCACCAGGTCCCTTATGTTGGATTCAGTGAGCGCGTTCTCTCTGATCTCGTTGACGACGAGCTTCTCGAAGGTCCTGGCGTTGAGCCTGGGGGTCTTGCAGGTGCCGCTGCCCCGCTTGAGCAAGGAGTGGCAGACGTAGTAGCTGTACCTGCCGCTCTTGGCCTCGGCAGCGGTGAGGGCTTTGCCGCAGTTCGCGCACGGATGGCGCATGTCTCTCGGTTTTACCGGAGGGCCGGACTCCATGCCAGGTGCAAGACCTGGGCGAGTGCTATCTTCGTCAGTCGGATCGACGAAACCGGCCAGGGGACCTGCGCCGCCGCTCCATCCGCCGCCTCCGGGCCATCCCGGCCATGCGCTCCCCTTCAGACACGCCGTCCGGCTATGCGAAGGCCGATGAGGAGCACCGCGCCCAGGGCAGCAATGGCCACAGCACTCCCGACCAGGAGCCAGGGAGAGAATCCCTGCTCACTCACCGCCGGCTCTACCACCACAGGCGCAGGAGCGGCCTCATCGACGTCCTCTGAGACGCTCTCGGTGGCCTCTGGGGCCGCCTCGCTGATCGCGGGCTCGGCAGGAGTGATCACAGCGGCAGCGTCATCGCCGCTGTCAGAAGCGCTCTCGGTGACCGCATCTGTGGTCTCCGCGTTGGAGTCGGACTCCGTGGCCTCTGGGACAGCCTCGCTCTGAACGGGCTCAGCAGGGCTGCTTACGGCGGGAACATCCACATATTTGGGCCCCGGTCTGTACTCGACGACGACTCCCACGGCGTCTACGGGTATGCCCAGCAGGGGCAGGAGCACCGGCAATGCGTCCACCGTCCGCTGCAGCTCATACGTCATCACGTGGAGCGTCGTTCGATAATCCTCCGGGTGTATTACTCCCAGCTCTGGGCGTGACACGGCCTCAGGCACCTCCGGCAGCGGGTAGACAGCCTCTCCACCCGTTATGTATGACTCAGAGTTCCTGCCCACCCTCGACCAGAGGATGCCGACGGTGTTGCCCCGGGCGACGGCGAAGCGGTCGAGTATCATCGACCAACGCCAATACTCCTCGTAGGAGTACTTCACAGGGATGATCACCAAGTTGTCTTCGTTGAGCCGCGGACTCCACTGAAAAAGTACCTCCTTGGCGGCCGTGGCGTTCGCCTCCTGCCCGGGAGGAGCCTTCACCTGGACCCACAGCCCTCCCCCTGTATTCCAACCAACAATGCCGATGCTCCGGATCGGCTCCGGCCAGTCATTTTTGAACTCGGGGAAGTTTGTGGTATCGACGCCTGAGACGTCGAAGGTGCCGGTTCCCGTGGTCCCGCTGGAGTCCCCGCGCGTTCCCCCCGACACCACCGGCCACAGCTGACGGTACGCAGCCCAGCCCCCATGGGAGCGCCTCCCATCAGCACCGCCAGTCCGCAGCTCGATATCGCTATAGACCACCGACGCCGGCAGGAGCCTCCGCAGGATGCCACGACTACAGCCATCGCCTAGGTATTTACAGGCGCGTCCGCCCCCCCTGGCGACCTCCTCACGGGCCTTATCCCTGATGTAGTCGTACACCTCGTCCGACACAGACTCGCTCTGCGCCAGGTAGAGGTGGAGTAAGGTGCCCGCCCTGTAGACGGCGTCGACCTCCATGATCCCCTCGTTGTGGGCCAGCTGAAGCACCGTGCAGTGGATCGGGTCCTCAGACAGCGCCCCGCCGAAGCAGTCGTCGATCACCGCAGGCTCCGACTTCGGATCGGCGGCGATCAGCCACACGGCGGCCAGTACAGCCACCGCCAGCGCTATACCCACCCCCGCCACCCACCGCGTCCTCTGTGCCATCCCGGCCATGCGTTCATGCATCTGATCCCTCCCTATATATAAACGCTCATCTCCACGGTACGGTTTCCATCACTGCGCCCGGCCCGTCGCGATCTGCACGTACTCCGACTGCGCACCCGCAGTGTTGATCGCCTTCACTCGGTAGACGTGGGTGGTGTCAGCCTCCACGTCGACCGTGTCCACATAGCTCGTCCTGGCGCTCGCGGTGTCCTCGACGTGTACCGCCAGGTCGGCTGTCCGAGCTTCTTCCTCAGTATCCGGTAGCCCGTGACGGTGGAGTCGGCCGGCGCCCGCCACGTCAGCGTCACCGAGGAGGCCGTCGAGGTGGCCGAAAGGCCCAGCGGCGCAGGCGGGGGACTCTCGGCGTGCGGCGTGCTGGTTGCGCTCTCCTCATATGTCGTCCGCGAAGCCGCATGATCCCGTCCGCCTTCCCCCCGCTGCGGCGCGGAGCGGCCCTGGCGGGTGCAGGTGCCGTCGAGTATGTCCACCGAGCCGACGGGCTCAGACCAGAAGCCCCACCTGCCGCCGTAGCTCCCCGCGTCTCCCTTCGCGCGCACCCGGAAGTCGTAGAAGCCGCACGACAGCGTCTCCTCGGTGCTCGTCGCCGTCACGTCGGACAGCTCCGTCCATATGGTGTCGGTGGGCACCTTGTAGCCGACCCTGTAGGCGGTCGTGCTCTCGACGGCATTCCAGCTGACCCTGGTGGCCTCAGCCATGGCCGGCGGCGACTGCATCGACGACGCTGATGTGTTGCGCACCGGGGGGACGGCCTGCACCCTGGGCGGCACGGTCAAGGCGCCATCCACCCTGGGCACCTTCCTGCGCAGCTTCCGGTGGGGCCACGTCCGCCAGCTTGGACCGGGTGAGCCGGGAGCTGCTGGCCCGGGCCTGGGCCGCTGGGGCCGGACCCGGCGACGCGCCGTTCACCATCGACCTCGATTCCACCATCTGCGAGACCTACGGACTGGCCAAGGAGGGCGCCCGCCACCACGGCTATACCGACAAGCGGGGCTACCACCCACTGCTGGCCATCGCCGCCGGCACCGGAGACGTGCTGATGTCCCGGCTGCGCGAGGGCCGGGCCAACACCGCCCGCGGCGCCGCCCACTTCCTGCGGGAGACGGTGGGACGGGTGCGCTACGCCGGGGCCAACGGACGACTCACGCTACGGGCCGACAGCGGGTTCTACACTCATGGCGTGGTATCCGTCTGCCGCAAGATGGATGTCCGCTTCTCCATCACCATCCGCCAGCATAAAAGCCTGCACAATCTCATCGAGGCGATACCCGAAGATGCCTGGACGCCGATTCCTTACTGGATGGACGGCGCCGCCGATGTGGCCGAGACCACCTGCACTCCCTTCCAGAGTGAACCTGACGCCGCGCCGGTGCGGCTCATCGTCCGGCGTGTGAAGCCCACGCCCGGTTCCCAGCTGGCCCTCTTCGCCACCTACAGCTATCACGGCTTCATCACCGACCGGGACGGGGAGATGCTCGAACTGGAGGCCGACCATCGCCGCCACGCCGAGATCGAGAATGCCATCCGAGACCTCAAGCACGGTGTGGGGTTGAACCATCTCCCCTCGGGCCGCTTCGCCGCCAACGCCGCCTGGCTGGCGGTACAGGTGATGGCCCACAACATCGCCCGCTGGACAGCGCGCATCGGTCTGGGCGAGCAGGTGGTGACCACCAAGACCCTCCGGCGGCGGTTCTTCTCCCAGGCCGGACGGATCACCCGCTCGGCGCGCCGCCTCACACTGCATCTGCCACAGCGCTGGCCTTGGGAAGCCCAGTTCGATCGTGCCCTGGCCCGATTGCGCGCCCTGCCACTCCCTGCCTGACGGCGGCGGCGGCAACCGGCCGCCATCCGGCCAACCGAACGTCCCCGCGAACTCGCGCCAGTCCGGTCTGCGAGTGCCTCTTGCTGTGTCCTCTCCCCGCTATCTCGCCCTGACCAACATTCGCAGACGGTCACAAAGTCTCCCCGCGGCAACTGAAGACAAACACCGGCCCCCCTCTACCCCAAATCGTGCCCGGACCATCGCCCTCCCTTGCCCCTATCGCCCGTTCCGCTGCTGCATAGTCATCCCTTCGGTGGATTTGGGCTAAGGCCCGTTCGACCGGCAGGATGATATTTGGGAACGGACGCAACGCCTAATGGGAGTTCGGCTGGACTGCAACTGGTGCGATGGCGCGCCGCGTAGCATTGCCTAAACGTTCCTAGAGGCGTATCCTTGGAGGGTGTCCAAGACCTCCGGGTTAGGGGCACTCGCAGGAGGCGAGTAGGTATGGCTTCAACCAAACGTTTGATCCCGACTGGCGATTGCTGGTGTGGGTGCGGCGCAGAGACGGCAATCGGCGCATTTTTTCTGCCGGGACACGACAAGGCCGCCGAGTCCGCCGTTATCTCGGTCGAGTACGGAGGCGTTCCCGGATTCCTTGTGCAGCACGGCTATGGACCGGAGGGAAAGAATCCCAAGTCTGAGGTGGACAGATGGCGTTCCGAGACCAAGCGTCAGAGCAGAGCGCGATGACGACCGTACGACAGGGAAGGCGAAGCCCTAGTGGCCCAACATCCTAGCAATGAAGGGTAGCGCGAATGCTGTTCGACACCCCCATCCCAACCTTCCCCCTTGACGGGGGAAGGGGCTCACCGGTGCCGTGAGCTCTCACCAATCCAGGCTGTCCCTCATTTCAAAGATTTTGCACCACTAGTCCGGAGACCCAATCCAGTGGGAACAGCAACGCTGCTGACTACCGTTCAGGGCCGCGGCGTATTGGTGTGGGCAATTGAGATGGAGCAGGGATAGAACGGATGAAACCCACATACGATGCAAATGCTGAGATTGCATTAGCGGAAGTCGATATTGAGTTCCCGAAAGAGGGACTTTCCAGTCGGGCCAAGGTTCTGCTCAGCCTCTCTCCGGTGCCAGATATCCGCTTTGAGGTCCTGCACGATTCTCCAGCGATCCACAGCCTCCTAGTCGACGGCCTCATTCAGAATGAGCCCGTGGTCATAAGACTGAACACTGGCGTTCAAGTAGAGGTAATGCCCTACGGAACAAGCCTGGCTCCTGTCGATGGCTCCGTTATTGGCCTGGACAGGGGAGAACCTCTGCACTCGGTCCATTTTGGGCTGATTAACTTTCCAGATTTCTTGAAGCAGGGCTCCGTTGAATCCTTCATCTCCGACGATGGCCGTAAAGGTCTTCGGGTAAGCCCGAATCCACCGAGGGAGGGCGTCGGGTTAGCATCCTGAAGTGGCCAGAGGGTGCTCTTCTGAATCTGGGATAATGGTTTTGTAACAGCAAAACAGTCCCAGAGAAGGAGCACCCAATAGATGCTACCACGCAACCAGCCCGACCGTATCCGTATCGTCTTTGACGATCACCGCCTGGTGGCCAATGCCGGTCTGCTCCTGCCGGCCACCCTCGCCCGGCATCTGGGCCTGCGGGAACTCGTTGACCATCACCTTGACCTGGGCGGCGCGCCGGGGCGGGCCAACACCGGAGACAAGCTGATGACCCTGGTGGCCTCAGCCATGGCCGGCGGCGACTGCATCGACGACGCTGATGTGTTGCGCACCGGGGGGACGGCCTGCACCCTGGGCGGCACGGTCAAGGCGCCATCCACCCTGGGCACCTTCCTGCGCAGCTTCCGGTGGGGCCACGTCCGCCAGCTGGACCGGGTGAGCCGGGAGCTGCTGGCCCGGGCCTGGGCCGCTGGGGCCGGACCCGGCGACGCGCCGTTCACCATCGACCTCGATTCCACCATCTGCGAGACCTACGGACTGGCCAAGGAGGGCGCCCGCCACCACGGCTATACCGGCAAGCGGGGCTACCACCCACTGCTGGCCATCGCCGCCGGCACCGGAGACGTGCTGATGTCCCGGCTGCGCGAGGGCCGGGCCAACACCGCCCGCGGCGCCGCCCACTTCCTGCGGGAGACGGTGGGACGGGTGCGCTACGCCGGGGCCAACGGACGACTCACGCTACGGGCCGACAGCGGGTTCTACACTCATGGCGTGGTATCCGTCTGCCGCAAGATGGATGTCCGCTTCTCCATCACCATCCGCCAGCATAAAAGCCTGCACAATCTCATCGAGGCGATACCCGAAGATGCCTGGACGCCGATTCCTTACTGGATGGACGGCGCCGCCGATGTGGCCGAGACCACCTGCACTCCCTTCCAGAGTGAACCTGACGCCGCGCCGGTGCGGCTCATCGTCCGGCGTGTGAAGCCCACGCCCGGTTCCCAGCTGGCCCTCTTCGCCACCTACAGCTATCCCGGCTTCATCACCGACCGGGACGGGGAGATGCTCGAACTGGAGGCCGACCATCGCCGCCACGCCGAGATCGAGAATGCCATCCGAGACCTCAAGCACGGTGTGGGGTTGAACCATCTCCCCTCGGGCCGCTTCGCCGCCAACGCCGCCTGGCTGGCGGTACAGGTGATGGCCCACAACATCGCCCGCTGGACAGCGCGCATCGGTCTGGGCGAGCAGGTGGTGACCACCAAGACCCTCCGGCGGCGGTTCTTCTCCCTGGCCGGACGGATCACCCGCTCGGCGCGCCGCCTCACACTGCATCTGCCACAGCGCTGGCCTTGGGAAGCCCAGTTCGATCGTGCCCTGGCCCGATTGCGCGCCCTGCCACTCCCTGCCTGACGGCGGCGGCGGCAACCGGCCGACATCCGGCCAACCGAACGTCCCCGCGAACTCGCGCCAGTCCGGTCTGCGAGTGCCTCTTGCTGTGTCCTCTCCCCGCTATCTCGCCCTGACCAACATTCGCAGACGGTCACAAAGTCTCCCCGCGGCAACTGAAGACAAACACCGGCCCCCCTCTACCCCAAATCGTGCCCGGACCATCGCCCTCCCTTGCCCCTATCGCCCGTTCCGCTGCTGCATAGTCATCCCTTCGGTGGATTTGGGGTAAGCAATGCAGTCCAGTTGAGCGGCTCTCCATGGCTCGTCGAGATCAGGGCAGTTGACAACATCAGGCAGGTGCGGAACTCCTTGTCGCAAAGACAGGGCTTTGGGCTTACTCACCGGGGGTGCATAAAGCGGTCTGACGGCAAGTCGTTTTCGAAGGACTCCGTGCAATCGATGATTGAGGCGCTGACACTCTTCTGTTCATTTGCACGTGGAGTCTATTGCGGGTTGACGCTCTTGACAGGAACCAATCAGTCCGGCGAACTCGTTTGGGAGCGATGGGGAGTCTCCAACGTGGAGCCCTGGAAGGGATATCGTTCTTGGTTCGATACTCGGAATGGCCGAATTCTTGAGGACGTATTTCCAGGATTCTGGGCGCAGTACCAGAGACTCCAGCGGAATGACCGGACGCGTGTCGCCTTGGAGTGGTATCTAGAAAGCAACACGCAGAAGGCACTCCATTCGGGCATTGTCTTATCGCAGGCGGCTCTCGAACGTCTCTCCTTCCTACAGGTCGGCAGGAAATTGACTGCCAAGGAAATGGATAGGAGAGACAGAGAAACGGAGGGAGAATGGATAGCGCGGGCCTTGAGCCAGGCGGGGGTTGACTGCAAGATTCCTCTGTCATACACGGCATTGGATCAACTGCGGAAGGCCAATGGGTTCGACCACGGGCCCCACACCATTGTCGAGATTCGCAATGACTTGATTCACCAGGATATGTCGCACGGCATCCTATCCGTGGATGTCTATAGACAAGCTAAGGAATTGGGTCTGTGGTACGTGGAGATGCTATTGCTGAAGCTATTCGATTACAACGGAATCTATGCAAACCGCTTGACCCAGCAATGGCACGGCGAAGTGGAACCTGTTCCTTGGGCGCCGACAACTGTGGCCGCTCCATGACCACACGCATTGAAGCAGATGTTGAACAGGCAGTGCGGGATCGGCTGGAGGGCCTCGACTGGCGGGTCCCCAGGCAGGAAACCTCGCCCTATGCGCCGGCCGCCGGGCGCGTCTACGGGATGCCCTGCACCCTGGGCTCGTTGTCGGCAAGTCGAGGACAACCGCAATCTGGACGGGTGAGGGAAGTGAAGCAATGACCGCGAAACGCGCGTTCATCAGCTTTGATTTCGATCACGACAACGACCTTCGCAATGCTCTGGTGGGCCAGGCCAAGTATCCAAACTCGCCGTTCGAAATCGTCGATGCGTCCGTGAGAAGGCACTTGCGCGGCGACTGGGAAAGGCAAGTACGAAGGCGGATAGGAAGAGCGGACCTGGTTATCGTGATGTGTGGGGAGCACACCCACCAAGCGGAAGGCGTAGCAATAGAGGTCGAGATTGCTCAAGAAGAAGGCGTAGAGTATTTCCTCTTTCGTGGGCATAGTGACAGGGTTTGCACCAGACCCACGTCGGCTCGTAGCGACGATGAGATGCATGAGTGGACGTGGGACAATCTGAGGAAGCTGATCGAAGGCAAGACACTCGCGGAGTCTGTTGAAGACTTGCTGAGCACCCCTACTCCGTGGCTCTTGGCGGCGGGAATAGGCTTGGCGTTTTTGATTCGCAACAGAGTTGGACGGAATCGATTAGCGCAGCTCCAGCAACCTAGAGGAACCGCATACGGACGGGCTTGGCCCAAATATCCCGAAGATTTGGGAAGGGAGATACTGATGACCCGCACCAAGAGCGTGTTCATCAGCTTTGACTACGACAACGACAAAGATCTTCCGGGAAATCTCGGAGGTACCCTCAAAAAGTGTGTAAACGGTCAGGCGGTGTACCCTCTCTCTGAACAAGACGGGCTCAAGGCCCAAGAGAGGAGATACACCGCCCATGAGGAAGGAAAGCACTGAGAGTAGGTCGGAGTCAAGGCCGGAGTGGGAGCAGTTGGAGGATTGGGTGCGAAGCCAGGTCCAGAGGCTGGTCCAAGAGTTGCTGGAGGAGGAGGTGACGGCGTTTCTGGGAAGGGCGAAGTCGGCGCTCAGGTCCGACTCGGACTCAGATACCGGCTATCGGAACGGATACGGCAGAGCCCGGAGGCTTACGCTGAGTTCGGGCACGATACAGCTTAGGCGGCCACGAGTCCGCGATACCGAGGAGCAGTTCGAGAGCCGGCTGCTGCCGCTGTTCGTCAACAGGACCAGGAAGGTTGCTGAGTTGATCCCCGCGCTGTACCTGCACGGTCTATCCGAAGGCGACTTCGATCTGGCTTTGCGGGGGCTGCTGGGAGAGGACGCACCGGTATCGGCGAGCACGGTGGCCCGGTTGAAGTCCAAGTGGAACGATGAGCTTGCCCAATGGCGCAGCCGGCCCCTCGATGACCTGGAAGTGGTCTACATGT
The DNA here is from genome assembly GCA_965197985.1 of Dehalococcoidia bacterium. Classification (GTDB taxonomy): domain Bacteria; phylum Chloroflexota; class Dehalococcoidia; order Lucifugimonadales; family CAUZJF01; genus CAUZJF01. Next base: position 444,928 of record CBDAOG010000006.1, on the reverse strand, counting down.
GGGTGGATGGAGTCTACGTCAAGGCTGGTCTTGAGAAGGAGAAGGCGGCGGTACTGGTGGTGATGGCGGCCCTGAGCGACGGGAGAAAGGTGGTGGTGAGCGCTGTTCCCGGATACAGGGAGTCCACAGAGAACTGGTCCGAGGTGCTCAGGGACATCAAGCGCCGGGGCTTGAGCTGCCCGAGGCTGGTGGTTGGAGACGGACACCTGGGCATCTGGGGAGCTCTGCGCAACGTCTATCCGCAGGCGGCAGAGCAACGCTGCTGGAACCACAAGATCGTAAACGTGCTCGCCAAGCTTCCAAAGCGACAACAGGACCAGGCCAAGCTCATGCTGCGTACTATCCCCTACGCCCAGACTCGGACAGAGGCTGAGCGGCTCAGGACGGTGTTCACCAGGTGGTGCGGCGACCATTCCTACGAGGCGGCCTCAGAGGCCTTGGAGCGGGACTGGGACCGCATGATCACCTTCTATGACTTCCCAAAGGAGCACTGGGGGCACCTTCGCACGACGAACCCGGTAGAATCACCCTTCGCGGCCCTCAGGCTTCGGACCGATGCCGCCAAGCGCTACAAGAGGGTCGATCGGGCGATAGCGGTGATCTGGAAAATGTTGATGGTCGCCGAACAGCGCTTCAGGCGTCTGAAGGCCCCTGAGTTGATCGAAGACGTCTATCTCGGTGCACAGTATGCGGATGGAATCGCCATTGAATCAACGGCTGAGAAGGTCGCCGCCTGATGTCGTTTACACACCTATTGACGTAACCTCAAATCTCGTGGCGCAAGCTGCGAGGTCTGACTCGCCGTTCAGCATCACGGACCGGTCGGTGAGGGCACCGATAGACGAGAGGTGGAGAAGGGAGGTACGTGATCGCATTCGTAGGGTTGACCTCGTAATTGTTATCTGCGGAGAGCATACACACGATGCGGATGGCGTAGCGGGAGAGGTCACGATCACCCAGGAGGAGAGGAAGCCATACTTCTTGTTGAAGGGACGCAGACGAAAGACCTGCACCAAACCCAGAAACGCCCGCAGCGGCGACGAGCTTCACAACTGGACATGGGACAATCTGAGAAGACTCATCTCGAGCGCGTGAGGGCCAAATGTACGACAAGACGCCTCAAGAGTTTCTTCGATGCAACAGAGAATCGTACGGGGATTCTTTCACCTCGGACCTCCTTGAGCAGTACAAGCTCTACGTGCAGTCCGCGGAGAACGTTAGCGCACGACGGGTTGCATCTAGTCGCTACCTCCTCACGCTCAATGCTGCCCTCGTCGCGCTGTATGGGGTTCAGTCAGCAGGGTTCGGCCAGAGCTACTGGACGTTGCTGGTTCCCATCGTAGGGATTCCCGTATCCCTACTCTGGTATCTCATTATCAAGTCCCACGCCGACCTCAACCGTATCAAATTTGACGTGATTCATGAGTTCGAGAAGCATCTGCCTGTGGCAACGTACAAGTATGAGTGGCACTTGGCCGAGGAGGGACAAGGCGGGACCTATAGAGCAATGACAACCATCGAACGGTGGATTCCTATCCTGTTCGCTGCACTGCACGTGATTCTGGCGATCATGATCGTTCTGGCAATCGCCGGCGTGATGGATTGGACGAAGTGACCACCCTCACCAAGGCCGGCTTCTAACGGGCAGCTCCTGAATAGCCTTCCGCCCTCGGCTGGCCGGCGGCACATCGATGCACGTTCATTCTCATATGGATGGATAGAGAAAAGAGGATATGGAAGGATTGAAGTACGACGTTGGCCTCTCGTTCGCTGGCGAACAGCGCGACTATGTACGCAGAGTCGCGGAGGATCTTCAGTATAGGGGCCTCCGTGTCTTCTACGACGAGAACGAGGAAGACCACTTGTGGGGGAAGAATCTCCTCGACTACCTCAGTGAGTTGTACCTGAAGAGGTGCCGCTATTGCATCATCTTCGCTTCCGCTGAGTACGCGGCCAAGATGTGGCCAAATCTCGAAAGGCAGAGTGCCCAGGCCAGGGACATCACTGCGGCTGGTGAGTATATCCTTCCCGTCAGATTCGACGACACGGAGATACCGGGCCTACTTCCCACGGTCTACTATCAAGACGCGCGAAAGAAGAGCCCAGAAAAGATCGCGGGACTGTTTGCCCAGAGGATTGGGCACGCAACGCCAGCCCGTATCGAGTTTGCGCTACTCAGCACCGGAGCCCAGTTTGACCCATTGACATTGAAGTTGCCCGGATATAACAAGATGTGGCCGCAAGAGCGAGCAGCGCTCTTAACCACGGTGAAAGTCGTATTTGACGCAGGAGAACGGCCCTGCGCAGAGTTGACAATCGTGGCGAGGGACTCCAGAGGGAACTCGGTGGGCGAGTATTCCGGGTGGTTCACGGACTCGGGGATTTTCGACGCCGTCGCCGACCTCCCTGAACCGCTAGGCAAGAAGCAAGCTTTCGTTGGTTCTCTGGTGATGGGAGACCGATTCTGCTTCGGCGAGGTTGGAACCTATTCGGTTTCATGGTACTTGAACCGCGCTCTTCAGTCGACAACCATGATGGAAGTCTACCTGCCGGAGGATGCACCGTAACCTCTCGTATCCCACCGCAGGCCACGAAAGCGGCGACCAGCAAGTTATCTCTCCCTTAACCCGAATCCACCGAAGGACACCGATGGACGGCGTGAGGACAGCGGAAGGGGGTGGGTGAGGGAGCTACAGGGGAGATGGCCTGGGGTTGGGGTAGATGGGAGGCCGGCGGACGGTCTTCAGTCGCCGCACAGGGCCCCTAAGGCCCTATGCGGGAGTTGCGATGCGCGGGATGGCGAGAGGATACGCAGCAGGGGACTCTCGCGACCGGGGTGGCGCGAGATTGCAGGGACGTTGAGTCAGTTGCAGGCTGGCCGTCAGGCCGGGAACGGAATGGCTTGCAGCCGGGCCAAGGCGCGACTGAACTGGGTTTCCCAAGGCCATCGCTGTGGCAGATGCAGGGTGAGGCGGCGTGCCGAGCAGGTGAGCCGTCCGGCGAGGGAGAAGAACCGCCGCCGGAGGGTCTTGGTGGTCACCACCTGCTCGCCCAGACCGATGCGCGCTGTCCAGCGGGCGATGTTGTGGGCCATCACCTGTACCGCCAGCCAAGCGCCGTTGGCGGCGAAGCGGCCGGACGGCATGTGGTTCAGACCGACGCCGTACTTGAGGTCTCGAATGGCGTTCTCGATCTCGGCGTGGCGGCGGTGGTCGGCCTCCAGTTCCAGGGTCTCACCGTCCCGGTCGGTGATGAAGCCGTGATAGCTGTAGGTGGCGAAGAGGGCCAGTTGGGAACCGGGCGTGGGCTTCACCCGCCGGACGATGAGCCGCTCCGGTGCGGCGCCGGGCTCAGTCCGGAAGGGGGTGTAGGTGGTCTCCGCCACATCGGCGGCGCCGTCCATCCAGTATGGGACCGGCGTCCAGTCTGCATCGGGAATCGCCTCGATGAGATTGTGCAGGCTTTTGTGCTGGCGGTGGTGATGGAGTAGCGGACATCCATCTCACGACAGGCGGCGACGAGAGCGTGGGCGTAGAAGCCACTGTCGGCCCGTGCCGTGAGTTGCCCGCTGGCCCCGGCATGGCGAACCCGGCTCACCGTTTCACGCAGGAAGTGGGCGGCGCCCCGAGCGGTATTGGCGCGGCCCTCGCGCAGCCGGGCCATCAGCACGTCGCCGGTGCCGGCGGCGACGGCCAACAGCGGGTGATAGCCCCGCTTGCCGGTATAGCCGTGGTGGCGTGCGCCCTCCCTGGCCAGTCCGTAGGTCTCGCAGATGGTGGAGTCTAGGTCAATGGTCAGGGACCCGTCGCCGGGTCCCGCCCCGGCCTGCCAGGCCCCCGGGCCAGCAACTCGCGGCTCACCCGGTCGAGTTGACGGACGTGGCCCCACCGGGAAGCTGCGCAGGAAGGTGCCCAGGGTGGATGGCGCCTTGACCGTGCCGCCCAGGGTGCAGGCCGTCCCCCCGGTGCGCAACACATCGGCGTCGTCAATGCAGTCGCCCCCAGCCAGCGCGGAGGCCACCAGCGTCATCATCTTGTCGCCCGTGTTCGCCCGCCCCGGCGCGCCGCCCAGGTCAAGGTGATGGTCAACGAGTTCCCGCAGGCCCAGATGCCGGGCCAGGGTGGCCGGAAGGAGCAGCCCAGCATTGGCTACCAGGCGGCGGTCATCGAAGGTGATTTGGATCCGGTCGGGGTGGTTGCGTGGTAGCATCTATTGGGTGCTCCTTTTCTGGGGTCGGTTTTTTGTTGCAAAACCATTATCCCAGAAGCACAGGAGCACCTTCTTGCCGCTTCAGGACGCTAACCCGACGCCCTCCTTCGGTGGATTCGGGCTAAGGCACCCACACGTTGAAATCTTCAAAACTTTGATCCCCGGTGTGGTCATTGAAGAAATCACCCATCGCACCAACTCCGCCCGAATCCAGGTTATGCCCCAGATCCAGCTTGGCGATTAGCCGGTCGTTTGCGAAGAACCATCCGGCTCCCTCCAACGCGATGACCAGCAGGTGATTCCTATTCAGTAGACTTATACCTGCATCCGATAGCCAGCCATCCGCCACATCGGTGTACTCGTCGTCGCCTGTACCACGGGTCGTGTGGAACCACCATGCCGTGTTGGTCAGTCCAATAATTTCGAGCCGGTCAAACTCAGGGTTGCGAATGACGAACCCATAACTCCAGTCGGAGCCTTGAGGACTGATGAACTCTGCTTCCACTACGAGGTCGCGAGTCCGCACCCCGCTCCAATGTACGTCAACGCGACCAGGCTCTTTTTCCAGCTTCCCATCAGCGGGACCATAGCGCAAATTCAACCGGTCGCCTCGGAAATTCTCGAACCGGGTGGTGGCACCGGAGACCTCGTTCCCGGTAAATGCTCCGGTGATGACCGCAATGTCGCCAGGCCCAGTCACGGCTGACAAGTCCAGCGATGAGACAAACCCACCGTTGACGAAAAGCCAGCCGCGTTCCTTAATGGCGACGACTCTCAAATGGTTCCGGTCCCCGGAACTGGTATTGAAGGTCTTGAGGATGCCGCCGCCCAATCGTTGGTTTTCGGCGCCCGATGTCTCTCTCCACCCAAGATACCAACGGCGGTCGCTGGTAACTACGACGTGAATGAATGAGCCGCTAACGCCGTTTCGAAGCATGAAACCGTAGTCCCAATTATTGGAAGCGGCGGAATAGGGGTTGACAAACGTAGTCTCCACCATCATGTCGGCAATGGAAACGTTGGCGTTCTGCTCCTTAATGAAACCGTCAGACGGGTCATGTCGCAGTTCGCCGTCGATGGGGCCGAAATCGGCTGTTTGCCCCGGTCTGGGGGTTGCGGTGGGATGACGGGTTGGCATAGGTGTCGGAGTGGCTGGGCCGACCTTGAGAGTGGGAACATGCTGCTGTACTGTCTGCTCGGAAATGGCGAATCCTACTCCCTCGACGCCGATTTCGGAGATTTTGGAGGTGTTGATGCCCAGGATTCGGCCCGACATGGAGAGCAGGGGGCCTCCGCTGTTGCCGGGGTTGACGGCGGCGTCGGTTTGAATCATGTAGATGCGGTGTGTTGGATCGTAGCGCATGGCCGAGACGATCCCGCGGGTTATGGTGGCCTCGCCCGGCAGTCCTAATGGATAGCCTATAGCCACAACTTCGTCGCCGGGCTGTAGGGCTGTCGCGTCGCCGAAAGGCAGAGTCTGGAAGTCGCCACAGCAGATAGTGACCACCGCCAGGTCACGAACGCTGTCGGTCCCCAAGACCGAGCCGCTATAGGAAACCGAATCGTTTACTTTAACGCTGACCCGCACTTGGCCTTCGAGGACATGATGATTGGTGATGACATACCCCGTCTGGCCTTGAGTATCGAAGATGACCCCGGATCCGGACCCCGACCTGGTTTGAATCCGCACCACGGCGGGCCTTACCTCCTTGACCATCACGCTCAGTGACACCGCCGGGGCTTTGGTTGGAATGGGTGTCGGCGTCGGAGTCGCCGTTGGAATGGGTGTCGGTGTCGGCGTCGCCGTTGGAATGGGTGTCGGCGTCGGAGTCGCCGTTGGCACGGGTGTCGGCGTCGGAGTCGCCGTTGGAATGGGTGTCGGTGTCGGCGTCGCCGTTGGAATGGGTGTCGGCGTCGGAGTCGCCGTTGGCACGGGTGTCGGCGTCGGAGTCGCCGTTGGAATGGGTGTCGGTGTCGGAGTGGCCGTTGGAATGGGTGTCAGCGTCGGAGTGGCCGTTGGCACGGGTGTCGGCGTCGGAGTCGGAGTCGCCGTTGGAATGGGTGTCGGCGTCGGAGTGGCCGTTGGCACAGGTGTCGGCGTCGGAGTGGCCGTTGGCACGGGTGTCGGCGTTGGAATAGCGGCGAGTGCCGCCGACACCCGTGCCTCGACGATGGCGTCGATGTCCGGCGTAGCAGTGGATGTCGCCGTGGGCAGTGCCTCAGCCACGGCGGCCCGCACCATGGCGTCAATATCCGGTGTCGGAAGGGGCGTTGGGTTTTCTTTAGCGCAGGCAACTGCCATCAGAATCAACACAGCAGATGCCACTAAGCGCCAAACGTTCAAAACTCTGCGACCCTCCTAGACGGGCACAAGTACGGTAGCTAAGCCCGAATCCACCGAGGGAGGGCGTCGGGTTAGCATCCTGAAGAGGCCAGAGGGTGCTCTTCTGAATCTGGGATAATGGTTTTGTAACAGCAAAACAGTCCCAGAGAAGGAGCACCCAATAGATGCTACCACGCAACCAGCCCGACCGTATCCGTATCGTCTTTGACGATCACCGCCTGGTGGCCAATGCCGGTCTGCTCCTGCCGGCCACCCTCGCCCGGCATCTGGGCCTGCGGGAACTCGTTGACCATCACCTTGACCTGGGCGGCGCGCCGGGGCGGGCCAACACCGGAGACAAGCTGATGACCCTGGTGGCCTCAGCCATGGCCGGCGGCGACTGCATCGACGACGCTGATGTGTTGCGCACCGGGGGGACGGCCTGCACCCTGGGCGGCACGGTCAAGGCGCCATCCACCCTGGGCACCTTCCTGCGCAGCTTCCGGTGGGGCCACGTCCGCCAGCTGGACCGGGTGAGCCGGGAGCTGCTGGCCCGGGCCTGGGCCGCTGGGGCCGGACCCGGCGACGCGCCGTTCACCATCGACCTCGATTCCACCATCTGCGAGACCTACGGACTGGCCAAGGAGGGCGCCCGCCACCACGGCTATACCGGCAAGCGGGGCTACCACCCACTGCTGGCCATCGCCGCCGGCACCGGAGACGTGCTGATGTCCCGGCTGCGCGAGGGCCGGGCCAACACCGCCCGCGGCGCCGCCCACTTCCTGCGGGAGACGGTGGGACGGGTGCGCTACGCCGGGGCCAACGGACGACTCACGCTACGGGCCACAGCGGGTTCTACACTCATGGCGTGGTATCCGTCTGCCGCAAGATGGATGTCCGCTTCTCCATCACCATCCGCCAGCATAAAAGCCTGCACAATCTCATCGAGGCGATACCCGAAGATGCCTGGACGCCGATTCCTTACTGGATGGACGGCGCCGCCGATGTGGCCGAGACCACCTGCACTCCCTTCCAGAGTGAACCTGACGCCGCGCCGGTGCGGCTCATCGTCCGGCGTGTGAAGCCCACGCCCGGTTCCCAGCTGGCCCTCTTCGCCACCTACAGCTATCACGGCTTCATCACCGACCGGGACGGGGAGATGCTCGAACTGGAGGCCGACCATCGCCGCCACGCCGAGATCGAGAATGCCATCCGAGACCTCAAGCACGGTGTGGGGTTGAACCATCTCCCCTCGGGCCGCTTCGCCGCCAACGCCGCCTGGCTGGCGGTACAGGTGATGGCCCACAACATCGCCCGCTGGACAGCGCGCATCGGTCTGGGCGAGCAGGTGGTGACCACCAAGACCCTCCGGCGGCGGTTCTTCTCCCTGGCCGGACGGATCACCCGCTCGGCGCGCCGCCTCACACTGCATCTGCCACAGCGCTGGCCTTGGGAAGCCCAGTTCGATCGTGCCCTGGCCCGATTGCGCGCCCTGCCACTCCCTGCCTGACGGCGGCGGCGGCAACCGGCCGACATCCGGCCAACCGAACGTCCCCGCGAACTCGCGCCAGTCCGGTCTGCAAGTGCCTCTTGCTGTGTCCTCTCCCCGCTATCTCGCCCTGACCAACATTCGCAGACGGTCACAAAGTCTCCCCGCGGCAACTGAAGACAAACACCGGCCCCCCTCTACCCCAAATCGTGCCCGGACCATCGCCCTCCCTTGCCCCTATCGCCCGTTCCGCTGCTGCATAGTCATCCCTTCGGTGGATTTGGGTTAAGGGGTGTCACAATCACTGACCTATCACAGCGCGGTTGGTGGCAGTTGACAACTTCAGCAGGCGATCTTAATAGTCTGGACTGTCTCAGGATGGTGTGTTTATGAAAGCACTGGATTCCATCTGGGAAATATCGGCTAAGGGCTTGTTGTACACGTCAAATTCATACTGCCCACCTATTATGCCGGGTGTCGGACCGAATCCCGCATCGAGAGGAGGTGCCAGTGGATAGAACGCAGAGCGGTGCCCAGGGCCTCCGCATAGTGCGGTGCGTTTGCCTGGGCACCTGCGAGTCGAGGACGGGGTAGACGCCTGGGACAGCTCCCCCTCCCCGCTGAGCAGGGTCAGAAGGTCGGCAAATAGAGCCCCAGTACGTTACCAAGGGGAGCTTGTGGGAACACTCCCCATCTGAAACCCAAGAAAGGAAACAAGAGGTGACACGATGAATACGCTAGGAAACATACTCACACTAGGAAACATCACGAGGCGCTTCTCACTCGGCTTCGCAGTGCTGTTACTCAGCTTCATGGTTGGCGGAACGGTGGCTCTTCTCCCGGCCGGAACGGCCGAGGCCAAGTCGCCGGAACGGATCAACCCCGAACAGGTGCTGTCCGCTGAAGGCGTCCGGGTGTACAATAGCCTCACGCCGGACGTTAAGAGCATCATCATGAACGAGACCGTGCCGCAACTCCTCGCGGAAGTGGAGGCCGGGCCGTTGAGAGGGGTAACAGGAGAGCTCTACGACGCCGAGGTACGAGCCTTGGTCGAGTTCGTTGTGGCAACGGCGAAGGAGGCCCAGGACGCCCTGGAGCGGGCGATAGCGAACCACACCCACGAAGGCACAAGGATGCGAGCCCTAACCGGACATTTCACTTCCTGCACCTACACCACGAGTATGGGTTCGTCGTCTCTGGTTGTCTACACAGGTCACGTGGCAAAGTGTGATGCGGCCATGGCCGTAATGGAGGCGGGAGTCTGGCTGAAGGGGCCAGGAGGCTACCATTCCGGCTGGCGGAACTACAGATATAGAAACACGACGAGTGCGCTCGGCTTCACGAGCCACTATAACGACACTCCCAACTTCTGCTGGACTAGCTGGGGTCATGGTTCGGCCACTCCACACAATAACGGCCCGAGTCCGGGTCCGGCTAATGGTGGTTTTGGGGATGAGCACTGCGTCTAGGCGTCTTCGCACATCCAACGACCACCCGCACGGAGAGAGGAGGGTACTCGAAAGAGAGGTGCTGCCATGAGAAGCTATCTGCCAATCGCAGCGGCCGCATTCGTTGTCCTCCTGCTCGTAGGCTGCAACAAGGAGGAGCCTGCGGCGGCACCGACGCCTCCTCCCGTCACATTCGCGTCGACACTGGAGGGAGAGGCTCTCGTCCAGCACGACAGGCTGTCTCAGGAAGATGGCTTGGACCTGGAGGCGATAGCAAATTTCCTGGGAACGGAGATGGTGACCGAGTGGCTACTGGTCCTTGCGGGACCGGCGTCGGACCGCTTCGCGTCGACACTGGAGGGAGGGGCCCGCTCCACGCATGACAATCTGTCCCGAAAGGGGAAGCGGACCTTCGAGCTCATCGCGCTCATAAGCGATAAGTTGGCGACGGACTGGCTCTTCGCTGGTTACAGGACTCCGGTGGAGGCGTTCGGCCCCGCCATCGAGAGACCGGCACAGCCCCCACTCGCGCCGGTCATAAAGAGAGAGGCTCTTGTACCGTATGCACGGCTGGGCTCTAGCGGACGTTCGGAGTTCGAGTTCTTCGTCAAGGCGGTGGGATTCGAAGCGGCAGAGGAGTCGCTCCTCCGCTACCGGGGGCCGGTAGACTTCGCTTCAGGGATTTTCACGGCGCCGCTGCCGCCTCTGGAGAGTGTTCTTTCTGCCGATGAGGCGGCGAAGCTGGAGGCACTGGACCCCCGTATCCGAGGCCCGTTCGTGGAGGGTTGGGAGTATGGGCTACAGATATACGTCCCTAGCCCGTCCGACCCGACCGCTGGGTTGGCGTTCACCGACCCGAAGGCGTACGTAGCCCAGAGGACGGAGGAGGAAACGAAGCTGACCAGAGAGGTGCTGATGGCGCTTCCCACTGAGCTTCCTCCAATCGAGGACCTGGCCTTTCCCGAGGCCGTAGCGGAGTACGAGAAGCTGCATCCCGACGTGAAGGAGATGTTCTGGGATCAGGTGGGGCGCTTCTACGCACACGGGATGACGGTGGGCAAGGGAGAATTTCGTCCGCTCACCGACAGCGAGACCAAGGAGCTGTTCAGCTCCTTCGTCGCCTCCTGGACACGGCGGGCCAGCTTCTTCTGAAGGTTGAGTAGTCGTCGCTCGTCCCTGGCCTCGATCAGCTCGTGGACCAGCGAGGCGGCGGTGGTGAAGCCGACCGACAGCCCCCTCTGGCAGGCGGCGAGCCCTAGGCCGAGGGCGACATGGGTCTTGCCGGTGCCGCTGTTGCCGATAGCGATGACGTTCAGAAAACCGACTATGTCCAGTAACAGTCCTGACGGTGTGGTGTACAGTAAGATTTCCATCACTTTATCCCTCTGGGGCCTCTTCAACCTCACCGACCTGGGAGAAGTTTGTGATAGCGACCTCGCCCTCGGGAAACTCGGCGACTATCTTCAGCTTCCCGCCCACGGCTTCGATGTAGGACCGCAAGCTGGACACGTACACGTCGGCCCGCTGCTCCATCTTGGACACGGCGGGCTGATTCACCTTCAGCATCTTCGCCATGTCCCGCTGGGTCAACTCCCGCGCCCGGCGAAGCTCGTGCAATGGCATCTCGGCGAGCAACTCCCTCTTCATGTCGTCGACGCGCTGTCGGCGCTCCGGTGTGAAGTCCCTGGTCAGCTCGCTGAACGGATGGCGTCCACTCATTAGATCAGCCCCTCCTTTCGCAGTTCTTCCAGATGCTCGTCGTAGAGATCGTCGGCCACCGGCACGTACTCCTCGTAGAACCGGTCGTTGCCCGTCTTGTCTCCGCCGATGAGCAGGATCGACGTTCGCCTGGGGTCGAAGGCGTAGAAGACCCGGATGGGCCTGCCGCCGCTCTGCGCCCGAAGCTCTCGCATGACTCCGTGACGTGAGCTTCTGATGTCCGAGGAGTAGGGGTATGGCAGGTTGGGGCCGTGTTCCATCAGCAACTCCACTCTGGCGGCCACGGCGTCCTGCTGACCCTCCGAGAGCGCCTGCCACCACTGCCCGAACTCGTCCGTGTACTCGACCTCCCAAGGCATGGGTACATTATATTCCAAGTACGGAATCATGTGCAAGGGGTGAATGGCCGAATTCGGCGGCGGAAACAAGCCAACCAGGGCTCGTGTAAAGGGTGTCGACGTCCAGCGATTATGTCAGGGTAATGGACCAGCGATTATGTCAGTGGTTGCTGTGTCAAGCCAATAGTTATCCAGTTCGATGATTGAGAAAGCCCCCACCTCCAGCTTCGTGTGACACCGTGGGTGGCAGTGATGGTGACTCGATCCGAGCGGAGCAGCCCGCGGATAAATGGACAACCCTGGCGGGATTGCCCACTTACCCACAGGCCGGTTGTTATGGACCGAAGGCGGTTCCACATGATCAAGAGTGAGCAGCGAGCTCCCTGTCCGGATAGACAGGTGGACTTGAAGCCTCAACGTACTTTCGGACGGTGATGCGGGATATGCCCAATTCCCGGGCGATTGCCCATAATAGGCCCCCATGACGCTGCCCACTGATACCGACAACAACGTACATCGCGGCGCTCTGTCCATGTTTCTTGAACGACGGCTGGGCTCGATACTGATTCCGCCCAACACCGGATTGACGGATGGAGGTAGTACACGCGGTACACTCTATGACTATCGGGGTTTCTAGGCTGGTAGGTAATGGGCAAATGTGGGCACTGAACCTCACCCTAGCCGTAAAGCGGAGATTCGGAGGCAGGCTTGGTCAGGGACAAACATGACGGCATCATATTGAGTCCAGGTCAACCGATAAGACCCGGATCGGGCTGTTTTCCGTTTCGTATTGGTAAACGCCGGCGGGAACAGCCTTCCCTTACCGCTGGTCCGTATCAGGTTGGAATAATCATCTGGGAGGGCGCAGTGCTGGATATCTTCTCGGAAGGCACACAGATGCTTCCCGAAGGTGACGTGCAAACCTACGTAGCTTCCACGGCACCGTTCAAGTTGACCTTTCGGCTAAAGGGACAGGGGAAGTCCTCTAATCAATGTGACATCGTACTCGATCCACCCCTCTTGACTTCCGACGGGAAGCATGTCACAGGCCGGATCGATCTTACGGTATCGGTGATAGCCCAAGGGTCGAGGGTCACATCAGTCATACCCGAAAGGGCGGACCGGCTGCTGCAGCTGCTGGGACTGTCCGGAGACGTTGTCACAAAGTCCGATGTCGCCAAGATGATCAAAGGTGAGCTGTTGCCCAAACTCTTGGCTCTTGACCTTCGTGGATATACGGCTGACGAGTTGCGGAACAACCAAGAACCGTTGCGAGAAAGCTCCAATTCGCTCAAGACGGAACTTGCTTCGGCGACAGATCGCTTCGGTCTGCAGCTTGACGACTTTCACATAAACTGGGCGCCGTCTCCCCAAGAGGTGTTGTCGACAAAACAACCGGAGCGAGATAGTCCTCTTCAAGACCCCCAGTCTCGGCTTGGAAGCCGGTCTTCGGCGCCCGTCAAGGGCGCTCCCAAGCAGACGCGAACTCAGGACCCCAAGTCCCGCAGGGGGAATCGACCCTCCCAAACGCGCCCCAAACGGTCAGTAAACAAATCAACAGCCCACATGACCGTATTAGAGAAATTCATCGAGGCGTTCCCAACCCTACATGAGGAAAAGAAGAGCGATACCACGATCTCTTTCAAAAGGGGGGCAACGGTTTACTTCCGCAAGACCCTTGCAGGTCCCAATGAGGCCCGTATCCATTCGAGATGGGTGAGCAATTTCCCCAACGCGAGTAAGCTACAGTCGTATTTGGAACGGAACAACGTTCCCATAGACACTCGCCCCGATTATAAGATTGGCCCAGAGCATGTGGACCAAGTCATTGCCATTCTCAAGGAGGATGGCTGAACGACAAGCGGTCCGTGAACATGGGATATCTCCTGTTAACGCATGAGAGGCCAAATATATGGACCAGATGAACCTCCACCCGTCATCAGGCGTGGCGGTCCCGTTCGCGCCTGTACCAGCGTCCAACACCCTACCATTGACCGTTTCCCGTCCATGTCGCGCGATATCAAAAGCAAGTAACCTTGATTCCCTCGTAAAAACCCGTTTTGAGGAAGTTCCAGCGCTTTAGCACATGTGAGCGCTACCGTATGTTGGGGTAGGACACGGAACAGAGACTGTATATTGTACCCAGGCAAGGGTACGGTTGTTCTAATTCGACCTGCACAGACTTTTTACGAGAGAATCAACCTTCCGCTATGGAAGACGCTCGAGGTCGAGCCTGAAGTCATCGAGATGCGCGACATGAACGGTAGCGGGACAGTCGTCGAGTTGCCCAGGTACGGTTAAACGCAGAAACGCGCACATACATGGATGTGCGGGGCGGCTACCGTATCAACTACGATAGCCACCCCGTCTGCGCCGGCAAACATCCCACTACAACGGGCGCAGAGACGGCGGGGAGTCCTTTAGCGGCGACTGTCGGTGTGAGGCGAGACCACGGCCCCACGGCCACCGGCCACTATTGAGGCGTTAGCTAGGCCTGCAGGGGGTGCCTCCCTACCACCGCCCTGCCCAAAAAGTCGCTGTGCGGGCATCCTCGCGCGATTTCTCACCCGGCCCCGTCCGGAACGCCTCCGCTCGCGCCCTGGCCAGCTCCGCCGATCGCCGCGGCCCTGCAGATCGCGCCCTGGTCAGCTGCGCCGATCGCCGCGGGGAGTACCGTGGCCCGCTTAGCGTTACACTCCGGCCAGCCTGTAACGCTAAGGCGACGCCATGCCCATAACGTTCTGCGCGCGGTGCGGCTGCTGGATAGACAGACGCCGCCGCAAGCACACGACCAAACCGAACTACTGCGGCGTCCGATGCCGCGTCGCCGCCCACCGCGACAGTCGCCGCCCATCTCCGCCGGCGCGCAGGAGTCGATTAGCGTCCTGAAACCGCCCTGGTCAGCTCCGGAAGTCGCCGCTGCGTGTGATATGTGAATGGCGGAGAGATAATGTACCGGCAGGGCGGCTCAAGAGCTGAGATGTGGCGCTTGAAAAGCGTACCGCCTGTCGCCTTCAATCAGGAACGACCGAACCTGACTGAAGGTGGATTGGATGTACAAGGTGGGTATTTACCTCCGTGTTCGCAAGGCTTGTTTCGTCGAAGGGATGAGCGTCCGAGAGGCGGCCCGAGTGTTCGGGCTACACCGGGACACGGTGCGCAAGATGCTCGAGTACTCCGTGCCCCCAGGGTATCGACGGCAACGACCGGCTCGCAGACCGAAGCTCGATCCATATAAGGGTGTGATGGACCAGATCCTGGAGCAGGATCTGAGCTCACCGAAGAAGCAGCGTCACACCGCCAAGCGTATCTACGAACGGCTCAGAGACGAACACGGCTTCCCCGGCAAGTACACGATAGTCAAAGACTACGTTCGAGAACGCCGTCGTCATACCCGCGAGATGTTCTTACCTCTGTCCCACCCTCCGGGACATGCCCAGTGCGACTACGGCGAAGCTCGAGTGATCATCGGCGGAGTGGAACGCAAAGCCCACTACTTCGCCCTGGACCTCCCTCACAGCGACGGGTGCTATGTGAAGGCGTATCCCGCCGAGACGACGGAGTCATTCTGCGACGGACACGTCTCCGCCTTCGCGTTCCTGGGCGGAGTGCCTCAGAGCATCCTCTACGACAACACCACGCTCGCGGTAGCCAGAATCCTGGGAGATGGTCGCCGGCAGCGGACCAGGGTGTTCTCCGAGCTTCAGTCCCACTACCTGTTCGAGGACCGGTTCGGCCGTCCAGGCAAAGGGAACGATAAGGGCAAAGTAGAAGGTCTGGTCGGCTATGTCCGCCGGAACTTCCTGGTGCCCATTCCATCGTTCGAGAGCTTCGATGCCCTCAATGCTCATCTGGAGCAACACTGCCTCAGACGGTTCGAAGATCGACTCCGCGGCCACAACGAGACGATAGGAGAACGGCTGGAGCGGGACCTGGAGAAGCTGCTGCCTCTGCTGGCCGTACCGTACGACGCCAGCGACAAGCACGCGACGAGGGTCAGTTCTCCGTCCCTGGTCAGATACCGGACCAATGACTATTCGGTCCCGGTGGCCTACGGTCATCGGGACGTTCTGGTCCGCGGATATGTACACAAGGTTGTGATCAGCTGTGGCGCTGAAGTCATCGCCCGCCATCGGCGGTCCTACGATCGAGACGACTTCGTCTTCGACCCTCTCCATTACCTGCCGCTCCTTGAGAAGAAGACGAGGGCATTGGATCAGGCGGCGCCGCTGGTTGGATGGGAGTTGCCCGAGGAGTTCGGAGTGTTGCGGCGGTTGCTGGAGTCTCGGATGGGCAAGCGAGGAAAGAGGGAGTTCGTGCAGGTGCTCAGACTGATGGAGAACTTCCAGCCGGAAGAAGTCCACGACGCCGTACGAGACGCCATTCGACTCGGGGCTGTGAGCTTCGATGCTGTCAAGCACCTGGTGCTGTGCAGGATCGAGGGTCGACCGCCTAGACTCGACATGGAGTTGTACCCGTATCTGCCCAGGACCAACGTTGCAACAACCTCGACCAGGGACTACATGGCTCTCCTGGCGGGGAGCCGGTCATGACCAACAAGTCCACGATGTTGCTCGAACACAACCTCAAGCAACTCAAGCTCCCCACGTTCCTGAGGGAGTACGACAAGCTGGCATCCCAGTGTGCCAGTGAGGGAGCTGACCATCCGGACTACCTGCTGCGACTATCGGAGTTGGAGCTGATCGACCGTCACCATCGCATGGTGGAACGTCGGATCAAAGCAGCCCGCTTCCCGACGACCAAGAGTCTCGACACCTTCGACTTCCTGTCTATGCCGTCCCTGAACAAGGCTCTGGTTCTGGAGCTGGCACGATGCGAGTACATCGAGCGCCCCCACAACGTCATCGCTCTCGGCAACAGTGGCACCGGCAAGACCCATATCGCCCTCGGTCTCGGTCTGGCTGCGTGTCAGAGGGGACTGTCCGTGGGCTTCACCACCGCCGCTGCTCTGGTTCACGAGCTGATCGAGGCCAGGGACGAACGGCGTCTGCTCAACCTGCAGAGAAGGCTCGCACGACTCAAGCTTCTGATCATCGACGAACTGGGCTTCGTGCCCTTGTCCAAGACTGGCGCCGAGCTGCTCTTCGAGGTGTTCAGCCAGCGTTACGAGCGTGGATCGGTCCTGGTGACCTCCAAGTGAGCCCTTCGTCGAGTGGACCGAGGTGTTCGGCTCTGAACGGCTGACCGGAGCTCTCCTCGACCGCCTCACCCACCATGTCGACATCCTGGAGATGAACGGGGACAGCTACCGACTCAAGCACAGCAAGAAGACTTCTGGCCGCCAGCTATCTGACTGACCCTGATCTCCAACGCCCCACGAACCTTGATGCCCATTCTACGGCGTTCAGTGGTACAGTTTTGCTCCGCCCCGCTTGTCGACGTCCAGCGATTATGTCAGGGTAATGGACCAGCGATTATGTCAGTGGTTGCTGTGTCAAGCCAATAGTTATCCAGTTCGATGATTGAGAAAGCCCCCACCTCCAGCTTCGTGTGACACCGTGGGTGGCAGTGATGGTGACTCGATCCGAGCGGAGCAGCCCGCGGATAAATGGACAACCCTAGCGGGATTGCCCACTTACCCACAGGCCGGTTGTTATGGACCGAAGGCGGTTCCACATGATCAAGAGTGAGCAGCGAGCTCCCTGTCCGGATAGACAGGTGGACTTGAAGCCTCAACGTACTTTCGGACGGTGATGCGGGATATGCCCAATTCCCGGGCGATTGCCCGAAGAGAAAGGCCTCGACGCTTGGCCCTCTGCACTGCTTTCCAACGGGCTCGCTGACGAGGCGTCGGCGGTCTGGGTGGTTGAGCCTTAGGGTGGACGGCTTCACTCTCGCGATCCGTGGTCAATCTCCCTGCGGCGAGTCCCCGGCCGATCGCGGTCATCGCTCCCAGTCTTTCTCGCTCGTGACCACCGATCCCGTTGGTGTCCATGCCTGCAGCGAGGTTCTCCACGGTGACGCTGCCAAGACCTCGAGTGGCGTTCAGAGTCCGGAGGACACCAGGACGCGGTGGCGCTTCCTGGGTAGGGACGATTTGGTTTTGATAGCACACTACTAGTGGTACGAAATTTTTGAAATGAGGGTTAGCCTGGATTGGCGAGACCTCACGGCAACAGTGAGTCCCTTCCCGTCAGGGGGAAGGTTAGGATGGGAGCGTCGCGCAGTATTCTCGTTACCCTTCATTGCTAGGATGTCGGTCTACTAGCTTGCCGTCCAATCGCTCCTGGACCACCACGTGCGCTCCAACGTAAGTGGACCGTTCGCTCGAAGGAAGCAGTTGGAGGGTATGCCAGTTGTACTTGACTGTGTTGTCTCTGGCCACCTTGCGGCTATGCTTGAAGCACAGTATGCCTGCCAGGTTCAGGTCCGGATCTGGAGAGCGATATGCGTTGGTGGACTGTGCTGGTGGCACCCCGAAGCGCTTGTTGAAGCGGGTCAAGAAAGCCCACAGGACTTGGTTGGCCTCTGAGATGGTTCTGGCCCCAGCCAGACGTAGTTCGGTCACCAGCCGATCCTGGAAGGTGCCGTTGGCCCGTTCTACCCGACCCTTCGCCTCCGGAGAACGCGCGAAGATCTGCTCCACCCCCAGCTCTGCCATCGCACGACCGAATTGGGTCGGCGCAGGCGATTGATGCGAGCCAGGTACATACTCGAAGACGGCGTGGCGGTCACTGTACAGGGCCAAAGGAACCCCACAACGCCGGATCAGCTCTTGCATGAGGAGGAAATAGCCATGAGTGTCCTCTTCATGGCGAAACAGTGCGTAGGGCACGGTGCTGGTGGCATCATCGATTGCCAACAGCAGAGTGCATCGAGGGCCCCGTTCTTCTAGCCAGGCATGAACGCTGCCATCTACTTGCACCAACATGCCTTCCTGGCTCATGCGCTGGCGACGGACCCGATGCAGTGGGGGTCGACGTCGACGGGGCTAGCCATGCCGGCGCCTACCAGGATACGCCGGACCGTAGAGCGCCCCAAGACGATCTCTTCCCGCTCTGCCAGGAGCTCGGTTAGGTGCGTATGATTTACTCTTGCATACCGTGTGCGTGCCAGGGCCACAACTTGAGTCCTGGCCTCCTCCGGGATGGAGTTGTTCGCTCGGCGACCTCGGTTCCCATGAGCCAGTGCGGCGGCACCCTCCTTCCGATACTCCGCCAGGATTCGCCAAACGTGGCGTTCACTCACTCCCAGAACCTCTGCCGCCTCATCCACTGATATCTGACCTTCCAGGATACCGTTGAGCACTTGGAGCCTTGCCTGTTCTTTCTGGGTCAATGTCAATCCTTTCATGAACTGACATTTTCCCTGACCTGTTAACTACTGACATAATCGTAGACCATCTACACCCCGCTGGTACGTTTTCACACCGCCCTTGACAAACCGCGCACCGTTTTTTCTCCCGCCCATACTCTCTGGGATAATGTGCTCCCTGGTTTCAGTCAAATTCTTTATCGCATAGCCAGCATGTCTTCAATTTCATACTCTTTCTCCAGAGGGTTCAGACGTGCTGTGGATGCCCAGGATCCGGGCACCGCAGCGAACGGTCACTCTGGAGCATTCGAACTGGCTGCGATGGGGCTCCTTTGAATGTGGTCATGGCGAACAGTATCCGCAACCTGCAATGTCGGAACGTCCTGTGCTATGGGCGAAGCGGTAGGCTGCGTCTCTGTCCGAGAAAGGGACATGCCACTTGCCATTCCGCTCGTTGTTTGTGCCATGAATGCCGCGCCCGTGGTTGCAGTACGGACACTCCGCCCTGTGCACCCGCGCTCTATCGTGAGTCCAGTTCTCATAAACGTAGAAGCTGTTGGTCATGTTTGTCCTAGCTGGCGCCTCCACTAGCTGTAGGTCCTTCCTTCACACTGTCCTCCTTGGCTGTCACTTATCTATTCGGTTTCGTTCCACTCCTCTGAAGCTGGACCAGGCCACCTCTCCGACACGAGCTCGGCCATTCGTAGGCTTCTGGATCGGATGGTTTCCTCGTCCCAAGTATCCTGAGTCAACAGCTCGTTGTTGAGCAGTAACACGCTGTGCTCTTGGAGCTCGTCGCGTTTGTTGTTCCAAGGGTCGTTCGACATGGAAGAATTAAGCTTCTGAGTCGCGAGCGTGAGGTTGCCAATTGAGTGGATGCGTATATTGCGTTGGTAGGCCGCTGCATCCGAATCGACACCCTCCGGGAGCGGCCAGTCTCTCTTATCCCAGCCCACCGGCATTAGATGCTCGATTGTCAGATTCTTCGGCACGGCAGGCTGTTCAGACTTTCCCGAAGAACGCAAGCGGCGCTCAACACCTTCGAGCACCAGTCGCAGCCTTCCCCTCGTCAGCAGGCGATAGAGTGGAGATGACTCTAGGGCATGGGCCACTGCTTCGTCGCTGGGCCACTCTCTGGCGTCTGCCGTCTGCTCTCTCAGGAATCCGGCGGTAACGGTGTCGGCCTTGTCCAACTCACATCCCGGCAAGCGGGTGGCCAATTCCAGAACCAACCTGTTGTAGTCCTTCGTTGTCTGACGGCAAATCATTCTACGAACGAGGAAGCTCTCCAAGGCGTTGAAGGCCCCGATGCGTGTTCGTGCTTCAGCGGACAGGAGCAGTAGAAGTACGGGGGTGATCACGCGAGCCTGCATGACATCGACGTGGTAGTAGAACGACTTCTCCTCGGGACTGCGGCCTTCGGTCGATTCGAAATCACGGTAGTTCACTAGTGGTACGAAATCTTTGAAATGATGGTTGGCCTGGATTGGCGAGACCTCACGGCAACAGTGAGTCCCTTCCCGTCAGGGGGAAGGTTAGGATGGGAGCGTCGCGCAGTATTCTCGTTACCCTTCATTGCTAGGATGTCGGTCTACTAGGTCGTGCTTGACCATGGACATCACCGATTGGACCTCTCGGCCATCAACGTAGCTGCGAAACGCGTCAAACACCCTAGTTGGAGAAACGTCCGAACCCGTGCGCATCGCCAACCAGTAGTTGAGGAGCATGTCCAGGCGCGGCCTGAACAGGCGTCCTTGTCTAACCTCCATCCTCCACCAGCCATCGTCGAGGTCCCCCCAAACATCGCCCTGCCGGTCTCGCTGCTCAGAGAGGACAAAGTTCTTGATGAGGTCTGACTGTTCAAGCGGAGTGCCACGGGCATTTAGGGTCTCGAATATGAGATTGGGGTCGTCCTGAGAGCCAAGGTCAATCACAACCATCTGGAGCATCGAGGTTGCCGCAGCCTCAAGGGCATCGATCCTGTGTTCAATTGGTCCTGTTGCATCTTGAAGCCATTTGCGAACTTGTAGTTGGAAGAACTCGTGCGCTTGGACAATCAGCGACTCCTCGAAGTCTTTTGAGGCGAGCCCGTTGTCCATGGCGTGCCTGAACGCTTCTCTGTCGCCCCTGGTAGGCCACAGCTTGAAGATGTGAAGCCTATCGTCCCCGACAAGCTCTTCGTCGTTGGTAACAAGCTTGGCCAGACGCCTTGCGACTCTCTTGAGATATGGGTGGTCTGACTCCTCGCAAATCTGTTGCATGGCGTCCAGAAGCAATTGCAGCGTGGTCACCCTCTGTTGGCCGTCAATCACTTCACGCTGGTCGATATCCTTGGCCGCCGTGGGAACCTGCTTGAGAACGACGGCGCCCAAGAAGTGGGGACTCGTCCTCTGCTCCGCTTCCACTCCGTCGTTATCTGAGCGGTCCAGTTCCTCAATATAGTTTTCGGCCACGTTGCGGACATCTTCCCAGAGCGGTTCCCACTGATCGTCCTGGGACCAGACATAGGGACGCTGGAAAGGCGGAATGGTGTAGCGGACCTCTTTCTGGAAGAGGTCTTTAGGAGTCAGAATATCCGTGTGCATCAGAACCCCCTGTGTATTTTTGGATTTCCAAGGGCTAACGTCCCCCGTCTGCCTCTATTCATTCACGAGGACGTCTATGGTGGTGCCAAGCGCGCCGGCGATGCGGGCCAAGGCCGAGGTCGATCCCTGTTTTCGCCCACGCTCAATCTCGGAAATGTACCCTGCGGCAATACCCGTTTTCTCGGACAGTTCCCTCAGCGTGATGCCCTGGTGGTTCCGAAACGCCAGGATGGGACCCTTCCCCCGCATAATGTCGAGAGCGACCTCGTGGGGAACACGCACGCCGTCGTCTGCGTCCTGGGCAGCCAGCATGTCCTCAAGTTGGCTGTTTCGCTCGATGAGAGCGTCGTACTCCCTCCGAGTCAAGGTGATGGTCTTTTCGCTAGTCATAAGCCTCCCTCCTGTGTCGAACTCTCAGGACTATCAGAGTCGAGGGCTCGCCATGTTTAGTGGTGAAGATGACGCGGTGGTGGCCGACTCTCAGCCGCCTGTAGTCGCTGCCGGTCAGTGCGGTCACTTGCCTGGCAAGCGATGCGGGGTTCTCGGCATACTGCTCAATCTTGGCGATAATCCGCTCTCTATCCCGTGCGTCGAAGCGGCGCATATCCCTAATCGCCCGTGTTCCCCATTCGATTTGCATTCACTCATACACACCCTCCAGTTTCTCATTTAGAGAACAGGTCGTCAAGGATCAATGCTTGGAGATGGAACCAGCGCCGCGCAATCCCCGCTCCAAAGTGGAGTGGCCGATTTCTGGTTGGCAACAGACCAAACAGGGCACGCGCACAGCCCCCCTCACAGGGCGCGAGATTCGAGGGAACGTCGGCGGCGTCATACCCGTGTACAGGAGATCCCACGGAGAGGCAAGTTGCAGCTCGGGCGGTTCCGTAGCTGAAATCGGGGTGTAATGGACGGCCTGCTAAATCGGAGCGAGCAATTTGATTCCGGGGTTCCTTCCACTCCTACAGGACAGCGGCAGCTACGGAAGTGGACAAAACGCCGGTCGGCGAGTCGGGCAGCACTGGACAGTCGCAGCTACGAAAGTGGACAAGATGCCGGTGGGGTTCGCGGACGTGAAGGTATCGAGTTTGAAGGCCGGAATCCGGGCCGGTCAGCCGCTCAGTCTCCGTCCTCACCCTCCGCAGACGGCCTGAGCGCAGCCCCGGACCGGGACGCCTGACGACGCAGGTGGGCGCGTGCGATCATCCGGGCCAGGATGCGAAGTCCGCGCCGCACCGTCTCCTGCTGGTCGGCGGAGTGTGTTGGCGATCCCCGCCTCGCCGTAGCCCGGCGATTGGTCGGTGGGTTCTCTCCGTTGGCGCTTCTCATCCCGTTCCTTCCGCCTTCGACGGTTTCCAGGGCCAGGGAGTCGTCCACGACGGCCCAGGTGTCCGCCGTCCAGTGTGAGCGGTCGAGACGTTGGGCATAACTACCTATGAGGGCGCTCACGTGAGCGCCCCTATGAGACCTGGGGCGAATACCCTAATTGGCGATGCCGTTGGGGTGTACAGAGAAATGAAGTGAGTTGCAAAAATGCAAGTCGAGCCGTTTCGTAGCTGAAATGGGGCGGATTACCCCTCTACAGGACTGAAACAGTGAACACTTGGACTTGCGGGTACGTTCTGGACATGATTTGCAAGTCCGTAGCTGAAAGTTGCATTTATGCAGGCGAGCGAGATCGGGTCCGAGTTGCAAAGGCCATAGCTGGCAGTTGCATTTTTGCGGGGCGGCGGGAGGGCTGGAATCGGGGGTTGGCGGGGACGCCCGACCCCCAAGATGGGAGCGGTCGAGGATCCGGGCAGGGGAGGCATGGCGCTCATAACACCCCGCACATGTGCGCGCCCCTATGCGGTCCGCCAAAACAGAGGGCGGCCACGCAGTTGTGGGGGTGTACAGGAGTTTGAGTTCCGTGACGGAGCGGCCAGAGTCGTGATTTCGTAGCTGAAACAGGGGTAAAAGGCCCCTCTACAGGACGTAACCAGTGAACACTTTCAGAAAGGGTGCGTTCCGGACCGCAATGACATCGGCAGGCCCGGCGGAGCGGCGGCTCAATGACATTAGGCCCGCGAAAAGGCGATTGAAGTGGGGGTGCGTTACATCCCGGAAGATGTGGCTGGAGACCGGGGTGACGGGCCGACAGCACTTCCTCTACCTCAGCACAAACCACCACAGGAGAACGCTGGCGATCAGCAGCGCTAGCAGCACAAAGGCGATCACGCGGACGATGTTGAGCACGTCATTCGTCTCCTTGTGCGCGGCTACCTCCTTCTGGTGCGCCCTCTCAAGCTCGTGGTACGGCCGTCTGGCGGTGGCTGCGGACTCCCTGGCCTCGTCCCGCTCCTGCTCCAGCTCGGACGCTCTGAGCTTCAACTCGGATATTCTCTGCTCCAACTCCCGCACGGTCTGTTCAAGTTCATGTTCCCTGTCGATGGTCCGGCGCAGCAGTTCCTCGTCGGTGATGTGCTCCCCCTCCATCCGCACGAACACCCGGCGGCCCTCCCTGCGGACCTCGACCTCCCCATTCCTGATCTTCCGGTCCAGGGTCGAGAGGGAGACCTCCAGTTCCTCCGCAGCCTCCACCTTCGTCACCCAGCGGACGGGCTCATCCATCGTTTCTCCCTCCCTATCGGCTGACACGTCAGGGTTCCCAAAGTGCAATCAAATTGTCATCAGACTCGCCAGTTATTTTAGCATGGCTTCCCATTTTGTACCCTGACCGGTCAGGCGACACGTCAACCCCGTTTCGTAGCTAAAACAGGGGTGATTTGGCCTTCGGCGGACCGCGGAAATCGGGCAGGTTATGCCATTTTGTCCCACCCATCCAACATGAAGGGCAGATAGGGAAGATAGGGAAGATAGGGAAGATAGGGAAGATAGGGAAGATAGGGAAGATAGGGAAGATAGGGAAGATAGGGAAGATAGGGAAGATAGGGAAGATAGGGAAGATAGGGAAGATAGGGAAGATAGGGACGATAGGGACGATAGGGACGATAGGGACGATAGGGACGTATCGGACGTATCGGACGTATCGGACGTATCGGCCCTATCTATCCCCCCTACAGGACGATGACGCATCCGGTGGTAGAGTGAGTCCCACTGGTAGCCTCTCAGTGCGGACAGCAGCAGTCGGGGAGACTCCGGTTCCCACAGTGGACGCCATGACCGTCCGAGTATCCCTGTGTGGGACAGAACGGGTATGCACGACACGAAGATGGGCAGGGACATCCGGCTCATGTGGGCGGCGGTGCGCACGTAGGTATCCTCGACCTCCTCGGTGTCCACGACGAACAGGGTGACGGGGTACGGCGGCTGGTCGTCCTTAGGCTCGTTTGACAAGTAGTAGCTCATGTAGGGCTTCAGGCGGGCAATGACTCCCCTGGGATGGCGGGCGCGAAGCTCGTACTCGAAGTAGAACGGTATCCGAAGGCCCTGGGCGGTCATCTGCCCCACGGCGTCCGGTGCGATGGCGGAATCGCCCCAGTTGTAGGCCCGGTCGGACCTGTCGGTGGGGACGGACCACACCAGTTCGCTGTCGGGGTCGGCCCTGGCCTCGGCCTCCAGCTTCGACAGGAACCACGTGATGCCGTCCGCGTGCTTCGTTTGCCTCGCCCACGTCTCGATGCGGTGGCCCACGTACCGCGTGCGGCCCTGTTTGTCTGTGGTGAGGGCGGTGCTCCAGATACCCTGCGTCGTGGGGAGCTGGGCGCGGTCCCTGTGGGTGATGTAGCGAATGCCCTCGGCGGACAGCGTGTAGCGGGTGTCTCCCCTTCGTCCCCGGCGCTCGACAAGGCCCCAGGCGTTCACGAGGCTGCGCATCATCTGGCTAACCCGTCCCTCGGAAACGCCGAGCCAGAGGGCCAAGTGCTCACGGGGGATCATGGGGTGGTCGGTGATGAGGTCCAGCGTCCGCTTCTCAGACCGGCTGACGCCGAAGGCCGGCGCAGCCTGTGCCATCCGCTCGGGACGTGGCAACGATGCTCGCTTCCGCTCCGGTGATGCGGTGGAACGCCTTCCACCGGGGCTGCCGTGCGAACTCACGTCCTCCAGCGTGCGGTACGTGCTGCCAACCCACGAGTATTTGTGCCAGAGGCGAAGGTCCCGTCTTTCCAGCGCGTTCCTGGTCTCCACGGCAACGTAGCAGTCGTCAAGGTTCAGTCGCTCGCAGAACCTCGTCGTCAGTCTCTCCTCCCAGACGCTGGGGGTCAGGATCAGGACGGCGCTGGGACGGCGGGTGTAGTCGTACCCCGCGATGGCCCTCAGCCGGTCGTAGAGAGACCGGCGCCGTAGGGCCAGACCCTGGCGCACCACGCCGAAGCTGCGGCCGTCGTGCAGGGTGATGGTGGTGTCGAAGCGGCCCCTGCGGTGGAACTCCACGTGGGAGCGGAGGCTGTTGATGCCGGGGGAGAGTGAGGCGGCGAGACGGTAGACGGCAGCCACTGCGTCCATCCGGCGGACCAGCAGCGTCAGCCATTCCCTGGACACCGGGTAGGCTCGCACGAAGTCCGAGGGGGTCTCAAAGCCGAGGATTCCCGTGGCCTGTCTGATGCCCTTGGTCGTCAGGTAGTACCTTTGGCTCGAAGGCAGGTGTGCGGTGCCGTGGCTGACCCTCCCGGTGATGCCGTCGGCCAGCAGGTCAGCCAGGGCTCGGTGAACGGTCGCGTGAGGCTCGCCGAGAATGAGAGCCAGTTCCGTCGAATCGACGAACGGCGTCTGGCTGAGGGAGTCGAGCATCTGTCGGTCAGATAGGGCCATGTATCGAACTCATCGAAGGTTTAGAAGTGCCCAGCTTGGCGATGCCGAGAGCGAGTTCGTTGAGGTCCGATGACCGGGAACGTGGGGACTAAGAGCCCGGCTCGAACACCAACTCCGGCACCACCACTTCCCAGGCATCGCACTGAAGACCGCTCAGGTACTGCGGTTCAGAGCGCTCCCTGTCCCAAGTGACGACGGCCAAGACCGTGGCAAACGTGCAACGCACACCGTCGGGGGCCTCGAAACCACGAGCGAGTTGCCCAACGACCGTCCCTTTGCAATCAAGAAGCTCCCAACGATTTGAGCCGTTTCGCACCTCCAGCCTATCGCCGGGCGAGAGAGAGGCAATGGCGCGATGCACTGGATGACCATGTTGCTTGTACCCCGCGAAGCTGAGAAAGACGTCTCGCAGGCTGAGCCGCCGATAACGGCGAGCCAGTTCCGGGGCTGTCGCCGGGAGTTCGATGGGTGCTTGGCGGAGCAGCAGCGAGGGACTGCCCCGTAAGGCGTCTTGGAGCGGGTGCGGCTCCATGAAGCGCGCAAGGGCAAGCGTTTCCCGAGCGCGGGTCATGGCAACGTAGTACAGTCGGCGCGTGGCATCGGCGTCTTCACCAAGTCCAAAGCGGTCCCAGCCTCCATCCAGCACAACCACGTGGTCGAACTCCAAGCCCTTGGCACGATGGGCGGTAAGTAGCATAAGCCCGCGCTGGCGGCGACGCACTTCCCGTGCCCACTCTGCCAGCCATTCGATGAAGTGACTCACCGACGTTTCCGCGCCGCCGGTTTCCAACTCGTACTCATCCATGGCCTCGCCCAGCAGGTCGGTCCAAGGGCCTGAGGGTTGCTCAAGCAGCCATTCGTTCAGGTCAGTATTCGTCACCAAGCGGGACTCCCGCCCGCGCAGCCAGTTCACCAACGCCTGAGTCTCCCGCAGATGCCAGACGCCTGAGAAGTCTTCGTTCGCCATCTGCACTGGATTCCCCTCAAGCTCGCAAAGGCTGCGCACTGGGTCGAGGTAGCTCCACTCGCGCGCCATCACCGCGCAGGTAGACCAGTCCCAGTTCGGCGTGAGTCCTGACAACCGCTTCAACTCGGCTACCGTTACCTGAGCCTGTGAGATGGGATCGTCTCCCGCTGGCAATATCTGCACTCGACCGCGGGCGACTGGATCAAGTTCAGCCCATACACCGCCTGGGGGGTCCTTCTCCCGTGCACGATTGACGTGGATCGTATGACCGATCTTCATCCTTTGCCGGGCGGGTTTGATAACAGCGTTGGCGGCCGTGACGATGTGGCCGGTGGAGCGGTAGTTGTCGGTGAGATAGGCAGGTTTGGCCCCATAGTCCGCCTCGAAACGTCGTATGAACTCCACCGACGAGCCGTTGAAGGCGTAGATGTTCTGATCGTCGTCGCCCACTGCGAAGAGGCTGATCCTGTCGTCTTCCTCAGTGAGGGTTCTGCCTGCAAGAGCGGAGATCAGTTCATACTGGTCTGAACCGATGTCCTGATACTCATCCACAAGTATCCAGCGGAAGCCAGCCAGCAATCGAGAGCGATACTCGTCCGCTTCATCGGGCGGCAGCCCCTCCCCGCGCAGCAGGGCCACCGCCTGCTTGAGTATCTCTTGGAATTCCCCGTCGTCCAGTCGATTTGCCCGCCCCGAGAAGCTTGCGCCGACCAGCCGCATGGCCAGCGCGTGGCAGGTGAGCACCATCACGCCTTTGGCATCGTCGCCCATAAGGTCCGCTAGGCGTCGGCGTATTTCGATCGCTGCGTGCCTGTTGTAGGCGAGAGCCAGGATGCCGCGAGGGTTCTCGCGCCTGGCGCGAATCAGGTAGGCGATGCGGTGCACCAGGACCCGCGTCTTGCCGGAGCCTGGGCCTGCCAGTACAAGCACGGTCGTCTGCTCCCGGTCGTCTGCGACGATGCGGCGCTGGATGGGATTGTTCAAGCTCTCGACGATTGCTCGCCACGATTCCGGCGTGGTCTGGCGCGAGACTTCCCTCTCTCTATCGGGCAGCCATCGGCTCAGAAACTCCTCTTGGCTATAGCTGAAATAGTCCATGGCCAAACCCAGAGCATCGGCCATGGAGCCAAGACCCTGTTCCGCATACTCAGCCATGACGTGGATTTGCAGCACCTGTTCGTCGTAGTGGAGTTTGAGGGATGCGAAGTCGGCCTGAGCAAAGCCGCGTGTTTCCGGCTTCAGGCGGATGGTCATGGCTGGACGGAATACGGTCAGCCCCTTGTTCAGCCGAATGACTTCCTGTTCGTGCAGCCACAGAAGCGCACGGTCCATCAGCTTGGCGGGGTTCCTGACCTCGCTCTTTAGGATCAAATTGGACTCGATGGCCTTCAGCAGCTTGCCAAGAGTCGTCTCGGCCAGCAAGTCCGTACCTCGGCTTCCCGACGGCAGGCAAGCGAGCAGATTGTCCAACAGACGCCCTGCGGCCGTGCGTCGCAGTTCGGCCGTCTTCTCCAACGCCTTCCATTCGCGTTGCAACGTCACCTGCATGGTCTCCGCATCGCGCCCACGCACTCCAAGGCTTCCCCCGCCGCCACCCTCGCCCCGACCGTCAGCTGCAATGCTGCGGACGATGCGCCTCAGGAGTTCCGGCAGTGCGTAGGCATGGCCGTCGTCCTTCAGCCGCTGGGTAGCGAGGCGGAGATGCAGTGGGGACGTGTCACCCTTTTCCATGTCCGGAGCCGTCTCCCGCAGGAGGTCGATAAGGCCCCGCTCCAGTTCCGCCGCCTGCTCAAAGCGTTGCCGGGAAGCACGCTGCACCCCTGCATGGACGAAGGCTGTCAACACAGTATCGTTGCTGGCGATGCCCAATCGCTCCATATCGTGGAGCGCGCCCCGCACTCCCTCAGGTGTCAGGCCCGATGCGGCCATCAACTCGTCGGTGGAGATGCCTTCGTCCGTATCAGCCTCGATGAGCGTCTCGGCAATGGTCAGCAGTCGGCGGCGATAGGCATCCGCGATACGCGCCTTTTCCAGCTTGGCTCTCGCCTCTTCCACCGAACTCACCCGCAGCGAGGACGGGAACACCTGAACCTTGTTCTCCTCCCGTGTCAACAGCACCGCTTCCTCCAGCCAGGCCACTGAGGTGCGCACCCGTGTGTCGTCGGTGGCGGAGTCTCGCTCGAACGCCCTCTCTTCATCCTCCCCCAGGATTTCGCCTGCGGTGGCCACCACCTCGCCGCCCAAGCGCTTCTTCCGGTCGAGATTCCGCAGCGCCCTCAGTACGCCGTGAATTTCGCGTCGCGTGAGCCGGGAACGGGCAGACATGCCAAATTGCCTCTCCACATCATCCGCTGTGTAGAGCAGCACGCAGCGCGCCCTCTGCTGGTCCCGTCCAGCGCGCCCCGCTTCCTGTAGGTAGTTCTCCAGGGAACCCGGGATGTCGGCGTGGATCACGACCCGCACGTCCGGCTTGTCTATGCCCATGCCGAAGGCGTTGGTGGCGACGATGGCCCGCAGATCGCCGCGGATGAAACTCTCCTGGACGTTCTTCTTGGTCTCCGGCAGCAGTCCTGCATGGAAGTAGTTCGCATCTATCCCCTTTGCCTGCAAGAACTCCGCAACTTCTTCGGCCTGCCGTCGCGTTGCGCAGTAGACGATGGCGCCGCCCGGCTCCTCCGTCGGCAGATCGGCCTCTATGATCTGATGAATATCGGCGAACTTCCCCTCGCTGCTCGTCTGCACCACCACGAACTCCAGGTTGGTGCGCTGTGCGCCGCCGTCGAAGACCTTCAGCTTGATGCCGAGTTCTTCCTGGAAGTAATCCTCGATCTCGCCCTTCACGTCGGGCTTGGCCGTCGCGGTCAGGCATAGCACGGGCGGCACTGGCTCTTGCCCCGCTCTCTCACGAATGAAGCGTCCCACGTAACGGTAGTCGGGCCGGAAGTCGTGGCCCCACTTGGAGAGGCAGTGGGCCTCGTCCAGCACCCAGGAGCCAATCTCGCGTTGGGCGAGGACGCGGCGCACTGAGATACTGCGAAGCTGCTCCGGCGAGATGATGAGAATGCCGGCGTCTCCCAGCCGCACCCGGTCCAGAGCGTCGGATCGCTCCGGCATGGACAGAAGCCCATTGATGGTGACGCAGGAACCAATGCCCCTCGCTTCAAGTCCTTTCACCTGATCCGCCATGAGGGCGACCAGAGGCGAAATCACCACCGTCAGAGCGCCGGTCTTGTCGTAGCGGGATAGCGCTGGGATCTGATAGCAGAGCGACTTACCAGCCCCGGTGGGCAGGATGCCCAGCACATGCTCTCCTGCCATTGCCACCTCGACGATGGACTGCTGCATGGGCCGCCCATTGTTGTCCATCGGCTCAGGACGGAAGCCGTCAAAGCCGAACCAGCGGGCAAGCTCCTTGCGGGCGTCATGTCGTTCTCGGCACCATTCACAGGCGGCATCGGCGCAGGCAGTGTCGCGTAACCGGCGCACCAGCCGACCCGCTTCGGGAAACTGATGCCGCACCCAGGGAGGCATTACCGAGTTGCCTCCAGACACTGACATCCATGCCAGCGCATAGGCCAGTGCCCAGCCGTGTGGGGTTGCATTCGCCATGACCTCGCGTGCTTGTGTCTGGCAGGCGTCGGCCAGACGTCCCTGAATCGCTTCATGCGCCTCTGCGTCGGATGGTCTTCGCGCCCGACGCAATGAGGCGAATACCCTGTCGAATCCCGCGCCATCTTCCTCCGTGGTGAGCCAATGCCAGGCCGTCAACAGGTCAGCCGGTGCGTCGCGCAGTTCCTTCTGCTGATTGGCGAAGACCTCAAGCGTCAATCTGGCGTCCAACTCCGGGTCGTTTCTGCGCCCACGTTTGAGTTGCCCGTCTTGGTAGTGCTTGACAAGGTGATGGTAGGGGTTGCGCGGGAAGGCCAGGGGATTGAGCCTGAGCGTGTCCACCGCTGGCAGCCGCAACAGTCCCAGATTAGGACTCGCGGCCTTTAGATGAGGCAAGTCGAATGCGATGAGGTTGTGGCCCAGCAGGAACTCCGCGCCTCCGGCAAGGTCGTCCAGCTTGGCAAATGCACCAGCGAGGCTGTTTCCCGCTATAGGAAACGCCAGGGATTGTCCGGTGTCCGGGCGTACTCCTGCGAAAGCGCGGATGCGACGGTCTTTGACGCCGACTTCAAGGTCCAGTGAGAGGCAACGGGACAACAGACGGCTGCTGTCGTCAGCCGAAGGAACGGATTCCCTTGTCTCGGCCCCATACTTGCCACGCATTTCCCTCCGATTCTCTCACAACAACGGAAGCCAAGTCTTGTCATTAGAACGTCAGATGGAGCTTCAGTGCAGAGGTCCTTGATCTTTGTCAAGCCTGGTGAGCAACAAGCCTTCAGGGGTCGACTCGCAGCGTTCCTAACTGCCATATGGTGGCGTCAAAGCGGCCCCTGCGGTGGAACTCCACCCGGGACCGGTGCCCGTCGATGCCGGGGGACATTGAGGCGGCGAGTCGGTAGACGCTGGCCACCGCGCCCATCCTGCGGATGAGCAGCGTCAGCTACTCCCTGGACATGGGGCAGGCCCGCACGAAGTCCGAGGGCGTCTCGAAGGCGAGCACCTGGGCGGCTTCGCCGACGCCCTGGGCCGTCAGGTGGTATCTCTGGCTCGACGGCAGGTGGGCGGTGCCGTGGCTCGCTCTCCCGATGATGCCTTCGCCCAGCAGGTCGGTCAGGGCTCGGTGGACTGTGGCGTGCGGCTCGCCGAGAATCAGTGCAAGTTCCGTCGAGTCGATGAACGGCGTCCGGTTGAGGGCGTCGAGCATCTGTCGGTCGGAGAGTGCCAAGTTAGGGTCCTCATTTCATGGGTAGTCCCTCAGCTGTTCAAACGGAGCAACGAGTTTGTGCCCTTACCTCGCTATGTCGCGCTCTCTCCAGTCGGGCACGTGGGCTGTCATGAGCGCCTTGAAGAGCTTCCCATGGTTGGGCACTCGCAGATGAAGCAACTCGTGCGCGATAACGAAGTTCTGGAACTCGACATCCTGATTGCCCAAGTCGGTTGCAAGGGTGATCGTGCCGGCCGTCGAGCAGGAACCCCACTTGCGGGTCATATCCCGGACTCGCACGCGCGGCGCGGGGACGTGGAGGCGCTTCGACCACTGCTCGACGCGCAGCCGGAGAGCTTCGTGCACGTCGTCACGCCTCGGCATCGGTGTCTCCGCCCAGCAGTATCGCCAAAGCTTGATCTACAATCCGGCCCCGCTCACCGCTTTCCACCCTCAACAACGGGTTGTACAGCGAAGTCCTTAGCCGTCGCTGCTCGTCGGCGTTGACGGCGGCGTTGGGAAAGCGGTCTACAAGTGTCTGGGCCTCTTCTGCAAACTCCATCGCGCTCACACCGGCCGCTTGGAGGGCTGCGTCCTCCTTCAGCGTCCAGTACACACCGAACGCCCTTGGGGGCAGCGTGCTGTCTCTCGAGGCGACGATGGCGGCCTCCTTCTCCTTGGCAAGGGCCTCCAATATGTCCATCGCCGCGAGTCCGGTTGTCGTGCGCTCTTCAAGGCCCTTCAGCACGGACTCTGCGCGTTCCTTGAGAGGTCGCAGCACAGACTCTAACCCCGCCTCGCTCTCTACCTCCGTCTGAAGACCGCGCACGAGGTTGAATACCTTGGCCTCGTCCGGCCCCGACTCCTTCCGCAGAGCAGTAAGTGTGCGAAGATCGAAGGTCACGGACTTGGTCAGGTTGCCCAGGCCGTACATCGCAGCCGACTCTTCCACGAGCCGCTGGGTCTTGTGCGCCAGATCTGCAACAAAGTCGGGCCGGTCGGCGTAGGCGTTGCGGACGACGGCATAGAGTTGCGTGAGACGCGTGAAAGTGTCGATGTGGTCGCGCAGCTCAGCGGACGGCGAGAGTATCTCCCACAGCGTCTCCATCTCCTTGTACGCCTCGAAAAACCCCTTGCGAGCATCGGGATCGAGAAAGCGCGTGTACACTACCTGCTCCAAGCGCTCGTCTGCGCCTCCTCCGGCGGTGGCATAGGCTGCTCGCGTCTCGGCTACTCTGCCGCCATCCGCATTGTCCAGGTAGATTGCCTTCGCCTCGGCAATCTTGTCTTGGAAGTCGTGCATCAGCAGGTCTAGGTCCTCGATGACGCCGCTCACGTCGGATGAGTCGAACTGCAGCGCCTTCCTCAGCTCGCGCAGCACGCCCACGAAGTCCACGACAAGTCCGATGGGCTTGCCGATGCCATCTGCGTCCACATATGGCCGGTTCACTCTCGCAATCGCCTGTAAGAGGGCGTGGTCGCGCATCGGCTTGTCCAGATACATGCAGTACAGCAACGGGGCGTCGAAGCCGGTCAGCAGCTTATCGGTGACGATGAGCAGCTTCGGGTCCTCACTCGCCTTCTTGAACATCAGGCGGACGTCCTTCTCCCGCTCCTCCGAAAGCTGAAGCTCGGCAACGAGGGGTCTTTCCACAACGTCGTTGGTATTCTCCGAGTACACCGGCACGGTCCATTCGGGCGGCAATAGCTTGTCCAGTGCCCGCTTGTACTTGGCGCAGGCTTCCCGGTTGACCGCCACCAGGAACCCCTTGAATCCGAGGGGCAGCACGTTCTCCTGGAAGTGCTTGGCAACGAACGTCGAGACCTTCTCGATGCGGTCGTCGGCTGTGAGGAAGGTACGCAAGCCTACGGCCCGGTCCAGCACGCGGTTGAGCTCATCGACGTCAGTGACGCCCTCCATTGCGGCAAGGGCAAAGAACTCGCGGTCAAGCTGTTCGGCAGGCACGGTCATTTCGCTGGGCGCCATCATGTGGCGGATGGGCAGCGTTGTCTCGTCCTCGATGGACTCGGCTATCGAGTACTTGTCCAGGTAGCCCTGCTCGTCGTCGGCCCCGAATATCTTGAAGGTGCCCTCGCCGTGCTCCGTTCGCGCGATGGGTGTGCCGGTGAAGCCGATGATGGTCGAGTTGGGCAGTGCAGCCATGAGGTACGTGCCAAGCTCCCTGGCGACGGAGCGGTGGGCTTCATCGATGAACACGTAGATGTTGTCGCGGGCGTTGGCGTCCTTCTCGATGCCCTCGAACTTGTGGATCATCGAGATGATCAGCCCTCTCCTATCGGTGGCCAGCAGCTCTCGCAGTTGTTCCTTCGAGCTGGCGCGCCAGACGGCGATGTCTTGCTGCTGCATCTCGCCGAGCAGCCGCTCGACCCAGCCCGCGAGTTGGCCCTCCAGCTCCGTTCGGTCCACTACGACGACCACCGTCGGGTTGCGGAACTCCTCCTTGGCCTCCAGGACCAGGCGGGCGGCGGTGAGCAGTGTGAAGGTCTTGCCGGCCCCCTGGGTGTGCCATACGAGGCCCCGGTGTTTCGCCGTCTCGGTGCAGCGTTCCACGATGCGATCCACGGCGCGGCGCTGGTGCTGGCGGAGTACGGTCTTCCGCGTCTCGCCGTCTTCAACATAGAAGAGTATCCAGTCCCGCAGCGTGCGCAGGAAGTCAGTCGGCTCGAAGAAGGACTGGACGGCGAAGCGGTAGCTCTCGTCCTGGGTCTCCTTCCATCGCGCCATGTAGCGGCGCGACAGGTTCCAGGTGACGCCATACCAGTAGTCGAGGAGGTGGGTCACGTTGAAGAGCTGGGCCGCGCCCATCAGCTCGGGGGTCTCGATCTCGTAGCGACGCAGCTGCGTGATCCCCCGCTCGATGGCGTCCGCGTCCGTCGGGTTCTTGTGCTCGACGATGGCTACGGGCACGCCGTTGATCACAAACATCACGTCGGCGCGGTTGCCCTTGCGGGCCGGAGGCTTGAGCCGCCACTCCCAGGTCACGTGCAGGACGTTTGCCGACGGCTCGTCGAAGTCGACAAGCCTGACCTGCCGGTGGCGCTGCTCAGCCTCGTCGTACCACTGCCGCTCACCCCGCAGCCAGGCCAGCATCTGCCGGTTTCCCTCGATGGTCGGCGGAAGCGCCTGGATGTTCTCAACCACTGACCGGACGGCGTCGTCCGTCATCCAGGAATTGAAGCGATGCAGCGCCTCTTCCAACACGCCGCGAAACAGCAACCCGGCCTCGCCACCTCTCATTGCGAGGGCATCCACTGGCCGTACAGGAATCCAGCCGATCTCCGCCGCGTGACGGACCATCGGAAACTGGACGCTGCCTGCTTCTGTGATCTTCGACTCGGTCATGGTCTGACCCCTATCGCGCCCCTATCTGACCGCAATCACACCCCCGTTCACTGCCTTGACTCCCTTCCCCAAGGCTCCATCTGACCGCTATCGCGCCCCTATCTGACTCATATCTGCCCCCTATCGCGTCTCCCTCCTCCAGCGCGTCAACGGCCCACGATTCGTGGACACGACCAACCCTCCGTTCTTCAATTCACTTAGTGCCCTTCGTACCTGCCGTTCGCTGACCTCGGGACCCAGACGCGCGTGAAGCTCCTGGCGCGTCAAGCCGTCCTCCACGCCTTCCAGCAGCACGAGTATCATCTCCCGTCGTTCTTCAGGCCCGCTCATGCCGCTGGTAGCAGGCTGTGGGACGAACCGGCCGTGTCGGAACCGCACGGTGACGGCCCCGCCGTCATCTTCGATCTCCGGGACTGGAAGCCCGGCGCTGCTCGTGAGCTCCGCCATTCTCAGCGTCCCGCTGCCCCACTCCTCGATGATCCCACGCCGGTAGAAGGTGCGGGCAACTAGTGGGTTCCACGGCCGCGACTCGTGCGGCGCAAACAGCTTCTCCGGCGTCAGGCCGAAGTGTAGCGAGCCGGAGGATGTGACCTCCAGGCGGTCGTCGTAGACGGCTATGCCTACCGAGCCGCCGCCGATGGAGTAGTCACGGTGGCACAGAGCATTCGCAAGCGCCTCGCGAGTGGCGAGTGGCGGGTACAGGGGCTCGTCGATTCGCTCGAATCGGTCCTGCTCGAACCGCCCGGCGATGGGCAGGGTGTCGCGCAGAAAGCGCTCCGCGTTCGCCAGGAGGGTGAAGGCGTTGCCGTTGAACTGGCGGTTGTCCAGGAACTCCATCCGGTCGAGCCACCGGAAACGGGCGACGCGAAGCAGACACTGCGGCATCTCGAACTCCAGCCGTTCTATGTTGCCGAACAGCACTGCCGCCGCCCGAAGCAGCACCCCGTCGCGCAGAAGGCCGAGTCCACGCAGTAGGTCGGTTGGTTCTCCACCTACAGGCTCCTCCAATCTCCCCCGTCGTACCGCCTCCGCTACTGTTCTGCGAATCTCAGCCGCATCAAGATCGTTCACAGACCACCCTACGGCGGGCTGGTTCTCCCAGCGCTGCTCGCTGTGCATTCGCTCAAAGAGTATTCGGTTGTACTCATCGGCGGACATTGCCAGCGTTGTATTCCCCACGCGGCGGTAGGCGGCGCCGCGGTAGGAGTACGGCCTCGACGCTCCCTGGCCCGTGCTGACTACGATGACTTCACGGCCGCTGTCCACTGGGAGCCTCTCGACCGTCGGGAACGCCGGAGGGTCGATGCGCCGAAGCTCGGCGCTCAACTCCTCGATGGTGCGCTCACTGACCTGCTGGCCAGCCACGACCCCACCAGGGGTAACACCGAACAGCACCTGTCCGCCACCCTGGTTCAGGAAGGCGCACACTGTCATGGCCGCCTCGCGGCGAGTCCCTGTCGTCTCCTTGAACTCCAGCGTCTCGGATTCGCCGGAGGCAGCGAGGCTTGTGATGTGGTCAATGTTCATCAGCTACTCGCTTGTTGTGAACCCGCTCATGTTCATTGCCAACGTGGAGTCCCAAGAAGTCTCGATTGGCTAACGGGGATTTTGAGCCCATAGCGCTCTATTACTCTCACCACTAGTTCGGTAAGCCAAGACGGAGCATGCGGACTCATGACTACCTCGTGAATCAAATCAGCAGGGTTGACTTCGTAACCGAGGCCGATATCGCAAATGTCTCTTGAGTAATCAGGGGCCTTCACGTCATCTCTATCGGGATGGGCAGGATCTGGCACTAATGGAGTAGCGGACATTATTGCTCTTATTTCGTGCTCGTCCTGGAATTCAATGCGCTTATGGAAATAAGGAGCAGCAAGGCTCAGCGGCATTTCTTTGGTCTGATATG
The DNA here is from genome assembly GCA_965197985.1 of Dehalococcoidia bacterium. GTDB lineage: Bacteria > Chloroflexota > Dehalococcoidia > Lucifugimonadales > CAUZJF01 > CAUZJF01. The sequence continues at coordinate 407,740 of CBDAOG010000006.1, read as the reverse complement.
GAATGTACTCAACTCTAGCTACCATGCCGGGCAAGCGGCTGCGGCTGGGGAAACTATGTACGAGGGACTTGAAGTCGGATTTGATGGCAAGTTCGTACTTTTCACTATGCCGGGGAGTTTGATTCCACATTGCCTCAGATTCATGCTCGCCTTCACGCCAACAGTTTAGGAGCGTGAATCGCCTTTCCACTTGAGAGTGTCCACCTATGATCTGTTTCCACGAACGAGCTGCCTCCTTCTCACTCAGGTATCTATCCCCGGTGACTGGGTTCGTACGCCCCTTGTTGTCACCATGCATAATTAAGCTATCGAGCTGCCTTAAAGTCGGCTCTGACCAAGCCCCTTCAAAGGGGTCGTCCAGCTTATCCGCCCTGGTGAAAAACAACTGCCGTGTTTCCAGCATGGATACGAATTTGGAAAAGTTCATGTACCTCCACAGCTGTGCATCTATTGGAGGGATGTCAAGCGTATGTATCGGGCCACCAATGCCTTTGCCCCATACACCAGCGTTGATGTACGGCTTAAGATCAGGAATGTCGAAAAGACTTCGAATCATCTTTGATTCCCTCGTAAAAACCCGTTTTGAGGAAGTTCCAGCGCTTTAGCACATGTGAGCGCTACCGTATGTTGGGGTAGGACACGGAACAGAGACTGTATATTGTACCCAGGCAAGGGTACGGTTGTTCTAATTCGACCTGCACAGACTTTTTACGAGAGAATCATCTTTGTTTCCCTCTACCCGATTCGGTGGGTAAGGAAGCCAACTCACCCACCCGAATCTCCCCCGTCATCAGTTTGTGCAGCAGCGCCTTGAACAGCTCATCTAGCACGGCGCGTTTGCGTCGGTGCAAGTCAAGCTTGCGATCAATGGCACCGAGGATGGCGACTATCTCTCGCTGCTCTTCCAGTTTAGGAGGGATTGGCAACTGGATTTGCTCGATGCGTACCAACGCTAGCTTCGGCTGGGCGTTCGTAGCTGTAGATTGCGCGATCTGTGCTTGGCATGTATCCGAAGCAAGCGCATACATCAGGAAGCGTGAGGTAACCCTCTCGCCTGTTACGGAGATTTTGGCAGCGTTTTCGGTCAAGTTAGCACCATCTAGGCCTTTAGGAATCTGGCCTATTAGCCCAATAGTGCCTGCAATCGAGATATAGACATCCTTACTGGAAATCGTATACCGAGCAATGACAGACTCGTAACCCTTTGGCACAAATAGTACCTGATCGGCGTCCACTCCATGATCCCTGAAGTCCGTTACGCGGACGTAGGGCTGGCCGGTATTCTCACTTGTCAGCGCAACCCCTTTTGGCATTCGCTTTCCACCCTTCACAGTGGCGACGGAGACGACGTGTGTAGGCACCCAACTCTCCGGCACCGGTCCGATCTCAGTCGCCTTCTGCGCCTCGCTTCGCAGTCCGCGAGTGAACAGCGTCCGCATTGCGGTGCGTTTTAAGTCCTCCGCAACCGCAATACTCTGGCCCTGTGCTCGGATTGCTTCGCGTATCCGGCTGAGTGCCGCGCTGATCGCCTGCTGCTCGCCTAATGGCGGCTGGGGCACGTCCAGTCCTGCCAGGCGGCTGCGTGACAGGTTTGGGATCGTCGTCTTGTTGCCCGCGCCCTCGAAGATGCCGAGTTGTGTGAAGGCGGATTGCAGAAAGAACACATAGAAATGTGGCTCGACGTCAGGATCGATTGGCCGGAGCCGGTGCAGATGGTTCTGGAAGGACATCGTTTCCGCTTGGCCGTTCCAGATCGCAGCACGCCCTATCTCGCCGCCCTCGCAGACGAGCAGGTCGCCTCGCCTCAGCAGCTTGGCAGGCAACTCGTGCTCTGGGATTGACATCTCGTCAACCGACGAAAGGTCAATCTCGTCCCAAAGGACATTCGAGGTCCTTAGGAACGGCGTCTTGTTAGGGCCGTTGCGTGCGGCGGCAGACATTGTCTTGCCTGCACCGATCTCGAACAGCCCCCCAAGGGGACGCCACATCCAAGCTTCGTTCATTGGAGACGCCCCAGCATTCTCGCCAAGGACGTATCCACCTCGCGGGCCTCTTCATCGAGGCGCTGCATCTCGGCAATAATCTCCGTGATCGGGCGCTGGTCCACAGTGTCCACCTGCCCTACCCACCGGCTTGGACTCAGGTTGTAGTCCGCTTCCCTAGCCTGCTCCCGCGTGATGACAGCGACCTCGCTCTCTACCGGCTCGCCCTTAAGGAACATTGCCGCTATCGGGCGGATGTCCTCCTCCGGGATGTAGTTCTTGGGACGGCCCTTGCCAACGCGACGGCCGCCGTTGACGAGCACAATCTTGTCCTTGCGAGCCTCCGGCTTACGCTTGGAAAGCACGACGATGATGCCGGCGGCGCTGGTGTTGTAGAAGAGGTTGTCGGGCAAGAGGATCACGCCGTCTATCAGGTCCCGCTCCACGAACCACTTGCGGATGTTGCGCTCCCTGTCCTCGTGTTTGGCGCCGGAGCCGCGGGTCACCGCGCCCGTGTCCAACACTACGGCGGCCCTCCCGCGCTCGTTCAGGCAGGCCAGGGTGTGCTGAAGCCATGCCCAGTCGCCTTTGCCGGTGGTGACGCCTCCGGCGGTGCGGAAGCGGTCGAATGGGTCGTTCTCGAAGATGTCGGGGTTGAAGTCCTGGTTCCACATCGGATTGGCAACCACGATGTCATGGCCGGTGATGCGCCCCGCGGCGCCCTTGAACCTGGGGTTGATCATGGTGTCGCCGCGCTCTATCCGGACCTCCATGTCGTGGATGATGGCGTTCATGTGGGCGACGGCGTAGCTGTCGGCCTGCAGCTCCTGCCCATACAGGTTGAGAGGAACGCGGCTGATGGGGTCGGTCTCCCGAGCGCCCAGCTGGAGCTTGATAAGCAGTCCCGCCGACCCGCAGGCGTAGTCGTGACACGTCTCGCCAGGCCTAGGGCGCATGATGTGGGCCATGAGGTAGCCGACCTCGGTGGGGGTGAAGAACTCACCCGCGCTCTGGCCGGATCCCTCCGCGAACTTGCGAAGGAGGTACTCGTAGGCGCGGCCCAGGAAGTCGGGTTGCACGTCGGCGAGGCCGAGGCGATAGCGGGGGTCGGAAAAGGTCTCTACGACGGCGGCGAGCCGGGCCGGGTTGAGGTCGCGCTCGCCGTTGCGCTCGGCGGCGAAGTCCACGAGGTCGATGACACCGGAGAGAGTGGGGTTGTAGCGCACGACGGCGCGCACGGCGCTGGTCAGGTGCTCGCCGATGTCGCGGGGACGGGTGCTGCGGCCCCCGGCATCGAAGGGCCAATCGTGGGCCTCTCGACCGTTGACCACGCTCCATCGGGCCTCCGACGGCAGATAGAAGCGGAGTAGGTCGTGGTCACCTTCTGCGATCTCCTGCGCGACCGCGCGGTCCCCAAATTCTTGGGCCAGTCGCTCGATCTCGTCGTCGAACACGTCCGAGAGGCGCTTGAGGAAGAGGAGCGGCAGAAGATAGTCCTTGAACTTGGCCGCGTCCTTTTCGCCACGGATGGAGCACGCGGCGTCCCACAGCATCTGCTCCATGGGCTTGGTGGTGGGCACGTCGGTCTGTCGTCGGCGGGAGCGCCGACGGGTCACATGGGCCGCGGACTCCGCCTCGTCCACGACTGCCTCAGTGGAGTCGATGCCCGCCTCGGCGGCAAGCGCGGCAATGGCCGTCCGCGCCGCCCTCTGTGGCATCGTCACTCCGCCTTCCCAGCGATTTACCGTCGCGAACGACACGCCAAGCCGCTCGGCAAGTTGCTCCTGCGTCAGGTCCAGCCTAGCGCGGATAGCCTGTAGCGTTGGACTGATAGACCGCCCATCTGTTATATTTGCCATGTTTGCATTATAGTCACGTGTCGAAAAGGAGGTCAACCGCAGTTCACATCAATCCCCTTGAGGGTGGAGATAGGCGGAAGACATGACTATTCCAGAATCCCAACTTAGTACATGGTCCCATCACGGGTCACAGGACTCATCTAAGCGTACCCACGAGGCAATCCGACGGGTGTTGGATGCCTACCAATGGCCTCCTGGCATGACCCGCGATTTCTACCTACAGGGGTCATACCGGAATGATACGAACATCCGGGGAGACAGTGACGTCGATGTCGTGTTAGAGATGACCTCGACGGTCATTTACGACACGAGCTCACTCTCTCAGTATGAGCAAGGGTTGATCTCCGCATCTTTCCGGCCAGCCAGCTACGATTGGAACGACTTTCGACGTAAGGCGCTCAAGGCCCTGGAAGGCGGGTTCGGCAGTAGGATGGTGGGACAGGGTAACAAGTCGATCAAACTGAAGGCGGACCCACCGAGATTGGCGGCCGATGTCGCTGTCTGCATTCAGCATCGGAGGCACATCAGCTACTCCTCATACGTAGAAGGCATTACCTTTTGGGCTCTGCGTGACACACGCTGGATTGTCAATTATCCGAAAGAGCACTACAAAAACGGGGCCGCCAAGAGCGCACGCACCTGGGACCGGTACAAACGAACGGTGAGGATGTTCAAGAACGCCCGGAATCACTTGGAGTCCACCGGAAAGATCAGCACTGACTTTGCCCCGTCCTACTTCGTTGAGTGCCTCCTATACGTTGAGTGCCTCCTATACAACGCTCCAGACTCGGCGTTCCAGTACGGCTTTCAAGCGACCTATTGCTCTGTCGTGAACTGGATGGGTCAGAATAGCCTTGATGGGCTTGTCTGTCAGAATGGACAGCAATACCTGTTCGGTCCGTCTCCTGAGCAGTGGTCACTGGCGGATGCGAAGGCCTTTGCGAATCATCTAGTAGACCAACATCCTTGAAATGACGGGTGGAAAGCCGGACTGCCCAGCGGCTGTCTCCAAAAGCCAGGCATGGCGGGGAAAGCCCCCGTGCCAATCAACCAATCATTACAAACATTTCGGACCACTAGTCTCCCTGTGGAACGACTGGGGGTAATCAAGTCGGATGCACTCTTACGAGGTAGAAGGACGAGGACGGGTGGCGGTATCGCTCGCCGTCGCCAGTATCCTGATAATCTGGCTCCTCCACGTAGTACTTGACGCTATCGACTTCCAGACCCAGTGGTGGTTGAGCGTACCCTCTTTCGCAGGTTGCTATTCAGGACTCCATTGGTTGTTCGACCGCTATGTGTGGAAACTTGGGTTGCTGCGGAAACTCAAGCTCATCCAGCTACCTGATCTCAATGGTAGATGGATTGGTGAAGTCAAATCTTCCCACAGCCAGGATGGTCTCGCCCACTCAGTTTCCGTAGTCATCTTACAGCGGTGGTCCAAGATATTCGTGAGGCTGGAGAGTGAACAATCTCGCTCTCGCAGCATTACGGCCAGTCTCAGAACCGTCGATCTACTAAATCCCGAGTTGTCCTACCAGGATGTGAATGAACCTAGGTCGAATGCTCCGGGCACAATGGAGATGCACCGGGGGACGGCAACTCTTGAAACCACTGGCTCCGGTCTTGAGGGCGACTATTACACGGGGCGCGGAAGGGGGGAGGTTGGAACAATCAAGCTCAGCAAGGCATGACGCCTCAGCGCTATGGCCGATGGCGACGGTGCCCCTCAACCTGATACACCGATGACGGCCCTCTCTACACCTCCAGCGTGAAGCGCAACGAGAAAGTTCTTGATTTCGTCAAGTCTGGTGGGCCTAAGTTGACGGTAGGCAGAACCATCTTCGAGATGTGGATGGGGCTGTAGTGGCCCAACATCCTAGCAATGAAGGGTAGCGCGAATGCTGTTCGACACCCCCATCCCAACCTTCCCCCTTGACGGGGGAAGGGGCTCACCGGTGCCGTGAGCTCTCACCAATCCAGGCTGTCCCTCATTTCAAAGATTTCGCACCAGTAGCCTATCACGCCACTGTCTGGGCGACGCCATGGGGCCATGCTCTCCAGGCTAGTTTATTTGGCTGACCGGACCGTTCAACCCTAGCGGCCCGGCGACAGCAGCTCGTTGGCGTACTTCGGAACGAACGTCTGCCTTGTGACCTCAACCTCCGAGATGCCGCCAGTTCGATAGGTAGCACATTCGGAGGAGCCGGCCTCGCAGGCATATAGCACAACATTGCCGCCGCGAGCCTTGCGCAGTGAGTATGGCTCCACCCTTTGCACGTCCCCCTCGTAACCCACGTCGACACACAGCCTGTTGGCAGCAGCAAAGCGAATGCGCTCCAGAGTGGAGGCGTTCATGCCCAGGTCCTCGACGGAGCCACCGCCCAGGCCGACGTCGCGAGCTGAGCCGCCCTGGTCCACGGCGCGCCCAGGCCCGATCGACCGCTGCCTTCGCCCAAGGCGCGCCCTGGGCAGCTCCACCGCAGAGTTGAACGCCTGGGGGGTACCGTGGCCCGGGCCACCGCTGCCTCCGCCCAGGTCGAGGTCCTGAGCTGAGCCGCCCTGGTCCACGACGCGAACTGGCCAGCCCCACCGATGCCGCGGCCGGCCCCACCGATCGCCCTGGACCAGGCCCAGGTCCTCGATGGAGCCACCGCCCAGGTCGTGGTTGTGATCTGTCCTGCCCTGCCCTGCCAGCACCGACCCGCTGATCTCGTACTGCATGGTGTAGTAGATATATACTTACCCAGAGGCAGAAATCCACCCATTAGATATTGCATGCACCATTGCATGTTTGCATTTCTGGAGCTCTTCGACCGCCTATTCGCCTTTCGGCTAACCGCCTATTCCGTTCAACTGAGCGTGTCCAGCGATCTCCCTTCGATCGCCTTGATGCTCGGTATCATTGTGGTGGGTCTCGTCGTGGCCCGGGCCACGGTGCGCCTACACGATACCCCTACAAGGAGAGTTGCATGTCCAACCGCGACGGAATCCTAGACTCGCGGTGGTGTTTGCGGTACCTTCGAGAGCGTTGAAAAACCCGCGTGGTGGCCCGGGCCACATCCCCTGCAAAGGAGGGGCTACATGTCCAACCGCGACGGAATCCTAGACTCGCATCCTTCGTTGCGCGTCAAAATGCCGCCGGAGCTGGCGGCCTTCGACCGATGGGACGCCGATCCGAACGACCTGGCGAAGTGGGAGGCGGCTATGGCGGCCTTGGCCCCGGCCGCCGGAGCCGACAATTCCAACGCCAATCACCGCCATCTCTCCACCTCCATTGTATTCAGCTTATTACTGGTATCGAACGGATAAAGTCCGGCTAGATCTCGCTAACACGGCATCTAGCACACATACTGGCCATGATGCCCATGTAAGCGGCTCACATGGGCGCTACTCTTACCGGATTACGACGCTCCCACGCGGCTGATCTGGGAAATGTGGGGTAGGACAAATTGCCAACGCCACCGTCAATCTCTAACTTAGGCCCACATTTTTCGGATCGGATTGACGACAGGCCGCATTTCTGCGTACTGTTGTGGTGGCAGTCTAGGCGATTCGTGCTCCTCCTATAGATTGAGGCTTACCACTTTGCCTTCCGATCGGCGGCAAAATGTAGCAGCGTTCATCTGCGTTGTCCGTCGCCGTGGGTAGGAGGATCCACATGGCGAACGAAGACGATGACACGGACGCAATCGTGACGATGGGTGAGACCGGCGCGACGATCCAGCGGGTGCCGGGTTGATTCGGACCGTCCTGCTCATTGCGGTCGCGGCTCTCGCCGCACTGGTCCTGACCGGGTGCGAGCGTCTGTTTCCTGACGTCGAGGACTGGATTGCCAACTCGGAGACGCTCGCACGGCGCTTCGACGCGCGGCTGGGCGACCTGAAAGAGTGCGTCGAGGAGGACAACTGCGAAGAGGCGCTTGATACTGAAAGAGGCGTCTTCGTCATGTGCTCGTGGGTCATGTCGCGCGGAGAGCTTGCTCCGGAAGGATTCGAGGCGGCGGAGTGGCAGCGGTTCGGCACGCTCTGCGAGGGGCTGGAAGGTGTGATGGAGCTACCGAAGGCGGACGCGCTCCTGCGTATTGAGGACCTCCAGGCTGAGACAGACCGCATCAGTGAGGGAATCCGTGCCGACATCGAACCCCGAGAGCGGGAAAAGGTGGAATGAGGCGAAGGTCAGGAACGGGCAGAGCCTGACTAGCGCCCATCGGAATGGATGTCACTGTGGGCACCGTCCCCGGAGTCCAGCATCAGTGCTGACAACAGCCACCGGCCCACTTCCCCCCTCAGCCGTCCCAAGGTCTCGCGAGGTCACCCTCAACCTCACTCGCGTCCCGCAATCGTCCTTTATGAGGTCAGGGGCCACGTCACACATTCAGACATCCTTTAGGACCCTGTCAATGCCGAAGCCGAGGGACTCGGTAGTTTCACGGGGTGCCCAGCCACATCCCGAAACCCTTCCACCTGTCATCCACGTCGACCTACCTGGAAAGGTCCGAATCGGTACCCAGGCCCGCCGCTTCCAAATATGCGGTTCTTATGACGCTTGCCGGGATCGAGCGGACTCTCGTGCAAGGGGGCAATTCATGGCCCGGAGCCGGATGGGTCGCCCCCTTTGAGCAAGCTTCTCAAGCTATACCCACGAAAGGGCCGCCAATTGGCTTTCGCTTTCGGCTTGCGAGTCAGACTGCTCAAAACCCTTCACCGGACCGCGCGGATTGCGCTGTCGGGTTTGATGGCCGTCGCCGTGATTACGGCATGTGACAACGGAGATATACCTGCTCCGACTCAGGAGCCAACAGCCACCCCGACGCGGGAACCGACGCCCACGCCAATTCAGACCGCCCGTCCCGGCGCGGCAGGGCTGGACGACCCTCTATTTCCCGGGCTGGGCAACGGCGGATATGACGTTTCCCGCTACACGGTAACCCTCAACGTCGACGTGGAAGCCAACGAGATTTTGGGCCGGACTCAAATCGAAGCCGACGCAACACAGGACCTCTCCTCATTCAATCTGGACTTTCGAGGCTTAACGGTTACGCAGGTTGCCGTTGATGGCCGCCCAGCCGACCACTCTCGCGCCGGATACGAGTTGACAATCGAGCCCCGTGCGCCGATCCCCGTAGGAACAACCTTTAACGTCGCGGTCTCTTACGAGGGTCAACCTTCGACCAGCTCTGTGCCTGGAACAAGTCTCCTAATCGGCTGGATAAACTACGGGGCCGGGATAATCGCGTACGGCGAACCCTGGGGGGCATCGCACTGGCTCCCGGTCAATGAGCATCCATCCGATAAAGCCCTGTACACCTTCATCATCACGGTGCCCGAGCCCTATGAAGCGGCCTCAAACGGTGAATTGACCAGTACGACCGACCACGGAGAGACTGTGACATACGTATGGGAAAGCGTCCATGAGATGGCCAGCTATCTGGCGTTCCTGGCGGTCGCTCAGTTTGACGACGTCGCCAGTGAAAGTCCTGGGGGGATAACCGTCGTTGACTCGGTTGAAGCGTCGATTGACGAATCCGCAAGGCGTAGTCTCGATAGCGTCCCTTTGGTAGTCGATTTTTTCAGTGAACTATTCGGGCCGTATCCATTCGAGTCCACCGGCTCCGTCGTCATTGACGAGGCGATTGCGCCGCTGGAAACCCAGCCCCGGCCCGTCTATGGGATACGGGCCCTGGAGACTTTTGGCGACAGGTTGATAGCCCACGAGTTGGCGCACCAGTGGTTTGGGAACCTGCTTACTCCCGCGTCGTGGCAGGACTTGTGGCTGAACGAGGGGTTCGCCACCTACGCTGAGTGGCTGTGGTTAGACCACAAGTCCGGCGGCGGCTGTTTCGAGCAGTTCTGGGAGATGGTCTGGCGACCTGTCTATGGGCCGCCGGCGAATCCCGACCCCGACTCCCTTTTCAGCGGCAGCGTGTATGCGAGAGGCGCCATCACACCTCGTAAAAAGATGGCAAAACAGTAACCGGCAACAACCAAGAGCTGGCTCTCGCCGCCTAACTAGGCGGCGACGTCCACCGGTTCCTCTCCCCGAAGGGGCCGAATGGGCGACGCAAATCGGGGTGCGGTCCGACTGACGCCGATGGGAAAGACCTAAGACTAATCGGCTAGCCCCGGCAGCCCGTGCTGGCCAGAGCTGCCGACGGTGAGACCACCGACCAGCTAAGCCTGTAGTAGATCTCGATTACGGCTTCTTCTGGACGGGGAGTTCGACCCTCCCCCGTCTCCACCACGAACACGCTAGACCTGCCGCCCTATGAACGGAAGAGTCGAAATAGCACGATTGCGCGGACGGTATACACACCCGCCTAATGCCCAGGAGATTTTGAGTGGACGCCCCCCCCTCGGGGCGAGGTATGATATTCGAGCCGTCAAGAGTGTCAGGGAGCACTCCGATGCCACATCCTCGCACCGTCATAGGGCTGTGCAGTTTACTCCTGGCCATAGTCGCCTGGGGCTGTTCCAGCTCCGACTACTCTGAGACGAACCAGCCGGACGCTGTGAGCAGTCTGGAGGTCTCAAGTCCCGTTTTCACCGAGATGAGATAAGGCCACGTAAGCGCATCCCCAAGGAAAGCACCTGCTATGGGGTAAACTCGTCTCCTCCCCTGGACTGGAGCGAGGTGCCGGTAGGCGCCAAGAGTCTCGCGCTGATAGTCGAAGAGCAGGACGAGCGCCTCTCGGATAAAAGCAACTACTTTAAGCCTGGATGATCCAAGCATTGAGCCGACCAACAACCGTGCTGAGAGAGCGCTCCGTGGGGCAGTGATCGCGCGGAAGGTATTGCACTGCTCGAAGAACGCCGGTGGTGCGGATGCGTTCTCGGCCTTCACCAGCGTGATCAGGACCCTGGCTCGGAATGGCGGCGATCACTCGCTGGTCAACGGGCTCTGCGGTGTGTTCAGCGGTGCTCCGGTCCCCACCCCTTCCTTCTGACTGAACCCCTCCTCGCACTCCGCTCCGCTAATCAATTACGACGGGCGATAAATAGCAATCCCCGTCAAACCTCCTCAGGCAGTGTGAGTATCAAACAGCCGCTCCAGGAGGATGCGCCTTCAGGGAGAGGCCGTCCACACCTACGATGTCGCCGTACCGCTTCGTCAGCGCATCTGTCTGGATGACGAACTCGTTCATGTGATCCACTCTTTCGCGCACCACGCCAGAGTAGCACACTGAATCTCGGCACTAACAGCTACTTCCCAGGAAGAAGCGACAGAACGAAGGTGACCCTGCTGTAGGCGTCACCGATGCTGACGCTCATCGCCATCGCGCTGAGACCATCAGACAACACCTCGTACAGGTCTTCGTCCATGTCCAGTTCATCGGGGTCCAGCTCGCTCATGATGCGCTGCAAGTCGACGTACATGAGAAACTGCCGACCGTCAGGCAGGTAGGCGATGGTCCTCTGGTATTCCTCGGCAGCAGAGAGCCGATCACCGTCGCTCTTCTGCCGTGCCACGGTGGTTTCCAGAGACTTCCTGGTAGTACCAATCGTGAGGTATCCATCATGGAGGACGTAGCCGGGCTGGAGTTGCTGTCCGTCAAAGTCGAACACGCGGGCATCGTTCTCGGCGCCTACGTCAACCTGCTCCGGGGCCTGGCCTATGAGGGATTCAAGCCTGCCGACGAGGTTGTTCACCGTCTCCTCTAACCCCTCCTCGCCGTCGGGGAGGTACGACAGCATCAATACTCCATCGACCAGATTGCCCGTTGGCTTACTGGACAATGCGCCCTCAAAATCGACATCATGGACCGCCATAACCAAGTCGCCCCCAAGGTAGTCGAAGAGGTCTTCTTCCAGGTGAATGCCGATTAGCTGGTCTACTATCCACAATCCGATGTCCAAGGCATCCGCCAGGGTCGAGTTGGAGCCGAATGCCGGCACTTCGTCTGCCTCGGGCCGGTCTAGCAAGTTGGTCGCGTCCATAAGATCTGGAATGGCTCTATTGATCTCCTTGAGCATGTCCTCCCAGTCCGGAATCAGGTCGGCCATCTCGCATTGGCGAAGAGCCTCCCGCCAGTTGTCGACATCCGGGTCGAATGAGACGGAGAGAAAGCCCAGAGTGTCTTCCGGCAGCAGATCGGCACCATCGACGAGATCGGATGAACCAGGCCACAGATCACTCGCGGCTGGCGCCACCAAATCGAAGACTACTCCTCGGTCTACCCAAGCAGCCGAAGCCATCATCCAGTCGGGTGTTTCGAACAGTTTTCCAGCGCAGGCATCCTCCGCCGAATCCATTAGCGGAGACACCACGCCGGATAAGCCACCCGCTACCGCCAGTCGGAGACTCCCACCGAACAGATCGTCCTCCAGGACATCCGACACCTGCCGATAGTCCACATAGACAGATGCGAATCGGCGGTCGGGCAGCACGGCCCGCGCTTCTATGAAGTCCTCGTCGGAGGCCAAGGTCTCGTTCTGTTCGCCCGCGACTCTGTCGAGGACCTCTTCCAGGGCGTCCTCGGTAGTGGCGAACACCAGCAAGTCCTCGGTCAGAGCATAGGCCTGGAGACTGTGTTCATCCACCCAGACGTCATAGCCGTTGATGGAATCCCGATCAAAGTCCGCGGATTGCTCGTCCTCCCAATAATCCAGCCAGTCTGCGAGGAAGTCGGCGGCGTCATCTCGATTACGGACGGCGATGGTGGCGGCCGCCTCAACCTCCCCATCGTCAATGTCGATATCCAGGATGGCTGCCGAGAACTCGTCTCCGACCCAATTCAGGACATCGTCGAAGTCAGCGCCGGTCTCATCGTCTAGGTCATCTTCAAAGTCGTCCACCCAGTTGCGAAAGCCGCGCATGTCGTCGAAACGCCCCCAGATGTCCATCATCTCTTGGCGTTGCCCCATTGATGGGTTTAGAGTGAGCCAAGAGTAAACCCGAATCCACCGAGGGAGGGCGTCGGGTTAGCATCCTGAAGTGGCCAGAGGGTGCTCTTCTGAATCTGGGATAATGGTTTTGTAGCAGCAAAACAGTCCCAGAGAAGGAGCACCCAATAGATGCTACCACGCAACCAGCCCGACCGTATCCGTATCGTCTTTGACGATCACCGCCTGGTGGCCAATGCCGGTCTGCTCCTGCCGGCCACCCTCGCCCGGCATCTGGGCCTGCGGGAACTCGTTGACCATCACCTTGACCTGGGCGGCGCGCCGGGGCGGGCCAACACCGGAGACAAGCTGATGACCCTGGTGGCCTCAGCCATGGCTGGCGGCGACTGCATCGACGACGCTGATGTGTTGCGCACCGGGGGGACGGCCTGCACCCTGGGCGGCACGGTCAAGGCGCCATCCACCCTGGGCACCTTCCTGCGCAGCTTCCGGTGGGGCCACGTCCGCCAGCTGGACCGGGTGAGCCGGGAGCTGCTGGCCCGGGCCTGGGCCGCTGGGGCCGGACCCGGCGACGCGCCGTTCACCATCGACCTCGATTCCACCATCTGCGAGACCTACGGACTGGCCAAGGAGGGCGCCCGCCACCACGGCTATACCGGCAAGCGGGGCTACCACCCACTGCTGGCCATCGCCGCCGGCACCGGAGACGTGCTGATGTCCCGGCTGCGCGAGGGCCGGGCCAACACCGCCCGCGGCGCCGCCCACTTCCTGCGGGAGACGGTGGGACGGGTGCGCTACGCCGGGGCCAACGGACGACTCACGCTACGGGCCGACAGCGGGTTCTACACTCATGGCGTGGTATCCGTCTGCCGCAAGATGGATGTCCGCTTCTCCATCACCATCCGCCAGCATAAAAGCCTGCACAATCTCATCGAGGCGATACCCGAAGATGCCTGGACGCCGATTCCTTACTGGATGGACGGCGCCGCCGATGTGGCCGAGACCACCTGCACTCCCTTCCAGAGTGAACCTGACGCCGCGCCGGTGCGGCTCATCGTCCGGCGTGTGAAGCCCACGCCCGGTTCCCAGCTGGCCCTCTTCGCCACCTACAGCTATCACGGCTTCATCACCGACCGGGACGGGGAGATGCTCGAACTGGAGGCCGACCATCGCCGCCACGCCGAGATCGAGAATGCCATCCGAGACCTCAAGCACGGTGTGGGGTTGAACCATCTCCCCTCGGGCCGCTTCGCCGCCAACGCCGCCTGGCTGGCGGTACAGGTGATGGCCCACAACATCGCCCGCTGGACAGCGCGCATCGGTCTGGGCGAGCAGGTGGTGACCACCAAGACCCTCCGGCGGCGGTTCTTCTCCCTGGCCGGACGGATCACCCGCTCGGCGCGCCGCCTCACACTGCATCTGCCACAGCGCTGGCCTTGGGAAGCCCAGTTCGATCGTGCCCTGGCCCGATTGCGCGCCCTGCCACTCCCTGCCTGACGGCGGCGGCGGCAACCGGCCGCCATCCGGCCAACCGAACGTCCCCGCGAACTCGCGCCAGTCCGGTCTGCGAGTGCCTCTTGCTGTGTCCTCTCCCCGCTATCTCGCCCTGACCAACATTCGCAGACGGTCACAAAGTCTCCCCGCGGCAACTGAAGACAAACACCGGCCCCCCTCTACCCCAAATCGTGCCCGGACCATCGCCCTCCCTTGCCCCTATCGCCCGTTCCGCTGCTGCATAGTCATCCCTTCGGTGGATTTGGGGTAAACCAGGACATCGTCGGGGTAGTATCGGGCTGAGTGTTCCGCCGGCGTCGAACCCCAGGGGACTGACACAATGCCGAAGTACACTGCTCCGCCAACCCCAACCACGGCGAGCACAATGACAGCCACGGCAATACCTATGAGCTTTATAGCATTATCCCTCATGTGACCTAATCAATCCTTCGTATATGCGCTTTTCCATGTAAGGTCACGCTCATATAAGCCTCCTATTTCTGATGTTTGCCCGCCACGTAGAAAACAAGATCAATACCAAGTCCTTTTGGTACGGCTGATATTACGGCTCGTGGTAGCTACGACGCAAGACGGCCCCCTTTTGGAGCATAGGTACTATAGCAGGTGCGGAACAGCAGGCTGGGGCGGTGCTTCGCTATGGCGGGTGGAACGGACAGGACCGAGCCGTAGCTATGAGAAGGCGGCCTCGAACACGCGCTCGGTACGTTCCTGTTGTTTCCGGTCAGGACCAGGCGTAAGAGATACGCCGGAGCCGGCACGGGTGGTTGCCAGATGGAAGACTGGCCTGAACGGAGCTTTGGGCTTGATGGCGACGACCGAACGGGCGTCTTTCGTGTCAACGTAAACGGCGTCCAGCATGGCAAGCAACAGCTTCCGACGCTCTTCCATGTTGGCTCCAGACCATAGCTCGGGCAGCCTCTCTATCAGCTTCCCCGCCTCTGCGGCAGCGGCAGCCTTTGGCACAACGAGGGACTCAAGCTCCATCTCCAGGTTCCGCTTCTGCCGCTTATACTCCTGGTCATCATAAACTCCATCGACATAGGTCTTGGCGAGTCTCCGAAGCCTCTCCTGGACCTTTCGCCGCTTGGCTTGGACTACTTCGACCTCGTCCCTGGCGCTGATTATCGAAAGGACCTGCTCTTCCCATGCAGGTCCCAGCTCGATGGCCTCGACGATCCTTCCGACCTGCTCATCAGCCAGGCGGCACGGTATCGAGCCGCCGTGAGCTGGGCATTGGGTGTTACTGCGAGACTCCCTGTGCTCACGGTAGTACCTTCTTCCGCTTTTATAGGTCTGTGCCCACATCGGCATCTTGCAGTAGGCGCAACGGATGATCCCTTTCAGAAGATAGTCACGCTCAGGGTGAGGGCTCAGGGTCGTTGATCTGCCGCTGTTGTGCCGCATCTTGTCCTGGACCAGATCGAAGAGTTCCTGGCCGACGACTGGCTCGTGGGCTCCCGGTCGGAGTTGCTTCCTGTGACTGACAAGACCCGAGTAGAAAGCGTTATGGAGGATGCCCCTCACTGAGGCAGTGGTAAATAGCTTCGGACCGGGCGAGAGCTTGCCATCAGCGCCTGCCAGCTGCTTGGTGTTGCGAGTCCGTAAGCCGCTCGCGTTCAGCCACGCGGCGAGCTGGCTTAGTGTGGTCGATCCCGTCGAGTACCGTTTGAACATCTCCTGGACCGCGGCAACCTCGGACGCAATAAGATGAACGCCCCCGGAATGCTCTTTTGGGCATCTGCGCCTGCGCTCTCCGTCCTGGCTCATCCAGCAGGATTCGTATCCGAACGGGATGCCGCCGGTGTGTCTGCCCTCATTGGCCCTCTCATCCAGACCCTTGCTTACGTGAGTGCCAAGCATGTTGGAGAAGAACTGGGCGAAGGACCCCAGAAGTTGAGTCGTCAACATCCCCTCAGGGGTCGAGTAGTCGATGTTCTCGGTGATGGAGACGAGAGCGACGTTGTGCATGGCCAGGTTGGCCAGCGACTCCAGGGTGACCCTGAGGTTGCGAGACCATCGGTCAAGGGTATGGACTACGACGATATCGAATTGATCCCTCTTGGCGTCCTCCATCAGTTGGCGGAAGATAGGGCGCTTCTTCACCGACTCTGAGTGGGCCGACTGGCCCTCTTCCCGATAGACCCTGACGGCCGCCCAGCCTCGGCTCTCACACAGCTGATTGAAGAGCCGCTCCTGGGCGTTCAGAGAGTGCCCGTCCACCTGTGAGATAGACGATACCCTGAGGTAGGCCACAGCTCTCTTGGAGTTCGCGTCGCTCATTCTTCGTCCTCGTCGTTCGGCCTGCGGGCTGCAACGGCCATGGCCGCATTGGCAAGTGTCTCAAGGAAGTTATCGATCATGATCAGGTCTGTCTCACCGTATTTGGCAGCACCTGGATTTGTGGCGGTACAGTGTATACGGGAACGTATACACGTCAACCCGTTTTGAGGCACGTTTAGTGGATGTACAGGCGTTTCCAAGGCAGCCACCTAGCCAGCCGACTCTTGTGCGTCGATCAGGCGTTTGAGCGTTGCATAGCCGATACCCAGTTCAAACGCCGCCTTACGTCTCGATAGTTCTCCCGAGCTTAGGCGCTCCAAAATAGCTCCAAAACGACGATCGAAGCCTCGCCGGTCCGTTACCCTGGGACGCCCTATTCGCTTGCCCTGTCGGCGAGCCCTGTCCATCCCCGCCTTCACACGCTCGCGGATCAGCTCCAGCTCGAACTCTGCCAGAGAGCCCAGGATGTTCAACATCAGCCGGCCTACGGCGGTGGTGGTCTCGAAGTTCTCCCTCATGCTCTGGAAGCCTACGCCTACCATCTCCCAGGCTGACAACGTGTCGTGCATGTGCTTGACGGACCTGAACGCCCGGTCCAACTTGAACACCACGACGGTCTTGAACCTCTTCTTGGCCGCGTCGTCGAGTAGTTCGCGCCATGCCGTCCGATGCACCAGGTCGTTGGCGGGAGCCCTGTCAACGTACTCTCGGTGGACCTCTATTCCGTTGGCGTTGACGAAGTCACGCAGCGCAATCAGCTGGGTCTCAGGGTCCTGGTCCCTATCGCTGGTGGACACCCGGGCGTAGAGGGCGACGCGGGTCAAAGGGGTAGCCGCTCCCTTGGACTTGCCGGCCATCTTGTCCAGCAGCCCTCTCTTCTCACCCAGCTGGCGCAGTACACTGTCCAACTCCTTGCGCTTGTCCTTGACTTCCTTCTCCAACTCAGCTCGCTCGATGACGCCCTCACGAATGTCGAATCTACGATTCTGGCCCAGCAGGGCGTTCTCTCGTCTGTCTAGAATGGTCTGCTCCTTCGATAGATCAGCCTCTCGCTCCTCCAGGTCCTTCGCGTCGGCGTCGTACTGTTCCACCCGGGCCGCCAGGTCCTTTGACGTCTCTTCCAGGTTGGAGAGCTTCTTTAGCTTCTTGTTTGTCTCCTCGATCCATCTTGGCCGACACTGCCCGGCACTGTTGCTCCAGGCTCGCCATTGTCCGTGGGTCTCTTTCATACTTGACGATGAACTCGCGCAACTTCTTGTCGAGTTCCGCTTTATGCCGTATCTGACGGACTCTCACCCTCAGTTCATTCACTCTCTCGGCCAGGCCCTCGAACCTCCTATACGCCCCTGTATACCCGCCTTCTCGATCACACGGCCCACGAACTCCTTGTCGCTGATGAATCCCCTAAGGTGCCTGCCGTCCTCGGGGCAAACGAGCATGACGAAGGGCTTTCCCGACTTGCGGCCCGTGGCCGGGCGTACGGTCAGCGGTGTGCTGCAGACAGGGCAAGGTACGTTATTCATTGGTCTGGCTCCCTGCGAGGTACTGGCGGCACAGCGCATACAGGGCGTTGCCTCGCTTGTTGGGGTTGGAGCCTCCACCTGTGGTGCCTGCCACAGCCAGCTCTATCGCTTCCTCGATCACCTCGAGCTGAGAGGGCACCAGCTGGAACGTCAAGTGCCTAAGTCTCGCGGCCTGGGCTTGATCCCACGCTTGAAGGTGCTGTGCCATGTCTGCCTCGCCGAGCGACACCAAGACGGTCAGACTCTCGGAGCTGTCCGGCAGCAGGGACATAACCTCCGACTGGGGGATGGAGTTGAGCACTTCTCGGACCAACTCCGCCTTTAGGCCGAGGTCGTCAGTCCCTTCAATTCGATTTAACCCCTGGGCCAATAGGCGTGCATGTGAGTCGTCGAGATCCAAAACGACGCAGGGCGCGGTCTGTACATTCGAGTCCTTTAGGACCTGGAGCCGTTGGTTGCCGGACAGGACCTCGTAGGTGTCATCTCCCAGTGTTCGGACCACCAGGTTCGAGACGAGGCCGAACCGCGATATGCTCTCGCGAAGACGCATCAGCATGGCTTCGTTCATGACGTTGGGATTCCACGGGGCCTCTTTGAGCTGGTCGATCGGCAGGTCAGTGATGTTCAATTGAAGGCTCCTTTTTGGGATAGGGCATCACAGCCACCCGCAGCCGGTCCGCACATGACTTGTCGATCGGGTACAGGTATCGATGCCTGGGGGTTTGACGCAGGACCGTAACGGCGATCCCATGGTCTTCGAAATGCCTGACCGAGTGGGAGCCGTAGGCTTGGCCAAGGCTCCTGGAATGGCGGGCTACGCCGTCGCCGATATCGTAGAGGCTCGCGGCTGATGAAAGACCGGTGTAGATCCACCCCGCCGCCTGGTAGATGGTTCCAATATGCCCCTGAGAAGGATCAGCGTAGCTCAGGATGAACTTCAGCCCTGTGTGCCGGCGGAGTGACCTGAGGACAATGCCCAGCACTCTCGATTCGCAGTTCGCAGGCATCGCATCGTCCATCCAGAACCTGGTCAACGTGGCACAGTCTTCGTTCCTGGAATTGGAGATCAGCCTGTGGCCCTCCTTGGGTCCAACCCCCAGGGTCAGTGCCCCAACAAGCCGGGTTCCATGGAATGCACCAAAGCTGAGCATCGTGCCGCCCGGCATGCTATGAAGATAGTGCTCCCGCACCAGTAGCTGTTTAGCCAACCTGTGAGGTATCGGTCGGATCTGCAGGTCGTGGAGCGCCGCCCTCGGACTCGCACCGGGCCCTGCCCCCAGGCCGGAGGCCGTGCTGGCTCCCACACCCGCGGCGCTGGTTTGGAGACTCCTCGATATTGAACTCACGATTCTCCTTCAGCACGACTACCGATTGTCTGGCAGAGTTGCGTCTGATCCGCAGCGGCCCGAACTCCGAGGTGAGCTTTTTCAGATATCGAGTTGTAGTCGTGGTAGAGCAGTCAAAAAGCTCGGCCCCGCCGGCAACGATCGTCTTCAGCAAAACCTCCCCCCGCCCAGCAACTATCTCCAAGCACCACTGGCGAAAAAACGGCCCGGTCTCCTGGTTCTTTCGTAGTTCCTCTGTCCCCTCATCCGCTGAAGCGGCATATTCACCTGCTGAACCTCGCAGATTGCCCAGAACATCCGATCGGCCGCTCGCGCTCTCATGTGTATCAGGTGGACCCTGCCTAAATCGGCGGGCGGTTCATAAAATCCTTGAACGACGTGATGATCCCCATTGCCCTGTCCCCGAAGCCTCGACATTGCCCGTGCGGGTATACGGAGCACACCTCTAGCTTAGAGGACGATGGAGGTCATAACGCAGCAGAAAACGGGGTGCCGAAAAATGCGGTCTTAGCGAGTACGCGGTGACCTTGGAGGGTCTAGATGCAATGTCTTTCTGAGCTGATTGGTTCTACGTTGCACTAGCGACGGGTCTTCGTTGCGGTTGCCCGCCACTTGCAAAACAGACCGTTTCAGGTAAAGGCGGTCAAAGAGCATATGGAAATCCGAGACTTCCCATTTGTGACCGTGCCGATACCCAAATTCGTGCATTCTACGGCGAAACTCGCCCTGGAATGCCGCGCCTGTGGCGGTGCGCAGCTCTCTCAGCGACATAGCGAGTAATAGCCATTCAGGAAAGCGGTGGGTAGAAGGCTGGCTGGCGTTTTCCCCATCCGAGGCTACTGTCACCGTCAGATGAGCGGGAAACAGCGGTCCCAATATCCCATCTGCTGTCACCTTACGTCCCGCCTCAATCTCGCTCCGGTCACTCCAACCAGAAAGATCGCCCAGCACAAGAAACGATGGAGCGTATGCGGATCTCAATCCATTGTCCCAGCACAGATTGATCATGCCCCGGAGATAAGTCAGACATCCCACCAAGTCGTGGCGATCGCCAGTAGCGATCTCCCGTCTCAACTTCTTACCAAATCCTCTCCGTAACCTCTCCACCAGCCGGCGATCTCGCCGCGACATTTGCATTAAAGAGTTCAAGTCGCCTGGCAGATTCAGGGAGCTCTGCTTTGAATACCAGGCAGCAACCCTCTCATCTTCGCGCCAGGAGACGAGCTCTGGATCTTCGTTCTCCGCGAGGTCGAGGACTGTGTTAATTCCATACATGAACGTTTCAAATGAAAAAAGGCTGAGTGCGACTCTAGTTTCCTCTCGGCTGGCTCCAAGACCTCTTCGTAGCAGCTTTGCTCGCATGGGCGCTAATTGCCGCGACAGGCGTCTCATGTTTGCCCTTGCACTTGCGGCTATCCGATCATGCTCGCGCCGATACTCCTCCGACTCAGGACGCATTTCGTATTCGCCGAGCAGTAGCACCGTGCCCTCAACCAGATCGAGGTAGTCACTAGACCACGTACGTGTATTGGCCGAATCCACGGTGATATTGAACATCAGCTTCAGATTAGTATAGCCGGGAGGTACCCCTCAGAGGTTGCGTCAATAGCGGTGTAAACGTGATCAGGCGGCGACCTTCTCTGCCGTAGCCTCGACGGCGATTCCATCCACGCATTGGGCTCCGAGGTAGACGTCCGCCATCAGCTCGGGCGCCTGCAGCCGGCGGAACCTTTTCTCGGCCACCATCAACCCGACATTCCCCATATCAGACTGCGGGTGTCCAAAGAACCCGCCATCCTTGACGACGGTGGTGGCAGCGGCATACACGAACGCCGGCAACTATCCCATCGGGCTCACAAAACCATCTCTCGGTGCCGTGAATTAGCGTCCGCCCTTGTATGTTGGTGGCGGTTCCCAATAGTGCCTTCACAGAAGTGGAGTGGGGTGCGGCAGACCGATCTGTCCTTGGTCATCAAAGACCGTTGTCAAGCAAGGGTCGCAGCTAGCGTCAGATCGGGGATGTTGCCTTCGATGAGGATGCTGGAGCGATTCCTGCCGACGATCAGCTCCTCCGAAGAGGCGGGAGTTGAGACTATGCGATTGCAGTCCCCGTTACCCCTCTCCATCAGGGACTGGAAGGCGTATTTGTGGAAACTGCCACTCTTCGAGGCCTCGGGCCGAGAGAGCTCTCTTGTGTCAAGGGCGGAGTGACATTAGGCCACGGGGCGGAGCAAAAGTGTACCACCCGTAGCGCAACAGGCCAGCGAAAATGTCACCCCCTATGGCTGGGTTGAGGGGGAGCTGATGGTGGGTGAGCGTGGAGGGGTCTAAGCCCGAATCCACCGAGGGAGGGCGTTTGGTTAGCATCCTGAAGTGGCCAGAGGGTGCTCCTCTGAATCTGGGATAATGGTTTTGTAACAGCAAAACAGTCCCAGAGAAGGAGCACCCAATAGATGCTGCCACGCAACCACCCCGACCGTATCCGTATCGTCTTTGACGATCACCGCCTGGTGGCCAATGCCGGCCTGTTCCTGCTGGCCGCCCTCGCCCGGCATCTGGGCCTGCGGGAACTCGTTGACCATCACCTTGACCTGGGCGGCGCGCAGGGGCGGGCCAACACCGGAGACAAGCTGATGACCCTGGTGGCCTCAGCCATGGCCGGCGGCGACTTGCATCGACGACGCCGATGTGTTGCGCACCGGGGGGACGGCCTGCACCCTGGGCGGCACGGTCAAGGCGCCATCCACCCTGGGCACCTTCCTGCGCAGCTTCCGGTGGGGCCACGTCCGCCAGCTGGACCGGGTGAGCCGGGAGCTGCTGGCCCGGGCCTGGGCCGCTGGGGCCGGACCCGGCGACTCGCCCCTGACCATCGACCTGGACTCGACCATCTACGAGACCTATGGACTGGCCAAGGAGGGAGCGCGCCACCACGGCTATACCGGCGCCCGCGGCTATCACCCGCTGCTGGCCATTGCCGCCGGCACCGGCGGGGTGCTGATGTCCCGGCTGCGCGATGGCCGGGCCAACACCGCCCGTGGCGCCGCCCACTTCCTGCGTGAGACGGTGGGGCGGGTGCGCTACGGCGGGGCCAGGTCAGCACTATCATTCGCCTTTCGCTCCAGCGATGTCTCGACGCCGGATGAGCCAGAGGGCCGCGCCGCCGAGCACGGCGATGTATGCCGTGAGGACAAGGAAAGCATGCAACTGGCCCGGCAGCTCGCTGATCCTGACCAGGCCGCCGGTCTGGGTGAAGACTCCAGCGTCGGCTATCCATGAGTTGCTGCGGACTCCCGCTTGGGTCATCCAGCCTGCAATGTTTGGGCCAAGCATGAAGTCGGTTAAAGTGCCAAACCAGTCGAACAGGTCGCTCAGGAACTGAAGGAGTATGATCTCGACGACGACATACGCCAGCGAGAACGCGATTCCCATGCTCGATGATGAGGTCAACACCGATAGGAACAGCGCCAAGACGAGGTAGGGAACCAGCGCATAGACCGCTTTGCCGAACATGACCACGACGGTGGACCACTGGCCCGAGTCCGCGATTCCCGCGCCGTCGCCACTAACCAGCGAAGCGTAGATCAGGCTACCGACCAGGACGCTTAGAGCAACGATGGTGAGCCCGGCGGCGCCGAGCAGGAGCAGCGACATTACCTTTGCGCCCAGGAACTGCCGGCGACTAATACCCGTGATCAAGCCCGTCCGCAGTGTCCCCCACCCGTATTCGACCCCCATGGCGGACGCTCCCAGGATCATGATGAGCAGTATCCCGATGGAGGTCGCACCGCTGAGGCCATTGGAGAGGCTGCTCGGAAGGACAAAGCCCACGCGATGGAAGCCACGGCGCTCGGTGTACTGTTCAGCGTCCCGTTCGAGGTTCTCTTTACAGCCCCCGATCGCTCGCCTCTCCTCCATCGCATCAAGGGCGCTCTGTCGGGCCTCTTCCGGTATGAGCGCTAGCTTCGCATCAACGGTGCCCTCTACTATGTCCACGCATGTGAGCCGGACAAGGATATCTCCAGAGAGTTCGATGCTCCAAAACAGGCCTTCATATCTGCGGACATTCTGGTACTCCGAATAGTCGCCCCATAGGAGGAGTTGGGTCATGACCAGTGCGATGGCCAGGAGTATCCAGGGCATCCATCGCTTGCGCAGTTTGAACCACTCCCAACGGATGAGGCGAAGCACCAACATGATCATTCGCCCCGCGCTCCTGTCACGTCCTTGCGCTGGAACAGCCAAAGCGCCGTTCCTCCCAGTACCACAACGTACGCCAACAGGATTAGGAAGGCACGCAGGGCTCCCGGCGGGCTGCTGATGTCGAACAGCGCGGCGTTGCCGCCGGTCGTCTCCACACCGGTCTCCGTCATCCAGGCGGCCGCGTTGGTTCCAAGCAGGAAGTCGGAGACGTTGTTGAACCAGTCGAACAGGCCTCCCAGGATACGGACGAGTATGAGATCAAAGAAGTAGTACGCAGCAGAGAAGGCGATGCCCATGCCTGACGATGAGGCCACTACGGTAAGGAACAGCGCCAAAATGGCGTATGGCAACAGCCCATAGACCGCCTTGCCAAACATCACGACCACCGACTGGTATCGGAGAGCCACCCGCCGTCGTCCAGCGTGAGTGAAGCGGCGATCAGACTGCTGACCGCTACGGTCACCGATACAGCAAGCAAACCTGCTACACCCAATAGCACGAGCGCCAACGCCTTCGCCCCCAGAAACTGCCATCTGCGGGTACCCCCCGTCAGTGCGGTTCGCAAGGTGCCCCAGCCGTACTCTGAGCCGAGCGCCGACGCTCCCAGGATCATGACGAGGAAGACGCCGATGTAATGAGCGACTCCGAGACCGCTGGCGAGACTGCCCGGAAGGACGAAGACCTCCCGGTGACGCTGACGTTCCGCCGCCCCTGCAGGCCCCCCGGGGCACCACTCGCGCTGCTCCTCAATCTCGGCGAGTACGCTCTCCAGCTCCTCCTCCGGCACGCGCTCCATGGCGGATTCAATCATGGCGTCATCGACATCGTCACATGAGAACGCCGTACGGGAACTCCAGCCGTCCTCATCCAGCGGTCCGTGGTAGACGATGATCTCCGGGTCATCCACGCTCCCGTACGCGGCGTAGAAGCCCCACAGGGTAGCCTGAACAACCACAATTGCCACAGCCAAGAGAATCCACGGCATCCACCGCTTGCGGACCTTGAACAACTCCCAGCGGGTGAGGCGTAGCACCTGGACTATCATTCGCCCTTCGCTCCAACGATGTCCCGACGCTGAATGAGCCAGAGGGCTGCGCTGCCGAGCACGGCGATGTATGCCGTCAGGACAAGGAAAGCGTGCAACTGACCCGGCAACTCACTGACCTTCACCAGACCGAAATTCCGAGTGAATGCTCCAACTTCAGCTATCCATGTATTGCTGCGGACCCCAGTCTCGGACATCCAGCCAGCGATACTGGGGCCTAGGAGGAAGTCAGAGAAGTTGCTGAACCAGGCCAGCCTACCCAGGACCTGAATGATCGTGATCTCGACGAAGAAATACGCCAGAGAGGTGGCGATCCCCATGCTCGACGATGAGGTCAGTACTGACATGAACAGCGCCAGCACGATGTACGGCACCAGCCCATAGATCGCTTTGCCATACATCACCGCCACCGAGGACCACTTGCCGGAATCGGCAAGCCCTCCGCCGTCACCTAGTATGAGTGAAGCGAAGACCACACTGCTGACCGCGGCGAGCAGGGCCACGATGACGAGCCCCGCGCTGCTCATCAGCAAGAGAGCCAATACCTTTGCTCCCAGGAACTGCCAGCGGCCGATACCTCTGGTAAGCGTTGTCCGTAACGTGCCCCAGCCATACTCGACTCCCATCGCGAGCGCTCCCAGGATCATGATGAGCAGGATCCCGTAGAAGTTGGCAACGCCGAGGCCGTTGGGGAGGCTGCTAGGAAGGACAAAGCCCTCTCGGTATCGCTTGCGTTCCTGAGCGTGGCGTTCGAGGACCTCCTCACAATGTCCACTCGCCCGTGCCTCCTCTACCGCCTCAAGTGCGCTCACGCGGCTACTCCACGGGAAGAGCGCCGGCTCCGGGATGAGCGCCAGCTTGGTATCGACGTTGCCCTCTACCACATCGACGCATGTGATACTGACGCTGTTCTCTTCAGAGAATGTGACACCCCAGATGCCTTCATACCTGCCAACATTTCGGTACGCGGAGTAGTCGCCCCATAGGGCGAGCTGGGTCATGACCACGGCGATCGCCAGGAGTATCCACGGCATCCACCGTTTGCGGACCTTGAACAACTCCCAGCGGGTGAGGCGCAGCACCTGGGCTATCATTCGCCCCTCGCTCCCGCGATGTCCTTACACTGGAAGAGCCAGAGGGCCGCACCGCCGAGCACGGCGATGTATGCCGTCAGGACAAGGAAAGCGTGCAACTGGCTCGGCAGGTTCTGTAGAGGGAACAGAGCGGCGTCGCCACCCGTTGCTTGGACTCCTGTTTCGGTCATCCAGGCCACGATGCTAGGACCTAGCAGGAAGTCCGAGACGTTGCTGAACCAGTCGAACAAGTTCGTCAGGATGCCGACGAGTATCAGCTCGACGAAGTAGTACGCCAGGGAGATGGAAATGCCCATGCTCGCGGAAGATGTCAGCACCGCAAGGAACAGCGCCAGGATGGCATATGGGACGATCGCATAGAGTGTCTTGCCGAACAGGGTGAGCGCAGTGGACCACTCGCCCGACCCAGCGAGCCCGACACTGCCCTCGCTGATGAGCGAAGCGCCTATCAGGCTGCTTGCTGCAACGGCTAGGCATACTCCAAGTAGGCCAAGTCCGGCCAATAGCAGAACCGACAACGCCTTCGCCTTCAGGAACTGCCAACGGCCGATACCCCTGGTCAAGGCCGTCCGTAACGTGCCCCAGCCGTACTCGCCGCCCATCGCCGACCCCGCCAGGATCATGATGAGGATGACGCCAACGGTTTGGGCGACGGCCAGGCCATTGGAAATGCTGTCCGGAAGGACAAAGAACTGGCGTAAACGATGACGTTCCCGCTCTACTTCCTCAAGCATCTCAGGGCAGTGTTCTCGACCAGCTTCAATCTCCGCGAGTACGCGTTCCCGCTCCTGTTCTGGGACACGGGTCATCGCGGCGGCAATGGATGCGTCGTCTACCTCGGCGCATCCAAACCTCGTAACGGAGGCCAAGCCATCCGCGCTCACTGGTCCGTGATAAGCCTCAAAGTCCGCTCTGACTACGTTGCCATACGAGAAGAACGTACCCCAGATGGAAAGTTGTGTAATAGCTACAGCAACGGCCAGGAGTATCCACGGCATCCATCTCTTGCGGAGCTTGAACCACTCCCAGCGGGTGAGGCGCAGCACCTGGGCTATCACTCGGCGCCCTTCTTTTCGTCGCCAGTAATCTCCAGGAAGTACTGCTCCAACGACATCTCGTCGGCTGCCATCTCCGTGACGTAGACCTCCACGCGACCCAGGGCCACACTCAGTTCCGACCCTCGCTCGCTCGGAGCCGTCACCACTACGACTTCGCCATCCATCGCCACCTCGCCAACCCACTCCAGCGCCGACAGGATTTCGATGGCCTTCGCGTTGTCTGTGGTACGCAAGCGCACCCGCTCGCCAGCCCGTGAGTGCACCAGGTCGGCGACCTTGCCCTGGGCGATGAGCTTGCCCTTCGAGAGGATGGCCACGCTGTCGCACACCTGCTCCACCTCGTGCAGCAGGTGGCTCGACAACAGCACCGTGCGCTCACCTGCACCCAGGTCCCGTATCATCTCCCGCACCTCGGCCATGCCCGCAGGATCCATGCCGTTGGTCGGCTCGTCCAAGAACAGAAGCTCAGGATCACCAAGGAGCGCGTAGGCCAATCCTAGACGCTGCTTCATGCCCAGGGAGTAGGTGCGAACCCGGCTGTGTGCTCGGTCGGCAAGACCCACCTTGTCAAGCAGATCGTCCAGTTCCTTGCGATCACCCCTACCGGTGATCCCCTGGTAGTAGGCGAGGTTGTCTCGGCCTGACAGGTAGGGATAGAACGAGGGGGTCTCCACGATGGCGCCGACGCGATGGAGCGCATCCCGATGCGGTATACGACCACCGAACAGGCTGAAGCTGCCTCCTGTCGGCTTCACCAGCCCGAGCAGCATGCCCATAGTGGTCGTTTTGCCCGACCCGTTTGGCCCCAGAAGGCCGAAGACATGGCCTCGCGGCACCTCCAGCAAGAGGTCGTCCACGGCCAGGATGTCTCCGTACCGCTTAGTCAGCCCATCTGTCTGGATGACGAGTTCGTTCATGTAGTCCATCCTTTCGCACATCAAGTGTGAGTGCTGACCGGAGCCTCGGCATGATAGCGTCACGGAAATCGAACAGGGTTAGAGGAGGGGGGACATCAACTGTCCCCGGAGCCGGACGTTGGCTCACGCCCCACGACCACTCTAGAGCCAGGCTCCAGATGGCCGACCTCATCGCCCATGCGCTATTGAAGCAGGAGGAGCAACCCTCGCCCAGGGTGGAGGAGCACAGCATCGACAGGGCCTTCTCATTCTTGATGCCGCCCTCAACCGGAGTGCGTCGAGGCGCGATCCCCAGGGGGTGGTCAGGAGATGAGGAGGCAGCTGCTCCCTGGCGTGCAGGTCACAAACCCATGTTACGTTGAAAGACCAAACTGCTAGGACGCATTGTAAATGTGTACACTCTGCATCCGCAAATACCCATGAGGTAGAGACATTGACAACGTTTCACGATCGGGACTATTGGCAAGTAGAACTTAAGCGTCTTCTGGATACCCAGAAGCCAGAAAATCTGCATCTTGACTATAAGGAGCAAAGAAGCCTTACGCCGCCTGGGAAGGGTGGGCCAGGTGTCAAGGGCGGAGGGATATTAGGCCATGCGGCGGAGCAGAAGTGTACCACCGGGACGTTGGTGTTCAGCATAAATGTCACCATGCGGCGGGCGTCAGGAGGATCCGTTAGCTGGAGTGAATGCGGCGGGTCTATGCGTCAGCAGGGTCGCTGGCAGCGCGCACGGGAGCGGCTAGCCTACTCTGCTTGAGGCGGTAGCTCTCCCCGTTCATCTCCAGGAGGTGAACTCTGTGAGTGAGACGGTCCAGCAGGGCGCCGGTCAGCCTCTCAGAGCCGAAGACCTCGGTCCACTCGTCAAAGGGCAGGTTGGTGGTGACCAGAACCGAACCTCTCTCGTATCTCTGACTGAAGACCTCGAAGAGGAGCTCCGCGCCGGTCTTGGAGAGTGGGACGAAGCCAAGCTCATCGATGATGAGCAGCTTGAGGCGGGCCAGCTTCTTCTGAAGGTTGAGTAGTCGTCGCTCGTCCCTGGCCTCGATCAGCTCGTGGACCAGCGAGGCGGCCGTGGTGAAGCCGACCGACAGCCCCCTCTGGCAGGCGGCGAGTCCCAGGCCGAGGGCGACATGGGTCTTGCCGGTGCCGCTGTTGCCGATAGCGATGACGTTCTCCCGCCGGTCCACGTACTCGCAGCGTGCAAGCTGCATGACCAGGTGCTTGTTCACCGACGGCATGGCCAGGAAGTCGAAGGTGTCGAGGCTCTTGGTGGCGGGGAAGCGTGCAGCCTTGATCCTGCAGTCCACCATGCGGTGATGGCGGTCTATCATCTCAAGCTCAGAGAGCCTCAGCAGGTAGCCTGGATGGTCGACGCCCTCGGCAGCGCACTGGCCGGCCACCTTGCCGTACTCTCTCAGGAAGGTAGGCAGCTTCAGCTCCTTGAGGTGGTGCTCCAACAGCACCGTCGCTCGCTCGCTCACCGCCTGCTCCCAGACATGAGCGCCATGTAGTCGCTGGCCGACGTCTTCGTCACGGTAACCCCGGGCAGGTAGGGGTACAGCTCCAGGTCGAGTCTCTGGGGACGACCCTCTATCCTGCACAGCACCAGGTGCTTGATGGCGTCGAAGCTTATGCCCCCGAGCCTGAGGGCATCGCGCACACCCTCGTACACCTCCTGCGTCCGGAAGTTCTCCATCAGCCGCAGCACCTGTACGAACTCCCGCTTGCCGCGCCTGCCCATCCTCGACTCCAGCAGACGCCTCAGCACTCCGAACTCATCCGGCAACTCCCACCCGGCCAAAGGAGCAGCCTGGTCCAGCGCTCCCGTCTTGCGCTCCAGCAGCGGCAGGTAGTGGATGGGGTCGAACACGAAGTCGTCGCGTTCGTATCAGCGAGGATGCCGGGCTATCACCTCTGCCTCGTTGCTGATCACCACCTTGCCAACATAGCCGCGCACCACCACCTCCCTGTGACCGTAGGCCACGGGCACCGAGTAGTCGTTGGTCCGGTACCGCACCAGGGACAGGAAGCTGACACGGCTCACGTGCTTGTCGCTGGCATCGTAGGGCACGGCGGGGAGCGCCAGCAGGGTCTCCAGGTCACGCTCCATCCGCTGGCCTATCGTCTCGTTGTGTCCACGCAGCTGTCTCCCCAGCCGTTCCAGGCACCGCTCCTCCAGGTAGGCGTTGAGGGCATCGAAGCTCGGGAACGACGGCACAGGCACCAGGAAGTTCCGGCGAGCATATCCCACCAGCCCCTCCACCTTACCCTTGCCGGGACGGCCGAACCGATCCTCGAACAGGTAGTGCGACACCAGCTCCGAGAAGACGCGGGTACGCTTCCTTCGACCGTCTCCCAGGATCCTGGCCCCCGCCAGCCTCGTGTTGTCGTACAGGATGCTCCGTGGCACGCCGCCCAGGAACGAGAACGCCGAGACGTGACCGTCGCAGAACGCCTCGGTCGTCTCTGCGGGGTAGGCTTTGACGAAGCATGCGTCGCTGTGGGGAAGGTCCAGCACGAAGTAGTGGATGGTCTGCTCCACTCCGCCGATCACCGCCTTGGCCTGGCCGAAGTCGCACTGGGCATCTCCCGCGGGATGGGACAGCGGAACGTACATCTCACGCGTCCGGCGGCGACGCTCCCTCACGTAGTCCTTGACTATCGTGTACTTGCCGGTGAAGCCGTGCTCCGCTCTCAGACGCTCGTAGATCCGCTTCGCAGTGTGGCGCTGCTTCTTCGGAAGACTGCGGTCATCCTCCAGGATCCGGTCGATCACCCCGCGGTACGGGTCCAGCTTGGGGCGGCGGGGCGGTGACTCCCGACGGTAACCGGGAGGCACCGAGTACTGAAGCATCTTGCGCACCGTATCCCGGTGCAGACCGAACACTCGGGCAGCCTCCCGCGTGCTCATCCCCTCCACCATGCAGGCCCGGCGCACTCGCACGTACAGATCCACCTTGTACATCCTTCACACCTTCCATCGAGTTGCCTCCAACTCTATAGAAGGCGGCGGGTGGTCCAGTTTTCAAGCGCCACTCCTCAACGCTCGACTCCGCCTCACCGGTCCATTATTACTCCGCCCTTTACAATGGGGAATGTCGGTCTAATGTGTCGGAGCACTTCGGGGTGCCGGGCGAGATGGTCCTGCTTCAAGCGCCCATGAGGATGGAGCGAACGCATGCGGCAAATATTGGTGCTATTCCCCGTACACCTTGCGGTGGTTAAGGGTTATGATATCCGCGTATTATGCGGAGCATATACATCCACGAGCAACCCGGATGGCCCCATCTTCGTTGGCAACAGAGGGGAATGGTGGACCAACTCGCTACGGTCAGGCACCGGCAAGGCCGGCTCCTGGGCCGCATGGAGGCTCTTGGCTTCGACCTTCGCCAGGAGGCTGTCCTCGATACTCTGACCGAGGACGTGGTTACGAGCAGCGCGATCGAAGGCGAGATACTCGACACGGCTCAAGTCCGCTCCTCGATCGCTCGTCGTCTTGGCATGGATATCGCTGGACTGAGTTACGTCGACCGCGGTGTAGATAGCATCGTCGAGTTGATGTTGGACGCAACGGAGCATTATGCCCAGCCCCTTACTCAGGAGCGCCTATTCGCTTGGCACACTGCCCTGTTCCCTACAGGACGGAGCGGCTTGAGACGAATCACGGTGGGTGGCTGGCGCGAAGACAGCTCCGGCCCCATGCAGGTCGTCTCAGGCCCCATTGGCCGGGAGCGGGTGCATTTCGAGGCTCCGGCAGCAACGAGGCTCGACCAAGAGGTACAAACCTTCCTGGAGTGGTTCAACGCACCTGCCGATACCGACGAGGTGCTCAAGGCTGGGCTGGCTCACCTCTGGTTTGTTACCGTCCACCCATTCGAAGACGGTAACGGCCGCATTGCCAGGGCCATCGCGGACATGGCCTTGGCCCGCTCCGAGGGCAGCCCTCGACGCTTCTACAGCATGTCGTCTCAGATCCGGCGCGAGAGGGCTGACTACTACACCATCCTGGAGCGGACTCAGAAGGGGACAACGGATGTCTCCGAGTGGATGGGCTGGTTCGTATCCTGCTTGGGCCGGGCCATAGAGGGCGCCGAGACCACTCTCATGGCGGTGCTCGAAAAGGCGCGCTTCTGGGAAGAAATTGCGAGTCTTCCGATCAACGAGCGCCAGCGTGTCGTCATCAACCACCTTCTGGATGGCCTTGAAGGCAAACTCACGACGTCTAGATGGGCGAGGATGACGAAATGCTCTCAGGATACCGCCCTTCGCGACATCACGGACCTCATGGGGCGTGGGATACTCGTGCGGAATCCGGAAGGGGGGCGAAGCACCAGCTACGCTCTGGTCAGGACACCTGGCACTAGCTGAAAACCTTCACATGGGAGTGAGCATTATGCCCAGACCTACTAAAACCCGTGCTAGTGTCCTGAGTTATGAACTCATTGCAAAAGTACTTGCTGGGGTGTACCCTCCACGAAACGCTCATGGAGGTCACCATGGCCATCGGACGCCCCATTCCTCCCTTGCACCTTTCCTCCGACGAACGCGAGAGCCTCGAGCGCTGGAAGCGGCGTCCAACCACTGCCCAGGCGCTGGCTCTGCGATCCCGGATCATTCTCCGTTGCTCCGAGGGCAAGACCAATACCGTCGTGGCCGGGGAGATCGGTCTGGCCAAGCAAACGGTGGGGAAGTGGCGGGCCCGGTTCATCGAACGCCGCCTCGACGGCCTGCTTGACGAGCCGCGGCCCGGCGGCCCACGCTCCATCACGGACACCGATGTGGAGCGGGTCGTGACCCTCACCCTGGAGACGACGCCGGCGGATGCAACCCACTGGAGCACGCGCTCCATGGCTGCGCGTACCGGCCTGAGTCAGAGCGCCATCAGCCGTTATCTGGCGGGCCTTTGCCTTGCAGCCGCATCGGACCGAGACGTTCAAACTTTCGTCTGACCCTCTGTTCATCGAGAAGGTCCGTGACATCGTGGGGCTCTACCTCAACCCACCCCAGCGGGCTCTGGTCCTGTGTGTCGACGAGAAGTCCCAGATCCAGGCCCTCGACCGGACGGCCCCGCTGTTGCCCATGCGCCCGGGGCAGATCGAGCGCCGGACCCATGACTACCGTCGTCACGGTACGACCTCTCTCTTCGCCGCCCTCGACGTGAAGACGGGAGAGGTCATCGGCGCCTGCCACCGTCGGCACCGGTCCACGGAGTTCCGGCGCTTCCTCGACCGGGTCGATGCGACCGTACCCCCGGACCTCGACGTGCACCTTATCCTGGACAACTACGCCACCCACAAGACCCCCACCATCCAGCGCTGGCTGGCCCGGCGGCCGCGCTATCACCTGCACTTCACCCCCACCAGCAGCTCTTGGCTGAACCAGGTGGAGCGCTGGTTCGCGGTGCTGACAGAGAAGCAACTGCGCCGCGGGGTGTTCCGCAGCACTCGGGAACTGGAGCAAGCCATCGAACAGTACATTGACCAGCACAACGCTGCCTCAAAGCCCTTCATCTGGACCAAAACCGCAGACCAGCTACTAGCTACCATCGCCCGATTTTGTCATCGGATTCATAACTCAGGACACTAGAGAGCGCCTTCAAAAAATTCTGGATGCGATAGCTGATCTGAAACAGCTACAGAGAGGATCACCAGAGTTCGATAAGTGGCACAGAGACACTAAAGTGGCGATTGCCAACACTTTTGAGGAATCGCCTTCCAAGGCTAAAGATTTTGAAGACATCCAGTATCATCATCTGTCGGCGTTTGCTGTGGATAGAACGCCTGAGTCTGAATTTCAAGAAGCGTACGTCAGCGGCTTGAACTCTGCTGCTGCCATCCTACAGTCGATGATTGATGAGATTGAAGAGTACTGGGAGGATGATAATCAGGAGCCGAAGTGTTCTAAGGGTTCAGAAATACCCCATCAGATCAACACGAACCAAGTATTCGTTATTCACGGCAGCGATCATGGAACCAGGGATACAGTCACTAGATTCCTTGAGAATTTGGGCCTCGAAGTGGTGATACTGCAGGAGCAGCCTGATCAAGGCCGCACAGTAATCGAGAAGTTTGAGCAGTGCGCTCAAGGTGATTTCGCAGTAGCCTTATTTACGCCGGACGACATAGGTGGGCCTGATGATGATGACCTACAACCCCGTGCAAGGCAGAATGTAATCTTCGAGTTCGGATACTTTATCGGAAGGTTCGGCCGAGACAGGGTTCGCGCTTTGGTGAAAGGAAACCCTGAGATACCCTCTGACTATTCTGGCGTTCTCTATATCCCAATAGATGACCTCGGCAGTTGGAAAATGGTCCTTGTCAGAGAAATGAAGGGCGCGGGCTTAAAGATCGACGCGAATCTTGTCTTTTGAACAATCGTAATTGATTAGCGGGATCGGCGTCGGTAGGGGGGTTGTGGGGTACTGAACAGGTTTAAACCCACATTTCCCAGATGAGCCCCGTGGGCGTGTCGTGATCGGCAAGAAGGCCACGCATTTGAGCCGCATACGTGAGCATCATAGCTGGTAAGTGTGCTAGCCTGGCCGAGATAGCGAATGTTAGTTCTGGATATCGCAATCTCGCCGGAGGCACCCAATGGGTGAAAGCACCGACAGCCGCACCACGCTCCGTTTTGACCGCCGCCTACGCCTGGAATTCCACGGCTCCACTATAACCTCGGACGCGGGACTCCTGGCCTGCCGCGAGTTGGATGATGCCCTGGGACTGACGGAGACAGCAACCGCCTGTCTGCAAGAGAGCAGGGGTGGTCGCAACGTCCAACACCAGTTGGTGGCTTTGGTCAGGCAGTCGGTATACAGCCGCCTTGCTGGCTATGAGGACACCAACGACGCTGAACGGCTGGCCCAGGACCCAGCTATGCGGGTCATCGTTGGACGGCGAGGCCTTGAGAGACAGGCAGCAAGCACCAACACGATGAGCCGGTTCGAGACGGAGGTGCTCACCCGAAAGCATAATCCGGAAGGCTTGGCCCGTATGAACGCACAGTGGGTGGATCGGGCTATGGCCCATACATCTCACCGGCGGGTCATCCTGGACATGGATAGCTCAAAGAGCCCGGTACATGGGGAACAGGAGGGAGCAGCCTACAATGGCCACTTTGGGAGCACGTGCTATCACCCGATCTTTGTCTTCAACCAGTTCGGGGACTGCGAGGGGGCCATGCTGCGTCCTGGGAATGTCCACAGCGCCCACAACTGGCGGGAGGTGCTGGACCCCATCGTGGCCCGCTACGGGCGGACGGGAGTGCGCCGGTACTTCAGGGCCGATGCCGCCTTCGCCAAGCCGGAGGTCTACGAGTACCTGGAGGAGCGGCGCGTCCTCTACGCTATCAGGCTCCCCAGCAACGAGGTGCTGCAATGGGAGATCGCCCCTCTGTTGAGGAGGCCGGTGGGAAGACCGCCGAAGAAGCCCATCATCTGGTACGACGACTTCTGGTATCAAGCGGGGAGTTGGGACCGACCGCGTCGGGTGATAGCCAAGGTAGAATGGCACCAGGGAGAGCTATTCCCTCGAGTGGGCTTCATCGTCACCAACATGTCGGCTGGCCCCGAGGGGGTAGTGCATTTCTACAATGGCAGAGGTACTGCCGAGCAGTGGATTAAGGAAGGCAAGTACGCCCTGAACTGGACCCGGCTGTCCCGCCACAGGTTCGTGGCCAACCAGGTGCGACTGGCTCTGTTCATCCTAGCCTACAACCTGGGGAACTTGCTGCGCAGGCTATGCCTGCCCAGGGCGGTCAAGCACTGGTCGTTGCGAAGCCTCCAGGTCAAACTTATCAAGATAGGGGGGAGGCTGGTTCGCCACGCCCGGCGGCTGGTGTTTCAGCTAGCCGAGGTAGCGGTGCCTCGGGAGGTATTTCGACAAGTGCTGGAGCGTATCGGCGGGCTCCATCCAGCACCAGGGTAGCGAGTATCCTTGGGATCATCGGAGGTGACGAGGATAGCCAAGGGGGAGCTGTGCGCCTGGATGAGTTGAAGGGTGTGCAAACGTGCTGAAAGCTGCCTCCGTTGCCTGGCGGACGCTAATTCACGGCACCGAGAGATGGTTTTGTGAGCCCGATGGGATAGTTGACGGCGTTCGTGGATGCCTACCATCACCGTCGTGAAGGATGGCGGGTTCTTTGGACACCCGCAGTCTGATATGGGGAATGTCGGTCCACATCTATGACGGTTCAATGACTTGAGGTAATCTTGATTCTCTCGTAAAAAGTCTGTGCAGGTCGAATTAGAACAACCGTACCCTTGCCTGGGTACAATATGCAGTCTCTGTTCCGTGTCCTACCCCAACATACGGTAGCGCTCACATGTGCTAAAGCGCTGGAACTTCCTCAAAACGGGTTTTTACGAGGGAATCAATCTTGATTCTCTCGTAAAAAGTCTGTGTAGGTCGAATTAGAACAAACGTACCCACACCTGGGTACAATATACAGTCTCTGTTCCGTACACTACCCCAACATACGGTAGCGCGCAGATGTGCTAAAGCGCTGGAACTTCCTCAAACCGGGTTTTTACGAGGGAATCAATCTTATACCTTAACTTCCAAAAGGAGAGTCCAACATCCCACGCTGAGGAGATGCCATGAAGCTCATCAGGGTACATATCAAAGAGTTCCAGAGTATACAGGACTCGACTGAGTTTGATATTGGCGATGTGACTTGCCTGGTTGGGAAGAACGAGGCAGGAAAGACTGCGCTGCTAAAGGCTCTCTACCACTTGAATCCCATTAGTGAGTCGGATGGCGACTTTGATGTCACTGATGACTACCCACGAGGGACTGTCGAAGATTACAAGGATGCCCTCGAAAAAGAGGCGCGTGAGCCCGCGGAAGTGGTCCTGGCCACATATGAGCTTGAACCTGAAGACATCGCCGCCGTTGAGGAGAGGTTTGGCCCGCAATGTCTCAAGGATGAACATCCAACTGTAACAGTCTCCAAGGGATACTCTAATGAATGTCTCTATAGTGGCTTGTCCACGGACGAGCAAGGAACCTTGATTCTCTCGTAAAAAGTCTGTGTAGGTCGAATTAGAACAAACGTACCCACACCTGGGTACAATATACAGTCTCTGTTCCGTACACTACCCCAACATACGGTAGCGCGCAGATGTGCTAAATCGCTGGAACTTCCTCAAAACGGGTTTTTACGAGGGAATCAACCTTGAAGCACTTGATTGGGTCTGCTGATCTGCCTGCACAACTCGCCAGTGAGCTATCGGCACTGGGTACAGTGGAAGAAATGCTAGAGAAACTCAGTGATGCTGAGCAAACGGAAGCAACACAGAATCTAACCTCTGAGCTTGAGAACATAGCCGAAGATGGATTATCCCCTGCCGTCTTCAAGCAAGTGCTCGATGAACGGCTTCCAAAATATCTCTATTTCGATGAATATTATCAGATCAAGGGACAGGACAATCTAGATTCTCTTCAGGAGCGCATTGCTCAGGGCACTCTTCAGGGATCAGACTATCCCTTGATTGGGCTGATCGAGCTTGCAGGTCTTGACCTCGCCCAACTCACGCAGTCGGGACGAACAGAGGCGCTGTTCTCGAAACTCGAAGCTGCGGCGAATTCCCTGTCTCAGAGGGTTCTCAGACATTGGTCTCAGAACCAGCATCTCCGCATGAGCTTTGATATCCACTCCGGTCAGCCCGAAGATCCTCCAGGCATGACCGATGGTGTGAATATCTGGGGTCGTGTGGAGGACACGCGCCAGTTTGTTACCACCTCCCTTGGAAGCCGTTCGCGTGGTTTCGTTTGGTTCTTTTCCTTCCTCGCTTGGTATTCGCAACTCCGTACGAAGGATGAGAATCTCGTTTTGCTCCTTGACGAGCCTGGGCTGTCACTTCATGCAAAGGCTCAGGGGGACCTACTTCGCTATTTTGAGAACGAATTGAAGCCATACCACCAAGTGATTTACACAACGCACTCGCCATTTATGGTCGACCCCTTGCATTTTGAGCGTGTACGCATTGTCCAAGACCTTAGTATAGAAACGCCAGTCATAGACCTTCCCGACGATAAGAAAGGCACCAAGGTCATCACAGAGGTCTTGATTCCCTCGTAAAAACCCGTTTTGAGGAAGTTCCAGCGCTTTAGCACATGTGAGCGCTACCGTATGTTGGGGTAGGACACGGAACAGAGACTGTATATTGTACCCAGGCAAGGGTACGGTTGTTCTAATTCGACCTGCACAGACTTTTTACGAGAGAATCAAGTCTTGGATGCAACGCCAGACAGCCTTTTCCCACTTCAGGGAGCTCTGGGATACGAAATCCATCAGACCTTATTCATTGGCCCCAACAGTCTAGTAGACCAACATCCTTGAAATGACGGGTGGAAAGCCGGACTGCCCAGCGGCTGTCTCCAAAAGCCAGGCATGGCGGGGAAAGCCCCCGTGCCAATCAACCAATCATTACAAACATTTCGGACCACTAGTAGTCGAGGGCGTCTCGGACTTGCTGTACATTCAGACCATATCGGCCCTTCTCCAAAGAAAAGGTGAGGCTGGCTTGAGTGGGAAATGGATACTAACTCCAGTAGGTGGAGTTAGTAATGTCTCGACCTTTGTTGCCTTGATTGGCGCTCAAAAGCATATGAATCTTGCGGTCCTCGTTGACTACCACAAGAAAGACCAGCAATCGATCGAGAATCTGTACAAGGATAAGTTGCTCAAACAGAGTAATGTTCTTACGTTCGCGGACTTCGTCCCGAGTCGAGAGGCTGACATAGAGGACATGTTCCAGCCTGTATTTTATCTGAAGCTGGTGAACGCAGAATTCGGAACAGCAATCACCTTGGAGGAGCTGCCAAAAGCACCTCGAATTCTGAGACGTATCGAGTTGTCGCTCGAAAGCAATGCTCTTCCGGGCGGCATTGATCTTAACCACTATCGACCTGCCCGCTATTTCAGTGAAAACATCGGAAGACTAGAAGAAGAATTGGGCGACGTGTGCTTGGAACGATTTCGAAAAGCGTTTGCAGAGCTCAACGCTCTATTGGAATCGGACTAGTGGTCCGAAATGTTTGTAATGATTGGTTGATTGGCACGGGGGCTTTCCCCGCCATGCCTGGCTTTTGGAGACAGCCGCTGGGCAGTCCGGCTTTCCACCCGTCATTTCAAGGATGTTGGTCTACTAGTCTATCGAGAGAACTGGAGCTTGTATATTCAATGTAGGACCTGCGCCGCAGGGCGAGACCCTGGCGCACCACGCCGAAGTCGCAGCCGTCGTGAAGGGTGATGGTGCGAGCGAAGCAACCGGAATCCGGCATGGGGCACTGGCTCTGGTACTGCCTCACTTCGTCCCATGGCCGGGCGCAGCTCGGCAAACTGATGACGGTGAGCGCCACCCTCAAGTCACTGTCGGCTAGAAGCTTGGGTGAGGTTCAGGGTAGGACCTGCGCCGCAGGGCGAGACCCTGGCGCACCACGCCGAAGTCGCAGCCGTCGTGAAGGGTGATGGTGCGAGCGAAGCAACCGGAATCCGGCATGGGGCACTGGCTCTGGTACTGCCTCACTTCGTCCCATGGCCGGGCGCAGCTCGGCAAACTGATGACGGTGAGCGCCACCCTCAAGTCACTGTCGGCTAGAAGCTTGGGTGAGGTTCAGGTTCCCGTGCCACCCCCGCGTGATCTCGATACGGTGGCCCGGCTCGTAGAGGCGGCGGAGGCGGCGTATGCATCGTCGGTCGAAGCCGCCCGGCTGCGCCGTGAGACGCTCCGCGACTCGATGATAAGTGAGATTGGCCGCATGGCCGTATCAGCAACCTTGAGGAGAGACCTATGACGTTGACCAGGCAGGAGCTTGAGTCGAAGTTGTGGCAGGCCGCCGACATCCTGCGCGGACAGATCGACGCCGCCGACTACAAGAACTACATCTTCTCCATTCTCTTCCTTAAGCGGCTGTCCAACCGGTTCGATGAGGAGGTGGAGAACGCCGTCGCGCTGGGCGTTGCCCGCGACGTGGCGCTCAACGACCGGGACGAGCACGAGTTCTTCGTCCCAGCATCGGCCCGCTGGGAGGCCATTTCTGCCGCCTCGATGAACCTGGGCGAAACCCTGAACGTCGTCAGCCACGCCATCGAGGACGCTAACACTCCCAGGCTTGATGGCGTGCTGGCGGGCACCAACTGGAACGACGAGTCCAAGCTGGGCAGCCCGGCCAACCGTGAACGCATCATCCGCGGCCTGCTCAACCACTTCGACGGCCTGGACCTGCGCGACGAGAACTTGCGGGAAGACGCGGCAGGCGGCGGCAACGTGCTGGGCGACGCCTACGAGTACCTGATAAACAGGTTCGCCGACGACGCTGGGAAGAAGGGCGGCGAGTTCTACACGCCTCGCCCCGTGGTGCGCCTCATTATCGAGCTGCTTCAACCACGCGAGGGGATGCGTATCTGCGACCCCACCGCTGGCTCCGGCGGGATGCTCATCTACGCTGCTCAGTACGTGCAAGAACACGGCGGAGACCTCCGTGACCTAGCGCTGCACGGCCAGGAGCGCAACCTGGGAACCCTGGCCATCGGCAAGCTCAACCTGCTGCTTCACGGCCTCCGAGCGGCCCGTCTGGAGGCCGGCGACGTCATCGTGGAGCCGGGTCTGGTGGACCAGTCGGGACGCCTCCTCTCCTACGACCGGGTGATCGCCAATCCCCCGTTCAGCCTCAAGAACTGGGGACACGAATTCGCGCCTAACGACCCGCACCACCGCTTCGACCGCTACGGCGCCATCCCGCCCAAGACGAAGGGTGACCTCGCCTTCCTACTGCACATGCTCGGCGTGATCAACTCTCAGGGCATGGTGGGAATCGTGATGCCCCACGGCATCCTGTTCCGGGGCGGGGCGGAGGGGAAGATACGCCAGGGCATCGTGGAGGCCGACCTGTTCGAGGCGGTCATCGGACTGGCGCCCAACCTCTTCTCCGGGGCCAGCATCCCCGTTGCTATCTGCGTACTAAACAAGGCCAAACCCGCCGAGCGGCGTGGCAAGGTGCTGTTCGTAGACTCGGCGCAGGAGGGCAGCTTCCGGCAGGGCAAGGCGCGGAACTATATCGACAAGGAACACATCGCCAGGATCGTCGAGGCGTACACCGCCTTCGAGGACGTGGAACGCTTCGCCCATGTGGCAGACCTGGAGGAGATGCGGGCCAACGACTTCAACCTGAACATCAGCCGGTACGTGGACACTACCGAGCCGGTGGAGGTGATGAGCGTCGAGGACGCCTTGGCGCAGCTGCGGGATGCTGAGCGGCGGCGTGATGAGGCGGTGGCAAAGATGGACGAGCTGCTCGCGGAGCTGGGATATGTCCGATAGGTGAGCGATGCCGACCATACTGAAAGAGGGGCCGTATCGCTTCTTCTTCTACGCAAGTGACCGAGAGGAGCCACTGCATGTGCATGTTGAGCGTGACGACCGGGTCGCCAAGTTCTGGCTGGACCCGGTGAGGCTTCAGAGGAGCGGCGGACTGAGGCGCTCAGAGATAGGCCGAATTGCGAGGATGATTGGAGAGAACCAAACGTTGATTCTCTCGTAAAAAGTCTGTGCAGGTCGAATTAGAACAACCGTACCCTTGCCTGGGTACAATATACAGTCTCTGTTCCGTGTCCTACCCCAACATACGGTAGCGCTCACATGTGCTAAAGCGCTGGAACTTCCTCAAAACGGGTTTTTACGAGGGAATCAACGTTGCTCACGGAGGCGTGGAATGAATATTTCAACGGTTGAGGTGAGGGTCCCGGATGCGGAAGACGTGACGGTCACCGAGGACACGTTGACCGCCGAGCTTTCCGATGGCCGGACCATCTCTGTCCCGTTGGCCTGGTACCCCAGGCTGGTGAATGCCACCGAGGAAGAGAGGGGCAACTGGCGGCTCATCGGGGGAGGCCAGGGCATCCACTGGCCCGACCTGGACGAGGACGTAAGCGTAGAGGGGTTGCTTGCGGGCAGGCCATCCAGTGAGAGTCAGAAGTCTCTCCAGCGGTGGCTCGAAGCGAAGCAGGCAGGCCGAGGGGTTACACTAGATGCGCTGCGGCGTGCCGACAGCGGAGAGCAACGGGGCAGTTGATGCCAGACAAGATGCAAGTGCCGGATGGATGGCAGGTGGTGCGCTTGGGGGATGTTGCACACGAAAGGAATCAACGCGCCAACTCTGCTCCGCAGACGGAAGTGTTCTCAGTTACCAAACACGCCGGATTTGTCCGGTCGTTAGAGTATTTTGACCGGCAGGTATTTTCACGTGACACAAGCAATTACAAAATGGTGCGACGTGGCGACCTGGCATACGCAACTATTCACCTTGATGAAGGATCACTGGGTATTCTTCGATACGATGATACCGGGATCATTAGCCCGATGTACACAGTATTCGAGGCCAACAAAGCATGGACAGAGCCGGAATTCCTGTTCTCGCTAATGAAGCTGCCTCAGATGGTTCTCCTGTACCAACG
Organism: Dehalococcoidia bacterium; assembly: GCA_965197985.1. Lineage (GTDB taxonomy): Bacteria > Chloroflexota > Dehalococcoidia > Lucifugimonadales > CAUZJF01 > CAUZJF01. Next base: position 365,621 of record CBDAOG010000006.1, on the reverse strand, counting down.
CATTGGGGAGGGAACGGTTCATAGAAGGAAATCCATTAGCTTCGAACGCCTCGGACGTCTGAGCTTTGCCATCCCTCCGCTCACAGAGCAGCGGCGTATTCTTAGTGTCTTGGACGCCATCGACGATGCCATTGAGCGCACAGAGGCTCTCATCACGGCCACCGAACGCCTGCGCGACGCCCTGCTGCACGAACTGCTCACCTGCGGCGTCCCCGGTTGGCACACGGAGTGGAAGGATGCGCCGGGACTTGGGACGATACCGGCGGCCTGGGATGTGGTGCGGTTAGGGGATGTGGTCACGATAGCTTCAGGACAATCAGACCCCAAGGCGGCGAAATTTCAAGACTCCCTGTTTGTTGCCCCTGACGATATTGAATCCGGCACCGGTAGGTTAATCAATAGACGAACAGTCGCCGAAGCACATGCCATCAGTGGCAAGTATCGGTTCGATAAGTTCGAAGTCCTTTATTCAAAAATCCGTCCTTATCTTATGAAGGTGTATCGACCGCACGAATCGGGTTTGTGCAGCGCCGACATCTACCCGCTTCGGCCTAAGTCGATGCTTGAGGCCGCCTACCTTGCTCTAGTCTTGCTTTCCCTATCGTTCACTGACTACACACGAACGTGCTCGGATAGAACAGGCATCCCCAAGATCAATCGGATAGACCTCTTAAAGTACAGGCTTACTCTCCCATCGCTGCCCGAGCAACGCACCATCGCGGCCGTGCTGGGCGGTGTGGACGGAGCGATAACGCGAGGGTGGGAGGAGTGCGATATGCTTCGATCGTTGAAGGAAGCCACCGCGGACGCGCTGCTGACGGGGCGTGTGCCGATAGGAGTCTTGGTATGAAGAATCCATTTAGACGCAAGAATCCCGAGCAGCGGGAGCCCGTGGTTGGATCGGGAGTAGCAACCAAATTGCATGACCAGATCAAGTCGAGTGATCTTCCTATAGCCTTGTACCTGAACCAGCGGATGACATTCGATGTCCTCGCCTCTCTGAAAGGCGGATTCTCGCACTTCACGACCATTCAAACGACATCCTCCGGGGAATCCTCGACAGAGATATCCGGGGCAGCAAAGCTTGGAGTTAGTAATGTCTTCGCACTTCTTGGAGTTGATTTCGGTGGCTCGCGGCAGACGGGGCAGAAACGGAGCGACCGTGCCACAGAAGAAATTGTCCACACCCCGGCATCGATGTTCGCCCGTCTCCGAAAGGACTTACGTGTTCATCACCTAGTGTCCTGAGTTATGAATCCGATGACAAAATCGGGCGATGGTAGCTAGTAGCTGGTCTGCGGTTTTGGTCCAGATGAAGGGCTTTGAGGCAGCGTTGTGCTGGTCAATGTACTGTTCGATGGCTTGCTCCAGTTCCCGAGTGCTGCGGAACACCCCGCGGCGCAGTTGCTTCTCTGTCAGCACCGCGAACCAGCGCTCCACCTGGTTCAGCCAAGAGCTGCTGGTGGGGGTGAAGTGCAGGTGATAGCGCGGCCGCCGGGCCAGCCAGCGCTGGATGGCGGGGGTCTTGTGGGTGGCGTAGTTGTCCAGGATAAGGTGCACGTCGAGGTCCGGGGGTACGGTCGCATCGACCCGGTCGAGGAAGCGCCGGAACTCCGTGGACCGGTGCCGACGGTGGCAGGCGCCGATGACCTCTCCCGTCTTCACGTCGAGGGCGGCGAAGAGAGAGGTCGTACCATGACGACGGTAGTCATGGGTCCGGCGCTCGATCTGCCCCGGGCGCATGGGCAACAGCGGGGCCGTCCGGTCGAGGGCCTGGATCTGGGAATTCTCGTCGACACACAGGACCAGAGCCCGCTGGGGTGGGTTGAGGTAGAGCCCCACGATGTCACGGACCTTCTCGATGAACAGAGGGTCAGACGAAAGTTTGAACGTCTCGGTCCGATGCGGCTGCAAGGCAAAGGCCCGCCAGATACGGCTGATGGCGCTCTGACTCAGGCCGGTACGCGCAGCCATGGAGCGCGTGCTCCAGTGGGTTGCATCCGCCGGCGTCGTCTCCAGGGTGAGGGTCACGACCCGCTCCACATCGGTGTCCGTGATGGAGCGTGGGCCGCCGGGCCGCGGCTCGTCAAGCAGGCCGTCGAGGCGGCGTTCGATGAACCGGGCCCGCCACTTCCCCACCGTTTGCTTGGCCAGACCGATCTCCCCGGCCACGACGGTATTGGTCTTGCCCTCGGAGCAACGGAGAATGATCCGGGATCGCAGAGCCAGCGCCTGGGCAGTGGTTGGACGCCGCTTCCAGCGCTCGAGGCTCTCGCGTTCGTCGGAGGAAAGGTGCAAGGGAGGAATGGGGCGTCCGATGGCCATGGTGACCTCCATGAGCGTTTCGTGGAGGGTACACCCCAGCAAGTACTTTTGCAATGAGTTCATAACTCAGGACACTAGTGCGTGAAATCTCAAGCTCGTCCGACCTCAAAGTAGTCCAACCAGGCGAGTTCGTGGAGTTTGAAGCGACTCTTCGGAAGAGTCCGTTTGTAGAGCTGTTGTCGGCGTTTTCCATACTTGTGCCACTAATGGAAATGGCTGAGCCGTCCACTGACCAGACAGTGACAAGAACTGGCCGAGGCAAGAAGACCAGTGTGAGTCAACGAGGACAAGCCCAAGACAGCACCGCCGTGATAAAACGGCAGATTGACCTGCTTCTAACTGCGGTCAGTGCTGAAGGTTCCTATGACTTGATCGCTGAAGTGGGCGAGATGCGTATAGTCTTGACTACAGAACCACAGTATTTCATTGACCCCTCAATGAATGACACGATCGACGGGACGTTCCGTGTCTTCGGTAAGGCTACCCGGATCATCCCTGATGACGCTGAGGGAATCAACCTTCTGAGGAAGACTGCGCTTGGAAAGTTCGGAGATGTTGTAGGGAAACTTGGCTCAGCAATGGCGAATGTGCAAAGTTCGGGATTCACCGGCCCCGTCGAAACCGAGATTCGTGGGCCTGCAATGCAAGTCATACCAATCGCTATCTTTTCATGAGATCATGACTACCTCCGCGAAGCTGAACGAGTTCAACCATGCCGAGGACCCAGCCCGCCAACTGCTGGAGCGGCTGGGGTGGACCTATGTGCCCCGCGAGGCGCTGGCGGCGGAGCGTTCCGATGAGCGGGAGGTCCTGCTGAAGGGCCGGCTGCGGGCCGCGCTGATGCGGCTTAACGAATGGATGACGGAGGAGCAGGCGGAGCGAGCCGTCTTTGAGCTGGAGCACGTCGACTCCACGGGCATGGCCCGCAACCAGTCGGTCCACGAGTACCTGACCTACGGGATGCCCCTGACCGTGGACGGGCCGAGGGGCAGGGACTCTCGCACCGTCCGCTTCTTCGACTTCGACCAAGCGGAGGGCGGCCTGAACGAGTTCGTCGTCACAACGCAGTTCCGCGTACGGCGAGGCAACGAGCGAGGCGGCGCTGACGACGACGAGCGCATGGTCATCCCCGATCTTGTGCTGTTCGTCAACGGCGTCCCCTTGGTGGTGATGGAGGCCAAGTCTCCGTCACTGCTCGACGTATGGAGATCGCAGGCGGTACGCCAGCTTCGTCGCTACCAGGAGGCGGGACCGGAGTGGCACGGCAGCGGCGCGCCGGAGCTGTTCCACTACAACTTGCTGTGCGTGGCCCACTGCGGGGCCGCCTCAGCCTATGCCACCCTCGGCGCTCCGGAGAACGCCTACTTTGAGTGGAAGTCGGTGCTGCCGTACACCGAGGATGAGGTTCAGCAGCGCTTCCGCGTCGAGCCGCAGGGACAGGCGCAGCTCATCGTGGGCCTGCTGTCCCCGGCGACCCTGCTGGACATTCTCCGCGACTACGTGGTCTACGAGCCGGAGCGGGGGCGGCTGGTGAAGAAGCTGCCCCGTTACCAACAGTACCGCGCCGTCCGTGCGGCCCTGGACCGCCTCCTATCGGGCCGCAAGCCGGAGGAGCGGGGAGGCGTTGTCTGGCACACGCAGGGATCGGGCAAGTCGCTGACGATGCTGTGGCTGGCGACGAAGCTACGCCGCGAGCCTCGCTTGAGCAATCCCACCATCGTGGTGGCAACTGACCGGAGGCAGTTGGACCGGCAGATCGCCGGCACCTTCGAGCGCTGCGGCTTTCCTGCGCCAGAGAGAATGGACAGGTCGCGCCCTGAGCGGCCCGAACGCCGGGTGCGCCGCCGGATGCAAAGGCCGGATCAACGCGACCCTCTCGACTTGCAGGGCGTCCTAAAGGAAGGCGGCAGCCGTACGGTGATGACGACCATCCAGAAGTTCGCGGAGGCGTTGACAGCCCCCGAAGGCGAGCTTGACGTGCTCAACGCCTCGGAGAACGTCATCGTCATGGTGGACGAGGCCCACCGCACGCAGTACGGCATTCTCGGCGGGCGCATGTCCAAAGCCCTGCCCAATGCGGTGATGGTGGGCTTCACCGGCACGCCGATAGAAAAGGACTTCAAGCGCAGCACCATAGGGCGCTTCGGTCCCCTCATCGACGCCTACACCATCCCGCAGTCGGTAGCCGACGGCGCAACTGTGCCCATCTGGTACGAGGCGCGGCTGCCCGAGCTCGCCGTCGAGGGGCCGGAGACCCTGGACAGGCTGTACGAGGCTATGTTTGGCGACGAGCCGCCCGAGGTCCAGGCGCAGATTCGTCGCCGCTACGCCAACAAGGAGACGGTCGCCGAGGCGGAGCGGCGCATCGAGATGATCTCCCTGGACATCGCCGAGCACTTCAAGGCGAAGGTGCGGCCCAATGGGTTCAAGGCGCAAATCGTCGCGCCGAGTCGGGCCGCCGCGCTGCGCTACGCCGAGCGCCTGAACAGCTTCGGACTGCGCGCCTATCCCATCATCACGGCTGCTCCCAACGACGGGCCGGAGTTCAAGGTGGCCCGCGAGCTCGACCAGGAGCAGGTCGTCAACGCCTTCGTCGATCCGGAGGGGGAGCCGGAGGTGCTCGTCGTGGTCGACATGTTGCTTACTGGCTTCGACGCGCCGGTGGAGCAGGCGCTGTACCTAGACCGGGCGCTGCGGGAACACGGGCTGCTCCAGGCTATCGCCCGGGTGAACCGGCGCTTCTCCCACGAGCAGGACGGGGTGGCCACCGAGAAGACGCACGGCCTCGTCGTCGACTACCACGGCGTCTCTCGGGACCTGGAGGAGGCGCTCTCGACGTTCGATTGGCCGGACGTTCAGGACACGATGCGGGAGGTGGACGAGGACCCGGCACCGGTCATCGAGGCGGCCGCTGTCCAGGCGGAGTCCCACTTCAAGGGCCGCGACCCGAGCGACACTTGGGCGTGCGTCAGCGTCTTCGCGCCGGACGCCTCGACCGAGGGCAACTTCAAGGCCGATCTGTTTGAGCGGTTCAACGCAGACTACCGCCGGTTCTCCCTCCTCATGGACCGCTTCCTGCCCGACCCGCGAGCACTGGACTACACAGACCGGCTCGCTCGGCTTACGGAGATACGGGCCTATGTCCGGGCTCAATTCCTTCGCGAGGACGCCGACGCGGACTGGACCGAGATCGGGGCGAAGGTAAAGAGGCTGGTGGACGAGCGCATAAGCGCCCAGGTGCGGGAGCTAATGAGGCCGGTGTCGATACTCGACCAGGACTTCGAGCAGAAGATCGCCGCACTGCCGCACGACGAGGCCCGTGCCTCGATCATGGAGCACGCGATCCGGGCTCAGATACATGACCGCTTGGCCGACAACCCTGTGTTCTTCGAGAAACTCTCGGCGCAGCTTGCACGCATCATCGAAGACCTTCGGAACCGGCTGATAGACTCGGCGGAAGCATGCCGCCGCCTTGCTCTGCTACGGCATCATGCTCAGAGCGAAGCTGACATTGCCGCAGAACATGGCCTGTCTCCGGTGTCCTTCGCCATCTATGAACTGCTCGACGGCCGCTCAGATGAGCCAGCTACCGACTCGGCCATAGGCGAGGAGCAGACTCCGTACCGGGCGCACTTCGACGAAGGGATCAAGCGCGTCGCACGTAGTGTTGAGTCGGTGGTCAACCACCACAACGCCGTCGTCGACTGGCAGTCGAATCTGGAGGTCCTGCGGGAGATGCGCCGCGACATCAAGCGGGAGCTCAGGCCCACGGACGACTACACCGAAGAGCAGCTGGAGGAGTTGACGAACCGGATCGTCGAGCTGGCCCGTCGGAGGAGTGGGCAGTGAACGAACGGGGCCGTATCCGCTTCGGCAACACGACCATAGACTACGAGGTGCGTCGCAGCAAACGGCGTAAGAAGACGGTCCAGATCACGACGGACGGTGGCGGTGTGCAGGTTGCTGCACCCATGACGACGCCGGACAGCGAGCTACGGGCCATCGTTCGCAAGCGGGCGCTCTGGATCCTCAGCCATGCGTTTGGGGAGATGCTGGAAGCTGCGCCGAAGCGCTTCGTCAGCGGCGAGACCCTGCCGTACCTGGGGCGCAACGTCCGCATGATCGTCGATACCGCGGACGTGCGGTTGCCTAAGGTTCGCTTCGACCACTGGCGCTTCAGGGTCACAGTGCCGCATGGCCTGGATGACAGTGAGCGCTATGAACGCATCCGCCGCTCCGTTGTCAAGTGGTACCGGGACCGCGCAGCCGCGCGGCTGTCGGATATTGTGGAACGCTGGTGGCCCCGGCTCGGTCGCGGAGAGAAGTCGCAGATACTCGTCCGCGACCAGCGCCAACGCTGGGGCAGCTGCGCACCCGACGGTACGCTGCGCTTCAACTGGCGCACCATGATGCTGGAGCAGGCCCTCATCGAATACGTCGTCGTCCACGAGTTGGCGCACCTGACCCATCAGAACCACTCGACGGACTTCTGGGGCCTGGTGGCCAAGGCGATGCCGGATGCGCAGCAGCGTCGCCGACACCTGCGGGAGGCAGGGCGGACGCTTCCCCTGTGACCGCTTCGGGTCTTCTCTTCCAGCTCCTCAATGCGACCCTCCAGAGCGTAGTTGCGCTCCCGTTGCTGGGCCGCAGCCGAGCCTGCACCCGACTGTAGCTCCCGCTCCAACGCCTCCCGCACCCACCAGGACAGCCTTCCCGTCTTCATGCACGAGGCCACCGCCCTGGGGTCTATGCCCAACGCAGATGCTGCTCCCCTGTTCCCTTGTACCTTGGTTTGGTTGTCAAGGGCGGTGTGAAAACGTACCAGCGGGGCGGAGCAAAACTGTAAAACTGAACGCCGTAGAATGGGCATCAAGGTTCGTGGGGCGTTGGAGATCAGGGTCAGTCAGATAGCTGGCGGCCAGAAGTCTTCTTGCTGTGCTTGAGTCGGTAGCTGTCCCCGTTCATCTCCAGGATGTCGACATGGTGGGTGAGGCGGTCGAGGAGAGCTCCGGTCAGCCGTTCAGAGCCGAACACCTCGGTCCACTCGACGAAGGGCAGGTTGGAGGTCACCAGGACAGGGTTGTCCATTTATCCGCGGGCTGCTCCGCTCGGATCGAGTCACCATCACTGCCACCCACGGTGTCACACGAAGCTGGAGGTGGGGGCTTTCTCAATCATCGAACTGGATAACTATTGGCTTGACACAGCAACCACTGACATAATCGCTGGACGTCGACACCCTTTACACGAGCCCTGGTTGGCTTGTTTCCGCCGCCGAATTCGGCCATTCACCCCTTGCACATGATTCCGTACTTGGAATATAATGTACCCATGCCTTGGGAGGTCGAGTACACGGACGAGTTCGGGCAGTGGTGGCAGGCGCTCTCGGAGGGTCAGCAGGACGCCGTGGCCGCCAGAGTGGAGTTGCTGATGGAACACGGCCCCAACCTGCCATACCCCTACTCCTCGGACATCAGAAGCTCACGTCACGGAGTCATGCGAGAGCTTCGGGCGCAGAGCGGCGGCAGGCCCATCCGGGTCTTCTACGCCTTCGACCCCAGGCGAACGTCGATCCTGCTCATCGGCGGAGACAAGACGGGCAACGACCGGTTCTACGAGGAGTACGTGCCGGTGGCCGACGATCTCTACGACGAGCATCTGGAAGAACTGCGAAAGGAGGGGCTGATCTAATGAGTGGACGCCATCCGTTCAGCGAGCTGACCAGGGACTTCACACCGGAGCGCCGACAGCGCGTCGACGACATGAAGAGGGAGTTGCTCGCCGAGATGCCATTGCACGAGCTTCGCCGGGCGCGGGAGTTGACCCAGCGGGACATGGCGAAGATGCTGAAGGTGAATCAGCCCGCCGTGTCCAAGATGGAGCAGCGGGCCGACGTGTACGTGTCCAGCTTGCGGTCCTACATCGAAGCCGTGGGCGGGAAGCTGAAGATAGTCGCCGAGTTTCCCGAGGGCGAGGTCGCTATCACAAACTTCTCCCAGATCGGTGAGGTTGAAGAGGCCCCAGAGGGATAAAGTGATGGAAATCTTACTGTACACCACACCGTCAGGACTGTTACTGGACATAGTCGGTTTTCTGAACGTCATCGCTATCGGCAACAGCGGCACCGGCAAGACCCATGTCGCCCTCGGCCTGGGGCTCGCCGCCTGCCAGAGGGGGCTGTCGGTCGGCTTCACCACCGCCGCCTCGCTGGTCCACGAGCTGATCGAGGCCAGGGACGAGCGACGACTACTCAACCTTCAGAAGAAGCTGGCCCGCCTCAAGCTGCTCATCATCGACGAGCTTGGCTTCGTCCCACTCTCCAAGACCGGCGCGGAGCTCCTCTTCGAGGTCTTCAGTCAGAGATACGAGAGAGGTTCGGTTCTGGTCACCACCAACCTGCCCTTTGACGAGTGGACCGAGGTCTTCGGCTCTGAGAGGCTGACCGGCGCCCTGCTGGACCGTCTCACTCACCGCGTTCACATCCTGGAGATGAACGGGGAGAGCTACCGCCTCAAGCAGAGTAGGCAAGCTGCTCCCGTGCGCGCTGCCAGCGACCCTGCTGACGCATAGACCCGCCGCATTCACTCCAGCTAACGGATCCTCCTGACGCCCGCCGCATGGTGACATTTATGCTGAACACCAACGTCCCGGTGGTACACTTTTACTCCGCCGCATGGCCTAATATCCCTCCGCCCTTGACATCTTCGGATGCCTCCAAGACTCAAGCATCTGTCCACGCCGATGATCCGATTCCAACTTCGGTTCCCACACCCCGGATATCTCAGCGCAGGCTAGTAACCCGAGCCGCCGCCTAGGGCGCTGACCTCTCCCCCTGGATGATGGTGGGAATGCCGCAGGTCTCCTGAGCCGCCATTACCTCGGCCACCGCCTTCGTCATTTCCGGCGACGGTGTGGACTGCTCCGTGCTCGACTCCAGGTCGGCAAAGGCCTGGTAGACGATGAACAGGTTCTCCAAGTCTGTCTGCTCGGATACGCAGCGTAGTTGGGAGGGCAAAGGAAATGCGTCTTCTTCCGGAACAGGTCCCGACATGGCTTGCGCTTCTTCGTCGGTCAGGCAGAGCTGCATGGTTATAGAGGAGCGCATGGAGTCTGTCATGCTCATCCCCTCGCCCGGCACCCCGAGGTCTGCGAAAACGTCCTTGATGCAGGCCTGGCTATCATCGGACAGCCCGCCCGCCTGGAGCGACATCATGGCTACGCTCAGGTCGATGGCGTTGTCCGGCTCCAGGCATTGCAGCGGGAACGTATCGAATCCCATGGCACTCTCGGACAGGGTCAGGTCCTGCATAGCCTCGTAGCTCGCGTCCCCTATCGCAGCACGCAGGCAGTCGGCTTCACCTTCGGAAAGCGACGCGATCAGTTCGGCCCCCGTGGTGGTCTCGTCGATATCGCTCAGAGACATCATGGCGTCGGCGTCCTCGTCCATCATGGCGTCGGCGTCTTCATCCATCATGGTGTCGTCGTCTTTGTCCGGTGTGGCCTGTACCGGAGTGGGTTCAGGGGTCGCTGTGGGACTAGGGTCGGAGTCGCCGCAGGCCGCCAAAAGCAGGCTCCCCGCCACCAGCGCGACCAGCAGCACGGCCCATCGCCAGGAGAACCGCTTCTTTTCTCTGTTCTGACCAAACATTCTGCTTATCCTCCGGTACCGGAAAATGAAAATATTGCGTCTTGGACCCTATAGGATAATCAAGATTCTCTCGTAAAAAGTCTGTGCAGGTCGAATTAGAACAACCGTACCCTTGCCTGGGTACAATATACAGTCTCTGTTCCGTGTCCTACCCCAACATACGGTAGCGCTCACATGTGCTAAAGCGCTGGAACTTCCTCAAAACGGGTTTTTACGAGGGAATCAATCTTACTCCCGCCGCTAGCACGCATGCAAGTAATTTGAAACCCGCTCTCTGCGCTGGCTGGGGGCGACTGCATTGACGACGCCGATGTGTTGCGCACCGGGGGGACGGCCTGCACCCTGGGCGGCACGGTCAAGGCGCCATCCACCCTGGGCACCTTCCTGCGCAGCTTCCGGTGGGGCCACGTCCGCCAGCTGGACCGGGTGAGCCGGGAGCTGCTGGCCCGGGCCTGGGCCGCTGGGGCCGGACCCGGCGACGCGCCGTTCACCATCGACCTCGATTCCACCATCTGCGAGACCTACGGACTGGCCAAGGAGGGTGCCCGCCACCACGGCTATACCGGCAAGCGGGGCTACCACCCACTGCTGGCCATCGCCGCCGGCACCGGAGACGTGCTGATGTCCCGGCTGCGCGAGGGCCGGGCCAACACCGCCCGCGGCGCCGCCCACTTCCTGCGGGAGACGGTGGGACGGGTGCGCTACGCCGGGGCCAACGGACGACTCACGCTACGGGCCGACAGCGGGTTCTACACTCATGGCGTGGTATCCGTCTGCCGCAAGATGGATGTCCGCTTCTCCATCACCATCCGCCAGCATTAAAGCCTGCACAATCTCATCGAGGCGATACCCGAAGATGCCTGGACGCCGATTCCTTACTGGATGGACGGCGCCGCCGATGTGGCCGAGACCACCTGCACTCCCTTCCAGAGTGAACCTGACGCCGCGCCGGTGCGGCTCATCGTCCGGCGTGTGAAGCCCACGCCCGGTTCCCAGCTGGCCCTCTTCGCCACCTACAGCTATCACGGCTTCATCACCGACCGGGACGGGGAGATGCTCGAACTGGAGGCCGACCATCGCCGCCACGCCGAGATCGAGAATGCCATCCGAGACCTCAAGCACGGTGTGGGGTTGAACCATCTCCCCTCGGGCCGCTTCGCCGCCAACGCCGCCTGGCTGGCGGTACAGGTGATGGCCCACAACATCGCCCGCTGGACAGCGCGCATCGGTCTGGGCGAGCAGGTGGTGACCACCAAGACCCTCCGGCGGCGGTTCTTCTCCCTGGCCGGACGGATCACCCGCTCGGCGCGCCGCCTCACACTGCATCTGCCACAGCGCTGGCCTTGGGAAGCCCAGTTCGATCGTGCCCTGGCCCGATTGCGCGCCCTGCCACTCCCTGCCTGACGGCGGCGGCGGCAACCGGCCGCCATCCGGCCAACCGAACGTCCCCGCGAACTCGCGCCAGTCCGGTCTGCGAGTGCCTCTTGCTGTGTCCTCTCCCCGCTATCTCGCCCTGACCAACATTCGCAGACGGTCACAAAGTCTCCCCGCGGCAACTGAAGACAAACACCGGCCCCCCTCTACCCCAAATCGTGCCCGGACCATCGCCCTCCCTTGCCCCTATCGCCCGTTCCGCTGCTGCATAGTCATCCCTTCGGTGGATTTGGGGTTAGGTACTACAACTACGAGCGCTATCACGAGGCTTTGGGGAACATCACGCCGGCGGATATGTACCACGGACGGCAAGACGACATACTGGCGACGAGACAGGAGGTGAAGCAAAAGAGTCTAGCCGAACGGAGGTTGGCAAATCTGAGAACTGCCTGAGCCGGTTAGCGTCCAAGTTGCACGCTTTAAAGGCTCCCCTTTTGTCCCACTTGTTTTGACGACGTACACACCTGAGAAGAATCGAACCGTTCATCGGGCCTGGTGACACGTTCGGGTACGCGGGAACGACGTGACACACCCATTTTGAGTCCGCTTTACCGACCTGGCTTGAATGGACCCAAATCGGCCGCCCACGAGTACCTGAGTTTTCCGTGTCTATTGTGTCCGTCGAATGAAAGTTCTTGATTTCGTCAAGTCTGGTGGGCTGGACTTGACGAAATCAAGAACCGAGGCCGATTCCGACATCGCACCGTCGCTCGGCATGGGAACCGTGTACGTCAGCGTCGCCTCGTCTCCCTCCACCTCGATGCCCTCCACGAAGTTCCGGATGAGCGCCTTGCGCTCGGGGATCGTCCCGTCCTTCAGGAAGTCCCGGAAGTCCGCAACGTACCGAGCGATCTCCTCGGTGTTGGGCAGCTCCACTCTCCTCTGCTCAAGCTGGGTCTCGGCGTCCTCTCTCGCAGCCTCCAGCTGCTCCTCACGGTGCCTCAGAGAGATGATGCGGGGCGACAGGACCTCCAACGTCAGCTCGCTCGTCTCAATGGCCTCGTAGAGCTTCTCAAGACGCTTCCTCACGTCGGATAGCTCCGCCTCGACAACCTCCAGCCTGCCGGACAGCTCGCCGGCCATCGCGTCGATCTCCTCAGCCACCAGCGTCACCAGCGCCACGATGGTCTCCTCGTTCAGAATCCGCTCCCTGATCTTCTCCACCACGAACGTCTCCAGCCTGGGGGCGTTCAGGTAGCGTGCGCTGCACGTCCCCGCGCCCTCCCTGAACAGGGTGCCGCAGATGTAGTAGGCGAACTGGCCGCTCTTGGCTCCCTGGGCGGAGTAGGGCCTGCCGCACACCCCGCACTTGAGCAGCCCGCTCAGCAGGAACTTGCTCCCCACTCTACCGGGCCTCTGCACCTTCGGGGCGCGCTCACTCATCGCCTGCTGCACGTCGTCGAACAGATCCCTCGACACCAGGGCGGGCCACGCTTCCTCCACCCTTACAGGGTCCTGGGCCTTCTCGCCCTTGCTGTTCTTGCCCCATACGGCGGTTCCGGTGTACGCCTCGTTTCTCAGCACGTAGTGGAGCGTTCCCTTGTACCAGCGCTTGCCCCGGTTGGTGACGCCCCGGTCGTTCAGCTCCTTGCATAGCTCCTTGAGGCCGCTGCCCCGCAGCGACTTCTCGAATAGCTCCCTCACCACCGGGGCGGTGGCCGGGTCAACCTCAAGGGTGGGGCGCTCCTTCGCCCCGTCGCTGACCTTGATCTTCCTGTAGCCGAAGGGGGCGTTCGAGCCGAGGAAGAAGCCTCTGGAAGCGGCCTCCCTCATCCCCCGGACGACCTCCTGGGCCAAATTCTCGCTGTAATATTCGTCCACGCTCTCGATGATGCCCTCAAGCAGCCTGCCGGTGGCGTTGTCCTCGGCCTGCTCGGTGATGGACACCACGCGGATGCCCTTGCGCCGCAGCTGGGACTTGAAGGCCACGGCGTGCTCGCGCTTGCGGGTGAAGCGGCTGAATTTCCAGACGAGAATCACGTCGAAGGGGGCCTTCGGCTTGCCGCCCTCCTCGATCATCTCCCTGAACTGGGGTCTGTCGGCGACGCGGCCGCTCTCGGCCTCGTCCACGTACTCGCGGGCCACGGAGTAGTCGTTGGCCTTGGCGTACTCCTTGAGCGCCCGTAGCTGGGCGGACACCGACAGGTCCACGTCCTGCCGGTCGCTGGACACTCTTGCGTAGAGGGCCGCCGGCGTTAGGGGCTGTAGGTGATTCTTCTTCATGCTGTCCCTCCTCTTTCTGGAACACACTGAGTCTTACTCAGTATTATGATGCTTCCGGTTGAACATTGTCAATCGGCATCACTGCCAATTCACCCCTCCAGCGCCGACAGGAACCTGGGAGCGTTGAGGATTCTCACTCCCTCGTGTGTCCCAAGCGGCAACAGGTGCCGCCGGTCGCCGGTGACCAGGTAATCGGCGGAAGCCTCCACGGCACACTCCAGGATGCGGTTGTCGGCGTGGCCTCCCTCGATCACCTCCGGGAGTCTACGGGGGTAGATGACCGTCGCGGCATTCCCAAGCGCGCTGAGAGCCTGGGACGAGCGTTCCGCGTCCCAATCGAACTTGCGCCCCAGCACCCCGGCAGCTTCCTCCAGGATGAAGGTGGACACATAAAGCTCGAACCGTCCCCTGAGAGCTAGTTCGAGCACCAGGCGCTCATTGCCGGGGAAGTTCAGGCCGGAGACTATGACGTTCGTGTCGAGGACGACTCTCATGCACGGACCGAGCCAACCTCAGCCCGGTACTCTTCCACCAGCCGGGACACGTCATCGGGACCGATGCCCTTCTCCCTGGCCTTCGCCTCTCCGTACTGGAGCAGTTGTCTCCACTCGCACTCCTCGATGTAGCGGAGCACAGCCTCCCGGAGGAATTCGCTCCGGGACCGTCCCTGTTGCTTCATCACCTCGTCCACCCGGTCGGCCATCTCCGGCGGCAGCGAGAAAGTAATGGTCTTGGTTGTTCGCGGCATGTTCAAACCCCTTGTTATCGAGTCTTACCAAGATATTGCGCCATTTCCGACACCCCTGTCAAGCGTCTCCGGTGCTGACCCAGGGTACGCGGACAGACACTCCTCACAGGGCGCGAGATTCGAGGGAGCGTCGGCGGCGTCAAGTTGCAGCTCGGGCTGTTCCGTAGCTGAAATCGGGGTGTAAGGGACAGCCTGCTAAATCGGAGCGAGCAATCTGATTCCGGGGTTCCTTCCACGGTCATGGGGCAGTCGCAGCTACGAAGTGGGGAAAGTGGAACACTGACATGGGGAGCGTCGGAAGACGGTTCCGTGAGCCGCTCAGTCCCCGTCTTCGTGCTCCGCTGGTGGCCTGGGCGAAGCCGCGGACCGGGCCACCTGACGCCGAAGGTGGGCGCGGGCGATCATCCGGGCGATGATGCGCAGCCCGCGCCGCAGCGTCTCCCGCTCCTCTGCGGAGTACGCCGTCGTCCGGCGATTGGTCGATGGGTTCCTTTCGTTGGCACTTCTCATTCCGCTCATCCCACCTCTGGCGTCTCATGGGCCAGGTCCTGCGGTCCAGTGTGAGCGGTCGAGACGTTGGGCATAACTACTTATAGGGGCGCTCACGTGAGCGCCCCTATAAGACCTGGGGTGAATACCCTCATTGGCGATGCCGTTGGGGTGTACAGAGAAACGAAGGCGGTTGCAAAAATGCAAGTCGGGCCGTTCCGTAGCTGAAATGGGGCGAATCACCCCTCTACAGGACACAAACAGTGAACACTTTGACTTGCGGGTACGTTCCGGCGTGCGTATGCAAGTCCGTAGCTGAGAGTTGCATTCATGTAGGCGACTGAGGTTGGGTCGGGGTTGCAAAGGCCCTAGCTGACAGTTGCACTTTTGCGGGGCGGCGGGAAGGCTGTAAAAGGGGACGCCTGACGCCGCAGGTGAGCGCGGGCGATCATACGGGCCGGGCTGCTCACGCCTCAACTTGCCTCGATGCTCGGTGGAGTGGGACGGCGATCCCCGCTTCGCCGTCCGGCGGTTGGTCGATGGTCTCCGCGCCAACTCGTGCACCTCCCTGCCGTCTGCCGCGACTCATCGGAGCGCGACTCTCGCAAGTGAGTGTGCACAATCGCAACGCTGAATAAGACCCCTCTTAGCTCTGCGCAGGGATGAGGGGTGCTATAGGCTCTCTTTTTTTCGGCCCCTTCCTCGCAGTAGTGGGGGTGTACAGGAGTTTCAGTTTTGTAACTGAGCGCCAAGAGTTGTGATTTCGTAGCTGAAACAGGGGTAATAGGCCCCTCTACAGGACGTAAGCAGTGAACACTTTTAGAAAGGGTGCGTTCCGGACGGCAATGACATCGCCAAACGTGGGGAATGACATCAGCGGTCCGGTTGGAGCGGGGTCCCAATGACATTAGGCCCCCGAAAAGGCGATTGAAGTGGGGGTGCGTTACGTCCCTTGAAGATGTGGCTGGAGACCGGGGTGGCGGGCCGACAGCGCTTCCTCTACCTCAGCACAAACCACCACAGGAGGACGCTGCCGACCAGCAACGCCAAAAGCACGAAGGCGATCACGCTGATGACGTTGAGCACGTATTTCGTCGCCTTGTGGTCGGAGACCTCCTGGCGGTGCTCCAACTCAAGCTTCACATACGGCCCTCTGGCCGTGGCTGCGGACTCCCTGGCCTCGTCTCGCTCCCGCTCCAACTCGGATGCCCGAAGGTTCAACTCGGATACGCTTTGCTCCAACTCCCGCACCGTCCGCTGAAGCTCCCGCTCCCTGGCGACGGCCCGGCGCAGCAGCTCCTCGTCGCTCAGGTACTCCGGCCCCTGCATCCGCACGTAGACCCGGCGGCCCTCCCTGCGGACCTCGACCTCCCCCTGCCTGATCTTTCGGTCCAGGGTCGAGAGGGAGACCTCCAGCTCCTCAGCGGCATCCGCTTTCGTCACCCAGCGGACGTGCTCATCCATCGTTTCTCCCTCCCATCAGCTGACACGTCAGCGGTTGTATTTGTGGTACAAAATGTACTCGGACTCGTCCTGTATTTTAGCGCAGCTTCCCATTTTGTACCCTGATCGGTCAGGCGACACGTCAAGCCCGTTTCGTAGCTAAAACAGGGTGATTTGGGGGTCGGTGGACCCCGGAAATCGGGCCGGTTGTGCCATTTTGTACCCCCCAGCAGCATGGAGGGGAGATAGGGACGTATCGTCGCTATCTATACCCCCTACAGGACTCTGACGCATCCGGTGGTAGAGTGAGTCCCATTGGTAGGCTCTCAGTGCGGACAGGGGCAGTCGGGGAGACTCGGGTGCCCACAGCGGACGCCATGACCGTCCGAGTATCCCTTTGTCCGACAGAGCGGGTATGCACGACACGAAGATGGGCAGGGACATCCGGCTCATGCGGGCGGCGGTGCGCACGTAGGTGTCCTCGACCTCCTCGGTGTCCACGACGAACAGGGTGACGGGGTACGGCGGCTGGTCGTCCTTATGCTCGGGTGACCAATAGTAGTCCTCGTATGGACTCAGACGGGCAATGACTCCCCTGGGGTGACGGGCGCGAAGCTCGTACTCGAAGTAGAAGGGTATCCGAAGGCCCTGGGCGGTCATCTGCCCCACGGCGTCGGGTGCGATGGCGGACTCGCCCCAGTTGTAGGTTCGGTCGGACCTGGCGGTGGGGACGGACCACGCCAGCTCGCTGTCGGGGTCGGCCCTGGCCTCGGCGTGAAGCTTCGACAGGAACCAGGTGATGCCGTCGGCGTGCCTCGTCTGCCTAGCCCACGTCTCGATGCGGTGGCCCACGTGACGCCTGCGGCCCTGTTTGTCGGTGGTGAGGGCGGTGCTCCATATGCCCTGCGTGGTGGGCAGCTGGGCGCGGTCCCTGTGGGTGACGTAGCGTATGCCCTCGGCGGACAGCGTGTAGCGGGTGTCTCCGCGTTTGCCCTGACGCTCGACCAGGCCCCAGGTATCGACGAGGCTGCGCATCATCTGGCTGACACGTCCCTCCGAGACGCCGAGCCAAGTGGCAAGGTGCTCACGGGGGATCATCGGGTGATCGGTGATTAGGTCCAGCGTCCGCTTCTCCGACGGGCTGACGCCGAAGGCCGGCGCAGCCCCCACCATCCGCTCGGGGTCGGGAATGGACGTACGCTTCCGCTCCGGCGACTGGGCTCCAGGCCCTCCGCCGCGGCTGGCGTAGGCGCTCACCGTCTCCAGCGTGTAGTACGTGAGTCCGAACAGCCCCGTGGGTTCGCACCAGAGGCGCAGGTCCCGTCTTTCAAGGGCGTCCCTGGACTCCACGGCAACGTAGCAGTCACGGAGGTCGTTGCTGATGCAGAACCTCGCCGTCCGCCGAAGCTCCCATGCGCTCGGCACAAGGATCAGGACGGTGCCGGGACGCCGCCCGTGGCTGTACTGTGCTATGGCCCTCAACCGGTCGTAGAGCGACCGGCGCCGCAGGGCGAGGCCCTGGCGCACCACGCCGAAGCTGCGGCCGTCGTGCAGGGTGATGGCGGCGTCGAAGCGCCCCCTGCGGTGGAACTCCACGTGGGACCGGAGGCCGTCGATGCCGGGGGAGAGTGACGCGGCGAGTCGGTAGATGCTGGCCGTCGCGTCCATCCTGCGGATGAGCAGCGTGAGCCACTCCCTGGACACCGGGTAGGCCCGCACGAAGTCAGAGGGGGTCTCGAAGCCGAGAAACCCGGCAGTCTCGCGAATGCCGTTGGCGGTCAGGTGGTATCTCTGGCTCGACGCCAGGTGTGCGGTGCCGTGGCTCACCCTCCCGGTGATGCCGTCGGCCAGCAGGTCGGCCAGGGCTCGGTGAACCGTGGCGTGGGCCTCGCCCAGGATGCGTGCCAGCTCCGCCGAGTCGATGAACGGCGTCCGGCTGAGGGCGTCGAGCAACTGTCGTTTGGAGATCGCCATGGTCTTCCCCAGGCTGCTGGCGCGACTACAAAGTGTCTTGGTAACCTTCCCACCCAAATCGCAGATCACGCCCATCCAGCACGGGGTGAAGGCACTCGGCTGGTGTACGACCTCCAGGACACGCGCACTGCCATGTATTGGCCGGCTGGGCCGCCACTGCAGCCATCCTCGTCGTGGCATCCTTGTTGTGCCTGGGTCGCTGTTGGATGTACTCACATTCTTAACTCGGATATCCACTACCTTCAGATGGGAGGTGCGATTTCTAGCTGGAACTGCCATCCGATTGTCCCAGTTGATAAGCCGGGTTGATAGGTTGACTCGTACCTATTCTGCTTGGTACAGGAATACCTTGACGCAGCGGGTGACCTCGACTTTGCACATCGCATGTAGCTGTGGAGGTAGGATATCTGGCCTTCAGGCGGCATAGGCAAGGGAGTCGATGAGACGGTTGAACAGGGGCACGGGAATTTTCGCCACATCAGCCTCGGATCGCGATATGGATAAAGGCTCCGAGGCGAGCCACAGATGTCGCCTTCCGTTCGAGTGCTTACAAGTCGAGCGGCACTGGACAGTTGCAGTTAGCATAGTGGACTAAAGGCCGGCGGGGGCTGTGGATGTGATAAGGGCCCATTCCTAACTCCCGGCGCAATGGGTCTATGCCGTAACGGTTCGGGCCGGTGTTCCCCGGAGCGGCCCAAAAATACAGCAGCAGTAGGGGACTGCCGACGAATACGGCGAGAAAAGTAATTCGAGCAAGCGAAAAAATAAGAAGAGCAAACCATTGATCAAGGATGTGTGAAACAAGTAACCCCAAAAAGGCCAGGGGTGTTACGAGATACCATAGGCCTGAGTGGTCAGCGTCATGCAGCCGTCTCACGCCCACTGCAAGTGATGGCATGAACAGCACCAACAACCAGACAAAACCGCCGACGGTCCCGACGATGCCCAGCAAGACGGAATCGGAGGCCACCAAGACGCGGCCTACTAGGGTCAAGACGCCCGCCGGAACAAGCGAGAAAAGGTAGAAATACCAGAATTCAGACATAGGTGCCCGCCCATTGAAGTTGATGTATTTCGCGAAGCAGGTCTTGATTGATGCTGCTGGAGTCATGAACGTGCTCCTTTCGTTTTCGGCGCTATCTCATGAATTTGGTACGGTCTTGCTCTGCCCCTGGGCCTAACTTCTCATCGCCCTTGACAATCGTCGTAGCCGACGCCGCCACCGCCTCATGATCCGTCTTCGACGGGCTTCGTCGAATCCAAGAGACTTTGACACCTCGTTGGACACTGCGATCACAACGCCTCCCACGAATATCAAGAGAAAGGCAACCACAAATCCCCCCAAGGGTGCGACGACGTGAGTGACAATCAAATCCAACATGGGACCCTCTCATGCAATCTCCGTTACTCCCCAGGGGAGGCGCCTGGACCCCGAAGAGCCCTAGCTTTGCGTATTCGAGTAAAGCGGTTCGCCGCAGTTTGGCTTTGGCTCGGTAGTAACCGTACTGAGCTTCCAGGCCGGATATAAGGTACAAATGTCTATTTTGCACTAGGCATTTGTCTATATGAGTCTCGTAGGCAAATGCCTACCAAGTGCCTATGCCCATGTCGCGGCAGGTTTCAGCCCAGCGTGTTCAGGAAGCGGCGTGGACGCTCAACGGGACTTCCATCGGCTGACGGCCGGGGAATGGCGGGGAGCGCACGGGGCGCAGCCGCGAGAGTTGGAATCGCTGCGGCGGTCTGAAACAAGCAAGAGGCCCCCGCCGCTACAGCAGGTGCCTCGTCGTTGCCAGGTACGTTGCCTGTCAGGCTGCTTCGTCGGTTCCCGGCGGACCGCCGGCGGAGCAAGGTCGGCATCAGATTAGAGCGCCAACCTGACCCGCCTGGCAACACCGGGTATTAGGGCGGAGTGGCCTGACCAACATAATTGCCTGCCCAAGTCTCGTTGGAGCCCCAGCATACGACGGCGCCGCCGGTCCTTACTCCGCAGGTATGGTACCCCCCGGCACTGACCGAAACGAAGGCGCCGCCCGGCGACGTTGCCTGGCCGACCTCGTTTCCGTGAAAGTCCTCGTTGGAACCCCAACATTCGACCGAACCGTCGGTTTTCAGTCCGCAGGTATGAACCGCTCCGGCGCTGACCGAAATGAAGGAGCCGTCCGGCGGCATGGCCTGACCCATGACGTCGCCGATCAGATTCCTGTTGGAGCCCCAACATTCGACAGAGCCGTCGGCTCTCACGCCGCAGGTGTGGTGCGCTCCGGCGCTGACCAAATCAAAAGAGCCTGCGGGCGCGTCGGTCTCGCCTGACTGATTGAGCCCCCAGCATTCGACCGAGCCGTCGATCCTCAATCCACAGGCGTGGAACCCTCCGGCGCTGACTGAAATGAACGAACCTCCGGGCTGATTGACATACTCAAGGCCCGAGTTCGTCGCGAAAGTCCCGTCATCACCCCAGCATTCGACCGAGCCGTCGGTCCTCAATCCGCACGTAAGGTACCCACCGGCGCTGACCCATACGAAGGGGCCGACCGGCGGCGTGGATCTTCCGTCCGGGCTTACTCCGCTTTCCTCTTTGCATTCAAAATAGTCGTAGTGGTCGAGACTAAATCCGCAAGTGATATCCCCACCGATGCTGAACGAGGCTAAGGAGTCGCCCGGCGGACTCGCTTGGCCCGAGCCATACAGGCTTTCATTTGCGCCCCAGCACTCGACCGAGCCGTCGGTCCTCACTCCGCACGTGTGCTCCCCTCCGGCGCTGACCGAGGCGAAGGACCCGTCTGGCGGACTGGATTGGCCAGAACCATAGATGCTTATGTCGGATCCCCAACACTCGACCGAGCGGTCGGTCCTCACGCCGCAAGTGTGATATCCACCGGCGCTGACCGAGGCGAAGGCATTTGCGGGGGTTTCGGTTGATCCTGAGGCAGGAAAGTCGGTAGGCGGTGTGCCACCTCCACAGGCCATCAGAGCGATGGCCAGCAAGCAAAACAGTCCAATGCATCTAGCCGCCGATAGACGCATTGCAGTCGAGTGGAGAAACTCCCAAACTCTCACTACGCTCCCTCCTACGACAGGGCAAGCGGCATGTCCATCACTTGGACTGGCCATCTCCGTCAGCCGCCCGGCAGTGCGGTAAGCCCGCGGGCTTGTGCACCCCAGCAGGCAACGGAGCCGTCCCGTGTTACGCCGCAGGTGTAATCCACCCCGGCACTGACCGAGATGAACTCCCCCTTCGGTGGCGTGGCTTGACCAAGAATATTACCGTCGACATCCTCGTTGGAGCCCCAGCATTCGACGGAGCCGTCCCGCCTCACCCCGCAGGCGTGGAGTGTCCCGGCGCTGACGGAGGCGAACTTCCCGGACGGCGGCGTGGCCTGGCCATCTTCATCATCGCCCCAACATTCTACTGAGCCGTCGCGCCTCACCCCGCAGGTGTGTCTGACCCCGGCGCTGGCTGAGGCGAACTTCCCGGACGGCGGCGTGGCCTCGCCATATTCGTCATCGCCCCAGCATTCGACGGAGCCGTCCCGCCTCACCCCGCAGGTGTGGAGTGTCCCGGCGCTGACGGAGGCGAACTCCCCGGACGGCGGCGTGGCCTGGCCGGCGAAATCCCAGCCCCAGCATTCGACGGAGCCGTCGGTCCTCACCCCGCAGGTGTGTCTGCCCCCGGCGCTGACGGAGACGAACTTCCCGGACGGCGGCGTGGCCTGGCCATGTTCATCATAACCCCAGCATTCGACGGAGCCGTCGGTCTTTACCCCACAGGTGTAGACTATCCCGACGCTGACCGAGGCGAACTCCCCGGATGGTGGCGTGGCCTCGCCATAGAAATCCCCGCCCGAGCATGAGACCGAGCCGTCGGTCCTCACCCCGCAGGTGTGGCCCCTCCTCCCGACGTTTACCGACGCGAACTCCCCGGACGGCGGCGTGGCCTCGCCATAATAGTCATAACCCCAGCACTCGACGGAGCCGTCGGGCCTCACCCCGCAGGTGTGGTCGTCCCCGGCGCTGACGGCGGCGAACTCCCCGGACGGCGGCGTGGCCTGGCCATATTCGTCATCGCCCCAGCATTCGACGGAGCCGTCGGTCCTCACCCCGCAGGCGTGGTCGTCCCCGGCGCTGACGGCGGCGAACTCCCCGGACGGCGGCGTGGCCTGGCCGATCTCGTTTCCGTCGAAGTCTTCGTTGGAGCCCCAGCATTCGACGGAGCCGTCGGTCCTCACCCCGCAGGTGTGGTCGCCCCCGGCGCTGACGGAGGCGAACTCCCCGGACGGCGGCGTGGCCTGGCCGATCTCGTTTCCGTCGAAGTCTTCGTTGGAGCCCCAGCATTCGACGGAGCCGTCGGTCCTCACCCCGCAGGTGTGCTCGTATCCGGCGCTGACGGAGGCGAACTCCCCGGACGGCGGCGTGGCCTGGCCGATCTCGTTTCCGTCGAAGTCTTCGTTGGAGCCCCAGCATTCGACGGAGCCGTCGGTCCTCACCCCGCAGGTGTGGTCGCCCCCGGCGCTGACGGAGGCGAACTCCCCGGACGGCGGCGTGGCCTGGCCGATCTCGTTTCCGTCGAAGTCTTCGTTGGAGCCCCAGCATGCGACGGAGCCGTCGGTCCTCACCCCGCAGCTGTGGAGCCACCCGGCGCTGACCGAGGTGAACTTCCCGGACGGCGGCGTGGCTTGGCCATCCTCGTTGAGTCCCCAGCATTCGACGGAGCCGTCGGTCCTCACCCCGCAGGTGTGGCCCGCCCCGGCGCTGACCGAGGCGAAGGAACCGGCGGACTTGGTCGCTGCTGCTGCGGCAGTCGGCGTGTCTGCGGAGGTTGCTGTGGCGGTCGGGAGATCGGCAGGTGTGGGCGTTGCAGCCTCTGATGCGGCGGTGTTTGTCACAGCCGATGTGGGAGCATGTGTTGGCTCCGGATTGCTCCCCTGCTCCGATGAGGTGGTGGTGATAGAACCGGTCCCGTTCGAAGAAATGGGGTCTGGCTCATCAGAACACCCGGTTAGCAGGATTGCGAGCACTGCGATGCTCACCAGCAGACCAATGATTGACTTCGACATTGCTTTCACGTCCTTAACGTCCCTAACTTGAAGCTTGTTGGCTCCTCATCACTTGACCTTTCATCGAATGGGACGAGGACCGGGTCGCGGAGGTAACGGCAACACGGGCCGCTGCGACCGCCGTCTCTGCTCCATCGAGCATAGGGATTCCTCGTCTACCGGTGCGGGGCATCGCTCCTATCGCCTAACTCCGGATGATTGCCTGGACTTTTCGGCGCAACTGGAAGTCCATACTCCACACATAACCATGGCGATCAAGATCCAGAACCCCACGATTGGGTACAGCAAAAGGTTCAAGGTAATGAGCGCTGCTGTTCGCATCAGGTTTTCCTCGTGGTTTGGCTTTGGCTCGGTAGTAACCGTACTGAGCCTCCAGGCCGGATGTAAGGTGCAAATGTCTATTTTGCTCTAGGCATTTGTCTATAGGAATTGCATAGGCAAATGCCTATGCGGGGCCTATGCCCATGCCGCGGCAGGTCTCAGCCCAGCGTGTTCAAGAAGCGGCGTGGAAGCTCGACGGGACTCCCATCGGCTGGCGGCCGGGGAATGGCGGGGAGCGCGCGGGGCGCAGCCGTGAGCGTCGGAATGGCTGCGGCGGTCTGAGACAAGCCGGAGGCCCCCGCCGCTGATCGCTCCGTTACTTGTCGGTCTGCTTCGTCGGTTCCCGGCGGGCCGACGGCGGGGCAAGGCAGGAGGCTTGCGGCGCGAATGTTGGGTTACGGCCCTCTAACCGGCTAACCGGGTCGGATGGGTCGTTGGCACGCGTAGGTTGGAGGTCTGTCTTGCCGTGGGACGTTGGGCGGGCGGTGGAGGCGCTATCGGGTCATGGGGAGTTGGCGCGGGAGAAACTCAGTCGAGCTCTCGGTCCACCAGTCCGTTTCTCACGGCCCAGACGACGATCTCCTGCTTGCTGCCGAATCCCAGCTTGTCCTGTATGTGGTAGATGGTGTTGCGCACCGTCGATGAGCGGTTGCCCCTGGACTCGGCGATGGCGGCGTACGACATGCCCTGCGCGAACTGTGCGAGTATCTCCTTCTCCCTCGATGTCAGCTCCTTCCGCCTCGGCGAATCGATATCCTCCG
This sequence comes from Dehalococcoidia bacterium, assembly GCA_965197985.1. Classification (GTDB taxonomy): domain Bacteria; phylum Chloroflexota; class Dehalococcoidia; order Lucifugimonadales; family CAUZJF01; genus CAUZJF01. Next base: position 341,201 of record CBDAOG010000006.1, on the reverse strand, counting down.
GCAGGTGGCGCAGCCGCCTGAACACCCGTCTCATCACGTCCCGCGGCATCCGGTACTCGCCTCCGGCTACGTCCCTGACCATGGCCAGCAGCTGCTCCGTCCCGGCGAACTTCTGAAGGTATCCGTCGGCGCCGGCGGCCACAGCTTCTATCACGGCGTCCTTCTCGGTGGAAGCGGTCAGCATGAGCACCCTGACGTCCTCCAGCGCGTCTATGATCTCCCGGCACGCATCTATCCCGTCCCTGCCCGGCATCAGCACGTCCATGATGATGAGGTCCGGGACCACCTCCTTCGCCACCCGCTCCGCCTCCTCGCCGTCTCCGGCGTGTCCCACCACCTCGAACTCGCCGGTCCGCTCCAGCAGCTGCTGGAGACCGTCCCGCATCACCGGGTGATCATCCACCAGCAAGACTCTGATCGGTGTCGAAGCCATTTCAGCTCCCTCCTCTCATGTGCCTATAGGGAAGCTCGCAGGTCACCGCCGTTCTCCATTCGGGGCCGCTCGTCTCCACGACGAGCCTGCCGCCCAGACGCTCGGCGTCCTCCCTCATGTTCCTGAAGCCCTGGCCGCGTGTCGCGTAGTCGTCGGGGAGACCGGCCCCGTCGTCGGCAATCGACATCCGCAGGCCGTCCCGCTCGAAGTCGAGGCCGACGCGGACGTGACTCGCATGGGAGTGGCGGAGGGCGTTGGTCAGGGCGTTGAAGGCGATGGAGAACAGCGCGCCCCGCGTCGCGATGGGCAGGGACGGCTCGACGCCCGACTGCACCAGGTCGGCGGGTATGGAGGAGATGGTCGAGAAGGTCGCCGCCAGCGACTCCAGCACCCCGCCAAGCTCCATCCCCTCGAAGATCTCCCCGATCTCCATCGGGTGCCTCATCTCCCACATCGCCGACCTCGACAGGGCCGAGGTCTCGTCGAGCGTGGACATCAGGTCCTCGTTGGACCTGTCGGCAAGCCCCTTCGCCCTCTCGATGCCCATCCCTATCATGTAGGCGGACTGTACCATCGTGTTGTGGATGGCGTGGGAGAGCTCGATGCGCTCCCGCTGAAGCGCCCTCTCCCTCTCCACCGCCTCCATCCTCCTGATCCGCTCCACCCTGGAGATCAGGTTGACGACCACCACCACGGTGTACATCCCGGCAACCCTTATGAGCAGTATCTCCTCATCATTGGCAGAGAAGTCCAGACCGGGCTCGACGGCGAGGCAGAGGGCCGCGTAGACGGCCGCCGCCATCGTGACCCAGGCGAGGGTGAGCCTGACCGATCCGAAGACCACGGCGAACATTGCGAGGGACGGGTAGTATCCCACGAAGAAGGGGGACTCGAACCCCCGGTGCGCAGCAACGCCGCCGCTGAGCATCGCCAGGTCCAGGGCGCTCAGCGCGAGCATCCACCGCCAGGACACGGTCCTCTCCGTGGCGAGCCGGTAGTGCAGGTATCCGTTGGTGGCGAACAGCAGCATTGCAAGGGCCACGTTCGGCGCATACACCACCTCGTCGACGTTGAGCGGGTACAGCCAGGCGAAGGTGGCAATAGACAGTACGAACCAGCGTCCCCAGACATAGACCCTGGCCACGCGGCGCAGCTCGCCCGGCTCCGGCAGGTCGAAGCTCCGCAGGAAGGCTGGAAGCGCGCTGGCGGCTGTGCTCACTGGATTCAGGACTCGTCTCCGTCAGGTTGGATTACGGCAGATTGCGGCTGGGTATTTCTGCCCCTCCTTCGCCTGGAATTGTAGGTTGGCGGTTCCATCCGACTCCTCCAGCGTCCCGCTTACGCTGCCTCCCACCGGTATCTCATCCTTCTCAATTGCGATAGGGACTGTTGCCATTGCTGCTTGTCAACACTTCACTGCCTAGGAAACGCCTGAAGAGCGGCTTGGGCTACGTCGAAAGGCGTGCCGGGACTTCGCTCCAGAATTACTGCCGGCGTTACGGCCCGCAGTGAACCAACCCGCTCACGCAGCTGCTGACCAAGAGCGATAATGTTTAGGTCTATGGCGAAGACTGTCACTGGAATGATTATGAACACGAGGTAAATCAGAGCCCCGGGGTGCGGTTCGCCAATTCCCTCGCAGGCTCTCCAGCCGAAATCTCCCCTGTATCATAAGGCCATCACTTCCTCCTTCCTATTGCCGAAGACTAATGTTTATCTTTGGACCAATTCTTGGGGGGCAGGTCACCTGCATACAATAGAACCTTCACGGTGGATTTCTCACGGAATGAACTCCGCAGGCTCAGAATTGAGAAAAATACAGTTGTGCTCATCGCAAGCTAATACCCAGTAGTAGATCTTCTGGAAGCCAGGCTTCGCGTGCAGATAAGTGGTCTCTGTGATATCTGTTGCCAATTTCTCGCACCAAAAAGAGAAACCGGAGAAAATACGGCAGCCATTACTGCCCTCGAAACGGTCGTCATAGTAAACCATGTAATAATCCGCTGCCTTCAATGGGTCCCATGAAATGCGGACAGATGCTACTCCTTCTCTGGTTACTGTAACTTGATAGTTTGGCACGGGCGTGGCTGTCGGCTCTGGTGTGGGTGTTGGTTCAGGCGTAGCTGTCGGCTCGGGAGTGGCCGTCGGATTCGGTGTGGCTGTTGGATCGGGTGTAGCCGTTGGCTCGGGAGTTGGCGTGGGCTCAGGCGTCGGTGTCGGCTCGGGAGTGGCCGTGGCTGTCGGCTCTGGAGTGGCCGTCGGATTCGGTGTGGCTGTTGGATCGGGTGTAGCCGTTGGCTCGGGAGTTGGCGTGGGCTCAGGCGTCGGTGTCGGCTCGGGAGTGGCCGTGGCTGTCGGCTCTGGAGTGGCCGTCGGATTCGGTGTGGCTGTTGGATCGGGTGTAGCCGTTGGCTCGGGAGTTGGCGTGGGCTCAGGCGTCAGTGTCGGCTCGGGAGTATATGTGGGTTGCGGCGTCGGATCGAAGATTCTCTCTTCGGGACGGTCGCCAGCGCCTGGACTCTCGGCTGTAGGAGTCGGCGTGAGGATGTTAGTGGAGACCAGCTCGGGCGCTGGAGTCGGAGTTGGGTCGCCCCCGAAGATGCCGCAGGCTATGGTCACCGGCAGAACCAGGACAGATGCAGCCACAAGTGCTAAACTCTTGCCGCCCATGATTCAGAGCCTCCAGTACCAGCGCCCAATCAAGCTTCAAATCCAGAACCGAGGCGCTAGCAGCGCTCGGAGTCGATTCGCACATGGCCCTGCCGCAGTCCCTGCAGAATCTAGCGTCGTCGTCATTCTACGACCCGCAGCCCGCGCAACAATTGCCCATTTCTCAACTCCTGATTGCTCGTCGCATATTCGTTCAAAGCACCTACACCTCAGCGACAACCGCCTTTAGTCCTTAGCACCCGCCGCAGGAGAATCCGCTCGATTTCGGTATGGTCCCGCCAGCGCGCCCGTAGAGCAGCCCTTGCCAACGAAAATCGTACGGAGCAAACGACAGGTCTATCACTTGGACTGGCCCATCTCCGTCAGCCGCCCGGCAGTGCAGTAAGCCCGCGGGCATAGCTACCCCAGCAGGCAACGGAGCCGTCAGTCCTCACCCCGCAGGTGTGTTCATCACCGGCGCTGACTGAGGCGAACTCCCCGGACGGCGGCGTGGCCTGGTCAGATCCATTGGACCCCCAGCATTCGACGGAGCCGTCGGTCCTCACCCCGCAGGTGTGTTGGTTCCCGGCGCTGACCGAGGCGAACTCCCCCGACGGCGACGTGGCCTGGCCAACAACATTCCACCCCCAGCACTCGACGGAGCCGTCGGTCCTCACCCCGCAGGTGTGGCCAATCCCGGCGCTGACCGAGGCGAACTCCCCCGACGGCGGCGTGGCCTGGCCATCCAGATTCAAGCCCCAGCATTCGACGGAGCCGTCGGTCCTCACCCCGCAGGTGTGCCTACCCCCTGCGCTGACCGAGGCGAATTCCCTGGCGGAATCGGTCCCGTTCGAAGGATTGGGATCTGGCTCATCGGAACACCCTGTTAGCAGGATGGCGAGAGCTGTAGCGGTCACCAGCAGACCAATGATTGACTTCGACATTGCTTTCACGTCCTTAACTTCCCTAAGTGGAACCTTGCCAACTCCTCTTTGCCTGACCTTTCATCGAATGGGACGAGGACCGGGTCACGGAGCTCACGGCAACACGGGCTGTTGCGACGGATGTCTCTGCTCCGTCGAGCATTGGGATTCCTCGTCTACCGGTATTGGTCATCGCTCCTATCGCTCAACGTCGTATGATTGCCTGGACTTCTCGGCGCCCATGACAGGGCTTGCCGCCCGAGAAGCAGCCCTCATCAACGTAAATGGTAGTGAGCCTCCACGCCGAACATAAGGAGCAAATGCCTATTTTGCACTAGGCATTTGTCTACAGAGAGTGCATAGGCAAATGCCTACCAGGTGCCTATACCCATGTCGCGGCAGGTCTCAGCCCAGCGTGGTCAGCAAGCCGTTTGGCCCCTCAACGGGACTCCCATCGGCTGACGGACGGGGAATGGCAGGGAGCAGTCGGGGCGCAGCCGTGAGTGTCGGAATCGCTGCGGCGGTGTGAAACAAGCCGGAGGCCCCCGCCGTTACAGCAGGGGCCTCGTCGATGCTAGGTACGTTACCTGTCGGCCTGCCCTGTCGGTTCTCGGCGGACCGCCAGCGGGGCAAGGCCGGCGTCAGATTATATCGCCAACCTGACCTGTAAAGGGCGGAGCAATAATGTACCGGCGAGGCGGGGGAGAGCGTTGAGGAGAGCTGTCGACGCTCAGCGATTATGTCCGCCTAAGTGTCAATTGGGCTGATGAAAACTGGCTTGTGAGGTCGGTACTGACTTCCGCCGGAAACGAGCGAATCATCGAGCTGAGGCAATGGGACGACTGAGGAGGCAAGATGTGAATCATCTCAACGCCGCACACCGCGTATTCAGAACGTGTTCGACGCCGATAGCGGGCGCACTGGCCCTGCTATCGATCGCGGCATGTGGCATATTTTCGAGTGACGTGTCGCCGGTTCCGCGATCTACGGCCACACCAATATCAACGCCCGCTGCCGCAGTTGGCCAGTCCCCCACGTCTGAATCGGCGGACAAGTCCGCGACCGAGGGCTCCGATCTCTATCGCGCTGTCTGGAGAGGCGACATTGAATCCGTGAAGAATCTTGTTGCGGAAGGGGCAGACGTTAATGAGAATGACAAGGATGGCAACCCGATACTACACGAAGCGATATGGCGGGGCCACGCTGATGTCGTGCAGGCTCTGATCGACGCCGGGGCGGACGTGAACGCCAGGGATACGGACGGCAACCCGCTGCTGCACGAGGCGGTATGGCGCGGTCACACCGAAGTAGCGCGGGCTCTCATCGAAGCCGGAGCGGATGTAGACGCCAAAGACACGGACGGCAATCCGATCCTCTACTCGGCGATATGGCGAGACCACCCGGAGATCACGCGGATTCTTGCCGACGCCGGAGCGGACGTGGATGCTAAGGACTCCGACAACGATCCGCTCCTGTACACCGCGGTCTGGCGGGAGAAGACGGAGGCTCTGAAGATTCTCATCGCTGCTGGGGCGGACGTAAACGTACGACGGCCCAATGGGGAATCGCTCCTGTACGTGGCGCGTAGGCGCGACCATACCGAAATCGAGCAGATTCTCCTGGAAGCGGGCGCTCAGGACTAACACGTCTGTCACTGTAGTGTATAGTGCTTGGAGCGATAACGGACACCGTTGTTAGAGGCACGGGAGCGTGAGCGCGAAGATCTCAGCACGTCTGGCTGTATGTGTCCTGGCTCTACCAGTGGCCATAGCCTGCGGCATCTTCGGGGGCGACCCAACTCCGACTCCCGCGCCCGTGATGGTCTCCACCAATATCCTCACCCCGACTCCTATAGCGGAGAGGCTAGGTGCTGGCGACCGTCCCAAAGAGACAATCTTTGATCCGACGCCGCAGCCGACATACACTCCAGAGCCGACGCCAACACCGCAGCCGACCTATACCCCTGTTCCTACGAGCACGCCTGAGCCGACCGCCACGCCTGAGCCCACAGCCACGCCTGAGCCCACAGCCACGCCTGAGCCCACAGCCACGCCTGAACCCTCAGCCACGCCTGAACCCTCAGCCACGCCTGAACCCTCAGCCACGCCTGAACCCTCAGCCACGCCTGAACCCTCAGCCACGCCTGAACCCTCAGCCACGCCTGAACCCTCAGCCACGCCTGAACCTACTGCCACGCCTGAGCCCAACCCGAGAGCGACGCCCGAACCGACAGCCACGCTTGAGCCGACAGTTTCGCCTGATACCACGCCCTCGCCCGGACCCGGTTTCACGTGCTCACAAGGATCAGGTCCTACGCCTCTCCTTCAAGCAGTGACGAAGGCCGATGTTGCAGCTACTAGGATTCTTGCCGATCTATGCCCGGAGCACCTGAACACCGAGTACAACTACGCCTTTCGCCTCTATGAAACACCTCTCAGCCTCGCAGTAAAGGCCCAAGCCATAGAGATAGTGCGGATTCTCGTAGAAGCAGGCGCAGACCCCAATACCATTAGCCTAAACGCCTTTCGCCTCTATGAAACACCTCTCAGCCTCGCAGTAAAGGCCCAGGCAACAGAGATAGTGCGGATTCTCGTTGACGCAGGTGCAGATCCCAATCTGGAACTGACACAGGGTTTTCGAATCGAATTATCTCCCTTAGAAGTCGCAATCGAAAGGGGCTACACTACTATAGTTGAGGTTCTTACAGGCTCTTCAAGTTGACTCTCTTAGGATGGGACGATATTGGAATTGCACCACCCACCATTCTCCACAGTACGATGTACTCCAACTCAGTCATCCTTAATATATCGATTCGCAGGGTCTGAACAAATCGCCGTAGGAGCATCGGTATCGTCATGGTAGACATAGCAGGTTTTCGCCGGATAAACGAAATGGTCGAGAAGGAGGCACGGTTCATCCATGCTCTCCTGGCTGAGATTCGGAAAGCTATCGTGGGCCAGGACCGGCTTGTGGAACGTACCCTGGTGGGACTCCTGGCCGATGGCCACATCCTGCTGGAGGGTGTGCCGGGCCTTGCCAAGACTCTCCTGGTCAAGACGATTGGCGACGCGATTCAGGCCGGGTTCTCAAGAATCCAGTTCACGCCAGACCTTTTGCCCTCAGACCTCATAGGCACCCGGATATACAATCCCCGCACCGGGGAGTTCAGCGTTCAGAAGGGACCGATCTTCTCGAATCTGATCCTTGCCGATGAAATCAACCGGGCGCCGGCAAAAGTGCAGAGCGCGCTGCTGGAGGCGATGCAGGAAGAGCAGGTCACTATTGGCGACGAGACTTTCCCGCTCGAGGCCCCCTTCCTGGTCCTGGCGACGCAGAACCCGATAGAGCAGGAGGGCACTTACCCGCTGCCGGAAGCCCAGGTCGACCGGTTCATGATGAAGCTCGTCGTCGATTACCCGGAGTACTCCGATGAGCGTGAAATGATCGGCCGATTCACCGTTGGCGCTGCGGCCGAGGTGCAGCCTGTCGTGGACTCGGAATATCTCCTCAATGCGCGAGACATCGTGAGGAAGGTGCACGTCGACGAGAAGATTCAGGACTACGTGCTCAACATCGTGGTGGCGACACGCAACCCCGGTCTCGCGGGGCTTGACGACCTTGGGAACCTGATATCCTACGGGGCTTCGCCTCGCGCGGGCCTCTTCCTCATCGCTGCGTCTCGGGCGTATGCCTTCCTCAAGGGGCGCGGCTACGTCACCCCCGACGATATCAAGCAGGTTGCGCCAGACGTTCTGCGACACCGAATGATAACGACCTTCGAGGCCCAGGCCCAGGAGGTCACGCCCGAGCAGATCGTCCAGCGCATTCTCGACAACGTGGATATCCCCTGACATGCTGACCAACGAGCTAATTGCCAGGGTCAGGAGAATCGAGATCACGACTCGTCAGCTCGTCGAGGACGGTCTTGCGGGCGAGTACCACTCGGTGTTCAAGGGCCGGGGCATGGAGTTCGATGAGGTCCGTCAATACATACCCGGCGACGACGTGCGCACTATCGACTGGAACGTCACCGCCCGCACAGGCGAGCCTTACGTCAAGAGTTACGTGGAGGAGCGGGAACTGACGGTCATGCTCGCGGTGGACGTGAGCCGGTCCGGGGACTTTGGCACCAGGAACTGGTTCAAGCGAGAGTTGGCGGTCGAATTGGCTGCGGTCATGTCCATTGCCGCAACGACGAACAACGACAAGGTAGGACTGCTGCTCTTCACCGACAGAGTGGAGTTGCTGGTCCCTCCCATGAAGGGGAGGACCCACGTCCTGCGAATGCTGCGAGACCTGCTGGCGTACGAGCCTGAGGGAACCGGCACGGACATCCGGCTGGCGCTGGACACGATCTATGTGCTCCTCAAGCGGCGCAGCATTGTGTTCCTGGTCTCTGATTTTCTCGCCGACCCTGGGACGTACCGCCAGGCGATGTTGGTCACCAACCGGCGGCACGACGTCGTGGCGTTCGACATCAGCGACCCATTGGAGCGTGAGATAGCGGACGTGGGCATCATTGCTCTTGAGGATGCCGAGAGCGGACATCGGCGCTGGGTGGATACCGGTGACAGGCAGTGGAGACAGGACTTTTCGGAAAGGGTGGCAAGGCTGGACGAAGAAAAGAGCGACGTACTTGCCACCGCAGGTGTAGACCACGTCAGAGTGGGAACCGAACGAGACTACTTGACCGAGGTCGGAGGGTTCTTCAAGAACCGGTTGCAAAGGCTGACGCGATAGGAGGCGCAGGCCCTACTTGGCAGATCAGGTCTTTCGAATTGCGAACGGCATAGTAGGAGGTGGCCCGGGCTTCCGGGTTTGGGTTCTGTGGGCAGCTGCCGCCCTGGCTGTCATGTCGCCTGGTGTCGCCGTCGCGCAGGACGGACCTCACTCCAGCATCCGCATCTCCCTCACAGCCGACCGTGCGGCCCTGACCGTGGGCGACATCGTGACGTTGACGTTGGAGGTGACTCACCCGGCGGACCACGTTGTCGTCGTCCCTCGTCTGGCCCCAGAGTGGGGACCTTTCGACGTCGTATCACAGACCCCGGCTCAAACGGACTCCAACGGAGACGGAACGGAAACAACGAGCCAGCGCATGGAGGTCACGATCTTCGCTCCCGGTACATTCGAGACGCCCGACCTCTCGATATCCGTACGAGGTCCGGGTGGTGACGCAGAGAGGGTGTTCCCCACGCCGGTGCGACTGACAGTCGATTCGGTGCTGTCCGGTCCCAACGAAACACTGAAAGACATCCGCCCTCCCGCGGACCTTGCTCCGCCTCCATGGAGACAGCCAGCCGCGCTGGCCATTGCCGCGCTAGCCATTGTGGCTGTCCTGGTCTCAGGGTCGCATTTTATCCACCGTCGCCTACAGGGCCGGGGGGAACAGGCTGTGTCCACGGAGGACGCTCGAACGCCCTGGGAAGCCGCTGTCCAGGAGATCGATCGTATCGACCGCCTCGATCTACCCGGAGACGGCCGCTTCAAGGAACACTACACACTGGTCGCACGGGTCATACAGGGCTATGTCCGCGCGATGTATATGGCGGATGCGGGACGCACGGACGCGACGGACATGACGACTGAAGAGATCGGAAGCGCGATAGGGCAGTCATCACTTGATCGCAAGAAGGCGCGGTTGGTCGTCGAGCTGCTCCTCGAGGCCGACCTCGTAAGGTTCTCGAACTACAACCCCCGCGAATCTCAGGCGTATGGGGCCCTGCAGAGGGGCAGGGACATAGTGGAGGGGACGAGGCCGGTCGGAGAAGATGCAAGTCAGCGGGAGGATGCGTACACCCGGCCCGAGGCAACGGCGTGAGCGACCTGACCTTTCAAACCCCGCTGCTGCTTCTCCTGCTGCCTGCGGCGGTTGCCCCGGCCGTGCTGCCGTACCTGTGGAAGCAGCGTATGGGGCCCGTCACAATGAACTACGCGGACACAGGCCTCCTCCCCGGCACGAGAAGGTCGCTGCGACTTCGCTTGATGCCATTCGTCTCGATTTTGCGATATCTGGCCCTGGCTCTTGTGGTCGTCGCCGCCGCAAGACCGCAGTTGGCCGATGCGCGGGAGATTATCCGAGGCGAGGGCGTGGACATCGCCATAGCCCTCGATGTATCTGGGAGCATGGGAGAGACGGACTTCGAGCCGCACAGGCTGGGTGCGGCAAAGGAGATCATCGCCGACTTCATCGAGGAGAGGAAGTATGACCGCATCGGTCTTGTTGTGTTCTCCCGCGAGGCTTTCATCCAGAGTCCTCCCACGCTGGACCATCTAGCCCTGGATCGTCTGCTCAGGGACGTATACCTTGCGGATGAGATGAGGCTTGAGGATGGTACTGCGATTGGCAGTGGGATGGCGACGGCGGCGAACATGTTGAAGGACTCCAGCGCCCAGAGCAAGCTCGTCACCTTGATTACGGACGGAGTGAACAACGCGGGCGAGCTTGACCCCATCACGGTCGCCACAGCAGCTGAGGCGGTAGGCATCAAGCTGTACACAATCGGGGTGGGGAGGGACCGAAAGAATGGCGACTCGCAGCTCGGCTCGTCTGCCGGGGCCGAAACAACACAGGAGAACCCGCTCGATGAGGAGACACTTAGGCAGATCGCGGCCATCACCAACGCAAAGTACTACCGGGCCACCGATGTGGAGGCGCTTCGGGGGATCTATGCCGAGATCAACGCCTTGGAAAAGTCGGACGTGGAGATACTAAACTTCGTGCGCTATCGAGAGGTCCTGGCCTGGTTCCTTGTCCCGGCTCTGGCATTGCTGCTGCTGGAGCTGATCCTCTCGAATACCGCGTTCAGAAAGGTGCCCTGAGCCCCAGATGACCTTCGCGTCCCCACAGTTCCTGTTCGCCCTGACCACGCTGCCTGCCCTGGTGATATTTGCGCGATGGGTCTGGGTGCGCCGGGCAGCGGCACTGTTGCGCATTGGCGATCCGGTCCTCGTCGAGCGGCTGAGCGCAGGCGGGAGCCGAACGATGCGACTTGCTCGGCTTTCCCTTTGGTTCATCGGAATGGCACTGATAATAGTTGCCCTGTCGCGGCCCCAGTGGGGCAGCGAAATCGAGATTGTCGAGCAGCGTGGAGTGCAGCTGATGGTGGTACTGGACGTGTCTCGCAGCATGCTGTCCCAGGACGTGAAGCCAACTCGCCTTGGTCGCGCCAAGCTGGAGATATCCGACCTGATATCGCGGCTGAAGGGTGACACGGTTGGCATTGTCCTGTTCTCGGGGGCCAGCTTCATCCAGTTCCCTTTGACTGCCGACTACGCCACCGCACGGACCTATTTGAGCAGCGCCGGCCCGCACGCGATCACCCGCCAGGGGACCGTGATCGGCGAGGCTATTGTGACGGCGATGGGCGGCTTCAACGATCAGCGGGTGAGTCAGAAGGTCATAATCATCATGACGGACGGCGAGAATCACGAGGGTGATCCTCTTGAGGCCGCCCGGGAGGCTGCAGCGGAGGGAGCGGTGATTTACACCGTAGGCTTCGGCTCGCCGGAGGGAGTGCCTGTAGCCGTATACGATGAACAGGGCGAGGTGATCGGATACCGACAGGATTCCGAGGGCCAGCCAATCGTGTCCCGGTTGGACGAAGGCGCGCTTCAGCGCATTGCGGAGGCTGGCGGCGGCCGGTACTTCAGGGCTGACGCTCCTGGCGCTATGGGCGGGCTGCTCGGCGAGGTCGAGTCTTTCCAGGACGAGAGTCTTCAGAGTGAGCTCGGCGAGAGAAGAGTCGAGCGGTTCCAGGTATTTCTACTCGCGGGCGCTCTTTCGCTTTTCATGGCCGGGGCCTTGACGGATAGGCTCCTGCTAACGTCGCGGCGGCGACTACAGACAACTATCGAGGGAGTGGAACGTGTTTGGTCGTAGAGCGCTCATCGCCTTGCCGGTCATTGCCATCTGGCTTACAGCTTGCGGGCCAACACCCGATCAGGTCAACAACTCGGGCCATGAGCCATACGCGAGGGCGGACTATGAGGCCGCCCTTGATGGGTACGCAGGAGCTCGGGACCGTGTTCCGGAGTTGGGCGAGCCCCACTACAACGCGGGGAACGCGCTGTACAGGATGGAGGAGGTCGAGGAGTCGCTAAGCGCGTATGACGAGGCCCTCAAGTATGCCAGGGGCGATTTGCGCTCACGTGCGTTCTTCAACCGAGGCAACGCCGCCTTTCAGGCACAGAAGTACATCCAGGCTGTCGAGGCGTACAAGGAGGTGCTGCGCATGAACCCGGATGACCTCGACGCCAAGCACAACCTGGAGTTGGCTCTGAAACAGCTCCCGCCACAGGCCCAAGACGATGAGCAGGCCTCTCCGCAAGCTCAGCCTCCGCAGACTCAGCCACCGCCTCAGGCCCAGCCCCCGCCTCCAGAGCCGCAGACCGAGCCGTTGACCGGGGAGCAGGCACGGCAAGCGCTCGAAGCTGTTGGAGAGGACGCACAGACCCTTCAGGAGCACAGACAGCAGACCCTTGTCTCGCCCGAACCTCCGAATAAGTTCGACTGGTAGCGATTGACCGTGGGACGCCACAGGACCATTCAGCGAGCCCTGGCCGGCGCGGCTCTTGTTGCGACAGCAATGGTTCTTGCGGCTCCGCCCGTTCGTGCCCAACAATTGCCGTCCGGCGAGCCGCTGTTCGTCACAGCGTCCGTGGACAATGACCAACCCTACATCGGTCAGCAGATCACATACATCTCCAAGATATACCAGCGTACCGGCTTTCCCCACCGGTTCCGCTACGAACCTCCTAGCTTTTCCGGATTCTGGAACCCCCGCGCGACCGAGCAGAGTGATGAGCATAGCGAGACCATCGACTCCAAGGAGTACAGGGTCATCGAGCTGCGAACCATACTCTTCCCGAGCGTGGTCGAGACGCTGAACATCGAACCCGGAGTGCTGACTGCGTCTGCCAGACCTTCTGAAGGTCCCATCGTTGTGGAGAGCATCCCCGTTCCAGTCGATGTACGTCCGTTACCCACGGGGGGGCCGGCGGGGTTCACGGGAGCCGTGGGCAGGTTCGAGGTCTCTGCCGGTGTGGACACCACTACCGCACGGATGAACGAGTCAGTCCAGCTAACGGTGAGGGTCGAAGGCGAGGGAAACATCGATGCCCTCCCGGCTCCGTCCTGGCCAGAGTTCCAGGGCTGGCGCGTGGTCGAGTCGCCGGCCATCGTCAGCAGTGAGGTCGTCGATGGGAAACTCGTCGGGAGTCGGACGTACAAGAGTGTCCTGGTGCCTGAAACGGCCGGCGAGCTGACAGTCCCTGGGATCTCGTACACGTACTTCGATCCCGATCTCGAGGAGTATGCCCAGACCGCGACGTCACCAATCATCATATCCATTGCTGAAGTGGAAGGCGCACCGTCTGTTCCGCCCCCCGTCGTAGGAGGGGAGCGCGACGAGGCCGTCGCGGGCGCAAAGCGCATCAGGGCAGCGCCGCCCGCTCTTCGCAAGTCAGGCGGGGCGATGACAGACAGTGCGGTGTACTGGGCCATGTGGTGTCTTCCGTTGCTCGCAATAGCCGGAGCGGCGGTTTGGCGGCGCAGGCGCGACGCCCGGGAAGCCGCACTTGCAGACTCGCGACGGCGCAACGCCCTGCCAAACGCTCGGTCGACGCTTGCACGCACCGAGGCGGACGACAACGACCACAGCATCGCCGCCGCCGATGCTGTGCTGTCCTACCTGTCGGACAGATTTGGAGGATCATTTACCGGACTCACTCGTGAGGCGCTTGTAGAAAGGCTCAGGGATGCAGGAGTCACGACCGAGCTAGCTCAGCAAGTCGAGGACACTCTGGCTTCGGGCGAGGCGGCGAGGTACACGCCGGAGTCTCCGTCCGCCGGACATAAAGAGGATCGTATCAGACGTGCCACGCAGCTCCTGACCGAGCTTGATGGAGCTATCGAGACATGAGGTTGCTGCGGCACGGCTTACCTATGTTGGCTGCTCTTGCCGTCCTCGTCGCCGGTGACGCATCTGCGCAAGGATCGTCGGCCACCGGCCTGATGGCCAGGGCCAATGAGAGATACGAGCGGGGAGAGTATGCCGAGGCCGCTCAGCAGTATGAAGCCCTGATCGACCGGGGCTATAGTGACGCAGCCCTCCACTTCAACCTGGGCAACTCATACTTCGAGAGGGGGGACCTGGGTCGGGCCATCCTGAATTACCTGCGAGCTCGAAGGCTATCTCCCCGTGACCCGGACATAAGGGACAACCTGGAACTGGCGCGTGGAATGACCGTCGACCGCGTCGTGGCTGAGGGAGACTCTCTGGTCGAAAGTGTGTCCTACTTCGGCCACCGGTGGGCTACCCCAGACGAACTTGGGGCCGCGGCCATCCTTTTGTGGGCTGCTAGTGCGGTGGCCATTGGCGCTCTCATGATGTGGCGGGGCTTTCCCCTGAGGCGCGTGTTGCGCGTCGTAACTGCCTTCGCGACTGCGGCTGCGGCGATCTTGCTTCTGCTCCTTGTGAGCATGACATACGCCAATCCCTATGACAACACCGGCGTCGTGACCGCTGCGGCCGTTGAGATCGTGAGCGGGCCTGGGCCGCAGTATCCCGAAGAGTTCGCCCTATATAGCGGCGCACAGGTGCGCGTTACCGACTCCCGTCACGGTTGGCTTAGGATCGAACTGCCCGGCGGGGAGCTTCGGGGCTGGGTGCCTTCTCACACCATCGACATCGTGGGAAGAGACGTCTGAGGGTAGGCCGCCCACTCTATGCGCCACCGGCGACCCTAGCCTTCATACGTGTAACCGCGTCTAGGATGAGCCTTATCGCCACGTAAAGACCTCAGGTACACTTGGGCCGTGGATCTATACAGCGGCGTAGCTGTGAGTGTCGGAACCGCTGCTGCGGTCTGAAACAAGCCAAAGGCCCCCGCTGCTACAGCAGGGGCCTCGTCGCTGCTCGCTCCGTTGCCTGTCGGACCGCTTCGTAGATTCTTGGTGGACCGCCGGCGGGGCAAGGTCGGCGTCAGATTACAGCGCCAACCTGAAGCTCAAGGTGAAAGTTCTTGATTTCGTCAAGTCTGGTGGGCCTAAGTGGATGGTAGGTGGTACTGTCTTCGAGATGTGGTTGGGGGCTCTGTGATCCTTGGGACAGTGACTCTTGCTGAGGGTTAGAGCCTCTTCAGGTGGGCCTAAACATATCGAATTGAGCTTGTCTCAGAAGTCTCCGCGCCCCTGTCTCCGGCAAAATGGCGCGACGACAGGCGTAACAATATCTTAACGTACTGCGCCATACGACTACCAGATACGCTATTGACCCCGTATATCGTTTTGGACGAGCGAGGTCAAAGCGTTTGGTACTACTTATGAGACAAGCTCAATTGCGAACTTTGCGCTGGGAGGTTGCAATATAGCCTTCGTGCGCCAGCCCATGGTAGGGCATTCGAATACCACATGCAGATTATTCTGAGGCCGTCTTTTTCATTACTGGCACCAATCGTATTCTGCGGGGCAGGTTCACCTGGCGTGCAGCCGCTTTGAGTCCTGAGTAGACCTCAGAGGTTTTCAGCAGCCTGTTAGAGTGCTCACAACCTTTCATTCGGACTTCGGATTTCTCTGTTTGAGGCCTGCTTACAACAGTTCACTAACTGACGATCTCGGGCTCCCCAATCGCAATAATGTGTCCGAAGATCCGTTGGACTGAGCATGCTTCATGAAAGCCTGACAAATTGCGCCTAACCGGCCCACCCCTTCCGCCAGGCGTTCAAGGTCCCCGATACGACCCTGCTCGGTAAGATGCGATACCCAGTCTTCGCGCCCTGCACCCTCAAGCTGGATAACGGAACGCCGAAGATCAGCCAACATATTGTTTAGGCGACTAGTCAGGTCTTCATCATCTCTGGCCTTGGAAATGGAAGGCATACCTCTCTCTTCAGCTAGGGCTGAGGTGTAAGCCTCCATCACTGGGGCAGTAGGATTCTGGGTTAAGTGCTTAATGAACTTTGTTCCAACGAATCGAGTGTTGAGGTTGTTTTCCTGGACGAACTTGGCAACCTCTTGTTGGCGGTTTTGGTCCTCGATACGTCCAATTGCCTGCGCGGCCGAAAGATCAAGGTCCCCCTTCTCGAATTCCCTTCGCACCGGTTCAGCGAGCTTGGTTAGTTTCATCCTGTCCCGTAGGAGTCCAACGGGAATTCCCAAACGTCTTGCTGCCTTCGTCCATTCGCTTGGCTGCGAATGAATCCCAAGAGCTTCCAACGCGCTTTGTATGGCCGCCAACTCTTCTTGGGGCGTTAGATTTCTGGTTTGCAGTGCTCTCGATACCTTTTTGCAAATTAGATCCTCTGGCGATGGCCTCTCTACGACAATGGCTTGCAAAGTGTCCATACCGATGAGTTTCGCTGCCCTCCACCGCCGTTCTCCATCGTAAAGGTCGTAAGTGCCGTCTCCACGCTCAAACACTTGAATCGGGTCCAACTGGCCCTGCTCCACTAAGTTTCGGCCCAGTGCTTCAATGTCTTCTTGATCGAAATGCTCCCGCAAGTTAGCCGAATCCGGGACTAACTGGGTTATGGGAACAGTCGTAATTGTAGCCACGGTGGTCATCGTCGCCTCCAAAGGTTTACGGTAGAGACCTCATGCTCCCCTGGGTGTAAATCCGTGCTAAAGCAAGAACGGAACTTACTATATTGTCGACATCGCGCTCAAACCTTCGCCCTGAGCGAAGAGCGTTCTGAATCTGGTTGTTCAACAATCTGACTCGAGGGTCGCGCGAGTTGGCCAACTGTTGCAAGTCCTCCATAACGAGACCAGTGTCGAAGTTAATCGCTGCTAGCCCAGGCGACAGGATTACAAACTGATTCAGCAAATCCTCTCCCCTGTCGATTAACCTTTGGTTGCCCGTCGCGTTTCCTCGCGCTATCAAGGATAAAGCTTCTGCCGCCCGTACCCGTTGTCTGCTTCTTGTTTGCGTAAGCCATCGGCGGTCAGTGAAGTCGTCCAGAAGGTCCATGCTGCCGGGGTCACTTTCAACTCGCACTCTGTCGTTATCTCGCTGTCCAACGATATGGTAGAAAAATTGGCCCCGACGTTGGCCTGGCCGAGCCCGGATCATAGCCCAAGGAGAAACACCTTGGTCGAAGCGAGTGTTCGAATAATCTCGAGCCCGTTTGAACTCTTCCCACCACCTGTCTCGGTCGGACTGGTTAACAGGCGGATTACCCTGAAAATAGGCGTCAAGGAAATCGTCTTGGTCTAGGCCCCGGGGGTCGGATTGCTGCAGCAATTGAACTACATTAAGCGCAAAGGTGACGAAGACGATGTCCGTCGTCGGTAGCCCTGGCCTAAAGCCACCTGGTCCTGTTGTCATTTTGGTTATCTCCTGCCACCTGTTGGTTGAGGCGGGCCAAGTTCAACTTGGGCCAACCTAGCCACAAGACATACCCGCTCGTAGAGGCGCTGAATGAGCTCACCACCCTTCGAATCAGGACGACCGAACAGTTCGAAATCGCGTGCCCGGAGCGTCTCAAGTTGTAGGACCGCTTGCTCGATGGTTGAAAGAACCCCGTCAGGGTCATCACCAGCAGTTCGTGCCCGGTGGTTTTGCCAAGCCGCGTTGAACCCAACGCTGTCGATCATTTCGAGTGCCTCGTCGTCTTCCAAAAGTTCCGGAAGCCGACGTACCTCTTCTCCGCGTCGGAGTCGGCCCTCTTCAACCCACCGTCCGAATCTCTCCTCGAACTCCGGGTCATCTTTGCGACGGTCCCTTAACGGTTTCTTCCTCTGGAATTCGAAAAAGTAGCTCCATTTGTATTGGTTGCCTGGAAACGGATATGTGCGAAGGTAAGCCGAATGCATCTCGTAAGCTTCGACGTAACGGCCTACTGTCGTCTTGCTCATCCTAAGGGTCCTGGCTATAAAATCGTGCGGCTTATGGAGCTGTGTAACCATCCTGTAGACATGTTCGGCCACCTCCTGGGCATCCCATTGTTGCTTACCAGCAACATGGCAGTCCCCTAGAAAAAGCAAACGGGCTTCATCGTCGAAATCATCCGGCAAAACTTCACAAGGAGGCGCACAAAAACCAGGTTGCCCTGGATATTCTAGGCAAAGTCGTTGCAGTGCGGAAAGACGGCAGTTGCCTTCGTATACAACGCCGTTCGTATCAACAACTAACGGCGACACAAGCCCGCCTGCTTCTATGATCTGCCAGTACAGCTTGTTGATGTGGTCTGACTCCACCTGCCCTAGGGCCCGCCGGATTTCCTTTTGGTCGGCTGTTAACGGGTCCAAACCGTCACTTCTCAGAGCATGCTGGATGCGCTGGTTACGTCCGTCATAACTCAGCATGTTGACATCGATATTTCTTCGGGTCACCTCAAAAACGTGCTGACCCAAACGCCATTCATACGAACTGCCAACATCGCTGCCGAACGCCATAGACATACCAAGCTTCTCCCACTTTCTCTCCCACCCAGTATAAACAAAATACTTGGAAAGTCAACCGATACTGTCAGATACCGAGGGATACTGCGTTGGGGGAACTAGTGTCGGCATCGTCGACAGCTGTGTGCTGACTGAGGTGGCAACAAGCTGCGGAAGCTACTAACATTCCATGTTCGCGTATCGGGAGGTTCGGGTCTTAAGTCACCCTCCGCTCTGCTTCTCAATGCGGTCAACAGCCTGTCGAATTTTGCGAAGCTCGAAAAGGCATCTCTTGCGCTGTTCGGAATCCATCTGCTTCATATCGGGAATCAGGTCTTCATCTAGCAATCGGTCTTTGAATCGCTTGAAGCGGTTGAGCCACATGTTGTCGACGCCACGGTCCCTAGCGCTCTCGAACGCTCTTTCAAACGTCCCTTCGCCGGACATCAGAATCTTGATTGGCTGAGGACCTGCTTTGGGTACATCTAAGATCCTGACCAGCTTATCCCTGACGTCCCTTGCCGTCTCAATCTCGTTGTCTTTGATCTTCCTGACGATAATCTCGTCTAAGTCTGGGTTCCCTTGGCGCACCTTCTTTACAGCGTTAGACTTCAAGTACTCGTCGTAGTGGCTCCACCTGTTCACATCGTTCTCGTCGTTATCTACCATGAATTGGTATGTGCTGACGAGGTGACTCACCAATCGAGTTGACAGACCCATCTCTTCAGCCATTTCTTGAACGCTCACGCCGTGCATGATATTGCGCCGGTAGAGGTACCCCGCTTGCTCATATGGAGCCCAGTCCTTCCTTCCAATGATGTGGTACTCTCCAAGTAACGCAAACACGAGCTTCTCGCTTATGTCGGCAGGAAGCAGCCGAACTTTTGCCTTGCCCCACCTAACAGCATCCAGCCTGGCGAGCTCACGATACGCAGCGAGTCTGCTGTTGCCCTCAAGTACTACAAGGTCACCATCCCTCACCAACATGGGGTCTGTCAGCCCGCCGTTTGCCCTTATTGACTGGATGAGTTGCTTGACGTGATCCATTCTGTTCAGGCGCCTATGGATCTCATCTTGAGACGGCACATCATCCTGCCTCTGTATAAACGAATAGATCCTCGGGTTGTCGGGATAGAAACTCAAATCAAGGACCGGAAGGTAACCATTCCTAACCGACACCTCCTCACCCCCGAGCGTGAGGGAGTCGTTGACCCACGTAGAATCAGCCATTGTCTGTGCTCCCGATAGTTCTATGGATCCAAAATGGCCCGCAAGATGTCTCCGAATTCGTAGGACATCTCCGTTTGATAGGTCTCCCTGTCAATGTCGCCCTGTGCCAGCTGCGCTGCGACCCGCTTGGAATGGAGCAGGGCCTCAATCCATTCGTCTATCGAGTCGCCCATAATCAGATTATGAACGTGACAGACCTTGCTCTGGGATATCCGATGGATTCTGTCCTGCGCCTGGAGGTAATCGTCGAGGCTGAACAGCCGGTCGTAGAAGATCACATGGTTCGCAACGGTCAGTGTCAGACCTTCCTTGGCGGAGCCTGGAGTGGCAATGAAGACCTTGGCAGTTGGTTCATTGAGAAAGGTGCGAATCGCCTTGGTCTGCTCCCTCGTGCTCAGTAGACCGTGGACCTGCTGTGGATTGTGCCGGCGTAGGATTTTCGCAAGCCACTTCACGTTGTCGACAAACGACGTCCAGACTATGCACTTCTCTCCATTCTTAACTATTGATTCGACCAGCTCAAGCAAAGTCTCTAACTTACCGGGCTCAACCTGGTAGCTGGAGTCAATCAGCATAGGATTAGATGTCACTTGCACCAACCTGAGCAGGCGCTTCAATATCACGTCCGACTCGTCGGCCATGAGTTGACCGTCCTGAAAGACGATGGCCCGCAGAGACTCCCTGACCTGTCTATACATGTCCAATTGCCGAGGTTCCCATTCCGTCACGACCGAGTGAACGACTTTCTCAGGAAGGCTTATCTCGGCGCTTGCCTTGGTTTCCCTTACGGCAAATCCCGATATGGAGTAGAAAATACGCTGAAGCTGAAGTTCCAGGGCCTGCTGGCGGGTCTCAGCGCCGACGAGGTCGTTCGAAAGGTCCACGGACCGTTTGAATTCTCCGAAATCGACTCCAAGGGAAGCACCGTCGTCAAGGAACTTGATCTGCGACCAGATATCGTGCGGCCGATTGGCAACAGGGGTCCCCGACATAATCACACGCCTGGTGAAGAGAGGCCCGAGATCCAGGAATGTCCTGGTAATAGCAGAATCGGGGTTCTTGATCTTGGTTGACTCGTCGAGAATCACCCCGACATTTCTGGTTCGGAGGAACAGGTGCATTCGCTCCTTCTCAGCTATCACAGCTTCGTAGTGAGCGAGCATGACCCGGGCGGGGCTGTTGAAAACATAGAAGTTTGCGCTACGTTTGTTGGTGAGCACGCGGGGTACCAGTTTAGAGTGGGAAGCGAGTTCAGTCTGCCAGTTGTCCAAGAGCCCCTTCTTAACAACGACCAGGGCGGTATCCAGCTGCCGATGGGCCAGCCAGTGAACTATGAGGTCTATTGCAACCTTCGTCTTTCCCAGTCCCTGCTCATGGAAGATCGCCGCATACTCCAGATCTTTCACGGCGTTGACAGCTTCGAACTGGTATGCAAATGCCTCGTGCTTCAGTGTGAGGTCAGGCTCCCTCTTCAATGTCAGCTTTTGCAATGGGTCAACCTTCTCGACTTGGTTGCTGCATCCAGCCGGTCTACCTCGGACAGTACAACGGTCTCGACGCGAGACATTCGCGTTCTAGCTTGAAAGCTCGTGAGAAGTGCCCTAGCAAGTCTCTCGACAGGCCAGGGCACCGCCAGTATGAAGGCCGAGCCTTCTGCCATTCCGCATCTTCTGAGGAATTCAGTGACCTGTGCCTCTGTATGCGAGTTCTCCAGGTCCGTCAAGCTCTTGGCTTCGCCAATGACAACTCTTCCCAGTTCGTTGAGTGCAACATAGGCGTCCGGCACATATCCTGCGATGGATGGTGGACGCGTACGCGATTCACTACTTATGGAGTCGGTAAAGACCCGAGCTGTCTCACCGTTGCAGAATCTGTCCGCGATATAGCTGTGAAGCATAACAACCAGACTTGAGTGCTCCTCTGATTCAGGCATGATTCAGGCACCGTTGGATGAGGGTGAGGCGATGAGTCTGCAGAGTTCAGTCAACCTGTCTCTCGCCTCAGTTAGAGCGTGATTCTCAGCGGTGTCCAGGTCTTCTCGAAGACGACGGAGGTCCGTGTAGCTCATCTTGTCCATGCGGTCCACCAGTGCGGCAGTGAGCTGGGTCAACGTCGCGTCCTCAAGAGCTTCAACGGTGGATGGGCTGTCCAGGACCTTCTGTGCCTCGCGCGCCCCCTGTGCTAGGAATATTCTTCGCGCCTCCGAATTGGCGAGGATCGCAGGGAGCCTTCTAACAAGATTGAGTGGGTACAACCGTTGGTCATTGACCCATTCCGCAAAGTTCGTCTTTGAGTAACCTGAAGTCACCAGCGCTTCCTGCACCCGTGGAGCCTGCATTTCCACAAAAGCGCTGAACCGAGTCGGGTCAAATTGGTCGTCACTGGCAAGGAGTGGTCGATAGTGTCTCTCCATGTCGTTATAGGCGTCAATGAATCGATACACTTCCGACCGCTGCCCGCCGCAGAAATCAATGATCTGATCTGTTGTCAGGTGCTCCGTGTTGCTGAGATAGTCAAGGTACTTGGCCTTTGAGTATGGATCCCACTCCCTTGGACCTACGAGATGAGCCTGAAGCCTGATGGCATCAATAGACTCTTGGCCAAGGTCGTCGTACACGATCGCCGGGATTTCGTCCCACCTGCCGCTACTGTCGTCACTCCTGAACTGTCGGTAGATCAGGGCACGGGTATTTCCCTCGATCACAACGAGCCTGTTATCGGCCTCTTTGTTGACCAAAATGGGATGGATCAGCCCGCCATGAGTCCTGATCGCTGACCTCAGACTCTGAAAAGTTGTCGTGCTTTCACCCTGTTCGTAATTGGCAGCACCAAGAGCAAGACTCATCTGCTCGTCGGTTACTGTTCCGCCATACATTTCAATGTAGCGTGCCACCCGAGGGTTGGACGTATCGAGTAC
The DNA here is from genome assembly GCA_965197985.1 of Dehalococcoidia bacterium. GTDB lineage: Bacteria > Chloroflexota > Dehalococcoidia > Lucifugimonadales > CAUZJF01 > CAUZJF01. The sequence goes on along the minus strand of CBDAOG010000006.1, from coordinate 318,666 downwards.
CAGAATTTCGACCGGTAGCATCGCGAATTGACCATTTCCTGCAGCCATACTGTTTTTCTCCAAGGGAACACTAATCGAGTGTGATATTAGCTCGGTGTTAGTATCCCTGTATCATTCAGAGCCTGCTGGGGTTTGTGAATGATGCCCGGCCCTTTGGTCTAGTTCTATGCCTGACCCGTTGCGCTCCACCCTGGACGCTTCCGCGAAAACCATTTCGATCAACTCTTTTGCGGTACCTGGTGAGGGCGCGAGGGCTGCCAGCGCGCCAAACACCTTCTGGTAGACGACAGTCTCCGAAGGAGTCATGTTGTCGAATTGCTGTGGCTTAGCTTGACCTGAGAAGCCGGTCAGTAGTTCTTCAACCGTGTCTAGCCTCTCAAGAGAATCGGTGTCAAGATTCCCTTTGCGGAGGCTCTTGCGAACTTCTTGAACTTTCCGGAACGCCTCTCGGATCAAGCCGGTCGAGTCCTCATCGGTCAGATAACCGGACGCCGCTAAGGAATGGAGATTCTCGATATTGCACAATGCCGAGAGAGCCTTCTTGTCGCTGTTGCGAATCGTGGATTCCCGCCTGCACCGTGTACTGGTCTCGCGTAGGACGGGAGCGAGGCGGTTTTCTAGGTTGCGCAAATGGACTCCGGGCTGAAAATAGTCACGCCTAGCGTTTGGGATAAGCCGTGAGTCCAAGATGTGAAGCTCCCCCACACACCATCGGTTGAACCGTTCCTCTGCATAGAGGCTCTCAAACACCGCCTCGCCACCAATCTGTATATTCCCCAACCTGGCTCTGATACCGCGAATTCGCTGCTGTTTGGGAATCGCCCCCAAGTAAGAGGAGTGTGCGACCCACCCAACGGCCGCATAACCATTCCCGTCAGCGCTCGGTATGCGGACCGCCTGAAATTCCGTAAAATCAGCCACCTTGTTGGCAGAGAGGCGAATAGCCTCTTCATGGGGTCTTGCGACTGGGGATGGATCTCCTTCCAGCAGGACCTCTATTGTGAGCGGCGCATTGGCGCCATCGAATAGCCCCTCGACTTTCGAGGCGAAGGGAAACTTTGTGCTCATCGGAACTGGACACACTTCACCAATGTAATCGCGTACCGCGTCACGATTCAGCAGCAGCCCTGCAGAGTGGCGTGCCACGTCTCCGACTTCGACCTCAAGGAAGTGGTCGGGATATTCCCACCCTGGCAGTGTTTCAACATCTACGCACTCAAGAATGGCTTGCTCCAGCTCTGATTCCGAGGAGGTCAAGTCAGGAAGCCGACCGCTATGCCAGGTGATGCGCGTGACTGATTTGTCCTGGCAGCTGCGTGTAGTGAACGCGACGGTCTTAGCAAAGGCAAGACCGGCGAGGCGTCCGATGCCCCTGATGCCCCTGTCGATTCCCAACCTCTTGCTGCTGCGGCCAATGGGCAGCAGCCGACCAAGTGCATCCTTTCGGGACAGGCCGGGTCCGTTATCTCGAATCCTGATTCGACGGTGAGTGACGTCAATCGCGATTTCTACTCTGGCTTCTGCCACGGTCCCACTTCCCGAAACCGCGTCAGCCGCATTCTGAATGTACTCTCGGTACATGGACAGCGGGTCGTCGTACAGCCCCGTTGTAACAAGCGGCAGCAGTCCCGCACCCATGAGCTCGAGTGTTTCGCCAGGGTCAACTACAGCAATGACCTCTGGCTTCATACGAGTTGTGTACCTTTGATTGCGAGTGCTTCATCGTGGTCGAACAGACCGGCATCCTCAACGATCTCATCCTCCTCAAGGTAGGTGCCATTCGCAGTCATCTCCGACAGAAGCCGGCGGCTTTGCGTTTTGGAGTCCTCTTTGGTATCCAATCCGTGGAACAGCATCAACTGTCGGATTCGCTGGTCGACCGTCTGGTCATTCGCCAATTTCAGAAACTGCCTCGCACCCATTCCACTCCCACTGGCCGGATTCGCAAGTAGACTCCCGAGCTCCTTCTTCTGCGACTCTGAGAGTCTCTGGCGCAGCGACTCGTACTCCTCCCTCTGAGCTCGACCCTCTCCATTCTCAAAATACTCTCGATGGAAAATGAAGGCGTGTGGCAGCTTGAGTAGCCTCTCGAACTCCTCGGAGTTCTCCCCATAGGCTCGCAGGAAGAATGCCGGACTGCCGCTAACGACTCCCCTGGTTGCCTGCAGCATGAGCTGGAACGAACGGAGGTAGTAGCGATTCCAGTTTTTTCCGACATGTGAACGGTCCTTCAACGTCACCGGTTGGTACCGCATTGGAAACGACCAGATCCGAATTCCCAGCTCCTCGTTCAGATCAATATTGAGGCGCATCCGCTGATAGAGGTCTTTGGGATTGTCCATGAAGTTGTACAGCATGTAATTGGACAGAGAGGTGATCTGGTTGTCAGCCGCCATACGAATCGACTTCTCATAGACCTTTCTCACACCGATGTGATCGAAAGCAATCCTCAGCGGACTGATGCAGATCGTCGACATTTCTCGAAGGAACATGCTTGATTGTGCGAGGATTCGCGCGTCCACTCCCTGGTTGAAGTCTACTCGTCGCTTAACCGGAGGCTTTCCATCTCGTGATAGTTTCGCTCCAGGAGTGAAGCCTAGGTCTCGAATCTCAGCTATTACCTCCTTGTAACGGGCCGATGCTGTGATATTGTTGTCCATGAGCACGAGGTCCTTCTTGTCCCCGTATCGTTTCCTCACCCCTTCAACTAGATTGGAGAGGGGAGGCATCTCTCGTTGTGCGCCTTCCAGCTTCGGCACCCCGCAGAACGAGCAACTTCTTATGCACCCACGCGACGCGTATCCAAAATAGGCATCGTGAACTGGGTAGGCGTAATCGATATGTTCGAGGATCCCATAGTCGGGGACCAGTTCCTCAATCGGCACGCCGGTCAAGTCGTCGGCTCCAAAGTCGTAGTCGTCGGCCGACAATGCAAGAGAAACTGCCGGAGCAGCATCGAGCAAACCCTTGATGAAACGTACGCCGGCCCAACGAGGTTCGTTTAGGAAGGCGTCGTGCATGAGCGAAACCGCGATGCCGCCGACAAGCACGCGCTCCGGTTGGTCGCCTGCAGCCCGTATGGCGAAGTCGATTGCCGAGGCAGTCCGCTTCCACTCGAAGGTGAAGAGCGTGGTCACGTAGACCCGGTCCCACGCTTGATTTAGCACTTCCTGGTCTTCACCCTTTATGAACGTGACATGGTCTCCTCGTCCAAAGGAGCCGTGATAAGCGGCAAGTTTCATCAGACCCAATGGCGGATACTTGTTTGGGTAGCCAGGCTCAATCAACAGGATTTCCCTAGATAGCATCAGCAACCCCTAGGATTGTTCTTGCATGTCGGTAGTCTGTTACCGGGCCTCCGCCACAGTCCAAGCCACGGCGCCTTCGGTTGGTCATGGTCTGTCTCCTCTCCCAGCTACTCTGGCGCACCGAAGTCTCCTATCCATCGCACGCTGTCAGTGCCTGGGCTTGCCGCCCGGTAGAACCTCTCGTCGGCGGTCCACAGCTCGCAGCCAAAACTCTCCGCCAGTGCCAGGTAGTGGGCGTCGTAGGCTGCATTCTGCTTGAGTTGGCTTGCAAGCTGCAGCGCTCTGACGTGGAGACCCGGCGGCTGATGGAGTTCGAGCCGCGACTCAAGCAGCCGCGTAATCATGCGGGTACTGTCGCCGACATTCAACTCGCCGCGCAACACACGCCGGTGGAGGGCGTTGGCGACCTCGAAGGGCATCAGGTGCGGGGCGATGCGGGCGATGTCCTGGGCAACCCAGGATTGGAGGGCGGCGTGGGCTTTGTCAGAGTCATCCTCTTCAACCAGCCACTTCACCGCCAGACTTGCATCGACGACAACGGAACCGCTCACGCCCACCCCGCGGTTTCGGCATCCCTGATCTCACGGGCCTCGCGGATCAAGTCGGCGGAGCTCCCAGGGAGAGGCTTGCCCCCGAATATCTCCTGCCGGAGCTCTGCAAACAGCTCATAGTCCGGCTTGTCGGACAACAGTCCGGCCATCCCGTTGGCTTCGTCCATCGTCAACTCCCGATCAATTGCAACTTGGCAGTACCCACGCATGCTGACGCCTTTGAGTGCGGCGATGGCTTTGAGCCGTCGCTGAAAGGTGGGGTCCAGGTCCAGGGTGAGTCTCTTCTTCTTGGTTTCCATCGACTATGCCTCGCTAAGTTGACATTGTGATGTAAGAATATAACAAATACGGAAAGATAATCAATACATCGCCAAGAGTCGGAAAACAAGAGATGCCCGCATCTTGCGCCTAGCGCCATTAGCTGAGACCGTCCTCCTGCTCCTGCCCCTCCCCCTTCGGCATCCGGTAGCCGACGCGGGGCTCGTTGAGGATGTAGGTGGGGTTGTTGGCGTCGTCGCCCAGCTTTCGGCGGAGCTGCTTGGCGGCGGTGCGCACCCGCCGCGAGTCGCCCGACCTCCGCAGGCCCCAGACCCGTTGCAGCAGCCGGTCGTAGGTCAACACGCGACCGGCGTTGGCCGATAGCTCGAAGAGCAGTCCGTACTCGATGGCGGTCAACTGCACGGGACGCCCGGCCAGCGTCACGCGGCGCTCGGCGTAGTCGATGGTCAGCTCCTCCAGCACGTAAGGTTCCGACGGCTCGGCCCATTCGGGGTCTTCCCGCTTGCGCAGGGCCGCCTTGATCCTCGCCACAAGCTCAGTCGGCGAAAAGGGCTTGACCACGTAATCGTCGGCCCCATTCTCGAAGGCCCTGGCGATGGTCTCTTCCTGGCCGTAGGCTGACAGGAAGATGACCGGCACGTCCGCCATGTCGAGGATGCCCCGCATCAGCTCGATGCCGTCGGTTCCCGGCAGCATCAGGTCCAGCAGCACCAGGTGGGGGTCGTTCGCCTCCACCAGGCTGAGCGCCTCCTCCGGGTCTCCGGTCACAACAGGGACGTAGCCCGCCTTCGTGAGCGCGTCCCGGACGTGCCGGAGCGTCTGCGGGTCGTCGTCCACCGCGAGGATGCGCGTCCGCTCCCTCTCCACCCGGCTGGAGCGCACCAGGAGATTGGCGGCCCCGATAGCGGCGTCCTGAGCCACCGGAATGGTGAAGGTGAACCGCGCCCCCAGGCCCGGCCCGTCGCTCTCGGCCCATATCCGGCCCCCGTGGGCCTCCACTATCCCCTTGCAGATGGCGAGGCCCAGGCCCGACCCCGCGATGTCCCGTCCCCGGTCCTCGCCCTCCAGTCGGGAGAACTTCCGGAACAGGTGCGGCAGCCGCTCGGCGGCTATCCCCCGGCCCTCGTCCGTGACCGAGACGGCCACGTGGTAGCCCTCCCGCACGGCGGCCACCCCTATGGCCGACGCCTCGTGGGAGTGCCGGGCCGCGTTGGAGAGCAGGTTGCTCAGCACCTGGACGACTCGCCTCCCATCCGCCATGACCAGCGGCAGGTCCGGCGAGAGGTCGATGCGGAGGTTGTTCCTGCCCCCTCCGCTCTGGAACCTGCTCCTGGCCTCGTCCACCAGGCTCGCCACATCCGCAGGCACGGGGGCGACCGCCAGCTCGCCCGTCTCGATGCGCGCCACATCGAGCAGGTCGCCGATCAGGTCGCGCATGTAGTCGGCCTGCTCGCCAATGATGCGATAGAACTGGAGCATCTCGGCGGGGTCCAGGTCAGACGCCGCCTCGGTCAGCGTGACGGCTGAGCCTTTGATGGAGGTCAGCGGCGTCCTGAGCTCGTGGCTCACCATGCCCAGGAACTCGGCCCGCAGCCGCTCCAGCTCCTCCAGCGGCGTCATGTCCTGTATGGTCACGACCACCGACTCCACCTCGCCCTCCTCCCCCTCCTCCGAGAAGATGGGCGTGGCGTTGACCAGGGTGGTGACGCTCCGCCCGTCGGGGGACTGGAGGACGATCTCCTCGGCCCGCACCGTCTCCCCCGTGCGCAGTCCCTGGGTCAGGGGGAACTCCACCAGGGAGACCTCCCGCCCGTCGGCCCGCCGGAAGGTCAGCACCTCCAGCAGCTGCTCCGCCGTCCCGTCCGGCGTACACAGGTCGCTGACGATGCGCCTGGCCTCCCGGTTGATGGAGCGGACTTCGCCTGTGCCGGCGTCGAACACCATGACCCCCACGGGGGTGGTGTTCACCAGGGTCTCAAGGTCGGCCCTCGTCCGCTGCTCCTCCCGGTGCCTGCGGGCGTTGGCGATGACCAGCGCCGCCTGGGAGGCGAACATCACCAGGGTCTCCTCGTCCTCGGGGGTGAACTCCAGCTCCTTCTCGCCGACGTAGAAGGCACCGACGCTCTCCCCCAGGTGGCGGATGGGCGCGGCCAGGAAGGGAAGCGGGGAGCTCACCGCCATCGGCGGTTGGAACTCGGGCAGGCCCAACTCCCTGACGTAGCTGTGGAAGTCCCGCAGCCGCAGCGGTTCACTGATGCTGCTCAGGTACTCGAAGAACAGCATCCCGTCGGGAAATTCGGCGAACCGTCGGCTCTCCTCGGGAGTCAGCCCGGAATAGAGGAAGTCCTGTACCTTCCCCGACCCATCCAGCAGGGTGATGACGCCGTAGCGCGCCCCGGTCAGCGAGCAGGCGGAGTCCAGCACCCCCTGGAGCACCGTGTCGAAGTCCAGGCTCTCGTTGATGCGCAGGCTGGCCTGGCTCAACCTGGAGAGGCGGTCCCGCAGCTCCGCTATCTCCCGCGCCTGATCGTCTGCTTGTTCCATTTCCCTCCTCGAACCGGGCTGCCGATGACTCTGAGGTTGCCCGGCGCCGCCGCGCCGGATGCGGGATGCGAGAACGCGTTAGGCCCGGCCAGCCCCAATTATAGCTGGCCCAGGAAAAACTCACAACAGATTCGGTTGCAAAAGTCTTGACTCTCACAGATACCTCACAGACGTTTTGGTAAAATGCCTTGATGACTGCCCATTTTGTGGGAGAGTTTCATTTGGCATTCGACAGGCCGATAGATGGAATAGAGACGGCAAACGCACCGGCGGCCCTTGCCGCCGACGCGACGACCGCGCTTGAGGTCGCCTTCCATCGCGGCCTAGCACAGATGTTCACCCCCCCCCCCCCCGATTTTCCCTCCGCTCTAGCACCCGAGCCCCCTCCGGCTCATGCCGGCAGGCCCGATTCTCCCCCATCTCTGCTCCCTCTGAGCGCAGGCCCGAAGCAACCGGGGTCCTCGAAGGACGCCTTCCCGCGGGCTTCGCACGTCCCGCACTCACCCGAAACAGCCTTCAACCATGCAACGCCCTACGCCGCTGCGCGCCGCTCCTCTATCGGCTGACGCCTGCGGACCGGACGGGCGGCGTCCCGCACACCCGCACCACCACATGGAGGAACCATCATGACTGAAACCATCAAGAGACTACGTTTCCCCAGGCTACGTTTCCCGGTACCGGTGGTCACCACCCTGGCGCTGCTCGTTATCCTCGCCGCCGTGGCCCTCTCCGGCACGGCCCAGGCGCAGACCGCAATCACCCTGGTCAGCAACATCGGGCAGGCCGAAGCCACCCTTTCCCGCAACCCGGTGGGGCAGCCCATAGGCCTGCAATTCACCACCGGAGACAACGCGGCCGGCTACAACCTGGACAGCGTCGAAATTGCTGTGGGCGACTACGAGAACGTCGTGGTGACGGTCAGCCTCTACTCGGATTCCTCCGGGGAGCCGGGGTCGAGCATCTTCAACTTCACGAACCCGACCTCCGGTATCACCGCCGACGCGGTCAACACGTTCACGGCCCCCGAGAACACCACCCTGGCGGGTTCGAATACGCCGTACTTCATCGTCTTTGACGGCGCGAACGATCCGGATGAAAGCACCAACAGAATACGCATAAAGATGACCCATACGAATGACGAGGACTCGGGCGGCGCCACGAACGCGGAGGGCGATGCCGATTGGGAGATCGCTGATATCTCGCATGCTCTGGATAGTGGTGTCTGGTATGGAGACGATACCGACGAATTGAAGATTCGGCTGAAGGGCAGCGCAAAGTCGGGCGGCGACACGCCGACGGTCTCGACGGACGCGACGCTGAGCGCGCTGTCGCTGGGCACGGGCGTGACGCTGAGCCCGGCCTTCGACGCGGACACGTACGCCTACACGGCGTCGGTGGCCAACAGCGTCGACGAGGTGACGGTGACGGCTTCGACGACCGACACGGACGCCACGTTCGAATACCTGGACGAGTCCGACGCCACGCTCGACGACGAGGACACCAACGCGGCCGGCCACCAGGTGGACCTGGACGTGGGCGACACGGTCTTCAAGGTGAAGGTGACGGCCGCGGACGACACCACGACGCAGACCTACACCGTGACCGTGACGCGGGCGGCGTGCACACTGAACGAAGGCGACATCTGGTGCGGCGTGATGGACGTGGGGACCATCACCAATAGCGGCGGAGCGACTCAAAGTCACGGATTCCAGGGAACGACGGGCGACCTGTCGGACAAGACGTTCTCGCTCATGTTCGAGACCGGGACCACCAACAACTACACGATTACGGCGATTGTGGTCGGGGCGACGTCCGCCAACAGCGAAGAACTGTATTTCGTGACGTCCAGCAGTCTGACGGACACCGAAGTGGAGAGCCTGGCGCTGCATGTCGACGGCGAGAGCGACCCGTTCGTGTGGAGCGACAGCACGGAGGTGATCACCGGCTCCTACCGATGGCCCGCGCGGACGGACCTGGACTGGTCGTCGGAAACCACGGTCACGCTGCGCCTGCGCGAGTTCCCGAGGCCGACGGTCACCAACGTGGAGGTCACCTCGACGCCGATGCTGGAGACCGACACCTACGGGGCGGGCGAGACGATCGAGGTCTCGGTGACCTTCAGCGAGGCGGTCGACGCCACGTCCGACACGGACTTCGTGCTGAGTGTGGGCGGCGCCAGGCGCGCGCCGCTGGTGGACGGCTCGGGCACGGCGACGCTGGTGTTCGGCTACACCGTGGTGTCGAGCGACGAGGACACCAACGGCATCTGGATCGGGGACGAGACCCGGACCCTGGTCGGCAACCGCAACGGGGAGGCCCAGAACGGCACGATCACGAGCGTGGCCACCGGCGCGGCGGCGGTCATCGCCCATACCCTGCTCGGCACGGACTCCGACCACAAGGTGGACGGCTCGCGGAGCGACGTCGCCCCGACGCTGAGCATCGGGAATGCCTCGGGCACCGAGGGCGGCGCCGTGACCTTCACGGTGACCCTGTCGGCGGCGGCCGCGGCGGACGTGACGGCGACCTGGACGGCGTCGATCGGGACCGGCGACACGGCGGTGGCGGGGGATCTCGGGACGAAGACGGGGACGGCGTTCGTCGCGATGGGCGTGACGACGGGAACGTTCGACGTGCCGACGGCGGAGGACAGCACGGAGGAGGCGGACGAGACCTTCACGGTGACGCTGTCGGGCGTGTCGTCGAACGCGCAGCTGGCGGCGGACCCGACGGCCAAGGGCACGATCATCGACGACGACACGGCGCCGGAGGTCGACGACGTTGAGGTCACGTCGACGCCGGTGCTGGAGTCCGACACCTACGGGGCGGGCGAGACGATCGAGGTCTCGGTGACCTTCAGCGAGGCGGTCGACGCCACGTCCGACACGGACTTCGTGCTGAGCGTGGCCGGCGGCAAGCGCGCGCCGCTGGTGAGCGGCTCGGGCACGGCGACGCTGGTGTTCGGCTACACCGTGGCGGACGACGACGCGGACGACAACGGCATCTGGATCGGGGACGAGACCGGGACCCTGGTGGGCAACCGCGGCGGGGAGCCCCAGAACGGCGCGATCACGAGCGTGGCCAACGCCGCGGCGGCGGACATCGACCATGCCGAGCTCGGCACGCAGTCGGGCCACAAGGTGGACGGCACGCGTTCGATCGTCTCGGTGGAGGTGACCTCGGACCCGTCGCTGGAGATGGACACCTACGGGGCGGGCGAGACGATCCAGTTCACGGTGACCTTCAACGTCCCGGTGGACGTGGACGGGGACCCGGTTTTGGAGTTCCTGTTCGACGGCAGCGAGGTAAGACAGGCCGGCGACGTGTCGGGCAGCGGCACGACCGAGCTGGTCTTCGGCTACACGGTGGTGTCGGGCGACGACGACGACAACGGCCTTTACATCCGGGACGAGTCTGACTACAACAACCCCGACGGCCCGGTGCGGCTCGATTCGAACGATGCGATCGAGTTCAAGGATACCAGCACCGACGTCCCGCTCTACTGGCAAGGCCGGGGGACGCAGTCGGGCCACAAGGTGGACGGCTCGCGGACGACGGGCAACAACCCGCCGTCCTTCACCACTTCGGCGACGCTCAGCATACCGGAGAACACCGGCCGGCTCACGGTGGTGGCGGAGGACAGCGACACGGACGACGACATTACGGGCTACGCGATCACCGGCGGCGCGGACAATTCGCACTTCTCGTCCGTGTCGTCGTCCGGGGAGCTGCAATTCGTCAATGATCCGAACTTCGAGAACCCGCAGGACTCCGGCGCCGACAACACGTACGAAGTGACGGTCCAGGCGACCAGCGGCACGAGTACGCGGGAGATGACCGCGACCCGGACGTTCACGGTGACGGTGACCGACGTGGCCGAGCAATCCGCCAAGCCGGACAAGCCGACGCTGGCGGCGGTTTCGGGCTCGTCGACGAGCCTGACCGCGACCTGGGAGGCGCCGGACAAGAACGGCGGCCCGGCGATCACCGGCTACGACCTGCAATACCGCGCGGGCGCGACGGGCACGTGGTCGAGCTCCACCAGCTACGGCGCGACGGTGACGACGGCGACCATCACCGGGCTGACGGCGGACACGTCCTATCAGGCGCGGGTGCTGGCCAAGAACGGCGAGACGGACAGCGACTGGTCGGACGCCTCCGACGCGGTGAGCACCAACGCGGCGGTGGCCATGATGCCCCTCGACGTGCTGGTCAGCAACTACCCCGAGGGCTCGGGGTCGGACTACTCATTGAACTTTCATTCCACGGTGGGCGCCAACCAGCGCCACTACTTCACCCAGACGTTCACGGCCGGCGCCGGGTTCACCCTGACCGCGGTCGACATCCCCTTCACCAGCGTGCCCGACAACTCGCGCGTGACGGTGTCGCTGCACGCGCGGAACGGCAGCAAACCGGGAACATATCTGGGGAACCTGGACCTGTCGGGGGCGCTGGCCGTCGGCGACAACACGTTCGCCGCGCCCGCGGGGACGGCGCTGGCGTCCGGAACGTACTTCGTCCGGGTGCGGTGGCGCGACGGCGACACGGACAACCTCCGAATGACGGACGGCCCGGATGACGAGACGAGCGCCGAGAGCGGGTGGAGCATCGAGGACAGATCCCAGTACAGCGCCAGCGGCTCGAGCTGGAGCAATTGGAACCAGCAATTCGCCATGCGGGTCCGGGGCACGATCGACGGCGTGCCGCGGGTCGCCACCGGCGGCGTGCGGATCGAGTCCGACCCGGATGCGCACGACAGCTACGGCGTCGGCGAGGAGATCGAGGTGGCCGTGGGCTTCACCGACGACGTGACGGTGGACACGACGAGCGGCACGCCGCGCGTCGCGCTGACCGTCGGCTCCAACACCCGCTACGCCGACTACTCGGCGAGCGACAGCTCCGCCGACGAACTGGCGTTCGTCTACGAGGTGACGGCGGACGACCACGACCAGAACGGCGTCTCCATCGACGCCGACGCGCTGGAACTGAACGGCGGCGCGATCCACAAGGACGGCGACACCAGCACGAACGCGGTCCTCGACCACGCCGCCCTGGACGCGGATTCCGATCACCGGGTGAACCGCGACCCCATCATCGTCTCGGACGGCGTGTCGGTGATCTCCGACCCGCAGGCGGCGACGGACACCTACGGCCTCGGCGAGGTCATCGAGATCGAGGTGGAGTTCAGCGCCGCAGTGGACGCCACGACCAACACGGACTTCGTGCTGTCGGTGGCCGGGGCCAAGCGCGCGCCGCTGCTGCGCGGCTCGGGGACCAAGAAGCTCGTGTTCGGCTACACCGTGGTGGCGAGCGACGACGACGACGACGGCATCTGGATCGGGGAACAGGACCGGACCCTGGTCGGCAACCGCAACGGCGAGCCCCAGAACGGGGAGATCACGAGCGCGGTCACGGACCGGGCGGCGGACCTCGACCATGACAGCCCGGGCGTGCTGTCCGACCACAAGGTGGACGGCTCGCGGACAACGGACAACGTCGCCCCGTCGTTCACGTCTTTGGCGACTTTCGACGCGGCGGAGAACCAGACCGCGGCGGGCACGGTGGTGGCGGCCGACAGCGATTCGGACGACAGCGTCACGGGCTACGAGATCACCGGCGGGGCGGACCAGGCCCTGTTCGAGATCGGCGCGACCTCAGGCGAGCTGACGTTCAAGTCGGCGCCGAACTTCGAGGACCCGCAGGATACGGACACCGGCAACGACTACGAGGTGACGGTCCAGGCGACCAGCGGCACGGACACGCGGGAGATGACCGCGGACCAGACGATCACGGTGACGGTGACCGACGTGGACACGGAGGCGCCGGGCAAGCCGGGGACGCCGACGGTGTCGGCGGGGTCGGCGACCAGCCTGAGGGTGAACTGGTCGGCGCCGTCCAACGCGGGTCCGCCCATTACGGGCTACGACGTGCGGCACCGGACATCCTCGCCGGAAGGCTCGTGGACGGAGAAGAACGTCCCGTCCATCGCGGCGGTGATCGATAACCTATCGGAGAACACCTCCTACGACGTGCAGGTGCGGGCGATCAACCACGAGGGCACGGGCGCGTGGTCGGACTCGGGCAACGGCACGACGGACGCGGCGGCGTCCGACGACTGTCTCGACGACAACACCACCACTTGCGAGGTGGACGTGGGCGGCTCGGTCACGGGCACACTCGAAACCGCAGGTGACTCGGACTGGTTCAAGGTCGTGCTGGAGGCGGGCACGCGATACCAGATCGACCTGGAGGGAGCGGACACCGGGCGCGGCACGCTGCCGAACCCGGGTGCGATTCTCTACAATAGATCGAGCGCCAATGTTGCGTTCGACGTTAACGGCGGCGTCGGCGATAACGCCCGGGTGATCTACACGCCGACGGCGGCCGGCGCCCACTACGTGCAGGCAAACACTGCCTCCGGGACCGGCACCTACACGCTGTCGGTGATCGTGCTGGGCGCGAACGGGAACTCGGAGGCGGACACGGACTTTCCCAACAACAACACGACCACCGGCCGGGTCGAGGTCGGGGCCTCGGTCACGGGGAACGTCGAATCCGCGAATGACGTGGACCGTTTCCGGGTCGATCTGGAGGCGGACAAGGAATACCAGTTCGACCTGGAGGGCGCGCCGACAGGCCGCGGCACCCTGCCAGACCCGGCCCTGTCGTTCGCAGATGCGACGGGCACCGTGCTTGAATATGACGACAACGATGGCGACGGCGTCAACAGCCAGATTGTCTACACACCGACCGCGACTGGCGTCTACTACCTCAGGCCCCACAGCAGGGTTGACACCGAAACGGGCACCTACACGCTGTCGGTGCGTGAGGTCCCGACGGCGGTCCTGCCGACGCTGAGCATCGTGAACAAGTCGGAGACCGAGGGCTCGCTCATGGTCTTTCCGCTGAGTCTGTCGGAAGCGACCTCAGAGAACGTGGCGGTGACCTGTACGGCAACGTTCGGGGGCGGCGACACGGCGGTCGCGGAGGATCTCACGTTTACGAGCGCGAACGGAGGTGTCAGGAGCGGCCAGGTGGTGGGGATATGCTCGTTCCGCTCGGTGCAGGACACCATCGTCGAGGAGGACGAGACCTTCACGGTGACGCTGTCGGGCGTGTCGTCGAACGCGCAGCTGGCGACGGACCCGACGGCCAAGGGCACGATCCTGGACGACGACGATCCTCCAGTTGACGACTCAGAGACCGAGGAAGACGACCTGGCCGCCGACACCACCACCACCGGAACGGTCGAGGTGGGCGGGGCCGCGGTCAGGGGAGACATCTTCGCCCCGGAATTCTCGGAAGGGGACGGCCCCAACGAGGTAGACGGTTGGGACTTCGACACCGACTGGTTCGAGGTGGATCTGGAGGCGGACAAGACCTACCGGATCGACATGTGGGGCCACACTACCGCGAACGGTCTCACCCTGCGCCTCCCGCAGATCAACGCGATCTACGATTCGAAAGGGAGTTTCATTGTCAACACGTGGTACAGCGACGAATCAGACTCCCACTACCTGTTCCGGGTGACGTTTACCGCCTCTAGCAATCGCAGCTATTACATCGCGGCGAGCGGCGAGTCGTTCGAGTGGGGCACCTACAAGCTGTGGGTCAAAGACATCACGGAGGATGACCACGGGGACCACGGGGACGAGGGGGACGAGGGGGACGGCACGAACGGCGGGAAGGGGCTCAAAAACCTGCGTGCGGTCGAGGAGAAGGGCGGGGTCAGGCTGACCTGGCAGTCCCCGGACGGCGCCGCGGTCACCGGCTACCGCATAGAGCGTCGCCGCGCCGGCGGGCAGGGCAGCGGTCCCCAGCGTTCCCATGGGCAGCCCAGGGACCACCACACCCTGGTGGAGGACACCGGCAACACCGAAACGAGCTATGTCGATGAAAGCGCGGAACAGGGCGTCGAGTACGAGTACCAGGTCAGCGCCCACAACGAGTCCGGCCCGGGCGAGGAATCGGACTGGGTGAGGGCCGGGCCGGAGGAGGAGCCGGTGTTGGGCGACGCCCTGCCGGGAGCGCCCCGCAACCTCACCGCCACCCCAGGAAACCGGGAGGTCACCCTGTCCTGGGACCCGCCCGACGACAACGGCAACCCGCCCGCGACGAGATACCGCATCGAGTGGAGGGTCGACGGCAAGGACTACGACAGGAACGATTGGGGCACATCGCAAGAGACGACCTATACGACGAACGCCCAGGCCAACCTGGCCAATGGAGTCAAGTACTTCTTCCGGGTAAAGGCCGAGAACGATGACGGCAATAGCTACGGTCCATATGGACCGTCCTCCGAGGAGGTGAGCTCCACTCCCACCTCCGGCTCGGCGGTGGACCTGGGCACGCCGGTGCTGTCGGACACGGAGACCCTGCACCACGGCATAGTGAAGCTGGACTGGCAGGACATAGAGGACGCCGGTTGGTACGTGGTCCAGTATTACCACGTCGAAGACGAGGAGTGGCTGGACCTGCCCGCCGAGGGAGTGGACATCGCGTTCCACGGTTCCAGCGCGGTGGTGAGCAACCTGCATGGGCTCTCGTGGCTGCGGGTTGGTGCGGCGAGCTGCGACGGGGCATCGGAGTGGTCGCAAATCGAGGAGTTGTACGGGACCAACGCATCGGACTGGGAGGGAGTGCCCGTACCCGACGTGGAGGAGGGCGACGAGATCGAGCCATGCTCAGAAGACGCGGACACGCCGGACAACAGCCCTGCCACAGGCGCGCCCACCATCAATGGCACGGCCCAGGTGGGGGAAACGCTGACGGCGAACACGTCGGAGGTCACCGATGCTGACGGTCTTAGCAACGTCCAGTACGAGTACCAGTGGCTGGCCGACGACGCGGACTTATCGGGAGCGACCAACGCCACCTACACCCTGACCTATAGCGAAGAAAGCAAGGCCATCAAGGTGCAGGTCAGCTTCACCGACGACGAGAGCAACGAGGAGACGCTGACCAGCGCGGCGACGGGCGCGGTGGCCGGTGCACAACCCACGGAGCCGCCCGACAAGCCCACGGGCCTCGACGCCACGGCGTCCCACGACTCGGTGACCCTCACCTGGGACGACCCCGTCGACGACTCCATCACCGGCTACGTCATCCTGCGGCGCGTTCCTGGGGTCGACCCGGAGGGCCACTTCAATGTGCTGGTGGCGGACACGGCGACGACGGCAACCACCTACACCGACGACACCGTGGCGGCTGAGACTCGCTATACCTACCGGATCAAGGCGATCAACGGGGCCGGAACGAGTGAGCGCTCGCGCTGGTCCCACATCGACGTCCCGGCAGCGCCCTTACCCGACAAGCCCACGGGCCTCGAAGCCACGGTAACCCACGGCCAGGTGGTCCTCACCTGGGACGACCCCCAGGACGACACCATCACCGGCTACGTGATACTGCGGCGCATCCGCGTGAACGATCAAGGGGGCGACTTCGATGTATTGGTCGCGGACACCGGCACAGCGGCGCTGACCTACACCGACGCCACGGTGGCGGCCGGCACCACCTACACCTACCGCATCAAGGCCATCAACGAGCACGGAACAAGCGAGCGGTCCCGCTGGTTCCACATCGACATCCCGGAGGCCCCGTAGCAGGCAGCGAGGACTGCGAGGGCTAGGGAGCCGTCTGCACGAGAGACGGCAGGAAGCTGTCCAACAAGTTGGCACCGACCGTCAGCGATCCGGGCCGGTAGAGGGCAACGAAAAAAGCACGCACACATGGACAAACGGGTGAGGCAAGCGAACTGGCCGGAGCACGGAACGCCCACGGTCTGAGGCGGACGGGAAAGGCGATGCTTGCGCCCGCGTTGGAGAGAGAGGCTCCGGCTGTGCTCTGGGAGGGCTTGAGCGATGCCGAGGCGGCGCACACAGTACAGGAGAAAGACCGACGCCATCCCGGATGCCTTCCCGCAGCGCCTAGTGTGGTTCCAGCATGCTTCCGGTCTGCCGTGGGCGGAGATCGCCCGTCGCCTCGGGATCGATCCCATCACCATAAGACGCTGGTGGAAGCGGGGGGTGCGGCCCAACTACAGGCATCTGAAGGCGCTTCACGACCTGGCCGACAGCCTGGGACTCGGCCACCTGTTCACCGAATGAGACAGCGCGCCGGTGAAGCGGCCCGCGACCCCGCAGGGCCGGGAACGCAAAAAAAGGCTGCATACATGGCTGAGCAGGGGGAAGCCGTCGCCGTTGCGACGACCTCCCCCTGTTACTGCGGTCAGCGTCCCGCGCCGACCGGCTCATCGGCCTCGAACTCGGCCCCTAGAACAGCCTCAGCGTCTCGGGTTGCTGCTGGTCGTCCGCCCCTCCCTCGGCGGCCCCCGCCTGCGCCGTCCCCTGTTCACGCCGGGCCCGGCGACTGGCCGGGGGAGCGGGTCTGACGTGAGCGGGATACTTGGGTTCGTCCTCCCACTTGGCTCTCGCCCTTTCCACCACAGCCAGGGCCTCCTGCGTCAGCCTGGACAGGTCCGGGTCATCGAACGCCTCGATGTGCGGGTCCGACGAGGCCCCCTGTACCCCGATGGTGGCCCTGCCATCTTTGATGGATACGACCACCTTGAGGTCCTCCGGCGCACCGGCCTCGTCCCCGGCGTCATCGGAACCCTGTGGGTCCTGTGCGATCTCCTTACTGGCGTCCTGCTCGTCGGCAACCGCAGCAGCCGCGTCGTCCGCCGGATCGCCGAAGAGACTGTCGTCTGAGCTCGGTGCGTCCGAGCGGGTTGCTTCCGTTCCGTTCTCGTCAGGCATGGTGTCTCCTTTCTTTGATTCATCTCTGACCGCGTCGGTTACTGCCGTTCACTAGGCCGCTATCCCCGACGACTGTC
This sequence comes from Dehalococcoidia bacterium, assembly GCA_965197985.1. Taxonomy (GTDB): domain Bacteria; phylum Chloroflexota; class Dehalococcoidia; order Lucifugimonadales; family CAUZJF01; genus CAUZJF01. The sequence goes on along the minus strand of CBDAOG010000006.1, from coordinate 301,150 downwards.
TCCTGATCTCGCCGAGGGTCTGCGGCGCCCAGTACAGGTCCCGCTCCACGGCGGGGACGCTGCCGAACACGGTTACTTCAGCCAACTCGGTGAGGTCGAAGTACCCGAGCTCGGTCTCGAACCCCTCGACGAGGCCGAAGCACAGCCCGGTCTCGGCCTCCCACTCGGTGATGTACCAGCGCCAGCCGGTGTAGGGGCTGAATAGCTTGGCTTTGGCGACCACGGCGTCGGGGTCGTCCGCGCCGTCATTGGCGTACAGGGGCGGGATGGTGTCGGCAAGCTCTTTGGTCATCAGCTTGTGCCTGCGGAGCCCGCTGTGGATGTCCTGCCAGATCGTGGTGGTTCCCTTTTCGTTAGGCATGGTTTTCTCCTTGTTTCCGTCTTTGAATGCGTTTGTTGAGCGTTGGTCACTGGGACGCTATCCCCGGCTCGGAGCCAGAACCGACCACCCGCGCCACCGCCTCCGGGCTGGCGTAGGTCGGCGTGACCGTCCCCTGCTCCATGTCCAGGTAGAGGCCCATGAAGGGGCAGGTCCCCGCCGCCATGCGGCGGACCACCTGTAAGACCAGCGACGCCATCATCTGGTTGATGGTCGGGTCCTGGTCGGTGAGGTCCAGGGCCGCCGCGCAGTCCACGTCGGGAGGCGTGGTTGACACGGCGGTCAGGAGGTCGGGGCGCTGCACCGTGGGCGCGGGGAGCAGGTGGCAGGTCTGGTCTGCGAAGGCTTGTTCGTCCCCAAAGTCCCGGTCGGCGACGTTGCCGATGAGCACCTGTCCCCAGTTGGTGTCGTTGCCCGCGTCGATGAGCCACCGGCGCGGGTCGCCCGGCAGGGACTCGGCCATCGCCCGCCGTGCTGCGGCGTTGTCGGCGCAGCCGATGAGCAGGGAGTTCCCGTAGGCGGGAAGGCCGGGATAGCGGCCCCCATCGGAGCCGGAGTCCTCCTCCCGGAAGGCGTAGACCGAGTAGCCCACGGGCCGCCGGTAGGCCCGTGCCAGCCGGTCGGCGAGGGCCTGGCTCTTGAAGCGGCCCACGTCTTCAGGGTAGAAATTCTGGCGCAGCAGGTTGTGTGGCTCCACCCGGTCGTGGTCGACCAGGACGATGGTGGCCTGCCGCCCCTGGAAGAGGCGGCAGAGGCCCTCGGCCACGAAGCCGCCGGTCCCGCCGCAGCCGACCACGGTGATCCACGGGTTGTCCAGCAGGAACGCGTTGTCTAGGTAGTAGGGCATTCTTACCTCCTTGTCTATTGATTGGTGTCTAGCGTCGATTCAGGCTCTTCACCCATGAGCCGGACGCCGGGGTTCGGGCCGGAGAACACCTGCGCCCAGTCCACCGGGCGAAGTGGCCGTAGACCCCCATCCGGAGACGCAGCTCGGGCCGGGGGGCGTCGAGGCGTCCGACGACGCCGTAGATGCGGAAGCCCTGCTCGTCCCGGTCGTCGGTGGCCGAGAAGAAGGCGCGGGAGCTTCCGTGGGAGTGGAACTCGGCGACCACCCCTGCGGGGGGCTGATACGCGAGTCTCGTTGCGGTCCCGGCCTGCGGGGGGACCACCAGCCGGTAGCCGTCCCCGTCCCAGCGCACGGCGAAGAACCGCTCGGTGTCCGGGGCGTCCTGGAACCAGCGCAGCCCCAGCTCGAACAGGCTCGCCGGGATGGGGCCGTGGGTGAGTTGCAGCTTCTCGGCCACGGGAGCGAGCCCCCGCACCGTACCGGGGGCGACCGGCACCCGCGCCGTCAGGTGAGCGCCCTGGGACTGGACGTAGACGCCCCCCGATCCCAGCACGTAGTCGTAGCCGATGCCCTGGACTCCGGCCAGTCCTGCGGGGTGGTTGACCAGGTAGCCCACCGGCCCCGGCGCCCCGCTACCGGTAGCCACGTCTCCCCTCGGAGACCGCCATCGCCTGGCCCACCGTGCACTGGGGAACCAGGTCCTCAGTCGGGTACGCAGTTTGTCCATCGAGCTCCTCCCATAATGCGACTAGGTTGTCTGGGTGCTTCTTCGACCGGTCCCGGGTGTCTCCGGTAAGCGAGAAGTAGGACTGGAAGAAGGACTCCGGTATCAGTCCCACCTCCTCGGGGAACCGGTGGCTTCCGGGGCAGACCCGCCCGTCTCTGAAGACGTTGAAGGCGGGGGCCCGGAAGAGATGCTGCTCGGGGTCGGTGGGCCGGCTCGTTGCGGCGTAGACCCAGGGCGGGCGGCCCGGCGAGCAGACGAAGACCAGCCCCGGCATGGGGAGCCGGAGCCGGGCGGGAGGCTTGAACGCCTCCCGTTGCAGGGCCACCGACCAGACCTGCGGCAGCCGCCATAGGGCCACCACCTGCCCCGTCTCGCCCTGGTTCCACCAGAGGGCCTCTTGGGGTAGCAACGCCGAGGAGAAGCCCAGGTGCTGGGTGAACACGTTGGCGATGGCGTCCGCCGAGACGGTCCTGACCCAGGTCGAGTCGTTCTCGAAGCCCCGCAGGAGGATGGTCTCCTTGTAGACCTCCAGCTGCATCTGGAGCGTGTCCCTGGGCATGTCCGCCGGACCCGGCAGGGACCATTGGGTCGTATCGACTGCATCAGTCATGGTCGTTGTCCTCCTGTTCTTGTTTGGGGAGCCGCCCCAGAGTGAAGGCCAGCATTGCGGCGAAGCGGCCCGGCAGATCCTCCTCCAGCCAGTCGGTCAACCGGCTGACCGCGTCCATGAGGGCGCTGGCCTTCCGCCACTCCTCCGTGCCCTCCTTGATGATGTCGTCGTCCCAGGGGTCGGAGAAGCCGTCGTACGAGCCATCCTCGTAGGTGTGATCGAGGAAGAAGTTGCCGGTCTCGGCAAGGACCCAGGAGCACGCCTGGGCCACCCCCTCGAAGCCGGTCTCCTTGAGCGCGTCGGTGAGGTCGTCCAGGGGTATGCCGCCCTGGGGAATCCTCTCCAATGTCTCTTGCGGGATGCGTTCGGCGGCTGACTCCAGCCAGGCCACCCGTATCCCGTCGGGTCCGTCGTAGTAGGCGTCGGCGGGCTTGACCAGCAGGGCCATTGCCGAGAGCCCCTCGCGGTAGCCGTCCCACATCTCGTGGAGGCCGTCGTAGCCGAAGCCCATCAGGTCGAAGGGGATACCCTGCCTCAGCCATGACCACGGAGGTTGTTCCCCCTCCTCCTCCGTCCAGAACTCGATGAACGGCGCGTAGAGGGGGAAGTGCCGCTCCCCGAAGAGATTGGCGAACCGCTCCACCCTCCCGCGTACGTCGGGGGCCGCAAGCGCCGCCTCCGCCTCCTGTGGGAAGAGGCGGCGCACCAGCCCTACGAACCAGGCGTAGTCGTCGGCGTATCCGACCAGCGTGACCAGCTCCCGCAGCGACGGCGGACGCCGCAGGAGCAGGTTCGCCAGGCCGCTCAGTTGCGCCGGGGCCGCAGCTGCCATCGCAGCGCCTCCAGTAGCCGCCCCGTTGCCGAGGCGTAGTCCTGGGCCTGGACGCAGGCCAGTTCCACCTCCGTCTGCCTTGCGGCCGCGGCCTCCAGGTCGAAGGAGCCGTCGGGCCGTGTGAGCTCCGCCGTGAGCTCAAGGATGCTGAGGCCCGCCGGCGTCGTCGCCGCCAGCAGACCCGCGAAGGTGCGGTTGTGCATCAGACTTCCTCCTCTAGCTCCGTGCGTTGGTGCAGGCGCCCTTGGTGCCCACCCGCCGCTGGAACTCGTAGATGGTGTCGTCGCCGCGCTTGGTCTCCTTCACCGAGGCGTTGGCGATCTCCCCGTAGAAGTCGGAGAGGGTCGCCTTCACCTGGTCGACGCTCATCTGGGGGTCCGGGTCCGGGAACTCGCGGTCGTCGTATACGAATACTCTTGCCATTGGTTCATCTCCTTTGTGCGTGTTGTGTTTCGCTGCGTTGCAACCTGCGGGGAGGCCGCCGCTCCATGTGCGGCGACCTCTCCCGTTGTCTTGCGGTCTAGCGTCCTGCGCCGACCGGCTCTTCCTCCCGCTCCTGTTCCACCGCCCACGCGAACAGGGACAGTGACGGGGCCTGGGTCTTGCGGCCCCTGGGCTTGACCGGCTCCTCGGCCATGAACTCCGCCCAGGAGAACAGCGACTGCTGCGGCTCCGGAGCCTCGTCGTGGTGGCCGTTGGTCCCGTTCCCGTTGACTGGGGCAGGCGCATGGCCGTTGCCGTTCCCGTTGGCGTGGCGGCCGTTGACCGGGACAAGCTCGACCGTCGGCCCGATACCGTCGGCGTGGTGGCCGTTGCCGTTGGCGTGCTTACCATTCCCGTTGACCTCGACCGTCTCCGGCTCGACTTCGACGACCTTCCAGCCGTCGTCCACCAGCAGCTCCTCGGCCTCGCTCTCAGCGTTCCTGGCCTGGGCGAAGACCTCCTCCATCGTCTCGGCCTCGTCCTCCTCCTCGCCGCCGCTGACGATCTTGCGGGCCAGCGCCATCATCATGTCGTCGCCGTCGTCCCCATAGGCGGCCAGCCCGTCCTCCGGCAGCTCCCCCTCGACGGCAAGGGAGCTCTGCATCTTCTTCGCCACCAGCTTCAGCGCGTCGGCCTGGAGGGTGTTCCGGTAGGACATGAACACCACCTTCACCGGGCGCGTCTGCCCGATGCGCCACGACCGCCGCGACGCCTGCCGGACGACGTAGACCGAGTAATCCGTTTCGTCCCATACGATGGTCGGGAAGTCGATCAGGTCGAGGCCGGTCTGCACCAGCCTGGGGTGGCAGATGAGGACGTCGATGCCCTCCTTCACCCTGTCGGCCACCCACGCCTCCCTGCGGTTCGGGGCCACCGCGTCGGCCTTCATCACCGCCACCCTGAACCCGTGCCGGGTGAGGATGTCGTCCATCCGCCCGGTGATGTCCCGCGTCCCCGTGTGGGTGACGTAGACCAGCACCCGCCTTCCCTCCATCCGCTCGGCGGCCACCAGGTCGATGAGCGCCTTCTCCTTCGGGTAGAGCTTCTCTTCCGAGAGGGGCGGGACCTGGACGATGATGTCGCCCGTCCTGGGATCGAAGACCGTCTCCCCCCTGGTGCAGCCGTCGGGGTAGGCGAGCAGGGTTTGCAGGTAGGTCGCCAGCAGCCGCTTGGAGCCGCTCTTGAGGGCGGCCGCCAGCTCTTTCTTCAGCTCCTCGAACACGGTGTTGTAGGCGCTGCGCTGGGAGTACCCGGTGGCGTCCTCCTCCGAGTCCATCGAGGACACGAGGATCTTCTCCTCGTAGTCCGGCAGGCCGGAGGCAACGTCGGCCAGGCGCAGGAACACCGTGTTCCCTATGATGTGAAACAGCGCGGAGGGAACGAGGCCCGGCCGCTCCCTGGTGACCTTGCGGTAGCTGCGCCTCCTGCTGTTGCGCCCGTCCTCCACCGCGTCGTCGTCGGGCTTGCCGACGGTGACCTCCTCGAAGCCGTACCGCTGTATCCAGCGGTGCTCGTCGGAACGCCCGAACTCCGTGCGAATCTCCGGGGAGAACCGATAGAGCAGGTGGAAGATGGTCGAGGAGTAGCCGCCGAGGAGCGTCCCGGTCAGGCTGAGGGACTTGCCGCACACGTCGGCGAGGATGCCGGCGGCGATGCCCTGCGCCGAGCCGCGCCCCTTGAACTCGTGAACTTCGTCGCCGATCAGCAGGTCGAAGAAGCCCTTCATCCTGTGCTTGATGTAGTCGGCCAACGGGTATCGGGCCGGGCCGGACCTGTCGGCCTGCCAGAGGGGGGCGTCGCAGGCGGCGCAGGTGTGCTTGCGGCGGTTCAGGTCGGCGAACGTGAGCGGCACGCCGTCCTTGTCCACCACCTGCGCGGTGCAGTCGGGGCAGCAGGGGACGCGGAAGGGCTCCCCCGTCTCCTCGTCCCGCAGGAGCCTTCCCTTGGAGACGGCCCACCGCTGTATCACGGCGGGCATCCAGCGGTAGGACAGCTTGGCCTTCTCACGGCTCATCACCGCGAAGAGGGGGCCGGAGCCGACGGAGAGGCGGAGCCGCTCCAGGTCGGTGATGGACTCGACGATGGCGGCGCGGACGAAGGGCACCGTCTGTTCGATCTCCCGCTTCCACTTGGGCACCAGGTGGGGCGGGCAGATGACGAGAATCCTCTCGAAGCCCGCCATGTGGGCCGCCGCCGCGCCGATGAAGGTCTTGCCGGTCCCCATCTCTCCGACGACCGTGGTGCCCCGGTGGGCCTTGAGGGAGAGGGCCGCGCCCCTGATGGCGTCGGTCTGCGCCCCAAGGGGCTTGCGGAGCAGCCTGGGGAGCGTGCCGCCGTTCTCCGAGGGCCGGTAGAGCGGCGGGTAGGACTCCACCACCCTCTTGGCGATGGCGTCCTTGAAGTTGTCGATGAACTCTCCGAGGTTCATTGCGTGTCTCCTTTCTTGAGGGAGCACACGGAATCCCCGAAGACGCCTTCTTCAAGGCGCACCTCTCCACCCCCCGAAGGAGGTGGAGAGAGGGCGCCCAAGGCGGTTCGGAGCGCCGTGAGGCGCCCTCTCTCGTACTATGCGTTTGCAGGCTGTCATGCTCTGCGTCAGACAAGCTGTGCGAGGCGCCGCCCCGGAGGCGGGCCGCCTCGTTGTGCGGCTCTGTGCGAGCCGTCTATGCGGCTTTCAGGGCCTCCCTGCGGGCGGCTTCGGCGGCCCTGTACTCGTTGTAGCACCGGCCCTTCAGGTGGTACGCCTTTACCGGGGAACTGACGGCCCGCCCGCCGATGATGTCCACCGAGGCGGTCTGCATGGCCGGTTCGCCGGGGGCGATGGGCTGCCCGCACCGGCAGCAGGCTTCCAGCGTCATGGTCTTCTGCATCCTGTCACCTTCCTTTCCTTGATAAGAGGGGTCTTCTGAGTCGTTCCAAACTAGCGAAGGCCCCGCAGGTCGAATGAACCAACGGGGCCTCGTGGGTGCGGCTTCGGGTGAGCCGTCCGAGCTAGGCGGCGATGTCCTCGATCCGTCCGTCGTCGAGGTCGAGGGCCACCACGGTAGTCGTCAGCTTCTCGCGGTGGACCTCCTTCTCCGGGGCGTCCTCGACCATCACCATCTCCTTCGAGGTGCGGCCCTTGACCAGGATGCGCCTGTCGTCGCCTTCGAGCACCAGGTTGTCGAGGAAGCCCGCCGCCACCAGCATCGCCATGTGCCCCCGTCGCAGGGGCATGAGCGGCCGGGTGCGGCTGTCGCTCGCGGGCCAGAGCGTGTCGGTGATCTCCGTGTTGGCCCACAGCCCCGACCGCCGCGCCTCGGTCGCAGCTGCGACCGGATCGACGGTGCGGGTAGTGAACAGGACGTCGCCGCTCGGGGTGGTGGCGGGGGTGTACTCCGGGTGGGAGTAGGAGTTGCGCTGGGAGCGCAAAGGCTCCGGCTCCCCCACCGCCCACTCCAGCACCATGCTCTCGGCTGTGGCGTCGGGAACCGGGTCGGCCTTGCGGTAGCCCATGAGGACCACCTGGTCGAAGACCTCCCGTTCAGGGTCGGGGAAGGCCCAGCATCGCATCCGCCCGTAGTGGGTGGACAGGTAGCGGGCCGAGACCGCGAGGCGCTGCCGTGGCACGATGAAGACCAGCAGGCCACTCTCGGCCAGGTAGCGCGTGGTTTGCGTCAGGAAGGCGTGCTCCGTCCGCTTGTCTTCGGAATCAAAGTCATACGGCGGATTGAGCAAAAGCAGGCCGAAGGCCCCGTTCGCTATCGACGTGGCGAACAGGTCCGAGGCCAGGGTGCGGTGGAGCACCTTCTCGGCCTCCTCCGCCCTGTCCCGGTGCAGCTCGATGCCGTAGGTCTCGATGGACAGGGCGTTGGGCCTGTCCAGGCGCTCGGCCAGCCTTTCCAGCGCGTCCCCGGCCCCGCAGCAGGGGTCGAGGATGCGGATGGTCTCCCGGTCCCGGTGGTAGTAGCCGGTGGGGGTGTGAATCAGCTCGGCGATCAGGTCCACCACCCGCTCGGGAGTCGGGTAGTAGCCCCCTTTGGCTTGTGCAGCGAGTCTCATGTCGTCTCTCCTTTCTCATGCCGCTTCAGGCGGCGATTGCCAGGTCCTTGTGGCGAGTGTCGATGCCGACCACCTCTCCGATGCCCACGTTGCGCTGGTAGCAGAGCACCTGGTGGGTTCCGATGCTCTCGGCGCACGCGACGCAGAAGGCGGTGATGAGTTCAGCGTGGTTGGCGACGGTCATGCGCCGCACCAGCATCGAGCCGCCGTCCGGCAGAGCCTGCCCCGTACTCGATACGGGGGTGTGGCGGTAGAGCATGACCGTGGGGTCGCGCCGCTCCGCCTCCGTCGCGGGCCGGAAGAAATGGGGCTGCCCCGACCGGCACATGTGCTGCGAGCCGTCGTGCTCGCAGTAGCGGCAGGTCTTCCCGTCGGGGGAGAACCGCTGCCAGGCCCCGTGGTTGCGCTGTCCGCGCCGCTTGTTGTTGCGCTTGGCCCGCTTCAGCGTCCTATCCATCGGACGCCTCCTTGGGCAGCGTCAGCCTGCCCGACGCGACGGCGTCGGACAGGTCGTCCCGCAGCTTCTTGGCCTTGGGAGAGCACCGGTAGGCGGAGACGCCCACCGATTGCAGGGGGACTATCTCCTCCTGTTCCAGGCCCCGCTGCCAGAGCCAGCCCGCCCAGGAGCCGTGCAGGGGCAGCGGGCTGCGCTTGTCGAGGAAACGGTGATGGAGAGCCGGGGCCTCCTCCTCCGACTGCGCCAGCAGGAGGAAGGAGTCCTTCTCGTAGGAGAACTCAGCGGTCTTGGTGTAGACGAGGGCGTGCCAGCCCCCGGTCGCCGGCAGGCGGGCGATCTTGGTCGTCCAGGTGCCGATGGTCTCGTACGGGATGATGCACCGCTGGTAGCCGCCGTGGAGCGCCATGCCGTCCGCGCCCTTGATGATGTGGGCGACGTCCGGCGGCTGCTTGAGCAGCGACGCCCAGATCGCCTTGAGCGCCGTCTGGGAGCCGACCATCGAGACGAACCAGAGGCCCTCGGTCTGGTCGTCGCGGGCGAAGGCGTCGGCGGTTGCCGAGAAGCCTCCGGCTGAGATGGTGAACAGGTCTTCGGGGTCTATGGTGTGAGTCGCGAGCATTGCGACCTCCCTTCGTCGTGTGGGTTGGGAACGATGCGCGGGGAACGGGGTTCCCCTGCGTGGAGAGCCGGTCGGCGCACGCCGCCCGGTCATGGAGCGCCTGTCCCGTACTCGATACGGGGTCAGGCCATGAGGCCCCGTTCCTTGAGGCTTACGAACCGCTCGCCTCCTATGACCACGTGGTCGAGCAGCTCGATGCCCAGGAGCTTGCCCGCCTGTGCCAGCTCCCTGGTGATGGCGGCGTCCTCCGGGCTGGGCGTCGGGTCCTGGCTGGGGTGGTTATGGCAGACGATGATGCTGGGAACGGCCTCCATGACGGCGGGTCGCAGCACCTCGGCGGGCCGGATCATCGACGAGTTCACGTTGCCCTGGTAGACGACCCGCTGGCCCACGACTTCGTTCTTGGTGGTGAGTAGCAGCACCCGAAGCTGCTCCTGGGCGAGCGGAGCCATCTCCGGCCCCAGCAGCCTGCGCACGTCGTCGGGGCAGGAGATGACGGGCAGGTCTTCCGTGGCGCGCTCCGTCTGGGTCTCGACCTGGTAGCGCATGGCGATCTCGCCCAGCAGGTGCAGGTTGCTCCGCAGGGCGTCGAGCAGCGTGTCGGTCTGTTGTGCGGTGATGGCGGTCATGTCGGCCTCCTTCGCTATCGGTTAGAACAAAGAGCGGGGCCGCCCCTGTAGTGAGAAGCGGCCCCGTGGTGCGCCTCCGAAAAGGCGTCGCTATGCGGTTGTGGGACTAGAAGGGAGAGGCGCCGACCGGCTCCTCGATGTCCGCGGCGTCGCCGTCGCCGTTGCCGTTCCGGGAGTCGAGGAACACGACCTCGGAGGCGTGGACCTCGGTGCGGTGGCGGCGCTGGCCGTCGTCGCCCTCCCAGCTGTTCTGGACGAGGCGGCCCGCGACGTAGACGCGCTGGCCCGTCCCGACGTACTGGTTCACGGCCTCCGCAGTGGCGCCCCAGACCACGATGTTGTGCCAATCCGTCTCGTTCTCGGCGTCCTTGCGGTAGCGGTCGGTCGCCAGCCGCAGCTTGGTGACGGCCGTGCCGCCGGGGGTGTACTGCATCTCCGGGTCCGTTCCGACCCTGCCCAAAAGCTCGACTTTGTTGATGGTGCGTGACATGTGATTCTCCTTGTGTGTGTAGTAGCGCGGTGTTGCCGCGCCCGGTTGAATGAAAGCGAGGCCGATTCCCCAATAGAGGGAAACGGCCCCGTCCTGCGCTCCCAACAGGGGAAGCGTCTAGGTGTTCACCCGCACGTACTCCGACTCGCTCTCGGTGACGATCTCGGCCCGGACCTCCGGGTCGAGCGCCTCGTTCAGCCTCCTGTGGTTCACGGAGTACCTGGTGGAGCTGACGAGGGTGACCGTCCGGCCCCCCACCGTCGCTTTTGAGTCACCCTGCCGGCGCATCCACGCCTTCAGGGTGTCCAACGCGGCGCGCTTGGCCTTCTCAGGCTCCTTGATGGACTCCTGAGCCTCTGCGTAGGCCGCCACCGCGTCCCGTGCCTCTTCGTCTGTCACCTCCTCTGTCTCAGTCTCCGTCTCTTCTCCGACCTCAGCCGCTCCCGGCAGACAGACCGCCAGGAAGGGGCAGCTTCGGCACTGCCAGCTGGTTGCGGAGAAGTCCCGCTCCGGCAGTGCGTCGGGGTCAGGCCCGCTTTGGACGTGGTGAGCGGCAAGCTCACCGAGCCACTCGCAGGCGTCCTGCAGGGCCCGCTCCAGCCGTGCGGCGGGAATCCGCTCCCAGTCCCAGGTGCGAGCCCCCGTGTCCATCGTGGCGATCACCGCGTCCCGCAGGTCGCCGAACTCGCCGAGCGAGTAGAAGGCGGCCTGGGCCACCGACGCCGGGTGGCTGCGCTCCGCTCCCAGCGTCTGCCAGCGCTTGAACGCCTCCGGTCCCCGCGTCTTGATCTCGACGACCATCGGGTCGCCGTAGGCGGGACCCTGCGGCTCGCCCTCGAAGAGGAACAGTTGCGACGCAGCCGCTTCGTCCCGCTCTATCGGCATCCGCACCGTGCCGTCGGGGTGGCCGGTGACCATCAGGTTGGGGCCTGCCCTCACCGCCACCTGCCGCGGGTCCTGGGGATCGGCGGCATCGACCTTCCAGCCCGCCCGCTCCATCGCCCGCACCACCACCGGCTCCAGGGCGTTGCCCGCCTCCATCGCTGTCAGCGAATCCTCGCTGGGGGGGTTCGTGGCCTCGTAGCCCGTTGCGGCGTACCAGAGGGCGCGGCGGCAGCCCTGGGCTGACGATGCCCGCACCTCCATGTTGCCGTCGTCGTCGAACCGCGCCGCTGGACGGGAGAAGACCTCCGCCCGCTCGTCAATCGTCGTTACCATCGTCGTCGCCTCCTTCCTGTAAGTGAGAAGCGGGGCAGCCCCCGAAGGAGACCGCCCCGCCTCGATGCCGGTGTCCGTGCGGCTCATGCGGCCTTCGCCTCGACCGCCTGCTCCGTCTTTCTCTCCTCCCTGGCCTTCAGGTGGGCCTTGAGGATGTGCGCTATCCCGTCGCCGAGTCCGAGGATCGCCACGCTCTTGCCGTCGGGCATCGTGTTGAAGAACGGCTGCATCTCCTGAATCCCCCGGCACTGATCGATGATTTCCTCCAGGGGAGTCCCGCGCCGCAGGTGCAGGGAGATCAACCGGCAGGCCAGCTCGGTGACGCCGTGCTGGAAGCTGCCTCCCTTGCCCAGCCAGCCGAACACCTCGAAGGGCTCTCCGTCCTCGTCCGTCGAGACGGTCACGTAGAGGTTCCCCATCTCCGTCTGGAGCTTGGTCGTCGTGCTGGGAAGGCTGCGGGGCCTGGGCCGTGTCGTCGCGGTCATGGCCTGCCCCCTTCCGCACGGCAGAGCGGGAGCGTCCGGCTGCACTCGACGGCCTTCAGCTTCCCGTAGGTCCGCACCATCTCGGCGTCGCCCACGAAGGACTCGGCCTCGATGCGGGTGTCGAACCGCCCGAACGGGTCCGTCCCGAAGCCGCCCCGGTAGGCGACGGCGTGGTAGTGGATGCCCGGCGGGCAGTCACGGAGGTGCGGGAGCGCCGGAGCGTAGCGGTCGAAGTAGCCCGCCACCTTCAGCGCCATCTCCCTCTCGTTGTCGCCGCCCAGGCCGAGCAGCGTCCTGACGATGGGCTCCTCGCAGTCCTCCTCGGCGAAGGTGGGCGTGAACATGGCGGACCGGAGGCAGGCGGGGATTTCGGCCCACCGCTCGCGGCTGAGCTTCAGCCCGCCGTGGCTGGGCGTCCAGACCCGCCAGACGCCCTCGGCCAGCTCCACCACGTCATGCGTCCAGCCCCAGGGTGTACTTACCAAGGTCTCAGTCGTTGTCATGGCTCGTAGCCTCCTTGTCCTGTAATGAGAGAGCGGGGCAGCCCCCCGAAGGAGACGGCCCCGCTCTCGAACCGAACCCGATTGACCGGCAGGCTTAGGCGGCCTGGGCCTGCTGCATCTGCCGCAGCTTGTTGGCGGCGGCCTCCACCAGCGGGCCAAGCTCGGTGCCGTCCAGGTCGTCGAGGCTCTTGCCCGTCCGGTCCGTGACGGCCGACCGCACCTGGTCCTCGTCGAGGCCCTGCTCGGCGGCGATCTCGATGAGCCGCTTCCGCAGCTTTTCGATCTGGGACTCGCTGCGCCCGCCCTGCGCCTGCCGCGTGGGGCGGCTGGCCTGTGCCTGACCGGAGTTGCCGTTGGTCTGAGCGGGGACGCGCTGCGGCTGCGGCGAGTTGCCGACCTGCGGCTGGTCGCCGTAGAAGCCGTTGCCGAACTGGACGCCGAAGCTCCTGAACGCCCGCTTCATGCCGTCCGTCACGGCGCCCTTCATGGCCGTGTCGTGGCCGTCCAGGGTGTCCTCGGCCACCGGGTGGACGCCGAGGTCGGTGCGGGGCAGAGCGCCCGCGACGGAGACCCGCACCGGTGCGCTGTAGCCCTGTTCCACCTTCACCTCGCCGGTCTGGGGGTTGACCGTCTCGGTCCGGCGCAGGGTGACGTCGCCGACCAGCTCGTAGCCCCACCCACCGTAGCCGAAGATGCGGTTGGCCTGGGCGATGACGACGTGGCCTTCGAGGTAGTCGAAGAACTTGCCGCCGCGGCCCTTGCGCTGGGAGGCCAGCGCCGGGTCGAGGGGCTGTCCGAGCGCCTGAGTGACGGCGGGCGAGAGCCCGTCCCAGAGCAGAGCCAGACCCGCACTCGATGCGGGGTCGTGCTCGCTGACGATTGCGGCGTCGGGCTTGTGCCCGTTGCCGTTGACGTGGGCCAGGCCGTTGCCCGTCCCGTTGCCGTGTCCGTTGTTGCCGTTCTTGTTGAACATTTCGTGTCTCCTTCTTGTCAGTGGTGTTGTGTCCTGTAGCGAATGGCCGATGGGCGGATTCCCCTTATGGGAAGCCGTGCGCGGGCGAAGCCCGTCGTGCATTGGGCATAGGTCCTCCAAGGTGGTGAGAGTGGGGATGGGTGCGGGAAGCCCGCAGGGGGAGCGGGCTGGCTATCGAGCGGAGCGGGCCGCTAGCGAGAGCAGGCGGAGGAGGACGGTCCGCCCGTGTGGGCGAGTCGCAAGCTCGGCCACGTCGCCGACGCCCTGGGGGAGGGTGACGGCGGCGGTCCTGCGTCCGAGCAGGGTCTGAAGCCGCTCCGTCGCCTCGCGGCCCGCGTCGTCGTTGTCGAAGGCAAGGAAGACGCGGGGGCAGCCCCGGAGGGCTGAGGCCACCCGCTCAACGCCCTGGGCGCCCAGGGCGGCGACGGCGGGAAGGCCCCATCCGGTAAGGGCGAGCCAGTCGAAGACCCCCTCGGCGACGACCGCCCTGGGCGGCGCGGGGCCGAGACGACCAAGGCCGAGCACCGGCTTGGGACCGGGCGGCGCCTGAAAGCGGGGTGTCCGGTGGGGATCGACGGCCCGGCCGACGAGCCAGCGGAGGAGGCCGCCGGAGGCGTCGGGAACGACGACCATTCCGGCGAACCGCTCCGCTCCCCGCTCCATAAACAGCCCTGAGTCCTGGATGCGCTTCTCGGAGAAGCCCCAGGACTCCAGGGCCTGCCGCAGCCCGCTGCCCGGCGAATAGCCGAGGCCAAGGCGGGCTACGGCGACCGGGCCGACGCCCCGCGAGGCCAGGTACTCCCGCGCTTCTGAAGAACGCCGGAGCCGTCCGGCGTAGAAGCGCGCCGCCGCCGTCAGCAGGGCGGGATCCCTCGGGGGCAGCGCGGCGGACCGCGGACGCCGCGTTCCGGCTGGACGAGTGGCGGCCCGGGGCGCAAGCCCTGGGCTGCCGTCCAGCCGCGCGATGGCTTCGGGCAGCGTGAGGTTCTCGGCCCGCTGTATGAAGTCCAGCACGTCACCCCCTTCGCCGCACCCGAAGCAGTAGAACCGCTCCGAGTCGCCGTACACCGTGAAGCTGCCCTCCGCCTCGTCGTGGAAGGGGCAGACGCCCTGGCGGACCCTGCCCCTTCCCCTGAGCCTCACGCCGGCCGCCTCCACCGTGTCGCCCAGCGGATGGCGAGCCTTCAGCGCGGGGATGTCAACCGGAGCGCTGGTGACGACCATCACGCACCTCCGCACAGGGGCCGGAGGCCCCGGAGGCTGCGCCCCGAGACGACCTTGCCGGGCCGCCAGCTCATCCCCAGGACCGCAGCGACCTCCAGCGTCCCGCCGTCGCCGGTGGGCACCAGCGCGGCGGCCCGTCCTGCGCCCTGGCTGTAGACCAGGGCGCCGCGGCCGCCGAACCGCCGCTTCACCAGCTGCGTCCACTCGGAGAAGGCCCACCGAGCCTCCCTCGTCTCCGCCTTCTCCGCGTCCATGCCGGCGAGGACCGCCAGCGCGCCGTCCACGTCTCCCGCCTGCCGGAGACGCCGCGCCTCGTGAACGCTCTTGGCCACGCTCGGTATCTCCGGCGCCGATGCCGTCTCCGGCTCCTCCCCCTTGAATCCCATCGCCGCCATGAGCTGGTCGACCAGCTCTTCGAGGCTGCGCCGGGGCCTGTCCACCGTGTCCATCGACCGCGTTCCAGTCGCCAGTGTTGCCGTCGTCATCGTGCACCTCCTAAGTGCCTGTGATTTGTGGCCTTGCCGATTGCGCCCGCTTGCGGGCAAAGAAGAAGGGCCGTCCCCGGATGGGAGACGGCCCTTTGCGTTGAGTGGGATGGGTATGAGGGAGCCGGAGGCCCCGTCGTCAGCGGCGACGGACCCTCCCTACCGGACGCCGGGGCATGAACCGCCGGAGCAGCAGCGCCCCGATGCCCAGACCGACGAGGTTCAGGAAGAAGAGCTCCACGTCGAGCGTCAGCAGCGGCGCCGCGACGACCAGGGCGACCGCCCCGGCCACGACGACCCGCTTTCGCTTCCACCACGGCTGCTGCCCAGGGGCCTTGACCGGGGTGTCATTCACCTGTGCGTAGGCCGTCCAGATGGGCAGCCCGATGAGCGCCTCCAGCTCGGTGATCACCACGCCGGCCGAGCAGCCCCCGGTGTGGCACTTGACCTCGATGCCGTTGCCGTCCGGTCGCTGCCGGAACGCCAGCCCGTCCGACTTGCCGCCGTGACAGATGGCCGTCGTCGTCCAGAACCAGCCCCGCTCGAAGCTGACCCGGTGCGGCAGCAGGTTGGCTATCCGCATTGCGCTCGGCCCCACGTACTGTTCCGCCATGTCCGTTCCTCCTTCGCTTGCGTGTGCGTTCATTGGATGACCTCCAAGTCCTCAGGGGTTGACCAGTCGAGTGACACCCGGACCCGCGTGTCGAACTCTCTCACCAGCGCGGGGTCGGGCTTCAGGTGGGCTGCTTCGCCTACGGTTGCCCCCTCGTCCAGCGTGTGGAGCTGCCCGCATCGCTTGCAATACCAGCCGTCCGGCCCGGCGTAGCCCACCCCTGGCCGAGCGTAGGAATACCCGCAGCCGCAGACCTCGAGAGACAGCCTGACCGTCTCGATGATGTTGCCGCTTCCGTCTCGCAGGGCAGCGAGACGGAAGCGCGGGTTGATGACCACGCGGTCGCCGATGGTCTGCACTTCGCACCACTGACGCCGACCAAGCCGAATGCCCTCTTGCAGTGCCGCCATGTCGAGGCCTCCTTCCTTCCTGTCCTGTGTCCGTGATTCGTCCATGCCCATGTACCTCCTTGCTGATTGGTATGCCGTTGCCGTTGAACCCGTGACTCCGTTCCGAAGACGCACTCCGCCCCCGGTCGAATGCCGAACGCGGAAGCCGGAGTGGGGTGAAAGAAGACGCAGCTCGGCCCAGGGTGGATGCCGTCCGAGTTTGGGAAAGCTGCGAGACGTGAAGCGGCCAGCCTGCTTTTCAGTCGCAGACCGGCGCGTGTCGAAGCTGCGGCCCTAACTGTGTGTCAGCCGTGCCGCAGGCATGTTGAATCGGCCGGGGCGAAAGACGCACTCCGACCGACTGGGCGAGGACGAGGCGCAGAAGGCGCTCCATCCTCAGAGTCCAGCGGGAGAAGCGATCAACCACAGCCGCCAGACCAGTGTCCAGCGGGAGAAGGACTTACGTCAAACTCCAACCGCCGGACGTGGACCGAGGACGAAGGACCTACGTCAAACTCCGTCGTTTCGGCCCGTGCTGCTTGCGGAGAGCTACGTCATATCCGCAGCGGCAGCAATTCCCTCGTGGGAGACCTTTCAGAGAGCGAATCATCCGTCAAGTCAGACCCGGGCAACAGGGATCGCGCCCCCAGGTTTCTATGGTCGGAAACCTTGGTTGAAAGCCAAACAGTGCAACCATTATTACCCCACCAAAGACCCGTTGTGAAGGCTTTCGGGCAGTCCACGCCAACATCGTTCACAAAACTTCACGGAAGTTCACCGGAAGACGGAGGGGCACAACCCGCCGGGCTATTTCCACCAGAGTCTGAGCGTCAGCGTGTGCAGAAGCTCCCGCTTTCTCAGCGCCCTCCGCGTGTCGGAGAGCGCTGTCTTCCGCCAGTTGACCTGCCCGTTGCGGTCGAAGCCCCGCAGCGGAAACGTCGCCGGGGGAAGCGTCAACCCGTGCCCCTCCAACAGCGTCAGCTCCAACGCCAGGAACCGCTCCTCGGTCAGCAGCCAGGACAGGCTCTTTCCCTCGTCGGGATGAACGCCCTTCAGCTCCCGCCACTCGACGATCAGGGGCCAGACCTCTCCGAACACGTCCTCGTCGTCCTCGGCGGACTCCAACGTCACGAGGTCGGGGTACTCCCGCCGCAGCGTCGACCTTCGCCTGGGCTGCGGGCCGGCGCCGTCCGCCTTCGCCTCGTCCCCGGCGTCCCCCGCCGTCCTCCGCTCCGCCTGTTCCCGCTCCCGCTGGCGAAACCCCTGCGCCATCTCCTCACGCATGGCCCTGTCTCTGTCTTCGCTGGCCCTGTTGTTCGCCCGCATCTCCTTGCCAAGCTCCTCGAAGCCGCCCTCCAAGTCCTCCAGACGGTCCGCCAGTTGGTCGTTGCGGTCCCGCTGCTCGGCGGCGGCTGATCCCACCCCCGACTGGAGCGCCTTCTCCAGCGCCCCCCGGATGCGCCGCGTCAGCACACCCTCGTCGAGGCTGGCGTCCAGAGTCCTGCGGTCCACCCCCAGGACCTCGGCCGCCTTCTTGCGCCCGTTGTCCCGCTCCAGCTCCTGCAACAGCGACATGAGCCGCAGGTGGTGCATGTCCCGCACGCTCCTGCCCTTCTCGACCACGTCCTTCTTCGGTTCCATAAGTCCTCCTCTTTTCACCGGCCCCAGTCCCGGGTTTCGGCCACGACCAAGGCCCGATTTCTCACGGGCTGCGCCATGTGGACCACCTGTAGGGGGAAATGCGGGATTCCGCCCCGTTTCCGCCCTTCTTTCTTGCGGCCCCGCTGCGCCCCTTTTTGCGGCGAGAGGCCGACCTGGGGACTTAAGTCGAAGTGTTCACAATTTCTGCGCACTTTTAGCCCCATTTGTTCCTGTTTCAGCTTTGCCGTGACCTCCCAGACGACTCCGCAACAGACTTCGTTTCCTTGTACAGCCCCCATACTGCACGGGAGGGAGTCTTTTGCCAAGAACCTCAAAAGGGGCGACATTTTTGTCGTCCCTTTTGGGCAGTTTCCACCGTCATTTCGTTTGTTCACACTCTGTTGCAGAAGTTGCGAATCGTTGATTTGCGGCAATAGGCAGAGAGGTGAACGAGATGGCGCTGAAATCGAAACTCCGGTCACTCAGGCGGTTTATCCCCCTGGCATCCGCGCTGCTCCTGGCGGCGCTGGTGGCGATTCCGTCCAGCGGAGTCGCCCTGGCCCAGGCCCCGCCTGACGAGCTGACCCTGGTCAACGCCGACCGGGACTTCGTCGAGCGCAAGAAGGGCGGCGAGTTCGTCGCCCGGCCCCTCTTCGACCGCGAGATCGCGGACCTCTTCTACGCCGTCCGGGACGCCGACACCGGCGACTGGATAAGCGCCATGTACCGGGTGAAGGGCGGGGAGAAGAAGAGAGGCGACGGCTGGGAGTACTCCTGGGAGTACCCCGACCTGGACGAACACACCGAGCTCGACCGCGACCGGGCCTACCTGCTGGTGATGCTGGCCACGGCCGAGGACGGGCTGAGGGGCGACTTCTACGCCGTCGTCCCCATCTACCAGCCGGGCCGCATCTGGGACAAGATCCTGTCCGCCCTCAGCCCGGCGCGCTGGGCCAAAGCCTTCGCCGGCTGGATGATCGAGGGCGTCCACGGGACCCTCTGCGGCGTCGTGGAGCGAGCCAGCGGCGAGGACGCCGACAACTGCCGGAGGGAGTCCGGCTCATGAGCGACATCCTCACCGGCACCCCGCCCGATCTCACCTACGCTCACCACCTCGTGCAGCAGGCGTGGATGGTCGTCTGGGCCATCACGTCGGGCGCGCTGGTGGTGATCCTCGGCTGGATGGGCCTCAGCCTCATCGTCTCCGAGCATCTTGGACGCCAGCAGGCGGGCTGGCGGGAGATGGTCCCCCGCCTCGTGCTCGGACTGGTGGCCGCAGCGTCGTCCCTGTGGTGGTGCGCCCTGGTCCTGGACGTTGCCGACGCCGTGTCTGGCTTTATCGCGGTCTCCCTGAACGTCACCGCCGGGGACATGCTCCGCTCGACGCTTCGCACCCTGATGACGGCGGTGGAGGCCGGGAGCGTGGGCATGGCCCTGCTCCTGGCGGTCCTCTATCTGGTCTACGGCTTCTTCGTCCTCTTCGTCCTCTACGTCATCGTCCAGATGGTGCTGCGCCTCGCGTTGATCGACATCCTCCTGGCCCTGGCCCCGATCGCTTTGGGGCTTTGGATTCTGCCCCACACGGCGGGCTGGGGCCGCCACTGGCTCCGCCTCTTCATGACGACGGTGTTCCAGCAGGCCATCCAGCTCATCGCGTTGGCGCTTGGGTTCGGCTTCCTGAAGGAGTTCGCCGCCATCGCCGCCTTCGAGCCGGTGCAGGACCTGATCTGGAAGCTGCTCTTGTCGCTGGCCTTCGTCTACATGGCGACCCGCGTCCCGTCGATGCTCGGCAATCACGGCACCTTCGACTCCTGGCTCTCGATGCTCTACTTCGGCATGAACCTGCCCTCGTCGCTGATGCGCTCGGCCCGGACCATCGGCTTGGTGGCGGGCGGCGCGGCGGGAGGGCCGGGAGGCATGGCGGTGGGCGCGGTGGCGGCCAGCGCGGGCGTTTCGGCCGCCGCCAGCGGCCTCAGCTCGGCGGCCTCGATGGCCACCCCATCGGCTGGCGGGGGAGACGGCGGCGGCGAGCCCAGGAGCAGCGGCGAGTAGCCCCACCACACGACAACAACGCAACGGCGCGGACGAGACCCGCGCCTGCGAACGACACGACGGAGGACCAGCGATGTGCAGATAACGGGGAGTCACCGAGGAGACAAGACGAAGCGATGAACGCCGGTTGTGGGAGACCCGCCCGGCGGCAGAGAGGAGCAATAGCAATGGAACAACTGACACAGACCATATCGAACCTGGTGGGCATCCTGCTGGGCGTCGTGGGAGCGATAGGCGTGGGCTTCTTCATCTACGGCGCGTACATGTACCTCACCGCCAGCGGAGCGCCCAACCAGATGGAGCGCGGCAAGAGCGCCATGATGACCGCCCTCGCCGGCATCGTCCTGGCCCTGGTCGCCTACGGCGTCGTGGAGCTGGTGATGAACGCGGTCGTGGACCCGGCGGTGGACGTCGATCTGCCCGACCCGGCCACCCCAATCCCCGCCCCCACGCCCGACGGCGGATAGGGCGACGTAAGGAAGGAGAACGAGAGATGAGAGAACACGAGGTCCCAACTCACGTGCAGGCCGAGGACAGGGTCCTGCTGGGGTTCACCTTCCCGCAGGTCGTGGCGGTGATGGCCGTATTCGCTTTGTCCTATGGGGCCTACCGCTACGCCCCCGTCGGCCCCTCCGAGGTGCGCATGGCCCTGGCCGTCCTCTTCGGGCTGGTCGGGGTGGCGATGGTGGTGGGCAAGATAGGCGGTCGGCGGCTGCCCCTGGTGGCCGCCGACCTGCTGAAGTACCGGCTGGGGGCGCGGCGCTACGCCGGGCAGACCGCCCAGCTGGTGCGACCTGAGCCGCCCGCGCCGGCGCAGCCGGTGAAGACCGGACCCGGCCCCCTGCGGCTCATGGCGCGGAGGTCCAAGCGTGCCCTCCGCAGGCTGCGCAAGAAGAAGAACAGGCAGAAGGAACGCCGCAACGGAAGGATGCCCTTCCGACCCCACGGCTGGTTCGGCAAGCGCAGGGGGAAGGACAGGGGGAAGCGTCAGGGTCCCAGCCACATGGCCGAGACGCTGGAGATCAGACGCCGCAAGCCCCACAGGGGGTGGATAGCGGTCGTGGCCGTCGTCCTGGCGGCGGCGGCCACGACGCTCCCCCAGGCGGCCCTGGCCGACGACCACGAGCCCTGGCGGGACGAGATCGACTTCGAGGTCACGGAGCCGGTAGAGGGGCGCCGGATATTCGTCGAGGGGCTCACCGTCACCGGCGACCGGGCCGCCGTCACCCTGCGGGCCGCCACCGCCCTGGACATCCGGGTGCGGGCCTTCGGCGGCCCGCAGGGGAGCTGGCTGCGCTTCTGGGGCTCGGCAACGCTGGCCGAGGGGGAGAGCACCGACTACTCCCTCCCCCTCCACGGTCCGGCGCCGTCCTTCACCGTCTCCTGGGAGGACACCCTCGGCCAGGCCGGGGCCGTCACCTTCGAGCACGACCAGATCCCGTACCCCCTGCCCGCCGTCGAGGGCGAGCTGTGCGACCTGCGCATGACCTCCCTGGGCTGGACGCCGGGAGCGGTCAGCGGCGTCATCGAGTCCGAGTGCGTCACGCACACCGATCACCCGGTGGAGCTTCAGATGGTGGCCGGGCACCAGAGCGTCACCGAGACGTCCCTGATGGACGCCCAGGTGACGGCAGTCACGGGGACCGTCGCCGCCGCGACCGGCGCGTCGCATACCAGCGTCGCCTTCGTCCCCAACGGAGAGACCCGGTTCCAACTCGGCGTGCCCGTGGGCGCAGCGATTCACACCGTCACCGTGGACGTGAGCCTTGAGGCGAGCCTCCGCATCCCCATCCCCCCGCTGACGCAGTTGACCCACCACCCGGAGCGGGTGGAGCAGGTCACCAAGACCGTGCACCTCCATCGCCCGGGGGACAGCGACTCCGACAGCGACACGGCGACGGCCACCTGCGAAGACGGCGCCACGGCGTCCGCCACCGCGACGGCGTACGCCTACGTCCCCAGCGCCACCATCGCCAAGCAGGTGACGGTGGACGTCCTGCACAAGGAGCACGTCAAGGCCGAGACGATGGAGCGGTCGCCCATCACGAGGACGAGGGGCGAAACGCTCGCCCTGGCGTCCGGCGTGGGCAGCGACGAGCCCTTCGAGGTCCTGGCCCTGCCCGTGCCGGAGCCGGAGGACCCGCCCGCCGAGCAGGAGCCCGCCGACGGCCTGCGCCGCTGGTTCGAGGCGCTGGGATGGGAGTGGCCCTGGTGAGGCCCGCGATTGCGGTCACCCTGCTGGCCGGGGCTGCGCTGGCGACAACCGGCGCGGCCCCGGCGGAGGAGCAGGAGATGCTCCGCCAGTTCGACCGCGTGCTCACGGCGATGGCTTACGCCGCCTCCGGCATCTGCGTCTTCGCCATCGTCTGGGCCGGTTTCATCCTGATGGCCGAGGGAGGCGAGGAGCGCGGCGGCGGCAGGGCAAAGGCCGCCGTCGTCATGGCAGTGGTGGGCCTCGTCCTGGTCCTGTCGGCCAAGGGCGTCGCCGCCCTGCTAAGCAGCGGCCTTGTGGACTTCCCAACCCCATAGAGAAGAGGAAACGAGCGAATTGAAGAAGCTGCTTGAACGAATCACAAGACGCGGAGGGGAGACCCCGCCAAGGGAGTCCGCCGCTCCGCAGGAGATGCCGGAGGGCCAACTCCCCACGGAGTCAGCACCCGGTGGAACGACGGAGGCCCCTCCCAAGCTCCCGCCCGAGCTGCCCCTGTTCTTCATGCTGTCGCACCTCGACGACGACGGGCCGGTGCGCCTGGACGGGGTGAAGCTGGGGGTGTGCGAGGTGATGGGCCTGGAGCTGGACGAGCCGAAGCTGGGGGCCTTCGCCGGCGCCCTCAACGCCCTCGACTTCCCCGCGCAGCTGCTCATCAGGCAGCACGCGCCGCGCCTGGAACGCCTGCGAGACGACCTTCGGGAGGCCCAGCCGAAGGACCTACCCCCGCAGACGAGGGAGGCCGCCGAGTCCCTCCAGCGGCTGCTCACCGAGCTTGAGGCCCGCGACGGCATCCTCGACCGGCGCTTCTACGCCGTGTGCGAGTTCGGCCGCATCGACGACCTACGGGGCCTGCTGGCTAGGGCCGGGCTCTCCGTCCACCCGCTGAAGGGCAGGCAACTCCGCATGTTCCTGGCGGCAGCCGCCCTGGGCGGCTCACCCGCCGAGTTCGACGAGGAGAGTCCCGTCGAGGTGGCGGTTGGCCGC
Source organism: Dehalococcoidia bacterium (assembly GCA_965197985.1). Lineage (GTDB taxonomy): Bacteria > Chloroflexota > Dehalococcoidia > Lucifugimonadales > CAUZJF01 > CAUZJF01. The sequence goes on along the minus strand of CBDAOG010000006.1, from coordinate 278,257 downwards.
CGCGACATCCGCGTCGGCGGGAGCCTCGTGCGCTCCCTTCACCTGGGCAAGTGGCCCCGGTCATTGGCCCCCGGCTTCCTCCAGGGGCTGATGGCAGCCGGAGCGCCGATGGACCTCTCCGTCCACGTCGGCCCGATACCGGCGGAGCAGGCGGCCCGCACCCTAGAGTGGCAGAAGGTCAGGTTCGAGTCGGCCCAGTCCCTCTCCTTCAAGCGGGGCCGCACCATGTCCCCGGAGGCGGAGATCGCCCTGGAGGACATCACCCGTCTCCGCGACGAGGTCCAGCGCGGGCGCGAGCGGCTGTTCCACGCCTCTCTCTCCGTCACCCTTCACGCGAAGGACGAGGCGTCGCTGAGGGAGATGACCCAGCGGGCGAAGGCCCACTTCGCCGCCACCCTGGGCAAGCTGGACAACCTGGCCTTCCGCCAGCGCGAGGGGCTGCTTTCGACCCTGCCGCTGGCCCTCAACGCCGTGGCCGAGTGGCGCAGCTTGGACACGTCCAGCATCGCCCGGCTCTTCCCCTTCTCGCCGCCGGACCTGGACACCCGGAGCGGCACCCTCTACGGCATCGACATGCGGGCCTGCTCCCCGGTGGTCTACGACCCCTGGGACGGGACGCACATGAACGCCAACACCGCCGTCCTCGCACGGTCGGGCAGCGGCAAGAGCTTCGCCACCAAGCTGGGCGTGCTGCGCGGCATCACGCGCGGCATCACGGCCTACGTCATCGACCCCGAGGGCGAGTACGCGGACATGGCCCGCGCAGCCGGAGGGCGGGTGCTGTCCCCCGGCGTCCCCGGCCAGGGCATGAACCCCTTCGTCATCGACAAGGGGGACTCGGAGGAGCTTCTCCAGCGCATCGGCAGTCTCAGAAGGCTGATCGAGGTGATGGTGGGCGAGAGCCTGGGCGCGGAGCGCAGGGCCTCTCTCGACCACGCCCTGGCGGGCTACTACGCCAAGCCCCGCGAGCGCACCGGCTTCCGCGATTTCTACGCATATCTGCAAGAGGACGAGGCGGGCGACCGCGACCCCGAATCGAGTTCGGGGCAGGCTCTGGCCCGGCTGCTCAGGCCCTTCGCCACCGGCAGCCTCCGCCACCTGCTCTCCGACGAGGGCGACGACCTGCTGGGCAACGAGGCCCTGGTCACCGTCTTCGACCTGCGGCTCCTCGAACCGGAGCTGCGTCCCGCCGCCGCGATGGTCTGCACCGAGACGGTGTGGGCCGCGGCCGCCCAGGACCCCAAGCCCCGGCTGCTGGTCGTCGATGAGGTGTGGTCGATCATGCAGCACCCCGAGGGCGCGGCCTTCATGGTCAGCATGGCGAAGCGGGCCCGCAAGCACCGGCTGGGGCTCCAGTTCATCACCCAGGACGTGCAGGACCTTCTCTCCGAGGACTCCTCCCGCACCATCACCGGCCATTCGGGAAGGGCGCTCCTTCAGAACGCCGCCTTCAAGCTGCTGCTCCAGCAGGACGCCGCCGCCATCAGGACCGTCGGCGACGCCTTCGACCTGCCCGAGGACCTCCAGCGCTGGCTCCTGTCGTGCCCCAGGGGAGACGGGTTGCTGCTGTCGAAGGGCAACCGATTCCCCGTCCGCATCGAGGCCACCCCGGAGGAGACAGCGGTCATCGAATGGACGCCCGGACGCCATTAGAGAAAGGACTATACCCATGAAGCTGAACCCGAAGGAAATCCTGTTTGGAAACGACACCGAGAAGAAGCCCGTCCTGCTGACGGTGACGCCGCCCCGCGCAGGGGAGCGCACCCTGCTGGGCGTGGAGAACATGCTCGGCTCCATCGCGGTGCCGGAGCCCTTCTCCCTGGAGCTGGCCGGGGACATGGACGGCGTCACCCTCATGGCCCGGTGCCTCGACGACGAGGTGGTGCGCGGCCAGCTCTCCGCCCACTATCCCCAGGCCCGCATCGGGAAGGTGGACCCGGACGACGATCCCCTGCGCCTGGGCGAGGGCGAGCAGGCGTGGAGCATGACCCTGCGGGCCGACGGCCCCGAGTACGTGCCCCTGAGGACCTTCAGGGACGACGACCTGCTCGATCCCGGCTCAGACCCCCTCATCGCCCTGATGGGCGCTCTCTCCAACATCAACAAGGGAGAGCGCATCGTGGCGCGGCTGATGCTGCGCTCCCTTGGCCCCGACTGGTCGCAGGGACACCTGGACAAGGCCCACAAGCGGCCCGGCATGGAGCCGAGGGAGCCCGCCTACACCTTCCAGACCAAGCCCCTGCAGATGGACGGCATCACGATGGCCGTCCTCGGCCTGGGCGCGCTTGCGGCCCTGAAGGGCTACCTGTGGGTGCAGGACGGGGAGATATGGAAGGCCGCGCTCCTGGGAACGGTCACGGCCCTGGGGCTGGCGGCCGGCGGCTGGGCATGGCACCGCTGGAAGAAGGCCCGCAAGCGCGTCGAGGACCCACTCCTCATCAAGGAGAAGGTGTCCCGCGTCGCCTTCGACGCCGAGCTTCAGGTCACCGCCATACTGCCCGCCGGGACGAGGCCCCAGCGCGCCGGGGAGCTCCTGGGGCCGGTGGCCGCCGCCTACCGCCACTTCGACAACCCCGCCGGGGCGCACTTCAAGGTCGGCAAGGTCCGGGCAACCGCGACCGACCCCGACATGATGCACCCCGCAGGCCCCGGACTCTTCGGCGGGCGAAGCGTCCTGGGCGTCCGCGAGATCGCCTGCCTGTGGCACCCGCCCGGAGCGGGGGACGAGACGCCCCTGGTGGAGCGGTCCGGCGCACGGGCGCTCCTGCCGTTCGCCAAGGGCGTCAGGGGCGGCGCGCTGGTGGGGGACACCACCGCGGGCAAGCCCCGCCCCATCCGCTTCCCCGACGACCTGCTCAGGCGGCACCACCTCTACGTGGCGCGCACCCGCATGGGCAAGTCCACCCTCATGCACCACCTCGTCACGCACAAGATGAGGGAGAAGGCCGAGGGAAGGGACAACGACGCCATCGTCGTCGTCGATCCCCACGCAGACCTGGTGGCGGGGCTGCTGCGGCAGGTGCCGGAGTCCCTCATCGACCGGGTGCGGCTCATCGACCTGGCCGACCAGCGGAGGGCGCCCGGCATCAACCTGCTCGACACCCGCATCTTCGCCGACCGCGACCGCACCGCCGACTCGGTGGTGCGCGTCGCAAAGGGCCTGTGGGAGCAGTGGGGGCCGAGGATGCAGTCCATCCTCGAACAGACCGTCAAGACGCTGCATGAAGCCAACGAGCACCCCGAGACGGACGAGGGCAGCCAGCACACCATCCTCGACGGCCTCAAGCTCCTCTCCGACAGGAAGTTCCGGGACGGCGTGCTCAAGAGGATCGAGGACCCCTACCTGCTTGAATGGTGGGCCAGGGACTTCGGAGGCTGGCACCAGCAGTACCGCGCCGAGGCCCTCGCCCCCGTGCAGACCCGCCTCTCCTACTACGCATCCTCCAAGCGGGCGCGGGCCATCCTGGGCCAGCGCCGCTCCACCATCGACCTGCGCGACACCATCCTGGGCGGCGGCATCCTGCTGGTCTCCACCGCCCAGGGAGCCGTCGGGAGGGACGTGTCCGCCCTGGTGGGCGCGTCCCTCCTCAACCTGGTCGATTCGGTGATACGAGAGCAGGAGAGCGTCTCACTCGGCCAGCGGCGCGGCGCGCTGGTCGTCGTGGACGAGATGCAGTCCATGCCCGGCGTGGACTACGAGTCGATGCTCTCGGAGCTGGGCAAATTCGGGGCGTCGTTTGTGCTCGCGACCCAGAGCCTCGCGAAGCTCGACGACCTCTCCCGCACCATTCGGGACACCCTGCTCGCCAACGTCGGATGCCTGGCCGTCTTCCAGGTGGCCGGGAGCGACGCAAGGCAGCTGGTCTGGGAGCTGGGCAAGGAGCGGGTCACCGAGGACGACATCACGTCGCTGCCGGTGCACCACTGCTACGTCAGGGCCACCGTGGGCATCGAGCGGATGCCCGCCTTCTCGATGATGGTCAGAAAGCCGGAGGAGGGAGACCCCGCCGTCGCCGCGCAGATCCGCAGCGCCGCTTCCGCATACACCCTGACGGCCCAGGACCTGGAGGACGCCGGGTCCGCCAACCAGAAGAAGGTCCGGGACTTCAAGGACCGCGCAGCCGACCTGGAGAAGGACGGCGGGGAGACGGAAGAGAAGCGGGAGGACAAAGCCTCGAAAAACCCGAACACGACGGAGGAAGAGGAGGCCGAGCAATGAGAACTGAAGGATGTGAAGCCCGGACCCTCCGAGCCCTGGCGTCGATGCCCTTCCTCGACCGGACGGAGATGGTGGCTGTCACCGGCTGGTCGAAGGCCGCGGTCCACGAGGCCGTCGACAGGCTGGACTCGGGCGGCTTCTGCGCCGCCGTGCCCCACGCCACCGCCCTCTTCCCCTCATCGACCCAGAGGTTCCACCTCACCGCCGCCGGGCTGGGGCGGCTGGCCGAGGAGGAGGAGGCCTCCCTGGACGAGCTTGTCCGCGACCGCCCCGTCTCCGCCCAGTGGCGGCGCAACCTGATGGGACGGCTCGACTCCCTCGCCGCGATCTACCGGCTGGCGGCCGCCGTCTCCGGCGTCGCATACCCCATACGGCTCCGGTGGTACAGGGCCTCGACCCTGGACGCCGCCGTCGAGCTTCCCGGCGGCCGCACCGTCGGTATCGTCAGGCAGGGGCTCACCGCCGACAGGACCGGCTTTTCCAACCGGATGTGGAGGCTGCGCCAGGGGCCGCTCCCCGGAGCCGTGCTCGTGCTGATGGCCGACGACGTGCGGCTCAGGCACGTCCGCAGGACGCTGGCCGGCGCCCCCGTTCCCTTCTATCTCGCCCTCGAGCGCGAGGCGGTCGCGGCGTCGCCGGACGACCCGGTGTGGAGCCCGCCCGCGGTCAGCGCCTCCGTCGAGCTGCGCTCGGTCCTCGACCGGATAGAGAAGGGAAGCCTCCTTCCCGAGGAGGACGAGCCCCGGATGGTCTCGGTCCCAGCCGACCTCTCCGTCGAGGGTCCGGGGTGGAAGGTCCCCGACTATCTGCTGCCCGCCACCCTCAAGCCCGCCGAGAAGCGCGCCCTCGACCTCATCTCCGACTGGCCCTGGATCACCCTGACGGACCTGGCCGGAATGTTGGGCGTCTCGGTCCCCAGGGCCTCCCAGCTGGTGACGCCCCTCGAAGGGTTCCGCCTCGTCACCCGGCCCATCGCCGGGAGCGGGCGCATGGCCCTCACCGACCGGGCCCTGGCCCTCCTGGCCCGCAGGGACCGGACGTCCGTGGCCGTCGCGAAGAAGCGGTGGAGCGCCGCTCCCCTGTTCCCCGGCACCCCATTCGTCTGGGACAACGTGACGGGCGCGAGGAGCCGCCAGCTGCTCAGGAACGTCGAGCACACCGCCGCCGTCCACTCCTTCCTTGCCTCCATGACCGTGCAGGCGGGCCTCCTGGATTGGGAGGTCTCCCAGGTCGACCCGCCCCGCAGGGCATCCCGGCACTTCAAGCACGGCGACGGGATGCGCTCGGTCAACCCCGACGCCTTCGGCGTCCTCAGAAAGGGCGAGACCACGTGGCCCTTCCTGCTGGAGTGGGAGCGGAGGGCCGTGCGGCCCTCGACCATGTCGGAGCGCCTTGCCCCCTATCTGCGCTACTTCTCTTCCCACCGGCCCACCGACGACCACGGCACCCGGCCCTCGGTCCTCATCGTCTTCGACGACGAGATCGTCCAGAGCCACTTCCTGCGCCTGGCGCGGGACGAGATGCAGGCCAGGGGCGTGACGGTGCCCCTGTGGGTCTCCCACAAGGCCGCCATCGAGCAGCTGGGGCCGCTGGGACGCGCATGGCGCGCCCCGGACGACTGGCAGTCCCCCCAGGGCCATGCCGCCGCAATGACCAACAACTGACATCGGGGAAGCGGCGCGACGGCTCGCGCTCCCTTCCCCAAAGGAAGGCTGAGAGCCATGCGTTCGCAAGACGACCACAACAAGAAGAAAGGCCCCCGGAGGCGTGGTGGACGGACCGTTGTCCGGCTCAACACGGCGGCCCTATGGGAGCGGCTCACGCTGCTGAACCGCTCCCAGAACTGGCTCGCCAGGGAGGTCGGGGTCAGCCCCGGCTACATCTCGATGCTGGTCAACGCGGGGCGCACACCCTCCGGTCGCATTCGCCGCCGGATGCTCAGGGCCCTGGGTTTCGACGACTTCGACCAACTCTTCACTATGGAGGATAGAGATGACGAACCATAACGATTCGTCCCGTTTCGACGGGATCACGGAACAGATCTACGACGAGGAACAGGACCTGGCGCTCCAGGCCGCCGTGCTGGCGGTGGACTTCCCCAAGCGCCTCGAACGGCTGCACGAGGTCAGCGGCCTCACGTGGGCCGCCTTCGCCAGGGCCATCGGCGTGGACCCCAAGCTGGTCCACCGGTGGCGCAACGGCGTCGAGCCCCGCGGCTGGGCCATGCACGCCCTCTTCCGCTTCGCAGCACGGATGCCCGGAGGCATGGCGATCCTCGTGACCGAGAGCTTCCAGATGAGCTTCTTCAAGGAGCACAGCTAGACAAGCGGCCCCGCCGGGCGCAGGCGCAACGGCGGCACGGCGGGGCCTGAGACGGCTGGATGCCGCCGGCGCTCGCCCGTTCCGTCGGCGCCGGCGGCCCAGCCGCAATCCCGTAATGAGAGGCCAGCGGCCCACCTGCCGCCGCTGAGACTACGCAACATGAAAGATACCACCGCACAGAACGAACACAACAGTCAGGAGAGGACGGGAGAGGACGGCCCGGCGGCCTATACCCCGGAGCAGCGGAGGATGTTCCGCAAGGGCCTGCGTATCTGGGCAAAGGTCGCCATCCGCTCCTACATGCGCAAGCACGGGGACGCGTCGCCCCTGCCCGAGGCTGCGCCCGACGGCGGCGAGGAGGCGAGCTGATGAATTCGCATCCGACCCTGACCGTCCTCAGCCTCGGCGGAGGAGTGCAGTCCTCCGTCATGGCGCTCATGGCAAGCCAGGGAGCCTTCGACCGCATCCCCGACTGCGCCATCTTCGCCGACACCCATTGGGAGCCGCCCAGCATCTACGAGCACATCGAATGGCTTGCCGGGCAGCTCCGTTTCCCCCTGCACGTCGTGGACAACGGGCGCAGCCTCCGCGAGGACGTGAAGGCCCTCACCAACCACTCCGGCTCACGCAGCTACGTGGACATACCCGTCTACCTCAAGGGGCGCGACGGGCAGGGCGACGGCATCGGCAGACGCCAGTGCACCACCAACTACAAGATCAGACCCATCCGCCGCAGGATACGGGAGTTGTTGGGTTTGCGGCCCCGCCAGCGCGTCCCCGCCGGAACGACGGTCGAGCTGTGGCTCGGCATCTCCACCGACGAGGCCATGCGCATGAAGGATTCCCGGGACCGTTGGATGACGAACCGCTACCTGCTCATCGAGGCGGGCATGTCCCGCAGCGACTGCGCCGACTGGTGGGCGGCCCGCTACGACAGGCCCCTGGAACGCTCGGCCTGCGTCGCCTGCCCCTTCCAGTCACGCCAGCGTTGGGTGGAGGCGAAGCGCCGGTGGCCGGGGCTGTTCGCCGAGGCGGTGGAGATCGACGCAAACCTGCGAGAAGGGCTCGCCTTGGACAAGACCCCATACCTGCACATGCTTCGCATGCCCTTGGCCCAGGCCGTTGCGCTGGACGAGGCGGTCTTGGGAGCCGGAGGGCAGGCGGACGGGTTCGGGAACGAGTGCGAGGGTCACTGCGGCGTGTGAGCCGCCCCTGGCTTTGGGCGGGCGCCGGGCCGAGGGCTGGACGGACCGGACAGGACGTAGAGAAGGAGGGTAGACGAATGGCTGAACGAGACGACTATACGCCGGCGGCCCTCTATGCCAGAGTCTCCAGCGACCGCCAGGACGTGGACCTGTCCGTTTCCGCACAGCTCAGGGCGCTCCGAGACCACGCCCGCAAGAACGGCTACATGGTCGTCGGAGAGTTCGTGGACGAGGCCGAGAGCGGCCGCATCGCCGACCGCCCGCAGTTCCGCAGGATGATCGACGAGGCTACCAAGCCCGAGGCCCCCTTCAGGGAAATCCTCGTCTGGAAATTCAGCCGCTTCACCCGCAAGCGCGAGCACGCCGTCGCCTTCAAGTCCATGCTCAGGCGTAAGGGCGTCCGCGTGGTCTCCATCACCGAGCACGCCGACGACACACCGACGGGCAAGCTCATGGAGGCCATCATCGAGAGCGTGGACGAGTTCTACAGCGAGAATCTCGCCCAGGAGGTCACCAGGGGTATGCGGGAATCCGCATCGAGAGGCTTCTGGATTTCCAGCCACGCCCCTTACGGCTACAACCGGGTCATGGTGCAGGACGGTCCCAAGAAGCGCCCCACCCTGGAGATCAACCCGGACACGTCCCGCATAGTGAGGCGCATGTTCGACATGGCCGAAGCCGGTGATGGGACGCTCGAAATCATCCGCACCCTCAACAACGAAGGCATCTCCAGCCCCAGGGGGAAGCTCTGGGCCAGGACCAGCGTCCACAACATCCTTACCAACGAGGCGTACACGGGCACACTGGTCTGGGGCGTCAACGCCAAGGACAAGGGGGAACCGGTGCGGGTGGAGAAGGCGTTCCCCGCCATCGTCACCAAGGCCCAGTTCCTCCGTGTCGGAGGGCATCTGAGCTCCCGGGCTCCCAAGTTCAGCCACCCCCGGAGGGTCGGAAGCTCCTACCTGCTCAGCGGCCTGGTCAAGTGTGAGGCGTGCAACACGCCGCTCACCGGCCGGTTCGCCAAGAGCGGTCAGTACTCCTACTACGTCTGTCAATCGAACATCAGTTTCGGCAAGGACGCGTGCAACACTCCCACGCTCAACGCCCGCCGCTTCGAGGAGTTAGTGGTCGCCAGGATTCGCTCCGACATCCTCACCGAGGGCAGTATCCGAGACCTAGTGAAGGTGGTGGACGAGGAGATGGGCGGCGTGGCCCGAGAGCAGCGTAAGAGGCTGAAGACCATCGTGGATGAGCTTCAGGATGTGAAGCGGCAGCTGGACCGCATCTGGCGCTACATAGCAACGTCCGACACCGTCGTGGCCGACGCCTCGGTCCATATCAAGCAGCTCCGGGACCGGCAGGAGCGCTTGGAGGATGCGGCGGAGGATGCCAAGGCGATGCTCGCCCAGCGCCTTAAAGTCCTCGACGACGTGAATACGATTACGGCCTATGCCCAGGAGATGAGGGACTTCCTTGACGAGAGCGAGCCGACAGAACGCAGGGCCTTCATCAAGTCCTTCGTCAAGGAGATCGTCGTCATGCCCGGCGACGCCCTCCTACGCTATACGATCCCCATTTCACAATCGACATCAAATCTCCGATACTCGTAGGCGTTAGACCCGAAGATCTCCGCGTGGGCGGTGTGGCTGACACTTCCCGACAGTTGGCTAAGAAGGCGGTTTCCATGATGGCTTCGAGAATGCTCAACGATTAGAGTTAGCCACTTGACAATAACTGGCCGATCTCTACACCATCGAACCAGGTCATTTTGCCTTGGATGACAATTCCATTAGGTAAGCGCAATAGGGCTTCAGGCAAAGCTATACCGGATTGTGATGGGTTGACGTAGAGACAACCAGAGGCGTAAGGGAAATTCCAGATGTCGGCCCTTTGGACGCTCAAGAATGCTCCGATTCCCATGCCGTGTCCCATGGACCACACACCATTAGGTTCGAGGTCTAGCTCGGCAACGTCGTCCACATAGAGGATTCTTTCGTTGCCGAGCAATACTTCCATATCGTGTTGGCGGCCGTTATAGAAGATATCTCGCGTTTGTACTGCTATGACGAGAGGCAGCTGAGGGTCTCCATAATTCCTACTCTTGTCCTTTAGTTTACTTCTGACCGGGTCTATGCTGTTCGTCCTTCTTGCGCTTTTGAAATTCACGTTGATTCGTCGGCCTTTACAGCGTCTTCGAGCAGGACGACTGATCGGGCTGAGCCAAGCCTGTATACGCCAACTATCTGTTTCATACTGAGCGGAAGGGGCAGCGTCGGACCCGCAGGCGTCCACGGTTGCTTTGACTTCATCTGGATCGTGTTCTTGCAATAGCAGCTTGTTGAATTTGGATCGCAAGGGTGCCTTTCTTATCGGCTGCGACAACTCTCCGGTGATTTCTATCAATAGGTTGAAGTCCGAAGAAGTCAACTTTTCAAGTTCCTCGATGACTTCCTGCTCAGTGTTTGGAAGAGTGAATGGCCCGGATCTTCTACCTGTAGTGGCTGCCTCAAGATAGAAACACCTACTTCCGTCACAGACCAAGAAATCAGGACGATCGTTCGAGTCAGGGAGAGTGGGGTGTACTTCTACTTTGAACCCCAAGGTAGTCAGTAGTTCGTGCAGGAAAAGTTCAAGGAAAGCGCCTTCGTGGGCACTATGAAGCTTTGATTTGAACCTCCCTCGGAGGTCGTTCTGCCAATCGCTAGGGAATTTCTGGAACCAACTTTCCAGCTTATCCCTACGGTCTTGTCCCCCAGGGGAACCATCTTGATTGACGGCCACGAACGCAGAGTAAAGGTTTGACATGCTTGTTTCGGGTTCACGGTCTATGTCATCGAAAAGTTTCATCTGGTACTCAGAAGTCTTTCAATTGAGGAGTAGCCAAGTTGTTTTCGATTGACGGTAAAACTGTGTTAGCAGTCCATGGGGCAAGATTTCAACCATCCTAACTCATCATTTCAATGTTGGTGGACTACTAGAACAGCGAAAAGACGCCTCTGATATTTTCTACCGCGGACCAGACGTAAAGAGAAACGCGACGGGTCCACCTGACAGACACAACGCTGTGTCCTAGTACATGATCATGTGGGTGGGCACCAGCCGTTGAGCTTCCGGGTCCACCGCTAGGGCCAAACCTTCCAGGGTGTAGGCCCCCAGCAAAGGGGGCGCCTCGTCCTGTCCAAAGACCACGATGGTGACTACGCTCTCGCCGTCTATCGTGGCCCACGCCTGCCCGTAGTCCATCTCGACGCGCCGCCCGTCTGCCAGCAGGAACCCGCGCTTACCCGTAGCCTCAATGCCCAGTTCCCGCAAAAGGCTGGAGGGCAGCGTGGTGAACGATGCGCCGGTATCCACCGTCGCCTCTATGTCCTGGGCCTGTTGGCCGTCCATGCTGGATATCCGCAGCGGCCACTTGAAAGTCCCCATAAAGGGAGCCCCTCCTTCGAAGTGTCTACTATCCCATTTTACCCGATTCTGAGGGCCTCTTACAGAGGCCCGGACCTTGACAGCGGCAGGCCGGTTCGTTCATGATAAGGGTAAGACTATGTATGACCATAAAGGCAAAAAACATGCCGAGGAAAAGAAGGGTCATCACCTTCTCCCTGCCACCGGAGATGGACGAGCAGCTGAGGCAGGTGGTCGAGGAGGAGGGCCGCACCGTGAGCGAGCTTCTGCGCGAGGCATTCCGCCTCTACCTGGAGGAGAGGGAGTGGCGCAGACAGGAACGGATGCAGATGCGGCGTTCACGCCAGACCGAACAGGAAGAGACAAGCAGGAGGAACCGATGATTGAACGATACGACCACACGCCAGCGGCCCTCTACGCCAGGGTCTCCAGCGACAGGCAGGACGTGGACTTGTCCGTGGCCGCCCAGCTCAGGGCGCTCAGGGACTACGCCGAGAAGAACGGCTACCTGGTCGCCCGCGAGTTCATCGACGAGGCCGAGAGCGGCCGCATCGCCGACAGGCCGGAGTTCCGCAAGATGATCGACGAGGCTTCTAGGACGATTGCCCCCTTCAAGGAGATTCTCGTCTGGAAGTTCTCCAGGTTCACCCGCAAGCGCGAGCACGCCGTCGCCTTCAAGTCCATGCTCCGGCGCAAGGGAGTTCGCGTCGTCTCCATCACCGAGCACGCCGACGACACACCGACGGGCAAGCTCATGGAGGCCATCATCGAGAGCGTGGACGAGTTCTACAGCGAGAATCTCGCTCAGGAGGTCACGAGAGGGATGCGGGAGGCCGCATCGAGAGGCTTCTGGATCTCCAGCCACGCCCCCTACGGCTACAACCGGGTCATGGTGCAGGACGGTCCCAAGAAGAGACCCACCCTGGAGATCAACTCGGATGCGTCCCCCATCGTCAAGCGCATGTTCGATATGGCGGAGGCAGGAAACGGGACGCTCGAAATCATCCGCACCCTCAACAATGAGGGCATCTCCAGCCCTAGGGGAAAGCTCTGGGCCAGGACCAGCGTTCACAACATCCTCACCAACGAGGCGTACACGGGCACATTGGTCTGGGGCGCGAACGCCAAGGACAAGGGCGAACCCGTCCGGGTGGAGAAGGCGTTCCCCGCCATCGTCACCAAGGCCCAGTTCCAACTCGTTGGCAAGCACCTGAGCTCCCGCGCACCCAAGTTCAGCCACCCCCGCAGAGTCGGAAGCTCCTACCTGCTCAGCGGCCTAGTCAAGTGTGAGGCGTGCAAGATGCCGCTTACCGGCCGGTTCGCCAAGAGCGGCCAGTATTCCTACTACGTCTGCCAGTCGAACATCAGTTTCGGCAAGGACGCGTGCAACACTCCCACGCTCAACGCCCGCCGCTTCGAGGAACTGGTCGTCGCCAAGATCCACTCCAACGTCCTCACGAAGGGCAACATCCGGGAACTCGTGAAGGTGGTGGCCGAGGAGATGGACGGCGTGACCCGAGAGCAGCGCAAGAAGCTTCGGGCCATCGAGGATGAGCTAGAGGACGTGAAGAAGAAACTGGGGCGCATCTGGCACCACATCGAGACGACCGACACCGCTATGGCCGACGCCTCGGACCGCATCAGAGAGCATCGGGAGCGGCAAGAGCGGCTTGAGTACTTCGCTGAGCAGGCTAGGGCGGATCTCGCCCAGCGCCGGAAGGTAGTGGATAACGTGAACACGATTGCCGCCTACGCCAAGGACATGAAGGACTTCCTCAACGAGAGCGAGTTGACCGAGCGCAGGGCATTCATCCAGTCCTTCGTCAAGGAGATCATCGTCGTGCCCGGTGACGCTCTTCTCAGATACACCGTCCCCATGCCAGACGACAGCTTGATATCTGGGAGGTCAGCCGAAAAGGTGGCCCTGAACGGGTCAGTTCTACCTACTTTACCCGATGGTGGGCCGGACTTGACGAAATCAAGAACCGAGGCAGAATCCGACGTCGCACCGTCGCTCGGCATGGGGACCGTGTACGTCAGCGTCGCCTCGTCTCCCATCACCTCGATGCCCTCAACGAAGTTGCGGATGAGCGCCTTCCGCTCGGGAATCGTCCCGTCCTTCAGGAAGTCCCGGAAGTCCGCAACGTACCGGGCGATCTCCTCGGTGTTCGGAAGCTCTACTCTCCTCTGCTCAAGCTGGGTTTCGGCGTCCTCTCTCGCAGCCTACAGCTGCTCCTCACGGTGCCTCAGAGACATGATGCGGGGCGACAGGACCTCAAGGGTCAACTCGCTCGTCTCTATGGCCTCGTAGAGCTTCTCAAGCCGCTTCCTCACGTCGGACAGCTCGGCCTCGACGACCTCCAGCCTGCCCGAAAGCTCTCCGGCCATCGCGTCGATCTCCTCCGCCACCAGCTGCACCAGCGCCACGATGGTCTCCTCGGTGAGGATGCGCTCACGTATCTTCTCCACCACGAACGTCTCCAGCTTCGGGGCGTTCAGGTAGCGGGCGCTGCACGTCCCCGCTCCCTCCCGGAACAGGGTGCCGCAGATGTAGTAGGAGAACTGGCCGCTCTTGGCTCCCTGGGCCGAGTAGGGCTTGCCGCACACCCCGCAGCGCAAGAGGCCGCTCAGCAGGTACTGGCTTCCCACTCTACCGGGCTTCTGCACCTTCGGGGCGCGGTCGCTCATCGCCTGCTGCACCTCCTCGAACAGCTCCCTCGATACCAGGGCGGGCCACGCTCCCTCCACCCTTACAGGGTCCTGGGCCTCCTGGCCTTTGCTGGTCTTTCCCCAGGCAGCGGTTCCGGTGTACGCCTCGTTTCTCAGCACGTAGTGGAGCGTTCCCTTGTACCAGCGCTTGCCCCGGTTGGTGATGCCCCGGTCGTTCAGCTCCTTGCATAGCTCCTTGAGGCCGCTGCCCCGCAGGGACTTCTCAAATAGCTCCCTCACCACCGGGGCGGTGGCCGGGTCAACCTCCAGGGTGGGGCGCTCCTTCGCCCCGTCGCTGACCTTGATCTTCCGGTAGCCGAAGGGAGCGTTCGAGCCTAGGAAGAAGCCTCTGGAAGCGGCCTCCCTCATCGGCCGCTTCGCCGCCAACGCCGCCTGGCTGGCGGTACAGGTGATGGCCCACAACATCGCCCGCTGGACAGCGCGCATCGGTCTGGGCGAGCAGGTGGTGACCACCAAGACCCTCCGGCGGCGGTTCTTCTCCCTGGCCGGACGGATCACCCGCTCGGCGCGCCGCCTCACACTGCATCTGCCACAGCGCTGGCCTTGGGAAGCCCAGTTCGATCGTGCCCTGGCCCGATTGCGCGCCCTGCCACTCCCTGCCTGACGGCGGCGGCGGCAACCGGCCGCCATCCGGCCAACCGAACGTCCCCGCGAACTCGCGCCAGTCCGGTCTGCGAGTGCCTCTTGCTGTGTCCTCTCCCCGCTATCTCGCCCTGACCAACATTCGCAGACGGTCACAAAGTCTCCCCGCGGCAACTGAAGACAAACACCGGCCCCCCTCTACCCCAAATCGTGCCCGGACCATCGCCCTCCCTTGCCCCTATCGCCCGTTCCGCTGCTGCATAGTCATCCCTTCGGTGGATTTGGGCTAAGGCTCAACCACCCAGACCGCCGACGCCTCGTCAGCGAGCCCGTTGGAAAGCAGTGCAGAGGGCCAAGCGTCGAGGCCTTTCTCTTCGGGCAATCGCCCGGGAATTGGGCATATCCCGCATCACCGTCCGAAAGTACGTTGAGGCTTCAAGTCCACCTGTCTATCCGGACAGGGAGCTCGCTGCTCACTCCTGATCATGTGGAACCGCCTTCGGTCCATAACAACCGGCCTGTGGGTAAGTGGGCAATCCCGCCAGGGTTGTCCATTTATCCGCGGGCTGCTCCGCTCGGATCGAGTCACCATCACTGCCACCCACGGTGTCACACGAAGCTGGAGGTGGGGGCTTTCTCAATCATCGAACTGGATAACTATTGGCTTGACACAGCAACCACCGACATAATCGCTGGTCCATTACCCTGACATAATCGCTGGACGTCGACACCCCGCTGGTACGTTTTCACACCGCCCTTGACAGGCTGCGACAAACGACGAACGTCGTCGGTCTGCCGCTGTCGTCACTGCCCTATGCGGTCCAGCCTCGCCACATACCGCATGTAAACGTGCTTTTCTAAGAATCTGGCGCTCAGACCCGAATCACGCCAAGCGGGTTTACGATGAGTGCAAAGAGCGTGTCAGGGAGATCGCGCAGCGGTAGCGCACGAATCATTCCACTCTTCTAAACCCAAATCCACCGAAGGGATGACTATGCAGCAGCGGAACGGGCGATAGGGGCAAGGGAGGGCGATGGTCCGGGCACGATTTGGGGTAGAGGGGGGCCGGTGTTTGTCTTCAGTTGCCGCGGGGAGACTTTGTGACCGTCTGCGAATGTTGGTCAGGGCGAGATAGCGGGGAGAGGACACAGCAAGAGGCACTCGCAGACCGGACTGGCGCGAGTTCGCGGGGACGTTCGGTTGGCCGGATGGCGGCCGGTTGCCGCCGCCGCCGTCAGGCAGGGAGTGGCAGGGCGCGCAATCGGGCCAGGGCACGATCGAACTGGGCTTCCCAAGGCCAGCGCTGTGGCAGATGCAGTGTGAGGCGGCGCGCCGAGCGGGTGATCCGTCCGGCCAGGGAGAAGAACCGCCGCCGGAGGGTCTTGGTGGTCACCACCTGCTCGCCCAGACCGATGCGCGCTGTCCAGCGGGCGATGTTGTGGGCCATCACCTGTACCGCCAGCCAGGCGGCGTTGGCGGCGAAGCGGCCCGAGGGGAGATGGTTCAACCCCACACCGTGCTTGAGGTCTCGGATGGCATTCTCGATCTCGGCGTGGCGGCGATGGTCGGCCTCCAGTTCGAGCATCTCCCCGTCCCGGTCGGTGATGAAGCCGTGATAGCTGTAGGTGGCGAAGAGGGCCAGCTGGGAACCGGGCGTGGGCTTCACACGCCGGACGATGAGCCGCACCGGCGCGGCGTCAGGTTCACTCTGGAAGGGAGTGCAGGTGGTCTCGGCCACATCGGCGGTGCCGTCCATCCAGTAAGGAATCGGCGTCCAGGCATCTTCGGGTATCGCCTCGATGAGATTGTGCAGGCTTTTATGCTGGCGGATGGTGATGGAGAAGCGGACATCCATCTTGCGGCAGACGGATACCACGCCATGAGTGTAGAACCCGCTGTCGGCCCGTAGCGTGAGTCGTCCGTTGGCCCCGGCGTAGCGCACCCGTCCCACCGTCTCCCGCAGGAAGTGGGCGGCGCCGCGGGCGGTGTTGGCCCGGCCCTCGCGCAGCCGGGACATCAGCACGTCTCCGGTGCCGGCGGCGATGGCCAGCAGTGGGTGGTAGCCCCGCTTGCCGGTATAGCCGTGGTGGCGGGCGCCCTCCTTGGCCAGTCCGTAGGTCTCGCAGATGGTGGAATCGAGGTCGATGGTGAACGGCGCGTCGCCGGGTCCGGCCCCAGCGGCCCAGGCCCGGGCCAGCAGCTCCCGGCTCACCCGGTCCAGCTGGCGGACGTGGCCCCACCGGAAGCTGCGCAGGAAGGTGCCCAGGGTGGATGGCGCCTTGACCGTGCCGCCCAGGGTGCAGGCCGTCCCCCCGGTGCGCAACACATCAGCGTCGTCGATGCAGTCGCCGCCGGCCATGGCTGAGGCCACCAGGGTCATCAGCTTGTCTCCGGTGTTGGCCCGCCCCGGCGCGCCGCCCAGGTCAAGGTGATGGTCAACGAGTTCCCGCAGGCCCAGATGCCGGGCGAGGGTGGCCGGCAGGAGCAGACCGGCATTGGCCACCAGGCGGTGATCGTCAAAGACGATACGGATACGGTCGGGCTGGTTGCGTGGTAGCATCTATTGGGTGCTCCTTCTCTGGGACTGTTTTGCTGTTACAAAACCATTATCCCAGATTCAGAAGAGCACCCTCTGGCCACTTCAGGATGCTAACCCGACGCCCTCCCTCGGTGGATTCGGGCTAAAGAGGTGTCCAAGGTGGCGGGTGACGCACCAGAACGGATGTGCTGCGGTAGTTGTGAGGGACAGACCCGCAGGGTCTGTCCTTTTTCTTTTCAAGGGAGCCATGTGGAACAGTTTCCCTTTTTTCCGACATAACGCTGTAGATGGGAATTGGAACAATCGTCAGAGCTCCGAACAGCGCCTCACACATCCGAAACGGAACAAAACGGATGAAAACGGAACAGCTGAACACGCCCCCCTCAGCTACAAATCATATCTGGAAAAAATCGCGGGGTGTTCCATTCCTGGGACCTCACCGCAACCGACCGGAACTTCTTCCCCCTCTCCGTGCACGGAGAGGGGGCCAGGGGGTGAGGCAAAGAGAAAGGGCCCCGATTTCTCGAGGCCCCTTCTCCGAGGAGGATTGAGTCGTATTGAGCGAGCTAGTTAACGGCGGGGACCTTCTCTTTCTCGGTGTGGCCGTTGGTCCGGTACTTGGACAGGCGCCGCAGGAACGGCGGCAGGTCCAGCTCCGAGTCCCCGTTGGCCAGGGCTTCCAGGAGCATGTCGTTCAGGTTGTCTTCCTTCTCCTGGATCGTCTCGGACGTCGGGAACCCGGTCGCGATCACCGTCAGCTTGATCTCGTTCTCCATCTTGGGGTCGGAGGCCATGCCGAAGATGATGTTGCAGTCCGGGTCGACGACGCGCTGGATGACCTCGGCCGCCTCGTGCAGCTCTGTCAGCTTGAGATCGGAGCCACCGGTAATGTTGAACAGCACGCCCGTCGCGCCCTCGATGGACACGTCCAGCAGCGGGTTGGAGATGGCCTGCTGCGCCGCCTCTTTGGCGCGGTCCTCGCCGACGCCGTAACCGATGGACATCCACGCCGGGCCCGCCTCGCGCATGACCGCCTGGATGTCGGCGAAGTCGAGGTTGATGTCGCCCGGCACGGCAACGAGCTCAGCGATGGACTGCACGCCCAGGCGCAGTACGTCGTCCGCCATCCTGAAGGCGTTGTCGGCCGTGATCTCTTCCTGGCAGATCACGTGCAGGCGCTCGTTGGGGATGACCAGGAGCGTGTCCACGTTCTCCTTCAGGCGGACGATCCCAGCCTCGGCCGTCCGCAGACGCCTGACGCCCTCGAAGCCGAAGGGAGTCGTGACGACGCCGACGGTCAGAGCCCCCGTCTCCTTGACGATCTGGGCGATTACCGGCGCAGCTCCCGTGCCGGTCCCTCCACCCATGCCGGCCGCGACGAATACCATGTCGGCCTCGCGGACCGATTCGAACAGGTCTTCACGGCTCTCCTCGGCGGCCTTGGCGCCCAGGTCCGGATTGCCTCCGACGCCCTTGCCCTCGGTGAGAATGTCGCCAATGCCGACTCTCAGAGGCACGTCGCAGAGCAACAGCGCCTGGGTGTCGGTGTTGACGACCATGTACTCGATTCCGGGAACACGCTCCCGGAACATTCGGGAGACGGCGTTGGAGCCTCCCCCGCCGACGCCGATGACCTTGATGCTGGCACTCGTGTTGTGCTCGCTGTGATTCACTACCATTCTCAAGTCCTCCCTTTTTTCGCGGCGAAGGGGGTTATGGCCATCATCCGGCTGAGCCGTCCCAGTAGGTCGGCCATGAAGCCCTTCGAGCCTGCTTGCGTTGCTCCGTTGGTTGCGCCGTTTACTCGGTGAGGTTCGGGTACGTACTCCGTAGCGGCCCAGAGAAGGATCCCGACGCCCGTCGCGTAGAGGGGTTGTTTAAGCTCGTCCGGCACCCAGCCCGCGCCGTTGGGCGATCCGAGGCGGACGGGTATCCCGACAGTCCGTTGCATCAGAGGGGCGAGGCCGGGCAAGTTGGACGCACCGCCCGTCAGGACCAGGCGAACGTCTGACGGATCGCCTAGCTCCGCCTCGTCGACCTTCAACTTGATCAGCCTGGCCAGCTCCTGGGCCCGCTCTCTCGTGAGCTGGCAGATCTCCTGCCGCTTGAGCTTGAGCTCGACGTCCCGTCCGATTACCGGCAACGAGATATCCTGACCCGCTTCGACTGGATGGACCTCCGCGCTCGCGTACACGAGCTTCGCGTTCTCCGCGGCCTCGTATGGCGCGTTGAAGGTCAGGGCGATATCGTTCGTGAACTGGTACCCGCCGACCGACACGACGGCCGAGTAGCTGATGCGGCCGTGCTTGAAGCCCACGAGGTCGGACGTCCCTCCGCCGATGTCGACGAGCATTGCGCCCCGTTCCTTCTCGCCGGCGGTCAGAACGGCCAGGCCGCTGGCCAACGGCTCGAGGACCAGGCTTTCGACCGACAGGCCGGCGTTCTCGACGGCCTGTACGAGCTTGCCAATGAAGGTGGCGCCGCCGGTTACGAGATGAGTCTCGGCCTCGACCTCGTCGCTGTGCATGCCCATCGGATGACGTATGCCGTCCTCGCCATCGAGCGAGTAGCTGGTCCTGATGGCGTGGATAACCTTGCGTCCCGGCGAGGCGAAAGAGCTGTCGAGGGTCTCGGGAAGGTTCAGGAGGTCGTCGGCGGTTATCACGCCGATCTTGCCGACGGAGTCCAGCTTGTCCTTCCGGTTCTCGAACCCTACGTGGGAGCCCGTGACACCGACGAACGCAGACTCGATCGGCTCGCCGATGGCCTGCTCGGCCTCGGCGATGGACGCCCGGACGCCCTCTTCCGTCACGGCAACGTCCCAGACGTTCCCCTTCCGGAGGCCGTCGCAGGGCACGGTATTGTGCGCCAGGACCTCGATATGTTTCGCGCTGATTTGACGGCCGACGATCGTGCAGACCTTCGTCGTGCCTACGTCGATGGCCGTGATTAATTCGCTGTGTGCCATCATACGGTCCGCTCCGTTAAGAAATTGTTCCCTCATCAGACTGCCAGCCTCTCCGCCACCCGTAGCTTCGCGCTCCTGCTCCTCGGGTTGGACCGAACTTCGTCAGCCGAGGGCTTGGTCACGCCTCTTCGAATCAGCTTCAACCGGGCCGGATGGTCACATACACATACTGGGATGCCGGGCGGGCAGACACACGATGACGTTTCGTCTCTCATGAATCTCTTGACCAACCGGTCCTCTAAAGAGTGGTAGCTGATGACCACCAACCTTCCGCCAGCGCCGAGCACCTCGACGGCCTGTTCCAGTCCCAGCCGGACGTTCTCGATCTCCTGGTTCACCGCCATCCGGAGGGCCTGGAAGGTCCGGGTGGCCGGATGGACTCGGCTCTTGCGTCGAGACCCGCCGGCGCTCGAAATGACCTCGGCCAGCTCGGTCGTGCTCTCGATGGGTCTTGCTCTCACGATAGCGGCCGCGATGCGACGCGCATTCCGTTCTTCGCCCAACCGAGAGATCGTCTCCGCGAGGTCCCGCTCCGGATAGTCGTTGACCATGTCGCGGGCCGTCAGCTCCTGGCGAGCGTCGAACCTCATGTCGAGCCGCCCCTCGCGGGAGAAGCTGAAGCCTTTTTCAGCCTTTTCGAGCTGCAAAGAGGAAACCCCCAGGTCGAACAGCACGCCATCGGCGGGCTTGAACTGCTGCCTTGCGGCCAGTTGCAAAAGGTCGGTGTAGCTGCCAAGGACTGTCTTCACTCGATCACCGTAAGGTCTCAGCCTGCGCGTCGCGATCGCGAGCGCCTCGCCGTCCACCTCTATCCCCAGAACTCTCGGCGCCGGCTCTACGGCCCCTGCCACCGCCACCGCGTGGCCGCCTTCACCCAGCGTGCAATCGACGTACGCACCCTGGGGACTGACTCTCAGAGCGGCCAGTGTCTCCTCTATCATGACCGGCGTATGGTGTGCTTCCGTGGTCGTCGGAGGGATCGCCGATCACCTCCCCAGAGTGAAGGTCGCCATCGTCGCGGCTGGTAGGCCGATCGACGGCGCGGCAAGAGCCGAGAGAGTGATAGACTCTACGGGCCTCGGAATGGGCACCTTGGCAACTCTTCACCAGCACATTGGCAGTCTCACAGAGTCGCCGGAGAGCACGCAAGGGATTATTGGTCTTTGTTTAAGACTTTTTGTAGTCCTTTTCCGCGCAGGTCTAAGCAATGAGCGAAGACAAACGCCCGTTCGCGGTGGCGGTTCTCACAATCAGCGACGCCGGAGCCAAGGGCGAGCGTGCCGACGCCAGCGGCGACGTGATCAGCGAGATCGCGGCCCGAGAGGGCTTACGCGAGCTTCGTCGTGAGATCGTCCCGGACGAGAAGGACCTGATCTCCGAGAAGCTGATCGAGTGGTGTGACGGCGGTGAGGTCGACGTGGTGATCACCACAGGCGGGACGGGTCTCGGGCCCCGCGACGTCACACCAGAGGCCACCAAGGCCGTGCTGGACTTCGAGGTGCCGGGAATCGCCGAGGCGATGCGCGTTCAGACGCTCAAGAACACCCCGCTGGCCATGCTAAGCCGGACGGTCGCCGGTGTGCGGTCGGGGTGCCTGATAGTCAACCTACCGGGCAACCCCAAAGGGGTCCGCGAAACCCTCGAGGTGGCCATCGAGGCGATTCCTCACGGCCTGGAGATGATTCAGGGCTGGCGGGGGCATCCGCGACACTGAGTCGGACAGGGCGGGTCTCAAGGATCCATGGATTCCGGCGTTCGCCGGAATGACGGGCTAGGAGTTGTTGAAGCTGAAGCCCAGAGGGTCTTCGTCGAATTCCATGCTTTCGAGGGCCGCGTCGGCAGCCTGTTCTAGAGACTCGTCACCAATGGTCTTGCACCGCTCGAGGGCCCGTTTCGCCAACGGGCCTCCCACGGTGCCCAACGCCTTGACAGCCGCAAGCTGGACCTGGTGGTCTTCGTCCTGGACCGCCTCGATCAGATAGGGAACCGTCGATTCGTCGCCCAGGTTTCCTGCCGCGCCGACGGCCTCGTATCGAATAGCAGGCGACTCGTTGCTTATCTCAGTATGCAGAGTGGACAGCCATTGCAGGTTCGACGTCTGCCCCATAGCGTAGATCGAGCTCTGTCTCAGTGCCTGGTCTTCGCTCCGGTGAGCTTCCCGGATGATCTCCTCGGTCTTCGGAATGTCGTAGAAGGCAACAGACTCGATCGCACGGCGCTTCACGTCGATGTCCACGTCTGCACCGTTTATCGCTCCCAACAGCGCGTCGAGGACCCTATCCGCATCCCGGGACAGGAGTTTGCCTTCCTGTGCCAATGAAGCGAACCTGCCGAGGGACATGGCGGCGGCCGCTCTTACTCTGGGCGTCGGGTCACTCTTTAATAAGGCAATCAGGGGACGGATATTCGTTCGGTCGTCGGTCTCCCACAGACCTCGGGCCGCGTTCTCGCGCACTTCGTCGTCAGAATCTTCGAGGGAGGCACGGAAGACCGCGCTGAAGTCTAGCTCCAGGTTGTCTTCGCAAAGCTCCACGAGCTGGCCTATTACCAGCCGCCGGCGATCGTCGCCGACCGAAGCCCACGCGACCTTGAACTCGAACAGCTCATCGGACGTCAGCCCCGAAAGCTGGAGCAGCTCCGAGTACTTGGGCCGGTCGCCTTCTGTGGCTATCTGTCCGAGGAAGTCTGCAAGGGCCAATGGCTACTCACTAGTCGAACTGGGCACAGGATACGGTTTGCCGCGCCTGACGTGAATCGTGGCGGCACCGACCCAGATGATTCGAAATTACGGGAGTTTAACTTGGCTTGTCAAGTCGCGTCCTCATAACGGAAGGGTCCTTCGATTTTCCTTGAAATAACAAGACGCGGTGTCATGTCGAGGCTCCGCGAGGAATCTAGGCGGTCATCATCAACCAACGTTGATTCCCTCGTAAAAACCCGTTTTGAGGAAGTTCCAGCGCTTTAGCACATGTGAGCGCTACCGTATGTTGGGGTAGGACACGGAACAGAGACTGTATATTGTACCCAGGCAAGGGTACGGTTGTTCTAATTCGACCTGCACAGACTTTTTACGAGAGAATCAACGTTGGCTCACCGCAACCACTTAGATTCCTCGTCGAGGACTTCTCGGAATGACAAGAACCCTGTGGTACGCTGTGGTCAGGTCGCGTAGCCAGCGCGTGAGTGGTGCGCGGTGCCGGAGGTTTCTTGACCACTCAGCGAAAACGTACGCGGAAGCCGAAGGTCGCCCCGGACGACGTGATGAAGCTCTTAGGGCAAGAGTACGGTCCCTTCGAGTGGGAGCCTCGGTACGACCCGGCCTCGGAGCTCGTCTACACAATCCTCTCGCAGCACACGTCGGACATTAACTCGAAACGGGCCTTCGACAGCTTGATGGGAAGGTTCGGGTCGCTCGGAGCGATTGCCGGCGCTTCGGTCGAGGAGATCGAGGATGCGATCAGGACGGGCGGGCTCGCCCGTGTCAAGGCGCCGCGAATCAAAGCGATTCTGGAAGAAGTGAAGCGAGACGTCGGTTCCTTCGATCTGTCGTTCTTGGGTGAAATGCCCCTCGACGAGGCCAAAGCCTGGCTTAAAAGACTCGATGGCGTCGGGCCCAAGACAGCGGCCATCATCCTCTGCTTTTCCCTGGGAATGCCGGCGATGCCGGTTGACACACATATCTTCAGGGTGGCGAAACGTTTGGGGTTCATCGGCAAGAAAGTGACCGCCGACCAGGCCCATGACATCCTGGAACCGATGGCCCCCGGCGAAGACGTATTCGCTTTCCACCTGTACCTTATCAACCACGGGCGCAAGGTCTGCAAGGCTCAGCGACCCCGTTGCGGCGAATGCGTCCTTGCCTGGGGCTGCCCGTCGCGCTCCAAATTCCAAAAGCAGGAACGCGTCGGGTCTCCGAGGCGTCGGAAGGCCCGTACCGTACCGGTAGCGGGAGCCTGAGCCGAGGAAGGGTTGTCCAGACCGGTATAATATGAAGATGCGGACGGCGGCCACCGAGTCAGCCGTCGCCGTGGCTAGGCTACGGTAGAAAACGAACTGCCTGGACTAGGACGGCTTTCGGGACCTTCGAACTCGCTGACATAATACCTCCCTACTACTTGAACAGCCTGTCGCTGGGGTATATTGTTCGACGGTAGACCTGTTCCGAACACACCTACGAATTTCCTCATCTCCACGTCAGGCGACAGCGTATAAGCTCTCGCCGGACAGCAGAGAAGCCCAAGAATCCACAAGCGAGGCGGCCACATGGAGCGTCCCGGTCAACGTCCAGAAGTTGTGAGATATCGAGAGACCAGGAAGGCGATCGAGAAGGCGCGGGCCATCCGCATCTTCGTGTCCCACATCATTGCCTACGTTATCGGCAATATCTTCCTGGCCATCTGGAACGGTCTCACCTACTACGTTTTGGAAGACGATACTCTCTGGTTCTATCTTCCGCTCCTCTTCTGGGGCGTCGGCGTGATCATTCACTACCTCCAGAGTGTGGCGCTCTTCGATAACTGGTGGGAGCGCGACGAAGGTCTCATCGACGAGCGCCTGGAGGGTTAGCCCCTCCCGGTCTCCCCGGCGGCTCCGGGGCCCTCTCGGTTACGTAGTCGCGCCGGCTCAAGCCGACAGCCTAGCCCGCCGCCCCTTGCAGTTTCATAAGCCTCGACGCCTGGACTCACCACGGCTATAACGTTGCGCGACATTAGCCTACTTGATCGAGGCTCATTGCGATGGAAAAGCTCCGCGTCCTTGTCGCCGACGACAAAGAGTTCATGCGGGTCGCGTACAAGCGCATCCTGGAGACTCAGGAGCATATCGAGGTAGTCGGCATGGCCTCCGATGGTGAAGAGGCGGTCCGGCTAGCGGCCGAGTTTCAACCGGAGGTCGCGATCCTCGATGTTCGGATGCCCAGAATGACGGGTATCGAGGCTTCGCAGAGGATCACGGAGCAGAAGCCCGGCACCGGAATCGTCATCATTTCCCACTACGACGACACCGAGTATATCCTCGAGTTCCTCAAAGACGGTCCCGAGGGCAAGGCATATATGCTCAAGACGTCCGTCGACGACATCGACGAGCTTATCCGTGCCGTCCATGCCGTATCGCAAGGTCAGACGGTCCTCGACCCGAGTATCGTCCAGCGGCTGGCGGGCCTCCATGCAGTACAGACCGGCTCGCCCGTGTCCGATCTCACGGAGCGCGAGCGAGAAGTTCTCTCGCTGATGGCCAAAGGGTATAACAACGCGGCGATTGCCGAGGAACTAGTGGTCGAAGAGCGTACGGTGGAGAACCACACCAACTCCATCTATGCGAAGCTGAACCTGACCAAGTCACCCGGGTACCATCGGCGCGTCCAGGCCGTGCTCGCTTTCGTAACCCAGAGCAGCGCCACCACGACCGCGTGCTAGCTGTCGCCGTCGGCCTCCGCGTTCCGCCCCAAAACGGGCGTGAAGCCCACAACGGCCGCGCTCCCTGGACTTCGGTTCCTTGACAGCTAGCTTGTGGATTGCTACGATTCGTGGGCGTCTCATGCCTCCGCGAAGGTAGCGACGCCACCCCTGCCACCGTACTGGAGGCCGCACCACTTGTCTTTCGTTGAAACCCTCCGTTGTCGAGGCTGTGCCAGGGAGTACCCTATCGAGCCGCTCAACGTCTGCGAGTTCTGCTTCGGACCTCTCGAGGTCTCCTACGACTACGACTCCATGGCCCGGACGGTGAACAGGAAGAGGATCGAAGATGGGCCCCACACGATGTGGCGCTACCACGATTTCCTGCCGGTAAACCCGGACGCCGTGGTGGACATCGGCACCGGGTTTACGCCTCTGCTCAGGGCGGACAATCTCGGACGCGCGATCGGCCTGGAACACCTGTACAT
Organism: Dehalococcoidia bacterium; assembly: GCA_965197985.1. Classification (GTDB taxonomy): domain Bacteria; phylum Chloroflexota; class Dehalococcoidia; order Lucifugimonadales; family CAUZJF01; genus CAUZJF01. Next base: position 252,406 of record CBDAOG010000006.1, on the reverse strand, counting down.
CAAGAACGACAGCGTGAACCCTACGTTCTCGTTCAAGGACCGGCCCGTCTCGGTCACGGCCTCGAAGGCGCTGGAGTTCGAGTTCGAGACCCTTGCCTGCGTTTCGACGGGGAACCTGATGGGCTCGGTAGCGGGCCACGGCGCCAAGGCCGGGATGAGAACGATGGTGTTCTTTCCGGCCGACCTCGAAAAGGGCAAGATCCTCAACGCCGCGATCTACGGGCCCACCCTTGTCGCGGTTGGGGGCACGTACGACCAGGCCAACAGACTATGTAGCGAGCTCGCCGACGACCTGGGCTGGGCCTTCGTGAACATCAACATGCGCCCGTTCTACGCCGAGGGCAGCAAAACCCTCGGATACGAAGTCGCCGAGCAGCTGGGGTGGCGTGCGCCCGACAACTGCGTGGTCCCCGCCGCTTCGGGCGAACTCCACACCAAGATATGGAAGGGACTGCAGGAGTTCGGCGACATCGGGCTGATCGAGGGTGTTAATACCCGGATGCACCTGGCGCAGGCCGAGGGTTGCTCCCCGATCGTCGAAGCGTTCGATCTCGGCTCAGACCAGGTGCGACCAGTGAAGCCCGACACGATCGCCAAATCGCTGGCGATCGGGGACCCTGCGGCCGGGCCCTTCGCCCTCGAGACGCTGAAGCAGACGGACGGGAAGGGCATAGCTACTCCAGAGGATGAGGTAGTGATCGGAATCCGGCTGCTCGCCGAGACTGAAGGAATTTTCACCGAGACCGCTGGCGGCGTGGTGATCTCCGGACTCAAGCGACTCGTCGACCGAGGGGACATCAAGTCGGACGAGGTGACGGTCGCGTTCATTACCGGTAACGGCTTGAAGACCCAGGAAGCAGTCGAACACATCGTGGACCCTGTGTTCATCGAGCCAACGTACCAGTCGTTCGAGGAGGCCATGGCGAAGCATGACGGATGGCGTCGGCCATGAGTTCGCGACGCGTCAAGTTCACGTACTCGGAAAAGCTGATAACGGAGCCCGTTATCTACGAGCTTGGCCAGAAGTTCAAGATCGTGACGAACATTCGTCGCGCGGACGTTCGAAAGGATGTTGGGTGGGTGGTCCTAGAACTGGTAGGCGACGACGATGAGATCGAAAAGGGATTGGAGTGGGTCGCCTCTTCGGGAGTCCGTGTCGACCCCGTTACCGGTGATGTCATCGAAGGATAACCTGCAAACGATGGAGGACGCAGTAGTATGAGCGTAATGGTGAGAGTTCCGACACCGCTTCGTCGGTTAACGAGCGGTCAGGACAAGGTGTCCGCTGAGGGCGATAGTCTCCGAGGTGTCATCGACTATCTTGAGGGCGAGTTCCCCGGCATGCAAGACAGGCTATGTGACGAGACCGGCGACCTTCGCAACTTCGTGAACATCTACGTCAACGGCGAAGACGTTCGGTTCCTCGATGGGATCAACACCGAGACAAAGACGGGTGACGAAATAAGTGTTGTCCCGGCGGTAGCCGGTGGCTGAAATGGAACTGATCGACCGGGAAGAGCTCAAGGGTAAGCTCGACCGAGGCGATGACTTCAAGCTAGTCATGTGCCTCGGGGAGTTCGGGTTCCTGGCCAAACATATACCAGGCTCAATCAATCTCACCGACCCTAGAGCCGCTAAGTCGCTGCTACATCCTGAAGACGAGATCGTGGTGTACTGCTCCGACGAGGGGTGCGCGGCCAGCAAGTATGATTCTCTCGTAAAAAGTCTGTGCAGGTCGAATTAGAACAACCGTACCCTTGCCTGGGTACAATATACAGTCTCTGTTCCGTGTCCTACCCCAACATACGGTAGCGCTCACATGTGCTAAAGCGCTGGAACTTCCTCAAAACGGGTTTTTACGAGGGAATCAAGTATGCGTACTACGTCTTGACCCGCGCAGGATATCCGAGCGTCCGTCGGTACGCAGGAGGCATCGCGGACTGGGAAGAGTCCGGCTACCCACTCGAGGGAGAGTGGGTCGACGAGGGAGCCACGATTTCGTAGGCCGGTCCCCCAGGGTGGGTATAGAATACCGTCGTGCTCCTCGTTCAGGTTCTCTGGATTCCGGCTTGCGCCGGAATGACGGGGTGCCTAGGGGAGTTCGGGTTCCTGGCCAAGCATATACCAGGCTCGATCAATCTCACCGACCCCAAAGCTGCCGAGTCGCTACTCGACCCTGAGGACGAGATCGTGGTGTACTGCTCGGACGAAGGGTGCGCGGCCAGCAAATATGCCTACTACGTGCTAACGCGTGCCGGATACCCAAATGTACGTCGGTACGCGGGCGGCATCGCGGACTGGGAAGAGTCCGGCTATCCACTCGAGGGAGAGTGGGTCGACGAGGGCGCCACAGTTTCCTAGGCCGGACACACATTAGGTCCGGGCGGCGCCTACGATGTTCGGCAGTGTGATCGGGAGACCGACCGACAGGTCGAACGTGGTAAGGTCGATGCTCCTGAATCCAGCCAGCCGAATCGCGGACTCGATGTCTCGATTCAGGTTGCAGCCCGTGGTGGCGAATTTCCAAACTGGGTTCAACGCGTTCTCAAAACGCCGCCTCAGCCCACCTTCCGTCGCGACGTGTTCGTAGAAGTAGAAGCTGCCACCAGGCCGCAACACGCGAGCGGCCTCTGCGATGACCTCGTTGAGGTCGCTGACCATGCAGAGTACCAGTGTCGTCACCACGCTATCGAAGCTCCCGTTGGGAAAGGACAGTCGCTCCCCGACGTCAGCGACGACCTCTACAGGAAAGCTCATCCTTGCCGCTTTGCGGCTTAGTCGCTTGACCATGTGCGGATTAGGTTCGGCTATCGTCAGGCGCACGTCAGGGCTGTAGAACCCCAGATTAGCGCCGGTCCCTCCGCCGATCTCGAGCACGTCGCCTCTTGCGCGCCCTGCCGTCTGCTCACGGTACAGCTTCAGCCAGCTTTCAACACCCGCATTCAGCAGGTCATACCACGTCGCGAACAGCAGTTGACTCAGGCTCAATCTTGATTCCCTCGTAAAAACCCGTTTTGAGGAAGTTCCAGCGCTTTAGCACATGTGAGCGCTACCGTATGTTGGGGTAGGACACGGAACAGAGACTGTATATTGTACCCAGGCAAGGGTACGGTTGTTCTAATTCGACCTGCACAGACTTTTTACGAGAGAATCAATCTTGCCTCCGACCCTTGCTTTCGGACCATTGCACCAGGTACGTCCTTGGCTGTCAACGGGCGCTGATCTAGCCGGCCGTCATGCTATAATCTGGCTACCTTGGAAGTCACTGAAGCCGTCCTTTGGAGTTGAAGGGGGCCGCCGCTATCGTCACCGGCGGGAGCGGCGGACTCGGCGGGCGGATCTGCCGCGCGCTGGCGGCTGCCGGAAGCGTGGTTGCTCCGACCTACAACTCCAACAGGGAACGCGCCGAGGCCGTGGCCAAGGACGTAAGAGAGGAGTTCAAGGTCGAAGCCGAGGCGGTCCAATGCGACGTGACCGATCCTCTCCAGGTGCGGTCGGCTGTCTCTCAGGTGATAGAGCGGTTTGGCCGCGTAGACATCCTCGTGAACGACGCCGGATATAACAAGTGGATTCCCTTTCCAGATCTCGACGCTCTCACGCACGAAGAGTGGAGCAAAATCCTCGACATCAATCTGACCGGGCCCATGCATTGCATCAAGGCCGTTGCGGGACCCATGGCTGAACAAGGCAGCGGCCGCATCGTCAACATAGCGTCCGTGGCAGGTCTTGGGCCGACAGGCTCGTCAATACCATACGCCGTGTCTAAGGCTGGGCTGATCCACTTGACGAAGTGCATGTCGGTGGCTCTGGCCCCGGACGTGCTTGTCAACTGCGTGGCACCCGGGTATCTCGAAGGCACTGGAATGTCGAACAATCTCGCGCCTGAATACCGTGAGCGGGCGACGCAAGGGTCACTGCTGAAGCGGGCTGCCGACAAAGACGACGTGGCCGCTCAGGTAGTAGAGTTCTGTCGGACCGACAGCGTTACAGGCCAGACCCTTGTCGTCGACTCGGGGCGGGTATTTCATTAGCGCAGCTTGAGGGCGCATCGGGGAAGACCGCATAAGCATCTTAGTGTTACGGTCGCCTAGCGAAGTGAACACGATTCCATTGAGGAGTGAGCCTAGTGAGCGGTGAAAGCGAAAACACCTACGACGTCGTGATCGCCGGCCAAGGCGCCTCAGCGTTCTCCGCCGCGCTCTACGCGGCGCGGTACCAGATGAAGGCCGTCGTAATCGGCGAGACGTTCGGCGGCGAGACAGCATTGGGCGGCATGATCGAGAACTACCCCGGCTACCCGGAGGTCGACGGCTTCGAGCTGATGATGAAGTTCCGCGAGCAAGCCGAAAAGTATGACGTGCCGATCATCGACGACAAGGTCGCACAGATCAAGCGCGACGACCACCGCTTCGAGTCAACGACAGATGCCGGTGACACCTATATATCGTCGACTGTGATTCTTGGTGTCGGCAGGGAGCGGCGAAAGTTGGGCCTCGAGCACGAGGAGGAGTGGACCGGAAAGGGCGTCTCCTTCTGTTCCACCTGCGACGCGCCTTTGCACCGCGGAAATGCGGTGGCCGTGGTTGGGGGTGGGAATGCGGCAGTGGAGGGCGCCGTCCTGCTGAGCAAGTATGCCGAAAAGGCTTACATCATCTACCGGCAGGACGAGTTCAGACGGCCGGAGCCGGTAAACGTTCGGCTGCTAAACGAAGCCACCAACGTTCAGCAGCTCATGAGCACGAACGTGGTCGAGTTGAAGGGCGATGAGAGCGGTCTCCACAGTGTCGTCATCGACCGGCCTTACGAGGGTGAAACCGAGCTGAAGATCCACGGTATCTTCATCGAGATTGGGGCCGACCCCCGGGTCGAGCTGGCGAAGCAGCTAGGGCTCGAACTAAACGACAAGGACGAGGTGGTGGTGGACAAGCGGATGAACTCCAGCGTCCATGGAGTGTTCGGAGCCGGAGACCTGACCGACGCGTCGGGTGAGCTCAAGCAGACGGTAACCGCCGCGGCACAGGGCGCGATCGCCGCGACCTCGGCCTACGCCGATGTCGCCGAGCACCCGTCCGCATGCATGCCGCACGCGAAGGCGTACGCCCTCGCTTAGGGATTTCACCGCAGAGAGCGCTGAGAACGCAGAGGGTAGAAACTGGAAGGGGCAGGTCTCAGACCTGCCCCTTCTGTTTGTCTGAGGGTCCGCTTGGCCTTAGCGGTCGGTTCTCAGTGAAAACAGCCGCGGCCCGCTATCGGCCACACAGCTTCGACTACGCCGCCCCGAACAGCGATGTAGTTATCCCAGCGGTTGATCATCATGTCCTGGTACCAGGGGACAAGGACGACCTTGGCTCCGACCGATAACGTCGCCGTTCCATCGGTGCGGAAGACGATGTGCTCCTCTTGCATGGAATCCACAGTGATGCCGGAGGGACGCTCGACTCCGGGCATCGCGTCGGCCGGAATCGAGAGGGCTCTCATGCCGACGTCGCCGATAGCGGTCCCGTCTCGAACGCTGACGACGGTGGTCAGGACCTTGTTGGCCATCTCGAATTCCTTCAGGTAGCCATACCTGGAGCCCATCAGCGCATAGGTCCCGCCTTCGACCTCGGTGACGCCCGGCATGGTCGCCGCGGTGTCGTAGGAGAAACTTTCTCCGCTTGAGACCATCTCGACGGGAATGCCGGTCTCTTCGACGGCGGCCTTTACGTCCAGACACTTCTGAATGAACTTGCGCGCGGTCAGGACGCGGCTCTCCTCGTCGGTGTATTCCATCAGGTGCTGGTGGCTCATCACTCCGCGTAGCGCGACGCCTGGCAAGCTGTCGGCCAGCTTCGCCAGCTCGACGCCTTGCTCGATCCTGCGGACGCCGGCCCGGCTCATCGAGGTGTCCACCTCTATGAGCACGCCGATCACGACGCCATTGGCCTCTGCGAGTTCTGAGAGCTGCTCGACGTTCTTCGGGTTATCGACGCAGACCTTGACGTCGCCGCTTTTGTTGAGCGCGGAAAGTCTCGCGATCTTGTCCTTGGTTGTGACCTGATTCGCGATCAGAATATCCGAAATGCCACTCTCGACCATCACCTCGGCTTCCGCGAGCTTGGCGGTACAGACGCCCCCGACGGTGCCGCCCGTCTCGATCTGCATGCGCGCCAGTATCGGGCTCTTGATGTTTTTGGTGTGCTGCCGCATCTTGCATACCGTATCGCGGTATTTGTCGGCGACGACGGCATAGTTGTGCTCGACCGCGTCGAGGTCTACGAGCAGGCACGGGGTGTCGAGGTCGTCGATGGGAGTTCCGGGAATCGGGCGATAGCTATCCATATGAACCTCTCATCGGTACCGCCCTCTGGCCGAGACTTCCCAAACGGCCTCCAGCCGGCCGTCTCGGACGACGCTCATGTAGTCGTGGAGGTTGACGCACGTTCCGACGTCCCAGGGCGTCATCCACACTCTGTCTTCGAGACTGACCCGATCGCTGACCGAGGCCTCGACGTCGATGATGCCATGCTCGGCGCTGAGTCCGCGAATGGTTGCTCCGCGCAGGTTGTCCACGCTTGGCAACCCGGTGTCGGCGCCCACGGCCTTCTGGCCGGCATCGGTGATCACGTTTCCCGGCTCGGGGATGCTGGCAACGGCTGAGATCACTCTTGCTGCGGGCTCGAACTGCGGCCGATGTGGGGCGTAGCGGTGGTCCATCAATGCATAGGTGCCCGCCGGTACTTCGGTAACGCCTTCAATGGACGCCGCGACTTCGAAGTTGTGAGTCCCGCCGACACTGACGACTTTGACCTCGATTCCCGCCTTTTCGACCATTTCACGGCTATCCAGGACCATCTGGATCCATTTGCGGGACTCGCTCGCGAGCGTATTTGGATCGTCTTCCAGGATCGTGCCTTCGTAGGTCGTAAAGCCGGCGAAATCGAGACGCTTCGACCTCGCGACGCTCTCAGCGAGTTCCACCGCGGGCCGGCCGGGCTCGACACCGCAGCGATCAAGGCGCGTGTGGACGTCGACGACGATGTGGAGCGTGACTCCTTGATCCGTAGCCGCCTCGGAGAGGTCGGCGACGTTCGTCGGATTGTCGACGGCTACAGTAATCGATGCTTGTTGGGCGAGAGCACACAGCCGCGCGATCTTCTGAGAGGTCACGACGACATTGGTTATGGAGATATTCGAGAACCCGTTCGCCGCAAATACTTCCGCTTGTCCGAGCGTCGTTACAGCGATTCCTCCCACGGTCCCGCCGGCTGCGAGCTGCTTGTGTGCAACGGCGGGACACAGGTGCGACTCGACGTGGGGCCGCAGCTTGGCCTGACTGCTCTCGAAGAACGAGGCCATCGTCTCGATGTTGCGCTCCAGCACGGTCGCGTCGACGACGAGAGTCGGCGTATCCAGTTCCTCGACTGGGGTTCCTACTGGTTTGAAGATCGGGCGTTCCACTACGGTTCCTTTGTGTCGTGGCCGCTTCAGGTCAGACTGTTCTCGAATCGGGTCGTCCGAGCGGCAGAGCAAAGAGGATAGCAAACGTGACGTAAGCCGTCCATTGCGCGCGTGTTGCGGCTATAATGGAGCCGTGAGCGCTGAAACACAAGAAGCCGACCAGATAGAGAGTCTGGGGATAGAAAGCGGAATGCTCCTCGAGGGCGAACGGCTCGACACAGGCCTCACTCTCGGCGACAACGGGAACGGCGGCGGATCGGGTCAGGCTGTCTTTCTGACCGACCAGCGCGTGATCCATCTCAACAACAACGGGGGCAGCCGCAGCGCCGTCTTCGTTTCGCTACACGACGTTGAGGCGGTCGAGGTGGCCAGCCAGGGCCGTGGGTACGGCGGCTACGTATGGGGCGCCCTCTCTCTACTGGTCGGTATCATGCTGTGGCAGGTCTGGGACTCGCCGACGTGGTCTCCGCTGGCCGGGATCGCCGTGGTCCTGATCGGAGTGTACCTGGTCGTCGACCATATCATGATGCCAAAGAACCTGAGTATCAAGATTCGTGCCGGTGCAACCGATGTCGAATGCGGCGTCGCTTCAGAAGCAAACTCTGAAGACACTGGAGCGTTCGTCAACCGCCTTTTCCAGCTCAAGAACGGCGGCAGATCGACTGGGGCCGATCGACCCTTCGCCCCTCGGTAATCTGGCGATCCGCCACACACCAGCTGGTAGTCCCTCGCGCCTTCGACGTTCATCTCCCCTTCATTTTCCTTAGGTATACTGGCGACCATGCGCGTGTTGCTGGTCGAAAACGAGACCCGCATAGCTGACTCCGTCAGTCGGGGACTATCTGAGTCAGGGTACGCCGTCGACGTTGCGTCGGACGGCGAGGAAGCCCTCCAGTGGACCGACGTCGCCTCCTTTGATGTGATCGTTCTCGACGTGATGCTGCCCGTGCTCAGCGGCATCGAGGTCTGCCGCACCCTCCGCGAGCGGGACGTGCAGGCGCCCGTCCTAATGCTTACGGCCCGAGATGCCATCGAAGACCGTGTTAGGGGCCTCGACAGTGGAGCCGACGACTATCTGGTAAAGCCGTTCGCGTTCGCGGAGTTGCTGGCGCGGCTCCGAGCCCTCACACGACGGCCTCCCGCGGCCTCAGCGGCGTCGCTGGTGGTGGACGACCTGCGCTTCGACACACTGACCCTGGAGGTAGCACGGGACGGCGTCGCTATCTCATTGACGTCCAAAGAGCGAGGGTTGCTCGAGTATCTGATGCGCCACCGCGACCAGGTCCTCACTCGAACGATGATCGCCGAACACGTGTGGAACTACGACTTCGATGCGGCGACGAACGTCATCGACGTGCATATCCGAAACCTCCGGAGGAAGATCGACGAACCGTTCGAGGAGAAGCTAATCCAGACAGTCCGAGGCGCTGGCTACCGGATAGCTGGTTCGCAGACGAGGTAGGCGACGGGCAAATGCCTATACGGCTTCGGCTGACCCTCTGGTACGCGGGGCTCCTGGCGGCTATTCTCGCCGTGTTTGGGGCTGGGGTGTACCTGACGCTACGACAGTCCCTCTACCACAACCTCGACGAGACCATCGAAGCTCGAGCTTCAGGCGTCCTGTCCTCCTTGCGCTTCGACGAAGGACAGCCCGTCCTGCCCGACGGTTCTTTGATTACGGCCGACGGAGACGACGGTTTCGTTCGCATCGTTGGGCCCTCCGACGACGCCCCTCGCGTATCGTCGGAGCTCCGAGTCCGCACCTACGACGTCGTACACGAGGGCGAGGTCGTGGGACGTCTACTGGTCGGGCAATCACAGGAAGATGTATCCGAGGCGCTCCGTACCCTGTTGCTGATCTCTGTCGCGGCCTACGTTGCGGCCCTCGTGGTCGCGGTCCTTACCGGGGTATTTCTAGCAGGCCGGGCCCTCTCACCCGTCGACAAGGCAACGGGCATGGCTCGTCAGATCTCGGCAGAGAACCTCGAGCAGCGACTCAATCTTCAGCTGCCGGAGGACGAGGTCGGACGGCTGGCCAGCACCTTTGACGAAATGATCGGGCGGCTCGACGCCGCCTTCGGGAGGCAGCGTCAGTTCACTGCGGACGCGTCGCACGAGCTGAGGACACCGTTAACCGTGATGAAGGGTCAGGTGGAAGTCGCGCTGCAGATAGACCGGTCCGGCGTCGAGTATAGGGACGTTCTCGAGTCGGTGAACAGCGAGGTAGACCGGCTTATCGGCCTCGCGGGAAGCCTACTGACTCTGGCCCGGGCTGACGCGGGCGAGATACCGCTATCTCTGGAGCCAGTCGACCTTGGCGAGGCGGTCTCGGGAACCGTGGAGCACATGAAGCCGGCGGCCGCCGAAAAGGACATCGGTATCGAGGTGACGGCCGGCCCGGAAACGACCGTTCAGGTGGATGAGACCCTTTTCCTCCAGCTTATGCTCAATCTGCTGGGCAATGCCGTTAAGTACACGCCACAAGGGGGAAGGATCTCAGTTGGATGGGACGGGTCTGCACAGGTGGAGCTCTGGATAAAAGACACGGGCATCGGTATCTCGGAAGAGCACATCCCGCATATCATGGACCGGTTCTACAGAGCCGATGACTCACGCGGCCGGTCTGAAGGCGGCGTGGGGCTGGGGCTCGCGATAGGCCGTTGGATCGCGCGGAAGCCCACGGCGGCTCATTGCGCGTCGAAAGCACTCCCGACGAGGGCTCGACGTTCACGGTGGCCCTACCGTTCGCCAGATAGCCCCAAGAATTCACCGCAGATTCATCGCGCCTTCATCCTGCGTTCATCTACCCGTCGTAGGCTGAGGTTAGCCCAAATAACGGAAGGAGGTTTGAATGATGAGAGGAATTACACGGAAGCGATGGATAGTTGCGCTCTGGGCCATGGTCGCGATCGCGGGGATTGGTGGGCTTGCCACGGTGGCGGCTTCTCCAGGTGACGCCAGCGGGCTTCAGGAGGGCGGTCATCTTCTGGACCAGGCCGCGATCGGCGTCGAGGACGCGATTGCGGCCGCGCGAGAGGTCGCATCGGGCGATGTCACCGAGGTCGAGCTCGAGATGGAGCGCGGGCAGCTCATCTTCGAGGTCGAGCTAGGCGGCCAGGAAGTGACTGTGGACGCTGCAACCGGAGCCGTGCTTGGCACCGAGGCCGACGACGACTCGAACGAGAAGGACGACGATGACTCCGGCGAAAAGGACCACGACGACTAGACTCTCGTTCCGGTAGTACGGGTTCTCAGGTCGAAGGCGAAGAATAGCGCCACGGCAATGCAATCGCTGTCGTGGCGCTACTGTTTGCCCAACGAGATTCCTCGCGTTAGTTAGCGAGCCGGTTCCACGACGAGCAAATCTCGCCGCACGCTCCCGCCGTCACAAGAGATGCAAGAATCGCGCTTGCCAGAAGGAACTGGAACACCGTAGGCCACTTCTTTAACATTCCTATTGCCCTCAAGGGACTAACCGAGCTTCAATTGCGGCACTACGTCCATGTCCCACTGATGGCGAAGGCCGTTGCGCAGGTGGAACCATCCGGCGGCGCCGATCATGGCCCCGTTGTCGGTACAAAGCCCCGGACTGGGGACGATGATGGGAACAGGGGAGCGCTCCGCCAGTTCTTTGCGGAGCAGAGAGTTGGCTGCAACTCCGCCACCAAGCAGGACGCCTTTAACGTCGAAACGGCTAATGGATTCGAGCACACGAGCTGTCAAGGAGTCCACGACGGCTTCCTGGAAGGCGGCGGCAACCTTGGCGACCTCCCCCTCGTCCATTTCAGCTCGTTCGGATGGCGGGTACCAGCCACGCTCCTCGGCGCGCCTGAGGATGGCCGTCTTCAGCCCGCTGAAGCTAAAGTCCAGAGAGTCCTTTACGCGAGGACGTGGGAAGGGTGGCTCGTCTCCCTTGCCGTTCACGGCCACGTTCTGAATAGCAGGCCCTCCGGGGAATCCCAGCCCGAGCACACGGGCCGCCTTGTCGAAAGCCTCGCCGGCGGCGTCGTCTCGGGTGCGGCCGACGAGCTCATAGTCGCCGTGGCCCCGCATCAGGGTGAGGTCCGTGTGGCCGCCCGACGCGATCAGGCATATCAGCGGGAACCCCGGCGATGTCTCCGGGTCCTCTTCTAGCCATGCGGCGTAGACGTGTCCTTCGAGGTGGTTGATCCCGATCAGTGGGAGCCCCTCGGCAAGCGCCAACCCCTTGGCGGCGTTAACCCCTATCAATAACGACCCGGTCAGCCCCGGCCCGTTGGTAACGGCGATGCCGTCGAGTTGGGCCAGCTCCACACCGGCCTCGTCCAGGGCTCGGCGAACGACGGGGACGATCGTCAGCAGGTGCTGGCGGGACGCGACCTCGGGAACGATGCCACCGAATGTAGCGTGGATGTCCGCCTGGGACGCCACGATGTTGGAGTGGATGGCGCGTCCGTCCTCGACGACGGCCACGGCCGTCTCGTCACACGATGTCTCGATACCGAGGAGTTTCAAAACTCGATGCCCAACAGAGGCGCTACCGTGCCGCCGATCATGGCTTGCCGTTCTGCCTCAGACAGGAACTCGCAGTGGACGCGGTACTGGTCCAGGGCCTGCCGATAGGTGCAGAATCGGGCCACCATCGGCATGTCGGTCCCCCAAATCAGGCGGTCGGCGCCGATGCGTTCGACGCACTCCTGGATCGTGGATTCCGCTTCTCGCCAAGGGTACTCCCACATGCCGCCCATCTGGATGGTCAGCAGAAGCTGCATATGACACTGGGGTGACCTGAACACCTCCCAGACTTCCTCGGGCAGTATGATGCGGTCGCCCTCGAGGAAGCTCCGCCAAGGGAACCCGTGCGTCATTACGACCGGAACGTCGGGATAACGCTCCATCCACCGCATGAGGTTGCGCTGCTCTTCGAGGTAGCCTTCGCGTTCAGCGTCGGAGTACTGGGTCCCGACCCGAGCGCCAACCAGTGTGAAGTACACGGGCATCTTTGTGGAGGCCACCGCATCCCAGAACGGCTGCATCGCTCCGCCGTCCCAGGGCCCGGTGTTCCCGCCCAAGTAGTAGAACTTGGGAAAGAACTGGAAGCCGCAGGTCCCTCCGGCGTCAAACTCCGCCTCGACCTGAGCGATGGCCGTGTCAGGATCGAGGGGCGTTTCGCCGTCTTTGACGCCGATAAGGCGGGCCAGGCGGTCCGGAAAGCGGCTCACAGCGTCCCTGAGGTAGGGGTTCAGCAGGCCGAGATGCGGAGAGTGGTGGAGGACGGCCTTGTCGACGCCGGCGTAGTCCATCTCTCGGATCAGCATTCCCGGGGTCGCTTCGAGGTTGTGCAGCATGGGTGGGATGTACTGCTTAGTGTAGGTCTCGCCCTCGAATTCCCAAACGAGGCGGTCCAGATCGCGCTTCCACGTCACTGAACGGGGCTCGAGGGTCTCTGGGTCGATCAGAGTGCTGTTGTCGGCGGAAGCGCGGTCTCGGACCCGCCAGGCCGGCTGGTGATGGCCCCCGATCTCTCGCTGCATGTGCACCATCTTGTCTGCCAGCGAGTCATAGCCCGCAGGCAGGTCCATAGGAGGGAAGCAGTACGCGTGGCCATCAAGGATCATACTCGGGGCACCTCCGATTGGCAGCCGCAGGGTGTCCAGATTCTATATGAACCGGAAGACCTGAAGGAATGCCGCGCTCAAGCCAACAGGGCGAGCGGTGCACATGCGCCGTCGATGTCTCGAGCGTCATGCTAGACTCACCGACTGCTACGAGGAGCTATGACACTCGAAGAATTGATCATCGCCGCCGTCCGTATCGCTGGCTCACTGCCGGTATTGAGATGGGCTTTCGCGGGCGCGATCCTAGTGTCCTGAGTTATGAATCCGATGACAAAATCGGGCGATGGTAGCTAGTAGCTGGTCTGCGGTTTTGGTCCAGATGAAGGGCTTTGAGGCAGCGTTGTGCTGGTCAATGTACTGTTCGATGGCTTGCTCCAGTTCCCGAGTGCTGCGGAACACCCCGCGGCGCAGTTGCTTCTCTGTCAGCACCGCGAACCAGCGCTCCACCTGGTTCAGCCAAGAGCTGCTGGTGGGGGTGAAGTGCAGGTGATAGCGCGGCCGCCGGGCCAGCCAGCGCTGGATGGCGGGGGTCTTGTGGGTGGCGTAGTTGTCCAGGATAAGGTGCACGTCGAGGTCCGGGGGTACGGTCGCATCGACCCGGTCGAGGAAGCGCCGGAACTCCGTGGACCGGTGCCGACGGTGGCAGGCGCCGATGACCTCTCCCGTCTTCACGTCGAGGGCGGCGAAGAGAGAGGTCGTACCATGACGACGGTAGTCATGGGTCCGGCGCTCGATCTGCCCCGGGCGCATGGGCAACAGCGGGGCCGTCCGGTCGAGGGCCTGGATCTGGGAATTCTCGTCGACACACAGGACCAGAGCCCGCTGGGGTGGGTTGAGGTAGAGCCCCACGATGTCACGGACCTTCTCGATGAACAGAGGGTCAGACGAAAGTTTGAACGTCTCGGTCCGATGCGGCTGCAAGGCAAAGGCCCGCCAGATACGGCTGATGGCGCTCTGACTCAGGCCGGTACGCGCAGCCATGGAGCGCGTGCTCCAGTGGGTTGCATCCGCCGGCGTCGTCTCCAGGGTGAGGGTCACGACCCGCTCCACATCGGTGTCCGTGATGGAGCGTGGGCCGCCGGGCCGCGGCTCGTCAAGCAGGCCGTCGAGGCGGCGTTCGATGAACCGGGCCCGCCACTTCCCCACCGTTTGCTTGGCCAGACCGATCTCCCCGGCCACGACGGTATTGGTCTTGCCCTCGGAGCAACGGAGAATGATCCGGGATCGCAGAGCCAGCGCCTGGGCAGTGGTTGGACGCCGCTTCCAGCGCTCGAGGCTCTCGCGTTCGTCGGAGGAAAGGTGCAAGGGAGGAATGGGGCGTCCGATGGCCATGGTGACCTCCATGAGCGTTTCGTGGAGGGTACACCCCAGCAAGTACTTTTGCAATGAGTTCATAACTCAGGACACTAGACAGGCTTCAACAATGCTGGCGAGCGGCGCAACCCTACTGCGGGTGCTGGAGATGCTTCAAGTCGGAGGGAAGCAGCCGAGCCATGCGAAAGGTGCTCGCGCGAATTCACGAGCGGATAAGTGCCGGCGATAGCTTTACATTGGCACTGAAAGAGCACCCCAAGATCTTCGACGACGTGTTCATCAGCCTTGTCGAGGTAGGTGAGTATACCGGCAGCCTTGCGACAGGCCTGAACGAGTTGGCCGACATGCTCCAGAGAGCGGCCGAGGCGCGAAATCGAAGGCCATGAAGGCGATGATGATGCCGATGTTCCTCATACTGATGTCGGGGGCTATGCTGGGGTTCATGGTCTTCGGGGCGTTCCCGCCATTGCTAGCGACCTTCGAAAAGATGGAGGTCGATCTACACCCGCTGGCCGCGCTGCTTATCAACGGTACGAATGGACTAAAGGACAACTTCTTCACGATATTGATCGGAGCTGGCATTTTCATAGGGGTGTACAAGTTCCTCCAGCGGTTCCCTCGCGCAAGCTACGTACTCGATCTGACCAAGGCACGCGCGCCGCTGTTCGGGCCGTTGGTCCTCACGTCTGAACTGGGCAGTTTCTCGCGAATCATGGCCGCCCTTCTCGGCGCCGGCGTCGATCTACCGACGGCGCTTCGGTTGGCGCGAAGCTCCGCGAAGAACCAGGCGATCAAGCTGGCCTGGAACGACGCCGACCAGAGCCTCATCGACGGACACCGGATGTCGGCCGCGTTGCTGCGGCACCCGATACTCCCGGAGATGTTCGTCGAGCTGCTCGCCATAGGCGAGGAAAGCAACACTTTGCCAAGGACGATGGCAGAGCTCGCAGATGCCTACGAGAAGCAGTTCGAAGACCGAATCGAGAAGATGATAGCGGTGGCCGAGCCGCTGTCTACACTCGCCGTCGGCGGTCTGGTCCTTGTCATGATGCTCTCGGTGATGCTCCCGATCCTCGAGGCGGCCGGCAAGGCGCAGAACTAAACTTGACGCGTCGGCGCAACGTGTAAACGAGGCGCGATGGCCACCTCCCTGAGAAATCGCCTTCCCAAAGTCAAACCATGGGCGGCTGTCGCCGCTGTTCTGGGCGTTCTACTGGTCGGATATGCTGGGCTTCAGGCAACTCAGTACTTAGCCCAAATCCACCGAAGGGATGACTATGCAGCAGCGGAACGGGCGATAGGGGCAAGGGAGGGCGATGGTCCGGGCACGATTTGGGGTAGAGGGGGGCCGGTGTTTGTCTTCAGTTGCCGCGGGGAGACTTTGTGACCGTCTGCGAATGTTGGTCAGGGCGAGATAGCGGGGAGAGGACACAGCAAGAGGCACTCGCAGACCGGACTGGCGCGAGTTCGCGGGGACGTTCGGTTGGCCGGATGGCGGCCGGTTGCCGCCGCCGCCGTCAGGCAGGGAGTGGCAGGGCGCGCAATCGGGCCAGGGCACGATCGAACTGGGCTTCCCAAGGCCAGCGCTGTGGCAGATGCAGTGTGAGGCGGCGCGCCGAGCGGGTGATCCGTCCGGCCAGGGAGAAGAACCGCCGCCGGAGGGTCTTGGTGGTCACCACCTGCTCGCCCAGACCGATGCGCGCTGTCCAGCGGGCGATGTTGTGGGCCATCACCTGTACCGCCAGCCAGGCGGCGTTGGCGGCGAAGCGGCCCGAGGGGAGATGGTTCAACCCCACACCGTGCTTGAGGTCTCGGATGGCATTCTCGATCTCGGCGTGGCGGCGATGGTCGGCCTCCAGTTCGAGCATCTCCCCGTCCCGGTCGGTGATGAAGCCGTGATAGCTGTAGGTGGCGAAGAGGGCCAGCTGGGAACCGGGCGTGGGCTTCACACGCCGGACGATGAGCCGCACCGGCGCGGCGTCAGGTTCACTCTGGAAGGGAGTGCAGGTGGTCTCGGCCACATCGGCGGCGCCGTCCATCCAGTAAGGAATCGGCGTCCAGGCATCTTCGGGTATCGCCTCGATGAGATTGTGCAGGCTTTTATGCTGGCGGATGGTGATGGAGAAGCGGACATCCATCTTGCGGCAGACGGATACCACGCCATGAGTGTAGAACCCGCTGTCGGCCCGTAGCGTGAGTCGTCCGTTGGCCCCGGCGTAGCGCACCCGTCCCACCGTCTCCCGCAGGAAGTGGGCGGCGCCGCGGGCGGTGTTGGCCCGGCCCTCGCGCAGCCGGGACATCAGCACGTCTCCGGTGCCGGCGGCGATGGCCAGCAGTGGGTGGTAGCCCCGCTTGCCGGTATAGCCGTGGTGGCGGGCGCCCTCCTTGGCCAGTCCGTAGGTCTCGCAGATGGTGGAATCGAGGTCGATGGTGAACGGCGCGTCGCCGGGTCCGGCCCCAGCGGCCCAGGCCCGGGCCAGCAGCTCCCGGCTCACCCGGTCCAGCTGGCGGACGTGGCCCCACCGGAAGCTGCGCAGGAAGGTGCCCAGGGTGGATGGCGCCTTGACCGTGCCGCCCAGGGTGCAGGCCGTCCCCCCGGTGCGCAACACATCAGCGTCGTCGATGCAGTCGCCGCCGGCCATGGCTGAGGCCACCAGGGTCATCAGCTTGTCTCCGGTGTTGGCCCGCCCCGGCGCGCCGCCCAGGTCAAGGTGATGGTCAACGAGTTCCCGCAGGCCCAGATGCCGGGCGAGGGTGGCCGGCAGGAGCAGACCGGCATTGGCCACCAGGCGGTGATCGTCAAAGACGATACGGATACGGTCGGGCTGGTTGCGTGGTAGCATCTATTGGGTGCTCCTTCTCTGGGACTGTTTTGCTGTTACAAAACCATTATCCCAGATTCAGAAGAGCACCCTCTGGCCACTTCAGGATGCTAACCCGACGCCCTCCCTCGGTGGATTCGGGCTTAAGCGCCTGGAACCAGCGAGAAAGCTCCCAGAGCAAGATCGATGAGCTGCAACGGTCGTTGGCCGCGCCTCTGTCTGACCTTGCCGTACTGGAGCAACACGTAGCGGCTCGAAAGCGGCAGCTAGAGGACTGGGCCGGAGAGTTTAGCATTGAACGTTACGAGCTCAGCGTCGTCGACAACGACGGGGCAACAAGCACTTCCGTGGTCCATCCGAGCTTTCTTGGCGATGATGGTGCGGAATTAAGCCTGCAACTGACGCCGCGGTTCGAATACAGAGCGACAGTCGAGCACAGCGGCAACGCACGCCACTATCGCATCGGTTCTGACAACCCGAACCTGGCGGTAGGCCATCGTGGGATTCGGTTCAATGGGCGGTGGGTGCAGGACTGGCTCGTAAAGGCGTCCGAAGGCGAAGTCGTTCGGCTTGGAGTTTCCACCACAGGCGATAACGAGGGCGCTCCCCAGGCCACGGAGATCGAGCTTTCGATGTTCGACGCGGAAACCGGTTCAACTCTGCTCGGACCAACTTCAACGGCGCTGACCCTGGGCTCGCTCCACATCTTCAGCTACCACAATACGTCAACCGCTCGAGACATACGGGTCAACCTCGTACCCGATGGCGACTTCCGTCTGAAAAAAGTCGGCGGCGACGACGGCGTTTACGTCATGTCGTGTCCTGCTCAAGAGGGCGTAACGTTCGTCGAGGGGATGTCGTGCCCCATTGGCATCTTCGAACCCGACAATCGTCACAACTGGTTTGTAGCTTGGAACGATTCTACCACACCTGAATTAGGAGAAACGACCCTCAGAATCGTCGACGCCAACCCGACATTGCAAGAAGTAGACGTGACTTCCGAAATCGACCGGTTGTTGGGTCGCGTCAGCGATGTAGCAGCGCAGACTGGCAGAGTTACGATCGCCTCGATATCCGTGGAGGGGACCGGAACCCACACTGACGAATTTCTTGAGTACAGGACTCAGTTCGTGGCGATGGTTGTGACCGGCCAGACTCACAACCAGATACTCGAGTTCCTTAAGAACCTGCACGAGGAGATGCCGTTCGTCGACATCACGGATACTAGACTGTCCGGATTCGGGCGAATCCCTACTGCGTCGGTGGACTTTCGTTTCCTATTGTCGCCTCAGACGCCCTCTGAAGAGGGAACCTGACGTCTGGGATAGCAGTCGCCGGAAGGCATGGATCGGTCCACTGTCCCCGGCGTCGCCGAGAGCTTTCTCGAGACAGCAGCACAGACGAACAACGAGCGAGGTAGATGGAATCAGCTGATCGGTCGTATCTAATAGTCGAAGGCGGTCCTCGCGAAGACGAGCGTATAGAGCTCGACGCGTCGACTTCGTTCGGCCGACAACCGGGAAATGACGTTGAGGTCTTGGAGCAAGGAGTATCACGCGAGCATGCGGAGATAGTCGAAGCGGAGGGCGGGCTGCTCCTCCGCGATCTAGGCAGCACCGACGGCACCTTTGTAAACCGACGTAAGATCGCAGACGAAGGCCAACTGTTAAAGGACGGCGACCGGATAAGGCTTGGAGCCGCCACCACGACGTTCGTGTTTCGCGTGCCGGTGACGGAGGCCGAGGAGTCGCCGGCGTCTGCCGCTGAAGCCAAGCCTGCTGAACCACCCGTCGAGGCCGGTGCGGCGCTACCAGCGGTCGCGGAGGCGGTGTCGCCCGTCACCCGCGCGATTGAAAGACCGGCTACCGCTACCATAACGAGGGAATCGGAGGTCGAGGAGCCGCCGCCTCAGCCGCAGTCCACAACGGGCAGACTAATCGCGACGCTCCGAAGCAGGCTTTCGCGCCCGACGGAAGAGGCTCCGGCGGCAGAGGTGGCCGCGACCGTTCATCCGCCGGTAGACGAAACTCATTTCCTGCCGCAGCCACTGTCGGTGCGCGCGCGCCGAGTCTATCGCAACCTTCGCCGGGCCGTGGAGCTCAAGTTCCGTAACCGGACGGTCGCTGTCAGCGTCGAGGGCAATGTCATACGCGCTCTCCTATTTGACGGGAACGAGATTGTAGGCTGGGGTATCTCGGATCCAAACGAGGGCAATACGTCCACCGACGATGGCGTCGGCCCAATGGAGGAGACTGATCGGATTCGAGTTCTATTGGAGGGCCTTGATGCGCGATACGGGCGCTTTGTCACCGACCTCCCGTTCTACACCCCGCTAATCCGTCAGTTCGAACTACCCGAAAAGACCCGCGGCCTCTTGCAGCAGATCGTCGAGCAGGAGGTCTTAGACAAGATTGATTCTCTCGTAAAAAGTCTGTGCAGGTCGAATTAGAACAACCGTACCCTTGCCTGGGTACAATATACAGTCTCTGTTCCGTGTCCTACCCCAACATACGGTAAGCGCTCACATGTGCTAAAGCGCTGGAACTTCCTCAAAACGGGTTTTTACGAGGGAATCAAGATTCCTTTTGCAGCGGACGAGGTCGACATCAAGTACCAGCGACTCAGGGAGTCGAATGAAGCCGTTGCGATCGCGGTACGCCGTCAACTGGTCGACTCGCACGTAGACGTGATCAAAACGACGGGCCTGGGTCCCGCTGCGACTTACTCTCAGGCGACCGCTCTCGGTCTCGCGGCAGGCGTCCCTGACGCCGTTCTTGTGCATCTCCAGGAGGACCGGACCGCCGTCATTCTGATCCAGAAGAGTGTGCCTCGAGCGGTGCACCAAGTCCTGGCCACCGGCGGCGACGAGAGCATCGAAGACAAGGCCGAGGCGCTTGCGAGGGCCGTCGAACAGGTTGAGGGCTTTGGGCAGACCCACGAAGAGGCAGAAGACAGCGCACGCGTACCGGTGGTGGTAAGTGGCCGTGTGCCCGAAAACGGAGATCTAACGTCGGTGCTGCGGGCCATGCTGAGCCGCGAGATACTGACGCCATCGCCGCCCGTCGAGTACCCGGAAGGGTTCCCAGTATCCGAGTACACTGACGCCATTGGCCTCGCTCTGCTCGACCAGGCGAGGCCCACGGGGTTCAAGAGCGCGCCGGCCGGGGACGCGGTGCCGTTGAGCCTGCTTTCCCCGCAGCATTTGCCGGCCCCGTTGCCCATCGTGCCAGTTTCGGTCTTTCTAGCGTTGACCCTATTTGCCGTCGCGGTCTTCAACTTGACTCCGAGAGTCGATGACATCAAAGTCGAGAGCGACGCCTTAGTAGCCCAGCTCGCGGCGACCGAGGAAGAGGCGGCAAGACATCGGTTGTCGGCGAAGACCGCGGAAGTGCTCCAACTTAGGGCCAGAGAGGCACGCCAGCTGGCCTTGGCAATGAGTGCTCAGCTCGACGATCTTGCGGGGCGTGTCGACGATATTGCCGCCTGGTTCGAGAAGATTGAAACGATCACGGTAAAGACCAAACCGGAGGGAGTAACCGTCTCTGAGTTCACGCCGACTCGGGATATCTTCGAGTTGAAAAGGACTGGCGCCAACGGTCGAAGACGCCATCTTGTATTCCAACAACATCAAAGATTCGGGATTATTCGAAGACGTAGTTCTGCGCCGGTTCAGCGCCGGTGGAGGCGCTCCCTCTGGCCCAGCGATCGGAGGCACGTCTCCGGCTGAGATACTAGCCGGCCTGGCAGGCGGCGCACAGCCAGCTGCTCCCGTACGGCGGGACAGCGTCGTTTTTGTCATCGAAGCTAGCGTCCCGGGTGCGTCGAGCGAAGAGGATAGCGCTCCCTAGCGCACCTTTCCGAGCAATCTGTCGGCCCCTTTGTCGCCAGCCGCTGTCGACCGGACTCTCCCTATGGTGCCTGCCTGATAGTACTAGCCAAACTGTGACCCTTGGACGAGGGAGAGCGGCCAGAGTCCCGGTTATGGTTGGGCCATCGAAAGGGTGGGCGAGGCGCAATCCGGAAGCGCCGGACTCAAACCCGAATACTAAAACCCAGAAGGGGGATATTCGATGAAGCGGAGCAATGAATCAGGTTTCACGTTGATAGAACTTTTGATCGTAGTGGGAATCATAGTCGCGCTGGCCGCGGCTATCGTACCCCAGGTAGTGCAATTCGGCGAGACGGGCACCACCGCCCAAAGGGTAACTGAGAAAGAGACTATCCAGACCGGCTTCGAGAATATGATGGCCGAGAAGGCGCTCACATCGCTGACTGCCAACACCGGCGCCGCTGCGACCGCAGTCGGCGCCTGGACGGCACAGCCAACCGGGACTAACACCGTGCCGCTCTACTCCCGGTACTTCCAGAACGCTAGCTCGACGTACTTCTACTGTTGGGGCACTGACGGCAGGATCACCTTCCAGCGGCTAACGGCAGCCGCCTGCGACCAGGACGACTAAGCTAGCGTAGTGCCGCCGGAGGCCCCCCGCGCGGGGCGGCCCCCTTCGCTCAGGACCGGACTAGGATGGCCCAGTGGGAGCGCGACCGCCCCCGCTGGGCCATCATCTGTCCCGCTCTGGCGGCGTGGCGTGGTTGTGTCGTTGTCCAGTCAATATGTCACCCCTAAGTGTTCAGTGAATTTGTCCTGGCGGGTGATTTGAAGGGCCTTCGCCAGGGGTGGTGGGGGGCTGGTTTTCGAGGTAGAGGCGAGTCGCCGATGGGCGCCTTGCCTCTAGCAGTGTCTTGGTTACCATTGCGCTGTGGCCGGTTCTGTGCACGGAGAGAAGTGGTACCTGGGGCAGCATCCTGTGAGAGGAGGGCACGTCCTTGATAGGTGACGATAAGCTCTCCGTCGAGCCGTAGTTGGACTTCGACGCGTGCCCGGGCATAGCTGGCCCGATGGGGGTCGGGCAGTATCTGCAACGTGCGACCCTCGAAACGCACGGTGTTGTCAGCCGCCACAGTCCGCTGGTACTTGAAGCAGAGGATGCCAGCGAGGTCCGTTCCCGCAGGGACGCACTGGTAGGCGGCACCCGGCTGGGCGGCGGGAACGCCGAACCGGGAGTTGAACCGTGGCAGGAAGTCCGCCAGTACAGCATTGGCCTCCTCTAGCGTGCTGGCTCCGGCCAGGCGCAGCTCCATCAGCAGCCGGTCCTGGAAGGTCCCCCAGAGTCGTTCGATGCGGCCCTTGGCTTGGGGCGAATGGGCGAGTACCAACCGGACGCCCAGCTCATTGAGCGCACGGCCCACTTGCGTCTGGGGAGTCTGGCCCGTCAGCTGCTCCTCCAAGGTCTCATTCTGAGCACGGCTCACCGTGAAGGTGCTGTGGCGATCGCTGTAGAGGGTAAGGGGGATGCCCTTGCGTTGGATGACCCCTTGCAACAACTGCATGTAGCCGTATGAGTCTTCTTGTTCACGAAAGCATCCGTAGGGAACGGTGCCGGTGGCGTCGTCTATCCCGCCGATGAGCGTGAGCCAGGGACCGCGTCCTTGGAGCCAGTCGTGGCGGCTGCCGTCGACCTGGAGCATCATCCCCTCCTGAGGATAGCGTTCGCGCCGGCGACGGTGCTTGGGTGCTCGTCGGCGGCGCGGCGTCTTGATGCCCGCCTGTAGTAGCACCCGCCGCACGGTGGACCGGGACAGGAACAGGCCCTCGCGCTCGGCCATTAACTCACTCAGGTGCGTGTGGTTCGCACCATCGTACGGGCCGGCGGCAAGGGCAACTACCCGCTCACGAACACCGCATACGGTCAGTGAGGCTGGGCGATGGCGACCACTCCCTCCCGCCGGTACGCCGCCAACAACCGACGGACCTGGCGCACTGACAAACCCATCAGCTCACCCGCCTGGGCGGCCGTCAGTTCTCTACTCTCCACCCGATTCAAGACTATGATCCGCTGCTGCTCTTTCCTATTCAATGTGATTGTCTCCATGGTGACATTTTCACTGAACAGTTAAGGGGTGTCACAATCACTGACCTATCACACGCGTGGCGTGGTTGTTGACGGGCCGTATGGCCGGTGGTACACTCCGTCCAGCGCCTTTGGGACCAGCCTCAGGCGCTACATTTATGCCAGCGGACGCCCAGTTTGACAGTTAGTGCTGCCAACTGATCAGGGGGGGATCCGGGCCGATAGTGGACGAAAAGCTACCTCGGGCCGGAATCAGGAGGACTAATGTGAAAAGGTTGATCTTGGCAGGCGCCGTTGTCGCTGTCCTTGCTGTGTCGTGTGCGTTCGCGAGCCCGGCGGCGACCCCTTTCCCTACACACACTCCCCTACCAGCGATCGATCCCAACGTGCCTCAAGTTGAGCTTGCGATCAAGAACTTCCAGCACAAGACTATTGAAATTGAAGTCGGCACCGTCGTCACATGGGAGAACCAAGACCGCTCTCCTCACACCGTGACACACTTTCCGGCTCAAGAGGAGACCGAACTGTTCGACAGCAACCGTATCGAGCCCGAACGGGGCTTCCGCTATACGTTCGACAAGGTTGGCACCGTCAACTACTACTGCAAGCTACACCCCGTGAATATGCGGTCGGCTGTCACGGTCGTAGAGAAGTCTGACTCGTAGTCACTGGCCGCCTCGACTGCGGCACTATCAGATCTACTACTCCGGCTCGCTCGCGATCAGCTCGCCCCCTTCCGCGAGTTCACGTAGGCTCGGTTCACCTTTCAGGTGTTTCATCATTTCACGGTAACGGCGGGCCATCTCTGGGCCTTGTAACGCCAAGTATTCAGCCTCAAGCGCTCGAGCGGCATGGACGGATGGCGCTGTCGGTATCTCGACGGTTGCCGTTGTAATCTTGTCACTGCCCCATTTGTAGGCCACGATCTCGCCTTTGCTGATTATCAGGTTCATCCCCCGGTTGGCTTCTATGATTGGGACGCCATTCTCTCTGGCGCGCGCAAGAACTGTCTCGTTCTGCTCCCGGGCCTTCGACCCGTAAGACGAGATCAGGATCAGACGCGCGCCATCCAGCACAAGGCTGCGCGTAATGATCGGGCTCCATCGGTCGTTGCAGATTACGATACCGGCGCGACCAAAGGGGGTGTCGAAGGCTCTAATGGACCGGCCCAGTCGATTGAAACGCCAACTCGGATCGGTGCCTTCCGCCAGCATGGTCTTGTGGTATTTGCCACGAATCTCGCCCTCGGTATCGATGAAGATAGCGGCGTTGTAGGCCTCGTTTCCGATCCGCTCGGCAAATCCCATGCACAGGCAAGTGCGTAGCTGTCGCGCCAGTTTCTGAAACCGTTTGATGTACGGACCATCAACCGGCTCGGCAAGCTCGATCATCTCGTCAGCGCGGCTGGGGTCCTCGATCACGTCCATCACCACGTACCCCTCTAGGACACCTTCCGTCGTCACGATGAGGTCGGGTTCGTCCCTTGAGGCCTCGCGGACGAAGGCCTCCACCTTATCGGCGTTGGCGGCCTTGTCCCACTTCTTCGGCTCGATGGATATCGCCGTGGCTCTGACCTGTGTGAACATCTCAACATTCCTCCATGGTCGCGGCGAGACGACATTCTTCACTCTAGATTCTCGCCGATTTTGGTCTATCCCAGGTCGACGGCGCCCGTCAGCTCGGCGGGGGTGGTCCTCTGGAGTATGAGTATGCCGCCGCTCGGGGGCTTGAGCTGGATCGTGAACTCTTTCCTGGCTTCGAGCTTCGTTGTCAGCGACGACACGGTCACCACGATCTCGACCCGCTCTCCCGCATCAAGCATGGGCCCACTGGCTCCGCTCAGCCAAGCAGTCGTCCAGACTAGCGCGGGCGAGTTCACGACCTGGTCTTCGTCGATGTAGGTAACGATGGCCGTGGAAGTAGATAGGTTGATCGAGCCTCCGCTGACGGCCGCCGTGACCTGAAAAGAGATAGTCTCGACGTACGGCGTGGTTGTTGCCACATTCGCAGTTGCGATCAGTGAGCCGCGAAGTGCAAGCGAGGCCGAAGTCTCGTCCAGTCCTCCGAGCACCGTTTCTCGTGTCTTATCGGTGGCGAGCAATCCCGTGCTCAGAATCGTAAATGCGAACACCGAGGCGACAATGACGAAGGCAATGAGCACGATGGCGGTCTCGAGGCCGGTGATGCCTCGCTCGTCCTTCCACGTCTGCCACATGCGAACCATCGACTACACTCCGTACCCCCGTCCCGGACACAACCGCACAGGCTTCAATCATATCACTGGTAGTTTGGGCGACCGGGTCGCGCCACACGTCGGCTCGAACACCCCGATGCGGTGCTTTGTCTCAGAGAGCCGAAACAGAAACGCCTATCAGGCTGCCCACGGTAAATGTCACTGTGGCGGCGGCTCCCCCGGCCAGCAACATGCGCAGGCCACCCCACAAAACGTTTCGGCCCGACATCGCGCCCAACATGGCTCCTACGGCTGCCAGTGCGACCGCGCTGAGGCTCGCGCTCAGCACGATGGAGAAATCCCCCGCGTCGAAGATGTAAGGCGCTATGGGTACCACGGCTCCGGAGACGAATGCAACGAAGGAAACGACGCTGGCGCCCCATGGAGAACCGAGTTCAGAAGGATCGAGGCCGAGCTCCTCGCGGGCCATCGTGTCCAGGGCTACCTTCGGGTCCGACATTATCCGGCTGGCGAGGTGGCCTGCTTCCTCGGGCGATAGCCCTTTCGCCTGGTAGATCAAGGCCAGCTCCTCCTCCTCTTCCTCAGGCCACTCCCGTAATTCGATGGCCTCTTTGCGCATTTCGTGCTCGAAGATGTCCCGCTGGGACCGCATCGAGATGTACTCGCCCGACGCCATCGAAAACGCGCCTGCCAGCAGACCGGCCACACCTGCGAGGAGTATAAACTCAGGGTCACCTCCTCCACCTACGGCGCCTGCGGTGCCTCCTGCCACTCCCATGACTAGACTGAAGTTCGAGACCAGGCCGTCGTTGACACCGAGTACGGCGGCCCTCAATCGCCCTCCTCCACTCACTCCCTTGGGAAACCCTGACGGGTGCGTTAGCTGCTGGAGAACACGAGAGTGCTGACGTTCCTCCCCCACCAGATCGAAGGCCTCGGGGTCGGCCGCGTAAGCGTCGACTTCCTTCGCTTCCAGCCTGAGGAGCACAGGAAGCACACGACTGGTGCCGAACCTTCGGGCGGCCCACTGGAGCGCCTTGACCTTAAGGCCGGGACTGGCGGGCTGAAGCGTCGCGCCGTCGATTCCGAGCTTCTCCGCCCAGCGCGAAGCATGCCGCATCTCCGCGGCCACGAGGTCCCGGAACACCTGAGCACGGGTCTGGTCCGTCTCTGTGTCGGCGAGCGCTCCGTAGATCGCGGCAGCCTCCAGCTCGGCGTCGAGGTATTCTCTGTACTGCTTGGAACGCCCGTCTGTCTTTTCGACCAACTGATTCCTTTCAGGTAGCCCGTCTCGCCGGAAACCTACGCCGGTACTCCTAGTCCCTCGCGGATAGCCTTCAGACGGTCCAGGTTCTCTTTGTCAGGCCCCTTCTTGTCGGCGCCAGGGACTTCTAAAACAAACGGCACCTTTGCGAATGCCGGGTGCCCTATGATCGTCTCGAAGCCTTCTTTCCCGAGGTGCCCTTCCCCAATGTTCTCGTGCCGGTCGACTCCACCGCCTAGCTTGACCTTGGAATCGTTGGCATGGACCGCCGCTAGCCGGGAAAGTCCCACTTCTCGGTCGAACTCGTCCATCGCCGCGTCGATGCCATCCGACTCGCGAAGGTTGTAGCCGGCCGCGAAAGCGTGTTGGGTATCGAGGCAGACCATCGCCCGAGGACTGTCGAGTGCGTCAAGCAGCTTGGCCATCTCTTTGAATGACGAGCCCATGTGGGACCCCATGCCTGCGCTGTTCTCGAAGATCAACCAGACGTCTTCCGGGCTATTCTCGAGAACGTCTTGCAGTGCGGCCCTATACGGCATCAGGATCCCGTCGAAGCCAGCGCCATGGTGGGCGCCGACATGGAAGATCACCCCAGCCGCGCCGATCCGGCCCGCGACGTTCATGGTCTTCGTCAGCAGGTCGACCGACTTCTGGCGCATTTCCGGTTCGCCGCCGATGGTGATCAGATAGCTCCCGTGAATGAAAACGGGAGAGACGTCGGCTGCTTCGGCTTTTTGGCGAAACTCGAGCACGGCGTCTTCTGACGGTTCGATGAAACGCCACATCCGAGGCGATGACGCGAAGATCTGCGCGGTCTCAGCGCCCATCTCCTCTGCCCGCTCGATCCCTTTGCTGAGGCCTCCGCTTGTCGATACGTGAGCTCCCAGTCGCATTCTGGTTCTCCTTACCGATCGTGGTTATCTTCTTGTGCAACCGAGGCCGGCGTAACGACCTCTGTTACGGTTCCACCGCGGTCTATCTGTTGCTTGTCCCACGTGACGAGCGGGACCTGAAACGTCTGGGCCAGCGCGACGTACAGCGCGTCGGCGCCGCTTAGGCCGACGTCGGCCGCGATCTGGGCGCCCAACCTTGATTCTCTCGTAAAAAGTCTGTGCAGGTCGAATTAGAACAACCGTACCCTTGCCTGGGTACAATATACAGTCTCTGTTCCGTGTCCTACCCCAACATACGGTAGCGCTCACATGTGCTAAAGCGCTGGAACTTCCTCAAAACGGGTTTTTACGAGGGAATCAACCTTGCCAGGCTGATATCAATCCGTACAAGACGAGTGTTGGGTAGGCGTCCCATCAAGGCACTAGCCTGATGCCCTTCAGTCGGTACGCCAGTGCGCCTCGCGACTGCCCCGGCGACCTCCGGGAGCACCAACGACGGGACCATAGCCGTGTCCCTGCTTCGCACCAACTCAATGAACCAACGACGACTCGCCTGATGGTTGGTCTCGCCACGGAGGATGCGGCTTACCCACACGCTCGCGTCTACTACGTACAAACTAGAGTTCCCGCCGTTGCTGTCTAACCGCGTCCACGGCAGATACTCCCGGCGGCCAGTGCGCGCTGATCTCCTTGGCAAGCTGATCCATCTCAGCGAGGACAACCTCAGCTTCCGCTTGTTTCGCCTCCCAATCGTCCAACGGCACTATTCGCGCGACCGCTTTCCCTCGGTGGGTCACGGTCACCGTTTCGTGGTCCTCGCGGACGCGGCGGAGGATGTCGCTGGTCCGCTGTTTAAGTTCCCTTACTCCTACCTGCAACATCACGACCTCCAGGTATCGCCATGTAGACACATTTGTGACCACATTATAGGAATTCGTAGCCCGAATTTCCACTCGTTCGTTGGGGCGGAGGCATACTTGATTCTCTCGTAAAAAGTCTGTGCAGGTCGAATTAGAACAACCGTACCCTTGCCTGGGTACAATATACAGTCTCTGTTCCGTGTCCTACCCCAACATACGGTAGCGCTCAGATGTGCTAAAGCGCTGGAACTTCCTCAAAACGGGTTTTTACGAGGGAATCATACTTGACACCCCAAACACGGCAGATACAATCATACAGCCCTTCGAGTCGCGAATATGGAGTTGTAGGTGGCACAGTGAACGGAGAACAGCTCAAAAAGACGGTCAGGTCCGGAGGCGTTGTCTACGGGACGATGCTGAGCATGAGCCGGAACCCGCGTTGGGTCACACCTATCTCCGGGTTTGGGCTCGACTACGTGATCATCGATACCGAGCACGCACCACGCGACCGAAGCGACATCGCCGATCTTCTCGCGGCCTTTACCGGCTCCGGCGTAGTCCCAATCGTTCGGATCCCCATTCCCGATTCCCACTATGTCACCATGACGCGGGGGCGCAGGGCGTGCTGGCTCCGTACTGCGAGACCGTAGAAGAGGTGCAGGAGGTCGTCGGCGCGGCCAAGTGGCGGCCGCTGAAAGGCGAGCTGGCTAGGAAAGCCGTTGAAACGGGAGAGCTTCCGAGCGAGGAAACGAAGACGTACCTGGAAGAACGGAACCGCAGTAACGTCTGCATCATCGGAATCGAGAGCGTGCCCGCCATCGAGAACCTGGAGAACATCCTCCACGTTGACGGCATCGACGCCATATTCGTCGGGCCCAACGATCTGACGATATCTCTGGGTATTCCGGACCAGGTCGAGCACCCGGAGTACGAGGAGGCACTGCGCCGGATCATCGGCGCCTGCCAGGAGCACGACACTCCCGTGCTGATCCACCACCAGACAGTGGCGCTCACACAGAAATGGTTGAGCGAGGGCGCACGATTCGTACTTTACTCCTCCGATGCGCGGACCATGCACAACGGCTTCCGAGACGAGTTCGGCGCCATCAAGGAGGTCGGTGAAAGGGTCACCGGCAAAGCCGCGGCGAGGGTCGGCGAATCAGAGGAAGTAATCTAGCTAGAGAGACTGCTGAAGGCTACGTCGGCACTGTAGTCATCACATCAGGGAGGCGTGAATGAGCTGGGAGTTTGAGCTTCTAGACGGGCCTTACGGTGGAGTAACCGAGGGACCGGCGTGGGACGGCAATGTGCTGCTGTTCACCCATATTCCATCCAGTCGAATAATGCGGTTCGACCCCGTTTCAGGCAAGTCATCCGTGTACAAAGACAACACGAACCAGGCCAACGGAACGGTGTTCGACCCAGACGGCCGGCTTCATGCGTGCGAAGGCGACGCCAGAAGGGTCGTGCGCTACGAGCCCGACGGCACGACAACCGTGCTTGCCGATAGCTTCGGGGGGAAGCGTCTGAACATCCCTAACGACCTGGCCATCGACCTTCAGAACAGGGTCTGGTTTACCGACCCGTACTACGAGAACGCGGCTGGACCCTGGAGCGAGACGCGGGACGCGATGGAACTCGATCACGAGTCGGTCTTCAGGCTCGACCCACAGTCCGACGGTACGTGGTCTATCACGCGCGTTGCCTTCGACACGACCCGCCCCAACGGCATACTCTTCTCTCTCGACTACGACACTCTATATGTGGCCCAGAGCGGCCGTGAACACGGCGAGAAGCGGCAACTGCGGGCCTATCCCGTGAACGACGACGGGAGTCTAGGCGAGCACACGGTCCTGCACGACTTCGGTGAAAACCGGGGCATCGACGGAATGTGTCTCGACACTGAAGGCAACATCATCGCCACGGCCGGCTGGAAGCAGGGCGGCCCTGGCCCGCTGATCTACGTGTTCTCACCGGCCGGAGACGTCGTTGAAACACACCCGTTGCCTGTCGACCGGCCCACGAACTGCACCTTCGCCCACGAAGACCTTCGTACCCTTTACGTAACGACCATCGACGGCCACCTCTTCCGGACCACCACCATGCGCCAGGGACGGTTGCTGTTCCCGCCAGCGGGCTAGCGTAACCTCACCTGTGCGACCCCTATGCCCCTCCGTGCAACGGAGAGGGGGAGACCGACTGCCCTTCGCGAAACAATGTTGGGGTGAGGTTTATCTGGTGGGACTCAAAGGCACATGTTAGGAACGCTCGCATATGAATAACAATACAATCAGAATCGGCCTGATCGGCGCAGGCGGCAACACCCGAAAGAAACACATCCCGGGGTTCAAAGCCATCGATGGGGTGGAAGTCGTGGGTGTCGTGAACCGTTCCCGCGAGTCCAGCCAGCGGGTGGCGGACGAGTTCGACATTCCGCGGGTTTACGACGACTGGCACGCGCTCGTGACCGCGCCCGACGTCGACGCAGTATGCGTCGGCACGTGGCCATATCTCCACCGTCCGGCCGTGCTTGCCGCCCTGGAAAACGGCAAGCACGTCCTGACCGAGGCCAGGATGTCGCTAAACGCTCATGAGGCCCGCGAGATGCTTGCCGCGTCTCGTGTGAAACCACACCTGGTCACACAAGTGGTGCCCGCGCCGTTCAGCTTCGAGTTCGAGCAGACCATCATCGATAAGATAGGAGACGGCTACCTCGGGGACCTGCTATCCGTGGATTTCACAATATCGCAGGGCTTTGCCAACCGGGACGCACCGTACATGTGGCGCCACGATCGCGATCTGAGCGGCTATAACGCGATGCTCATGGGAGCCTGGTACGAGTGCCTTGTGCGGATGGTGGGCCCAGCTTCCAGCGTTACGGCCGCCACCAGGGTGAACGTCGTCTCCAGGGCTGACGGCTCGGGGCAACGGCGTACCACGGACATCCCAGACCACGTCGACGTGTTAGCCGAAATCGCGTCGGGTGGACTCCTGCGACTCAGGGTCAGCGAGGTCCTCGGCCATGCGGCCGACGGATTGTGGTTCTTCGGGACCGACGGCACACTTCTGGTCGACTTCGGCGGAATGAACCAATACTCTGGTGAAGCTGGCAAGACCGGGCTGTACGGCGGCCGGAAGGAAGACTCTAAGCTCGCTCCTATCGAGAATCCTTCGGAAAAACTACATGTTTGGCGCGTCGAGGAAGAGTTCGTAAACGCGATCCGTGGCATTGAGCCCGTCACTTTGAACACCTTCCAGATCGGCGTGCAGTACATGGAGTTCACTGAGGCCGTGACGCGCAGCGCCCAGTCCCGTCGGACAGTCTACCTGCCGCTGTGAATGACGTCAGCTTTGCCGACAGCCCAGGAGGTCGGTGATGGACCGCGATGAACTCAGGAAGCTGATCGTAGGGCCAATGGCTACCGTGGGCACCCCCTTCGACGACGAGTACGAGGTCGACTACGGCAAGATGGCCGAGATGACGAGGTGGTGGGTGGAGAACGGCCTCGTGAAGGGCGTGGCCGTAATCAAGATCGCCGCGGCCATGGGCGAGGGACCGCAGTTACGAGACCACGAGTGGCAAGGACTCTTGCGCACGTCCGTTCAGGCGTCTGACGGTAAGGCCACGATAATGTGTGGCCTTCACTACAAGGACACGGTCCGGCAGATCGAAGACGCGAAGAGGGCGCAGGACCTCGGAGCGGTCGCGGTCCAGGTCTCTCCGCCGGTACACAACGGACCTACTCAGGACGACGTGCTTCGGTTCTACGAGGACCTGGCTAATGCAGTAGACATCGGCATCATGGTCTACAACACGATGGGAATGCTCGGCGACAAGATCACACCGGACAACTATCGCCAAATTGCACAGTTCGACAACGTCGTCGCAATCAAGTGGCAGGCTCCGGCCGGAATCGACTACAACGTAATCTTCGACCTGAAGGACCGCGTCAACATCATCGACAACTCGAAAGACCCGGTTCGGAACCACAGGCTCGGCGGCCGAGGCTACATAAACTGGACAGCAGACATCCACCCGCCCGTGGATCTCCGCCTATGGGACCTGATGGAGAGCGGGCGCTACGACGAGGCCCAGGCACTCTGGGACTCGGTGTACCTGCCGTTGAGTGAGTTCCAGAACAAGATCGCGGTCAAGTCCGGTGGGCAGGCACGTCTCAAGAAGGGACTGACTGCCGTGATGGGGCGCCCCATCGGCCACTCGCGGCCACCATCGCTGCCCCTTTCCGAAGACGAGATGGCGGAGCTGCGCGACATATTGGTCGGCTTCGGCTGGCCGGTGCCGCAGCCCGCGCAAGCCGCCGTCGCTTAGAACTTCACCGCCGAGACCACAGAGAACGCCGAGAAAAGATCCTTTGACTCTGTGATCTCCGTGCTCTCTCTGTGGTGCATCTTCTCTCCGTTGACGCGAGTTTAAGGCCGTAGATATAATCGCGCCACTTGATCGACCCTGGTGGGACCTTAACTCTCACCGAGGAACAGTCGCCGCTGGCGCGGCACCGATTGTGCAAACCGCTGGAGACGCCATCCCGGCATCCACCGCAAGGATGCCGGTCGTACCATCAACGACGCTCTAGCGTACGAAACGACTTTTTGGACGTCGGTCGACGAATGTCGAGTAGAGTGAGTGAGGTTGACATGAGCCGGTTGGCCCATTTACGGACAATCCTTGGGTGTCTCATCCTTGTCGCTGCTGCCTCCTGTGGAGGCGGAACAGAGGAGGCGAGCAGCACGCCTGTAGAAGCTACCCCTGAGGGTGGGCAGACCGGAGGGAGGATAGAGGGCACCAACCAGTCGTTGGCGGCCGACCCAGGCGAGGCGACGGAAATCGCCTTCACGATGGATGGGACCGGCTTGGACGGGCCGGACTCGGTACCGGCCGGGTGGGTCCGCATTAACTTCGAGAACAGAGGCGATAGCGACCACCATCTAGCGCTCGTCAGGTTGACCGGCGGCAAGACCGTTGACGATCTGAGGTCCTTCATTCAGCAGGACCCCAAGGCGTCGCTGCCTGATTGGGCGTTATCGTGGGGCGGGCCTGCGGACACGTCGCCTGGTGTAACGGCCGTGGTGACGCAGAATCTCCAGGAGGGCAGCTACGTATGGGTTACCTACGTCCTCGGCGATGACGAGATTGCGCGGCCGGGCCTCGATTTGATTCGTCCGTTCGAGGTGTCCGCGTCCTCTGATCCCGGGGTTGAGCCTACGGCCGACGCTATCATCGGCATGCTCGACTACGACTACGGCGTCGAGGATACTCGTGGTCGATTCGATCGATATGAGGGGGGATCAGGCCTTGAGCCGGGTCTCCGGATCATCAAAGTCGATAACGAGAGCAACCTAACCCACGAAGCAAGGTTAGCCCTCATAGAGGGCGCAAAGCAGGCCCGCGACTTTCCAGACATGTACTACATGAACCCCAGGGGCAGGCCCCTGATGTTCGGACTCGAAGCTCCGTTGGCGCCTTTTCCCGTGATCGACGATGACGGCAAAGGGCCGGGAGGGCCACCTCCAGGGACCTCCGTAGGTGGGGTGATGGCGATCCAACCCGGTCAGGTCGTGTACATCACAATCGACCTTGAGGTCGGATGGTACTTCGTCTACGACATGCTGGAAGACGTCGAGATTCAAGCACCGTACCTATTCAGGTCGACCGCCAGGGAGTTCGGGGTCAGGTAACCTTTTCACCCGCGACGTCGCTGCTCGCCTATCGCATTGCTTCGCTTCATTGACCGTATGTAGGGGCGTGGATATAATTGCGCGGCGAGATAGGCGATCCCTAGTCCGGAGAAGATGAATGAACCGAGAAGAGCTTAAACAGCTGATCATGGGGCCGATCGCGACGGTGCCCACCCCCTTCGACGACGACTTTGAAGTCGACTACGGGCGTATGTATGAGCTTACGCAACGCTGGGTCGGGCAAGGGCTCGTCAAAGGTAAGGCCGTCATAAAGGTCGCCGCTGCTATGGGCGAAGGGACGATGCTCACCGACGAGGAGTGGCCGTTCCTGCTGAGGACAGTCGTCCAGGCAGCCGACGATAAGGCGGCGATCGTGTGTGGGCTACACTTCAAAGACACCAAGCGAACCATCGACGACGCCAAGAGGGCGCAGGACTTGGGCGCTCATGGCCTCCAGGTCTGCCCTCCGGTCTTCAACCTGCCCAGCCAGGACGACATCCTCGACTACTTCAGCGACTTGTCCGACGCTATCGACATCGGGATTATGGTCTACCACACCCACTGGATGAGACACGGCTTTATTGCCACCGACACGATCATGCGAATGGCCGACTTCGAGCAAGTAGCCTCCATCAAGTGGAACGCACCGGAAGACGGTGACTTCGACGACATGGCCAAGTTCTCCGACATCTTTAACGTGATCGGGAATGGCTACCCGGTCCGCTGCCACCAGCTGGGGGGAAGGGGCTACATCAACCTTACACTCGAGGCTTACCCTCCCCACGACCAGCGAGTCTGGGAACTGCTCGAAGCGAAGCGGTACGACGACGCGCAAGAGCTGTTCGAGTCCGTCGATGCGCCTTTGCGTGACTTCGCATCGAAACTCGACGTCCGCTCCGGTGGGCAAGCGAGGCTCAAGAAAGGCATCATGGCGCTCATGGGCCAGCCTGTCGGGGCGTCTCGACCGCCGTCGAAGCCGCTGAATGAGGCTGAGCTCGCAGAGCTTCGTGAGATATTGGTCGGCTTCGGCTGGCCCGTTGAGGAGTCGGCGGTTGGGGCTGCGGCGGCAGGCTAGAGAGGACCCTTAGAACGACGAAGGAGACGAATTGATGATAACAATCGAACGAGCGAAGGAACGACTACAGGGCGTATGCATTCCGCTGGCCACGATATTCAAGGAAGACGGTTCTCTCGACGTTGACACAACCAGAGCCAACGCCCAGTGGATCATCGACCAGGGCGCCCGCGAGGGGAACACCATATTCATCGCCTGCGGGTCCGGCGGTGACTTCTCCGTCCAGACCACTGAGGAGCGGAAGCAGGCGATCTCAGCTGTTGCCGAGGCCTCTGCGGGGCGCATTCCGATCATCGCGTCTGTACAGGACACCGACATCCGCCAGACCATCGAGCTCTGTCAGCACTGTGAGGAGGTCGGCGTCGAGTTCGTGCAGATGAGCTCGGCTTACTATTACGACGTGCTACCCGGCGACATCGTCAATTGGGTCAAAGAGTGCGCGAAGCACACGGACGTGGGATTCGCCGCGTATAGCCACCACTACAGCGGCTCGAAGTACGACATGACTATGGACGTCGCCGATCAGCTTTTGGACATCCCGAACACGGTGGCAGTCAAGTGGGGTTCGCCTAACATCGGCAACTACCTTGAAGGCTTCCGACGCTTCGTTCCCCGCGCGGCGGTCGTGAACAACGGGCCACTCACGATTTACGGCCACGTCCTCGGATGTAACGCATGGGTCAGCCATGTGCCGAACTTCTTCCCGCAACATTCCTGGCACGTGTGGGACCTGATGAAGGCGGGTGACTACGTCGAGGCGCAGCGCGTCTACGACGAGTTCATGCTGCCGTACAGCCGCATGAGGGGCCAGGTGTCGCGGGAAACGGCCGGCGAGGGTATCTTCGTCAAGCCCTGGATGGAGGCTGCGGGACTCGTCGGAGGGCCTTCACGTCTGCCGTCTCGCGACGCGGTTGTAACCGCCGAGATGAGGGCCGAGATCAGCAGGATACTCGAGGAAGCAAGGGCCCGCGAAAGCGTACCCGTGTAGCGGTCCCTGCTCCCAAGACTGTGACTCCTGGTAGGGGCAGGTCTCAGACCTGCCCCTGTCGTTTGTCAGGACAACCAGCCGATGAAGGATATCGATGGCGTCGCTCAATAAGACTCTTACAAACCCCAAGGGCGTACACCCGCCCGTTGGACGCTATTCGCATGTCGCTCGAGTGAAGGCGACGGAGATGCTGTATCTTGCCGGCCAGGTCGCGGTAGACGAAAACGGGGTTCTCGTCGGCGAAGGCGACGCGCAGGCGCAGACAAGCCAAGCGTACCGGAACATCGGCGCCCTTCTGGAGAGCGAGGGCGCGTCCTTCGATAACGTCGTGCAATTGACGACCTACGTGGTGGGCCGGGAATCGGTCCAGCCTTATCTCGACGGACGCACCGACGTCTTCGCGGAAATCTACCCAAACGGTGACTATCCGCCGAACACCTTGCTGGTGATCGACGGCCTCGTGCGTCCGGAGATGCTGGTGGAAGTCACCGCCGTCGCGGCGATCTAGCCAGCTATACGTGGAGGACTCGACTTGAACGTAGACGAACTTCGGGCACAGATCCCGACGACACGGCAGATGACCTACCTGAATACCGGCTGGGACGGACCGTCCCCGGTGTCAGTCGTGGAGGCCATCCGCGCGCGGCTCGATTACGAGAACCACGTCGGGCCCACCTCTACAGAGGCCCTGGAGACGGGCAAGGAGGTCCGCGAGCAGGCCAAGGAGGCTATCGCCGGCCTCGTCAACGCCACACCGCAGGAGATCCTGCTCACCGAGAACACCACTGAGGGCATAAACATCGTCCTCAACGGTCTGCCCTGGCAGGAAGGCGACGAGGTCATCACCTGCGACCTCGAGCACCCCTCGATCTTGCTTCCTACGTACCACCTCCAGGACCGCAAGGGCGTCCGGGTCAAAGTGTTGCAGTTCGCTCCCGACGCGGACCACTCCGCGATCATCTCCGCCGTCGAAGACGCGCTTACCGAGCGCACGCGCATGGTCTTCCTGAGTCACATCGAGTATTCGTGTGGGCTCCGCATGCCCATAGAGGAGATCAGCCGGCTGACGCGACCTCGGGGCATCTGGCTGATGGTCGACGGCGCCCAGGGTCCTGGACACATTCCGCTTGATCTAAGTGAACTGAGCTGCGACTTCTACGCCATGCCGGGACAGAAGTGGCTGCTCGGACCTGACGGCACCGGCGCTCTCTTCATTCGTGAGCCGATGATACAGGCCGTCCAGCCTGACCGAGTCGGCTTCTACTCAGTCAAAAAGTACGATCACGCCGGCTCTTACGAACCTGAGACCGAGGACATCGACAAGTTCGTGGTCAGCACCACCAGCACCCCTCTACGGGTTGGCTTCCTCCAAGCCGTCAGGTTCATATCGGACGTCGGCATTGACGAGATAGTTAGCCGGAGTGCTGCCCTCGCAACGTCTCTCAGGACCGAGCTATCGGAGGTCAATGGCGTGAAGGTGTTATCGCCGACTGACGGCCCCGGCCGCACGTCACTGGTTAGCTTCACGATTGGAGATGCCGACCACGGGGCCGCCGCCAAACAGCTTTGGGAGAACGACCGCATCCTGGCCCGCTGGGTCCGGTACCCGGACTCGATACGCGCGTCCCTGGCCTTCTTCAACACGGAGATCGAGGTGGCTCAGCTGGTCGACGCGGTACGGCGTTTGGCGTAGAGCTCCTAGTGTCCTGAGTTATGAATCCGATGACAAAATCGGGCGATGGTAGCTAGTAGCTGGTCTGCGGTTTTGGTCCAGATGAAGGGCTTTGAGGCAGCGTTGTGCTGGTCAATGTACTGTTCGATGGCTTGCTCCAGTTCCCGAGTGCTGCGGAACACCCCGCGGCGCAGTTGCTTCTCTGTCAGCACCGCGAACCAGCGCTCCACCTGGTTCAGCCAAGAGCTGCTGGTGGGGGTGAAGTGCAGGTGATAGCGCGGCCGCCGGGCCAGCCAGCGCTGGATGGCGGGGGTCTTGTGGGTGGCGTAGTTGTCCAGGATAAGGTGCACGTCGAGGTCCGGGGGTACGGTCGCATCGACCCGGTCGAGGAAGCGCCGGAACTCCGTGGACCGGTGCCGACGGTGGCAGGCGCCGATGACCTCTCCCGTCTTCACGTCGAGGGCGGCGAAGAGAGAGGTCGTACCATGACGACGGTAGTCATGGGTCCGGCGCTCGATCTGCCCCGGGCGCATGGGCAACAGCGGGGCCGTCCGGTCGAGGGCCTGGATCTGGGAATTCTCGTCGACACACAGGACCAGAGCCCGCTGGGGTGGGTTGAGGTAGAGCCCCACGATGTCACGGACCTTCTCGATGAACAGAGGGTCAGACGAAAGTTTGAACGTCTCGGTCCGATGCGGCTGCAAGGCAAAGGCCCGCCAGATACGGCTGATGGCGCTCTGACTCAGGCCGGTACGCGCAGCCATGGAGCGCGTGCTCCAGTGGGTTGCATCCGCCGGCGTCGTCTCCAGGGTGAGGGTCACGACCCGCTCCACATCGGTGTCCGTGATGGAGCGTGGGCCGCCGGGCCGCGGCTCGTCAAACAGGCCGTCGAGGCGGCGTTCGATGAACCGGGCCCGCCACTTCCCCACCGTTTGCTTGGCCAGACCGATCTCCCCGGCCACGACGGTATTGGTCTTGCCCTCGGAGCAACGGAGAATGATCCGGGATCGCAGAGCCAGCGCCTGGGCAGTGGTTGGACGCCGCTTCCAGCGCTCGAGGCTCTCGCGTTCGTCGGAGGAAAGGTGCAAGGGAGGAATGGGGCGTCCGATGGCCATGGTGACCTCCATGAGCGTTTCGTGGAGGGTACACCCCAGCAAGTACTTTTGCAATGAGTTCATAACTCAGGACACTAGAGCCGACCATCCCAGTTCCTTAGTTGCGGCTCCGCACGGTGGCAGATGGCCGCTGCTCAACGCCTCGGCCCGTCGCCCTGAGGGCGGCGAAGGGCCTGGGGCGATGGGCTCCGAGGCTGGCCAGCTCAGCTTTGACAACCGGTCCCTCCGAGAATACACTCCGGCTCGCCGAATAACTCCCGGGGTGTAACGAAGGAGAGCAGCCATGAAGATCCGCAACTGGCGCGATATTCAGCCGCAGGTCGGACACGCCAACGCCATAATCTACCCGATATTTCGCGAGCGCAAGGAGGGCGTCGATAGCGACGAGGCCCAACTCATTGGGGTGCAGAACTTCACGGTCCACATGCTCCAAAGCGGCAAGGAGTCCGACTACCACCAGCACACGACGAAGGAGCAGCTCTTCTACTTCACGAAGGGCACGGGCAAGATGAACATCGACGACCAGCTCTTTGACGTCAGAGAGGGCGATGCCGTTCATGTGCCCCCTCCTACCAAGCATCAGGTCATCAACGACAGCGACGAATGGCTAGAGCACCTGATCATCACTACGATCATCGACCCTGAGCAAGTGTAAGATCGCTAGAACCACGAGGGCTTGGCGGAGGAGGCTGACGTGGCCGGACTCGTCGGAAAGTTAGACGAAGTCTTTCTGTCGGTGAAAGACCTAGATAGCATGAGGCGGTTCTACACCGAGACCCTCGGTCTCGATGAGGAGTTCCACCATGCCGGAGAGATGGCGGGGCTCCGCACGGGAGGCGCCGCGCTGGTGCTGAAAGCCTCGGACTAGGGGTCGGTGTGAATGGCGGAGAGATAATGTACCGGCAGGGCGGCTCAAGAGCTGAGATGTGGCGCTTGAAAAGCGTACCGCCTGTCGCCTTCAATCAGGAACGACCGAACCTGACTGAAGGTGGATTGGATGTACAAGGTGGGTATTTACCTCCGTGTTCGCAAGGCTTGTTTCGTCGAAGGGATGAGCGTCCGAGAGGCGGCCCGAGTGTTCGGGCTACACCGGGACACGGTGCGCAAGATGCTCGAGTACTCCGTGCCCCCCGGGTATCGACGGCAACGACCGGCTCGCAGACCGAAGCTCGATCCATATAAGGGTGTGATGGACCAGATCCTGGAGCAGGATCTGAGCTCACCGAAGAAGCAGCGTCACACCGCCAAGCGTATCTACGAACGGCTCAGAGACGAACACGGCTTCCCCGGCAAGTACACGATAGTCAAAGACTACGTTCGAGAACGCCGTCGTCATACCCGCGAGATGTTCTTACCTCTGTCCCACCCTCCGGGACATGCCCAGTGCGACTACGGCGAAGCTCGAGTGATCATCGGCGGAGTGGAACGCAAAGCCCACTACTTCGCCCTGGACCTCCCTCACAGCGACGGGTGCTATGTGAAGGCGTATCCCGCCGAGACGACGGAGTCATTCTGCGACGGACACGTCTCCGCCTTCGCGTTCCTGGGCGGAGTGCCTCAGAGCATCCTCTACGACAACACCACGCTCGCGGTAGCCAGAATCCTGGGAGATGGTCGCCGGCAGCGG
Source organism: Dehalococcoidia bacterium (assembly GCA_965197985.1). GTDB lineage: Bacteria > Chloroflexota > Dehalococcoidia > Lucifugimonadales > CAUZJF01 > CAUZJF01. The sequence continues at coordinate 211,936 of CBDAOG010000006.1, read as the reverse complement.
ACCAGGGTGTTCTCCGAGCTTCAGTCCCACTACCTGTTCGAGGACCGGTTCGGCCGTCCAGGCAAAGGGAACGATAAGGGCAAAGTAGAAGGTCTGGTCGGCTATGTCCGCCGGAACTTCCTGGTGCCCATTCCATCGTTCGAGAGCTTCGATGCCCTCAATGCTCATCTGGAGCAACACTGCCTCAGACGGTTCGAAGATCGACTCCGCGGCCACAACGAGACGATAGGAGAACGGCTGGAGCGGGACCTGGAGAAGCTGCTGCCTCTGCCGGCCGTACCGTACGACGCCAGCGACAAGCACGCGACGAGGGTCAGTTCTCTGTCCCTGGTCAGATACCGGACCAATGACTATTCGGTCCCGGTGGCCTACGGTCATCGGGACGTTCTGGTCCGCGGATATGTACACGAGGTTGTGATCAGCTGTGGCGCTGAAGTCATCGCCCGCCATCGGCGGTCCTACGATCGAGACGACTTCGTCTTCGACCCTCTCCATTACCTGCCGCTCCTTGAGAAGAAGACGAGGGCATTGGATCAGGCGACGCCGCTGGTTGGATGGGAGTTGCCCGAGGAGTTCGGAGTGTTGCGGCGGTTGCTGGAGTCTCGGATGGGCAAGCGAGGAAAGAGGGAGTTCGTGCAGGTGCTCAGACTGATGGAGACCTTCCAGCCGGAAGAAGTCCACGACGCCGTACGAGACGCCATTCGACTCGGGGCTGTGAGCTTCGATGCTGTCAAGCACCTGGTGCTGTGCAGGATCGAGGGTCGACCGCCTAGACTCGACATGGAGTTGTACCCGTATCTGCCCAGGACCAACGTTGCAACAACCTCGACCAGGGACTACATGGCTCTCCTGGCGGGGAGCCGGTCATGACCAACAAGTCCACGATGTTGCTCGAACACAACCTCAAGCAACTCAAGCTCCCCACGTTCCTGAGGGAGTACGACAAGCTGGCATCCCAGTGTGCCAGTGAGGGAGCTGACCATCCGGACTACCTGCTGCGACTATCGGAGTTGGAGCTGATCGACCGTCACCATCGCATGGTGGAACGTCGGATCAAAGCAGCCCGCTTCCCGACGACCAAGAGTCTCGACACCTTCGACTTCCTGTCTATGCCGTCCCTGAACAAGGCTCTGGTTCTGGAGCTGGCACGATGCGAGTACATCGAGCGCCCCCACAACGTCATCGCTCTCGGCAACAGTGGCACCGGCAAGACCCATATCGCCCTCGGTCTCGGTCTGGCTGCGTGTCAGAGGGGACTGTCCGTGGGCTTCACCACCGCCGCTGCTCTGGTTCACGAGCTGATCGAGGCCAGGGACGAACGGCGTCTGCTCAACCTGCAGAGAAGGCTCGCACGACTCAAGCTTCTGATCATCGACGACCTGGGCTTCGTGCCCTTGTCCAAGACTGGCGCCGAGCTGCTCTTCGAGGTGTTCAGCCAGCGTTACGAGCGTGGATCGGTCCTGGTGACCTCCAAGTGAGCCCTTCGTCGAGTGGACCGAGGTGTTCGGCTCTGAACGGCTGACCGGAGCTCTCCTCGACCGCCTCACCCACCATGTCGACATCCTGGAGATGAACGGGGACAGCTACCGACTCAAGCACAGCAAGAAGACTTCTGGCCGCCAGCTATCTGACTGACCCTGATCTCCAACGCCCCACGAACCTTGATGCCCATTCTACGGCGTTCAGTGGTACAGTTTTGCTCCGCCCCGCTTGTAGATGGTCTACGATTATGTCAGTAGTTAACAGGTCAGGGAAAATGTCAGTTCATGAAAGGATTGACATTGACCCAGAAAGAACAGGCAAGGCTCCAAGTGCTCAACGGTATCCTGGAAGGTCAGATATCAGTGGATGAGGCGGCAGAGGTTCTGGGAGTGAGTGAACGCCACGTTTGGCGAATCCTGGCGGAGTATCGGAAGGAGGGTGCCGCCGCACTGGCTCATGGGAACCGAGGTCGCCGAGCGAACAACTCCATCCCGGAGGAGGCCAGGACTCAAGTTGTGGCCCTGGCACGCACACGGTATGCAAGAGTAAATCATACGCACCTAACCGAGCTCCTGGCAGAGCGGGAAGAGATCGTCTTGGGGCGCTCTACGGTCCGGCGTATCCTGGTAGGCGCCGGCATGGCTAGCCCCCGTCGACGTCGACCCCCACTGCATCGGGTCCGTCGCAAGCCGCCGTCGAATGGTCGAGCGCGGAAACGGGCACGATCAGGTTTCGAGGCGTCATCGACAGGATCGATGTTTCCCCATCAGGTGATGCCGCGCTCGTGCTCGATTACAAGACGGGCGGGACGTACGACTTCTCGAATATGGACAAGGATCCGGTCAGGCGAGGTACGCGTCTGCAGCTTCCCGTGTACGGCCTGGCGGCGCGTCAACTGTTGGGTGACTGGGTGGACGTGAAGGCCGCCTACTGGTTCGTGTCGGCTAGGGGTAATTTCAAGACGCGCCCGCAAAAGCCTACCCCTCTCGACGAGATGCTGGAGCCCTTCGCCGAGGCGGTTGGGACCATTACTGACGGGATCGGCAAGGGCCTCTTCCCCGCCTATCCGGGCAAGAGCAATGCCAACTGCACGTACTGTGACTTCAAGAATCTCTGTCCCACCCGGCGCGAGTGGCGTTGGCGGCAAAAGCGCCGGGACGGACGTTTGGCGGCCTACGCGGCAATGGCCGAGGGGGAGGGAAGCGGATGACTACTCCCTCAGACCAGCCGGCACGGAACGCAATCGTCGAATGCCTCGATGAGAATATGGTCGTCGAGGCGGGCGCCGGCACCGGCAAGACGCGGAGCCTTGTCGAGCGCGTCGTGGCCCTCATAGCGACCGGACGGGCGAGCATGGGCGGCATCGCCGCCATCACGTTCACCGAGGCCGCCGCCGCCGAGCTGCGTTCACGTATCGGAGAGACCCTCGAAAGAGTTAGCGCCGAGTCCAGTCGGCCGCTAGCCGAGCGAGAGCGGTGCAAGCGCGCGGTGAACGACCTCGACCAGGCGTCCATTCAGACGCTGCACAGCTTTGCGGGAAGCTTGTTGAGGGAGCGTCCTCTAGAGGCTGGCCTGCCTCCGGGATTCAACGTACGTGACGGGATCGAGGCGGAGGTCGCTTTCGAGAAGAAGTGGTCGGAGTGGCTCGACGCGACCCTCGACGAATCCGAAGCCCAAAAGGCGCTTCGCCCCGCACTCGAAGAAGGGATGACCTTGCGTCACATTCGCGATATCGCGGTCAGTTTCCACAGGAACTATGATCTGCTGGCCAATGCTTCGTTCGACATGCCCTCGGAGCAAGCCACCGAGGGCGAGAGGGGCGCGGTGCTGGTTCCCGTGCTCGAACTGCTTCGACGCTTCGCCCTCGACTATGCCGGCGAGCGGAAGGCCGCCGGTGAAGTCGAGTTTCAGGACATGCTGGTGCTTGCTCGCGATCTGCTTCGGGACAGCATCCCTGCTCGCGATCACTTCCGTGAACGCTACTCCCACATCCTCATCGACGAGGTCCAGGACACCGATCCACTTCAGGCGGAGATCGCATTCTTTCTGACTGAGAACGTGCCCGACGGGGTCGGCTCATCGGACCGACCGAGTAACTGGCGCGACGTGCGGCCGGCAGCAGGGAAGCTCTTCATCGTGGGGGACGCCAAGCAGTCGATCTATCGCTTCCGCCGTGCTGACATCCGGCAGGTCAAACTGATGCAGGACCTAGTCGGCGGTTCGAACGCGCTCCTCACCCGCAACTTCCGGTCGCTGCCTCCCGTCATCGACTGGGTCAATCATGATTCCCTCGTAAAAACCCGTTTTGAGAAAGTTCCAGCGCTTTAGCACATGTGAGCGCTACCGTATGTTGGGGTAGGACACGGAACAGAGACTGTATATTGTACCCAGGCAAGGGTACGGTTGTTCTAATTCGACCTGCACAGACTTTTTACGAGAGAATCAATCATGTATTCCCCCACTGGATGACGGAAAGCGATGGCCAGGCCGGATATTCCCCTCTCGCCGCCGGACCGAGAGATAGCGAGTCGCCCACCGTCCGGTTCATGGGAGGGGGAATCGGCGGGAATATCGTAGACGTGCGTCGGCAGGAAGCCGATGCCATAGTGGGAGCGATAAGTACTGCGATCGAGGAGGGTTGGAAGGTCAGATCGGAAACCGACCATACGGAGACGAGGCCCGCAAAATATCAGGATGTGTGCGTACTGATGCCGAGCCGCTTGGGGTTGGATTCGCTCGAGTTCGCCTTCGAGACTGCCGGAATACCCTATCGCCTCGATAGCGCGGGCCTGATCTACGAATCGCAGGAGGCGCGCGACCTTCTGAACTGCCTCTCTGCCATAGACGACCCGACCGATCAGGTCTCCGTCGTTGCCGCGCTACGCTCCCCGGCCCTCGCCTGCTCCGACGCCGACCTGCTGGAGTACGTCGAGTCCGGAGGGCAGTTCGACTACCTTGCCGACGACGACCCACCGGCGGGGTACACGTCCGACGCTCTTGCCGTCCTGAGAGATTTCCACGAACGCCGTAGCTGGATGTCCCCGGCGGCACTTATCGAAGAATTCGTGCGGGAGCGTCGGCTCATGGAACTGGCTCTCGACGCCCGGCAGTGGCGCGGGCGTTGGATGCGCTACCGCTTCCTGATCGACCGGGCAAGGGCGTTCGCTGCGTCCGGTGAAACGTCTCTCCGGGCTTACCTCACGTGGACTGCTCGTCAACGGGAGGAACAGGCGCGAGCGAGGGAAACGGCCGTCCCGGAGTCCGACGAAGACGCGGTGAGAGTCATGACCGTCCACGGGGCGAAGGGACTTGAGTTCCCCATCTTGGTCCTGGCCGGGCTGAACTCTGCCCCGACTCACCGCCCCGGCGCAGTCCTGTTCGACCGCGAATGCGGAAATGTGGAAGTGAAAGTCGGGTCGGGGGACTCGTCCTTTCGGACGTCTGGTTATGCGGAATTGGCCGAGCTCGACAAGAAGCGCGAGGAAGAAGAGAACGTGCGCCTGATGTATGTTGCGGCGACGCGCGCCCGAGATCACCTCATCGTCAGTCTGTATCGGAACTCAAGAGGTAAGAACTCGGCCGCAGCCCGCATTGAGGAGTTCATGGAGGGGGCCGACCACCTTTGGGAGCCGTTTGTCCCCCCTACGCTTGATAGTGACCACTCCGCCGAACTGCCCGGCGAGACCATAACTCCCGACACCGACACCCCTGCAGCGCGAGACCTGTGGGTGGAGGAGAGAAATGCGGCATACGCTGCTCTGTCACGTCCCGTCTCGGCTGCGGCGACCCGACTCGCCCAGGAAGCGAAGGACGAGCAGGACATCCCCGACGAACCGTGGAGGCGCGGTCGCGCGGGGACAAATATCGGACGAGCCGTCCATGCGGTGCTGCAAGTCGTCGATCTGCGTATGGGAGTTGGCCTCGAAGACATCGCGAAGGCTCAGGCCGCCGCCGAGGGTGTGCCGGGACGTGCGGACGACATTGCTCGCCTCGTGCGCCGAGCGCTCGACAGCCCCATCGTCAAGCGCGCGCTTAACTCAGGACGCTGGTGGAGGGAAACGCCGGTGGCCGGCCCCGTCGGGGACGGTATCGTCGAGGGGTTCATCGACCTGCTCTTCGAGGAGGAGGACGGCTTCGTGATCGTCGACTACAAGACCGACGCGCTCGGCTCCGACGAAGAGATCGAACGAGCGATGGCGCGTTACCGGCTGCAGGGCGGAGGGTACGCACTCGCACTGAGCAGAGCGACCGGCGCGAACGTGAAGGAGGTGTCGTTCCTCTTCCTGGAACCGAGTCGATTGGTGATGGTTGAAGACCTGTCCGGCGCGGTCAAGGATGCCGAGGACGGGGCTCTCGCCCTGTTTGCGGGCACCGCCGCCCAATGATGACACGTGGCGGCCTGCCGTGCTGCACGTTAGCGAAACACGGCCCGGTTGGCTATACTTTCCCATCCACCAGACCACAGCCGTCAGAAGTGTAGATGTTAGGTAATTCGCTGACAGATTGGTATTCAATGGGAGACCGATCTGGAGGCGAAGATGCGAGACAACAGCAATGACCGCACGGTGGAGCGAAGCTAGATCCAGAAGTGGCGGTTTCTCATCCGGGAGTACGAGCTGGTCAAGGCGAAGAAGCACGTTCGGTTCCGCTTCGTCCAGGACTTCTACAAGTTCCATGGCACCAACCGCCAGATTTTTGCCAAGTACTACAACCGCTACCGGCAGACGTGTGCCGATGAGGCCCTGCTGCCCCTGAAACGAGGACCAAAGTGGAAGAGCCGCCGCACCCTGCCGTTGATCGAAGAGAAGGTGCTGGAGCAGCGGCGCAAAGGTATCAACCGCTACGAGAATCTATGCCATACTCAAGCCGACGCTTCTGTCCCATACCCCTTCACCTTCCACCATCTACGCCATAACCAAGCGCCACGGTCTCAACAGGTTGACCAAGGAGATGCAGACCACCAAGCGCAGGATAATCAAGACCCGTGCCGGGGAGTTGGGCCACTTGGACTCCCACCACCTGAGCCGGGATCTGGTGCTGGGCGCCAGGCAGCGCTACTACCTGGTATCGATAGTGGATGCCTGCACCCGGCTGGCCTGGGTCGAGGTGGTCGATGACCTCAAGAGTCTGAGTGTGATGTTCGCCACGCTCAAGTGCATCAACATGCTCAACGCCGAATACGGGGTGCGCCTCGAGGCAGTCATCACCGACAACGGCCCTGAGATGGCCTCGCCCAGGAATCGGACCCATCATCCCATGGAGCGGATGCTGGTGGAGCTGGGGATCAAGCACCGCTACACTCGGCCCTACCGGCCGCAGACCAACGGGAAGGTGGGACGGTTCTGGCGCACCCTGAACGATGACCTGCTGGAGGGGACCACCTTCGAGTCTGTAGAGGCGTTGAAGGATGAGTTGATGCAGTACCTCCTCTACTACAACACGGAGCGGCCACACCAAGCCCTGGGGGGCAAGAACCTACTGGAGACACTACGTTTTCTGTCAGCGAATTAGTCGACATCTACAAGAATGACATGACCCGTATCCGCTTCGTACATGCCGCCGACCTACATCTCGACAGCCCTTTCGTCGGCATAAAGGCCGTTGCTCCCGACAACGTGGCGAGCGCCCTGCACGACGCGACGTTCGCCGCCTACGAGAACATCATCGAGCTTTGCATCGACGAGCGGGTGGACGCGCTGGTCGTTGCGGGCGACGTATACGATTCGGCCGATCGGAGCCTCCGCGCGCAGCTTAAGTTCGTCGATGGCCTGAAACGGCTGGGCGAGACCGGGATTCGCTCGTTCGTGTGTCACGGCAACCATGATCCGCTCGACGGCTGGGAGGCGCGGCTGGACTACCCCGCAAGCTGTACGCGCTTCGGCCCTGAGTTCGAGGCCGTGCAGGTATTCGAAGACGAGCCCGAACGCGCGGTGGTGCACGGCATCAGCTATCCGACGCGCGACGTCTACGACAATCTGGTGCCCCGACTCGGCACAGTCGATCCCAACGCGTTCTCCATCGGCCTCATGCACGCCAACGTCGACGGCAACGCGGAGCACGCTCTGTACGCCCCGTGTTCCCTGGCCGACCTCGAGTCTTCCGACATTAGCTACTGGGCGCTCGGCCACGTGCACACGCGACAGGTCCTCAGCGATCGGTCTCCCACCGTGGTCTATCCTGGCAACTCCCAGGGCAGGCATCCGAACGAGCCCGGCGCACGCGGCGTGTACCTCGTCGACGTGGACGACGATGGCACCGTCAACCTCGACTTCAGGGCTGTGGACACCGTCCGCTGGGAGCGGCCCGTCGTCGATATCTCAGACATGGAGACGGAGCAGGACCTTATTGACGACCTGCATCAAGGCATGGAAGATGCGCTGGAGAGTAGCGCTGGCCGTTCAGTGGTGGTACTGATCGCGCTGTCGGGGCGTGGGCCTCTGCACGGTTCCTTGCGAAAGCCGGATCTTGCAGAGGGACTACTGGATAGCCTTAACCCGAATCCACCGAGGGAGGGCGTCGGGTTAGCATCCTGAAGTGGCCAGAGGGTGCTCTTCTGAATCTGGGATAATGGTTTTGTGACAGCAAAACAGTCCCAGAGAAGGAGCACCCAATAGATGCTACCACGCAACCAGCCCGACCGTATCCGTATCGTCTTTGACGATCACCGCCTGGTGGCCAATGCCGGTCTGCTCCTGCCGGCCACCCTCGCCCGGCATCTGGGCCTGCGGGAACTCGTTGACCATCACCTTGACCTGGGCGGCGCGCCGGGGCGGGCCAACACCGGAGACAAGCTGATGACCCTGGTGGCCTCAGCCATGGCTGGCGGCGACTGCATCGACGACGCTGATGTGTTGCGCACCGGGGGGACGGCCTGCACCCTGGGCGGCACGGTCAAGGCGCCATCCACCCTGGGCACCTTCCTGCGCAGCTTCCGGTGGGGCCACGTCCGCCAGCTGGACCGGGTGAGCCGGGAGCTGCTGGCCCGGGCCTGGGCCGCTGGGGCCGGACCCGGCGACGCGCCGTTCACCATCGACCTCGATTCCACCATCTGCGAGACCTACGGACTGGCCAAGGAGGGCGCCCGCCACCACGGCTATACCGGCAAGCGGGGCTACCACCCACTGCTGGCCATCGCCGCCGGCACCGGAGACGTGCTGATGTCCCGGCTGCGCGAGGGCCGGGCCAACACCGCCCGCGGCGCCGCCCACTTCCTGCGGGAGACGGTGGGACGGGTGCGCTACGCCGGGGCCAACGGACGACTCACGCTACGGGCCGACAGCGGGTTCTACACTCATGGCGTGGTATCCGTCTGCCGCAAGATGGATGTCCGCTTCTCCATCACCATCCGCCAGCATAAAAGCCTGCACAATCTCATCGAGGCGATACCCGAAGATGCCTGGACGCCGATTCCTTACTGGATGGACGGCGCCGCCGATGTGGCCGAGACCACCTGCACTCCCTTCCAGAGTGAACCTGACGCCGCGCCGGTGCGGCTCATCGTCCGGCGTGTGAAGCCCACGCCCGGTTCCCAGCTGGCCCTCTTCGCCACCTACAGCTATCACGGCTTCATCACCGACCGGGACGGGGAGATGCTCGAACTGGAGGCCGACCATCGCCGCCACGCCGAGATCGAGAATGCCATCCGAGACCTCAAGCACGGTGTGGGGTTGAACCATCTCCCCTCGGGCCGCTTCGCCGCCAACGCCGCCTGGCTGGCGGTACAGGTGATGGCCCACAACATCGCCCGCTGGACAGCGCGCATCGGTCTGGGCGAGCAGGTGGTGACCACCAAGACCCTCCGGCGGCGGTTCTTCTCCCTGGCCGGACGGATCACCCGCTCGGCGCGCCGCCTCACACTGCATCTGCCACAGCGCTGGCCTTGGGAAGCCCAGTTCGATCGTGCCCTGGCCCGATTGCGCGCCCTGCCACTCCCTGCCTGACGGCGGCGGCGGCAACCGGCCGCCATCCGGCCAACCGAACGTCCCCGCGAACTCGCGCCAGTCCGGTCTGCGAGTGCCTCTTGCTGTGTCCTCTCCCCGCTATCTCGCCCTGACCAACATTCGCAGACGGTCACAAAGTCTCCCCGCGGCAACTGAAGACAAACACCGGCCTCCCTCTACCCCAAATCGTGCCCGGACCATCGCCCTCCCTTGCCCCTATCGCCCGTTCCGCTGCTGCATAGTCATCCCTTCGGTGGATTTGGGCTTAACGGCGAATGGGCACATCGTTCGCCCTTCGCGTGGTGCGAGCGCATCGAGGACGAGACGGCGCCGCCGTTCAACCGGCAGGAACGCGTCGGCGGATCCGACTTCCTGGCCGAGGTGCTCAAGACAGGTGACCACGCCAAGGAAGGCCCGGAGATGCTGGCCCGTATGCGCGACAGCCTCGATGACCTCTACCGGCACCGGCGATATCGCAGCCACCTGTCTGACAATCTTCCCGGCGACGATGACCTCGCCGCGCTGATCGACGAGGCGGAGGCAATCGTCGTTGACCTCCTCGTCGGGGACAGCGACGCATGAGGATTCGTGAGATACACATCGACGGTTTCGGTCGGTTCTCAGGTGTCGAGTACGGCCCTCTCGAACGGTCGGTAACCGTCTTCTACGGGCCGAACGAGGCCGGTAAGAGCACGCTTCTGGAGTTTGTCCGCAGGGTGCTGTTCGGGTTCCCTCGCAGGAACGCAAGGGTCAACGCTTATCCCCCGTTGGCGGGCGGGCGGTACGGCGGACGCATCGCCTTAGAAGACTCCGACGGACGCCTCTATGACCTGCGAAGAACGACGGGAAGAAGCTACAGCGGTGAAGTTGCTCTCACTTCGGGATCGGGCGATCAACTCCCCGAATCGGAACTGACGACTCTGCTGGGCAACCACTCACGGGACGTATTCGAGCAGGTCTTCGCGTTCACCCTCGACGAGCTCTACAGCGACGATCTGCTGAACGACGCAAACGTCAACAGCCAGATATACAGCGCGGGAATGGGTGTCACGTCCCTTCAAGAGGTTACGAGCACGCTTGATCGGTTGAGGGACAGCCTTTTTCTCAGCGGGGGAAGCAAACAGGAGATTTACACCGCCGCCAACAGGCTGGACGCGATCGATTCTACGCTTCAGGAAGTCGCGGACAGCGCGTCGAGATATGGGCAACTCACCGCCCGGCTGCAGCAGGTCGAAACCGAATTCGAAGGCTTGGCCGCGCAACGACGGCAAATTCAGTCGCGTCACAATCGTCAGGTCACACTTCAGAACGCATGGGACGCCTGGAATGACTCGGTAACCGCCGAGCAAGAGTTGACCACGCTGGCGGCCATCGACAACTTCCCGTCGGACGGTGTGAACCGCCTTGAGGCATTGGAAGAGCGCGCAAGGAACGCACGGCGCGAGTACGAGTCCGCAAGCCTACGGGTGACAGAGGCCGAACGCGAGGCGAAGGTGAGTGTAGGGCATGAGGCAATTCTCAAGCACTCGTCCGATATCCGCCGGCTGCAAAACGGGCGAACGGCTTTCGACGGCTCGGTCAAAGACCTGCCGGAGCGGGAGGCTGAGCTCGAAGGGCACAAGAAGACCCTCGCCGACACCCTGAAAGACCTGGGCCCTGACTGGGACGAGGCCCGGATGGAAACCTTCGATCTTTCCTTGCCCGTACGCCAGGAGATTGCTCAGCACCGCGACCGGCTTCGTGACGCTTCCGCCGAGCAATCGAACCGTAGATCGGACCTACGCCAGAACGTCGTCGCGTTGGAGGAGGCCCTGGACGCCGAGAGCAGGGCCAATCGCGAGCTTGATGTCTCCTCCGTACCGAACTTGGACGCCGACCAAATACGACAGCGCCGGAACTTGATTCGCTCCACAAGGTTACGGCTCGCCGAAATCCGCCAGCAGCGACAAAACGTGTTGAATCTGCAAGGCCAGCTCGAAGGACTTGAGAACACCACACCTCTCGTCGGAGGTACCGACCGGAGCAGAACAATCGCGGCAGTCAGCTTCGTTATCGGGATTGCACTCTTGATCGGAGGAGTGATACTCGGCGGAACGGCCCTTTTCATCGGAGTCATAGCTGGCCTTTCGCTGGGCGGTGTGGGCGTATACCTGTTCATGTCCGGCAAGCCGGGTCTTGCTCCCGGCGTGGAATCACCACTGGCCGGTCCGGTCCGCGAGTCGCTCCGCCGCGCCGAAACGACCATACAAGGCCTCCGGTCCGAGATGGAAAAGGAAGCCGCGCCGCTCGGCCTCGATCAGATCGACGAAGCGTCCCTCCTGACCTTGGAAGAGTTGATAGACGAAGAAGAACACGGGCTCAGGGAACGGACTCGCTTATCCGAAGCCTTAGCCCGAATCCACCGAGGGAGGGCGTCGGGTTAGCATCCTGAAGTGGCCAGAGGGTGCTCTTCTGAATCTGGGATAATGGTTTTGTAGCAGCAAAACAGTCCCAGAGAAGGAGCACCCAATAGATGCTACCACGCAACCAGCCCGACCGTATCCGTATCGTCTTTGACGATCACCGCCTGGTGGCCAATGCCGGTCTGCTCCTGCCGGCCACCCTCGCCCGGCATCTGGGCCTGCGGGAACTCGTTGACCATCACCTTGACCTGGGCGGCGCGCCGGGGCGGGCCAACACCGGAGACAAGCTGATGACCCTGGTGGCCTCAGCCATGGCCGGCGGCGACTGCATCGACGACGCTGATGTGTTGCGCACCGGGGGGACGGCCTGCACCCTGGGCGGCACGGTCAAGGCGCCATCCACCCTGGGCACCTTCCTGCGCAGCTTCCGGTGGGGCCACGTCCGCCAGCTGGACCGGGTGAGCCGGGAGCTGCTGGCCCGGGCCTGGGCCGCTGGGGCCGGACCCGGCGACGCGCCGTTCACCATCGACCTCGATTCCACCATCTGCGAGACCTACGGACTGGCCAAGGAGGGCGCCCGCCACCACGGCTATACCGGCAAGCGGGGCTACCACCCACTGCTGGCCATCGCCGCCGGCACCGGAGACGTGCTGATGTCCCGGCTGCGCGAGGGCCGGGCCAACACCGCCCGCGGCGCCGCCCACTTCCTGCGGGAGACGGTGGGACGGGTGCGCTACGCCGGGGCCAACGGACGACTCACGCTACGGGCCGACAGCGGGTTCTACACTCATGGCGTGGTATCCGTCTGCCGCAAGATGGATGTCCGCTTCTCCATCACCATCCGCCAGCATAAAAGCCTGCACAATCTCATCGAGGCGATACCCGAAGATGCCTGGACGCCGATTCCTTACTGGATGGACGGCGCCGCCGATGTGGCCGAGACCACCTGCACTCCCTTCCAGAGTGAACCTGACGCCGCGCCGGTGCGGCTCATCGTCCGGCGTGTGAAGCCCACGCCCGGTTCCCAGCTGGCCCTCTTCGCCACCTACAGCTATCACGGCTTCATCACCGACCGGGACGGGGAGATGCTCGAACTGGAGGCCGACCATCGCCGCCACGCCGAGATCGAGAATGCCATCCGAGACCTCAAGCACGGTGTGGGGTTGAACCATCTCCCCTCGGGCCGCTTCGCCGCCAACGCCGCCTGGCTGGCGGTACAGGTGATGGCCCACAACATCGCCCGCTGGACAGCGCGCATCGGTCTGGGCGAGCAGGTGGTGACCACCAAGACCCTCCGGCGGCGGTTCTTCTCCCTGGCCGGACGGATCACCCGCTCGGCGCGCCGCCTCACACTGCATCTGCCACAGCGCTGGCCTTGGGAAGCCCAGTTCGATCGTGCCCTGGCCCGATTGCGCGCCCTGCCACTCCCTGCCTGACGGCGGCGGCGGCAACCGGCCGCCATCCGGCCAACCGAACGTCCCCGCGAACTCGCGCCAGTCCGGTCTGCGAGTGCCTCTTGCTGTGTCCTCTCCCCGCTATCTCGCCCTGACCAACATTCGCAGACGGTCACAAAGTCTCCCCGCGGCAACTGAAGACAAACACCGGCCCCCCTCTACCCCAAATCGTGCCCGGACCATCGCCCTCCCTTGCCCCTATCGCCCGTTCCGCTGCTGCATAGTCATCCCTTCGGTGGATTTGGGCTTAGAAGGCGCGAAGGACTTGGCGAAGCAGAGGCAGACCCGCGCCGAAGAGTCCGCGGTCGTCGTCAAGGACGCGGATCTGCAGCTCGATGCGGCGCAACTCGAATGGCAAGCATGGCTGACGGAACGGGGACTGCTGGGAACGTTCACGCCGGAGACCGGCGAAGTGCTTCAGAGGCAGGTCGAGCTTGGGCGCAGCCGGCTCGGAGACGTGCGAAGCTGGCAGCAGCGCATCAACGCCATAGAGAAGGACATTGAAGAATACGTTGAGGCTGTGGAGCCGCTTGCGACGGTATTCGATGTCACGTTCGACCGGAACGATTCGCGAACCGTTGCTGCGGCCGCCGACAGGCTCGTCGAGTTGCTGGAAGGTGTCCAAGAGAACGTCAGGAAACGGGTCGATGCGGAGGCCGAATTGGAGGAATCAGAACTCCAATTGGAGGAGCGCAGGAACGACCTCGAAAAGGCTGAAGAGGAGCTCGGGCAGTTACTCCACTCCGGCGGCGCCGAAAATGCGGAAGAGTTTCGCGTGCGAGCAGAGCTCTCTGAAAGGCGGTCGAGTTTGGAAGAGAAGGCCCGCAGCGCGCACGAACGCCTTCAACGCCTCAGCGGGCCTGGCGAAGCGCTCGAAAGGCTGAAGGCCGACCTCGCCAAAACGAACCCCCAGTCAATTGCCGACGCTTTATCCGATCTAGAGGTAGAACGGGCTTCCGCCGATACTCAGATTGAGGAACTGTCGACCGACCGCGGCTCCTTCCAAGCCGAACTCGAGAGGCTCGTCGGCGAGGAGGAGTCGTCACGGCTTCGGATGGAGCGGAACGTTCTCCTAGAGCAGATCAAGGGCCACGCGCGCGACTGGGCAAGGCTTACTCTCGCCCAAAATCTACTCAATGAAGCGAGACGAAAGTTCGAGCGGGAGCGGCAGCCGGGAGTCGTCCGCCACGCTGAAAAGTTCTTCACCGAGATCACCGAGGGAAGGTACCGTCATGTGTACGCCCCCCTAGGTGAACAGACGATCACGGTCACGGACGCCGACGGTCAAACCAAGCAGCCGTCCGAACTGAGTAGGGGTACCCGCGAGCAGCTATTCCTTTCCCTCCGGTTCGGCCTTATCCGCGAGCTTGGACAGCGGACCGAGCCGCTCCCAGTCGTCGTCGACGAGATCCTAGTGAACTTCGATCCCGAACGCGCGCTTAGGGCCGCCGTCGCCTTCACCGAGCTTTCAAGCACCAACCAAGTGCTCGTCTTCACCTGCCACCCGACGGTCGTCGAACTGTTCCGTGACGCGGCAATCGAGGAGGGCGTAGAAGAGCCTGCCCTAGTAACGATCTCCTGAGTTGTCCGGTACTGAAAAGCCATACGACGCCTCTTCTCCTACCCACTACGGCCATGCTCGGTTGAGTGACGCCCTCTTGAATGCGCTGGCCGGGGCGGGGAAGGACATCGACGACCTCACTCCGGGCGACCTCGCCCCGTTTGATAACCTCCACGTTCGCGGGCGCGCCGCCACTCGCGGCCTTGCCCAACTCGCCGGTCTTCGTCCGGGAGCGCGCGTCCTTGATGTCGGTTCGTGACGTTAGTTACTCAGACAAGCCCGGCGAAATCGATTTCTTTCGCAATATTGATTCTCTCGTAAAAAGTCTGTGCAGGTCGAATTAGAACAACCGTACCCTTGCCTGGGTACAATATACAGTCTCTGTTCCGTGTCCTACCCCAACATACGGTAGCGCTCACATGTGCTAAAGCGCTGGAACTTCCTCAAAACGGGTTTTTACGAGGGAATCAATATTGGTATGTTGCCGATAAAGGCTACTATGGATCTGTGGTATACAGATGACCTAGGCAATACTCCTGAATGCGCGTCTCACATCGACTCAGACATGGACCTAGAGTCTTGGCGGAAGAGGCATTGGGATGACTATGAACACGATATCTTCATTAGCCCGAATCCACCGAGGGAGGGCGTCGGGTTAGCATCCTGAAGAGGCCAGAGGGTGCTCTTCTGAATCTGGGATAATGGTTTTGTAACAGCAAAACAGTCCCAGAGAAGGAGCACCCAATAGATGCTACCACGCAACCAGCCCGACCGTATCCGTATCGTCTTTGACGATCACCGCCTGGTGGCCAATGCCGGTCTGCTCCTGCCGGCCACCCTCGCCCGGCATCTGGGCCTGCGGGAACTCGTTGACCATCACCTTGACCTGGGCGGCGCGCCGGGGCGGGCCAACACCGGAGACAAGCTGATGACCCTGGTGGCCTCAGCCATGGCCGGCGGCGACTGCATCGACGACGCTGATGTGTTGCGCACCGGGGGGACGGCCTGCACCCTGGGCGGCACGGTCAAGGCGCCATCCACCCTGGGCACCTTCCTGCGCAGCTTCCGGTGGGGCCACGTCCGCCAGCTGGACCGGGTGAGCCGGGAGCTGCTGGCCCGGGCCTGGGCCGCTGGGGCCGGACCCGGCGACGCGCCGTTCACCATCGACCTCGATTCCACCATCTGCGAGACCTACGGACTGGCCAAGGAGGGCGCCCGCCACCACGGCTATACCGGCAAGCGGGGCTACCACCCACTGCTGGCCATCGCCGCCGGCACCGGAGACGTGCTGATGTCCCGGCTGCGCGAGGGCCGGGCCAACACCGCCCGCGGCGCCGCCCACTTCCTGCGGGAGACGGTGGGACGGGTGCGCTACGCCGGGGCCAACGGACGACTCACGCTACGGGCCGACAGCGGGTTCTACACTCATGGCGTGGTATCCGTCTGCCGCAAGATGGATGTCCGCTTCTCCATCACCATCCGCCAGCATAAAAGCCTGCACAATCTCATCGAGGCGATACCCGAAGATGCCTGGACGCCGATTCCTTACTGGATGGACGGCGCCGCCGATGTGGCCGAGACCACCTGCACTCCCTTCCAGAGTGAACCTGACGCCGCGCCGGTGCGGCTCATCGTCCGGCGTGTGAAGCCCACGCCCGGTTCCCAGCTGGCCCTCTTCGCCACCTACAGCTATCACGGCTTCATCACCGACCGGGACGGGGAGATGCTCGAACTGGAGGCCGACCATCGCCGCCACGCCGAGATCGAGAATGCCATCCGAGACCTCAAGCACGGTGTGGGGTTGAACCATCTCCCCTCGGGCCGCTTCGCCGCCAACGCCGCCTGGCTGGCGGTACAGGTGATGGCCCACAACATCGCCCGCTGGACAGCGCGCATCGGTCTGGGCGAGCAGGTGGTGACCACCAAGACCCTCCGGCGGCGGTTCTTCTCCCTGGCCGGACGGATCACCCGCTCGGCGCGCCGCCTCACACTGCATCTGCCACAGCGCTGGCCTTGGGAAGCCCAGTTCGATCGTGCCCTGGCCCGATTGCGCGCCCTGCCACTCCCTGCCTGACGGCGGCGGCAACCGGCCGACATCCGGCCAACCGAACGTCCCCGCGAACTCGCGCCAGTCCGGTCTGCGAGTGCCTCTTGCTGTGTCCTCTCCCCGCTATCTCGCCCTGACCAACATTCGCAGACGGTCACAAAGTCTCCCCGCGGCAACTGAAGACAAACACCGGCCCCCCTCTACCCCAAATCGTGCCCGGACCATCGCCCTCCCTTGCCCCTATCGCCCGTTCCGCTGCTGCATAGTCATCCCTTCAGTGGATTTGGGATAAAGAGCAGAAACTGGGAGCACGAACAGGAGTGTCGGCTGATATCGCATGGATTACTAGAGGATTCATTGGATGACCAACGCCGTACACTAACATACGACTTTGAGTCGTTGAAATGACCTGCCCCCGGACTTTGTACCACTTGCTATGTTAGTCCCGCAAGCGCAGGAACTGAATCAGCAGGCACGAGAGCTTCGGGCGCGGGCGGCCTGTAGCCTAGGGCGCTGTGGGGCCTGACACGGTTGTACGTCTGCCTGTACTGCTCCGTCAGCACCTTGAGCGTGTAGAAGACCTCCCTGTTCAGCAACTCGTCCCTCAGCTTGCCGTTGAAGCTCTCGATGTAGCCGTTCTCCCATGGTGATCCAGGCTCGATGTACAGCGTCCTGGCTCCTACCCTCCCAAGCCACTCACGCACAGCCCTGTCCTGAGGCGACTGTTCTCGGACTCCAGCTGCTTCAGGCGCCTAACCTGGTCGATCCTCAGGCCGCCGAACTCGGTGCGCCACCGGTAGAAGGTCTGCTGGGTCACTCCTATCCGGCGCGCGGCCTCGGCAACTGTGCTGCCAGCGGCTATGGCCACCTCAGCTTCCCGCAGCTTGTTGATCACCTGCTCTGGCGTGTGTTTCCTCTTGGCCATCTCTCCCCCTTTCTACTGCCCAAGACTAACATTCCTCTTGGACCAGTCTTCGGGGGGCAGGTCATGAGCATGTCTTGATTCTCTCGTAAAAAGTCTGTGCAGGTCGAATTAGAACAACCGTACCCTTGCCTGGGTACAATATACAGTCTCTGTTCCGTGTCCTACCCCAACATACGGTAGCGCTCACATGTGCTAAAGCGCTGGAACTTCCTCAAAACGGGTTTTTACGAGGGAATCATGTCTTGCAAAGGCCAGCTGCCTTTCGGTCCTGCCGGGACTTCTGCTGTTGGAGACGGTTGAACTCCTTTCGGTCAGGTTTCTGGGCCCTGATACTGTCGTACTCCCGCCGGGCTGCAATTTGCTCCTCCGCAATCCGCGTGGGTACTCTGGGCTTCCTTGCCTTCGGCTTCCTGGGTTTTGACTTTGTTGCCTTCTTGGGCTTGGTCTTGGGTTCCAGCTTGGTTAGCTCAAGAGTGTGCTGGAAAGTTCTTTCTTCTGTAAGGGGATGGGGTCAGAAGGAGAGATGGACTCGGATGACAAGACTCTCTGTGGATCTTTCTTGGCAATTGCCATGGTCCTAGCGGCCTGCCTAGGCGAACCACTGACCCCGAATGGATCCTCAATGCCTGTAACTGGGACGGTAGAACCGATTTCACCTGCTCCCACGCCGGCGAACACTGCCCTGACGTCACCACATCGGAGCACACCAGAGTCCACCCGAAGAGGCTCTAACTCTCCGTAAAGTTCGCGGCCGAAGGATCATAGGCTGCCAAGCCACATCTCAAAGACGGTGCCATCTACAGTCCACGCAGGCCCACTAGCATGGGCTCGCACCTTCGTGAGGAATCACGGTGCAGGGAATCACAGGCCCCCAAGCCATAGTTCGAAGATGGTTCTGTCTACCGTACACGTTGGTGGGCCTAAGTTGACGGTAGGCAGAACCATCTTCGAGATGTGGATGGGGCTGTAGTCTATCACGCCACTGTCTGGGCGACGCCATGGGGCCATGCTCTCCAGGCTAGTTTATTTGGCTGACCGGACCGTTCAACCCTAGCGGCCCGGCGACAGCAGCTCGTTGGCGTACTTCGGAACGAACGTCTGCCTTGTGACCTCAACCTCCGAAATGCCGCCAGTTCGATAGGTAGCACATTCGGAGGAGCCGGCCTCGCAGGCATATAGCACAACATTGCCGCCGCGAGCCTTGCGCAGTGGGTATGGCTCCACCCTTTGCACGTCCCCCTCGTAACCCACGTCGACACACAGCCTGTTGGCAGCAGCAAAGCGAATGCGCTCCAGAGTGGAGGCGTTCATGCCCAGGTCCTGGCTCGTTGAGGATGGACTCACGACTTCTTCGTCCGGGCCAATGGGCATTGGTGTAGGAGATGAAGAGGCTATGCTCCCGTGGAGCCATGTGAAGAACTCCGGAATAGCCGACCAAAAGGACTCGATTGGAGGCACCGCAGGCAGCTGGTGTCCGAGCATGACTTCCCAGTCGCTCTCCATCTCTTCCCTGAATGGCTGGAGCCATTTGATCGCTCTGCTGGGGATGCCGCACCATACTTCGGCCTACGATCATGTCCGTCACTGGACGCATGGGCAATGGGCCATCGGCCCGCAGTATCTCGTCAGGGTCCTGGTGCTGGTGATCGGCGTCAACTATTATTGCCGGTGTGCGTCTATTATTCTTGCCGGTAGACCTCCTGTTGAAGACGCTGTTGCGCTGCCCCGGTCCGATAGCTGGGGACGTCGAACTCCAGGATGATCGAGTGGTGGATGTGAATGGCGGAGAGATAATGTACCGGCAGGGCGGCTCAAGAGCTGAGATGTGGCGCTTGAAAAGCGTACCGCCTGTCGCCTTCAATCAGGAACGACCGAACCTGACTGAAGGTGGATTGGATGTACAAGGTGGGTATTTACCTCCGTGTTCGCAAGGCTTGTTTCGTCGAAGGGATGAGCGTCCGAGAGGCGGCCCGAGTGTTCGGGCTACACCGGGACACGGTGCGCAAGATGCTCGAGTACTCCGTGCCCCCCGGGTATCGACGGCAACGACCGGCTCGCAGACCGAAGCTCGATCCATATAAAGGGTGTGATGGACCAGATCCTGGAGCAGGATCTGAGCTCACCGAAGAAGCAGCGTCACACCGCCAAGCGTATCTACGAACGGCTCAGAGACGAACACGGCTTCCTCGGCAAGTACACGATAGTCAAAGACTACGTTCGAGACCGCCGTCGTCATACCCGCGAGATGTTCTTACCTCTGTCCCACCCTCCGGGACATGCCCAGTGCGACTACGGCGAAGCTCGAGTGATCATCGGCGGAGTGGAACGCAAAGCCCACTACTTCGCCCTGGACCTCCCTCACAGCGACGGGTGCTATGTGAAGGCGTATCCCGCCGAGACGACGGAGTCATTCTGCGACGGACACGTCTCCGCCTTCGCGTTCCTGGGCGGAGTGCCTCAGAGCATCCTCTACGACAACACCACGCTCGCGGTAGCCAGAATCCTGGGAGATGGTCGCCGGCAGCGGACCAGGGTGTTCTCCGAGCTTCAGTCCCACTACCTGTTCGAGGACCGGTTCGGCCGTCCAGGCAAAGGGAACGATAAGGGCAAAGTAGAAGGTCTGGTCGGCTATGTCCGCCGGAACTTCCTGGTGCCCATTCCATCGTTCGAGAGCTTCGATGCCCTCAATGCTCATCTGGAGCAACACTGCCTCAGACGGTTCGAAGATCGACTCCGCGGCCACAACGAGACGATAGGAGAACGGCTGGAGCGGGACCTGGAGAAGCTGCTGCCTCTGCCGGCCGTACCGTACGACGCCAGCGACAAGCACGCGACGAGGGTCAGTTCTCTGTCCCTGGTCAGATATCGGACCAATGACTATTCGGTCCCGGTGGCCTACGGTCATCGGGACGTTCTGGTCCGCGGATATGTACACGAGGTTGTGATCAGCTGTGGCGCTGAAGTCATCGCCCGCCATCGGCGGTCCTACGATCGAGACGACTTCGTCTTCGACCCTCTCCATTACCTGCCGCTCCTTGAGAAGAAGACGAGGGCATTGGATCAGGCGGCGCCGCTGGTTGGATGGGAGTTGCCCGAGGAGTTCGGAGTGTTGCGGCGGTTGCTGGAGTCTCGGATGGGCAAGCGAGGAAAGAGGGAGTTCGTGCAGGTGCTCAGACTGATGGAGACCTTCCAGCCGGAAGAAGTCCACGACGCCGTACGAGACGCCATTCGACTCGGGGCTGTGAGCTTCGATGCTGTCAAGCACCTGGTGCTGTGCAGGATCGAGGGTCGACCGCCTAGACTCGACATGGAGTTGTACCCGTATCTGCCCAGGACCAACGTTGCAACAACCTCGACCAGGGACTACATGGCTCTCCTGGCGGGGAGCCGGTCATGACCAACAAGTCCACGATGTTGCTCGAACACAACATCAAGCAACTCAAGCTCCCCACGTTCCTGAGGGAGTACGACAAGCTGGCATCCCAGTGTGCCAGTGAGGGAGCTGACCATCCGGACTACCTGCTGCGACTATCGGAGTTGGAGCTGATCGACCGTCACCATCGCATGGTGGAACGTCGGATCAAAGCAGCCCGCTTCCCGACGACCAAGAGTCTCGACACCTTCGACTTCCTGTCTATGCCGTCCCTGAACGAGGCTCTGGTTCTGGAGCTGGCACGATGCGAGTACATCGAGCGCCCCCACAACGTCATCGCTCTCGGCAACAGTGGCACCGGCAAGACCCATATCGCCCTCGGTCTCGGTCTGGCTGCGTGTCAGAGGGGACTGTCCGTGGGCTTCACCACCGCCGCTGCTCTGGTTCACGAGCTGATCAAGGCCAGGGACGAACGGCGTCTGCTCAACCTGCAGAGAAGGCTCGCACGACTCAAGCTTCTGATCATCGACGAACTGGGCTTCGTGCCCTTGTCCAAGACTGGCGCCGAGCTGCTCTTCGAGGTGTCCAGCCAGCGTTACGAGCGTGGATCGGTCCTGGTGACCTCCAAGTGAGCCCTTCGTCGAGTGGACCGAGGTGTTCGGCTCTGAACGGCTGACCGGAGCTCTCCTCGACCGCCTCACCCACCATGTCGACATCCTGGAGATGAACGGGGACAGCTACCGACTCAAGCACAGCAAGAAGACTTCTGGCCGCCAGCTATCTGACTGACCCTGATCTCCAACGCCCCACGAACCTTGATGCCCATTCTACGGCGTTCAGTGGTACAGTTTTGCTCCGCCCCGCTGGTACGTTTTCACACCGCCCTTGAGGTACCCTCAAAAAGTGTGTAAACGGTCAGGCGGTGTACCCTCTCTCTGAACAAGACGGGCTCAAGGCCCAAGAGAGGAGATACACCGCCCATGAGGAAGGAAAGCACTGAGAGTAGGTCGGAGTCAAGGCCGGAGTGGGAGCAGTTGGAGGATTGGGTGCGAAGCCAGGTCCAGAGGCTGGTCCAAGAGTTGCTGGAGGAGGAGGTGACGGCGTTTCTGGGAAGGGCGAAGTCGGCGCTCAGGTCCGACTCGGACTCAGATACCGGCTATCGGAACGGATACGGCAGAGCCCGGAGGCTTACGCTGAGTTCGGGCACGATACAGCTTAGGCGGCCACGAGTCCGCGATACCGAGGAGCAGTTCGAGAGCCGGCTGCTGCCGCTGTTCGTCAACAGGACCAGGAAGGTTGCTGAGTTGATCCCCGAGCTGTACCTGCACGGTCTATCCGAAGGCGACTTCGATCTGGCTTTGCGGGGGCTGCTGGGAGAGGACGCACCGGTATCGGCGAGCACGGTGGCCCGGTTGAAGTCCAAGTGGAACGATGAGCTTGCCCAATGGCGCAGCCGGCCCCTCGATGACCTGGAAGTGGTCTACATGTGGGTGGATGGAGTCTACGTCAAGGCTGGTCTTGAGAAGGAGAAGGCGGCGGTACTGGTGGTGATGGCGGCCCTGAGCGACGGGAGAAAGGTGGTGGTGAGCGCTGTTCCCGGATACAGGGAGTCCACAGAGAACTGGTCCGAGGTGCTCAGGGACATCAAGCGCCGGGGCTTGAGCTGCCCGAGGCTGGTGGTTGGAGACGGACACCTGGGCATCTGGGGAGCTCTGCGCAACGTCTATCCGCAGGCGGCAGAGCAACGCTGCTGGAACCACAAGATCGTAAACGTGCTCGCCAAGCTTCCAAAGCGACAACAGGACCAGGCCAAGCTCATGCTGCGTACTATCCCCTACGCCCAGACTCGGACAGAGGCTGAGCGGCTCAGGACGGTGTTCACCAGGTGGTGCGGCGACCATTCCTACGAGGCGGCCTCAGAGGCCTTGGAGCGGGACTGGGACCGCATGATCACCTTCTATGACTTCCCAAAGGAGCACTGGGGGCACCTTCGCACGACGAACCCGGTAGAATCACCCTTCGCGGCCCTCAGGCTTCGGACCGATGCCGCCAAGCGCTACAAGAGGGTCGATCGGGCGATAGCGGTGATCTGGAAAATGTTGATGGTCGCCGAACAGCGCTTCAGGCGTCTGAAGGCCCCTGAGTTGATCGAAGACGTCTATCTCGGTGCACAGTATGCGGATGGAATCGCCATTGAATCAACGGCTGAGAAGGTCGCCGCCTGATGTCGTTTACACACCTATTGACGTAACCTCCCGCCCTTGACAGTCGTAAACGCGACAAACGCTATAGCCCCCCACTTCTTCGCTAGCTTCAACACCTTCATCAAGCTCCTCCTTCTTGCTGTGCCAGTCGCACGCAGTTTGCTTGGCTGGAACCGAGACTAGCAGGGGCTCGCTGCCAGCCGACAGATTGATAACCCCCAGATGCCGGGGGGAAAACATGCAACAGTAACTGGGGGAAAACCCCCAACCCCGCCCTGCGAGACCTGCAGAAAACCGCCAATCGGCTCTTTGCGCTATTGCGTTTTTCGTTACGTTGTGGGAATATGTGGGCCGCTACAGCCCGACGGCATACTAGAACCGGCATGACACAAGCCAGCGATACGATCCGTGTCTACATAGCCGAAGAGCAGGGGATTCTTCGGGAAGCTTACCTATCGAGCTTCGCGTCGAACCCACGAATCGAAGTGGTTGAGTCTTCAGGCGATACGTCGGTCATCGTCCGGCGTGTGAAGCCCACGCCCGGTTCCCAGCTGGCCCTCTTCTCCACCTACAGCTATCCCGGCTTCATCACCGACCGGGACGGGGAGATGCTCGAACTGGAGGCCGACCATCGCCGCCACGCCGAGATCGAGAATGCCATCCGAGACCTCAAGCACGGTGTGGGGTTGAACCATCTCCCCTCGGGCCGCTTCGCCGCCAACGCCGCCTGGCTGGCGGTACAGGTGATGGCCCACAACATCGCCCGCTGGACAGCGCGCATCGGTCTGGGCGAGCAGGTGGTGACCACCAAGACCCTCCGGCGGCGGTTCTTCTCCCTGGCCGGACGGATCACCCGCTCGGCGCGCCGCCTCACACTGCATCTGCCACAGCGCTGGCCTTGGGAAGCCCAGTTCGATCGTGCCCTGGCCCGATTGCGCGCCCTGCCACTCCCTGCCTGACGGCGGCGGCGGCAACCGGCCGCCATCCGGCCAACCGAACGTCCCCGCGAACTCGCGCCAGTCCGGTCTGCGAGTGCCTCTTGCTGTGTCCTCTCCCCGCTATCTCGCCCTGACCAACATTCGCAGACGGTCACAAAGTCTCCCCGCGGCAACTGAAGACAAACACCGGCCCCCCTCTACCCCAAATCGTGCCTGGACCATCGCCCTCCCTTGCCCCTATCGCCCGTTCCGCTGCTGCATAGTCATCCCTTCGGTGGATTTGGGCTTACCTGAGTGCTACGGGCATGCTGCCGCCGGAGCAGTTTGGTCGAGACGGCCGAGGGTAGTCACCCAGCCGTACTAGACTCCGAGCGAGTCCAGCACTTCTAGCGACGGCTCCAGTTCCCCCGTCTCGACCCGCTTCGTCAGCCGGACCACCGCCTCGTTGACCGGCGTCGGGACCCCGAGATCCAAGCCCTTCGCGACCACGTAACCGTTGAGGCTGTCGACCTCGGTCCTGCGGCCTTTCCCTATGTCCTGGGCCAGCGAGGGCCGACCCTCCAACAGAACGCCCGCGCCCTCCTGGAGCTTCGCCTCGACCTCGCTGCGGACACCTGCGTCGTTCTGAGCCGCGAGGAACTTTTCTGGGGGAATCCCCCACATCGGCTCTACCTGAATCCCCAGCGCCCCAGCAACCTGGCACAGCTCGACGGCGATTCTGATGCCGAGGTCGAGGGTCCTCGCGTTCTGCTTTACCCCGGCCGAGCCCAGACCTGTGATTCCAGCCAATGCGTTGGACATAGCGTTGTTGGCCAGCTTCGACCACCGGTGTCCCCACAGGTTGGTCGTGGTCACGGTCTGGCCCACGTCACCCATGACTTCCGCGAGCTCCTCGACCCGCTTGGTGATCAGGCCGCTCGGTTCCCCGAGCGCGAATGCCGTACGACTGTCCTTGGCTGTCGTTCGCTCGGCGTGCCCGGGCTCATACATGGCGGCACCCATCTGGATTACGCACCCGACCACCTTCGACCAGCCGACGATCGGCGCGATAGCGTCTTCATTGATGCTGTTTTGTGCCGACACGACGTAGCCGCCTGGAGCCAGATATGGCTTTATGAACGTCGTGGCCCACGGGGTATCGTAGGACTTCACCGCTATTATCGCGACGTCGAACTCCGGTTGGACCCGAGCGACCTCCCCGAGGTGAAGTACGTTCGCATCGACCGTGAACTTCCCCTCAACGCTCGTGAGGGTTAACCCGTGACTTTTGATGCGCTCGACGTTCTCGGGCCATGTATCGATCAATGTCATGTCTCGGCCCTGCTGGGCCATGTAGGCGCCCGTGACGCCCCCAATGCCTCCAACGCCAAGTATCCCTACTCGAAGCGACATGTCTTCATCTCCTGGTGTTCTGACGTATTGATAAAACGTGAAGCGTAAAGCGTAATCTAGCCCTCGGCACCTTGTTACGACATTTTACGTCTTCTTCTCCGTGTTCTCCGTAATCTCTGAGGCAAACGCCGGAGGGCTCGTCCGCATCAGGGTTACCACCGAAACCGCGAACAGCCCGGCCACGACCAGGAATGCTGGGCCGTAGTCGTCCCAAAGGTCGAACGACAGTCCCGCGATCAAGGGCCCCGTGATCATCGGGACAACCGTGGCCATCTGGGACAGACCGGAGATGCTGCCGAAGTACTTGATTCCAAAGCTCTCTTGGATTATCAGCGTACCCAGGACGCCGTAAGCCCCCATGAAGAAACCGTAGAGGGGCACGGAAACCCACACGAACGGTAGCGACGGGTGGTGATACCCATCACCCTCCCGCGCGTCCTCGGAAACCAGATCCCCACGAGTCTGCCAGCCGGCAGAAGCGCGGCACCGGAGAAGGACATGAACTGAAGGAAGCTGAGGGCGTACAGGTGCCACAATTCGGTAATCAGCGGACGCAGCGCGAAGCTGAGGCCGAACGTGATCAGGGAGCCGGCCATCACCGGTCTCGCGCCGTAGCGGTCCATCAAGCGGCCAAGTAAGGGCGACGTTATGCTACCTACGGCCATGAAAGACAATGACGCGCTGATGGCAGTACGTGGCCATTTGAAGGTGTCTTCCAGCGGCTCGATAAACAGGCCGAAGGCGTAGTTGGAGGTGCCGATCAGGAGCCCGGCCGAGAGGAACACCACCGCGACGACAAGCCAGCCGTAGTGCGCCCGCGGCATGCGCAGCGCAATGTCAGAAGCGCGCATGCTGGATATGGTACACCTTGAACCCGCCTAATCCTACGAATGTCTTGGTGGAAGTCCCCAATGCCGCATCGGAAGGACCTTTGGGCGTTGGCCCGTCCTGGTTCGCAACCTCCCTGGATTCTTCGCGATGGTCAAGCGCACGAGGGGACCGGCGTTTCCATAGACTCGGCGAGAACGATCAACGCCTTAAGCCTCAGTCTGTTCAACTCGGTATCGGCCGGCTCGGCTGCATCCTGGCGCCGCGTTCGAGCTCGTCGCGGAAATTAACGTCGTGCATCCACCAGTAGAGGTGATGCGCCCGACTTGGCCAGCCGTGCTGCCTCCGACAGCGACCGGCGGGAGACGAGGTAGGGCAGGGCCGCGAGCTGCTTGTTGGTCAGGGTTTTTTGCTCAGCTACTCCATTCTGCTCCATATGTTCCATTTCCTTTCTGGTGGGTAGTACA
The DNA here is from genome assembly GCA_965197985.1 of Dehalococcoidia bacterium. Classification (GTDB taxonomy): domain Bacteria; phylum Chloroflexota; class Dehalococcoidia; order Lucifugimonadales; family CAUZJF01; genus CAUZJF01. The sequence goes on along the minus strand of CBDAOG010000006.1, from coordinate 184,923 downwards.
GCAGCCTCGGAAACTGTTCCTCTCTCCCTATCTGGCGGTGGAACAGCGATGTTCCGAATTGGTCCGTTTAGTTCGGTCTTGTTTCACCTCCAAAATCCATTTCCAAAGACAAAGGGACAGACCGGGGATCTGTCCCTCAAAACCAAAGATAGCACATCCGTTCTGGGATGTCAAGTTTTGTTTTGGTGTGGTGAGGTTGAGTACGTCCTTTGACAAGCTCAGGACGAGCGGGTGTCACCTTCTGTTGAGAGTATTGGATTCCGGCGAAAGCCGGAATGACGGAGTCGGTTGCCGGTCCAGGTATGTAGGGAGTAAGTAAAGTACAGATGTGCTGGTATCAAAGTTTTGTGCGGGTAAGTCCAGTACGCTCTTTGATAGCTCAGGACGAGCCAGGTTGGGGTTGACTGCCCGGTGGTCGGGGCAGTCACCTAAACCCGAATCCACCGAAGGAGGGCGTCGGGTTAGCGTCCTGAGGCGGCAAGAAGGTGCTCCTGTGCTTCTGGGATAATGGTTTTGTAGCAAAAAAACGGCCCCGGAAAAGGAGCACCCAGTAGATGCTGCCACGCAACCACCCCGACCGGATCCAAATCACCTTCGACGACCGCCGCTTGGTGGCCAATGCCGGGCTGCTCCTTCCGGCCACCCTGGCGCGGCACCTCGGCCTGCCCAACTCGTCCGGCAGCGCCTCGACCTGGGCGATGCCCCGGGGCGGGCGAACACGAGCGACAAGATGATGACGCTGGTGGCGTCTGCGCTGGCTGGGGGCGACTGCATCGACGACGCCGATGTGTTGCGCACCGGGGGGACGGCCTGCACCCTGGGCGGCACGGTCAAGGCGCCATCCACCCTGGGCACCTTCCTGCGCAGCTTCCGGTGGGGCCACGTCCGCCAGCTGGACCGGGTGAGCCGGGAGCTGCTGGCCCGGGCCTGGGCCGCTGGGGCCGGACCCGGCGACGCGCCGTTCACCATCGACCTCGATTCCACCATCTGCGAGACCTACGGACTGGCCAAGGAGGGCGCCCGCCACCACGGCTATACCGGCAAGCGGGGCTACCACCCACTGCTGGCCATCGCCGCCGGCACCGGAGACGTGCTGATGTCCCGGCTGCGCGAGGGCCGGGCCAACACCGCCCGCGGCGCCGCCCACTTCCTGCGGGAGACGGTGGGACGGGTGCGCTACGCCGGGGCCAACGGACGACTCACGCTACGGGCCGACAGCGGGTTCTACACTCATGGCGTGGTATCCGTCTGCCGCAAGATGGATGTCCGCTTCTCCATCACCATCCGCCAGCATAAAAGCCTGCACAATCTCATCGAGGCGATACCCGAAGATGCCTGGACGCCGATTCCTTACTGGATGGACGGCGCCGCCGATGTGGCCGAGACCACCTGCACTCCCTTCCAGAGTGAACCTGACGCCGCGCCGGTGCGGCTCATCGTCCGGCGTGTGAAGCCCACGCCCGGTTCCCAGCTGGCCCTCTTCGCCACCTACAGCTATCACGGCTTCATCACCGACCGGGACGGGGAGATGCTCGAACTGGAGGCCGACCATCGCCGCCACGCCGAGATCGAGAATGCCATCCGAGACCTCAAGCACGGTGTGGGGTTGAACCATCTCCCCTCGGGCCGCTTCGCCGCCAACGCCGCCTGGCTGGCGGTACAGGTGATAGCCCACAACATCGCCCGCTGGACAGCGCGCATCGGTCTGGGCGAGCAGGTGGTGACCACCAAGACCCTCCGGCGGCGGTTCTTCTCCCTGGCCGGACGGATCACCCGCTCGGCGCGCCGCCTCACACTGCATCTGCCACAGCGCTGGCCTTGGGAAGCCCAGTTCGATCGTGCCCTGGCCCGATTGCGCGCCCTGCCACTCCCTGCCTGACGGCGGCGGCGGCAACCGGCCGCCATCCGGCCAACCGAACGTCCCCGCGAACTCGCGCCAGTCCGGTCTGCGAGTGCCTCTTGCTGCGTCCTCTCCCCGCTATCTCGCCCTGACCAGCATTCGCAGACGGTCACAAAGTCTCCCCGCGGCAACTGAAGACAGACACCGGCCCCCCTCTACCCCAAATCGTGCCCGGACCATCGCCCTCCCTTGCCCCTATCGCCCGTTCCGCTGCTGCATAGTCATCCCTTCGGTGGATTTGGGCTAAAGAGCCTGTCCCATAAAGGCGTTGTGTCCGGCCACAAGAAGCCCATCCACGCGTTCGAATCTGCAGATCTGGCGGGCCTAGTGAGTCTGAGCAAGTAATGGCTGCGGGAACGATAGCAGCCTGGTCCATCGAAAGGCTGAGAATGCGGTGGATCTCGGGCGCCGGCTCGAACTGGTCGTGGTGCGGGTACGCCATATGCGCCAGAGGGTGCGCAGGTTAAACGTTGTGGCCAACAAAGCCCATTCAGCCGCGACGTTGGCACTGCCCCGCAACAAGAATCTACGTGCCCCCCGTTGCTCTTTGAGGATCCCGAAGACGGGTTCGACTAGCTGCTTTCTGTGCTTGTAGGCTTGTTTGGCTTGGTCGGTGGACATCCAGGTCCGATGACAACGCAGAGCAACTTCGTGAGGCCCTATTTCCAGGCCACGTCCATGACGGCCGTCCCTGGTACAGACCCCGAAGGCAGGGCACACCCGGCAGATGGCCCCAGAGGCTTGGTACACTCGCATGAGTGTACCCCTGGTGCGCTTGAAACGGGTAAAGGGCAGTCTTTGGCCTTGGGGGCAGCCATAGCTGTCGCTCCGATCGTCGTAGGTAAAGCGGTCCTTGTGATACGGGTGCTCCAATGCCTGTCGTTGTGCCTCCGGCATTACCACCTGTTGGCCTCTACGGACGCATTCATCCAGGTTGTTCCCAGAGTGATAACCACCGTCGGCCAACGTCATATGCGTTCTGGTACCTGTCATCTCCTCTGCCTGTTCCAGCATCGGAGCCAGTTGAGCATAGTCATGAGGTTCATCGACCACATCGGCTGCGGTGATGAACATACCGGTCACTCCCAAGGAAGCCTCTACAGGCGAGACCATCGCCTGGGCGTTGTAGCCGGGCACGATATCTTGACCACTCTTCATCAGCCGAGCGTCTTTGTCAGTGAGGTTGATGCGCTCCTGCTCCTCTTGGCCCGCAAGCTCGTCCATCGCTTGTCGTATCTGCTCTCTCAGGGTCTCGTTGTCGGCCAGCTCCTGTGGCAAGTGTGCAGGGACAGCATCCTCTCCCGCCTCGTTCTGAGCCTCAAGGTCGCTTATTGCACCTTCCAGCCGGTCCAACAGCCGGCGCAATCCCTCGGCATCGTAGGTCCTATCCTTTGCTGCATTCGCACCGACCTTCGTACCGTCTACTGCTTGCGCCGCCAGGTCAACCAAGCCCATCGTCACCGCCATACGCACCGTACGCTTGAACAACTTCCTGATAGCTTGACGATGTCCTTTGTAGAACCTCCACAAGGTGTTGTGGTCCGGATGCTGCCACCCTGTCAGCCAAAGATACGGTATCTGGTCCCGGCAAGCCGCCTCCAGCTTGCGGCACGAGCGTGCCCCCGTCATGAAGCCGTACAGCCATACGCTCAGCAGCGCGCGAGGATGGTACGCCGGTGCTCCCAAAGACTCCCCATCTATCTCAACACCAAGGTCAGCCCATCCGCGCCGGTCCAACGCGTCTACGAACTCAGCAACAAATCTTGCCGGATGGTCAGGGGGAACCAGCTCGTCAAGCGTTGGCGGCAACATCCACATCTGCTCTCGGCCCATCGCTCGAAGTGGCATCGACTTCACCCCCTAAGTCGGTCTGACTCCAATGAGTGTACACTCCGTCAAACCCATCGCTCGACTTATGAGACAGGCTCACCTAAGCCCAAATCCACCGAAGGGATGACTATGCAGCAGCGGAACGGGCGATAGGGGCAAGGGAGGGCGATGGTCCGGGCACGATTTGGGGTAGAGGGGGGCCGGTGTTTGTCTTCAGTTGCCGCGGGGAGACTTTGTGACCGTCTGCGAATGTTGGTCAGGGCGAGATAGCGGGGAGAGGACACAGCAAGAGGCACTCGCAGACCGGACTGGCGCGAGTTCGCGGGGACGTTCGGTTGGCCGGATGGCGGCCGGTTGCCGCCGCCGCCGTCAGGCAGGGAGTGGCAGGGCGCGCAATCGGGCCAGGGCACGATCGAACTGGGCTTCCCAAGGCCAGCGCTGTGGCAGATGCAGTGTGAGGCGGCGCGCCGAGCGGGTGATCCGTCCGGCCAGGGAGAAGAACCGCCGCCGGAGGGTCTTGGTGGTCACCACCTGCTCGCCCAGACCGATGCGCGCTGTCCAGCGGGCGATGTTGTGGGCCATCACCTGTACCGCCAGCCAGGCGGCGTTGGCGGCGAAGCGGCCCGAGGGGAGATGGTTCAACCCCACACCGTGCTTGAGGTCTCGGATGGCATTCTCGATCTCGGCGTGGCGGCGATGGTCGGCCTCCAGTTCGAGCATCTCCCCGTCCCGGTCGGTGATGAAGCCGTGATAGCTGTAGGTGGCGAAGAGGGCCAGCTGGGAACCGGGCGTGGGCTTCACACGCCGGACGATGAGCCGCACCGGCGCGGCGTCAGGTTCACTCTGGAAGGGAGTGCAGGTGGTCTCGGCCACATCGGCGGCGCCGTCCATCCAGTAAGGAATCGGCGTCCAGGCATCTTCGGGTATCGCCTCGATGAGATTGTGCAGGCTTTTATGCTGGCGGATGGTGATGGAGAAGCGGACATCCATCTTGCGGCAGACGGATACCACGCCATGAGTGTAGAACCCGCTGTCGGCCCGTAGCGTGAGTCGTCCGTTGGCCCCGGCGTAGCGCACCCGTCCCACCGTCTCCCGCAGGAAGTGGGCGGCGCCGCGGGCGGTGTTGGCCCGGCCCTCGCGCAGCCGGGACATCAGCACGTCTCCGGTGCCGGCGGCGATGGCCAGCAGTGGGTGGTAGCCCCGCTTGCCGGTATAGCCGTGGTGGCGGGCGCCCTCCTTGGCCAGTCCGTAGGTCTCGCAGATGGTGGAATCGAGGTCGATGGTGAACGGCGCGTCGCCGGGTCCGGCCCCAGCGGCCCAGGCCCGGGCCAGCAGCTCCCGGCTCACCCGGTCCAGCTGGCGGACGTGGCCCCACCGGAAGCTGCGCAGGAAGGTGCCCAGGGTGGATGGCGCCTTGACCGTGCCGCCCAGGGTGCAGGCCGTCCCCCCGGTGCGCAACACATCAGCGTCGTCGATGCAGTCGCCGCCGGCCATGGCTGAGGCCACCAGGGTCATCAGCTTGTCTCCGGTGTTGGCCCGCCCCGGCGCGCCGCCCAGGTCAAGGTGATGGTCAACGAGTTCCCGCAGGCCCAGATGCCGGGCGAGGGTGGCCGGCAGGAGCAGACCGGCATTGGCCACCAGGCGGTGATCGTCAAAGACGATACGGATACGGTCGGGCTGGTTGCGTGGTAGCATCTATTGGGTGCTCCTTCTCTGGGACTGTTTTGCTGTTACAAAACCATTATCCCAGATTCAGAAGAGCACCCTCTGGCCACTTCAGGATGCTAACCCGACGCCCTCCCTCGGTGGATTCGGGCTAAACAGCTGCCCGCACCGCCGGCACCGCCACCGAGCGATGGGCGGATCGATGTAGTCCAACTCGTTGCTTTGACACCGGGGACAGGCAACGCTGGCCCAGTAGTCGAGGCCTTCGACCTCGTCCTCTTTGCTTGGACTCCGGGGGTTCCCAGACCTGGTCGCGGCTGCGAGCCACGAGCCGACCCTGCCGCCTGCCGCGACGCGAGATACGTAAAACCCCGTGGCAAACACCAGGCCCACGGCGAACCCTCCTAGATGAGCGAAGTAGGCTACGTCCGCCCCCGTCGCCCCAGGCGCTATTGAAGCGAACCCGCTGAACAACTGAATTAGCACCCAGATTCCAAGGAAAACGATCGCCGGAACGGAGACGACCGTAATAAGCCCGAATATGATGAGGGTCCGGATCCTGCTGAATGGGTGCAGGATCAGATAGGCTCCGAGGACTCCCGAAAGCGCGCCGCTAGCCCCGACCATAGGCGTCGTGTCGCTCGAGTCGATCACCGATTGCGCCAGAACGGCTGCTATTCCGGCCACGAAGTAGAACATAACGTAGGGGCCGTGTCCGAGCTCGTCTTCGATCCTTCTGCCGAACACCCAGAGAAAGAGCATGTTGCCGCCCAGGTGGACGAACCCTCCGTGGACGAACATCGACGTGATGGCGGTGGCCCAATCGGGGACGGGGGAAGTTACGTCGATTTCGTAGGGAATCCCGAACACAAGACCTCGTACGATCGTCAGATGCGCGCCTTCCAAGATCTCGGCTGGAATCGCCCCGAACTGGTGGACGAAGATGAACGAGTCGATGTCGTCCAGCGTCAGCTGATATAGGAAGACGAGCACGCTCGCCGTAATCAGCGAAACGGTCGCCCATGGGGCCGTGCGTGACCGAAAATCGGGGTCAGAGAGTGGGATCACACCCCTGTCCTCTTCGATGGGTTCCTGACCGATAGAGTACGGGATGTAGGACAGAGGCGATAGTCGAGACCGCCTACCTTGACGGCTCTTGACGATTCGTGTTGAATCGGACCCACCCCCAGACACGCAAGGAGATCAACAATGGCCGACTATCGACCCCTCGATATCTCAGCATGGTGCAACGCGGGCCCTTCGCTGATCGGAGCGGATGCGGCCGACGTCATCGGCCAGCACAGCTTCCGCGGACTCCCGTTCCAGGTTGGGTCAGATGGCGCTGAGCACTGCTTCGTATCATTGAGCGGTTCAGAAAGCTCAGTCACCCTCCCTGTTGACCAGAACGCCAAGCGGCTCATATTCGCGCACCGACTCATGGACTCGAACCTGGCGGACGGAGGTCCTCTCGGCGTTCAAGCCGCCGAGTACGTCTTCCGTCTTTCGGGAGGAGACGAGGTCCGCGTTCCCATACGCGAGCGGTTCGAGGTCGCCCCGGTAGCCGGCAGGATCGCCATCCCCGGCACTCCCGGGGCACCCTACCGGGCCGTACCCGACCAGAAGGCCAGGCTGCAGCCCAGGTACGAGGGCGCCTGGGAGGGGGCCGGCCGACGACAGACCGAGGCCGACCAGGCAACGGCGCGCAGCTACTACCTCTGGTCTTGGGAGAACCCGCAACCTGACCAGCAGGTCGAGTCCATCGAGATCGTCCCGAGTGGGCTGCCGTTCATCATCGCCGCCATCACTCTGAGCGACTTAGAGGAAGACCCCTTCGCCAGAGAAGGTCGGCTGGCTGCTCGAATCACCCTGACCGACGAGGCCGACGCCGAGAGAGATTTCAAGGAGCTCGACGTCGAGGTCGACCGAGGCGACACGACCTACGTCTTCCCGCTGCCCCGGTCGTCCGCCGAGGAGTTCGTTGACGACCGCTACGCTTGGGGCCAGCGGCCAAACGATACGTCCAGCCCGTCGTACGTAGAAGTATCGGCCGTGCCGTCGGCCACCGTGACCGTCAAACAGGGTGGCGAGGATGTCGGCTCGGTCAACTGGGGGCAGGTCGTGGACAAAGGCGCCGTGACCACGCCGCGCTTGCGAGTCGAGCTCGTCGACCCCGGCAAGAACTGGGTCCACGTCAAGGTCCTGGACGACGAAACAGGCCGACCGGTGCCGTGCCGCGTTCACTTCCGGTCGCCCGAGGGCATCCCGTTCCAGCCCCACGGCCACCACAACCAGGTCAACTCGAACATTCCGTCGTGGCACAACGACGTTGGTGGCGATCTACGCCTCGGTCAGACCTCTTTCGCCTTCATCGACGGGACGTGTCAGGGGTGGCTGCCTCGCGGCGACGTTTACATGGACATATCGCGGGGTTTCGAATACGAACCTCTGCGCGGCAAGGTGACCATCGAGCCCGGTCAGCGAGAGCTCACCCTTCGCATCAAGCGCTGGACGAACATGAACGCCGAGGGATGGTACAGCGGCGACTCCCACGTCCACTTTCTCTCGCCCCAAGGAGCCCACCGCGAGGCCCAGGCCGAGGACCTCGACGTCGTGAACCTGCTCCAGTCCCAGTGGGGTAGCCTTTTCACAAACACCGAGGACTTCATCGGCGAGCCGAGCGTGTCGCGGCAGGGCGACAGCATCGTTTACGTGGGCCAGGAGAACCGCCAGCACTTCATGGGCCACATGATCCTTTGGGGACTCAAGCAGCCCATCATGCCGTGGTGCAGCGACGGCCTCGGCGAAGCGGAGATCGGCGGCGCCATGGAGACGACACTAAGCGATTGGGCCGACCGCTGCCACGAGCAGGGCGGCTGGGTCGTGCAACCCCACTTTCCCAACCCCAACGGCGAAGCGGCCGCCCTAGTCGCCATGGGCCGCCTCGATGGCGTGGAGATGATCCGCCAGACCGAGTACAACCACAACGAGTACTACCGGTACCTCAACTGCGGTTATCGCCTGCCCCTCGTCGGTGGCACTGACAAGATGTCCAACGAGGTGCCTGTCGGTCTCTACCGGACCTACGCCCAGCTTGCCAACGGCGATGAGTTCAACTACGAGAACTGGTGCAACAGCGTTGCGAGCGGGCGGACGTTCCTCAGTGGCGGGCCCCTCATCGGCCTGTCGGTCGACGGGCGCGCCATCGGCGATACCGTGAACATGTCCGGACCAGGTACGGTCGAGGTGGATGCCTGGGCCGAGAGCATCTTCCCGATCCACCGCCTAGAGATCGTCCAGGCGGGCAGGGTGGTGGCCTCGGCGGAGTCCGCCGAGGGGACTCGGCGGCTCGAAATCAAGGAGAAGCTGCAAATAGACGGGCACACGTGGCTGGCAGCCCGCTGTGGCGGCCCCGAATACTACGGCCCAAACCACATCGACGCCATGAACCGCGGAATCTTCGCTCACACGTCGCCGGTCTACGTCGCGTGCGGCGGCGACTGGTGGATGTTCGACAAGTCCGCCGCCCAGTACATGCTCACCATGATCGACGGCGACCTTTCATACATACGCGAGACCTCCAACCAGCACACCCGAGGCAACGTCACCCACCATCACGGCCACGACGACCACATGGCCTACTTGGAGCGGCCATTCCACGAGGCTCGTGAAGCGATCAAGGGCCGGATGCGGAAGCTCGGAATCGAGTAAAAGGGTACGGGGTACGGCGTGCGGGGTGAAGGGTGTAGGATACGGGACGCAGGAAGGTGGACGCGGTCATTCCGAGGGAAGCGAGGAACCTAGGGACTCGATCTGCAGATCGCGACCTTCACGGATGTTGCGACCTTAGGTTCTTCATTCGCTTCGCTCTTTCAGAATGACAGGGAGCTGAGTCTGTACGCGTCCTCCTTAACCACTAGCCCCTAACCCCTAACCCCTGACCCCCAGCCCCACCACCACCGGGCCCCCAACCCTCGGGTTCCGTAGCACGACGACATCGGCGCCGTACACCTCGGCGATGTTTTCCTCCGTAAGCACTTCGTCTGGCCGGCCTTCGAACCCCACCTTGCCGTCGCGCAGCATCACCAGCCGGGTACAGTAGCGGGCAGCCATCGTAAGGTCGTGCATAGCGACTACGACTGCCCCGCCGCGCTTGCCGTGAAGATCGCGGACAAGGTCCATCACCTTGATCTGGTGTGAGAGGTCAAGGCTCGCGGTAGGCTCGTCGAGGAGAAGTAGGGGGGCCTCCTGAGCGAGAGCCATGGCGATGACGGCGCGCTGGCGCTCGCCGCCGGACAGCGTGCCGGCGACCCGGTCCGCAAGGTCCAAGGTCTCGGTGAGAGCCATAGCTCGGTCGACTGCCTCGAAGTCCTTCTTGCCCTCCCATTGCAGCAGCTTCAGGTGGGCGTTTCGGCCCATCAGCACCAGATCGCTGATAGTGTAGCCGGTCGGGACGGGCGGGTTCTGCGGCACCACAGCGACCATGTGGGCGCGGTCCCTGGGGGTGACTTCGGAAACGTCCCTATCAGCGATTCTGATGCGGCCTTTTGAGGGCTTGAGGGCGCCGCTGATCAGGCGCAACAGCGTCGTCTTCCCGCACCCGTTGGGTCCGACGACGCCCACTAGCTCAGTCTCGCCGACGTCGAGATCGATGCCGGCCAGGACCTGCCGTTCGCCGTAGCCGAACTCTATGCCTTCAATCTGTAGCACTCGGCGCTCCACGTCATGTTGTAGAGACGCCCCGCCGGGCCGTCTCTACGTTGTGTCGCCTCACTGTTTGACCGAAGCAATGGCGGACCGCTCGAATAGTCGTCGCCTGTCAAGCCGGACCGAGAAGGGGTTCCAGCACTGGGGCGGGTAGGACGATGAAACCGATAAACCAACCGGGCGTTGTAGCGAGCACTGCTCCCAGCCAGTCGATGTCTTCGACTTCGTGGATTGCCATGATCCCGGCGACCAGAATCCATAGCAGGCCGACCCACGTAACGACGTTGCCGAGGACGGGCACGTTAAGAAACACCAGTAGGACGCCTGGCCCGTAGACGATCCCAAGGGCCCTGAGCACCTTCCTGAATCCGGCTCCGCCCGCCAGGAACCGGCTTCCGGCCAAATACGCTATTGCGGCCCAAACGATCCAGCCGACGAGGGTGATCATGAGTACGACCCACATCCAAACCAGCCTGTCTTCAATCTGGCTAAGATTGACCTCCCTCTCGGGGGTTTCGACCAGAGCCCCTGTTAGGCCAAGGCCCAATGACATCCCCGCGAGGATGACGATCCCGGTGGCATGCAGTATGGCCATAGGGTCGTCACCGGCCTGGCTATAGATCCCTCGGGTCAACAGCGCCGCTCTGACGGCGCGCACCAGCATACGTATCAATTAGCTACCCCAGTGTTGTCGGAAATTCTGGCCGATTGTAGCTCGGGGGTCGGGAAAGTCAATGTGAGGCCGGTGTTTGGCAGAGAGCACCGGCAGCTGCGGAAGCTCGAGCCTGCTCTAGCCCTGGATCACTATCTGGGTCCCTTCCGGGGACTCGCTCGTATCCAGCGTCTTGCCGGCAAACGATTCCACGCTCTGGGGGCCTATATATAGGACAGCGGCGCGCCCGTGTTCGACGACTTCGTCGTCCGGGTTCCTAGCATCCACCGCCAGCACGACGGCGCCGTCTGATCCGAGTGATAATCGAAGAGCATCGTCCGGTCCGTGCGGCATTTCATCAAGCGCGTGGCTTAGGGCGGCTGTGGCCCGATCGGTGACGTACACAGGTTTTCCGGCGTTGCTATCGGACCTGCGGTTCATGACGGTCAAGCCGCGGCCCATCGCTGAACGAGACCTGAGCTTGTTCTCCCAGGCCGTCACCTCTTTCCGCGCACGCTCCAAGGCGACCTGCTTTTCTTTGATCTCGCCGGTAAAGCCGTTCATGTCTTTCTCTGCCCGCCGGGCATCGTCCGCCCAACGGCGAGCGTCGGTCGCCGCATCCTCCGCCGCCGCGGTCCACCGGCGGGTCTCTGCTACCCACAGATGCGGCGGCAGTCCCTTGCGTTTGGCGTCGGCGGCGTTCTTCTTGGCTTCGTCGAGCTTGACTTGAGCCAGGTTGCGACGCCCCGCCGCTTCGTCCGCCATACTGCCGCCGCGCCTGACCAAACCGTCGGCGCGGTCTTGGTCGAGGCGCAGGGTCTCGAGAGTGGCTAGTGCTCTCTTTACCTTCAGCTCGGCTGCGGCTAGTCTCGAACGAATCGTGTCGTACTCTTCGTCCCACCTTTTTGTCCGCTGAACAGTCGCCATCCCTTAGAAGACCCTTCGTGGAGATATTGAGCCAGTTTCCCGGACATCCGGCTCGTCTGATCGGACGTTCGCGACCCAAAGGATACCATCAGGAGTGGGGTTGGAAAAAGGCACGGCAGAGATCTGGATCGTATCAGTGGCCCAAACGACGTATCAGCTACGTCGGTAGCGCCCGTCATGGTCCGAGACGGATAGCCCGCCTGCCCATGTCGCGGGGTATCAGGACTCTAGTCTGAACACGAAAGACTCTTCGCTCGAGGCAAGCCTTATTCGGTCTCCGTGGGCCAAGAGGTGTGACAGGGCGGTGACCTTCTCTCCGTTTACGAAAGTCCCGTCCTCGGTATTCAGGTCGCGCAATATGAACCCAGCGGGAGTCTCGACAATCAAGGTATGCCGTCGAGAAACGGTGTTGTGGTCGACAACTACGTCGTTGTAGGCCCCGCGACCCAACACAAATGGGTCTCTCGACACACCGAATCTCTCTTTGTCCCGGAGACCGCCGGCAACCTCGAGAGTCGCTTCGAGGCCACGCTCGATTCCCCGAACCTCGACTCCGTTCGTATCGCTTGCGCCCCGAGTGGGCTCTTGAGGCTCCGGGTGAGGTCGTGTTGGATCAAACCCCATACGCCAGGCGTTGTATCAGGTACTCGGGGAGGCCGCGTTCCGTCATCTTGTCCTGGGTGGTGGGGACCTCGTATGCGGCCCTGTGATGCGACATTTGCTGGGCGTCCGAGTCGTACGCCGCATAGCTGGCCCTGGGGTCTCGGTCGCGCGGCTGGCCAACTGCTCCCGGGTTGATGATCATCCGATCGCGTCCGACGTCGACTGGGCCGTTCGCCGGAAACGCCTCGAAAACGGCGCCTTCCTTCGATCCTCGACAGACGAAGGCCTTATGCGAGTGGCCGACCAAACACGTAGGGGTGTCGAAGTAGGCGAAGTTGGCGTCGGCGACCTCGGGCGTCAAGATGTACTCGGTCTCCGGAAAGCGCGGGCTTCCGTGGACCATCGTGAACCCGTCGATCTCGATTCTTCGAGGAAGCCCTCGGAGATACTCCGCGTGCGAGTAAGTCAACTGCGAGGCCGTCCAGGCTACTGCAGCGGTGGCGTGGCTGTTGAACGATTCGACGCTCATTTCCCCTATTGCCGCCAGATCGTGGTTGCCGGCAACTCCACGGTGCTCGTACTGATTGAGCAGGTCGATGCACTCGCCAGGATCGGGCCCGTATCCGACAAGGTCGCCCAGGGACCACAGTTCGTCGAAGCCACCGTTGGCGTCCGCATCGGCGATTACGCTCCGGAGCGCCTCGACGTTGCTGTGAATGTCCGAAACGATTATCGCTCGCAAGCGTTTCTCCTAATCCCGAATCCACCGAAGCGATGGGCCCTGGCGTTGACACAAGGGCTGATGGGTAAGGGAAGGCGAACGGGCCAGGCCCGATTCCAATAGAATAGGGATGAGGCTGGCGCGCAGTGGTCATCAAAGGCGATTTGCATGCGGTCGGGGTGGATGCGTGGTAGCATCTTTTGGGTGCTCCTTGTCTGGGGTCGGTTTCGTGTTTCCAAAACCATTATCCCAGAAGCACAGGAGCACTTTCTTACCCCTTCAGCACGCCGCTACATTCATCTTTTCGGTGGATTGGGGCTAATGGATGAATACTCCGGATGGACTCTCGACGTGGCGTGGTACGGGCCAATCGATGCTATCGTAAGGGCGGACGACGGCCTTGAGTATTACGCTCCCCGAAGGATTCCGTACGGTGGTAACCCTCGCAGCACGCGAAGTGTAGCCACCATGTGGACAGGCATGCTGACACCTGGGAGAATACAAGCAACAGTTCTGAATGACTAAGGGACGGGAGAAGACTTGAAGAAAACGAAGCTTCTTGTGGTCGAAGACGAGGCGCTATTCAGCGAGCTGCTCAAGAACAATCTCTCGGCTGAACCGGATCTCGAAGTTGTCGGCGTTGCGCGGGACGGGGCGTCGGCGATCGCCCTCGCCAGAAAAACGAAGCCGGATGCCCTCGTAGTAGACATCGAGCTGGAGGGAGATCTGGACGGCATTGAAGCTGCGGTCAAGATCAAGGAAGAGCGCCCGGAAGTCGGGGTGGTGATTCTCTCTTCCCATCGGGACCGGCGCTACGTCACAAGCCTCCCGCTCGAAAACAGCTCGGGCTGGGCTTATCTCCTGAAGCAGTCGACTCCGGACGTCGAAACCCTCGTCCGGGCGATTCAAGGCAGCATCATGGGCATGATGGTGCTCGATCCCTCGGTGGTAACCAGCCTGCGGCCCAAACAGGGCTCGTCGATAGACAAGCTCACGCCCCGGCAGCGAGACGTCCTTGAGTTGATAGCACAAGGGCATAACAATGCGACTATCGCCCAGCGCCTCAACCTCACTGGCAAGTCGGTTGAGACCTACATCAACGCGATCTATCAGATACTCCAGCTATCGAACGAGCCCGATACCCACGCTCGTGTCAAGGCGACACTGCTCTATCTGCAGGACACTGAGTCCCGGGAGTAGACGACACCTCCGGTCCTGCTCCCCTTCGGGTATGTTTCATAAATCCCTCTTCCTGTGGGAGGTGGTCTACACTTCGAGGTCCAATTCCAGAAAGTCGATGGTCGTGCCGTTTGCGTTGGGGATGGGAGGTGAGACGGATGGTGGATAGAGTAGTCGTGAAGGTCGGTCCTGGCTGGCTGCGGCGAACGGTCTTATTCCGGCTTGCCATCGTGTCCGCAGCGGCAATTGTCGTCTCTTGCGGCGGGGCGGACGAGGGCGACAGCGACGGCGCCGACTCCTCAGCGGCGCTGGAAGCCGCCGCCGCCGCCGATACCAGAGCGGACGAAGCCGCTAGAGTCGCTGCCGACGCGCAAGCCATGGCCGATGTAGAGTCCCAGGCTGCGGCTGATGCCAAGGCCAGAGCTGACTCTGAGGCCCAGGCAGCCTCCGACGCTAAGGCCAGGGCTGACGCAGAGTCCCAGGCTGCCGCCGATGCTAAAGCGAGAGCGGACGCAGAGGCCCAGGCCGCTGCCGCCGCCGTCGCGTCTGCGAGCACCGCCGAGGAGAAGACTGCCGCTGATGCTAGAGCACGAGAGGCGGCCGCGGCAGCACGGCTTGCTGAGATTCGACAACAAGAAGCTCAAGCTGCCGAGGAGGAGGCCAGGAGAAGAGAAGAAGCCGCCGCCAAGGCATCCGAAGAAGAGGCAGTCGCTCGGAAAAAGGCCGAGGACGCCGAGCTCCAGCGGTTAGCGGCTGAGCAAGAAGCCAAGAAAACACGATTCCTAGCTTCCCTTAGCAAAGGCATAGCAGTCTACGCCGGGGCAGGACAGGGCATTTTCTCAGGCGACGGCGGGCCTGCCATCGACGCTGACTTGGAGGAGCCGTTCGGCATCGCGGTGGACTCCGATAACAACCTCTTCATCGCAACAGGCCATCGTGTCCGTCGCGTGGACGCGGCCACGGGTATCATCACCACCTTTGCAGGCACCGGAAGCGCAGGTTACAGCGGAGACGGAGGTCCCGCTATCGAGGCGAAGATCAAATCGCCGGAGGCTCTGGCCATCGACGAAGCCGGGAACCTGTACATCGCTACCTTCCAGCGCGTTCGCAAGGTGGACGTCGAGACCGGCGTCATCTCGACGGTGGCGGGGGGTGGCATCCCTGAGATAGTAAAGCTGGTCAAGCATCCCGGAGAAAACATACAAGCCACCGACTCCTGGATGTCATTTCCTGTCGGTGTGGCGGTTGACGCTCATGGCAACATCTACTTTACCGCCAACAACCGCGTCCGCAGGGTGGACGCCGAGACCGGGATCGTAACGACACTGGCCGGGTGGGGCACGAATGATCTGTCGGGAGACGGAGGTCCGGCGTCAGAAGCGGGTATCGCGGACCCGCAAGGGGTAGACGTCGACGATCAGGGAAACGTCTACTTCGCCGATAGCTATAACCAGCGGATACGCAGGATAGATGGCGCTACCGGGATTATCACCACGCTGGCCGGTATCGGAAAGTTCGCCCCCGCGACTCACCCGGACCCCACGTACGTGATCAAGCCTACGGGACAGGGGTTCTCAGGCGACGGCGGGCCTGCCGACAGCGCCATGCTCGCTGCACCGACCGGTGTGGCCGTAGGACCCGACGGAAGCCTCTACGTCGCGGACACCGGCAACGACCGCATCCGCAAGATAGACCTCACCTCCGGAATCATCACCACCCTGGCGGACGGCGGCGCTAAGGTCGGCGGGTTGATACAGAGCGCCTTCCCGAGGAGGGCCGAGGAGGGAAACGCTGTTGATGTTACTTTCGAGCACTTTGGGCCCCCGGCAGCCTTGGCCGTAACCAAGGAAGGCATCATCTTCCTATCCGACCCAATACACAACAGGATCGTCAGCATCGTGCCGTAAACCGCGCAGAGTCTGGACTCAGCGCACCAGACAAACCCTTGGTGCTGCAACCCTAGGGCTGTGCCGGATCGTGGGCCCGTGGCAGGAACGGGTTGTCTGCCGGCTCCTTGCCACCGTAGAACCAGGTCAGCGGAAGCACCTTGAGCTTCTGGTTGAACCCGCCTTCCTTCGTCCTGCTGTGTACCAGCTCGGCCGTCTCTGGATGCTCCTCGTAGCGGGAGTACGTGTACGCCACCAAGACCCGGTCCGTCAGTACGAGCACCGAGGGATAGGACCACCGGCCATAGAAGTCGACCGTCTCGATGTACTCGCCCTCTCGCTCCAGGGCCGGCACTCCGGGCGGCAAGTACTGCTCGGCCGGACGGTTGGCGCGGAATGGGCCCGGTTCTACCCTCGTTTCCTCGTGCATCGACTCGATATTCTGGAAGAACTCCCACACACTTCCACCGTTCCGGCTTATCGCCGACGACAACCGGGTCCGGTTGAAGCCCCGCTTGACGTCTTCTTCGTTCTCCTGGTTCCAGACGACCAACAGGTGACCAGTCGAGGGAATTGTCCGTATCTGGGCCGGAGTCGTCGTAGCGGCTAGCGATGTGCCCTGGGGTCGTGTCCAGGTCGTGCCATCGTCGTTCGACCAGGCCTGGAAAACCCGGCCCATCTTGGTGCGGAAAAACATGAGGAGCTTACCCGGCGACACCTCCGTTACCGTGGGCTCCCCGATCGGGCTGGCCAAGGCGGCATAGTCGACCGTAATCACCAGCTCGCCATCTTCGTTCTGGCGCCACGTCCTGCCGTCGTCGTCCGAGTAGACGACCCAGGAAAAGCCCATCCCACCGCCACTCCAGAAGTGGGCGGACGTGGTCGTCCACTGCCCGTTCAGGAGCTTCCCGGTCATCGGCGTTCGAGGGACGTCCGGCCCGGCCGTCTGGCCCATTCCGCCATACAGGGGAAGGACGATTCGTCCGGAGGACGTGCGCAGCAACACGTCCTGATAGGCGTGTGAGTTGCGACCGACCGAGGTCGCGCGCACGGGCGGCTCCCACGTCTCGCCTCCGTCCTCCGAGCGCCAGAACACCATGTACGAGTAGCTCTCGGTCACCCCCGTCCCAGAATCGTTCTCCCCTCGGCGCGCCGCCGCCAGCCCGACTCCGTTGCCAGACAGCTTGACGAGCGAAGTGGAGCCGGCGCCGACGAGGTCGCCATTGCTGTCGCGACGCTCGAACGGCTCCGACCACGTTAGGCCGCCGTCTTCGGAGGCGGTGAAGGTCGAGTTCGCCGCGTGCAAAATGCGGCCGTCGTTCAGCTCGACGAAGGTAGACGAGTGGAAGTAGCCCACATTTCCCATATCAACCCTGTTGGGCTTGCCGTAATCAGCAACAGAGCTACCTGATGTAGCCGGATATCAGAGCGCAGTGCTTATCATGAGTGCTAGACTGGTCGTGATCTACTACTGTAGTTCTTGATAACGTACCTACCCTGGAGGCACCCAATGGGTGAAAGCACGAACGTCTGCGCCAAGCTCCGTTTCGACCGACGTATACGGTTGGAGTTCCACGGCGCCACCATTACCTCAGACGCCGGACTGTTGGCCTGTCGCGAGTTGGATGATGCGCTGGGACTGACGGAGACGGCGAGTGAGTGTTTGCAGGAGACTCGGGGCGGTCGTAACGTGCAGCACCGACTGGCGGGCCTTCTCAGGCAGTCGGTGTACAGTCGTCTGGCGGGCTACGAGGATACCAACGACGCTGAACGGTTGGCCGACGATCCGACGATGCGGGTAGTCGTTGGAGACCGAGGCATAGACAGACCGGCGGCGAGCGCGAGCGCCATGAGCCGGTTTGAGACCGAGGTGCTTACGCAAGACAGCAACGTGGAAGGGTTGGGCCGAGTGAACGCTAAGTGGGAGGACGGAGCTATGTCCCGCACGCCGCACCGGCGGGTGATCTTGGACATGGACAGTTCGGAGAGTCGGGTACATGGAGAACAGGAGGGAGCGTCGTACAGCGGTCACTTTGGGAGCACGTGCTATCACCCATTGTTCGTGTTCAACCAGTTTGGTGACTGCGAGGGCGCTAAGCTGCGTGCGGGGAACGTACATAGCGCACACAGGTGGCGTGATGTATTGGATCCGATCCTGTCGCGCTATGGGGAGATGGGGCTGCGGCGATACTTTCGCGCGGACGCCGCATTCGCCAAGCCGGACATCTATGAGTACCTGGAGGAGCGGCGAGTCTTCTACGCAATACGTCTGCCGAGCAACAAAGTGCTGCAATACGAGATCGCTCCCTTGCCGATACGACCTGTGGGGAGGCCGCCGAAACGTCCAGTGATCCTATACGACGACTTTTGGTATCGTGCTGAGAGTTGGGACCGTGCTCGGCGGGTGGTGGCGAAGGTGGAGTGGCATAGGGGAGAGCTGTTCCCTCGGGTGGGCTTCATCGTCACGAACATGACGGCTGGCCCCGAAGGAGTGGTGCGTTTCTACAATGGTCGAGGGACAGCCGAGCAGTGGATCAAAGAGGGGAAGTACGCGCTGAACTGGACTCGGCTGTCGTGCCATCGGTTCGTGGCCAACCGGGTGCGTCTGTCTCTGTTCGTCCTGGCGTATAACCTTGGGAACTTCCTTCGCCGGCTGTGTCTGCCCAGGGCGGTCAAGCACTGGTCGCTGCGGAGCGTGCAGGTCAAGCTGATCAAGATGGGAGGCCGTCTGGTGCGGCACTCCCGGCGATTGATCTTTCAGTTGTCCGAGGTGTCGGTTCCTCGACGGTTGTTCCAGGGAGTGTTGGATCGTATCGGCCGATTATCGCCGGCGCCAAGCTGAGGGAGAATGCAACCACGATCTTGCCAAGAGGGAGAGCGCGCTCCAGGGAGTCGGCTTGTCTTCAATGCGCTTTCACCCCATTGGCAGGGAGCCGAAGGCGACAAAGACGGACAAGAAGGGTGGTCTACGACTACAAACGCATCTCTTATCGGGTAGACCGGCGATTGACTGGCCTTGCAGGACCTGACTATGATGCAACTATCTCGTTTGGGCTGCCCTTTGAGCCTGAAGACTCCCAATATGGGAAATCCCGGAGTAGTTGGTCTCGTGTACGGCCAGCACTTCCTCCGGGCGAGTCATGGGAACGTTGCTCATTCGGGTCCTCCGTCGGCTCAACCGGTAGAGATTGCGCGATTGTAGCACTGCCCGGCGTCGAATCCTTGGGAGGACGCGCACCGTTCTCCGACATCGGGAATACCGTCGATACCGTGGTCCCGCCCCCTGGGGAGCTCGTAACTACGCACATGCCCCCTACCACTTCGGCATAGTCGCTCATCGTGCCTATTCCCATGCCGTCCGAGTGCGCGCCCGGCTCGAATCCGCTGCCGTCGTCTCTGACGTTCAAACGCAGCAACTGGTCCGGAGGCGCCGTGAGCTCGACCGACACGTTGCTCGCGCCGGAGTGTTTGATCACATTTGTGAACGCTTCCTCTGCAACTCGATAGGCCGCCAGCCGCACCCGCTCCGGAATCAGCCTCGAATTGGTCCGCTCGCGTCGCGTCAGGTCCGCATCCAGCTCCATGTCGACGGTGACGGCAGACTCAAAACGGTCCGCCAGCGACTGAAGCCCTGCCGTCAGACCACGCCGCAGGATAGATGGATACAGGCGCAAGCTGACCTGGCGAACATCCTTCTCCACGATCTCCTCGAGCTTGACGCGAATGTCGGCCAGCTCAGATGTCAGATTATTTTGTGACGCTGGGTCGAGCGCTTCGTCGATCTGGTGCATGAGCAAGATAATCTTGATTCTCTCGTAAAAAGTCTGTGCAGGTCGAATTAGAACAACCGTACCCTTGCCTGGGTACAATATACAGTCTCTGTTCCGTGTCCTACCCCAACATACGGTAGCGCTCACATGTGCTAAAGCGCTGGAACTTCCTCAAAACGGGTTTTTACGAGGGAATCAATCTTGTTTTGCAGTGAGCCGTGTAGGTTGTGCGATATCTCGCGCCTCAGTGACTCCGCCACCTCCACGATGCGTGTGCGCGACTGGTGCAGCTCGGCTTCAATGCGCTTGCGCTCGTCGACTTCGAGCTCGAGTCGCTCATTGGAAGACGCCAGGTCGCGGGCGCGCTCGTCCAGAGTCTCCCGAGACTGTCGGATACTCTCCGTCATCTGCTCGAAGGCCTGACTCAGATCCCCGATTTCGTCGTTCCGTTTCTCGTTGGGCTCGAATTTCAGGTCGCCGGCCGCGACCTTGCCCGTTGCGGTTACAAGCCGTCGAATGGGCCGGACGAAATACTGCGCAACTCCGAACGACACGACGACGCCGATCAAGACGATGGCCAATGACCGCCAGACTCTCTGGACCGTCGCGGTCCTGATCTCCGCCTCCACCGCTTCCAAGCCGTATGAGACGTGAGCTACTCCGAGGACATCCCGTCCGGCTACAATTGGCGCGGCGACTTCCAGCCACTCGTCGGTCTGATCGAGAAGTGTCCGGCGGCTGTCGACCGCCTGCTTCACGAATTCGTTTCCTTCCAACCCGACAGGGTAGTCAGGTTGCTGTGTATCGATCAGTAGCCTGGCATCTCGGCCGTAAATCCGTACGAACTGGACGTCCGGCCTGCCTGCTACCACGGTTGCGAAGTCGTCAAGCTCGTCGATGTTCGTGAAGTAAAGAGGGTCGGCCAAAACTTCGTTTAGCGTATCGGCTAGTAGCAGACCCCGCTGTTCAAGCTCGTGGCGGTGAAAAGCCCTCTCGCGCCGTGCGTCGAGCACGGTCGTCGTAGCAACGAACACCGCCACCACCGCTGACATGCTCAGCGCTAGTATTACTCCGAGGCTCCATCTCGGTCGGCGCGGTGCGAGCAACCGTCTAAGCATGGGACTCTACCGGGGCAGGACTCTCATAAACTCCGTCAACTCCGCCAACCACACCTCGGCGTCTGGCGGCAGTCGGTCAAACTTGACGGTCTTCGAGAGCGCTTCCAGAATCTCACGGCCTTCGTCGTGCTCCCAAAGACCGACCAATAGCTTTCGCACTGCCTCGACCAGGTCGGGATCAAGCCCGGGCCGGGCCGAGACCAGCTGCCTCGCTACTATCATAGTCTTGTCGAACGAGATGATCTGCTCTTTGAACGGTTCCGTCAGCTCGTCGTAGTCGGCGTTCGAGGCCGCTCCTCCGGCAATCTTGTTCTGTAGGATGAGCTCCATCGTGTTTTCTTCGTCGCCGGAGAAGAAGTAGCCAATCTCATCAGCCGCGACTTCTGTATCTGGCCCCTCAACCTCCCTTAGCTTGAACCCTCTGCTAACGAGAGTGCCAGCCGGTAAGAGGAACCCCGATGTCGAGTATGGCTCTTCAAACGCGATGACCTTCCCGACGAAACCCTCCACGGTGGAGATACCGCTCCCGCGGTTTGCTACGTACACGCTCCAGTAGGTCGGTACCTCTTCTTTCCACCTCCGGAGGATTACTTCGGAATCTGCGATCTCCTGGACAGCCAGGGTAGGGAAGGGGCTATCGAAATAGACATCCACCTGACCCTCATTTCATGAGGCGGCCCATATCCTCGATACTGCTCGCGATCACGACGCGCCCTTCGGAGATCCCGAATTCTTTGAAGGTTATCGGCTAGATAGTCCGCCAATGGCTGGAAACGCCTTACCTTCTTAGCGGGGTCCAGGGGGTCGATGTCGCCAAGGGTTACGGCCAAGCCGCTGGACGCGGCAGGCGACGGAACGGCCGTTGGTGTGGAGTCGTCGGAGCCACAGGCGACCGCCACCGAGATCAGCAGCACGGCGGCAGCGGCCACATGACGCCATTCAATTCGAAGCTGAGTGCTCACTTCAAACCCTGTTCTTTCGGCTTCCAAGCGGCTCTCGCTCGCCGCGCCGATACCAACAATGGACTTTCAGTCAAAGCCTGGCGCTAAGATTAAGACGGGCGCATTGCAATGCGCCCCTACAAATGCCGGAGCTTCGGGCGCCCCGATGTGGCATCGGGACGCCCCTAGAAATGCGGAAGATGCCTACCACTTTTAATCAAACCCCGCTAAGACCATGTAACCCAGGGTAGGAGGACCCCGACTAACGAACGCCGCTCAGGAGCATTGCCGTTTCTGATGCACTTCGCAAGGTAGTTGTGTAGCCGGATGAAGCCAGGTAGCTGGATACCATCGGCTTCCAATCTTTTGTACAGGTCTTGTGCCATCGCTAGCGGATCCGGCTGATCAACCCGTTCCCATTCGACAACGAAGTCGTACGTCAGGGACATGACGAGCGTTTCAGCCCGCTGGAAGACCAGTTTCCTTTCCAGGCTCCTTAGCTTCGATTGGGCCATGAGTTCCGACTCTTTGCCCAAAGCGGCATGGCATCGTCCATGATTTCCAGCCGACGCTCGACTCGTTCCAGATCATTGACCTTGAAGCCTAATGAAAGGGCTGTTCGGATCGCGCGTAGTCTGACATGTGGATCCGGATCTTTCATCAAGTCCCTCAACAGAGGAATAGACTCAAGCATCAGGCTCTTGAGTTCGACCTTGGTGAATTCCTCTAGCTCACCGCGGGCTCGAGCGAGCTTTTCCCGAAATTCCTCATCCTTCATCCAGTTGTACACAGTTTTCCTGTCGATTCCCGCTAGCTTTGCAGCTTTAGCCACCACTGGCTCAGCTACAAGGTATGGCAGCGCGGCTTGCTGTCTTACGCTGAGTGCGGTCGAACCGTTTGTGGAATTCTGTTGAAAAATGTTGAACCTCCCGTTTGGGGGCCAGATTCATCCCTCGGATTTGGATTATACCCCTGTACCCAGCATAGTACATCCGTTCGTATAACGGAAGCCAGGGTCTTCGGGTCGCGGCCATCAGGGGTGCTCAGGATGAGCGGGTCTGGTGGTTGAGTTGCGGAGCCCTATGCTTCGACACACTCTCAAGTAACTGCTCGGTTTTGAGGGCATGCGGGAGCCCGAGGGCAGGCACGGGGGGCACTGCCCCTACGTATGCAGCGAAGCGGAGTTGCTTTCATACGTTTTGTCCGCCCCGCGGATCTGTGGTTGCTCAGCATGAGCGGTTGTATCTAATTACCGTGGGTCAAATCCCCCCAACCCCCCTTTTCAAAGGGGGGACAGGGCTGGACCCCACGAGCGGTTTGGCGGCCTCTCAAGTAACTGCTCGGTTTGAGGGCCTTGCGGGAGCGCCAGGGCAGGCGCGGGGGCACTGCCCCTACGTATGCGGCAAAGCGAGTTGCTTTCATACGTTTCGTCCGCCCCGCGGACTTATGATTGCTCAGCATGAGCGGTTGGACGGGCTCAGGCAAGCAGTTGGACGCGTCGAGGCGAGCGGATGATCGGTCTGGGTGGGGTTGAGTTGCGGAGCCCTTGCTTCGACAGGCTCAGCATGAGCGGGTCTGGTGGGTAGGATTCCCGACGATCGGGACCCGTCGACGCCGCCTGGTCTGCCAACTATAATGGCAGCGGCCAGTTCAGTCCGAGAGGTATCCACAAGTGACATTCCTTCCACCAGCGGCCGCCCTCGCCCTCAAAGAGTGGGCCGTTGCCGTCGACGCTTTGGCCGCCGGAAAGCAGATTATGGTCCTCAGAAAAGGTGGGATACACCGGGAAGACAAGGAGTTCCGGGTCGTACACCCTGAGTTTCTATTGTATCCAACGTACGAGCACCAGAAAGCCGAGTTGCTCAAGAACGACTCCCACTCCGACCTTGCGAGGACTCTCGAAGAAGACGACGTGGACAGCCTGGTGACTCTCGCCCGATGGTGTCAGGTCACCGACGTCTTCGAGCTGAGAGATGACGAGACGCTGGTTAGCCTCTCGCCTTTCCACATCTGGACGGACGACTACGCGCAAAAGAGACTCCACTGGCGCCCCAAGCAGCCGCTGACGGTCTTGCTGCTCAGAGTCTACGAGCTTCAGCAGCCCCAGGCCGTTCCGGTCCTCGACGAATTCGTCGGCTGCAAGTCCTGGGTCGAGCTCGGTCAGGACATACCTCTCGGCTATATGTCTCCGGCGCTCTCCGATCAGGAGTACGCTGAAAGGGTCGACGCGATCAGAGCTACCTTGGCAGATAACGGAGGTGCGCTTGCAGGCGCGTTGACCGCTGCGGCCACAGAATGAAGTTCAGAACGCTTGGTGCCACGGACCTCGAAGTCTCGGAAGTCGGTTTCGGCGTCTGGACCGTTGCCACCAATTGGTGGGGGAAGATCACCGAAGAGCAGGGCGTAGGTCTTTTGCAGAAAGCCTACGACCTCGAGATCAACCTGTTCGACACGGCGGACGCTTACGGCGACGGGTACGGCGAGGAGGTAGTTGCCAAGGCGCTGGGCCGCAAGCGCCACGAGATCATTCTCTGCACCAAGTTCGGCTACGACATCTATGATGACGCGCCGAGGGAAGGGCACAAGGAGCGGCCTCAGAACTTCGACCCGGAGTTTATCCGAAACGCCTGCGAGCAGAGCCTGCGCCGTCTCGGCACCGATTACATCGACCTTTACCAGCTACACAACCCCCGCATCGACACCATCGAAAGGGACGAGGTCTTTAATACCCTCGACGAGCTCGCCTCGGAGGGCAAGATTCGCTACTACGGTGTGGCGTTAGGACCGGACATCGGCTGGTTCGAAGAAGGTGAGGCGTCGATGAAGGAGCGTAGCACCCCAACTCTTCAGATAATCTACAGCATGCTGGAGCAGGACCCGGCCAATCGCTTCTTCCCCATTGCCGAAGGGAATGAAACCGGTCTCATGACACGGGTACCGCACGCTTCGGGGATGCTGGACGGCACCTACACCAAGGACACCGTGTTCGACGCGAGTGACCATCGCAGCCACCGTCGCCGGCAGTGGCTTGAGCAGAGCCTTCAGAAGGTGGCGACTCTCGATTTCCTCACAGAGGGCATAGATTCGACCATCGGACAAATCGCCATCAGGTTCGCGCTGGCCGGGCCAAAGGTCGCGTCAGTGTTGCCTAACTTCACGAACCTGCCGCAACTCGAGGAGTTCGCGGCGGCGCCGCACACCGAGGAAATCCCGCAAGAGTTCCTGGACCGGGTCGCCGAGTTGTACGAAGAGAACTTCTACGTCGAGTCGGTCGCTGAGGCGTCCGAGGCCGAGTGACTTTCAGCGGTCTCAGTACTAGCTACAGGCTCATCGGCGACCGGTTCCTCCGAAGCCTCGACTGCGTCCGGCTCGGGCGCCACGCCGACCTCTTCCGGTTCGATTTGAGCAGCTTCTGATTCTGACGCGACCTCGAGCGGGTCTGCTGGATTCCGGCCCACGGCGTTCGCCGGGGCAGGCTTTTCGCCGGAATGACGAATTGCCTGCGGCCCGGGCGCCGTGTCTATTTCATCAGGTTGCCTCTGACCAGTGCCGGCTTCAGCCTCTGACGTAATCTCATTCTCGGCTGTGGGTGTTATGGCCTCTGGCTCGGACACTGCCTCGTCCCGCTCGGCTGAGGTGCGCTTCCCGTCCTGCCTTTGAGAACGTTCACGCCCTCGGCCGCGGTCCCGTCGCCTTCTGCGCTTCGACTTGACGCGCTTCATCTCGCCTTCGATGAGCCTGTAGTCTCTCTGCGGCAAGATATGAAGCGTTTCGACGAATGCGAGTGGCCACTGCTCCGGCGCCCAGCGCTTCACGTACTCGAGCCGGGGCCCGAGATCCAGGGCGTCGATGTAGTCGGGTTCGGCGAGAACGATCAGCGGCGACATATGTACCCGGAGGGGGTATTCCTCGCGCTGCCCGTTACTCTTCCAGACGGGAGTCCGGTCCTCGAAATATTTGGACGTGACGGTTGCCGTCGCGGTCCACTTACGGATTCCGGACACGTAGAAGAGGATTCGGTTGTCAGGCTCGATCCGCTGGGCGCGCCGCCTCTGTCGATGCGTCAGCCCGTGCACGTCGAATCCTCGCTCTTTGCTGATTCGAAAGTTCTCTAGCGACTGGACAACCATCCAGTAGTTTTTCGGCATGGGATTCGCTCCGAATTACCATTTGCTTCATGACGTTACATTCTACCATCGGGTCGAAAGAAAACCTTTGGAGCCGGTGGTCTGTCGCTCGACAATAGCACAGTACAGCTGTTCTGGTAATGTCAAGTTTGGTGCGACTAGGTCCGGTTAGTCGTTCGACAGGGGCAAATCCCCCTTAATCCCCCTTTGCAAAAGGGGGAAAGCTCTGAACGGACGGAAGTGCGACTATCCACTAGTGGTCCAACATCATTGAAATGAATACCATGATAGTCATTGTTCCTCTTGGGGGTTCAATTGTAACGTTGAACCGAGGAGGAACCATGATGTCTACCAAGAGGTACCGTATCAGACTGACTACCGACGAACAACAGGAACTCAACGCCTTGGTCTCACGCGGTCGGGCTGCGGCGTACAAACAGACCCATGCGCGCATTCTGCTGATGAGCGATGAGTCACGCTCGGACGGGGGAATGAAGGACGCGGACATCACCAGCGCGCTCGGTGTGGGACAGTCAACGGTCGAGCGAATACGCAAGCGCTGTGTAGAGGAGGGGGTCGAGTCTGCGCTGAATCGCAAAAAGCAACTGCGTCGGCGTCAAAAGAGACTGGACGGCGAAGGTGAAGCACGGTTGATAGCGATGGCCTGCGGGGAACCGCCGGAGGGGCGTGCCAGTTGGACCCTGAAGCTGTTGGCTGACCAGTTGGTCGAGTGTGAGATAGTCGAGACCATCAGCACCGAGACGGTTCGCCAGGCGCTTAAAAAAACGAACTGAAGCCGTGGCTGAAGCAGAGTTGGTGCATCCCGCCCGGTCAGAGCGCGGAGTTTGTGTGCGCGATGGAAGACGTACTGGAGGTCTACCAACGGCCGTACGATGGGAATGAGGTTCTGGTGTGCATGGATGAGACGAGCAAACAGCAAGTCAAGGAGACGCGAGTGCCGCGTCCCGCAGCGCCCGGCTTATCGGCGGCATACGACTACGAATACGAGCGCAATGGAGTGAGCAGCCTGTTCATGCTGTTTGCACCGTTGGACGGATGGCGCCGAGTCGAGGTCAGAGAGCGTCGCACGAAGGTGGACTGGGCGCATGTGATAAAGAAACTGGTCGACGAGGACTACCCCGACAGAGACCGGATCGTGCTGGTAATGGACAATCTCAACACTCACAAGCTGTCCTCGCTATACGAGGCATTCGAGCCTGCTGAGGCGAGGCGTATAGCTGAGCGACTGGAGATACACTACACTCCCAAACACGGGAGTTGGTTGAATATGGCGGAGATAGAGATCGGTGTGCTGGCTCTACAGTGCCTGGACCGACGGATTGCCAATCAAGACATCCTGCGCGGCGAGGTCAATGCTTGGCAGAATCAACGCAACCGGGATGTGATACGAGTGGATTGGCGCTTCACTACCGAGGATGCGCGCATCAAGCTAAAGTCACTCTACCCATCAATACAAAAAAGTTGAACCACTAGTGGTGAGCCCTTCGATGGACTAAACCCAAATCCACCGAAGGGATGACTATGCAGCAGCGGAACGGGCGATAGGGGCAAGGGAGGGCGATGGTCCGGGCACGATTTGGGGTAGAGGGGGGCCGGTGTTTGTCTTCAGTTGCCGCGGGGAGACTTTGTGACCGTCTGCGAATGTTGGTCAGGGCGAGATAGCGGGGAGAGGACACAGCAAGAGGCACTCGCAGACCGGACTGGCGCGAGTTCGCGGGGACGTTCGGTTGGCCGGATGTCGGCCGGTTGCCGCCGCCGCCGTCAGGCAGGGAGTGGCAGGGCGCGCAATCGGGCCAGGGCACGATCGAACTGGGCTTCCCAAGGCCAGCGCTGTGGCAGATGCAGTGTGAGGCGGCGCGCCGAGCGGGTGATCCGTCCGGCCAGGGAGAAGAACCGCCGCCGGAGGGTCTTGGTGGTCACCACCTGCTCGCCCAGACCGATGCGCGCTGTCCAGCGGGCGATGTTGTGGGCCATCACCTGTACCGCCAGCCAGGCGGCGTTGGCGGCGAAGCGGCCCGAGGGGAGATGGTTCAACCCCACACCGTGCTTGAGGTCTCGGATGGCATTCTCGATCTCGGCGTGGCGGCGATGGTCGGCCTCCAGTTCGAGCATCTCCCCGTCCCGGTCGGTGATGAAGCCGTGATAGCTGTAGGTGGCGAAGAGGGCCAGCTGGGAACCGGGCGTGGGCTTCACACGCCGGACGATGAGCCGCACCGGCGCGGCGTCAGGTTCACTCTGGAAGGGAGTGCAGGTGGTCTCGGCCACATCGGCGGCGCCGTCCATCCAGTAAGGAATCGGCGTCCAGGCATCTTCGGGTATCGCCTCGATGAGATTGTGCAGGCTTTTATGCTGGCGGATGGTGATGGAGAAGCGGACATCCATCTTGCGGCAGACGGATACCACGCCATGAGTGTAGAACCCGCTGTCGGCCCGTAGCGTGAGTCGTCCGTTGGCCCCGGCGTAGCGCACCCGTCCCACCGTCTCCCGCAGGAAGTGGGCGGCGCTGCGGGCGGTGTTGGCCCGGCCCTCGCGCAGCCGGGACATCAGCACGTCTCCGGTGCCGGCGGCGATGGCCAGCAGTGGGTGGTAGCCCCGCTTGCCGGTATAGCCGTGGTGGCGGGCGCCCTCCTTGGCCAGTCCGTAGGTCTCGCAGATGGTGGAATCGAGGTCGATGGTGAACGGCGCGTCGCCGGGTCCGGCCCCAGCGGCCCAGGCCCGGGCCAGCAGCTCCCGGCTCACCCGGTCCAGCTGGCGGACGTGGCCCCACCGGAAGCTGCGCAGGAAGGTGCCCAGGGTGGATGGCGCCTTGACCGTGCCGCCCAGGGTGCAGGCCGTCCCCCCGGTGCGCAACACATCAGCGTCGTCGATGCAGTCGCCGCCGGCCATGGCTGAGGCCACCAGGGTCATCAGCTTGTCTCCGGTGTTGGCCCGCCCCGGCGCGCCGCCCAGGTCAAGGTGATGGTCAACGAGTTCCCGCAGGCCCAGATGCCGGGCGAGGGTGGCCGGCAGGAGCAGACCGGCATTGGCCACCAGGCGGTGATCGTCAAAGACGATACGGATACGGTCGGGCTGGTTGCGTGGTAGCATCTATTGGGTGCTCCTTCTCTGGGACTGTTTTGCTGTTACAAAACCATTATCCCAGATTCAGAAGAGCACCCTCTGGCCACTTCAGGATGCTAACCCGACGCCCTCCCTCGGTGGATTCGGGCTAAAGACAAGCGCGGCGGATCACAGTCTGGTCCGGCCCTTTCTGACAATGAAAAGGTCTAGGTCACCTTACGATACGTCTCTCATGATGTTGTACATGTGCAGGAACAACTTCCAAGCTTCGCGGGTGTAGTCGAGCGGTCCAACGCCTCCACTCTCGTCGACGTGCACTTGTATCTGCTTCTGGAAGAACGAGAACTCGGTGTAATAAGTGTTCCCGACGCCCAGAGCTCTAGCGAACCTGCTGGACTCCTCCGATGGCACCAGCTTGTCAGCACGGTCGTGCATGATAAGGGCGCGCGCCTTCAGCTTGTCGATGTTCGTGCTCGGCGAAATGCGGGTCATCAAATCCTTCGTTTCCTGTGAAAGCGCGTCCACGAGTCCGTCGACTTCGGCATGCGGAGCGCCCTTCAAGAGGCGGTAAGCGGCCACAGCTTCGGGCGTTTCCAGAGCGGTCAGGTCGTCTTGGCTATCTTTCTTGTCGTAGAAGATGTTAGTTAGCAAAGCCCGGTCTTCAGGGTCCGATACGCCGTCTATCAGGTGATAGCGGAGCACTCGGAGGGGGAGGTCGTCGGTTTCCCATGGTGCAACGTAGTCGTCTCCGAACCGGCTTCTGCTGCCCATCGCCTTGACATAGTCGAACATGTCGTAATAACCGGCGAAGAAATTGACGAACTTAACGTGGTCTCGGATCCGGTCGTCCTGGGCGGCAACGGTTGCCATGGAGGCACCGGTACAAATGCCGCCCATACCAACTCGCTCGGGGTCGACCCGATCAAGGGCTCTGAGGTACTGGAACGCATGCACGAGATGGTCGATGTCGTCGATGGAGAGGCGCTGCTGCTCCTGCGTTTCGAGCCAGGGCAGCATGACCACCATTCCCGCCCTGGCGAGTCCCTCGGCCAGAGCTACGACCCGCTTGTCCTGTCGTGGAGGCTCGGCCACAACGCCAAGGAAAAAGAGGACGGCGCTGTGCTCACCGGAGCCGCCCGGCAAATAGAGGTCTGCGGTACCCAGGCCGTCGGCCTTAGGGTAGGTAATCTCCCGCCATACCGGGTCGGGAGTCACCCACTCTTGCGGCTTGATCGGGATGCCTGGAAGGACCTGGGGGATGAATAGCGCGGTCCGAACGGCAGCCCGGCCCTGAGGCGTGACGCACGTGCCAAGCATCACGAGGCCTAGGAGGACTCCGGCGGCGATCAGTAGCCTTCGCAGAAACCTGCGCACGGTCTCGCCCCTTCCTTCTCAATACCAGTCGGTCCAGCTTCAGAGGTATTATAACTAGAGAAGAGCGGAGAATACGTAATGCAGACACAAGACCAGGGTGTTCCCGACGGGACCGTCGGGGCGATTGTGCTCGCAGCTGGTTCAAGCAGAAGGATGGGAGCCGCTGACAAGGTGTTCCTTTCGCTGCTTGAACGGCCGTTGGTCAGCTACAGTCTCAAGACGTTGAACGATTCGCCAAAAGTCGATTCGATAGTCCTGGTCACGTCTCCTGACAAGATGGAACGTGCCCAGGAACTGGTCTCTGAATCGGGCTGGGAGAAGGTGTCCGAGGTATGCCTTGGAGGCGTTCGGCGACAGGACTCAGTGAGAAGCGGGTTGGAGAGGATAGGAGAGATGGCGTGGGTGATCGTCCACGACGCCGCTCGGCCGTTCGTCGATGAGGGCATCATTACCCGAGGACTTCGGGAGGTCCGGCACACGGGAGCCGCGGTGTCGGCCGTGCCGGTCAGGGATACGATAAAATCAGCGAACTCGGACGGAGTCGTTACGGAGACGCTCGACCGCAGTCGGCTATGGCACGTACAGACTCCTCAGCTGTTCGCCGCCGACACGCTGCGTGGAGCCCACAATCGCATAAGCCACGACGTTACCGACGACGCCTCGATGGTTGAACGGATTGGAGGAACGGTACGAGTGTTCGCAGGTTCGTACGAGAACTTCAAGATCACCACGCCTCAGGACGTTGCCATCGCTGAAGCAGTGCTGAGGGCACGACAGGCCCGGGAATGAGCGCCCGTTCCGGTATCGGGTTCGACGTGCACCCGCTCGTCGAAGGCCGCGACCTGGTGCTAGGTGGGGTGTCAGTCGCGTTCGAGAAGGGCCTCTCCGGTCATAGCGACGGTGACGTACTGGCGCATGCCGTGATCGACGCCTTGCTGGGCGCTGCCGGCCTGGGAGACATCGGCGTCCATTTCCCATCCGGCGACTCGCGGTTCGAAGGCATCGCGAGCACCAAGTTACTCAGAGAGACCGTCGGCCTTGTTGCCGCCGGCGGATGGCAGGCCACCTACGTCGATGCTACAATACTCGCCGAGCGTCCGGTCCTTGGCCCCTCGATTCCCCAGATCCAAGCAAGCCTTGCGACGCATCTGACGCTGGACCGCAGCCTTGTCAACGTCAAGGCGACTACGACCGATGGCCTCGGATTCGTAGGCCGGGGCGAAGGAATAGCTGCCCTCTGCGTGGTCACGCTAGAACCTTCGGAATGAAGCTCTACAACACTCTTACCCGTTCTACCGAGACCCTCACTCCGATCGGCGACACCATCAAGATGTACGTCTGCGGCCTTACGCCCTACTCGGCGTCTCACGTAGGGCACGCGATGCGGGCGGTCGTCTTCGATGTTCTACGCCGGTATCTCGAATACAGCGGACATGACGTCAAACACGTCGAGAATTTCACGGATATCGACGACAAGATGACCGCGCGGTCCGCGGAGCTAGGCATTTCGACGGAGGAGCTCGCCGACAGAAACATCGAACGTTATGGGACAGAGATGGCGGCCCTCAACGTTCTCCCCGCCCACGTCTACCCCCGGGCGACGCGCGAGATCCCGAAAATGCTCGAGATGATCGGCGCGTTGGTCGAAAAAGGCTTCGCCTACGTCGTGAACGGCGACGTCTACTATCGCGTTCGCCACAACACCGCGTACGGGAAGCTGAGCCGCCGTAGCCTGGACAGCATGAAGGCCGGCGCGAGGGTGGAAATCGACGAGAGCAAGCAGGACGTCATGGACTTCGCCTTGTGGAAGAGCCAGAAGCCGGGCGAGCCGGGCTGGGACAACCCTTGGGGAAAGGGACGGCCCGGCTGGCACATCGAGTGCAGCGCCATGGCGCTGACGTATCTCGGAGAAACGGTGGACATACACGGGGGCGGCCAGGACCTGATATTCCCCCACCACGAGAACGAGATCGCTCAGTCCGAGTCCTACACCGGAGGCGCCGTTATGGCCCGATTCTGGGTCCACAACGGGCTTCTCCGGCTGGCCGGCGACAAGATGAGCAAGTCCTCGGGCAACTTCATTACTATCGGCGAGGCCCTTCAACGATTCTCGTCGGATGCTCTCCGGCTCTTTTTCCTGAGCTGCCACTACAGGAGCCCGGCGACGTACGACGAGGAGGCCCTTACAGCACAGGAGCGGGCCGCCGAGCGGCTCCGGAATGCGATGTCTCTCGCCGCTCGGACGAGCGGCGCCGCGACTCTGGACGCTGAGCCGTACCATAAGAAGTTCATCGACTCCATGGACGAAGACCTCAACACGCCTCGCGCGATCACGGCCCTGTTTGACCTAGCCCACGAGATCAATCGGTCGGTCGAGGATGGGGCCGAGGTCTCAATTGCACAAGGAACGTTGAAGGAATTGGCCGGTGTTCTCGGGCTGACGCTTACACCTCCCAACGTCGACAGCGCGGCCGACCGTGCCCTCCTCCGCGACCTATCGGCTAGTATCGCCAACAAGATACGGAACAGCGGCGAGCTCGACCTGGCCGGCCGTCTGGAGAAGGCGGTCCAGGACCGTGACGGCGACGACGGCAGTCCTGACGCACTGATCGAGGCCCTTGTCGAGACCCGCTCCCAACTCCGGTCCGCGAAGGCCTACGAGCTGGCCGACCTCATTCGTGTGCAACTGGCGGAGGCCGGGTTTGTCCTGGAGGACACGTCACAAGGGACCGGGTGGAAGCACGGAAGGGCCAAGGAGACTGCGTAGGCGCGGCTGATCTATAACGCCCAGGCGAATACCCACTACGACGCGAGATGGGATGGAAGCTCAGTTCGCAAGCCCGTCAGGCGCAGCTGACGCCTCCGACGAATCATCGGCTGGACCAGTACTGATGTGGCGCCTAGGGACGCGGCCAGCACAACCAGCAGGAGTTCTGTCGCCGCCGGTACGGGCACCGCGACGGGGCGAGCGACGAATCTGTGGATGGCGCCGTTGTAGGGGATGATATACAGGGTCCCCTGTTGGTCTACTCCGAAAGACGTGATCGTCAAGTTCGTGTCTATGAGGAGAGCTTGCTCGATGACCGAGCCTGCTTCGTAGCGCAGCCCCCATATCTTCCCGGAGCAGTAGTCGCCGTAAACGTAGGCGCCGGCCAGGTCAGAGACTCGAGTCCCGCGGTAGACACGGCCACCGGTGATTGAGCAGCCTTCCGAGTGAGCGTACTCGGCTACCGGCAGCTCCAGATCAGTCTGGTCGCAGACCGCCCCCGGAGGCGGGTAGCAGTGGGCTCCCTCCATGACGTTCCAACCGTAGTTGCGACCGGGCTCGAGGATGTCCACCTCTTCATAGTGGTTCTGGCCAACGTCGCCGACCCAGAGCTGTCCGGTCGGCGGATCGAACGAGAACCTCCACGGATTGCGCAGACCGTACGCCCAGAGCTCCTCACGGACCCCGCCGCCTGCTCCGACAAATGGATTGTCTGCAGGGACCGAATACGGCTGCGCCTGCGTTGCCGCTGAGACGTCGATGCGGAGGACGCTCCCGAGGAGCGTGGTCCTGTTCTGGCCGTGGCCACCAGGATCGCCGCTTGAGCCGCCGTCTCCCAGGCTCGCATACAAGTAGCCGTCTGGACCGAATGCCAGCATGCCGCCGTTGTGATTGCCAAAAGGCTGCTCAACCTCCAGTAGCACCAGTTCGCTATTCGGATTGGCGAGATTGGCGTCGGTGGAGCTCACGGTGAACCGCGAGATGACGGACCGTAGCGGTGTCGGCGCCGTGTAGTTCACGTAGAAGTAGCCGTTGGAGAAGTAGCTAGGGTCGAAGGCCAGTCCGAGAAGCCCCTGTTCACCGCCCGTGGCGCTGAGTTGCGTCCCGATGTCCAGGAAGATGTTGGTCGAGGAAGCACTCGGCTCGTTGATAAAGACCAGGACTTGACCGTTCTGCTGAACGACCCATAGCCGCCCCGTGCTATCGGCGGCGTCCGCGATATGGACCATTTGGGAGAACGAGAGGTCCGGGAATGCCATTTCGACGTCAAAGGGCGTGAGGTCGGTCAGCGCCGAACCGATCGGTCCATCCGCCTCGATAGGAGCGGTGGCGTTTGACGTGGCTGCGAGAGCCGCCACAGCGGCCAAAGCTGCGGTTACTCGGATCAGTCGTGCTGTTGAAACCAGGGTTCTCAAGCTTCATGTTTGAGATAGGTTTCCAGCAGCGTCGCGCGCGCCGGTCGAAGAAGGTGACACCGTCACGGAGGCGCCCACACCCGCCGACAGTTCTCTGGCCGCACTTCCGTTCCTCGCCGCGACCTCTAGATAGCCGTTGCTGCCGACTAGCGCAACCAGACCGTCGCCTTCAGCATAGTTACGGCTGATCGCGGATATCACCGCGTTGCCTATTGCGACCTCGACGGGGCCAGGCCGAACGTCCGACGCGTGAACGTTGGTGATCAAGTTTCCGAAGCGGTCGACGTGTATGACCCGTCCTTCGATTTCCGTCTCCCCAGCAGCCGGAGAGGCGAGGTTGAGTACCGTAACTTCCTCTAGCCGGGGGCCGAGTTTTCGAGCCTCAACGCCACTGGCCAGATGTCCGGCGACGGGTGCGAAGATGTCTCGGCCGTGGAAGGTGTTGCTGACTTCGGGTCGCCAGAACTCGACATTTGTGAGCTTGTACGCCCTCCACCCATCAGGCACTCTGACGGCCATCGGCTCCAGGAAACCCGCCTCATCTGTCGGCCCGTCGGCTTCCACGTCGTTTCGTCGCGGCCCACCCGTCAATACGTGAGTAAAAACGCCGCTGTCCGGCCCTACGAAACGCCCCCCAGGGCCCTCGAGCGAGATCGCACGCCGAGAAGTCCCGACGTCCGGGTCCACGATACAGACGTGAACGGTCTCTGGGGGGAAGTACGAAGACGCGGTCCACAGCACGTACGCGGCGTGGGCCACATTTTGAGGAGGTATGTCGTGAGATATGTCGACGATGGTGGTCGAGCCGGTAGTGGCGAAGACTGCGCCCTTCATAGCTCCGACATAGCCGTCTTCGACCCCGAAGTCGGTGGTCAGAGTGATAATCGAGGACATTGCGGCTCGGACAGGGCGGGAGCGCGCAGAAGGCCGGTCAGAATACCCGAACGCTGATGATGGATGTGGTGAGAAATACGACCACCAGAACGATCGTGAGCTGGAAGAGGGTCTTTTCGATCCCTCTCCGTGTTCGATACGAACTCTCGGCAGACCCGAAAAGCCCCGTCCCTTGCCCGCGCACCTGAAGGAGGATAACAACCACCAGGGCGATGGATAACAGTATCTGAACCAGATTCATTGTCCCGCTCATTTGAGGTCCGCCTTGGAGAGAGAGGTATGTCGCTCGCCGGCCAAAATGTCAGTCGTTTCGATTGCCTATCCGACCGTTGTCGGCGCGGCTGAAGCCAACACGGTTTCGTTCCCATCATACACATCGATAACCAGCTTAGCCAGCTTGACCGGATCGTGCCTGAGTGGGTGCTCGTTCTCGACCAGGTCGGCAGTGACTAACTTGGCAACCTCCATCTTCGTACTGGAGATACCAACGGGCCTGGCTTCGAACCTTGGCCCCGGTTCGACCAGCCGATCGTTGGCGATTACTCGATCGGCGATGGTCGGAAAGGTATGTGCCTGAAGCGCTTCGACATGGTCCTCCACCGAGTAACCGTCAGTCTCGCCCGGCTGGGTCGCCACGTTGCATACATATATTTTGCGTGCGTCCGACGCCTTGATGGCCTCAGCGATCCCAGACACTAGCAGGTTTGGCAATAGACTCGTATAGAGGCTCCCGGGTCCCATGACAATCAGCTGTGTTTCCCGAATCGCATCGACTGCAGGCTGGTAGGCCTCGACGTTGTGCGGTTCGATCAAAACGCGGTCAATCGGTCCGCCGGACCCGGTGATCGCTGACTCTCCCTGCACGAGCCTCCCATCCTTCATGATCGCTTTGAGGTGCAGGTTCGCCATCGTGGCGGGTAGAATCTGGCCACGCACCTTCAACACGCGGCTCGACTCGTAGAGGGCCTCCTCGAAGCTGCCAGTGACGTTGGACATCGCGACTATGAAGAGGTTGCCGAAGCTATGTCCCTCCAGGCCGTTTCCCTGATCGAACCTGTACTGGAAGAGCTCGCTAACAAGAGTCTCGTCATCGGATAGAGCGACCAGGCAAGCCCGGAAGTCGCCTGGCGGGATTACTCCCATCTCTCGTCTCAGACGGCCAGAAGACCCTCCGTCGTCCGCAACGGTGACTATGGCTGTCAAGTTGTCGGTGTACACCTTGAGCCCTCTCAATAGGACCGACAGTCCGATCCCGCCGCCGATGACGACTATCTTGGGGCCGCGACCCAAGGAACGCCGGGTATACAAGGTATGGGTCAACGCGTCGATGCTGGACGAGGAGAACAATAGTGGTCCAACCGAGCGATAGAGGCCGTAGATCCCGAACAGTATTGCCGTCAGGCCTACAATCGCGAGGATCACGCCCTCGAGCTGCCATGGCAACAGATTCGGTAGGTAAGGGGACAGCACTCGCTTGATGACTATGGCAAGCCCGGTCGAGGACACCACGATCCCAGCCGCGGTAATAAGCAGCCACCGCTTCACACCCAGACCGAAGTAGAAGAATCGCCCGACAACCCCCGGGGCCGGCTCAGGCGTCCTACCGCCGTTGCGCGCTCCGTTTGAACCGAAGCTCGGTCTCATTCCCTCACCTTCGGGCCTCGAGCGTTTCTTTGACGAGTTTTGAGGCTACCTGAGGATTAGCCTTGCCCTTAGTGATCCTCATCACCTGGCCGATTAGATAGCCCATCGCACCATCTTTGCCGTTCAGGTAGTCGGCGACCGCCTCTTCATTTGCGGAAACGGCTTCCTCGACCGCAGGGCGTACGGAAACTTCTTCGCTGAGCTGCACCATACCCTGTTCGTCCGCAAGCTCCTTTGGTGGCCTACCGGTCGCGAACATCTCTTCGAAGACGGTCTTCGCCATGTTGTTACTCAGCGTTCCGGCTTCCACCAATTCGATGAGCTCCGCCAAATGCTGCGGCTTGACTTTGATGTGTTGGATCTCAGTTCCAGTTTCGTTCAACAGCCTCGCCACTTCACCCAACATCCAGTTGCTGACCGACTTGGCCCAAGGCCGAGTTTCGGGGGACCCTGAACCTGCTTCCAAGACGGTCTCGAAAAAATCGGCGGTCCCTTTCGACGTCGTGAGGAGGCCGGCGTCGTATGACGGCAGCCCGTACTGATCGATGAAACGGGCCTTCTTGGCTTGGGGAAGCTCAGGCAGCGTGGCTCGTATCTCGTCTACCCATCCCGGTTCGATAACTACCAGGGGCAGGTCGGGCTCCGGGAAGTAGCGGTAGTCCGACGCGTACTCCTTTGAGCGCTGACTGACTGTCACTCCCCGGTCATCGACCCAGCCTCGCGTCTCTTGCTCGATCCTCTCTCCCTCTCTTGCCATGCGTATCTGCCGTCCCGTCTCGTACTCGAGCGCCGCGTGTACGGAGCGAAAGCTGTTCATGTTCTTTACTTCGACCTTGGCGCCAAGCTCGTCAGCCCCCTCCGGTCTGACGCTGATGTTGGCGTCGCACCGAAAGCTGCCCTCTTCCATATTGGCGGTGCTGGCGCCGATATAGCGAAGTATCGTGTGCAGGGTCGTCAAATACGCCTTCGCCTCGTCTGGCGATCTCATGTCGGGCTCACTCACTGTTTCCATGAGAGGGACGCCCGCGCGGTTGATGTCGAGCAGGCTGTACCCGTCACCGTTCGAGCCGTTGCGGTGGAGCAGCTTGGCGACGTCCTCCTCCAGGTGGACTCTGGTAATGCCTACGGTCTTCTCGCCTTCGTCGACTTGAACTGTCAGCTTGCCGTTTTTGGCGATGGGCTGGTCGTACTGCGAGATCTGGTAGCCCTTCATAAGGTCAGGGTAGGGGTAGTTCTTGCGGTCGAACTTGGTCTCGCGCGAAATCGAGCACTCCAGCGCAAGGCCCGTCGCGATTACCAGTTCCACGGCCCGCCGGTTGATCACCGGGAGTACCCCCGGCATCCCCATGCAAACTTCGCACACCATCGTGTTAGGTGATGCGTCCTGGTAGTCCGCTCCGCACGAGCAGAACATCTTGCTCTTCGTCAGGAGTTGGCTATGGACCTCGAGCCCGATAACCACTTCGTAGTTGACGGCCGTCGTAGTCACGTCACTTCCTGGCTTCAAGCCCACAGTGGGCTGCTCACATCATGCGTCGTGAGCTTGAAAATGTCTACGCCCCCAGCGGTGGCGTGTTCGATCGATTCGCATATTAGCCCAAATCCACCGAAGGGATGACTATGCAGCAGCGGAACGGGCGATAGGGGCAAGGGAGGGCGATGGTCCGGGCACGATTTGGGGTAGAGGGGGGCCGGTGTTTGTCTTCAGTTGCCGCGGGGAGACTTTGTGACCGTCTGCGAATGTTGGTCAGGGCGAGATAGCGGGGAGAGGACACAGCAAGAGGCACTCGCAGACCGGACTGGCGCGAGTTCGCGGGGACGTTCGGTTGGCCGGATGTCGGCCGGTTGCCGCCGCCGCCGTCAGGCAGGGAGTGGCAGGGCGCGCAATCGGGCCAGGGCACGATCGAACTGGGCTTCCCAAGGCCAGCGCTGTGGCAGATGCAGTGTGAGGCGGCGCGCCGAGCGGGTGATCCGTCCGGCCAGGGAGAAGAACCGCCGCCGGAGGGTCTTGGTGGTCACCACCTGCTCGCCCAGACCGATGCGCGCTGTCCAGCGGGCGATGTTGTGGGCCATCACCTGTACCGCCAGCCAGGCGGCGTTGGCGGCGAAGCGGCCCGAGGGGAGATGGTTCAACCCCACACCGTGCTTGAGGTCTCGGATGGCATTCTCGATCTCGGCGTGGCGGCGATGGTCGGCCTCCAGTTCGAGCATCTCCCCGTCC
Organism: Dehalococcoidia bacterium; assembly: GCA_965197985.1. GTDB lineage: Bacteria > Chloroflexota > Dehalococcoidia > Lucifugimonadales > CAUZJF01 > CAUZJF01. The sequence continues at coordinate 145,504 of CBDAOG010000006.1, read as the reverse complement.
CGGTCGGTGATGAAGCCGTGATAGCTGTAGGTGGCGAAGAGGGCCAGCTGGGAACCGGGCGTGGGCTTCACACGCCGGACGATGAGCCGCACCGGCGCGGCGTCAGGTTCACTCTGGAAGGGAGTGCAGGTGGTCTCGGCCACATCGGCGGCGCCGTCCATCCAGTAAGGAATCGGCGTCCAGGCATCTTCGGGTATCGCCTCGATGAGATTGTGCAGGCTTTTATGCTGGCGGATGGTGATGGAGAAGCGGACATCCATCTTGCGGCAGACGGATACCACGCCATGAGTGTAGAACCCGCTGTCGGCCCGTAGCGTGAGTCGTCCGTTGGCCCCGGCGTAGCGCACCCGTCCCACCGTCTCCCGCAGGAAGTGGGCGGCGCCGCGGGCGGTGTTGGCCCGGCCCTCGCGCAGCCGGGACATCAGCACGTCTCCGGTGCCGGCGGCGATGGCCAGCAGTGGGTGGTAGCCCCGCTTGCCGGTATAGCCGTGGTGGCGGGCGCCCTCCTTGGCCAGTCCGTAGGTCTCGCAGATGGTGGAATCGAGGTCGATGGTGAACGGCGCGTCGCCGGGTCCGGCCCCAGCGGCCCAGGCCCGGGCCAGCAGCTCCCGGCTCACCCGGTCCAGCTGGCGGACGTGGCCCCACCGGAAGCTGCGCAGGAAGGTGCCCAGGGTGGATGGCGCCTTGACCGTGCCGCCCAGGGTGCAGGCCGTCCCCCCGGTGCGCAACACATCAGCGTCGTCGATGCAGTCGCCGCCAGCCATGGCTGAGGCCACCAGGGTCATCAGCTTGTCTCCGGTGTTGGCCCGCCCCGGCGCGCCGCCCAGGTCAAGGTGATGGTCAACGAGTTCCCGCAGGCCCAGATGCCGGGCGAGGGTGGCCGGCAGGAGCAGACCGGCATTGGCCACCAGGCGGTGATCGTCAAAGACGATACGGATACGGTCGGGCTGGTTGCGTGGTAGCATCTATTGGGTGCTCCTTCTCTGGGACTGTTTTGCTGTTACAAAACCATTATCCCAGATTCAGAAGAGCACCCTCTGGCCACTTCAGGATGCTAACCCGACGCTCTCCCTCGGTGGATTCGGGATTAGGCAAAAGGGTGTTGAGTCCCACGCGACCACTAAGTAACTATCTCAAAATGGCCAGACGCCACTGTCGCCGGAACCACAGGAGCGCACATGCGAGCTGTAACACACCGAGGTAGTTCGCTGCCTTCTTGTCGTACCGGACCAGGACCGCACGGCACTTGGAGAGCCATGCCAGCGTCCGTTCCACAACCCACCGGCGCGCCGGATACCGCTTGTCGCCAGAGGCGTCCAGCTTCTCCTCGCCGATGCGTCGGATGTGCTCCCTATAGCCGTGTCCGGCGGCAGCCCCACGGCCTGAAGGATTGTCATACCCTTTGTCCAGACACAGGTGTTGGGGTTCCTCCTCGGTGGGCTGTGGTCGTTCGACCACAATGGCGTCCAGGGTCGCCTCCAACAGCTTGGCATCGTGCACGTTTGCTCCCGCAACCACAATGCTCAAGGGGCCGCCCTCTCCATCCACAAGGAGACTGCGCTTGGTACCAGCCTTGCCACGGTCCGTAGGGTTGGGCCCAATCAGGTCCCCCCAAAACGTGCCTTGCCCATGGCTCCGTCTGCCGCCTGCCATTCCCAGTCCACGCCATCCAACTCTTCGCACCCCTCCACCAGGGCTCCCCACATTCGGTGCAAGACGCCCGTCCCCACCCACCGTTGAAAGGTGCGATGAATGGTGCTGTCGTCCCCAAGCTCTTTCGGCAATCGGTTCCATTGGCACCCGCTGCGCAGCCGGAAGATGATGCCGTTGAGCATCTCTCGTGGGTCAGAGCGCTTGCGGCCCCGGGCTTTGGGCGGGTCTTCCTCCAGGATGATAGGTTCGATCCGTTCCCAAAGCTCGTCCGGTACTTCCCAGATGGTCTCTAGCGTCTCTTGTTTCCCCATGCGGTCCCTCCCGATGCTTTTGGAGAAACCATACGAATCGTCCTAGAAACCGATCAATGCATTTGTGGTTCAGATTTTGAGATAGTTTCTAAGCGTCGTCGAGACCCTCTGCCCAGGCGCCCTCGCCGATCAGAGGTACGAAACGGCACGGGCCCAGGGTCTCGACCGAATAGGACTCCTCCGATCGTCTAACCTTCATCAGGTCCTGGGAGTGCTTCGAACCGACGGGGACAACGAGCCTGCCACCGATGGCCATCTGGTCCATCAACTCGCGCGGTAGCCTGGGTGCGCCGGCGGCCACGACGATCCCGTCGTATGGAGCGGCCTTCGGCCAGCCAAGGCGATGTTCGGCCATCACAACCTCGACTGTCGTGTAGCCCAGAAATGCCAGGCGCTTTCGCGCCGATTCGGCGAGGGAGGGTATCCTTTCGACGGAGACGACCTCGGCCGCCAGCTCGGCCAAAATCGCGGCTTGATACCCGCTGCCGGTTCCCAGTTCGAGCGCCCGGTCCGTCCGCCGTAGCTCGAGAGCGCTCAACATCATAGCCACGATGTAAGGCTGGGAGATAGTCTGTCCGTCTCTGATCGGCGCAGGGGCGTCTTCGTAGGCAAGCTGTCGGACGCCTTCGGGCACGAATTCTTCGCGACGGACCCGTTCCATCGCTTCGACGACCCGTTTGTCACGGATTTCCGTCCACAGACGATCGAACAGCCGGCGCTTTGCGTCCTCCACGGCCTCCCTCTTGCCCGCAACGATAGCACAGATGTCCGAACTCGACAATGTACCGACGGGCCGCGCGCCGCGAGATAGACACGTTTAGTTTGACTCGATAGGGGTCAAATGCTACTCTAGCGAGGGCCGTTCAGAGACGACTATCCAAGCGCTGCGCGTAGACGAGAGCGATTCGCAAAAATGGATGCCGATACTACCGATCGCAAGCTGCTGAACTCTATCCAGAGCTCGTTTCCGCTCGTCGAGGAGCCGTTCGCAGAATTGGCGGGTCCCCTGGGACTCGTACCTGACGAGGTAATATCGCGGATTCAGGCGCTGAAAGACCGGAACATCGTCCGGCAGATCAGCGCTATCTTCGATACCAGGCGCTTAGGCTATAAGACGTCGTTGGTCGCGATGCGTTTTCCACCGGACAGCCTTGACTCAGGCGCGAGGACTATCAACGAGCATCCGGGGGTTAGCCACAACTACGCCCGAGACGGCGACTACAACCTCTGGTTCACGATTGCTGTGCCGCCTAGCGAAAGCCTGGAAACGACGGTCGAGGACTACGCTCGAACAACGGGTGCAGAACGCTACCGGGTGCTCCCAACGATCAGGTTCTTCAAGATCGGCGTCAACTTCGACATGGTCAAGGAAGAGGGCGCGGCGGACGAATACTACAGCCCCGATGGCTACGACAATCGGAACGGGAACGATTGGAATAAGGTGGAACCGGTCACGTCGTTCGAGATAGAGGCGATCAGGGAGCTGCAAGAAGACCTGTCTTTGGAGCCGCACCCCTTCGAACCCATGGCCGCTCGACTTGGGGTCTCCGAGCAAGACCTCTTTGGGCTTGCAGATTCGTTCAAAGACCGTGGGCTCATGCGCCGGTTCAGTGCAGTCCTCCATCACCGGAGGGCTGGGTTCAAGTCCAACGCCATGGCCGTGTGGAAGGTGCCTTCAGAGCGGTCCGAAGAGGTTGGGAGAACGATGGCGTCGTCGAAATGGGTCACCCATTGCTACGAGCGGCCTACGTTTTCCGACTTTCCATACTCGCACTACACGATGATCCATGCCACGTCGCGTGAGAAGTGTGTAGAGGTGGCGGGCGATATATCTGAGGCGACGGGGATCGCGGACTACCGCCTCCTATACAGCACACGGGAGTACAAGAAGACGCGCGTACGGTATTTCGTGTAGGCGTCCCTCGCGTTCACCCGCCGCACGCAGTCGTCAAGGACGAACCCTCGATCTTAAGGAAGAAACGATGCCTGCATACTACCCTGTGTTTCTCGACGTCAGGGACAGGCGATGCGTAGTTATCGGTGGCGGCGACCTCGGTGAAGAGAAAGCGACGCGGCTGCTGGAGTACGGCGCTCGTGTCGAGGTCATCAGTCCCGACATCACCGATGACCTGCTCAAAGAAGTCGACGGCGAGCGTTTGACATGGGTCCGGCGTGGCTACGAGCAGGGAGACCTGGAGGGCGCGTTCATTGCCATCGTCGCCGACACAAGCGACGGCAAGGCAAACCGCAACGTGAGCGAGGAAGCCAGGGCCCGGAACGTCCCCCTTAATGTCTCGGACGTCACCCACCTTTGCACGTGGATCGCTCCCGCCGTCGTCCGAAGAGGCGAGGTGATCGTCGCGGCTTCAACGGGCGGAGCAAGTCCGGCGCTGGCCCGCAAGTTCCGGGAGGAGCTCGCGGGCACCGGCCGCGTCCCATCTCGACTCGGCGTAATGGAGTGGGCAGACCTGGCCCCACTGCTGTCCGAGGTGAGAGAAGAGCTGGCCGGGAAGGGCATCAGACTCAACGTCGACCACTGGCAGGCCTGCTTGACTGACGACCTCGTTGACCTTGTCCAGTCGGGGAGGTCTAAGGAAGCCAAAGAGTCGCTCATGTCCCGCCTCCTCATCGCTACCGAGTGCGATTGCGAAGACGGCATTTGCAAGATGTGGGAGGACCTGGCCGTCGACAAAGGGGCGCCCGTGGCCTCTACGGCCACTTGACCCTGGCCCCGCCATGACTTCTCGACTCGTCAGGGTGGGCAGCAGGTCCAGCCCGCTTTCGCTGGCCCAGACCGATCAGGTCCTATCGAAGCTACGGGTCAAGTTCCCAGATCGCCGATTCGTTTTGCAGCACATCAGCACCACGGGAGACAGCAACAAGGACGCCCCTCTTCTCACAATGGAAAAGGGCATGTTCGTCAAGGAGATCGAGCTGGCCCTTCTCAGCGGGGAGATCGACCTCGCGGTGCATAGCGCCAAAGACCTGACAGTCGATTTGCCGGAGGGCCTGACTCTGGCGGCTGTTGCGCAGCGTGAGGACCCTCGGGACGTGCTTGTAGACAGGTGGGGCCTCGGTCTCGCGGCGTTGCCAGTGGGCGCACGGGTGGGGACGAGCAGCCCCCGCCGTACCGCCTTGATAATGGCATCGCGGCCCGACATCAAAGTGCTTCCGATCAGGGGAAATGTTGGTACTCGCCTCGAAAAATCGCGCGGCGACGACTACGACGGGGTCGTTCTAGCGGCCGCCGGCCTATCCCGTCTGGGCCGACTTAGCGAAGTCAGTGAATATCTGGCTCCTGACCAGTTCACGCCCGAAGTGGGCCAGGGTTCTTTGGCCGTCCAGACCCGTTCGGACGACCGCGATACAATCGAGATGGTCCGAGAGATTGACGACGGGCCAAGCCACATCGCGCTGAAGGCCGAGCGAGCGTTCCTGAGCGCGATGGGAGGCGGGTGCTCTGTACCTGTGACCGCATACGCGCAATCCGCTGAGGACAAGCTAGGTATTTCTAGTGTGGCCGCGCTCCCGGACGGCTCGCGCGTCTTCCGGGCGGCTTTCGACGGAGACTCCGACGACCCGGAGTCGGCGGGAAAGACAGTGGCAGAGCGATTGCTGGAGGCCGGCGCAAAGGAGATAGTCGACGGCTTTTAGCTGTAGCCGTGGCTAGTTCATCCTGATGTCGGAAGCGCCATGAACAGGGAGACGAAACAGGGCAAGTCCAAACTGGGAGTGGTCTACCTGGTGGGAGCCGGGCCGGGCGACCCGGGACTCATCACCGTCAAGGGGCTGCAGTATTTAGAATCGGCTGACGTCGTGGTCTATGACAGACTGGTCGACGCCCGGCTTTTGAACCGCGTGAAACCCGACGTGGAGCTGATCGACGTCGGTAAGACCCCCGGCGACGGAAGGCGGACCCAGGCTGAGGCAAATGCCTTGTTGGTTCATCACGCCAAGGAAGGAAAGCACGTAGTGCGCCTCAAGGGAGGAGACCCGTTCGTGTTCGGCAGGGGAGGCGAGGAAGCCGACGAGCTGTCGAAAGCGGGTATTCCTTTCGAGGTTGTACCGGGCGTGACCTCGGCCGTAGCGGCCCCCGCGTACGCAGGTATTCCATTGACCCACCGCGATTTCGCATCGTCGGTCACGTTCGTGACGGGCTCGGAGTCGCCCGACAAGCCCGACAGCGCGGTCGCGTGGGGCAAGTTGGCTCAGGCCGGCGGCACGCTCGTCGTCTTGATGGGCTGGCAGAACCTCAGTAGCATCACGTCGACTCTGCTCCAGGGTGGGCGCGACGCGGAGACGCCGACGGCGCTTGTGGAGTGGGGCACGGAGCCGGTCCAGCGCACCGTCGTCGGCACCCTCTCGGACATCGCGGAAAAGGGCCAGCGCGCCGGGCTTTCTCCACCTGTGATTGTTGTAATAGGCGGGGTAGTTGGCCTCAGGTCCCGCCTTCGATGGTTCGACAACCGCCCTCTCTTCAGCAAACGGGTGCTGGTCACCAGACCGTCCCGTCAGACGCATGACTTATCCGAGCTACTCTCACGGGAAGGGGCCCTGCCGATCGAGGTGCCGACCATCGAAGTGCGCGAACCAGCCGACAGCTTGGGTCTCGATGCGGCGGTGGCCGAGTTGTCGACTTACGACTGGGTGGTGTTCGCCAGCGCGAACGGCGTCGAGGCTGTCTTCGAACAACTGGGCCGGCAAGGCCGAGACGCCAGGGCGTTCGGCGGCGCCAAGGTCGCGGCCATCGGGACCGCGACGGCCGCGAGCCTTAAGGCGAGAGGTATCGTCGCGGAGTATGTGCCGGAAGAGTTCGTTTCCGAGGCCGTCGTCGAAGGGCTAAAGCAACGCGGGATTCAGGAGTCGAAGGTGCTTGTGCCGCGGCCGGACATCGGACGGGAGACGCTGGTCGACGGGCTGGAGGGCCTCGGCGCCTCCGTCAACGACGTCACTGCTTACCGGACTGTGCTCCCGGAGGAGTCGCGCACCCATCTCCACGAGGTGTTGTCGCAAGGCTTGGACGCGGTGACGTTTACCAGCTCGTCGACGGTAATAAATTTTGTGAAGCTTCTGGACGGCCAACTGGATAGCCTGTCAGAGACGAAAATTGCGTGCATTGGACCGATCACGGCTGCGACGGCCGAGGAATTGGGGCTGCCCGTCCACGTTGTTGCCGAAGAGTACACGGCAGCTGGACTCGTCGAAGCCATCAGGGCCTATTTCAGCGAGGAGGCGCCCCACGATGGGTAGTTATCCGAGGACTCGACTCCGAAGACTGCGGGACCAGCCGGCGATTCGTGACATGACGCGCGAGACGAGGCTTTCCGTAGAGAATTTCATATACCCGATCTTCGTGACCCACGGGCGCGACGTACGTAGAGAGATCGATCCGATGCCGGGGATGTACCAGTTCTCCCTCGATCACCTGATCCCGGAAATCGGATCGGTCGCGGAGCTAGGTATCCGCTCGGTCCTGCTGTTCGGGATTCCGGCGAAGAAGGACCCGACCGGGGCCGGAGCCTACTCGGCCAATGGGATAGTCCAGGAAGCAGTCCGAATGATCAAGCAGGCTGCTCCTGAGCTTCTCGTCTTCACCGACGTCTGCCTCTGCGAGTACACCGACCACGGGCACTGCGGCGTGCTGAAAGACGGTGGTGTGGACAACGACAAAACTCTGGAGTTGCTGGCGACAACCGCGATCTCCCACGCGGAGGCCGGCGCCGACGTCGTGGCGCCCTCCGCGATGATGGACGGCCAGGTGGCGGCGGTGCGCGACAAGCTCGACAGCGGTGGCTTCGTGGACACGCCCATCATGTCGTATTCGGCGAAATACGCCTCGTCGTTCTACGGTCCCTTCAGGGTCGCCGCCGAGTCAGCACCCGAGTTTGGCGACCGGCGGGGATATCAGATGGACCCCGCCAACGCCCGTCAGGCGACGACTGAGATCGCCCAGGACATTGAGGAGGGCGCCGATATCGTCATGGTGAAGCCTGCATTGGCGTACCTCGACGTGATTGCCAGAGCCAGGGAGCAGTTCACCATTCCTATCGCCGCCTATAACGTTAGCGGAGAATACGCGATGGTCAAGGCTGCGGCCGAAAACGAGTGGCTAGACTCCCGGCAGGTCACGATCGAGATTCTGACGGCCATCAAGAGAGCGGGCGCCGACATCATCATTACCTATCACGCCAAGGAGCTGGCTCAGTGGTTGGCCGAAGCCTGACAAGGGGCTCGAAAACTCCAGTCCGCTCACCCTGAGCCCTGTCGAGGGTCGGCTTGGTCCCGGCATGATGTGACTTCCAACCTAACCCGCCCCGTCCAGCTTCGCGTCTACGTAATCCGCGGCGACAGCATGAGCCCGACGCTCGAGGATGGTCAGCACCTGATCGTGCGACCACTCCGAACCGCGACACCGAGACTTCAACGCGGTAGCCTCGCCATCGTCCAAGACCCGCGAGACCCGGAGTCAAGCTATGTGAAGCGCGTCGTCGGTCTGCCCGGGGAGACGGTCAGTATTGAGGACGGACTGCTGTTCATCGACGGCGCGCACCTGGACGAGTCCTATCTCGGTGGGCTGCCGGCCTCACTCGGGCTCGGAGAGGCGTCGTGGGACCTCGGCCCGGCCGAGTTCTTCGCCATGGGAGACAACCGGCATCGCAGCACCGATAGCAGGGTTTTGGGGCCGGTCCCATCGACTCTAATCACCGGCCATGTCGTGTGGCGTTATTGGCCCCTCCGTAAGCTCGGACGAGTCCGTTGACAGCCGCAACCACGGGGGTTGCCTGGTCGGGTTGGTTCCGGTAACCTTCTAGCAGCTTTAACACTATATAGGAAGGGAAGCTCCGATGACACGATTCTCGCGACTTACTCGATGGTTGCCCGTTCGCGTTGCCAAGGCTCACTGCGACATCCCCTGCGGCATATATGATCCGATCTCTGCGAAGATCGCCGCTCAGACGGTGTTGAAGATGGTGATGAGGATACAGGCGCTGGAGTACCCGGAACACGGCACGGAGGAGCAGCACGCGACGCACGCCAACACCTCTGGTCGTTACATCACGGTGAAAGAGCAGCACGCCGACCTGGTGAAGCACGAGGTCGACATCCTGTGGCACGACTACTTCAAGCCGGAACACCTTGAAAAGTACCCGGACCTGCACACCACGATTTGGGAGACGACGAAGCTGGCGTCGGCCAACAAGCAGAACGTCGATCTCGACTTGGCTAAGGGCCTGGTCGACTCTGTCGACAAGATAGCCGAGATTTTTTGGGCCACCAAGGGGGTCACGTATAGCGACCCCGTGGCGGAAACGCGATTCGGCGCTTAGCCGGTCAACAGAGAGCAAAAAGAACGGGGCACCCAACTGCGGGGTGCCCCGTTCTTTTTCGCGATGGTGAATCCGGGTGAATGCCCAGGTTTATAGAGTCCGTTCCTTCGTGGGGAGGACTATTGCAACCTGTTGTCGAGGCTTACGCTGACGCCCTAGACCCCGCCTCCGGCAATGGCACGAAGGAACCGGCGCCATGCGGGTACGTCGTCCTTGACCGGTTGGGACTCCTTCGCGCTGATCTTCCTACCGTTCAGCTCTTTGCCGTCCAGGAGCTTGATGGCGGTGCTTGCCTTTGTTTCGTCAGGCATCTCGACGAATGCGAACCCCTTGGCCATCCTTACCTGGGAGACCTCACCGTACCTCTCGAACTCTTGTCGAAGCTCCTGTTCCTTGACGCTTGCGGCGACTTTTCCAACGTAGATGTTCATGCTCCACCTCGTACGCGAGAATCTATTGGCCGCGCTGCGATGGGGCTGCGGAACGCCCCGCCAAGACTATGGGATAGGCTTCTGAGGTCGGCAATTGTACCATAGTGTCGGTGACAGCCACCCACTCGGCCTCTCACACCGCCCTCGCCTGCCGGCCATCCGATCACGACCTAGTGGTCCAACATCATTGAAATGAATACCATGATAGTCATTGTTCCTCTTGGGGGTTCAATTGTAACGTTGAACCGAGGAGGAACCATGATGTCTACCAAGAGGTACCGTATCAGACTGACTACCGACGAACAACAGGACGCCTTGGTCTCACGCGGTCGGGCTGCGGCGTACAAACAGACCCATGCGCGCATTCTGCTGATGAGCGATGAGTCACGCTCGGACGGGGGAATGAAGGACGCGGACATCACCAGCGCGCTCGGTGTGGGACAGTCAACGGTCGAGCGAATACGCAAGCGCTGTGTAGAGGAGGGGGTCGAGTCTGCGCTGAATCGCAAAAAGCAACTGCGTCGGCGTCAAAAGAGACTGGACGGCGAAGGTGAAGCACGGTTGATAGCGATGGCCTGCGGGGAACCGCCGGAGGGGCGTGCCAGTTGGACCCTGAAGCTGTTGGCTGACCAGTTGGTCGAGTGTGAGATAGTCGAGACCATCAGCACCGAGACGGTTCGCCAGGCGCTTAAAAAAACGAACTGAAGCCGTGGCTGAAGCAGAGTTGGTGCATCCCGCCCGGTCAGAGCGCGGAGTCTGTGTGCGCGATGGAAGACGTACTGGAGGTCTACCAACGGCCGTACGATGGGAATGAGGTTCTGGTGTGCATGGATGAGACGAGCAAACAGCAAGTCAAGGAGACGCGAGTGCCGCGTCCCGCAGCGCCCGGCTTATCGGCGGCATACGACTACGAATACGAGCGCAATGGAGTGAGCAGCCTGTTCATGCTGTTTGCACCGTTGGACGGATGGCGCCGAGTCGAGGTCAGAGAGCGTCGCACGAAGGTGGACTGGGCGCATGTGATAAAGAAACTGGTCGACGAGGACTACCCCGACAGAGACCGGATCGTGCTGGTAATGGACAATCTCAACACTCACAAGCTGTCCTCGCTATACGAGGCATTCGAGCCTGCTGAGGCGAGGCGTATAGCTGAGCGACTGGAGATACACTACACTCCCAAACACGGGAGTTGGTTGAATATGGCGGAGATAGAGATCGGTGTGCTGGCTCGACAGTGCCTGGACCGACGGATTGCCAATCAAGACATCCTGCGCGGCGAGGTCAATGCTTGGCAGAATCAACGCAACCGGGATGTGATACGAGTGGATTGGCGCTTCACTACCGAGGATGCGCGCATCAAGCTAAAGTCACTCTACCCATCAATACAAAAAAGTTGAACCACTAGCCACAGTGGGCCAACGGTCACCTAACAGCCTCGCGACGTTCTCGGTCGTCGCCTCGTCGATTTCCTTCCGACTCACCCCCTTGAGCTCGGCCAGCTTCGTGGCGACGTCGGCGACATGTCGGGGCTCCGTCCAGTTTTCTCGTTTAGCCTTGAAGGGCTGCGGAGCGGCGTCGGTCTCGAGGACGATGTGCTCGAGCGGCAGGTTTTTTGCGACCTCCTGTAGGGCCGGCAGTCGTAGCAACGGCCTTGCCAGCGAGACGAAGAATCCGAGATCGATGGCCTCGCGCGCGGTTTGGAGGTCGGCCTGGAAGTAGTGCATGGCCCCCCCGACCTCGTAGGCCTGTTCCTCTCGCAGGACGCGCAGAACCTCCGGATGCGAGTCACGGCTGTGAAACACGATGGGCAGGTCGAGTTCGATCGCCAGCCTGATCTGTTCCCGAAAGGCCTGGTACTGGATAGCCCGGTCCGGCGTCCCTTCGGTGAAATCGAGGCCGATCTCGCTCACCACGACGACCTTGGCGGATGAGATCGCCAGCTCTCGAAGCTGCTGCGACGCAACGTCATCAACCGGGCCCGTGAGGTCCATTGGATGAATCCCGACCCCGGCAAATAGATCGTCGAACAGACTTGATAGCTTTACCGAGCGAGCCGATGCTTCTATGGTCGCGCCGGCCGTAAACACCATCCCCACGCCCGCGGCGTGCGAGCGGCTCAATATGTCGGAGACGTCTCCAGGGGTGAAGGAGTCGAGGTGTGTGTGGATGTCTATCAGCATCTGAGAGGGAGCGATACACTCAGAGGTGAGGCGCATCTAATCGCACCGAGGACTAGATTTGCCTGGAAGGCGGTGTCTGGGCTGAATTATACTACGGGCAAGTCTCCGCCCGGTCGGAGACTATTTGCTTTGAGGAAGACGACCTGGGTTCGACCAGAAACACATTGAAACGCAGGGTCCTGGGAATCGGCAGAATAGCCATCGGTCTTGCTGCCAGCGCAGGGCTTGGGTGGCTGGTCATCAGCGGGCTTGAGTGGGACAGGGTGATCGATGCCCTTGGCCGCGTGTCGCCCGCCAGACTCGCGCTGGCCGTCGCCGTTTTCATGCTGGCCGGAATCCTCCGGGCCGCGCGCTGGCGACTGCTGTTCTTGAACGAAGAGATCTCGGTCTGGCGCCTGTTCATCGTCCAACACGAAGGCCTCGGAATTGGAAACCTGGTCCCGGTCAGAGTAGCCAGCGAAATATACCAGCTGGCCGTCCTGACCTTAAGGGACAAGATCAACCGCGCGAACGCCGTTGCGGCCCTAGGGATGGAGCGGGTCGTCGATGCGGTTTCAAGCACGACGATACTCTGCGTCGCGTTCTTTCTCGTGCCCGAGATGAAGGACCTGGGCGTCTTCGTTTGGGGCGCGGTCGCGTTTGCCTTGCTCGCGGTCGGACTTGCTACCGCCGTTGCCTGGGGCGGCCAGGCACTGGCTTTCGTTCAGCGGATCACTTTCGTGGCCGCCGTTTCGTCGGCCATCCGGGAGTTCCGGCACGAGCGGGCGAGGTTGTTGTACGCCCTGCTGATGAGCGTGGTCTACTGGGCCCTCGTTGGCGCTACTGCTTGGATAATCGCCGTCGCCATCGACCTGCCCGTATCCCCTGTCGCCGCGACGCTGGTAATTATGGGCACGACTTTCTTCGCGACCGCCGTCCCCGCGGCTCCGGGTGCGCTGGGCACCTTCGAGTTTGCAATCGTCTACGTCTTGGGCATCCTCGGCATCGACGACGCTGACAGCTTTGCCTACGCCATCGTAGTGCACGCCGTGTTCTTCCTGCCCGCGATGATCATCGCAGCGGTCTTCTTGCCGAGAGAAGGAGTGGTCTCTTTGAGGCTGACGCGGCGGGAGCCAGCAGATGCGGATGGCGATGCCGCCCTCACATCTGTGGGCTCAAGTGATGAGAGCGGAGACGATGCGGGAAGATAGGCTTGGCCCAAGTGTGCTATGCAGAACTGGATGTCTTGGCGGCCACAGAAGCCTCAGTGGCATTCTGAATGAGCGGAGCGAAAGAAGAATATAGGAGCGTAGCTATTAGGGAGTTGCCATCTTCGCGGGTCGGGTCTTGAGATTCCTGGCGGAGCTCGGAATGACATGGGTAGGGTCCTTGAGAGTCGGCACGGAGGCGCGGTCTAATTAGGCTTCCAGTGCATCTTCCAGCGCCGACCACGGCAATAGGGCGCACTTGATACGGACGGGAAACTCCCGGACGCCGGTGAGCGCTGACAGGTCTCCGAACTGGGCAAGCTCGGTGTCGTTTCCGTCGCCGGCCATCATCTGACGGAAGCGGTCGCCGATCGACTTGACCTCGTCGGCGTTCTTGCCTTCGAGCACCTCCGCCATGATCGAGGCCGACGCCTGGTTGATCGAACACCCGACGGCCTGCACGCCGATCGCGGCCACGCGCCCATTGTCGAGGGATACCTGGATGTCAACCTCGTCGCCGCAGAAGGGGTTTACGCTGCGGCCGGTCGCGTCGGCCTCCTCAATGCAGTCGTGGTTGCGGGGGTTGCGGCAGTGGTCGAGGATAGAGTCGCGGTACAGGTCACCGAGCTCGTTTGGCTCCATGTACAAAGTATGTCAGCGCCTGCTTCAGCGCGTCAACCAGCGCGTCGACCTCGGACTCGGTGTTGTAGACGTAGAAGCTGGCTCGCGCCGTGGCGGGGACGTTGAGGGTACGCACCAGCGGCATGGTGCAGTGGTGACCGGTGCGGATTGCGATCCCCAGGCGGTCCAGAAAGGTGCCCAGATCGTGGGCGTGCAGCTCAGGTGAGTGGAACGACATTATTCCACCCCGGATCGTTAAGTCTCTGGGCCCGAAAACCTCGATGTCCTGTTCCAACGCCTGAAAGGCGTTCAGGGCGTATTGGGTGAGCTGCACCTCGTGCTCGCGGACGTTCTCCATTCCAAGACCGTTCAGATAGTCGATGGCCGCACCTAGCGTGATGGCACCGGCTATGTCCGGCGTGCCGGCCTCGAATCGCATTGGAAGGTCGTTCCAGGTCGCCCTGTCGTTCCAGACCTCGAGGACCATCTCGCCGCCGACGAGGAAGGGTTCCATCTCGTCGAGGATTTCCCGCTTCGCGTACAGAGCGCCGATGCCCGTTGGCCCCATCATCTTGTGGCCCGAGAAAGCCAGGAAAGCGCAGTCCAGGTCCTCAACGTCGACGGGTAGGTGGGGCACGCTCTGCGCTCCGTCCACTAGCACGGTAGCGCCGACCGCGTGGGCTCGCTCGGCGAGCTCCTTCACCGGGTTGATCGTGCCCAGCGAGTTCGACATGTGCGCCACCGCCAGCAGGCGGGTCTGAGGGCCCATCGCCGCCTCGAACTCATCCATGTCGATGGTGCCTTCGTCAGTCAGAGGCAGGACCTTTAACGTCGCGCCCTTTTCTCGGGCTACTCGCTGCCAGGGCACGAGATCGCTATGGTGCTCCATCTGGGTCGTAACGATCTCGTCGCCGGGCTGGACGTTTTGAAGGGCCCAGGAGCTCGCCACCAGATTGATGGCCTCGGTGGTGTTGCGCGTCCAGACGATTGACTCGGACGTCCCGGCGCCAATGAAGGTGGCCACCTTCTGTCGCGCTGCCTCGAAGCGGTCCGTCGCCTCCATGCTTAGCGCATGGACACCGCGGTGCACGTTGGAGTTGTAGTTCTCGTAGTATTCGGTCAACGTCTCGATGACGCTGCGAGGCTTCTGGGAGGTCGCGGCGTTGTCGAGGTAAACGAGCGGCTTGCCATAGACTTGTCGCGACAGGATCGGGAAGTCAGCCCTGATCCTGTCGATATCCAGGGCTATGGCGCTCTCAGTCTTGGCAGTCGGGACTTGCATGCTTGGCGATACCTCTGGCGCTAAACGTCGACCTCGATCTCATCTCCGCTGAGGCGGACCGGGAAGGTATCGACTGGAAGCACCGCTGGTTCCACAGTGACCTCGCCCGTCCGCACGTCGAACCGTGCTCCGTGCCGAGGACACTCGACTTCGCAGCCTTCCAGCTCTCCCTGGTCCAACGAGCCACCGTCGTGTGTGCAGACGTTGTCGATAGCGTAGAGAGTCCCGTCTACGTTGCACACCGCTACTTCGCGGTCACCGACTTCGTACACGGTCACCGTGCCCGGCGCCACCTCCGCCAATCTACCTACTCGAGTGAAAGCCATAGTTCCGTCTATTACCTCGCGCCAGTGTTTCCGCCGATTAGGCGCTGGCCACCATCTCGGCGCCGGCGCGTCCGGATTCGCTCTACCAGGTCGGCGATCGTCGTGCCGTCTAGGACGACGTGTATCGCCGACTCGACCTCCCGCCACACCTCGCGCTGCCCGCACGCCCCCGACTGGTCGCAGCGGCCGGCGTCGTCGAGGCAGCCGATCAGGCTCTGCGTGCCGCCGAGATGGTCGAGCACCATGCCCATCGTTATTTCGGTAGGTTTCTTGGCCAGCGAGTGGCCTCCGGCAGGACCCCTCTGGCTGCCCGTGAACCCATGCCTGTGAAGGGTGTGCAGCACGCGCGCCAGGTAGGGCTCGGGGATGCCCTGTCGGCGGGCGATCTCGGCAGCCCGCACAGTACCCTCCCCCCCGTGCTCCGCGAGATCGACGAGAGCCCTGACTCCGTAGTCAACCTGCATTGGAATGTGCATCGCTCACCTCCAGCCTCGTGATCAAGACACGGTTTCCAGTCGGGCCTCGCTACTCTGTCGAGACCGCTTGATCTCCACGCAACGCGCCACGCAGCGCATGCCAGGACAGCGTGGCGCACTTCACCCTGGTCGGGAACTCGGAGACGCCCGAAAGCACCTCGAGATCGCCCAACCCCTCAGCGTCGAAGTCTTCGCCGGGTTCTCGTGTCAGCATGTGGCGGAATCGATCAAACACCTCGGTGGCCTCTTCGGTCGTCTTGCCTTTGATGGTCTCGGTCAACATCGAGGCCGACGCCTTGGAGATGGCGCAGCCCGACCCCTGGAATGCAACGTCGCTTACGATGTCATCATCGAGCTTCACGTACAACGTGACCGTGTCCCCGCAGAAGGGGTTGAAACCGTTGGCGGACGTGGTTGCGTCCTCCATCGCCCGGAAGTTGCGCGGCTTCCAGTTGTGGTCCATGATCAACTCTTGGTATAGCTCTTCGAGATCGTCCATCGTTCCATCCATGATCGGTGAAAGCGGGCGCATGTCCCGATGGGGCATCGGGACACCCCTACGAAATCCTCCCCGCCTGGAGCGAGCGCGAGAACAACCTGTCAAGGTAGTCTCTGAGCGACTCCAGCTTGACGCGTTCGATGATCTCGCTGGCGAAGCCGTGGATCAGCAGTGCTCGGGCAGTTTCCTCGTCGATGCCGCGACTCCGCATGTAAAACAGCGCCTCATCCGCTACCGCGCCCGCCGTAGCACCGTGGAAGCACTGGACGTCGTCCGCGAAGATTTCCAGGCTCGGCTTGGTGTTTATGCGGGCGCCCTCGGACAGGAGCAGGTTCTTGTCGGACTGGCGGGCGTACGTCTTCTGAGCATCGGGACGCACAAGCACCCTCCCGCTGAAGACGGCCCGCGAGCTGTCGGCCAGTATCCCCTTGAAGTACTGTTCGCTGCTCGTGTGGGGCTTGGCGTGGTCGATGTCTATGTGGTTGTCGATGTGCTGGCGGCCGGACGTCAGGTAGAGCCCATTCAGATCACAGGAGCCGCCGGGCGCGTCCAATACTACCTGCAAGTCGTTTCTGGCGAGCGCCGCTCCTCTGGCGAAGGACGTCGACTTAAACTCGCTGTCCCGCCCGAGACGGACGCGGGTCGTGCCGATGTGGTACGCCTCAGGGCTTTCGTTCAAGTACCTGTAGTGCTCGAGGCTCCCGCCTTCCTCCACGACGATCTCAGCGACCGCGTCCGTGAAGTAGGGGGACTGGGCTAGGCCCACATAGCTCTCGACGACGGTCAACCGGCTGTGACGACCCACAAGAATCAGGGTCCTGGGGTACGTCGCCGTCGGTTCGGGCCTGCCAGTCGAGACGAACACCAGGTGGAGCACCGCCTCGGCCTCCGTGTCGTCCCGCACGTGCACGAAGGCCCCGTCGTGGAGGAAGGCCGTGTTGACGGCTGTGAACCCGTCTTCGTCCACTTCGGTGTAGCTCCCGAGATGTTCTTCCACCAACCCGGCGTCGGCGGCCGCCGCATCGACGAGCCTCTCGACCCTCACTCCATCGGACGAACGCTGTACGCTCGAACGGTCGGCCGAGAAGTGGCCGTCGATGAATACGAGCCGGTCCCATTGTTCGTCCCAGGGAACGACCTGAGTAATGGCGGCCGAAGCAGCGGTGCCATTGGCCTCGAACGGATACGCGAACGCCCGGCTGGCAACCGGCCCTACGTTCGTGTATTTCCAGCGCTCGTTACCACGTGTGGCCGTCGGAAACTTGACAGCCTCGAACGCGTCAAGTCCGCGTTGCCGCAGCTTCCTGAGCCAGTCCGGCTGCTCGCCGTTCAGGCCTGCCTCGAAAGCGCGATGGTCAGCTATGTACTTGTCGTAAGCCGTTAGCTTTTGAGTCATTGCTACGTTGGTTGCCCGTTACCGATGCACCCCCTCCTCCCCGAGAAGCTCGGCATCTTCGACAATCCTTCCCAAAGGGGGGAGGAGGTAGGTATTGCCCCTTCCACCGCCGCCGGGGGAAGGTTGGGAAGGGGGCAACTACCGCTAGAGTGAACCGCCCGTTCCTAAACCTGCGCCTTTTCTGCGATAGACTCCTTCACCCAGTCGTATCCCCTGGACTCTAGCTCGACTGCCAGATCTTTGCTGCCGGAACGAACGATCCGGCCGTCTATCAGGACGTGGACGAAGTCCGGGCTGATGTAGTTGAGGATGCGCTGGTAATGGGTCACCAGAATCATGGCTTTGTCGGGGCTGCGCCGCTGGTTCATGCCATCGGCCACCGTTCGCAGCGCGTCGATGTCGAGACCGGAGTCGGTCTCGTCCAGCAGCGCGAGTTTGGGGTCGAGTATGGCGAGCTGAAGCATCTCGCTGCGCTTCTTCTCGCCACCCGAGAAGCCTTCATTGACCGAGCGTTTCACGAGATCGGGGTCGATCCCGACTTTGGCGACGCTCTCTTTGAACAGCTTGTCGAACTCGCGAGCCCTGAGCTCCTCTTCGCCTCGGTGCTTTCGGATGGCGTCCAAGCCCGCCTTCAGGAACTGCCGGTTTCGGACACCGGGAAGCTCGACCGGGTACTGGAAGGCGAGGAAGATACCCTCGACGGCGCGCCGGTCGGGAGCGAGAGCCGTCAGGTCCTGGCCCTCGTAAAGCAACTTGCCGCCCGTGACCACGTACTCGGGCCTGCCGACGATGGCGTTGGCAAGAGTGCTCTTGCCGCTGCCGTTAGGGCCCATCACGGCATGCACCTCGCCGGGGTTGACCGTGAGATCTATGCCTTTCAGTACCCCGGTGCCGTTCACCGAGACGTGAAGGTCGCGTATTTCAAGCATCGGCATCTTGCCGTTCATGTTTGTCTTTCTGAGGCTGTCAACTCGCGGTCTTGTCAGATACGCGGGCAGGTCTCAGACCTGCCCCTACGAAGAATCTTGATACTACCCTACGGCGCCTTCCAGGCTCACCCTGAGTAGCTGCTGGGCCTCCATCGCGAACTCGAAGGGCAGCTCCTGGAAGATCCCGCGGCAAAAGCCGTTGATGATCATATAGTGGGCCTCTTCTTCGGAGATGCCGCGCTGCATCGAGTAGAAGAGCTGGTCGTCGCCGACCTTCGATGTGGAGGCCTCGTGCTCCATTCGAGCTGTCGGGTTGCGGACATCGATGTACGGCACCGTATGGGCGCCACACTCGTCGCCGATCAGCAGGGAGTCACACTGGGTGAAGTTGGTTGCGTTGGTGGCTGAGGGATTGATCTGGACCAGTCCACGGTAGGTGCTCTGGCCTTTGCCAGCCGAGATCCCTTTGGCGACGATGGTGCTCTTCGTGTTCTTACCGATGTGGGTCATCTTGGTGCCGGTATCGGCCTGCTGGTAGTTGTTGACCAGGGCGACCGAGTAGAACTCGCCGGTCGAGTTGTCCCCCTGGAGGATTACGCTGGGGTATTTCCATGTGATGGCCGAGCCCGTCTCGACCTGTGTCCACGAGATCTTGGAGTTCCGGCCCTGGGCCTTGCCGCGTTTCGTTACGAAGTTGTAGACGCCACCATTGCCTTCCTTGTCGCCCGGGTACCAGTTCTGGAGAGTCGAATACTTGATCTCCGCGTCGTCCAGCGCCACCAGCTCGACGACCGCTGCGTGGAGCTGGTGCGACTTCCTCATCGGCGCGGTGCACCCTTCGAGGTAGCTAACATACGAGCCTTCGTCGGCGACGATCAGCGTCCGCTCGAATTGGCCCGTCTCCTCTGCGTTGATGCGGAAGTACGTCATCAACTCGATCGGGCACCGGACGCCCTTGGGGACATACACGAAGGAACCGTCGCTGAAGACGGCTGAGTTCAATGTTGCGTAGAAGTTGTCGCTGTAGGGCACCACCGAGCCGAGGTACTTCTCGATCAGATCGGGATGGTCCTGGACGGCCTCGCTGACGGAGCAAAAAATGACGCCGGAGTCCTCCAGCATCTTCTGGTAGGTCGTCGCGACCGAGACGCTGTCGAAGATGGCGTCGACGGCCACTCCGGTCATCTTCTTCTGCTCTTCGATGGGGATGCCGAGCTTGTCGAACGCCTCGATCAGGTCGGGGTCCACCTCGTCGAGGTTTTTGGGGCCGTCAGTCTTCTCGACCGGAGCCGCGTAGTAGTGGATGTCCTGGTAATCGATCGAGGGGAAGTCGACCTTGGCCCACCGGGGCTCGTCGTTGTCGAGCTTCAACCAGTGTCGATACGCCTTGAGCCGCCACTCTAGCAAAAATTCGGGCTCATTCTTCTTGGCCGAGATCATCCGAACGACGTCCTCGTTCAGCCCTTTAGGCGCAATGTCGGACTCGATATCTGTTGCGAACCCCCACTTGTAGTCGGTGTCGAGGTTGGTGGAGGTCCTCGATATGACTTTAGGTGCGGCCACTGAATCTCCTTGCGGCTTTGTTGATTAGAATGGTCAACAATTTATTCTAGCGACGTAGACTCTCGCGGTCAAGAGATTTCACAACGATACTGGGGGATTGGTCGGCGGGCGGTTGCGCCCTTACACAGAACCGCTTCGTAGGGGTGAAACCGCCCGCTAACGCCCGTCGCCTCGAAGCAGGTCGACCATCAGAGCCTTCGACCCATCGACGTCCACTCCAACTGCGACCCGTACCGCGCCGGCGCCGTATCGAGCCGTGGTTTTCCCTCTACGTTTCATATCTTCGAGCTCAACCGACACCTCGGCAGACCAGTACGTCAGTAAGCTCGGCTCCAGGGCCGCGACGAGAGCGAGCGGGTCGCAGAGGTTGTAGCTGTCTCGGTCGACCTGTCGCTTGAACCAGTTGCCGAGTACCCGGTTGGCGAGCGCGGCCGTCTTCGAGGCGCCCGGCACCCAGGGCAGGTCTTCTCGTGTAACGACGGTCTGGTCACAGACGTCGAGGCCGACAAGCGTGACCGGCGCCCCCGACGAGAGCACGATTGCGGCGGCCTCTGGGTCGTTGTAGACGTTGAACTCGGCGTGAGGCGTCACGTTTCCAGGTACCTCGACAGCGCCGCCCATTACCACGATCTCACGTGTCCACTCCACCAATCGAGGTTCGATCGTTAGCGCGCTAGCAACGTTAGTTAGAGGGCCCAGGGCGACCAGCGTGATCTCGTTTGGCGCCGCCGAGACCGTATTGACGATTACCTGGTCCGCCGGCGCGAGAGAAGCATGGCTCCGCAGCTCCGGCAGCCGGACGCCCAACCCCGCAGGGCCGTGGAAGTAGTAACCGTAGTGGAACGTGCCATGGAGCGGCCGCGCCGCTCCTTGCGCCACAGGCAGTCCGGGGGTCCGGTCGTCCGGAGAAACCGGAATACCGAGGTGGTCCAACAGCCGGAGCGCATTACGCGTTGTATGGGCGAGGGTAGCATTGCCGCCGATCGTCGTGATCCCTTGCACGTCGAGGCTGGGCGAGTTGAACGCCATCATCAAGGCGAGGACGTCGTCGGTGCCGGGATCGGTGTCGATCAGGACCTTTGACGTGGTGTGAACTCCTTTGGCAGTCGTGCGGTGTAGTCCGACCTCGGGCGGGTCTGAGACCCGCCTCTACGTGGTCAGACGCGATTTCTTAGGGGCAGGTCTGAGATCTGACTGCCGCTCTCCTACGCGCACCCGACGGCCTGCCTTCGCTCGTCCACGTTTTATGGACCGAGAGTGACCGAGTGATTGTCAGGATGAGGCGCCCAGGCCAGGTGTTCGCCGCGCTGGAAGCCAATAATGAAATCGGCTGCCGGATGGTGGCTCTGTTTGATGGCCTCGATCACAGCGTCGTGGTCGTACTCGACGCGCCGGTGAAATACCTGGTATCTGTCCTCGCTCGTGTCGATAACGGCGTAGCTAGCTCGTAGGTCGGGCCCAAAAGGGTTGCTTACGCTGCCGGGGTTGACGACGTGTGCGGCCCTTAGGCGCCGGTCCACGGCCTGGTGGGAGTGGCCGCCGCACACCATGTCCACGTCGGACGCCGTGATTAAAGCCTCCATCTCGTCGTTGCTTAGCCCCGGGTGAAAGCCGCTGCCGTCGTCACGTCCGGGTGAGGCATGGGATGCCAGTAGTCGCGTGCCGTCAGGGAGGGTTAGCCGCTGCTCCAGTGGGAGGTCGGCAAGCCAGTCGAACCAGCCGTGGGCACTGACGTCCCCACGGGTCCAGACGAACATTGCGGTCACCTGCGTTAGCTGCGCGACCAGCGCGGGATCGGCCTTTGCGTCGTCCAAACTCGGCGGCGGGCCCTCGCCGGTCACGACGTATCTGTCGGTATTGCCGCGCACGAATGTGACGTCGTCGAGTCCGGTCAGGCGTTCAAGCACTGCCACCGGGTCGACGCCTATAGCCACATGGTCGCCAAGGACCAGGTATCGCTTGACTCCTAACGACTCTGCGTCCGCAAGGACGGCGTCGAGCGCGATTGAGTTACCGTGTATGTCGGACAGGACACCAAGACGCATCTTGTTAACCTCTAACCCGACATCGGGGCGACCCTCTGGACGTCGAAACCCTCGGGTCGGACGTAGTCCTTGTAGCGCAACAGTATCTCGACTCCGTTAACGCTCCGAGCGAATCCGGCCTTCGGATCTTGCTTTTTCGTCTCGATTTCCAGGACGTTCTCGCCTCGCTTCACATCGTCGATTTCGAGCTTGTATCGGAACCAGTGGGCTGACATTCCCAGCGGGGCTTGCAGGGCCATGCCGCCGCGTAGGGAAGTCTTCATTTCAAGGGCGCGCTCGTCGTTGATCTCGGCGTCCGCAGCCGAGAGGACCCTGCCGTTGAAGCGGGTCTCGATCTCGTCCTCGATACAGTAGTACGAGTAGCGGATGGTGAGCACCGGTTTGCGCATCTCGCCGTCCGCTCGGGCGCTGTCGACGTCGTCGGCGACCAAGATTTTGATCGAGGCGGTCTTGCCCTCCTCGAGCTCTACAGGAAGCTGGCGCTCCGGTGTGGTGGTGGGTTCGGCAAGGACTCCTTCACGTGGCGAGAGCATGTACCGCTTGGTGTAGCGGTTGAAGACCTCAGGGTATCCGAGCTCCCGCAGGATCTGGTACTCCCGTTCTGCAAAGGGCCAGAGGAAATACCCGTTGTACTGGCCTGCATAGCCTTGTAACTCCAGGGTCTTGCCGAGGGCACGGAACATCTCGATGCTCGGCACGCCGACACGTTCGTCGTAGACCCGGCGCGGCGGTCGATAGTAGGCCGCGCCGCCGGCTGCGTTGGCCGCGTCCGGCAGCCACTTCGCCTGGATTCCGGTATCGATTACCACGTTGCCGTCCTGGCCTACCACGTAGTCGATGCTACCTTCTCGGAACACTGCTTCGACGTCCAGCCCCATAGCAAGGCATTCTTCGCGCTTGAGGGGCACCCGGGCCATGACGGGAATCTCTCGGCCTTGCTGCTCTCCGGCTTCGTTCGCCAGCTCGCGCACCTGGGCCATGAAGCGGGTCATTACCGGGACGCTCTTTTCGACGTCACCCTTCTTGAAGTAGTTGCCTCCGAACATGAAGTCGAGCTCGATGCCGTCCGGCTGGTAATCGAAGAGCACTTCTCGCAATAGATCGAGCTTGTACTGCCGGACCGACTCGTTGGCGAAGTCGTACGACCACTCTGCACGTCCTTCTTCATCGATGCAGACTTCCTTGCCACGCTCCCACTTCAGCGAGCCACACCGTTCGTCGTACCGGGCCGAGTTGTCCTGGAGCTTCAGACTCGGGTACACGGATACGCCAAGCTCGCGACCGCGGTTGACCACCTCGCGGAGCTGGTCGGTACCCTTCTTGAAGCTCTCCTCAGCCATGCGCATGATCCGCCAGTCGATGTAGTTCTCCCACACCTCTTTGTTCTGGCCGATGACGCGCCCGACCTTGCTGTTGTGGAAGAAAACGTCGCCGTAGCCCAAGCCCAGCACAAGGGAGTCAGCGCCGGTGCCCGCGACCTCGTCGACGGGCCACTGGAGCATGTGGATGCTGGCGGGCGGTTCGATCCGCTTGCCGTGAAAGTGATGGGCGTCGTTGTAGTAGATCAGTCGCGGTTTTTTCAATTGGTCCTCCTGAGGTTCACTGTAGACGGGTTCACCCTTCGACAAGCTCAGGGTGAGCGGAGAAAAACCCTGTCGCGCCGTCTATTCGACCCCTCGAACACGGTGAGCACCCACCCCCGCTCATGGTGAGCCTGTCGAACCATAGCCCGTCTACTCCCTCGTGTAGGTGGCCATGTCCTGCATGTAGCGCTCCCGGCCGTACACGTCTTTCTTGTAGTTCCAGCGGGCGTTGATAGGATACATCTTCAGGCTGCGGTCTTCGAGGGGCAGCTTGACCGGGGCGTGACCCCTCCGCGCCGACTCCCGTAGGGCGATGCATATCTCGAGAGACTTCCGAAGGTCTTCGCCAGCGCTGAGCTTGAGGGGCGTCCTGTCGTCCAGCGATTCCACGATGGCGTCGACGGTGGCCATCATGCCGGGTGTTGGGACGCGCCAGCCCTCGTCGTCGTAGGCGAGTTTGCCTCCGAGACCACGGGACGGGAACAGTCCCTCGGCTTCCTCAAGGTCTCCCAGCCTTTGTGATTCGTCGGTGTGGCCCTCTTTGAGGAGATGGAGGCCCTGGCTATCGTCGTACAGGAGTCCCGTGGCGCCGACGACTTCGAAACGGCCGCCCGCAACCTTCTTCGCGCCCTGTTTGACATGGATGAACACCTCGACGCCGTTGTCGAAGCGGACATAACCGCCGATGCCGCCGAATCCAGCAGCGCCTTCCTGGTGCCCTTCCTCATAATCGCTGGAGGGGTCACCCTCTACCCAGCCTGTCACCCACTGGGCCACTAGGTCGCCGGCGAAGTGGAGAGCGAGATTCATGCCGTGGCACCCTCCCTGACCAAGCGAGTCGTAGACGTTGATGCTCTGGACGTCCCCGATTTCGCCTGCCTCTACCAGATCCCGCGCCTTCCAGTACTCGGGGTAGTTGCGTGCGACCAGGCCCGCCGCGAAGAAGATGCTTCTCTCGCGGCACTCTTCGACCATCCGGTCGGCGTCATCGAGGCTGGCGGTGAGCGGTTTCTCGCACGAGACCGCCTTCACTCCCGCCTGCGCCGACGCGATCACCGCGCCGGCGTTGGCCCGGACCGGCAGCACGGGCGCCGAGATGTCGATACGCTCCGTGGCCAACATCTCGTTGTAGTCGTCATAGGCAGGCACTCCGAAGCGCTCGCGGAACAAGTCGAGGTTCTCCGGGTCGGTGTCCGCGACCGCGACGACCTCGGTCCGCGGATGGATGGCGTAGCCACGGGCGTGATGGGTCCCCTGGCGGCCGCCACCTACAATCCCGACGCGATAGGTTTCGTCCGTCAATGTCTTTCTCCTAGCGAGACGCTATGGTCGAACGATCCCGCGGCGCATGCCCGGAAGGCATACCTATGGCGCATGCCAGGAGCCGCGCCGGGTTCTGCACCAGGATCTTCTCGACCGCTTCCTCGGATATTCCGGCTTCGCGCATTCGGGACACAACGTTGTTGAGGATGTGGGCGTAACCGTGGCCGCCGTATTTCGATGTGCGGTGTTTCGTGCAGATGTCCTGAGCGATTACGATCCGCGACCCGTGCCCTTCGTCGACCAGGCGCTTGACGAACGCGATGCGCTGGGAGTCGTTTGGGGTGTCCATGGTCGATAAGGGATAGTACGAGGTCTCCCAGCCGAAGCCGTCGTACTCAAGGTAGCAGCCCCTGGCGGCCAACTCGAGCACGTCGTCGACCTCACGGAACGTCCGGCCGAGGTGGCACATGACAACTCGCTCCACGTCGGCGCCCGCCTCGGCTAGGATGTCTAGTATCTCGAAAGGCGCTCGTGGGTTGCGGCCTGGATGGACCGATACGGCCGCCCCTGTCTCCCGCTGCGCCGAGGCCGCCGCCTTGAGGACTTTTCGCTCGTCTGGGGTCAACGGCCATGAGCAACCCAACTCCCCGATGATGCCCGCTCTGACCTCTGTGTCTTCGACGCCCACTCGGATGTCGTTGACGAGCTCCTGTGCGACCTCAGCTTCGCTCATGTCGGGCAGGCTCGTCGGGTGGGCTTCTTCGACGTAGTATCCCGCGCCCACGATCACGTGCAGACCGGTAGCGCGAGCGATGCGCGCCAGCGCCTTCGGGTCGCGTCCGATGCCGATCGACGTAACGTCCACGATGGTCTGTCCGCCGGCTCTTTTGTAGAGCATCGCCTCAGAGGCGGCGACGTCCTCGTTGAGCAGCTCCAGGTTGTCGCGGTTCCTGAAGGCGTCGTAGCTGGTCCAACCGTAGCTCCCGATGTCCACTGGACCCGCAGACCTGAGCTGGCCACTCGCCTCGGCCGGCTCTCTCAACAGGCAAGTCAGGTCAATGAGCAAGTGCTCGTGGGTGGTGGTATAGCCTAGATCCTCCGGCTTCACTGGACCTAGGACAGTTTGCACCAGACCCGTCATGATTTGGTTAGACAAACGCTCGCGAGCTCTCGGGCGCATGCCAGGCGCCCCCACTATCTTGCTATCTTGAGCCGAATCGCGCGGCCTGGTCGGCGATGTCTACGCCAACCAGCTCGCTCCAGGCCGCTAGCAGCCTGTTCGTGATGTCGCCCGGCTTGCCGTCGCCGACCGGCCGGAGGTCCACGCTGGTCACCGGGACCATGCACCATGGCGTCGTGGCGAAGAACGCTTCGTCGGCCACGTAAACGTCGTAAGGCTCCAGGTCTTCCTCGGCGACGGGAATCTCGAGTTGATGCGCCAGATCGTAGACCATCTGCCGCGAAACGCCCTGGAGGATGCTACGGTCGGTCGGAGAGCGGATGATTCCGTTTGTGACTACGAAAGCGTTGTACCCGGACCCCTCGGTTATGCTGCCGCGCTCGTCTCTCAGAATTGGCAGAGCACCGGCGTCAACGTCGTTGGCCTCGAGCTCCGCAAGGCTGAAGTTCATTCTGCTGTAATGCTTGATCTTCGGATCGAGGGCTTCCGGCGAGTAGCTCCGCGTCCTGGTGATCACCGCCCGCATCCCTTCGTCGTAGGCGCGGTGGAAGTTGTAGAAGTCGATGGGGTTGACGCGGATGCCAACGGTGGGGGTTTCCGCCATCCACGCGTGGCGTCCGGGCCCCCGGGTGACGAACTGGTGGACGTTGAAGTCGCCGGCCTCCGCCAGCATGTGCCGGTTGCGGTCGATTGCTTCTTCGCTGACTTCGACGAACTCGTCGGCCGAAAGGTCCGGCTCGATTCGTGCGTACTTCAGCGAACGGTAGAGCCGGTCGACGTGCTCCTTCATGCGGAAGCTCTTCCCGTTGAACGTGCGCTCGACCTCGTAGACGGTGTCACCGATGAAGAAGCCCCGATCGAGGGCATCGATCCGTAGCTCGCCGAGTGGTATCCAGTCGCCGTTCAGATAAGCGACGTAATCTTGCGTCACGCAGTTCCCTGTCCATCGTCGAAGAAAGACCCTTCTCGCTGTGCTCGATTGAAGGTCTCCTCGAACTCCGGCGTGCCGCCGTCTTCCCAGGACTCGGTCCGGAGCCCCCGGATCACGCCCTCTTCGGTTCCCGTTATCCGGGTGACGGAGGGCGGGCCCGCAGAATAGACCTTGCGGCCGCCCGGCAGGTGCAGGACGCCAACGTACCTAGGCGGCTCAACGGGTGGATTAGACGCGAACCTTGCGACCGCCTCCTCGTCCACCTCGAACCCCAAGCCGGGCGCCTCTGGTACCTGCGAGAAGCCCTCGATCACGGGTATCCGCTCGGTCGTGATGTCTTCTTCGTACTGGTCGTCGAGGGCGATCAAGTGACCTGTCATAGTCGGCAGCACCGCCGCCATGTGTAGCGCCTGAGCCTTGGCGAGCGTGCCACCGGTCAGCTGCATTATGGTCTGGACGTTGGCCTTGCCGCAGGCCACGCCCCTCGCCAGGGAGTCGCCGATGCTGCACGTGGGGAGCCCGTCTCCGAGCATGTAGATGTCGGCCATTCCGTGGATGATCTCCTGCATTCCGCCCAACGGCGGCCTGTGCAGGACAATGGGGATGGTCGTCTTCTCGCGCAGGCGCCGCCAGCCTTCGAGATCGTTCCGGTTCAGAGGGTCTTCGATGAAGCCGACAACAGGGTGCTTCTCGAGCTCCGCAATGATTGGCAGCAGGGCGCCCAGGGTGCGGCTCCCGTTGAAGTCGTAATGAATCTTGAACCCCTCCGGCGCGACCTCCTCGGCCAGCCGCGTCTGCTCCATCACGTCGTGAGTCGCGCTGGTGTGCATCTTGAAGACCATGTATCCCTGGTCGACGGCCCTGACGATCTCGTCGCGGAAGACCTCGGGAGGAGACGGCCGCGTCCATGCCGCGACCGTCACGGCGTCCCGAACCTTTTGGCCCATCAGCTTGTAGGCAGGGACTTCGACGTGTTTGCCCATGACGTCGTAAAGGGCGCCGCCCAGGGCAGGGGAGAAGGTATTGTTGATGAAGTCGAAGGGGTTGCGGCCGATCAGCGAGTCGACAAACGAGTCGTCGGGCGGAGTCCAATTGGCCCGTGTCCGTTCATCTCCGTAGCCCACGAGACCGTTATCGGTGCGCACCTTGACCAGTAGGCGGTTGTCGATGTCTATGAGCTGAAGCCGGTCTGTGTAGCGGTCTGCGAGTGGCGGATGGAACTTGATGAACTCGACGTCGGTGATCTGCAAAGGGGAACTCCTGACTAGCCAAAAGGACCGGCTCGAAGGATACTCGCGGCCCTATCGATTTGCAACGAAGGTTGCTTGCACCTCAATCGGTGATTCGCTGCTCGATCCAGGCCCTAGTCGGCTGGCCCGATAGGAACTAAGGCTCTATAATGGAGCCAAAACAGAACTACGGGAGCGAGCTATGGCGATGAACCTGTCGATCAAGAAGGTCCCTGAGGAGATCGTCGAGGGCCTCAGAGAGAGAGCCAAGCGCAATCATGATTCTCTCGTAAAAAGTCTGTGCAGGTCGAATTAGAACAACCGTACCCTTGCCTGGGTACAATATACAGTCTCTGTTCCGTGTCCTACCCCAACATACGGTAGCGCTCACATGTGCTAAAGCGCTGGAACTTCCTCAAAACGGGTTTTTACGAGGGAATCAATCATAGATCTATGCAAGGGGAGATGATGTCGATCTTGGAGGACGCAGCGAAGCTGCGGAAATACACGGTGGCTGAACTGGCCGCGGAGGCCAAAAGGCTCGGCCTTAAAACCGGTGACGACTCTGTTCGCATGATTCGTGAGGACAGGGATGCCAGGTAGAGTTACAGACGCCTCCGTGCTCGGGGCAGTGGCGTTCAGGGAACCGCGCTCCACTGAAGCTGAGGCTCTGATCAAAGGCGTTGAACTTCTTGCCCCTTCCATAATCTTCTACGAGCTGACCAGCATCGCTCACAAGAAAGCCCGACACTATCCGGCGCAGCGCAAACAGTTCACGGATATTCTGCTGAGAGCGCTGTCGCTGGGAATCGAGATACGCGACGTGAACCACCCACAAGTTCTCCAACTCGCGCTGGAGACCGGACTGACGACATACGACGCCTCGTATATCTACGTGGCCCAAACCGTCGGAGTGCCTCTGGTCACGTTTGACAAGAAGATGCAGGCCGCATACGACAAGATCGGTGGGTCGAACTAAGCGACCGCGAGACCTAGCCTAGCCTGCCTCGTCGAGGAGGTAGAAGGTCATCGACTGCAACGACAGAACGGGATCGATATTCCGTATCACAACGCTCATGGGGACCTGAGGCGCTATCGGCGCGTAGTTCAGAATCCCCGCGACACCGGTCTCGACTAGCAGGTCGATCACGGACTGGGCCTCGGCCGCCGGGACCGCCACGATAGCGATCGAAATGTGACGGGTCCTGAGGGTTTCGTCCATCTCGGACATCGGCCTTACGGTCAGGCCTCCGATGTCGCTGCCGACCTGATCGGGGTCTCTGTCGAAGGCCGAAACGATGTGGAAACCCTCAGGTACGAACCCGGGGTAGTTGATGATCGCCTGCCCCAGGCGCCCGACTCCGATCAGGCAGGCCGTCCACGTCTTGTCGAGACCAAGGATCTGCCGAAGCTCGTCGCGAAGAGACTTGACGTTGTAGCCGCGACCCTGCTTGCCGAAGCGCCCGAAGTAGCTGAGGTCCTTGCGGACCTGGGCGGGGGTCATCTGAAGGAGGCTGCCCAGCTGGTGAGAGCTTACAACGCTGTCTCCCTGACCTAAAAGCTGCGTCAGCGCCCTTACGTAGAGCGGGAGACGCAGCACGACCACGCCAGGTATCTGCGCGGTACTCATCTATCTTCTCGCTGAGGGCCCAACGGCCATCACACCGGCTTCATGCAACTGCGCGCCATTGTAGTGACTCCCCCTATACGAGTCAACGCTTGTGAATTTTCGCACACACGCCGGTCTTGGCGCACGCGGACCCTGTTCGGCTTCCTTGACACCAAATAGGGCCGGATGCTAGAATCTGCGGGCGCCCGTCGGGGTCTGACAGCATCAGAATCCAGCATTCCTCCGCCGGATTCGATACAGTCCCCGCCCTCCCCCAGGGTCGGCCGCTGACACGGCTCAGAGAGGACCAGCGCAGTTGGCAGAAGAGAAGGTCGAGCTCAAGAAGGGCCTTAAGGACGTCTACTTCGGTAGGTCCGAGTCGAGCTTCATAGACGCCAAGAACGGCATCCTCCTCTACCGCGGCTACAACATCCACGACCTCGCCGAACACTCGACCTTTGAAGAGACAGCCTATCTGATGCTCCACGGAGCCCTACCGACCGGCTCCCAGCTCGACGATTTCGATGCTCAGCTCAAGGCGGTGCGCCAACTGCCGGAAGAAGTCCTCCAGGTCGTCCGCATCACTAAAGACGCTCACCCCATGGACGTTTTGCGCACGGCGGTCTCGGCAATGAGCTCGCTGGACTCGGAGGTTGGCGACAACTCACGAGACGCGACGCTGCGAAAAGGGATACGACTTACGTCGGCAACGGTCGCGATCGTGGCCGCCCACGCCCGGCTGCGGGATGGGAAGGACCCCGTGTCCCCCGACACGAACCTGAGCCACGCTGCGAACCTGCTCTACATGCTCTTCGGCGAGCGGCCCGACGATCGGGATGCCCGTCTGATCGACAAGGACCTCGTGCTTCATGCCGAGCACGGCGTCAATGCTTCCACCTTCGCGGCTCGCGTCGCGGCGTCGACGGGCGCCGACTTCCATGCCGCGATCACGGCCGCAATCGCAGTCCTCAAGGGCCCCAAGCACGGGGGCGCAGCCGAAAACGTCATGAACATGGCTCAGGAGATCGGCAGCGCCGACAGGGCCAAGGACTACGTCGAGGGCGTCGTCAACAACGGCGGCAGGATTCCCGGATTCGGTCACCCCGTGTACAGGACTGTCGACCCAAGGACGGTCCACTTGAAGGCCGACGCCAAGGAACTGGGCGAGCGCAAAGGGAACCCCGGCTGGTTCTCGATTCTCCAGGCGGTCACTGAAACGGACACCATGAAAAAGCGCTCGCGCCTCGGTCATCACCCAAACGTGGACCTATGGGCGGGCGCGGTCTACTCATTGCTGGAAATACCCAACGACCTGTTCATCCCACTGTTCGCCATCGGACGGATGCCCGGATGGACGGCGCACATCCTCGAGCAATATGGCCAGAAGGACATCCTTCGGCCCCGGCTACAGTATTCAGGCCCCATGGACGTGTCTTACGTACCGATCGAGCAACGCAACTAGAAAGAGACCGTGCGCAGCAAATAGCCAGGAGGGACCCGCCTTTGACTGACCAAAAGGACCTTGCATCGGATTGCCGGCACACGTGGATGATAGATAGCCCGAACGGGCCCACCAGCATGGGCACCTGCACGGAGTGCGGGGAGAGAGGGG
This sequence comes from Dehalococcoidia bacterium, assembly GCA_965197985.1. GTDB lineage: Bacteria > Chloroflexota > Dehalococcoidia > Lucifugimonadales > CAUZJF01 > CAUZJF01. The sequence continues at coordinate 113,870 of CBDAOG010000006.1, read as the reverse complement.
AGTTCCGGAACTCGATGCCGATCACCGGTTGGGACCGCTCCGGCGCCCAGCGACGCGCGGCCAAGGCCCGCAGCTAGCTCGAACGTAACGACATATTTCAGTGCGTAGTGGGAAGGGAGCGTCCTCTCGGGGGCGTTCCCTTTTCGTTTGACCTCACCCCGGCCCTCTCCGCGTGCGGAGAGGGAGTTAGGGAAGGCGATTTGACGGGTGCCGAGCGGATCGGCGCGGAGGGCGCTCCCTTCTCGTTTGACCTCACCCCGGCCCTCTCCGCGCGCCGAGAGGGATTGAGGAAGGCGATTTGACGACGCGGGCCGAGCAGGAGATCCGACTTCGGATAGCCAAGCGAGGGAAGATCACCTTCGCGGAGTTCATGGAGCTCGCGCTATACCATCCGGTCGATGGATATTACGCTGGCGAGCGGATCGGCGCGGAGGGCGACTACTACACGAGCTCGATCGTTCATCCGGCGTTCGGGGCGCTAATCTGTATCCAGCTCCACGCGATGTGGGAGGCGTTGGGTCGGCCGTCGCAGTTCCATGCCGTCGAGGTGGGCGCGGGCACCGGCCTGCTGGCGCGAGACATCGTCGAGTACTCGCGGCACCTGCCCGGCGGTTTTCGCGATGCGCTGCGATACGTCGCGGTCGACCGGACGCCGTCGACGCCGCTGGATTCCGGCCCACGGCTTTCGCCGGGGCAGGCTTTGCGCCGGAATGACGGAGGGCGGTGGGTGACCGGCAGCGCGCTTCCGTTCGCGGGGCTGGTCGGGTGCGTGCTGTCCAACGAGCTTCTCGACTCGTTTCCGGTGCACCGGTTCGAGATCGAGGGTGGGGCAGTCCGCGAGGTGTACGTCACGCTGAGCGACGCCGCCTTCGCCGAGACGCTGGATGAGCCATCGACGCCGCTCCTGGCTCAGCGTGTGTCCCAACTGAATCTTATCGAAGGCTTCCGGGGCGAGGTGAACCCCGGTATCGCGCCGTGGGCCGCCGAGGTCGTCCGCGCCCTCGACCGGGGGTTCGTGCTCACAATCGACTACGGGTACGAGGCCGGCGAACTCTACTCGGAGAAGCGCCCTCGGGGCACGTTGCAGACTTATTTGCGCCACACGCAAGGGGCCGACCCGTACCGGAGCGTGGGCCGGCAGGACCTGACCGCCCACGTCGACTTTTCGGTGGTCCTCGCCGAGGGCAAGGCTGCCGGACTCAGGCCCCTCGCGCTTCAGACCCAGTCGCGTTTCCTGCGGTCGCTGGGTCTCGACGGCTGGATGCGACGCTTGCGCGCTGAGCGCCTGCCCCAGCAGGAGCACGACGCCAACATGATGGCGATGCGCGACCTGGTCCGGCCAGACGGGTTGGGTGGGTTCAAGGTGCTCGCGCAGGAGAAGGGTACCGGCGTCGGCGACCGGGACCAGCTCGCTTCCGACTCGGCCCTCGTGTCTGGGTTGCCGGTGCCGTTGCTTCGGCCCGAGCATATTCGATTGCTTGAAGGCCGGTATCCGCATGCGGGATGGCTATCGGAAAGGGTGTGGCTGGGTGGGGACGGTGGCGGCGGCGGTTGAACGTCCTGTGACGGCACGGTGCGGCCGCGGTTACTTCGGATACGTTACTTCTTTGGTGTTGTTCGTTCATCAGATTCCACGATGTTTCCATCTTCGTCAGCGGTTACTCGTCAGGAGTTCCCACAACTGTGATGACCGCCCTCATGTTCACAGGGTGGAGCTTGCAGTAGTAGTTGATAGTGCCGACCTTATCGAAGGTGTAGCGAAAAGACTTCTGGGGCTCAATACGGTCGTCAAACAGCTCATTTTCACCTTCGGCTGGGAAGTGCGTTACTGTGTGTGGCGAAGGGTCCGTGTTCACCCAGGTGACAATCGTGCCTATTTCGACTTCCACCGTCTGATGCTGGAAGTTCTTGATGTCTAGCTTCACCTCAGACAGGTTGGGGACCGCCGTTAGCGTAGGCGTCGCTGTGCGCGTTGGAGTGGCGGTCGGCGTGGCTGTGGACGTCGCGGTCGGTGCCGGCGTTGGCGTCACGGTAGGCGTCGGCGTTGGTGTCGGCGGACCTTCACTTCCTCTGTGGCACCATACGCCCGGTGTCGGACCCGATGCATATTGTCCAAGGGGAACCACTGGTCACGGCTATCGGACGAATCGTCTCACGATGGGGTGGCAGGCCCTGGTAAACAACATTGCCAATCTGATGGCCGGCGACGGTTCTGCAGGTCATCCGTCTGAACCGTGCCTTGACGCCAAGGTTGATTCTCTCGTAAAAAGTCTGTGCAGGTCGAATTAGAACAACCGTACCCTTGCCTGGGTACAATATACAGTCTCTGTTCCGTGTCCTACCCCAACATACGGTAGCGCGCAGATGTTGCTAAATCGCTGGAACTTCCTCAAACCGGGTTTTTACGAGGGAATCAAGGTTCGTTGAGAACGGTCATCGGGACGTTCTGGTCCGCGGATATGTACACGAGGTTGTGATCAGCTGTGGCGCTGAAGTCATCGCCCGCCATCGGCGGTCCTACGATCGAGACGACTTCGTCTTCGACCCTCTCCATTACCTGCCGCTCCTTGAGAAGAAGACGAGGGCATTGGATCAGGCGGCGCCGCTGGTTGGATGGGAGTTGCCCGAGGAGTTCGGAGTGTTGCGGCGGTTGCTGGAGTCTCGGATGGGCAAGCGAGGAAAGAGGGAGTTCGTGCAGGTGCTCAGACTGATGGAGAACTTCCAGCCGGAAGAAGTCCACGACGCCGTACGAGACGCCATTCGACTCGGGGCTGTGAGCTTCGATGCTGTCAAGCACCTGGTGCTGTGCAGGATCGAGGGTCGACCGCCTAGACTCGACATGGAGTTGTACCCGTATCTGCCCAGGACCAACGTTGCAACAACCTCGACCAGGGACTACATGGCTCTCCTGGCGGGGAGCCGGTCATGACCAACAAGTCCACGATGTTGCTCGAACACAACCTCAAGCAACTCAAGCTCCCCACGTTCCTGAGGGAGTACGACAAGCTGGCATCCCAGTGTGCCAGTGAGGGAGCTGACCATCCGGACTACCTGCTGCGACTATCGGAGTTGGAGCTGATCGACCGTCACCATCGCATGGTGGAACGTCGGATCAAAGCAGCCCGCTTCCCGACGACCAAGAGTCTCGACACCTTCGACTTCCTGTCTATGCCGTCCCTGAACGAGGCTCTGGTTCTGGAGCTGGCACGATGCGAGTACATCAAGCGCCCCCACAACGTCATCGCTCTCGGCAACAGTGGCACCGGCAAGACCCATATCGCCCTCGGTCTCGGTCTGGCTGCGTGTCAGAGGGGACTGTCCGTGGGCTTCACCACCGCCGCTGCTCTGGTTCACGAGCTGATCAAGGCCAGGGACGAACGGCGTCTGCTCAACCTGCAGAGAAGGCTCGCACGACTCAAGCTTCTGATCATCGACGAACTGGGCTTCGTGCCCTTGTCCAAGACTGGCGCCGAGCTGCTCTTCGAGGTGTCCAGCCAGCGTTACGAGCGTGGATCGGTCCTGGTGACCTCCAAGTGAGCCCTTCGTCGAGTGGACCGAGGTGTTCGGCTCTGAACGGCTGACCGGAGCTCTCCTCGACCGCCTCACCCACCATGTCGACATCCTGGAGATGAACGGGGACAGCTACCGACTCAAGCACAGCAAGAAGACTTCTGGCCGCCAGCTATCTGACTGACCCTGATCTCCAACGCCCCACGAACCTTGATGCCCATTCTACGGCGTTCAGTGGTACAGTTTTGCTCCGCCCCGCTGGTACGTTTTCACACCGCCCTTGACAGTCAGCCGGTTCCGCTCGCTGCGTAGCTGCTCGTATTCATTGAATGTATCTGTTGGCAACTCGAGACTCGGGTGCCGGTCCTCAATAGCCGACATCTTGGCTTCGTAGGGTTGCATCGACCTTTCATTGTCATCGATCCGTTCTTTAACCCAAATCCACCGAAGGGATGACTATGCAGCAGCGGAACGGGCGATAGGGGCAAGGGAGGGCGATGGTCCGGGCACGATTTGGGGTAGAGGGGGGCCGGTGTTTGTCTTCAGTTGCCGCGGGGAGACTTTGTGACCGTCTGCGAATGTTGGTCAGGGCGAGATAGCGGGGAGAGGACACAGCAAGAGGCACTCGCAGACCGGACTGGCGCGAGTTCGCGGGGACGTTCGGTTGGCCGGATGGCGGCCGGTTGCCGCCGCCGCCGTCAGGCAGGGAGTGGCAGGGCGCGCAATCGGGCCAGGGCACGATCGAACTGGGCTTCCCAAGGCCAGCGCTGTGGCAGATGCAGTGTGAGGCGGCGCGCCGAGCGGGTGATCCGTCCGGCCAGGGAGAAGAACCGCCGCCGGAGGGTCTTGGTGGTCACCACCTGCTCGCCCAGACCGATGCGCGCTGTCCAGCGGGCGATGTTGTGGGCCATCACCTGTACCGCCAGCCAGGCGGCGTTGGCGGCGAGGCGGCCCGAGGGGAGATGGTTCAACCCCACACCGTGCTTGAGGTCTCGGATGGCATTCTCGATCTCGGCGTGGCGGCGATGGTCGGCCTCCAGTTCGAGCATCTCCCCGTCCCGGTCGGTGATGAAGCCGTGATAGCTGTAGGTGGCGAAGAGGGCCAGCTGGGAACCGGGCGTGGGCTTCACACGCCGGACGATGAGCCGCACCGGCGCGGCGTCAGGTTCACTCTGGAAGGGAGTGCAGGTGGTCTCGGCCACATCGGCGGCGCCGTCCATCCAGTAAGGAATCGGCGTCCAGGCATCTTCGGGTATCGCCTCGATGAGATTGTGCAGGCTTTTATGCTGGCGGATGGTGATGGAGAAGCGGACATCCATCTTGCGGCAGACGGATACCACGCCATGAGTGTAGAACCCGCTGTCGGCCCGTAGCGTGAGTCGTCCGTTGGCCCCGGCGTAGCGCACCCGTCCCACCGTCTCCCGCAGGAAGTGGGCGGCGCCGCGGGCGGTGTTGGCCCGGCCCTCGCGCAGCCGGGACATCAGCACGTCTCCGGTGCCGGCGGCGATGGCCAGCAGTGGGTGGTAGCCCCGCTTGCCGGTATAGCCGTGGTGGCGGGCGCCCTCCTTGGCCAGTCCGTAGGTCTCGCAGATGGTGGAATCGAGGTCGATGGTGAACGGCGCGTCGCCGGGTCCGGCCCCAGCGGCCCAGGCCCGGGCCAGCAGCTCCCGGCTCACCCGGTCCAGCTGGCGGACGTGGCCCCACCGGAAGCTGCGCAGGAAGGTGCCCAGGGTGGATGGCGCCTTGACCGTGCCGCCCAGGGTGCAGGCCGTCCCCCCGGTGCGCAACACATCAGCGTCGTCGATGCAGTCGCCGCCAGCCATGGCTGAGGCCACCAGGGTCATCAGCTTGTCTCCGGTGTTGGCCCGCCCCGGCGCGCCGCCCAGGTCAAGGTGATGGTCAACGAGTTCCCGCAGGCCCAGATGCCGGGCGAGGGTGGCCGGCAGGAGCAGACCGGCATTGGCCACCAGGCGGTGATCGTCAAAGACGATACGGATACGGTCGGGCTGGTTGCGTGGTAGCATCTATTGGGTGCTCCTTCTCTGGGACTGTTTTGCTGTTACAAAACCATTATCCCAGATTCAGAAGAGCACCCTCTGGCCACTTCAGGATGCTAACCCGACGCTCTCCCTCGGTGGATTCGGGTTTAAGCGCGTCGATTTCCGAGGAGATTTGGTCGAGACTCGCTTCGAACTCGGTCAATCGTATCTTGTTGCCGTCTATCTGCAGCTGCACCGGATCTCTTAGTCTCCGGGAGATCTGCTCCTCCGCTTCGTGGAAAGCCTCCTGTTGCTCATCGTTCAGCGCCGCTTCGAGGTCCCAGACGGCACGTAGGCTAGATTCGAGCGTTTCGCAGTCCGAAAACCTCTGAGACAGACCCTCCATTCTTTTCTTGAACGCCTCGGTTCTTCGGATATGTATGTCGACATGTGTTTGCTCGTGGACTTCCACACCTTTGGTGAACTCAAGCCACCGCTGGCGTTGCAGGTCGCTCAGGCTTGATGTGTTGGAGTGCTGTGGAAGGGTCACGACTATGCGCAGGCTGACGACCGCTGACCGGAGGCCGCACGAACGGCCATAGTCCAAGAACTGGACTTCGTAGGATGAGTTGTTCTCAGTCAGTCCGGCCGTGAATTGTCCTGCGGTCTCTTGCTCGTAGTCAGGCCCCTGGGACTCCACCGAATCGAATATCGCGGAAGTAGTCGTTCCGGAGACGAGGTAATAGACGGTTTCAAAAGATGAGTCGAAGCGGATTCGCGGAGCCACAGACTCCGACGGCGTCGATATCACTGTGGCCGACTCGGCGGCCGGGGGTATTTGCCTTGCCGTCGGAATGGAAGCCGGGATGCGCGTCGCAAAGGGTGTTCGCGTCGCAGGCAATGTCGGTGTCCCGTCACCGTCTTGCACGATCCCGGTCGGCAATGGCGTGGCGGTAGGAGGAGCAGGCTGGGGCGTCTCGTTCGCAGGCGGAAGGGTCTCAAATATGCTCCGGTATTCGCCTCGGCAGATCATGGCTGCCAGAGCCGCGTCTGAATAACCTGGAAAGCCCTCACCCAATGGGACCGACTCATTACGTAGCACGAAATCCTTCACAATCGCAGGCTTCGTGGGACGGTCGACCACGACGTGAATGTCCTCGCGTGTCATACTCAAGGCATCGAGCCACTCGGCCCCGTTGGAGTAATGCCACAGAACCGGCGAGGCGATGGCGACCAGCACCAAGATCAAGGCGGCGACCTTGACGGCGCGCGAGATCCTCCTGCGCCACTTGCGGAGCCGATATTGTCTGTATGCACGCCGAACTGACTCGTCGACTTCACCCGGCGGCGACTCCTGTGCCGTTGTCGGACGCGAGCCCCCACCCGAAGGGGCTCCCGGCCCCTGACCGCTCGAAGGTCCCGGCGGTTCCTTCTCGGGTCTTTCAGAGCGCTCTCGGCTAGGTGGGCGACGAAGCAGCGGGTGGTCTTTCGGTATTTTGCCTTTGCGAAAGCAGGTGGGACACCGGATGGTCTCGTCGCCCTCGGGCCGCCGCCAGTGACCGAGAATCTCTCCGCGTCCCTCACACGTTGGGCACGTGACCAGATCTCGGTCGTCATCATCGTCAGAATCGGCGGGTTGCGTTCCCTTGCCTCGAACGGGCGGCTTCGGCGGCGCCCCAGATTCTGCGGGTGGGTCCGAGCGGCGAGGTGGGTTGGAGCTCCCCAAGCCGCGCTCTGACCGCCTCCTCTGGCAGTCGACACAGGTACAGGCGGGAGGGTGACCTCGATAGGGGCGAACCACAGAAACCTGCCAGTTGAACTGAATCGATTGACGTCTGCCAATGGGATGTTAGCATGCGCCAATACTGACGTTGACACTCAGCTACGTTTCAAGATCAGGTCGGACACCAACCAGGAGCCAGGGATATGACCAAGATAGCCGGCTTACGACTGCTCGGCGAGACGATCCACCGCATGGGCGGAATCGGCGACAACTGGCACATGACGTGGGCCGCCAACGACAAGCTGTACACCTCGCTTACGGACGGCACCGGCTTCCGGGACGTCGAAGGGTTCACCGGGATGTTCTACAACACCAGGGTCTACGGAATCGACGGTGACCCGCCACACCACGCCATCGAGCACCTGCCGGGCTTTCCCGACCTGACCAAGGACCCCGGTCCATACGGTAGGAGCCGGTACTTCGGGTTCGGCATCATCGCCCTCGACGACCATATCTACCACTACGTCACGACACCCAACCACCCCTTTTCGTTCGAAGGCTCTCGATTCGTCGGGTGCAAGCTCATGTACTCGCCCGACCTCGGCGAGACGTGGTTGAACCAGGATGGGTCGCCGCTGGTCTGGGAGGACTGGCCCGAGCGCAGCCGCGACAACATGGCCTTCTTCGAGGAACCCGATGATGCATTCTCGCTGATCACCGTGCTCCAGATGGGCAAGAACTACGAGCACAACACCGACGGCTACGTATACATCTACTCGCCCAACGGCAACGTCGAAGGGTCGATGAACCAGGTGGCGATGCTCCGCGTTCCCAGAGACCGGATTCTCGCCCGCTCAAGCTACGAATTCTTCGTCTCGCGCAACGGTGACGGCTCCGCGACCTGGAGCAGCGACATCCACGACCGCGGCGTGGTGCACACCTTTCCGGGCGGCTACGTTAACGTCAAGGTCCATCCGTACGCGTGGCATCCGAGCATCGTGTACAACGCACCCTTGGACGTCTACATGATGTCTAGCTGGGGCATGGCCGTCAGTGACGATGGGATGTGGTTCGACGGGCCGAGTTACCTGGGGTTCTGGGTGGCCGACCGGCCGTGGGGCCCGTGGCGACAGGTCCGCGAGGAGACGTCGTGGACGCCGGCAGGAGACGTCAACGCCTTGGCGTACCAGCCGCAGATATCGCCCAAGTGGATCACCGACGACGGGAAGTCGTTCTGGATGGTCTTCACCGACTTCCAGCAGATCGAAGGCAGGCGCCCGTACTACGACTTCAACGTTCAGAAGGTCGAGATCCTTACGGAGTAACAAACCGCAATCACGCCGGGGCTTACGGACCACGCCCAGGCGGCTGTGAGACGAGGTCGCGTACAGCGGTAGGGTCAGCGCCCAGCTCGATAGCCTTTTCGGCGTCAAGGCGCGCCGATTTGTCGTCGGCGAGGGCTGCATGAACGATGGCCCTGTTGATGTAAAGGATCGCCGACTCCGGGAACAAGTCGATGGCCGTGGTCGCATCCTTTAGCGCAAGGCCGAGTTGTCCTAGCTGCAGATAAGTGTAGCCACGGTTACCGTAAGCGACCCCCAATTGGGGGTCGAGCCGGATGGCCTGGTCGAGGTCCTCAAGGGCCCGCTCGTACCGCGCGAGCCTGTTGTAGAGGTCACCCCTGTTGTTGTGAAACAGCGCGTTTGTGGGTTCTAGGCGAATCGCTTCATTGTAATCGGCAAAAGCACGGTTCGTCTGTCCGATTTCCTTATACGACGCGCCTCGCCTGTCGTAGGCGTAGGCAAACGAGGGATCGATGTCAATGGCCGCGTGGTACTCTTCGATGGCTTCGGCATAGAGGCCTTTTTTGTGCAACTGGGTACCGGCCTCGTAGTGCGCCTCGATATCGCCCTCGCCGCCGCACGCCGCAGCGAACAGGAAAGCGACAAAGACGGCGGCGATGACCCATCGAGGTCGTGCGGCTGTTGTGGGAGGCAGGGTCGAGCTCAAGAGTCGGCGAAGGCACCTCCGCCGACAAGAATACCACGGGCCAACAGGGCTTTTCGGTTATCTCGACACCCACGGAAAGATTATCGCTCATGATGAGCTGGTCGAACCGTGGAAGCGCCCTTCGACGGGCTCAGGGCGAACGGGGAGAAGATCCGCCGCCGAGCGAAAATCGAAAGACCCTACACTGGCCCATCGCGCCACTTCCCCTCGACCTCCGAGTGTGATATCTATCAGCGATAGCCGACCGGCGCGAGAGTCCCTTTGCAGGACAAAGTCGTGAGCTGGCGAGACCGCAAGTACCATGCTCCCTTTCTCGTTGCAGTCGCGAGCCTGATACTGACGGGCTGTGCGGCAGCGACCGATACCCAACACTACGCCGCAGGCATCGAGCTCCAGATAAAGGGGAGTCTGGACGAAGCGGTCGTCGAGTTCACCGAGGCGATTCGTCAAGACCCTGACAACCCCAAAGCATATGTACGTCGCGGCTTCGTGTACCTGGAACAAGGGGACTTCGATCGTGCACTCCAAGACGCGATGCGCGCCGAGGAGGCGGAGAGGCGGGCAGGCTAACGTAACGAGACGCTGTGGCCATCGTAGAGGTTAGAGTTCACCCAAAGGCCAATCGCAACGCCGTGGAACTCTCCGACGGGCCGACGATCAGGGTGTATGTGACGGCGCCGCCGGAGCGAGACCGTGCCAACCAGGCGGTGATCGCTTTGCTGGCCAAGCAGCTGAACATCCCGAAGAGCGCCCTTCGGCTCGTGCGAGGCGAAAAGAGTCGTGACAAAGTCCTGGTGGTCGAAGGTATCGAGTCCACCGAGCTGCTGGCTAGGCTGTCAGGAGAAGGTTGACGAGGATCGGCCTGATGATCTGGAGCACGATCAGGGCGATCATCGGCGTGAAATCAAACATGCCCATTTTTGGCAGGACCTGCCGAATCGGACGAAGGATCGGCTCGGTAATCTGGATGAGGAACTGACTAACGGGGTCATTCCCGCCGGGAGACACCCACGACATCAGGACCCTGCCGAAGATTGCCACGGTGAGCGCCAGGATAAGGTAGTCAACGAAATTGGCGAGGAACTCGTTCAACCGGGGCCTCCCAGTGCACGAGACTTCTCGTATGCGGCGACGACCGCGTCTAGCACGGCCCGTCGAAAGCCCGCCCGCTCGAATGTTGCCAGCGCCTCTGCCGTCGTGCCGCCCGGCGACGTGACCATGTCCCTGAGCTCCGCCGGATGCCGTCCGGTCTTTTCGACCAGCTCGGCACTGCCCAGGACGGTCTGAAGCACGAGCTTCCTGGCCATGTCACGCTGCATTCCAAGATAGACGCCGGCGTCTATCATCGCCTCGATGAAGAGGAAGACGTACGCCGGGCCGCTGGCGCTCAGAGCCGTGGCCATGTCGATGAGCTTCTCGTCGGAGACGTAGACCTCTTCCCCGAGCGTCCGCAGGATGTCGCGGGTCGCCGCTACGATGGCCTCCGGTACCTCGGGGGAAGCCATCCATACCGTCATGCCGGCGCGGACCTGCGCCGGAGTGTTGGGCATCACCCGCACCACCTTGCGATGGTCTAGTCCGTCTGTTAGCGAGGCCATCGTTGCCCCTGCAACGATGGAGACGACCGTGTGGTCCTGGGTGAGGCTCTGATTGATCTCGGCCATCACCTCTGGCAATTGCTGCGGCTTGACCGAGAGGACGACCAGCTCCGCACCGTTGAGCACTGTGACGTTCTTTTGAGCGACCTCAACGCCATATTCGGCGGAAAGCTGGGAGCGCCGCTCAGGGACCGGCTCCGATACATGGATCTGCTTGGGCGTCGCGAGGCCTCCATCGAGGATACCCCCGATAATGGCCTCGGCCATTATGCCGCCGCCCATGAATGCAATGTTCACCTTAACTTGCCCTCCGTCACGAGGTCCACGGCGACGCCAATCGCCTCCAGCATACTCTCGTGGTCGGCCACGCCCTTGCCGGCGATGTCGAAGGCCGTGCCATGGTCGACGGATGTACGTATGAAGGGCAATCCTAGGTTTACGCTGACGCTCTTAGCCCAGTTGTGTACCTTGATCATATGCCCACTCGCGGAGGCTCTTGTCCGTGAGCACGATCATGGACAGCACGTTCTCTTTCGTTACGTAGTCGCAGGCGACCCGCAGCGACTTGTGAGTCGTCAGGTGCACTACCCGCAGCCTCTCGGCCATTAGCACGGTGGCGACCTCGGTGGCTCCGCTGCGACGTTGCAGTATCTCCATGTGGCCGATGTCCTTGAACCCGGCGAGGCTGGACGCCTCCTTGTTGATCGGGGCTGTCACGATGGCCTGGATCTGGCCCTCGGACGCAAGGTCGCCGGCCTTGTGTATCCACTCGACCGAGGCACGGCCGGCCGCTGCCGACACACTGCCTTGGGCGATCTCGCCGTACTCGAGATTCCCAATGTCGAGAACATCGATGGACCCGAGCTGGCCGACCACGTCTTCAACGGCCTGGACCGTCCTCGTCGACGCTCCGTTACCGACGAGCCGCTGGGCGTCCCTCGTCGCATCGGCGTTGCCGATCACGAACGGACGGCACTGCTCATAGACAGCGCTATCTCGAAGGGCTTTGGCGATCACCTCGGGGCCAATCCCGGCTGGATCGCCCATCGTGATCGCTATGTGGGGTCTTTCGTCCATAATGGGTCCCTTGGAACGAAGGGGGCACATCCAATTATACGCTCGCACCTATGGAAGAAGAAATAAAGGCGCAGTCGGGTGCAGGGTCTTTCGGTTCTTGCTAAGACAGATGTTTTCCACTCTCAAGTAACTGAACGGGTTGGGGCCAGTGAGCAGGCGGACGGGCGCATGCAATGCGCCCTACGGCCGTTCAAGGGGACGAAGGCCTGCCCCTACGCATGGAGACAAGCCAGTTGCTTTCATATGTTCGGTCCGCCTTGCGGGCGTAAGGTTGATTCCCTCGTAAAAACCCGTTTTGAGGAAGTTCCAGCGCTTTAGCACATGTGAGCGCTACCGTATGTTGGGGTAGGACACGGAACAGAGACTGTATATTGTACCCAGGCAAGGGTACGGTTGTTCTAATTCGACCTGCACAGACTTTTTACGAGAGAATCAAGGTTGTTCACCATGAGCGGTTGCCTCGTACGTGTCAAGGACAACCGAAAAGGCCCTGGGTGATTGTGGCGCGCTTGAGGATAGTGAGGTGCGAAAATTTACTCTGTCGCAAACCGTCGTATCCGTATCTGAGGGGTTGCGACACCTGGGCGGGGAATGCGACAGGCAGGGGGAGGGGAGTTGGGTACAGGGTATGGGGTACGGTGGACGGGCCCCCCTCCTCCCCGAGAGGCTCGGGATCTCTGACAATCCTCCCCCGATCGGGGAGGAGGTAAGATTTCATTGTCGCTCTCCTTGTGTTGTGTCGGCTGACCAAAAAAACAAAAGAAACGGGCCCCGTGGGGTCCGTCCCTCGGCAACATTATAGCACATGCGTGCTGGTCATGTCACGGGGGGTTGTATGGCTGGCAGGGCCTTTCGGTTCTCGCTGTAAATCAAGAGGAATCCAGAACCGAAAGGCGCTGCCTTGGGGTGCAGTACACTGAAAAACGAAACCTGCGGACGCTCAACCGACATCTAAGACACATACGATATGGGTAGACTTGTGGACTGGATCGTTATCATCGGCATACTGCTGCTGATTGCGTTCCCAGCTTGGCAGCTATTTAAGGGCGGTGGCCGCCTCCTGAGCAGCTCCGAGGACATCGTGATCCCTGGGGGCAGCGCGTCGACGTCGTCTCCGATGGACGGACGTGCCGTAGAGCTGGTTACGCTTCTCGGGTTCGATGCCATCCCGGCGATCCTCGAGCCGTCGTTCGTCACGCCTTTCGAGGCGGAGACGTGGATGGAGCCGACCGAGCAGGTCCTAGGCCTGACCATCGGCGGCGAGAGCCGGGCGTATCCCATCAAGATGCTGAGCCGGCACGAGATCGTCAACGACGTTGTCGGAGGCATGCCTGTCGCGGTGACGTGGTGACCGCTCTGTTTCTCGGGCATCGTGTATGCCCGCGAGATCGACGGGATCGAGCCACACCTTTGGCGTGTCGGGCAAGCTGATCATGAACGCCCTGGTCATGTATGACCATCAGACGCGAACACTGTGGAGCCAGTTTCTGGGCCGGGGAGTCAGCGACCCAGCGGGGATCGAGTGTCCAAGCGTTGACTGTGACAGGTTCTTCCGAATTGGCTCGACGGTCGGTTTGGATGCTGCGCCGAGATCGGGATTCGGATTCGTCCGCTGGGGTGGGGACTGCTCAGGGGCCGGCGGTTGCGAGGTCATTATGACGGAGGAACGGGAGGTGGTCGCCGTCTTCGCTCCACTTCGTACCCTTACCGTGTTGACTGAAGGAGAGGGGTCCGTGACCAGCGATCCGGCCGGCGTCGACTGCCCTGACGATTGTGAGGGGAAGTTCGACGACGAGTCGACGGCAACACTTACGGCGACGCCCGCCGACGGCTGGCGGTTCGACAGGTGGAGCGGCGACTGCTCGTCCGAAACCGACTCTTGCGAAGTTACGATGAACGCCGACCGTGAGGTGACCGCGATATTCCTGCGGTTGCCGACGCTGTTAGTAACAGTCGAAGGGAGTGGCACGGTCACCAGCAACCCCGCCGGCATCGACTGTCCCGACGATTGCGAAGAGCCTTACCTACTCGAGCCCGATGTCGACTTAACTGCGACCCCTGGAACCGGCTGGGCGTTCCTGGGCTGGAGTGGGGACTGCACCGGCAGTGGTGCGTGCCAGGTCACGATGACTGACGACCGGCTGGTGACCGCGACCTTCGGTCCGCTTATTGACATCGAGATAGTGAGTATGGAACTGACCGGGGTATCTCCGCTACCAGCTGGCACCGTGGGCCAGATTGTGGTTGAGGAGTTCATAGGGTACACCCGGGGGCCTGCGGACGGGCCTGTAAGTGTCCCCGTCGAAGTGGAGTTCCTAGCTGTCGCTCCCGACGGTTGTACCGTCGACAATCCTTTCGACAGCGACGAGGCCGGTCCAGATGCTTCCTTGACTGTGCCCTTCGGTCCACGAATTGACCGGAATCCAACCAAGTTCATAGTTACCTTCGATGTGCGGTGCACCGAGCCCAGCTTCCACGACTTCGTCTTCACCAATACCGTGACCATAGATCCGGACGCTGACGTTGTCGATAGGAACCCGAACAACAACACCCGCACCGAGGTCTTCAGGCTCGCCTCGACGGCAGAGGTCGACGCATCGGTGGACTCGATCGGTCTAGCAGCGGGTGCTCCAACCGAGGTGGAAGTCAAGGAGTTCGTCACAGTGACCGTGGAAGAGGAGGTGAGCTATCGGGACTTGAGCGGCGGCTTCGTCGTCGACTCCTTCTTCGACGTCTTCTTCGAAGTCACCTCCCTCCCTGATGACTGTAACGTGACGCCACCAGAGCAGACCGTACGGACCCGATTGTCGGCCGGCCAACCGGCCACTGTCGAGGCAGATTTCGAGGTTAGATGCGGCCGAGCCAGTTTCCACGAGATCGAGTTCACAAATACGATCAGGCCGGCAGATGAACACGCGCTCGACACCAATCCCGACAACGACTCGTTGAGTACGGTCTACGAGTTCGCCGTCATAGGCCAGCTCGACGCCCTCGTCGGAACGCTAGGCGTCTCCGGGCCGAGCGAGCTTGGAGAGGGTCAGACCCAGGCGGTCACGGTAGACCAGGTGGTCATCTACACGGACGTGGGTCCAGGCACCAATGTCCCAAGCGCGTCTTTCTTCGACGTGTTCTTCGAAGTTACGGTTGCGCCACTCGACTGCACGGTCGATCCGGCAAGCCATACCGTCCAGGTCGACTTGCAATTCCGGACGGGAGCCACCTTAGCCTCGGACTTCGACGTGACCTGTACCGAGCCCGGCCGACACGAGATCGAGTTCACCAACACGATCGCCGTGGCGGACCCGCACGTGACGGACCCCAACCCGGACAACGACTCCAGGAGCGGCATATACGAGTTCGACGTCGTAGCCACCTGTGGCGGCTTGCCTGTGACAATACTCGGCACCGCCGGCGACGACGACATCGAAGGGACGGCTGGCGACGACGTGATCCACGGCCTCGGCGGCAACGACCGGATCAGAGGCAGAGACGGCAACGACACCATTTGCGCCGGTGACGGCAACGACCGCGTCTATGGCCAGGACGGTGATGACACGATCTTCGGGCAAGACGGCGATGACGTCGTATACGCCGGAAGAGGCAACGACGAGGTCAGCGGCGGTCCTGGACGCGACCGTCTCAAGGGTGAGGATGGCGAGGACACCCTGGACGGTGGCGATGACGACGATACGCTGATAGGCGGCGACGGTGATGACATCGCCAGCGGCGGACTCGGAGACGACCGCTTCTACGGAGGCGACGACAACGACATATTCGATGGTGGCCCTGGGGTTGATGTTGCCTACGGTGGGAGGGGCAACGACATGCTAAGGGGCGGTGACGATGACGATCGGCTTCGAGGAGAGAAGGGCGATGATTGGCTGATCGGGGGCTCGGGAAACGACAGCCTCAAAGGCAGCAGTGGGAACGACCGCAGCGATGGCGGTCCCGGCAACGATACGTTCTACGGCGGCGACGGCAACGACAGGTTCTTTGGTGGGAGTGGAGCTGACGTTGCTTATGGCGACGACGGGAACGACCACCTCATCGGAGGCACCGGGCCAGACAAGCTCAAGGGCTACGACGGGGACGACATCTGCGATGGGACCGTCGACGCAGACGTGGACTTCGCGTCATCGAGCTGCGAGACTCAGCTGAACATCCCGTAAAGCGGCTCTAGCCGGCGCCGCGAGGGACTGGTCGGGCCGGTGACGTAATCGGCGCAGATTGCGAGACTTAGCCGATCGCGCTCAAGCGGCCGCGTGATCGGCGTCCATTTCACAGGCGTAGCTCACGAACTCCCGCGGCCGAACGAATCGCATAGTCCATTTCGCGAAGTCCTCCAGGTGTCGTCGTAGCAAATCTTTGGTCCCTTCGTCGACCAGATTGCCTTCCGAGTCGAACCGACGAGGAGAACCATATGCTTGGACCAGCACCCCTGGCTTTACCATCACCACCGAGCCGGTCTCCGCGAGAGTCTCTTGGAGCTGCATCTGCGCGCGAGCGGTCCCGGCTCTCCCACCTGAGCCAATGATCGTCACGGGTTTGCCCATCAGCGAGCCTTTTTCTCGGTCGCGAGAAGCCCAATCGACGGCGTTCTTCAGCGCTCCCGACGTGCCCCAGTTGTACTCCGGTGTCGCGAACATCACGGCATCTGCCTCACGTATCGCCGACTTGAGCGCCGTCACTGGCGGCGGGTCACCTTCAGCCTTGATGTCCCGGCTGTAAAAGGGGAGGTCCTTGATATCGAAGATCGTGACTCCCATCCCTTCGGGGGTGACCTCCTGGCTCGCACGCAGCAGTCCAGTATTCGAGGATGCCTTACGCAGGCTACCGGAGATCCCCAGCACCTTTATAGATCCGGTTCCGTCATGGTCAACGTAGCCGTTCATTCGCCGCTCCTCTTAGAAACTATCTCAAAATCTGAACCACAAATGCATTGATCGGTTTCTAGGACGATTCGTATGGTTTCTCCAAAAGCATCGGGAGGGACCGCATGGGGAAACAAGAGACGCTAGAGACCATCTGGGAAGTACCGGACGAGCTTTGGGAACGGATCGAACCTATCATCCTGGAGGAAGACCCGCCCAAAGCCCGGGGCCGCAAGCGCTCTGACCCACGAGAGATGCTCAACGGCATCATCTTCCGGCTGCGCAGCGGGTGCCAATGGAACCGATTGCCGAAAGAGCTTGGGGACGACAGCACCATTCATCGCACCTTTCAACGGTGGGTGGGGACGGGCGTCTTGCACCGAATGTGGGGAGCCCTGGTGGAGGGGTGCGAAGAGTTGGATGGCGTGGACTGGGAATGGCAGGCGGCAGACGGAGCCATGGGCAAGGCACGTTTTGGGGGGACCTGATTGGGCCCAACCCTACGGACCGTGGCAAGGCTGGTACCAAGCGCAGTCTCCTTGTGGATGGAGAGGGCGGCCCCTTGAGCATTGTGGTTGCGGGAGCAAACGTGCACGATGCCAAGCTGTTGGAGGCGACCCTGGACGCCATTGTGGTCGAACGACCACAGCCCACCGAGGAGGAACCCCAACACCTGTGTCTGGACAAAGGGTATGACAATCCTTCAGGCCGTGGGGCTGCCGCCGGACACGGCTATAGGGAGCACATCCGACGCATCGGCGAGGAGAAGCTGGACGCCTCTGGCGACAAGCGGTATCCGGCGCGCCGGTGGGTTGTGGAACGGACGCTGGCATGGCTCTCCAAGTGCCGTGCGGTCCTGGTCCGGTACGACAAGAAGGCAGCGAACTACCTCGGTGTGTTACAGCTCGCATGTGCGCTCCTGTGGTTCCGGCGACAGTGGCGTCTGGCCATTTTGAGATAGTTACTTAGTGTTCTAGTGTCCTGAGTTATGAACTCATTGCAAAAGTACTTGCTGGGGTGTACCCTCCACGAAACGCTCATGGAGGTCACCATGGCCATCGGACGCCCCATTCCTCCCTTGCACCTTTCCTCCGACGAACGCGAGAGCCTTGAGCGCTGGAAGCGGCGTCCAACCACTGCCCAGGCGCTGGCTCTGCGATCCCGGATCATTCTCCGTTGCTCCGAGGGCAAGACCAATACCGTCGTGGCCGGGGAGATCGGTCTGGCCAAGCAAACGGTGGGGAAGTGGCGGGCCCGGTTCATCGAACGCCGCCTCGACGGCCTGCTTGACGAGCCGCGGCCCGGCGGCCCACGCTCCATCACGGACACCGATGTGGAGCGGGTCGTGACCCTCACCCTGGAGACGACGCCGGCGGATGCAACCCACTGGAGCACGCGCTCCATGGCTGCGCGTACCGGCCTGAGTCAGAGCGCCATCAGCCGTATCTGGCGGGCCTTTGCCTTGCAGCCGCATCGGACCGAGACGTTCAAACTTTCGTCTGACCCTCTGTTCATCGAGAAGGTCCGTGACATCGTGGGGCTCTACCTCAACCCACCCCAGCGGGCTCTGGTCCTGTGTGTCGACGAGAAGTCCCAGATCCAGGCCCTCGACCGGACGGCCCCGCTGTTGCCCATGCGCCCGGGGCAGATCGAGCGCCGGACCCATGACTACCGTCGTCATGGTACGACCTCTCTCTTCGCCGCCCTCGACGTGAAGACGGGAGAGGTCATCGGCGCCTGCCACCGTCGGCACCGGTCCACGGAGTTCCGGCGCTTCCTCGACCGGGTCGATGCGACCGTACCCCCGGACCTCGACGTGCACCTTATCCTGGACAACTACGCCACCCACAAGACCCCCGCCATCCAGCGCTGGCTGGCCCGGCGGCCGCGCTATCACCTGCACTTCACCCCCACCAGCAGCTCTTGGCTGAACCAGGTGGAGCGCTGGTTCGCGGTGCTGACAGAGAAGCAACTGCGCCGCGGGGTGTTCCGCAGCACTCGGGAACTGGAGCAAGCCATCGAACAGTACATTGACCAGCACAACGCTGCCTCAAAGCCCTTCATCTGGACCAAAACCGCAGACCAGCTACTAGCTACCATCGCCCGATTTTGTCATCGGATTCATAACTCAGGATACTAGCTCCGTCGCTGACATAGCCTAAGCGGTAGTCAGCCCGGCCTGCTTGTCTCATATGCAATCTGGCTGCCTGAAGCGGCGCCGACCGTGGTTCGCTCCTTCACTTCCAGGCATTCCGGCGTCCACGGCACCGAGCAGTTGTCGACCCAGCGATTTGCCACCTGAAGTTGCAGCTGGTCTGCAACCGGTCTCGCCTCAACGGGTCTCTCTCCGACGACCTGCTTGGCCGCACTTGGGACTGCCGCCGAAAGCGCCATCGTCACCAGTAACGGTACGGCCAAGATAAGGAACGCATCGCTGAAGCCACCGCCGACCCCCGAGTGGAACGGGTTAAGAAGACTCGCCGAGTCTGCTCGCGCGGTAACTACCGCCATGAAAACAGCCGTGCCGAGACTGCCACCGAGGAAGAAGAACATCGAATTGACACTCAGTGCTGAAGCAAGCAACCTGCCTGGCACGATGCGCGATACCGTCGCAGCCAGCGGCGTGTTCACCAACCCCAACCCGCCTCCCAGGAACCCGGCGAAGGCAGCTATGATCCAGACCGACGACCCAGCATACGTCGAAAGTCCGAGAACAGCCAGCAACATCAAGGGTAAACCCATCCATGTCGGCAGCCGCGCCCCCCTCCGGTCGGTGAGGCGGCCTGCAAGCACACCGAACACGGAGCTCGCCGCGGCGCTGGGCAGCAGGACCAACCCCACTCCCAACGCCGACAGCCCGTGAAGAGTGGCAAGCAGTATCGGCAGTCCTATGAGAGCGGCCATATTCGCCGCCATTATGAGAAAGCTCATCCCCACCAGCCCAACGTAGCGGGAGTTTCGCAAGAACTCCGCCGGGATGAAGGGTGAATCGGCTATGAGCTGCCGAGCTGACAGGACAACCAGCCCGACGACTGCCATCGCCGCGCCGGCCAGAGCCAGAGGGGAAGTCCAGCCCGATCGGGCACCTTCCGACGGGAAGAGAAGCACCCCGGTTACCAGGAGAGCGAGGGCCGCGCCTCCCAACCAGTCTAGTTTCCCACCGGTACTGTCCTCGTCCGGCGGCAAGAATTTCAAACCAAATGGGATGATCAGGGCAACTACCGCGTTGGTAACGAAGATAGATTCCCACCCGAACGAATCGGCCAACGCTCCTCCCAGGAGAGGCCCCGCAGCTCCACCGGCGCCGATGGTCGCGGCGAGGACGCCCAGCACTGTGCCCCGCGACTCGGGACCGTAGGCCCGGCTGGCGATGGCCATCCCAAGACTCGGGACCGCGGCGCCGCCACCTGCCTGAACGATCCTCGCGGCTAACAGGAACCAGAAGTTCGGCGCTATCGCAGACAGCAGGGAGCCGACCGAAAATAGCGCTATTCCGAATAGGAACAGCCGCCGAGCACCGTAGAGATCGCCTAGACGACCATAGAACGGAATGGCGATCCCGTAGACGAGCAGGAATCCGGTCATGAGCCACGCCGAGACGACGGAGTCATTCTGCGACGGACACGTCTCCGCCTTCGCGTTCCTGGGCGGAGTGCCTCAGAGCATCCTCTACGACAACACCACGCTCGCGGTAGCCAGAATCCTGGGAGATGGTCGCCGGCAGCGGACCAGGGTGTTCTCCGAGCTTCAGTCCCACTACCTGTTCGAGGACCGGTTCGGCCGTCCAGGCAAAGGGAACGATAAGGGCAAAGTAGAAGGTCTGGTCGGCTATGTCCGCCGGAACTTCCTGGTGCCCATTCCATCGTTCGAGAGCTTCGATGCCCTCAATGCTCATCTGGAGCAACACTGCCTCAGACGGTTCGAAGATCGACTCCGCGGCCACAACGAGACGATAGGAGAACGGCTGGAGCGGGACCTGGAGAAGCTGCTGCCTCTGCCGGCCGTACCGTACGACGCCAGCGACAAGCACGCGACGAGGGTCAGTTCTCTGTCCCTGGTCAGATACCGGACCAATGACTATTCGGTCCCGGTGGCCTACGGTCATCGGGACGTTCTGGTCCGCGGATATGTACACGAGGTTGTGATCAGCTGTGGCGCTGAAGTCATCGCCCGCCATCGGCGGTCCTACGATCGAGACGACTTCGTCTTCGACCCTCTCCATTACCTGCCGCTCCTTGAGAAGAAGACGAGGGCATTGGATCAGGCGACGCCGCTGGTTGGATGGGAGTTGCCCGAGGAGTTCGGAGTGTTGCGGCGGTTGCTGGAGTCTCGGATGGGCAAGCGAGGAAAGAGGGAGTTCGTGCAGGTGCTCAGACTGATGGAGACCTTCCAGCCGGAAGAAGTCCACGACGCCGTACGAGACGCCATTCGACTCGGGGCTGTGAGCTTCGATGCTGTCAAGCACCTGGTGCTGTGCAGGATCGAGGGTCGACCGCCTAGACTCGACATGGAGTTGTACCCGTATCTGCCCAGGACCAACGTTGCAACAACCTCGACCAGGGACTACATGGCTCTCCTGGCGGGGAGCCGGTCATGACCAACAAGTCCACGATGTTGCTCGAACACAACCTCAAGCAACTCAAGCTCCCCACGTTCCTGAGGGAGTACGACAAGCTGGCATCCCAGTGTGCCAGTGAGGGAGCTGACCATCCGGACTACCTGCTGCGACTATCGGAGTTGGAGCTGATCGACCGTCACCATCGCATGGTGGAACGTCGGATCAAAGCAGCCCGCTTCCCGACGACCAAGAGTCTCGACACCTTCGACTTCCTGTCTATGCCGTCCCTGAACAAGGCTCTGGTTCTGGAGCTGGCACGATGCGAGTACATCGAGCGCCCCCACAACGTCATCGCTCTCGGCAACAGTGGCACCGGCAAGACCCATATCGCCCTCGGTCTCGGTCTGGCTGCGTGTCAGAGGGGACTGTCCGTGGGCTTCACCACCGCCGCTGCTCTGGTTCACGAGCTGATCGAGGCCAGGGACGAACGGCGTCTGCTCAACCTGCAGAGAAGGCTCGCACGACTCAAGCTTCTGATCATCGACGACCTGGGCTTCGTGCCCTTGTCCAAGACTGGCGCCGAGCTGCTCTTCGAGGTGTTCAGCCAGCGTTACGAGCGTGGATCGGTCCTGGTGACCTCCAAGTGAGCCCTTCGTCGAGTGGACCGAGGTGTTCGGCTCTGAACGGCTGACCGGAGCTCTCCTCGACCGCCTCACCCACCATGTCGACATCCTGGAGATGAACGGGGACAGCTACCGACTCAAGCACAGCAAGAAGACTTCTGGCCGCCAGCTATCTGACTGACCCTGATCTCCAACGCCCCACGAACCTTGATGCCCATTCTACGGCGTTCAGTGGTACAGTTTTGCTCCGCCCCGCTGGTACGTTTTCACACCGCCCTTGACACAAAACGGCACCTGCTATGAATCCAGACGTTGCAAATATGATTGGCATACCTAAGAGTGCTAGAAACGCGAGTGCTGTACCCCAACTTACTCCCGGCGTCGACCAGGTTCCCGATGAGGCCGAGGTGATCCATCCTTTAGTTACGAGTACATCGTAGATGGCTCCACCAAATGAATAGAGTATCCCAGCAAACAAGCCTACAAAACCCATCAGTACAGATAGCAATTTTGCAGAGGAGAGCACGCCGACTGTTTCTAGTGTTGCCATTGCTTTTTCACCTTGCTCCGTTTCGTTCACGCCGACGTGCCTTGGCGATGTGAGCGATTTCTTCGACGGTTTCACGAAACGAACTGCGAAGGACGTGGTTCCACTGGCTGATACCATTTGCTCAACCGATCTCTTTTGCCATATAGCTCTCATACACTTCCTTGCCACCTCGTGTCAGCGTCAGCCATACGCTAGCCGCCACGACCACCAGGAACGGGATGCCGATGCCAGTAACCACCCCAGCGGCGGACGGAATGAGGAGGACTAACGACGATATGGCTAAAAAGCGGCGCCCAACCGGGTTGCGACGCAAGAGTGTCAATCCGTTGATAATCGGAACGGCTCCCAACAGAAGAAGCACTAGAACCACGATCCACCACTTATCTCCACTTTCAAATGCCTGCCCCGCAGGATCGTCGCCTAGGACGACGGAGAGGAAGGCAACGAATGCCAAGGCAAGGAATATGACTCCCGGGACAAGCCATGCTGCACCGAGGATCTTGATATTGCGATTTTTCGTTCCGCGCATTGTCAGACACCTCCTAGTCTTGATGGCTAGCAGGCTATATGGCCCGACGAAACAGACTAGGTGGGAATGAACCACTCCACAACATGACGATTGAACCACCTTGAACATCCGCAGAGTGTAAGGACTGGGCGTACCGATCCCAGTGCCCGCCTTTGGGCCGTACGGCCCAAAGGCGATGGCCGAGACGGTGGCTCTTCTGGTCCTACTATTCTGACGCCGACCGGACCCAGCAGAGTGCGGCGCGACTTCGCCGTGAAGCTCGGCGCGTCCTTCAGCTGAGCCTAGCAATGCCCAGCCCGCAGGGACCGCTACAGCTCACGTCTCGCTAATACATCCTTGACAGTCCGGCGAGAGACGCTATATAAAGAACGTGCTCGTCGAGGGAGCACCCGGTTCGCGGGAAGGGCTAAGCCCACCTCACCAGACGACACTATAACCGGCCCCTTTCAGCCTGATATGCGGACAACAGGCGAAGACGAAAGGAGGCCCGCGTGGCTAACTCTCTTCCTCCTCATCCCCGTTTGGAGAACCTGCGCAAGCAGGCCAAGTCGCTCCTCAAGGCTTTTCGCGCTGGAGATACGGACGCGGTCGTTCGCATTCGTGCGCACCTGCTCAGCCTGAAGAACGCCAGCGACGAGGAGCTTCGGTCCGCCTCGATCTCGTTGAGCGACGCTCAGCGGGTAATCGCTCTGGAGCACGGCTTTCGCAGCTGGCCACAGCTAAAGTCCCACGTCGAAGGGCAACGGCAGTCTGAGCTCGACCGTTTGCTGCAATACATCGTCGACGGGGACGAAGGCGATGCACGGAGACTGGTCGAGCAAAGTCCTGACTTGGTCCGCCACCGCGATAGCCGCCACGGACAGACGCCGCTGCATGTCGCCGCCCATCACGGCCGATTGGATACAGCCAGGCTGTTACTGGAATCGGGCGCCGACCTTTCGGACACGGACTCCGATACCGGCGGCACGCCATTACATGTAGCAGTTGCGTGGAACCAGCTGGAGATAGCAAAACTGCTGTTGGACCAGGGCGGATGTCCGCGCGCGAGACCGTTTCGATACCGAGCCCCTGGATCGAGCCCTCTATCACCGTGATGCGTTGCCGCTGATCGAGCTCCTGCTGGCGCGAAGTGCGCGCACGACGGTTGTGCTGTCGGCCTGCGGAGCGAGGGAAACCCCGGCTCCCAGGGCGACTCCGGTCTCCACGCCGTCCCCCGTGGAGACACATCCGACAGCGACGCCGGAAGCCGCCGGGGCAATCGAGAACACCTATCAGGGCTTTGGGAACCCGGGCGCCGGCGTGGTGGTAGTGCTTAGCCAGGGCGGACCAATGCTGGCCCTTGTTCGAAAGCGTGAGATACTTGAGAAGCTGGGCCTGCTCAACCTCGAACGCATACACCTAGTGAATGTCCATCAAGCCCAGACCATCAACCCCGCCCCATTCACCGCCGCAGACATCACGTTCGACGAGGCCAAGGCGGCTGATGGGGAAAGCGTGGAGGTCCTGGCCGCCCTCGTGGACCACTTCCAGGCTCAAGACAGTCTACGTTGTCGGGATATCCTTCGGCGCCTTCATGGTCCAGGAACTTCTATCTACCCAGGGCAACGTCGCCGCTGGATATCTGATTGCCAATGGACGGCTCGACATGCCGCCTGCGGTCTGGACGGTGTACGCCGAGGGCCGCACCGTCGGCTTCGTGGACGGCGTGGAGATCGAGGACCCCAGGACTGGAGGGCACGAACCGGCCCCCGAGGGCACGGTCCCGCTCCAGCGCAACATGGCCCGGCTCGCGGCCGGCCTCGGACACTACCGCTACACCGAACGGCTCGCCGGTGTCGACATGACCAACGTGGTATACCTTTCCGGGACCTTAGACGAGCAGGTGGGACGCCTCAGCGATGCCGAGGTCGCGTTCCTCGCCGAACGCGGGGCGGACGTCGTTCAATATGACGGCGGCCATTCCGTGCCCGATGGCGCAGCCCTCGATGCCTCCGGCCGCCTCTTTCCCTCCGGTCTTCTCAACTGATATCTGCTCGGTAGTTTTTGGAGTTTTGCACTTCCCTCCCTCCCTCTCCCCCTCCCCAAACTGCGACACTACCCCGTACGGGTTGCAGGGCCGCGTCAACTGCAACGCCTCCAGCGCCCACCCGGAGGCATCGGCGCGAAGCGCACGGCAACCGAAGCTGGTCAGCGTGCGGGGAGAGTTTCAAGACGCCGGCCGGCTTCTTGCACATACGAAAACCGGCGCACATAGGGTATTGACAACAGAGATTGCGCTCCGGGAATCCACCCCGACGGCGGCTGACCGGACGGAAATGATCTTGATCGAGGCCCGCCTACTCCTGGCGATACGGAACGCCGAGGGCGGGCAGGACGCCGCCGATGAAAAAGGGGTTTGACTACTCCCATACGTCGGCATGTGCGGTACGTGCTGGTCTAGCGCGGTCGAAACGCTTACCAGGCCGCAGCTCGAGCACCTAGTACAGGTCCACGGACCGGCGCGGGCTGGCAGCCGAAAGCAAGGGGTTGGACTTTAAGCGGTGATCGCCGCCCCTAAGCCTGTTCGAGCTTGTAGACCGCCGACGGATGCGTGATGAGAGGGCCGCCTATCGGCAATCTGGACGTGAGCCTAACGTAGCCCGGAAGCGTCACGCGGTCGACGACGACGATTATCTCGCTCAGGACCGGAACGACGACCGTTTGCCAATCTCCGATAAGGCCCGTCGTACCCGCTAGGCCCTCGGTGATTCTCTGTGCTGGCGTCCCGGAGAGCGTGAGCCGCCCGCCCTCTTGAGTACGCCGGGAAGAGCCCGGCTTGATGGAAGTCTTTTGAGTCGACGTGCTCAAGTCAGTTCCTAGAGCCCACGCCATGTACTCCGTACGTCCGCCGCCGTCCTGGACCGCGAGCTCCGCGTCAACAAACGCTTCATCGCTTCCACGGTCCGCAACGGCATAGGTGCCCGCGCCGATGCCCGACGCGCTGGCAAGGCCACTCAAATTGTTGCCCTGCCCGTCACCGGACAGGACTTGTTCTAGCAGCCTGTCCGCGATCCCGATCCGATGCGCTTCGAGTACCGCATCCAGCGTGTCGTCTCCCGTCTGGATCGCGAGCTGTAAGCTAATCTCGGACTTCGATTCAACGACGCTAGACAAGTCGTAGTTGTGCTCCCCGAAGACTGCCGCCTGCCGTTGCCAAGCCGTCCCGGTGAAGCGGTACGTTTCATCGAGGTTACGTCAATAGGTGTGTAAACGACATCAGGCGGCGACCTTCTCAGCCGTTGATTCAATGGCGATTCCATCCGCATACTGCGCACCGAGATAGACGTCTTCGATCAACTCAGGGGCCTTCAGACGCCTGAAGCGCTGTTCGGCGACCATCAACATTTTCCAGATCACCGCTATCGCCCGATCGACCCTCTTGTAGCGCTTGGCGGCATCGGTCCGAAGCCTGAGGGCCGCGAAGGGTGATTCTACCGGGTTCGTCGTGCGAAGGTGCCCCCAGTGCTCCTTTGGGAAGTCATAGAAGGTGATCATGCGGTCCCAGTCCCGCTCCAAGGCCTCTGAGGCCGCCTCGTAGGAATGGTCGCCGCACCACCTGGTGAACACCGTCCTGAGCCGCTCAGCCTCTGTCCGAGTCTGGGCGTAGGGGATAGTACGCAGCATGAGCTTGGCCTGGTCCTGTTGTCGCTTTGGAAGCTTGGCGAGCACGTTTACGATCTTGTGGTTCCAGCAGCGTTGCTCTGCCGCCTGCGGATAGACGTTGCGCAGAGCTCCCCAGATGCCCAGGTGTCCGTCTCCAACCACCAGCCTCGGGCAGCTCAAGCCCCGGCGCTTGATGTCCCTGAGCACCTCGGACCAGTTCTCTGTGGACTCCCTGTATCCGGGAACAGCGCTCACCACCACCTTTCTCCCGTCGCTCAGGGCCGCCATCACCACCAGTACCGCCGCCTTCTCCTTCTCAAGACCAGCCTTGACGTAGACTCCATCCACCCACATGTAGACCACTTCCAGGTCATCGAGGGGCCGGCTGCGCCATTGGGCAAGCTCATCGTTCCACTTGGACTTCAACCGGGCCACCGTGCTCGCCGATACCGGTGCGTCCTCTCCCAGCAGCCCCCGCAAAGCCAGATCGAAGTCGCCTTCGGATAGACCGTGCAGGTACAGCTCGGGGATCAACTCAGCAACCTTCCTGGTCCTGTTGACGAACAGCGGCAGCAGCCGGCTCTCGAACTGCTCCTCGGTATCGCGGACTCGTGGCCGCCTAAGCTGTATCGTGCCCGAACTCAGCGTAAGCCTCCGGGCTCTGCCGTATCCGTTCCGATAGCCGGTATCTGAGTCCGAGTCGGACCTGAGCGCCGACTTCGCCCTTCCCAGAAACGCCGTCACCTCCTCCTCCAGCAACTCTTGGACCAGCCTCTGGACCTGGCTTCGCACCCAATCCTCCAACTGCTCCCACTCCGGCCTTGACTCCGACCTACTCTCAGTGCTTTCCTTCCTCATGGGCGGTGTATCTCCTCTCTTGGGCCTTGAGCCCGTCTTGTTCAGAGAGAGGGTACACCGCCTGACCGTTTACACACTTTTTGAGGGTACCTCGTTTCATCCTGCTTTGCCGCCGTGAGCGCCGCCCCGTCTTCGTCTAGGGCGACGATGCCGGACGCGTCCGCCGTGAAGCGGAACAGATCGCCCAACGTCGGAGTAGGACTCGTGGGAAACGTCACACCGCGGCGTACGCGGGAGGGTGGAGCGCTTCGCCAATCTCTTCGGGGAGCGGCACTTCCCCCTCTATGCGCCGTTCATCGAGTTCTGGACGGAGGAGGAGGGGGAACAACCTCCGTGGTCCTGGCTAAGGCAGGGCATCCCCTTCGACCTGATGGGCTTCGGCTACGACGGCCTCCACGAGATGTGGAACGGCTACCGCGAGGGGCTCTCGGCCATGGCCCTGCTGGTCGGGCCCGCCGACGCCTACTACGAAGGACCCGACGGGATACGGGTGGCCTGGCTGGAGTCAGCCGCCGAACGCATCCCGCAAGAGACATTGGAGAGGATTCCCCAGGGCGGCATACCCCTGGACGACCTCACCGAGGCGCTGAAGGGAACGAGGTTCGAGGGGGCGGCCCAGGCGTGCTCCTGGGTCCTTGCCGAGACCGGCAACTTCTTCCTCGACCACACCTACGAGGACGGGAACTACGACGGCTTCGCCGACCCCTGGGAGGACGACATCATCCAGGAGGGGACGGAGGAGTGGCGCAAGGCCAGTGCCCTCATGGACGCGGTGACGCGGCTGGCCGACTGGCTGGAGGAGGACCTTCCCGGCCGCTTCGCCGAGATGCTGGACGTCGTCCTAGGGCGGCTCCCCAGTCAAGAACAAGAAAAGGAGGACAACGACCATGACTGATGCAGTCGATACGACCCAATGGTCCCTGCCGGGTCCGGCGGACATGCCCAGGGACACGCTCCAGATGCAGCTGGAGGTCTACAAGGAGACCATCCTCCTGCGAGGCTTCGAGAACGACTCCACCTGGGTCAGGACCGTCTCGGCGGACGGGATCGCCAACGTGTTCACCCAGCACCTGGGTTTCTCATCGGGGCTGCTGCCCCGGGAGGCCCTCTGGTGGAACCAGGGCGAGACCGGGCAGGTGGTTGCCCTCTGGCGGCCGCCGCAGGTCTGGCCGGTGGCCCTGCAACGGGAGGCGTTCAAGCCCCCCGCCCGGCTCCGGCTCCCGATGCCGGGGCTGGTCTTCGTCTGCTCGCCGGGCCGCGCGCCCTGGGTCTACGCCGCAACGAGCCGGCCCACCGACCCCGAGCAGCAGCTCTTCCGGGCCCCGGCCTTCAACGTCTTCAGGGACGGGCGGGTCTGCCCCGGAAACCACCGGTTCCCGGAGGACGTGGGACTGATACCGGAGTCCTTCTTCCAGTCCTACTTCTCGCTGACTGGCGATTCACGGGACCGCTCGAAGAAGCACGCCGACAACCTGCAAGCGCTCTGGGAGGAGCTCGATGGACAGACTGAATATCCAATGGAGGACCTGGTTCCCCAGTGCACGGTGGGCCAGGCGATGGCGGTCTCCGAAGGGAGACGTGGCTACCACTAGCCCCGCGCCGGGGCCGGTGGGCTACCTGGTGAACCACCCCGACGGCCTCGCCGGAGTCCAGGGCATCGGCTACGACTACGTGCTGGGAGCCGGGGGCGTCTACGTCCAGTCCCAGGGCGCTTACCTGACGGCGCGGGTGCTGGTCGCCCAAGGCACGGTGCGCGGGCTCGCTCCCGTGGCCGAGAAGCTGCAACTCACCCACGGCCTCATCCCGGCGCAGCTCTTCGAGATGGGGCTGCACTGGTTCCAGGACGCCCCGGACACCGAGCGGCTCTTCGCGGTGCGGTGGGACGGGGACGGCTACCGGCTGGTGGTCCCCCCGCAGGCAGGCACCGCAACGAGACTCGCCTACCGGCCCCCCGCCGGGGTGGTCGCCGAGTTCCACTCCCACGGAAGCTCCCGCGCCTTCTTCTCGGCCACCGACGACCGGGACGAGCAGGGCTTCCGCATCTACGGCGTCGTCGGACGCCTTGACGCCCCACTACCGGAGCTGCGTCTCCGGGTCGGGGTCTACGGCCCACTTCGCCCCGGTGGAATGGTCGCAGGTGTTCGGCGGCCCGGATCCCGGCGTCCGGCTCGTGGGCGAACACGACACACCAAACGAATGACAAGGAGGTAACCAATGCCCTACTACCTGGACAACGCATTCCTGCTGGACAACCCCTGGATCACCGTGGTCGGCTGCGGTGGGACCGGCGGCTTCGTGGCCGAGGGCCTCTGCCGCCTCTTCCAGGGCAGGCAGGCCACCATCGTCCTGGTCGACCACGACCGGGTGGAGCCCCACAACCTGCTGCGCCAGAACTTCTACGCAGAGGATGTCGGGAAGTTCAAGAGCCAGGCCCTTGCCGACCGGCTGGCGCGGGCCTTCCGGCGTCCCGTGGGCTACTCGGTCTACGCCTTCCGGGAGGAGGACTCCCAGTCCGATGGGGGTCGCTACCCCGGGCTTCCCTCCTACGGGAACTCCCTGCTCATCGGCTGCGCCGACAACGCCGCCGCACGGCGGGCGATGGCCGAGTGCCTGCCGGGCGACCCGCGCCGGTGGCTCATCGACGCGGGCAACGACACCAACTGGGGACAGGTGTTGGTGGGCAACGTCGCCGACCGGGACTTTGGGGACGAACAAGCCTTCACGGGCGAGACCTGCCACCTGCTGCCCGCGCCCACGGTGCAGCGCCCCGACCTGCTGACTGCCGTGTCGACCACGCCGCCGGACGTGGACTGCGCGGCGGCCCTCGACCTCACCGACCAGGACCCCACCATCAACCAGATGATGGCGTCGCTGGTGTTACAGGTGGTCCGCCGCATGGCGGCGGGGACCTGCCCCTTCATGGGCCTCTACCTGGACATGGAGCAGGGGACGGTCACCCCGACCTACGCCACGCCGGAGACGGTGGCGCGGGTGGCGCGGTCCGACTCCGAGCCGGGGCCAGCGTCCCGGTGACCAACGCACATACCCGCAGTCAGAGAGCAAACAAGGAGAGAGAAACCATGCTTGACGAGAAAGGAAACGCCATGACCACCACAACCTGGCAGGACAACCACAGCGGGCTCCGCGGACACCAGCTCATGACCAAGGAGCTCGCCGACACCATTCCGCCCCTGTACGCCAACGAGAACGTCGACGACCACGACGCCGTCCTCGCCCCAGCCAAACTGTTCAGCCCGTACAACGGCTGGCGCTGGTACATCACCGAGTGGGACCCCGAGACCGGACTCTGCTTCGGTCTCGTCGAGGGGTTTGAGGCCGAGATAGGGTACTTCGACCTGACGGAACTCTCGGAAGTAACCGTGTTCGGCAGCGTACCCGCCGTGGAGCGCGACCTGTACTGGGAGCCGCAGACCCTCGGCGAGATCAGGAGACAGTCGAGACTCGCAGCCTAAGCAAGGAGAGAAGCAACCAACAAGGAGAGGAGCCACCATGTCTAACGACACTGGAACGGAAACAATCCGCTCGGATGCGCCGGGCGCAGACGAGAGTCTCTTCGGTGATGCGGTGGACGACACGGAAGCTGCGGTTGCCAATGAGCAGGACGCTAATGAGGAGACCGAACAGGCCCCGCAGGGTTCTGATGACGCCGGGGAGCAGGACGGTCAACCGGAGGACCTGAAGGTGGTCGTGTCCATCAAGGGAGGCAGGGCCACCATCGGGGTGCAGCGGCCCTCGTCGGACCCGCACATCGAGACCTTCGATGACCAGGACCTCTCCGGCCTGACCCAGGAGGTCTCGGCGGTGATCGAACGGGCGAGAGCCAAATGGGAGGACGAACCCAAGCATCCGGCTCACGTGAGACCCGCTCCGCCGGCCAGGAGTCGGACCCGGCGTGGGCAGGGGTCGGCCCAGGCCGGGTCCGCCGAGGCCGGAGCCGCCGAGGGAGGGGCAGACCAGCAGCAACCGGAGACGCTGAGACTGTTCTAAGCCCAAATCCACCGAAGGGATGACTATGCAGCAGCGGAACGGGCGATAGGGGCAAGGGAGGGCGATGGTCCGGGCACGATTTGGGGTAGAGGGGGGCCGGTGTTTGTCTTCAGTTGCCGCGGGGAGACTTTGTGACCGTCTGCGAATGTTGGTCAGGGCGAGATAGCGGGGAGAGGACACAGCAAGAGGCACTCGCAGACCGGACTGGCGCGAGTTCGCGGGGACGTTCGGTTGGCCGGATGGCGGCCGGTTGCCGCCGCCGCCGTCAGGCAGGGAGTGGCAGGGCGCGCAATCGGGCCAGGGCACGATCGAACTGGGCTTCCCAAGGCCAGCGCTGTGGCAGATGCAGTGTGAGGCGGCGCGCCGAGCGGGTGATCCGTCCGGCCAGGGAGAAGAACCGCCGCCGGAGGGTCTTGGTGGTCACCACCTGCTCGCCCAGACCGATGCGCGCTGTCCAGCGGGCGATGTTGTGGGCCATCACCTGTACCGCCAGCCAGGCGGCGTTGGCGGCGAAGCGGCCCGAGGGGAGATGGTTCAACCCCACACCGTGCTTGAGGTCTCGGATGGCATTCTCGATCTCGGCGTGGCGGCGATGGTCGGCCTCCAGTTCGAGCATCTCCCCGTCCCGGTCGGTGATGAAGCCGTGATAGCTGTAGGTGGCGAAGAGGGCCAGCTGGGAACCGGGCGTGGGCTTCACACGCCGGACGATGAGCCGCACCGGCGCGGCGTCAGGTTCACTCTGGAAGGGAGTGCAGGTGGTCTCGGCCACATCGGCGGCGCCGTCCATCCAGTAAGGAATCGGCGTCCAGGCATCTTCGGGTATCGCCTTGATGAGATTGTGCAGGCTTTTATGCTGGCGGATGGTGATGGAGAAGCGGACATCCATCTTGCGGCAGACGGATACCACGCCATGAGTGTAGAACCCGCTGTCGGCCCGTAGCGTGAGTCGTCCGTTGGCCCCGGCGTAGCGCACCCGTCCCACCGTCTCCCGCAGGAAGTGGGCGGCGCCGCGGGCGGTGTTGGCCCGGCCCTCGCGCAGCCGGGACATCAGCACGTCTCCGGTGCCGGCGGCGATGGCCAGCAGTGGGTGGTAGCCCCGCTTGCCGGTATAGCCGTGGTGGCGGGCGCCCTCCTTGGCCAGTCCGTAGGTCTCGCAGATGGTGGAATCGAGGTCGATGGTGAACGGCGCGTCGCCGGGTCCGGCCCCAGCGGCCCAGGCCCGGGCCAGCAGCTCCCGGCTCACCCGGTCCAGCTGGCGGACGTGGCCCCACCGGAAGCTGCGCAGGAAGGTGCCCAGGGTGGATGGCGCCTTGACCGTGCCGCCCAGGGTGCAGGCCGTCCCCCCGGTGCGCAACACATCAGCGTCGTCGATGCAGTCGCCGCCGGCCATGGCTGAGGCCACCAGGGTCATCAGCTTGTCTCCGGTGTTGGCCCGCCCCGGCGCGCCGCCCAGGTCAAGGTGATGGTCAACGAGTTCCCGCAGGCCCAGATGCCGGGCGAGGGTGGCCGGCAGGAGCAGACCGGCATTGGCCACCAGGCGGTGATCGTCAAAGACGATACGGATACGGTCGGGCTGGTTGCGTGGTAGCATCTATTGGGTGCTCCTTCTCTGGGACTGTTTTGCTGTTACAAAACCATTATCCCAGATTCAGAAGAGCACCCTCTGGCCACTTCAGGATGCTAACCCGACGCCCTCCCTCGGTGGATTCGGGCTAAGCCTGGATTTCCCAGATAGACCCAAGTGGTGATTGGCGTTCCTGTGATTACTATGAATATTCTGATTACTAAACGGATATAATGGGAGTCTATACATTATAATACACCCATGAATATAGGTTCTGGCTTCTGATTACGTAATCGTGTTGGAGGCACCTTATGGGTGACGACGAAAAGACCCCTCTCAAGCTCGACTTTGACTCCAAAGTTCGCGTGGAGTTTCGCGGTGCTACCATCACCTCAGACGCAGGACTGCTGGCGTGCAGAGAGCTTGATGACGCCCTAAGCCTGACCGACTCTGCCGACGAATTCCTCAAAGAGAGTCGAACGGGCAAAAACATCCTGCATCAGCTAATCCCACTGCTGAGACAGCCAGTCTACAGCCGCCTCGCTGGATACGACGACACCAATGATGCCGACCGCCTTTCCCAAGACCCAGCCCTGAGAGTAGTGGTAGGCTGGAAAGGCCCTGACAGGAACGCGGCCAGCACCAGCGAGATGGGTAGGTTCGAGACGGAGTTGCTGACACAAAAGGAAAACCTCAAGGGCATTGAGCGGCTGAATGTCGAATGGATAAAACGTGCATTAGCCAAGACCGTACACAGGCGTATCATCCTGGACATCGACAGTTCGGAGAGTCCGGTGCATGGCGAGCAGGAGGAAGCAGCCTACAACGGCCACTTTGGATGCATGTGCTATCACCCCTTGTTCTGCTTCAACCAGTTTGGAGATTGCGAAGGGGCGGTTCTCAGACCAGGCAACGTCCACAGCGCCGATGGCTGGAAGGAGTTCATCAATCCCATCGTCGAGCGCTACCTGAAGCTGGCGGTGAGGCTGCTGTTTCGAGCAGACGCTGCTTTTGCCAAGCCTGAGATTTACGAGTACCTGGAGACAAGGCATATCGGCTACGCCATAAGGCTTCCGGCGAACGAAGTGCTTCAGAAGGAAATATCTCACCTGTTGGTACGGCCTACCGAGTGGCCCTCTCAAAAGCCCATCGTCTCGTATCACGACTTCGTTTATCAGGCCCAGAGTTGGAATGTTCCTCGAAGAGTAGTGGCCAAGGTGGAGTGGCATCAGGGAGAACTGTTCCCAAGAGTAGGCTTCATCGTAACCAACCTGAGCTATCCAACGAAGGGAATAGTCAGCTTCTACAATGGCAGAGGCACAGCAGAGCAGTGGATTAAAGAGGGGAAATACGCCCTCAATTGGACTCGGCTCTCGTGCCATAAGTTCGTGGCTAATCAGGTGAGGCTGTGGCTATTCATCCTGGCATACAATCTGGGCAACTTCTTCAGAAGGCTGGCTCTGCCAGAAGCGATAAAGAGCTGGTCCCTGACAAGTATTCAGACGAGACTCATCAAGATAGGCGGGCGACTGGTGCGTCATGCGAGGAGGCTTGTGTTCCAGCTTGCCGAGGTGATGGTGACCAGGGAGATGTTCGATGAAATGCTGGAGCGGATAGGGAGACTTCGTTTCAATCCTGGATAGGAGCATGTGTCTGTTAGGGAATCGTGATCATATCGAGGCTGCCCTGAGCAAGGTGCGCGACTTGCAGCGTGAGGTTCGGTCTGAATAATCCGTTTAGAGCCTTTCCAAGTGGTTTGGAGACCCTGTTTCTCTAGATGAAGTGATATTAGCGCGGTTGGTGGCAGTTGACAACTTCAGCAGGCGATCTTATAGTCTGGACTGTCTCAGGATGGTGTGTTTATGAAAGCACTGGATTCCATCTGGGAAATATCGGTGAAATCAAACAAGAGGTGGACAGAACAATGACCGGATTGCGGATGCCTCGATTGGCCTTCTTGACTATGGCTCTAGCGACTACGATCCTGGCACTGGTCGCATGTACTGACTCTGGGGGGGAGAGTCGGCTCGAGGCGGTTGAGGATCGGGGCAAGGTCATTTGCGCCAGCCGCAACGACGTGGCTGGCTACGGATCGATCGACGCGGCCGGCAACAACATGGGCTTCGACATCGACCTCTGTCGCGCGCTGGCCGCGGCCGTCCTAGGGGACGCGAACGCCTTCGAGATCCGCCTGATCTCGGCCACCGAGCGCGGGCCGACGATACAGTCCGGCGAGGTCGACATGCTGGTGCGTACGGTCACCTGGACCACCTCGCGCGACGCGCAGTGGGGTAACTACGCCCAGACGATGTTCTACGACGGGCAGGGCTTCCTGGTCAACAAGAGCCTTGGCGTCTCCAGCGCTCTCGAGCTCAAGGACGCGACCGTCTGCGTGACTCTCGGCACGACCACGGAGCTGAACCTCCAGGACTTCTCCAGTCAGAACGGTCTTGGCATCAAGCCGCTGACCTTCGAGGGCACCCCCGCCGTGGTGGCAGCCTACCAGGCGGGTCAGTGCGACGCGTTCACCAACGACCGCTCGCAGCTCGCCGCCATCAGCAGCGCCTTCGACAACCGCGACGATCACGTCATCCTGCCGGAGACGATCTCCGAGGAGCCTCTCGGACCGGTGGTTCCCCACGGGGACGACCAGTGGTTCGATATCGTCAAGACGGTGATGAGCATCCTCATCTACTCCGAGGCTTACGACGTGGGCTCGGGGAACGTGCCCACGGCCACGACCGGTGACGCGAAGGTCGACCGCCTCTTCGGACTCGAGGGTTCGTTCGGCCAGGACAGCCTGGGCCTCAAGAATACGGTGGCGCAGGACGTGATCCGTTCCGTGGGCAACTACGGCGAGATATACGACCGCCACCTCGGACCAAACGGAATCGGCCTGCCGCGCGAAAATGGGCGCAACGCCCTGTGGGGCGACGCCCCATGCGGCGACTGCCCCAAGGGCGGACAGATATACGCCGCGCCTCTGAGGTAGAGAGACCCCGCCGGGGCTGGCCGGAAGCGCACTTGCGCATTGCAAGCGGCTTCCGGCCAGCCCCTCTTGTCTGATGGACCGGATTCGGAAGGGCGCAGCGTCCGGCGATGCCGCGGAATCGCGCAGCGCCGCGGTCGGGAGCTTCTGAGAGCCGCATGTCGTCAATACCGCGAAATCTGACGTACCAGGGCATCCCGCTCTGGCGGCACGTCCAGGTCCTACAGTGGACGTCCCAGATCGTGTCCGGGATCGTGGTGGTGGCGCTCGTCGTCTGGTTCTTCGTGAACGTCGGTACCGCGATACAGGAACGTGAGATCCCGTATGGCTTCGGCTTCCTCTCCACCGCGTACCAGACCGGCATAGGCCACACCTTCCTCCCCTGGGTTGCATCGGACAGCTACGGTTACTCAATCTTCGTCGCGGCCGTCAACACAGTCTTCGTCGCCGTGGCCGGGGTCATTTTCGCCACGGTGGCGGGGGTAGTCATCGGCGTTGCCCGGCTGTCGAGCAACTGGCTCGTCTCGAAGCTGGCCGCTGTATACGTCGAGTTCTTCCGCAACGTGCCTCTGGTGATCATCCTGGGCTTCTGTTTCTACGCCTGGCTCGCTTTGCCGGAGGCGCGCGAGGGCTACACCATCGAGGGTTACCTCTACATCAGCAACAGGGGCATATCCATTCCCTGGATATCGGAGAATGGGCTGTACGCGGCGTTGGCCTGGCTTGCACTGGCGGCTGTTGCCGTCATCTCCGCGATCGGCGTTAACCGGCTGCTGACGCGGCGCGAGGTCGAGAGTGGGAAGGCGTCGCACCCTGTGCTGGCCGGATGTGTCGCCGCGGTCGTCATCGGCGCCGCGGCATGGTTGGTCGTGACCGCCGCCACCGGCGAATCTCCATTCGTCATATCGACGCCGACGGAGGGAGGCCGATTCCATGACATCGTCGGCGGATTTACCGCACCGGCCGCGCTGCTGGCCCTGCTGGTCGGACTGGTGACGTACACTGCCGCTTTCATCGCGGAGATCGTGCGCGCCGGGATAACGTCGGTCGGCAGAGGTCAGACCGAAGCCGCATCGGCCCTCGGCCTGTCGCCTCTGCGCGTCCTGCGGGAAGTGACCTTACCACAAGCCCTCCGCGTGATCATCCCGCCGCTCATCAGCCAGTACCTGAACCTGACCAAGAACAGCAGCCTCGCCGGCGCCATCGGATACTCCGACCTGATGAACGTCGCCAGGACCATGACACAGAGAGAATCGGCCATCTCCATCTTCATAATAGTCATGGCGGCCTACCTGGCCATGAGTCTGACGTGGTCGCTGATAGGCAACCTGTACAACCGGCGCATCGGCTTCACCCGAGGCTGACGGATGACCGCGAGCTACAACGATACGCTGGCTAGGCCCCCCCGGGTTACCACCGGCGCCGCCGGATGGGCGCGCGAAAATCTGTTCGGCACCTGGTACGACGCGCTGCTGACCGTCATATGCGGCACGGCGCTGGCTCTGGGGCTGTGGTTCGGCCTGGGTTGGGTTCTCGGAGACGCCGAATGGTCCGTGATTTCCGCGCTGGGCGGCCGGTTCGTCATCGGTAAGTACAACACCGTAGCCGCCTGCGCCGGACAGGACTGCTTCTGGAGGCCGCAGGCCGGCCTGATCATGGTAGCGGCGCTCCTGGGCATGGCCTGGGGAATTGCCGGCGGAGGCACGGCCAGAGTCGCGGCCATAGTCCTTGCGGTGGCGGCTTCGGCCTTCGCCTTCCTACCTTACAGCCTGAACGAGATGGGGTTGGACGTGCGCCTTCTGCTCCTGGCCTGCGCGCCCGCCACCGCCATCGGCTGGGCGGTGGCGACCTACACGCCGCTCGGGACCCCGCTCAGGCTCGCTATTCTGAGCGTCGCCGCGTTCGTACTGACCCTTGTGTTGCTCCGCGGGCTGTCCGGAGTACCCGGGCTGCAGCCCGTGTCGGTCAATGACTGGGGCGGCCTGATGCTGAATCTGATCCTGGCGGTCATAGGCATCACGCTCTGCCTTCCCATCGGCATCGCCCTGGCTCTGGGCCGTCGCAGCGGCCTGCCGGTCGTCAAGGTGATATGCATAGTCTTTATCGAGGTGTTCAGGGGCGTGCCGCTGATCACGCTGCTGTTCATGTCCCAGACGCTCGTGCCGCTGGCCTTCCCCGAAACCTTCCCGCTCAACTCGCTGAGCCGCGCCGCCATCATCATCACCCTGTTCAGCTCGGCGTACATGGCGGAGAACATCCGCGGAGGACTGCAGGCCCTGCACCCCGGCCAGGCCGAAGCCGCCCGGGCGCTGGGGCTGCCCGGCTGGCAAACGACGCTCCTCATATCGCTGCCACAGGCCATTCGCAACGTCATCCCAGCGATCGTTGGCCAGTTCATCTCGCTATTCAAGGACACCACCCTGGTGTACATCATCAGCATGCTCGACATCGTCGAGATAGGCCGCGCGTTCATCAGCAGCAACCTGGAGTTCCAGGACAACCCACGTGAGCTGTTCGTCTTCCTGGCGATCGTCTTCTGGATATTCACCTACAGCATGTCGTACGTCAGCAAACGCGTAGAGCATCACCTGGGCGTCGGCCAGCGCTAGTTGGAAACCGCGGAGGACCACTATGACTGAGATCAGAGAAGCTACGACGGAACCGATCATCGTCTGTCGAGACGTCCACAAGTGGTTCGGGGATTTTCACGCGCTCAAGGGGGTCACGACGTCCGTGGGCCGGGGCGAGAAAGTCGTGATCCTGGGCCCTTCCGGCTCGGGCAAATCGACGTTCATTCGCACGATCAACCGCCTCGAGCAGCACCAGCGGGGCAACATCGTAGTCGACGACATAGAGATGACCAACGACGTCAGGAACATTGACGCCATCCGAAGAGAGGTCGGCATGGTGTTCCAGTCCTTCAATCTGTTCCCGCACCTCACCGTAATGAGCAATATCACGCTGGCGCCGATGAAGGTCAGGAAATGGCCGCGCGCGCAGGCGGAGGAGGCGGCCATCGCGTTCCTGGAGAGGGTGGGCATTCCCGAGCAAGCAGACAAGTACCCCGCCGAGCTCTCGGGCGGTCAGCAGCAGCGGGTGGCGATAGCGCGGGCGCTCGCCATGCAGCCCAAGATCATGCTGTTCGACGAGCCGACTTCGGCCCTGGATCCCGAGATGATCAAGGAGGTCCTGGACGTCATGCGGGAGCTCGCCACGTCCGGCATGACGATGATCATCGTCACTCACGAAGTGGGCTTCGCCAAGGAGGTCGCCGACAGGGTGATCATGTTCGATGAGGGCAACATAGTCGAAGAGGCCCCGCCCAACGACTTCTTCAACAACCCCCAGCACGAG
This sequence comes from Dehalococcoidia bacterium, assembly GCA_965197985.1. Classification (GTDB taxonomy): domain Bacteria; phylum Chloroflexota; class Dehalococcoidia; order Lucifugimonadales; family CAUZJF01; genus CAUZJF01. The sequence continues at coordinate 74,427 of CBDAOG010000006.1, read as the reverse complement.
CGCGCCCAGATGTTCCTGTCCCAGATACTCGACTGAGTCGGCCTCGGCGCCCGTCACGCTTCGCGGTCTGCGCCAATCCGCACGCCCGGAAAAGCTACGCGGCAGGTACGGAGTACCCGATCACCTTCTGCACCAGCTTGGCCGCGGTGAACGCGCCGGCCTCCGGGCCCTCTCCGGGACTCAGCTCCGTGACGTCGAACCCGACGATCTTGCGCTCGCGCGCCACCGCCCTGACGAGGCCGATCAGATCGTGCCAGCTCATGCCTCCCGGCTCAGGCGTCCCCACGGCCGGCATCAGGGCGGGGTCCGGCACGTCCAGGTCGATGCTCACGTAGACGGGGCCGGGGTCAGCGCGTCTATGACCGTCTCCGCGAATCTTTGGCCGTTGGCCGGCGGCCAGAAGACGACCGGGATCTCGTTGTCGCGGATGAAGCGCCGCTCGCCGAGGCTGAGGCTGCGGACGCCCACCTCGACCAGCGGGCACACTTCGTGCAGCCGCCGCGCGACGGACGCGTGGCCCCACCGGGAACCCATGTACTCGTCGCGCAGGTCGGCGTGAGCGTCGAGGTAGAGCACGCTGATGTCCGGGTGCGAGCCCGCCAGCGCGGTGACCGCGCCGACCGTGATGGAGTGCTCGCCGCCCAGCAGCCCCACCAACCTGTCGGGAGCGGCCAAACGCGTCACCACCTCTTCGACGAACTCGATCATCGCCTTAGGCCCGCTGACGTCGGGGACGATCTCGGGCACGGTATAGATCCCGACCTCCGAGATGTCCCGGTCGAGCTCTACGTCGTAGTCGTCGAGCTGTCTCGACGCCGTGACGGTCGCGGCGGGGGTCTGACCAACGTCCGCGTGTGGAGGATGGACCCTTAGTTGCCTCCAATATCGCGTTGGGCGCTCTGCGACCTCGATGACCGTGAGCCAGGGCGGCTGCCCCTTCCTTCCTGTATGCCGCCAGAATGCGCCAGGCATGGCGTATGCTCACTCCCATCAGCGTAGATGCCTGCTCTATCGTCATATGCCCAGCCAGCAAGCTGTTGAGGACCTGAAGCCTTGCCTGTTCCTTTTGGTTCAACGTCACATTCTCCATAATGTGACATTCTTGCTGAACAGTTACCTGTGACGCTTATGCTGAATAACAACACACGTGGCGGAGTAAAAGTGTACCACTCGGGCTTAGATGTTCGGCGAAAATGTCCGCCTGAGACGAACGACATCAGCGGAAGGAGAACGGATGGGTAGCAAGAAGACGGGAGAAGGCCTAGAGAAGGTCTACGCAGCGACTGGTATATGGGTCGATCGTGCACTGAGGACCGACGATTCACTATTCACACCGGGCAGGCCGATCTGGTCGAGCCGGTGGCTTGGGGAACTGCGGAGACGGTTCTTGGACAGACCAGATGAGGGAGAAGGCGGCTTCTATGGCAAGTTGAGGACTCAGTTGGAAGACAGTCCACCGGAGGTCTACCAACTGATGGCAGAGGCGCTGTATGCACAGTTCCTCATTATCTGGAAGGGAGGCATGGGAGGCGAGACGAAGAAGAGCCAAGTTGAACAGGTGCTTAGTTGGGGGGCGCCAGTCTCGAATATTCCTGACGATCTCGTAGACGGCCTCTCGCCTGGCATCGCTCGAAGTCAAGCCCTCACGCAGCATCGCCCTTATCAGGTCGCGTTCATCATTGAATTCGTGGAGCAATGGAAGGAACATGCGACGCATGAGCGTGAAAGCTGGTTGCGCGATCCCTGGGCCTTCAAGGATTTTGTGACGCGTGTCAGCTTCCGCAGTCAACTCCTCCGTGGCCACCCAGACCGTCCGAGTGCCCAGCGGGAGGCTGTGTTCCATCTCGTACACCCCGACACCTTCGAGGGGACCGTTTCCGTCAAACAAAAGGAGGATATTGCCAAGGCAAAGGCCTTTGCACACTCCATCTCTGAAGAAACGCCAGACGTTGACCGCAAGCTGGTGCAGATTCGCCAGGGCCTCGAGGCCGGACTTGGGAAAGACCTTGATTTCTACGACCCGTACATCCGTCGCCGATGGGACCTCTCGACGCCCGATCCTTGGGATGCGTACCTCAGACACGCCTCGGAGTATCTAGACACTGGGAGGCTGGAAAGCTGGGAGCTAAGCTACAAATTCGAGATAGGTCGAAAGCTTGCAGCCGCCCGAGAAGCAGTCCTTGCAGGTGACGACGACTGGGCCGATTTGGTAAAGAGAGGCATTTCTGGCAACATCATCCACTTCACACAGCAAGACAACTTCCGTCGTTGGATAGATGGGTCTCCAGACGACGCACAGGGAGCGCTGCAGGCGCTTTGGACGAGGGATGATTCGTCCCTTGAGGACCGAGTGCGCGCCTTTGGCACTTTATTTCCCAAATCCGTGACAAGCGGTCCGGGGACCCGTATGAACGTCATTTCCCAGTTGCTGATGGGGTTGGATGCTGAGCAGTATCCGCCGTTCAGGATCACCACATTCGCCAATGCATACGCTCGTACCGGATACGACCAACCCGAGCAGAACGCGGAAGAGGCGACCCTGTTTGAACATGCCCTTCAGTTTCTCGATCGGTTCATAAGCGAGGCGCGAACACGTGGACTGCCTGTCCGCCACCGGCTCGACGCTCAGTCGCTCGTTTGGATAATCCCGGACCAGGAATCCGAGACAGGTGGATCAAATGGTCCGTCTGAGGACCTGCACGAGCTTGCGCAAGAGTTGTTGCTCACTGAACCCGGCGATTTCCTCCACAAAATCGAAATGCTGCTCTACGACAAAGGGCAAGTCATCTTCCAAGGGCCGCCGGGCACGGGGAAAACCTACGTAGCGCAGAAACTAGCGGAGCATCTGGCAGGATCGGAGGAGCGGGTTGCGCTCGTGCAGCTCCATCCGTCCTATGCCTACGAGGATTTCGTGCAAGGCTTTCGCCCCACACTTAAAGATGGGGTGGCCGGCTTCGAGCTGAGAGACGGGCCGTTGCTGCGGGCGGCCAAGCTCGCGCGTGAGGAAGGAAGCGAGAAGCACTTCTTGGTAATAGACGAGATCAACCGGGGTAACATTGCCAAGGTGTTCGGAGAACTCTATTTCCTGTTGGAGTACCGCGACGAAAAGATACGCCTCCAGTGCCAGAGGGACGACGAAGAGGACTTCTCCCTGCCCTCTAACCTGTACATCATCGGGACGATGAACACCGCCGACCGTTCCATTGCCCTGGTGGACCTAGCGCTGCGCCGCCGGTTCTACTTCGTGGAGTTCCACCCAGACGAAGAGCCAATAAGGGGTGCACTCCACCGCTGGCTGAAGGTAAAAACACCCGGCATGGAGTGGGTGGCCGATGTCGTCGACCGCGCGAACAAGAAGTTGAGCGACGACCGGCACGCAGCAATCGGGCCGAGCTACTTCATGAAGCCTGGACTCAACGAGGCAAGCGTCGAGCGCGTATGGAAGCACAGCGGGCTTCCGTACATCGAAGAGCGCCTCTTCGGCGAAAGCGACCGCCTGAGCGAGTTCGATCTCGATAACCTGCGGGGATCAGACGGTTCCGACTTGACGGATGATGATGACGAGGTGCAGGAAGGAAGCCGCGAGGAGCGCGATGACAGTGCTGTGAACGAGGACAGGGGCATGCAGTGATGCGCGAGATCGACGTGAAGGAGTACGCCACGAGCGAGCATACGCTCTCGGTCGATGAGCGTGATGCGCTCCAGGAAACCCTGCCATCGCTCACGATTCAGCCTGTCGCGGGAACGGACCGCGCGTATCGGCTTACGCCCGGCTCGATTGTTGGAGCTGTCGATATTGGCGATTTGTCGGTACTCATCGAGCCGAAAATTCCCATCCCACAGTTGCTTTCGCTCGTGAGCTATGCGATGGGCACGTACAGGCCCCAGCGGGAAATGTTCGACTACCCACGTGAGTACGCGCTGCCGGATGTACTGGCTCTCTCGCTTGCCTCAGCCGCCCGCCGGGCGTTTTCTCGCGGGCTGCTACATGGGTACCGTGTGGAAGAGGAGGCGTTGGACACCGTGCGCGGGCGCATTAGGTTCGGCGAGCAGATACGGAGAAGGTTCGGCATCGCCCTGCCGATCGAGGTGCGGTACGACGAGTTCACGGACGACCTTCTGGCGAACCAACTGGTAAAGGCAGCCACGGCGAGGCTCGGTGGGATGCGGCTACGATGGAAGGCTGCCCGGAGTGAACTGGGGCGGATTGCGGGGACGCTTGACAACGTATCCCCGGTTGAGTTCTTGCCGAACTCCGTGCCGGAGGTCCGTTTCGACCGGCTGAATGAGCACTATCGTGAGGTAGTCGCGTTGTCGCGGCTGATCCTACGTCACAGCGCGTTCGAGTCTCGCCGTGGGGAAGTGCGTGCGTCCGGGTTCCTAATTGATATGAACGTCGTCTTCTAGGAGTTCGTGACCCAGTCACTGCGGGAGCAGTTGGGTGTCTCCAACCACACATTCTGCTCTGACAAGCAACTCAAGGGAAACCGCCGCATCTACCTGGATGGAGCAAACCGCGTGAAACTTGAACCCGACCTCACGTGGTGGCAAAGCGGGGCCTGCCTATTCGTGGGCGACGCCAAGTACAAGAAGATCGAAGTCCAGCACGCGGCCAACACTGACCTGTACCAGATGCTCGCCTACACCACGGCGCTCGATCTGCCCGGCGGGATGCTTATCTACGCGGAGGGAGAGGCTAAGCCCGTGGTTCACGAGGTCAGACACTCTCGCAAGCGGCTGGAAATAGCCGCGCTCGACCTGTCTGGAACGCTTGAAGAGGTGCTCAATCGGGTCCTTGACTTGGCGGTCAGGGTGAAGGTGCTGAGGGATGAGGCGAAGGCGTTGCGGCCCGCCGCTTGACCGTCGGCACAGGCCACATGTTCTTCCTCTGTCACGCCGTACCTCACAACTAGCTAAAACTGTTCCCTGCTTCGTCAAGTTCCTAGCCTGCTTCATCTAGTGTCTCCGCCACCCTGCCCAACACATCAAGGCTCCTGTCGCGGCCTGTTGCACCTATTTCAATCCCCAGTTCCATCCAAGTCGACTGCCCACGAGTACCTGAGTGTTTTGTCTCGATTCAACAACTGATATCTTGTCAGGGGGATACCAACTTCCCAGCACTTATGCCACTAACTTCAGGGACGAAACACTAGCTCAGGGGTACACGAGTAAGGGGCCCGGCCATGGGAGCTGACGATGGTTGATGCTGCGCTGGGTCAACGACGCATTCTCACTTACGTAGGCAATGGTCCCTACTGCTATGCCAACTTCGCCTCAATGCTGCTTGAGAGCGCGGGGGAGTCTGTGGAGCCCCGCCTGATTGAAGTCTTGTCGGGGGTCGGGCTGGGTGCATTCTGGATTCCAGAGTCTCAGACCCTGTTCCTGAGCGGCTGGGCGTCCGCCCCCGACGTGGGAGTGTCCAGATCGTTCGGACTGCTCGGTTTCGAGGTAGCCGAGGACGCTGAACTGGACGGCGATCCCATGCCGGTGGAGGCGCTGAATCTACAGCTTAGCGAAGGTCCTGTGATGCCCCAAATCCACCACCTAATGGAGAGGAGCCGGTGTCGTGCGCGCTTCCGAGGGCTGTCGGAGCATCAGATGCCGATGTGTGGCGCCAATAGATGCTGTCCAGGGGCCCAGTGGTGTACTTGTCAGGTGGTGGGAGGATACTGACGATGCCGGAAGGCCTATTGGTCGCCATTTGCTTGGCAGGAAGGCGCACCAGGTCGTGCGACTTGGCTGAGTCGCTTCAATCGATGTGGTTGTAAGGTAGGTCGTCTAGGGTGGAGACGGGTCCGCAGCCAGCGCCAGTATCCTACGCCGTGCCCTGACCAACAGCTCGTAAGAGGGATGGCCTCTGGGCAGGCGGATGATCAGTCTCCTGGCACGTCGCACGACTCGGCGCGGAAGGGCGATCAGGGCGAAGCGGACTGCCTTAAGCCGCTTGCTCACCCACTGTCCACCCAATATCAGCCGCTTGAGCGCAGAGTTGAGGTTGAAGGCCAGCACCGCCATGGCCCACCATGCCGCGTTGGCTCCGAACAGCCTCGAGGGAAGCCTGCCTCCAGCCAGGTCACTCTTGAGAACACCATGAGCCTCCTCGCCCTTACCGCATCTCTGCCTGGACCACCAGATGACCTCGTCACCCCGAAGGGCTCGGTTGGTCACCACTCCAAAGACTTTGTGCCATCCTCTGTTGGGCAACTCCATCGTCGGGAACGGCAGGTCTAGCTGTTCCTCCATCCCCGGTAAACCCAAATCCACCGAAGGGATGACTATGCAGCAGCGGAACGGGCGATAGGGGCAAGGGAGGGCGATGGTCCGGGCACGATTTGGGGTAGAGGGGGGCCGGTGTTTGTCTTCAGTTGCCGCGGGGAGACTTTGTGACCGTCTGCGAATGTTGGTCAGGGCGAGATAGCGGGGAGAGGACACAGCAAGAGGCACTCGCAGACCGGACTGGCGCGAGTTCGCGGGGACGTTCGGTTGGCCGGATGTCGGCCGGTTGCCGCCGCCGCCGTCAGGCAGGGAGTGGCAGGGCGCGCAATCGGGCCAGGGCACGATCGAACTGGGCTTCCCAAGGCCAGCGCTGTGGCAGATGCAGTGTGAGGCGGCGCGCCGAGCGGGTGATCCGTCCGGCCAGGGAGAAGAACCGCCGCCGGAGGGTCTTGGTGGTCACCACCTGCTCGCCCAGACCGATGCGCGCTGTCCAGCGGGCGATGTTGTGGGCCATCACCTGTACCGCCAGCCAGGCGGCGTTGGCGGCGAAGCGGCCCGAGGGGAGATGGTTCAACCCCACACCGTGCTTGAGGTCTCGGATGGCATTCTCGATCTCGGCGTGGCGGCGATGGTCGGCCTCCAGTTCGAGCATCTCCCCGTCCCGGTCGGTGATGAAGCCGTGATAGCTGTAGGTGGCGAAGAGGGCCAGCTGGGAACCGGGCGTGGGCTTCACACGCCGGACGATGAGCCGCACCGGCGCGGCGTCAGGTTCACTCTGGAAGGGAGTGCAGGTGGTCTCGGCCACATCGGCGGCGCCGTCCATCCAGTAAGGAATCGGCGTCCAGGCATCTTCGGGTATCGCCTCGATGAGATTGTGCAGGCTTTTATGCTGGCGGATGGTGATGGAGAAGCGGACATCCATCTTGCGGCAGACGGATACCACGCCATGAGTGTAGAACCCGCTGTCGGCCCGTAGCGTGAGTCGTCCGTTGGCCCCGGCGTAGCGCACCCGTCCCACCGTCTCCCGCAGGAAGTGGGCGGCGCCGCGGGCGGTGTTGGCCCGGCCCTCGCGCAGCCGGGACATCAGCACGTCTCCGGTGCCGGCGGCGATGGCCAGCAGTGGGTGGTAGCCCCGCTTGCCGGTATAGCCGTGGTGGCGGGCGCCCTCCTTGGCCAGTCCGTAGGTCTCGCAGATGGTGGAATCGAGGTCGATGGTGAACGGCGCGTCGCCGGGTCCGGCCCCAGCGGCCCAGGCCCGGGCCAGCAGCTCCCGGCTCACCCGGTCCAGCTGGCGGACGTGGCCCCACCGGAAGCTGCGCAGGAAGGTGCCCAGGGTGGATGGCGCCTTGACCGTGCCGCCCAGGGTGCAGGCCGTCCCCCCGGTGCGCAACACATCAGCGTCGTCGATGCAGTCGCCGCCGGCCATGGCTGAGGCCACCAGGGTCATCAGCTTGTCTCCGGTGTTGGCCCGCCCCGGCGCGCCGCCCAGGTCAAGGTGATGGTCAACGAGTTCCCGCAGGCCCAGATGCCGGGCGAGGGTGGCCGGCAGGAGCAGACCGGCATTGGCCACCAGGCGGTGATCGTCAAAGACGATACGGATACGGTCGGGCTGGTTGCGTGGTAGCATCTATTGGGTGCTCCTTCTCTGGGACTGTTTTGCTGTTACAAAACCATTATCCCAGATTCAGAAGAGCGCCCTCTGGCCACCTCAGGATGCTAACCCGACGCCCTCCCTCGGTGGATTCGGGGTAAAGGAGCTCTGTCCAGCGGCTCCCTGATAGCTATGAATCGGTACTCTGGGTTCTTCTTGCTGTGGCCTATCCAGTTGGGTACGAAGTTCACTTCCGCCTGTCAACGCCGGATTAGATTTGACCCACTATCGCCGGGTTAGTATTGACCCACCCCTGGCTGTGATTTCGTGTTTTGGGTTTCCTCCGATGATGGATTGAGCAGCTGTTGAGAGGTCAACAGACCAGCCTGCCGCTTGTCCCTGAGCCTGTAGCTTTCACCGCGGATGTTGAGCACGTGGCTGTGGTGCAGCAGCCGGTCAAGGATGGCGGTGGCGATCACGGTGTCTCCGAGCAGCTCTCCCCACTCTGCGAAGCCCTTGTTGGATGTGAGGATGATGCTGCCCCTCTCGTATCTGGCCGAGATCAGGCTGAAGAAGGCGGTGGCGGCGTCGCGGTCGTAGGGCCAGATGCCGAACTCGTCAACGATGAGCACCTTCGGAGCCAGGTAGACCCTCATGCGTCGGTCCAGCCGGTGCTCGGCCCGGGCTTTCCTCAGGTCCTCCATCAGGTCGTAGGCTCGCACGAAGTAGGCCCCGTACCCGTTCTCGATGGACCGTAGGGCCAGGGCTACTGCCAGGTGTGTCTTGCCCACTCCCGGAGGACCCAACAGTAGGAGATTGGTCGCCTCGGCAACGAAGGCAAGGCTGGCCAGCTCCCTGACTTGGCGCTCGTCGATGGAGGGCTGGAAGGCGAAGTCGAACTGCTCCAGAGTACGCCGGAAGGGCAGGTGGGCCATCCGTGTCCTGGTGGTCAGATACCGCTCTCTGCGGGCCGCCACCTCGATACCCAGCAGGTCCGCCAGCATGTCGGGGTACGGCATCTGCTTACTGGCGGCCGCGTCGAGTCTGCTGTCGAGCACCTCGACAGCCTCAGTCAGCCCCAGGCTCTCCATGTACTGACGCGCCTGCTCCAGGGCGATCGTCTCACACCCCCGGCCGCCATCTCGTACGCCTCCAGGGACCGACGCTCTACTTGGCCTGCCGACACCTGGACCGCTACGGCCTCCTTCCTGGGACCCTCATCCCCGTTGACCAGCCCGGCCCACTTGGCCCGGCAGCGTCAACCGCTGCCCTCGCCTGTGTGCCCTCGGATGCACCGCCAGCCGGTCGGAGCCCAACCATATCTCCACCGTCCCGGACCCCAGCCCCACCTGCACAGTCCTGCCTGCCCACGACCACGGTACGCCGTACCACGCGCCGTCCCAATGCACGTACCCGTCACGCCCCACCTTCCGCTCCTCTCGAAGATACGGTGCCAGACCGGACCGCTCAGGCAGAGCCAGCATGTGCGCCCGCTCCTTCGCAAGCAGCACCTTCGGCCGCTGCATCGTCGTCCCGTGCACACGCTCGTTCGCCACCGTCTCGCACCACTCCATACCCTGCCTGTTCATCTCCACGTCGTCGCTGAACCGGACAGTGGGCCACAGGTTGCGGCGAACGTACTTCACCCCGCTCTCAACCTTGATTCTCTCGTAAAAAGTCTGTGCAGGTCGAATTAGAACAACCGTACCCTTGCCTGGGTACAATATACAGTCTCTGTTCCGTGTCCTACCCCAACATACGGTAGCGCTCACATGTGCTAAAGCGCTGGAACTTCCTCAAAACGGGTTTTTACGAGGGAATCAACCTTACCCTTCGTCTGAGCACGGTACGGCTGGCACAACCTCATCTCGAGGCCGACCCGCAGCGCAAAGTCCAGCATCCGGCTGTTCCACTCGGGACGACCGGCATCGTCGCGCCCCAGCACCACCACCTTCGCGTTGTCGTACAGACATCGGCGAGGCACGCCGCCGAAGTACTCGAACGCATTGACGTGACAGCGCATGAAGGTCGCGACGTCGGCACGGCGTACGAACTCCACGTAGATGGCACGCGACCAGCTCAGCACCATCACGAACGCCCACACTCGGCGCTTGCGACCGTCCTCTGCGACGTACGCCAAGCTCCCCCAGTCGACCTGAGCCTGCTCACCGGGACCAGTCTCGAACCTCACCGTCGCTCGAGGCTGCCTGCGGCGACGGCGCGGCTGAACGTAGTCCTTCAGGATCGTGTACCCGCCACTGTATCCTCGGACACGCAGCTCACGCAGCAACACCACGCAGTTGTCCAGACCTTCAGACAGGCGACCGTCGATGTACTCTGCGTACGGGTCCAGCTTGGATGCCCGGCGACGCCTCGGCTTCTCCCTCGGCACTCCCGGCGACCTCAGATACCTGCGCACCGAGTTCCGAGACACTCCCAGCTCCCGCGCGATCCCACGGATCAACCTCCCCTCACCCTTCAACTCGTACAGCTCTTTCACTGTCCCTCCTCTTAGCAATCTGTTCGGCACCTCCACGTCGGGATTCTCCCAACGCTAAGGTGCTCTCTGCTGAGGGGTGGGTCAATTCCATTCCGGCGCTACTGGGTCATTCTTACACCGCGGTGACACGCCCACTGTTGGCCTGTATCCACCTGATATTCGCCTGCCTTCCTGTACAGGACCTGCCACTCCTCCTCTGATACCTGGCAGACCGAACGCTTAAACTCCGGCGTCACGTCAACTCCTACCGCGAACCCGATCACTCCGAAGCGCTCATCCCTGCCCTCCCCGCAGTACCTGAGAAGGTCCTGTTGATACCCGGCTGTGTCCGACCTCATCATCACCTTGTCCACTCCGGATGGCAGGTACTCCAGCGCTTCGGTGAGCACTCTCAACTGCTGGTGGCCCGCAGGTACGTTCCCGTCACGGAACTCCGGGTGGACTATCAGGTCCGCCTCTGACCAGTAGATCGAAAGTGGCTGGTACGCCTTGTACCTCTTGTAGCTGTGCAGCGCCTCCTGTTTCTGCGTCTCGACCAGGCACGCATCCATGTCAAACGTGGCCTCGCTATGTGGTGAACGTCTCTGTACGAAGCCCACCAGATCAGCGTTCACCTTACATAGTCCCCTCAGTGCATCGTTGGGAGCGGGTATCACGGCTCTGTGGGGTCGCCTTCTGCTCTCCTCGCCTGCCTCGTGGAACCTCTCCAAGTACCGGAACACCGCCGTCTCTGACGGCACACTCCGTCGACGCTCTAGACGCCATCTGTCTTCCTGAACCTTGCGCTCAACACGTCTCATGCCGTAGCTCTCGACACGGCGGAGTATCCTGCAGAGCCCTTCATCCTTCTCCAGTACTTCCAGGTCGCTCACAGACTCCCCACCTGCCAGATTCAGCAGTATCAGACTGATCACCAGTCGGCTATCGGTCCAGCCCTGTCCACATGCCCGTAGGCCCACGTGATGGTCCACCGAGGACCTTATCCCTGAAGCCTGAGCCAGCTCCAGGTACACCGGAAGACCCGACAGAGCTGTCATACCCGTCGTCTTCTTCTCTTCCTCGTATTGGAATGGAAGCACCCCTTGCTGCATAATAGGTGCACCTCGTTGGTGATCGTTTCGTCTCTTCAACAAACATCTTAGCCCGCAGCACGTCGGGCTCCAACGAGGTCTTCCTCTTCTCTAGGTGGGGGATCTGGGTCTCTTACACCACTTGACGGGACGTCACCAACGTGCTTGACCAAGCTGGGATCGACTTTGACCCAGAGACCGGCGAGCCGATCTCGGCTAATCCGCGGTGGCGCCGGGGGGATCGCTACTCTGCCACGGTCATCGCGCCTCCCAATGTCTCGCCACGGTACTCGGGCCGGTAGTAGGAGTAGACCTGGGAGACGACCTCTTTGGCACGCACGGGGTACTTGGCACGCGCCTGGAACTCGAATGAGACCGTCTCGGCGGGCATCATGTCCTCGATGTAGAGGATCACCTTCCGGCCAGCGATTTCGAACCGCTTGAGGTTATCGTTCTCCTCGACGAGCGCCGCGATCGTATCGCGCACCGGCTCGAACCCCGTAGGCACAGCCACGTCGAGGACGACCATGCCCGCCTCGATTGGAGTTGGAGGCGTGAACGTGACGGACGCGGAGACCGTGATGAGGTCGTCGACTTCCACGTGATCGGTGCCATAGTCGACGGCGATGTCGAACACGTCCTGAATCTCCGTCCTCCGCTCCGGGACGTTGTACCGGAGCACCGACTGCAGGACGGCGTCGCCCTTGCCCTCGGCCGTTACGACGACCACCTCGCCAAGAGGGACCTGCACCGTCTGAAGCACGTCTGCATTCTCGGGCGTGATGTGCACCTCCTTGCGCCAGGTGTCGCTCTCCAGAACGACGGTCATGTCGACGTTCGTCCGGACCTTCGTCGAGAAGGTGGTCAGGCCGTGTAGGCTGACGACGGTATCCTGTGTCGAGCCGAAGCCGCCCAGAGCGTTCCGCTGGCCTGCCAGCCACTTGGTTGTACGGGATGCGCTCACAAGGTCCTCGTGATGCAGCAGGGCGAGCAGCGCATAGCCCGTGGTCTCGATGGCCGCACTCTGGTTCCCGTGCCGAGCGGGCCCGTGGTCGGCGGGATACGGTTCGATGGGCAGTCCGCCGCCGCCCCAGTACAGCGCGCCGTTGTCGTCTACCTGGGCCATGGACATCAGCTTCTCGTAGGCCTGGCTCTTGAGCGCGCTGCCGGAGAGCTCCAGGGCATAGGTTGTTATCGCCATCGTGTAAGGGTCGTCGATCTCGTCTAACCGGCCTTCCAGATAGCGGACGGCGCTCACGGCGGAGCCCGTGTTGCCCGCCTCCCGTAGCGCGATGGCCACGTACGCCGTCAGCGCATCACGACCCTGCAGTCCGCCGAGCAGCTCCTGATGGTGCAGGAAGCCCACGTTCTCGAACGAGCCGTCGCTGAGCTGGTGACTCTCTATCCAAGAAGCCGCAGAGTCGATCACCTCCTGGTCGATGTACATCAGCGCCTTCGCCTCAGCGAACGTCTTGAGCACGAACGCAGTGAGCCACAGGCTCCCCTCGTTGTCGTTGTCGCCGAACGCAGAGAAGCTACCGTCGTGCCTCCGATAGGTGAGCTCCCGCTGGTAGCCGACCGTCATCAGGTGCTCGGCCTTGGCCATTATCTCGGGCTTGAGCTGACCGGTCTCCTTCAGGTATCGCGCGATGTACACGTTGGGCGCGAACAGGATCATGTTCTGCTCGCCGCACCCGTAGGGCATCTTCAGTAGCTGGTCGAGACCCTCGATGGTCTGGGTCAAGAAGCTCCCCGTCAGCGCGACGTAGGCCCGACCGGAGCCGTCGATGGCGTCGAACGGCAGGCTGGGGTGGAACTCGTGGCGATGGCCGTCGGAGATCACGTGATTGCCGACGATCTCGACCTCGACGCCCTCGGGCTCCACCAGCATCTCCTTGATGACGGCGTCCGCGGCCTCGGTGCTTCGCGCGGTGATCTTGACGGGGTTGCGGCCGAGACCCCTGGGGCGAATCATGAACTCGGCCCCGCCGATGTCGTTGGCGTCGATGGTGGTCGACTTCAACGGCTCGTCCAGCAGGTCGAACCAGTCGGCCTCCTCGATCTCGACGAATATCTCCTGTTGGGTGTCCAGGTAGTTGAACAGCGCGACCTTGACGGGCAGCTCCTCGCCTCGAATCGCGGAGAAGGGCAGATCGACCGTCAGGAAGAATGGCTGGAACACCCGGAGCGAGCTCTCCCCCATACCGAGACCGTGCTCCTTCGAGATGCCTACGGCGCGGAGCATCCACGTCGTGATGCTGTCGGGCGCTTCGACCGGCACGGTGGCGGAGCCGTCATCGCCGGCATATATGTCCTGCCATATCCACGTCTCCGGGAAGAACTGGCGCACCCGCTTCACCTCCGCCAGGTCCTCCGGCGCGCTCTGGACGGGACTGGGTTCGGGGGCCGAAGCACGACCGCTAACTGGAGCGGGGGCAGCAGCCGCAGATACAGCAACAGCCATAACCATAACCTCGGGCCGCGGCCGCTCGTGCTTCTCGCCCGACGGAACGTCCTTGTTCGTCAGCACGATCGTGCCGGCGTCTCGGAACGTCTCGTGTGCGCCGCGCGTCGTGATGGTGTGGATGCGGCGCGCCTCGTGGAGCTCCACCTGCGGCTCCATGTAGAGCTTCTCAAGCTCGTTGAAGACCTGCTGAAGGTTCAGGCGATTCTGGGCCAGGATGAAGACCGACCTGTCCACGGCCACGAGACCGACCCGAGATTCGCCCTGCGTCTGGACGTTTATGTCGACCTCGGTGCCCGGCCGCACCTCCTCCTCGCTGAAACCCACATGCACCTCGTGCGGATAGGACGCCTCTACGCTGAATGGAAGGTAGTCGGCGGCGATCTCGTTGTTCGGTAGTACCTGGTAAACGAGGATGCGCGAAGATGGGGCCATGAGCTGCGTCGCGACGAGCTCGATGTCCGGGCCCGACGATACATCGGAGAAGATGACGGTGCCCCTGGAGAGCACCTCGTAGTAGAAGTTGCGCGCCTCCCGCGTCGAGTCGACCCTGAACAGCACGGTATCGCCCACGGCGATATCGCCCTCGGTCACCTGCTCGAGATGGATGAAGTTCCCCGAGGGCGAGTGGCCCGATTGAAGCGCAAGCGAGGTGTGCGCCTGGTCGGCGTTCGCTTCCAGTGTCAACGCGGCAGCGTCAGAGGGTGGCGTCGCCTTCGCGATGGCCTTGCCACCGGAGGTCCTGACCCGAATCGTCTCCGCACTGACCTGCTCGAACTCCCTGTCCATGTAGCTGATGTTGAGGGTCACGGCGGTGTCCACGGGTGAGCCGTCCGGCTCCTGGGCGACGACCAGGTACGACATCTCCAGGCCGGGCTTGAATACGCGGCCATCGGGTATCACCTTCAGCGTCACCGGCGTGGCCGCTACGGTCAAGAGCCTGCTGGTCTTCTCCTCGTATCCGGTGCCCCTCTCCCGGATGGTCACGTCGAGGGTGAGGTTCCCCTGGCCGCCGGCCTGCGGCACGCCTGCGACGTAGCCCACAGCGGGCAGATCGAACGTCGTGTCGCCGTCGATGGGGCCGCTGAACCGCGCGAACTCCTCCCACCTCCCGACGTACCGTGAGGCCACGATCTCGACCTCGCCCACGACCGGCTTGCCGAAGGAGTACTCTCCGGAGACGGTGCCGCTGATCGGGTCGCCGGCCAGCAGCCAGTCGCGATCGGTCTCGACGGTGACCTCGTACTTCGGCAGAACGTACTCCTCGACACGCACGTCGAGCTGCGTCTTCTGATCGCCCGCGAGGGCCGTGAGCTTCCAGACTCCCAGGTTCGGCTCCGTCGACAGCGGAAGGTCGACCGTCACCATGCCGTAGTCGTCAGTCGCGACCTCCTTCCTGAAGACCTTGATGCCCTTGGCGTCCTGCACCTCGATCGTAGCGCCCGACGGCCAGGGCTTCAGCAGGGCGTCCAGCGTCATCAGCCGGATATGGACTATCTGGCCCGGCTTGTATATCGGCTTGTCGGTCTCCACGAACAGCAGCACGCCGTCCTCGACGTCGACGGACGCCCGGCGGGTCTCCGAGACCTCCTCCACCTCGACTTCGATCTCGTACCTGCCTCGTTCGAGGTGCGGGACCGGAAGCTCGATGTTGGCTGCCCCGTCCACCTTTGCGTCGACGGTGAGCACCGAGGTACCCGCGTCTAGCAGGGTCAGCCGCACGTTGCCCGACACGGGCCGGTCGCCGTTGAAGAGCGATACGGAGACCCGCTCCGAGTAGCCTGTCCGAAGGGTTCGCGGAACGACGGCGATGAAGCTGTCCGCCGCGAGACCCGGAACAATCACCACCCGCCTGGGTGTCGGCGTGGGGGTCGCAGTACCCACAGGTCCCCTGTTCGGGTCTGCCGTTCCCCCCGGCGATCGTCTGGACGCCGGCGTAGGTTCGGGTGTCGATGTCGCTTCCTGCGTCCCCGGCCCTACAGGAGGCGGGTCCGTCGTCGCATTGTCCCTGTCACAGGACATGAGCGCGATCAGCAGGACCGAGATGGTTAAGAATGTCGAGAGCTTCTTCATCTCACCTAGACTCCTTGACTTCGATTCCGCAAATACCGTCGGTTAGTGTGTAGGCGTATCTGGGCCAAGAAAAGTTCCACAGACACCTGAGCTCTTATCCCCCACTCAAACAGCGACTGGGACGCCCCGTCCCCGTGCACGATATTGCGCGCCAGGCCAGCATCAGGCCGTCGTCGCCGTCACCGAAGGACGCCGGGCCTATCTCCCCTTGCGCCATGCCCTAGCCAGGAGAATGGCTCCGGCGCCTACCCCAACCAATATGGCCAAGATCACCCGCCATGGGACCTGTGCTCGCAGGACGAGCGGACCGCCCACGGCGATCTGGAGGCCTGAGAAGTTCGTGGGCAGTGACGGCGCTGTGCCCAGGCTCAACTCCACCGGGGCGGTGCTCCCCGTCGTCGGGGCGACGGTGATCGCCTCGCTCGTCGTGCTGCCCGCCGGGATCGTAACCGAAGTGACGCCGACCGGCAGCGTGCCACCCTCCACCGTCAGGCCGGTGGTCATGGCGAAAGGTGCACCCTCGGCGACTTTCACCACAAACGTGTCCAGGCCGGTTTGCTCCAACTTCATGGTCAACACAAAAGGACTGCCGGGGTTGTCGCGCAAGTCCAACACCTCCAGACCGGAGAGGCCGTCGAACACGCCGTTAGGAAGCGTCCTCAGCTGGTTGTAGCGCAACTCCAGCAGCCCCAGACTTGATGAGAGGCTGTCGAACACACCGTCGGGCAGCGCACTCAGCTTGTTGTCGCGCAAGTCCAGCCACTCTAGATCGGACAGGCCGTCGAACACGCCGCCGGACAGCGTGCTCAGCTTGTTGCCGCCCAAGTCCAACTCCTGCAGACTGGAGAGACCGTCGAGCATTCCATCGGGCAGCGTGCTCAGATAGTTGTGGCCCAAAGACAGCTCTTGCAGGCCGGAGAGACCGTCGAACATTCCATCGGGCAGCGTGCTCAGCTGGTTGAGCACCAAGTCCAACTCTCGCAGACTGGAGAGGCCGTCGAACACGCTGTCGGGCAGCGTGCTAAGCTTGTTGCCGCTCAAGGACAGCACCTGCAGACTGGAGAGGCCGTCGAAATCGCCCGCCTGCAAGGCGGTTATGCTCTGAGACTTAACCTCCAGTATGGTGATTCCTTCAAGATTGGTGCTGGTAACCAGCACGCAGTCGCTGACATCGGGGACCTCAGCGAGGACTGCGGTCTGAACCTGCTGGGTGCGGCTGCAGATCGAAGCCAAGTTATGACCGATGGCGATCTGGAGGCCTGAGAAGTCCGCGGGCAGTGACGGCGCTGTGCCCAGGCTCAACTCCACCGGGGCGGTGCTCCCCGTCGTCGGGGTGACGGTGATCGGGTCGCTCGTCGTGCTGCCCGCCGGGACCGTGACCGAAGTGACACCGACCGGCAGCGTGCCGCCCTCCGCCGTCAGGCCGTTGGTCATTGCGAAAGGTGCACCCTCGGCGACTTTCACCACAAACGTGTCCGGGCCGGTTTGCTCCAGCTCCATTATCAATAAGAAAGGACTGCCAGGATTGTCTGTCAAGTCCAGCCGCTCCAGACCGGAGAGGCCGTCGAACACGCCATCGGGCAGCGTACTCAGCTGGTTGAAGCGCAAGTCCAGCCGCTCCAGACTGGAGAGGCCGTCGAACACGCCGCCGGACAGCGTGCTCGGCTGGTTGCCGCCCAAGTTCAGCACCTGCAGACTGGAGAGACCGTCGAA
The DNA here is from genome assembly GCA_965197985.1 of Dehalococcoidia bacterium. GTDB lineage: Bacteria > Chloroflexota > Dehalococcoidia > Lucifugimonadales > CAUZJF01 > CAUZJF01. The sequence continues at coordinate 56,800 of CBDAOG010000006.1, read as the reverse complement.
CACACCGTCGGGCAGCGCACTCAGCTTGTTGAAGCGCAAGTCCAGCCGCTCCAGACTGGAGAGGCCGTCGAACACGCCGCCGGACAGCGTGCTCAGCTGGTTGCCGCCCAAGTTCAGCACCTGCAGACTGGAGAGACCGTCGAACACGCCGCCGGACAGCGTGCTCAGCTGGCTGCCGCCCAAGTCCAACTCCTGCAGATTGGAGAGACCGTCGAACACGCCGTCGGGCAGCGTGCTCAGCGGGTTGCGGCCCAAGTCCAACTCCTGCAGATTGGAGAGACCGTCGAACACGCCGTCGGACAGCGCACTCAGCTTGTTTTGGCGCAAGTCCAGCCACCCCAGATCGGACAGGCCGTCGAACACGCCGCCGGACAGCGTGCTCAGCTTGTTGAAGCGCAAGTCCAGCCGCTCCAGACTGGAGAGGCCGTCGAACACGCCGCCGGACAGCGTGCTCAGCTGGTTACCGCCCAAGTTCAGTACCTGCAGACTGGACAGGCCGTCGAACACGCCGCCGGACAGCGTGCTCAGCTGGCTGCCGCCCAAGTCCAGCATCTGCAGACTGGAGAGGCCGTCAAAATCGCCCGCCTGCAAGGTGGTTATGCTCTGATACCCAAGATTCAGCATGGTGATTCCTGCAAGATTGGTGCTCGTAACCGAGGTTACGTCAATAGGTGTGTAAACGACATCAGGCGGCGACCTTCTCAGCCGTTGATTCAATGGCGATTCCATCCGCATACTGCGCACCGAGATAGACGTCTTCGATCAACTCAGGGGCCTTCAGACGCCTGAAGCGCTGTTCGGCGACCATCAACATTTTCCAGATCACCGCTATCGCCCGATCGACCCTCTTGTAGCGCTTGGCGGCATCGGTCCGAAGCCTGAGGGCCGCGAAGGGTGATTCTACCGGGTTCGTCGTGCGAAGGTGCCCCCAGTGCTCCTTTGGGAAGTCATAGAAGGTGACCATGCGGTCCCAGTCCCGCTCCAAGGCCTCTGAGGCCGCCTCGTAGGAATGGTCGCCGCACCACCTGGTGAACACCGTCCTGAGCCGCTCAGCCTCTGTCCGAGTCGGCGCGTAGGGGATAGTACGCAGCATGAGCTTGGCCTGGTCCTGTTGTCGCTTTGGAAGCTTGGCGAGCACGTTTACGATCTTGTGGTTCCAGCAGCGTTGCTCTGCCGCCTGCGGATAGACGTTGCGCAGAGCTCCCCAGATGCCCAGGTGTCCGTCTCCAACCACCAGCCTCGGGCAGCTCAAGCCCCGGCGCTTGATGTCCCTGAGCACCTCGGACCAGTTCTCTGTGGACTCCCTGTATCCGGGAACAGCGCTCACCACCACCTTGCTCCCGTCGCTCAGGGCCGCCATCACCACCAGTACCGCCGCCTTCTCCTTCTCAAGACCAGCCTTGACGTAGACTCCATCCACCCACATGTAGACCACTTCCAGGTCATCGAGGGGCCGGCTGCGCCATTGGGCAAGCTCATCGTTCCACTTATCCTTCAACCGGGCCACCGTGCTCGCCGATACCGGTGCGTCCTCTCCCAGCAGCCCCCGCAAAGCCAGATCGAAGTCGCCTTCGGATAGACCGTGCAGGTACAGCTCGGGGATCAACTCAGCAACCTTCCTGGTCCTGTTGACGAACAGCGGCAGCAGCCGGCTCTCGAACTGCTCCTCGGTATCGCGGACTCGCGGCCGCCTCAGCTGTATCGTTCCCGAACTCAGCGTAAGCCTCCGGGCTCTGCCGTATCCGTTCCGATAGCCGGTATCGTTGTCCGAGTCGGATCTGAGCGCCGAATTCGCCCTTCCCAGAAACGCCGTCACCTCCTCCTCCAGCAACTCCTGGATCAGCCTCTGGACCTGGCTTCGCACCCAATCCTCCAACTGCTCCCACTCCGGCCTTGACTCCGACCTACTCTCAGTGCTTTCCTTCCTCATGGACGGTCTATCTCCTCTCTTGGGCCTTGAGCCCATGTTGTTCAGAGAGAGGGTACACCGCCTGACTGTTTACACACTTTTTGAAGATACCTCTCGTAACCAGCGCGCAGTCGCTGACATCGGGGAGCTCGGCGAGGATCGCGGTCTGAACCTGCTGGGTGCGGCTGCAGATCGAAGCCAAGTTATGACCGATAGCGATCTGGAGGCCTGAGAAGTCCGCGGGCAGTGACGGCGCTGTGCCCAGGCTCAACTCCACCGGGGCGGTGCTCCCCGTCGTCGGGGCGACGGTGATCGCCTCGCTCGTCGTGCTGCCCGCCGGGATCGTAACCGAAGTGACGCCGACCGGCAGCGTGCCACCCTCCACCGTCAGGCCGGTGGTCATGGCGAAAGGTGCACCCTCGGCGACTTTCACCACAAACGTGTCCAGGCCGGTTTGCTCCAACTTCATGGTCAACACAAAAGGACTGCCGGGGTTGTCGCGCAAGTCCAACACCTCCAGACCGGAGAGGCCGTCGAACACGCCGTTAGGAAGCGTCCTCAGCTGGTTGTAGCGCAACTCCAGCCGCTCCAGACTGGAGAGGCCGTCGAACACGCCGCCGGACAGCGTGCTCAGCTGGTTGCCGCCCAAGTTCAGCACCTGCAGACTGGAGAGACCGTCGAACACACCGTCGGGCAGCGCACTCAGCTTGTTGAAGCGCAAGTCCAGCCGCTCCAGACTGGAGAGGCCGTCGAACACGCCGTCGGGCAGCGTGCTCAGAAAGTTGTAACCCAAGTCCAGCACCTGCAGATTGGAGAGACCGTCGAACACGCCGTCGGGCAGCGCACTCAGCTTGTTGTGGCGCAAGTCCAGCCGCTCCAGACTGGAGAGGCCGTCGAACACACCGTCGGGCAGCGCACTCAGCTTGTTGAAGCGCAAGTCCAGCCGCTCCAGACTGGAGAGGCCGTCGAACACGCCGTCGGGCAGCGTGCTCAGCTGGGTGCCGCCCAAGTCCAGCATCTGCAGACTGGAGAGGCCGTCAAAATCGCCCGCCTGCAAGGTGGTTATGCTCTGATACCCAAGATTCAGCATGGTGATTCCTGCAAGATTGGTGCTCGTAACCAGCGCGCAGTCGCTGACATCGGGGAGCTCGGCGAGGATCGCGGTCTGAACCTGCTGGGTGCGGCTGCAGATCGAAACCGAGTTCTGCGCGATGGCGGGCTCTGTCCCAGCGAACAGGATGCCAAGCGCCACCGTTGCCACCAGGGCGAAGGCACTCAGGGTGGAAATCGCAGAGGGTCGCCGTCGCGTGGATAGACGTACCGCCTTCGAGTGAAGGCTGAGCCAACCGCAGTGTAGTCGTTGCACCGGAAACCCCGCGAGAGTCATGTGATCAGTCTTCCTAACCGTTGCCCCCGACGGCCGACCTAGTGGGGGGAGACCTGACGCCAGAGCACCAACAAATCGCCGTCGCCATTTTCGGGAGCGTCCGCATTCTCGGCAGTGTTGGTGGAGTTTATGGCCTGCCAAACAGCCTGCAAGCAGACGCCCTCAAGCTGCCAAATGCGCCGGTCCAGGGCATGAGAGCGCAGGACGCCGACCGCAAGGGGCGAGGACTTCCCCGCCGCGGAGCGCCAGATCGACACCATCCAGGACACGCCGCTCGCCAAAGCTCTGGATCAGCCCCCTCCCTTTAACGGCGGGCTTCACTGTCGATGTGTCGGTCATTTCAGACTGACCTCCGATTTTTTCTTTAGAGTCTGTTCAACTGCCATCGGCAGCGAGTAAGCATTATCGGTACGACGACAACTGCGTGATTATGGAACCTCCCCGTCACACCTCTTTATCATAATACGTCGATGCGCCAGCCGCGGTTTTGCCGCAGCTGGCGCACCTTACCCAACGCTGTAATCCGAGCTACCCAAAGGGTCGTTTAGGGGTCAGTCAATACCTGGACGTTATGAATTCCAAGACAGGGCGCAGTTCAGAGAACCGGTCCCTGTCTTTGGCAACTGCCTCGGCCACATTTTTGAAAAGACCTTCAATCCGGCTCCCTAGCTCTGGGGTAGATCCACCAGCACGAGCACCCAATAAGTGAAGGATGGGTATATCTGCCTCGATGGAAGCTTGATTCTCTCGTAAAAAGTCTGTGCAGGTCGAATTAGAACAACCGTACCCTTGCCTGGGTACAATATACAGTCTCTGTTCCGTGTCCTACCCCAACATACGGTAGCGCTCACATGTGCTAAAGCGCTGGAACTTCCTCAAAACGGGTTTTTACGAGGGAATCATGCTTGCCACAGAGACACTTCCAGCTTGTGAACACCGAAAAGTCGGGCTGCAAGTGGTACGCTTACTTCGGACTCTCCAGTTACGTCTTCGATAGACTCCTCAATGAAGAATGCCTTTACAAGTTCTGCTATCGCTTCCCCAACATCCATCCGTTCATTCTCTGGTCTAAGCAGCACTGCCTCCACAGCGAGTGCGGGTACACTCGAACGCCATTTACACAATGTGAGGAACACGCGTTGAGCGGCAGGCAGACAGCCTGTTGTAAGATCTCTCAAACAAAGCAATGAGAGCTTCGCCCTGTGCTGCCATTATGCGTTCAGGACGATGCGTGCCACTTCCGCGTGCCACTTCCCCTAGCATCAGTTTTATGACGTAGGGATGACCGCTGGCTTCGTTGATTAATTCCTCACGATATGCCGCGGACATTTTATCCTTGATACCTATAGCCTTCGCGCTCTGTACGATAAGCTCTTCCGCTTCCGAGTGTGTCATACCTGACACTTGAACCTCGTAGTCCCCAGTAAACCCACGACTACGCGACGTAATTAATGATTCCCTCGTAAAAACCCGGTTTGAGGAAGTTCCAGCGATTTAGCACATCTGCGCGCTACCGTATGTTGGGGTAGTGTACGGAACAGAGACTGTATATTGTACCCAGGTGTGGGTACGTTTGTTCTAATTCGACCTACACAGACTTTTTACGAGAGAATCAATTAATACCTTGTTAGGTCCGCGCACATAAGTGTCCAGCCATTTGAAGACTTCGACTAGCCCTGTGTCTTGTCTTCGCATGTGCGCGGGGTGATAATATAGGCTGGGGTCAGGGGTGGTGTGGCGAAGTCGAAGATCGTGGGACGAGCCTCCAACCCTGACGGGCCGGAGGCTCTTTGGGCTAAGCTGCGGGCTCCCGACCTGCTCCTTATATGAGGACCTCCCACCGAAAAGTTCGCAATTCGGTACGTGCAGGCCCACCACCACAGGATTTCGGAGGCCCAACGCCTCGATGAACCTCTGAAGGTCTTGCGCGACGGTCACGAAATCGTATCCGCTCTCTGGCTTGTCACTCTCTCCGTGGCCGCGCTGATCCAGTGCCACTACCGCGAAGTCGGCGCTAAGGACCGGCGCGACGAGGTCCCATATATGCGAAGTGGACGCGAGACCGTGCAGTAGCACGACCGGCTGGCCCTCTCCATGCCAGTCGCGATAGTGGAACCCGATGCCGTCCAGGGTTACTCGGATATCCTCAGGCTTGTTCATGGGCGTGTCAGGTCGCTTCGTTGTGTTTGGAATGGATGTTGCCGATCTGCGGCGAACGACTGTGGAAAAGGCGAGCTAGCTCTCGTCTCCGTCGCCGGCAGAGCGTTGGCCGCGCTTCAAGAACCGCTCGAGCTCTTCAACCATCGCTTCAGGCGCCGGGATTTCGCTTTCGTCAGACTGCCTGGCATCGTACTGTCGCTCGAGCTGTTGTACGTAACTGGTGACGTCGCCCTGCTTGGCGATCGACTTCGTGACCTGTTCGTCGAAGGCCCCGCCAGCCAGCCGGAGCTCGTCCAGATCGACGTCGAAGTCCACCAGCCCTCGGAGCTTGGTCAGGAGGACGTAGCTCGCCTTCGGGTTCGGTGACGTCGTAACGTAGTGAGGGCAGTGGGCCCAGATACTCACGTATTCGAGGCCTCGTTCGACACATTCTTCCATGAAGGCTGTGTGTATCCCGACGGGACCTTCGTACCCAGTGTCCTTCACTCCCAGCCACTCAAGCTTCTCGCTGAGCGCCTCCGAGCTGCCGCGGCCAGTCACCGGTGTCTCCCTCGTGTGAGGCACGGCGGCGAGTAATGCCCCGAGCGAGACGATCCGTCGGACTCCCATTCGGTCGATGACGTCGAGGAGAACATTAGAGAACGCCCGCCACCTCAGACTTGGTTCGGTGCCCAGATAGACTACAAGCCCGCGAGCAGCGTCGCCGTCGGGCGTGTGATGGTAGAAGTCGTTCGCGGGCCAGTGAACGGTCGGTTTTCTGGCTTTATTTTTTCGCAGGTGTGGCCGGACGACAGTGAAGTCGTAGAATTCTTCCGGATCGATCTCGGCGAACTTGGTAGCCTGGAGGTTCCGGACCAGGTACCGCAACGCCCTTGTCGCCGCCTCGGCGGCGTCCGGCCAGCCCGAGAACGCCACCAACATAGTTGGGACCTTCTGGGTCGGTTCATGATGAACGATCAAGCCGTCGTTAGAGTCCATCGGGATCTCGATTGAGTGTACCATCCGCCGCCTACCTGCGCCACGGAAGCGATCGGGGCTCCTGTCGACTGATGGGCCCGTGCTAGACTGACGCCATTTGAAGCGGTCTCTGCTGCACAAGGAAGGCGCAAATGGAACCAGTCAAGCTCAAGAGCGTCGAGTTCGGCGCCGTCAAGGTCAACGACGTCAAGCGGTGGGCCTTCGCCGCAATCACCGATGACGAGGGAACGACGGCGACGGTCGAGTTCCCTGGAGCCGAAGAGGAACGTCGGGCGGTCGCCATCGCAGAGGCGGTGGCCTCCCTCGCCGGCACCGCGATACCCGACGAGTCGGAGATCGAATCGCTACTCGGGGTCGATCGGGAACAGATCCGGTCCGACTGGGTGGTGCGCGCGGCAGTCGGAGCTCTCCGCACGGCTGTAACCGAGCTCCAATGCCGGCATGCGGCGATCGGCATGACCGAAGCCCTGGGTGGCAGACCACGCGACCGCGTGAGGTTGTACGCCAACCTCAACCGCTACCTGAGAGACGTGTTGAAACGCCGTACCCCGGAGGACTTCGGACAGGCGGCGGAGCGCGCAGTCGAAGCCGGATTCAAGCACCTCAAGACCGACCCGTTCGACGAGATCGGCCGCGCGCGGACAACCGACGACGTTCTGGAAGCTGCGTCGGTCGGGTTCGAGCGACTGGCAGCCATGCGGTCTGCGGCCGGGCCCGACGTTGGCCTCCTGGTAGACTGCCACGGCGCGTTCAACGTAGAGACGGCTCCCATGGTCGCCGAGGAGCTCGCTAGGCTGGGCGTCATCTTCTTCGAGGACCCGGTGCCCCAGAGAGACGGCAACGTCGACGACCTCGGGAAGATCGCTGAGAAGGTCTCGCTCCCGGTAGTGGCCGGGGGCAGCACCTACGGCGAGGACGCCTTCGAAGAGCTGGTCAAGCGTGGCGGCGTCGACATCATAATGCCTGACGTCCAACGGTGCGGCGGCGTGGCGGTGGCGGCCAGGGCCGCACGCGCGGCGGCCGAATCAGGCGTCCAGACGTCATGCCATAGCCCCTTCGGTCCGCTCTCGCTGCTGGCCAGCGCCCACGTAGAAGCCTCGACGCCGGCAGCCTTCCCGCTTGAGCACGCGGTCTTCGAGAACGAGTGGCGGGCCGATCTCATAGTGCCGCGCGAACGTGTCGAGGACGGCCACTTCTGGTTCCCGGGCGGTAACGGCCTCGGCGCCACCCTCAACTGGGACGTCGTCGAGCGCCACGGCTGGCGCTGGCGCGTATAGTGCGCTACTTCACTGCCAGCAGATCGTAGGCCAGCGCGAGCATGATCTTGGTGCTGCTGACTAGGCTCTTGATCCCTTCGGACTCGTCCGTACCGTGGACCATGGTTAGCATCGGGTCGTCATCAGGGTGGGTGCCAGTGAAGCCGTAGGTCTCGACGCCAAGAGGCCTCGTGAACCGCGAGTCGGTGAAGCCGACGCAGAGGCCCGGGATCCATCTGATCTGGTCGTTGCCCACCACCTTCTCGGTAGCGCGCTTGATGTGGTCCATGAAGTCGGTCTCGTAGGGCGTCGAGTTGGGAACCGCCATGTAGTCGATCTCGAAGTCGACGCCCTCGATGCCCTCGAGCACCTTCGTTAGCTCCCCGCGCAGGTACCCGTCGTCCTGGTGAGGCAGCGTCCTTACGTCGCACGTCACATTGATGGTCTCTGGCACGCTGTTCGACTTGATGCCGCCCGTGATCATCGTCGGAGTCAGCGTCATTCGTGATGCGGCCCGTAAGATCGAGGCCAGCGATGGGTTGGTGAGCTCGACCTCGGCAACGATTTCGTCGATGTTCTCCGACGACGGTTTGTGCTCAATGGCAAAGGTGGACAGGTGCTTGAAGATCTCCGCCGACGTGTCGCGCTCAGGCTCGTACGCCTCGATGCGCTGGAGTACCCTGGCCAGAGTATAAGAGGCGTTGTTCCCCAGCCACGGCATCGAGGCGTGGGCGCTCGTGCCCTTGACCTCTATCTCGACCTGCAGTCTGCCCTTCTCGCCGAGGTTGACCATGTATCCGAGACTGCCGGCCGCGTCTGTCGGCGAACCCCCGCCCTCGTTCACCGCCCATTTCGCGGTGATTTTCTCTGGATGGTGCTCGGCGAGCCAGCCGAAGCCGTAGCGCCCCCCGTGCTCCTCGTCGGCGCCCGACGCGAGAATCAGGCCGTCCGCGAGCTCTACGCCATTCCGCTTCAGTAGTCGGGTCGCCATCAATTGGGCAGTCAGCAGAGACTTGCAGTCCGATGCACCACGGCCATAGACTCTACCGTCCGAGACCGTCGCGCTGAACGGCGGGAAGCGCCATTTGCCCTCATTCTCCACGGGCACGACATCCAGATGGGACATGAACATCAGGCCAGCCGTACCGGACTGTCCTTCTATTCGCGCGATCAGGTTGCCTCTTCCCGGCACCGACTCGATTATCTCGGAATCGATGCCGTCCTCGGCCAGCCAGTCCCGGGCGAACTCGGCTACCGGGGTCTCGTTTCCGGTCGGCATGAACCCGGTGTTCACGGAGGGGATTCGGATCAGCTCCTGCTCCAGCTTGACGATGTCCGGCTCCAGCGAGTCTACCTGGGCCAGAAGTTCATCGAGAGTCGCCATCTGTTGCTCCTTGTGATTCGAAATGCGTGGCCATCAGCAGGGCCGCAATGGTCTTGGCATCCTGTATGGCCCCGGTCGTGATCAGTTCGCCGACCGAAGCGAATGGGACCAGCTTGGTCGTGATGTTCTCGTCCGGGTCGGCCTCCAGCACACTTGGCTCGAGGTCCCGTGCGAGGTACACGTGCATCAGCTCGTCGCAGAACCCGGGGACCGACCAGAACTGGCCTAGGCGAACTAGACTGCGTCCCAGGTGCCCCGTCTCCTCTTGGAGCTCACGATTGGCACACTCATCCGGCGTTTCACCGTCCTCCATCACACCCGCCGGCGCTTCGAGGAGTTCCTCGCCGATCGGGTAACGGTACTGACTGACGAGCAAGACGTTGCCGTCCGCGTCGATGGGCACCACCACGACCGCAGGGCGATGCCCGACGACTTCGCGAAAGGCCTGCCTGCCGTCGGGCAGATCGACGGTGTCCACCCTTACGCGGACGAGCTTCCCGGCGAAGACCGTGTTGCTAGCTATCTGCTTTTCAGTGGTTTCAGCCATACGGGCTCGGTTTGACGGACGCCTAGTTCGGCGGCAAAGGACGCGGACCTATGCCCAACCGCGCGGTGAGGCTGGCGAAGAAGTCGCCCAGTGGGGCCGCCCTCAGAAAGCGGGCGACGTGCGGGCTCCGCTTCACAACCAGCCGGTCGTCAGGGCCAAGTGTTGTGTCGGCGAAGCCATCGACCGTCAAAATTGCCTCGTGCTCTCCTATCGTCAGCTCGATGGTCGAATCTCCTGACACGATAACGCCGGTCTGGAAGCTAAGGTGCGCCGCGAGAGGCTGGATCTGCATCACCTTCGCCTCCGGGTAAACGATCGGTCCGCCCGCGGACAGAGCGTACCCCGTGCTACCCGTCGCGGTGGCGGCGATCAGCCCGTCGGCCCGGTACGTGTAGAGGTCAGCACCGTCGACCTTCACGTGGACGTCGAGCAGCCGGGCCTCCGCGCGGCTGACTACGATGTCGTTGAGTGCGTCGAGGGTCAGGCGCCGCGATTCTCCCGCTCCGCCCTCGACCGTGGCCCGGAGCATCATACGTTTTTCTATTCGATGCGGGCCGTCGACGTATTCCGGCGCTCTCTCAACCGCCTCATCCCTGGTGAGCTCGGTCATGAACCCGACCCGCCCCATGTTGATGCCAACGATCGGGACCGAATGGGGGGCCGCGATCCTCACTGCGCTCAGAATAGTGCCGTCGCCGCCGACCGTGAAAATCACCAAGGTGTCGGCCAGGGTCTGTTCTGTTACGCCAGTGTCGATATTCGAAGACGGGCAGACCCAGGAGGTGTCTTCGAGCTTCAACGACTTGATAAGGGAATCGACGAGAGCCGGGGCCTCGGTGACGGAGGGGTTATGTATGAACCCGACAAGAGTCCGTTCCGGCATCACGTCGCGTTCCAAGGAGGGATTTCACGCTGAGGACGGTGCGGTGGGCGGGAGGAGCCGCCCCTGCTGAACGTGCGGCAAGTCTACCATCGGCCTATACCCGAGTCAACGAGATTCCCATTTGAATAAAACGCGACTTCGAGCCTGAGGAGTCCGGAGGACCAGCTCCTCTGGTAGGGGCTGGGGATACTCCCAAAACTCTACGGGGCGGGTGGGCGTGATTCCGGCGAGGCCCGAACAAACGTTGCAGGAAGGCTTCGTCCGCTTAAGCCCAAATCCACCGAAGGGATGACTATGCAGCAGCGGAACGGGCGATAGGGGCAAGGGAGGGCGATGGTCCGGGCACGATTTGGGGTAGAGGGGGGCCGGTGTTTGTCTTCAGTTGCCGCGGGGAGACTTTGTGACCGTCTGCGAATGTTGGTCAGGGCGAGATAGCGGGGAGAGGACACAGCAAGAGGCACTCGCAGACCGGACTGGCGCGAGTTCGCGGGGACGTTCGGTTGGCCGGATGGCGGCCGGTTGCCGCCGCCGCCGTCAGGCAGGGAGTGGCAGGGCGCGCAATCGGGCCAGGGCACGATCGAACTGGGCTTCCCAAGGCCAGCGCTGTGGCAGATGCAGTGTGAGGCGGCGCGCCGAGCGGGTGATCCGTCCGGCCAGGGAGAAGAACCGCCGCCGGAGGGTCTTGGTGGTCACCACCTGCTCGCCCAGACCGATGCGCGCTGTCCAGCGGGCGATGTTGTGGGCCATCACCTGTACCGCCAGCCAGGCGGCGTTGGCGGCGAAGCGGCCCGAGGGGAGATGGTTCAACCCCACACCGTGCTTGAGGTCTCGGATGGCATTCTCGATCTCGGCGTGGCGGCGATGGTCGGCCTCCAGTTCGAGCATCTCCCCGTCCCGGTCGGTGATGAAGCCGTGATAGCTGTAGGTGGCGAAGAGGGCCAGCTGGGAACCGGGCGTGGGCTTCACACGCCGGACGATGAGCCGCACCGGCGCGGCGTCAGGTTCACTCTGGAAGGGAGTGCAGGTGGTCTCGGCCACATCGGCGGCGCCGTCCATCCAGTAAGGAATCGGCGTCCAGGCATCTTCGGGTATCGCCTCGATGAGATTGTGCAGGCTTTTATGCTGGCGGATGGTGATGGAGAAGCGGACATCCATCTTGCGGCAGACGGATACCACGCCATGAGTGTAGAACCCGCTGTCGGCCCGTAGCGTGAGTCGTCCGTTGGCCCCGGCGTAGCGCACCCGTCCCACCGTCTCCCGCAGGAAGTGGGCGGCGCCGCGGGCGGTGTTGGCCCGGCCCTCGCGCAGCCGGGACATCAGCACGTCTCCGGTGCCGGCGGCGATGGCCAGCAGTGGGTGGTAGCCCCGCTTGCCGGTATAGCCGTGGTGGCGGGCGCCCTCCTTGGCCAGTCCGTAGGTCTCGCAGATGGTGGAATCGAGGTCGATGGTGAACGGCGCGTCGCCGGGTCCGGCCCCAGCGGCCCAGGCCCGGGCCAGCAGCTCCCGGCTCACCCGGTCCAGCTGGCGGACGTGGCCCCACCGGAAGCTGCGCAGGAAGGTGCCCAGGGTGGATGGCGCCTTGACCGTGCCGCCCAGGGTGCAGGCCGTCCCCCCGGCGCGCAACACATCAGCGTCGTCGATGCAGTCGCCGCCAGCCATGGCTGAGGCCACCAGGGTCATCAGCTTGTCTCCGGTGTTGGCCCGCCCCGGCGCGCCGCCCAGGTCAAGGTGATGGTCAACGAGTTCCCGCAGGCCCAGATGCCGGGCGAGGGTGGCCGGCAGGAGCAGACCGGCATTGGCCACCAGGCGGTGATCGTCAAAGACGATACGGATACGGTCGGGCTGGTTGCGTGGTAGCATCTATTGGGTGCTCCTTCTCTGGGACTGTTTTGCTGTTACAAAACCATTATCCCAGATTCAGAAGAGCACCCTCTGGCCACTTCAGGATGCTAACCCGACGCCCTCCCTCGGTGGATTCGGGCTAAGACACGCCGGTCAGGACCTCCGCGGCCGCCTTCGCAAGCTCAAGCAGCGGTCGTGGGTAGAGCCCGAAGAAGAGCACGCCCGCCGCGGTGGCCAGCGCCGCAGCACGTATCGGCAGCCCGGCCGTCACGGGCTCTGCAGTTGCCGGACTGCCCAAGTACATCACCTTGACCACTCGGAAGTAGTAGTAGGCCGAAACGACGCTGTTCAGGACCCCGACCAGGGCGAGCCACGCGAGGCCGGTGTTCAGGGCGGCGCCGAAGATGTAGATCTTGACCATGAATCCGACCGTAGGCGGCACGCCGGTCAACGAGACCATCGCGAAGGCCAGCACCGCGGCCAGGAACGGAGCGCGGACACCCAACCCGGCAAAGTCGGCGATGTCGTCGGAGCCAATGCGATTCGAGATCGCGATGACCGCGGCAAAGGCCGCCAGGTTCATCGTCGCATACCCGCCCAGGTAATAGAGGACCCCCGTCGGTCCGATCGAGTCTTCCCCACCGGCTGAGCGGGCCGCCACGGCCGCGACGCCTATCATCAGGTACCCGGCGTGGGCGATGGTGCTGTACGCAAGCAATCGTTTGATGTTCGTCTGGGAGATGGCCACCAGGTTGCCGATAGTCATCGTGACCGCCGCCAGTCCGGCGAATATCGCACTCCACTCTATACTCAGCTCGTCCATTGGAAGCGCGACGTAGAAGACCCGAAGGATGACCGCGAAGCCTGCCGCCTTGCTGGCGACGGAGAGGAAAGCCGTGACGGGCGTCGGAGAGCCCTCGTACACGTCGGGAGCCCACATCTGGAAAGGCACGGACGTGATCTTGAAGCCGAAACCGGCTACCATCATGACGACGCCCATCAGCAGTGCGTAGCTCCCGAAGGGGCGATCACCGGTGTCGAGGCCCATGTCGCCTAGCTGGCGCGCGATGTCCGGAAGCATCGTCGACCCGGAGAACCCGTACACCAGCACCATGCCGTAGAGCAAGACGGCGGAGCTCACGCCGCTGAGTACAAGGAACTTCAAGCCCGACTCGGACGAGCGGCTATCCCTGTTGAACGCGGCCAGCGCCGCCAGCGGAAGGGCGGTAAGCTCTAGCGAGACGTAGATGGTGATCAGCTCGGTCGTGGACGCAAGAAGCATCATGCCGGTCAGGGAAAGCAGTACGAGGGCGTAGTACTCCATCTGGAACCGGCTGAATCTTCGCGAGTAGTCGCTCGACATCAGGATGACGACTGCGGCTACGCCTACGAACAGGAATTTGAAGAAGAGGGCGAAGGAGTCGACCGCGAGCGTGTCGGCCAACACTCCATTGTTGACAACGACCCCGCCCTCCAGGTCGCCCCACAGGGCGATGCTAAACACGAGGGGCACAGCCAGGCCGGCCAATCCGATACCGACCAGATACGCCTTGCGTTGAATCACAAGGTCGAGCAGCAGCAACACCGCCCCGAGGGCGGCCATGCTGAGCTCCGGTGACAGCAGATATAGGTCGTGGGTAGTCATTTAGCGCAGGGCTACCTGGGCAGGTCCACCGAGGCTCCGGATCGATTCGATGATCGGCTCGACTCCGTCGGCGAAGACGTCGGTTACGATGGCGGGGTAGAGTCCAACGACAAGTACCGCGACCACGAGGACCACTACCGGGACCATTTCCAATGCGGTGGCGTCCCGGACGTTGATAAACCGGTCGATGTCGGGGCCGAAGAGGGTCCGCTGGGCCATCCAGAGGATGTAGCCCGCCGTTATCACGATTCCGAAGGCTGCGAGGGCCGTTGCCCAGCTCCAGACCGGGAACGTTCCGAGGAATACGAGCAGCTCCGAAACGAATCCACTCGTACCAGGAAGTCCGAGGGAGGCGAGGCCCGCCAACAAGAAAGCGGCAGCGATGAGCGGCATGCGGCTCGCGAGCCCTCCGAGGTCCGGGATATACCGGGTGTGGGCCTTCTCGTACATCAGGCCCACCAGAAGGAACAGCAAGCCGGTAATCGTACCGTGGGTGAACATCTGCAATGCGGCTCCCGTGAGCCCGACGGGCGACACGCTTCCGGCGATTCCGGCCACGGACGAGATGCCGATCAGGACATATCCCATGTGGCTGATGCTACTGAAGGCCACCAGCCGCTTGAGGTCGGTCTGCCGGAGCGTGACCACAGCGCCGTAAAGGACGTTGACCACGCCCAGAGTGACCAGGAGCCATGCGACGTCCACGATCACCTCGGGGAACATGCCGGCAGACACCCGGACCATGCCGTAGCCGCCCATCTTTAGAAGCACACCCGCAAGCATCACGCTGACCGCCGTCGGAGCGTCAGTATGGGCGTCGGGCAACCACGTGTGCAGCGGCCAGACGGGAAGCTTGACCGCGAATCCGACGAACGTCAACGCGAAGATCGCGCCTATCGGTATCAAGAGCGTGCCTGCCTGTGAAGCAGCCCGGACCTGCTCAGGCAGCTTCGTCATGTCGAAGGTATCGATCCCGGCGGAGAAGAACAGGGCGAGAATCCCGACCAGCATGAAGGCGCTACCCAGGAACGTGAAAATCAGGAACTTCATCGCGGAGTACTCGCGCCGGCCGCTCCCCCAGATGGAAATCAGGAAGAACATCGGGATGAGCTCGAGCTCCCACAGCAAGAAGAACAGGATGAAGTCCAGGGCGGTGAAGACGCCCATGACGGCCGTCTGTAGTACCAGCAGCCACATAAAGTATTCGCGAACGCGGTTATTGATGCTCCACGAGGCAAAGACCGCCGCCATCCCCAGCAGACCCGTCAGCAGGACCAGTGGAGCGCTTAGCCCGTCGACGGCGAGGAAATAGTCGACCGTGAAGGACTCGACCGGAATCCAGCCGACTACCCTGTCGACGAGCTGGTATTGGGGTCCGTCAGGGTCGTACCTGAAGAAGACCACGGCGCTGAGCGCAAGCTCCGCCAGAGCGACGAGACCCGCAAAGCAGCGGACCTCCCTGTCGCCTTGCAAAAGGAAGAGGATCAGAAGTGCTCCCAGGAGGGGCAGGAACACGGTCGTTGTCAGCAGGCCGGAGCCCTCAAATTCCACAGCTAGACCCTTAGTTCGTCAGGATGTAGATCCCGAATATAGCCAGGATTCCGATCGACATCGCCACCCCGTAGCCCTGAAGCTGCCCGGTCTGGAGCTGGGCGATCCCCCAACCGACGTTTCGCCCGATGCGGTCGATGAACCGGACCGCCCCGTCGACGACCGACTTGTCGACCCAATCGAGGAATCTCGCGAGGCCTCGATAGACGATCATGGTCGTTACGACCCATTCATAAAGCTCATCGAAATAGTACTTGCGGGACAGCAGCGTGTAGACCGGGCGCATCGCTGCGCCTACACGCTCGGCCGAAAGCTGCTTCGTCTGGTACATGACGTAGGCGAGCCCGATGCCCGCAACGGCGACGATGGTTGAGGCACCGGCAACCGCCACGTTGAACTCCTTCGATGCCTCACCTAGGAATGCCGTTAGCCAGTGGGCGGGTATCGCGCCGAGGTCTAGAGTGGGGTTGACTACGAAGCCGGCCAGCACCGATGCGATCCCCAAAACGACCAGTGGCCAGACCATAACTGCAGGCGACTCCGCGAGGTGTGGAGCGCCGTGAGGCTCGGCATTTGGGTCGGCTTCGGCGCCGCCCCTGAAATCGCCGTGAAAGGTCATGAAGAGCGCCCGGAACATGTAGAACGCCGTCATGAACACGGCCACGATGGCTAGCCAGAAGACCAGGGTGCTGACCGACCCGGTCCCAGCCCAGGCGTGAGCGAGGATCTCGTCCTTGCTCCAGAAGCCCGCTAGAGGAAAGATACCGGACAGGCTCAACGCCCCGATCATGAACGTTCCGTAGGTCCAGGGCATTGCCTTTCGCAAACCTCCCATGTACCGCATGTCGAAGGTGCCGGTTGCGTGATTCGCGCTGCCGGAGCCGAGGAACAAGAGCGCTTTGAAGAAGGCGTGCGCGAACAGGTGGAATATGGCGGCTCCGAGGGCGCCGACGCCCAGTGCCAGCATCATGTACCCGAGCTGGCTGACCGTCGAGTAGGCCAGGACTCGCTTGACGTCGTTCATGACGAGCCCCATGGACGCCGCGAAAACGGCTGTGAAGCCACCGGCCAAGGCGACGACGTTCATGGCCAGCTCCGAGGCGTGGAAGACGTCGAAGAACCTGGCGACCAGGAACACGCCGGCGGCAACCATGGTCGCGGCGTGAATCAGCGCACTGACCGGCGTCGGGCCTTCCATGGCGTCGGGCAGCCAGGTGTGCAGCGGGAACTGGCCCGACTTGCCGACCGCGCCCGCGAATATCCCCAGTGCGATCCAGGCGACTACGCCGGTTGCGAGCAACCCGGTCTTGGCGGCCTCGTTGATGTCGGCGACCTCCAAGGCATTCATCCCTTCGCCGAAGCTGCCGGCATTGAACACGATGTACAGGATCGCCAGCAGGAACCCGAAGTCGCCCAGCCGCGTCACGATGAACGCCTTCTTCGCCGCGGCAGCAGCCGCCGGGCGGTTGAACCAGAACCCGATCAGGAGGTACGAGCAAAGGCCCACCAGTTCCCAGAACACGTAGATCTGAACAACATTGGCCGCGATGACCAGGCCGATCATCGAAGCCGTGAATAGCGACATGTAGGCGAAGTAGCGGGCGTATCCGGGGTCGCCCTTCATGTAGCCGGTAGAGTAGACCTGCACCAGAAAGCTGACGCTGGTGACGACGACAAGCATGATCGCCGTCAGTGGGTCTAGGAGGATGCCGACCGTGACCTCGACCCCGACGACGGATAACCACGAGTGGGCCGGCCAGTTAGGAGAGCCTTCGTCGACGACACTTTTCAGCGCCCACAACGACAAGACCAACGAGGTCCCGATCGTCGCGATCGCCAGGTAACCGGACGCCGTCGCGTATCGGTTCAGGAACGGCCGTATCGCCAAGGCGATTGCGACGAAAGAGCCGAGCGGTAGGAAGAATATGAGCCAGACGGCTGGTTCAGGAATCACTCGTTACAGCTTCCTTAGAATCTCGTCGGCTACGTGCTCGTGTCCCCGAGGCACCATGATCCGGAAGGGAACACGCTCACCCCAAGAAAGGATGTCGCCCTCCGGGACAATCTTGGTGGGCAGGCCCTCGCCTTCGAGGGCGTCCTTCCACATCTCAGCGATCATCAGATTGGGTGCTTTGCGGTAGTCGACCCACATGCCTCACTGCCTTGTTTTTCCGGATTTGACGGGCCCCGAGGCGAGCTCGTGCGGCTAATGCCTCATCTCAATGGCGTCGGTGACGAACACCGTTTCCCGGTTCCGGTAGAGAGCGATAACGATGGCCACCCCGAGGGCTACCTCGGCGGCGGCCACGGTGATGATGAACACCGCGAAGACCTGGCCGGTGAGCAGCAGTGGAAGCACTTCGCCGGCTGATTCGAGCCTGGCCGGGACGATGTATCGTGACATTGCCACCGCGGTGATGTTCACGGCGTTGAACATTAGCTCAAGGCTCATCAGGACCGTAATCGCGTTTCGCTTTGAGAGAGCGCCGTAGAGCCCGATAGCGAAGATCGTGGCGCCAACCAGCAGGAAGCTTTCCAGGCCCATCGGTTAGCGCTCCCTAACCAGAACTAGCGCGCCCACGATGGCCGCCAGAAGCAGGACCGACGCCGCCTCGAAGGCGAGAACGAAGTCCCGTAACAGCAGGCCTGCTACCCGGGGGACCGTGTTGGAGTAGATGTCTTTGATCTGGTCAACGGTCTCGGTAGCCAGCGTTTCGGAGCCACCGACCTCGCCTTGGGCTGCAATGGCTTCATCCAGGATCTTCCAGTCCGTGTTCAAGATGACAAAGGCCGTGGCCGACAGGAAGAGAACCGCGATCACGCCTGCGAGAAGCCGGAGCTTGTTCGAAGGGCTCCCCTGCTCGACGTCGCGGGTGATCATAACGGCAAAGACCAGAAGCACTGAGATGGCGCCGACGTACACGATGATCTGAACGACCGCGAGGAACTCGGCCCGTAGAAGGACGAAGAGCCCCGCCACGGCGATGAGACAGACGACGAGCGACATGGCTGCCCTGAACAGGTCGCGGAGTTGAACGACGCCGATTGCACCGATCACGGCCGAGATCGCGACCACCCAGAACGCGATGTCCGTAATGAGTGCGGACTCTGTCCCAGAGCCGAAACTCATCGTTTGCTCCACCGGTCCTGCTGCTCAGTTAGAGTTGGCTGCTCGTGACGGCCTACATCGCGCCACCCGAGTTCGCTGCCGGTCTGTGGGTCGTAGCCCTTGTCCTCCAGCTGGGGCCTGAACCACGTGCTGGGCCGTTTCGGCGCCGATTTGAGCCTGTCGATGTCTATCACGAGATCGCTGCGACGGTAGCTGCCCTCCTCGAAGCCACTCCCCATGTGGAGCGCATCGTATGGACAGGCCTCGACGCACAGGCCGCAGAACATGCAGCGCCCGATGTCCATATCGAAGACTTCGATACCGTAGTTCTGGCCTTCCTGGACCGCCTGGCCGTTGGGGTCGGTGACGATCCTGATGATCCCGAGCGGGCAGTATTTGGCACAGCTCGCACAGCCCGTGCAGCGCTCCTCGTACCAGGTGAACTCCTCGCCCCGGAACCTTGGGTGGTGCGGGTCGCGGTCCTCGACCGAGACCATCCCGACGACCGCCTTGATAGCCTGCATGGGGTTCCTGATCGTGAAGCTGACAACGTTGGTGCCGGACCGCTTGGCCAGCCCCAGAGGACCGATCCGACGGCTCGGGTACTGGTGCAACGTGAACATGCGGCCAGGCACGATTAGATTCTTCATCGTTACGGCCATGCCCTTTGCCATTCCAAAGCCGTACACGCTAGTCGCCCTCCGCCGTCATGTTGGCCAGTGGCGAAGGCACCGCGGGCCGTCTTCTGATTCGTCGTTGTCCCAGGACGTTCGCGGTGACGACGATCGCGCCGATTGCCAGCGGCCAGTTGAACGCGGCCATCCGCCAGAGGTCCTCGGTCGTTAGCTCGCCGGTCGTCGCGTCCTGCAACAACTGGACCTGAATTGCTACCACGAACATGTTGAGGAGAGCCAGAGGGAGCAGGCCCTTCCAGGCGAATCCCATTATCTGGTCGACTCGTAGACGGGGCCACGTCGCACGTATCCATAGCAGCAAGAACAGCACGAGGAAGGCCTTCGCGGCAAACCAGACAGGTCCGGGCACCGGCGCCCAGCCTCTGGTGCCTGCCAGGAATAGGACTGTAGCCAGGGCAGACGTGACTATGGGCGCCATGAACTCAGCCAACTGGAAGATCCCGAACTTCATTCCGCTGAATTCGGTTATGTATCCACCGGCGAGCTCCGACTCACCTTCAACCAGGTCGAAAGGTGTTCGGTTCATCTCTGCGAGCGAAGCCGTGATGAATATGAAAAACCCCAACGGCTGAACGAGCAGGAACGGGACCGCCTGGTTGTCGACGATGTCGAGCAGGGCCAGCGATCCAGCGGTGATCACGACCCCGGTCAGAGCAAGCGCCATCGGCACCTCGTAGCTGATGAGCATCGCGACGGCCCGAAGGGCACCGAACATCGCGTACTTGTTCCGCGAGCCCCACGCGCCCATGAAGATCGCGAGGGTGCTGACGCCGGTAACCCCGACTACGAATAGTATCCCTACGTTGAGCTCTCCAAGGAAGCTCTCCGACCCAAGGGGGATCACAGCCACTACGAGGAAAGCGGGTACGAGCAGCACAATCGGAGCGAGTGTGAAGGCTATCTTGTCCGCCACGTCCGGGATAATGTCCTCTTTGGTCATCAGCTTAAGCACGTCGGCCATCGGCTGAAGCAGGCCGAAGGGCCCCCACCGGTTAGGGCCGAGGCGGGCCTGGAACCGGCCCAGGGCGCGTCGTTCGAACCACGTGTAGACTGCCGTCAGGCCGACCATCACGTTGATCACCAGGAAGGCGATCAGAAAGCCGGCAACGCCGAACGCGACCCACTCCCAGCCGGTGGGCAGGAAGTCGGCGAACAGATCGTAGAGGCCACCGAAGTCCATCAGCGGTCGACCTCGCCCATGTTCACATCGATACTCCCGAAAACCACTATCAGGTCGGCCAGCTTCCAGCCGACGACCAGGTCCTTGAGTGACGTCAGATTGATGTAGGAAGGCGAGCGAATCTTACAGCGGTAAGGGGAGATGCCGCCGTCGCTCACAATATAGAAGCCCAGCTCCCCTCTCGGCGCCTCGACGGAGGCGTACGCGTCGCCCGCAGGCGGCCGGACGAAGAAGGGCCCCTCGGTTTTGACGGGCCCGGGCTGTATCTGCTCGACACACTGGCGAATGATCGAGACGCTCTGGCGCATCTCTTGAATACGAACAAAGTACCGGTCGTACGCGTCTCCTGAGCTCCCGATAGGGACTTCGAAATCCACCCGATCGTATACCTCGTAGGACGCGGCCTTTCTGAGGTCCCATTGCACTCCGCTGGCCCTTAGCACTGGTCCACTGGCGGAGGCGTTAATGGCCAGCTCCGGTGGGAGCACGCCAACGTCCCGGGTGCGGGCCAACACGATCTCGTTGTCCGAGATCAGGCCCTCCAGGTCGTCGATATAGCCGGGCATGTCCTTGACGAAGGTGTCGAGGGCCGGCCAGAAGTCCTCCGGGGCGTCCTGTAACACGCCGCCGGGCCTCATGTAGCTCAACGTTATCCTTGCGCCGCAGAGCATCTCGAACAGGTCGAGGACCCGCTCGCGCTCGCGAAAGCAGTACATAAGCAGGGTCACGAAGACGCCGAGCTCTTGCAGGAAGAACCCGGTCGATATTAGGTGGCTCGCGATTCGCTGAAGCTCCGACGCGATAACCCTCAGATACATCCCGCGCTCGGGCACCGGTATCGCCCCCAACTTCTCCACGGTCCTGACGTACGCCAGATTGTTCGTCATGCTGGATGTATAGTCGAGCCGGTCGGTGAGGGTCACGATCTGAGTATAGGTGCGCTCCTCGGCGAGCTTCTCGGTGCCGCGATGCAGGTAGCCGAAAACAGGCTCGACGTCGATGACGACCTCGCCGTCGAACGTGACACGAATCCTGAACACCCCGTGAGTACTGGGGTGCTGCGGGCCGAGGTTTATGGTGATCGGCTCGGTCTGAATAGTCATGTGGAATGAGTAGTGAAGCCGGTTATCTCAGGAAGTCTTTCCGTAGTGGATGTCCAGGGAAGTCCTCCCACAAGAGAATCCTCTTCATGTTGGGGTGCCCCTCGAATCGGACGCCCATAAGGTCCCAGATCTCCCGCTCCTGCAGATCGGCTCCCTGCCACACGTCGACGACCGACGGGACTGCTGGCTCGTCCCGGCCATAGCAGCGCGTCTTGAGGGTAACGCTGCGGTTCAGTCTCATCGAGAGCAGGTGGTAGACCAGCTCGAAATACTCAACGTAGTCCACGGCGCTGATGGAGACCAAAAAGGCGAAGTCCAGTTCCTGGGTCTCTTTCAGGAAAGCCGCTACCGCGGGCAGGGTCTCAGTTTCGATCCAGATGTCGCCATCGACCCATTCCAGCGCCGTGCCCGGATGGGTCTCGTTTATCTGGCGAGCGACGTCTTCCCCGGCCAGCGCTCTGGTCATTACTCCCCCGCGCGCTGGCCGCTGAGAGAGTAGCGCTTGATCTTGTCGTGGAGCTGCATGATGCCGTAGAGGAGCGCGTCGGGACGGGGCGGACAGCCGGGTACATACACATCCACCGGTATTATGTGGTTCACGCCCGGGACGACGCTGTAGGACTCGTAGTAGGGGCCGCCGCTGGTCGCGCAGACGCCCATTGAGATCACCCACTTCGGCTCGGGCATCTGCTCGTAGACCCTCTGGATGGCCGGCGCCATCTTCCAGGTGACGGTACCGGCGACGATCATCAGGTCGGCCTGCCGAGGCGAGGCGCGAAACACCTCGGCCCCGAAGCGGGCCAGATCGAAGCGCGGCATCGCACTGGCCATCATCTCGAAGGCGCAGCAAGCCAGTCCGAAGGAAAGCGGCCAGACCGCCGACTTCCTACCCCAGTTGATCAGAGCGTCGACCGACGTTACGGCAAGGTTGCGCTGGAGGTCGTCCGGCACCTCGACGAGGGGGTCGGCCAGCGGCTTGGTGTGGCTGGCCTTCAGGTCGTTGACCTGCCCGCCCTCGGCGCGGTCGAGCTCCCAGGTCGTGCTGTGAAGGGGGATTCCGTCGACGGGGCTATCATCGCGCTCAGAGTTCCCGGAATTCAGCTCCACTCGAGGGCTCCCTTTCGCCATGCGTGGAGCCATCCGACCAGAAGGATGCCGACGAATACCATCATCTCAAACAGGACGAAGACGCCGAACTCCAGAGACAGAGCGCCGAAGCTAGCGGCCCATGGGAAGAGAAAGACGACTTCGACGTCGAATATGACGAAGAGGAGGGCAAAGGTGTAGTACCGGAAATTGAAGCGATTCCAGGTACCCGATAGGGTCTCGAAACCACACTCGTAGATGGCCTGCTTGATCGGGTTGGGCTTGCGCGGGCGGACCTTTACCAGAGAGAGCGTCCAAGAGCCGACCAGCATACCCGTCGGCACCGCGACCGCGATGGCGGTAAAAATGGCGATCAGGCCATACTGGCCGAGGTACACATCTTGCATAGCTGAGAGGGCTGGAATATAGCATAAAGTGAAAAATTTAACAATCGAGTTTTCAGCGTGTCGACGACCCGATCTCGCTATCCCTTGACACCTATGTCAACCTGATGCGTCAATACCTTTGCGGAGTCATTGGGGAGGAGCCAAGGGGAACAGCGGAGGTGCTGCCGAGCGGCGAGAGGATGAGACCGAGATCAGCCGGAACGCGGCTAATAATGGGGGGAGGTCTAGCTGGGGTGGCTACCACAGGGGTTCTTGCCGTTCTACTATCTCGCAGCCAGGACCAACCGACAGCGGTATTGTTGACGCTAGCATATGCCGCCCCGTACGTATTCGCCTTGACCTTGATCCGAGTTCGAGACCAAGCGGCACGCGGCGGCCTTCTGCTTGCCCTAGGATTGGCCTCCCTTATCGCCAGTCTGTCATCTTTAGCGGGCGTCGCATTGGTCCTCCTGCCAGCAACGGCCATGATCCTTGTCGCGTCGGTCCAAAGCATCAGTGCTGCAGACCACCGATTCCGCCGGACGACTTCTTTCTTCCTCGCTGGCCTAGCCGTGCCGGTCGTTCTGGTTGTCAGCGTCTTTGTCCTGACCCGATCGCTTGAATGACCAGTCCGTCCGCTAACAAGGTGGGACGGTGGCCTCTAGCCACGATTACCGACCGACCCATCGAACATCCGCAGTCGCAGTTGAGGGGCGCCTGAGGCCATGCTATACTAGCGCTGGCTACGGCGTGGCGCCGAGAAAGTGGAAGTCCCTTGTCATTTGTGACCATTCGTGACGGTGAAGATGGGGAAGCGCTGGTCAAGCGCTTCCAGACCTCTATGCAGCGCTCCGGTATCCTCAGGGAGCTGCGAAATCGACGGTACTTTCGCTCCAAAGGCGAGCAAGCCCGGCTCGACCGCGCTCGCAGTATTCGCCGCCAACGACGACGGCGCAATCGGTAGCGCCCCTAAGCACCTTCTAAGCAGTTGCCGTCTCAAGTCTCCGGCAGTTTCGCGACTTCTGTTGGCATCTGCCATGTCCTGACTCCTAGCCCAGCGCCCCTAAACCGGCAGTGGCTCCTCATTGACCGGTTCGCCAACGCATCGTGTTTCTGCTAAGACGTGCCGCTAGCGACTCCACCGCCCCGCAGGGCAGTCCCGCCTCGAGGGCGTCCTCGTGTCTCAATCTCCTAACCCCTTCTATGGTCTCGTCGTTCTCGGAATCGACATGAACGGGGTCTGAGCGACCGAGCAACTAGATGAAAAAGTGATCGCGGGAAGCTTTGGCTGCAGCTCACGGTCGTGAAAGGCAGGAGGCGATCGGGCTGGCCGAACGGCTAGCAAGGATGGGCTCCGTCTTTTTCCTGGTTGGCCTGGCCCTGCTGCTCCTGGCTGCATGCGACGAAACCGAACCGGACCCGAACGCGGCTGCGGCCGCCACGACACGCAGTTCAAGCGAGCCAGCCGTCGCAGTGGCCGCTTCCTTGCTAGAGCCCACGCCTTCCGGGCCTTCTGCCGCCGAAACGTTCGTCCCCACCCTCACGACGGTCGTGCTACAGGAGCCGACACCGACCGCATTCGCAGAGACCAACGAGCCACCACAGGCCGTACCCGCATCATTCCTGTCGCCTACACCCAGTCCCGCCCCGACGGCTACCCCTACACCAACTCCGACACCTCTCTCCACGGCCACGCCTACCAGGTCCCCGACACCAAGCCCAACAGCCACACCGACCCAAACCCCGACAGCCGTTCCAACCCAGACCCAGACACCGACTCCGACGGCTACAGCGGAGCCTTCGCCTACGCCGACCCGGACTGCAGAACCCACCTCTACGCCGACTGCAACGCCGACGATAGAGCCGACACCAGAGGCCGAGTTAACGCCCGAAGCCGAGTCCACCCCGGAAGGGGAACTCACCGAGGAGACTGCGACCTCGACGCCTGTAACGGCAACACCGCCCGCCGGTAATCAGACCTCTACCCCAACGGCGATCCAGCCCGTTGTAACCTCAACGCCTCTGTCGACGGTCGAAGTGGTCAGGATCCTCAGACCGTCGGTCGTCCAGATAATCGCCAGGGCACCCCGAGGAATCGGACCGGTCCTCGTCCGGCCGCCGGCGGAGTTGGGCACGGGAGTCATCATTGACACCGAGGGCCACATACTTACCAACAGGCACGTCGTCGTGTCCGACGGCGACCTACCGCCTGACACGATAGTCACGATGGACAATGGAGAGACCTTCGCGGCAGAGATCGTAGGGAGCGATTTACAGACGGACGTGGCCGTTGTTCGCATCGACGCCGAAGGACTTGTCCCCGCGAAGACTGGTGACTCCTCCAAAGTCGAAGTCGGCGAAGACGTGATCGCCATCGGATACGCCCTGGGGCTTCGAGGGGGACCTACGATCAGCAAGGGCATCGTAAGCGCGTTGGGCCGGATCATAGATGTGGACCCTATTGTGCCGATTACGATGATCGACCTGATTCAGACGGACGCGTCCATTAGCCCCGGCAGCAGCGGAGGACCGCTGGTCAACACGTACGCCGAGGTGATCGGAATCAATACCGCGAAGCTTCAAGAAGGCCTCGGCCTGGGGTTCGCCATCGACATCAACGGCGCCCGTGACGTCGCCTTACAATTGATCGAAAAGGGGTTTGTCGACAGGGGCTTTCTTGGAATCAAGCCGCGCAACGTGACACCCGCACTTCAGGCGCAGTTGGCTCTGCCGGTCTCGGAGGGAGTCCGAATAGTCGCCTTCAGCGATCTTCCCGAGGTCTTTGCTGCAGAAGAGGCCGGTCTCGGGCCCGGCGACATAATCGTGAGCATAGACGAAGAGCCGATCAGGAATACCGGCGACCTAGCCAAGTTCCTTTTGAAACACCCGCCCGGCAACACAGTTCAAGTCCGCGTCTACCGAGGGAACAATGCTGGGACGCTTGAGGTTACACTAGGGTCCTCACCGCTCAACCCTGAGGTTCCGTAAGGAGAAACTATGGTCAATGACGTTTTGCGGGCCGGTACGCTGGTCTGGTCGGGCGAACACTGGATCAACTACATACGCGGTGCAGGGGCGTCTTCGGACAGCGGGATGGTCAGCCTTTACGACACCCGATACAGCGCGGCGGGTGAAGGGATAGCCGCGTTCGTCGATATTCCAGGCGACGATGGGTTCATTGGGTACTGCACTAACAACCGCGAGGTGGCTCGATTCATTTTCGACACGATGATCCGCGGTAAGGGCAACGCGTTCGAACGGGAGCTACCAGTCCTCGACGCGACTTTCCATCATGAAGGTGACCTGACCGATGAAGCATCGTGGACGATCGAGGCGGGCGGCAGGCGCGTAGAGTCGGTCTGGACGATAACTGAAGCGCCAACGATGATGTACGGTCCGGCCCACAGCGGTGAGCCGTACGAGATATTCTCCGCGCTTGTCTTCACCGACGAGACGTCTATGAAACTGGACGGCCGCGTGATCGAAGGCGGGCCGTACACGAGGGACATCTGGAAGAAGAGCATCGGCGGCGACCGCAGCTCCTGCGTCTTCGCCCTCGCCGAGACGTTCATCAGAGTCGGCTAGTTAGCGGCATAGTCAGCCAGCCTACGGGGTGTCTCTCAGCCGTCGCTCTCGGTTCGGTAGAGACGCCCCGGCGGGGCACCTCCGCACGAGTCGCCCGCGGTCCCCGTCTTCCCAACCCTCGGAGAAGTCCAGAGGGCCTGCGCTGAATGTGGCCGAAGGGCGACTGCTCCTCAGGCAGGGGTTTGGGGACACTCCCAAACCCTACGGAGTGGCTGGGTGGGATTCGGCGAAGCCGGGACCTAAGGGGTACTTGATTTATCAGAACTGTTGTGCTATTCTGGTGCTATGCACGTCCCCACGGGTCGTCTCTCGTTTTTCAGTACTCTGTGGAGGGTGGGACACTCTGGAGCAAAACGGAATAATCTGGAGCATCCGTGTTCCACCGGCCAGATAGGAGGGTGGAACAGTCTCCCAGCCAGTTGTTCCGCCCGCCAGATACGAAACGGAACAAATGGAGCAGAAAGGATCAGTTTAGCGAGGGGGGGGTCTATCTGGCCCGACGGAAATCGCGCCCTGATGTAACGCGGGCGCACCTCGTCAAGTGCGCGTTGGGCGGCGCCAGTCCATCCCTTCGGTGCGCCTCATGAACTCGGCGTGGAGGGTGGCGTTCGAGGCCACAAGACCGTCGCTGTACAGGTTTGCCCTTTGTCCCGTCCTGTCGGTAATGACACCCCCGGCCTCCTCTACCAGGAGCAGCCCGGCCACCTGGTCCCAGGGTGCGAGCTGGTGATGGAAGTAGAGGTCGGTTCTTCCCGCAGCCGCGTACGATATGCCAAGTGCCGACGACCCCATGATGCGCGCCGTCTGCATCCCCGGCCAGCTGGAGCGAACGACGTCCAGGCCGTTCACCGCGCCCTCGTTGTTGTAGCTGAGATCCATACCCAGGATGCAATCTACGAGAGCCGACCTTTTCGAAACCGAGATACGCTCACCATTGAGGTAGGCGCCCTCCCCCTTTGCCGCTGAGAACATGTCTCCCCGTACCGGGTCGTAATTGACTCCCGCCAGAATTTCCCCATCTGAGGCCAGACCTATGACAGTTGAGAAGAATGGGATGCCGGAGGCGTAGTTTCGGGTGCCGTCGAGGGGATCGACGACCCACACCAGGCCTTCGTCGGCCCTGTCCACGGCCGTCTCTTCACCTACGGTCCCTACGTCCGGGAACTCCTGACGCAGCATCGAGAATACCTCCGCCTCGACGGCCGTATCAACGTCTGTGACGATATTGCCTCGCCCCTTATAAGACACCTCCAACGCGCCTTCGAACCTGTCGAGAAGTATCTCTCCGGCCGTGCGGGCGACATCGATGGCGACATCGATCGCAGACCTACCGGTAGTACTTACAGGGACATGCGTATTAGGCAATATAACTATCTCCAGGGATGCTTCGACAGGCTCGGCATGAGCGGGAAGTGCGGCACCAGCGACAGTTGTCACCTTACGCCCACCGTCCGCAACCGTATGGCTGGCTGCGAGTCTAGCAACGACCAACCTTAGCGTCAAACGTCGACACGGGACTGGTTGGAGTTCCTCAGGTGTAGCTATGGTCGTACACGAGGGGTTTGCTCGACTACAGGGGTCGGTGTGAATGGCGGAGAGATAATGTACCGGCAGGGCGGCTCAAGAGCTGAGATGTGGCGCTTGAAAAGCGTACCGCCTGTCGCCTTCAATCAGGAACGACCGAACCTGACTGAAGGTGGATTGGATGTACAAGGTGGGTATTTACCTCCGTGTTCGCAAGGCTTGTTTCGTCGAAGGGATGAGCGTCCGAGAGGCGGCCCGAGTGTTCGGGCTACACCGGGACACGGTGCGCAAGATGCTCGAGTACTCCGTGCCCCCCGGGTATCGACGGCAACGACCGGCTCGCAGACCGAAGCTCGATCCATATAAGGGTGTGATGGACCAGATCCTGGAGCAGGATCTGAGCTCACCGAAGAAGCAGCGTCACACCGCCAAGCGTATCTACGAACGGCTCAGAGACGAACACGGCTTCCCCGGCAAGTACACGATAGTCAAAGACTACGTTCGAGAACGCCGTCGTCATACCCGCGAGATGTTCTTACCTCTGTCCCACCCTCCGGGACATGCCCAGTGCGACTACGGCGAAGCTCGAGTGATCATCGGCGGAGTGGAACGCAAAGCCCACTACTTCGCCCTGGACCTCCCTCACAGCGACGGGTGCTATGTGAAGGCGTATCCCGCCGAGACGACGGAGTCATTCTGCGACGGACACGTCTCCGCCTTCGCGTTCCTGGGCGGAGTGCCTCAGAGCATCCTCTACGACAACACCACGCTCGCGGTAGCCAGAATCCTGGGAGATGGTCGCCGGCAGCGGACCAGGGTGTTCTCCGAGCTTCAGTCCCACTACCTGTTCGAGGACCGGTTCGGCCGTCCAGGCAAAGGGAACGATAAGGGCAAAGTAGAAGGTCTGGTCGGCTATGTCCGCCGGAACTTCCTGGTGCCCATTCCATCGTTCGAGAGCTTCGATGCCCTCAATGCTCATCTGGAGCAACACTGCCTCAGACGGTTCGAAGATCGACTCCGCGGCCACAACGAGACGATAGGAGAACGGCTGGAGCGGGACCTGGAGAAGCTGCTGCCTCTGCCGGCCGTACCGTACGACGCCAGCGACAAGCACGCGACGAGGGTCAGTTCTCTGTCCCTGGTCAGATACCGGACCAATGACTATTCGGTCCCGGTGGCCTACGGTCATCGGGACGTTCTGGTCCGCGGATATGTACACAAGGTTGTGATCAGCTGTGGCGCTGAAGTCATCGCCCGCCATCGGCGGTCCTACGATCGAGACGACTTCGTCTTCGACCCTCTCCATTACCTGCCGCTCCTTGAGAAGAAGACGAGGGCATTGGATCAGGCGGCGCCGCTGGTTGGATGGGAGTTGCCCGAGGAGTTCGGAGTGTTGCGGCGGTTGCTGGAGTCTCGGATGGGCAAGCGAGGAAAGAGGGAGTTCGTGCAGGTGCTCAGACTGATGGAGACCTTCCAGCCGGAAGAAGTCCACGACGCCGTACGAGACGCCATTCGACTCGGGGCTGTGAGCTTCGATGCTGTCAAGCACCTGGTGCTGTGCAGGATTGAGGGTCGACCGCCTAGACTCGACATGGAGTTGTACCCGTATCTGCCCAGGACCAACGTTGCAACAACCTCGACCAGGGACTACATGGCTCTCCTGGCGGGGAGCCGGTCATGACCAACAAGTCCACGATGTTGCTCGAACACAACCTCAAGCAACTCAAGCTCCCCACGTTCCTGAGGGAGTACGACAAGCTGGCATCCCAGTGTGCCAGTGAGGGAGCTGACCATCCGGACTACCTGCTGCGACTATCGGAGTTGGAGCTGATCGACCGTCACCATCGCATGGTGGAACGTCGGATCAAAGCAGCCCGCTTCCCGACGACCAAGAGTCTCGACACCTTCGACTTCCTGTCTATGCCGTCCCTGAACGAGGCTCTGGTTCTGGAGCTGGCACGATGCGAGTACATCGAGCGCCCCCACAACGTCATCGCTCTCGGCAACAGTGGCACCGGCAAGACCCATATCGCCCTCGGTCTCGGTCTGGCTGCGTGTCAGAGGGGACTGTCCGTGGGCTTCACCACCGCCGCTGCTCTGGTTCACGAGCTGATCGAGGCCAGGGACGAACGGCGTCTGCTCAACCTGCAGAGAAGGCTCGCACGACTCAAGCTTCTGATCATCGACGACCTGGGCTTCGTGCCCTTGTCCAAGACTGGCGCCGAGCTGCTCTTCGAGGTGTTCAGCCAGCGTTACGAGCGTGGATCGGTCCTGGTGACCTCCAAGTGAGCCCTTCGTCGAGTGGACCGAGGTGTTCGGCTCTGAACGGCTGACCGGAGCTCTCCTCGACCGCCTCACCCACCATGTCGACATCCTGGAGATGAACGGGGACAGCTACCGACTCAAGCACAGCAAGAAGACTTCTGGCCGCCAGCTATCTGACTGACCCTGATCTCCAACGCCCCACGAACCTTGATGCCCATTCTACGGCGTTCAGTGGTACAGTTTTGCTCCGCCCCGCTGGTACGTTTTCACACCGCCCTTGACAGGCACCGCCGCTAGTACGGCTAGCACCAGTCTGCTAATATACGCTCGACGTCGTGGCTAATCAGCGAATACTGCCGGCCTTACCAACGGAAATCCGCCTGAAAGCAAACGTTTCGGTGCGGCTGACTCCGGTAGCATGCCGGCATGTTGCACCAAGTAGCAGCCCGCATCGACTCTCGTAGCTCTTATCGATCGCTTACCGGCATCCGCCCCGCAGACGTGATCAAGGTGTACGGGGAAAGGTCCCGGGCGATGGCTGACCAAATGAAGGCGTCGGGCAACTCAGCCGCGAGAAGGCTGGCGATTACTGGCGCCCTGGTTACAGGCGTTGCGGGCGTTGCGATGGCTGTCTTTTCCGTCGTCCTTGGCGAAGAGACGGGAGGCGGCGCTCTCCTGGCAGCAGCTGCCCTGGCATTCGGGCTTCTGGCCGTGAATGTCGACCGAACGGTGGGGCGGGCGTCGGTCGGTCGCGACGTCGGAAACGATCTCGGTCCCCGCGATGCAAACGATACCCAAGAGGCCCGAACCGCAGCCTCGAACGGGGCGACGGCCTCCGACACCTACAATATCGACGCCCAACCTCTTACAGACCGCGAGCGGGAGGTTCTGTCGTTTGTCGCCGAGGGCTACTCGAACAAGCTTATAAGCGCCGAGCTTGGGATCTCCGAGCGCACCGTCAAGAACCACTTGACTGCTACGATGACGAAGCTACGGGCGTCAGACCGCACTCACGCCGTTGTCGCGGCGATGCGACTGGGCTGGCTCGACCTCTAGTCGCGTTCGACCAGTCCACCTTACCTGCGTCGGTGACCTGTCCGAGCCCCTCCAGACGAGTCTTCATCGATCCTACTGTTCGTCCCTTGTCACATCTGTTCTCGCATCGTGGCAAGACAGCGAGCTGGCGTAGGGCAACAGTGTCAAGAGTGATTCCCCCCACGCCATCGATTCGTCCCGCGCTCCCCTCGGACGCCGAGGACATAACACGGATCTACGTAGTCTCGTGGAACGCCGGATTCGGGCATCTGATGGAGTACCGCGAGGTAGATCCTGAACTGACCGCCCGGTGGCAACGGGACCAGGGCCTATCACCACCAAACCGGTGGTGGATAGCTGAGATTGATAGGCACACTGTGGGATTCGCCGGAATCGGTCCCTGCCGAGATCCAGTGGACTCTAGTCTCGGGGAGCTTGACACGATTGCAGTTGATCCCGCTTCCTGGCGAACCGGAATCGGCCGGGCGCTCATGACACATTGCCTTTATTTCCTCTCGAAAGACGGCTACAAAGAAGCAGCCCTCTGGACGTTGGAGAACTATCCGCGCGGAGCAGGCTTCTATGCGGCAACTGGTTGGCAACAGAATGGTAGAGTCCGAGATGGAGGCAAGCAGGTCAGCTACAGTCACCCGTTGGCGTCCGAGTAGCCGTTGGGGTGTAAGCCGATATTTCCCAGATGGAATCCAGTGCTTTCATAAACACACCATCCTGAGACAGTCCAGACTATAAGATCGCCTGCTGAAGTTGTCAACTGCCACCAACCGCGCTAATATCACTTCATCTAGAGAAACAGGGTCTCCAAACCACTTGGAAAGGCTCTAAACGGATTGTTCAGACCGAACCTCACGCTGCAAGTCGCGCACCTTGCTCAGGGCAGCCTCGATATGATCACGATTCCCTAACAGACACATGCTCCTATCCAGGATTGAAACGAAGTCTCCCTATCCGCTCCAGCATTTCATCGAACATCTCCCTGGTCACCATCACCTCGGCAAGCTGGAACACAAGCCTCCTCGCATGACGCACCAGTCGCCCGCCTATCTTGATGAGTCTCGTCTGAATACTTGTCAGGGACCAGCTCTTTATCGCTTCTGGCAGAGCCAGCCTTCTGAAGAAGTTGCCCAGATTGTATGCCAGGATGAATAGCCACAGCCTCACCTGATTAGCCACGAACTTATGGCACGAGAGCCGAGTCCAATTGAGGGCGTATTTCCCCTCTTTAATCCACTGCTCTGCTGTGCCTCTGCCATTGTAGAAGCTGACTATTCCCTTCGTTGGATAGCTCAGGTTGGTTACGATGAAGCCTACTCTTGGGAACAGTTCTCCCTGATGCCACTCCACCTTGGCCACTACTCTTCGAGGAACATTCCAACTCTGGGCCTGATAAACGAAGTCGTGATACGAGACGATGGGCTTTTGAGAGGGCCACTCGGTAGGCCGTACCAACAGGTGAGATATTTCCTTCTGAAGCACTTCGTTCGCCGGAAGCCTTATGGCGTAGCCGATATGCCTTGTCTCCAGGTACTCGTAAATCTCAGGCTTGGCAAAAGCAGCGTCTGCTCGAAACAGCAGCCTCACCGCCAGCTTCAGGTAGCGCTCGACGATGGGATTGATGAACTCCTTCCAGCCATCGGCGCTGTGGACGTTGCCTGGTCTGAGAACCGCCCCTTCGCAATCTCCAAACTGGTTGAAGCAGAACAAGGGGTGATAGCACATGCATCCAAAGTGGCCGTTGTAGGCTGCTTCCTCCTGCTCGCCATGCACCGGACTCTCCGAACTGTCGATGTCCAGGATGATACGCCTGTGTACGGTCTTGGCTAATGCACGTTTTATCCATTCGACATTCAGCCGCTCAATGCCCTTGAGGTTTTCCTTTTGTGTCAGCAACTCCGTCTCGAACCTACCCATCTCGCTGGTGCTGGCCGCGTTCCTGTCAGGGCCTTTCCAGCCTACCACTACTCTCAGGGCTGGGTCTTGGGAAAGGCGGTCGGCATCATTGGTGCCGTCGTATCCAGCGAGGCGGCTGTAGACTGACTGTCTCAGCAGTGGGATTAGCTGATGCAGGATGTTTTTGCCCGTTCGACTCTCTTTGAGGAATTCGTCGGCAGAGTCGGTCAGGCTTAGGGCGTCATCAAGCTCTCTGCACGCCAGCAGTCCTGCGTCTGAGGTGATGGTAGCACCGCGAAACTCCACGCGAACTTTGGAGTCAAAGTCGAGCTTGAGAGGGGTCTTTTCGTCGTCACCCATAAGGTGCCTCCAACACGATTACGTAATCAGAAGCCAGAACCTATATTCATGGGTGTATTATAATGTATAGACTCCCATTATATCCGTTTAGTAATCAGAATATTCATAGTAATCACAGGAACGCCAATCACCACTTGGGTCTATCTGGGAAATCCAGGGTTAGAACTCACCACAAGCTCATCGAGTCGAGAAAGAGGCGGCGCAGCTCGTCTTCGCCTGCGGGGCGTGGGGAGAGCTTGGTCACCCGATGCTGCGGCAGCGTCCCAGCGACCAGGTCGTCCAAGTCGTCGGGGGTGTACCCGACGGCGGTCAGACCATTGGGGATCCCGATCTGCCGGACAAGGTTGATTCTCTCGTAAAAAGTCTGTGCAGGTCGAATTAGAACAACCGTACCCTTGCCTGGGTACAATATACAGTCTCTGTTCCGTGTCCTACCCCAACATACGGTAGCGCTCACATGTGCTAAAGCGCTGGAACTTCCTCAAAACGGGTTTTTACGAGGGAATCAAGGTTGACAATTCCATCGGCCAGGAGGTCCCCTGCGTCTTCTAGCGAAGCGCCTGATGTATCGACGCCCAAGAGACTGGCCGCGTGCAGGTGGCGTTGCGGGTTCGTAGGTCCCGTGAACCGGAACACGGCCGGAGCGTTCAGAATCACCGACATGCCATGAGGGACTATAGGAACGTCCGGGTAGCCGTCCGCCGAAAACTCGCGGACCATCCCGGAAACGGGGTAGGACATGCCGTGCGGCAGATGGCACCCGGCGTTGCCAAAGCCTACCCCCGCAAAGGTGGCTGCCAGCAACATCTGGCCTCTGGCTTCCGCATCGTCCGGGTCGTCCACGGCGCGGACCATATAACGTGAGACCATCTCGATAGCGCGCAGAGCCCAGACGTCGCTGATCGGATTAGCGCCCTGATAGGACGGACGTCCGCCAGGGTCCTCGGGGGCGTGCCGCTGATCGAAGGGAAGGGCCGTGTAGGACTCCAGGCCATGGCTGAGGACGTCCATGCCGCTGCAGGCCACGACCATCTTCTGGAGCGTCTCGGTGTTCTCTGGATCAACGATCCCCATGACCGGACGCAACGCACGGTGGGAAATCCCGGTCTTTGCGCGCATCTCGAGGAAGTCGAAGATGGCCACACCGGTGGTCTCACTCCCTGTTCCCGTAGTGGTCGGGATAGCGATCAGAGGCTTCAGTGGCCCAGGGACGGGAGCGCCGTCGCCGACCGGCGCATTAACGTACGTAAGAAAGTCAGCGGGATACGTCGCGTAGAGGTCCGCGGCCTTGGCCGTATCCATACTCGAACCACCGCCGACTGCCACGTACCCGTCGAATCGACCCTCCGTCGCGAACTCTATCGCCTCTTTGAAAGACGCGTCTGTGGGCTCGACGTGGACCCGGTCGAAGAGGACCGTGTCCACGCCTTCGGATCGCAGGGCGTTGAGAGTAGCCTCGACGGCCTGGTGCTCGGCGAGATTCTGGTCTGTCACCACCATGACCCGTCGACTGCCGAGACGCCTCATCTCGTATCCGACCTCACGCGTGACGCCAGGGCCGAACTTGATTGAGGAGGTCTCCATCGCGAACGCAGTCTCGAGGTTCAACGGCTAGCCTTTCATCTAATGGCCGGCGGACCGCGAAGAGGTTGCTGACAGGGAAGAGCGAAGGGCACTGACCGCTCTAGACGAGAAACCAGCCAGCGTGGCCGAAGGACTGAGTTGGCGGAACCCGCCGATCTACGAACCGCCGACCGATAGGCAGGTAACCGTGCGGACGATTCCGTCGATAGTGTGGATATGGCTTGTTACCAGGTCCCCGACAGCGTTCAGGTCGGGAGCAGCGACGACTGCAATGATGTCGTAGGGACCCGTAACGGGGTCGACAGTGTGTACGCCGTCAAGGCTTCGAAGATAGGTCGTCACGTTTCGAGACTTCCCGACCGCCGTTTCTATCAGTATGTAGGCCTTGGTTTCCATTTCCTGCCCCCTTGTGAAAAATCGTCGTGGCTGCGGCTGATCGGGACGGAGATCCGACGTGCCTGGAGTGTGCGCATTCTAAGGCTGCATAAAGGGAGTGTCAATTTCAGTCGAGATTAAACAGGGCTGCGGCGTTATTCCAGAAAATGTCCTCGATATGGCTGTCGGTCAGGCCTTCGGACCAGCACGCGTGCTTGAGCGAACGTAGGTTCTCGATGCCAACCAGAGTTGGGTCGACACGAACGCCGCCGGTCCGCTCACCGACCAGCGTTTCTCGATTGAGCCAGAGGAACCCATCGGCGACGCCCACGGAACGGCCGCGGCGATGGCTAATCGGAAAATCGCTGCCCCACATAAGCCTTTCGTGACCCATGAGGCGAATGATCGACTGATGGGCAATGGACTCACAATTAGCTGAGCAATCGAAGTACAGGTTTTCTATGTCGGTCAATTGAGGAAGTCCCTCAAGGTTATGTGAAGGCTGGAATCCCCGAGACGAGTGGGCAAGAATCAGCTTCATGTTCGGATAGGCAGTGCAGTAGCGACGGATCCAATGAAATATTGCTCGGATCGGCGAGCGCCCGTGATCTGACTATATGCAGCGTCACGCAAAGGGCCAGCTCGTCGGCGATCCCCGCGAGCCATTCAGGCATGTACTGCGGTATCTCGGCGTTCCATCCGTCTGCCTGAGGCGCTCGATCGTGATAGACCTTGAATCCGGTTGCGCCCAACCGTTTGACCTCGTCGTGGACGAAGGCGGGGTCATCGCCTGGCACCACGAACATGGCCCCCCGGGCGTACCGACTCTGTCTGATTTCGTCCGCGGTGTACTGATTACTCAAGGCCGATGGCTTGTCAGGGGTCGAATAGGCTAGGAAGAGCGCCCCAAGCTGACGGGCTGGATAGAGTAGCTGCTGCAGGTGCGCGAACTGCTCCCAGCCCACCGGCCCATCGATACCATTGACATCTAGCCAGAAGAAATCGGGGTGGATGAAATGCGAATGAGCGTCGAACACACGGTTCGGGACAAAGGAGGCCAGCTCCCTCTCGTAGATCTCTCTATCTCGTTCGGTGAGTATAAAGTCGGCCCCGACGGCAGTCATGCTTCCCGTTTCATCGCTCTAGCGTTCAGTCGAATACGATGACACTGCGGGCGATGTTGCCCTGCCTCATCTCTTCGAAAGCGTCGTCTACGTCGTCGAGCTTCATGCGCTTGGAGACGAGCTCGTCGAGCTTGAGACGGCCCTGCCTGTAGAGCTCGAGATATCGCGGGATGTCGACGCGAAACCGGTTGGAGCCCATGCTGCTACCCTGTATCCGTCTTTCGCCAATGAGAAGCTCGGCTTCCAGCTCCAGGGTTTCTCCGTCGGGGAAGAGGCCGATGACCGTGGCCGTCCCGCCCGATTTCAGCATCTTGAAGGCTTGGGCAGTGGTCTGTTTGTTGCCTATGGCTTCGAACGAGTAGTCCACGCCTCCTCGCGTCAGGTCCTTAACGGCCTGTACGACGTCTACGTCAGATGCGTCCAACACGTCGGTGGCGCCGAAATCACGGGCCATCTCTAACTTCCCGCCGATCGTGTCTATGGCAATTACGCGCCTGGCTCCGGCGATAATGGCGCCCTGCACGCAGTTCAAGCCCACTCCGCCACATCCGACGACGGCCACCGTGCTGCCCGGCTCGACCTTCGCGGTATTGAGCACCGCTCCGATTCCGGTTGTGACACCGCACGAGACGATGGCAAGCTGCTCGAAGGGCAGGTCGTCTTCCACTTTCACGACCGAGTTCTCGTGGACAAGCATCTCCTCGGCGAAGCCGCCGATGTTAAGCAGCTGCGTGATAGGGACACCACGCTGGGTCAGCCGCGAAGGCTCGGCCGAGGAACGTTCCACGTCTTCGCGGTCGCAGAGGGCCGGGCGGCCCGAGAGGCACCTTTCACAATGTCCGCAGAATGTCGACAGGCATGTGATCACCCTGTCACCGGGTATGACGTACGAGACGAGGTCGCCGACTGCCTCTACGGTGCCTGAGGCCTCGTGCCCGAGGACCGCTGGCGTGTCGATGGCCCTGTTGCCGTCGACGTAGTGGAGGTCGCTGTGGCACACGCCACAGGCGCCGGTGCGAATCAACACCTCGCGCGGCCGGGGCTCGTCGACCTGCAACTCCTCGATCTCCAGCGGCTGGTGCGGAGCGCGAAGAACGGCGGCTTTCATGAGCACCTCGGCGTAGCTAGGAGCGTAAATGGGCGGTGAGCGTAGCACCGGGCATGTAGGGTGTCAATCGAAGGCCCGCCAGACCTAAGGTCTTTCCAAAGTCCCGGAATTTCACGTCAAAGTCCCGGAATTCCACGCACTTCGTCATGCTGAGACCCCGCATCGGGGGGTGGGGAGGGACCCGCTCCAGACCGTGCCCAGCGGGGGGCCGGCTCCAAGGGCCGCCGGAGGATTTCCTGCAAAGTGTGGAATTCTGTGCAATTCCGCTGAATCGCACCTAGGACAGACGATGCCTGCATAGAGTCAATCCCACAAACAATTCCACAATGATGATTCCACAAAAACGGGTACACAAAAAACGACTCCACAAAACGAGTCAGTCCGTATAGACATACTAGCACATCCGTTCGGTATGTTCAACACTCAGGCGGCCAGACCCTGGGGTCTTTTCAAAGTCCCGGAATTCACGTGCTTCGTCATGCTGAGGCCCCACGAAGCATCTGGTGGGGAAGGACCCTGCCCCAGACCCCTTCGGCCCAAGAGGCTTCAGGGTGACAATGAAAAGACCCTAACACCAGACCGAGTTATAATCCGAGAGCGGTTCATACGGAGGTATGTGTCATCGACGAGGTCCGTTTGCGTGAGATGCTTGAAGCGTTCGAGTCCGGCCGTCTCGACGCCGACGACGTGGTGGCCAAGCTGCAGGCCCTTCCGTACGAAGATCTGGGCTTCGCCAAGGTGGACCACCATAGAGCATTGCGGAAGGGGTTTCCAGAGGTCATATTCGGCCTGGGCAAGCCTCCGGGCGACATCACGGCCATTGCGGCGGCGGTGCTCGCACGCTCAAGCCGCCTGCTGGTCACCAAAGCATCTCCGGAAGCCTTCTCCGCGGTCAGTGGGGACATACCCGACGCGGTCTACGACGAGACCGCGCAGACCATCGTGGTGGACCGGAGGGACGACCGTCCCCAGATCCCTGGCCTAGTCGTCGTCAGCGCGGGCAGCTCCGACGAGCCGGTGGCGAGGGAAGCCGCGGTTACGGCTCAACTTATGGGCTGTGAAGTGAAGCGCTTCAACGACGTAGGCGTGGCGGGTATCCATCGTCTCTTCGACGCCCTGCCGGCGCTACAAGAAGCTCGCGCACTCATCGTCGTGGCGGGAATGGAGGGCGCGTTACCGTCGGTGGTAGGTGGACTGGTGCGGGCGCCGGTCATAGCGGTACCCACCAGCATCGGCTACGGGACCGGCCTCGGAGGCATCGCCCCGTTACTCGCGATGCTCAACAGCTGTGCTCCAGGCATAACCGTCGTCAACATTGACAATGGTTTTGGCGCCGGGTACTTCGCCGCGTTGATGTTGAACGGTGGTTCCGGCGGGTAAAGCTGCAAGCGCCTTCAATGGGCGCGACGAAAGACCACCCGGCAGAGCCGTAGGCTTAAGCGCCCGGGTGCCTTGTCATCCGGCTTGCGACCAGTTGTCTTACCGAATACCATGGAATCAGGACTATGGCTACACCCGAAGTTGAATTCACTAACGTAACCGAGCTGCGAGCGGAGGCTCTGGGCAAACCGGGGCAGCGCACCTTTCGGATTCTCGTGGACTCGGCAAGCATCTCCGCTACTATGTGGCTCGAAAAGGACCAGCTTTTCCAGCTCGCCCTTGCTATCACCCAGCTCCTTACGACGCTGCCCGAGCGAATCGAGCCAGACGACCTCGTAGACAGCGGCGACCAAGCGCCGGTCCAGCTCGACTTCCATGTCGGCAAGATGGTCCTGGCGCAGGACGAGGTCAGCGAGAAATTGATCATAGACGCCCACGACGTTGAGTCCGGCGAGGACGGCGACCCGACTGTTCGGCTATGGGGAGGCCTCACACAGTTCAAGGAGTTCTCGGAGGAAGCCATCCGGATCTGCGCCGCCGGGCGTCCGACGTGCCCTCTCTGTGGGAACGCCATCGATCCATCAGGACACAAATGCCCGCGCACCAACGGGCACGGCGTCGTAGACCTGCGAGACCTCTAGGGTACGGCTCAGAGTCCTGCATCAGTCGATGGGTCGAAGCAGTAGACAAGCGGCTTCTCAGCCGGACACCGATGAAGGCGGACGCATAGTGGCCCAGCCTCCCGAAGAGGACGCGCTGCGTCTGCTGGCCGACGGCGAGATCCTTGGTGGAAGGCGAATCCACTGGGGTTCGAACTACACTTTCCTAGTCCACATCGATGCGGGTCCCGGCCAGTACGTTCCCGCCGTCTACAAGCCTAAGGACGGCGAGAGTCCTCTCTACGACTTCCCGACCGGGTCACTGTACAAGCGAGAATACGCCGCCTACGTGCTCTGCCGCGCTCTCGGATGGCCGGCGATACCGCCTACCGTCCTGCGAGACGGGCCTTATGGCGTCGGTTCAATCCAGCTATTCATTGAGTCAGATTCCGAGGCGACCTACTTCGATCTGGTCGAGGAGAAACGGGACGAGCTTATCCCCTTCGCCTTGTTCGATTTCGTCGCCAACAACGCCGACCGCAAGGCCGGACACTGCATACTTGGCCAGGACGGCAGGGTCTGGAGCATCGACCACGGCCTCACGTTCCACCAAGACTTCAAGGTGCGGACTGTGATGCTTGACCTCTGGGGGGCCCAGATCCCGAAGTCACACACGACCAGCTTGAATAAGGTCGTTCGAGAACTTGAAGCCAAAGAAGGAGTCGTGGCGGAGCTATTCGAGCTGCTGACCGATGACGAGATCGATGCGCTCAGACGCCGGGCCGAGCTTGTTCTCGAGGATCCCGTTATCCCGGCGCTCGACCCCTATCGCAACGTGCCGTGGCCGCTGGTGTGAGTCCGGCGCGGCTCAACACACTACCACCGTAGCCGCCTTCGCAGAGGGACTCGCCGTCGGAGGTTCTCGGTTACGAACAGCGCGATCTTTGGATTGCCCAGCACGAGTGGTCGCGACCATTCCCTGAGCTCCTCGACTGTAGTCTTCCCGCTCTCCCAAGCGAAAAACGAGCGCAGTTCGTCCCACTGAATCCTGGTCTTTCTGATAGTCCCACCGGGTGGCTTTCGCGCGGCCATGACGACGCCCCCGGCCTCCGTGACGAGCAAGGCGCCGGCTGCGACGTCCCAGAGCCTGGGCACGGCGGCCAAGGAGTATTGAAAGGTCCCCGTCGCGGTCATGGCCAGCTCGAAAGCGATGCTGCCGGTGATCCGGAAGTCGCCAGTTTTTCGCCGGGCCGGCTTCTGGAATCTATAGGTCCCCGCGAACGAGGCTGGCAACGTCATCAGGCGGCTGCCATCAGGCTCGTCACCTTCGAACACCGAGACGGCTTCCCCTTCGACGAACGCACCACCGCCCCTGCGCGCATGGACCACCCTGCCCTCCGCTTGGCCCGGCCAAGGGATATAGACCGCCCCGGCGACGGGTTCACCTTTATTCAAAACGCAGATAGAGCAGGCATATACCGGCAGTCCGGACATGAAGTTGCGTGTGCCGTCGAGAGGGTCGACGACCCACGTGATGTCCGCAGCCGCGAGACCTTGCTGATCCGGGTCGGCGTCCTCCTCACCGACAATGCCGTGATCAGGGTACTCCTCAGTGATGGCCTTAGCTACGAACTCCTGGCACTCGCGATCGACCGCGGTCACCGGGTCGCGTTTGGCCTCGTCCTTGTAGTCGACGGACAGTTCCGTGCCGAAGTGTTCGCTCAGAATGCGGCCTGCTCCCCGCACCGCCCGCACGGCGGTGGACTCTAGCGAGGCGAGCAGTCGGTCATCGAGTTCCGACGGGGAGTCGAGATGCGACTTTGGCTCGGTCGCTGGAGATGTCCGCTTTAGTGACTCTCCCGAAGGCTGGCTCACAGTTCTGCCAGCCGCGTGCCTTCAACATCAACCGTGAGACGGATAGGGCGGACAGGCCAAAGGTTCCTGCCGCTGACATTGACGACCGCCTCTCGGCCGGACTCTCCAAGCTCCAGCTCCAGCCGGTCGGACAGACCGGAGCTCCCTCTCTGGCTCAGGACGTGGTGACCGTTAATGAAGACGGTGTATTTGCTGAACGGCGGGAGGGCTGAGGTGTAGAGATGGTGTCCGTCGCAGAATGACTCCGTCGTCTCGGCGGGATACGCCTTCACATAGCACCCGTCGCTGTGAGGGAGGTCCAGGGCGAAGTAGTGGGCTTTGCGTTCCACTCCGCCGATGATCACTCGAGCTTCGCCGTAGTCGCACTGGGCATGTCCCGGAGGGTGGGACAGAGGTAAGAACATCTCGCGGGTATGACGACGGCGTTCTCGAACGTAGTCTTTGACTATCGTGTACTTGCCGGGGAAGCCGTGTTCGTCTCTGAGCCGTTCGTAGATACGCTTGGCGGTGTGACGCTGCTTCTTCGGTGAGCTCAGATCCTGCTCCAGGATCTGGTCCATCACACCCTTATATGGATCGAGCTTCGGTCTGCGAGCCGGTCGTTGCCGTCGATACCCTGGGGGCACGGAGTACTCGAGCATCTTGCGCACCGTGTCCCGGTGTAGCCCGAACACTCGGGCCGCCTCTCGGACGCTCATCCCTTCGACGAAACAAGCCTTGCGAAC
Source organism: Dehalococcoidia bacterium (assembly GCA_965197985.1). Taxonomy (GTDB): domain Bacteria; phylum Chloroflexota; class Dehalococcoidia; order Lucifugimonadales; family CAUZJF01; genus CAUZJF01. Next base: position 14,252 of record CBDAOG010000006.1, on the reverse strand, counting down.
ACGGAGGTAAATACCCACCTTGTACATCCAATCCACCTTCAGTCAGGTTCGGTCGTTCCTGATTGAAGGCGACAGGCGGTACGCTTTTCAAGCGCCACATCTCAGCTCTTGAGCCGCCCTGCCGGTACATTATCTCTCCGCCATTCACAAGGAAGAAAGCGGCCCTAGCGCGTGCACTGATCGAACACCCCGGTACTGCATGGTGGTTCGATGACGTAGACCTGCAGGCACAGACCTGGCTCTCCGTACACGGGACTCCGGACAAGTTCATCTATGGCACGCCGCCGGATACCATGGCGTGGCAACAACCGGGGAACCCACCGAGGCCTTGGGAGCGTTACGCACAGAAGCCTTACGGAAACCAGATCACATCGACCCTGTACGGTCCGTACGTCACGTCCAGACTTGTAGCCTATGATAACCGGGTGGGTGACTACGATTGCAAGTTCCCGCTGGCGTGGTGGTCTGTCCGATTTCTTGAAGGCGTGCGAGTGTACGAGATTCATGGTCCGTCCGACTGGCATGACCTATGTGTCAGTTATCCTGCAAGGGGTAGAGAGGACGACCGCCTGGTGCCGAATTGGGGAGCTGCATCGGAAGAGTGGGACGGCGTTCACCTGAGCTTGGGTGGGCTACTGACTGCGGAGCAGAACAGTTATGAGTCACCCGCTGGATGGACAATGCTGGATGCCTGGCACGCCGAGCAAACCTATTGGCTACGTGCGCTGAAGACGGAAACGAAGCGTCGCCCAGACTTCGACAGAGGGCTGGAGCCGCCCCAGATCAATGGACTTCGATTTCCTGACTTTGGCGAGGAAAATGGAACACTGCTTCGCGGCTGACGAGAGCTCGCAATCTTCTGCCCTTGACCTGCCGCCGAGACAACTGACTTGAAGGAGAAGAGTTGTCATGTCGACACTTTTCCTTGAAGGTTTCGGACAGCTTTCCCCGGAGACGTACCTGATTGATTCCGAGGAGGAGGACCTTTATAGCGTTTTCCTAGCGCATGCTACATCGATGGGTTGGTGCGACACGTCGACACGTCGCGGCCCGCTGCTCTGGGGGATGGAGGAGGCGGAGCTAACCGCCGGGACTGACGCAACCCGGATCGGATTTGTGCAAGTCGGACTAAAGCCTGGCATCGTTGGGGTCCTCGAGCCAGGCAGCGATCCATCTGCACCGAGGCCGAGTCCCGCCGGCAGGGGAGGCTGGACGGGTTATGCAAGGTTACCGACGCCACGAAGCGCCGACGCCGTAGATCCAGCTATCGTGCTGCCGCCGTTGATTCAGTGTTTCGATGACGCGCTCCGCCGCTTTGGGGTCATCGAGTTGTCTGGGCTCCAGGTGACGGCGAGTTCCCTGGAGCCTAGCACACGATCCTGCATTGGCGATCTCGTTTCTGGGCTCAATTGGTTCAACACTACCCCGAAGGCGAGAACAGATGCGCTCATCGCCGTTGACAACGAGTTGCTTGGGGGCCATACCGAGGCGGAGTTGTTCGCCAGGCTCCAGCGGAGGAACAACGGATCGTTTGAGTTCGGACCGGTGGTAGCCGTGCCTGAGCAGTACTCGATCAAAGCGGGGGCCGAGTACCCGATCCTCTCCATCTCCCCTGCGCATTCGGGCCTCGGCTTGTCGGTCACGCTGCCTGAGCCTGGATTTCCCAGATAGACCCAAGTGGTGATTGGCGTTCCTGTGATTACTATGAATATTCTGATTACTAAACGGATATAATGGGAGTCTATACATTATAATACACCCATGAATATAGGTTCTGGCTTCTGATTACGTAATCGTGTTGGAGGCACCTTATGGGTGACGACGAAAAGACCCCTCTCAAGCTCGACTTTGACTCCAAAGTTCGCGTGGAGTTTCGCGGTGCTACCATCACCTCAGACGCAGGACTGCTGGCGTGCAGAGAGCTTGATGACGCCCTAAGCCTGACCGACTCTGCCGACGAATTCCTCAAAGAGAGTCGAACGGGCAAAAACATCCTGCATCAGCTAATCCCACTGCTGAGACAGCCAGTCTACAGCCGCCTCGCTGGATACGACGACACCAATGATGCCGACCGCCTTTCCCAAGACCCAGCCCTGAGAGTAGTGGTAGGCTGGAAAGGCCCTGACAGGAACGCGGCCAGCACCAGCGAGATGGGTAGGTTCGAGACGGAGTTGCTGACACAAAAGGAAAACCTCAAGGGCATTGAGCGGCTGAATGTCGAATGGATAAAACGTGCATTAGCCAAGACCGTACACAGGCGTATCATCCTGGACATCGACAGTTCGGAGAGTCCGGTGCATGGCGAGCAGGAGGAAGCAGCCTACAACGGCCACTTTGGATGCATGTGCTATCACCCCTTGTTCTGCTTCAACCAGTTTGGAGATTGCGAAGGGGCGGTTCTCAGACCAGGCAACGTCCACAGCGCCGATGGCTGGAAGGAGTTCATCAATCCCATCGTCGAGCGCTACCTGAAGCTGGCGGTGAGGCTGCTGTTTCGAGCAGACGCTGCTTTTGCCAAGCCTGAGATTTACGAGTACCTGGAGACAAGGCATATCGGCTACGCCATAAGGCTTCCGGCGAACGAAGTGCTTCAGAAGGAAATATCTCACCTGTTGGTACGGCCTACCGAGTGGCCCTCTCAAAAGCCCATCGTCTCGTATCACGACTTCGTTTATCAGGCCCAGAGTTGGAATGTTCCTCGAAGAGTAGTGGCCAAGGTGGAGTGGCATCAGGGAGAACTGTTCCCAAGAGTAGGCTTCATCGTAACCAACCTGAGCTATCCAACGAAGGGAATAGTCAGCTTCTACAATGGCAGAGGCACAGCAGAGCAGTGGATTAAAGAGGGGAAATACGCCCTCAATTGGACTCGGCTCTCGTGCCATAAGTTCGTGGCTAATCAGGTGAGGCTGTGGCTATTCATCCTGGCATACAATCTGGGCAACTTCTTCAGAAGGCTGGCTCTGCCAGAAGCGATAAAGAGCTGGTCCCTGACAAGTATTCAGACGAGACTCATCAAGATAGGCGGGCGACTGGTGCGTCATGCGAGGAGGCTTGTGTTCCAGCTTGCCGAGGTGATGGTGACCAGGGAGATGTTCGATGAAATGCTGGAGCGGATAGGGAGACTTCGTTTCAATCCTGGATAGGAGCATGTGTCTGTTAGGGAATCGTGATCATATCGAGGCTGCCCTGAGCAAGGTGCGCGACTTGCAGCGTGAGGTTCGGTCTGAATAATCCGTTTAGAGCCTTTCCAAGTGGTTTGGAGACCCTGTTTCTCTAGATGAAGTGATATTAGCGCGGTTGGTGGCAGTTGACAACTTCAGCAGGCGATCTTATAGTCTGGACTGTCTCAGGATGGTGTGTTTATGAAAGCACTGGATTCCATCTGGGAAATATCGGCTGGACCTGCACCTCCTTCCTCCGTTGTAGGATCTGCTCCCGCCTCCCGTTGAGCACGTCAGCAGGCGTGACGTTGCCCAGGGCCATGTGATAGCGCTTGTGGTTGTAGGAGCCCACAAAAGCGGCGATTGCCTCCTCGAGGTCGGACGGCACCTCGTAGGGGACCTGGTTAACGTCCTGCTTGATAGTCTGGTGATAGCGCTCCAGCTTGCCGTTGGTCTGAGGGTGGAAGGGTGCTGCCAGGATGTGCCTGATGCCCACCAGGTGCAGGTAGTCCCTGAAGGCACGGGAGACGTAGCCAGAGGTTACGTCAATAGGTGTGTAAACGACATCAGGCGGCGACCTTCTCAGCCGTTGATTCAATGGCGATTCCATCCGCATACTGTGCACCGAGATAGACGTCTTCGATCAACTCAGGGGCCTTCAGACGCCTGAAGCGCTGTTCGGCGACCATCAACATTTTCCAGATCACCGCTATCGCCCGATCGACCCTCTTGTAGCGCTTGGCGGCATCGGTCCGAAGCCTGAGGGCCGCGAAGGGTGATTCTACCGGGTTCGTCGTGCGAAGGTGCCCCCAGTGCTCCTTTGGGAAGTCATAGAAGGTGATCATGCGGTCCCAGTCCCGCTCCAAGGCCTCTGAGGCCGCCTCGTAGGAATGGTCGCCGCACCACCTGGTGAACACCGTCCTGAGCCGCTCAGCCTCTGTCCGAGTCTGGGCGTAGGGGATAGTACGCAGCATGAGCTTGGCCTGGTCCTGTTGTCGCTTTGGAAGCTTGGCGAGCACGTTTACGATCTTGTGGTTCCAGCAGCGTTGCTCTGCCGCCTGCGGATAGACGTTGCGCAGAGCTCCCCAGATGCCCAGGTGTCCGTCTCCAACCACCAGCCTCGGGCAGCTCAAGCCCCGGCGCTTGATGTCCCTGAGCACCTCGGACCAGTTCTCTGTGGACTCCCTGTATCCGGGAACAGCGCTCACCACCACCTTGCTCCCGTCGCTCAGGGCCGCCATCACCACCAGTACCGCCGCCTTCTCCTTCTCAAGACCAGCCTTGACGTAGACTCCATCCACCCACATGTAGACCACTTCCAGGTCATCGAGGGGCCGGCTGCGCCATTGGGCAAGCTCATCGTTCCACTTGGACTTCAACCGGGCCACCGTGCTCGCCGATACCGGTGCGTCCTCTCCCAGCAGCCCCCGCAAAGCCAGATCGAAGTCGCCTTCGGATAGACCGTGCAGGTACAGCTCGGGGATCAACTCAGCAACCTTCCTGGTCCTGTTGACGAACAGCGGCAGCAGCCGGCTCTCGAACTGCTCCTCGGTATCGCGGACTCGCGGCCGCCTCAGCTGTATCGTTCCCGAACTCAGCGTAAGCCTCCGGGCTCTGCCGTATCCGTTCCGATAGCCGGTATCGTTGTCCGAGTCGGATCTGAGCGCCGACTTCGCCCTTCCCAGAAACGCCGTCACCTCCTCCTCCAGCAACTCTTGGACCAGCCTCTGGACCTGGCTTCGCACCCAATCCTCCAACTGCTCCCACTCCGGCCTTGACTCCGACCTACTCTCAGTGCTTTCCTTCCTCATGGGCGGTGTATCTCCTCTCTTGGGCCTTGAGCCCGTCTTGTTCAGAGAGAGGGTACACCGCCTGACCGTTTACACACTTTTTGAGGGTACCTCACGTAGCCAGAGCCGTTGTCGCTCAGTAGCCTGGTCCTGTCTTGCACCGGGATCTCAGTCATGCCAGTCTTGTCCACGGCATCCTGGACCACCTCGATGAAAGAGTCTGAGGTCATGTCGCGTTGGAGCTTATGGGCTGAGTGGACGGCGAGCGCTGCGGGATGGGTACTCGCAACCGTCATCGACGCCGCGCGCACCATCGCACCAGATGTCCGCAACTTCGCAGTTCGAATAACACGGGTCCGGTAGCGGCAAGCAGGGAAATAGCGCAGCCATGCCCGACGACAGCTTGATACCCGGAAGGGTCGCCGAAAAGGTGGCCCTGAACGGCTCGGTACTGTCTACCGTACAAAATGGTGGGCCTACGTGTACTGAACTGAGCCTGATGCTCCTATAGACGTCAAGCCACTTTCGCTTGGCTGGTTTGACGAAGGATGGCGAAGACCTCGCGAGCAACGTATCGCTTGAGGCATCGAATGACCTCAGCTTTGGTCATCCCTTGCCCGATACGGCGTCGCATGTAGTCCTTTGTCCGTTGGTCATAGCGAAGCCGGACCAGCACCACTCGATGGAGTGCCGCGTTGGCTTGTCGGTCACCGCCACGGTTGAGCCGATGCCGGTTCGTCTTGCCGGAAGAAGCGGGAATCGGACTTACTCCGCAGAGGGCGGCGAAGGCTGCCTCGGACTTCAGGCGCTCGGGATTGTCGCCGGCTGTGACCACCAAGCTGGCAGCAGTATCGGCTCCAACTCCGAAAACTTCGACCAGGGCAGGTGCTGTCATCAACGTGAGTTGGTCCAGTTCCGACTCTAAGTCCTCAATCTCCGAGGTGAGATGTCGGTAACGCCTGGCCAAGGAGTGTAGGGCATGCTTGGCAGCCGTCATTGGGGTTACGAGGTCTCCGGGCCGGAATCCCACGCATCGTGTAATCAGAGTGCCTTTGGTGAGCCCTTCGAGGGTTCGCCGCAGCTCGGCGGGAGCTGTGATGATCAGCGCCTTCATTTGGTTGATGGCCTGAGTCCGGGCCTTGAGAGCCGAGTTCTTCGCGGTCTTCAGCATGCGGATCATCTCAACCTGGTCCACGCCAGATTTTGGAGCGGCATGGGCTACCCGGGCAAGCACAGCACGGGCAGCCGACTCGGCGTCCGTTGGGTCACTCTTCCCTATCCGCCGACGAGCCGACCGATCTGGCCGATTGACCTCAACTACGGCATGTCCACGGCTTGCCAGGAACCGAGCGAGCCCCGCGCCGTAGGACCCCGTACCCTCGATCCCGAAGCCCTGTACGTCTCCATGTCCGCTGGCCCAGCGCTCGAGGCCGGCATACCCCCGGGTGCTAGTTGCTAATCGATGCTCACCCAAACGTACGCCGAGCTGATCGATCGTCACAGCCACATGTTCGTCTTTGTGGGTATCGACCCCAACAACCAGACGAGCGGTGGCGATGTCTCCAAGACTGATCACTGCTGTCACCTCGTTCTCGAGTAGGATGGTGCTCAACGGCCGGGTGAGCGGACAGGACTGCGATGGGGCCCAGAGCCAGGCTCCTATGAGGTCACTGCTCGCCTTGCCGAAGGCGCTTCGGGTACCACCTCGAATCGGGTCGACAGATCAGGCTGAAGGCATGATGCCAGTCTCAAAAAGGGTCAGGCCCGAGCCGAGGTGGCCCGGGATTCACCATCGCTGTCTCAGAAGTCCCTTCTCCCCTGGCGGGAGAAGGCTAGGATGAGGGGGGCTCTGACGAAAGGCGGAGGCTGTGGGTAGCCAGATGCCGGTTTCCACTCATCAACCCAATCACCCTCACCTTAATCCTCTCCCGTCAAAGGGAGAGGAGGGACTCGATTGGTCCCTCCCGCGCCTTGTGAGACAGGCTCAACTACGAACTTTTGAGTTCGTGGTTGCCATCCCAAAAACTCATGGGAGTCGGTGGAGGCTCAGCTGTGCGCGGCCTAACGTAGATTGATCCCCTCCGTTGCAACCCGCCAGCAAGATGATTGCCGGCGCCAGGGCGCTGGGCGTCAGAAGTGGTATCGACATCTAATCCCGTTTGAAGGTCAGGGTAAGCCCAAATCCACCGAAGGGATGACTATGCAGCAGCGGAACGGGCGATAGGGGCAAGGGAGGGCGATGGTCCGGGCACGATTTGGGGTAGAGGGGGGCCGGTGTTTGTCTTCAGCTGCCGCGGGGAGACTTTGTGACCGTCTGCGAATGTTGGTCAGGGCGAGATAGCGGGGAGAGGACACAGCAAGAGGCACTCGCAGACCGGACTGGCGCGAGTTCGCGGGGACGTTCGGTTGGCCGGATGTCGGCCGGTTGCCGCCGCCGCCGTCAGGCAGGGAGTGGCAGGGCGCGCAATCGGGCCAGGGCACGATCGAACTGGGCTTCCCAAGGCCAGCGCTGTGGCAGATGCAGTGTGAGGCGGCGCGCCGAGCGGGTGATCCGTCCGGCCAGGGAGAAGAACCGCCGCCGGAGGGTCTTGGTGGTCACCACCTGCTCGCCCAGACCGATGCGCGCTGTCCAGCGGGCGATGTTGTGGGCCATCACCTGTACCGCCAGCCAGGCGGCGTTGGCGGCGAAGCGGCCCGAGGGGAGATGGTTCAACCCCACACCGTGCTTGAGGTCTCGGATGGCATTCTCGATCTCGGCGTGGCGGCGATGGTCGGCCTCCAGTTCGAGCATCTCCCCGTCCCGGTCGGTGATGAAGCCGTGATAGCTGTAGGTGGCGAAGAGGGCCAGCTGGGAACCGGGCGTGGGCTTCACACGCCGGACGATGAGCCGCACCGGCGCGGCGTCAGGTTCACTCTGGAAGGGAGTGCAGGTGGTCTCGGCCACATCGGCGGCGCCGTCCATCCAGTAAGGAATCGGCGTCCAGGCATCTTCGGGTATCGCCTCGATGAGATTGTGCAGGCTTTTATGCTGGCGGATGGTGATGGAGAAGCGGACATCCATCTTGCGGCAGACGGATACCACGCCATGAGTGTAGAACCCGCTGTCGGCCCGTAGCGTGAGTCGTCCGTTGGCCCCGGCGTAGCGCACCCGTCCCACCGTCTCCCGCAGGAAGTGGGCGGCGCCGCGGGCGGTGTTGGCCCGGCCCTCGCGCAGCCGGGACATCAGCACGTCTCCGGTGCCGGCGGCGATGGCCAGCAGTGGGTGGTAGCCCCGCTTGCCGGTATAGCCGTGGTGGCGGGCGCCCTCCTTGGCCAGTCCGTAGGTCTCGCAGATGGTGGAATCGAGGTCGATGGTGAACGGCGCGTCGCCGGGTCCGGCCCCAGCGGCCCAGGCCCGGGCCAGCAGCTCCCGGCTCACCCGGTCCAGCTGGCGGACGTGGCCCCACCGGAAGCTGCGCAGGAAGGTGCCCAGGGTGGATGGCGCCTTGACCGTGCCGCCCAGGGTGCAGGCCGTCCCCCCGGTGCGCAACACATCAGCGTCGTCGATGCAGTCGCCGCCGGCCATGGCTGAGGCCACCAGGGTCATCAGCTTGTCTCCGGTGTTGGCCCGCCCCGGCGCGCCGCCCAGGTCAAGGTGATGGTCAACGAGTCCCCGCAGGCCCAGATGCCGGGCGAGGGTGGCCGGCAGGAGCAGACCGGCATTGGCCACCAGGCGGTGATCGTCAAAGACGATACGGATACGGTCGGGCTGGTTGCGTGGTAGCATCTATTGGGTGCTCCTTCTCTGGGACTGTTTTGCTGTTACAAAACCATTATCCCAGATTCAGAAGAGCACCCTCTGGCCACTTCAGGATGCTAACCCGACGCCCTCCCTCGGTGGATTCGGGCTAAGGCTTGGGCATTCGCCCGGGTTCAGGACACTTAGATCCACCGTATATGGACCGGCAGGCAGAGCGCCTAGCCGGGCCCATTGTCGAACGTTGTGGATAAGCAGATCTTGGCTGTCAAACTCATGCAACAGTTGGCCGTCCGTCCCGATTCCGGTGAAGACGCGCATCTCCAAGCTGGGGCAGACGCGCCTCAGGCTGATTCTGACCTCTTCCGTCTGGAACAGACGGAATACTGCGTAGCTGGAGTAGCCGCCCGGTCTCAGCGTCTTCCCGCAGTCCTCGAACGAACCACTGATTATCTCTCCACTGCTCAGCCACTCCTGCGACGACAGCGCGCCGACATGGTTCATGACACACGTGGGATTCCCCGCTCCTGGTTGTCCCGACCCCATAGTGCCGTCTTCGCTGCGGACGCGGACCATCAGCTCTTCTCCTTCCTTCCAAGGCGCTGCGGGCAACTGCCACGTTAGCTCAACGCCGCTGGTCGAATCTCTTACGCCTGCCGCTCTCGCATCCAAGACCAGCGAAACAGCCCCATCACTGCGAACGAACTCGATCAACTTGTACTCAATCGTCTCCTGAGAGTTCACGGCGATCCATACTTCACCATCCTCCCACTGCACACTCTCAATCATCTCTGTTTCTTCGCCGGTGCCCGCAATGTCTTTTTCTGAAGGCCCGTGCCTAAGGTCGACGCCTAACCGACTGCCGTCTCTGACCGGGTTGAAGAACGCCTCGCTTACAACACCCGGCGGAGCCATAGCTTCGACGACATAGTCTATAGCCGCCAGCGAATCATAATAATCGCAAGGTTGGAATCGAGCTTCCTGCCTGCGCAGCTGGAAGCGGTAGATTCCGCGCGGAAGAGACCTGACAGCCGTGATTTGGTATGAGACTCCATGCTCTGCCTTGTCGGTGCCTAGTCGGAACAGATGTGCGTCGGCGCCGGTCAGCCATACCCGGTCTCTTGTGTTCTCCAGAGGATGTCGTCCGAAGTACGACCAGACCTTACCCACCACTACCTTTTTAGCAGGAAGGCCCGAGAACACTATCCGTTCCCGGCGCGGCGGCGGGACATGGTGCGGCCTCCAGTAACGAATCAACGACCCACCAGCGGCGATTGCTCCTTGGTTCTCCCTCTCGCGTGCGTACATTGCTGCCAAGCAGTCTTTGTATCCCAATACGCTTTGCTCATCCGCCAGACGTATGGATTCCTCTAGTTCCTCGATTCGGCAGGCGCTCTGTCAAAGAACTGGTCCGGCGTCATTCCCCCAAGGCTCGAATGGGGCCGTCCGGCATTGTAAAACTCGAAGTACCGCCCGAGTCCAGTTCTGGCTTCCGGGACCGATTCGTAGGCTCTCAGGTACACCTCCTCGTACTTGACGCTCTTCCACAGTCGTTCGACGAACACGTTATCCTTCCAGCCCCCCTTCCCGTCCATGCTGATCTGGATCTCACTGGCTTTCAGCAGGCCGGTGAAGGCATCACTTGTGAACTGGCTTCCCTGATCTGTGTTGAATATCTCCGGCGCGCCGTGGCGTCCCAGGGATTCTTCGAGCGCCTCCACGCAGAAGCCTGTGTCCATTGTGACCGATACCCGCCAGGCCAGCACCTTGCGGCTATGCCAGTCCATCACTGCGGCTAGGTACACGAACCCCCTGGCCATCGGAATGTACGTGATATCCATTGCCCACACCTGGTTGGGCCTGCTCACCTCAAGCCCACGCAGCAGGTACGGATACACAGTATGGCCGGGGCGTCGCCGGCTGGTGTTGGGCTTGCGGTACAGCGCATCGATGCCCATCCGCCGCATCAGTGTGGCGATGTGTCTACGCCCGGAGGGGAGTCCCTCCTGGCGGAGCAGGCCTCGCATCATCCTACTGCCTGCAAACGGATACTCAAGGTGCAGCTCATCGATACGGCGCATCAGTCCGAGACCGGCTTCGCCCACCGGCCGTGGCCGGTAGTAGATGCTCCCGCGGCTGATGCCCACTGCCTTTGCCTGGCGGGCGAGAGGCAGCTTGTGATCGCGGTCGATCATCGCCTTGCGCCCGGCAATCCCGTCTTCGTGAGCGCGGACTCTAAAAAATCGTTCTCCAACGCAAGCTCACCGATCTTAGCGTGAAGGACCTTCATATCTACCGGCTTTTCAGCCTGCCCTGTCCCGGCGCCAAATAACTGCGCCGCCCGATCCAGCAACTGGGTCTTCCATTGCGTGATCTGGTTCGGGTGCACATCGAACTGGCTTGCCAGCTCCGAAAGTGTCCGGTCGCCGCGCACTGCGGCAAGAGCCACCTTCGCCTTGAACTCTGCCGAGTGGTTACGGCGGGGTCGTCTGCTCATCTCTCGCTCCTGTCTCCGAGAGCACTATCATGCCCTCAATCAGGCAGCGATTCCACTTATCCCCCTGTTCAGATTTCCGGAGCCACTTCTCTTTAGAGCTTGGGTGGCCCCTTTCCACTTAACCTGGATTTCCCAGATAGACCCAAGTGGTGATTGGCGTTCCTGTGATTACTATGAATATTCTGATTACTAAACGGATATAATGGGAGTCTATACATTATAATACACCCATGAATATAGGTTCTGGCTTCTGATTACGTAATCGTGTTGGAGGCACCTTATGGGTGACGACGAAAAGACCCCTCTCAAGCTCGACTTTGACTCCAAAGTTCGCGTGGAGTTTCGCGGTGCTACCATCACCTCAGACGCAGGACTGCTGGCGTGCAGAGAGCTTGATGACGCCCTAAGCCTGACCGACTCTGCCGACGAATTCCTCAAAGAGAGTCGAACGGGCAAAAACATCCTGCATCAGCTAATCCCACTGCTGAGACAGTCAGTCTACAGCCGCCTCGCTGGATACGACGACACCAATGATGCCGACCGCCTTTCCCAAGACCCAGCCCTGAGAGTAGTGGTAGGCTGGAAAGGCCCTGACAGGAACGCGGCCAGCACCAGCGAGATGGGTAGGTTCGAGACGGAGTTGCTGACACAAAAGGAAAACCTCAAGGGCATTGAGCGGCTGAATGTCGAATGGATAAAACGTGCATTAGCCAAGACCGTACACAGGCGTATCATCCTGGACATCGACAGTTCGGAGAGTCCGGTGCATGGCGAGCAGGAGGAAGCAGCCTACAACGGCCACTTTGGATGCATGTGCTATCACCCCTTGTTCTGCTTCAACCAGTTTGGAGATTGCGAAGGGGCGGTTCTCAGACCAGGCAACGTCCACAGCGCCGATGGCTGGAAGGAGTTCATCAATCCCATCGTCGAGCGCTACCTGAAGCTGGCGGTGAGGCTGCTGTTTCGAGCAGACGCTGCTTTTGCCAAGCCTGAGATTTACGAGTACCTGGAGACAAGGCATATCGGCTACGCCATAAGGCTTCCGGCGAACGAAGTGCTTCAGAAGGAAATATCTCTCCTGTTGGTACGGCCTACCGAGTGGCCCTCTCAAAAGCCCATCGTCTCGTATCACGACTTCGTTTATCAGGCCCAGAGTTGGAATGTTCCTCGAAGAGTAGTGGCCAAGGTGGAGTGGCATCAGGGAGAACTGTTCCCAAGAGTAGGCTTCATCGTAACCAACCTGAGCTATCCAACGAAGGGAATAGTCAGCTTCTACAATGGCAGAGGCACAGCAGAGCAGTGGATTAAAGAGGGGAAATACGCCCTCAATTGGACTCGGCTCTCGTGCCATAAGTTCGTGGCTAATCAGGTGAGGCTGTGGCTATTCATCCTGGCATACAATCTGGGCAACTTCTTCAGAAGGCTGGCTCTGCCAGAAGCGATAAAGAGCTGGTCCCTGACAAGTATTCAGACGAGACTCATCAAGATTAGGCGGGCGACTGGTGCGTCATGCGAGGAGGCTTGTGTTCCAGCTTGCCGAGGTGATGGTGACCAGGGAGATGTTCGATGAAATGCTGGAGCGGATAGGGAGACTTCGTTTCAATCCTGGATAGGAGCATGTGTCTGTTAGGGAATCGTGATCATATCGAGGCTGCCCTGAGCAAGGTGCGCGACTTGCAGCGTGAGGTTCGGTCTGAACAATCCGTTTAGAGCCTTTCCAAGTGGTTTGGAGACCCTGTTTCTCTAGATGAAGTGATATTAGCGCGGTTGGTGGCAGTTGACAACTTCAGCAGGCGATCTTATAGTCTGGACTGTCTCAGGATGGTGTGTTTATGAAAGCACTGGATTCCATCTGGGAAATATCGGTTAAGATCGCTCAGGGTCATGGACGTGCCGGTGCCGTCGTACACGACGTCTTTGAACTCCCCGTCAGCTTCACGGTATTGCAAGTCGTAATCCGTAATCTCCGGCCCTTGGTTATCGGGCGCTGTCCAGCTGACCGTTAGGCCAGTCGGGCCGGTGCTCGTTACTTCAGGAGCTCCCGGCTGAGAGGGCGGCTCAACCACGTTCTCTACGGTGATGGTAACTATGATCCCATCGACACCCCCTCGCGGTCCCGGGCGCTCACCCGCACCGAGTATTCGTTCTTGACCTCGTAGTCCAACGCTGTCTTGGTGGTGATCTGCCCTGTGCTAGGGTCCACGTCGAAGGAGGCTCGATCCATTCCCCACAGCCAGTACTCCAGCCGGTCATTATCCGAGTCCCTGGCGTTCACTGGGTCCCCCACAGCCATGCCCACTTCTGCGTTCTCCGGGACGGTGCGGGTGGTGTTGAGGCCCTCGTTGAACCTAGGCGAGCGGTTGGCAGGTTCGTCGTCCACCGCAGTGACGGTGACCGTACCGGTGTCCGTACCCCCGTTCCCGTCGCTCACCTTGTAGGTGAACAAGTCGGAACCGTGGAAGTTAGCATTAGCCCGAATCCACCGAGGGAGGGCGTCGGGTTAGCATCCTGAAGTGGCCAGAGGGTGCTCTTCTGAATCTGGGATAATGGTTTTGTAACAGCAAAACAGTCCCAGAGAAGGAGCACCCAATAGATGCTACCACGCAACCAGCCCGACCGTATCCGTATCGTCTTTGACGATCACCGCCTGGTGGCCAATGCCGGCTTAAGGCAGATGGTGGCCGTGCCGGGTCGGCATGAAGTAGCGTACCAGAGCCACCTACTGCTCGCCCTGCGACTCGTGAGCGTCGGTTGAGCCAGCGGACGTGCTACGCCGCCGGCCCTTGTACCTGCGTATCAGCCAGTAGCCTCCGCCTCCAACGACCAGCCACGCAGGACTGAGTATGGCCACCCAGATGACTCCGATCAGTGCCCCCTGACCAACCGCGGAGAGGGTCCTCACAGCGGTCTTGCCCTGGTCGCTGAAGCTCAAACCCGTGATGACCCAGCCCGGCATCTCTCTAACCCTTACGTCGAGCGAACTGGAGTCCTCCACAGTACCCGCCTCACTCTCGGCCGTTATCGTAAACGTCGCCTGATACGAGAAAGGCCGGTGGTGCTCATAGACG
>CBDAOG010000005.1:0-709882 GCA_965197985.1 Dehalococcoidia bacterium | reverse complement strand
GCAACGTGCGACCCTCGAAACGCACGGTGTTGTCAGCCGCCACAGTCCGCTGGTACTTGAAGCAGAGGATGCCAGCGAGGTCCGTTCCCGCAGGGACGCACTGGTAGGCGGCACCCGGCTGGGCGGCGGGAACGCCGAACCGGGAGTTGAACCGTGGCAGGAAGTCCGCCAGTACAGCATTGGCCTCCTCTAGCGTGCTGGCTCCGGCCAGGCGCAGCTCCATCAGCAGCTGCTCCTCCAAGGTCTCATTCTGAGCACGGCTCACCGTGAAGGTGCTGTGGCGATCGCTGTAGAGGGTAAGGGGGATGCCCTTGCGTTGGATGACCCCTTGCAACAACTGCATGTAGCCGTATGAGTCTTCTTGTTCACGAAAGCATCCGTAGGGAACGGTGCCGGTGGCGTCGTCTATCCCGCCGATGAGCGTGAGCCAGGGACCGCGTCCTTGGAGCCAGTCGTGGCGGCTGCCGTCCACCTGGAGCATCATCCCCTCCTGAGGATAGCGTTCGCGCCGGCGACGGTGCTTGGGTGCTCGTCGGCGGCGCGGCGTCTTGATGCCCGCCTGTAGTAGCACCCGCCGCACGGTGGACCGGGACAGGAACAGGCCCTCGCGCTCGGCCATTAACTCACTCAGGTGCGTGTGGTTCGCACCATCGTACGGGCCGGCGGCAAGGGCAACTACCCGCTCACGAACAGCCTCACTGACCGCATGCGGGGGCCGGCGGCCACGATTGCCGTGGGCGATGGCGACCACTCCCTCCCGCCGGTACGCCGCCAACAACCGACGGACCTGGCGCACTGACAAACCCATCAGCTCACCCGCCTGGGCGGCCGTCAGTTCTCTACTCTCCACCCGATTCAAGACTATGATCCGCTGCTGCTCTTTCCTGTTCAATGTGATTGTCTCCATGGTGACATTTTCACTGAACAGTTAAGGGGTGTCACAATCACTGACCTATCACAGACCTATCACACGCGTCTGTACTGAGTAGGCTAGACAGGGTACTCTATCGGGATTCCGTGGGGATAGCGGGTCCTGATCGAACTTCAGCCGCTACGCCGGCCAACCAAGCCCCGCGCTTCGAGGAGCAACGCGATGGGTGAACCAAGTGAAACGAGAAAGGCCGAATCAATCTCCGTCCCAAGAATGGCGCACATCAAGGCATCGGAGACATCACCGCCCCCGGCGTGGGCGCTTGCCCAGCGTCGCGTGTTTGGCATCATGGAGGAGGCAGCCCGGCTCACCGTCGAGAAATACGCCGACCCGGGTGGCGTCCCGTACTACGCTGACGACGTGGACGATATCTACGAGCGGTTTTACGACTGGGGGCTCTTCTATGCCATGTGCGGAGAAGAGGAGGTGCTCCCGCTTCGCGCTGCGAGAATACAACGCAATCACTCGCTCCAATGACGATCGAACCCAGAACCCCCATTTCGCCTGGCTGTTCCCACAGCTCCACAACGAGTACTACAGCCTGGACGTGCCCCAAGGGCAGCAACCTTCGTGGATCCCGGGCCAGCGCATCATCACCGACTGGCATCACATGGGCGAAGGCAACGAATTGTTTTACAGTCTTGGCCTGGCGGACCCCACGGTGTCAGAGAACGTCCGCCGCGCACGGCGCTTTGCCGCGATGATGATCGGAGAAGATCCGGAGGCGCCGAACTACAACGCCGATCTGAACCAGTTCCGCTCAGTGTACACCGATGCCAAAGGCCCTATCTACGAGGTGAACGTCGAGCAAGTCAAGGGCTTCCTTCACGGTGGCAGTCCCACGCAGCCCAACTGGATGCCAGATCCGATGGGCTCTCGCGCTACTCTCTATCCTGTGATCAAGCAGCTTGAGCCAGACTGGTACAGGACCACGAAGCGAGCCAAGCAAGTGGTGGACCTGTTCAACAAGATCATCATGCGAGGCGATATTCCGCACAACCTCGGGGCCACCGCCCTGGTCACCAACGCGTATCTCTATACCGGCGATGAGAAGTACAGGAAATGGGTGCTCCGGTACACGGAGGGCTGGCTCGACCGAATGCGCAGAAACAAGGGCATCGTGCCTGACAACATTGGAGCCAGCGGTGAGGTCGGGGAGGACCGTGACGGCCAATGGTGGGGTGGCTGGTACGGTTGGAACTGCTACAAAGGAAATAGCATCGGTCTGACATCGATGACCATCGCTGCCGAATGCGCTCACCTGCTCAGCGGTGATGCGGGCTATCTTGAGCTGCTACGTTCGCAGATGGAGCTGCTATTCGAGAACACTAGAAAACGTGACGACGGTCAGCTCCTGGTCTCCTGGCGCTATGGTCCCGATGGCTGGTTCGACTACAAGCCCATGGTAAACAAGTGGCTGCCCAACCTGTACTTCGCCTCGTTGTCTGACGAGGACCGCCAGATGATGGAACAAGTACGTGACGGCGACGCTGTACGGGACTGGGGTATGGTTCAGACGCCCGGCGCGCATGCTGCTGACGTTTTCGCCTTTTTCCAGTATCACGATGGCAAGTTCCCCGATTGGCCGGAGAAGGCCATGACAGTCGAACTTGAGGGAGCCATCGCCTCTCTCGAAGCTGTCCGAGCCGAATCTCGCGTCAAGGCTTAGATCATCGCTGATAACCGGTCGATACCGAATCCCGTACGCACGGAGGTCCTAACACAGATGATGTTCGGGGCGCCCGGCACCGTCTATAACGGCGGTTTGCTGCGAGCGACGGTGCGCTACTTCGATCCGGACCGAGCACGGCCCGGTTTGCCGCTGGACGTCGCCGCTCTGGTCGACGAGCTCAAGCCTGACCGGTCCGGGATCCTGCTGGTGAACCTGAGCAGGCATGAGACCAGGAAGCTCATCGCACAGGCTGGCGCCTTCGGCGAACACCAGTTCACGGAGGTCCGGTACGCCAATGGCAAGGGGGAACATCGAGTACCCCTGGATGGCAAGTACTTCGCTGTCGAGCTACCGCCGTCGACCTCAATCCGAGTGGGGGTTGGCCTGCGCCGGTTCGCCAACGATCCCAGCTATGCGTTCCCGTGGCATGGGGGCAAGATACCAGTGCCGTTCCAGTAGGGGACATTCCACATGATGGCGATCGCCGTTCTCAACGCCGATTCGTTACCGGGCCGCATCATCGGAGTAACGCGTGGGGTTAGGCCTTCGAAACCCCGATCGCCATGTGGTACCTTAGGGATAGTGACAACGTCACGGCTCGTGGACTCTGAGGAGGTCCATCTTGAGCGCTGAAAAGGCACAGCCCGTCTACCGGGTAGGTCTAATAGGCGCGGGGCGTATGGGGACGACCCACGCTCGCGGCTACAGGTTCCACCCACGCACCGAGGTCGTGGCCGCAGCCGATACGGATTCGGATAACCTCGCCCTGTTTTGCGAAAGGTTCGGTGTTCCAGGCTACACCGACTACCGGGAAATGCTCGGCAAAGAGAAACTCGACATCGCCGCGCCGGTCCTCCCTGTCCGAGCCAACGTCGAGGTCGTACTGGGATGTATGGCCGAAGACGTCAAGGCGGTGTTCTGCGAGAAACCCTTTGCGGCCACCCTTTCGGATGGGGATCGGATGGTCGACGAGGCCCAGACTAGGCACATTCCTTTCGCCGTCGGCTACGTTCAGAGAAACCATCCGCAGCTATGGAAGGCCCGGGAAATCATCGACTCGGGCCAGCTTGGACATGTCCTGTATGTCGACCTCTACCACAATCTTAATCAGATCGGGTGCCAATGGATGCCGGTCGTGAACCTATTCGCACACGACTCCGACGTGGAGTACGTTGTTGGCGAGGTAGAGGGTGACGCATTCAGTGACGAACAAGCCGAGATGAAGGGTGTGGGTGGGCTGATCAAGTACACGAACGGGATGCATTGTTACGCCCACTTCCGGTCTGGTGCGAAACGTGGTGTCGACGTCGTCTGCGAGGACGGCGTCTTCTCGTACGACGGACACGACTTCCGGCTTTACACGAGACCAGAAGGTGAAGGACACACCGAGCCGCTCGTCGAGGCAACGCCGGACGTTCTCGCCAGCCGAGAGCGGAACACGACGTATGACGAAGACGGCTGGCTCGTACCATCGGAGCAGTATCTGGACGCGCACGTTCAGTCCATCGTAGACGCACTGGACCACGGTGCCGAGCCCCGGGCCAGCGGGGCGGATATGCTTCGGGCGATGGAGATTACCATCGCCCTCCGAGAGTCGACGAGGCGCGGACACGTTCCGCTTCAGCTTCCGCTCGAGGACCGAAGCTTGACCGTGAAGCCGATCCCAAAACGATGGGACTACAAGAAGGAGATTCACGGACGGGATTGGTACATGGATCAGCTAGCCGTCCACAAACGCTAGGGTCACATCGCGCTTCCGCTACTCTGATCGTCGCGCGAACCCCGAACTCTGTTTAGTTCCCGAGAAGCAAGTGGAACGATCCGCAAATCCGCCTGCGTTATAGTTGCGGTTAGCCTTCATTAGGGAGGGACTTCCATGGCGAACAGTGACATCGACCTGTTAGCCCACTTAATGCGACGAGCGGGATTCGGCGTCTCGCGGGACGAGTTGGAAGCGCTAGCCACCAGAGAATACGAAGCCGTGGTGGACGACCTATTACATCCGGAGCGGTTTCCGGACGTGGACGAAGATATCCTGGACCGGTACGATCGCTCCCACGGGAGCATCGCCACGTATGTGTGGCTCTACCGCATGATCAACACCGGGCGCCCTCTCACCGAGAAGATGACTCTGTTCTGGCACCACGTCTTAGCCACGGGGTCGTCCAAGTCTAACAGTCCCCATCCTGGTGAAGCTCAGATAGTTATGTTCCGTCAGCACGCTTTAACCAACGTCCAAACCTTACTGGTTGAAGTCTCGAAAGACCCAGCCATGATCTTCTGGCTGGACAACAACGAAAACAACAAGGCGGAGCCCAACGAGAACTATGGGCGTGAGTTGCTCGAGCTGTTCTCGATGGGCGTCGGCAACTACACCGAGCAGGACGTCAAAGAGTGCGCCCGCGCCTTCACCGGTTGGACTTTCTGGCAACCTGTGCCCGGCACTTCACCGTACGGCAAGTATGGTTCTGACTTCGTATACGACGATGCAAGCCACGACACTGGGAGAAAGACCTTCCTGGGGGAGACAGGCGGTCTCAACGGAGAAGATATTATCGAAATCGTGGCAAAGCAACCTGCGTCCGCCAGGTTTATATCGCGGCATCTGTACAATTTCTTCGTCGCGGACGAGCCCCCCGTCGCCTCGTGGAACGAGGTGGCTCCCCAAGACCCGGACGCCATTGATACCTTGGCCAAGGCGTACATGGAGTCGAACGCCGACTTGAGGTACATCCTATCTGTGCTTTTTAACTCCGCTTTCTTCAAAACGGCCCGCTTCAGCAGGGTAAAAAGCCCCACCGAACTGGTTGCCGCCGTGCTGAAGCTGACAGGCACCCACAAGTCTTGGCATCCAAGCATTCGTCAATATTCGCAGGCCGCTACCGAGATGGGGCAGACGCTCTACAACCCTTTGACCGTCGAAGGCTGGCGTACCGGACCCGAATGGATAGACGGTGGCACACTCAACAAGCGGGTCAACTTCGCCGTCGATGAGGTTAGTGATAGCAGCCAGCCAGGCATCCAGGCGATCGTTGACCGTATTGTCGCATACGGGAGGCCACTACTGCCTCAGGAATTCGTCGAAACGTGCCTTGAGCTCGCCGGACAATTGGCCGTTGACGACGACACGCTTTCTCGGCTGATCTCCCATGCGGAGGCAGAGGGCTACCTTACGTTTGGTAGTGATGAGCAGAAGGCCAAAAGTGAGACGCGGGTCGCTCGAATGTTGCAGCTAGTCGTTGCCACTAGGGAATATCAGCTCAACTAGGGAACGCGACCGACAGCCCTCGAGCGAGGGCGTTGGATAGGCTGGAGGTGCCGAGAATGCCGAGACCCCATGCAATGCTTCGCGCTGGGTTTCCGTATTACAAGACTATTGGCCGAAAAAAGATGACCGACTTCGCGGTCGATTTGGCGTTTGGTCAACAAGGCCGCATCTACGTTCTGTCATCGTCCGGAGGCGGTTCACTCCGGATCGTTCATTTCGACGACGAGCTGCTTCGCTACGAAAACGACGATGCACCGAGCGGATATCCTGGACTATCTCTCGGAGATGGGGGAAAGGAGTGCCTGCCCGTCCATGTCATTGCCGACGGCCAGGAGACCTGTTACGTAACCGATGAGCTGCTTCACAATGTGACAGTCATCGATCGCCGAGGCCGCATCGCTGGCCGGTGGGGGCGCCATGGCAGCGGAGACGGTGAACTCGATGCACCGTCTGGACTCGCCTTTGACCTCGACGGGAACATCTACATTTCCGACACCATGAATCATCGGATTCAGAAGTTCACCACGGACGGCCGGTTTCTCGAGAAGTGGGGCGAGTACGGGAAGGACCAAGGCCAATTCAACATGCCGTGGGGCATCGCGGTGGATGTTGACGGCTACGTGTACGTCTCAGATTGGCGCAATGACCGCGTGCAGAAATTTAGCGCGGAGGGTGAATTCATCCTGGAGTTCGGGCGCTCCGGGAGCGGGAACGGCGAGTTCAATCGTCCCGCGGGGATAGACGTGGATAGAGACTTCGACATATACGTGTGTGATAGGGGGAACGACAGGATCCAGCTCTTCAACCCCGACGGGCGCTACGTTCAGCAGTTCGTCGGTAACGCCACCCTGTCCAAGTCGGCACTGCAGGTTCTGCCTACCATGCTGCGCAACAAGAGGCTACGAGAAAACTCGAACCTGGAGCAGCAGGAGCGTTTTCGGAGTCCCAGGTCGGTGCGGGTGGACAGTGAGGGATTAATGTTTGTTCCAGACTTCGGCGCTTACCGGATTCAGATATATCGAAAGGAAGGATACCCACTCGACGAATACGAGATCGCTCCGGCTCTTAGGACGGTAACCCTCTCAGACAACTGACGCCCGGCCAGCTCAAAGCCTCGCATATCGACTCATAACTGCTAGATCATTGGCCCTTCGACTTGCCTGAGCACCTCCTGTGGGTGATACGCGAAAGTGGGGAGCAGCTGTTCGCCGTCCGGCTGAAGGACGTACATCAGGAACCTGAACGTTCTCTGCGGCACTCTGGATTGCGGGGCATTGAGGTGGCGATATCTGAACTCGTGCTCGTGCTGTTAGCGTTGTAGGCCAGCCAGGCCACGGCACCCGCGTCGGGAGCGCAGGAGAATCGACTTTGCCTGAAGTCATAACCAAGGTAATTGGGATCCTGCTTGCGCCCGCGTCAACGGCTGGCAAGAACTGAGCATCGATTTGGGTCTGGGTCCGCGACTACCCGCAGACGTTTCGCTAGCGGATTGCTGCGAAAATATTAAAGGGGTCGGCGTAGATGCCAGTTCGTGGCCTGCTCGTAAGCTCTTGCGGTACCGAGGAGCGCTGTCTCCGCGAACGGGCGTGCGGCAAGGTGCAGACCGATAGGTAGCCCATCCGTGGTGAACCCACATGGAATGGACGCCGCCGGCAGGCCCGTCAGATTGAAGGGACTGGTGAGGTCCCTCAGTAAAGTCAAAGGCGAGAAGGACTTGCCTCGGACCGTGACGGATGTCTCACCGATCTTCGTGGCGGCCACCGGCGTAGTGGGGGTCAGCAGCAGGTCCACGGTTCGCAACACCTCGTTGACTTGGCGGTTGAAGGTCGATCTGGCCCGCTGCGCCTTGAGGTACTGCGTGGCTGGCGTGAGGGATCCCGCTTCGAGCCTGCTACGGACCCGCGGTTCAAAGTCGTCCGGGCGGCTGCGCAGGTGCTCAGTATGAACCTCAGCCGTCTCGCTGTTTGAAATCGTCCTCACGATCAACGGCGCGTGGACCGACAGAGGAATCGAGACTTCCTCAACGCTCGCGCCCAGCCCCTCAAGCACACCAGCAGCTCCCATCACGGCGCTGTGGACGTCGGGGTCCACTGCGCTGAAAAAATGCTCCTTTGGAACGCCGATGCGAGTGCCCGTGATATCTCCGACCAGCCCGGCCGCGAAGTCCTCTACGTCCCTGCTGCTCGACGCCGGGTCGCGCGTATCATGGCCCGCGATGGCATTCAGGACCAGCGCGGCGTCGTGCACCGTGCGGGTAATTAAGCCTGCGGTGTCCAGGCTCGACGCCGCTGGGTACATCCCTATTCTGCTGATTCGTCCGAAGGTGGGTTTGAGACCCACGACGCCACAAAGGCTCGCCGGAATTCGAACGGAGCCGCCGGTGTCGCTTCCCAGCGCGCCCATGCTGAGGCCCGCGGCCACTGCTAAACCGGATCCCCCGCTGGAGCCGCCGGCCACCCGGAGCGTATCCCAGGGATTGCGGGCCGGCCCGTAGTGCGGATTTTCGCCGGTGACCCCCAAGCCGAACTCTTGCATCTGGAGCTTGCCGATCATGATCGCGCCGGCATCGCGAAGGCGCACGACTACGCCGGCGTCGTAGTCGGGGATAAAGTCGCTTAGGATCTTCGATCCTGCCGTTGTCCTGATGCCTCTAGTGTAAAAGAGGTCCTTGAGCCCGATCGGAATCCCGTGTAGCGGACCTCGGCAATTGCCGGAGCGTATCTCAGCCTCGGCTTCCGTAGCGGCGGCCAAGGACTCGTCGGCTAGAAGGGTGATGAACGCATTGAGAGGGCCGCCGATCTCTTCGATGCGGTCTAGATGGGCGCTCACGAGCTCCACGGGTGAGAGCTTCCCTGTCGCGATCAACTCAGAGGCGTCCGCGATGGAGAGAAAGCAGATGTCGTTGGCGTCCAACGGTTGATTCCCTCGTAAAAACCCGTTTTGAGGAAGTTCCAGCGCTTTAGCACATGTGAGCGCTACCGTATGTTGGGGTAGGACACGGAACAGAGACTGTATATTGTACCCAGGCAAGGGTACGGTTGTTCTAATTCGACCTGCACAGACTTTTTACGAGAGAATCAACGGTTACTCCTCCAAAGGGCGGAAGATAACCGCGAGCCCGGCCTCACCCAAATCGAGTTGATCAAGCGCGACCCTGGCGTTGGCGGCCTCGCGGACGAGTGGCAGCAACTCCTCGGCTCTCTCGTCTGACAGCCCCAGCCCTGCCAACCGCGCCTGGGACCTCAAAGCCTCTCTCGTTTGACCTGGTTCGCCCATCGCCTTGCACCTCAAAGTCCGCCGCCGGGCTCAGGTGGACATCCGGTCTGACGGCTGAAATTCGATCAGGACCCGCTATCCCCACGGATTCCCGATAGAGTACCCTGTCTAGCCTACTCAGTACAGACGCGTCTACTAGCAGAAAATGACCTCAGACAAGTCCCAGATCACCCAGGCGTTGCGCAAGAGAGTCCTGGATCACTTTCAAGATCTCCCTTTCTGGGCTGACTACTGGGACGGCGCAGCCGTCGCTGTTGTTGGATCGAGTACTCGAGGGGTCGCTGACAAGTTCAACGATATCGATATCGTGGTATTCGTCGATGCGATGTCCTGGCGGCCCATGTATGAACACTACCGGCGTGAGATCCAGGCCGGCAATATCAATGTTCTGAATCTGGCGGCGCTCGAGTACGATGAGTTTCCGTTGACACACATCGACAAAGTCAAGGGAGAATACAAGCTAGAGACGTACGAGAGCCTTGAACACGCTGTGGTTGGAGAGTTCGACGACGTGAAGCGGTGGGTCCACGCGTCAAGCGTTGTCTTGCATGACCCTACAGGACGATACACGGACATTCGGAGGCAGTGCTCCGAATACCCGGACCATATCTGGGAAGCCAAGCTCACAGACCACTACCTCAAAGCCTGGAAAGCGGCTGGTGGTGCCAAGAACTCTTTGAGGCGAAACGAACGCGAGGCAGTCGTCCTCAGAGCTTGTGAGTTTTTGGGTTCTGTGGTGGAAATGAGATGATCCTGGGGGTTTATCGGCCTGGCTTAAATAAACGGGATTCGCTGTGGCTGGCGAGTTGACCCGTTGGTGGGACGGACTATCGTTGTGTCACGCAGGCCTTTGGCCTACGTGCCCTCCCCTTTGGCTGAAGCTATGGGAGTCAGGGCTATCCAACGCAACAAGTTATGTGCCACCGCCACCAAGAGCAGGATTGCGGTGGCTTTGTGGAGGCCTCGTACCGTGGACTGGGAAACCCCGTGCTGACGTACCTGCGCATTCGCCCATTCCGCCGTGGCGCCCCGCTCCCTGTAGACGGTCTGAGCCTCCTGCGTAGCCATGCGCTGTCGCCACTGCACTACTGCCGGACTATCTCCGTAGCGTGGCTGGTACCGCTCCTCCTCCTTTTTGTCCCGAGGCAGTCGGACCGGCGCGTACACTGTGACACCCCGTCCCTCCAGGGTGGTAATATCGGCCCGCGCCGCGAAAGCGCCATCTATCAGGTAGGCCTTGGGATGCTGGCCTGTACGCTGGGCCACCTGGGCCTCCATGGGCGACGCCTGCCCAGCATCCCCTGTGCTAACGACATCGACCCCCACGATCACTCCACTGGCGCCGTCGGTGGCCAGTTCCACGTTGTAAGCCGGCCGAAAGCCTCCATCCGGCATCTTCATCACCCGCACCTGCGGGTCCGTGCTGGAGACCCGGGGCGCCGTCACTTTTTTTCGTTTCCTTTTGGCCAGAGTTTGCTGCTGACGTTTCTTGGCGGCCTTGGCTTGCGGCAGGTATCCCAAGCCCTTGTTCACCCGCTCCACCCGCTCACGGGCCGCTCGCTCCCGCGCACTCTGTTGTCGTTTGCTTACCCCAAATCCACCGAAGGGATGACTATGCAGCAGCGGAACGGGCGATAGGGGCAAGGGAGGGCGATGGTCCGGGCACGATTTGGGGTAGAGGGGGGCCGGTGTTTGTCTTCAGTTGCCGCGGGGAGACTTTGTGACCGTCTGCGAATGTTGGTCAGGGCGAGATAGCGGGGAGAGGACACAGCAAGAGGCACTCGCAGACCGGACTGGCGCGAGTTCGCGGGGACGTTCGGTTGGCCGGATGGCGGCCGGTTGCCGCCGCCGCCGTCAGGCAGGGAGTGGCAGGGCGCGCAATCGGGCCAGGGCACGATCGAACTGGGCTTCCCAAGGCCAGCGCTGTGGCAGATGCAGTGTGAGGCGGCGCGCCGAGCGGGTGATCCGTCCGGCCAGGGAGAAGAACCGCCGCCGGAGGGTCTTGGTGGTCACCACCTGCTCGCCCAGACCGATGCGCGCTGTCCAGCGGGCGATGTTGTGGGCCATCACCTGTACCGCCAGCCAGGCGGCGTTGGCGGCGAAGCGGCCCGAGGGGAGATGGTTCAACCCCACACCGTGCTTGAGGTCTCGGATGGCATTCTCGATCTCGGCGTGGCGGCGATGGTCGGCCTCCAGTTCGAGCATCTCCCCGTCCCGGTCGGTGATGAAGCCGTGATAGCTGTAGGTGGCGAAGAGGGCCAGCTGGGAACCGGGCGTGGGCTTCACACGCCGGACGATGAGCCGCACCGGCGCGGCGTCAGGTTCACTCTGGAAGGGAGTGCAGGTGGTCTCGGCCACATCGGCGGCGCCGTCCATCCAGTAAGGAACCGGCGTCCAGGCATCTTCGGGTATCGCCTCGATGAGATTGTGCAGGCTTTTATGCTGGCGGATGGTGATGGAGAAGCGGACATCCATCTTGCGGCAGACGGATACCACGCCATGAGTGTAGAACCCGCTGTCGGCCCGTAGCGTGAGTCGTCCGTTGGCCCCGGCGTAGCGCACCCGTCCCACCGTCTCCCGCAGGAAGTGGGCGGCGCCGCGGACGGTGTTGGCCCGGCCCTCGCGCAGCCGGGACATCAGCACGTCTCCGGTGCCGGCGGCGATGGCCAGCAGTGGGTGGTAGCCCCGCTTGCCGGTATAGCCGTGGTGGCGGGCGCCCTCCTTGGCCAGTCCGTAGGTCTCGCAGATGGTGGAATCGAGGTCGATGGTGAACGGCGCGTCGCCGGGTCCGGCCCCAGCGGCCCGGGCCAGCAGCTCCCGGCTCACCCGGTCCAGCTGGCGGACGTGGCCCCACCATGACGTACCGAATTCATAACTCGCCCGTTCAGGGCGATCTCTGCGGCGTCCGTTCCCCCCATTGGGCTATCGTCCGGCGTGGGTATAGAGTAGACGATGGCGGCCCTGCCGGGCTTGACCACGACCTCCTTGACGAAGGAGCCGACGAAGGCTTTGGTCTCAGTCAGCTCGCTGGTCTTGAGGAACTCGCTCATCTCGGCGGCGAAGGCGGCGATGGTGTCGGCGCTGTCGAGGAACTGCCGCCTCTCTTTCAGCAGCGCCCTCGCCTCCTCTGCGGCGATCTCCAGCTTCTCCTTGCGCTCCCGGTGCTCCTTGATGCGGTCCGAGGCGTCGGCCATCTCGGTGTCGGTCGTCTCGATGTGGTTCCAGATGCGGGCCAGCCGCTTCTTCACGTCCTCAAGCTCCTCCTCAATGGTCTGAAGCCTCTCCCGCTGGTCGCGGGCCACCCCGTCCATCTCCTCGTCCAGCAGCTTCACCAGGTCTCGGATGTTGGACTCGGTGAGGATGTTGGCGCGAAGCTCATCGACGATGATCTTCTCGAATTTCTTGGCATTGAGCCTGGGGGTCTCGCAGGTGCCCTTGCCGCGCTTGAGCAGGGAGTGGCAGATGTAGTAGGTGTACTTGCCGCTCTTGGCCTCGGCTGCGGTCATGGCCTTGCCGCAGGTCTCGCACTTGGCGATGCCGCTGAGCAGGTAGGGGCTGGAGGCCCGGCGGGGGTTCACCTTCTTGGGGGCGCGGGAGCCGAGCAACTTCCTGGCCTTCTGGAAGTCCCGCTTGGAGACGATGGCGGGGTGTGCGTCCTCGACGCGCACGGGCGGCGCGCCGTCCTTGGCGTTGGCTCCCCAGACCACGGTTCCGGCGTATGCTTCGTGGGAGAGCATGGTGTGGATGGTGGTCTTGAGCCACTTCTTGCCGTTGGTGGTTGGGATGCCCTCGGCGTTGAGGGTCTTGGTCACGTCGAGGATGCTCTTGCCCTGTAGCACCATGTCGAAGACCCGTCTGACCACGGCGTCGGCGGGCGGGTTAAGCTCAAGCTTTGGGCGCTTCGCGGCCCCATCCTGGACGTGGACCCGCTTGTAGCCGTAGGGGGCGTAGGTGGTCATCCAGAAGCCTCTCGACGCGGCCTCCCGCATCCCCCGCGTGACCTCCTGGGCGAGATTTTCCGAGTAAAATTCGTCCACGGACTCGATGATGGCCTCAAGGAGCTTGCCCGTGGGGGTGTCGTCGGCCTGCTCGGTGATGGAGACCACGCGGATGCCCCGCCTGCGCAGCATGGACTTGAAGGCGACGGCGTGCTCGCGCTTGCGGGTGAATCGGGAGAATTTCCAGACGAGAATCTCCTTGAAGGGAGCCTCGGGCTTGGCGGCCTCGTTCAGCATCTTCTGGAACTCGGGCCTGTCGGCGATGCGGCCGCTCTCGGCCTCGTCCACGTACTCGCGGGCGACCAGGTAGTCGTGCTTCTCGGCGTAGTCCCTGAGCGCCCTAAGCTGGGCGGCGATGGACAGGTCCACGTCCTGGCGGTCGCTGGACACTCTTGCGTAGAGGGCCACTGGCGTCAGATCGAGTCGGTCATTCATCAGTCTCTCCTCCTTGTGTTTCACTCTGTCCTGTCCGGCGGGAGCGCAGCCGTTCCAGCCGCTCCCGTCTGCGCCACTCCCGCTCCTCCATGTAGAGGCGGATGGCTTCCCGCAAGAGTTCGCTCACGGTGCGGTCCTCCTCCTTGACCACCTGCCGCAGCTGCTGGGCCATCTCTGGCGGTAGGGAGAAGGTGATGGTGTCCGTGTTCCTGGGCTTGGTGGGCATGGCGTGCTTCTCTCGCCTGTTATTATAACACAGCGTCTTACTCTTATCGTCTCCCACCCGTAGCCCTGCCGTCAAGGGAGCGCGGGCGAGAATCGGGCCGGAAGCCGGTCCTGGGCCTGCGACATTGAAGGCCTGATTGGGCATATCGGCATCTCGTCCCACAGCCTCGACGTTCTCGAACGGGCGATCAGGTCCGGGGAGCTGGATGCGGTGATGCTGGAGTACTCCGCGTTCTACCGGGAGACCGGGGCGCTCATCAAACTGGCGCGCGAGAGGGACGTGGGGGCCGTCGTCATGAGGCCGCTGGGCGGCTCGGGCAGGATGAGCGGCATCAGGGCGCACATGCGGACCGCTGGCCGTGAGGCGACCCTTACGTCGGCGCTGCTGCTGAGGTACGTGCTGTCCAACGGCGACGTCTCGGCAGCCGTACCGGGGGCGCGTTACCCATCCAGGGTCAGAGACAACGTCGAGGGCGCCCTGGCCTACGAGCCTCTCGACGAGGGGGAGAGGAGGGCGTGCGAGGCGGCGACCGGCCTGCTCTCATAGCTTGCAGGCGTACGCCTCGGCGAGCCAGCCGATCGCCTGGTCGTCGACGTCCTCGAGCCGGTCCAGCACGAGGGTGTGCATCACCCACCGCCCGGCGTCTACGGTCCGCTCCAACCGGGGGTCCGCCTCCCTGCGCCTGAGCATGAAGCCCACGCGCATTGAATGCGCTCCCAGGGCGATCTCGGCGAACCGGGCGCCGGCAGCCAGGGCGATAGCTCCCTTGACCGCGTCCGTCCGCACCGGCCCCGTCTCCTGTTCGGGACGGCCGACCATTTTGTCCAAGGCTTGGCGCATCCACGGCGGGCGGCCCTGGAAGTGGCTGTCGACGCTGACCACAACGCAGGAGTGCCACTGGTTCCGGTGGCGGGACTCCCTGCCACACTCCGGGCATCGCCATAGGGGTCTGGGCTCTCTACCGGTCATGGCCTGATTCTAACCTAAGAAACTATCTCAGAATACTAACCCACAAATGGATTGACCGGTTTCTAGGACGATTCGTATGGTTTCTCCAAAGCATCGGGAGGAACCGTATGGGGAAACAGGAAACGCTAGGAACCATCTGGGAAGTACCGGACGAGCTTTGGGAACGCATAGATGAAGCTGCATGGGAGCAAGCAATTTCAGGCCAGGACTACGTGAGGAGCGAGGTCCCTCGCAAAAGAGCCGGTTCCGGCGAGAGTTCCCGAAAGGGAAGTCGGGAAGCGGTTGGCCGCAGCTAAGTTGCAGCCACATTCCAGCTACGTGAAGGCAAGTTCATCCGGGGGCCGTCCGGGGCTGTGCAGGTTGTCCAGGGGCCGTCTGAAGCCGTCAAATGCCGCTCCGGGAGCCGGATGTGCTGTCATACCCGTGTACAGGGATTTGCGTCAGCTCCCAAGAGGGAAGTCGGGGGTCGTTTTGAACGTGAAGAAGGCGGGAAAGAAGGGAAGTGGAGCCAATCCTGCGAGCACTTTGGCGAAAGGGTTGGTTCCGGAAAAGTGGCAGCAGTTCCCCAAAGGGAAGTCACACGGAGAACGGGGTGATCAGGGCCGGTGGCGGTCGCAGCGCAGCCGCATCGGAGCAAGCAGTTCGGAGGCCCGTTCAGGCCGCGTGAGGCAGGCTGAATCCCCCCTACAGGATGGTGGGGTGCGTGACGGCGCGAGTGGTGTGGGCGGACCCCTGGGCGTTGTCAACCGGCGTCGTGCGAGAAGGCTGAGTCGGGGCCGGTGCAGTCAGTTCCAGGTCGGGCGCCGACCAGGGCGGTTCGACTGCACGACGGAGCCCGGGTCGAGCCGCTGTGCGGGATCACGTTGGCTCTGAAGGACCTGAGGCTCGACTCAGGCATAGTGTGTGAGGGGGGGGCTGTGGACGTGCCCGGGCTCGCGCAGAGGCCCCCCTTGCAGGGCCTGATATATGGCGGCCCGGTTGTGGTGTGATACCCGTGTACAGGGATTTGAGTCCGGTGGACGGGTTGTAATCGGGGTCGTGGGCAAGCTGGCGTAGGCGTGGAACGCCCCCCTTGTATCTTTAGAAAGGGTGGGGCAGACCGTTGCCCCCTAGGTCATGAAAGACCGTCCTGTAGCGAGGGTCGCCCCACCCTATAGGAGCAGAGCCCGAACAGTTGCATGGGCCAACCGAGCCCGCATCGTGCAAGGAAGGGCCAGCCATTCACCTAGGAGGTATAGATGGAACAGGAATCGACATACGTAGGCATTGATGTAGCAAAGGCCCAGGTGGATGTAGCGGTCCGCCCGACAGGGCAGACGTGGACTATCACCTATGACGATGCAGGGGTCCAGGAACTGGTCTCTCAGTTGAAGACCCTCGAACCGGCCCTGGTGCTGCTGGAGGCTACGGGCGGCCTGGAACTGCCGATGGTGGTAGCCCTGGCAACTGCGGCGCTGCCCGTTGTCGTCGTCAATCCCCGTCAGGTTCGAGACTTCGCGAAGGCCACCGGGACACTGGCGAAGACCGATACCCTGGATGCGGCAGTCCTGGCCCACTTCGCCGACGCCATTCGTCCAGACGTGCGCCCTCTGAGGGACGCCGAGACCCAGGTCCTCGCCTCCCTGGTGGCCCGCAGACACCAGGTCGTGGCCATGCTGGTCTCGGAGAAGAACCGCCTGAGGAGGGCCATCAGCGCCGTCCGGCCCCGCGTCGAGGCCCACATTGCATGGCTGGAGCAGGAGCTGGAGGACTTGGATCAGGGGCTACGGCAGACGCTGCGTCAGAGTCCTCTGTGGCGAGAAAAGGATGACCTCCTGCGGACCGTTCCGGGCGTGGGGGAGCAGCTCTCCCTCACCCTGCTGGCCTACCTGCCGGAACTGGGCACGCTGGATCGCCGGCAGGTCGCCGCCCTAGTGGGTGTGGCCCCCTTCAACCGAGACAGCGGCACGCTGCGAGGCAAACGGACCGTCTGGGGCGGACGCGCCCGGCTCCGCGCCGTCCTGTACATGGGGGCGTTGGTGGCTAGCCAATACAACCCTGTCATCAGGGACTTCTACCGGCGTCTGCTGGCCGCCGGCAAGCCCAAGAAGCTGGCCCTCACAGCGTGCATGCGTAAGCTGCTCGTTATCCTCAACTCCATGCTCAAGCATCGCTCACCCTGGCGCGATCTAACTCAGAAGGTCGCCGCTAATTCCTCTTGACTATCAAGACAGTTGCTACAGGAGGTAGCCTGAGAGCACTTTGTCTCCGGGGTTCCTTCCACGGGGTTTGGACAACGCCCCCTGTGAAAGTTGCGGAAGTGCAATCGGGAAAAGCGGGTGCGAGTGGACAGTGCGCCCTACGAAAGTTGCAGAAGTGCAATCGGGGAGGTCAGGGCGATGAACGGAGCGGAGTTGTACCCAGGGTCGAGCCGGAGCCTGGACAGCCTGCGGCATATGCGGCTGTTGGCGCTGCTGCGCGACATGATTGACGACGGGGGCAAGGTGAGGGCGGCGAAGGCGTTGGGCGTCAAGTACCGATACCGAACCGTGTCGAAGGCGGTCGGGTCAGGCACGCTGACCGACTGCATGTCGGACGCATTGGAGCGGCACCTGCTGCTGGGGGGCGGCTCGGCTGCCGCCCAGCAGCAGGATCGGGTCGATGCGTTGGTGGAGCGGGTGTCTGCTTTGGAGCGGGAGCTGCGCGGCGGCCTCGAGGCCGTCGTGGGAGAGGTCAAGGCGTTCAGGGAAGAGCACGCAAGGTCGATGCGGCACGTGGAGCGGCGGCTGGTGCGATTGGAGGCGGGAAGGAGCGAGTCCGAGACGCCCTCTCCGACCGGAGCAGAGACTGAGCCGACGAAGCGAAGGTACGTTCGCCCAAGGACGTATCCCCAGCTGGTGACCCCGGAGGCCGAACCCGACGAAGACCTGGTGTACGGCGAAGCGGCGCCGGTGATCGTCGAGTGGCGGAGGGTGCGGGCCGAGTTCCTCAAGACCCGCGCCACGCTGGACAGGACTGAGGTTCAGGAGCCAATGTTGGAGATGGAGATCGCCCTCGTCGGGGAGCACGAGTTGACGCTGCCCCCGGCCTCGTTCCCCTGGGACGAGTTCGACCGGCGGGATCAGGTCTGGGAGCGGACGCAGGACCTCAAGCGGGTGCGGGCGGAGCGCAACCGGGCGTTGCTGCGGCGGTGGCTGCGCCGCGTCCTCACCTTCGGACTGTGGAGGAAGTAGGCGCGGGCCGCTGGCTGCCACATGGGAGCTAAGTCGGAGCGAGCAATGTGGGCGTAGGGGGCCGATTTGCCCGTCCGGAGCCTTCCATTCGGTCGCATGTTCGGTTGATAATTGACGCAGTTTCTGGCTTTTCCAGCGTTTCGTGCCTAGAAACCTGGAGGATTCCCGTCCCCCGAATCCGGGACCGGCTGCATAGGATCGAGCCTTGCTCTCCGAACAGCCGCCCAGGGGTCGAACCGGAAGGATTGAGCCTCGCTCTCCCGATGGTCGCCCCGGAGGACACATTCGCAGCGGTTGGAGCGTCTCTCGCTTCGGCCCCTCGGACACCCTGGTCGGAGTGCGCCCTGCACACTGGCCGGTTCATCACGTCTGCGGCATGGTTCCTGTGGAACTGGCCGCAGCTTCACCACGCGCCGGTCTGCCATTGCAAGCTGGCTGGCCGCTTCCCTCGCGCAGCATCCCAGGACGTTACCGACGTAGCTCCCGGGTCTCGCTGCGTCTCTCACCGGGCCGTCCTGTGGTTGATCTGGGCCGGTCGGTTCTCCCCCACTTCATAGCAGCTCCCCCTGAGTCCGTTCCTCTGAGTTGACTCTGGGCCGAGCTGCGTCTTCTTCATCCCCCAGGTAGCAGCAGCTCCCCTGAGTCGGTTCCCGTGAGTTGACCCTGGGCCGAGCTGCGTCTTCTTCAACCCCGCTCCGTCTCCCGCGTCCGGCATCCGACCGTGGGCGGAGTGCGTCACTCGTCAACCCCATCGCACATGACCTGCGCCACGGATGCCGGCACGGGTCAGCAACTGACAGGAGGCGTCGATGCACGTCAAGGAACTGGTTCCGAGGGTCAAGGGACTCGCGGTCAAGGCGGGCGGATTCATCCGGCGGCGCAAGCGGCTGACGATAGCGGTCGTGATCGCGGCGCTGCTGTTCGGGCCACTGCTGACGACCGACGGCGAGCTGGTCTTCCTGAACGCGGTCGGCCTCGGCCTCGGTGCGCTGCTGCTCAGGCGGTTCATCAGGCCCGGAGGCAGGCAGCGAACGGGACGGGCGCAACAAGCACAACGGCAACGGACGGCAAAAGCAACACAACGCGAAGGAGGTCGTGATGACAACGGCAACATTGGCAGCTGGCAATCGGACGATGGCGACGGTGGAAAAGCCCCGGCGCAGCCTGGAAGAGCTGGTCGACCGGCTCATGGCGGCGCTGTTCAAGGAGGAGCCTGAGAAGGCGGCGACGGAGACACTGAGCGTGGCCCGCAGCGTCCACGAGGCGCGGCGGCTGCGACAGGCGGGGGACATCGACGGGGCGCTGGCGGTCTTCGCCGGAGTGGACACGGCAAGGGCGGAGACCAGGGAGGCTCGGTGGGCCTACGCCGAGTGGACGGACCTGGTGCGGCGGCGCTTCGGCGACCGGGGCGCGCTGGTCTACAGCCAGGGCACAGGACGGGCTGCCGCCCTGGTTCCCAGGGGCGACGGCGCTCTGGAGGTCGCGGCGGTCCTGAGGATGCGGTGGCGGCCCGGCAAGGTCGTCTCGGAGCGCAGCCTCCGGGGGCTCCGGCCCCTGGCGAAGGCTTGCCCTCGGCCCTGACCGGAGAGTGGCCCGGCGCTGGCGTAGCGCAAGCAACGGTTGACGACTCGTGAGGCAAACGGGGCGCTTCAGTGCCCTGCCTGGACCCCGGGGCGTCGCCTTCTTGCGACTGCTTGCACGGGCGCTCCGTTCCATCAGGCAGCGCCCCGCACGGGGGGCGTTGCCTCCTCCGCCCGCTCCCCTGCGGGCTTCCATCCCTCTTCCCCCAACCCCACACGCGTCGCACAGGTCTTCTCCTCGACTCCGGTTGGGGGTGGGACCTGTGCCCTATTCACGACGGAGCCTGCTCCGGACTTGATTCCGGGGGCTTGCCCCGCACACGGCCTTGCACAGAGGCCGCCCCGGACTTGATTCCGGGATGCCGCACTGGCCATTCGCCACGGCAACAACGCCACTCAAGGAGACAGTCCCGACCATCGGGACACGGATTCGAGCGGGACTGTCTCCGACAAGGGGGCGGTCCCGCTTCTTCATTACAGGAGGAAGCGACATGACGACTACGAGCATTGACAGGACCGAGAGCGAGCTCAGGGCCGCGGCGAGGCGGCGGGGGCTCACGATGAAGGAGCTTGCGGCGCTGATGGACGTGTCCGTTGGCTACCTTTCGCAGATTGCGAACGGGAAAAGGCCGTGGACTCCGAAGATGCGCGAGAAGGCCATGGCGGTGCTGGGAGAGGTCCCCGGGCAGGGGACCGTCTACCGCCAGGGCGGCGTCGTGACCGGCGAGAGCAGCTTCATCCGGGAGCGCGCCCGCACCCTGGGCATGACCATGCAGGACCTGGCCGACCGCGCTGGCGTGTCCTACAGCTACATGACGCAGGTGGCCCGGGGCCGCCAGAGCATGGGCGTCAAGGTCCAGGCCAGGGTCGAGTCGGCGTTGCACGGTCCGGCGAAGGTCGCGCCCGCCAAGTGCGCCAACCGCCAGGGCGTCGTCGTGGCCGGGGAGAGCAGCTACATCCGGGAGCGGGCCAGGGAGCTGGGCATGACCCTGCGGGACCTGGCTGACCGCGTGGGCGTCTCCTACAGCTACATGTCAATGGTGGCGCGTGGCCGCAGCAACATGGGCGTGAAGGTCCAGGCGCGGGTGGAGTCGGCGCTGGAGGCTCCGGCCAAGGTCGCTCCCGCGCAGCCCGCCTGCATCGACCGGGAGGCCGTGTGGGACCGGATGAACGCTCACGGCTTCAGCCAGAACGAGGTCGCCCGGCGCGCCGGCATCAGCTCCTCCAATCTCTCCCAGATCATGAACGGCAGGAACAACCTGTCGCCGGACGTTCTGAAGAGGCTGCACGGCGTCCTGTTCCAGCTGACGAAGGCGGAGCGCGTCATGCCCGCCGAGGTGAAGGTGTTGGGCTGGCGGAAGGGCGAGCGGAGCGGGATGGTCGTTCGCGGCGCCGGTGGGCCTGGGCGCGGCGCAAAGTCCGACGGCGGCTCCATTCGGGTCGGCGGCCGGGTGCCCTGGGGCGCGAAGGCGGAGTTCGCCTACCGCGCGGGGTACGACGGCATGGGCCGGGTCTCGGTGACGCACGTCGTCGAGAGGGGCTACTCCGCCATGCTGAAGCAGCCGGAGACGGCAGCTGCGTAGGGCTCCATGACGTACCGCATGATGGGCGGCTGCCTCGGAGCAGCCTGGGACGGCCCGCACCGGGCCGCATACGCGAGTCTCGCCGTGGGCGGGCCTTCGCACGTTCAAGCATTCGCCTGGGGGCGTTGCCGGAACCCGACCGCCCCCGCTGGGGCGGTGCAGTCCGTCTCCCGCCGCTCTCCGCCTTGCGGCGGCGACTGATGGAGACGTGCGTCCGGGTTCCGGCGTCGTCCTCTAACTACCACGAAAAGGAGGACGACTCAAATGAACCTCGGAGGTTTCATCGACAAGTTCAAGGACGCCATAGCGCGAAGGGTGGTGGAGTCCTACCCGCCGCTCTACCGGCCCTCGGAGAACGGCGGCACGCTCCCCAGGCTGCTCCGCAAACCCCTGGGGGCGCAGGCCGACGCCATCAGGGGCGCGGCCCTCTCCCTCAAGGCCCACCGGGAGCCGGGAGAAGGCGAAACTGTCCTACCGCTGGATGCCCGCCGTGATACAGCGGTGGGCCGTCTCGAAGGGACGGCTCATACGGGACGAGGAGACGGGGGAGCCCTTCCGCATCCCCTGCTGTCCCGACTGCACGGCGCAGATCGTGGACAAGGACGGCGTGCCCCTGACCGACGCCGACCTGAACCGCAGGAAGCACACCTGCGTAGACTGCGGCGCTCCCCTGTGGCAGGCGGACAGGTCCGGCCCGGCCCGCTACCCGCTTGCGGACTACATCAAGCACAGGATGAAGGGCTTCTTCGACCTGCTGATCGGCGACGAAGTTCACGAGTGTGCGCCGCGTAACGCGGCATAGGATACCCGGCTAAGTCGGGAGAGATTCGGAGGAAGTCTCTGGGCCAACCGACCCACCTCGAAGCGAAAGCCTAGGGGGAAAGCAGCATGTCGGTAAAGCGGCTACAGCCTGAAAGCGTTGTAGGGCTGGTTCCGCAAGGCCCGCGCGATACGGTGAAAGCTTGATTGCCTGAACCCCAGTTCCCAGTCGGTGTTCACTTCACCCGCCGGTAGAACGCTTGTAACCCGGCGCTGCCCATTGCCTTGGCCGGAACTCGTGGCCGAGACACCTTCGATGGACAGACGATGACCGATGTGGTCATTCAAGGGGACGAACGGGGCACCTACAGTCGCGCTAGATACGTCCTATGTCGAACGACAACAGAGGATGGAAATCACAACCTGCTAGCTACTGACTTGACCACCGGGGTTCGACCCTCGGGCGTACTCCTCGCGCTTTCGTAGCGCACGTCTCCTCGCAAGAGGAGAAAAGAAGTACGCCACCGTCACAATGGTGGCCAAAACGAGAACGAGAACCCCAATGCTGAGTAGGACACCGACAAAGGCGGGAATCTCACTATCCATGACAACTCCTTCTCTGAATTGCCATGGGAGACTAGCAGAACCACACCCTGAGGTCAACGGAACGCGGGATGGCCTACGGGGGGAGACCCCTATGGTCACGGAGTCCTCGTAGTAGTCCGAGAACGGGAAAGCCGTCCACATGGCGAAGGAGGACAGGTGGTTTCGACGGAATACAACAGAGAGGTATGCATAATGCAAAGTGCCGAAACTGTATTGAACGTCATACGCGAACGCGGAGAACGAGAACTGCCGCTGGAGAACATCTATCGGCTGCTGTACAACCGGAACCTTTACCTGCGGGCCTACGGTCGCATCTACTCAAACCAGGGAGCTACGACTAAGGGAACCACCGCAGAGACCGTGGACGGTATGTCACTGGCGAAAATCGACCGCATCATCGACGAGCTTCGTTACGAGCGGTTCCGATGGACGCCGGTTAGACGGGTCAACCTTCCCAAACCAAATGGGGGAACCCGTCCCTTGGGCATACCGACATGGACGGACAAGCTGCTGCAAGAGGTCATCCGGATGATTCTGGAAGCCTACTACGAGCCGCAGTTTTCCGACCGCTCCCACGGCTTCCGGCCCGGTCGGGGATGTCACACCGCCTTGAGCAACGTGACTACCCATTGGACTGGTGTCCGCTGGTTCGTCGAGGGAGACATCAAAGGGTGCTTCGACAACATCGACCATGAGGTCCTGTTGTCGGTGCTTGGAGAGAAGCTTCACGACAACCGTTTCCTCAACCTGCTCAAGTACCTACTGAAGGCAGGTTTCATGGAGGACTGGAAATATGGCCGCACCCTGAGCGGTACGCCGCAAGGTGGCGTGGTCAGCCCCATCCTCGCCAACATCTACCTAGACCGGTTGGACAAGTTTGTCGAAAACGTGCTGATTCCAGCCCACACCCGTGGCACAGTCCGAAGAGACAATCTCGCGTACACGCGGTTGGCGAACCAAGCGGCCCGCCAGAGGCAACGGGGGAACCACACGTCGGCATTGCAACTGCGCAAGCAGATGCAACAACTGCCGTCCGTAGATCCCTACGACCCCGGTTTCCGCCGGTTACGCTACGTACGCTACGCGGACGACTTCGTGCTGGGTTTCATCGGGCCAAAGGCCGAAGCTCAACAGGTAAAAGAGTCCTTGGAGACGTTCCTGCGCGACTCGTTCAAGCTGGAGCTATCCAAGGAGAAAACTCTCATAACCCACGCCACCAGCCAGGCGGCGCGGTTTCTCGGCTACGAACTCGTGAACCAACAAGCCAACGACCAGCATGACCACCGTGGTCAACGCAAGGTCAATGGCCGAATCGGATTGCGGGTTCCCGCCAACGTCATCGAGCAACATTGCCAAGCCTACATGCGCAACGGCAAACCGGCACACCGCAGTTCCCTCATCCACGATGACGATTACGGCATCATGGTGAGATACCAGTCGGAATACCGGGGCGTCATCCAGTACTACCTTCTGGCCTACAACGGCCATCACTTCGGACGGCTACACAAGGTCATGGAGATGTCGCTGGCAAAGACCCTAGCGGCTAAACACAAGTCCACCACTCGGAAGATGCGTCGCAAATACAAGAGCGTCGTAGAAACCGAGCACGGGCCACGTGTCTGCCTACGGGTTGTCAAGCAGCAGGACAACGGCAAGCGTCCCCTAGTGGCGCAATTCGGTGGCATACCCCTGCAAAGGCAACGGCAGGCCGTTCCCGTAGACCAACAGCCTCAGCGGTACAGGACTGACCGCAACGAGCTTGTCAAACGGCTCCTAGCGGACGAATGCGAGATGTGCGGCTCAACGGTGGCTGTCGAAGTCCACCACATCCGCACCCTTCGCGACCTGAACGTGAAAGGCCAAGGCACAAAGCCCAAGTGGGTACAACTTATGGCGGCGCGGAAACGCAAGACCCTCGTGGTCTGCCGGACGTGTCACATGGACATCCACCACGGGCGGAGCAATCCGCAAACGCAGACATAAACCACTGGAGAGCCGGATGCGGTGAAAGCCGCACGTCCGGTTCGGAAGGGGGCCGACGGAAAAGTGCTCCGCTAACGCGGGGTAACTCGCCGGCGGCCTACCTTACTCAAGGGGCGAGGGAGCGCCCAGGGCATCGCCGCCGGCATCCTCGCCGACGTGTGCGGCAGGTCCCTCAGCCTGACAGGGACCCTCCTCGGCGGGTACTCCTCGACCATCTTCCACCTGCTCTACCGGTTCTCCCCGGAGATTCGCACGGAGTTCGGACGGTCAGACGAGCACCGCTGGATACAGCGGTACGGCTTCGAGGAGGTCACCGTCGGCAAGCCCGACGACGACGCCATCGAGGACGGGCGCAACAGCAGGCGCCGCAAGTACCGCAAGGTGGTCCGGGAGAGGCCGGGCCTCGTCCCCTCGGCGTTGTTCCACATCATCGGCAACACGGTCTTCCTCAGACTGGCGGACGTTGCCTCCGGCCTGCCGGACTACGAGGAGAAGATCCTCGTGTCCTCGATGGACTCGGAGGTTGACTCGACGGGCTACTCCCAGCGCAGCGCCTACCACACGGTGTTCGAGGAGCTGAGAAAGGAGCTGGCCCAGGCCCTGAAGGCCGGCTCCAAGCGGCTGCTCGCCACGTATCTTCAGACGTTGTTGGCCTACCCGGACGGCTGCACCAGGGGGGAGACGGTCTTCGACCCCCGGAGCGGCGACGTCATCGTGCAGGTCCCGCCCCTGTCCGAAGACAAGCTGTACCCGAAGGAGAAGGCGCTGGTGGACCTGGTGGCGGCCGAGCGGATGGAGGGCCGCCGGGTGCTGGTCTACGTGACCCACACCGGGACCAGGGACATCACCGGGCGGATGGACGACATCCTGACCCGGCACGGCTTCCGCGTGGCGGTGATGAAGGCCGACGCCGTGGCCCCGAACCGGCGGGAGGGGTGGGTGGCCGACAGGGTGAAGCAGGGCATCGACGTACTGATCTGCCACCCACGGCTGGTGCAGACCGGCCTCGACCTCATCGACTTTCAGACCCTTTGCTGGTACGAGGCGGATTACAGCATTTACGTGGTCAGGCAGGCGTCCAGACGCTCGTGGCGCATCGGGCAGACCCGCCCGGTGAAGGTGGTGTTCATGTCCTACCGGAACACCCTCCAGGCCGACGCGCTGAAGCTGGTGGCGAAGAAGCTGCAAAGCTCCCTCGCCGTCGAGGGGGAGCTGCCGGAGGACGGGCTGGCCGCCTTCGGGGACGATGGGGACGACCTGATGATGACCCTGGCCCGAAAGATCGTCAGCGGCGACGAGGACGAGGCGGAGACGGTGGAGGAGGTGTTCGCCCAGACGCGGGACGCCGAGGCCACCGCCGAGGAGCTGCTGGTGGATGACCGCTGGAAGGCCGTCGAGATCAACGGGAACGGCGGCAACGGCCACCACGACGCCATCGGGCCGACCGTCGAGCTTGTGCCAGGCAACGGACACCACGCCAACGGGAACGGCCACGCGCCTGTCCCGGTCAATAGCCCGCCCCGTACTGGATACGGGGGCAACGGCCACCGCGACGACGAGGCCCCGGAGCCGCAGCGGTCGCTGTTCTCCTGGGCGGAGTTCATGGCCGAGGAGCCGGTCAAGCCGAAGGGCCGCAAGGCCCAGGCTCCGCCCCTGTCCCTCTTCGAGTGGGCGGTGGAGCAGGAGCGGGAGGAGGAAGCGGTCGGCCTGTCTGCCTAGCTACAGGCAGGCGCGGTACGCCAGACCGCCACAACACGGGGGGAGGACATCACGCTACGTCTGTGGCGTCCTCCCCCTGGCTTCCCATGTATGCCGCCTTTTTTTGTTGCCCGAAATCATCGCCGGTCTTCCACACGTCCGCCGGTTCAGCGCCGGGCCGCCTCTGCCTGCTCGACGGCGAGCTGTCTGTCGCTGCGGACGGATGAGTTGTCCGGTTGAAGGCGGATGATCTCGTCGTAGTCCCGCACCGCCTTGTCCGGCTCGCCCATGTTGCGGTACAGCCTCGCCCTCTGGTAGCGGGCGTCGATGTTGTCCGGGTCGAGGGAGATGGCCCGCCCGAAGTCCTCGACAGCCCTGCGGGGCTCCCCCAGCTTGGCGAGGGCGTAGCCCCGCAGGTAGTACCCCGTCGAGTCGTCCGGGGCGAGCTCGACGAGCCTGTCGTAGTCCCCGACCGCCTCTCCGTGCTTCCCCAGGGTGGTGCGGACGAACCCCCTCGTCATGTATGCGCCGAAGTTGTCCGGGTCGGCCTCGATGACGGCGCTGAAGTCCTCAATCGCCCTCTCGTGCTGGCCCAGGTACATGTGGGCGGTCCCCCTGTTGTAGAGGACTCGTGTGTTGAGGGGGTCGAGGTCGATGACCAAGGTGTAGTCCTCTATCGACTGCTCGTGCCTCCCCAGGCTGGTGTGGGCCAGCCCCCTGGCCGTGAGGGTCTCAGGGTTGCCGGGGTCGAGGCCCAGGGACCTGTCGAGCTCCTCTAGCGCCTCCTCGTCGCGGCCCAGGCTGCCGAGGGCTATGCCCCTGCCGCGGAGCGCGGCGGCGCTGTCGGGGTCGAGGCCCAGGACGGCATCGAAGTCGCGGAGCGCGGCGTCGTACGCCTCAAGATTGAGCTTGGTGATCCCCCTGGCGTAGCGGGCGAGGCCGTAGCTCCGTTGAAGCTCGATGGCGGCGTCGAAGTCGCTCAGGGCCTTGTCCATCTCGCCCAGGTCGCGGTATGCCATCCCCCTGTGGTAGCGGGCTTCGGCGAGGCAGGGATCGAGTTCGATGGCCCTGCCGAGGTCCTCCACCGCCCGGCCGTGCTCTCCCATCGCGGCGTAGGTCAACCCCCTGTTGAAGTGGTGGTCGGCATCGTCGGGGGCCAGCAGGATGGCCACGTCGAAGTCGTTGATCGCCCCGGCCAGGTTGCCCAGCTCGGAATTGCACGCCCCCCGGCTGTTGTGCGCCGCGGCATTGCCGGGAGCCAGGCGGATGGCGGCGGCGTAGTCCTCCACCGCCGCACGGTGCTCCTCCAGCGCGGAGTAGGCGCGGGCTCTGTCGAAGTAGGCGCCCGCATTGTCGGGTTCGAGGGCGATGATGCTGCCGTTGTCCTCTGCCGCGCGGCGGTGGTCCCCCAGCTCGCTGTATACCAGCCCCCTGGCGGCCAGGGCCTCGGTGTCGTGAGGGTTCGCCTCGATCGCCTCCGTCAGGTGCTTGAGCATCCGGAGAAGGCCCTCGCGACCCACGCCGTCCATCATCCTGCGAAACCTGAGGTAGTCTTCCGATGGCTCTCCCTGGTCCATCCCGCCATGCTCACCGGTCATGACGCTCCTCCCGTGTGTCTTGATGTCTCCCTATCGGGCGGGTTCCCCGTTGCGGATATGGCCGCCTGGATGGGGCAGGCTCCGGCCCGCGGCCCGGACCTCGGTCCGCATCCATCGGCGGGTGGGAGTCCGGCCTGAGGGCCTCGCCGGTCCATGCCCTCGCGGGCTTTGCTCAGCCCCGTTACGGGACCGGCGCGGACGATGCCTCTATGATGGGGTAGCTGTCCCCGCAATGCAATGCCAGGTTGACAGCTTGCGCCCTGCCGCCGTGTGGCTGCCACGTGCGGGTGCTGAGTTCAGAGGGGGAGCGAGTCGTTCCTGTTGTCGGCCCTGAAGACCCTGGACGCTCTGGACCCTGCCCGCCGTTGCATCGCCGACATAGGACGGGAGCGGGGGAACGGTCCAATCCCATGCGTTCTGCGGACGGGGACGCCCTTCCGATGGAACGTCCCATGTATGCCGCCCTATTTGCGTCTCAGCCCCTGCGGTCGTCGCCGCCTCGCCGACGGGCGGCTTTCCTCCTGGGACTCCGGCGCCGGGGCGGGACGGCTGGGGCGGGCGTCTCAGGCCGCTGTTCGTCCGGGAGTGTCCACGCGGTCAGCAGGTGAGCTAGCCCCAGGTCGTCGGCGAGGTCCAGCAGCGCCATCTGATACTGATAATGGGGCCGCACCCCTTTCTTCGTCCACCGTTTCACGGTGTAGGGATAGGTCCCG
Organism: Dehalococcoidia bacterium; assembly: GCA_965197985.1. Taxonomy (GTDB): domain Bacteria; phylum Chloroflexota; class Dehalococcoidia; order Lucifugimonadales; family CAUZJF01; genus CAUZJF01. The sequence goes on along the minus strand of CBDAOG010000005.1, from coordinate 681,375 downwards.
AGACGGCGGGCCAGCTCAGCCTGCGACATGTCGGCCTCCTCCATGAGCCGCTTCAGCCGCTGGGGGAAGTCGTCGGGTACGACGTAGACTCTTCTGCTGTGGTCAGTGCGCTGTCGCGGCATCGAGCCGGTCCTTCCCCGGAGTTCATCAATGGCCCTCTCCAAGTGGGGGTGACCAGGCCGTCCGTCATCCCCAGGCAGAACGGCATACGGCGCACAACCTCGCCGCCACCTGCCCGCGTCCAAGCGAGGCTGCCGCCCCGCCCGGACATCCATGTGTGCGGGCCTTTTTCGTTGTCCGGGAATCCGGCAGACGGCCCGCCCGGGTCTATCCGCTCGGCCCGGAGACGGTAAGCTCCAGCCGGTTGGACAGCGACCTGCCGTCCCCGGTGCAGACCGCGCCCTGGGCTTCGCAGTCCTCGGTGACGGGCAGCACGATGGTCACGTCTCCGTTGGAGCTCGGCCTGACGGAGATCTCCCAACGGATGTTGCTGCCCCTCTCAAGACGCCGCGCCTTGGTCACCTCGCCTCCGGTCACCGTGAAGGCGTGGTCTCGCAGGGTCTTGTAGCTCAGGCCGAAGTGTTCGCTGAACCGAAGCTCGAAGGTGAACGCACTCTGCCCGTCGTGGGACTCCGGCGTATCCAGGAACTCCGCCGTCAGCGGCGTGGGCGCGGCTACCACAGCCGCAGTCGCCGCGCTGGTCAGCGTTTCCTCGTTGCCCCTGTCGTCGGTGAAGGACACCCGCACCTTGATGCTCTTGCCCTCATCAGCGTCGGCCATGGTGTAGGTACTGCCAGTAGAGTCCCAGGAAGTGGTGTAAGAGGGAGAGGGTCTGGAGAAAGAGAGACCACCGCGTCATCCTTAGCGGGCAAAGAAGAAAGCTCGAGAAAAGGAGGACAACGGTGGTCAAGGAAAGGATGGACCTGCTGGAGCTATTGCACAAGGGGGGAATGGACGGTGACGTGGACTTCCTACGGGAGGCTCTGAGAGTGCTGGTAGAGGGGATCATGGATGCGGAGGTGTCATCGAGGATCGGTGCTGAGTATGGAGAACGCAGCCCTGAGCGGGTGACCCAGCGCAACGGGTATCGGTCCCGGGCGTGGGATACCCGGGTAGGGACTATGGAGCTGCACATCCCGAAGCTCAGAGAGGGGAGCTACTTCCCGAGCCTGCTGGAGCCCACGGCGTCGCAGCGAGCGAGCTCTGCTGGCTGTGATCCAGCAGGCCTACGTGGAAGGTGTATCCACAAGGCGGGTGGATGATCTGGTCAAGGCGTTGGGATGCGATGGCATCTCGAAGAGCCAGGTGTCGCGCATCTGTCAGGAGCTGGACGTGGTGGTGGATGGCTTCATGGGCCGTCCGCTGGACGCTGGACCCTACCCCTACCTGTGGCTGGACGCACTGACCCAGAAGGTCAGGGAGGACGGCAGGATCGTCAACGTCAGCGTGGTGGTGGCGACGGCCGTCAATGGCGAGGGCAAGCGGGAGATCATTGGGATGGACGTGGGTACGAGTGAAGACGGCGCCTTCTGGCTGGCCTTCCTACGCTCGCTGTCCGCCAGGGGCCTCGGCGGGGTGGAGTTGGTGGTCTCGGACGCTCATCAGGGACTCCGCGGCGCCATCGCCGCAGTCTTCGGCGGGGCCAGCTGGCAACGGTGCCGTACCCACTTCATGACCAACCTGCTCACTCGGGTACCCAGGCGCGCCCAGCCATGGGTAGCCACCATGGTCCGCACCATCTACCAGCAACCCTCCCCCGATGAGGTACACGCCCAGCTCGACAGGGTGACCGATCAACTCCAGAACAGGTTCCCTCAGGTCGCCTCTCTACTGGACGAGGCCGGACCCGACGTCCTGGCCTTCTCCAGCTTCCCACTCGCCCACTGGAAGAAGGTCTGGTCCAACAACCCACAGGAGCGTCTCAACAAGGAGATCAGACGCCGCACCGATGTCGTGGGCATCTTCCCCAACCGGCCGGCCGTGCGCCGCCTAGTTGGCGCCGTCCTGGCTGAGCAGCACGACGAATGGGCCGTTGGCCGTCGATACCTCACACCTGTCGTGCTGACCTTCAACGAAGCTCTTCCGGAGGCCGATCTCGCGGAGGCGACTGCCGCCTAAACAACATCAACAGGATGACGCACTCTTACACCACTTGACGGGACGTGACCCCTCTCCACGGAATACCGTACGGCGCGAAAGATCTGTTAGCGACATCCGGCGGCATTCCGACCACCTGGGGAGCGGCTCCGCTGCGCGGTCAGCTGTTTGACTACGACGCCACCGTTATCGCACGGCTTGACAGCGCGGGCGCCGTGCTAGCCGCGAAACTATCGATGGTCGAACTGGCTGGAGGAATGCACTACGACGGCCCAGATGCCTCGCTAACCGGACCTAACCTCAATCCTTGGGACGAACAGCATTGGAGCGGCGGTTCGTCCGGCGGATCAGCCTCTGCAGTGGCTGGCGGACTCGTTCCATTTGCTATTGGTTCCGAAACCTGGGGATCAATCCTGATTCCCGCGGCTTATTGTGGAGTCACCGGGCTGCGGCCCACATTCGGGCGGGTCAGCCGGTACGGGGCGATGCCGTTATCGGCTTCCCTGGACAAACTGGGCCCGCTCGGCCAGACGGCCGACGACTGCGGATTGGTGCTGGATGCGATCGCCGGGCCGGACTCCGGCGATCCTGCGGCAGCCACCAGACCCTACCACTACTCCAATAGGTCGGGTTCACAGGATCGAAACTTTCGCCTGGCTGTTTTGAAGGATGCCACCGAAGGGGCCGACGGAACAGTTCGCTCTAGCTTTGGGGTCAGCCTAAAGGTCTTGGAGGAGGTAGCCGGGATGTCAAGGGCGGTGTGAAAGCGTACCAGCGGGGCGGAGCAAAACTGTACCACTGAACGCCGTAGAATGGGCATCAAGGTTCGTGGGGCGTTGGAGATCAGGGTCAGTCAGATAGCTGGCGGCCAGAAGTCTTCTTGCTGTGCTTGAGTCGGTAGCTGTCCCCGTTCATCTCCAGGATGTCGACATGGTGGGTGAGGCGGTCGAGGAGAGCTCCGGTCAGCCGTTCAGAGCCGAACACCTCGGTCCACTCGACGAAGGGCTCACTTGGAGGTCACCAGGACCGATCCACGCTCGTAACGCTGGCTGAACACCTCGAAGAGCAGCTCGGCGCCAGTCTTGGACAAGGGCACGAAGCCCAGTTCGTCGATGATCAGAAGCTTGAGTCGTGCGAGCCTTCTCTGCAGGTTGAGCAGACGCCGTTCGTCCCTGGCCTTGATCAGCTCGTGAACCAGAGCAGCGGCGGTGGTGAAGCCCACGGACAGTCCCCTCTGACACGCAGCGAGACCGAGACCGAGGGCGATATGGGTCTTGCCGGTGCCACTGTTGCCGAGAGCGATGACGTTGTGGGGGCGCTCGATGTACTCGCATCGTGCCAGCTCCAGAACCAGAGCCTTGTTCAGGGACGGCATAGACAGGAAGTCGAAGGTGTCGAGACTCTTGGTCGTCGGGAAGCGGGCTGCTTTGATCCGACGTTCCACCATGCGATGGTGACGGTCGATCAGCTCCAACTCCGATAGTCGCAGCAGGTAGTCCGGATGGTCAGCTCCCTCACTGGCACACTGGGATGCCAGCTTGTCGTACTCCCTCAGGAACGTGGGGAGCTTGAGTTGCTTGAGGTTGTGTTCGAGCAACATCGTGGACTTGTTGGTCATGACCGGCTCCCCGCCAGGAGAGCCATGTAGTCCCTGGTCGAGGTTGTTGCAACGTTGGTCCTGGGCAGATACGGGTACAACTCCATGTCGAGTCTAGGCGGTCGACCCTCGATCCTGCACAGCACCAGGTGCTTGACAGCATCGAAGCTCACAGCCCCGAGTCGAATGGCGTCTCGTACGGCGTCGTGGACTTCTTCCGGCTGGAAGTTCTCCATCAGTCTGAGCACCTGCACGAACTCCCTCTTTCCTCGCTTGCCCATCCGAGACTCCAGCAACCGCCGCAACACTCCGAACTCCTCGGGCAACTCCCATCCAACCAGCGGCGCCGCCTGATCCAATGCCCTCGTCTTCTTCTCAAGGAGCGGCAGGTAATGGAGAGGGTCGAAGACGAAGTCGTCTCGATCGTAGGACCGCCGATGGCGGGCGATGACTTCAGCGCCACAGCTGATCACAACCTCGTGTACATATCCGCGGACCAGAACGTCCCGATGACCGTAGGCCACCGGGACCGAATAGTCATTGGTCCGGTATCTGACCAGGGACAGAGAACTGACCCTCGTCGCGTGCTTGTCGCTGGCGTCGTACGGTACGGCCGGCAGAGGCAGCAGCTTCTCCAGGTCCCGCTCCAGCCGTTCTCCTATCGTCTCGTTGTGGCCGCGGAGTCGATCTTCGAACCGTCTGAGGCAGTGTTGCTCCAGATGAGCATTGAGGGCATCGAAGCTCTCGAACGATGGAATGGGCACCAGGAAGTTCCGGCGGACATAGCCGACCAGACCTTCTACTTTGCCCTTATCGTTCCCTTTGCCTGGACGGCCGAACCGGTCCTCGAACAGGTAGTGGGACTGAAGCTCGGAGAACACCCTGGTCCGCTGCCGGCGACCATCTCCCAGGATTCTGGCTACCGCGAGCGTGGTGTTGTCGTAGAGGATGCTCTGAGGCACTCCGCCCAGGAACGCGAAGGCGGAGACGTGTCCGTCGCAGAATGACTCCGTCGTCTCGGCGGGATACGCCTTCACATAGCACCCGTCGCTGTGAGGGAGGTCCAGGGCGAAGTAGTGGGCTTTGCGTTCCACTCCGCCGATGATCACTCGAGCTTCGCCGTAGTCGCACTGGGCATGTCCCGGAGGGTGGGACAGAGGTAAGAACATCTCGCGGGTATGACGACGGCGTTCTCGAACGTAGTCTTTGACTATCGTGTACTTGCCGGGGAAGCCGTGTTCGTCTCTGAGCCGTTCGTAGATACGCTTGGCGGTGTGACGCTGCTTCTTCGGCGAGCTCAGATCCTGCTCCAGGATCTGGTCCATCACACCCTTATATGGATCGAGCTTCGGTCTGCGAGCCGGTCGTTGCCGTCGATACCCTGGGGGCACGGAGTACTCGAGCATCTTGCGCACCGTGTCCCGGTGTAGCCCGAACACTCGGGCCGCCTCTCGGACGCTCATCCCTTCGACGAAACAAGCCTTGCGAACACGGAGGTAAATACCCACCTTGTACATCCAATCCACCTTCAGTCAGGTTCGGTCGTTCCTGATTGAAGGCGACAGGCGGTACGCTTTTCAAGCGCCACATCTCAGCTCTTGAGCCGCCCTGCCGGTACATTATCTCTCCGCCATTCACAGTTTTCATTGATGACGCGATGTAAGCGATGTCGTTCTGAGAAAACTCCGAGCAGTCTATTCTCGCCAACGACAGTTGCTTCGGCTGCGGCCCCAGAGAGAAAACCCCTGAAACCTGATACCTGAAAAACCCCGATTACCCGACGGCCCTACGCACCGACGGCCCGCTTCAGGAACTTGATGCCACCTGACGCAGGGAAGTTCGACTGTCGGACGTAGGAGTAGGGTTCAGACATCAATTCTGCCGTTTTCGCCTCCCAATCTTTGTAGTACTCCTGCTGGTGGTGAAATTCCAACGCGTTATCGTCGGCGAAGGCTTCGAAGACGTGGGCTACGTTTTCGTCGTCCGGGTCCTGAATTATGCTAGTAGCAAAGCAGCCTGGGCCGTTGATGGAGCCTCGCGAGTTGGCTACCGACACATCGACGAACTCGTCCATACGACCGGGCTTGATGTGAAAGGTCACGAACAGCGCAAGCATTGGCGATACTCCTTACTTTGGGTCCTGTTCTTTCGTAGTCCGTAGGGGAATAGGCGCCTGCCGACTCGTCCAGGAGCCGTTAAATGCCGGTCACGTCCTTCAGGTACTCGCGGGCCAGCCCTGAGTACAGGTAGGGGTTCGCCACCAGCGGGTTCTGCTCGGCTTCGACCACTATCCAGCCCTTCCAATCGTTCTCCTTGATGGTCTCGAGGATAGGTAGAAAGTCGATGCCGCCATCACCGGGAACCGTGAACGCACCCTCGATCTTAGCCCACATCCAGGGCATCGGCTCCCGTCTGGCCCGCGCTATGATGTCGGGCCGGACGTCCTTGAAGTGGATGTGGACGGTCTTGTCGATAAACTTTTCGATTATCTTGGCCGGGTCCATCCCCGCAAAGTACAGGTGCCCCGTGTCCATGCAGAAGGTCAGGAAGAGGTTACGTCAATAGGTGTGTAAACGACATCAGGCGGCGACCTTCTCAGCCGTTGATTCAATGGCGATTCCATCCGCATACTGCGCACCGAGATAGACGTCTTCGATCAACTCAGGGGCCTTCAGACGCCTGAAGCGCTGTTCGGCGACCATCAACATTTTCCAGATCACCGCTATCGCCCGATCGACCCTCTTGTAGCGCTTGGCGGCATCGGTCCGAAGCCTGAGGGCCGCGAAGGGTGATTCTACCGGGTTCGTCGTGCGAAGGTGCCCCCAGTGCTCCTTTGGGAAGTCATAGAAGGTGACCATGCGGTCCCAGTCCCGCTCCAAGGCCTCTGAGGCCGCCTCGTAGGAATGGTCGCCGCACCACCTGGTGAACACCGTCCTGAGCCGCTCAGCCTCTGTCCGAGTCTGGGCGTAGGGGATAGTACGCAGCATGAGCTTGGCCTGGTCCTGTTGTCGCTTTGGAAGCTTGGCGAGCACGTTTACGATCTTGTGGTTCCAGCAGCGTTGCTCTGCCGCCTGCGGATAGACGTTGCGCAGAGCTCCCCAGATGCCCAGGTGTCCGTCTCCAACCACCAGCCTCGGGCAGCTCAAGCCCCGGCGCTTGATGTCCCTGAGCACCTCGGACCAGTTCTCTGTGGACTCCCTGTATCCGGGAACAGCGCTCACCACCACCTTTCTCCCGTCGCTCAGGGCCGCCATCACCACCAGTACCGCCGCCTTCTCCTTCTCAAGACCAGCCTTGACGTAGACTCCATCCACCCACATGTAGACCACTTCCAGGTCATCGAGGGGCCGGCTGCGCCATTGGGCAAGCTCATCGTTCCACTTATCCTTCAACCGGGCCACCGTGCTCGCCGATACCGGTGCGTCCTCTCCCAGCAGCCCCCGCAAAGCCAGATCGAAGTCGCCTTCGGATAGACCGTGCAGGTACAGCTCGGGGATCAACTCAGCAACCTTCCTGGTCCTGTTGACGAACAGCGGCAGCAGCCGGCTCTCGAACTGCTCCTCGGTATCGCGGACTCGCGGCCGCCTCAGCTGTATCGTTCCCGAACTCAGCGTAAGCCTCCGGGCTCTGCCGTATCCGTTCCGATAGCCGGTATCGTTGTCCGAGTCGGATCTGAGCGCCGACTTCGCCCTTCCCAGAAACGCCGTCACCTCCTCCTCCAGCAACTCCTGGATCAGCCTCTGGACCTGGCTTCGCACCCAATCCTCCAACTGCTCCCACTCCGGCCTTGACTGAGGTTACGTCAATAGGTGTGTAAACGACATCAGGCGGCGACCTTCTCAGCCGTTGATTCAATGGCGATTCCATCCGCATACTGTGCACCGAGATAGACGTCTTCGATCAACTCAGGGGCCTTCAGACGCCTGAAGCGCTGTTCGGCGACCATCAACATTTTCCAGATCACCGCTATCGCCCGATCGACCCTCTTGTAGCGCTTGGCGGCATCGGTCCGAAGCCTGAGGGCCGCGAAGGGTGATTCTACCGGGTTCGTCGTGCGAAGGTGCCCCCAGTGCTCCTTTGGGAAGTCATAGAAGGTGATCATGCGGTCCCAGTCCCGCTCCAAGGCCTCTGAGGCCGCCTCGTAGGAATGGTCGCCGCACCACCTGGTGAACACCGTCCTGAGCCGCTCAGCCTCTGTCCGAGTCTGGGCGTAGGGGATAGTACGCAGCATGAGCTTGGCCTGGTCCTGTTGTCGCTTTGGAAGCTTGGCGAGCACGTTTACGATCTTGTGGTTCCAGCAGCGTTGCTCTGCCGCCTGCGGATAGACGTTGCGCAGAGCTCCCCAGATGCCCAGGTGTCCGTCTCCAACCACCAGCCTCGGGCAGCTCAAGCCCCGGCGCTTGATGTCCCTGAGCACCTCGGACCAGTTCTCTGTGGACTCCCTGTATCCGGGAACAGCGCTCACCACCACCTTTCTCCCGTCGCTCAGGGCCGCCATCACCACCAGTACCGCCGCCTTCTCCTTCTCAAGACCAGCCTTGACGTAGACTCCATCCACCCACATGTAGACCACTTCCAGGTCATCGAGGGGCCGGCTGCGCCATTGGGCAAGCTCATCGTTCCACTTGGACTTCAACCGGGCCACCGTGCTCGCCGATACCGGTGCGTCCTCTCCCAGCAGCCCCCGCAAAGCCAGATCGAAGTCGCCTTCGGATAGACCGTGCAGGTACAGCTCGGGGATCAACTCAGCAACCTTCCTGGTCCTGTTGACGAACAGCGGCAGCAGCCGGCTCTCGAACTGCTCCTCGGTATCGCGGACTCGCGGCCGCCTCAGCTGTATCGTTCCCGAACTCAGCGTAAGCCTCCGGGCTCTGCCGTATCCGTTCCGATAGCCGGTATCGTTGTCCGAGTCGGATCTGAGCGCCGACTTCGCCCTTCCCAGAAACGCCGTCACCTCCTCCTCCAGCAACTCCTGGATCAGCCTCTGGACCTGGCTTCGCACCCAATCCTCCAACTGCTCCCACTCCGGCCTTGACTGAGGTTACGTCAATAGGTGTGTAAACGACATCAGGCGGCGACCTTCTCAGCCGTTGATTCAATGGCGATTCCATCCGCATACTGTGCACCGAGATAGACGTCTTCGATCAACTCAGGGGCCTTCAGACGCCTGAAGCGCTGTTCGGCGACCATCAACATTTTCCAGATCACCGCTATCGCCCGATCGACCCTCTTGTAGCGCTTGGCGGCATCGGTCCGAAGCCTGAGGGCCGCGAAGGGTGATTCTACCGGGTTCGTCGTGCGAAGGTGCCCCCAGTGCTCCTTTGGGAAGTCATAGAAGGTGATCATGCGGTCCCAGTCCCGCTCCAAGGCCTCTGAGGCCGCCTCGTAGGAATGGTCGCCGCACCACCTGGTGAACACCGTCCTGAGCCGCTCAGCCTCTGTCCGAGTCTGGGCGTAGGGGATAGTACGCAGCATGAGCTTGGCCTGGTCCTGTTGTCGCTTTGGAAGCTTGGCGAGCACGTTTACGATCTTGTGGTTCCAGCAGCGTTGCTCTGCCGCCTGCGGATAGACGTTGCGCAGAGCTCCCCAGATGCCCAGGTGTCCGTCTCCAACCACCAGCCTCGGGCAGCTCAAGCCCCGGCGCTTGATGTCCCTGAGCACCTCGGACCAGTTCTCTGTGGACTCCCTGTATCCGGGAACAGCGCTCACCACCACCTTTCTCCCGTCGCTCAGGGCCGCCATCACCACCAGTACCGCCGCCTTCTCCTTCTCAAGACCAGCCTTGACGTAGACTCCATCCACCCACATGTAGACCACTTCCAGGTCATCGAGGGGCCGGCTGCGCCATTGGGCAAGCTCATCGTTCCACTTGGACTTCAACCGGGCCACCGTGCTCGCCGATACCGGTGCGTCCTCTCCCAGCAGCCCCCGCAAAGCCAGATCGAAGTCGCCTTCGGATAGACCGTGCAGGTACAGCTCGGGGATCAACTCAGCAACCTTCCTGGTCCTGTTGACGAACAGCGGCAGCAGCCGGCTCTCGAACTGCTCCTCGGTATCGCGGACTCGTGGCCGCCTAAGCTGTATCGTGCCCGAACTCAGCGTAAGCCTCCGGGCTCTGCCGTATCCGTTCCGATAGCCGGTATCTGAGTCCGAGTCGGACCTGAGCGCCGACTTCGCCCTTCCCAGAAACGCCGTCACCTCCTCCTCCAGCAACTCTTGGACCAGCCTCTGGACCTGGCTTCGCACCCAATCCTCCAACTGCTCCCACTCCGGCCTTGACTCCGACCTACTCTCAGTGCTTTCCTTCCTCATGGGCGGTGTATCTCCTCTCTTGGGCCTTGAGCCCGTCTTGTTCAGAGAGAGGGTACACCGCCTGACCGTTTACACACTTTTTGAGGGTACCTCCCTTGACTCCGACCTACTCTCAGTGCTTTCCTTCCTCATGGGCGGTGTATCTCCTCTCTTGGGCCTTGAGCCCATGTTGTTCAGAGAGAGGGTACACCGCCTGACTGTTTACACACTTTTTGAAGATACCTCGTCAGGAATGGTGCTTCCTCCATCAACCGTTCGATTTGCCACTGGTCCTGCACCAGCAGTTGCATACGAGCGTGGTATGCCAGTTGCATGTCCTGTTGTTGGGCCAGGTTCCAGAAAACCTCCAGCCCGTCTGCAAGGGTCTTCCATTCGTGGTCCCGCAGGAAGGGTAATGTGTAGGGGAACAGGTTTTCAGTCAGTACGTCCTTGTACACCTGATCAGCATATGGCAGACCGATCGGAACGTGGGTGGTTTCTGCGATTACCACGGTCTTGGACCCCATGCGCTTGAGGTCCATCATGAAGTCTGTGAACTTCTTCTTCTGGTCCTCGAAGGGCTGGGAGAGCAGTTCGGCACCGAACCAACCTCCGGCCAGCTCCACGTCGTGCTTTTCCAGGAGAGGCGTCAGCTTGGCCGGATCGCTGGGCATCGCGCCTCCCAGTTCTGTTCCGGCGTAGCCTGTCTCCGCGATCTCCCTGAGGATGTCGTCGGCGGTGGGTATCAGGTTCTGGGGGATTGGGAGGCCGAACCACCAGTTGAGAGGCGAGGCTCCGAATTTTATGGGCATACCGCTTAGCATGTTTGTCTCCTCAAGGGATGGTCCGAGCTCAGGGTTTCATTTCGGGTTGTTGGATTCTATTTACGATGTTTCACAGTTGTACGTCCTGTGCATGAAAGGGCGCAGTCATCTGAATGATGCGAATCGACGCATGTTGTCCAGCATTGAACGACAGCACGTGAGTCCCATACGCTAACATCACCCGATTGGTAGTGTATCGGAATGGGCCCAGTGAGCGCTGACTGACGAATCAACAAGACTCCTGCGCCGCATCAGCCGCGTCGTACCGGGAGTCTTGGGGCGTTGTTATCGTTTAGATGCCATCCAGGTTGTCGGGCAGGCTATTGCCGGTGATGCTGTGCGCGCTTTTGACAGCGATGGCAACAGCGGTCAACGTGGGATTGGACGCCAGTCTGGTGGGGATCACGCCGACGGTGCCCAGGTACAGGTTGTCGACACCCCAGACCTTGGAATTGGTGTCCACCACGCTCTTGTCAGAATTGTCTCCCATCTGCACCGTGCTCTGGAAGTGTAGGGAGGAGCCTTGCTCGTTGAAGTGAGGCAGGCCGTCGGGAGGCAGGAAGCCGCCGACTGCCTGAGCCGCCGTGAGCATCTCCTCCATCTGGCCGTGGGCGCGTAGCCTGTCCTCATCGTGAAGCCCGTACTCGAAGGTTATCTGAGGCATGCCGAAGCGGTCGAGCACATCCTCGTCGAAGGTGATGCGGTTGTCCTCATGCGGGTCGACCATCCCGAACCAACCGAGGTCCAGAATCATGCGAACATCAGCGGCTCCTCCGTACTTGGTGCGCCGTCCATCACCGTGCATCTGCACATGCCAGAGGCGGTTCTCGGAAACGGGGATCCAGATCATGGGTTCGTGCCATTCGCTGGGGATTGGAACAATCTCGTCCCTGGCAGGGTTGTCTTCCAGGTCTCTGAGTTCTTCGATCACATCCCGGTTGTAGATCACCTTGCAGCCCATATTTACGTTTTCGTTCAGGTATCTGCCCAACGCCCAGGGGCGGATGCCCGACGCGTGGAGTAGTTGAGGGGTCAGACAGGGCCCGGCCGCCACGATGACCGTGTCCGCGTAGACGTTGATGGTCTTCCAGTCGCTGAGATTCTGAACGACCACGTGGTCAACCTTGATTCTCTCGTAAAAAGTCTGTGCAGGTCGAATTAGAACAACCGTACCCTTGCCTGGGTACAATATACAGTCTCTGTTCCGTGTCCTACCCCAACATACGGTAGCGCTCACATGTGCTAAAGCGCTGGAACTTCCTCAAAACGGGTTTTTACGAGGGACTCAACCTTGCTACCGGCTAATATCAACTCATGCGCCCGATGTTCTGGGAGAATCGTGAAACGGTCGGCATAGGTCTCGGGTTGGTCCAGCAGTGGCCCCATCACGGTGTCCGCCCCGGTCCATTGGACGTACTTGGGGTTGTCCGCCCGACGTTCTGCACCCAGGGGCGTGTGCTGAACGGGACGGTCTGGCGCCAATCGGTCCTTCAATCGTTCCTGGAACCTCCGCATCACGATGTCACTGAGGGGCGACTCGAAGCCGGTGTTATGGACGTTCAAGAACTTCTCTGCGATGTCGAAGCAGCTTGTCCCACTCCTGAGGGCTGATTAGCGGTGAGCGCTCCGGCACGTACTGCCGTGGAGCGGTGCCTGTCCAGTGCGTGAACATGCCGCCCACCGCGTACGTGGCGGCGGCGTGGGGCATGTTGCGGCTGGGGTTCTGTTTGACGTTCTCGTAGTTGGACCCCTTGGTGTCCGCCCAGTAGGCAAACGGGGATAGCTCTGAGTTGTAGGTCGAGTGAGCGGGAACGGAAAGGGTCTGCAGGTGTCCCGTGATCACGTCATTGAACAGGCTGGTCATCTGCTGATGAACGAACGAGTTCAGCATGTGTCGCCCCGGACGACGGTCCAACTGAGGCCCAGCGTCGATCATCGTCACCTTGTGCCCGTCCATGGCCAGGATGCGGGCATAGGTGCTCCCGAGAGGACCAGAGCCAATTATCAACACATCTGTTTTGAGATCACCGGTGCTATTCGACTTGAACGCTAGTGGTTCAACTTTTTTGTATTGATGGGTAGAGTGACTTTAGTTTGATGCGCGCATCCTCGGTAGTGAAGCGCCAATCCACTCGTATCACATCCCGGTTGCGTTGATTCTGCCAAGCATTGACCTCGCCGCGCAGGATGTCTTGATTGGCAATCCGTCGGTCCAGGCACTGTAGAGCCAGCACACCGATCTCTATCTCCGCCATATTCAACCAACTCCCGTGTTTGGGAGTGTAGTGTATCTCCAGTCGCTCAGCTATACGCCTCGCCTCAGCAGGCTCGAATGCCTCGTATAGCGAGGACAGCTTGTGAGTGTTGAGATTGTCCATTACCAGCACGATCCGGTCTCTGTCGGGGTAGTCCTCGTCGACCAGTTTCTTTATCACATGCGCCCAGTCCACCTTCGTGCGACGCTCTCTGACCTCGACTCGGCGCCATCCGTCCAACGGTGCAAACAGCATGAACAGGCTGCTCACTCCATTGCGCTCGTATTCGTAGTCGTATGCCGCCGATAAGCCGGGCGCTGCGGGACGCGGCACTCGCGTCTCCTTGACTTGCTGTTTGCTCGTCTCATCCATGCACACCAGAACCTCATTCCCATCGTACGGCCGTTGGTAGACCTCCAGTACGTCTTCCATCGCGCACACAAACTCCGCGCTCTGACCGGGCGGGATGCACCAACTCTGCTTCAGCCACGGCTTCAGTTCGTTTTTTTAAGCGCCTGGCGAACCGTCTCGGTGCTAATGGTCTCGACTATCTCACACTCGACCAACTGGTCAGCCAACAGCTTCAGGGTCCAACTGGCACGCCCCTCCGGCGGTTCCCCGCAGGCCATCGCTATCAACCGTGCTTCACCTTCGCCGTCCAGTCTCTTTTGACGCCGACGCAGTTGCTTTTTGCGATTCAGCGCAGACTCGACCCCCTCCTCTACACAGCGCTTGCGTATTCGCTCGACCGTTGACTGTCCCACACCGAGCGCGCTGGTGATGTCCGCGTCCTTCATTCCCCCGTCCGAGCGTGACTCATCGCTCATCAGCAGAATGCGCGCATGGGTCTGTTTGTACGCCGCAGCCCGACCGCGTGAGACCAAGGCGTTGAGTTCCTGTTGTTCGTCGGTAGTCAGTCTGATACGGTACCTCTTGGTAGACATCATGGTTCCTCCTCGGTTCAACGTTACGATTGAACCCCCAAGAGGAACAATGACTATCATGGTATTCATTTCAATGATGTTGGACCACTAGTGCCATACTCTCGTGTCCTTTCTATACGTGGTTCAAAATCGAAATCTTTGTATTGCGAGTCCAAGAAGTCGCATCTTCAACCCCTTCGAACTCGGCGAATTTGGACTCGCGAACACCAAGAGTCGCGAGTTTGAGGACCTGGTCTTGGTGGCGGCAGTATTTCACAATCGGATGGTGAAAGGCAATGGTAGCTGCCCTTTTTTGCATGCACTAACCTGGGAACGTCCTTAGCGCCGATGTTTGGATGAGATGACAACTAAATCGACCGGTAGCCTGCGTCGCTGGTCCGATGTGGTCCACACTTGTGCGGAGGCAACCGAAACCGAGGGATTCATATACGTGCCGGATTGTTTCCCCATGGAGAAGATGATCCCTATCCCCGTTCCCCCAATGACGATGCCGTACAGCAAGCGCAGCGTCGGGTCGTTCAGTGCTTCGTTGATGGAGGAGTTGCCGTACAGCTGCACGGCGAAGACGCCGACCGACACCATGAACGTGCCCAGTGCCCACGCGTGCATGAGATACTCCGGCCAGTGGTGCCGAAGACTAGGCGTCACCGTGAGACCCCTTAGATAATCAATCCAACCTGGTTCTGTAGAAGAGCAGCCTCGAGCCGAATTTGGTAATGCCGACAACCATCACGAACCCCAGGATGGCAATGGCCGACCAGCCGACGATCAGATTCCCCAACACCCCCAACGTGATGACGAACATCCGCACGTCTCTCCCATCAGGGATTTTAGGTACCTCTGTGTGCCAGGCAGGCTCGACGCCTGTGGCAACCGCAACGAGCTTCATCGTGTAGGACCTCAGAACGCAGGCATAGACGGCCGCCAAAAACCCGATGACCCACGCCACGTCACCATAGACCTGCGCTGAGGAGTAAGCGATGCCGAGGACAACAGTAGTATCGACCACCCTGTCCAGCATGGAATCAAGGAAACCTCCATATTTGGACTTCATGTCTTTCCGGCGTGCGACCTCGCCGTCGAGACCGTCCAGCACCATGCTGGCGAAAATGGCCAACGCCCCCAGCAGCCATTGGTCGAATATGAGCAGGCCCCCCGCCGATACCCCCACCGCAGCAGACGCGAGGGTGACCTGATTCGGCGTAAAAGGCAGTCGCTCGAAGAGCCCTCCCATCTTGATTACGATCGGGTCTACCAAGTAGGCGGAAACAACGGAGCCTCCACCCATCGGAGTCCTCATCGGCGAATTACCATCCCGTCAGATGCAACCGTCGCAGCATCATTTACCTCAGCGCTAAGTCTACGATCGGTGAGATTGTGGTGGTCATCGTGGCTCAAAAGACCACCTCGCCACAGTCCAGGGCTTCGCGCAACCGAAACTACGTCGCGGGCCATTATTTATTTGCCAGCCTGATTTCTCCAAGAACCGCGTGTTTGGAACCAGGTAACGGCTCCCCGTGAGGCGCCTCCTGGGCTTCTTCTCTGTCGCGGACGGAATCGTACGTATGCCCAACAGTTGGGGGAACCTCGTTTTCGGGGCCTGTGCAAAGTAACCGAGCGGCGTGGCGGTATGGACCACCCTGACCGGTTTCACCGAATAAGGTCAGACGCTCTAGAACGCATACGGCTTGAGCGCCCTCAACTCCACCTTCTGGTATCGCACCGTTCCATCGTTGGGAGACGGTAGGCGGCTTGGGAGCGATCTGGACTCGTACGGCTGCGGTGTCCCATCGGGACCGCTTCCTCCGACGGGCTGGCTGAACAACGCGAGCAGTCACACCCGATTTCAGCAACCGCCACCGAAGCGTCGGTCCCTAAGAATCGAATCCCCATGCCGTCAAACCCGCTTCAGCTACGGCATGATCCTCGGGCGTGTCCACCTCGAACCATCCAATGTGACTGAGGTCGCACCCTCGTGGGCGGATGCCATACCTCGACATTTCAAGAAGGACCCGCTCAACGGCCGCTCCGTCCCCCTCCTTCGCCAAGACCGACTCCACGCACCGAAAGTACTCTGGTGCAGACGCCTCATCGACGAATGTGAGTCCGATATAGCCCGCGTCGTAGGTGGCCAGGGATTTGTCGATGTCAAACAGACATCCATTTTTGAGCACCACCTTCATGTCGTCATCGGTGAGTTGCCTGTCGGAATCGCAGCCAACCGTAACACCATGCGAGTCGGCGACGAACCTTTCGAGGATTCGCGGTCTGTAGATATGATCCGCGTTCATTACCATGAAATCGCCATCTATGAAAGGGAGCGCCTTCCTGATCGTCAGGATACTCCCCTTCACGTACTGGTCATTGTGGATGATTCGAATCCGTTCCGCTGAGCTTCGAAATCGGGTCAGCACGTGATCCTCTACCATACGACCTAGATGGCCCGCTACGACGATCACCTCGTGGATTGGTTCGAGCTGCGTCAAAGCTCCCAGTGAGTAGTCGATCAAAGGACTGCCATTGATCTTGACCAGCGGTTTTGGAAGGTCGTGAGTCAGGTGCTGAAGTCTCGTGCCAAGTCCGGCCGCTAGTATTATCGCTTGCATCGGCCCGTCCGCCAGATCTGCCAATATCAGAAGTCCTTCGCCGCAGCGATTGGCAGGTCTGCATCGATTGTCGGAAACTGATGAGTTTGAGCCGAAGACCGGTGCTCCCGGACCCAGTCGACTATTCCAGTGATGGGGTCAACATGCTCCACATCCGGATCGACGTTCAGAAACTCTTCAAGATTGAAGGTGGTTGGAAACGCCACGAACGGCACCTTGCATCGGAGGGCAATGTGGCAGTCGTTAAGGGAGTCTCCCACGAACACCAACTCGGAGCGCCGGCACTGGAGGTTATCTGCCAGCCATGAAAAGTGGGGCATCCCTTTGTGAAAACCGTTCCCACGAAACCCCAGCACTGCATCCACTTGACGAGGGAACCTTTGAGAGATGTAGTCAACGTTCTGCTGGAGGTTGTTCGATGAGATGGCGATCCGAACGCCAAGACCATGCAATCCATCAAACATATATTCCACGCCAGGGCGGAAGGACGTATCATCTATCACTTCGAGTTTCCATTCTTCGAACCGGCGTGCCACAAGGTCATTCCTGGAATTTTGGGGGAACAAAACATCGAGCTGCTGGCGGAAGGGAAGTCCGCTGGTCTTCACGTACTTCGAATACCCGGTCTCGTAATACATACCGTAGTGTATGGCCATCAGCTTGGCCGCTTGGTCGGCGAAATCGCCCATCGAGTCCACCAGCGTGCCATCCAGATCGAATACCACGAGTCTCACATCATTCACAAGCAACTCCTTCCTTGCTCGGCCATGATCAGGTCTGTAATTCCTCAGTAGAGAACACTCGGCGATATCGCAATGAAGTCAGCGGTGAATGCTGAAGATCTCGGAGGCACTACAACTGGATTACGAGCGTCCTATGCATTGGACGCGTCCGGCCAGGTAGTTGTTACACCGCTAGACGTGGTAGATGGCGATCACTTGGGCGTCCTATCACAGACGTATAGGGCAGACTTCAGAGCCTGTCCCGGAACGGTTTCTAGATTAGCGACGCTGGAGCCGGTGTTTCCGGTCCGTTCACTCAGGCATAGGTCAAACGGTCAGAGGCCCGAGCGATCATTGTAGCTTGGCGGCTAGGCTACCGGATCCATCCGGCAGGCGTCGCTGAACCCATCATGTCATTGCGCCTACTGCCGACTCCAACGACGGCCGACCTAGGTACGCCATATGCGCCGGAGGGTGCCTAGTTTGAAGGCCGTTGCCAAAGATCCACTCGGCCGACGCGCCAGCCACGCCTCGCCGCCTCAGCGCCGGGTCGGGATCGCATCAATCTAGGATGGCACAGACTATACGTCCACTTGATGATGGTGTCAATGCGGACGCGGCTACGGTGGTGGCGGCGGCCGCTACTAGACCGCACAGACCGTAGGTCCCGGTGTTGGCTGAGGTTATCCCGCCAGGTTGAAGTGCTTCGGTTGTTGGTTACATTTAGCTAGTCGGGACCCATCAAATCAAAAGGGGCGGGCATTCGGGTCTGCCTTTTTCGTTTGCCACTTTCGTGCCGGTGGGGCAAGGGGTCGTCGTCTGAGGACTCTGATAGTTAGTTTCAGGGCGCCGCTGATGTTGCTCAACCTAGAGGCGTGACACGCTCTACTGGTCCTCGTCCGCGTCGTCTCCATCTTCGTCGACTCTGACGATGCCCGACGGCCGCACGTCGTCGACGACTGTATTGATAAGGCGGCAGAAGAACTCCACACGCTGCTTACGTCGATGCTCGTTGTGGTCGTAGATGTCTGATAGCTCCTCGAACTTCATTCTGTCTTCGAAGTGCAACACGACGGCCCTGGTTTTGGGCAGGTACCGGATCCTCTACAGCGCCCACCATCTCCATGAAGTCCTTGGCGCGCTCCATCTGCCCCTCGGTCAGGCCAGGTAGCACGCCGTCGAGGTCGTTGGGCTGGGTCACAACTCTCTCTGTGACAACCGTCAGCGTTCCAATCCGAAGGTGGCACCAAACGCCGCTCTTCAAGCCACGTCCAAGGGTTGCCCAATGCAACCACGAGAGGAGCCGACCTCGGGAAGTACGGTGGCTCTACAGACATCAATCGATTCCAATCGCTCCTTACTAGTTTGGCCTTCCGGCTGACCAGTCTACTCGTTCTCCCCTTCTGGAGCATCCTCATCACCTCCGCCAACCCCGGACTTCTGACGTACTCGGTCGCGCCCAGGGCAGCGAACACCTTGGCCTCAGCAGCGTCGAGCGTGCCGAAGGTCGCCCCCGGGCATAAAGGAATGGCGTCCTTCCGGCGCAATCAAAGACCCACAAATGTCCCAAACGCCTCAGCGGTGCTCCTTGGCTCTCGCGAGTAGCTCCCCTTGTTTCTATTCGACGGCCCGCTACGCCACCGATGGTACTCACCGGAGAGAACGGGGAATGTGCAACAAGTTTGACTGGCTAACGAATTTATTGTTAGGCTGTCCTCCATGAACAACTACCAGAACCCCGCAAAGCAGATCATAGATCGGTTCGGTGGACAGTCGGCGTTGGCTGCGTTGCTGGGCAAGCGTCAAAGCACTGTGCAGCACTGGGCGAAGACTGGGAGGATACCGTCGCAGCGGCATGAACGGCTACTGCAGCTGGCCCACGAACAAGGTGTTCGCCTTGAGGCGAAGGATTTTGTCTCGGCGGGCACACCGAGCATCGAGCCGGCGGATGGGAAGCTCGGGGTCCTACTCGTGGGTCTCGGCGCCGTTTCGTCCACCTTCCTCGCCGGGGTCGAGCACATCCGGCGAAACGGGGCCCAGCCGGTGGGCTCCCTGACCCAAATGTCGACTATCCGCCTCGGCAAACGCACCGAGAACCGTACGCCTTTGATACGGGACTTCGTTCCTTTAGCGGACCTCGATCAACTCGTCTTCGGCGCGTGGGACCCTATCCCTAACGACGCCTATGAATCAGCGATCACTGCCGGCGTTCTGAAGCGGCACGAGGAGCTGGAGCCCATCGCGGATTTCATGAAGTCAATCGAGCCGATGCCCGCTGTCTTCGAAACCGACTACGTCAAGCGCATCAACGGCACCAACGTCAAGTCCACGAAGACCAAAAAGGGGGCCGTGGACGCCGTCCGGGAGGACATCCGCCGGTTCAAAGCCGCCAATGGGTGCGACCGGTTAGTCATGATATGGTGTGCCTCCACCGAAAAATTCATTACCGAGACTGAGGTCCATCAGGATATTGAGAGCTTCATGGGGGGCCTTGTCGACAACGACGAGCGAATCGCGCCGTCGATGGTGTACGCCTATGCCGCCTTGATGGAAGGCGTCCCCTTGATCAACGGCGCCCCTAATCTCACGGTCGATATACCTGCTTTCGAACGACTGGCGAGGCAAGAGGGTATCCCCATCTGCGGAAAGGACTTCAAGACGGGCCAGACGCTCGTAAAGACGGTCATCGGCCCGATGCTCAAGGCGCGCATGCTCGGCCTGGACGGCTGGTTCTCCACAAATATCCTGGGGAACCGAGACGGGGAGGTGCTGGACGAGCCCGAGAACTTCAGGACCAAGGAAGAGTCGAAGCTCGGGGTGCTGGAGTACATCCTCCAGCCGGACATATACCCGGAGCTCTACTCAGATGCGTACCACAAGGTCCGCATCAACTACTACCCTCCGCGCGGCGACGCCAAGGAGGGTTGGGACAACGTCGACCTGTTCGGCTGGCTTGGTCACCGCATGCAGCTCAAGGTCAACTTCCTCTGCGCGGACTCGATACTGGCCGCTCCCCTGGTACTCGACCTTGTCTTATTCATGGATCTCGCGCAGCGCGCCGGCCTGGGCGGCATCCAGGAGTGGCTGTCCTTTTACTTCAAGAGCCCTCAGCACGCGCCGTCGGTCTACCCGGAGCACGATCTCTTCATCCAGCAGACCAAGCTCAAGAACACCCTGCGCTGGCTGATGGGCGAGGAGCAGCTCACGCACTTCGGTATGGAGTACTACCGGGAGTGACGTCTAGCCGGTGGAGCATTTGGGAGCAATACGCAGAACGTTCCGTGTGGTAATCGCCTTGCCCACTGGCTCTCTCATCTGAGCTTTGTCCGACTTGTTCATCGACACCGACCAGGCCACAGTGACGACGACGAGTCGGCCCAATGTTGATGCACCCGCGATAGGGCAATGATGCGGATATATCTGACTAAGCATTCTGTCCACACTGTACCCTCGGGCCGAAGTGCCCGACCCCTGACGCGATCGATGGGGGGGGGGCCCGTGGTGCCCTCGCGTGCAAAATAGTGCGTAAAGCGCAGGTGGTGGGAACGATGGAGTCAACTGACAAGGTCGGCGCGCCGGATGGCGGCCTTCCACGTGCAGAGTGCAAGCCGTTACCCTCCAGGCCTGGGAAGTCAGGGGCGGGAGGCGTTCGAAGTGACTCTTAATCAGTAGTCATCCGTTGGAGTCCGGTGTATCGCACTTCGGGTGCTCTACCTTCTTGATACCGCACAAAACCAAGGTTTGAACATGCATGCATCACGTGACATCTGCGAATCTGTATGCAGCGGAGTCGCAATCTGAGTGTACGGCATGTCAAATGACTGACTTTGTAATCCGACCGACGGGGCTGCACCGTCTTTGCCGCGACAGCGAGTCTTACGTGGGTCAGCAGCGGTGCCCGACCTGCCGGATGTCAGGTCTGCCGCCAATCTGTCGCCCAAATGTCAAGGGCGGTGTGAAAACGTACCAGCGGGGCGGAGCAAAACTGTACCACTGAACGCCGTAGAATGGGCATCAAGGTTCGTGGGGCGTTGGAGATCAGGGTCAGTCAGATAGCTGGCGGCCAGAAGTCTTCTTGCTGTGCTTGAGTCGGTAGCTGTCCCCGTTCATCTCCAGGATGTCGACATGGTGGGTGAGGCGGTCGAGGAGAGCTCCGGTCAGCCGTTCAGAGCCGAACACCTCGGTCCACTCGACGAAGGGCTCACTTGGAGGTCACCAGGACCGATCCACGCTCGTAACGCTGGCTGAACACCTCGAAGAGCAGCTCGGCGCCAGTCTTGGACAAGGGCACGAAGCCCAGTTCGTCGATGATCAGAAGCTTGAGTCGTGCGAGCCTTCTCTGCAGGTTGAGCAGACGCCGTTCGTCCCTGGCCTCGATCAGCTCGTGAACCAGAGCAGCGGCGGTGGTGAAGCCCACGGACAGTCCCCTCTGACACGCAGCCAGACCGAGACCGAGGGCGATATGGGTCTTGCCGGTGCCACTGTTGCCGAGAGCGATGACGTTGTGGGGGCGCTCGATGTACTCGCATCGTGCCAGCTCCAGAACCAGAGCCTCGTTCAGGGACGGCATAGACAGGAAGTCGAAGGTGTCGAGACTCTTGGTCGCCGGGAAGCGGGCTGCTTTGATCCGACGTTCCACCATGCGATGGTGACGGTCGATCAGCTCCAACTCCGATAGTCGCAGCAGGTAGTCCGGATGGTCGGCTCCCTCACTGGCACACTGGGATGCCAGCTTGTCGTACTCCCTCAGGAACGTGGGGAGCTTGAGTTGCTTGAGGTTGTGTTCGAGCAACATCGTGGACTTGTTGGTCATGACCGGCTCCCCGCCAGGAGAGCCATGTAGTCCCTGGTCGAGGTTGTTGCAACGTTGGTCCTGGGCAGATACGGGTACAACTCCATGTCGAGTCTAGGCGGTCGACCCTCGATCCTGCACAGCACCAGGTGCTTGACAGCATCGAAGCTCACAGCCCCGAGTCGAATGGCGTCTCGTACGGCGTCGTGGACTTCTTCCGGCTGGAAGTTCTCCATCAGTCTGAGCACCTGCACGAACTCCCTCTTTCCTCGCTTGCCCATCCGAGACTCCAGCAACCGCCGCAACACTCCGAACTCCTCGGGCAACTCCCATCCAACCAGCGGCGCCGCCTGATCCAATGCCCTCGTCTTCTTCTCAAGGAGCGGCAGGTAATGGAGAGGGTCGAAGACGAAGTCGTCTCGATCGTAGGACCGCCGATGGCGGGCGATGACTTCAGCGCCACAGCTGATCACAACCTTGTGTACATATCCGCGGACCAGAACGTCCCGATGACCGTAGGCCACCGGGACCGAATAGTCATTGGTCCGGTATCTGACCAGGGACAGAGAACTGACCCTCGTCGCGTGCTTGTCGCTGGCGTCGTACGGTACGGCCGGCAGAGGCAGCAGCTTCTCCAGGTCCCGCTCCAGCCGTTCTCCTATCGTCTCGTTGTGGCCGCGGAGTCGATCTTCGAACCGTCTGAGGCAGTGTTGCTCCAGATGAGCATTGAGGGCATCGAAGCTCTCGAACGATGGAATGGGCACCAGGAAGTTCCGGCGGACATAGCCGACCAGACCTTCTACTTTGCCCTTATCGTTCCCTTTGCCTGGACGGCCGAACCGGTCCTCGAACAGGTAGTGGGACTGAAGCTCGGAGAACACCCTGGTCCGCTGCCGGCGACCATCTCCCAGGATTCTGGCTACCGCGAGCGTGGTGTTGTCGTAGAGGATGCTCTGAGGCACTCCGCCCAGGAACGCGAAGGCGGAGACGTGTCCGTCGCAGAATGACTCCGTCGTCTCGGCGGGATACGCCTTCACATAGCACCCGTCGCTGTGAGGGAGGTCCAGGGCGAAGTAGTGGGCTTTGCGTTCCACTCCGCCGATGATCACTCGAGCTTCGCCGTAGTCGCACTGGGCATGTCCCGGAGGGTGGGACAGAGGTAAGAACATCTCGCGGGTATGACGACGGCGTTCTCGAACGTAGTCTTTGACTATCGTGTACTTGCCGGGGAAGCCGTGTTCGTCTCTGAGCCGTTCGTAGATACGCTTGGCGGTGTGACGCTGCTTCTTCGGTGAGCTCAGATCCTGCTCCAGGATCTGGTCCATCACACCCTTATATGGATCGAGCTTCGGTCTGCGAGCCGGTCGTTGCCGTCGATACCCGGGGGGCACGGAGTACTCGAGCATCTTGCGCACCGTGTCCCGGTGTAGCCCGAACACTCGGGCCGCCTCTCGGACGCTCATCCCTTCGACGAAACAAGCCTTGCGAACACGGAGGTAAATACCCACCTTGTACATCCAATCCACCTTCAGTCAGGTTCGGTCGTTCCTGATTGAAGGCGACAGGCGGTACGCTTTTCAAGCGCCACATCTCAGCTCTTGAGCCGCCCTGCCGGTACATTATCTCTCCGCCATTCACAGGCGCCGACGCCTCTGGCTCTAGCGTGACTGTGGCCTGGAGACGGCGGAGCGTACGTCTAGCCAGGCTCCTTCACGATTACCCGCCGATTCGCGGGAACATCCGACATTGTCTGCACTTGTCCGCTAGGCCACTGAACGGTCAGGGTGTCCACTCGAGTCGCGGTACCGAGGCCGAAGTGGGCCTCGCGCATATTCTGGCCCATCTGGCTGGCTCCGCTGAATATCTCCCTGACCTGCAGATCCCCCTTCGATTCCACCGTGATCCTTGCGCCGATCCCGTCCCGGTTGCTGTCGGCCCCGGCGGCTTCAACGACGAGCCAGTTTCCCCCCGAATCGCAGAGGTTCCGGAACAGGCTAGCCGGCTGGGCCCAGTTGGAGACCACGAGGTCGAGGCAGCCATCGCCGTCGTAATCGAGGTAAGCTCCGCCGTGGCCCCAGCTAGAGTCGTCGGCGCCGCTGCCGGAAGAAATGTCCACGAAGGCGCCATCCCGTTCGTTGCGGAGGAGCACGTTCTTCTGGGTCTGCAGACCGCTAACGACGTACAGGTCCTCATCGCCGTCGTTGTCGTAGTCGAAGAACATTGCGCCCCAGGACATCCGCTTCTGCGCCCCGACGAAGCCGATCCCCGCGCCGGCGGCTACCGTGCTGTCGGAGAACGTCAGGCCGTCTCCATTGTTTCTAAGTAACACCGACGGGCCGATGTTAGTCATGTAGAAGTCCAGGAACCCGTCGAGGTCGTAGTCCCCAACGGCGAGGGCCATACCGTCGATTGCGGCGTCGGCGCCAGACGAGGCGGACACGTCCTCAAACCTCCAAGCACCATCCGCGGCCGCTCCGTCGTTGCGCCACAGAACATTAGGCTGCAACATCCCCCCCATGTCGTTAACGACGTAGAGGTCAGGGTCCCGGTCATTGTCGAAGTCGACCCAGGTCGGCTGAAACCCTGCTCCCCAGAGGTTACCAACCTCTCCCTCGCGGTCAGCGGAGCCCGGATAGCGTGTATCGCCCAAAAATGCTGTCGCGTCGCTGAACGAACCATCTCGACTGTTGTGGTACAGACTGAGCCGCCCGACCGCCAGATTAAACGGAACGTCGGACTTGGACGGCACCAGAGCGGAGTATTCGTCAACCTGCATCTCTTCGAAGCCCAGCCTGTGGGCGTAACGTACCACCACGAAGTCAAGGAAGCCGTCACGGTCGTAGTCACCCCATGAGCATCCAGTCGATCGCAGAGTTGCCAGCGAATGATCGAACCCGACGTCAACGGTCGCGTCCGAGAACGTACCGTCACCGTCGTTCCGGAAGAACCGGCTTGGCCCGTGATTCGTGACGTACAGGTCCTGGTCGCCGTCATTGTCGTAGTCAGCCGCACAGCCCCCGTTGCCGCTGCCTTCCGGGTCGTCTACGCCGGCCGCCGCCGCCACCTCTGAGAAAGTGCCCCCTCCGTCGTTCCGATACAGGGCGTTTGGCCCGTCGAGTTGGGGAAAATAGATGTCGCTAAGCCCGTCACCGTTGAAGTCGAACACAACAACGCCGGCCGAGACCCGGTCCTCTTGCCACTCACCTGGATGGTGTACGAAGTCGATCCCCGCCTCTCCAGTCGCGTTGACGAACACGGGCCCATCTAGTGCCACGGAGGCTACGTTAGTACTCTGCGCCCCGTCCACAGACTCTGCATCAAGGTCCTCCCCCAACTTCGTCGCGGCGATTGCTGCTACGACCGCCACACCTCCAAGAGCTGCGACAGCCCAGGTTGAGGCTGTAACTATGGCAGCACTCCGCGTGGAAATAAGACTGACGAGCCTCCTGAAGGCCAGGGGGCCGCCAAATGCACTCGCGAAAAGTAGGGTCGCGGCCGGCGCCGCACCTACTCCAAGCGCCAGGAGAAGGGCGACTAGTGGTACCTCCGCCATCAATGGAACCGTAATCAAGATTCCGAGCGTCGCCGCGATGGCCACTCCGGTCGCTGTGTCCCCAACGTACCGCGCGATCTCGTCGGCGGATGCTAGCTGAACGGCGGGCCCCGCCAGGATGCCGGCTACAACCACAGTGGGGACAATCACCACGGAGTAGCGCAGTATCGTGCGGAGCAAGTCCCGCAATGCCTCGCCGACCGCCGAGCGCCAGCCGGGCGCCTCTTCGGCTTCGGCCAGTCTTTCGTCAGACCCGTCGTAGTCGCCACCGCCATTCGGCCGGCTCTCTGCTACGAGCCTGCCAACTACGAGGACAGCGACCGCACTCATGATGGACCGGCCGGCCCAAACGAGCGGCGCGAAGACGAAGACGGCCATCACCAGAGCGGGAACATTGAGCCCAATCGACTGGCGGCCGACGCCTCGAATGTCCGGTAGAGCGGGCTCTCCGTTCGCAGTCTGGCCGTGGTCAACCGATCTGTGCGGACGGGCGGACTTCGGTGTCACGAACGCGCTCGCGACGGCTGCAGCCAAAACGGCGAGGGCCATTCCTACGCTGGTGTGGCGCAGGTAGGTTAGAGAGACGGTCCACCACTTAGAGTAGAAGGTCGAGTCGGACTCGAGTTCCTCGCAGACGCCCTGGAAACATCGAAGCTCCGGCGCGATGGCAGAGTCGAGATCACCACGGAGGTCGGACGAGAGAGGGGTCCAGCCAAAATAGAAGGTAACGGCGAAGAGGACTGCAAGCATTGGCAGCCCAACCGTCCTTTTCTTGGCAACAGCCGTCCTGAACAACTTCTAACTCAAGTTGGATACAGCGCCGTCAAAGTCAAAGGGCCCGGAAGCGGTCCGGGCCCTTTGAGTATCCATGACTATTGAATGCTACGGCACAGACGCGGCCTGTTTCTGCTGTGCCTCCTGTAGCTTCTGCTGACCGTACGCTGTCAGACGCGGGTCGTCAAAGCTGTGTTGCGCGAAGCTCCAGCTGCCGTACCGCTTCGACCGATTTCCTGGGTGGTTGAAATTGTCGATCCCATCCTCGAAGTACTGCATTTCGGCGAAGGAACCGTGACCACTTCCGCCGGTAGACCAGCGAGGGACGTTCCTCATATTGTTCCTGGCTATAGACAGACCGTTGCCGCAGCAGCCCGAGAAGCCGATTGTGTTGACGAAGTACATCTCCCTGACGGTTATCGCGAATACTTCCTTGCCGATTCGCAACCGCTCGGGATGGAACTTCGGGTATTGCCGCCCCTCGACGATGAGCTTTTGGAGCGTCATCATGCAGCCTATCGTCTCGCCCTTGTATTCACACCGACTGATGTCCGACGGATAGCTATCGCCAAAGGTCGGACTCTTCGCAGGAGACATTGTGCCGTAGACGTCGGTCCAGTCCGGCGAGGGTCCACTAGGCTTCATGCCTTCCTTGCCACCTGTATGGAAGTACCTGGCGACCTCCGGGCCCATCGACCGGCCCTGGTATTGAGGCGTCAGGCCCGCCCAGGAAGGCCCCCAAACCTCGTGGTTGTAGTTGTTCCCGTTGATCATCATGTATTGCTTGCCCTGTTCGTACCTCTTGTGTGCCCGAGGACCGAGCCGGAAGTTCAGCTTGATTCCCAGGAGGCTCCAGTGCTTCTGAAGTACCTGCGCGACGTCCAGGTGTTCGGAGCCGCTCATGATGTTGGAGAGCCCAGAGGACGCTCCGCCCTCGAGGAACAACTCCAGGTTTCCTTTGCCATCCAGCCGATTCAGGAACCCGTCGCCGTCAGTGTCTTTATAGCCCATCTTCGCCATGAGCTCCTTGGCGCGGTCCAGATCGTAGGTAGCGTTCATAAGTACGTACTCGTCGCCTGGATAGAACGGCGTTGACGGGTGCGGTACCCAGTTCTGAGGTACTCCAAACCCCGCGAAAATCGCCTCGTTGATACCCTGACGGTCGATGCCCAGCGACAGCGCGATTCGGAAGTCTTTCGTCCTCAGAAGCCTCCCAATCTCCAGGTCGTTTTTGAAGTCCTGGCTCATGGTCAACCCTGAGTCCATGCCCGTAAGGGTGGGCTGGTGGTATATGCTGTAGTCTGCCTTCTCCATGTTGTAGTGCAGAAGGGGCAGCTCTTTGAGCCTGAGGTCTCTGCCCATAGGGCCGTCAGTCTCGCCGGCCATGGCGCGGAACGCGGCCACCTCTCTGCTCTGGACTTGAGTAGTGGCCACAGAGTCCAGATAGGGAAGCTGGTTGCCGTACACGTCGACAGAGAAGTAGTAGGGGTTGCGATAGAGTTTCTGGTAGCCCGATCTGCTCGGAGTCTCCTGACCGCGACCGAGGAACGAGTCGTCGCAACGGTGGTAGAAGGCGCCTAGCTTGACGTTGCAGTACTCATCGTCGCTCTGCAGCTTGTACCACAGCTTGGTCCAGTCTTCGATGCTGTGCGCCTTCAGGTTTTCCTTCAGCACCTTGCCGTCAGCGTACTTCGGGTGGAGATCGGAACGCCAGTGCACCGGAACGTACCAGCAGAACTGGCCAGGACTACACCACTCTGAGCCGGTGCCTTTGCCTTCGAAGATGGTGAAGTTCGGCGTGTCGTAGGCGAACCAGAACGTCCAGTCGTCCTGTATCCCGAATTTGACTCTGTTTCCCGTGACCGGGTCTTTGTACTTAGGCTCGACGTATGTCGTGTACTCTTTGTTGAAGTTGATGTCTTCCCAGGCCATCCGCACGTCGTCCATGGTTAGCGGCACGCCGTCGGACCACTTGATACCCTGCCGTAGTGTGACCGTATATACTCTGCCGTCCTCGCTGATCTCCACAGCCTTGCAGGTAAGGGCGATCTTCTGTCCGGGAATGTAGCTGCCGCTGAGGCAGGTCTCACTGGAGTGGTCGTGGCTCAAGCCAACGTGAGTGGCGTAGATCTGCTTATGGCCGCCGTATATCCCAACCTCCTGAGGAGGTGCAACGACGCGGATGTCCTCGGGCACGGGCAACCGCTCCTTGAGGGGAGGACACGCCTTCTCGAAGCCGGTGTTGGTCCCGCACGGAAGTCCCTTTCTGACCAGCTCAGCTATCAACGGAGACTCATTGAACTCCGTGGGCCTCGTGCCCTTCCACTCGCTATCGCCGAACTCACCGGGGCCTACCTGAGGCGCCACATACCAGTCGTCCCCGCTATCAGGAAGCATGTCTGTCGCCGATACGACAGGCAGCGACGGGTCCCTACTTTCCAGCGCGCCCTTCGCTACTTTGCTGGCTCCGGGCGAATCGGCGCCCCCGCAAGCCACAGCCACGGCGAGGCTCACTGCACCAGCAAATACCAACAATGCTTTCTTGCTCAAAATATCGGAGCCCATGTGTGCCTCGTCCTTTCACTCAAGAGCAGACCTATCGACCCGCCCTTACCTACCACATCGCCGCTCGGCCCGTCAACGATACCTCGGCACCAATGCCCTTGAATCCGCTAGATAGGGGGTTCGGGCGGATATTAAAAGCTTATGGCTTGAGCGACACTTCGGTCGCCAGCCATAAGCTTTTGGTCATCGGCCAGATGCGGCGGCGTCCCGGCCACCGATCCTGTATTTGGATTCCAAATTATACCACGCGTCTTCGGGACGCGCCACCCCAACTTGAGACCAATATCGAGACGGGTGCATCGACCCCACAGTCGTAGTATGTCAGACATATGGCCGAAGGTTCGTCCCTACCGAGGCAACGGCATGGAAGTCGTCAAGCCTCGGCAGCAGCAACGGAACGTCGACGCCCGCCGCCCGATATTCTTCGATTCGCTCCGTTACAGCTTTGTGGGATCCTAGCACGTAGAAAGCGTC
Source organism: Dehalococcoidia bacterium (assembly GCA_965197985.1). Lineage (GTDB taxonomy): Bacteria > Chloroflexota > Dehalococcoidia > Lucifugimonadales > CAUZJF01 > CAUZJF01. Next base: position 651,881 of record CBDAOG010000005.1, on the reverse strand, counting down.
GACCATCTCGTCGGTAACGAATCCCTCACCCGATTCTCTTTTGTCAGCGGCTACTGACATGCGCAGCGCTCCGAGAATCGAAGGGTCGAATCCACCTTGCTCAAGCAGGACCTCACCGACGTCCCGCTCGGCGAGCAGGCGCGCGATCCTCCTTCGCAGTTCCTCGTGGTCTGTGTGCCGAGAATTCCCCGGGCGCATTACCAACATACATGCGACGTCCACGTCATCAGGAGACCGTCCGGCACCGTGCGCTCCCCGTCGAACTTCCTGAACGGCATACTTGACGTACTCCACCGGGGAATATGCGTTCAACAGCACGCCGTCTCCAATGGCGCCCGCCAGACGCAAGGCCCTTGGACCTATGGCGCCCAGATATATCGGGACCTTCGATTGGACAGGCATCGTCTCTAGATGAGCGCCCGACGGCCGGAACCGCCCTTTCTGCCTCGTTACACGCTGTCCGGCGAGCAGGTCTCTGACTACGGAGACGGCCTCTTCCAGCGTTTCGCGCCCATTCCCGTAGCGCAACCCCAGACGCCCCTCGATTACGTCTCGGTCGCTTCTACCCATCCCCAGGACGAAGCGCCCCCCAGAGATGCGGTCGAGCGTGGCGGCGGCCATAGCCAGCAACGCCGGGTTTCGGGTGTACGGGTTCGCGACAGCGACGCCGAGCCGTATCCGCTGGGTTGCTGCAGCGAGGAACCCGAGAATCGAAAACGTCTCTTCGTGGAAATACCGCTCGGTTACCCAGATCGATTCAAATCCGGCAGCCTCTGCGGCGACGCCGTACTGGCGGAGCTCTTCCCCGCTTTCGATCCCGTGGTATAGGACGATACCGAGCCTAGCCATACGCCCTTTGCGTCAACGATAGAGATTCTGAGCTACCTATCACCCGTGGCGGGTATTCTACGCCGGCCACAACGATGGTACAGGCGAAGACGAGCTGTACCCATCTGTCACGTAGCTGATCTGGCGGGCCGGATTTTTCTCCGTTCGAACCCAGACGTTAGCTACTTCAACGACTTTTCTACTATCCCAACTTGGGCTACGGGCCAAAATTGCGATCAAGCTTTTTGGCGTGCAGTGAGTATGTGGTGAGTCCATTGAGCCACCGGACGGCCTCAGGCACGAAGGGCGACGAGACCTGGTTCGGGAGGACGGCGAGTTGCTTCTCGGACAGATCGTCCGATTCCGACTGAGGGTCGTTTTCCATTGTGCAAGTCCTCCTGGTTTAGTAGTGGCCTTGAAAAAACGCTCTTTGGAAGTGTCGGAATCTGTAGGAAAGTGTCGGATTTGTATCTGAGGGGTTCCGACACTTTCAGGGAAAATCCGACAGGTCGGGGTACAGGGTACGGGGTACAGGGTACAGGGTGAGGTTACGTCAATAGGTGTGTAAACGACATCAGGCGGCGACCTTCTCAGCCGTTGATTCAATGGCGATTCCATCCGCATACTGTGCACCGAGATAGACGTCTTCGATCAACTCAGGGGCCTTCAGACGCCTGAAGCGCTGTTCGGCGACCATCAACATTTTCCAGATCACCGCTATCGCCCGATCGACCCTCTTGTAGCGCTTGGCGGCATCGGTCCGAAGCCTGAGGGCCGCGAAGGGTGATTCTACCGGGTTCGTCGTGCGAAGGTGCCCCCAGTGCTCCTTTGGGAAGTCATAGAAGGTGATCATGCGGTCCCAGTCCCGCTCCAAGGCCTCTGAGGCCGCCTCGTAGGAATGGTCGCCGCACCACCTGGTGAACACCGTCCTGAGCCGCTCAGCCTCTGTCCGAGTCTGGGCGTAGGGGATAGTACGCAGCATGAGCTTGGCCTGGTCCTGTTGTCGCTTTGGAAGCTTGGCGAGCACGTTTACGATCTTGTGGTTCCAGCAGCGTTGCTCTGCCGCCTGCGGATAGACGTTGCGCAGAGCTCCCCAGATGCCCAGGTGTCCGTCTCCAACCACCAGCCTCGGGCAGCTCAAGCCCCGGCGCTTGATGTCCCTGAGCACCTCGGACCAGTTCTCTGTGGACTCCCTGTATCCGGGAACAGCGCTCACCACCACCTTTCTCCCGTCGCTCAGGGCCGCCATCACCACCAGTACCGCCGCCTTCTCCTTCTCAAGACCAGCCTTGACGTAGACTCCATCCACCCACATGTAGACCACTTCCAGGTCATCGAGGGGCCGGCTGCGCCATTGGGCAAGCTCATCGTTCCACTTGGACTTCAACCGGGCCACCGTGCTCGCCGATACCGGTGCGTCCTCTCCCAGCAGCCCCCGCAAAGCCAGATCGAAGTCGCCTTCGGATAGACCGTGCAGGTACAGCTCGGGGATCAACTCAGCAACCTTCCTGGTCCTGTTGACGAACAGCGGCAGCAGCCGGCTCTCGAACTGCTCCTCGGTATCGCGGACTCGTGGCCGCCTAAGCTGTATCGTGCCCGAACTCAGCGTAAGCCTCCGGGCTCTGCCGTATCCGTTCCGATAGCCGGTATCTGAGTCCGAGTCGGACCTGAGCGCCGACTTCGCCCTTCCCAGAAACGCCGTCACCTCCTCCTCCAGCAACTCTTGGACCAGCCTCTGGACCTGGCTTCGCACCCAATCCTCCAACTGCTCCCACTCCGGCCTACTCTCAGTGCTTTCCTTCCTCATGGGCGGTGTATCTCCTCTCTTGGGCCTTGAGCCCGTCTTGTTCAGAGAGAGGGTACACCGCCTGACCGTTTACACACTTTTTGAGGGTACCTCTACAGGGTACGGGGTACAGGGTACGGGGTACAGGGTACGGGGTACAGGGTACGGGGTACGGGGTACAGGGTACGGGGTACAGGGTACGGGGTACAGGGTACGGGGTACAGGGTACAGGGTACAGGGTACGGGGTACAGGGTACGGGGTACAGGGTACGGGGTACAGGGTACGGGGTACAGGGTACGGGGTACAGGGTACAGGGTACAGGGTACAGGGTACAGGGTACAGGGTACAGGGTACAGGGTACAGGGTACAGGGTACAGGGTACAGGGTACAGGGTACAGGGTACAGGGTACAGGGTACAGGGTACAGGGTACAGGGTACAGGGTACAGGGTACAGGGTACGGGGTGCAGGGTACAGGATAACTCTCCGCCGGAGAGTCACCGCGGAGCGCGCCGAGAGCGCGGAGGGTGCTGAAATGGGACGCCTCGCGATTGTTTCCAGATACGATTTGTAGCTGAGAACCTCTGTTCAACTGTTCCGTTTTCATCCGTTTTGTTCCGTTTCGTATGTGGAGTGACGGTCAATCGGGCTAGGCGGTCGTTCCAGTCTCTATCTGAGGCCGTATGTCTGAAGAGAAGAAACTGTTCCATCTGGTTCCCTCGAAAAGACAAAAGGACAGGCCTGGGGTCTGTCCCTCACAGATACCGTAGCACATCCGTTCTGGGCTGTCAAGGAAAACGTGACCCGTAAAGGCCGTGCTCTAGTGGTGCGGGTGAGGTTGGGTCCGTCCTTCGACAAGCCCACAACGAGCGGGTGTTGCCTTCGGTCGAGGGTTCTGGATTCCGGCCCACGACTTTCTTCGGGGCAGGCGTTTCGCCGGAATCATCCATGCAGGTTGCCACCAGCACCCTCAAGGATGAAATCCTGCACACGTCTCGGAGCAGTTCCGGTCGATGTAAGGGCAGGCTCTGTGTGTTTGGCCGCGCCGCGATTCAAGCCAGGACGGGCGCATTGCAATGCGCCCCTACCAGTGGAAGTCCTCCCAGGCACGTCTATTTCATGGCAATGACGGTGTGCGGTACTTTCGGGCAGGAATCGGGGGGGGGGCGTCAAAGAGGGAGTAGTACAGTCTTTCTATGGTGGCAAGATAGATGTGGAACGTAAAGCGCCAAGGCCGTACATCCAAGAAGGAGCCGAAGCACGATGCCAAGGCGGTCTGTCGCGGTCTCCGGCGTTAAACTCAGGCCTAGAGAGCGGCCACAAGACCACTCTCATCAAAATCAGCTAAGGGAGCAGCAACAGAACCAAGATCAGAGCGACGAACGCAAGGATCCCCGGCGTGCCGGCGATCCCGCCGGCGATCGCGAGCAAAGGTATAGATAGGCACAAAACAACGATCGCTAACCTACCGGTTTTTACGTTATAGGAACGCCCTCCACGCCCTGCCCCGGACGCGGCGTTAACGCGGGCCTCAACCTGCTCGTCGATTGCGCGCTGCATCCGGGCAAGAAACGACTCGATAACCTCGTCCTCCATATCCTCGCCCAGCTCCTTGCGAGTAAGCAGCGTCGACTTCAACTCGTCTCGCCACTCTATGCCAGTTGCGTTCGCCATGTTTACACCCTCCCTTAACCCAAATCCACCGAAGGGATGACTATGCAGCAGCGGAACGGGCGATAGGGGCAAGGGAGGGCGATGGTCCGGGCACGATTTGGGGTAGAGGGGGGCCGGTGTTTGTCTTCAGTTGCCGCGGGGAGACTTTGTGACCGTCTGCGAATGTTGATTCTCTCGTAAAAAGTCTGTGCAGGTCGAATTAGAACAACCGTACCCTTGCCTGGGTACAATATACAGTCTCTGTTCCGTGTCCTACCCCAACATACGGTAGCGCTCACATGTGCTAAAGCGCTGGAACTTCCTCAAAACGGGTTTTTACGAGGGAATCAATGTTGGTCAGGGCGAGATAGCGGGGAGAGGACACAGCAAGAGGCACTCGCAGACCGGACTGGCGCGAGTTCGCGGGGACGTTCGGTTGGCCGGATGTCGGCCGGTTGCCGCCGCCGCCGTCAGGCAGGGAGTGGCAGGGCGCGCAATCGGGCCAGGGCACGATCGAACTGGGCTTCCCAAGGCCAGCGCTGTGGCAGATGCAGTGTGAGGCGGCGCGCCGAGCGGGTGATCCGTCCGGCCAGGGAGAAGAACCGCCGCCGGAGGGTCTTGGTGGTCACCACCTGCTCGCCCAGACCGATGCGCGCTGTCCAGCGGGCGATGTTGTGGGCCATCACCTGTACCGCCAGCCAGGCGGCGTTGGCGGCGAAGCGGCCCGAGGGGAGATGGTTCAACCCCACACCGTGCTTGAGGTCTCGGATGGCATTCTCGATCTCGGCGTGGCGGCGATGGTCGGCCTCCAGTTCGAGCATCTCCCCGTCCCGGTCGGTGATGAAGCCGTGATAGCTGTAGGTGGCGAAGAGGGCCAGCTGGGAACCGGGCGTGGGCTTCACACGCCGGACGATGAGCCGCACCGGCGCGGCGTCAGGTTCACTCTGGAAGGGAGTGCAGGTGGTCTCGGCCACATCGGCGGCGCCGTCCATCCAGTAAGGAATCGGCGTCCAGGCATCTTCGGGTATCGCCTCGATGAGATTGTGCAGGCTTTTATGCTGGCGGATGGTGATGGAGAAGCGGACATCCATCTTGCGGCAGACGGATACCACGCCATGAGTGTAGAATCCGCTGTCGGCCCGTAGCGTGAGTCGTCCGTTGGCCCCGGCGTAGCGCACCCGTCCCACCGTCTCCCGCAGGAAGTGGGCGGCGCCGCGGGCGGTGTTGGCCCGGCCCTCGCGCAGCCGGGACATCAGCACGTCTCCGGTGCCGGCGGCGATGGCCAGCAGTGGGTGGTAGCCCCGCTTGCCGGTATAGCCGTGGTGGCGGGCGCCCTCCTTGGCCAGTCCGTAGGTCTCGCAGATGGTGGAATCGAGGTCGATGGTGAACGGCGCGTCGCCGGGTCCGGCCCCAGCGGCCCAGGCCCGGGCCAGCAGCTCCCGGCTCACCCGGTCCAGCTGGCGGACGTGGCCCCACCGGAAGCTGCGCAGGAAGGTGCCCAGGGTGGATGGCGCCTTGACCGTGCCGCCCAGGGTGCATGCCGTCCCCCCGGTGCGCAACACATCAGCGTCGTCGATGCAGTCGCCGCCAGCCATGGCTGAGGCCACCAGGGTCATCAGCTTGTCTCCGGTGTTGGCCCGCCCCGGCGCGCCGCCCAGGTCAAGGTGATGGTCAACGAGTTCCCGCAGGCCCAGATGCCGGGCGAGGGTGGCCGGCAGGAGCAGACCGGCATTGGCCACCAGGCGGTGATCGTCAAAGACGATACGGATACGGTCGGGCTGGTTGCGTGGTAGCATCTATTGGGTGCTCCTTCTCTGGGACTGTTTTGCTGTCACAAAACCATTATCCCAGATTCAGAAGAGCACCCTCTGGCCACTTCAGGATGCTAACCCGACGCCCTCCCTCGGTGGATTCGGGCTTAACTCTCGCGCTCCTCACGTCCAGTGGTCGTGGGAGCCCGGGCGCGATTCATCCGCGCTTGGCGTCACCGTAGTCGACGGCCAGCCACGCTGCTATTCTACAGCAGCCGCAAGACCATTACATCTTTCGCCGAAGCCGCGCGTTGCTCGCCCCTAGATTGACGCTCAATCAAAGCCACTGCTAAACTCCGCGACATGAAGCCCTTGCCGATCTGACCGTCGTCGACCTGACGGTCAACGTGCCTGGTCCTTTCTGCTCGATGATGCTCGGCGACCTCGGCGCGCGGGTAATCAAGGTAGAGCCGCCTGGTGGCGATCCCCTACGGCGCAGCCCAGAGATGTGGGCCGGGGTCAATCGGGGAAAAGAGAGTGTCGTCCTCGATTTGAAGACGTCGCCCGGACGCCAGGTACTCGGAGAGCTGGCTCGAGTCGCCGACATCGTGCTTGAAGGCTGGCGCCCGGGCGTGGCGAAAAGGCTTGGCGCCGACTATGCGACTTTGTCCGCGCTCAACGCTAAACTCGTGTACTGTTCGATCTCGGGTTTCGGCCAGGACGGCCCGTGGAAAGACCGGCCCGGCCGTGACATCAATTACATGGCGCTGACGGGGTACCTGGGACTCCAGGCAACGATCGAGGGTCGACCGTGGCCCCCGGGCATCCTGGTCTCGGACATGGCTGCAGGCCTTCACGCGGCCATATCGACACTGGCTGCGGTCAACGGAAGAAGAGTTACGGGGCAAGGCGCCTACATCGACCTCTCGATGGCGGAAGCAGCCCTTTCGATGCTGACGCCGGAGCTTTCGGAGGTGGGAACCAAGGGTCTGTCCGATGGCGAACCCAATGTCACCTCCATACCACACTACGGTCTTTTCCTTTGCTCCGATGGCCGCTGGCTCAGTCTGGGAATCGTGCACGAGGAGCACTTCTGGGCCCGCTTCTGCGCCGTCGCCGGACTGGATGGCCTGGACGAGTTGGATTTCTCCGAGCGCATGGCGCACGGACAAGAGTTGCGGGAGCTGATCCAGCGTACGGTTGCGACCCGGGAAGCCGACGAGTGGGAGAAGCTACTGCTAGAAGCCGATGTGCCTGCCGCGGCCGTAACCGAAATCGGGGACGTTTTCGAATCTCCACAGCTCAAGGCACGCAACGCCTACGTCGACCGCGAGGGTAGCAGGTACCTGTCCTACCCCGCGCGCTTTTCGACGGGCTCCGTATCGCCTGCCGGGTCACCTCCCCGACTAGGGGAGCACACCGATGCGATAGTCTCTGAGCTCGGCTTGGACAGCGAGCCGATGTCGAGCTCAAAGGCCCCGACGGCCGTAGCCTCAACGAGGGACGGTTAGCATGGTTCAGGAATACCAGATCGGCAACTATGCCGAGACGTACCGAACTTTCACGCTCGACGTACCCGAGCGCTACAACTGGGCCTACGAAGTCTTCGACGCTTGGGGCCGCGAGCCTGCGAAGGTCGCAATGGTCTGGGTCGGCGAAGATGGCTCATCTCGGAACGTCACCTTCAGCGAGTTCGGGACGCGGTCGAGGCAGGCAGCGAACGCCCTTGGCGGCATTGGCGCGAAACCCGGAGACCGCGTTTTCCTGATGCTCCCTCGTGTTGTCGAATGGTGGGAGCTGGTTCTCGGATGTATCAGGGGGCGCTTCGTCTCGGTGCCGGGAACCACTTTGCTGACCGAGAAGGACATCGCGTACCGCCTCAACGCCGCAGGAGTGACCGTCGCGGTCACCGATGAAGAGAACGTGGACAAGATCGAGAGCGTCCGCGACGAATGTCCCGACTTGAGGGAAATCGTGGTCGTCGGCGAATCGGGCGACCACCATCGTTACGAGGACTTGATGGAGAAGGCGTCGGTCGACCTACCCAATCCCCAAAACCCCTCGTCGGACCCCCTGATGATCTACTTTACGTCCGGTACCACCGGATACCCGAAAATGGTGATGATCACCCATGCCAACTACCCGATAGGACACGTCGCGACCGGGAAGTTCTGGATGGACAACCGGCCGACGGACCTCCACTGGACGCTCTCCGACACCGGCTGGGCGCAAGCTGCATGGTCCTGCCTGTTCGCGCCCTGGAACATGGGTGCGGCTATCTTCATCTGGGACCATCGTGGACGATTCGACGCCGGGGAGACCCTCGGTATGATCGAGAAGTATCCGATCACGACGTTCTTTGCGCCGCCGACAGCCTACCGGATGCTCGTTCTGGAGGACCTCAAAAGCGTTCGTCCCAAGGCGTTGCGTCACTGTCTCGGCGCCGGAGAGCCCCTCAACCCCGAGGTGATCGAGGTCTGGCGTGAAGGCACCGGACACCATATCTATGAGGCTTACGGACAGACCGAGACGACGCTGCTGGTGTCCGCTTTCCCCGGCCTGGAGTTCAAGCCGGGGTCGATGGGCGTAGTCGCGCCCGGATACCACGTGGCCGTCGTGGACGAGAACGGTCGTGAGCTACGGGAAGGTGAAGAAGGCGAGATCGCCGTCCGGGTCCAGCCGGAACGCCCGGTCGGTCTCTTCCCCGGTTACTGGCAGAACACTGAGGCAAACGCCAAGTGCTTCCGTAGCGAGTGGTACTACACCGGCGACCGGGCGACCCGCGACCGAGACGGCTACTTCTGGTTCGTCGGTCGCGCGGACGACGTCATAATCAGCGCGTCTTACCGCATCGGGCCCTTCGAGGTCGAGTCGGCGCTTCTAGAGCACCCGGCGGTCGCTGAGGCCGCGGTTGTAGGCGCCGCGGACGAGGTCAGGGGCGAGATCGTCAAGGCGTTTGTCGTGTTGACGTCTGACCGCCAGCCTTCGGACGATCTGGTCGCCGACCTTCAGTCACATGTCCGGAACGTTACCGCCCCGTATAAGTACCCTCGAGAGGTCGAATTCACCGACGATCTCCCCAAGACTATCAGCGGCAAAATCAGGCGCACGGAACTCCGAGACCTCGAGCGCGACCGCAAGGCCGGCCGCCGGCCGCACTAATAGGGCCGACGGAGGCTCGATGGACATCCTGGACAGGCTACTCGCTCACGACACCTGGACGACGCGTCAATTGCTCGAGGCGTGCCAGGAGCTACCCGACAAACTGTTGGACAAGGAGTTCGAGATCGACCACAGGTCCCTGCGTGCGACCTTCGTTCACTTCATCGTCAATATGGAGATCTGGACGGACCTATTGTGCGAACGTCCCATCCAAAGCCGGACCGGCAAGTCGATACCCGAGTTGATCGAGCGGCTAGGAATCATCAGCCGAGACTTCGCGGACGTTTCGCGTCGCGTCGCCCGCGAAGGCCGGTACGACGACACCTACGTGGACCCGGACGAAGACCCGCCTGTTCGCAGGACGTTCGGCGGCTCGATCGCACACGTCATCACACACAACATGCACCATCGAGCGCAGACGATGTTCCTGATGGAGAAGGTCGGTATCGTGGAGCACATCGAGGGCGATTTGTTGAGCTGGGAGGCCACCAGCCACGGGTGGGCCGGCTGACCGGACGCCTGGCCGTATCGCGGCAGCGCCTTGATTCGACCGCGAAGCAGGCAGACACGCAGGTCTGCCCCTAAGTGGAGGCGATCAGCGCAGACCCCGACGCGGCGCCATAGCTACGAGCAATGCCAGAAATCCCGCGCCAGGACACCCGTTGCCGTCAATGCGGGGCTCACTTGGGTCACTCCAAAGCGGTCTTGCAGACCGTCTCGAACTACTGGAGTTCCAAGTCTCTCCAGCGCGTGCGAAGGCCGAACTTCTTCAGCCAACGTTTTGGGCCGTCCGAAATGATCTGTACTCAATGTGGCACCAGAGCCAGCGGCGGGAAGTCCGTCACCATAGGTCATAGGCCAGTCAATCCACTTAATAGGGCGCTGCGCGGCCTGAGGTCATTTTCCCGCCGAGCATACGCCCATAGTCGAATGGCGGAGACCCAGGGCCATAAATACCCTTACGAGCAGGCGGAAGCCTTCTCGCGTCTGCTGGCGGAGGCCCAGTTTCCCGTCTACGGTCTAGGGCGCAAGCAGTCCCGTCTCCGCTTGGCTAATTTCGGATGGAACGAAGGCCATGGGAAGGGTACCGTCGAACGGGTTACCCTGACTTACCTGTCTGGTGCCAGAAAGCACCCCGAGAGGGTGCTGCACCTCCGGCAGTCCCAGGGCGTAAACGACGTACCCATTCAATACGAAGCGCAGGTCACCATCCGGGGCCTTGTGTATGCTTATGGTCCAAAGCAACTCAAGGACGAATACCACTACCGAGGAAACATATATCGCGACTGGAACCTGGACGAGCTGGCCGGGACGGCCCGGCGAAAGGCCCGCGTGCACATAAACGGAGCGCCGTCTGTCGTCGAGTTGCATGTGTGGGACGAGCCGTTGCAGCTGGTGCTCGCGCGCTTCGCCCTCCGCGACCTGGGATTCTTCGTGGCGTCTCTGTACATGTCGCACGTTCAACTGCTGGCCGTCCTGAAGAGCCTCAAGCCGCTCCAAGATACGGTCGGCTAGGCACGGCGAACGAAGAACGAAAACATGCACTTCAGCGCAGAACACGACCTCTTCAGGAGCACCGTCAGGCGCTTCGTTCAGGAAGAAATCGCTCCTGATGTCGACGAGTGGGAGGAGCGAGGCGAGATACCCAGGTCACTCTTTCGCCGAATGGGCGAGCTGGGGTTCCTCGGCATCGAGTACCCGGCCGAGTACGGCGGCGCCGACGCGGGCTTCTGGATGTCCGTCGTGCTGGCGGAAGAGTTGGCCCGGTGCGGCGCCGGGGGCGTCGCCTTTAGCGTCGTCGTCCACACCGACATGTCATCGCCTTGGCTGGCGCGCCTAGGCACCGACGAGCAAAAGGCGCGCTATCTCCCCGGTATCACACGGGGCGAGACGGTCTGCGCTCTAGCGATCACCGAGCCCGAAGCCGGGTCCGACATGGCCGGCCTGACCACACGCGCCCGCCGCGACGGCGACAACTGGGTCATCTCCGGCGCCAAGACGTTCATAACCAACGGCGTGTACGGCGACCTCTACTTCGTGGCCGCGAGGACCTCCGACGACGGCCCACGACATCGCGGCATCTCCCAGTTCCTCGTCGAGCGAGATTCGCCGGGCCTGCAGGTCTCCAAGAAGCTCGACAAAACCGGCATGCTCGCGTCGGACACGGCGGAGCTCGTCTTCGAGAATGTCACGGTCCCGGCCGACAACCTCGTCGGCGAGGAGGGGCGCGGGTTCTACCAGCTTGCCGAAGGGCTCCAGCGCGAGCGTCTGCTGGCGGCCATCCTGAGCGTCTCGGCCGCCGACCACGCGCTCGAGCAGACCGTCGACTATCTCGGCAAGCGCAAGGCGTTCGGGAAGGAGCTGGCCGAGTTCCAGGCGCTCCGACATCGGGTCGCCGACGTGGCGACTCAGGTCGAGGCTGCCCGTCGCCTCTCTTACCACGCTGCCGAGAAGCTCGAATCGGGGGAAGATTGCGTTTCGGAGGTGTCGATGGCCAAGCTCTTCGCAACGGAGATGGCGAATCGCGTCGCATACGAGGCGGTCCAGCTACACGGCGGCTACGGCTACATGAAGGAAACTCCGGTCGAGCGCTTCGCCCGCGACTACCGCCTCTGGACCATCGCCGCCGGCTCCTCAGAGATGATGCGCGAGATTATTTCCAAAAGGCTGCTAGTGTCCTGAGTTATGAAAGCATTGCAAAAGTACTTGCTGGGGTGTACCCTCCACGAAACGCTCATGGAGGTCACCATGGCCATCGGACGCCCCATTCCTCCCTTGCACCTTTCCTCCGACGAACGCGAGAGCCTCGAGCGCTGGAAGCGGCGTCCAACCACTGCCCAGGCGCTGGCTCTGCGATCCCGGATCATTCTCCGTTGCTCCGAGGGCAAGACCAATACCGTCGTGGCCGGGGAGATCGGTCTGGCCAAGCAAACGGTGGGGAAGTGGCGGGCCCGGTTCATCGAACGCCGCCTCGACGGCCTGTTTGACGAGCCGCGGCCCGGCGGCCCACGCTCCATCACGGACACCGATGTGGAGCGGGTCGTGACCCTCACCCTGGAGACGACGCCGGCGGATGCAACCCACTGGAGCACGCGCTCCATGGCTGCGCGTACCGGCCTGAGTCAGAGCGCCATCAGCCGTATCTGGCGGGCCTTTGCCTTGCAGCCGCATCGGACCGAGACGTTCAAACTTTCGTCTGACCCTCTGTTCATCGAGAAGGTCCGTGACATCGTGGGGCTCTACCTCAACCCACCCCAGCGGGCTCTGGTCCTGTGTGTCGACGAGAAGTCCCAGATCCAGGCCCTCGACCGGACGGCCCCGCTGTTGCCCATGCGCCCGGGGCAGATCGAGCGCCGGACCCATGACTACCGTCGTCATGGTACGACCTCTCTCTTCGCCGCCCTCGACGTGAAGACGGGAGAGGTCATCGGCGCCTGCCACCGTCGGCACCGGTCCACGGAGTTCCGGCGCTTCCTCGACCGGGTCGATGCGACCGTACCCCCGGACCTCGACGTGCACCTTATCCTGGACAACTACGCCACCCACAAGACCCCCGCCATCCAGCGCTGGCTGGCCCGGCGGCCGCGCTATCACCTGCACTTCACCCCCACCAGCAGCTCTTGGCTGAACCAGGTGGAGCGCTGGTTCGCGGTGCTGACAGAGAAGCAACTGCGCCGCGGGGTGTTCCGCAGCACTCGGGAACTGGAGCAAGCCATCGAACAGTACATTGACCAGCACAACGCTGCCTCAAAGCCCTTCATCTGGACCAAAACCGCAGACCAGCTACTAGCTACCATCGCCCGATTTTGTCATCGGATTCATAACTCAGGACACTAGGATAGACAGCCTTTTCGTCCCCATCTCGTGGTCTGCGGACCTCTGGATTACACGGTCGGGCCATGAGCTCTGAAGGGGCGCTCACGCTCTCTGATAAGACCGTGATACGGGTCCGCGAATACGGAAGTCACGGCCCTCATCTAATCGTCCTCCACGGCGGGCCGGGTACACCAGGGGGAATGGCGCCGCTGGCGCGCGAACTCTCCGATTCCTTCCATGTGTACGAGCCTTTCCAGCGTGGGAGCGGCGAACAGCCTCTCACAGTGGCCAGTCACATTGCTGACTTGCACAAACTGGTGGAATCATTCGACAGAGGTGTGCGACCCGCGTTGGTGGGTCACTCTTGGGGCGCGATGCTCGCGCTGGCGTATGCTGCCGCCCGCCCCGACAGAGCCACGTGCCTCGTCCTGTCAGCTGCGGCACCTTCGATCCTGTTGCCCGCAGACACCTACGCGCCATCATCGAGGACCGGACCGACGACAATCTAAGCCCGAATCCACCGAGGGAGGGCGTCGGGTTAGCATCCTGAAGAGGCCAGAGGGTGCTCTTCTGAATCTGGAATAATGGTTTTGTAACAGCAAAACAGTCCCAGAGAAGGAGCACCCAATAGATGCTACCACGCAACCAGCCCGACCGTATCCGTATCGTCTTTGACGATCACCGCCTGGTGGCCAATGCCGGTCTGCTCCTGCCGGCCACCCTCGCCCGGCATCTGGGCCTGCGGGAACTCGTTGACCATCACCTTGACCTGGGCGGCGCGCCGGGGCGGGCCAACACCGGAGACAAGCTGATGACCCTGGTGGCCTCAGCCATGGCTGGCGGCGACTGCATCGACGACGCTGATGTGTTGCGCACCGGGGGGACGGCCTGCACCCTGGGCGGCACGGTCAAGGCGCCATCCACCCTGGGCACCTTCCTGCGCAGCTTCCGGTGGGGCCACGTCCGCCAGCTGGACCGGGTGAGCCGGGAGCTGCTGGCCCGGGCCTGGGCCGCTGGGGCCGGACCCGGCGACGCGCCGTTCACCATCGACCTCGATTCCACCATCTGCGAGACCTACGGACTGGCCAAGGAGGGCGCCCGCCACCACGGCTATACCGGCAAGCGGGGCTACCACCCACTGCTGGCCATCGCCGCCGGCACCGGAGACGTGCTGATGTCCCGGCTGCGCGAGGGCCGGGCCAACACCGCCCGCGGCGCCGCCCACTTCCTGCGGGAGACGGTGGGACGGGTGCGCTGCGCCGGGGCCAACGGACGACTCACGCTACGGGCCGACAGCGGGTTCTACACTCATGGCGTGGTATCCGTCTGCCGCAAGATGGATGTCCGCTTCTCCATCACCATCCGCCAGCATAAAAGCCTGCACAATCTCATCGAGGCGATACCCGAAGATGCCTGGACGCCGATTCCTTACTGGATGGACGGCGCCGCCGATGTGGCCGAGACCACCTGCACTCCCTTCCAGAGTGAACCTGACGCCGCGCCGGTGCGGCTCATCGTCCGGCGTGTGAAGCCCACGCCCGGTTCCCAGCTGGCCCTCTTCGCCACCTACAGCTATCACGGCTTCATCACCGACCGGGACGGGGAGATGCTCGAACTGGAGGCCGACCATCGCCGCCACGCCGAGATCGAGAATGCCATCCGAGACCTCAAGCACGGTGTGGGGTTGAACCATCTCCCCTCGGGCCGCTTCGCCGCCAACGCCGCCTGGCTGGCGGTACAGGTGATGGCCCACAACATCGCCCGCTGGACAGCGCGCATCGGTCTGGGCGAGCAGGTGGTGACCACCAAGACCCTCCGGCGGCGGTTCTTCTCCCTGGCCGGACGGATCACCCGCTCGGCGCGCCGCCTCACACTGCATCTGCCACAGCGCTGGCCTTGGGAAGCCCAGTTCGATCGTGCCCTGGCCCGATTGCGCGCCCTGCCACTCCCTGCCTGACGGCGGCGGCGGCAACCGGCCGCCATCCGGCCAACCGAACGTCCCCGCGAACTCGCGCCAGTCCGGTCTGCGAGTGCCTCTTGCTGTGTCCTCTCCCCGCTATCTCGCCCTGACCAACATTGATTCTCTCGTAAAAAGTCTGTGCAGGTCGAATTAGAACAACCGTACCCTTGCCTGGGTACAATATACAGTCTCTGTTCCGTGTCCTACCCCAACATACGGTAGCGCTCAAATGTGCTAAAGCGCTGGAACTTCCTCAAAACGGGTTTTTACGAGGGAATCAACATTCGCAGACGGTCACAAAGTCTCCCCGCGGCAACTGAAGACAAACACCGGCCCCCCTCTACCCCAAATCGTGCCCGGACCATCGCCCTCCCTTGCCCCTATCGCCCGTTCCGCTGCTGCATAGTCATCCCTTCGGTGGATTTGGGCTAAGACAGCGGATGGCGCGTTTGAGCGAAGAGGTCGCCGATATCGACGGGCGACTAAGCGCACAGGGACGCCTGATCGAGCCGCTCTACATGTACGACCCGATTCCGGGTGAGCCGCCGGAGCCTGTCGACGGAAGAGCGCACGAAGAGACCTGGAACGACATGGTGCGGCTCCAAGAAGAAGGTGTGTACCCGGCGGCGTTCTCAGCCATCGATGCTCCGGTTGTCATACCGCACGGCGCTTACGATCCGCACCCTGGCCCCATGATTCGTGCAAGCCTGGAGCCGTACATCCCACACCTGGAATACCGCGAGTGGGAGCAGTGCGGCCACGAGCCGTGGCGAGAGAAGGCGGTCCGCGATGACTTCTTCGCGGAGCTACGGGAGTGGCTGAATCGCCACTCCGCCTGACCTTTTCGGGGCCAGCTTGTGCTAAAGTTCCACGGCATCCGACGAAACTGACAGGAGCTCGATCATGTCTAACGTCCCGATGACCCGTCCCGAAGAGATGATGGCCGTCCATGAGACCACGTTCTTCCATTCCTCCACTTTCGTCGAGCTTGAGAGTGGGCGTGTCCTGCACGTCTCAGGGACCAGGTTCACTAGCTCCGACGACGGCGGGATAACCTGGTCGGAAGAGTCCGAACGCAGGGACGCGAATGGCAATCCGGTGGGCGGCGGGGACACCTCCCTGGTGCGGCTGTCCGGCAAGGCGATCGGCCTCTCGGCGACCAGACGCGACGTTCCACCCCATCAGTCGGAGCACCCATGGAAACCAAACCAGCTCCTTTTCTGGCGCTCCGACGACGACGGCGAAACCTGGAGCGCGCCTACCAGGGTGGCGCCTCCCGGTATCGGGACCTATCAGGACGTCATGCTGCGCACGTCGTCGGGTCGTATCGTGATCCCTGTCGAGTACGGAACGGGCCAGCCCAAGGGACTGAACGACGCAGCGCCTCCCGCGACGGGCAAGCTGCTGAACGGGCAATGGGTAGGCACGGCGGCCCACTTCTTCGACCCCCACTTCGCTGCCGTCTACGCTTGCTATTCCGACGACGAGGGACGGACATGGGAGCGCAACGAGGACGGCGACCTGTTCATTCTCCTAGACTGGAACTCGACCTACAGCTTCGTAGTGGAGCCGAGCGTGACGGAAGTGTATCCCGGCCGCCTCCTCATGATGATGCGCACCGGCCTCGGCCGTCTCTACCAGGCCTGGTCCGACGACAACGGCGAGACGTGGACGCGGCCTCAGCCGACCGCGTTGGCGTCGAGCACGGCCCCGGCCCAGATCCGCTCCATCCCGTCTACGGGCCATCTGCTGGTGGTGTGGAACCAGGAGAACGAGGAAGAGGTGAAGCGGGGATTCAATCGGACGCGGATGTCCTCGGCTATCAGCCGAAATGGTGGCGGCGTGTGGGAGTTCTTCCAGAACGTCGAATCGATCCACGAATCGACCCGCGTAGAGCCAGGCCCCATCCGGCCTCTACGCCCTGCGGAGATTAACTTCGCGCCGGGCGTCCCGGCGCCCGAGCGCGAGCCCGAGCACATCGTACCAGCCGACTTCCACGGTCGCTGGTCGTACCCATCGGTCTACGTCATGAAGGACCGGGTGCTGATCGCTCACACATACTCGGAGATCGAGGAGCACCCCACCAAAGCCGAGGTTTCCCTTAGTAGCCGCAAAGAGGGTGGCTTCAACCAGAAGCTCAAGGTACTGCCGCTGACCTGGTTCTACGGAGGCAAGGAGCCGGCCGACAACCCGTTCTTGCCTCGCGCCCACGAGCCGGCTTCGCCTTAGCCCAAATCCACCGAAGGGATGACTATGCAGCAGCGGAACGGGCGATAGGGGCAAGGGAGGGAGATGGTCCGGGCACGATTTGGGGTAGAGGGGGGCCGGTGTTTGTCTTCAGTTGCCGCGGGGAGACTTTGTGACCGTCTGCGAATGTTGGTCAGGGCGAGATAGCGGGGAGAGGACACAGCAAGAGGCACTCGCAGACCGGACTGGCGCGAGTTCGCGGGGACGTTCGCGGTTGGCCGGATGGCGGCCGGTTGCCGCCGCCGCCGTCAGGCAGGGAGTGGCAGGGTGCGCAATCGGGCCAGGGCACGATCGAACTGGGCTTCCCAAGGCCAGCGCTGTGGCAGATGCAGTGTGAGGCGGCGCGCCGAGCGGGTGATCCGTCCGGCCAGGGAGAAGAACCGCCGCCGGAGGGTCTTGGTGGTCACCACCTGCTCGCCCAGACCGATGCGCGCTGTCCAGCGGGCGATGTTGTGGGCCATCACCTGTACCGCCAGCCAGGCGGCGTTGGCGGCGAAGCGGCCCGAGGGGAGATGGTTCAACCCCACACCGTGCTTGAGGTCTCGGATGGCATTCTCGATCTCGGCGTGGCGGCGATGGTCGGCCTCCAGTTCGAGCATCTCCCCGTCCCGGTCGGTGATGAAGCCGTGATAGCTGTAGGTGGCGAAGAGGGCCAGCTGGGAACCGGGCGTGGGCTTCACACGCCGGACGATGAGCCGCACCGGCGCGGCGTCCGGCTTGGTCTGGAACGGGGTGTAAGTCGTCTCGGCGACATCGGCGACATCGGCGGCGCCGTCCATCCAGTAAGGAATCGGCGTCCAGGCATCTTCGGGTATCGCCTCGATGAGATTGTGCAGGCTTTTATGCTGGCGGATGGTGATGGAGAAGCGGACATCCATCTTGCGGCAGACGGATACCACGCCATGAGTGTAGAACCCGCTGTCGGCCCGTAGCGTGAGTCGTCCGTTGGCCCCGGCGTAGCGCACCCGTCCCACCGTCTCCCGCAGGAAGTGGGCGGCGCCGCGGGCGGTGTTGGCCCGGCCCTCGCGCAGCCGGGACATCAGCACGTCTCCGGTGCCGGCGGCGATGGCCAGCAGTGGGTGGTAGCCCCGCTTGCCGGTATAGCCGTGGTGGCGGGCGCCCTCCTTGGCCAGTCCGTAGGTCTCGCAGATGGTGGAATCGAGGTCGATGGTGAACGGCGCGTCGCCGGGTCCGGCCCCAGCGGCCCAGGCCCGGGCCAGCAGCTCCCGGCTCACCCGGTCCAGCTGGCGGACGTGGCCCCACCGGAAGCTGCGCAGGAAGGTGCCCAGGGTGGATGGCGCCTTGACCGTGCCGCCCAGGGTGCAGGCCGTCCCCCCGGTGCGCAACACATCAGCGTCGTCGATGCAGTCGCCGCCAGCCATGGCTGAGGCCACCAGGGTCATCAGCTTGTCTCCGGTGTTGGCCCGCCCCGGCGCGCCGCCCAGGTCAAGGTGATGGTCAACGAGTTCCCGCAGGCCCAGATGCCGGGCGAGGGTGGCCGGCAGGAGCAGACCGGCATTGGCCACCAGGCGGTGATCGTCAAAGACGATACGGATACGGTCGGGCTGGTTGCGTGGTAGCATCTATTGGGTGCTCCTTCTCTGGGACTGTTTTGCTGTTACAAAACCATTATCCCAGATTCAGAAGAGCACCCTCTGGCCTCTTCAGGATGCTAACCCGACGCCCTCCCTCGGTGGATTCGGGCTTAGGGGATAGTGGGTTTAGTCGGCACTCTGCTTGAGCCGCCTGACCTCCTCTGCGATAAGGTAGACTGGGCCGAAGTGTGCCTCTCTGCCTGTGAACAGGCCTGACGCCGTCTCTGGGCTGAGATGCTAGACTTCGACGATGCCGTCGACGCCATCCGGATCGCTCGGCTCTCCCGCGATGTGGACATCGGCCCAGCATACGACGCGATACGATCCCTCATCGCTTCCTGTCCGGTAAGCGGCGAAAGGCTCGAGGGCGTCAATCACAGCGCCGATTTCTTCTTGCAGCTCGCGCGCCAGCGCCTGTCGCCACGTCTCACCGGACTCCACGGTGCCACCTGGCAGGAACCATCGGCCGTCGCCCCGGCGAGTCGCCACGCACAGTCCGGACGACAGGAATGGAACGGCGTAGGCATGGGTTACCAGCTTCGAGTCGATGTCCTGAAAGTATGGAATGAAGTCAATCGAGGCTCCCGACTTGCTGGCCAACCCGTGAAACTGAGGATACGCGGCGACAAGCTGTTGTAGGCTCACGCTGTTCCTCTACGCGTACAGGGCCACCGAACGGATGGCCTGTCGCGCGTCCTCGTACATTCGCTTGATCACTTCGACAAGTCTCTCCTTGCCTGCCGAGCTAAGGCCGACCCCCAAACGCCTCTCGAAGGACTGGACCAGACCGCGCGCAGTTTCGCCTTTCTTCCAGCTTCGACCCGTGCCCAACCGGTTGGAGACACGTCGCGCCGTGTCCTGATCGATGCCTGCACCGACCCACTTTCCCATCAGCTCGGCCCTACCTTCTACGACCGAGTCGTCCACGGCCGCCGCGATACCGGCGTTGTAGGCAGCCATCGCCTCCCACAGTTCCGGCAATTCGGCCGTTTCAAGGTACCTCTTGGTAAAGAAGGCCTCCCTCAGCGCGTTCGTTTCTTTCTTGACGCGGTGCACCCACGCCAGGCCGAAGAGCTCCGCCTGGAGGGCGAGCAACTCTTCGCGAAACCGGTCCGGGTCGACGTCGGTAGCGTTGTCATCCACGGCTTCAATGGACTTGAACAGGCTGTCGACGGTTTCGCCGGCCCAGCGCCTCTCATGGACCGCCCCACCGGCTACGTGCGTGTCATAGAACTCCCTCATGAGCCTTTCGATCCGCACCCTGGGTTTGAACGGCCACACCCTGCGCCTGTGCCGCCTTGTCGTGGCGACTACCAAAGGCAGCGCCGCCAGAGAGAGCGACGACGTGTACCCACGCCTGGCTCGATACTACCGGCTCTTCGTTTATCGTTGAAGTTGCGATTCGGCGAGGCTCCTGGGCGGCGTCGGGAATCTCGCGCAGGAGATTGACGGCAACCGTTCCCACGAGAAAGACGACCGCTAGCAGCGCCACGAGGCCGAGAACTACTTTGAACAACTGCGGCCTACTCCTGTCCGAGTGGCGCCGCTACGCGAAATGCATACGCGCAGTCCACCGCCTGGCGTGGCGAAGTCATTTCGTGACTGTAGGCACGCCGTTTCATTCCGGTGCCACTACTGCTGGCTCCTCTTCGAGCAGATCGCTCTCGTCCGGCGTCACCCTCACGCCGACGTACTGCCTCACAAACCGGTCGAACTCGTCAGTCTCGCCACCTCGACCTCCGATCCAACCGCGCCACTTGAGCAGCCCCTCGTCGGCGGCGGCGAGCTTGGCGTCGAGCTCGGACAACTTGCTCTCGAGGGATGGGTCGCTCCCGGCGCCGGCTTCGGCTAGCAGCGCCTGCTTCTCCCTGACGAGGTCCTGCGCCTCTCTTTGCGCTCGAGACTGGTTCGACGCCATCGCCGTGGGCCTCCATGTCGATGCTGCCCCGGTGGCCTACGAGCACGAACCTGCTCCCTCTAGCCCGGCTGACTCGGTTCCCATTAATCTCCATGTACCCGACGGTGTTCAAGTAACCTTCTGAGGGATCGCTCGGCAGCCCCTCGACTCCCAGCAGGACTTGTGCGCTGGAGATGGCCCTGCCATCGACAACCACTTCAACTGTATAGGGTACGAAGACCTGGGTCGCCTCGATCGTCTCGATTCTGATCGAGAAGTCGACCTCGGATGACTGGGCGTCGCTGAAGCCCTCGAACGTGACCTTCAGTTCCCCATCACTGGAACTGCCGGAACCACAAGCGGTGAAGCCGGCGAGGGCCATCCAGCCGAGCGCATGCACGACCGTAACCGCCAACGGCTTGTGAGCCCCGACCATGCGTGAAGCTCTCATATAGAAAGAGCTTACACCAACAGTACTCGGAGGGCGCACGGTCTCGGAAGGTCGCGGCAACGAGATGTGCGGTTGCCGCCGGACCGGCGGCGGTCGAACCGAAATCGCTATTTGGCGCCCACCCCTGCGTTGAGCTTCAGTTTGCCGCTGTCGAGCGCCTCGGCCGCTTCGACGACGATCGTTGCCGCGAAGTCGATATCAACTTCGCTAGTGTTGATCACGAGGTGGTAGTGGTCGGGGTGGTCCGGGTCGTCGACATCGAAGTAACGCTTGTAGAAGTAAGCGCGGGCGGCGTCTCTGTCGATTAGCTTCTTCTCAGCTTCGTCGCGATCGATGCGCTCCAGCTCCGTTGTTCTCGCGATCCGGTCGTCCATATGGGCGACCGTTCCCACTCGAAGGACCCTGGGGTATTGCCGGAGCATCAACGCACCCCCTCGACCGACGATGACCACGTTCCCGGCCGCAGCCAGGTCCGTCACCACGCTCCGGATAGCCTCGAAGTACTTCTCGTCTTCGAGCTCGTGGCCCCTCGTGATGGTCGGCTCCGGAAGGTCCTCGAACTCAAGGGTCAATAGCGCCATGGCGCCGGGCCCGAAATACGGGTCGCCCCCAGAACTGGTGACAGCAGACCTCTCGAGGATACGCTGCAGCATGGAGGTAAAGCGCTCGCCTCTGGTGGGCGGCCGCTGCTCTCGTTCGTTGAGCGCCTCGACAGTCGCTCTTACGTGCCGGGCCGCGTTGGCAAGAATCAGCCGGTCGACGTAGTCGGCCCCAAGCCTCTCGGCCACCGCTGCTCCGAGTACCCTGCCGCCACCGCCATACATCCCGCCTGTCGTAACTACAGATATGGGTCACCTCCTGAACGGGCCCACCCCCACATCCCAAATACAACCGATACGAAACGTGACGCGTGAAACGCGGTTTACGCGCCTGGCGTCATTGCGTTTTACGTTTCTCTTCTTTCGCGGATTCATACTTGCATCGAGGCCATGGTCTGTCAACATTGATTCCCTCGTAAAAACCCGTTTTGAGGAAGTTCCAGCGCTTTAGCACATGTGAGCGCTACCGTATGTTGGGGTAGGACACGGAACAGAGACTGTATATTGTACCCAGGCAAGGGTACGGTTGTTCTAATTCGACCTGCACAGACTTTTTACGAGAGAATCAACATTGTGCGCCTACGTACAAGCAAACTCCGTTACGTAGCCTCGTACGAGCGGTCTTTGACCGCTCGCCCGCGCTCAGTAGTGCACTTGAGAGAACACGTCGTAGCCTCGGAGCCGGTCTCTACCCTTCAGGTCGTCGAGCTCGATGACCGCTGCCAGGCCGGCGACTTCCCCTCCCGACGTTTCAACCAGCCGAGCGGCAGCGGCTATGGTACCGCCTGTGGCGATCAGGTCGTCCACGATCAGCACTCGCTGCCGTGGGCTGATGGCGTCCGTATGGACCTCGACTGCGCTTTCGCCGTATTCGAGGGCGTACTTGACGCTCGTGGTCTCGAAGGGCAGCTTGCCCTCTTTGCGGACCGGCACCAGAGGCCTGTCGAGGTGAAGGGCAAGCGGAGCCGCGAACAGGAACCCCCGTGCTTCGATGCCGGCGACCGCGTCCACGTCGGACGCCTTGTAGCGGGATGCAGACGTCTCGATGACGTGTCGGAACGCTTCGGGGCTGCTCAGGAGCGGCGTGATGTCCTTTAGCCCAAATCCACCGAAGGGATGACTATGCAGCAGCGGAACGGGCGATAGGGGCAAGGGAGGGCGATGGTCCGGGCACGATTTGGGGTAAAGGGGGGCCGGTGTTTGTCTTCAGTTGCCGCGGGGAGACTTTGTGACCGTCTGCGAATGTTGGTCAGGGCGAGATAGCGGGGAGAGGACACAGCAAGAGGCACTCGCAGACCGGACTGGCGCGAGTTCGCGGGGACGTTCGGTTGGCCGGATGTCGGCCGGTTGCCGCCGCCGCCGTCAGGCAGGGAGTGGCAGGGCGCGCAATCGGGCCAGGGCACGATCGAACTGGGCTTCCCAAGGCCAGCGCTGTGGCAGATGCAGTGTGAGGCGGCGCGCCGAGCGGGTGATCCGTCCGGCCAGGGAGAAGAACCGCCGCCGGAGGGTCTTGGTGGTCACCACCTGCTCGCCCAGACCGATGCGCGCTGTCCAGCGGGCGATGTTGTGGGCCATCACCTGTACCGCCAGCCAGGCGGCGTTGGCGGCGAAGCGGCCCGAGGGGAGATGGTTCAACCCCACACCGTGCTTGAGGTCTCGGATGGCATTCTCGATCTCGGCGTGGCGGCGATGGTCGGCCTCCAGTTCGAGCATCTCCCCGTCCCGGTCGGTGATGAAGCCGTGATAGCTGTAGGTGGCGAAGAGGGCCAGCTGGGAACCGGGCGTGGGCTTCACACGCCGGACGATGAGCCGCACCGGCGCGGCGTCAGGTTCACTCTGGAAGGGAGTGCAGGTGGTCTCGGCCACATCGGCGGCGCCGTCCATCCAGTAAGGAATCGGCGTCCAGGCATCTTCGGGTATCGCCTCGATGAGATTGTGCAGGCTTTTATGCTGGCGGATGGTGATGGAGAAGCGGACATCCATCTTGCGGCAGACGGATACCACGCCATGAGTGTAGAACCCGCTGTCGGCCCGTAGCGTGAGTCGTCCGTTGGCCCCGGCGTAGCGCACCCGTCCCACCGTCTCCCGCAGGAAGTGGGCGGCGCCGCGGGCGGTGTTGGCCCGGCCCTCGCGCAGCCGGGACATCAGCACGTCTCCGGTGCCGGCGGCGATGGCCAGCAGTGGGTGGTAGCCCCGCTTGCCGGAATAGCCGTGGTGGCGGGCGCCCTCCTTGGCCAGTCCGTAGGTCTCGCAGATGGTGGAATCGAGGTCGATGGTGAACGGCGCGTCGCCGGGTCCGGCCCCAGCGGCCCAGGCCCGGGCCAGCAGCTCCCGGCTCACCCGGTCCAGCTGGCGGACGTGGCCCCACCGGAAGCTGCGCAGGAAGGTGCCCAGGGTGGATGGCGCCTTGACCGTGCCGCCCAGGGTGCAGGCCGTCCCCCCGGTGCGCAACACATCAGCGTCGTCGATGCAGTCGCCGCCGGCCATGGCTGAGGCCACCAAGGTCATCAGCTTGTCTCCGGTGTTGGCCCGCCCCGGCGCGCCGCCCAGGTCAAGGTGATGGTCAACGAGTTCCCGCAGGCCCAGATGCCGGGCGAGGGTGGCCGGCAGGAGCAGACCGGCATTGGCCACCAGGCGGTGATCGTCAAAGACGATACGGATACGGTCGGGCTGGTTGCGTGGTAGCATCTATTGGGTGCTCCTTCTCTGGGACTGTTTTGCTGTTACAAAACCATTATCCCAGATTCAGAAGAGCACCCTCTGGCCTCTTCAGGATGCTAACCCGACGCCCTCCCTCGGTGGATTCGGGCTAAGCACTCCGATGTCGGCGCGGCCGCACTCGGACCGGACCTCGTACTCACTTTCAATGAGGAATTCGGCACCATCCTCGATCCTAAGCCCGGATCCACCGAAGGACGTCCTTGGGGACAGCCCTTGAAGAAGCCAGCGGGTGCTCCTCTGAACCTGGGATAATGGTTTTGGAACAGAAACCCGCCCGGAAACAAGGAGCACCCAATAGATGCTGCCACAGAACAAACCCGACCGTATCCGCATCCTCTTTGACGACCATCGCCTGGTGGCCAATGCCGGCCTGCTCCTGCCGGCCACCCTAGCCCGGCACCTGGGCCTGCGGGAACTCGTCGACCATCACCTTGACCTCGGCGGAGCGCCGGGACGGGCGAACACTGGGGACAAGATGCTGACGCTGGTCGCTTCCGCGCTGGCAGGCGGCGACTGCATCGACGACGCCGATGCGCTGCGCGCTGGTGGGACGGTCGGTGTTCTAGGCTGCGTGGTCAAGGCGCCATCCACCCTGGGGACCTTCCTGCGCAGCTTCCGGTGGGGGCATGTCCGTCAACTCGACCGCGTGAGCCGCCAGTTGTTGGCCCGGGCCTGGGCCGCTGGGGCCGGACCCGGCGACTCGCCCCTGACCATCGACCTGGACTCGACCATCTGCGAGACCTATGGACTGGCCAAGGAGGGAGCGCGCCACCACGGCTATACCGGCGCCCGCGGCTATCACCCGCTGCTGGCCATTGCCGCCGGCACCGGCGAGGTGCTGATGTCCCGGCTGCGCGAGGGCCGGGCCAACACCGCCCGTGGCGCCGCCCACTTCCTGCGTGAGACGGTGGGGCGGGTGCGCTACGGCGGGGCCAGGGGACAACTCACGGTGCGGGCGGACAGCGGCTTCTACGCCCACACTGTCGTTGCCGCCTGCCGGGAAATGGATGTCCGCTTCTCTATCACCATCCGCCAGCGCGCCAGCCTGCGGGACCTGATCGAGGCGATACCAGAGGAGGACTGGACTCCCATTCCCTACTGGACGGACGGCGCCGCCGATGTCGCCGAGACGACTTACACCCCGTTCCAGACCAAGCCGGACGCCGCGCCGGTGCGGCTCATCGTCCGGCGGGTGAAGCCGACGCCCGGTTCCCAGCTCGCCCTCTTCGCCAGATACAGCTATCACGCCTTCATCACCGACCGCGATGGGGAGACGCTGGAACTGGAGGCCGATCATCGCCGCCACGCCGAGGTCGAGAACGCCATACGCGACCTCAAGTACGGCGTCGGGCTGAACCACATGCCGTCGGCGCGCTTCGCCGCCAACGGCGCCTGGCTGGCGGTCCAGGTGATGGCGCATAACCTGGCCCGCTGGACGGCGCGGATTGGTCTGGGCGAGCGGACCGTGATCACCAAGACCCTCAGGCGGCGGGTCTTCGCTCTGGTGGGACGGATCACCCGCTCGGCGCGCCGCCTCACTTTGCATCTCCCCCGGCGCTGGCCTTGGGAAACCCGGTTCAGTCGCGCCTTGGCCCGGCTGCAAGCCATTCCGTTCCCGGCCTGACGGCCAGCCTGCAACTGACCCAACGTCCCCGCAATCTCGCGCCACCCCGGTCGCGAGAGTCCCCTGCTGCGTATCCTCTCGCCTTCCCGCGCATCGCAACTCCCGCATAGGGCCTTAGGGGCCCTGTGCGGCGACTGAAGACCGGCCGCCGGCCTCCCATCTACCCCAAGACCCCAGGCCATCTCCCCTGTAGCTCCCTCACCCACCCCCTTCCGCTGCCCTCACGCCGTCCATCGGTGTCCTTCGGTGGATTCGGGCTAAGCAGCAGGTAGGGCTTTTCATCCTGGGCCTTAACCCGAATCCACCGAGGGAGGGCGTCGGGTTAGCATCCTGAAGTGGCCAGAGGGTGCTCTTCTGAATCTGGGATAATGGTTTTGTAACAGCAAAACAGTCCCAGAGAAGGAGCACCCAATAGATGCTACCACGCAACCAGCCCGACCGTATCCGTATCGTCTTTGACGATCACCGCCTGGTGGCCAATGCCGGTCTGCTCCTGCCGGCCACCCTCGCCCGGCATCTGGGCCTGCGGGAACTCGTTGACCATCACCTTGACCTGGGCGGCGCGCCGGGGCGGGCCAACACCGGAGACAAGCTGATGACCCTGGTGGCCTCAGCCATGGCCGGCGGCGACTGCATCGACGACGCTGATGTGTTGCGCACCGGGGGGACGGCCTGCACCCTGGGCGGCACGGTCAAGGCGCCATCCACCCTGGGCACCTTCCTGGGCAGCTTCCGGTGGGGCCACGTCCGCCAGCTGGACCGGGTGAGCCGGGAGCTGCTGGCCCGGGCCTGGGCCGCTGGGGCCGGACCCGGCGACGCGCCGTTCACCATCGACCTCGATTCCACCATCTGCGAGACCTACGGACTGGCCAAGGAGGGCGCCCGCCACCACGGCTATACCGGCAAGCGGGGCTACCACCCACTGCTGGCCATCGCCGCCGGCACCGGAGACGTGCTGATGTCCCGGCTGCGCGAGGGCCGGGCCAACACCGCCCGCGGCGCCGCCCACACTTCCTGCGGGAGACGGTGGGACGGGTGCGCTACGCCGGGGCCAACGGACGACTCACGCTACGGGCCGACAGCGGGTTCTACACTCATGGCGTGGTATCCGTCTGCCGCAAGATGGATGTCCGCTTCTCCATCACCATCCGCCAGCATAAAAGCCTGCACAATCTCATCGAGGCGATACCCGAAGATGCCTGGACGCCGATTCCTTACTGGATGGACGGCGCCGCCGATGTGGCCGAGACCACCTGCACTCCCTTCCAGAGTGAACCTGACGCCGCGCCGGTGCGGCTCATCGTCCGGCGTGTGAAGCCCACGCCCGGTTCCCAGCTGGCCCTCTTCGCCACCTACAGCTATCACGGCTTCATCACCGACCGGGACGGGGAGATGCTCGAACTGGAGGCCGACCATCGCCGCCACGCCGAGATCGAGAATGCCATCCGAGACCTCAAGCACGGTGTGGGGTTGAACCATCTCCCCTCGGGCCGCTTCGCCGCCAACGCCGCCTGGCTGGCGGTACAGGTGATGGCCCACAACATCGCCCGCTGGACAGCGCGCATCGGTCTGGGCGAGCAGGTGGTGACCACCAAGACCCTCCGGCGGCGGTTCTTCTCCCTGGCCGGACGGATCACCCGCTCGGCGCGCCGCCTCACACTGCATCTGCCACAGCGCTGGCCTTGGGAAGCCCAGTTCGATCGTGCCCTGGCCCGATTGCGCGCCCTGCCACTCCCTGCCTGACGGCGGCGGCGGCAACCGGCCGCCATCCGGCCAACCGAACGTCCCCGCGAACTCGCGCCAGTCCGGTCTGCGAGTGCCTCTTGCTGTGTCCTCTCCCCGCTATCTCGCCCTGACCAACATTCGCAGACGGTCACAAAGTCTCCCCGCGGCAACTGAAGACAAACACCGGCCCCCCTCTACCCCAAATCGTGCCCGGACCATCGCCCTCCCTTGCCCCTATCGCCCGTTCCGCTGCTGCATAGTCATCCCTTCGGTGGATTTGGGCTTAAGATCGGCGTACCGCTCCACGGTCCTCAGGCCGTCGCGGCAGGCGTAACGATCTCAGGCAACACTATTACAGTGAACCCTAATGATCCTCTACTTCCCTCTATGCGTCACTCTGTAATTCTCGACCTGAGTGGGGGACAAGGACCTTCAGGCGGCGGCTTCGGCGGAACGGCTCGGTTCACGCCGGACGACGAATTCGCTGTTCCGAGCGGTGGTCTCTTCGGTAATTGGAACGATCCGGGCAGCACGGGGGACCCGTCAGACGGAGGTAACAGGGGGGTTTCATTTCATGACTTCGACATAGGTGATGACGGCGTCTTGGGTGATGATCTTGACGCGCGAGGAGGAGGTCCGTATGTGCGGGAGATCGACTTCAACTGACCGATAGCAGAAAGCAGCCGGCGTCACGATGGGATGACGTTCTTGAATAGCCGGATATGAGACGCGAAGAATCTGGGTGTGGAACAGGAATGAGGCTTTGATCGGCAAGTTCGGAGTAAAGACGGTCGCGGTCACCGTTGCCGCAGGCGCGCTGGCGCTTGTGGCCGTGGCGCTGGCTATCGCGGCGGCGGGCGGCTTGCCGTTGCCTTTTGCCGGCCAGGTGGCGCCCCAGGCGACGACCACCGTGCAAGTCGGCCTGGCTCAGGCTTTCATCCCGGCGGACGTCGGTGAGACGACCACGATACCCGTGATCGCCAGCTTGACAGCGGGTGACCTGTACGGTGCCCAGTTCGAGTTACGGTACGACCCCTCGGTGATCGATCTGCACGACGTCTCTCCCGGCGGGCTGCTGCGGGGGAACAGCCAGCAGGATGGAGCGGGCGGGTTCTTCAAGCACGTGGACATCGATCACGCGTCGGGGACCGTGCTGTTCGCCAACACGCTCCTGCAGCCGGCCGCCGCTGTCAGCACGCCGGGCGACGTCGCCGAGATCACCTTCACGTGCACCGGCACCGGCCAGGGCATGCTAGAGGTCGTCGCGCCGGTGCTGGCCAACTCCGCGGGAGCGGAGATACCGAGCCTGGCCGGCCCTGTGTCGTATGTCGTCTGCCGAACAGCGGGCGCCATCGACGTCGACATACCGCTATTCCCCGGCTACAACCTGATCGGAGTACCCGTATCGTTCCCCGAGACCACCCGCGCCCGCGACATCGCCGAGGCGCTGCTTCCTGGCGGGGCGAACATCGAGGATGGGCCGGTCACCGCAATACTCTCGTGGACTGGCGCCGGCTACCTGCCATGGTTGAGCAACAATCCGGCCGCCAACAACTTCGAGATGGAGCCGGGCAACGGCTACTTCGTGCGGCTGCAGGCAGCCGTCCCCGGCGACAAGCTGACCGTCACGGGCCTCCCCTTTGTCGCGCCAGTGGCTCTCGACTTCTCGGCTGGCTACAACCTCGTGAGCGTCCCGTTCGCAACACCTGGAACATACGACGCGTTTACGTCCGCCCAGGCGATCGACACCCACGACGGCGGCAGCGACGTTTCGACTGGCCCGGTCCTGTCGATCCTGAGCTGGACGGGCCGTCTACGACTTCTCTCTCAGGGACAACTCGTTCGCGAACAGCTTCACCCTGGAAGCGGCGAGGGGCTACTTCGTCCGCATGGCCCAGGCGGTCCTGGGCTTCGATCCGTAGTTCGACGGGCTCACTATGAGCGGTCGACGGGCTCAATACGAGCGTTCGGGTCTGAGACCCGACCACACGATACATATAGTCGACTCTTGGTAGGGGCGGGTCTCAGACCCGCCTTACGCCTCGCACCGGAAACGGAACCCCGCTCACCCTGAGCTTGTCGAAGGGTCACCGCAAGAAGACCGTACGCCGACGCCTCCCCGAAACGGAACGGCGCACGCCGGACGTCTTACCCGCCTGAAGCGCCTCCTCCATGGCCCTGTGACGGACACGCCGTCGAAGGTCCTATATTGCCTTCGAGTCAAGCTCACTTCCGTTGGCATCCGTCATCACTGACGCTGGTCGCGTTCTAACAGAACATTCACACACTGATACCGAAGCTTCCCTATATTTGGATTGAACGGGCCCGTTCCGTCGACTAGCGTGAAAGGCGGTGAAACAGCTTTAGTTTTGACGGACCCGTATCTTCGATAGCGTATTTCGACCCGATGCAATCCAAAGCGCAGCTGCATCTACCCGACCGAAACCCAGGGGCCAGGGTCTGAGGAAAGAGCATGAACACGACGGACACAGAGCTGGCCACAAGAGCAACATCTGAAACGGGCGGATTACGACTTCGGGCTCTGCCTCTTGCTCTGGCTCTCGCCGCGTTCGGACTATTTGCAGTCGGCCAGGTAATCATCGGCGCTGGCGTTTTCTCCGACGATTTTGAGACTGGCGATCTGTCGGCATGGACGTCGAGCTCGGTTGAAGCCGGCAACATTCTTGAGGCGACGACGGCCTCTGCCGCGAACGGGACCTTCGGGCTGCATGTCCGGACCTTGGGCTCCAACGACGATGCAACGACGCAGTCGACTATCGTGGCGACAAATGAGATTTACACGCGGGCCTACGTCAAGCTGGTATGGGACGTATCGGCGGGCAATCACCAGCCCTTTATGGCCGCGGCCACGGCCGGGTCCGGCGGGACCGTGGGTGCCGTCGCGATCAGACGGACGCCTGACGATCTCAACAACAGCCTCTACAGCCTGGCCGGCGGCAGCTATTCGGATACCGGACTCGATCTGAGTCTAAACACCTGGTACTGCGTCGAAATGCAGATCACGATCTCCCCAGCCGCGGGCAGGTCGCGAGTTTGGGTGGATGGCCTGCTAGTAGAAGACAGGCAGAATCTGGACAACGGTTCGACGCCGATCTCCTGGCTGAGACTTGGCGCCGACTCGGCGTCGGTCGTTTCGAACTACTACTTCGACGACTTCTTGGCCGACGGAGCGCGAGTCGGCTGTGGACCGGACATCGTGCCGCCGACCGTCTCGGCTATTGGCGTCAACGCCGATCCCACGGAAGCGACGATCACGTGGACAACCAACGAGCCGGCGACCTCCCAGATCGAGTACGGGACGACCGCCGCTCTCGGGACCTTCACGACCATGGACCAGACGCTGGTCACTTCTCATTCAGTGACTCTGACCGGCCTGAGCCTGTTGGAGACGTACCACTACCAGGTCAGGAGCCTGGATGGCAACGGCAATCTGGCAGTGTCACCGCAACCTCCCGACACGTTCTGGGGTGGCGACATAACCCCGCCGGTGATCTCTGAGATAGAAATTTTGACCGGGAGCGCCGACGCGACCGTCAGGTGGACCACCGACGAGCCCGCGACGTCTCAGATCGAATACGGGAGCACGGCTGCTCTAGGTACCTTCACTTCGTTGGATTCGTCGCAGGTCACCTCGCACTCTGTGGACTTGACCGGTCTCACACATGGGGTGACGTACTACTATCAGGTGTTGAGCCAGGACTCGAACAGCAACCTGACCGTTACGCCCTCGCCGGCGGCCATGTTCGTCACATCCGATCTCTTTGTCGACGGCTTTGAGTCCGGCGACACTTCTCAGTGGTCTTCGGGCGTCGCGGAGGCGGGCAACCTGCTCGAAGTCGTTTCGGAAGCTGCCTGGCGCGGAAACTACGGCCTTCATGTTCGGACGGGGACCACGAATGACGACGCTTACGTGAGACGGCAGATCGCCGGCCAGACCAATGTGTATGCCAAGGTCAACGTCAGGCTAGTATCCGATTTCGATAAAGGTGGACACAGCCACTTGCTGGCGGCCGCCACCGCCGCCGACGGGTCTCTTGTCGGGTCACTGGCCGTCCGAAATACGCTGGGCGATCCCGCCAACAGCTTGTTTACAGTGGCCGCGGGCAGCTACTCGGACACCAGCTTCGACTTCGTTCCATCGGTCTGGTACTGCGTGGAAATGCAGCTGACGGTGAGCCCGACCGCCGGAAGAATTCGCGTGTGGGTCGACGGATTCCTAGAGGATGATAGGCAGGGGCTCGATACGAATTCGACCGCGGTCTCCTGGCTCAGGGTAGGAGCGGACGAGGCTACGGTTAACTCGGAGCTGTACTTCGACGACTTCGTGATCGACACGGCTCGAATCGGGTGCTCCGACGGGTCCGGGAGTGATGTCACGCCGCCGGCCGTATCTTCTATCCAGGTCACGCCTGGAAGCGGAGAAGCCACCATCACCTGGGCGACCAACGAGCCGGCTTGGTCTCAGGTGGAATACGGCGCTACGGCCGAGATGGGCTCGTTCACGGCGGCTGGGCAGTCGCTGTTGACCTCGCACTCGGTGACCGTCACCCGCTTGTTGCCCCAGCTGGACTACCACTACAAGGTAATAAGTAAGGACGCGGAGCTCAACACCGCCGCCGGTCCGACCCCGCCTGATACGTTCCAGGTACCCATTCCGAACCCGTATCAGGTCCACCTTTCGACGTCGTCAGGTGATCCCTCGACTGAAACGACCTTCACGTGGAGGACCGAGGCGTCAACAGCGAGTTTCGTCCGGATGGGCGTTGTGGCCGGCGCCTACACGATGTCAGCCCAAGGGACCGAGTACAGCTATCCTAATTTGGACGCAGGTACGACCGTCGACGGCATGCAGGTTGCGCAGGTCAACGGACTGTCTCCGGCGACACGTTACTACTACCAGGTCGGCAGTGACGCGGACGGCTGGAGCTCGGAGTATAGCTTCGCGACTGCCCCTCCGAAAGGGAGTGCCGCGGCGTTCACCTTTGTTACTTATGGTGACCAGGGTACGCTGGATGAAACTTCGGCCAGGCAACCGCGGGCCGTCTCAGCCGCGGTCAACGCGGCCGACCCAGACCTTGTTCTGGTGCCTGGAGACATCTTCTACTGCGCAGACGGCGACCAGGCGTGTGTAGACGTCTATTTCAACGAGATCGTCGCCGACGTCGCGAGCCAGGCGTACTTCATGGCCTCCCCAGGCAACCATGAGTTCATCGGGCCTGACGACCTGATCAGTTACACTTCGAGGCTAAACTATCCGGGCAGGGCGCCCGGTGAGATCTGCGCGATCGCCAGCGGGAGATGCCCCAGAAACGAGCTTCCGGAGCTCTGGTACTCGTTCGACTGGGGAAACGCCCACTTCATCTCGATAAACCTGGGCATTGGCCACTGGCAACCGTTCTCTGGAAGTGAAGAGATTGAGCCGGGCGAAGCCCAATACGAGTGGTTCAAGGCTGACCTTGAAGCTGCCAAGGCCGACCCCGACATCGACTGGACCATAGTCGTAGCCCACTACAGTCTGTACAACTGGGGCAAAGACGGCCACCACGCCAGCGACGACGAGGCTCGCGCCGTGCTAGAACCTCTAGTCCAGGAGAATGGGGTGGACCTCTGGATCGGCGCGCACCAGCACAGCTACGAGCGCACGCTCCCTGTTGGCGACAACGGCGCATCCGTGGACACTGCAAGCTGCGGCAGTTTCCCCTACTCGACGTGCAACGACCCTAGCTATCCCATCTACCTACTCTCAGGCGTGGGCGGCCGGAGCCTGTATGAGGCGTCCGTGCCGACATGTGGCAGTGCGGCGAACTGCGACGGCTGGCGCGGGGTCGAAAACGGCGAGTCGTTCGGTATCGTCAAGGTCACCGTCAGCGACAAGACCATGAACATCCAGTTCGTCGACATAGAAGGAAACGTGCTCGACGACGCTACGATAAATCGGCCCTAGCTCTCATACGCCTTGATCGCCACGCTGTCTAGGCGGCGAAGACGATATAGACCAGCATGGCGATGACCAGCAGGACGGTCAGCACGATGGTGCCGAGGATGATCGGCGAACCGGTGATCGCCGGGGGCAGGGAGATGCTAGGTGGCTGAAGGAGGGTCCGCGGGATTTGGACTTTTCCAGTAGCGGCTTCGAGCCGTTCGCCGATTTGTAGCCGCCCAAGCTCTGCTCTGCCTCCTGGAGCCTCGCCCGCGTAATCGACACTACGGCCTCGAGGTCCGCGATCGCCGCGGGCTGCTGGCCTAGTTGCTTGTATGCCTCAGAGCGTAGGCGGAAGGCGGGCTCGAACTGGGGGTAGACTGCAATGGCGTCGCTGAAAGCGGCCGCCGCGCCCTGGTAGTCCTGAGCCTGCAACCGCGCCATCCCTTGGGACAGCTTTACGGCCGCGTCCTCGATCATCGACATTTGCTAACGCTTCCCCTCACCTGTGAACGGACCGAAGTCCAGTCGAGACTGCTGTCGGCGGACGCGATGGGCTGCACAATAGTACCATCCCAACGCGACCGGCTGGTTGGCCAGCGGCGTGCGGGGCGTGTTAGCGAGGAGAGGGAGTAGCCGAGTAGGGCGCCGAAGTTGACCGAAACGCCGGTGCTAAACTAGAATCGAAAGCTGTCGTCGGCGCAGGAGCGTAGCTCAGTCTGGTCAGAGCATCGGTCTCCAAAACCGAGGGTCGCGGGTTCGAATCCTGCCGCTCCTGCCAACGCTCTACCGCACCGTGGCGGTTCCTCGCCTGACTTCTCAAGCGAACGTGCTCGTGAATTCGCTGTCGGGGGCGCTGACCGCCGCCAGCCTAGTCGGGACCTGCCTACTCAACGCTCGGTCGTGCTCGCGTGTCGACGCAGACGGCGTCGCATAGTATCCTCACCGCACAATCCCACAAATGTCAGCGTTAGGAGGACGGGATATGTCCCAGACATCTTCAACACCGAACCCGGCGGAAGCCTATGAACGAGTGATTGCTCAGCACGTCTTCGCGCCGTGGACCGCCGACCTGCTGCAGCGCGCCGCCCCAAAGAAGGGCGACCGCGTTTTGGACCTCGCCTGTGGGACCGGAATCGTGACGAGGAGCGTCGCGGCCATGGTTGGCCCGGAGGGGTCGGTCGTTGGCCTCGATATATCGCCCGACATGCTGGCGGTCGCGCGCACGCTCGCGCCAACCGGCGGGGCTCCCGTCGAGTGGCGCGAGGGGAGCGGCACGGAGATGCCTTTCCCGGACGCGTCCTTCGACCTCGTGCTCTGCCAGCAAGGGCTCCAGTTCTTTCCGGACCACCAGGTAGGTCTGAATGAGATCCGGCGTGTGCTGGCGCCAGGCGGTCGGGCGGCAGTTAGCGTCTGGCGTGACATAGAGGCACAGCCGTTCATGAAGGCGATGGATGGGGTGGTCGCCAAGCACGTGGCGCCGGGAGCACTCTCATTGCCGTTTTCGTTGAGCGACGGAACCCATCTCGAACGGCTTGCGAAGAACGCCGGTTTTGCCGAGGTCAACGTCCAGGAAGCGAGCATGTCGAACAAGGCGGGTGACCCGGACACAGTCGCCCCAATGATGATGCAAGGAGCGGCGGCCGTTCTGCCCCAGTTCGCCGCCATGACGGAGGAACAACGCGGGGCCGCGATCGAAGGAATGAGGGCCGACCTGGCGCAGGCCGTCCGGCCGTTCGTCGACGCCGGAGAGTTGGTGCTGGATACCGCCATGAATGTTCTGTTGGCGAGACGGTAAAGAGGACGACGGCGCATCCCCTACGGTGGGACCGGAGGATACGGGCGCCGTAGATAGCTGCAGAGGTGCTTGGATGCTGCCCATTGACTCGCTTCATCGGCTAGTCCATCTCCCTCGTGTCCAGAAGACCCTGGCCGTCTTCCCGTCTAATGAGCGCTCTAGATTAACTGTGGACCTGTGTCACGCATCGCTTCGGCTTAACTACCAAGTCGCGAGATAGATTCCAACAAAGGCCTTGTAGCATGGCGCCGGAGAAAGGACCTGCATAAATGAACGACGGAAGCTACGGATGGACGGCGGAGGAGATCGAGGAGCGCCTGGGGTGCTCGACGATTGTGTTCGCGCGCGACCGGCTCCTGTCGGCGGCGGACGTCGCGATGATGCGGGAGGCCGGCATCACCCGCATTGAGGTCTGCGCCCTCGGAACGCCCGGCCACCTGGACATCGAGGGCCGGTCGAACGTCGCGGAGGTGGTGTCGGAGTGCGAACGGCAGGGCGTAGACATCGTTTCGATGCACAGCCCCGGCTATCTGTACAACTCTGACGACGAGGACAACCGCAAGAAGGCGGTCGAGCAGGGCGTCGTTGCGGCGAAGGTGGCTGAGGAGATAGGCGCCGGGGTGATGGTATGCCACTTCCGGCCCGAGGACCCGTCGGAAAAGAGCGTCACGGAGATGCTCGAACAGCTCGACGGGCACTCGATCAAGCTGGCCATCGAGAACGGACGGGACCTGGCGGACTTCACGGCCTTCATCGACAAAATCGGCTCGGACCAGTTCGGGATCGTGGTCGATATAGGCCACACGAGGGACGACGACGAAGTGAACCCGTTCACCAAGAAGGACCAGGCTCGCGAGACGATGGCCCAGTGCGGCGATCGGCTTATCCACCTTCACCTGCACGACTGGGTAGAGCGGGACCACATATCGCCGCTCGACGGAAGCATTGAGTGGGCGGAGGTCTTCGCCGCCTTCAAGGACATCGACTACGGCGGCCAGCTAATGTTCGAGGCGGCCTATACTCCCGAGCGCGAGATATCGCCGGAGTACGTCCTTGGGAAGGTTGCGGCGTTTCCGCAAGGATTCGTCGAGCGGTACGGCTAGCCCCACCGTTCGTCCTGAGCCCGTCGAAGGGCGCCCAGGCTCCGGGCAACGGAGGTATCAAGATCGTATACGAACGGTGTCTTGGCAATCCTATCCGTCATTCCGGGGAAAAGCCTGCCCCAGCGAAAGCCGTGGGCCGGAATCCAGTGGCGCGCAGGCGTCCTTCGATGGGCCCAAGAGGACCCTTCGACTGAGCTCAGGGTGAGCGGAAGACTTGAATCAGATTCAGCGTGAGGGCCTTTACTAGCAGAAAACGGTGGATGGACTGGACGGAACAATCGATTGAGACCCAGAGATTGGTGTTGCGTCCACTAGTGCGAGAGGACGGGGACTTTGTCCATCAGTTGTACTCCGACTGGGAGGTCGCCAAGAGGCTGAACCGGGTGCCGTTTCCGTTCACCCAGAGTTAGGATTAGGCAGGGTCGGATATTCGATCCTACGGCGCAGCTGGGGACTAGGCTACGCAACAGAGGCGTCCAGTGCGATCGTGGAACAGGCATCTGGCCTTGGGTTCAGTAGACTCCAGGCATCCACCGTTGCAGATAACCCTGCTTCTCAGCGTGTCCTTCGGAAGTTGGGCTTCGGTCTCGTAGAGACAGGGATCACGGAGAAGCCGAAACATGGTCCCGCGCGCGAGGTCCACAGGTTCGTTAAAACACTCGCGCAAGAGCAATAGGGAGTGGCGCGATGGCATACGACGGGGTCCGGCACTCCTGTCCGTCATTCCGGCGAAAAGCCTGCCCCGGCGAAAGCCGTGGGCCGGAATCCAGCGGTGGACCGGCGGGCTTCGACGGGCCCAGGGCGGCCCTTCGACTCAGCTCAGGGTGAGCGGAACTGAACCGGGGCGGTAAAGGTAACGACTATCCCCTGTTCCTAAGGGAGAGGGCTAGGATGAGGGACGCAGATGGCATACGACGAGGTTCTGGCCCAGAGGGCGGAGAGCCTGCTGGGCGGCCAGCCGGGCTTTGCGACGAAGAAGATGTTCGGCGGGCTGACGTTCATGGTCCGGGGACACATGTGCTGCGGCGTCGTTAAGGACGATCTGATGGTTCGTGTCGGGCCGGACCAGAGCGACGAGGCGCTCTCGCAACCCCATGCCCGCCCCATGGACTTCACTGGAAGGCCAATGGACGGGTTCATCTACGTCGAGGCCGAGGGTCTGGCCTCCGACGCCGATCAGGCGGCCTGGATCGATCGCGCGTTGACGTTCAACTCCACCATGCCCTCCAAATAGTCTCTTGAGGATACGTCGGTGGGTCGGAATGTATACCGTGGGCGTTGTCGCAAGGTCGCAGTACGTGTCGTGGTTCGACGGGCTCACCACGAACGGAAAAGACCACCACGAGCGGAATAAACTAGGACGAACGGGACCCTGACCCCCGCTCACCCTGAGTATGGTGGGGACCTTTGTAGGGGCGCATTGCATGCGCCCGTTCGCTTCGAGAGAGAGAAGGTCAACCTGTGCCCGAACGCAAGACGGTGTAAAGGCATCTAGCAATTCCAGACATTCCATGAAGATAACCGACGTCAAGCTCACGCTGATTCGCCCACCGATGGCAAAGCGGTATGACGGGCTCAAGCCGTTCGTTGGCGGGCTCAACTTCCGCGTGGTCGCGCGGGTCGAAACGGATAACGGGATCGTCGGGTTTGGCGAGGAGCGCGTCAAGCCGTCCTGGCGGCCGCCGTCCGACGCTGAGATCGAGCAGCTGGTCGACCGTAACCCATTCGACTTCGTCAACAGCACCCTCCCTCAGAGTGTCGGCGCGGCGCTGTACGACGTCATGGGCAAGCACCTGGAGGTCCCGGCCCACGAGCTGATGGGCCAGAAGGTGCGCGACGCCGTGTCGGTCGCTGCCTGGTGCCCCGAAATCTCGGCCGAAGCCTTCGCGAGCGAGGTGGCCAGGGCGGCAGGGCAGGGCTACAACATCATCAAGATGCACACCAGCGAGCGGTACGACCCGATCGAGCAGACGAAGGCTGCCGAAGACGTGGCGCCGGAACACTTCCGAATCCACTACGACTTCAACGGCGGGCGCGGCCGGACGCTGGGTGCGGTGAAACCGTTGGTTGCCGAGATCGAGCAAAACCATCCGATCGTCGGCTGGATCGAAGACGCTCTCCCGAAACACGACGTCGACGGCTGGCGGCGCCTGCGTCAGCAAACGCAGATCCCACTGGTCATGCACAGAACAGTGCTGGGCGGACTTCAGGAAGCGATGCTGGGAATGGCCGATATCTTCATGATCGCCGGGGGGCACACCGAGCCGTCAATCGCCGATACGCTGTCGCGGGGCTTCGCGTACGGTAAAGCGAACGTGCAGGTAATAATGCAAGTTACAGGCGGCGCCCTCGCCAAGGCGCTCGCGATGCACATGTCGGCCGTGCTCCCGACGGCGACCGGCCATTCCATCGACCTGGACGACCAGTACGAGGAGGACATCGTCCGGGAGCCGATCCCGGTGGTCGAAGGGTCGTCGCCGGTCCCGACCGGGCCGGGCCTGGGTGTCGAGGTCGATGAGGACGCGATCGCGCGGTTCGCCAGCGATGAGCCGTACGCGCCGTCCAGGTTCGTTGGGGTGCTGTACCTCCCCGGAGGGCACAAGGCGTACAGCCTGGGAGCGCCCAGCGTAACGAGGCTAATGGGGCGTGAGGAGGGCGCGGTCCGGGGCGTCGACTTCGAGGTGTGGGAGGACGACGGCTCGGAGGAGTACCGACGGGTCTACGAGCGGGTGGAGGCGGAGAGGACGTTTCTTGAGTGACGGCCTTGGCTCGTTGGATCCCCGGTGGCGAGTGCTCGCCGCCCTCCATAACGCCGTTAAGCTCTTGAAGTGAGGTCATTTGCAGGCCGTGCGACCTCAAAATTAATGGTTACCGAGCCAGAGGTGTGGCCTCAAAACTGCGGTTACCGGGAGGGTGACCATGATAGGGGGTCACCCCGGCGCCATGCTAGACGCAGAAGCTCCTCGGTTTCGGCTTCGATCTGCCGGCTCAAACGAAGTGGATTGAGTGACAGGTAGAGTTTCTCCAGGACCGCCTTTCGAGCTCCCGTTAGCGCCCCACTCTGAAGCATGCGCTGGTAAGCCCAAATCCACCGAAGGGATGACTATGCAGCAGCGGAACGGGCGATAGGGGCAAGGGAGGGCGATGGTCCGGGCACGATTTGGGGTAGAGGGGGGCCGGTGTTTGTCTTCAGTTGCCGCGGGGAGACTTTGTGACCGTCTGCGAATGTTGGTCAGGGCGAGATAGCGGGGAGAGGACACAGCAAGAGGCACTCGCAGACCGGACTGGCGCGAGTTCGCGGGGACGTTCGGTTGGCCGGATGGCGGCCGGTTGCCGCCGCCGCCGTCAGGCAGGGAGTGGCAGGGCGCGCAATCGGGCCAGGGCACGATCGAACTGGGCTTCCCAAGGCCAGCGCTGTGGCAGATGCAGTGTGAGGCGGCGCGCCGAGCGGGTGATCCGTCCGGCCAGGGAGAAGAACCGCCGCCGGAGGGTCTTGGTGGTCACCACCTGCTCGCCCAGACCGATGCGCGCTGTCCAGCGGGCGATGTTGTGGGCCATCACCTGTACCGCCAGCCAGGCGGCGTTGGCGGCGAAGCGGCCCGAGGGGAGATGGTTCAACCCCACACCGTGCTTGAGGTCTCGGATGGCATTCTCGATCTCGGCGTGGCGGCGATGGTCGGCCTCCAGTTCGAGCATCTCCCCGTCCCGGTCGGTGATGAAGCCGTGATAGCTGTAGGTGGCGAAGAGGGCCAGCTGGGAACCGGGCGTGGGCTTCACACGCCGGACGATGAGCCGCACCGGCGCGGCGTCAGGTTCACTCTGGAAGGGAGTGCAGGTGGTCTCGGCCACATCGGCGGCGCCGTCCATCCAGTAAGGAATCGGCGTCCAGGCATCTTCGGGTATCGCCTCGATGAGATTGTGCAGGCTTTTATGCTGGCGGATGGTGATGGAGAAGCGGACATCCATCTTGCGGCAGACGGATACCACGCCATGAGTGTAGAACCCGCTGTCGGCCCGTAGCGTGAGTCGTCCGTTGGCCCCGGCGTAGCGCACCCGTCCCACCGTCTCCCGCAGGAAGTGGGCGGCGCCGCGGGCGGTGTTGGCCCGGCCCTCGCGCAGCCGGGACATCAGCACGTCTCCGGTGCCGGCGGCGATGGCCAGCAGTGGGTGGTAGCCCCGCTTGCCGGTATAGCCGTGGTGGCGGGCGCCCTCCTTGGCCAGTCCGTAGGTCTCGCAGATGGTGGAATCGAGGTCGATGGTGAACGGCGCGTCGCCGGGTCCGGCCCCAGCGGCCCAGGCCCGGGCCAGCAGCTCCCGGCTCACCCGGTCCAGCTGGCGGACGTGGCCCCACCGGAAGCTGCGCAGGAAGGTGCCCAGGGTGGATGGCGCCTTGACCGTGCCGCCCAGGGTGCAGGCCGTCCCCCCGGTGCGCAACACATCAGCGTCGTCGATGCAGTCGCCGCCGGCCATGGCTGAGGCCACCAGGGTCATCAGCTTGTCTCCGGTGTTGGCCCGCCCCGGCGCGCCGCCCAGGTCAAGGTGATGGTCAACGAGTTCCCGCAGGCCCAGATGCCGGGCGAGGGTGG
Source organism: Dehalococcoidia bacterium (assembly GCA_965197985.1). Lineage (GTDB taxonomy): Bacteria > Chloroflexota > Dehalococcoidia > Lucifugimonadales > CAUZJF01 > CAUZJF01. The sequence goes on along the minus strand of CBDAOG010000005.1, from coordinate 610,639 downwards.
CCGGCAGGAGCAGACCGGCATTGGCCACCAGGCGGTGATCGTCAAAGACGATACGGATACGGTCGGGCTGGTTGCGTGGTAGCATCTATTGGGTGCTCCTTCTCTGGGACTGTTTTGCTGTTACAAAACCATTATCCCAGATTCAGAAGAGCACCCTCTGGCCACTTCAGGATGCTAACCCGACGCCCTCCCTCGGTGGATTCGGGGTAAGGAGTCGTGGCCTGGTCGTGGTAGCGCACTACCCTGGCCCCTTCACGACTTCGCGCGGTCAGCCGCCGGACTGGCTGAAAGAAGTTCACGTGAAGCCTCGCTAACGAGTAGACCTCTTTCAGCTGCTTGAAGGCAGACGACGATGAGTACCGCCCGTGGCCTGTCAGCCGCCGCACCACTGCTCCGTTCTTCTGCTCCACGTGGGCGCTGTCGTTCTTCTTGTACGGCCTACTCCTAGTGAAGGTGATCTCGTTGTCCTCACAGTAGGTGTAAAGCCCATGGTTTATGAACTCCGATCCGTTGTCGCTGTCTAGTCCGAGCAGCGGCACCGGCAATCGCCTGTGGACCCTCCGTATCGCTGCTCCCACGCGCTCCTGTGTCTTACCCCACACCATGTCCATCTCCACCCACCCCGTGGCTACGTCCACCGCCGTCACAGTCCACAGGTGGAACCCTTGCATCGTGTCCCCACAGTGGGCCACTGTGTCCACTTCCACAAAGCCCGGCCTCGCATCGTCCCAGTCTCTGAACGTCCGCACCGCGCTCCGGTTCCTGAGCAACGTCCCCGGCTTGGTCAGGCTCCTCGACTTCCTTCTCAGCGGCACCTGGTCCGCAGCCAATAGACGCTCGAGCGTTGCTGCACTTGCTCGCCTGAGCAACGCATCTGTCTCGGGGGCAATCTTGATTCTCTCGTAAAAAGTCTGTGCAGGTCGAATTAGAACAATCGTACCCTTGCCTGGGTACAATATACAGTCTCTGTTCCGTGTCCTACCCCAACATACGGTAGCGCTCACATGTGCTAAAGCGCTGGAACTTCCTCAAAACGGGTTTTTACGAGGGAATCAACCTTCAGCTCGCCGAATTCCTCCAGGCGTGCCGCCAGCTCTCCCACAAACGGCTGCAGCCGTTTCGCTCCTATCCCACCTGCCGCCTCGTGGACCACTCGGGCAGCGGCCGCTATCCTCGGACCGTACTCCGCCGGTCTGCCCACCTGACCTCCTCGACCTCTCCTCCGGCCAGATAGCAGCCGTATCGCCGACTTTCTATGGTAGTCGGTCACCGCCACCACTTCTTCCAGGATCCTCCCCTTCTCAGCCCTGGTGGCCTTGTGGTACCTCTCCTGCTGGCGCGCCACGTACTCCCGGATGCTCTCTCGGTTCACGGTTACCTCCTGGTCCTCGGTAACCGCAATTTTGAGGCGCATTCTCCCGTTCGGTAACCATATTTATGAGGTCATGCGCAGGCTTGACATCCCAGAACGGATGTGCTACTGTATTTGTGAGGGACAGACCGCGCGGGCCTGTCCTTTTCTCTTTGAAGACCAAACAAGGTGGGATAGAGTGAAACAAAGGGAAACAATTCGAAACATCGGTGTTCCACCGCCAGATAGGGAGAGTGGAACAGTCTTCCAGCCGGATGTACCACCTACCAGATAGGAAATGGAACATATGGAACAGGGTGGAACAGCTGAGCGAAAAAAGCTATCCGACAAGCAGCTCGCGGCCCTATTTTTGGCGGCCGCTTGATGGATTAAGCACCTACCAGTCCAACTGTAGGTTCGTTCGCTGCTCTTCGCCCACAGCCCGAGTCGGGAGAGGAGACGGCTATTGAAGATCGCAGACGTTCGAGTCCGGTCGGTTCGTAGCTCGATCTACCGTCCGTTTACCAACTCGCTGGGTAGGGCGCTTCATGGGGAATGGGAGGCGAGCATCGTCGAGGTGGTCGCGGACGACGGGACGGTGGGCGCTTTCGGTACCGACATCGGGGGCCGTAGCCGCGGGATGGTCACGGACATGATTCTCAACCAGCTCAAGCCGCTGGTTGTTGGCGAGGACCCGATGAACTACGAGAGGGTCTGGCGCAAGATGTTCGGCGGTGACGGAGGCTGGCGGCCACCCTTCACCAAGGGCGAGATCGTCAGGGCCATCAGCCTGGTGGACACGGCTATCTGGGACCTGATGGGCAAGTCCCTCGACACTCCCGTCTACAAGCTGCTGGGCGGCTACCGCGACGAGGTACCGTGCTATGCGAGCGGTGGGCATTACATCAGCCTCGACTCTCACAGCCAGGAGATGGGCTATATCGAGACAGAGATGGCGCGATACATGGAGATGGGGTTCAAGGCCGTGAAGATGCGGGTCGGCAGGGACCTCGCTCAGGACGTGGACCGCGCCAGGCTCGTACGAGAGGTCATCGGCCCGGACGCGAAGCTGATGATGGACTTCAACACGTCGGCCTCCTTCCGCGGAGGCGCTCGGCACGCCATCAAGTTCATCAAGGCGCTGGAGGAGTTCGGCCCGTACTGGGTCGAGGACCCACTGGTGATGGACGACATCGCGGGCATGAAGCAGATCGTCGACTCGGTCGATACGGCCATCGCCACCGGCGAAGCGGAGCAGACGATATGGGGATTCCGCGACCTGGTGCTCAACAGGGCTGCGGACATCTTGCTGCCCGATGCGACTGAGGTCTGCGGCGGCATCACCGAATGGCGGAGGATTGCGGTACTGGCGGATACGTTCCACATTCCGGTCGCGGCTCACATCGGGGAGGCCGCCCACGTCCACTGTATCGCGGCAGTCCCTAACGGTCTCATCGTGGAAGTGTTTACACCCCACGACAAGAACCGTAGGGCCTACGAGAAGGACCCAGTTTGGAAACCCAACGAGCGTGGCATGCTGGAGGTCCCGCAGAAGCCGGGCCTCGGCATAGAGCTGGACGAGGACTACATCTCAAAGAACCTGATCGACTAGCAGTGGTTCAAACTGATCTCCGGTAAGGGCCGTTGTGCCAGGGCTAGCATCTGCCCCCTCCCCCTCGGGGAAGGTTGTCGAAGATCCCGAGCCCCTCGGGGGGAAGGTGTAGATCGCGCCCCGGGCCCTTCACAGAGTTCATCCTGAGCCACTCGAAGGGTTCAGAGCGACACATTTCTTCATGCTAACTGAATACTAGGGTGGCCTCATGGATCATGTGAAGGTCCTTGTTACGGTGCCTGAGCTTGCCGGTAGGACGGACTTCCTGGGCGAGATCTCGGCTGTCTCACCGCGAGTCGACGTTGAGCAACGTACATGTCGCGACCACGACGAGGTGGCCGCCGCCCTCGGTGACGTCGAGGTCCTGTACGCCTTTCGCTCGCCCTCGGACATGCGCAATGCCGACCGCCTGAAGTGGGTGGCCCTCCACTACTCGGGGGTCGACAACGACGTTTCGAGTCCCATCTTCGACTCCGGGTCGGGGATCACGGTGACCAACGTCGCCGGCGCTCACGCGGTCCCGATGGCCGAGTACACGATAACCGCGATGGCGATGCTCGTGCGGAACTTCATGCAGTTGGTCCGCGACAAAGGGACCAGGACGCTGGAGCGCGACCACAGCCCCGCAGCCGAGCTGTGGGGGCAAACGCTCGGAATCGTCGGCTACGGGCACATCGGCCGGGAGGTCGGTCGTCTCGGCCACGCTCATGGCATGCCCGTCCTGGCGCTGAAGCGAGATCCGCGTGAGCGCCGGGCGTCGGGGACCCGGAGGGTGTCCTACCCGAGCGCTTCTTCGGCCCCGACGACTTTGTCGAGCTGCTGAAGGAATCGGACTTCGTGGTCAACTGCCTTCCGCTAACCGGCCCGACGAAGCATCTCTTCGATCGGGCCGCCTTCAAGGCGATGAGGCCCGGGTCGTATTTCATCAATATCGGCAGGGGCGGCACTGTCGAATTGGATGCGCTGGTACATGTTCTTCGGGACGGCGCTCTCGCGGGCGCTGCGATCGACGATTTCGAGGGACGCTCGCTGCCTCCGGACAACCCCTTATGGGAGATGGGCAACGTCTTCATATCGCCGCACATCTCGGGTACCCGCCGTAACGTCCAATACTTGGAGCGGACAAACGAGTTGTTCTGCGAGAACCTCCGGCGCTATCTCGCCGGCGAGCCGCTTTTCAACGTCGTTACGAGGGAGCGGGGGTATTGACGGCCGAGGTCCCGAGCGGGTGGGTCTGAGACCCGCCCGCTCGCGTGTGAGGCCGTTAAGCCCGAATCCACCGAAGGACACCGATGGACGGCGTGAGGAAAGCGGAAGGGGGGTGAGGGAGCTACAGGGGAAATAGCCTGGGTTCCATTTGGGGTAGGGAGGTCGGCGGACGGTCTTCATCGCCGCACAGGGGCCCCTATGGCCGTCTGCGGGAGCTGCGATGCGCGGGATGGCGAGAGAATACGCAGCAGGGAACTCTCTCGGACCGGGCTGGCACGAGTCTGCGGGGATCTTCGGTTGTCCGGTGGGTGGGTCGGTCGCCGACGGTGCCGTCAGGCCGGGAGTGGAATGGCTCGCAGCCGGGCCAAGGCGCGGCTGAACTTCTCAGCCCAAGGCCAGCGATCCGGAAGATGCAGGGTCAACCGGCGTGCCGAGCGGGTGAGCCGTCCGGCCAGGGAGAAGAACCGCCGCCGGAGGGTCTTGGTGGTGGCTATCCGCTCTCCCAGACCGATACGCGCCGTCCAGCGGGCCAGGTTGTGGGCCATCGTCTGGACGGCCAGCCAGGCGCCGTTGGCGGCGAAGCGGCCCGAGGGGAGATGGTTCAGCCCGACGCCGTACTTGAGGTCTCGGATGGCATTCTCGATCTCGGCGTGGCGGCGATGGTCGGCCTCCAGTTCGAGCAACTCCCCGTCCCGGTCGGTGATGAAGCCATGATAGCTGTATTTGGCGAAGAGGGCCAGTTGGGAACCGGGCGTCGGCTTCACCCGCCGGACGATGAGCCGTACCGGCGCGGCGTCCGCCTCGGCCTGGAAGGGGGTGCAGGTGGTCTCGGCCACATCGGCGGCACCGTCCATCCAGTAAGGAATCGGCGTCCAGGCATCTTCGGGTATCGCCTCGATGAGATTGTGCAGGCTTTTGTGCTGGCGGATGGTGATGGAGAAGCGGACATCCATCTTGCGGCAGACGGATACCACGCCATGAGTGTAGAAGCCGCTGTCGGCACGCATGGTGAGTCGTCCGTTGGCCCCGGCGTAGCGCACCCGTCCCACCGTCTCCCGCAGGAAGTGGGCGGCGCCGCGGGCGGTGTTGGCCCGGCCCTCGCGCAGCCGGGACATCAGCACGTCTCCGGTGCCGGCGGCGATGGCCAGCAGCGGGTGGTAGCCCCGCTTGCCGGTATAGCCGTGGTGGCGGGCGCCCTCCTTGGCCAGTCCGTAGGTCTCGCAGATGGTGGAGTCTAGGTCAATGGTCAGGGGCCCGTCGCCGGGTCCCGCCCCGGCCTGCCAAGCCCGGGCCAGCAACTCGCGGCTCACCCGGTCGAGTTGACGGACGTGGCCCCACCGGAAGCTGCGCAGGAAGGTGCCCAGGGTGGATGGCGCCTTGACCGTGCCGCCCAGGGTGCAGGCCGTCCCCCCGGTGCGCAACACATCGGCGTCGTCAATGCAGTCGCCCCCAGCCAGCGCAGACGCCACCAGCGTCATCATCTTGTCGCTCGTGTTCGCCCGCCCCGGGGCATCGCCCAGGTCGAGGCGCTGCCGGACGAGTTCGGGCAGGCCGAGGTGCCGCGCCAGGGTGGCCGGAAGGAGCAGCCCGGCATTGGCCACCAAGCGGCGGTCGTCGAAGGTGATTTGGATCCGGTCGGGGTGGTTGCGTGGCAGCATCTACTGGGTGCTCCTTTTCCGGGGCCGTTTTTTTGCTACAAAACCATTATCCCAGAAGCACAGGAGCACCTTCTTGCCGCCTCAGGACGCTAACCCGACGCCCTCCTTCGGTGGATTCGGGTTAAGTCGGACCGGTGATCGTCGGCCGAACGTTTCCCTCAGGCATATGTAGCGGTCGAGGGGTTCAGGCCTGGGTGGAGCCGCAGTGGGGCCACCTTCGGAGCGGGGACTCGAAGGGCTGCCGGCATGAGACGCGGAGGGCATCGCCTCCTTCTCGACAATAGAGAGGAGAACGAGCGGAATATCGAGTCCCTTTGCGAGCTGAGTCGCGTAGGGGATGACCAACTCGGTCGAGTCGGAGCCGTCGAGTGGGATCAGGGCTTTTCTGAACACGGTTGCTAACCCTGCCAGATTGGGTCACCGAAAGTAGCCTAACAGACACTGTAACGCGATTATCGGGCCTGCGGAACCGCAGTCGAGTCCGATCATATCGGTGGGTTGACTGCGTCACATAGGGCTCGTTACTATTCGCGACAGTTCGGGCGCTACGGCACGAAGCGCCGAGAAAGTCCTTCACCATGCTCTCTCTTCTTCCGGGCAGCAGCCTCGGCCGCTGCGAGTTGATCGAGAAGATCGGCCAGGGCGGCATGGCGACCGTCTTTCGAGCCCGCGACCCGCAGCTCGACCGGATGGTCGCCGTCAAAGTCCTGCCGTCCTTCGAGAACGAGGATCCGGCGTTCGTCGAGCGGTTCAAGCGGGAAGCGCAATCGGTCGCCGGTCTCAACCACCCCAACATAATCCAGGTCCACGACTTCGGCGAGGACAAGGGCTTCATGTACATAGTCATGGAGCTGGTCACGAACGGAACCCTCAGCGACCGAATGACTCGCAAGATGGCGCTGACGGAGGTGATGAGCGTCATCGTGCCCCTCGCTGCCGCTCTCGACTACGCCCACGGGCGGGGCATCATTCATCGTGACATCAAACCTAACAACGTCTTGATGGCGGAGGACGACCGGCTGGTGCTTTCCGACTTTGGGCTGGCCAAGGTCCTGGAAGCGAGCGTGGCGATCACGAAGGCCGACTCGGCGATGGGCACGCCCGAGTATATGGCGCCGGAGCAGGCGTTGGGGCGCGACATCGACAAGCGCGCCGACCTGTACTCCCTCGGCATCATGATCTACCAGATGCTGCTTGGGCAGACGCCCTTCAGGGGCGACACCCCCTCCACGACGCTGCTGGCCCACATACACAGTCCGGTCCCTCTCCCCAGCTCGGTTGAGCCTGACTTCGACAGGAAACTCGAATCGACGGTGATCAAGGCGCTGGCCAAGGACCCGAACGACCGGTTTCAGAGCTCAGCAGACCTGGTGAAGGCGCTCAGCGCCACGGCGCCCGCGCCGGAGACCGAGGCCCTCGAAGATTCACCAGAGTCGGCGGCCACGATAGTCGATGCCCCGGCGATGACCGTCGAATCAGACGAAAGCACTGTGGTGCGGCGTCCCGGCGGCAGGCGGATTCCGGCTTGGGTCGCCGGTGTCGGTGACGTCGCAGTAGTGTCGGCGGTAATCGCCGCACTTGTCTTTATGGTCGGTGGAGGCGACGTTCCCGATGAGTCGACGACGTTGGATAGCGTCGACCCCACTGGCCCGCAATCTGCGCTAGCGTCTGAGGAAGGGCCGCCGACCTCGGCCGCAGCCGAGGAATCGTCAGCGCAACCTGTCGTGTCTGCTGAGCCGTCCGTGGGGCACATCGTCTACAGCACCCAAGGCCGCGTCTATCGGGTGGAGGCGCGAGAGGGCGCCGAGCCCGAGGACGTCACTACATTGCTTGACGACCTGTCTTCGGGCACCGAGGACCTTTACATCAGCGTGTCGTCGGGCGGCGAGTGGCTGGTCCTGGACACCGACCGCTTCGACGATGAGTGTGTCGACTGGACGTGTGTGGCAGTAGTAGCCGGGGACCTCTCCGAAGGAGACGCCGTCAGAGTGAATCCGGGATACTGGGATATTGTCCACGCGTGGGACGGGACGTCGGCCATCTCTTCCGAGGGCGACCTGCTCGTCTACGCCACCGATAGCGAGGAGCCGAGGCAGGCCGACATCTTCGCGGTATCGCTCGAAGAGGGAGCCTGGGGCGAGCCCACGCGAATCACGTCCGAGTCGCCTTACACGGTGAACGTGAACCCCGCCCTGTCAATTGACCAGAGCAAGGTCGTCTTCCAGTGCGGCGACGACGGGTGGTACGGCCATTCCATCTGCGAGGTCGATGTCGACGGCTCCGGCTTCCGCGTCGTGGTCGGACCGGAGGCTCGCGCCTCCGAGGAGCCCGAGGGTGTGACACTCCACAATCCCACCTTCGCGCCGGACGGCAGCATGGTCTTTGCCGGCAACTGGGACGGAGACCGGATCTGGCGCGTCCCGGCTGGTGGAGGCGAACTGGTCTCCATCCGTGGCGAGCATTGGAGCCCATGCACGTTGCCGGACGGCCGGATTGCCGGTGTGGTGCAGGACTGGTCGCGCAGCGACGAGGTGCCCGACTACAACATCAACGTCATATCGCCCAACGGATCCACGGCGTTCACGGTCACGGTGCTCAAGGAGGCCGACCAGTTCGCGCATGTGCTCTCGTGCAGCGGTTGAGCACACTGCAAGGTAGAACAGGTGTGGTTCGACAAGCTCACCACGAGCGGGGACAGACCTCTTCCGCTCAGCCTGAGCTTGTCGAAGGCCCCTTTAGGAGTGTTGATCGCTCCTCTGGTACGGAATTCCTTTCTGACATATGAAAACCTGGGATGGACAGCCGGTTAGCCAGGAACCGCCTCACGGCGCATCTGTCATCGTTTACCGCCAGAAAGACGGCGCTTACGAGTTCTTGGTCCTCCATCGCGCCCATAGTGGCCCTGACTACGAAGGCGAGTGGGCTTGGACTCCACCGGCCGGGGCCCGCCTTCCCGGCGAGGCGATTGAGGAATGCGCGGCGCGAGAGCTGAAGGAGGAGGCCGGCCTGTCGGTCGCCGCAACTCTGACCAGCTTTGGTTCCGAAAGCTGGTACGTCTACGTAGCAAAGGCGGCGTCCGGGGCATTGGTCGAGCTCGACGCGGAGCACGACCGCTTCGAGTGGTTGCCCGCCGAGATTGCGGCCGCTAGGTGCTTGCCGGATATGGTAGGCGATTCCGTGCAAGCCGTGGCCCGAAGATCTAGGGTTGATTTAGGGGACTCGATGTAAAGGCGTGGACCAGTTCGCCGTCGTGTCGGAAGTGTTACCCTACGACATCCTCACCACGGACATCCCCTCGTAAGAGCCCACTGAGGATGATCACAGACGCGCACCTTTAGAGGTGCGCACCAGCCATGTCCAGCGACCGATCAATCGACCTCACGAATACTACCTGCGTTATCCTCGCTGGAGGGCAGGGGAAACGCATGGCCTCTCCGAACACCCACAAGGTCTGCTTTCCCATCGGCGGCACTCCGGCGATCGTCCGCGCCATCGATGCTCACAAGCAAGCTGGGATCGAACGCTTCCTAGTAGTAGTCGGCCAGCTAGCCGAGCAAGTGATGTCCACTGTCAGCGACACGCACCCGGACATCGAGTTTGCCCACCAGGCGGAGCAGCGTGGGACCGGTCACGCGGCCCTGGTGGGCGTTGAAGCGCTTGCGGCCCGAGGACTTCACGACGCAGTGATCGTAGCCATGGGAGACTCGCTCGTCGAGCCACGTGTGGTCCGAAAGCTTCTTCGCAGTTTCGACGATGGCAGCTACGACGCGGCGGTGACGACGGTGCCCAAGACCCCTAACACGACCAGCGGCAGAGTCGTCAGAGACGGCCGCACGGTCGTCGGTGTGGTCGAAGTACCCGACATACAGCTTGCGCGGAGGGACAAGCGCACACTCATTGTAGGTGGCAAGAGATATGACCCCGTTGAACTGGAGGCCGAGGCCGATAGCGTCAACGTGTCGCTCTATGCTTTTGGGTTAGAATCCCTCCGTGAGGCGCTGGCCCAGATCGGTAGCGACAACGCCCAGTCCGAAATGTACCTGACCGACACGATTGAATACCTGGCGCGGCACGGCCGGGTCCATGAGTTGCTGGTGAAGGAGCCCAATGCGGTGATGTCTTTCAACACCGTGGAAGAGTTGCGCGCTATCGAGGAGGTGATCGCCGATCGCCACTAGAGCTCCACGGGTCGAGGCCGCCGCGAAGGCGAGCCTGACGCCCCTCCACCTCAAGCCGGTAGAAACGTGGCAAGACACGCTGGGGAGCGCCATGGCTAGGGTGCATGACGAGTTTCGACGACACTATGGCCCCGACACGGACCTGATCGAAGAGAGGCGCCGGGCGGCCGTCAGCCTGCTCGAATCCGCCAGGCAGCGAATCGGCCCCGACCGTCCTGTAATCTTGTGCCGGGCGCCTGGACGCGTCAACCTGATGGGCCGACACGTCGACCATCGCGGGGGCTACGTCAACGTGATGGCCATCAGCCGTGAGGTGCTTCTGGCCGCCTCGCCCCGCGACGACGACATCATAACCCTCCGAAACGTCGTCGACGGACGTTTCCCTGAGCGCAGGTTTCGCATCAGTGAGATCTTGGACCAGGCCCACTGGAGTAGCTGGGCCGAGTTTATCGACTCGGGACCCGTGCGCGACGTCCTCGATGCCGCTCCCGCCGACTGGAGCCACTACGCCCGGGCGCCGCTCTTACGTCTTCAACACGAGAACGGCCGTCTCCGGCTGAAAGGGATGGACTGCGTCGTCTCCGGCAACATACCGATGGGAGCCGGGCTTTCGTCCAGCTCCGCCCTCGTGGTTGCCTTCGCCGAAGCCGCGGTTGCCCTCAACGGCCTGGACGTCGCCCCCCGCGATTTTGTCGACCTCTGCGGTGAAGGGGAGTGGTTCGTGGGCTCCCGGGGCGGCAGCGCCGACCACGCTGCTATTCACACGGGGCGGCTTGGTCATATATCGCGCGTTGGGTTCTTTCCGTTCCGCATTGAGGGGCAGGTACCGCTGCCTGCCGACGTCGACGTGGTGATCGCGGACAGTGGCGAGAAGGCAGTCAAGAGCGCTGGCGCCGGGCAGGTCTTCAATCAACGGGTGGCATGTTACAACGTCGCGGAGATTCTTCTCAGCCGCTCCTGGCCCAAGGCTAAGAGCGCGGAGCACCTGCGCGACCTTGTCCCGGACCGTCTAGGCGTTGGGTCGGCTGAGGTCTATCAGGCGATTTCACGCCTGCCGGACCGGCCATCGAGACGAGCCATAAGGCGTGCGCTGGCCGACGAAGCCCCGGACAAGGTCGAGCGCATATTCGCGGCGCACGCGAACCTTGGTAGCTACGACCTGCGGGGCGTCACGCTGTACGGCATCGCTGAGTGCATGCGCAGCGACCGCTTCGGCGACGCGATCGCACACGGAGACCTCGATCTCGTTGGACGCCTGATGCGGGCCAGCCACGACGGTGATCGCCGCAAACGCCTCGCTGCCGACGGAACGGCCCGGAGACACCTGGTCCGTACCGACGCGGCTACGCTGGGTAGGCTGGGTAGGCTGGCGGTGACCGGCGCCGACCTCACGTTCCAGCCGGGCCGGTACTCGTGCAGCACTGAGGCCGTCGACCGGCTCGTGGACGTCGCGGAGCGAACCGACGGCGTCATAGGCGCTCAGCTCGCCGGGGCCGGCCTCGGCGGTTGCATGATGGCCCTGGTCAAAAGCGACTCGACCGAGGCGCTGATGGAGGAGCTACGCAAAGTCCTCGACGGGCAGGGCCAGAACCGTGACGGCGTCTACCTCTGCAGGCCGGTGGCGGGCGCTGGCCTGATCGGAGTCTAGTTCGAGCGTAGAGTCGCCCAAGTCTCGGTCGTATACGCTAGTCCGCAGACGCGGGAGCCACCTCGGCTGGCTCGGCCTCGACCCGCAGGTCCGGAAGCCAGTTCAGCCACCGCGGGAAGTACTAATTTGCCGGTCCCAGCAGCTTCATCGCGGCGGGCACCAGGACCGAACGGACCAGGGTGGCGTCGAGGAAGATGGCGACCGCGAGGCCAAACCCGACTTGCTGGTTTGGACACGGGTTCCCCGGATGCGAAGCCGCCGAATACGGCGACCATGATAAGCGCGGCGCCGGTGATTAGCCCCGCTGTCGATCTGAGGCCATACGCTACCGACGCCGTGTTGTCCTTCGTCTGGTCGTAGTGCTCTCGGATGCGGCTGATCAGGAACACGTGGTAGTCCATGGAAAGGCCGAAGAGCACCGAGAATAGGAACAGCGGAATCCAGGCGTCGATGATCTCCGTCTGCTGGAACCCGAGAAGGTCGGCGCCCACACCTTTCTGGAAAACGAGGACCATCAGGCCATAGGCGGTTCCGACCGAGAGCAGGTTCATAACGATCGCCTTGGCGGGCACGACGATAGAACGAAACGCGATCGTCAGCAGCACGAAACTCATGGTAAGGACGACGGCAATGATTATGGGCGTGAACGTGTCGACGATGTCGAAGAAGTCGACGTTGAAAGCGGTGAATCCCGTGACAAGGACCTCGGCATCGACTCCTTTGAACGCCTCAGGGACGTAGTTCGAGCGCAAGTTGCGTATAGCCGTTACGGCCTTTTCGCTGCTGAACTCCCCGGCGACCGGGACCCCCAGCACCGCGAGGTCCTTGCTCTCGTTTTCGCTGTAAGTCGTCAGGGCGGCCACGAAGGCGTCGTCCCCTGAAAGGATTGCCTTCAGCCTCTCGATGCCGGCTTGTACGTCTTCGGAGTCGACGGCACCGTCGATCACGATCTCGGCCGGCGATACTACCCCGAACGAGAACTCCTTCTCCATTACTTCGAAGGCCTGCTTGCCCTGGACGCCGTCCGGGAAGGAGTCGATGCCGTTGAAGCCGGTGTTGATGTCGACATAGGACGAGGCGGCCGCGATCATCAGACCCGCGACCACTATCAGGCTTATTATCGGGAAGCGCATTACGGTCCGGGTCGTCCAATTCCAGAAGGCCGCGCCGGTCGGCTCCCCACCTTCAGACGGGCGGTCGATGTTTCTTCCGATGAACGGCACTCTCAGTGCGTTTACCTTGTCGCCAAGTAGCGACCGGACTGCTGGCAAGAGGGTCAGCGACGCCATCACGGCCGCGATTACGACTAGGATCGCACCTATGCCGAGGGCCTGGAAGATGTTCGACGGAATGATCAGCATGCCCGCCAGGGCGAGGACGACCGTAGCTCCGCTGAAGAAGACGGTCCGGCTCGCGGTTGCGCCGGTACGAGCGATCGCGTCCAGCTTCTCTCTGCCCCGTCTGCGCTCCTCTCGGTACCGGGACACCACGATGAGCGAATAGTCGATGCCAACGGCCAGGCTTATCATCGTGATCATCAGGGTCACGAAGAAGATCAAATCGAAGAACTGGCCGACGAGGGCGGTGGCTCCCAGTGCGACTATGATTGAGATTATGGCCAAAAAGATCGGAATCACGGCCGCCAGCAGTGCGCCGAAGAGGACCACCAGGATCAGCAAGGCGGTTGGAACGCCTATTCGTTCGCCTTGCTCGATGTCCTTTGTAGCGAGCTCGTTCGACTCGAGGGCTATGCTGGCCTCGCCGGCCATCAGCACCGTGAACCCATCCTCGCCGTTGGCTTCGGTCACGATGTCGAACGGCTCTTTGACGTTTTTCACGGCATCCTTGAACTCGCCTGCGATCACGAACGTCGCTAGCGCTGTCTTGCGGTCGGCGGAGACCATCGACTCATCCTGTGTCATGTAGTAGTGGAAGCCGGCCTCCACAACCTTTGGCCCAAGTTCCACGATCTCGCCGTGAAGCTCCTCGACCTTGGCTTGGAACTCCGGGTCGTCAACCGTGTAGGTATCCGACTGGACGATGACGAGTTCACTTACTTTGTCGGGCCCCCTGAGCCGTTCCTCGAGCATCTTGTCGGCTCTAATGGAGTCTGGATTGTTGGTAAAGCCGAACTCCGTGGTCAGGGCGTCTTCAAGCAGAGTCGCGTTGATTCCGACCGCGGCGACGATAACGACTAGCCACAGCAAGACTGTTCGCCATGGATGCTCGCTGCTCGCCCTTGCAAGACTTTCTGACGTTAAGGCCAATGTTCTTTCTCCTCGATAGCTACGGTACTAAGATCGCTGATCACTTCTGCAGTTTCTACTAGAATCACGCCGCCGAGCACTTTAGCACATAGACAGCTCGACAGACGAGTACCAGCTGCCAGCTCATATCGCAATAAACGACGAATGGGTCGGCCGGAAATCGACTAAAGTTGCGTTCAAGCAAGATTCCCTCGTAAAAACCCGTTTTGAGGAAGGTCCAGCGCTTTAGCACATGTGAGCGCTACCGTATGTTGGGGTAGGACACGGAACAGAGACTGTATATTGTACCCAGGCAAGGGTACGGTTGTTCTAATTCGACCTGCACAGACTTTTTACGAGAGAATCAAGCAAGGGTTCGAGCCAGCCTTCAGTCTGACTTGGCGGCTGAGGTGTGCTGTCGACCGCGTACTCAGAAGCCCGTTGACAGGAATCAACGTGTCTCGTATCGTCGAGCCACGCTCTCACCATGCCCGAATCAAACGCGACGATAAGCCTGCGCGAGATCACTCGCGAAACGCTCGATGCGGTCCTCACTCTCAGGGTGACGCCAGAGCAGGAGGGCTACGTGTCCTCCAACGCCTGGTCCATCGCCGAGGCGCATTTCAAGGAAGAGGCGTGGTTTCGGGCTATCTACGCCGACGATATTCCGGTCGGGTTTCTAATCCCGAATCCACCGAGGGAGGGCGTCGGGTTAGCATCCTGAAGAGGCCAGAGGGTGCTCTTCTGAATCTGGGATAATGGTTTTGTAACAGCAAAACAGTCCCAGAGAAGGAGCACCCAATAGATGCTACCACGCAACCAGCCCGACCGTATCCGTATCGTCTTTGACGATCACCGCCTGGTGGCCAATGCCAGTCTGCTCCTGCCGGCCACCCTCGCCCGGCATCTGGGCCTGCGGGAACTCGTTGACCATCACCTTGACCTGGGCGGCGCGCCGGGGCGGGCCAACACCGGAGACAAGCTGATGACCCTGGTGGCCTCAGCCATGGCCGGCGGCGACTGCATCGACGACGCTGATGTGTTGCGCACCGGGGGGACGGCCTGCACCCTGGGCGGCACGGTCAAGGCGCCATCCACCCTGGGCACCTTCCTGCGCAGCTTCCGGTGGGGCCACGTCCGCCAGCTGGACCGGGTGAGCCGGGAGCTGCTGGCCCGGGCCTGGGCCGCTGGGGCCGGACCCGGCGACGCGCCGTTCACCATCGACCTCGATTCCACCATCTGCGAGACCTACGGACTGGCCAAGGAGGGCGCCCGCCACCACGGCTATACCGGCAAGCGGGGCTACCACCCACTGCTGGCCATCGCCGCCGGCACCGGAGACGTGCTGATGTCCCGGCTGCGCGAGGGCCGGGCCAACACCGCCCGCGGCGCCGCCCACTTCCTGCGGGAGACGGTGGGACGGGTGCGCTACGCCGGGGCCAACGGACGACTCACGCTACGGGCCGACAGCGGGTTCTACACTCATGGCGTGGTATCCGTCTGCCGCAAGATGGATGTCCGCTTCTCCATCACCATCCGCCAGCATAAAAGCCTGCACAATCTCATCGAGGCGATACCCGAAGATGCCTGGACGCCGATTCCTTACTGGATGGACGGCGCCGCCGATGTGGCCGAGACCACCTGCACTCCCTTCCAGAGTGAACCTGACGCCGCGCCGGTGCGGCTCATCGTCCGGCGTGTGAAGCCCACGCCCGGTTCCCAGCTGGCCCTCTTCGCCACCTACAGCTATCACGGCTTCATCACCGACCGGGACGGGGAGATGCTCGAACTGGAGGCCGACCATCGCCGCCACGCCGAGATCGAGAATGCCATCCGAGACCTCAAGCACGGTGTGGGGTTGAACCATCTCCCCTCGGGCCGCTTCGCCGCCAACGCCGCCTGGCTGGCGGTACAGGTGATGGCCCACAACATCGCCCGCTGGACAGCGCGCATCGGTCTGGGCGAGCAGGTGGTGACCACCAAGACCCTCCGGCGGCGGTTCTTCTCCCTGGCCGGACGGATCACCCGCTCGGCGCGCCGCCTCACACTGCATCTGCCACAGCGCTGGCCTTGGGAAGCCCAGTTCGATCGTGCCCTGGCCCGATTGCGCGCCCTGCCACTCCCCGCCTGACGGCGGCGGCGGCAACCGGCCGACATCCGGCCAACCGAACGTCCCCGCGAACTCGCGCCAGTCCGGTCTGCGAGTGCCTCTTGCTGTGTCCTCTCCCCGCTATCTCGCCCTGACCAACATTCGCAGACGGTCACAAAGTCTCCCCGCGGCAACTGAAGACAAACACCGGCCCCCCTCTACCCCAAATCGTGCCCGGACCATCGCCCTCCCTTGCCCCGATCGCCCGTTCCGCTGCTGCATAGTCATCCCTTCGGTGGATTTGGGTTTAGACGGCGGCCTGCCTGACCGACTCATTCGGGCGGGTGGTCGGATCAATTGTTCGCGAATTGGAAGCTATATAGCTCTGCGTTCTTGAGGTAGAACCGGAGCTTTACCGAATCTGGGACCTCGTCGACGGCGTCGCGACCCTGCCACGTCACGCGGTGGTGGATGTCGTCGCCGGTAAAGGTGTCACAGTCTTCTCTAGAGAAGCCGTCCCATACGTTGTCCCACCTGTCTCGCACCTCCACCTCGATGTAACCACCGGGGTCGCAGCGCCCGTTGATGAAGAGTTGGGGCGCCTTGGAATAGACCGGTTTCGTCTCGAGGTGACCCTCCCGGACGGTCGCGTCGAGGGAGACGTAGCCGTCGAAGCGGAGGGTCGCGAGACCCAGATGATGGCCGTCCGCCGAGAGGGCAGGGTCGAGGGCCTCGGGAACGGCTAGCCCCTCCTGCCGGCCGAAGATCCACCAGTCGTGGTGGACGTTCATGCCGCCGTAGTAGAACCACACTTCGTCGCCGATGACGATCGGCTGTGTCGGCGTTTCGACTCCGAACTCGTCGAAGCTACCCGCACCTCCGCGAAGGACCAGCGGGCGGTGCTCCTGGAATCGCTGCCACTGGAGCCCGTCTCGGCTGTAGAGCATGTACATGTCCATCGTGTTGTCGACGGAGTGGAGGACGTTGAGGATGCCCAGGTGCATCTCGTCGGCACGCCAGCTCACGAAACCGTAGTGATGGTCGTCCAGGTTGTCGTTCTCGTCCGGGTCGAAGATGAGCTCTGGCTCTGACCAGTTGAAGCCGTCGTCACTTTCGAGCCTGTAGACGCGGCGTCGGGTGCCCCAGATTCCATCGGGACCGCCTGGGTAAACGCGAGGGAACCAGCGGTTGAACTCCGGGTGGGAGCTGCTTCCGGCAACGCCGCCTGCCCGGCCGAAGAGAATGTACTTCCCGTCGATGGTGTCGTGGGTTAGGATACAGACGTCGCTGACCCAGCCGGGTACCACAGGGTTGCCGTCGTACGGTGTCCAGTCGATGCCATCGGGCGAGAAGGCCAGGCTGAGTCCAGCGCCGTGGAAGCGGCTGCCTCCGCGCTTCGGAAACGGCGCGTCCTTTGGCTTGAAAAGGTACGCCATTTTGTAGCGCCTCGACTCGTCGTTTTCGTCAGGGTCGAGCATGATCGAAGGACAGATGACCAGCTCGTAAGGCGGGTGGGCGAAAACAGTGTTGGTGTCGTGGCCGTCGACCTCGTGCTTGCCCAGCAGCGGCTTTTCCCAGTTGAGCCCATCTTCCGACTGCATGTAGTAGTGACGGCTGTTGAGGCTGTTGAGCCCGTAGGTCATTTTGTCGCTGCCGAAATAGCCGTAGAAGTCGGTGCACCACGCCTTAAAGAGGTCGTCTTTGGCCACGTTGAAGTTGCTGGTGCGGAACTGGGGAGCCACCTCCCACGGTTCGCTCCTGCTGACCAGAGGGTTCGCCGGGTGTTTCTCGGGCCAGTGCTGGCGTCGGGTGAGGTTCCGCACGAAAGCGATGACGTCGTCGTCGATGAAGAGCTGCCGGCGGGAACCGATGTCTTTGAAGAGCTTGTCCCTTGAATATGCGATATGCATTACGGCGATGCCGGCTCGTGGGCTCTCGGCAAGAACGGGTTGTCGGCCGGCTCCTTACCGCCGTAGAACCAGGTCAGAGGTAGCACCTTCAGCTTCTGATTCCACTTTCCCGGCGAATGGCCTCTGAACACAAGCTGGCCCTTCGTCGGGTGCTCCTCGTAGTCGGAGAAACTGTGGGTGATTAGCACCCGGTCTTTCATTACTAGGACCGACGGGTAGGAGAACCGGGAGTAGTAGGGCTCGGCGACGATGTGTTCGGGCTCTCGCTCGGCGGCCGGTACGCCGGGCTCGAAGTGCTTTTCGACGGGCCGGACCGGCCGGATGGGTCCAGGCTCGACCCGAGTGCCCTCGTGCAGCGACTCGACGTTCTGGAAGAACTCCCAGACGCTACCGCCGTTCCGGCTGATGGCCGACGAGATCCGTTGCCGATTGTAGCCGCGCTTGACCTCTTCCTCGTTCTCCTGGTTCCAGACCAGCAGCAGGTGGCCGTTCGACAACGTCCTTATCTGGCACGGCGTCGTGCTGGCGGCTAGCGCGGTCGGCTGGGGGCGCGTCCAGGTGACGCCGTTGTTGTCGGACCAGGCCTGATAGTGTCGACCCAGGCCCGTGCGCATGAACATTAATAGCTTTCCGGGCGAGACCTCGGTTACCGACGGCTCATTCACGTAGCTGTACATGGCGTTCCAGTCCATCAGGATGAAGAGGTCGCCGTCCTCGTTCCGCTCCCAGTGCGTCCTTCGTCGTCCGAGTACCAGACGTGTACGGACGAGAACCCTGGATCGAAGAAATGGGCGCTCGTCGAGACCCACTGGCCGCGCACGAGCCTTCCCGAGGCGGGCTGCGTGACGTCATTAGGGCCGGTGAGCTTGCTCTGCCCCTCGTGGGTGTAGACGGGCAGGATTAACCGCCCAGAAGACGTCCTCAGCAGCACGTCCTGGTACACGTGAGTGTCGAGTCTTGGGATACTGACCTGTACCGGGGGCTCCCAAGTCTCGCCGCCGTCCTCGGAGCGCCAGAAAAGTACGCGATGACGGTTGCCGAGCGTGGCGTCTTTGTCGACCTTCCGTTCGGCCAGCCCGATGCCCTTGCCAGATAGCCGCGCCAGCGACGCGCCGCCCGTGGCGACAGGGTCGCCGTTCGTGTCGACGCGCCGGAACTCGTCGGACCAGGTGAGGCCGCCGTCGTCTGAGGTGGTGAAGGGCTCGCCGGCTGAGTGTAAGACGCGGCCGTCCTCCAGCTCCACGAACGTCGAGCTGCTGAAGTAAGGCGTGTGGTGTATGGCCAGCGCCTCCTCTGGCCGTGTCATCGGAACATCACTCATTCGGAGACCTCCCTCGAGACCGCGACTTCGCGGGTCTGATCGTCACGACGCTTATGGACTCGCGGGCTCATGGGCTCGTGGCAAGAACGGGTTGTCGGCCGGCTCCTTGCCGCCGTAGAACCAGCTAAGCGGGAGCACCTTGAGCTTCTCCATTCGCCCCGAGTCGTCGTGGCCCGCCCGCACCGGCTCCGCCCGGTCCGGATGCTCTTCGTAGTACGAGTACGGGTAGGAGATCAGCACCCGGTCGCTACGAGTTACCAGCACCGAGGGGTACGAGTAGCGGGCGTGCACGTCTGCGCCTTCGACGTACTCGACTTCGCGCTCGGCGGCTGGTTGGCCTGGTGCAAAGGAGTATTCGGCGGGGAAGACTGGGCGGATCGGGCCCGGCTCGACCCTCGTCGTCTCGTGGATCGACTCGACGTTCTGGAAGAACTCCCAGACGCTGCCGCCATTGCGGCTGATGGCCGAAGATATCCGCGTCCGGTTGAAGCCGCGCTTGATCTCATCCTCGTTCTCCTGGCTCCAAACTACGAGCAGGTGGCCGGTTGAAGGGATCAAGCGCAGCTTCGCGGGCGCCGTGCTGGCCGCCAGAGCCGACGGCTGCGGCCGAGTCCATGACTCCCCGTTGTCGTCGGACCAGGACTGGAAGAGGCGACCGAGCCCTGTGCGCATCATGAGAAGGAGTCGGCCAGGCGAGACCTCGGCGATGGTAGGCTCGTTGCAGTAGCTAAACATCGTGCTCCAGTCGTGGAGGACCATCAGCTCTCCGTCATCATTGTGTTGCCAGGTGCGGCCGTCGTCGTCGGAGAAGCATACGTAGACCGCGGTGAAGACCGGGTCGAAGAAGTGACCCGCAGTCGAGACCCATTGGTTCTTGAAGAGCTTGCCCGAAAAGGGCAGGGTTGCATGGTCCTTCGCTCCCTGGCCAAACGTTACATAGACCGGGAGCAGGATCCGGCCCGACGAGGTCCGAGCGAGGGTGTCTCGAAAGAAGAAGGACCCGTATCCGCGAGGCGTGATCGGCACCGGCGCCTCCCACGTCTCGCCGCCGTCCTCGGAACGCCAAAAGACGGCGTGGGCCTGGTTGCGGATCGAAATCCTGCGGCCCTGGCCCTTGGGCGCGTCGGCCCTGATGTCCGCCGCGATACCGATTCCGTTGCCCGACAAGTTGACCAGCGCCTTGCCCTTCAAACCGACGAGGTTGCCCTCCGAGTCGCGCCGCTCAAAGGGCTCCGACCAGGTCAGGCCGCCGTCATCGGACAATGTGAACTTCGGACCGCCAGCCTGGAGGATACGACCGTCCTGAAGCTCGACGAAGGTCATCGATGCGGTGAAGAAAGTCTCGTGCTCGGCTAGCATTTCCTCGGGCCGGGTCATCGGGACGTTGTTCATCTGATACCTCCTGGGCGCTTCAGAGCTAAGTTTCTATCGTCGGCTCGCTAGCCGATTGGGCTACGGTCGAGGGGGAAGGGCCTCAATCTTCTCGAGGAGGAAGCTCTTGGCAGCCTGCTCCTCGCCGCCGTAGAACCAGGAGATGGGCAGCACCTTCAACTTCGACCCACCCATGTCGGTCACTTCACCCGTGTCGCTTTCGTGGACCGAGTACGTGTGAGAGACGAGCACACGGTCTTCGCCGACGTACACAGAAGGGTACGACCACCGACCGTAGCTGTCGGGCAGCGGTACCTGGTAATGCGGGTCCGTGTCGTAGGCCGGGCCTTGATGCACCGAGTAGTCGCCCTCAGGTTTCACTATCTGGATGGGTGGGGGCGGGACATGAGTCTCTTCGTGGATGGACTCGACGTTCTGGAAGAACTCCCAGATGCCACCGTCGTTCCTACTGATCGCAGACGACAGCCGGGTGCGGATGAACCCCTGTCTGACCTCCTCTTCGCTCTGCTGGGTCCAGACGACCAGGAGGTTGCCGTTGGGGAGCGATCGTACCTGGGCGGGCGCCTGAGTACCCGCCAGCTGACTCGGCTCCGGTCGAGACCAACTCTCGCCGTTGTCTTCGGACCACGACTGGTAGAGCCTGCCCAGCCGGGTCCGCATCATCATCAGCAGCTTCCCAGGCGAGACCTCTGCCACGGACGGCTCGGCCGTCCACTCCTGAGGGCCGCCGGGCCAGAGATTGATGAAAAGTTCTCCGTCGCGGTTCGCGGTCCACGTCTCGCCGTCGTCATCGCTGTAGAGCACGTAACTGGCGCAGAAGTGTGGGTCATAGAAGTGGGCGTCGCTCGAAATGAACTTGCCGTTCAGGTACCCGCCGACGAACGGCGCCTCCTCGTGGTGCCAGCTTCCCTGACCGATCGCGAAGTACACCGGAAGAACGATTCGGCCTGAGGACGTTCTAAGGAACGTGTCTTGATACGCATGAGACCGCATCAAGCCCGTGTTCATGGGTTTGGCTTCGGACCAGGTCTTGCCTCCATCGTCCGAGCGTCGGAAGACCATCTCGGTGTCGTATGTATTGGGCGGTCTCTTCCGCATCGTGGCAATGCCGATCCCCCCGCCAGAGAGGCTCACCAGACTGGCGTTGCCCTCCAGCGGATTGCCGTCCGCCGTTGTACCGCTGAACTCGTCGCTCCAGGAAATGCCGCCGTCGTCGCTCGACCTGAATATTCTGCCGTTCGACAGCAGGATCCGGCCGTCGTCGAGGCCGACGAACGTGAGAGAGTGGCCGTAGCTCTGGTCGTGTAAAGCGAGGGCTTCTTCAGGGCGGGTCATTGGAACGTTGCTCATCGTGGCTCCTTCAACGGCGAAGTGGCGTCGGCTTTCCGGCGGGATTCCGTCTCCAAGCGGTGCGATTATAGCAGGAGGCAATATCACCTACAGGTCAGTGCTGGGTCGGTCGAAACGCCTGCTGTCAGCCTGTACATCGCGTCAGCAAAGCCGCTAGACTGAGCGCTCTTATCGTCAATGATGGCCGCATTCGACACATGAACTTGAAACCGATCCATCGGCGGCTGGCGCCGTTCCGATTCTTCGACAACCGAGAGAAGTACCTCCAGTTCGTGAACACTTGCAACGAAAAGCAGGTGATCGCGAACCGTGTGGCTACCGACGCGCAGTTCGTGCAGCCCGGGACGCGAGGACTCCGCATTTTCGACGCCGGGATGGGTGACGCGACCGTCCTCAGCCGTGTCATGCGGCATTTACACCACGGCTATCCGGACCGTCCTTTCCTGGTCGTCGCCAAAGAGACAAGCCAGGAGGATGTCCGAATCAGCCTGGAGAAGATGGCCGACAGGTTCCTGGAACATCCGAAGACGGTGCTCGTCGTCACGAACATGCTTTATTCGGAGGCGCCGTCGTTACGCCCTCGGTCCGCGTCCATGCGAGAGAAGCTCAACTGGGTCGAGGTGCCCTTGATTGGAACCACCGCCTTCGAGTTCGACGAGCAGATCGCTGGCCTGGAGCCTTCCCTTCAAAACTGGTGGCAGACGAGAGCTAGCGAGAAGACCGGTAACCCGGTATACGTGACGCCTTCTGTCATGGTCATCTACAGAGAAGACCAGATCGACTCTTTGAAACTGCTGGTCCCGCGAGAGGGACAACAGGGGCACGAGTACGACATCGTCATCGCTGCCCAGCCGTACCGGGCGAGGTCGCCCGCCGAGACGAAGGTGAAGAACGTGCTCAGCCCACTTGCTCGCTCCCTGGCCGCGGGAGGATGCATGGTCGTGATCCAGTCCACCGGCAAGGACCCAGGGATGGAGATCGTCAGGAGCATCTGGCCCGACGAGCACCCCTTCCGGACGCCTCGTCAGGAGCTGTTAAGGGAGCTCCAGGCCCAGCTGGGCGAGAGCAACCCAACGCTCCGCTATCTGAGCTATACGGACTCACAGGCCGAGTTCAGATTCCGGATGCGCGCGGGCCCCGACGAGGTCGCGGACACGATCGGAACGTCGACCCTACTGGCGGCTTGGAACGCCGCGACCTACGTGGCGCAGATCAAGGATGAGCGTCTCGAAGAGGCAATGGGGCAGGCGGACTATCTTGAGTCGACTCGAGAGATCCTACACAAGTACTCTGGCCTGTGGTTCACAGACGAGTCGTTCATAGTTGCCCGGGCATAAAAACAACCAGAGAGCACAGAGGTATTAGTAATAAGAAATCTCTGTGCGCTCTGTGGTGAATCTCTTAGGCGGCGACGGCTGTCTTCTCGGGGACGGGCCAGCCTATGCTCTTGAGAATCTCGGCCAGCTCGGCCAATTCGGCGTCGTCCATGGGCAGGGTGGGGAGCCGTGGCGGGCCTACGGGGTGGCCCATGACGGCCATCAAGCCCTTGGCCTGGCGGTAGCCGCCGGACCTCTCGGTTGTCCTTTTGCGCCAGTCTCCTATCGCATCGCGGAACTTCGTCTCCATCTCGCTGGCTTCGTCGTAGCGTTGCTCTTCGATAAGGCTCCAGACCTTAAGGTCGTATGCAGGATAAGCCGGGGCCGACGCGCTAACAAATCCCGCGCCGCCGTTCCGGATACAGCGAACACCGTTGCCGTTACCTATGACGTTGAAGTCGGCGGAGAACTTGCGCATGTCGTCGTAGTCCAAGCCCTCCCGGTTCGCGTTCCACTTCACCGCGACCACGTGCTCGGTGTCCTTCATCCGCAGTATCGTCTCCGGCTCGATGGGCGGCGCGCCGAACCAGAAGGTGTTATAGATCATGATCCCGATGTCGATGTTGTCCGATATCGTGGTGAAGTGCCTGACGTAGTCGTCCTGGTTGGGGTGGTGGTTGTAGGGCAGCTCTATCTGGAGGCCGATGGCGCCGAGGTCCTGGGCCCTCTTAGCGTCCTCGATGGTGTGCATCGTGCTCTTCTCTTTCAGCGCGCACATCACCACGGCTTTGGGTCCGGCGGCGTCCACGACCGTTCGGAGAAGTTGCGGCCATTCGTCGTCGCTAAGATCGGGACCCTCGCCCCAAGCAGCTGCCACCTTGAGGGGCGCGGTGTCGGTCCCGAGGCCGCTCTCGACCCACCATTGGGTCAGGTCGGCCATCGTCGGCAGGTCTAGTCGCATATCATCGTCGAAGGCCGTCGGTATCGCGACGGATATGCCTTTGATCAGGTTGCGCAACTCTGCTCGGTTCATGTACTCGATGACTCCTTACGATAGGTTTGAATGCTTCGGGTATTCTCGGCTTTTGATGGCACGGGTGTCAAGGAAACCCAACGCAAAGTCGCCAAGACGCAAAGGACTCAAGTCAGCTGGAGCCAGTCGTTCCCCAACTGGTCGAAGCGGTGTCGTAGAGCCTCTGTCGCCTTCTGGGCGATGGGCAGTTTATCGAGCATGGCGATGTTCGAGCGGACGTGGGCCGGGTTGTGGGTGCCGACGATGATGGTGTCGATCTCGGGTTGGGACAGCGTGAAACCCAGCGCAAGCAGCACCGGATCGCCAGGCGCGCCGTCGATGGGCCCGAGCTTCTTCATCTCTTTGGCACGCTCGAAATACTCGTTGCCGTAGGAGTACGGGCTCTCGTCCTTGTCCCAGACGCCGTTCGCGAAGGGCCGCTTGATCAGGATACCTACACCCTTTGACTCGGCGAGCTCGAAGAGCCCCGTGGTTCGAGCTCGCTGTTCCAGGAGGTTGAAGCTCGTCTGAAGCGTCGCGAACACGCCGCTCTTGACGCCCCAACGAGCCGCCTCATTGTCCGCGCTCAGGCCGATGAACCTGGTTTTCCCGGCGTCCCTGGCTTTCACCAGGGCTTCGGTAACCTCGCCTCGCTTGAGGACATCGAGGTCAGGAGAGTGGAGCTGTACCAGATCGAGGTGGTCGGTACGCAGCCGACGTAAGCTCCGGTCGATGCTCTCCTCGACCACCTCGGCGGTCCACGAGTGAGATGATCCGTCCTTAGGCCTGCTGTTCTCGTCGACGTCGTGTCCGCACTTTGTAGCAAGGTAGTACTCGTCGCGCCTGTGGGACACAGCGGCTCCGATCATCTCTTCAGTGGTGCCGTAGCAAGCCGCGGTGTCCAGGAGGTTGATGCCGCTATCGAGGGCGGTGTTGATGACCTCGTCCGGTTTGTCGACCCGCCCCTGCTTCTGTTGGCGCGATATCTCGGCCAGCCCAAGAGCGATGCGGCTGACCTTCATCCCAGTGTTGCCGAGCTCAACCAATTCCATGGAGATGTTCTCCTTGCAGGTCTTGGAACCTCACCCCGGCCCCTCTCCGTGGCACGGAGAGGGAAGAAAGCACGGCTCCCGTCAGTCGACCTCGCACAACCGTGCGGTCGCAATACACAATCATTCCGAAGACACGGTTGTGAACCGGACGACTACTCATCCAGCACATCACCTTGATGCCAGTTCATCGAAGAGTCCCGTTTCTGGCGACAAGAGTAAACGACGCGGGCAAGTGCATTGTCGCGGGTTGCTGCATCTCGTCAGACAGCCTGGAGAGATCGCGGTGGGGATTCTCGACCAGCTTTTCTACGATCAGACCGCCTTCCGCAATCGCTGTGACAATTTCACCGAGCTGCCAAAATCTGTAGCGACAAAGGGGGAAGGATTCGCTCTCTTCTTGCGAGAAGTTGACCGAGTATGGGACTCGCCCTTCCACGATCGCGTCAGAAAAATAGCTCCCCGTGAGAACCAACCGGTCGGCGTTGGGTTCTGGACCGCACTTCATATTGATTGGATGGAACTCGTGCAGGATCAGTTTGCCACCCCCTTTGAGGATCGCATGGACCAGTGCGGCCAGGGGGCCCAAGTCCACAAAGTAGTGGAGGATGCCATACTCCATGAAAACGAAATCGAAGTGGTCTAGGAACGGGTCAGTATGCCAATCAAGTACATCCGAGACGATGTAGTCCAGGCCGATTCCCGCGGCCTTGGCCAATTCCAGCGCATATCGCTGGTTACCTTCGGCAATGTCAACGATAGTTACCTGAGCGCCAAGGAGGGATAGAGCGACCGCTCGACGGCCGTGCGATCCGAGGAGATTCGCGACCACCTTGCCCCGCACGTCGCCGAAGTACTTCGAAGCTGCCCGCATGACATAAGCGGGGTCCTGTCGAATCTTCGCAGCTGCCTCGTCAGGGGACCCGTAGCCTCGATATGCCGCTTCGTAGGCTCTGTGAGACCAGGCCTCCTTGTTGGTCCTGCTGTGATCTTTCTGGTTCAGTTGGTCCATACGTCGTGGGTCGCACCTTATCACGGCATACGGGCGACCGCGTTTTCTTCAGTAGAGATGAGTCTATCGCCCGTCTTGACCGTGAGCCTGGACACTCCACCGACCACAGTTCTATTCGCTAGTGTTGGGGGTTCTTGTGCCATCTCACATATCAGTCAGGAACTCGCCATGGTGTGCTTCTGCTTCAGCCACCCCATAGCGAAGTCCACGGCCTCGCGCTGAGGGAAGAGCCGCGCCTCCGCCGAGCCGACTTGCCCCACGGTGACGGGACTCACGGCTTCGAAGGCCTCGCCGAGCTCTAGCAGCCACTCGTCGCTCATGTGGTCGATTGTGTCGAACTCGCGCCACACCGAGCGGCCGTGTTCCGGTACCGGATACAGTCGCGTGCGCAGCGGCGTCTCCGGGACTCGATATTCAGCCAGGTGCAGCGAGGTGTCCCGGTCGTGTCCCACGCCAAGCAGTAGCACGCTGCCGGCCAGGTCATACACACGGGCGATCGGCGAGCTCTCACCCTGTCCCCACTCGTAGGTCTGGCCCTCGGTGACGAACTCGGCCTCCGCTCCCCAGGCCGCGAAGGAGGTCACCGGGTGGCTGCTCCTGAGCGTGCCGGGCCACCTCCTAACCCCAAATCCACCGAAGGGATGACTATGCAGCAGCGGAACGGGCGATAGGGGCAAGGGAGGGCGATGGTCCGGGCACGATTTGGGGTAGAGGGGGGCCGGTGTTTGTCTTCAGTTGCCGCGGGGAGACTTTGTGACCGTCTGCGAATGTTGGTCAGGGCGAGATAGCGGGGAGAGGACACAGCAAGAGGCGCTCGCAGACCGGACTGGCGCGAGTTCGCGGGGACGTTCGGTTGGCCGGATGTCGGCCGGTTGCCGCCGCCGCCGTCAGGCAGGGAGTGGCAGGGCGCGCAATCGGGCCAGGGCACGATCGAACTGGGCTTCCCAAGGCCAGCGCTGTGGCAGATGCAGTGTGAGGCGGCGCGCCGAGCGGGTGATCCGTCCGGCCAGGGAGAAGAACCGCCGCCGGAGGGTCTTGGTGGTCACCACCTGCTCGCCCAGACCGATGCGCGCTGTCCAGCGGGCGATGTTGTGGGCCATCACCTGTACCGCCAGCCAGGCGGCGTTGGCGGCGAAGCGGCCCGAGGGGAGATGGTTCAACCCCACACCGTGCTTGAGGTCTCGGATGGCATTCTCGATCTCGGCGTGGCGGCGATGGTCGGCCTCCAGTTCGAGCATCTCCCCGTCCCGGTCGGTGATGAAGCCGTGATAGCTGTAGGTGGCGAAGAGGGCCAGCTGGGAACCGGGCGTGGGCTTCACACGCCGGACGATGAGCCGCACCGGCGCGGCGTCAGGTTCACTCTGGAAGGGAGTGCAGGTGGTCTCGGCCACATCGGCGGCGCCGTCCATCCAGTAAGGAATCGGCGTCCAGGCATCTTCGGGTATCGCCTCGATGAGATTGTGCAGGCTTTTATGCTGGCGGATGGTGATGGAGAAGCGGACATCCATCTTGCGGCAGACGGATACCACGCCATGAGTGTAGAACCCGCTGTCGGCCCGTAGCGTGAGTCGTCCGTTGGCCCCGGCGTAGCGCACCCGTCCCACCGTCTCCCGCAGGAAGTGGGCGGCGCCGCGGGCGGTGTTGGCCCGGCCCTCGCGCAGCCGGGACATCAGCACGTCTCCGGTGCCGGCGGCGATGGCCAGCAGTGGGTGGTAGCCCCGCTTGCCGGTATAGCCGTGGTGGCGGGCGCCCTCCTTGGCCAGTCCGTAGGTCTCGCAGATGGTGGAATCGAGGTCGATGGTGAACGGCGCGTCGCCGGGTCCGGCCCCAGCGGCCCAGGCCCGGGCCAGCAGCTCCCGGCTCACCCGGTCCAGCTGGCGGACGTGGCCCCACCGGAAGCTGCGCAGGAAGGTGCCCAGGGTGGATGGCGCCTTGACCGTGCCGCCCAGGGTGCAGGCCGTCCCCCCGGTGCGCAACACATCAGCGTCGTCGATGCAGTCGCCGCCGGCCATGGCTGAGGCCACCAGGGTCATCAGCTTGTCTCCGGTGTTGGCCCGCCCCGGCGCGCCGCCCAGGTCAAGGTGATGGTCAACGAGTTCCCGCAGGCCCAGATGCCGGGCGAGGGTGGCCGGCAGGAGCAGACCGGCATTGGCCACCAGGCGGTGATCGTCAAAGACGATACGGATACGGTCGGGCTGGTTGCGTGGTAGCATCTATTGGGTGCTCCTTCTCTGGGACTGTTTTGCTGTTACAAAACCATTATCCCAGATTCAGAAGAGCACCCTCTGGCCTCTTCAGGATGCTAACCCGACGCCCTCCCTCGGTGGATTCGGGCTAAACACTTCGACGATCTGCCCCATTCGAGTCGTCGGCACGACACGAGGATCGAAGGCGGGCAGGGACTCCCGGACTGCCTGGACCCAGGCATCGCTTAAGGAGTTATCTCGCGGCGCTGGATCGGAGTACGTGTACGAGTGTGTTGGCATCACGACGGTGCCGGACTCGGTGACGACGTCGATCAATGCCTGAACGACGGCGACGGCGCCTCCGCTGATCCAGCCCAGCGAGCTCAGCGACGAGTGGACGATCACGCACGCGCCGGGGTGGAGGCCGAGGGCACGCAGGTCCGCGGCAAGGCTCTCCCTTGTGCGGGGTGTGTCGGTGTTCGCAATGAGGTCGTTTACGGTTTGCTTAGCTGGCATGGTTGAACGGAACCTCACCCCCTGGCCCCCTCTCCGACGTTCGGAGAGGGGGAAAGCGCGCGGTCTTTGGACTAAATCATCTGGGGTGAGGCAGCCGCGAGTTAATTAGTTTACCACCGTATTTGCGGCCCAACCCGGGTCGTCGCCACGAGACGCCACGGGGAATATACTCGGCCCTGCCCATGAACCGACCTGCAACTGCTGGCAGCAGGGTCCTTTTCGTCGACGACGCTCAGATCGCGACGTCGCACGGCGTCGAGCGCCGTGTCCACGTCGCCCGTAAACACGAGGGAAACCCCGTCGTCACGTCTGACGAGGACTGGGAAGCGCCTGCCATAGCCCTCGGGACAGTCCTAAAAGATGGCGACACGTACCGGATGTGGTACCAGTCGCGAGGGACCGCTCCGGGGGCCAACGAGTTCGACTCCTACCTGCGGTTCCTGCACCTCTACGCTGAGAGTCAGGACGGGCTCACTTGGACCAAGCCGTCCCTCGGCCTCTACGAGAGCTCCACGGGCTCTCGCGAGAACAACATCACTTTGCTCAGACCGGCGTTGATGAACGACATGAACCCGAGCGTGCTCCGCCCTCCCAGCGGTTGGGACGGGCATGCCTATGCAATGCTCGCCTACGGGTCGGGCCACGAGTTGCCCTACAACGGCCACTACCTCGCCTTTTCCGAAGACGGCATCAGGTGGACCGACGCGTCGGAGACTCCGCTCATCCCTGGGTACCCGGAGAATGGCTGGTTTACCTACGACGAACAGGATGAGGCCTTCCGGGGGACCGTGGTCTGGGACAACGTTGGGGCGCCACTCTACACCGAGAGTGCGGACGGGATCGAGTGGACGCTTCCACGTCCCGCCGTATTGCCCGACGATAAGGACCGTGAATGGGCGGGAGACGACCTGAATAATAAGACCATCTTCCGAGCGATGCCCATCTTCCGGTACGGCCCGGTGCTTCTAGGCTTTCTGCAGGTGCTACGAGGTCGCGAGATCGTCGGTCAGGGCCTGGACGGCGAAATGGACGTCGAGCTGGTCTCCAGCCGGGACGGCAAGAGCTGGCAACGTGTCGAGGCGCGGAGCCCGATACTGGAGCGAGGCGAGGAGGAGTCGTGGGACAGCGGATTGGTGTGGACTGGAAATTCGTTGGCTCTCGACGACGACAGAGTGGTCGCGTACTACACCGGTTGTGAAAGGTCGCCCGGCACCCTCGAAAAGAACTCCCGCGCCAAGAGCATCGGGATGGCATGGTGGCCGCGGGACAGGTTCGCCGGCCTCTTCGCCAACGGAGACGGGGCTGTTGAGACGAGCCTTGCTCCTGCTAGCGGCGAGCTTCATGTCAACGCCGACGCGTCGAGTGGGAGCGTCGTCGCAGAGCTGGTGGGTGAAGATGGCGCGGTTGTCGAGGGGTTCGGGGCCGGCGATTGCGTCGCGATGGCCGGCGCTGATTCCCTGGATCATATAGTGCGGTGGCAGGATGGGGCCGGTGGATCGGTCGATGGGCGGACGGTGAGCGTCCGGCTCAGGCTGAAGGACGCTGAGGTATTTTCCGTGTGGTGGGAATGAGCGAGCAGGAGAGCTTTGTTGCTGATAAATGACGCTGAGATCAGCGAGTTCAAGACCCTCACCTCCCCGAGAGCCTCGGGATCTTCGACAATCCTCTCCCAGCGGAGACCTTTGCATAACCTTGCGACGAAGTTGATAATCGTCGGTAAGAATGTGGGAGAAGGTAGGAGTAGAGTTCATGCACCGCAAGGTAGGTCAGCAGTCGATGGCGGAGGCCTTTCTGCCGGAGCAGGTCGGCCGAAACGAGAGATTGGAGCGCATAGGTGAGGCGGTCGACTGGGACAGGATTGGGAAGATTGTTGACGAGGTCTACTCGGCTCCAGAAGGCAGGCCGAGCTATCCGCCGCTGATGATGGTCAAAGTGATGCTGCTCCAACAGTGGTACAACGCATCGGACCCGGAGATGGAGGCGGCGTTGTGGGACAGGCTTTCGTTCCGACGGTTCGTGGGACTTGGGCTGCAGGACGACTCTCCGGACTATTCGACCATTAGCCGCTTCCGCAAGGAGCTGACGGAACGAAGCCTCGGAGACCGGTTGTTCGAGGAACTGGGGCGTCAGTTGGAAGAGCGTGGTCTGGTAGTGAAGAAGGGCACACTGATGGACGCGACGCTGGTGGAGGCCCAGGCCCGCCGGCCATCGGCCTCGGCGGGTCCTGGAGCCAGGAGCGCGACGGATCCGGATGCGGACTGGACCCGCAGGGGCTCTCGGTCTTACTTTGGCTATAAGGTCCATGTTGGAGTCGATGCTGGCTCCGGGCTCATACGGACGGCGATGCTGACATCGGCCAAGGTCAACGACGGCGAGGTGGCAGATAACCTGGTGACGAGGGACGAGGCGGCGGTGTACGGTGACCGGGCCTATGAGTCCAAAAAGAGACGCAAATGGCTCAAGTCTCTGGGTATCAAGGACCGGACGATGCATAGGTCTCACAAGCACCAGGCTAGACTCCCTCACTGGCAGAAGCGGCGCAACGAACTGATATCGCGAGTGCGAGCACCTGTGGAGAAGGTCTTCGGTACGTTGAAGCGGACATACTGCTACAGCCGAGTGCGATACATGGGTCTTGATCGGAATGCAACGGAGATGTGGTTCAAGCCTGGATTTCCCAGATAGACCCAAGTGGTGATTGGCGTTCCTGTGATTACTATGAATATTCTGATTACTAAACGGATATAATGGGAGTCTATACATTATAATACACCCATGAATATAGGTTCTGGCTTCTGATTACGTAATCGTGTTGGAGGCACCTTATGGGTGACGACGAAAAGACCCCTCTCAAGCTCGACTTTGACTCCAAAGTTCGCGTGGAGTTTCGCGGTGCTACCATCACCTCAGACGCAGGACTGCTGGCGTGCAGAGAGCTTGATGACGCCCTAAGCCTGATTCCCTCGTAAAAACCCGTTTTGAGGAAGTTCCAGCGCTTTAGCACATGTGAGCGCTACCGTATGTTGGGGTAGGACACGGAACAGAGACTGTATATTGTACCCAGGCAAGGGTACGGTTGTTCTAATTCGACCTGCACAGACTTTTTACGAGAGAATCAAGCCTGACCGACTCTGCCGACGAATTCCTCAAAGAGAGTCGAACGGGCAAAAACATCCTGCATCAGCTAATCCCACTGCTGAGACAGTCAGTCTACAGCCGCCTCGCTGGATACGACGACACCAATGATGCCGACCGCCTTTCCCAAGACCCAGCCCTGAGAGTAGTGGTAGGCTGGAAAGGCCCTGACAGGAACGCGGCCAGCACCAGCGAGATGGGTAGGTTCGAGACGGAGTTGCTGACACAAAAGGAAAACCTCAAGGGCATTGAGCGGCTGAATGTCGAATGGATAAAACGTGCATTAGCCAAGACCGTACACAGGCGTATCATCCTGGACATCGACAGTTCGGAGAGTCCGGTGCATGGCGAGCAGGAGGAAGCAGCCTACAACGGCCACTTTGGATGCATGTGCTATCACCCCTTGTTCTGCTTCAACCAGTTTGGAGATTGCGAAGGGGCGGTTCTCAGACCAGGCAACGTCCACAGCGCCGATGGCTGGAAGGAGTTCATCAATCCCATCGTCGAGCGCTACCTGAAGCTGGCGGTGAGGCTGCTGTTTCGAGCAGACGCTGCTTCTGCCAAGCCTGAGATTTACGAGTACCTGGAGACAAGGCATATCGGCTACGCCATAAGGCTTCCGGCGAACGAAGTGCTTCAGAAGGAAATATCTCACCTGTTGGTACGGCCTACCGAGTGGCCCTCTCAAAAGCCCATCGTCTCGTATCACGACTTCGTTTATCAGGCCCAGAGTTGGAATGTTCCTCGAAGAGTAGTGGCCAAGGTGGAGTGGCATCAGGGAGAACTGTTCCCAAGAGTAGGCTTCATCGTAACCAACCTGAGCTATCCAACGAAGGGAATAGTCAGCTTCTACAATGGCAGAGGCACAGCAGAGCAGTGGATTAAAGAGGGGAAATACGCCCTCAATTGGACTCGGCTCTCGTGCCATAAGTTCGTGGCTAATCAGGTGAGGCTGTGGCTATTCATCCTGGCATACAATCTGGGCAACTTCTTCAGAAGGCTGGCTCTGCCAGAAGCGATAAAGAGCTGGTCCCTGACAAGTATTCAGACGAGACTCATCAAGATAGGCGGGCGACTGGTGCGTCATGCGAGGAGGCTTGTGTTCCAGCTTGCCGAGGTGATGGTGACCAGGGAGATGTTCGATGAAATGCTGGAGCGGATAGGGAGACTTCGTTTCAATCCTGGATAGGAGCATGTGTCTGTTAGGGAATCGTGATCATATCGAGGCTGCCCTGAGCAAGGTGCGCGACTTGCAGCGTGAGGTTCGGTCTGAACAATCCGTTTAGAGCCTTTCCAAGTGGTTTGGAGACCCTGTTTCTCTAGATGAAGTGATATTAGCGCGGTTGGTGGCAGTTGACAACTTCAGCAGGCGATCTTATAGTCTGGACTGTCTCAGGATGGTGTGTTTATGAAAGCACTGGATTCCATCTGGGAAATATCGGTCAAGTGCATGGCATACAACTTGCGGCGAGCGGACAGACTGATGCCTATTCATGAAGCGCGAGTTCCTAGGAGGAGTGCGCCCTGAAGGGTCGAACGAACCTCGAAATCGAGGTCCAAGCGGCTCTTTAACAGCATTAGTAGGCCGGGCCTGACTATCACAGGTTCTGCTCAAAGCCACGAACCTATCAATCTGAACCATACAACCATGAGTATCGAAAACCACCTTAGCCCAAATCCACCGAAGGGATGACTATGCAGCAGCGGAACGGGCGATAGGGGCAAGGGAGGGCGATGGTCCGGGCACGATTTGGGGTAGAGGGGGGCCGGTGTTTGTCTTCAGTTGCCGCGGGGAGACTTTGTGACCGTCTGCGAATGTTGGTCAGGGCGAGATAGCGGGGAGAGGACACAGCAAGAGGCACTCGCAGACCGGACTGGCGCGAGTTCGCGGGGACGTTCGGTTGGCCGGATGGCGGCCGGTTGCCGCCGCCGCCGTCAGGCAGGGAGTGGCAGGGCGCGCAATCGGGCCAGGGCACGATCGAACTGGGCTTCCCAAGGCCAGCGCTGTGGCAGATGCAGTGTGAGGCGGCGCGCCGAGCGGGTGATCCGTCCGGCCAGGGAGAAGAACCGCCGCCGGAGGGTCTTGGTGGTCACCACCTGCTCGCCCAGACCGATGCGCGCTGTCCAGCGGGCGATGTTGTGGGCCATCACCTGTACCGCCAGCCAGGCGGCGTTGGCGGCGAAGCGGCCCGAGGGGAGATGGTTCAACCCCACACCGTGCTTGAGGTCTCGGATGGCATTCTCGATCTCGGCGTGGCGGCGATGGTCGGCCTCCAGTTCGAGCATCTCCCCGTCCCGGTCGGTGATGAAGCCGTGATAGCTGTAGGTGGCGAAGAGGGCCAGCTGGGAACCGGGCGTGGGCTTCACACGCCGGACGATGAGCCGCACCGGCGCGGCGTCAGGTTCACTCTGGAAGGGAGTGCAGGTGGTCTCGGCCACATCGGCGGCGCCGTCCATCCAGTAAGGAATCGGCGTCCAGGCATCTTCGGGTATCGCCTCGATGAGATTGTGCAGGCTTTTATGCTGGCGGATGGTGATGGAGAAGCGGACATCCATCTTGCGGCAGACGGATACCACGCCATGAGTGTAGAACCCGCTGTCGGCCCGTAGCGTGAGTCGTCCGTTGGCCCCGGCGTAGCGCACCCGTCCCACCGTCTCCCGCAGGAAGTGGGCGGCGCCGCGGGCGGTGTTGGCCCGGCCCTCGCGCAGCCGGGACATCAGCACGTCTCCGGTGCCGGCGGCGATGGCCAGCAGTGGGTGGTAGCCCCGCTTGCCGGTATAGCCGTGGTGGCGGGCGCCCTCCTTGGCCAGTCCGTAGGTCTCGCAGATGGTGGAATCGAGGTCGATGGTGAACGGCGCGTCGCCGGGTCCGGCCCCAGCGGCCCAGGCCCGGGCCAGCAGCTCCCGGCTCACCCGGTCCAGCTGGCGGACGTGGCCCCACCGGAAGCTGCGCAGGAAGGTGCCCAGGGTGGATGGCGCCTTGACCGTGCCGCCCAGGGTGCAGGCCGTCCCCCCGGTGCGCAACACATCAGCGTCGTCGATGCAGTCGCCGCCAGCCATGGCTGAGGCCACCAGGGTCATCAGCTTGTCTCCGGTGTTGGCCCGCCCCGGCGCGCCGCCCAGGTCAAGGTGATGGTCAACGAGTTCCCGCAGGCCCAGATGCCGGGCGAGGGTGGCCGGCAGGAGCAGACCGGCATTGGCCACCAGGCGGTGATCGTCAAAGACGATACGGATACGGTCGGGCTGGTTGCGTGGTAGCATCTATTGGGTGCTCCTTCTCTGGGACTGTTTTGCTGTCACAAAACCATTATCCCAGATTCAGAAGAGCACCCTCTGGCCACTTCAGGATGCTAACCCGACGCCCTCCCTCGGTGGATTCGGGATTAGTTACTCAAAGGTCTCCAGCGGCGGGAGAGGAGGTAAGACATCAGAAACCGTGAGTTCTAACGACATCAGCTTAGACAGGGTGCTGTTCATCGACGACGCCCAGGTACAGTCGATGCGGGGCGTGGAGCGGCGCATCCATCCTGGCCGGAAGTTCGAGGGCAACCCCGTGCTGGCCGCCGACCGAGAGTGGGAGACAGGCCAGCTCATTGTTGGGACCGTGCTCCGAGAGAACGGCGTCGACCGGATGTGGTACACATCGTCGACCAAGGGACAGAACTCCCACATGCATGCCGAGAGCGAGAACGGCAGGGACTGGACGCTGCCGTCCCTCGGGCTCTACGACGACCCAGCCGGTTCCAAGGACAACAACGTCTTCCTGGACCCGGAGACCCGGCACAGCGCGACCGCGAGCGTCATGCGTACGCCCACGATGGGAGCAGGGCGAGAATACTCAATAACGGCCTACCTCGGCGGCAGTCATCATATCTGTTTCTCCAAGGACGGCTTCGGCTGGACCGACTGGTCGGAGGAGCCGGTCATCTACCGATACGGCGACGTCAGCTGGGCCGCGTACGATCACAGAGACGAACTGTTCCGCGGCATGGTCAAGCGCTTTCTGGAGGTCCGAGGCAGGCGTCGCCGCATCCAGAACTGGACGACCAGCGAAGACGGCTTCGAGTGGACGCTGCCTCAGCCCGCGGTCGTCCCCGACGAGCAGGACGACGAGTGGACCGGTGGCGACATCCACAGCGCCACTGAGATCTATGCCATCCCGATAGCCAGGTACGGGCCGGTGCTCCTCGGCTTCATGGACGTCCTGCGCGCCACCGACGCGATGGGCACGCCGGGTGTGAACACCCAGGGGATCATCGACATCCAGCTAGTCAGCAGCAGGGACGGCCGGACGTGGGAGCGCGTCGGCGACCGCAGACCGATCGTGGAGATGGGGCAGCGCGGTGAGTTCGATGGCGGCTTCATCCGCGCCGCAGAGTCGTTCGTTGAGGATGGGGACGAGCTTCGCCTCTACTACACCGGCATGGACCATCCCCACGGCGGGCAGAAGAAGGGCCGCTGGCAACGCGCGATTGGCATGGCTAGCTGGCCGAAGGACAGGCTAGTCGGGCTTCACTCCGGCAACAACGGCGAGGTCGCGACGACATCGATGCCAGCCGGCCGCGAGCTTCACGTGAACGCGGACGCGTCGAAGGGCCAGATCACGGCCGAGGTCCTCGACGAGAGCGGGGCCGTCGTGTCGGGTTTGGACGGCGCCAGTTGCGTTCCATTGAGCGCCGACTCGCTCGACCACGTCTTCCGCTGGGCCGACGCCCCGTCGCCCGATAACGCCCCGGCCGAGCGCAGCGTTCGACTTAGGCTCCGTAACGCGGAGGTTTTTTCGGTCTGGTTTTCGTCTTAGCCCGAATCCACCGAGGGAGGGCGTCGGGTTAGCATCCTGAAGAGGCCAGAGGGTGCTCTTCTGAATCTGGGATAATGGTTTTGTAACAGCAAAACAGTCCCAGAGAAGGAGCACCCAATAGATGCTACCACGCAACCAGCCCGACCGTATCCGTATCGTCTTTGACGATCACCGCCTGGTGGCCAATGCCGGTCTGCTCCTGCCGGCCACCCTCGCCCGGCATCTGGGCCTGCGGGAACTCGTTGACCATCACCTTGACCTGGGCGGCGCGCCGGGGCGGGCCAACACCGGAGACAAGCTGATGACCCTGGTGGCCTCAGCCATGGCTGGCGGCGACTGCATCGACGACGCTGATGTGTTGCGCACCGGGGGGACGGCCTGCACCCTGGGCGGCACGGTCAAGGCGCCATCCACCCTGGGCACCTTCCTGCGCAGCTTCCGGTGGGGCCACGTCCGCCAGCTGGACCGGGTGAGCCGGGAGCTGCTGGCCCGGGCCTGGGCCGCTGGGGCCGGACCCGGCGACGCGCCGTTCACCATCGACCTCGATTCCACCATCTGCGAGACCTACGGACTGGCCAAGGAGGGCGCCCGCCACCACGGCTATACCGGCAAGCGGGGCTACCACCCACTGCTGGCCATCGCCGCCGGCACCGGAGACGTGCTGATGTCCCGGCTGCGCGAGGGCCGGGCCAACACCGCCCGCGGCGCCGCCCACTTCCTGCGGGAGACGGTGGGACGGGTGCGCTACGCCGGGGCCAACAGACGACTCACGCTACGGGCCGACAGCGGGTTCTACACTCATGGCGTGGTATCCGTCTGCCGCAAGATGGATGTCCGCTTCTCCATCACCATCCGCCAGCATAAAAGCCTGCACAATCTCATCGAGGCGATACCCGAAGATGCCTGGACGCCGATTCCTTACTGGATGGACGGCACCGCCGATGTGGCCGAGACCACCTGCACTCCCTTCCAGAGTGAACCTGACGCCGCGCCGGTGCGGCTCATCGTCCGGCGTGTGAAGCCCACGCCCGGTTCCCAGCTGGCCCTCTTCGCCACCTACAGCTATCACGGCTTCATCACCGACCGGGACGGGGAGATGCTCGAACTGGAGGCCGACCATCGCCGCCACGCCGAGATCGAGAATGCCATCCGAGACCTCAAGCACGGTGTGGGGTTGAACCATCTCCCCTCGGGCCGCTTCGCCGCCAACGCCGCCTGGCTGGCGGTACAGGTGATGGCCCACAACATCGCCCGCTGGACAGCGCGCATCGGTCTGGGCGAGCAGGTGGTGACCACCAAGACCCTCCGGCGGCGGTTCTTCTCCCTGGCCGGACGGATCACCCGCTCGGCGCGCCGCCTCACACTGCATCTGCCACAGCGCTGGCCTTGGGAAGCCCAGTTCGATCGTGCCCTGGCCCGATTGCGCGCCCTGCCACTCCCTGCCTGACGGCGGCGGCGGCAACCGGCCGCCATCCGGCCAACCGAACGTCCCCGCGAACTCGCGCCAGTCCGGTCTGCGAGTGCCTCTTGCTGCGTCCTCTCCCCGCTATCTCGCCCTGACCAACATTCGCAGACGGTCACAAAGTCTCCCCGCGGCAACTGAAGACAAACACCGGCCCCCCTCTACCCCAAATCGTGCCCGGACCATCGCCCTCCCTTGCCCCTATCGCCCGTTCCGCTGCTGCATAGTCATCCCTTCGGTGGATTTGGGCTTAGAACCGGACGGAACGCCCTGGTCGGTAAGTATCCGAAGCGCCTACGCCTCCGAATGGCCTTGCTCGAGACCTGCTTTCCCGTAGCCCCTCCCTCCTGTCGGAAGGGGTTCGCGAGCGCATCCAAAGGGACGCTATCGCGTAGGCATACAGACGACGCCGGTCCCTCAAACGTAATGCGTGAAACGTAATCTGATAGACTATCTGCCCGAATGCGCACCCCTATCTCAGCTAGTTTTTAGCTCGACGTGAAGATCACCCAAGTCCGTGCCACCCCTATGTCCAGTGCTGTGCCCGAAGAGCGACGGCACCGGACGGACTACGGCACCAAGGTCAAGAGCGACTCCGTCCTGGTGTTCGTCGACACCGACGAAGGCCTGACCGGCGTCGGCGCCTCGACGGGTAGCCCGCCGGTTGTGCGGGCGATCGTGGAGCACGACCTGGCCCCGATGTTGATCGGGGAGGACCCGCTGTTCTCCGAGCGTATCTACGAGAAGATGTACAACGGCTCGCGCTGGAAGCCGGCCTTGGAGCGAGGCCACTCGCAGCCGGGCCGCGGCCGGCGCGGTGTGACGATGGAGGCCATTTCCGGCGTGGATATCGCCGTCTGGGACGTTAAAGCGCAGGCGCTGGGCGTGCCGATCTACCAGGCGATGGGCGCCGCCCGCGACTCTGTCCGCGCCTACGGCTCAGGCGGATGGGCTCCCGGCGACGACGCGGAGGCCGAGATGGCGGGGTACGCCGCCAAGGGGTTCAGTGCAGTGAAAATGCGCGTCGTAGGCCACGACGACTTCTCTACAGAGAGCACCGTTCGCCGGGTCGAGGCCGCGCGTCGAGGAATCGGCCCTGACGTCGAGCTCATGGTGGACGCTCACGGAGCCCTCGACGTCTCGACTGCCATACGGCTGGCGGCGCGCCTCGAGGAGTACGACATCTCGTGGTTCGAGGAGCCGGTGTCCCCGGATGACCACGCAGGCATGGCGGAGGTGCGGAGCTCGACCTCCATACCGATCGCGGCCGGCGAGAGCGAGTTCACCCGCTTCGATTTCCTCGACCTTTTCGAGCATCGGGCCATCGACATCGCTCAGCCCGAGGTGGCGCGGTCGGGCGGCATCACCGAGACCCGGCGGATCGCCACGATGGCCTCGGCCAGGGGTGTGCGGCTGGCTCCTCACGCATGGGGCTCCGGGGTGCTCTTCGCGGCGGCCATGCACGTGGCAATGGCGGCGCCGAGCTGCCGCATCCTGGAGGTGAGCCAGGGCTATATGCCGATGATGAACGAGCTATTCGAGGAGTCTTTCGACGTCCGCGACGGCCGGGTTTACGCACCAGAGAAGCTGGGTCTGGGGTTTACTATCCGCGAGGATGGGTTCGAGCGATTCGAGTACGTCGACGGGCCGGAGTACGTTTTTTGAGATTGGTTGGAACATCACAGGTGAGAAGACCCTCACCTCAGTCCTCTCCCACAGGGAGAGGAGGAAAGGGCGAACAGGAGGACGATTGATGACCAGGATAGAAGGGACGTGGCCGATTATCGCGACGCCGATGACGGCCGACGAGGAGATCGACGAAGAGGGCATGCGACGGGTCGTCGACTTCGAGGCGGACGCGGGCGTCGAAGGGCTGTGGATGATGGGTACCCGCGGAGAGGGCCCCAACCTACGCGAGCGTATCATCAGGCGCGCCCTCGAGGTCGCGGTGGACCAGGCGAAGGAGCGTGGAATCGGCGTGGTGACGGGCTGCGGCGCGCCGGGCACCCACCAGACCATCGAGAACGTCCGGGTCGCCGAGGACTGCGGGGTCGACATGGTGCACATCACCGAGCCCTACTACTACAAATTCGACGGCAAGCCCTACGGCGAGCGCGAGCTGCTGGCGCATTACGAAGCCGTGGCCGACGCGGCCAACGTGCCGGTGGTCATCTACTTCCACGACAACAAGTGGCCCAACGTCACCCCTGGCAGGTGCCCCGAGCCGATCAAGAAGCTGGCGGCACACCCCAACGTCGCGGGGCTCAAGGCTTCCGTAGGGGACCAGCGCATACTGCAGTCGCTGGTCTGGGAGACGGAGGACGTGAGTGACGATTTCGGTGTCATGATCACGTTCGGCCACATGACCTACGCGGGCCTGGCGACGGGCTGCCACGGGACCACAGCGCCCGCCGCGGCCATCGCCCCAAAGATGTTCGTCGACATGTACATCGCCATCAAAGAAGGCGACCTCGAAAAGGGGATGGAGCTTCAGCGTCAGGTGATACCCCTCTGCAACGCGATGAGGGGGTTCGATGCGCCGTCCACCAAGGTCGCTTTCGCCGCGCTTGGACTGTGCGAGGAGCACCTGAGCATGCCGCTCCAGCCGATGATCGAGCCCTATCGGACGCAGCTCATCGAGCTGGTGCAGACGGGCGACTACTACTAGCGCGATGGTCCTTGTGGTATGAAGACGTATCTACATGCTCGGGAAAGGAGCCCTCATTGTGCAACCGGGGACATAGGTAACACTTAAACCGGGGACATAGGTGACACTTTTGTAGGCGTATGCAAGACAGTTCGATCGTGGTCATGAGGTTACGTCAATAGGTGTGTAAACGACATCAGGCGGCGACCTTCTCAGCCGTTGATTCAATGGCGATTCCATCCGCATACTGTGCACCGAGATAGACGTCTTCGATCAACTCAGGGGCCTTCAGACGCCTGAAGCGCTGTTCGGCGACCATCAACATTTTCCAGATCACCGCTATCGCCCGATCGACCCTCTTGTAGCGCTTGGCGGCATCGGTCCGAAGCCTGAGGGCCGCGAAGGGTGATTCTACCGGGTTCGTCGTGCGAAGGTGCCCCCAGTGCTCCTTTGGGAAGTCATAGAAGGTGATCATGCGGTCCCAGTCCCGCTCCAAGGCCTCTGAGGCCGCCTCGTAGGAATGGTCGCCGCACCACCTGGTGAACACCGTCCTGAGCCGCTCAGCCTCTGTCCGAGTCTGGGCGTAGGGGATAGTACGCAGCATGAGCTTGGCCTGGTCCTGTTGTCGCTTTGGAAGCTTGGCGAGCACGTTTACGATCTTGTGGTTCCAGCAGCGTTGCTCTGCCGCCTGCGGATAGACGTTGCGCAGAGCTCCCCAGATGCCCAGGTGTCCGTCTCCAACCACCAGCCTCGGGCAGCTCAAGCCCCGGCGCTTGATGTCCCTGAGCACCTCGGACCAGTTCTCTGTGGACTCCCTGTATCCGGGAACAGCGCTCACCACCACCTTTCTCCCGTCGCTCAGGGCCGCCATCACCACCAGTACCGCCGCCTTCTCCTTCTCAAGACCAGCCTTGACGTAGACTCCATCCACCCACATGTAGACCACTTCCAGGTCATCGAGGGGCCGGCTGCGCCATTGGGCAAGCTCATCGTTCCACTTGGACTTCAACCGGGCCACCGTGCTCGCCGATACCGGTGCGTCCTCTCCCAGCAGCCCCCGCAAAGCCAGATCGAAGTCGCCTTCGGATAGACCGTGTAGGTACAGCTCGGGGATCAACTCAGCAACCTTCCTGGTCCTGTTGACGAACAGCGGCAGCAGCCGGCTCTCGAACTGCTCCTCGGTATCGCGGACTCGTGGCCGCCTAAGCTGTATCGTGCCCGAACTCAGCGTAAGCCTCCGGGCTCTGCCGTATCCGTTCCGATAGCCGGTATCTGAGTCCGAGTCGGACCTGAGCGCCGACTTCGCCCTTCCCAGAAACGCCGTCACCTCCTCCTCCAGCAACTCTTGGACCAGCCTCTGGACCTGGCTTCGCACCCAATCCTCCAACTGCTCCCACTCCGGCCTTGACTCCGACCTACTCTCAGTGCTTTCCTTCCTCATGGGCGGTGTATCTCCTCTCTTGGGCCTTGAGCCCGTCTTGTTCAGAGAGAGGGTACACCGCCTGACCGTTTACACACTTTTTGAGGGTACCTCGTGGTCATCCAACAGCCCGATAGACAGGGGACCAAACCAGATGGTCCAGTAGCGATCATCCTGTGGCACCAGGCCAACGGGCTCGCCTTTGAGTGCCCAGCTGAGGTAGATCATGTCGCCCTTCCACTTGATCTGACCGTTGGTACGCACCTGCCGCACAGTCGCCCCGACTCCGTACTCTGGGGCGGTTATCCGACGCGGGTAGGACCGAGCCGACGGATGGTACTGGCTG
The DNA here is from genome assembly GCA_965197985.1 of Dehalococcoidia bacterium. GTDB lineage: Bacteria > Chloroflexota > Dehalococcoidia > Lucifugimonadales > CAUZJF01 > CAUZJF01. The sequence goes on along the minus strand of CBDAOG010000005.1, from coordinate 567,773 downwards.
GCGGGAGGCTGCTGTGCCAGTGCCTCATGTGGCCGTTCGGTGTTGTAGTCCAGGCGAAAGGTGTCGAAGGCTCTCTGCTGCCTCCGCCTGGTTGCCCTTGGCGGACTTGCCGTTTCTGCCTTCAGAGTACGGTGCAGTCGCTCCAGTCGTCCGTTTTGCTCCGGGTGACCTGGTTCGATCCGCTCAGGCACGATGCCCAGCTTGACCCACCATACCGCCAGCTGCGACAAGCTACCCAAGCCCACACTGGCAAAGGGTGGTCCGTTGTCGGTCCGAATGGTCGATGGAAGTCCATACTCCCGAAAGGCCTGCTCAAGCACCCTTCGCGCTTCGTGGTGGTTAGGTTGCCGCAGCCCATTCGCAGACCAACAGGTATCGCGAGGCGGCGTTCTGCACCGTCAAAGGGTCGATCCGGGTCCTATCTCCCGTTCGGAACCACCCCTTGAAGTCGATAGACCACACGTCATTGGGCCTTTCTGCCGCCGCAAACGGCTCGCTCCAAGGCGCTGCATGCCGTCGACGTTTTCGACGCTTCACCAGCCCTGCTCGGTCAAGGATCTCTCCCGCCGTGCTCGACGCAGGCCACGACGCGTTGGGCTCGGCATTCCGAAGCGACGCCACCACTTTCTTAGGTCCCCAGTTCGGATGGGCCCGTCTTACACCGATCACACGCTCGGCTACTGCCAAAGGCGTCTTGTTCGGCCGACGAATCGGAGCTCGGCTACGGTCTCCCACTCCCTCAAAACCATACGCCCGGTACCGATTCACCCGCTTGTATCCCGTCTTACGGCTTATACCGAACCGTCGGCACAGCGACACGAAGCTCACTTCCCCCCTCTTCCACCATTCCAGGAACTCTTTTCGCTCTTCCTCCGGACTCGTCTGTTTCCAGGGCAACACACTCCTCCTGATGGGATCGGCCCCATCTTCGCCCAATGTGTTACCCATGTCTCCGGTCTATCTGTTACCAATGTATCCGGTTTGTACCCATCTCTATCTTCTCCCGGAGGCGGGAGAAGAGGTAAGACCCCTCCCTGGCTTCCTCACTTCAGGGTGCCGGAGTCGGCACGCTTGCATGATTTCGTCCGATGCTTGGCTCGTGGCTCAGTAGAGACCGCATCGATGCCTGTAGTGCGGCATGAGGTCCTGAGGCGGCTGAGCGCCGACATCTTCGTGGCGGCTGGCGTCCCTAAGGAAGACGCCCGCACCATCGGCGACCACTTGGTCGAGAGCGACCTGCGCGGCCGTGGGTCTCATGGCGTCTGGCGGATACGCCGGTACGTCGGCGACATACAGGGCCGTTACGTGGGATGGGAAGGGCACGAGGTTCTGCGCGAGACGCGTTGTCTGGCAGTGATCGATGGGCGTGGTTGCAACGGCGTTGTTGCGCTCACTCACGCAGCGGAGATGGCCGTCGGGAAGGCTAGCGAGTCGACTTTCGGTGCAGTGGGGCTACACCACATTACGCACGTCGGCTCCCTCGGCGACCCCGTCAGGTACATTGCTGAGCGCGACATGATGGGGATTGTCTGGTCCAACGCGGCGGGGATTTTCGTGGCGCCTTTCGGCAGCGCCGACCGTCGGGTCGGGCCGAATCCTATCGCCTTCGCGGTGCCGCGCCGGAAAGGTCCGCCCTTCGTGCTCGACATCAGTCTGAGCGCCGTGGCTGGCACGAAGATCCGCCAGAAGATGGAGCGGAAGGAACCGCTGCCCGACGGGTGGGTCGTCGACCAGCAGGGGAACTACGTCACCGACAGCCAGCGGTATGATGATCCCGACGTGGCACTGCTGCCGCTGGGCGGCCTCGATTTCGGCCACAAGGGACACGGCCTGTCGATGATGGTCGAGATGATCGCTGGGCCTCTGTCCCACGCCGGGACCACGATAGGGCAGGGGGCCGGGCAGGGCCTCGGCGCCGGTAAGAACGGCGGTGGCTTTTTCGTAATGGCAATCGATGTCGAGGCCTTCACGGACCTGGACGCCTACAAGGACCAGGTGGAAGGCTACGTCGAGTGGGTGACCTCGGCGAGACCGCTGCCCGGTGTCGAGCGCGTGTTTGTCAAGGGCGGTGTGAAAACGTACCAGCGGGGCGGAGCAAAACTGTACCACTGAACGCCGTAGAATGGGCATCAAGGTTCGTGGGGCGTTGGAGATCAGGGTCAGTCAGATAGCTGGCGGCCAGAAGTCTTCTTGCTGTGCTTGAGTCGGTAGCTGTCCCCGTTCATCTCCAGGATGTCGACATGGTGGGTGAGGCGGTCGGGGAGAGCTCCGGTCAGCCGTTCAGAGCCGAACACCTCGGTCCACTCGACGAAGGGCTCACTTGGAGGTCACCAGGACCGATCCACGCTCGTAACGCTGGCTGAACACCTCGAAGAGCAGCTCGGCGCCAGTCTTGGACAAGGGCACGAAGCCCAGTTCGTCGATGATCAGAAGCTTGAGTCGTGCGAGCCTTCTCTGCAGGTTGAGCAGACGCCGTTCGTCCCTGGCCTCGATCAGCTCGTGAACCAGAGCAGCGGCGGTGGTGAAGCCCACGGACAGTCCCTTCTGACACGCAGCCAGACCGAGACCGAGGGCGATATGGGTCTTGCCGGTGCCACTGTTGCCGAGAGCGATGACGTTGTGGGGGCGCTCAATGTACTCGCATCGTGCCAGCTCCAGAACCAGAGCCTTGTTCAGGGACGGCATAGACAGGAAGTCGAAGGTGTCGAGACTCTTGGTCGTCGGGAAGCGGGCTGCTTTGATCCGACGTTCCACCATGCGATGGTGACGGTCGATCAGCTCCAACTCCGATAGTCGCAGCAGGTAGTCCGGATGGTCGGCTCCCTCACTGGCACACTGGGATGCCAGCTTGTCGTACTCCCTCAGGAACGTGGGGAGCTTGAGTTGCTTGAGGTTGTGTTCGAGCAACATCGTGGACTTGTTGGTCATGACCGGCTCCCCGCCAGGAGAGCCATGTAGTCCCTGGTCGAGGTTGTTGCAACGTTGGTCCTGGGCAGATACGGGTACAACTCCATGTCGAGTCTAGGCGGTCGACCCTCGATCCTGCACAGCACCAGGTGCTTGACAGCATCGAAGCTCACAGCCCCGAGTCGAATGGCGTCTCGTACGGCGTCGTGGACTTCTTCCGGCTGGAAGTTCTCCATCAGTCTGAGCACCTGCACGAACTCCCTCTTTCCTCGCTTGCCCATCCGAGACTCCAGCAACCGCCGCAACACTCCGAACTCCTCGGGCAACTCCCATCCAACCAGCGGCGCCGCCTGATCCAATGCCCTCGTCTTCTTCTCAAGGAGCGGCAGGTAATGGAAAGGGTCGAAGACGAAGTCGTCTCGATCGTAGGACCGCCGATGGCGGGCGATGACTTCAGCGCCACAGCTGATCACAACCTCGTGTACATATCCACGGACCAGAACGTCCCGATGACCGTAGGCCACCGGGACCGAATAGTCATTGGTCCGGTATCTGACCAGGGACAGAGAACTGACCCTCGTCGCGTGCTTGTCGCTGGCGTCGTACGGTACGGCCGGCAGAGGCAGCAGCTTCTCCAGGTCCCGCTCCAGCCGTTCTCCTATCGTCTCGTTGTGGCCGCGGAGTCGATCTTCGAACCGTCTGAGGCAGTGTTGCTCCAGATGAGCATTGAGGGCATCGAAGCTCTCGAACGATGGAATGGGCACCAGGAAGTTCCGGCGGACATAGCCGACCAGACCTTCTACTTTGCCCTTATCGTTCCCTTTGCCTGGACGGCCGAACCGGTCCTCGAACAGGTAGTGGGACTGAAGCTCGGAGAACACCCTGGTCCGCTGCTGGCGACCATCTCCCAGGATTCTGGCTACCGCGAGCGTGGTGTTGTCGTAGAGGATGCTCTGAGGCACTCCGCCCAGGAACGCGAAGGCGGAGACGTGTCCGTCGCAGAATGACTCCGTCGTCTCGGCGGGATACGCCTTCACATAGCACCCGTCGCTGTGAGGGAGGTCCAGGGCGAAGTAGTGGGCTTTGCGTTCCACTCCGCCGATGATCACTCGAGCTTCGCCGTAGTCGCACTGGGCATGTCCCGGAGGGAGGGACAGAGGTAAGAACATCTCGCGGGTATGACGACGGCGTTCTCGAACGTAGTCTTTGACTATCGTGTACTTGCCGGGGAAGCCGTGTTCGTCTCTGAGCCGTTCGTAGATACGCTTGGCGGTGTGACGCTGCTTCTTCGGTGAGCTCAGATCCTGCTCCAGGATCTGGTCCATCACACCCTTATATGGATCGAGCTTCGGTCTGCGAGCCGGTCGTTGCCGTCGATACCCTGGGGGCACGGAGTACTCGAGCATCTTGCGCACCGTGTCCCGGTGTAGCCCGAACACTCGGGCCGCCTCTCGGACGCTCATCCCTTCGACGAAACAAGCCTTGCGAACACGGAGGTAAATACCCACCTTGTACATCCAATCCACCTTCAGTCAGGTTCGGTCGTTCCTGATTGAAGGCGACAGGCGGTACGCTTTTCAAGCGCCACATCTCAGCTCTTGAGCCGCCCTGCCGGTACATTATCTCTCCGCCATTCACATCCCTCGTAAAAACCCCTCGTCCTCCGGGGGCAATGGGAGGATAATGTGGGGAAAGGGCGTTGGGGCAGCGCCCGGGCGAGGGAGGGGAGCATGTTCCGAGCGCGAGACCCGCAAGAGAGCCTCTGGCAGTCCCAGTTCCTGGTGACGCCGAAGAAGGCTAAGCGCCTGGAGGGGAGTTGGGCCGAGGTTTTCCGAAACGAGGCGCTCCCCCTGATTGACGAGGAGCTCTTTGCTCCGATGTACTGCGCGGACAACGGTCGTCCCAACCGAGCGGTGCAGACCGTCCTCGGGGTCCACCTTCTCAAAGAGATGTTCAACCTCACCGACGGTGAAGCCCTGGAGCAGCTAGAGTTCAACCTGCTCTGGCACCACGCCCTGCGGCTGGACATCGAGGAGACCCACCTGCCCCAGAAGACCCTCCACAACTTCCGAGTTCGCCTGATGCAGCACGATGGTGGCCGGCTGGCTTTCCAGGAGACCACGGACCGGATCATCCAGGCGCTGGGCATACGCACCGGAAAGCAACGGCTGAACTCCACCCACATCATGAGCAACATCGCTACACTCACCCGGCTGGGCCTGTTCTGTGAGACGATGCGGTTGTTCCTGCGGGCCTTGCGCTGGGAGCACCCAGAGCTTCGCCCTGTGGTTCCGGAGGGCCTCCTGGGGCGCTATTTGAAGGAAGAAGACGAGGCGACCCACTACGAGGACGCCCGCACGGGGGAGGGTCGGCGACGCCTTTCGGTCTGTGCCCGGGACCTCTACCGGCTGGTGGACCGGTTCCATGGCACGACTGCTGCCCAGCTGGAGGAGTACCGGCTGCTGGAGCGGCTGCTGCGGGAGCAGTGCCATGTGGGCAAACACCGGGACGGGCGCCCCAGGGACGATGACGACGATGCTGGGGAATGCAAGGTGCCCGTGGCCTTGAAGGACCCGAAGCAGGTGTCCGCCGACTCGCTGCAATCGCCCCACGACCCGGATGTGACCTACAGCGGCCACAAGGGGAAGGGGTACGAGGTGCAGGTGGCGGAGACCTGCCACGAGGAGAACGCCACCCAGCTCATCACCCACGTGGAGGTGACCCCCTCGAGTGGGAGCGACACCGACGTGAGCGTGCCGGTCGTTGACGGGCTCGCGGAGCGGAAGGTCCGACCGGACGAGCTCTTCGCCGACACGGCGTATGGGTCGGGCCGCAATGCCTTCGAAGCCTCGCGCCGGGGAACGGAACTGGTGAGCCCGGTGGCCGGGGTCGGCGCCGGGGAACTCGCACGAAGGAGAGCGTGACGGACCACCGCCGCTCACCGCCGCGGACTTCCAGATCGACGTCACAGGGGAGCAGGCCACGGTGTGCCCCGCCGGCCACCCGTCCATCGAGGAGTACGAGTTGGAGGATGCGCCGGAGCGGGTAGAGGTCCACTTTGCCAGGACAACATGCGAGCCCTGCCCCTTGCGGTCCCGTTGCCCAGTGAAGCTGGACCGGCGTGCGGGGGACTACGTCCTCAAGGCGGACCTGGTGAAGGTAAACATCGAGCGGCGCCGGAGGGCCGAGGCCACCGAGGAGTGGCGCAAGCGGTATGCCATAAGGGCCGGGATCGAGGGAACGAACTCCGAGCTGAAGCGCGCCCACGGGCTTGGGCGCTTGCGGGTGCGAGGGGGCCGTCGGGTGCGGCTTGCCGTCTACCTGAAGGCGTTGGCGTGCAACTTCAAGCGGATGGTCCATGCACGCCTGGTGGAGATGGAGAACACGGCTCAGCGGGCGGTCGGGACGGTACCTGCGGTCGCGGCCGCATGAGGGCGCCGCTCCACAGCTTCCACCGGGTGCCCTGAGCCACGGAAGGGGTACCGCAACGGGATCACGCTTGTCCTGAGCGCGGCAGATGGTGCGGTGAGGCCAGCAGCCGGCATCCCGTGGCCTCCTCCCTTCCAGGCCCCTTCGCACGCCAGGGTTCATCTCAAACAGGCCTTTTTGCGAGGGAATCAAGGTTGATTCCCTCGTAAAAACCCGTTTTGAGGAAGTTCCAGCGCTTTAGCACATGTGAGCGCTACCGTATGTTGGGGTAGGACACGGAACAGAGACTGTATATTGTACCCAGGCAAGGGTACGGTTGTTCTAATTCGACCTGCACAGACTTTTTACGAGAGAATCAAGGTTGCTTTCCAAACGTGTCTCGATCGGTTGGTCCGCCTCTGGAAACTCGAAAGAGCGACCGGTGATCTTCTCGTAAAGGTAGATGTAGCGTCTTGAGAGCTCGATTACAAGGTCATCCGGTGCTGGTGGTAGGACCTCATCCTCGTAGGGGTTGCAGTTCTCCCTGAACCAGAGCCGGAGGAATTCTCTGTCGACGTTGTCGGGTTCCTGTCCCTCCCGCATGCGCTGTTGATAAGAGTCGGCGATCCAGTAGCGACTAGAGTCAGAGGTGTGGATCTCGTCGATCAGAAGGATCTCACCGTTCTCGTCACGGCCCATCTCATATTTGGTATCGACGAGAATTAGGCCACGCTCCGCTGCCTTGGCTTGACCGAAAGCGAAAAGTTCCTGGGCGATGCGGCTACATTGTTCCCAATCATCGGCCGTCATCCAGTTCTCGGACACGATCTCGTCAGGGCTGATCGGACGGTCGTGATCATCCTCCTTGGTGGTCGGTGTGAGGTAATTCGTCGGGAGCTTCTGGTTTTTCATTAGGCCGTCGGGCAAATCGATGCCACAGTAGTGACGCCGACCACTGTGGTAGACCGTCCAGAGGGAGGTGTTCGTGCTTCCGGTGATGTATCCACGCACCACGAACTCAATCGGGAAGACGGTACATTTTTTGGCAATTGTGACGTTTGGATCGGGGATGGATAGAACCTGATTTGGCACAATATGGCGGGTCTGTTCAAACCACCATACCCCGCACCATATCCGGTGTCTATCATGTCGCAGCGGTTTCTTCGACGACCTGCTACCAACAGCAGTTCCGGGATTAGATACCAATGCTGGCGGCACGTTATGTTCCATCGTCCCTTCCGTCTCTGGTCATCCCCGGAGGAGAGGCACAGGGCCGGGTCCACCTGGCGCGCGAACGGTGTCACAAGGCGGTGCTGACTCTGATTCGTCGATATTACTCACACATCCGTGCTCCGGACCGGCCGCACGGCCGGGGCGTTCTTCGTCGCCGATGCGCCCAGCCGTCTGCACCCGTCGAGAGGGACACTCCAGTACCGTTCCCGAGCCCTGCCCAAGGCCGCCCGTGCTCCTGCTTGGCACGCAGACGGACCGTGTCCCATGTTTTTGGGACCGGTTCATAGCTCCCGGACCCGCCCTTCCACCGCCGCCTCGATCCGTCCCGTGCGGACGGCGTGGGCGTAGAGGGCGCAGCGGTTTGGGATGTCGGTGAGCTCGTGCTCCATGGGGTACTTACCGGCGATGCGGAGGGTGGCGCGGCGCCACACCTGGGCCAGCCTGGGGACCTGGCCCTCCATGACGACCTTGTAGGTGCGTCCCTCGTCGAGGTCGTGCTCAACGACGCGTTGGCCCTCGGGGCGGCTCCGGTCGAAGGCGTAGCTGAACCCCGACGGCTGCACCATGAACTCGTTCTCGCCCAGCTCGACCGTCATCGGGTAGGAGTGTCCGACGTGGTACGGCACCTCGATGTTGTCTTCCACGATGTCGAGGACGTCTCGGCCCGTCAGCTCGGCGACGACCAAGTAGTGCGCCGCGGGGCTGAAGCACTGCAGCAGTTCAACCTCGTGTACCGTGCTCTTGTGAATGGGCCGGCCCCGGTGGTACCGGCGGTTGTATATCGCTAGGTCTGCGCCGGTGGCCGCACGCATCGCGTCGGTGACCCAGTTCGCCAGCGGCGATTCGAGGCCGTCCATCGTTAGCTCCTCTGGCGCCTCGGCCACAGGGTTGACGCGCCAGTCCGTCAGCGACTCCTGCCGTCGGGGGGCGACTGACGCTTTCCACGAGCCCTCCTCCAGGGCGAGCTTTAGCTCCTGGTCGGGCGCCACGAGCCCGCTGAAGGCGGAGACGCCGTCGACCTCGACCTCGATCGGGCCTTCGAGGTCAAACAACTCAAGGGCCGGCAGGACCGCTATTGCAGAGGCGTTCTCGGTCGTGAGGCTGACCCGCGACGGGCTCAGCAATCGGGCGTGTATCGTCGCGACCATGCCCGGATTTGCAATGCCGTCGATGGCCGTCGAGTAAGCCCGGCCGTACATCGGCAGGTCAGCGGTGAACGAGTACTCCTTCGGGTGGCGCACCACCTTGTGCTGCAACAGCCACTCGACGACTTCGTCGAACATTTCGGGCTCGAAGTCCGAGTGCTCGCGGGTCTTCATCACCGAAAGACGGGTGGGGTGGCCCAACTCGATCATTTTCTCGGCGCAGACGAGGCCGCCGTTGTGGACGAAGTCCCTGTCGAACTCGCCGCCTATACACCAGAACGGGACGTGCTGTCCGTTGGCCGCTAGCCATGGGAAGCTATTGGCCGGCGCCATCGGCGCGACCGCCGAGAAGAGGCCCGGATGGTGAAGGCCAATCTCGAACGAGGCCGTCCCTCCCATAGACAAGCCGGTCAGTGTGATGCGGTCTTCTTCGACGTTGTAGCGCTCCTTGACCTCTTCGAGGACACTGAGCACGTCGTGCTCGCCTGTGCCGCGGAACTCGGTGATGCCACGGCCGTAGGGTGTCGCGAGGATGGCGCCGTGGTTCTCAGCGGCCCAGAGGTACAGGGCGTTGCGGTCGGGGCCATAGCCCACCGAGGTCTCGCCGACATGCTCCTCACCGAAGCCTGACGATGTACCGTGAAGGTTGACGATCAGCGGCCACTCGGTGCTTCCGTCGTAACCGCTTGGGACGTAGACGGCGTAGGGTTGCTTGGTGCCGTCGACCTTTGACGTGTACGAGAGCCTCAGGTCTTGTCCTGGCGGCGGGTCCTTCGCCAGGCGGGTGTCGCTAGGCGCGAGGTCTGAGGTTGCTACCTTATTCTGCGTCATTGCCAACGACATCTCCTGTACGACTTCGCTGGGGCCCCGTATAGGTGTTTGGTAATTGATGGTTCGACAAGCTCACCACGAGCGGAAAAACCTCGGCCTATCCCAAGCGGCATTCCGCACACCCCAGGCTCCTTGCTCCCGCTCATCCTGAGCGCCGTCGAAGGATCGCCTTGGACCTGTCGAAGGATCACGCTGATCGCGCTTCACTCCGCTCACCCTGAGCTTGTCGAAGGGCGCCGGGTTCACGTCACGTTAGGCGGACGATCGAATAGACGTCCACATTGTCGAGGGAGAAGGACCCGCCGTCCATCAGCTCGATGTCCCGCTGCTCCGCGTCGGGGTCCGGCGAGAACAGCGTCGCCCGCGTGAACGTCTCGCCGGGGACGTTGACCCGCACCCGGACGGGACCGGCCGGCGCGTTGGCATAGTTGACGACGTGTACCAGGTGGGCCGACTCGTCGCTCTTCCGGACGAGGTTCGCGATCACGCGGGATGGTCCTTCGACCTCGATTGGCTGGGGGTCGCTGGCCTCGCGTATGCTCCGTACGGTGTCGTCGGCGAGGCGGGAGTCTGGTGTCACCTCCGCCTCGGCGCGTTCGAGCGGCCGCTCACGCGGTCGGGCGAGGCCGTCGTATAGCGTGCTGGTCCCGGTCGCGATCACCGTCCCTCCGTTGGCTGAGTACTCCTCCAGGGCGGCGACCAGCTCGTCGCTCACCGCTTCCAGGTCGGGCAGGAGAATCGCGTCGTACTTCGATAGCTGATCCTTCGTCCACTTCTGCAACACGATCGCCTCGTACATCAAGCTGCCGTAAGCCAGCGGATCGAGATAGTTCGGACGGCGACGCGGCCACTCCATGACGACACCGATTTTGGCCATCGGCTCGACGTCCGTAAACAGTTCCGGATGGTCGCGATAGAAGAGGTTGTACGGCATGTGCGTGATCCCGTACGGGTAGCTTTGGAACGCCATGGCTTCCGCCATCGAGAACCGCGGGTCGGCATCCTCGACCGGGTGGTTCGTCACCACTGTCTTCCAACCGTCCGAGTCGGCGGCCAGATACCGCAAAAGGTCGACGTTGTTCCAATCGGGTCCGGGCAGCCTCGTGTCCTGGGAATAGAGCACGTTGCAGATGTCGTTGATGAAGGGGTAGAGGTGGTTGTTGGCCGAGAACGGCAGCGGCGATTTGAGGGTGAAGGCGTAGTCGCGGATATCCTTCAACGCCTCGGTGAGCCTGTAGGCCATGTACTGCTTGTGCAGGTATTCCCGGCTGTACGCTTCCGCTTCACTGATCGCGCGCTTGGCTTCGTCGTCGGGTTCGCTGTAGATGCCCCGGGTTTCCCTGGGAGCGATCACCGGAAGCTCGTGACGTTGCCCGACCAGTCCCTCCGTGAAGTCACCGAACCCCGCGTGGCATAGAGAGCAGGCGCAGTCGGCAAAAACGTTGTCGAAATAGATGTGGTCGAGCCCGGCGTCAATGACCATCTTGACCTTGGCCTTGATGTAGTCGATCCACTCCTGGCGGTTCACGCACGCGAGGTAGCGGCCTTTGCTGTTGCCGTACAGGTGGGGACTCCCGTCGCTGTAGACCGCCAGCCACTCCTTGAGGAACGGCTCCTTTTCGAAGGCTTCTTTCCAGAAGATGTTGGTGATCGACAGGTAGGCGCAGATACGCATGTCGCGCTCGTGGGCCTTGCGCGCGAAGTCGGTCAAGATTCGCCTCTGGACCGCCTCGCCTTCGACGGAGAAACCACAGCTCCAATTCACCTGGATCAGCGTCTTGCCGTGGGCCTGCATCTCGTCTAGGAACTCGTCGGAGTACTTGTTCGTCCGGTCCCAGATGGTGCTCGGTGTGACGTCGCCGGCGAAAGCGCCGCCCGCGGAGAGGAGGTCCTCTACGGTGTGGCCGACCAGCGAGAACTGGGTCAGGACGAGCTTGGCCACCTCCGACGGGCCGGCGTGGTAGTTCTGGTACTGCGTATGGCCCTTCCGCACCCATGCCGGGAGCTCGCGGCCGACCGTGTAGGTGGGGTATTGCTGGTTCATGTTGATACTCTCGTTTGAATGGTGGGGATGTCGTTTGAGACGAGCGGTATTGTGCCACAGACCAGACGGCGGCGCACCGCGTCTTTTTCCCGAACCGGGCTTACACCAGAATTCGCGATGCGAGCCCTGCGACTTGACGGGAACGCGAGGACCCACGCACATCACTCCGTTCGTCCTGAGCCTGTCGAAGGACAAATGCAGCCAACAACACACTTTTGTGCAAGGCCCCGAACTGGCCACGAGGTAGGCGTGCTAGGATGCGCACCGAGGTGCCCAATGCATTCACCCCCGCCCTCCGGACGACGCTCGTTTCGGCAGCGCTTGTCGTTGCGACCGCGGCCGCCTGCGGAAGCGAGGAAGCGGAGCCGGTCAGCACTCGTGTCGCCGCGACCGTCTCACCTTTGCCGTCCGCCGAGTCCCCGGCGCCCGAGCTAACCCGTACGCCGGTCCCGACGGTGACGCGACCCGCCCCAGCGGCCACATCGGTGGTCGCCAGCGTGACGGCTACGCCGACGGTGTCGCCGGTGCCACCGTCCGCCACGCCTTCGGCCACACCTTCGAATGGGACCCGAGAGGCGACCGGATAGTGATCGGTGCCCGGATAGGCCGCAACTTCGAGATCTGGGACGTCAATCCGGACAGCGGAGGCGTGATGCGTCTCAGCGACGACCCGGCGGTCGACGGCTGGCCCCACCCGAGGCCGTAGCCCGGCGGTAGCTACCACGACCGAACCGGAGGGCCTTGGCTCCTAGGTTCTTTTCATTGTCACCCTGAGGCCTCTTGGGCCGAAGGGTCTGGGGCAGGGTCTCTCTCCCACGCCAGATGCTTCGCGAGGCCTCAGCATGACGAAGCGCGTGAATTCCGGGACTTTGAAAAGACCCTATCTTGGCCTCCTTAAAGTGTGGAATCTGCCGAACTGTTGTGCTATTATATCTTTCTGGGGACTGATTCGGGTTTCCCCATTGACTTCAAGTAGGCGTTGGCCTGCTCGCTAGGTGCGAATCAACAGAATTCCACAAATTTCACACATAGTGGTTATCGAACCCGGTGGTGAGCTTTGTCGAACCCGTTCATGGTGAGCAACCATACATCCGGAAGGCGGACGAAACGTATGAAAGCAACTCGCTTTGCTGCATACGTAGGGGCAGTGCCCCCGTGCCTGCCCTGGCGCTCCCGCAAGGCCCTCAAAACGAGCAGTTACTTGTGAGCCTGTCGAACCATGCACCACGCTAGATTGGTCTGTTCGTACCTGGGCGGTCAAGGGTATTTACGTAGAATACAGGTGGAACCCTGTGGACGGGGCGAACGGACTGTAGAAACCCGAATCGAAAACCATTTGGTCCCTAGATGCATCTAACTGGTGAGCTAGCACGTAGTAGGGACACAAAGGCTGACCGTCGACGCGTGTACCGGCGTTTTCACGTTTTCTCCATGCCGGTCTTTTGTTCGTTGACGCGGAACCGACTTTGGTGCAGTGCAATCAACTGTGAGGGTGATGGAAACCGGAAACGGAAGTCGTTACACACAGACTCCGCCGCCATTGCACATGAAGGCCTATCCTTTTCCGGGTTGGTAACGTTGTAAGTGGTAAGGGGCAAAGCGTCGGCTTTCTGATACGACCGGATGGGAGTCCGCATGAGTCACGCCCTTGGGCCCCCAATATTGGACTGGTTGGAATCGAGGAAATGAACATACAACGAGACGTACTAGAGCAGACTCAGGACCCGGCCAACACGATGACCCGAGCTGGCGATGCCTGGGAGGCCGTGGAAAGCGCGGAGCGTGAGGTGACCGACGACGGCTCCGATGCGGTCAAGGACTACCTGCGCGGCGCAGCCAAGCATCAGCTCCTGACGCGCGCGGAGGAAATTCAGCTCGCCCTGGCCGTAGAGGGGTGGGTGAAGGTCAAGGCGGTACGTGGGGAGCTGCAGGAGTCCATGGGTCGGTGGCCGAGCGCCGCGGAGGTGGGCGTGGAGCTCACGCGGAAGCTGCGGGAGTATCGGCCGTACCTGGATGCCATCGCGGACGTCGTCGGTATGTCCGCCGATGGAAACACGCTCGAAAAGCTGCTTTCCGCCACTGAGATACGCGAGGTTCTCGACGGGCCGCTGCCGGTCGAGGTCAAGGACCGCGTTGCGGAAAAACTGAGAGAGACGCCCGAAGAATCTCTTGCCGCCGTGGCCGAGCTTTCGCGGCTGTCCCGAGCGCTGCCTCCCCTCGTGCTAGACGTGCTGGAGGGTGAGTTCGACAGGACCGGCGAGCCGAGGGCTCAGCACACTGAGATCGAAATGCTACGCGACCGCGAGCCCGCGCTCAACGCCTGGTGGCGCGACGTCGAACGGGCAGGACAGCACGCGGCGGACGAGTTCACCAAGGCAAACCTGAGGCTCGTTGTGAGCGTGGCCAAGAAGTACACGGGTAGGGGACTTCCGCTGCTGGACCTTATCCAGGAAGGCAACCTGGGCCTGATGCGGGCCACGGAGAAGTTCGACATCCACAAGGGCTACAAGTTCAGCACCTACGCCACCTGGTGGATTCGCCAGGGGGTGACAAGAGCGCTGGCCGACCAGAGCCGCGCCATTCGGCTCCCTGTGCACGTCGTAGAGCGGGTACAGCGCCTCAACAGCGCCGAACGCGACCTCGTGAAGCGGTTCGGTAGAGAGCCGACCTTGATGGAGCTGGGCACCGAGCTAGAAATAACTGTCGAAAACATCGAGGACCTGAAGCGGCGCAGACAGCACACGATCTCCCTCGACCTGCCGGTCGGCAAAGAAGGGGAGTCGTCCCTTGAGGACTTCATCGAGGACAAAACCGGCTGGGGCCCTGAGGAAGTCGCGATACGGCAGCTTACCCGCGAGGGAGTGCTGAAGGCCGTACGCGAGCTGCCGCCCAGGTTGGCGCTCTTGCTCGAGCTGAGGTTCGGGCTCCACGATCAGCGGGCCAGGACACTCGAAGAGGTTGGACGCGAGCTGGGCGTCACGAGGGAGAGGACTCGGCAGTTGGAGCGCCAGGCGCTCGACAAGCTGCGTGCCTCCCGGCGCCTACCGGAGCTGACCGACGAGATGGAAGTCGAAGAGGCCAATACGGCGGCGTAGCTGCCGTTGCGCCGCCGGCCTTTCTAGGCCGCGCTCAGATCGCTACCCGGGCGTGGTTGCCGTCGTCTCTTTCTCGGCTTCTGCGGCGTCCTGAGTCACCGATGTGTCGCCGTTGGTGGCTGATTTGGCCGACTCGATGCTCGCGCGGAGCGCCTCCATCAGGTCGCCGACCTTCTGTTGCATCGGCGCTGGCGCCGCGACGACGGCGTCCGGTGCGCCGAGCTTCGCTTCGATCACCTTCTCCAGGGCGCCGCGGTACTCGTCCTGGTAAAGCTCCGGCTCGAAATCTCCGGTCAACTGGTCGATCAGCATGGTCGCCATCGTGAGCTCTTGCTCGCTGACGGCATCCTTCTCTTCGGCCATGTCAAGCTCTTGGTAGCCACGTATCTCGTCCGGGTAGTACATCGTCGCCATGATGATCCCGCCGTCGAAGGGCCGGAGGCTGCACAGGTGCTCCTTCTGGCGGAGAGAGACCTTTGCGATCGCGATTCGGTTCGTCTTCTCGAGCGCCTCTTTCAGGAGAGCGAAGGGCTTCTGCCCGACCATCTCCGGCTCCAGGACGTAGCTCTTGTCGAAGAAGACCGGGTCGATGTCGGTCAGGTTGACGAAGCGGGTGATCTCTATGTTTCGAGTGGATGGTAAGGGCAGGCTCTCGAAGTCGTTCGGCTCCATGCGGACGTACTGGTCCTTCGTGTACTCGTAGCCCCGCACGACCTCAGCGTAGTCGACGTACTCCTCGTCGGTCTCGCAGTAGCGCCGCTGTCTGAGACGGGTGTTGCAGGTCTTGTGAAGCGTTACGAACGCGATGTCCTTGCTCTGCGTTGCGGGATATAGCTTGATCGGTATCGCGACCATGCCGAAGCTGACCGCGCCCTTCCAGATTGTCCTGGGCATGCCTTCGCCTCCTCGAACTGATCACGCGAAAGTCATTACACTCTAGGCGCTGAGATATATATGTCGCTAGGAGATCGCGGGACCTGTTTCGGGGTTGTCCCGACTGTGTTCGGCCATACCGCGGACCGCTCACTGACTGCTATCCGACCGGCAGCGCACTAGGCCAGCCGGGCGCGTGGTCGATCTTGCATTCGGATGGCGATTTGTCCTCGCGTTGGGTCACGTACACCGGGTAGCGCAGCTTGCCGTCCATCGTGAACTCCCCGTACTCGACTCGGCAGACGATCTCGGGCCGGCACCAGAAGACGAACTTCTGTAGCTGGGGTTCGCTGTCGAATGGGCTGAAGTCCGTATGGAGGGGCTGCAGCACTGAATGTAGACGCTTGGCCTCGGCGGCGGTGAAGCCATTGCCGGCTTGGCCCACGTACACCAGTCGCTGGTTCCTGTCGTAAAGGCCGAGCAGCAGCGAGCCGAACAGCTCCTTGCGCTGACCGCCGAAGGCGTAGCCGCCGACGACGAACTCGCACTCCCTCACCCGTTTGACTTTGTGCCAGCTCGGGCTGCGTTTGCCTGGGTAGTAGGCGCTCGACTTCTCCTTGGCCATAATCCCTTCGAGGAAGTGGTCGCACGTCGCTTTGTAGAATGCCTTGCCGTCGTTCTCGATGTACTCACCCGGCTGCGCCACGTCGGACGAGTCGAGCACGTACTGCAAGAGCTGCTTCCTGAACATCAGCGGCTCGTCCATCACCGACCGCCCGTCGGCGTAGAGGATGTCGAAGGCGACGTAATGGGCGCGAGGGCGGCGGACGGTCTGTCCGGCCTCCTGACGATGGAGGCGGCGGGACATCAACTGGAAGCTCGGTTGCCCGTCCTTGTCGAAACAGACGAGCTCGCCGTCGAGCACGGCCTGGTCGGCCTTGACGGACCTCGGCAGCTCGTGCAGCTCGGGGAACTGGGACGTCACGTCGCGGAGGGTGCGGGTTTGCAGGCGGACTTTCCCGTCTTCGATGAACACCAGCGTCCGGATGCCGTCCCACTTGAGCTCGAAGATGTGGTTCGGCGAGTCGAAGGGGTCACGCGTCAGGTGCGCGAGCATGGGCTTGATAGTCGCTGGGACGGTCCTGGGTTCTACCAGGCTAGACGTCGTCACTTGGGCGGTCTCCGCGAGGTGTTGCCAGACATGGTAATGCCGGTCTCGCCGGCGACGCAAGGTACGAGTTCAGTTGGTGTGATAGGTCAGTGATTGTGACACCCCTTAACTGTTCAGTGAAAATGTCACCATGGAGACAATCACATTGAACAGGAAAGAGCAGCAGCGGATCATAGTCTTGAATCGGGTGGAGAGTAGAGAACTGACGGCCGCCCAGGCGGGTGAGCTGATGGGTTTGTCAGTGCGCCAGGTCCGTCGGTTGTTGGCGGCGTACCGGCGGGAGGGAGTGGTCGCCATCGCCCACGGCAATCGTGGCCGCCGGCCCCCGCATACGGTCAGTGAGGCTGTTCGTGAGCGGGTAGTTGCCCTTGCCGCCGGCCCGTACGATGGTGCGAACCACACGCACCTGAGTGAGTTAATGGCCGAGCGCGAGGGCCTGTTCCTGTCCCGGTCCACCGTGCGGCGGGTGCTACTACAGGCGGGCATCAAGACGCCGCGCCGCCGACGAGCACCCAAGCACCGTCGCCGGCGCGAACGCTATCCTCAGGAGGGGATGATGCTCCAGGTGGACGGCAGCCGCCACGACTGGCTCCAAGGACGCGGTCCCTGGCTCACGCTCATCGGCGGGATAGACGACGCCACCGGCACCGTTCCCTACGGATGCTTTCGTGAACAAGAAGACTCATACGGCTACATGCAGTTGTTGCAAGGGGTCATCCAACGCAAGGGCATCCCCCTTACCCTCTACAGCGATCGCCACAGCACCTTCACGGTGAGCCGTGCTCAGAATGAGACCTTGGAGGAGCAGCTGACGGGCCAGACTCCCCAGACGCAAGTGGGCCGTGCGCTCAATGAGCTGGGCGTCCGGTTGGTACTCGCCCATTCGCCCCAAGCCAAGGGCCGCATCGAACGACTCTGGGGGACCTTCCAGGACCGGCTGCTGATGGAGCTGCGCCTGGCCGGAGCCAGCACGCTAGAGGAGGCCAATGCTGTACTGGCGGACTTCCTGCCACGGTTCAACTCCCGGTTCGGCGTTCCCGCCGCCCAGCCGGGTGCCGCCTACCAGTGCGTCCCTGCGGGAACGGACCTCGCTGGCATCCTCTGCTTCAAGTACCAGCGGACTGTGGCGGCTGACAACACCGTGCGTTTCGACCCAAACCGGGCTAGGATCGGGTCGATGGGGCTCAGGATTGTGGAGTTATTGCTTCCGGCGAACAACAACGCCACTGGCTTGTTGGTCTTCCGCTCCACGACTAGAGACCCAGAGTCTCCTGGTCGGCTGAACCCTCCACCAATGACAACGATCTGGTCCACGAACCGCGCAACTCCGCCGTCGTAGCCTACGTTAAGGGTGGCACCGATGGCGTAAATCCTGCCATCGGTCTGACCGGTGGTACGGCCGTACTTCGTCACCTTCAGACCGACCGAAGCCTCCTTAGTAACTATCTCAAAATGGCCAGACGCCACTGTCGCCGGAACCACAGGAGCGCACATGCGAGCTGTAACACACCGAGGTAGTTCGCTGCCTTCTTGTCGTACCGGACCAGGACCGCACGGCACTTGGAGAGCCATGCCAGCGTCCGTTCCACAACCCACCGGCGCGCCGGATACCGCTTGTCGCCAGAGGCGTCCAGCTTCTCCTCGCCGATGCGTCGGATGTGCTCCCTATAGCCGTGTCCGGCGGCAGCCCCACGGCCTGAAGGATTGTCATACCCTTTGTCCAGACACAGGTGTTGGGGTTCCTCCTCGGTGGGCTGTGGTCGTTCGACCACAATGGCGTCCAGGGTCGCCTCCAACAGCTTGGCATCGTGCACGTTTGCTCCCGCAACCACAATGCTCAAGGGGCCGCCCTCTCCATCCACAAGGAGACTGCGCTTGGTACCAGCCTTGCCACGGTCCGTAGGGTTGGGCCCAATCAGGTCCCCCCAAAACGTGCCTTGCCCATGGCTCCGTCTGCCGCCTGCCATTCCCAGTCCACGCCATCCAACTCTTCGCACCCCTCCACCAGGGCTCCCCACATTCGGTGCAAGACGCCCGTCCCCACCCACCGTTGAAAGGTGCGATGAATGGTGCTGTCGTCCCCAAGCTCTTTCGGCAATCGGTTCCATTGGCACCCGCTGCGCAGCCGGAAGATGATGCCGTTGAGCATCTGTCGTGGGTCAGAGCGCTTGCGGCCCCGGGCTTTGGGCGGGTCTTCCTCCAGGATGATAGGTTCGATCCGTTCCCAAAGCTCGTCCGGTACTTCCCAGATGGTCTCTAGCGTCTCTTGTTTCCCCATGCGGTCCCTCCCGATGCTTTTGGAGAAACCATACGAATCGTCCTAGAAACCGATCAATGCATTTGTGGTTCAGATTTTGAGATAGTTTCTTAGTCATCGTAGCCGGTGTACCGTAGCCATCGTTGGGCGTTGCGTTGCCTACCTTGGCTACCGAAGTGACAGCGACCGCGGCGTCCATGATGTTGCTGGCGGCGGTGGAGAAGACTATGGGCTCGAAGTCGTCCAGGGTGCCCACGATATGGTCAGGGTTGATTCTCTCGTAAAAAGTCTGTGCAGGTCGAATTAGAACAACCGTACCCTTGCCTGGGTACAATATACAGTCTCTGTTCCGTGTCCTACCCCAACATACGGTAGCGCTCACATGTGCTAAAGCGCTGGAACTTCCTCAAAACGGGTTTTTACGAGGGAATCAGGGTTGTTCACGTCGCCACCGTCAAAAGGCCCTGGCTGAAGGATTGGATCACCGATCGTCGCGTTGTTTTCATTCGCCAGGACGTGGTTGTTACTCAGAATCAGCACGTCAGTCCCGTTGGTAACCCGCAATCCCAGGGTGCCAGCGGTGATGTCCTCCTGACCAATCGAAACGGCGAGGGGGACCGGCCATTGGCATTTAACAGTCGTCTGGCCTGTGACGGCGCAATCAGGGTCACCGGATGGTGGCGGTGGTGGCGGTGGCGGGTCGCCGCCTTCAGTGACAGTGACATCCTGATTGGTGGAGTCTGTCACGCCGTCCTTGTCGGTTACGGTTAGCGAGACCGGGTAGCTGTTAGCCTCCGCGAATGTGTGACTGACAGTCTGGCCCGTGCCGTTGTTGCCATCTCCAAAGTCCCAACCGTAGCTGAGCCTCCTGCCCCTCGAGCTCGATCCGTCGAAATCGCAAATCAGCCCGGAGCAGACATAGGTAAATGACGCCTGCGCCGAGGGCGGTGCGAGGGCACGGATCTTGCCTGTCACGACCACGACGACCGGGAGGCCGCCCAGTGTGGCAGGGACGTCCACGCCTTCGGACTCTGTCAAGACGACAACCGCTGGGTCTCCGCTCTCGGTCAAGCCCGCGCCGACTCCGGCGATGCCCAGGTGGTCCAGGAGCTCAGTAGCATGTTCGTTAGCAACCTCTTTCGCCTTTTCCAGGCCTGGCGTCCCAGGTGGGGGACCAGCTCCGGCCGGCGGACCCGCGGAGAGCCCAACGGCGGCTAGGAGAAGGGCCGCGACGAGAAAGAAGATTGACCTTCGCGTTTTCTTCATTTCGACCTCCAAAAGAAGGTGGGGGTTGGATAGAGTCAACGGAGCCTAACGAACGATACCTACTCTTGGCATTCTAAGCCCAAGTCCACCGAAGGGATGACTATGCAGCAGCGGAACGGGCGATAGGGGCAAGGGAGGGCGATGGTCCGGGCACGATTTGGGGTAGAGGGGGGCCGGTGTTTGTCTTCAGTTGCCGCGGGGAGACTTTGTGACCGTCTGCGAATGTTGGTCAGGGCGAGATAGCGGGGAGAGGACACAGCAAGAGGCACTCGCAGACCGGACTGGCGCGAGTTCGCGGGGACGTTCGGTTGGCCGGATGGCGGCCGGTTGCCGCCGCCGCCGTCAGGCAGGGAGTGGCAGGGCGCGCAATCGGGCCAGGGCACGATCGAACTGGGCTTCCCAAGGCCAGCGCTGTGGCAGATGCAGTGTGAGGCGGCGCGCCGAGCGGGTGATCCGTCCGGCCAGGGAGAAGAACCGCCGCCGGAGGGTCTTGGTGGTCACCACCTGCTCGCCCAGACCGATGCGCGCTGTCCAGCGGGCGATGTTGTAGGCCATCACCTGTACCGCCAGCCAGGCGGCGTTGGCGGCGAAGCGGCCCGAGGGGAGATGGTTCAACCCCACACCGTGCTTGAGGTCTCGGATGGCATTCTCGATCTCGGCGTGGCGGCGATGGTCGGCCTCCAGTTCGAGCATCTCCCCGTCCCGGTCGGTGATGAAGCCGTGATAGCTGTAGGTGGCGAAGAGGGCCAGCTGGGAACCGGGCGTGGGCTTCACACGCCGGACGATGAGCCGCACCGGCGCGGCGTCAGGTTCACTCTGGAAGGGAGTGCAGGTGGTCTCGGCCACATCGGCGGCGCCGTCCATCCAGTAAGGAATCGGCGTCCAGGCATCTTCGGGTATCGCCTCGATGAGATTGTGCAGGCTTTTATGCTGGCGGATGGTGATGGAGAAGCGGACATCCATCTTGCGGCAGACGGATACCACGCCATGAGTGTAGAACCCGCTGTCGGCCCGTAGCGTGAGTCGTCCGTTGGCCCCGGCGTAGCGCACCCGTCCCACCGTCTCCCGCAGGAAGTGGGCGGCGCCGCGGGCGGTGTTGGCCCGGCCCTCGCGCAGCCGGGACATCAGCACGTCTCCGGTGCCGGCGGCGATGGCCAGCAGTGGGTGGTAGCCCCGCTTGCCGGTATAGCCGTGGTGGCGGGCGCCCTCCTTGGCCAGTCCGTAGGTCTCGCAGATGGTGGAATCGAGGTCGATGGTGAACGGCGCGTCGCCGGGTCCGGCCCCAGCGGCCCAGGCCCGGGCCAGCAGCTCCCGGCTCACCCGGTCCAGCTGGCGGACGTGGCCCCACCGGAAGCTGCGCAGGAAGGTGCCCAGGGTGGATGGCGCCTTGACCGTGCCGCCCAGGGTGCAGGCCGTCCCCCCGGTGCGCAACACATCAGCGTCGTCGATGCAGTCGCCGCCGGCCATGGCTGAGGCCACCAGGGTCATCAGCTTGTCTCCGGTGTTGGCCCGCCCCGGCGCGCCGCCCAGGTCA
The DNA here is from genome assembly GCA_965197985.1 of Dehalococcoidia bacterium. GTDB lineage: Bacteria > Chloroflexota > Dehalococcoidia > Lucifugimonadales > CAUZJF01 > CAUZJF01. The sequence goes on along the minus strand of CBDAOG010000005.1, from coordinate 546,009 downwards.
AGGTGATGGTCAACGAGTTCCCGCAGGCCCAGATGCCGGGCGAGGGTGGCCGGCAGGAGCAGACCGGCATTGGCCACCAGGCGGTGATCGTCAAAGACGATACGGATACGGTCGGGCTGGTTGCGTGGTAGCATCTATTGGGTGCTCCTTCTCTGGGACTGTTTTGCTGTTACAAAACCATTATCCCAGATTCAGAAGAGCACCCTCTGGCCTCTTCAGGATGCTAACCCGACGCCCTCCCTCGGTGGATTCGGGCTTAGCGGGCAAAGAAGAAAGCTCGAGAAAGGAGGAGAACAGTGGTCAAGGAAAGGATGGACCTGCTGGAGCTATTGCGCAAGGGGGGAATGGACGGTGACGTGGACTTCCTACGGGAGGCACTGAGAGTGCTGGTAGAGGGGATCATGGATGCGGAGGTGTCATCGAGGATCGGTGCTGAGTATGGAGAACGCAGCGCTGAGCGGGTGACCCAGCGCAACGGGTATCGGTCCCGGGCGTGGGATACCCGGGTGGGGACTATGGATCTGCACATCCCAAAGCTCAGAGAAGGGAGCTACTTCCCGAGCCTGCTGGAGCCACGGCGTCGCAGCGAGCGAGCTCTGCTGGCTGTGATCCAGCAGGCCTACGTGGAAGGTGTATCCACAAGGCGGGTGGACGATCTGGTCAAGGCCCTGGGGTGTGAGGGTATCTCCAAGAGCCAGGTGTCGCGCATCTGTCAGGAACTGGACGTGGTGGTGGATGGTTTCATGGGCCGTCCGCTGGACGGTGGACCCTACCCCTACCTGTGGCTGGACGCACTGACCCAGAAGGTCAGGGAGGCCGGCAGGATCGTCAACGTCAGCGTGGTGGTGGCGACGGCGGTCAATGGCGAGGGCAAGCGGGAGATCATCGGGATGGACGTGGGTACGAGTGAAGACGGCGCCTTCTGGCTGGCCTTCCTACGCTCGCTGTCCGCCAGGGGCCTCGGCGGGGTGGAACTGGTGGTATCGGACGCTCATCAGGGACTCCGAGGCGCCATCGCCGCAGTCTTCGGCGGAGCCAGCTGGCAACGGTGCCGCACCCACTTCATGACCAACCTGCTCACTCGGGTCCCTAGGCGCGCCCAGCCATGGGTAGCCACCATGGTGCGCACCATCTACCAACAACCCTCCCCCGATGAGGTACACGCCCAGCTCGACAGGGTGACCGATCAACTCCAGAACCGGTTCCCTCAGGTCGCCTCTCTACTGGACGAGGCCGGACCCGACGTCCTGGCCTTCTCCAACTTCCCACTCGCCCACTGGAAGAAGATCTGGTCCAACAACCCACAGGAGCGTCTCAACAAGGAGATCCGGCGACGCACCGATGTGGTGGGCATCTTCCCTAACCGGCCGGCCGTGCGCCGCCTCGTTGGCGCCGTCCTGGCTGAGCAGCACGACGAATGGGCCGTTGGCCGTCGATACATCACACCTGTCGTGCTGACCTTCAACGAAGCTCTTCCAGAGGCCGATCTCGCGGAGGCGACAGCCGCCTAAACAACATCAACAGGATGACGCACTCTTACACCACTTGACGGGACGTGACCCCGACTGCAATGGTGCCGCGCACCGTAAGAAGGACTTCGACCATCAGCGATCCTTCACTTACGACGATGCTTTGGCCCGGAAAGTACTTCAACGTTCCTTGAGCAGTCAGACGGAGCGACTGTTCCGAGGTGAGCTCGTCGAGGTATTGGACCTCTCGCGTTATCGCTTGAAGCTCTGTTTCGGAGGGACGTGAGATACTGAACTCATCGATCACTGTGGCTTCTTGCTCCTCGTTCGGAAATGAACGGACCACGTCAGTTCGGCTTGCCTCAACTTTACGTTTCCCCTGCCGGGCTCTCCAGTGCGCCAGCACATATCCTTGACGAGTGCGCCCACAGGAACCTGCCTGTGTAGCGGCCTGAACGATTCGGAGACTCCAGCGCCTGAAGACACTGGGCATTTGGTACCAGGCAAGGGTGTGTGTTGCCCCCCAGGCTTACCTACGCTATACGATGGCATCGCGCGGGTCTGAATAGCTGGCCACAGCAGACTACGACATCACCGAGGGTGTCGATATGGCCAAAGTGTTCGTATGCCACAAATCTGGAGGGATGGAGACAAGGGCAGATTCGGATGATGGTCGAGTCGGTCCAGGGCCATATGAAGGAAACACATGAAACGGAGATGGGCCCCGACGAGATATTGGGGATGGCTCAAGAAGTAAAAGACGCGAAGCCGTGGTGGAAGTTCTGGTAGGTAGCGGCGGAAGTTGGGTACTGTCGACCGTCAGATAGCAGACCGTATCTAAGACGATTCAATCCGAAGAGGCCGCTTTTTTATCGCCGGGTCTGAGTCGACTGCCTAGGGCTCGACGTCGACGTCTGCGTGGACATGGCTGACCTTGTGTTCGTCGATCTGATAGATGGCGTGAACGCCTTTGCCCGCGTAGCGGACCTGATACGACTCTCCTCTGGCCCTGATGCGTGCAGTAAGAACGTCGTCCTTCACTACCAGAGTTACAAGGCTACCGGGACTCCGGCGACGTGTCCCGAGAGCACCAGTCCGCCGAATGAGCCCGGCTTGGATCTATTCACTACGGCACTGAAGTAGGTGCCGCCAAACAGATTGAGCGGTATAGGTGAGCTACCGGCTGCCGCGCTCTCGTCGGACTCATCGAGCCTGCCAAAGACTGCACGGTTGATCGTGACGAACCTCGACCGGACCAGCGGGTCGCCCTGAAGTCCCAATGGCCCAGCCGCCTCAGTGGGGACTACGAGGCCTTGCCTTTGCGTGGCAGCTTCCACGGTGTCGCAGACGCGAATCGACACGAAGCCCACACCCATCGCCGCGAGAATCACTATCACGGCGGCTATCGCACGAATGCTGTCAGGATTCCGATTGAGAAATCGATAACGCATTTCACCCTCCTTACCTGAGGCTAGGTGAGCTTGCAGAGCTGACACTTGAACGCAGCCTGAACCGCGTCTGAAAACAGTCTGAACGAACGTCGTTCAATCAGGCTCTTCAGCTGAGCCGGTTCAGATCGAAGGAGACAAGATGGCGGTCCGGTGGACAGCTATTCTGGTGACAAGGAAATGCGAGGCCGCAGCAGGCGCCTGTTGTCCCTCAATGGACGCCAGCGCGGACGCTTCCGATCTCGAGTACAGATGGGCCCGATTTGACTTCATAGCTAGTGGTTCAACTTTTTTGTATTGATGGGTAGAGTGACTTTAGTTTGATGCGCGCATCCTCGGTAGTGAAGCGCCAATCCACTCGTATCACATCCCGGTTGCGTTGATTCTGCCAAGCATTGACCTCGCCGCGCAGGATGTCTTGATTGGCAATCCGTCGGTCCAGGCACTGTCGAGCCAGCACACCGATCTCTATCTCCGCCATATTCAGCCAACTCCCGTGTTTGGGAGTGTAGTGTATCTCCAGTCGCTCAGCTATACGCCTCGCCTCAGCAGGCTCGAATGCCTCGTATAGCGAGGACAGCTTGTGAGTGTTGAGATTGTCCATTACCAGCACGATCCGGTCTCTGTCGGGGTAGTCCTCGTCGACCAGTTTCTTTATCACATGCGCCCAGTCCACCTTCGTGCGACGCTCTCTGACCTCGACTCGGCGCCATCCGTCCAACGGTGCAAACAGCATGAACAGGCTGCTCACTCCATTGCGCTCGTATTCGTAGTCGTATGCCGCCGATAAGCCGGGCGCTGCGGGACGCGGCACTCGCGTCTCCTTGACTTGCTGTTTGCTCGTCTCATCCATGCACACCAGAACCTCATTCCCATCGTACGGCCGTTGGTAGACCTCCAGTACGTCTTCCATCGCGCACACAAACTCCGCGCTCTGACCGGGCGGGATGCACCAACTCTGCTTCAGCCACGGCTTCAGTTCGTTTTTTTAAGCGCCTGGCGAACCGTCTCGGTGCTGATGGTCTCGACTATCTCACACTCGACCAACTGGTCAGCCAACAGCTTCAGGGTCCAACTGGCACGCCCCTCCGGCGGTTCCCCGCAGGCCATCGCTATCAACCGTGCTTCACCTTCGCCGTCCAGTCTCTTTTGACGCCGACGCAGTTGCTTTTTGCGATTCAGCGCAGACTCGACCCCCTCCTCTACACAGCGCTTGCGTATTCGCTCGACCGTTGACTGTCCCACACCGAGCGCGCTGGTGATGTCCGCGTCCTTCATTCCCCCGTCCGAGCGTGACTCATCGCTCATCAGCAGAATGCGCGCATGGGTCTGTTTGTACGCCGCAGCCCGACCGCGTGAGACCAAGGCGTTGAGTTCCTGTTGTTCGTCGGTAGTCAGTCTGATACGGTACCTCTTGGTAGACATCATGGTTCCTCCTCGGTTCAACGTTACGATTGAACCCCCAAGAGGAACAATGACTATCATGGTATTCATTTCAATGATGTTGGACCACTAGATATATACGACCATTGCGGCCGTAACGGCTGGTCGACCAACTGGGGGCACACTCGGGAGGGCTTTGGTGCGTAGAGCCGTCGTGCTAGTGGCACGAAATTTTTGAAATGAGGGTTAGCCTGGATTGGCGAGACCTCACGGCAACAGTGAGTCCCTTCCCGTCAGGGGGAAGGTTAGGATGGGAGCGTCGCGCAGTATTCTCGTTACCCTTCATTGCTAGGATGTCGGTCTACTAGTCTGCCTCGTCACCACGTTGTCGTGGGCCTGCGGCGAGGACTCGCCCAAGCCAACACCTACCCCGCCTGCCGACGCGGAAGCTGCGTTTGTCGCGCCGGACGCTTCGGCGGAGCCCACAGCCGAGCCGACGAGCCCTCCACCTGAAACGCCTACACCGGCAGCGATCTCGTTACCCAGCCCGGCGGCAACGCCTAGTCCACAGCCGACCCCGACTCTAACAGCGACTCCCACGCCCACGCCGACCACGGCGCCAATTTCGACCCCTACTGAACGGCCGACACCCACCACGGAGCCGACACCGACTCCCACGCCTTCCCCTAGCGTGACGCCGACGCCCGGGCCGCTCACCCCAGCAGAGGTGTTCTCGCGAGTCTCTCCGTCTGTGGCTTTCGTCGAAACGGCGATTGGAACCGGAAGCGCAAGCCTCGTCGCGGGCGGCTATCTGGTAACGAACTACCACGTGCTCTGGCCGTACGACCTCGCGCGTGTCGTCTTCCCGGACGGCACCGAGTTTATAGATGTGCCGCTGGTGGCATGGGACCCGTTAATCGACATTGCCGTTCTCGGTCCGATCGAGACCGACATAAGCCCCGTCGAGCTATCGAAGAGTGCGAGCATCCCGGTAGGGAGCGACGTCTACCTGATGGGTACCCAGGAGAAGCAGAGAGTTTCCCCCAGCCGAGCCTGTCCCGAGGCCTGGTCTCCCGACTGAGGAGCTGGGAAGGAGCAGGGATCACCTATATCCAGACCGACGCGACCATCGCAGGCGGTCAGAGTGGCGGAGTCCTGGTTTCCAGCGACGGCGAAGTCGTCGGCGTTTCGGGGTTCGTGTTCACAGAGGGGGATTTCGCCCTCGTGGCTTCGAGCGCCGACGTTGCGCCGATCGTATCCGAGCTCATTGCGGGGGATACCTCCGGTCTTCGGGACCGTCTGGTTCCCGCAAGCGGTCAGCGCCTGGATTCGGCTCTCGCCACTGCGGACCTGGAATACACGATAGAGCTGGCCAATCCCTGGGATAGCCGTGTCTACGTTGTCGACGGTCAGGTTGGCAAGGAGATCGAAGTTTCGCTCGAAGGGGAGAGCAATGTCGGAATCTTCGTCATCGGTCCGCCGGGGGACATTCCCGTGTACGCTGATGACGCGCGTTCCGGACGGGAGTCAGGCTCAGCTGCGTTCTCGATAGATGGCCCCCACTTCGTTTTCGTTGCACCGGGCACAGACTTGTGGGACCCCTTGGGGTCGTTTCACGTCGAAAGCAACCAGCCCCTCATCCCATTCACGGATCCTGACGATGGCACGGAAATCGCCGTCGGCCAGCGCCTTCTCGGAAACGTCGACTACCCCTACGACCTGGACTTCTTTGTGCTCGCCCTTGCTGAAGGGGAAACGGTCGAAATAGCCGTCGACTCGCCCAACTTCGACCCGTTCGTGCAGGTCGATTTCCCCGGCTCCGTTTCGTCCCAGGTACTCTTCGACGACGACAGTGGTGGCGGACTCTTCGGGCTAAGCTCGAAACTCGTGCACCGAGCTCCCACTGGCAGCGACTACTATATTATCGTGTCGGACCAGGGGGACGTACCTGCTGTCGGTGGCTATATATTGACCGTCGAAAGCGCATCTCCCGAGGCGCAATTCGTTACTCCCGAGACCGTGGAAATCGTCGATAGTCCCCACGGCCCGATGACATTGCACAAGAACGATCACTACGGGTTCTCGATCCAGTATCCTGTGAATTGGCAAGCCGAGGCTCTGGACCCCGCTTTGGGAATCGCTGGGTACTACGTCGGACCTCAGGGCGCCTATGTGGCGATCGTTGAAGAAGACCTCATTGCACTTGGATTCGGGGAAACAACGCTTGAGGAGTATCAGGGCATCACGATGGATGTCGTGTCCTCGTTGCTTCCTGGTTTCGAGCTGATATCGGAGATGCAGACCACCACGTCACAAGGGTTTCCCGCGGTGCTTCTTGAGATCAGCGGCCTGGGCGGCTCGGTGTTGAGTAAACGCCTTATCCACGTCAACGAGGATAGCGTCGGATTTAGCGTGGCCTACGTGGCACTCAAAGAGCGATTTGAGGAGCTGGAACTGCTAATCGACTATTCCTTGGGCACATTCCGTATCGACAAATAGCGCCGGCACCACGCCTTCTCTGAGCCTACGACCTTGAACCGCAACGCCGACCTACAAATGTTCCTTGAGCGCCCGCGCCAGCTTCAGCGTCATGCCCGGAACGGACGCGACCTCGTCGAGCGGCGCCTCCTGGATACCCTTGACCGAGCCAAATCGCCGTAGGAGTGTCCGCCTGCGCTTCGGGCCGATGCCAGGCACCGAGTCCATTGCCGAGCGCACCGACCCCTTCGACCGCCGCTGCCGGTGGAACGTGATCGCGAACCTGTGGGCTTCGTCTCGCGCCCGCTGGACCAGGTACAGCGCCTTGGAGTCGCGCGGTAAGATGATCGGCTCCGGCGACTGCGGTACGAACAGCTCCTCGTTCTCTTTCGCGAGGCTGGCTAGGGGAATGAAGTCGATGCCTAGGTCGAGGAAGACCTGCAGCGCCGCGCCGAGGTGGCCCTTGCCGCCGTCGATCAGCACCAGATTCGGCACCGTTGCCCACGCGCCGTCCGACGTCTTCTCGTTCGGAGCTCCGCCGTTGGCCGACGCCTCCTGGACGTCCTTGGCCATCCGCTTGAACCGACGCGTCAGGACCTCGCGCATCATCGCGTAGTCGTCGATGCCCTCCACGGCGTTGATCTTGAACCGGCGGTAGTGCTGGTTCCGCGACTTGCCGTCTTCGAATACAATCATGCTCCCAACTGGGTTAGTGCCCTGGATATTCGAGATGTCGTAGCACTCGATGCGCTTCGGCAGGTCGGGCAGGCTTAGCGCCTCCTGCAGCTCAGCCATGGCGGCGTCCAGGTCGGCGTCGGCGGTCCGCTTGACGCGCCGTTGCGCCAGGCCCTGTTCCGCGTTGGCGGCCACCATTCGGACCAGCTTGCGCTTCTCTCCTCGCTGCGGTACCAGGATCTTCACCGGCCCGTCTCGCTTGGCCTCGATCCACGGCTGGATTGCCTCGATGTCCTCCAGCTCGTGCTCGACAAGAATGCGCGAAGGGATATAGGGGTTCGTGTTGTAGAACTGCTTCACGAAGGCCCCGAGGATCTGCTCTGGGGCCTCTTGCGCCGTGCCGGCCATGGTGAAGTTGTCGCGGCCGATCAGCTTGCCCTGGCGAACGAAGAAGACCTCGACCCACGCATCGTCATCTCCCGGCGCCGCCGCGATGACGTCCAGGTTCTCCGACGATAGCCTGGCGACCTTCTGCCCCTCGTTTACGCGGTCGATGGCACGCACCTGGTCCCGGAGCGCGGCCGCCCGTTCGAACTCCAGGGCCTCTGCGGCGTCACGCATCCGCCTGGACAGGGCCCGGGTCACCTTCTCGGACTTGCCTTCGAGAAAGAGAATGACCTGGTCGATGATCTCGGCGTACTGCTCCTTGCTTGCGGCGCCGATGCACGGACCGACGCACCGGTTGATGTGGAAGTCGAGGCACGGCCTCGGGTCGGTGCCGGTGATCTCCTTGGTACACGACCGGTAAGGGAACAGCTTCTTCAGCAGGGCCAGTGTCTTCCTGACGCTCTTGGCGCTGGCGTACGGGCCGAAGTACCGCCCACCGTCCTTCGCGACATGCCTGGTGATATAGACCAGCGGGAAGTCCTCCGAGAGGTCGATCTTGATGAAAGGGTAGCTCTTGTCGTCCTTGAGTCGCGCGTTGTAGGGCGGCTTATGGCGCTTGATCAGGGTGTTCTCGAGAATCAGGGCCTCGGAGTCGGACTCGGTGACGATGAAATCGAAGTCGACGACATGCCCGACCATCGTTCGGATCTTGGGTTCGAGGCCAGATCCGCTGGCGAAGTACGACCGGAGCCGGTTCCGCAGGCTCGCCGCCTTGCCGACGTAAAGTACTCCGCCGTCCGCGCTCTTCATGAGGTAGACGCCCGGCTCCGTCGGGGTCGCCTTCAGGCGCTCGGAGAAGTCTCGTTTGGCTGTAGTGGCTGTGGTCATCGGAAAACGCGGCCCATCCCGCGCAGTGTCATCCTGAACCTACGGACTGTCGTCCTGACGAACGCACTGTCATCCTGAACGAAGTGAAGGATCTTGAGACATTGGAAATGGGCTTCGACCCGAACCACTTAACCACCCAGGTCCTTCGATGCTTCACTCCTCAGAACGACATCTTACCGGAGGACGGTGGTCGTTTTGGGAAGCTCGCTTGATGTGATAGGAGGCTTAGAAAACTGACGCCGCAATCGAGTCGCCGTCAGCTCCCCATAAAAAACGACGCGACAGCCAGCAGCGCAAAAATAACGACGGTCGTGGCGCCGATTCGCTTGATCTCGCGGCCCAGGTAAGAGTAAGCGAGAGCCGCCGCGTCCCCGGGCCTCCGCCTTTGCCGCCGTGCCGGAGCGGTCGAGGTCGTCGCTGCCCGTGCCGGCGCCTTCGCTTCTTCGGTCTCGGCTACAGCGGTCGCCGGTCTCGACGACTCGCTTGGGCCTGCATCGAACGTCTGGGCAGTACCGCGACCGCGGCGTTTTTGTTGTCTTAACTTGGCCTGGCTCGCGGCCCTCTTGGAACCTTTGCTCGGCATCTGGTTTTCCTCCGCGTTACGACGCGCCCTTTACCCGGCGCGCGGATGGGCCTTTTCGTATTCCGCCCTGACATGGTCGCTTGTCAGGTGGGTATACACCTGGGTTGTCGTTATACTCGCGTGTCCCAACAGCTCCTGGACGTGCCGGAGAGGGGCGCCGCCTCGCAGTAGGTGGGTGGCGAAACTATGTCGAAGTGTGTGAGGCGTGACATTCCCTCGGATCCCCGCCCGTGCCGCGAGCCCTTTCAGTATCAGCCAGAAGCCCTGGCGGGTAAGTCGTGTGCCCTTGCGGCTCACGAATACGGCCTTGCCCGACCGCTTCCCGGCCAGCATGGGCAGACCTTCTCGTAGGTAGTCCCTGACCGCTTCGGCGGCCTCCGGATGGACCGGCACGATCCGTTCCTTGGACCCTTTACCGAAACACCTGACGAAGCCCTGCTCGAGGTCCAGATCGTCGCGGTCGATGGCGATCAGCTCGCTTACCCTCATTCCGCTTGCATACAAAAGCTCGAGCATGGCCCGGTCCCTCATGGCCTCGGGTGAATCACCTATCGCGACCTCCAAGAGCCTGTCTACCTCTTCTATGGACAGCGCCTTGGGTAGTGACCGCCCGAGACGCGGTGAACTCAGGTTCTCGGTGGGGTCTTGGTCTAAGACCCCCTCCTCGACCAGGAAACCGAACAGCGACCTGGCGGAGGCCAGCTTGCGAGCCCGGGTCCTATCCGAGTATCCCCTCTCGTGTAGCGCGAGGGCGTAAGCCGCGATAGCGTCGGGGTCGACGAGAGCCCACTGAGCGCCGTCTCCGTCGCGACTGTCGAAGAACTCGACGAGCTGGCCGAGGTCGTTCCTGTACGCCGCCAGCGTATTACCGGAAACACCACGCTCGACCGCCATATAGTTGAGGAACCGTTCGACGTCTTCGACCATTCTCCGGCCTTAGATACTCGTCATATTCTAGCACACGCCCTCGTCCATCTCGTAGCTGCCGAAGGGCCGTTGTTCGAGCACTTGAGGGCGCGGCCTCGCAGAGTAGGAATGAGCGCAGAGGCGGCATATCGACCGCCGAAAATCGTCAGACAGAGCACATTGCGGGGTCAAAACGCCTTGCCACAGATTGGGCGGTCATCCTACAATCGCCTCGATGGTGCGCGACTGCCGGAAGCTACAAATGCCATCGAGCCCCTGTGAGCCACCACCGAATAGGGCGTGGACGGGGCAGGAGCCAAACTATGTGTGAAGACGAGATCAGGCAGTACGAAGAGATACGGAAGGTAGTTGCGAGGGCAAGGGCTATCCGCATCTTCGTCTACCATTTGATTGCTTACGCCCTGGGGAACATCTTCCTAGTGTCCTGAGTTATGAATCCGATGACAAAATCGGGCGATGGTAGCTAGTAGCTGGTCTGCGGTTTTGGTCCAGATGAAGGGCTTTGAGGCAGCGTTGTGCTGGTCAATGTACTGTTCGATGGCTTGCTCCAGTTCCCGAGTGCTGCGGAACACCCCGCGGCGCAGTTGCTTCTCTGTCAGCACCGCGAACCAGCGCTCCACCTGGTTCAGCCAAGAGCTGCTGGTGGGGGTGAAGTGCAGGTGATAGCGCGGCCGCCGGGCCAGCCAGCGCTGGATGGCGGGGGTCTTGTGGGTGGCGTAGTTGTCCAGGATAAGGTGCACGTCGAGGTCCGGGGGTACGGTCGCATCGACCCGGTCGAGGAAGCGCCGGAACTCCGTGGACCGGTGCCGACGGTGGCAGGCGCCGATGACCTCTCCCGTCTTCACGTCGAGGGCGGCGAAGAGAGAGGTCGTACCATGACGACGGTAGTCATGGGTCCGGCGCTCGATCTGCCCCGGGCGCATGGGCAACAGCGGGGCCGTCCGGTCGAGGGCCTGGATCTGGGACTTCTCGTCGACACACAGGACCAGAGCCCGCTGGGGTGGGTTGAGGTAGAGCCCCACGATGTCACGGACCTTCTCGATGAACAGAGGGTCAGACGAAAGTTTGAACGTCTCGGTCCGATGCGGCTGCAAGGCAAAGGCCCGCCAGATACGGCTGATGGCGCTCTGACTCAGGCCGGTACGCGCAGCCATGGAGCGCGTGCTCCAGTGGGTTGCATCCGCCGGCGTCGTCTCCAGGGTGAGGGTCACGACCCGCTCCACATCGGTGTCCGTGATGGAGCGTGGGCCGCCGGGCCGCGGCTCGTCAAGCAGGCCGTCGAGGCGGCGTTCGATGAACCGGGCCCGCCACTTCCCCACCGTTTGCTTGGCCAGACCGATCTCCCCGGCCACGACGGTATTGGTCTTGCCCTCGGAGCAACGGAGAATGATCCGGGATCGCAGAGCCAGCGCCTGGGCAGTGGTTGGACGCCGCTTCCAGCGCTCGAGGCTCTCGCGTTCGTCGGAGGAAAGGTGCAAGGGAGGAATGGGGCGTCCGATGGCCATGGTGACCTCCATGAGCGTTTCGTGGAGGGTACACCCCAGCAAGTACTTTTGCAATGAGTTCATAACTCAGGACACTAGGGGCCTGGAATATATTCACCTACCAGAACCGGGGCGACGAAGTACTCTGGTTCTGGTCTCCGCTGATATTCTGGGGTATCGGCGTCATCATTCACTATCTACAGAGTATCGCGCTTTTCGACGACTGGTGGTACCAAGACGAATCGATAACGAATGAACGCCGTTACGAAATGGAGCTGGGGCCCGCACCCGAAGAGCAGAACCAGCCTGTAGAATAGCCGTTCCTTTAACGCGCACCGAACTTTCGCCCACCAACTCCGCTGAATCGTCCGATCGCCGGCGCTCCTTCTTAACCTCTTTCGGCTCCCGCCAAGCGTAGTCCCAGTTGAACGGCCTCTGTCGTCGTGAGAGAATAGCCGCCGCTTCGCCCGTCCCTATTCTTACGCCAGAGAGGCTATCCGAATGTCCACCGACACCCAAACTGCCGACACGCCAGACCTGAGCTGGGTTAACTGGCGATGCATCGGTCCTCATCGAGGAGGCCGTAGCGTCGCCGTCGCGGGCCACCCGACTGAGGCAATGGTTTTCTACTTCGGCGCCTGCGCGGGAGGTGTCTGGAAGACCGTTGACGGCGGGACCTACTGGGAGAACGTCTCCGACGGCTTCTTCAACACTGCGGCAGTCGGAGCCATCGCCGTCTCGGAGTCGGACCCGAACGTCGTCTACGCCGGCACGGGCGAATCGTGCATCCGCGGCAACGTCAGCCACGGGGACGGCGTCTACCGATCGACGGACGGAGGCAAGACCTGGTCCCATTTGGGTCTCGAGGACACCCGGCACATCGCGCGGGTACGCATTCACCCCAAAGACGCCGATACGGCGTATGTGGCTGCTCTGGGTCACGCCTTTGGACCCAACGAGCAGCGCGGCGTCTTCCGAACGACAGACGGCGGCAAGACCTGGGAGAAGGTCTTGTACCGCAGCGAGAACGCAGGCGCGATCGACCTGTCGATGGACCCGAACAACCCACGCATTCTCTACGCCTCGATCTGGCAGGCGCGTAGGGAACCATGGAAACTCACGAGCGGCGGCCCGGAAAGCGGGATTTTCAAGTCTAACGACGGGGGCGACAGCTGGACTGAGATTACCGAGAACGCCGGTCTGCCCGAGGGATTGAAGGGACGCATCGGAGTGGCGATCTCGCCGGCAAAGCCCGAACGAGTCTGGGCGTTGGTCGAGGCGGAAAAAGGCGGTCTCTTCCGCTCCGAGAACGGCGGGGAAAAGTGGGAGCGTGTGAGCGAAGACCGGAGTCTACAGCAGCGGCCCTGGTACTACAGCCACGTTTTCGCCGACCCGCAAGACGCTAACACCGTCTGGGTACTGAACACGAAGGCGTGGAAGTCCACGGACGGAGGCAGCTCTTTCACCCAGGTTGGGACACCCCACGGAGACAACCACGACCTCTGGATCGACCCGCGCGATCCTCGCCGGATGGTCGAGGGCAACGACGGCGGCGCGTGCGTCAGCTTCAATGGCGGCGAGACGTGGTCCACTATATACAACCAACCGACGTCCCAGTTCTACCACGTTGCCACCGACAACCAGTTTCCGTACAGGGTCTACGGGACCCAGCAGGACAACAGCGCGATCAGCGTGCCGAGCCGGACGTTCAAGGGCGCGATACCTTACGGCGAGTGCTACACAGTTGGCACCTCCGAGAGTGGCCACATAGCCGTGCATCCCGAGAACCCCAACGTGGTCTACTCAGGGGCCATCGGTAGCTCGGATGGCGGCGGCGACTCGCTGCTCAGGTACGACCTGGCCACCAGACAGGCTCGGGTCGTGTCCGTTTGGCCCGAGTTCGCTTGGGGCTTCGGTCCTAAAGACCACAAGTACCGATTCCAGTGGACCTACCCGATCCTGTTTTCACCTCACGACGTCAATGTGCTATACGTCGCGGGCAACGTCTTGTTCCGCTCAACGGACGAGGGGACAAGTTGGGAAGCGATCAGCCCTGACTTGACCCGCAACGACGTCACGAAGATGGAGCCGTCAGGCGGGCCCATTACACTGGACACCACATTCGTCGAGCATTACGGGACGATATTTGCGTTCATCGAATCGCCCCATGAGGCCGGTGTGTTCTGGGCCGGCTCCGACGACGGGCTCGTCCATCTCTCTCTCGACGGCGGCGAGACCTGGGACGACATTACTCCAAGGGACCTCCCCGAATGGACTCGCATCGACGTAATCGAGGTCTCCCCTCACGATCCGGCGACTGCGTATCTGGCGGCCACTCGCTACAAACTCGACGATACGCGTCCGTTCCTCTACAAGACCAGCGATTACGGTAGAAGTTGGGTCAAGATCACGAACGGCCTCCCCGAGACTGACTTCACCAGGGTCATCAGGGCCGACCCGGAACGCCCCGGCTTGCTCTACTGCGGCACGGAGCTCGGGATCTACGTCTCGTTCGACGACGGCGAGACCTGGCAGTCGATACGTGGCAATCTGCCGGTGGTCCCTGTTACCGACCTGAAGGTGGAGGGAAGAGAGCTTGTCGCGTCGACCAATGGACGGTCGTTCTGGGTCCTCGGAGACCTTACGGCTCTTCGACAGCTTGCCGAGGACTCGGCCGAAGCGCCGGTCCGGCTGTTCACGCCGGCCGCGGCCTACCGAGTAGCCGGGTCGTGGAGGTCTCGCACGATAGTCGGCGGCACCTCGTACATGCTTACTCTCGGCGAACCGGCCACGTATCGCGAGACGAAAGACGTGAACGGCCACGCTGTGCGAACTCTCATCGACGCGGGCACAGACGCGCCGAACGGTGTCGAGGTCGTCTACCGTCTGAACGAGAAACCAGAAGGAGAGGTCAAGCTGACCTTCCTGGACGGTGACGGAAACAAAATCAAGTCGTTCACCTCGGCGGCTCCTGAGACCAAAGAAGAGGACTCGGAAGACGAAGAGCCCAGGGTGCCCTCCGCGGCCGGCATGAACCGGTCCCTTTGGGACATGAGGTACCCTGACGGCAAGCCAACCAAGAAGCCAGGAGTGACCGCCAAAGGGGTGCCAGGGCCGCTTGCGCCACCCGGTCGGTACCAGGTCCGTCTCGAAACCGGAGATTCATCCGAGACCCGGTCCTTCGAATTGCTAAAGGATCCCCGCGTAGCGGCGACCCAGCAGGACCTCCGGGCGCAATTCGATCTGTCGATTCGCATCCGAGACAAGTCCTCGGAGGCGCACAGTGCAGTCAATCGGATCAGGCGCGTTCGAGCGCAGGTCGATGGATGGGTCGAGCGCGCCGGTAGCAACGAGGCCTGGGCGGCGGTTACCGAGAACGGCGAGAAGCTGAAGGAAAGCCTATCGGCCGTCGAAGAGGACCTCGTTCAGCTCAAAACCTCGAACGAAAACGATCGGATCAGCCAGCCGGCTAAGCTGAGCGCCAAGATGGCTGAGCTTGCCACCGTACCGGCAAGCGCGGACAGCGCGCCGACGAGGGTATCGTATACGGTATTCGAGAAGCTATCAGGCGAGTTGGACGAGCAACTTGCCCGGCTTCAGACAATCATCGATGAGGACCTGGCGGCGTTCATCAGCATCGTTCAGGAGCTAGAGATACCGCCGGTAGTCCCCGACCCGGCCCTATGACCAGCTCCCGCGCTTTCGGCCTGATTACAGCCGCCGACTTTATCGTCCGTTCCGGGTACCAGCTTGGGAAGACCCCAGTGCTGCCGATTTTCGCGGCGTCGCTTGGCGCAGGCGAACTATTCCTCGGTTTCATAGTTTCGGCTTCCACACTAACAGGACTTGTGCTGAAGCCCCTGGTGGGCATCCTGTCCGATCGTTGGGGCCGGCGGATATGGCTGCTGATCGGCACCTTGGTCTTCGCCGGAATGCCTTTCGTGTATTGGCTGGTCCACACGCCCGAGCAGCTGCTCGCCGTGCGGTTGGTCCACGGCCTGGCGACGGCGATATATGGACCTGTGACGCTGGCATATGTTGCGGAGCTTTCCGCGGAAAAGCGGGCGGAGCGGCTGGGGTGGTTCTCATCTGCCCGTAGCGCCGGCTACATCATAGGGCCTCTCGTCGGTGGGATCATGCTGCTCTTCGCCGGACCGGTGGCCGTGTTCACGGTAGTCGGTCTACTGAGCGCAGTGGCCTTCGTCCCGGTGGTTCTTCTTCCCGAGACCCGTCGGCCGGACAGTCGGCCCAACAAGCCGGTCCTGTCGGACACTTTCGCGGCGTTGCGGTCCTGCGGCAAGGCGTCCGGGGTTTGGCTAGCAGGCGGAATCCACGCTCAAGTGTTGATCGGGAAGTACGCGGCCAAAGCATTCCTTCCTATTCACGCCATCGGCCTAGGACTGAGCCCAGCGGTTGTTGGGTTCTTTTTCGTGGCCCAAGAGTCGATAGCGATGTTGGCTAACCCGATCGGAGGACGGCTAAGCGACCGATTCGGTTACCTGATCACTACTACTGCGGGGATGGTCGTGCTCGGAGGGAGCCTGCTGATGTTGGCCGCCGCCGAGAACGGTCCGTCGCTGTTGGCGGCCGCGGTCCTGATGGGAGCCGGACAGAGTTTAGCCTTCCCATCGGCAATGGCGCTCATATCCGCTCAGGTAGACGAGCGGAACGTGGGTTTAGGAATGGGACTCGTCGGAGCGATGAAGAACGCGGCCAAGGCTTCCGGACCCATAATCGCCGGGGTGCTGGTCCACACCCTCGGCTACGAGCCGACGTTTCGGATTCTGGGTTTGCTGGTACTGGCTGGGGGAGCGGTCGTACTTCTAGTGCTGTCCTCGAGAGTGTCGCCGGCAAAGCGCACGATCACGAGGTTGGCCAATGCCGAAGGGCGGGGTCGCTAACGAGACGAGTAGTACACCTTGTTTCAGGGTGATTGACTCAGTGTTGAGCCGGGCTCAGTGGCCCATCCGGTATCTCTCCCGGTCGATCTTCCAAAGCGCCATGCCCAACGCTACAAACCAACCGAGAACTGTCCAGCCGGCGAACATGTTCATGAAGAATATCATTCCTACATCGGGCTTCCGCCGAATCGCAGCGATTATCGTCGGCAGCAAGTATGCGGCCGTTATGAACGACAAAGCAAACAACGTGGACAACGTTCAACTCCTTCGAAATGTGCGCTCGATTATATAGGGGGCGAGCGTGACTGTCGAGAGGACGAGGGCTTGCTAGTCCAGACTGAGTTGCACTTTGATGGCTTGCTCTACTCTCTGCATGTCGGGCCTTGAGAGGCTGCCGGCCGAGTTGCTACAACGTGCTTTGCTGACCGTCGCAAGTTGACTGGCCATAGCTTTCTGTCGCTTGCCATCCAGAGTCACATATGTTTCGCCTGGAAAGAGTCGCTTGACGTTCGTCGTCAACGGCACGACCTGCACGCGGTTCAGGTGCCTGTTAGCCTGATCGTTGCTGACCACGACAGCCGGCCGGTGCTTTTGAATCTCTTCACCCACCGAGGGGCCGAAATTGACCCACCAAACCTCACCGCGCCTCATCGGCCACATCACCAACCAGGGCTTCAGCCCACTCAAGGGCCTTTGCTTCTTGTGCCTCATCCTGCGCCATCAGCCTGTACCCCTCTTCGAGATCTACATCGACAACGTGGGGACGGACCAGGGACTCGATGAACTGACTGATCTTTCGTCGACCAATCACCTTATGCAGCCCTTCATAAACTCGCTCGTCCAGTGTTATGGTCAGCTTCTTATGCATATGGAGACCTCAGCCCTATACGTACTCAATACGTATAGTATATCGGCACAACCCTTCAGGCAAGCACGACGAGACCGTTGACATCGATCTCTGTCGTCAATACCATGCCGCCGCTCGGCCATTCAGGCGACCAAAACGAACGATCCGGAGACGGAAGCCATGACCTCCACCGACGATCTCACTTCGCTCGACGCTTTGACGCAGGCCGAGCTTGTCCGGACCAAGCAGGTCAAGCCCATCGAGCTTGTCGACGCTGCTATCGAGAGAATCGAGCGCCTCAACCCGGCCATCAACGCCGTCGTAACCGAGATGTTCGACAGCGCGCGGCAGACCGCCTTCGGGTCGATACCCGATGGCCCGTTCGCCGGCGTTCCGTTCCTGATGAAAGACTTCCTCGCAGAGTACGCCGGCGTGCCTTTCACGGAGAGCTCGCGCTTTCTCAAGGGCTACGTCCCCGATCGCGACAGTGAGCTCGTAGCGCGGTACAAACAGGCCGGCCTGATAACCGTTGGAAAGACGAACCTGCCAGAGTTCGCCATCGGCGCCACGACAGAGCCCGAGCTGAACGGCCCAACGAGGAACCCGTGGGACACGGAGCGGACGACCGGCGGGTCCAGCGGTGGTGCGGCGGCGGCCGTGGCGGCCGGGATGGTGCCAATGGCTCACGGCAACGACGCAGGCGGCTCGATACGTATCCCGGCGGCCTGCTGTGGAGTCTTCGGGCTAAAGCCGTCGAGAGGACGAAACCCGCTCGGCCCCTACTACGGCGATGCGTTTAGCGGAATCGTCGCCGAACACGCCCTCACCCGCTCGGTCCGGGACAGCGCGGCGCTCCTCGACGCCACCTCCGGGCCCGATCTCGGCGACCCTTACCCTTCGCAGCCGCACGAGGGCCCCTTCCTGGACGAGGTCGGCGCCAACCCGGGCAAGCTGCGGATCGCCTTCGCTACTCGGTCGTCGCTGGACGTGGAATCGCATCCGGATTGCGCAGCCGCTGTCCAGGAGGTTGCTCGCCTGTGCGAACAGCTAGGACACGAGGTCGTCGAAGACGCTCCGGCGTTCGAAGGCGAGGTCCTGTGGCAGGCCTTCACGAAGATCATTGCCGTGGGAACGGCGTCTGGAATCGCCGACTGGGCGCACCGGCTTGGGAGAGAGCCGACCCAAGACCAGTTCGAGCCGTTCATCTGGGCTTTGACCCAGAAGGGTAGGGCGGTTACGGCTCCGGAATACCTCGGCGTCGTCCAGAACATGCAGCGGGCGTCCCGCGATATCGCACGCTTCTTTGTCGACTACGACCTGTGGCTGACGCCCACCATCGGCAAACCGCCGGTGCCACTGGGGACGTTCGCCTTCACGCCCGGTGACGACCCCTTCGCGCTTCGACGTAGGCTATCGGAGTTCGCCCCGTTCACCTACCTCAGCAACGCCACCGGGCAGCCGTCTATGTCCGTGCCGCTCTACTGGAACAGCGGCGACCTGCCGATCGGCGTCCACTTCACAGGAAGACCCGGCGACGAAGCCACCCTGTTCAGGGTCGCGGCCCAACTGGAGTCGGCGCGACCGTGGGTTGATCGCTGGCCGCCCGTTTCGGCATAGGCCTACTGTTTTTTGGCCGGTCGCAAACGGGATAGGGAATCGGGCAACAATCCGAGGTTGGCATCCGATGAGCGACATCGACCTGGCATTCGAATCCGAATACGACAAATTCGGCGACTTCTACTACGAGTTCGTGAAGAGCGAAATCGAGAACTCCGCTGCGCCCTCTCTAATGGTGCGGACCATGTTGGAGTCTATCGGGGACGTGGAGGGCGAGCGGGTGCTTGACCTGGCGTGTGGAGAAGGCTATCTGTCGCGAATTCTGGCGGAGATGAGGGCCAACGTCACCGGAGTCGACATCTCAGCTAATCTCCTTGAGCACGCCCGCAAGCAATCGGAGGGGCTCGCGGTCGAGTATCTCCGAGACGATGCCCAGGAGCTATCGCGGCTGGATAGCGACTCCTTCGATGTTGTCATTTGTAACATGGCATTGATGGATATCGCGGACCTGGACCGGGTCCTCGGGGCGGTCCATCGAGTGTTGAAGTCAAACAGGAAGTTCGTGTTCTCGATCCTTCACCCTTGCTTCCAGGCGCCGTTTGGCCCCGGCGAAGAAGGTCACGTCGAAGTGGACGAAGCCGGCAACTTCGTCGCTGGCCGCGTGGTGCGGTATACCGAAGAGGGCAAGTGGTACACGTCCGGCTCCGGGATGCTGGGCACCCTCGGTTCATTTCATCGAATGCTGTCCACGTACTTAAACGCGCTGATCGAAACAGGATTCGAGCTACGTGGCATAGCCGAGCCAACTCTACCACCGGCCGAGTACGAGGACCTGGCCGGTCAGTGGAGTTCGAGAATACCGAGGGTGCTGATCATCGAGTCTGTCAGGCTGTAGCTTCGACTATATTGACCAGGCGTTCAACGCCATGCTAGTATCGACGAGACTAAACTCGTAAAGTTGCACGAAAAGCGACCAATCTACCGGAGGTACCCCGTTGACCACGACCAAGCTGATTGAAGTGACTCCGTTGGCTGCAACCAAGCTCGAGGAGACGCTAAAGGAGCAAGAAGCGGAAGGCTCGCTCCTCCGTGTGATGGCGATGCCCGGTCCTAACGGTGGCTTCTCCTACATGCTGGGGGTCGAGAAGGAGCCCAAAGAGGATGACGTCGTCATCGACGCGGGCAACCTTCAGGTCCTTGTCGACTCCGAGAGTGCGCCGCTCGTGGAGGGCGCGGAGATCGACTACATGGAAGGGCTAATGCGGAGCGGCTTCGTTATCAGCAACCCCAACTTCCAGGGCCAAGGCGGCTGCGCCTGCGGTGGTGGAGGGGGCGGATGTGGCGGCGGAGGTTGCGGCTGCGGCGGACACTAACTCACGTAGCTCGAAGCGGCGGACACTAACTCACGTAGCTCGAAGCATCAGGCAAGTAATCAACGGGACGAGTGACCACTCGTCCCGTTTTTCGTTGTACGTAACAGTTCCCGCAGTCCGGATGAACTCGCGATGATCTTTGCTGTTCTTGACCAGCTGCAGTCCAATCCATCCAACGCCCTGATCTCCCTCGGTTCATTCGTGGTGGCGCTGGTCCTGGCCATTACGGTCCACGAGTTCAGCCACGCCGTCGCCGCCACACTACTCGGTGACATGACACCACGCCGCGACGGAAGAGTGTCCCTGAACCCGAGGGCGCACCTCGACCCCCTCGGCTCGGTGATGATCCTGTTCGCCGGCTTCGGCTGGGGCAAGCCCGTCGTCGTCAATCCCCAATACCTTCGGAGTGGCGCACGTTCGGGAATGGCCGTGGTGGCATTGGCGGGTCCGCTCTCAAACATCGCGGCCGCCGTCGCCGCCGCGGTGCCCTTCAACGCCGGACTGGTCGGAGTCAGCTACGTCGGGTTCTCGCTCTTCGGTGTCGTGACCGACGATCTGACCGCCTACCTCCTGGGCACGATAGTTTTCTTCAATCTCGTGCTTGCGGCATTCAACCTGATCCCGCTGGTACCTCTTGACGGGTTCAAGGTCGCCCTGGGGTTCCTGCCTCGGGAAGCCGCACGAGGTTTCGCCCAGCTCGAACGCTACGGTCCGGCGCCGCTCCTACTCCTGGTCGCGGTCGAGTACCTCATGCCAGGCGTCGGGATTATCGGTCTCGTCGTGCGGCCGATTATTAACGGGCTAGCGACTCTCGTCCTCGGTGGACAGCTCTGGACGTAATCTGATATCTATAGCGCGTATTTGACGGCTCGGGCGTTTTGGGCTTTACATCAAGTCGCGATTCGAGAGTCGCGGTTCGACGGGCTCACCACGAACGTAATCCTAAACCCGCTCACCCTGAGCTTAGTCGAAGGGTCGTTCTGAGCATGTCGAAGGACAAACGCAGGCTACGCACAGATCCTGCGTGCAGGCCGACATCAGGGTAGGAATAGGCGTTTGGACCGCATTACCATAATCGGCATGAGGCCCATAGGTGTGTCCATCGGGCTGGCGCTCAAGAGGGCAGAACTTGCCTCGTCTGAAATCGTCGGAACGGACGGCGATCGGAAGGCCCTGGACCATGCCTCGAACGCCGGCGCCGTGGACGAGACTACCGGCAACTTGCGCAAGGCCTTGGAGGGGGCGCAGCTCGTCGTGGTCGATATGCCGGTCAGCCAGACTCGCGAGCTACTGGAAGCGATCGGCCCGGTTCTGGAACCTGGATGCGTCCTCACCGATACGTCCGTCGCTCAGGTCCAGGTTGCAGCCTGGGCTAAACAACACCTGCCCGACACCGTCGCCTTCATTGGGGGACGCCCGCTGCCTTGGAAATCTCAAATAACGACCGACGACTCGGCGGAAGACGCCTTCGACGGCTCCTTCTACTGTGTGATGTCCGGCCGGACCGCGCAGGAGAGCGCGATCAAGACCGTGGTTGGGATGGTCGAAACGCTGGGCGCGACGCCGCTCTTCATGGATGCTGAAGAGCACGACGCTTACACCGCGGCGGTATCTCTTCTTCCGGCGGTTCTTGCGTCCGCTTTGGTCAGCACCGTCTCGGCGAGCCCGTCGTGGCGCGAGATATCTCGCCTAGCAGGCCAGGAGTTCGCCGAATCCTCTCGGCTTGCGTCCGAAGACCCGAAGGAGGCAAGCGCGACGGCCGCAGCTCTCGGCGGACCGCTGGTCCATTGGATCGACCAGGCGATCGCTAATCTAGGAGACGTTCGCAAACACCTTTCCCACGCGAGTGCCGACCTAGAGTCCGGCTTCGTTCGCGCCTGGGAAGAGCGGGCGAAGTGGGGGGCCGGTGGTGTAGGGGAGTCGAAAGGCGTCAAGGTGCCTTCTGCGGCGCATACCATGGCAGGCATGATGTTGAGCAACCGAATGGTCGAGCGGTACCGACAGATCAGCGAAGCGAAATCTCGGCCGCCATGGGAATACCCAGGGCGCTAGGGTAGCCCCCGAACATGATGTCAACGAAAACTGCGACAGAAGCCGGGGTCCTACGAGAGCTAGGCGACGGCCTGGTGATGCGGCGCGCCACAGCCACCGACGCCAAGGCCCTCGCCGACTACAACGCCATAGCGCACAGCTGGAGCGACGAGCCCAGTGAGTTCATGCGGGCTTGGACCGAGGAGCTCATGAGTGGCCGGCACCCAAAGGTGGGCCCGTCGGACTTCACCGTGGTCGAGGATACCGGCACCAGTAAGATCGTCTCGTCGCTCAACCTGATATCTCAGAAATGGACCTATGCAGGTGTCGAGTTCGGCGTCGGTCAAGTCGAGCTGGTTTCCACGCACCCCGACTACCGTAACCACGGACTCGTTCGGGCCCAGTTCGAGCAAGTCCACGAGTGGAGCCGCGAGAGGGGCGAACAAGCTACCGTTGTCGTCGGAATCCCATGGTTCTACCGGCAGTTCGGCTACGAGTTGGCGCTCGAAAGTTACGGAGGCCGTGCCGGTTACGAGGCCAACATTCCTCATCTGAAGGAGGGCGAATCAGAGCCCTACCAGCTGCGACCGGCAATCGAGGGAGATATCCGCACGATCGCGAAACTATATGAGGCTGCCTCGGGCCGATACCTAGTCTACAACGCTATGGACGATACTTTCTGGAGATACTTGCTCTTCGAACGGAAGGACAGGAAGGGTGGCGTTTGGTGGATTGTCGAGACGCCTGGCGGAGAACCCATGGGGTTCCTTTCTCACGGGAAAGAGTTACACGGTGCGGGGATTCATGCAGGAGGATACGAGCTGGAGCCGGGCGAGTCGTGGGCTTCGGTCACTCCGACGGTGTTGCGACACTTGCACAAGACCGGGCTGGAATACGCGGCCCGAGACGAAGGCACGAGCTTCAAAGAGTTCTCCTTGAGACTCGGCCCGGCGCATCCTGCCTACGCCGTGAGCAAGAACCGACTTCCCAGAGAAGTCCGTTCATCAGTCTGGTACGTGCGCGTGCCAGACGTGCCGGGCTTCCTCCGCCACGTCTCTAGGGTGCTTGAGGAGCGCCTCTCTGACTCGTTCGCGGCCAGGCACACCGGCGAGCTCAAGATCAGCTTTGCGACCGAAGGTGTGCGCCTCAGCTTCGAGAGCGGCCGGCTCACCGCATCGGAGCCCTGGGGCCCTACTAAAGAGAACGGCTGGGATGACAGCGGCCGCAACGCCCTGTTCCCAGACCTGACGTGGCTGCACCTGCTGTTCGGCCACCGCTCCGTCGACGACCTGGAGTACGCGTTCGCCGATTGCGAAGGTGGCTCCGGCGAGACTAGAGCCCTGCTCGACGTGCTCTTCCCGAAGCTGCCTTCCATGGCTCGGTCGATCGCGTGACCCGTAAAACCTAAGGAGAAAAACGTAGTCACTAGAACGTGAGGGTAAAGCGTAGTGAATGCCCCCGGTTGGGCTCACGTTTCACGTTTTACGTTTTCGCTCTGGCAAACCGCAACCAATGAAGCGAACTATCCGCCCAGCGTCCCGACTCGAAGGCACCGTCACCCTCCCTGGCGACAAATCGGTGTCCCACAGGGCCGTGCTCCTGAACGCCATAGCCGACGGCACTGCCCATGTATCCAACTACGCTTCCGGCGGAGACGGCGCCTCGATGCTCAGATGCCTGCGGGGCCTGGGCGTCCGAATCCGGAAGCACTCGGGGTGTGCTGTCAGCGGCGCCGACGAATGCCTCGAGGTCGTCGGGCGTGGCGCCGAAGGCCTGGACGAGCCATCTGGCGTGTTGAACGCCGGCAACAGCGGGACCACGATGCGGCTGGTCTCGGGCCTGCTGGCCGCCCTGCCGTTCCTGACAGTGATATCCGGTGATAGCTCCCTGCGTGGCCGGGACATGGGCCGCATCGTCGAGCCACTAACGACGATGGGCGCGACAATCCTAGGTCGACGGGGCAACACTCTGGCCCCGCTTGCGATCCGAGGCGGGGAGCTGCAAGGCATCGATTATCTGCTTCCGATAGCCAGTGCCCAGGTCAAGTCGGCCATCCTGATCGCGGGCCTTTCCGCCGATGGCCGTACGACCGTCGTTCAGCCCGCCGAGTCCCGCGACCACACCGAGAGGATGCTCCGCGCGATGGGAGCCAACGTCGAGGCCAACGGAGTCCGCGTGTCGGTCGGACCGTCTAAGCTGCGAACCGTCGACGTGGAGGTACCGGGCGACGTCAGCGCCGCCGCTTTCTGGCTCGTCGCCGGCTGCTGCCATCCGAACGCACAGGTGCGCCTCAGGGACGTCGGGATCAACTCGACCAGGGCCGGCGTCCTCGAGGTGTTGAACGCGATGGGGGGCCGGGTCCGGGTCGAGAACGTCCGGGAAACGGGCGGCGAGCCCGTAGCCGACCTGGTTGCCGAGTCCAGCGAGCTGACGGCGACGCGAATAGGGGGCGACCTGATCCCAGCGGTCATCGACGAGCTCCCAGTGTTGGCACTGGCCGCTTGCTTCGCCAAGGGCTCCACCGTGATCGAAGACGCCGCGGAGTTGCGAGGCAAGGAGTCCGACCGCATCGAGACCACGGTCGAGGGCCTGTCTGTCCTGGGCGCGGATATCGAAGCGCGCTCCGATGGCATGGTCGTCAACGGCGGGGCGACGTTGAAAGGTGGACCGACTCGCAGCCACGGAGACCACCGAATCGCCATGACGATGGCTGTCGCCGGGCTCATGGCATCAGGCGAGACGACGGTCGATGAGGCAGAGGCTGCCAGCGTGACCTACCCCGCCTTCTGGGACACGGTGGAGGACCTTGCGAACGGCGGGCAGGGCGTAGGTTGACCGGACCGACCGAGATGAACCCTCTCCTCGTCGTACTGACGGGGCCCTCCGGCGTGGGCAAGGACGCGGTCTTCTCCAGGATGCGCGAATTGGGCAGGCCGCTCCACTTTGTCGTCACAGCTACGACCCGCCCAAAGCGAGACCATGAAGTCGACGGCGTCGACTACATCTTTCTTGCAGAGGCCGAGTTCCGTGAGATGATCGGTCGCGACGAACTCCTCGAATGGGCCGAGGTCTACGGGAACCTCTACGGCGTCCCGAAGTCTCAGGTGACCGCCGCGCTGAGAGAAGGTAAGGACGCGATCGTCAAGACCGACGTACAGGGCGTCAGGAACATCGAGAAGGTCGCGCCCGATGCATTGTTCATCTTCTTAGCGCCTCCGGACACCGAGACACTGTCCCGTCGACTCTCCCAGCGCAAGACGGAGACGGCCCAAGCCCTGGAGGTCAGGCTTCGGACAGCTCAAGAAGAGCTGAAAGAGGCGGCCGATTACGAACATGTCGTCGTAAACCACAACGATCGACTCGACGACACCGTTCGGGACGTCGAATCGATCATCGAACAAGAGCGCCGCAGGGAGCTGCAACGCCAGGTCGATCTCTAGTCCAACCAGACACCGATTCGACGCCCGAAGCGGATACCCGTCTGCTATAATTCGCCTCCCATTCAGGAGCCTCCTATGCCCTTCGAGTTCATCAGGTACGAGAAGCGAGACGGCGTCGCCTACGTTACGATCAACCGGCCCGAACGCTTGAACGCCCTCCACCCGCCGGCTAGCGCCGAGATGCGACAGGCTTTCGAGGACTTCCGGGACGACGACCATGTTCGAGTTGCCATCGTCAGTGGAGAAGGCGAGCGGTCCTTCTGCGCCGGGAACGACCTGAAGTACCACGTAGAGCACATCAAGCCCGGCGAGGCATGGCCGGATGCGGCCAACACGCCGTTCGCAGGCATCACAGACAAATTCACCTGCTGGAAGCCGATAATCGCCGCAGTCAACGGTTACGCGTTCGGGGGTGGTCTTGAGCTCGTCCTTGCCTGCGACCTGGCCGTGGCCGCTGACCATGCCCAGTTCAGCGCGCCCGAGGGCCGCGTCGGACTCGTCGCGGCCGCGGGAGGCGTCCACCGTTTGCCACGGCAAGTCCCGGTGAAGGTGGCGTTGCGTATGTTGCTGACGTCGAAGCCGATAGCTGCGACGGAGGCATTGCAGTGGGGGATCGTAAACGAGGTAGTGCCCCACCAGGATCTAATGGCCACGGCCGGACGTCTCGCCGCCGAGGTCATCGAATGCGCCCCACTGTCGGTTACAGCCAGCAAGCAGATGGCGATGGAGGGCCTGGGCGTGCCACTGGAACAGGCCATGCGTGCAACGTACGGCGAGTTCGACAAAGCACTTGCGTCTCCGGACATGCTAGAGGGCCCGCGGGCTTTCGCCGAGAAACGCCCTCCCGTCTGGAATGGAAGTGGAAACTAGGATCGTTCGATGACTGAGGCCATAATGCTACCTACCAACGTTCGCCCGAAGCGATACACGCTGACTCTGGAGCCGGACTTCGACTCGTTCGCCTTCAAGGGCGAAGAATCGGTCGAGATCGATGTTCTGCAGTCGACCTCTTCGATCACACTGAACAGCATCGAGCTGACTATCGAGTCGTGTCGTCTGGTGCTGCCCGATGGGGCCGCGTTGACTCCGACCGAGACCAAGTTCGATACGGACGCCGAAACGGCGACGTTCGTGTTCGACTCAGAGGTACCGCAGGGCGAGGCGAGACTTGAGCTCGAGTTCACCAGTGAGCTGAACGACAAGCTACGCGGCTTCTACCGCAGCAGGTACACCGACGAGAACGGGGATGAGCGATACCTGGCGACCACCCAGTTCGAAGCCACGGACGCGCGACGGGCCTTCCCATGCTGGGACGAGCCGGCCTTGAAAGCGATATTCCAGGTCGATCTGGTGGTCCCGTCGACTATGGTTGCCGTCTCGAACATGACAGCGTCCTCTGAAATATCGGCGCCCGATGGCAAGAAGAGAGTCTCGTTCGGCGAGACGCCGCGCATGTCGACCTATCTGCTGGCGTTCGTGGTCGGACAGCTTCGCGCGATAGAGGGCAAGACGCCCGAAGGCACCGTCATACGGATATGGGCGACGAGTCGCAAGGAAGAGCAGGGCCGGTTCGCTCTCGACGTCTCGATCAAACTGCTTGCTTTCTTCAACGACTACTTCGGTGTCCCGTACCCCCTCGAGAAGCTGGACCATCTCGCTATCCCCGACTTCGCGGCCGGAGCGATGGAGAACTGGGGCGCGATCACTTATCGGGAGACAGCACTGCTGGTCGACTCGGAGAATAGCTCAGCCCTAACCCGCCAGATCGTCGCGGCAATCGTCGCCCACGAAATGGCGCACATGTGGTTCGGCGACCTTGTCACGATGGCGTGGTGGAACGACCTCTGGCTCAACGAGAGCTTCGCGTCCTGGATGGGCGATACGGCCGTCGACCACCTCTTCCCGGAATGGGACATGTGGACGCAGTTTGTCTCCGACGACACGAACCGCGCGCTAAGCCTGGACGGACTGCAGAACTCGCACCCGATCGAGCAAGAGGTCAAGAACCCGGCCGAGATAGGGCAGCTCTTCGATGCCATCAGCTACAGCAAAGGCGGATCGGTCCTGAGGATGCTGGCGAACTTCCTCGGCGCGGACGTGTTCCGCGACGGGCTTCGGCCCTACATTGCCAAGCATCAGTATGGGAACGCGCGCACCCACGACCTCTGGGACGCCCTGGGAGCGGCATCGGGTCAACCCGTCGCGGCGATGATGGACACCTGGGTTGAGCAAGCCGGCTATCCTGTACTGGACGTGGTGACGACGCAATCCGGCGACGACGTGGACGTCGCCGCATCCCAGCGTCGCTTCACGTACGACCACCTGGTTGAGCCGGACGGGACCGACGACACCCTCTGGCGCGTTCCTCTAAGCGCGACCGGCGGGTCGGAGGCTGCGTCTACTTTGATGTCGGAGCGCGAGGGAAGCTTGCGCTTGCCCGCCGGCGACGGCTGGGTCAAGGTCAACCCGGAGCAAACGGGCTTCTACCGTGTGGCATACGCCCCCGAGGAATGGAAGCGGTTGCGGGCTCCCATTGCCAGCCGCCAGCTCTCGGGGCTCGACCGGCTGGGGCTCCAGAACGACGCGTACGCCCTCAACCGGGCCGGGTATATTCCCGTGACGGACTTCCTGGAGCTGGCGGAAGCCTACGTCGGCGAGACGGACGCGACCGTCTGGTCGGACCTGGCGGCCAACCTGGGGTCTCTCGATGGGCTGCTAGCCGACGAGGCGGTCTACGGCCGCTATCAGGAGTTCGGGCGCCGCATCTTCGAGGACGTCGGCCGGCGAGTCGGTTGGGACGCGAAACCCGGAGAGGGTCATCTCGACGCGCTATTACGCAGCACCGTACTGGGGTCGCTGGGAGGCTACGAAGACGAGGAAACCCTTACCGAAGCGCGCTCCCGGTTCGATGGCTACGTCCAGGACGCCAGCAACGTAAACCCCGACATCAGAGCGATCGTGCTCGGGATGACCGCCAAAAGGGGCGACCGCGCGACCTACGACTCGATGTGGGGCCTCCAGGAGCAGGCCACGATGGAAGAGGAGAAAGTGCGCCTGCTCGCCGCCCTCACTCGGTTCGAGGCCCCCGACCTGCTCGACGAGACCTTGGAGCGGTCCCTCGACACCGAGAAGGTCAGGGTCCACAACACGATCAGGATCGTCGCCGGGGTAGCGTCCAATCGCTTCGGCCGGGACCGGGCATGGGAATTCGTCAAGGCTAACTGGTCGGAGTTCGACCGACGCTACGGCGAAGGCGGATTCGGGCTGATGACGCTGGTAGACATCACCGGCCGGTTCACTACCCAGGAGCGTCTCGAGGACGTGCGGAGTTTCTTCAAAGAGCACCCGGCACCGGCAGCCGAACGCTCCGTCCGCCAGTCTCTTGAGAGGATCCGACTGAACAGCGCCTGGCTCGATCAAAATCGCGAACACCTCGAACGGTGGTTCGCCAACTAAGACGACCGGCTTCTCTGTCTGCTGTAGGGGCGCATTGCAAGCGCCCGTTCCGCCTGTCGGCGGGGCCATGCATCAAACGTCCGGCTACGTGAACAACCCAGGAGTCGCCCATGAGAGTACTAATCCAGGACTTCGCCGAGGATGAAGGTCGATTTCTCGCAGAGCTGCAAGATGCCTTCCCGGATGTCGAATTCGCCGCCGCTGAATCGGAGGAAGACCAGAAGACTGCGATCAAGGACGCGGATGTCTTCTACGGCTTCCTGACTCCGGAGGTCTATGCGGCCGCTGACACGCTGAAATGGATCCAGGTCGCGGGCGCCGGAATCGATGGGTTAATAAAGCTGCCGGGACTCGTAGACAACGAAATCGTCGTAACGAACACCAAAGGGCCTCACGTCGACGCAATGGCCGACCACGTCATCGGAATGATGATAAACATGGCCCACAGGTGGATGGACCACTTCGACGACCAGCGCGCACACCGCTGGGAGGGTCGCAAGTACCTGGACATGCAGATCGAGATCACAGGCAGCACGATGGGCATCTTTGGGCTCGGCGACGTCGGCAAGGCGGTTGCGCGCAGGGCCCAGGGATTCGGCATCGACGTCTACGCCGTCGACAAGTTCCCGAAGCCTAACGAGGAAGTCCGCGAGACCTGGGGGCTGGAGCGCCTCGACGACCTTCTCGAGCGCTCCGACTGGTTCGTAGCCGCGGCGCCCTCGACGGTCGAGACACGCGGCGCGATCGACGCCCGAAGGCTAGGACTATTGAAAGAGGGCGGTCACGTGATCGTTATTTCGCGAGGCGGCATCGTCGACGAGACCGCGTTGCTCGATGGACTGCGGTCGGGGCGTGTCGCGGGCGCGGGGCTCGACGTCTTCGCCGAGGAGCCCCTACCCGAGGACGACCCTCTGTGGGACATGCCAAACGTAGTGATAACGCCTCACTGCTCGGGCGTCACGACATCGGTCATCCGGAGCGTCGAGCAGGTCTTCAAGGAGAATCTGCGGCTCTATCTGGCCGGCGAGCCTTTCCTGTACGTCTGCGACAAGAAGGCGGGGTTCTAGGAGCCGTGCTGTCCGGTGCTTCATGAACCAGGCCTGAGAGGTCACCTGCGCTAATACCTGCGAGCCGCCCCCGCTCAGCCGCCTCCACCTCGCAGGTCCGTCGTTTTCCAATTCCGGCAAACACTTCCGGGCTGCCGTTCGTCCTAGTTATATGCGTGCCAGATGTCGCCTCACTCCAACTTGGTCGCGCACTGACGTTTCGCGACACCCACGCCGAGTTCGAGGAAAGACTACTCCGCCGAGCCTTTGTGCTTGGCGTTTTGTGCCAGTGGTAACATGCACTGGCGACGAGCTACCGGCGCCGGCGGGTCTCGCCCCGATTGGTTTTTAGCGACGGTCTACCTCTCCCACCATCTTCCGCGTTTCGGGTGAATCTTGGCTGAAGCGGTTCTCCAAACTAAATCTCTGCGGGACCGCATACGAGAATCCCTCGCGGTGTTGCGCTTTGGATGGGAGACCACAATCGCCCCGTGGCCCCCGTTCGCGGTCTTCCTGGTGCTTACCGGAGTGATTGGCGGACTGACGCCTCCGATCATGGTGGTCACGATCTCGGGGCTGATCGAGACCGCAACGGAGAACCTTCCTTCGGGCCAGTCTGTCGAGAGGTCGTTGCTCGACGCTTTGAGACCGGTGCTGCCCTGGGTACTGGCATTGTTCGGGCTGAGGATTGTCAGCTGGATAGCATACTCGGAGAAAGTCCAGACGTTCCTTTCTGTCCATCTCAGGGAGCGGGTGATCGAACGCTTCGATCGGCTCCTTTTGACGAAGGCCTACTCGGTCCCGTTGAGCCGTTTCGAGACGACCGAGTTCTACGACCTGTTGGAGCGTGCTCGTCGCTCAATGCACGAGGGCACCGTCACCTACCAGCTACCTCACATGCAGCGGCTCGTGTCAACGGTGCTCGGGGGTGTGGGGGTTCTTTGGGTGTTGGGCGTCGTACACGTCGGTATTCCCGTCCTCCTCCTTACCGGAAGTGTCGTGGTGATCTGGCGTCACACAAAGGCCGAGCACTGGTACATCGAGATTCGGCGAAGACAGGCGCCGCTTTGGCGCCGTCGGTACTACTGGCGAGAACTGCTCACCCAACGCCCGGCGGCGTCCGAGATCCGTCTGTTTGGACTGAGCGACCATGTTATTGGGGCCTGGCGAGCCGTTACCCAACAGCTCATCGATGAGACCTCCAAGCTCCGGCGTAAAGAGATCCCAAAGGCCCTGCCGTCGGAGATAGTTAACCTGGCCCTGGTTGGTCTCGTGATGGGGGCCCTGCTGATGGCAGGTTCGAACGGTGTGATCACCGCGGCTGAGTTCGTCGCTCTGTTCTTCGTCACGAACCAGTATGTCGGTCACCTCAACGACATGGGCTGGCGGCTGCGCGACCTCCGAGAGTTCTACGCCGAGCTCGGCTACGCTGCTGAATACCTCGACATCGACGAGGAGTCCCTTGATGAGGGCGTGCAGCCTCCGCGCCCGCTCAAGGAAGGGATTCGGTTCGAGGCCGTCGGCTTCACCTATCCCGGAAGCGATACGCCGGCGTTGGACGGAGTCGATCTCGACATCCAACCAGGGGAACGGATTGCTCTGGTAGGGGAAAACGGCGCTGGCAAGACCACGTTGACCAAGCTACTGCTGGGGCTCTATCAGCCGACCGGCGGCACGATCACCGTGGACGGCGTCGACCTGAAAGAGATTGCGGGTGGTGCATGGAGAGCCGAGATTGGCGCTGCTTTCCAGGACTACATGAAGTACGCCCTAACGGCCCGAGAGAACATCGGCCTCGGCGACCTTTCCCAAGTGGACGACATGAATGCGATCGAGCGCGCGGCCGGGCTGAGCTCCGCCCAGACCGTCGTGGGCGACCTCCCCGACGGATTCGACACCATGCTCGGCAAGGAGTTCACCGGTGGCCAGGAGCTATCCGAAGGGCAGTGGCAGAAGATGGCCATCGCACGAGTATACCTTCGGGATGCCGGCATCCTGGTACTTGATGAGCCCGCGTCTGCTCTGGACGCCCTGTCCGAGCGTGAGGTCTACCGTCGCTTTCTCGAACTATCCGAGAGAAAGACCGTCCTATTGATCTCCCACCGTCTCGGCTCGGCGCGACTGGCCGACCGGATAGTCTTTCTTCAACAAGGGGCGATCGCGCAGCAGGGGACGCACGAGGAGCTCATCGCCTCCGGCGGCCCGTACTCCGAGCTGTACCAGTTGCAGGCGGAGTGGTACCGATGAAACACCAGTGGTCTTTCTGGTCAGACAAGAAGCGGCACGACCATTCCATGCGTGACCGGTGGCGGAAGCTGCCGAGGCTTCTGAAGCTGATGTGGGAGGCTGGTCCGAGAGCGTTTACGACGATCGCCGTGTTCTCAGTGCTTCTGGGCGTCGTCCCCCTCGTCGCATTGCTCGTCCTTCGGGCCCTCGTGGATAGCGCGGTCGGTGTAATAGAGGGGACAACCAGCCTCACGAGCGCTCTACTCTGGTTGGGTGTATTCCTGGCGGCTACCCTGGCCGACCCCGTGATCACGATGGTACAACTTTGATTCCCTCGTAAAAAGGAAGTTCCCGGTGTGAGC
The DNA here is from genome assembly GCA_965197985.1 of Dehalococcoidia bacterium. GTDB lineage: Bacteria > Chloroflexota > Dehalococcoidia > Lucifugimonadales > CAUZJF01 > CAUZJF01. Next base: position 513,048 of record CBDAOG010000005.1, on the reverse strand, counting down.
GCTGAGGAACACGGAACAGAGACTGTCCCAGGCGGGTACTTGTTCTAATTCGACCTGCACAGACTTTTTACGAGAGAATCAGCCCTCGTACATGTGAGCGCGCTACCGTATGTTGGGGTAGGACACGGAACAGAGGCTGTATATTGTACCCAGGCAAGGGTACGGTTGTTCTAATTCGACCTGCACAGACTTTTTACGAGAGAATCAAGCTTGATTCCCTCGTAAAAACCCGGTTTGAGGAAGTTCCAGCGATTTAGCACATCTGCGCGCTACCGTATGTTGGGGTAGTGTACTGAACAGAGACTGTATATTGTACCCAGGTGTGGGTACGTTTGTTCTAATTCGACCTACACAGACTTTTTACGAGAGAATCAACTTTGGCTCGGTGACGACCTCGCGTTACGTTTGAAGGAAGGGGCTCAGGAACGGCTGCTGACCAAAGCGGGGCGCTTGTCGCTCGAGATGTTTGATAGGCCTGAGATTTTCGACCTGTTGCACACGTCGGAGTTCGGTCTCGACAAACAGTTGTTAATGGGGATGCGAAACATACTCAGCCTGCCGGCAAGCGTGATAACAGTTGTCGGTTTGCTGTTCTTTCTGGGTACGGCCCATTGGCTTCTACCGCTGGTGCTGGTAGCGGGCATGATTGATTCTCTCGTAAAAAGTCTGTGCAGGTCGAATTAGAACAACCGTACCCTTGCCTGGGTACAATATACAGTCTCTGTTCCGTGTCCTACCCCAACATACGGTAGCGCTCACATGTGCTAAAGCGCTGGACCTTCCTCAAAACGGGTTTTTACGAGGGAATCATGATTCCCTTACACGTTTCCGAGTCACGGATATTCAGACGAATAGTGCTGTTGAAGAGAAAACACGCAGCTAGCGAGCGATATATGGCGCATCTCGACGACCTGATCGTGGGGCGGGAGGCCGCGTCGGAGCTACGGTTGTTCGGCACAGGTCCTTATTTGCGGGACCGCCGAATGGAACTCAACACGATGATGAAGGACGACCGGCTTCGGCTTGCCCTCGAGCGGTCGAAGTCGGCGCTGAGCGGCAATCTCTGGGAGCAGCTCACATACGGGGTTGTAATCACGGGCGTCGTTGCACTCATCGCACTCGGGCGACTTTCCATAGGCTACTTCGCCGCCTATCTGACGGCGGTAGAGCGGTTTACGCGGGCAGTGGATGGCGTGCTCGCGGCCTTCCGATCAGCGGACAAGACCCTGGGCCATATGTGGGATGTCTTCGACTATCTCGACCTGCCTGAAGAGTGGGTCCAGCCACAGGGCGTCATCGGTGCAGATCCGAACGGAACGACCGAGGTGGCCTCTATCGCAAACGCGACTGATGCACCGGACGCCCCCCTTGACGGGGAGATCACCGTTCGATTCGAGGAAATGGTCTTCTCATATCCTGGGTCCGAGCGCCCGGTTCTCGACGGCGTCACGCTCACGCTGCAGCCAGGTAAGACAATCGCCTTGGTAGGCGAGAACGGCGCGGGGAAAACGACGCTTTCAAAGCTCCTGCTAGGGTTGTACATGACAACGAACGGTCGCATCACCGTGAACGGCCGGGACCTGGCCGAGATCGATCCAGCGGTATGGAGACGGCACGGTGCGGCGGTCTTCCAGGATTACGTCCGCTACGAAATGACGGCCAGAGAGAACGTCGGCTACGGCGATCTTCCGCGACTAGACGACATGTCCGCTATCCGAAACGCGGCTTCCAAAAGCGGAGCCGATGCGGTCGTAGAGACGCTCCCAAAGGGCTACGAGACCGTTCTTGGGAAGGCTTGGGACGACGAAGGCAGGGATCTCTCGACCGGGCAATGGCAGAAGCTGGTGATAGCGCGAGCTTACTTTCGGGAGGCCTTGGTCCTGATCCTTGACGAGCCGACGTCCGGGCTGGATGCTCGCGCGGAGGTCGAAGTGTATCGCCGGTTCCGGGACATGTCGGTTGGGAAGTCGGTCCTTCTGATCTCGCACCGCCTTGGGTCCGCTCGCCTCGCGGACCAGATTGCCTTCCTGGAGAACGGTCGAATAGTCGAGGAGGGCACCCACGAGGAGCTGGTTGGTCTCGGCGGCCGGTACGCTCGGATGTACTCCGTCCAAGCTGGGTGGTATAACTGAGGCCCTGTTCGTAGCCTTTAATGCGGCGACTAGACGCTTGGAGTCCCGCGGCTATCCTCCAGGGCTACATGCGCTACGAGCCAGCTGCATGGGAGAAGGTCGGATGCGGCAACCTGCGGCGACTGGACGACTTTCTTGCGGTACGCAACCGAGCTTCCAAGAGCGGGGCCTGCGCGGGTGTCGAAGTCGTTCCGAAGGGCGTGGGACGCCCGCTTGACGTATCCTGAGGCGACCCGAAACTGAAGGCGGCCGGCCTTCTATCCCCTTAGAGGCAATCGAGCCGGCTTAGCGGCTGGCACGGGATGTCGGCGTCGAGGAGCTGCTTCAGGGCCTCGGATTTGGAGTGACCACCGAGGAACACCAGCATCCTGCCGTTCCGGTAGTAGAGGTCTTCACCGAGAGACTTGTCGACGTCCCAGAAGCCGGTCTCCTTTTCAACGATTTCGTTAATCGCCTTGATTCCCTCCACGAGGTTATCTCTCGACCCCGTTGCATCTACGGTCGGAGCGCTATACCTGAATACCATGATCGGCTCCCCGTCCACATTGACGCCGAGGCCCTTGTTTTGCCAGACGAACGGGACGCCTGCCTCTGAAGGTTCGGAGACGCTGTAGCCCGCGCGATCGATGATCTCAATAACGTCCTCGACGTCGAACATCTTCCCTCGGCACCCGGCAGCTAAGAAAACGAGCGCCAAAAGACCGACAGTTGCGACGGTCCGGGGGACAATCAGGCTCGGCAAGCGGAAGCACCCATTAAAGACAATTGTCAGCTAGCAGAGATGCGGCCCTACTCTCTCGAGGTTTGGCCGGTCACGCGCCGAGCGTATTATCCGGCAATAGTCCAGTTGACACAAGGCGAATCCGGCACCATGGCGCCGGATTCGCCGAGACAAGTAAACCAGACGGAGCCGGTTTTTGCAAGGCTGCCGTCACGAAAACCAGACACCTCCAGGCCCACCCGGGGGACCTGTGTGACGTCGCCTAGGCTGGGTCGCGTGTTCGAAGACCCAGCCTAGGGGCCCTTTGGTGTATACTGCGGGCGACCTTTCTGGGCGGTCCTGACCGTCCTATCGGAGACTGGCTCAACGACTATGGGTCGGGGTTTGGAAGCTCCTTGTTCGGCTCTTTGTTTGGAAAGCGCAAGAAGAAGCGCGTCGACCCAAGCACACTAGTCGACAGCATCGTCGACGCGAGGCCGGGCGACGTCTTCACGGTATCCGGCTACGATCTCGAGCTAGAAGACTCGTACCTCATTATCGACCAGTTGGACCGGTACGAAAGCGGGCCGACGGTCTGGTATGAGATACGAGGAGAGGATGGCGACAAGAAGCTCTGGTTAAACTGGTCTGACGACGGCGGGCTACACGTCAGCGTCTCCGCGGATCGCCGGCCGATGGGACTCCAAGGCGTCGGCCTAACCGAGGACGATCTCGGCCGGCTTGACCGGGAGCACTCCATTGATAACTACGTCACCTACGATGGGGCGACGTTCTACTACCAGAATAGCGGCGAGGCGTTCTTCTACAAAAACAACACCGGCACCGGTGAGGGGTTCTATCTCTGGGATTTCACGAGCGAAGACGAAACCAAGCTGCTCTCTATCGACAAGTGGGAGGGTATGCCCTTTCAGGCCTATGTCAGCGACTCAGTTTCACCGGACACGGTCACGGTATACAAGCGATAATCAAGCTGGAATTGACGGAGGCGCCCAATGGCTGACGCGTTCGTAGATAATCTAGAGCTTTTTCCCAAGGGACTGATCTTCGTGGTGTTGGGGATAGTCGTTCTCCTGATCGCCAAGCTGATCCAGGACTTCCTCACACCTTATCGCATAGGAGACCAGCTCAGTCACAAGAACAACGTAGCCCTCGGGCTCAGCATCACGGGATACTACTTCGCCGTCATTGTGGTGTTCGTGGCCACCCTGTTCGATCCGGTCGCGGTCGCGCCCGATCCGCTGGAGTTTGACAACGATTTCTGGGAAAACGTCCTCACTGCGTTCCTATACGCGATGGGCGGAATAGTCGTCCTGAATCTGGCCAGAATCGTCGTGGACAGGTTGGTGTTGTTCAAGTTCGACACCGCGAAGGAGATCGTCGACCAACAGAACGTCGGTTCAGGGGCAGTGGAGTTCGGGGTCTACGTCGCCGTCGGTTTGGTCATCGCCGCTTCGACGGCGGGCACCGGAGGCCCGGCGTTTGGTGAGGCCGACCCTTCGGTCGTCGAGACCTTGAGCAGGGCCGGTGCCTTCTTCGTCCTCGGCATGGTAGTGCTGGTCCTGTACGCCGCGTTCTACCAGATAACCACGCCTTTCGACATACACGAGCAGATAGAGCAGGGGAATACGGCCGTCGGAGTCGCCCTCGGCGGCAATTTGATCGCCGTCGCGCTGGTTGCGTTCAAAGCAGTCTACGGCGATTTCGTCGGGTGGGGAGAGAGCCTGGCCGGATTCCTCACCTTCGCGGTGGCGGGGTTCGTGCTGCTGTTCGTCGTACGTTTCGTGGTCGACATAGTGCTTCTACCGGGAACGAAGGTCTCGAATGAACTAGCCGTCGATCGCAACCTCGGTGTGGCCTTCATCGAGAGCGCCGTGGTCATCAGCGCCGCCCTGGTGCTGTATTTCGCTATCTGAGCGAGGTCGCCTGCATTCCCGATGCGCCTTGAGATATAGCCGCCTAGTGAAGCGAAGCTACGTCTGCTTGACCCGATCTAGTAGCTCTCGCCGCTTCGCGTGCCGCTGCTTCTCCTCTTCCCGTTCCTCGGAGTAGGTCAACCCGCTCTCGATAATCGCTTCGATCGATACCGCGTCCAGTCCGCTGCTCGGGACCGATGGAGCGAGGAATGAGTCGAAGAAATCCTCGTCGAGGACAGGTTGTAGCCCGTCGCCGAGGACTTCCTGAATCGCGTCCTCCCATAGAAGGCTCAGGAACATAGTCCGGACAGGGTCCAGGCCCTCCGCTTCGACTACGTCGGCTCTCAGGTCCCGGCCCAATCCGCTTTCGAATTCAATGACGGCTTCGCGGTCATAGAGTACGTCTCTGAAGACATCGTAGCGTTGGGCATAGGACTCGGCTTCGCGCCTCAGGCTTTCAAGCTCTTTCCGCCCGTCCAGCGAAACTCGCCGGATGCCGTCATTCTCGGAGCGCTCGAGAAGCCGCCGCTCTTCCAGGCCAGCCCCTATCCCATCAAGGGCGCCTTCCAACTCGGTTACGGATTGATCCGCCTGGTCGGAATAGGCGAAGAAATACAGCAGTGTAAGACCCTGGAGCCACTCCTCTAGTTCGTCTCTAGTCCCCCAGTAGCCTCTGGCGACCGCGTAGTCGAGAGTGGTGAAGCGTTGTTCGATCACCAGGTCAAGCAGACGTAGCCCGGAGCGATACAACTCCAGGTGCGTGGATAGGGGCTCCTCCCCGGCTATCTCAGGGCCGTCATTGACGAAGAACCTGAGGGCACAGCCACCCCGTTTCCATACGCGGAAGATAGTCAGCAGAGCTTCGTACATCTCAGTCAGGTCGGGGTTGGCTCTCAGGTCGAGCGACGCCCCTTCGAGGTCCCCGTGGGGGGCGTCTGGGAACACTCTATCGATGACCTCACCCAGGCTAAGCCGGACAAAGGATGAGGGCAGTGGAGTGTAGAAGGCGTCTTCCAGTCCCATCTCACCCAGACTAACCCGGAGCGCCAAGGGCTGGTCGGATTCTGCGGAATCTAGCGGATTGTGCTTTTCGTCTTGGTCGAGGAGCCGTTTTTTATAGCGCGGGGACTGTTCAGCCATGGGAAGGGCTTACCGCGTCGCCAGTTCTCCGTTTCGACGGGTCAGACGAAAGCTCGGTGGTCGCCGATTATGCGCTGGCCACCGCCGCCGCCACGAAAGCCGCCGCTGCTCCGTCCGACACTTGCACCGCGACTCGAACTCCCCCAGCTGCTACGGACACCGGTGCGGCTGGTCTTGTAGGAGCCGCTCGACTTCTGACCGGCCTGGTACTGCTGCCGGCCAGGACTGATATTGCGCCCTGCGTTGCTGTACTGAGAACCTGCGAACCCCTTCTGCCGATTGAAGTACGCGGAGTTGGTGCCGACCTGGTTGCGGTAGGCCGTAGTGCCCCGGTAGTGGTTGCGCTGGCTGGTCATGGTGGTCCGAGCATATGTAGGTGCCGTCGAGTAGCCGTAGCCGCGCGGACCGATCGAGGATAGCAGCATGTAGGTGAAGAGGAAGTTGCCTGCTCCGAAGCCGCTCCGGTAGTAGGAGTTGGTCCCGTAGCCCCTGAGCTCATGCTCGTTGTTCCTCTCGAATATCCCGAAGAGCTGATCGTCTGAAGCGTCATCGATGACGCTGTTGTTATCGAGGTCTTCCCAACCTTCGAGCACGAGGCCGTCGGATTCCTGCTTCGCGCGGATCAACACGAGTCCATCGCCTTCGTATATCTCGTTGACTACTTTCTCGAACTCCGTTGTGCTCTTGGCGTCCTCGAAGGCCTTCTGGACGGCGTCAAGATTGATCCTCCCCGCCGCCCCGTCGGTCTCGGCCCACTGCTCGTAGGTGGGTCCTCCGGAACCACAGGCGGCCGCGGTGGGTCCGATCACGACTGCGGCGCCTGCCAAAGCCCGCATACCGCCCTTGTTCAGTCTCAGTGTCATCTCATAGCCTCCTTCGATCGTCGGGGGAAGGGCGCCGAGGCGCTCTTCAGGCCAGGATCGCCTCCAGTTGGGGACTGGCCGTCGACTTGGTCTGTTCGTATAGCTCTTCGGCTTCAAGTGTTGCGAGGAGTCGGGGCAAGAACGTGTCGACCACCTGGTCCCGGAGCAGCTTCTCTGCCTCGATGCTGCGAAAAACATGGTCGACGACCGCGGACTTCTCGCTGTATGCGCAAAGGCGCACACTGAGCAGCTGCTCGTGGAGGAGAGTCAGGTGGTCTGCCCAGAGGTCGTCGCTAGTCTGCAGGAAAAGGAGTCTTGCGGTGGCCTCGAAGCGAACATGGTCGACCGCGGCCGCCCAGGCCTGGTAAAGCCTGCCTACCATCAGCCCCTCTATCTCAGTTTTTAAGGCATCGACGCCCATCCCGTAAGCATCGCTGCAATCGATTCCGTAGTCTAGGACAAGCTCCTCTGCCATCGCATCGAATTGTGCGGGATAGTCGGCGACGATCGGCGGAGGGAAGTGCTTGTCGACCAGTCGGAGCGCCCGGTCCTCCATGAACCGGACACATTGAGAGTGGAACTCGGCCGAATCCATCACGGCCCGTCGAGCCTCGTAATAAGCGAAGCTCAGGCGTTCAGTAACGCGGCTGAACTCACGGGAAGCATCGCGCGCAGTCTCGTCGTCTCGTTCGCTCAGACTCTGTATTCGGTCCAACGATCTCTCAGCGCCCACCCTTGCAGGAGGTCCGTCGGCGTTGGCATCCATCGCCAGGGCCCTGGGTACAGCCAGAGAGGAGCCAGCTCGACGTACGAGAGCCCGGTCCTCCAGTGACAAGGCAAATCTGGATGACCCGAACTCGCCCTGCCGGCCGCCTCGGCCCCGGAGTTGGTCGTCGACGCGTCTCGACTCGTTCATCTCCGTGCCTACGACGTGTAGGCCCAGTCCATATTCCAGGTGCACGTTGCGTGTGCCCCTGCCGCCGGTGGCCACGACCGAGACCTGGCCGCCGGTGAGGTCTTGCCGGATGGTCGCAAGCGGCTTTAGTGCGGGCTCGATCACGTCGGCCAGGTCGGTCGATAGGCAGTGAATCGAGACGCTGCCAGCTTCTCCGCGTAGGAGCTCGTTCACCAGCTCGACATACCGGTCGGTGATGCGGCGGTCGAGGTCGGGCTCCGGGAGTATGTCCGTGCCTCTTCCGGCCATGTTGGTGGCGACGGTCACGGCGCCGAAGCTACCCGCTGACTTGACAACCTGAGCTTCCTGTTGACTGGTCACGGCGTTGAGAACCCTGTGCTCGATACCCCCATCCCTAAGGTGGTTACTCAACTCCTTGGACTGCTCGATCGATAGCGTGCCAACCAGCACGGGTCGGCCGACCCTCTTCCAGGACCGCACCTCTTCGACGACCGCCGCCAATTTCACGGAGTGGGACGGGTACACTCTGGCCGAGAGATCGGTCCTTCTTGACGGCTGACTCGGCGGAACGGCCACCACTTCCAAGCCGTATGCGTGCCGGAACTCGTCCTGAGAGGCTACCGCGGTACCGGTCATGCCTGAGACTATCGAATACTGGTTAAGGTACCCCTGGATAGAGATCTCGGCGAGCGGCCGGGTCGACGGCTGGACCGCGACCCGCTCCTTCGTCTCGATGGCGGCTTGAAGCCCGTATTGGTAACGGCTGTCGGGCCGCGTCCTGCCAGTTGACTCGTCGATGAGGACGACTCGCCCACCGGTGACGATGTAGTCCTTGTCGGGCTTCAGCAGGAAGAACGCTCGCAGAGTCTGGTACACCTGGCTCATCTGGTTTTGCGACCTGGCAAGCTGTCTCCGAAGTTTCTCGCTCTCCATGCGCCGCCGGGCCAGCGGAGTATCGGAGTCTGCGGCCAAATGCTCAATCTGGCGTTCGAGGTCGCTGGTGTCAAACGTCGGCCCCAGCTCGTGTTCCATGAAGCGCTGGCCTTTTTCGGTGAGGGTGACGAGGCTGGCCTTGGCATCGACCGTGTAGTAGAGGCCGCCAAGCAGCGTCTCTTCAACGTCTTCGTATCTAGCCGACCAGACCAGCGACTCGACGTCTCGCGCGAGCCTGGGGTCAGCAGCGAACCGCTCAGTAATGAAGACGTTGTCGGGGTCTGCTAGGAACAGCGACGAAAACGTTGAAAGCGTTTCCCGGCGGTGCTGCCGGCGGTCGCCCGCCGTGTCGACCAGAGCCGAGACGGCGTTTTGTTGAAGCTCGACGAGCTTCTCGACCGCGTTCCTGACTCTGTGAATCGACCGCGGAACACCTGTGGGTGCGCCCGAGATGATGAGAGGGGTTGCAACTTCATCGATGAGGGTGTAATCGGCCTCGTCGACGATCGCGACGTCCAGAGGCCCCTGCACGAGCTCGCCCCTGGTGTATTTCAGGTTATCTCTCAAATAGTCGAAGCCGAAATCCTTGAGTGTTCCGTAGACGATGTCAGCGCGATAGGAGTGGCGTCGTTCCGGTTCGCTGAAGTGCCCGAGGACCACGTCCACACTCAGGCCCAACGACTCGTAGACCGGCGCCAACAGCTCCCTATCGCGCAATGCGAGGTAGTCGTTGGCCGTGACGACGTGGACACGCCTCCCCATCAACGCGTGAAGCACCGCAGGGAAGGCGGCCGCGACTGTTTTGCCTTCGCCCGCGTGCATTTCGACGACCTTCCCGTCGAACAACAGGGAGCCTGCCAAGAGTTGCTCGTCGGTTGGTTCGAACGCTAGCTCCTGGTCCGAGTCCTTCGACCTCACTGCACGGTAGAACTCCGCCGGCAGGAGGATGTCTGCGACATAGGCGCCCTTCCGCTTCTCGGCGACGTAGGCCAGCGTCGACACGATCAAGCGGCCGTGGTGGTCGAGTCCGAGCTCCTCCAGGTGGGGACCGAGGCTCTGTCCGAAATCCTCGCCGTCCAGAAAATCGTCGTCAGTATAAAAGGCAAGACGAGTTTTGTAGGGAGCCGACTCAACGATGCGGTCGGCCATCTCTCTGTAGCGGGCCACTCGGTGCAGTTCGTAAGAGCCGTCGAATAGCCGCCAAACGCCCAGCCTTCTGCGTATCACCTCGGCGACCAAGGCGAAAACGATGGTGCGTAGCTCGGTCCGGTCGCCATGGTCGAAAGAGCCTTTCAGCTCCTGAAGTGCGTCCCTGAGCTGCCCATCGGAGTGCGTCGAGAAATCGAGGTCTCTGACCGCCGTGGCCAGCGTGTTTGGGACACGCGTTTCGATCCCCGGACCTCGCGGCCACGTGGGCGATCGACTAACCAGTCTCGCAATGCGGCTGGTTACGGTGGCAGTTATCTCTGTCATCTTGGCTAATGACGCCACATGGCGCCCTCTGGCTGCTCGAGCTATCTCTGGTCCCCGGCGGGCGGAACGATCAACACGGGCTCCCCGGCTGACTTCACGATGGCTGCGGCGACGCTACCGAGCGCCCATCGACTGATCCCGGCGCGGCTATGGGTCGCGAGCACGATCAAATCGTTAGTCGGCTCATGGGCAAGCTCGGCTAGGGCCGTCACTGGATGGCCCTCGGAGACTCGTGTCTCGACTGCGAGGCCGTGGCTACCGAGGCGCCCAGCGACGCCCTTCAGATAGCTCTCGGCTTGCTGGTCTATTCGCCGTTGCTCTTCATCCAGCCCCGGCGGAAACTCGTCCATCCAGAACATGCGGCCCGGTTTCACTACCCGCACCAGCAGGACATCCAATTCCAGCTTTCGAGCAGCGTACTCAACATATGGAAGCGCGTCCTCTGCCAGGTCGGAGCCGTCGAGTGGAGCCACAATTCTTGTGATTGCCGTTCCTTGCCCGTACTCTTCGGCCTTGGCAGGCGAAACGGTGAGCACCGGCAGTCGTGACGAGTGCAACACGGCCTCCGCGACACTGCCAAGGATACCGCCTCGAAAGCTCCTGCCGCCCGTGGACATCGCTATCACGTCGCACCCGGTCCGCTCGGCGGTCCCGACAATCTCCGCTTCTACTTTCCCAGACGTCACTTCGGCCGTCGCCTCGATTCCGTCCTCTGCAAGTCTGGTTAGTACGGGGTCGAGCCGGTTCCTGGCGCCTTCCTCGGTCTGTTCCATAAGCGACGAGAAATAGGACCGTGAAGCCTCGGTTGTGCTGCCGTCTACGACTGACAACAGTAGTAGCTGCGCGTCTAGTCCCTTCGCAAGTTGAGAAACGTAGGGCAAGATGGCGCTCGCCTCTTTGGAGCCGTTGAGCGGAATTAGTATCTTGCGGAACATCGCCTTGGCCCGTCGCCGAGAGTCGTGGGCCGTTACCGGAGCCCACGCAGGTTTACCTTACCACGAACGTCCTTCCGATTGGTCGCGGGCGGACGAATCGTGCGAGGATTCTACTACGCGCCGGAAGTAGACGTTGTCGCGAGGCTCGTCGAGCCGGTAGATATTCTCGTACAGGACGCCGACGATATCGAGCGCTTCGGCCACGGTCGGGTGCCTGGTGTCCACGACTGGGAGAACGACCAGCTTGAGCGACCTCGTTTGTAGACCTTGGGTCTCCGGCTGCTCGTATCGGAACGGCGCGACATAGGCGCCCAAGTCCTCGACGTATTTCCTGTGAACGAGGGTCCCTTCTTCGACCTCCGACACAATGTACCTGAGTCCTTCTGCGCCACTCTCGCGCGCCGCATCCGCCAGGGTGTCGACGAGACGGGACCTCAGAGTTGTGTAGATGCCGCGCCCTCTTAGCTCGGAACGGACTCCGGCGTACATGACCATCCCCGCCTTGAGCTCCCGTATATAGGCCCCAACGACCGCTCCTTCGATGCGTCCATTGTGGGACGCGGCGATCATCTCCGGGAATACCCCAGTCCGAGTGGTGTGTGAAAGCGAATGCGCGAACGAATTGACATCTTCGACGTTTCCGGCGCCCATTGTTCCCGCCAGTAGTGCGTGGCATTCCTGCACGCGGGCCTCGTCTTCAGCGGGGACTGTTTCGTACGTAAGGTCGATGGACACGAGTACGTTATTCGAGCCGGAGCCTGGAGTTGTCCCTCAAGCCAGCAATGGGCCTAAGGACCCCCAGGTCTGGCGCTGTTTGGATATGTAGACGAGGACGTCTTGCTCGGCGATAGACAACCCATCGAAGCCGATGATCACGTCTCCCTGCCTAACGACCCCGAGCAGGTTGACTCCGTGGTCCAGGAGCCTCTTGGCCACTTCCGTGTAGCTAAGGGTAGCGGATGGGGTCGCGGTCACGGTCGTGCTCGCCAGCGTCTCTTCGATCTCGGTCACGTTGCTCGTGATCGCCTGGGTAAGGAGGTTGACGCCGTGGTCCTGGGCCTCCTGGACCAGAAGGTTGTTGGCCATGCGGAGGGTGTACACCAACGAAACCCGGTCCGACTTCTCGAATAGCACGTCGTGCTCAGGGTCTAGGCATTCGACGATTATGTTGATCTCGGGGCTCATGCGCTCTATGACGAAGGAGATCGACGCAACAAGACTGTCGCTTCGGGCGTCGTCGTAGCTCGGGCTCAGAACGATCGCGTGGCCTGCGCGCTCCAGGTTCGCTCGTTCGAAGGTCTCCCGTCTGAGGGGAGATCCGCGAACGAAGGATACGTTCGGCATACCGAACGGAAGCTCGTCTATCTGGTCGGTGACCACGATGACCTCACGGTCACTATGGTGCTCGTCTCGTGTGAACTCCTCGATAATCTGGCGTACGCGGGACTCGCTGGGGAAATTGACGACGATCAGGTGCTCTCTGGCCTTTTGGCTGCTCATACCCATTCGCTCCTTGTGGCGGAGTTCGACGATCCAGTCGACCAACACGCCTATGGCTGTAGTAAAGGCCGCGAGACCGATGACGATGATGAATACAGCGGTGCCGATCCGCGCTCCCAGGGTAGTCGCCGAGAAGTCGCCGTACCCGATGGTGGTGATGGAGATGACGCTGTACCAGAAGCTGTCCCAAATGGTCGGAGGAGGGTCGGCCAGCCGTTCGAAGATGTAGAACGTCGCTGTGTTGCCGATAACGCTGACGACGAGTACGGCAACGAGAAAGAAGACGCCTAGCTCTCTCTGCTGCCGCAGCTTGCGCAATAGACGTGATAGCGAGTAGTACATTTCTTGAGAATACCCCTGGCGTCAACCGGCTTTGGCGCCTGTTGCAACAGGAGAGAGTCGTTTGCCTCCTCGCTGCTCCAGGTCGATCACGACCAGGCCGGCGTTATGGTCGCCTCCGAAGCATTCGTTGTACCTTGCCAGAAGATGGTCCCGCGCCCCCCGTACCTTCTCGGCGACGTCCGGCCTGGTCTCTGTGAATTGCTGCCCTAGCGGGGAATCCAGGGTCCAGTCCTCCGTGACGGAGCACTGAAGGCCTGCGGCGCGGCAGGCCTCAGTATACTCACGGTCGAGCCTTTTTAGGCTGGCTTCGCTCTTGTAGACGGCGGCAGTCACCATAAAGTCTTCTGTAATACAAAGCCCCAACTCGTTGTCGAAAACCTGCACGAGGTCTATGTAGGGGATCCATCCTTCCATCGCGAAAAGGAGGTCGCCCATCAGGTCCTGTGACACAGGGTGATAATAGAAGTCTTCTTCGTCGACTGCCATTCTGACCTTGAGAGGCTCTTTGGGGTCGTAGCCCAGTAGCCTCTCCGCCTCCGCATCCTTAGCGAACAGAAAGGGAATGTTGCCGTTGGTGTCGTCGACGAGGACCGTTGTCCCGTTGACGGTGTAACGGAGAGCGGTGTGCTGCCAGTAGCGCATGTACCGTTTCGAGAAGGAGAAATCGAAGGTTGTAAGGAGCTCGCGCAGCTTGGCCTCTGGTACCGGCCCGAGCGTGTCCGGCCCTGACATTATGTACTCGGATGCAACACCGTAGTGGTCGGTCAGGAACTTCAGCGCCTGCACCTTCTCCGAGCAGATCCCGCCGGACCCCTCGATAACATTGCGAACCGTTTCGTCGCCGAACTTGTAGACGAGCTTACGGCCAACGAAACGAGAGTAGTTCTCGAAATCGCTTTCCCAGATGCGGCGGGCCAGCACCTCGACGAGCTTGAGGGCGCTGTCTGCCGTCTCGAGACCAAGTACCGTTTCGGCCCGACTTTGGCCCAACGCCTCTTCGAGGCACGACCGCACGAAGCCCTCGTAAATCTCAGGATGTCGGTCCCACCGGCGCCGGTTGAACCCTACCCAGTTCCGATCGTAGCCGACGTTCGTTCTGTCAAGCTCGACGTCGATGAGCAACGCGTCTTTGTCCCCAACTCGAATCGGCACGACACGGGGTACCTCGTCGAGGCCTAGCACGTGCGGCCCTTGGGAAAACTCCAGGCCGGTAAACATGCCGTGCAACCGGCCGTCGTCGGAGGTCATATAGACGAAATCCTGGACGGACTCGAGCATCTCCGTCGACTCGTCGGTGATCCGGCGTTCGGCCTGTAGTTGTCCTAGGGGCGGCGCCTTGACGTAACGATCGAGGAGTTGTTCGAGTGGCAGCCCATCATGCTCATCGCCGATGCGGACCGCGAACCGCCGCGTGGTCAACAGGTCGGTGATTTGCAGGAGCTTATTTACGCCGTTTTGCATTTTAGGTGACAGGAAGGGTGCTATTTCGGCTCTTGTCCCTTCTCCCCTGGCGGGAGAAGGCTAGGATGAGGGGGATTTCCCGTGGGACGCAACGCTGGCTCCCGCGCCCACGTTCCGTCGGCTCAATCGTCGGATGTCTCCCGCCACCAGGCTACCCCGACGAGGCCCGGTCCCGTGTGCGCGCCCATTACTGGAGAGAACTGGCTGACGAAGATCTCCTTACAGTCGAACTCGGACTCGACGCGCCGGCGGATTTCGTCCGCCGTCTTGGCGTCGTTGCCGTGCATGACGGTCGCATGGACTGGGCCGGCGCCCACGTCTTCCTTCATAAGTGCGAGCATGCGTTCAGCGGCGCGGCGGGCAGTCCGCGGGCGCTCGACTGGTCGGACCTCACCCCCAGACAGCTCGAGGATGGGTTTGATCTTAAGCAGCGACGACCCCAGGTACGCCAGCCGGGGGACGCGTCCGCTCTTCCACACATAGTAGAGTGTATCGAGGAATGCCAGCAGCCGCACCCTCGGTATCAACGCCCGCACGGTGGCCGCAACTTCGTCAAGCCCAGCCCCAGTCCGCGCGATCCGCAGCGCCTCCGTGGCTACCAGACCCTCGCCGCCAGCGGCGCTTTCCGTGTCTATGACCTCTATCCTGGGACCGCCGGAGCCGCCTCCCGCGGCGGTTTTGGCGGAATCGTACGAGGAGCTGACATGTCGAGCCACGGTTAGGCACACGATAGATGAGTACTTTTCAGCAGCTTCGGAAAACGCGCTAACGTACGCCGCTGGTGCCGCTGCCGACGTGGTCGTCCGTCCGTCCACTGAAGGCAGCATGCGATAGAACTCCGCAGGCGTCAGGTCCCGACCGTCATGAAATGTCCGGTCGCCGATCGTCAGCTGCATCGGGACGATCCACATCTGAGCGTCGCTTGCGGCGTTCGACGGCAGGCTTGCGGCGCTGTCCACAACCACGGCGACGGGCTCGCTCATCCGGTTCCTCGCTCAGCCGCCGTGAGATGACATAGTTGGGCGGTGGCAATGGTAACACGGTAATTACGGGGCGTCGTCGAATAGACTTGGCCCAGCGTTCAGCCAGCGTGAGTGTGCACGCGAGGTGGTGGAAAGGGCGGTCAGATGGTGAGAGTGATAGGAGGGCGGTGGTCTGGCTTGAAGGGTTTTACGCGACTGCCGCGGTGGGTCGGGCGATCTGGTTGAGGGCGCTTGCGAATAGGTGCCATTCGTTGATCATCGACTCCAGTCGAGAACGACCGCTGCGAGTCATGGCGTAGTAACAACGCCGCTGGCCACCTCGATACTCTTCCCACCACGTGCTTTCGACCAGGCCGTCTCGCTCGAGGCGGTGAAGAGCGGGATAGAGGGTCCCCTCCTTGAGATGGAAGTACCCGCCACTGCGTGCATCCATTTCTCTTACGAGCTGATAGCCGTACTTCGGCTCTTCGGACAAGAGGGAGAGGATCAAAGTTTCCGTGCTGCCTTTTAGAAGCTCTCTTCGGTAAAGATTCATCTCATCAGCCGATTTGACCACGAGACCCTCCGTTACTGCGAGCGTTCTGAAATCATCTACGAGGGCCGAGAGCGAGTTGGATTTCGCGAATCGCGGCAAAACGTGGGCTTGAAGACACAAGATAGCCGGCGGCTTGCCGAAATCTAGGCGGGTGAGCTACCGGCCGCGCTAGAAACGGTTCTGGGCTCCGCCGCCGAAGTTCGCCAGGAATATCGGTGGTGCGTAAACGACGATCGCGATGACTAAGGCGGAGAAGAGGGCAGCGACGGCCCACGTGCCGTACTTGCGTGAGATGGGGTCCCGAGATGCGTTGAACCGGTCCAGTGCCCAACCGCCGGGCGCGAAAAGGAGCGCGGAATAGAGGCCCGTGTAGAGGAGCCGTATCCCGAGAACGAGAGCAATGGAAGGAGCGAAGATCCCGCCCTCCAGCGACTTGAACAGCAACTGCGGGACGCTCAGATGTCCGGTGTTGAAGTCGATGATGTTAAAGCTTAAGGGAATGAACACGCCGCCCATAATTAGCGGGTACGTCAATCCGTATAGAATCCCGAGTGCCGCCCATGCCCTAATGCCCCGGGGCGGCCGGTCCTTGAGGGAGGCGAACTCGGGGCGTTCGCCGAACAGAAGGTACGCCGTCGGAGCGGTTATCAGTATGCCGCCGAGGGCTCCACCCGTTCCGAAAAGAAGCGAGTCCCAGATTGTCAGGTGTTGGATTATGTTCGGGTACTGTATGAGTGCCAGGAAATGAACGAGCACCGTCACGACGCCCACCGCACCTCCGAAGATCGCGATGCAGCTTGCGAACCTGAGTCGGGGCCAGTCGATGCCGGTCTCTTCTTTGACCCATACTTTGGAGGACTCGGCCAGAGTCTGCGTCTCCGCCAGAGTCGTCGTTCCCGTTATAGTGCCGGTCTGCGCCACTTCGGTCCCCATCTGAAATGTTCCGTCTAATATAGCGTAAGCTATCGGCACTTAGCCACACAGGGTGTTGCTTGACCCTTCAAATTGGCCCATGCTAGTATCGCCTTGCCTAGCGAGTAGCTACAAAAACGAATGAGAATAATCAACGAGCTATCGGAGTTTACGAAGGGCGGAGAATCGCTACTCACGATAGGGGTTTTCGACGGAGTCCACCGCGGGCCCACGCCAAAGAGCTGACGTCATCAAAGAGCTGACTTCTCAAGCGACGGCAAAAGGTGTCCGTGCCGGAATCGTAACTTTCCGTAATCACCCGGCGTCGGTACTCCGACCTGACTTCAGACCACAATTCCTTACCGATTTCGACGAACGCTCGCGGCTGATCAAGGAAATCGGCGCGGATTTTGTCGCACCCATTACCTTCGACATGGACGTGGCCGGGTTAGGCGCGGGCGAGTTCTGTGGACTCCTTCAAGAATACCTCGGCATGCGCGGACTGGTCGTCGGGCCCGACTTTGCCTTGGGGCGTCGGCGGGAAGGCAACGTCGAGCGACTAACCACGCTGGGGCAACAGATGGGCTTCTCGCTGACCGTCGTGGGGCCACTTTTGGACGATCAAGGCCGGACTGTTCGAAGCACGGCCGTCCGCGAATCTCTCTCCAAGGGAGACGTAGCCGACGTTGCTCAGTTGCTCGGCCGCCACTTCGCGCTCGAAGGGGTGGTTGTAAAAGGGGCGGGTCGAGGTGCCTCGTTGGGCTTCCCGACGGCCAACCTCCAGGTAGCCGAGGACCTCGCGGTACCACGAGACGGCATCTACGCCACCTGGGCAACCATCAGTGGTCGACGCTTCATGGCCGCAGCCAGCATCGGAGTGCGTCCGACGTTCGATGAGGTCGATAGGACCGTTGAGGCTTACATGTTGGAGTTCGACGACGACGTGTATGGACAGGAGGTCCGGCTCGACTTCGTTGAACGGCTACGAGACGAAGTCAAATACGAGACCGTCGGCGAGCTACAAGCCCAGGTAGAGCTCGACGTCACTGAGACGAGGCGGGTACTTCAGGCTACGGCTGCGTCGACGAGATGAGATAGTCCCATTGGACGGGATCCCGTTCTCGATCGGTCTTCTTGGTGGGCTCGTCCGCGCCGACGGAACGGCGCTTTTCGAGAACGACGTTCTGACGCTCGAGTTCAAGGTTAAGGACGGTATGGTTGGCCTCTTCAGGTCGGGCGTCAAACGCGTTATGGTGCCTGTGCAGGTCGTCGACCTGGTGCGTCTAGACCTCGGTACTGAGGATGTCCAACTGGTACTGGGGGCACGTAGCAGGATGTACCTCGATGGTATACCTGGCCGCCGCAAGGCTGAAGTCAAGCTGAGTATCGGCTCGGGGGATGTCGCAATAGCCGAGCTTCTTGTCAAGGCGATGGAGCACCGGATGGCCGAAGTAGGACCGTGAGAACCCGTTGGGTTGGAATGGACGAAAGTGGCCGTAACTAAGCTACGACAGCTAGACGAAGGACAGCGTAACCGCCTGCTGAAGCGGGGGGTGGTCGAGATCATCGTCGAGTCGGAGATGCTGGAACTCCTCGACGATGGCCGACCTTTGCGCCTCAAGATGGGCTTCGATCCCAGCGCGCCGGACCTGCACCTCGGTCACGCGGTCGGGCTCCGGAAACTGCGACAGCTCCAGGAGTTGGGTCACAAGGTCGTCGTTATCGTCGGAGACTGGACGGCCCAGATCGGAGACCCTAGCGGGCAGTCAGCGACCCGCCGGATGCTCACGGCGGAGGAGGTCTACGCCAATGCCGAGACCTACCTCGCCCAGTTCTACAACGTCGTCGATAGGGACAAGACTGAGATTCAGATGCAAAGCAAGTGGTTCGGGCCGTTCAACCTGACGGACGTGATCAAGCTGACGCGCCGCTTCACTGTTGCGCAGTTCCTGGCCCGCGATGACTTCGCCAAGAGGATGGCTGCAAATCAGCCGGTCGCCATCACCGAGCTTCTCTACCCGTTGCTACAGGCCTACGACTCCGTCGCGGTCGAGTCCGACATAGAACTCGGCGGGACCGATCAGAAGTTCAATCTACTGGTTGGCCGCGACTTGCAGCAGCAGATGGGCCAGCGACAGCAGCAGTGCCTGGTGATGCCCCTTCTTGTCGGGACCGACGGCGTTAAGAAGATGAGCAAGAGCCTGGGGAATTACATCGCGATTGACGACCCGCCGGAAGAGATGTTCGGGAAGACGATGTCGCTGCCCGACGACGCGATCATGCCGTATCTCGAGAGCCTGACCGACGTGCCAGACGATGAGATCGTGGAACTCACTCGCGCACTCGAAGCCCAATCGGTGAACCCAATGGAAGTAAAGAAAAAGCTAGCCCGAGAGCTGGTGACTCAGTTCCACGACGGGTCGTCGGCTACGGAAGCCGAGGGGCATTTTGAACGTACCGTGCAACAGGGCGATCTTCCCGACGAGATCGCTTCATATGAGCTTCCGCCCGCCGCGGAGCTCGAAGGCAAGAGGCTCAGTGACATTCTAGTGGCGGCTGACCTCGCCCCCAGCTCGACCGAGGCGCGCAGGCTCATCGACCAGGGAGCGGTGCGGATCAACGACGAGCGCGCCTCGGCGAATGCTCCCGCCGGCACACTCGATCACGATGACGTCGTCAGGGTAGGGCGGCGGCGCGTCGTGAGGATCACGAGCCGCTAACCCCCATTCTAGGGCGTAAAGGCCTCATTCGCGGCGCTGTCGCTGGATCCGGGAAATACGCCTCCACCAACCACGTAGATTGTGCCGTCGATCACGGCGGCCGCGAGCCCATGCCATGCCGTGCGGTGGGCATCGGAGGTGCCGTACCCCACGTATCGGTTGCTGGATCGTAGGCTTCGTTTTCGTCGAATGTGCCGGCTGGGGACTCGCCACCGAAGACGTACATGCGGCCTCCTACAATCCCCGCTGCGATGCCGCTTCGAGCAGTAGGCAGCGCCGCTTTCTCCGTCCAGGAGTCGCTCGACGGGTCGTATTCCTCGTGCGCGACCTGGTTGATGCCGCGTAGGCGGCCTCCAACGGCATAGAGCTTCCCGCCGACGACGCTTAGGGCGAGATGGTCTCGCGGCGTCGGCATCGGAGACCTCGTTTTCCACGCGTCAGCGTCGGGGTCGTAGACCTCGACCGTGCCGACGTTGTCTAATCCGAAACCTGTCACGCCTCCAACGGTATAGACCAGGCCGTCCACGGCGGCGGCCGCCAGGGCTCCGCGGGCCGTCGGCATCGGCGGCCCGGCGCTCCACGAATCTGCGCTGGGGTCGTAAACGAAGACGTCCGCTACGGGCGCAAATCCCGTCTTAACAAACCCGCCGGCGACGTAAATCTTGCCGCCCAGAGCCGTGGCACCAGAGTGGTGCAGCGCTTTCGGAAGCGGCGCCTTCTCGTCCCAGGAGTCGGTACCAGGGTCATATGCCTCGACTCTATCGGTGGTCCCCCCACCAGGCGTTAGTCCGCCGATCACGTACACCTTGCCGTCGAGTGCCACCGCGACCACCTCGCTCCGCTCCGAAGGAAGCGGGGCTAGACGGCGCCACTGCCCGTCCTGAGGTGCAACGCCGAGGATAGGACTGGACGCGGTCGCTTCGGCGGCTGGCGTCCCGGACGGGGTCTGCTCCACGGATTTCTCGGATTCGCCACACGCAGCGAGCGTGACTACGACCCCCGTCCCTGCGAAGAGCCACCGAATGGCTTTTCGTCTCAGCAACCTGGTGTGGTCGGTCCGGCGGCCGGTCTTCGACAAGCTCAGGCTGAGCCGGCTAAATAAGCCACGGACGTATAGCCGGCCAAGTGAGTCACTCATGGTCTGGTGTCTGCTCTCTACCCGTCCATGTTGAGCTGTGCGCTTTTCCTCCCGCTTAAGGTGAGCTCCCCGTTCTCCTCCGTTCATGGTGAGCAATCATAAGTCCGCAGGGCGAACGAAACGTATGAAAGCAACTCGCTTTTGCTGTATACGTAGGGGCAGTGCCCCTGTGCCAGCCCTGGCGCTCCCGCAAGGCCCTCAAAAACCGAGCAGTTACTTGAGAGCCCACCAAAGTGTCAAGGGCGGTGTGAAAACGTACCAGCGGGGTGTCGACGTCCAGCGATTATGTCAGGGTAATGGACCAGCGATTATGTCAGTGGTTGCTGTGTCAAGCCAATAGTTATCCAGTTCGATGATTGAGAAAGCCCCCACCTCCAGCTTCGTGTGACACCGTGGGTGGCAGTGATGGTGACTCGATCCGAGCGGAGCAGCCCGCGGATAAATGGACAACCCTGGCGGGATTGCCCACTTACCCACAGGCCGGTTGTTATGGACCGAAGGCGGTTCCACATGATCAAGAGTGAGCAGCGAGCTCCCTGTCCGGATAGACAGGTGGACTTGAAGCCTCAACGTACTTTCGGACGGTGATGCGGGATATGCCCAATTCCCGGGCGATTGCCCGAAGAGAAAGGCCTCGACGCTTGGCCCTCTGCACTGCTTTCCAACGGGCTCGCTGACGAGGCGTCGGCGGTCTGGGTGGTTGAGCCTTAGCCCGAATCCACCGAGGGAGGGCGTCGGGTTAGCATCCTGAAGTGGCCAGAGGGTGCTCTTCTGAATCTGGGATAATGGTTTTGTAGCAGCAAAACAGTCCCAGAGAAGGAGCACCCAATAGATGCTACCACGCAACCAGCCCGACCGTATCCGTATCGTCTTTGACGATCACCGCCTGGTGGCCAATGCCGGTCTGCTCCTGCCGGCCACCCTCGCCCGGCATCTGGGCCTGCGGGAACTCGTTGACCATCACCTTGACCTGGGCGGCGCGCCGGAGCGGGCCAACACCGGAGACAAGCTGATGACCCTGGTGGCCTCAGCCATGGCCGGCGGCGACTGCATCGACGACGCTGATGTGTTGCGCACCGGGGGGACGGCCTGCACCCTGGGCGGCACGGTCAAGGCGCCATCCACCCTGGGCACCTTCCTGCGCAGCTTCCGGTGGGGCCACGTCCGCCAGCTGGACCGGGTGAGCCGGGAGCTGCTGGCCCGGGCCTGGGCCGCTGGGGCCGGACCCGGCGACGCGCCGTTCACCATCGACCTCGATTCCACCATCTGCGAGACCTACGGACTGGCCAAGGAGGGCGCCCGCCACCACGGCTATACCGGCAAGCGGGGCTACCACCCACTGCTGGCCATCGCCGCCGGCACCGGAGACGTGCTGATGTCCCGGCTGCGCGAGGGCCGGGCCAACACCGCCCGCGGCGCCGCCCACTTCCTGCGGGAGACGG
This sequence comes from Dehalococcoidia bacterium, assembly GCA_965197985.1. Taxonomy (GTDB): domain Bacteria; phylum Chloroflexota; class Dehalococcoidia; order Lucifugimonadales; family CAUZJF01; genus CAUZJF01. Next base: position 490,989 of record CBDAOG010000005.1, on the reverse strand, counting down.
TGGGACGGGTGCGCTACGCCGGGGCCAACGGACGACTCACGCTACGGGCCGACAGCGGGTTCTACACTCATGGCGTGGTATCCGTCTGCCGCAAGATGGATGTCCGCTTCTCCATCACCATCCGCCAGCATAAAAGCCTGCACAATCTCATCGAGGCGATACCCGAAGATGCCTGGACGCCGATTCCTTACTGGATGGACGGCGCCGCCGATGTGGCCGAGACCACCTGCACTCCCTTCCAGAGTGAACCTGACGCCGCGCCGGTGCGGCTCATCGTCCGGCGTGTGAAGCCCACGCCCGGTTCCCAGCTGGCCCTCTTCGCCACCTACAGCTATCACGGCTTCATCACCGACCGGGACGGGGAGATGCTCGAACTGGAGGCCGACCATCGCCGCCACGCCGAGATCGAGAATGCCATCCGAGACCTCAAGCACGGTGTGGGGTTGAACCATCTCCCCTCGGGCCGCTTCGCCGCCAACGCCGCCTGGCTGGCGGTACAGGTGATGGCCCACAACATCGCCCGCTGGACAGCGCGCATCGGTCTGGGCGAGCAGGTGGTGACCACCAAGACCCTCCGGCGGCGGTTCTTCTCCCTGGCCGGACGGATCACCCGCTCGGCGCGCCGCCTCACACTGCATCTGCCACAGCGCTGGCCTTGGGAAGCCCAGTTCGATCGTGCCCTGGCCCGATTGCGCGCCCTGCCACTCCCTGCCTGACGGCGGCGGCGGCAACCGGCCGACATCCGGCCAACCGAACGTCCCCGCGAACTCGCGCCAGTCCGGTCTGCGAGTGCCTCTTGCTGTGTCCTCTCCCCGCTATCTCGCCCTGACCAACATTCGCAGACGGTCACAAAGTCTCCCCGCGGCAACTGAAGACAAACACCGGCCCCCCTCTACCCCAAATCGTGCCCGGACCATCGCCCTCCCTTGCCCCTATCGCCCGTTCCGCTGCTGCATAGTCATCCCTTCGGTGGATTTGGGCTTAGGGTGGACGGCTTCACTCTCGCGATCCGTGGTCAATCTCCCTGCGGCGAGTCCCCGGCCGATCGCGGTCATCGCTCCCAGTCTTTCTCGCTCGTGACCACCGATCCCGTTGGTGTCCATGCCTGCAGCGAGGTTCTCCACGGTGACGCTGCCAAGACCTCGAGTGGCGTTCAGAGTCCGGAGGACACCAGGACGCGGTGGCGCTTCCTGGGTAGGGACGATTTGGTTTTGATAGCACACTACTAGTGGTCCAACATCATTGAAATGAATACCATGATAGTCATTGTTCCTCTTGGGGGTTCAATCGTAACGTTGAACCGAGGAGGAACCATGATGTCTACCAAGAGGTACCGTATCAGACTGACTACCGACGAACAACAGGAACTCAACGCCTTGGTCTCACGCGGTCGGGCTGCGGCGTACAAACAGACCCATGCGCGCATTCTGCTGATGAGCGATGAGTCACGCTCGGACGGGGGAATGAAGGACGCGGACATCACCAGCGCGCTCGGTGTGGGACAGTCAACGGTCGAGCGAATACGCAAGCGCTGTGTAGAGGAGGGGGTCGAGTCTGCGCTGAATCGCAAAAAGCAACTGCGTCGGCGTCAAAAGAGACTGGACGGCGAAGGTGAAGCACGGTTGATAGCGATGGCCTGCGGGGAACCGCCGGAGGGGCGTGCCAGTTGGACCCTGAAGCTGTTGGCTGACCAGTTGGTCGAGTGTGAGATAGTCGAGACCATCAGCACCGAGACGGTTCGCCAGGCGCTTAAAAAAACGAACTGAAGCCGTGGCTGAAGCAGAGTTGGTGCATCCCGCCCGGTCAGAGCGCGGAGTTTGTGTGCGCGATGGAAGACGTACTGGAGGTCTACCAACGGCCGTACGATGGGAATGAGGTTCTGGTGTGCATGGATGAGACGAGCAAACAGCAAGTCAAGGAGACGCGAGTGCCGCGTCCCGCAGCGCCCGGCTTATCGGCGGCATACGACTACGAATACGAGCGCAATGGAGTGAGCAGCCTGTTCATGCTGTTTGCACCGTTGGACGGATGGCGCCGAGTCGAGGTCAGAGAGCGTCGCACGAAGGTGGACTGGGCGCATGTGATAAAGAAACTGGTCGACGAGGACTACCCCGACAGAGACCGGATCGTGCTGGTAATGGACAATCTCAACACTCACAAGCTGTCCTCGCTATACGAGGCATTCGAGCCTGCTGAGGCGAGGCGTATAGCTGAGCGACTGGAGATACACTACACTCCCAAACACGGGAGTTGGCTGAATATGGCGGAGATAGAGATCGGTGTGCTGGCTCGACAGTGCCTGGACCGACGGATTGCCAATCAAGACATCCTGCGCGGCGAGGTCAATGCTTGGCAGAATCAACGCAACCGGGATGTGATACGAGTGGATTGGCGCTTCACTACCGAGGATGCGCGCATCAAACTAAAGTCACTCTACCCATCAATACAAAAAAGTTGAACCACTAGTACCTTGGGGCCGTCATGTGCTTGAGTTTCGGGACATTGCCAAGAATTACCGGCTAGTGTCCGTTCTGCCACAAGGCAATTCCGGCAATTGAGACCAGCGAACCACTGTTGACGTCGGCAGGACATTGGGCGTAGTCGAGAGACTCTCCCTTTACGCCGTCCAAGAGCCGGAGGGCCAGGTAGATCGGGGGCAGGCCACATATCCTGCGGGCGTCCTGTTCGTTGCGAGACAGCGACAGGAACGCCTCGGCGTCCCCGTCGCAAACAGCGTCGATCGATTTGGCGTCCTTCACTGACAGACTCGTGCGGTAAGCGGAGTCCACGCTGTTTGCGTCGCCGAACGTGGGGCCCACATGGGCGAGGTCTCCGGCCGCAATCACCAGTGTTCGTCGCTCTGCGACGACACCTCGCAGGTAGTCGACTACCGAGCCGAGGACGTCGTGTTCGGATGCCACCGTTTTGCCGGTGACGAAGTCGTGGAACGAGCCGCATAGCACTGGCACGACCGGGCAAGTGCGGCCATTGAGAAAGTACTGGAACCAGACTGCCGCGAGCTCGATCGAGTGTTCGTTGACGTGATGGAGCTCTTCAGCGAAAGCGCGCTCGTGCCCTAAAACGTTCGCGAGCCCGTCCACCACGTCGAGGTCGGTAGGTAGGACCCCGAAAGGCGTGGCATAGCTCTGTCGTGTCGGGGTGATCGTCCCTTGGTCTCCGGAGTGGTCGGTGCCGAGTATGATCGCCAACTCGATCTCGTCGAGAGCCTCTGCGCACCGCTGCCACAGCTGCGCATAGGTCGCCCACCCGCGTTCGTAGTCGATGTGGGGCGACACGACACCGAGAAGAGTCGTCGCCGAGGGCCTATCGACCGGAGGCGACTTCGCGCAGTACTCCTCTAGTTTTGCTTTCAGTGCCTCGGGGTCGGACGGATAGACCAGGTCCGCGTGGGACGGCTGGCGGTGCTCGGCGTCCCGGTAGGCTTGAAGGGCTTTAGCCGATGCCTTCTCGTACGACCCATTTTCGAAGACGAGCGCTCCGTCCAGGCCTTCGATAATCTCGGCTATACGGGTGGTCGAAATTTGTATGCCCGTTCGGAGGGCAAAGCCAGCCCGAAGCCCCTCAGCATCTCTGGTGCCGTCGCAGAGCGCCAGGAGCGGCGCCAACTCCTGGGGTACTAGCACAGTCTTTTCGCTCAATCCTAGCGGGTCGCGCAGATAGATGAGCCGCTTTCCCTCTGCTTCGACGAGCTGCGGTTCCAGGGAACGCAGCTTTGGGTATGCCGGTGTGCTGTGTGTCCGCGTCATGCGACTATTATCGCGGTCCCGTGTGTCGTGAGATCGGCCATCAGGTGATCAGGTCGGTCTGGATCTTTACGGACTCGATGGCATTCTGCGCTTCGTCGTACCGTTCGGAAACGAGAGACCGGAGACTGGTCGTCGCCGCGTCGTTCAGGCTCAGGCTTAGCCTCCGCTGAAACGTGTCGGCAAGGCGTTCGGTGACTATGCCCTGCGTCCAACTCTCTTCAGTGCCCAGCCGGTTCACCGCACGGGCCCCACACTCTTGTGCGACCCCGGAGGCGACCCATTCTGAGAGCATCGTCGGCCGCTCCTGATCGCGCAGTTGGACGGCGTCAGCCGCTTCGAGGACAGCCTGGTTGTAGTCCGCCATCGCCTCCCAGACTCTCTGCAGCTGCTGCGACTCCAGATATCGAAGCTCGAAGAGGATCTCTCGTATGATGTACTCCTCTTCCTTGAGAATGTGCACCCAGGCCAGCCCGAACAGCTCGACGCGGATTGCGTTGAATTCGTGCCGGAACGCCGCTTCCTCGACACCGGCGGCCGACGGGTCGGCTCTGACAATCGCCATGTAGAGAGTGTCCCAGAAGACCGTATCGTGGTCACCTGCGTCGATCCGAGGCCGAAAGACGTGCGAGATGTAGTAGTCGTGGCAGAACTCTTCGATGCCTACCTTCTGTCTGAAGAGCCGCATCACCTGCCTCCTCTACTCCACACAGCGTGACATGGACGCCCTGGTGTTCTAGGAGAGGAACACTTTGAAGCCCAGAAGTTAGCACGTTGAAGGCGGCCTTGGGAAGAGGCGACACACGCGACCTGCATCGGTTAGCATGGGCCATACTATTATCGCGGAGCGACCACCCATGACTCAGAGCAACGGGGACGGACCGAATGGGAACAAACAGCTAGCGACAATTGGAGGAGGCTGTTTCTGGTGTCTCGAAGCCGTTTATAACGAGCTGACCGGCGTCGAGATGGTCGTCTCGGGGTACGCTGGCGGCCAAGTGTCGGATCCGGCATACGGCGAGGTTTCCAGAGGCACGACGGGCCATGCCGAGGTTGTCCAGATCACCTTCGACCCGACGGCGATCACCTTCAAAGAGATCCTGGAGGTCTTTTTTACAATTCACGACCCGACGACGTTGAACCGGCAGGGCCCGGACGCTGGCACCCAATACAGGTCCGTGGTCCTCTACCACGACGAGGAGCAAAGGTTGACGGCCGAGGAAGTGATCGCAGAGGCCACGGAGAACGACCTGTGGGACGACCCGATCGTCACCGAAATGAAACCGCTCGACGTCTTCTACGAGGCCGAGGACTACCACCAGAGGTACTTCGAGAAGAACCCGCTCCAGCCCTACTGCCTGGCGATTATCAGACCAAAGGTCGCCAAGTTCCGCAAGCAGTACCTCTCGAAGCTCAAAAAGCAGCCCGCTTAGCCCGGATCCACCGAAGGACGTCCTTGGGGACAGCCCTTGAAGAAGCCAGCGGGTGCTCCTCTGAACCTGGGATAATGGTTTTGGAACAGAAACCCGCCCGGAAACAAGGAGCACCCAATAGATGCTGCCACAGAACAAACCCGACCGTATCCGCATCCTCTTTGACGACCATCGCCTGGTGGCCAATGCCGGCCTGCTCCTGCCGGCCACCCTAGCCCGGCACCTGGGCCTGCGGGAACTCGTCGACCATCACCTTGACCTCGGCGGAGCGCCGGGACGGGCGAACACTGGGGACAAGATGCTGACGCTGGTCGCTTCCGCGCTGGCAGGCGGCGACTGCATCGACGACGCCGATGCGCTGCGCGCTGGTGGGACGGTCGGTGTTCTAGGCTGCGTGGTCAAGGCGCCATCCACCCTGGGGACCTTCCTGCGCAGCTTCCGGTGGGGGCATGTCCGTCAACTCGACCGCGTGAGCCGCCAGTTGTTGGCCCGGGCCTGGGCCGCTGGGGCCGGACCCGGCGACTCGCCCCTGACCATCGACCTGGACTCGACCATCTGCGAGACCTATGGACTGGCCAAGGAGGGAGCGCGCCACCACGGCTATACCGGCGCCCGCGGCTATCACCCGCTGCTGGCCATTGCCGCCGGCACCGGCGAGGTGCTGATGTCCCGGCTGCGCGAGGGCCGGGCCAACACCGCCCGTGGCGCCGCCCACTTCCTGCGTGAGACGGTGGGGCGGGTGCGCTACGGCGGGGCCAGGGGACAACTCACGGTGCGGGCCGACAGCGGCTTCTACGCCCACACTGTCGTTGCCGCCTGCCGGGAAATGGATGTCCGCTTCTCTATCACCATCCGCCAGCGCGCCCGCCTGCGGGACCTGATCGAGGCGATACCAGAGGAGGACTGGACTCCCATTCCCTACTGGACGGACGGCGCCGCCGATGTCGCCGAGACGACTTACACCCCGTTCCAGACCAAGCCGGACGCCGCGCCGGTGCGGCTCATTGTCCGGCGGGTGAAGCCGACGCCCGGTTCCCAGCTCGCCCTCTTCGCCAGATACAGCTATCACGCCTTCATCACCGACCGCGATGGGGAGACGCTGGAACTGGAGGCCGATCATCGCCGCCACGCCGAGGTCGAGAACGCCATACGCGACCTCAAGTACGGCGTCGGGCTGAACCACATGCCGTCGGCGCGCTTCGCCGCCAACGGCGCCTGGCTGGCGGTCCAGGTGATGACGCATAACCTGGCCCGCTGGACGGCGCGGATTGGTCTGGGCGAGCGGACCGTGATCACCAAGACCCTCAGGCGGCGGGTCTTCGCTCTGGTGGGACGGATCACCCGCTCGGCGCGCCGCCTCACTTTGCATCTCCCCCGGCGCTGGCCTTGGGAAACCCAGTTCAGTCGCGCCTTGGCCCGGCTGCAAGCCATTCCGTTCCCGGCCTGACGGCCAGCCTGCAACTGACCCAACGCCCCCGCAATCTCGCGCCACCCCGGTCGCGAGAGTCCCCTGCTGCGTATCCTCTCGCCTTCCCGCGCATCGCAACTCCCGCATAGGGCCTTAGGGGCCCTGTGCGGCGACTGAAGACCGGCCGCCGGCCATCTCCACTGTAGCTCCCTCACCCACCCCCTTCCGCTGCCCTCACGCCGTCCATCGGTGTCCTTCGGTGGATTCGGGCTTAGGCTTTGCGCCAAAATGCTGCAAAAGCAGCAAGAGCAGAGAGATCCCAGCCGAGGGAGTCCGTCATTGCCATGAAAAGGGACGTGCTCCGGAGGCCTCCTTTGGTAGGGGCGCATTGCATGCGCCCGCGTCCCGGCGTGAATCGCGACACGGGGCAGAGACACACATCTGCTCCTACATCGACCAAGATTGCTTCGAAACATTGGCAGTTTTCATCCTTTAGGGTGCCGGCAACCGGCATAGACGATTCCGGCGAAAAGTCTGCCCCGGCGAAAGCCGTGGACCGGAATCCAGAAGACCTGAACGAGGCGCACGTTAGCTAATCCATACACGCCACTGACGGTCCGACAGGCTAGTCATCTGGTTCAAGACGATGAACTCTGATTCAACTGAACTGTGGTGCACAGCCGCCCGCTTCATGATTCTGTCGTAGGTGCAACGACGTTGAAGATGTACATCCTCGGTGCTGGGACGCCGACATCCAATGGGGAACGGTTCGGGTCGTCTTACGTGTTCCAGGTCGGCGACGAATTCATCATGTTCGACTGCGGGCCGGCAACCACGTACAAGCTCGCCAAGGCCGGGCTGAAGCCCACTCAGATCGACCACCTGCTATTCACCCATCACCACTTTGACCACGATGTGGACTACCCATGCTTCCTCCTCTCGCGTTGGAACGAGAGTATCGGAGCAGAGAACGAGCTCCAGGTCTTGGGGCCCACCCTGACCGAACAGATAACCCACCGATTGATGGACGAGAACGACGGGGCGTTCGCCCACGACTGGATAGCCAGGATCAACCACCCGGTTAGCCTGAACGCCCACACGTCTCGGGGCGGCGCCTTACCGAGACCTCCGCTCGTCGTGAACGCGAAAGACGTGGGCCCCGGCAAGGTCCACAGCGGCGCCACGTGGGAGATCACCGCGGCGCCCGCGGAGCACGTGCAGCCGTGGCTAGACTCCCTCGCGTACCGTCTAGAAACCGAAGAGGGCACCGTCGTGGTCACGGGCGATACGCGCGCTTGCCAGAGCGTCCAGGACCTGGCGTCGGACGCGGACCTGATGGTGTGTCTCTGCACCTATGTGCAAGAGGAGATCGACGGCACTCCCGAAGCCGAGTACATGTGTGGGAGCGTCTCTTCGGCCAGGATGGCGCAGGCGGCGGGTGCGAAAAGCCTGGCGCTGGTCCACCAGAGCCCGGGCCTGGACGCCCCCGGCCAGACCGAGCGCGCACTGGCGGACATCACGTCCGCCTACGACGGCAAAGTTATCTGGGGTCGCGAGCTCATGACCATTGATGTGTGAGTCTGGAGTCGGCGACTGGGACTCAACCAGCGCAAGGAACAAGGCATGGTGAGAGGAAGCGTAGCTGTTCTGCTGGTAGAAGATGGCCCCAACAAGGATCAGATGATCCCACTGCTAGGGGGCAAGAATGTCATGGGCCGGCAGTTGGATAACGACGTCGTGGATACGGAAACCGGCGTATCGCGAAAGCATGCGGAAATCATTGAGACCGTCGACGGTTACCATCTGCGGGACTTGTCTAGCTCCAATGGCACATACGTGAACGGTAACAATATCGAGTCTGGCGAGCATTTCCTGGTCGATGGAGACAGGATACAGTTGGGCCCTAGCAAAGTAGTGTTTGTTTTCAAGAGTGATCGGGCCAATACGGCTGTGTTTACTCTGCCCTCACAGACATAGCCTGCATCTGGACGCACTCCGAAACCCGTCGAGTTTGTTCTTGTCGTCGGTGGCCGTTGTAGTGATGCGCTGCCCACAGAAGACCAAACCAGCTCAACGAATTTGACGTGTCCGCTGCCGTCTGCGCCGCATCCTTGCCGCGACCGCCCTCAATGCACCCATTGGGTGCCCGTCCCTGATGGGACCACAGACGTATAATGCGCCGGGTTCGATGGCGTTTCACAATCAGATTTGAGCAGGGTCCGAAATAGGAGACAGACGATGGCTGAACAGCTTCGACTACTATCGATCGGCGCACACCCGGCGGACGTTTTTGACCAATCGGGAGGAACGATGGCACACCACTCCAGCCGGGGGGACCACGTGGCGTGTGTGGTGATCACCCATGGCGCACGCGTTCACGACGCGGTGGTTAGCGAAGAAATGAGTCATCGCGACAAAATCCCCGAAGCCGACGAGCTTACCTCCCTGATGTCCGACAGGTCCGACGTCAAGGCTGAAGAGGTCCGCGCCGCGGGCAGGATCCTGGGATTCAGCGACATTTACTTTCTTGGGGCGGACGACGCCGTGCTGTTGGTGACCGAAGGCGTCGTCAAAGAGCTCGCACGGATCATTCGCGACCTACGCCCGGACGTCCTGCTCACCCACTACCCCAAGGTGAGTGGCGGCCTGACTGCTCAGCATGCCATCGCGGGCCAGATCGCCATGCACGCAATGCAGTACGCCGCAGCCGTGGACCCCGGAGATCGCAACCCGCCCCACACGGTGGCCCAGGTCTTCTTCTTTGGCTCGGGGGCGGCGGGGATTCGCTCCGGGTTGTGGGACTCGGAGGGCGGCTTCACCAACGACGTTTTCGTGGACATCACGGACGTTGCGGACAAGAAGCTGGCCGCGTTGGATACCCTCGTGAGCCAGGGCTATGACGGAGAATACGCCCGCAAGCGAATCGAAGCCGGCGACGGCGCCTTCGGCATGACGGCCGGGACGGCCTACGCGGAGGGGTTCATATCGCTCAAGTCCCAGACGCACTACTACCTGCCTCTAACCGACTACACCTTGCAGCAGGCCCGCGCGACCGATCACGAGAGAATGGCTAAATACTCGTATCGGCTCCCGGTGGATTGACCACGTCAAGAGCAAGATCGCTTTCGGTGACGAAGAAGTGACTAGGCAGAATGGGATAGCTAGTCCGTTTGGCTAGGGAGCCGGGCTATGGCGAAAAAGGAACCAGGAGTGAACAAGACCCGGATGGGTCAGGGCATCGCCATTGGGGTTGCGATTGGAGTGGCGATAGGCGTTGCCGTAGACGACACGTCTACTGGGATAGCCGTAGGAGTGGCTATAGGAGTAGGAATCGGGGCAGCATTGGACAGACAGTCAAGGACAAAGAACGGACGGAGCGACAGCTCAGAGCCACCGAATGACTGAGTCCGATGCTGTTCACTACGATGCCTTTCGTTTCGGGCCGATGCCAAAAGCCGACGTGTGACGGGAGTCACTCGCCCAAAGGCCTGAGCGCGTGGTCTAAGTCGACGCTGGCCAGTGCCGAGGAGAGTTCTAGATACGATGAAGCCTGAGAAATCTGGCTAAGGGTCCCTAGGGTAATAGAGGACTGACTTCGCGTTCTATCATCCAGTACCTTGGTTGGAACGACGTAGAACTCCCACTGAGCAACATTCAGCGGGTCGACTGTTTCTTTGTTCTTGTGAGCGAGTAGTGCGAAGACGTAGACGTCGGCCTGCCGCCGAGCGTCTGGACTAAACCGATTCGTGCTCGCGTCCCAACCGCGAGTTCTTGGTGTCCGGAAGGTAATCTTGATTCTCTCGTAAAAAGTCTGTGCAGGTCGAATTAGAACAACCGTACCCTTGCCTGGGTACAATATACAGTCTCTGTTCCGTGTCCTACCCCAACATACGGTAGCGCTCACATGTGCTAAAGCGCTGGAACTTCCTCAAAACGGGTTTTTACGAGGGAATCAATCTTGATTCTCTCGTAAAAAGTCTGTGCAGGTCGAATTAGAACAACCGTACCCTTGCCTGGGTACAATATACAGTCTCTGTTCCAGTGTTGCTCCAGATGAGCATTGAGGGCATCGAAGCTCTCGAACGATGGAATGGGCACCAGGAAGTTCCGGCGGACATAGCCGACCAGACCTTCTACTTTGCCCTTATCGTTCCCTTTGCCTGGACGGCCGAACCGGTCCTCGAACAGGTAGTGGGACTGAAGCTCGGAGAACACCCTGGTCCGCTGCCGGCGACCATCTCCCAGGATTCTGGCTACCGCGAGCGTGGTGTTGTCGTAGAGGATGCTCTGAGGCACTCCGCCCAGGAACGCGAAGGCGGAGACGTGTCCGTCGCAGAATGACTCCGTCGTCTCGGCGGGATACGCCTTCACATAGCACCCGTCGCTGTGAGGGAGGTCCAGGGCGAAGTAGTGGGCTTTGCGTTCCACTCCGCCGATGATCACTCGAGCTTCGCCGTAGTCGCACTGGGCATGTCCCGGAGGGTGGGACAGAGGTAAGAACATCTCGCGGGTATGACGACGGCGTTCTCGAACGTAGTCTTTGACTATCGTGTACTTGCCGGGGAAGCCGTGTTCGTCTCTGAGCCGTTCGTAGATACGCTTGGCGGTGTGACGCTGCTTCTTCGGTGAGCTCAGATCCTGCTCCAGGATCTGGTCCATCACACCCTTATATGGATCGAGCTTCGGTCTGCGAGCCGGTCGTTGCCGTCGATACCCTGGGGGCACGGAGTACTCGAGCATCTTGCGCACCGTGTCCCGGTGTAGCCCGAACACTCGGGCCGCCTCTCGGACGCTCATCCCTTCGACGAAACAAGCCTTGCGAACACGGAGGTAAATACCCACCTTGTACATCCAATCCACCTTCAGTCAGGTTCGGTCGTTCCTGATTGAAGGCGACAGGCGGTACGCTTTTCAAGCGCCACATCTCAGCTCTTGAGCCGCCCTGCCGGTACATTATCTCTCCGCCATTCACACTATACCGGCAAGCGGGGCTACCACCCACTGCTGGCCATCGCCGCCGGCACCGGAGACGTGCTGATGTCCCGGCTGCGCGAGGGCCGGGCCAACACCGCCCGCGGCGCCGCCCACTTCCTGCGGGAGACGGTGGGACGGGTGCGCTACGCCGGGGCCAACGGACGACTCACGCTACGGGCCGACAGCGGGTTCTACACTCATGGCGTGGTATCCGTCTGCCGCAAGATGGATGTCCGCTTCTCCATCACCATCCGCCAGCATAAAAGCCTGCACAATCTCATCGAGGCGATACCCGAAGATGCCTGGACGCCGATTCCTTACTGGATGGACGGCGCCGCCGATGTGGCCGAGACCACCTGCACTCCCTTCCAGAGTGAACCTGACGCCGCGCCGGTGCGGCTCATCGTCCGGCGTGTGAAGCCCACGCCCGGTTCCCAGCTGGCCCTCTTCGCCACCTACAGCTATCACGGCTTCATCACCGACCGGGACGGGGAGATGCTCGAACTGGAGGCCGACCATCGCCGCCACGCCGAGATCGAGAATGCCATCCGAGACCTCAAGCACGGTGTGGGGTTGAACCATCTCCCCTCGGGCCGCTTCGCCGCCAACGCCGCCTGGCTGGCGGTACAGGTGATGGCCCACAACATCGCCCGCTGGACAGCGCGCATCGGTCTGGGCGAGCAGGTGGTGACCACCAAGACCCTCCGGCGGCGGTTCTTCTCCCTGGCCGGACGGATCACCCGCTCGGCGCGCCGCCTCACACTGCATCTGCCACAGCGCTGGCCTTGGGAAGCCCAGTTCGATCGTGCCCTGGCCCGATTGCGCGCCCTGCCACTCCCTGCCTGACGGCGGCGGCGGCAACCGGCCGCCATCCGGCCAACCGAACGTCCCCGCGAACTCGCGCCAGTCCGGTCTGCGAGTGCCTCTTGCTGTGTCCTCTCCCCGCTATCTCGCCCTGACCAACATTCGCAGACGGTCACAAAGTCTCCCCGCGGCAACTGAAGACAAACACCGGCCCCCCTCTACCCCAAATCGTGCCCGGATCATCGCCCTCCCTTGCCCCTATCGCCCGTTCCGCTGCTGCATAGTCATCCCTTCGGTGGATTTGGGCTAACGCTAGGCTGACTTGGAACGACAGCCGGTCAACAGTTGTCAACGTTGACGACTGATGCGCGATCACCGAGCCGCTGATGATCAGTGGAGATGTGGACGTGACTCGCGGGTGTGGTGGGGTACCTCCGTATCGGCGCCCAGTTAGTGTCAGCTTGTCGCCAGGAATCCGGGATTGCAGCCGGATAAAGTACCCCCTGGTCGCCTCAATTTCGAATTTGTTGACGTCCGGCTGGTTGCTCAACCAGGCTGTGTAGCTCACATCCCATCTTAGAATCGCGGTGATCGGACCATCCTCGAGCTGGACCCCACCAGGCAAAGCCGCTACTGCGATGTCGCGGGCACGGGTAGTGGTCGTGAATGACAGGGGGATCGCGACGAGATTGTATCCGGGAACCAGATCTATATCGACGCTAATGAGGTTGGTTTCAATGGAGACGTCCACGAAGCTCTTGTTCAGAGCAATCGTACCGGCGGCTGACGCTGGGGTTCCCTGCGACTCAACGGCGACCAGCACGAGCACTAAGCCCAAATCCACCGAAGGGATGACTATGCAGCAGCGGAACGGGCGATAGGGGCAAGGGAGGGCGATGGTCCGGGCACGATTTGGGGTAGAGGGGGGCCGGTGTTTGTCTTCAGTTGCCGCGGGGAGACTTTGTGACCGTCTGCGAATGTTGGTCAGGGCGAGATAGCGGGGAGAGGACACAGCAAGAGGCACTCGCAGACCGGACTGGCGCGAGTTCGCGGGGACGTTCGGTTGGCCGGATGGCGGCCGGTTGCCGCCGCCGCCGTCAGGCAGGGAGTGGCAGGGCGCGCAATCGGGCCAGGGCACGATCGAACTGGGCTTCCCAAGGCCAGCGCTGTGGCAGATGCAGTGTGAGGCGGCGCGCCGAGCGGGTGATCCGTCCGGCCAGGGAGAAGAACCGCCGCCGGAGGGTCTTGGTGGTCACCACCTGCTCGCCCAGACCGATGCGCGCTGTCCAGCGGGCGATGTTGTGGGCCATCACCTGTACCGCCAGCCAGGCGGCGTTGGCGGCGAAGCGGCCCGAGGGGAGATGGTTCAACCCCACACCGTGCTTGAGGTCTCGGATGGCATTCTCGATCTCGGCGTGGCGGCGATGGTCGGCCTCCAGTTCGAGCATCTCCCCGTCCCGGTCGGTGATGAAGCCGTGATAGCTGTAGGTGGCGAAGAGGGCCAGCTGGGAACCGGGCGTGGGCTTCACACGCCGGACGATGAGCCGCACCGGCGCGGCGTCAGGTTCACTCTGGAAGGGAGTGCAGGTGGTCTCGGCCACATCGGCGGCGCCGTCCATCCAGTAAGGAATCGGCGTCCAGGCATCTTCGGGTATCGCCTCGATGAGATTGTGCAGGCTTTTATGCTGGCGGATGGTGATGGAGAAGCGGACATCCATCTTGCGGCAGACGGATACCACGCCATGAGTGTAGAACCCGCTGTCGGCCCGTAGCGTGAGTCGTCCGTTGGCCCCGGCGTAGCGCACCCGTCCCACCGTCTCCCGCAGGAAGTGGGCGGCGCCGCGGGCGGTGTTGGCCCGGCCCTCGCGCAGCCGGGACATCAGCACGTCTCCGGTGCCGGCGGCGATGGCCAGCAGTGGGTGGTAGCCCCGCTTGCCGGTATAGCCGTGGTGGCGGGCGCCCTCCTTGGCCAGTCCGTAGGTCTCGCAGATGGTGGAATCGAGGTCGATGGTGAACGGCGCGTCGCCGGGTCCGGCCCCAGCGGCCCAGGCCCGGGCCAGCAGCTCCCGGCTCACCCGGTCCAGCTGGCGGACGTGGCCCCACCGGAAGCTGCGCAGGAAGGTGCCCAGGGTGGATGGCGCCTTGACCGTGCCGCCCAGGGTGCAGGCCGTCCCCCCGGTGCGCAACACATCAGCGTCGTCGATGCAGTCGCCGCCGGCCATGGCTGAGGCCACCAGGGTCATCAGCTTGTCTCCGGTGTTGGCCCGCCCCGGCGCGCCGCCCAGGTCAAGGTGATGGTCAACGAGTTCCCGCAGGCCCAGATGCCGGGCGAGGGTGGCCGGCAGGAGCAGACCGGCATTGGCCACTAGGCGGTGATCGTCAAAGACGATACGGATACGGTCGGGCTGGTTGCGTGGTAGCATCTATTGGGTGCTCCTTCTCTGGGACTGTTTTGCTGTTACAAAACCATTATCCCAGATTCAGAAGAGCACCCTCTGGCCTCTTCAGGATGCTAACCCGACGCCCTCCCTCGGTGGATTCGGGCTTAGACTGATGCGACGACTCGACTCAGGTACCGCATGGCACACTCCTCGCATGGATTTGCTGCGCCTATCGCCGGCGACGCCGAATCCCTGATCGTATGGTGGTCCGCCCTTAGCCCCAGGCGCGACCGGCATTTGGCGGAACGCGCTGCGCCGGGCTCGGAATGGCGAATTCGTATGTGCGTATGGCGTTGCTCGCACGCCGCAGCGCCCCATTACGGAAACTAACCGTCAGGAGTATATCCGTCCCCTAGCCTGAACCGCTAAGCCCTGCCGGGTGTCGTGCGCGAGAGCCAACGATTGGCCGCGTAGTCAGGCAGGTTGCTGTATGAGCAAACGTAGGCATCCCGCGATAGCCCAACTGGCCTCGTTCGTGCCTGGTCGCTGTGAATTTGCTGTCAACCAGCGAGCGATGCTGTTCCGAAGAGCGTTGGCACCATAGCTAGATGGATATGGAGCGGGAGAGGGGATTTGAACCCCCGACCCCATCCTTGGCAAGGATGTGCTCTGCCACTGAGCTACTCCCGCTCGAACCGAGGCGTGCCGAGGGCCAGAATCGAACTGGCGACACCGGCGTTTTCAGCGCCGTGCTCTACCGACTGAGCTACCTCGGCCCGTGTCTATCTTACTTCAGCTACGTTCGCGGTTCAAGCTAAGTCTGCGACACGGGCACGGCCTTTCGGTTGACTTTGACACCGACGAGATAAGCGGTGGTAGTGAGCCTTTCGACCAAGCCCATCACCGGCTTGCCCAACCGCTCGTGGTGAGCTTGTCGAACCACGAACGTATGTGCTATTATGTCGTTGCGGAGCAGACTCGGGTTTGACATATTGCTTTCATGCAGGAATCCTCCTGCCGCCAGGTGCGGTTTCAACAGGATTCCACAGAATTCAACACCAGGTTGTTGTCAAACCCGCTCATGGTGAGCCTGTCGAACCATAGAAGCGCCATTCGACTAGCTGCAGCGTAAGTGTGGAATCTGTACCTCGTAGCGGGGAATCGCGAGACTCTTGGGGGTGACTGGTGTGGAGTACCAGGGGAAGGCGAGTCTAGCCTTGTACAGAATGTTCGTTGACACCCCCGCGACGAGCCCGATATCATCCGGCGGGATTCCCAAGGGTGAGAGGTCTGAATCAAGTGGCAACTGCAGCGAAGGTCTCGATGGCGGAACTGGTGTCGATTAAGGCAACCAAGGTCGCACCGCCCCCGGTGTGGGCGTTGCTGGAGCGCGAGCTGATCCGAACGATGGACGAAGCGGCCGAGCTCAAGGTCCAAAGGTACTCGGAGCATGGCGGCGTCACGTACTACGCGGACGACGTCGATGACATCTACGAGATGATCTACAACTGGGGCGACTTCTACGCCATCGGCGGCGGCGAGAAGGTGCTAGACCTCGCTCTGGATCACTGGAATGCCGGGACACGTTTCGGCGACGACAGCATCGTGAGCCGGGTGCATCCGCGCTTCACGCCCCAGGTCAACAAGGAGTACTACGGGCTCGTCCACCCAGGAGACGCAGAGTGGCACCACAAAGGCGAGGGCAATATGGCCTTCTACGGCTTCGGACTCGCCGACCCGACGATCTCGGAGAACGTCCGACGGTCCAGGCGGTTCGCGTCCTTTTACAACGGGGAAGATCCGGAGGCGCCCAACTACGACGCCGAGCACAAGGTCTTGAGGTCGCCGTTCCAGACGGGGCAGGGGCCCTGGCTGAAAGCGACGGCAGAGCAGGCCCACACCTACCTTTACGCAGGGCGCAGTCTCGGCGGTCCGACGAACTACTACGGCGCCCGCGCGACGCTTGACCCCATCGTCAAAGACCTGGAGGTTGACTGGTGGGAGGACCCCAAGCGCCGGGAAGAGATCGTGGGGCTGTTCGAGAAGGTCGTGCTAAACAGCGACTCGCCGAATAGCCTTGGCGCCACCGCGCTCATGACCAACGCCTACCTCTATACCGGCGACGAAAAGTACAAAAGGTGGGTGCTGGACTACACCGAAGCCTGGCTCGACCGCATGCGCGCCAACGGCGGCATCATGCCCGACAACGCGGGGCCTACAGGCATTATCGGCGAGAACCGGGACGGCCAGTGGTGGGGCGGCATGTACGGCTGGAACAGCTACTGCGGTTTCAACATCATGTTCCACTCGCTTACCATCGCGGCCGAGTGCGCGCTGCTCCTGACCGGCGACTTCGGCTACCTGGAGCTTCTGCGCTCCCAGATCGAGCTGCTCATCGAGAATGGGAAGACTCGGGAGGACGGCCAGTTGCTGATGGCAGTCAGACACGGCCCCGACGGTTGGGGCCACCTGATGTGGAATCCAGTCACCGGCACGGAGCAGCTGGTCCGCATGAACGAGCTGGCCCACCTGTATCACGCCTCTATGTCGGGAGAGGACCGCGATCTCATCAAAAAAGTCCGCGACGCCGACCCTGAGCGAGACTGGAATCTCGTCGACAGCGAGGGGGCCGACTTCTACTCCGGCAAGCTGGAGTACTCCCGTTTCCAGTACTACGAGGGCCAGAACCCCAGATGGCCGGAGGAGACGCTCCGTGCTGAGCTCGACGGCGCGCTCAAGACCTACGATGAGATGATGAGCGACAACCGCGACGCCGCGACGATCATCGAGGATAACCGGGTCGCCCAGAACCCTGTCCGCACCAAGGCCCTGACGCACGTGGCTTTGGGCGCGCCGCAGTCGGTCTACCACGGCGGCCTGTCACGGGCGACTGTGCGGTACTTCGACGCCGACGGCGCTCGCCCCGGCCTGCCTGAAGACGTAGCGGCTCTTGTCGACAAGCTCGCCGAGGACGCTGTTGGCGTCCAGCTCGTCAACGTCAGCAGGACGGAGCCGCGACGTCTCATCGTTCAAGCGGGCGCCTTCGGAGAGCACCAGTTCACGGACGTCAGCCGTGGTGACGGCGACGACAAGAGCACGGTCCAGGTCGACGGAAAACACTTCGTCGTCGAGTTGCCGCCCTCGTCGACACTGCGCGTCGAGGCGGGACTGCGGCGTTTTGTCAACGACCCGAGCTACGCCTTTCCCTGGCACGGTGACCGGATTCCAGTCCCGTTCCAGTAGTCGGCCCGATGGCCTAGGAGGAAGAAATGACATCGACGCAAGAGCCAAAGTACAAGGTAGCGCTTATCGGCTGTGGGCGGGCCGGCCCCAGCCGGGCCCACACCTTCGACATGCATCCCCTCTGCAAAATGGCTGCCGTGGCCGACACGGACTCGGAGAACCTTGAGCTCGCCGCCGGGCGATTCGATGTTCCCGGCTACAGCACCTACGACGAGATGTTCGCCAAGGAACAGATCGACATCGCCATGGCCGTGCTGCCAGTCAGGCCCAACGCCGATGCCGTCGTGGCGTCCGCCAGAGCCGGTGTGAAGGCCGTGTTCTGCGAGAAGCCGCTAACCGCGATGCTCTCCGACGCCGATCGGATGGTCGAAGAGTGCAGCAGCCGCGGAATCCCACTTGCGACCGGAGTGGTGGTATCAAGCCATCCCGACTACCGCAAGGCCTATGCGATGGCGGCAAGTGGCGAGATCGGCGAGGTCCGGCGCATCAACCTGTACGAGGGCAATGGCCAGATGGGGACACACGGGCTAAACCTGGCCCGCAAGTTCGCCGGCACGGCCGATGTCGATTGGGTAGTGGGTTGGGTCAGCGGCGACCCGCAAAGCGACTATGAGGAAGACTACGGCGAAGGAACGCCGGGATACGGGGACATCGGTGGGTACATTCGGTTCTCGAACGGCGTCGAATGCTTCAGCAGCTACAGCGACGTTCGCTGGCGCGGAATCGAGGTCGTGGGGACCCGAGGAGTGATCTACAACTCGAACAACACCGGCCGGGGACTGCATCTGCTGAGGGTGGATAGCGAGGGGGAGCCGGGCCCGGGCTCCACGCTAAAGGAAGTCGACGGCGTCTTCGAAGAGCAGATGTTTGCCCCTCGCGGCTACGGCCCCGACGGATGGCAGTCGCCAGGAGAGGTCATGCCGCCGATTGTCGAGGATATCGTGAACTCCCTGGAGACCGGCGCGGAGCTCAAAGTGAGCACAGGCGACGACATGCGGCACGCCCTCGAAATCGCCATCGCGCTAAGAGAGTCCCATCGCCAGGGTAGGGTGCCCGTGAAATTGCCCCTCGAAGACCGGATCCTGGTCATGTACCCGGAGAAGTCGCGCTGGCACTACAAGAAGGAACTGATGGGCCGGGAGGCCTACATGGACCAGTTGGCGCAGCAGGTCAAGGCGTGAGGTAAGCCGGGTTGGAGGAGTTGAGGCTAAGCCCGAATCCACCGAGGGAGGGCGTCGGGTTAGCATCCTGAAGTGGCCAGAGGGTGCTCTTCTGAATCTGGGATAATGGTTTTGTAACAGCAAAACAGTCCCAGAGAAGGAGCACCCAATAGATGCTGCCACGCAACCACCCCGACCGGATCCGTATCGTCTTTGACGATCACCGCTTGGTGGCCAATGCCGGTCTGCTCCTGCCGGCCACCCTCGCCCGGCATCTGGGCCTGCGGGAACTCGTTGACCATCACCTTGACCTGGGCGGCGCGCCGGGGCGGGCCAACACCGGAGACAAGCTGATGACCCTGGTGGCCTCAGCCATGGCCGGCGGCGACTGCATCGACGACGCTGATGTGTTGCGCACCGGGGGGACGGCCTGCACCCTGGGCGGCACGGTCAAGGCGCCATCCACCCTGGGCACCTTCCTGCGCAGCTTCCGGTGGGGCCACGTCCGCCAGCTGGACCGGGTGAGCCGGGAGCTGCTGGCCCGGGCCTGGGCCGCTGGGGCCGGACCCGGCGACGCGCCGTTCACCATCGACCTCGATTCCACCATCTGCGAGACCTACGGACTGGCCAAGGAGGGCGCCCGCCACCACGGCTATACCGGCAAGCGGGGCTACCACCCACTGCTGGCCATCGCCGCCGGCACCGGAGACGTGCTGATGTCCCGGCTGCGCGAGGGCCGGGCCAACACCGCCCGCGGCGCCGCCCACTTCCTGCGGGAGACGGTGGGACGGGTGCGCTACGCCGGGGCCAACGGACGACTCACGCTACGGGCCGACAGCGGGTTCTACACTCATGGCGTGGTATCCGTCTGCCGCAAGATGGATGTCCGCTTCTCCATCACCATCCGCCAGCATAAAAGCCTGCACAATCTCATCGAGGCGATACCCGAAGATGCCTGGACGCCGATTCCTTACTGGATGGACGGCACCGCCGATGTGGCCGAGACCACCTGCACTCCCTTCCAGAGTGAACCTGACGCCGCGCCGGTGCGGCTCATCGTCCGGCGTGTGAAGCCCACGCCCGGTTCCCAGCTGGCCCTCTTCGCCACCTACAGCTATCACGGCTTCATCACCGACCGGGACGGGGAGATGCTCGAACTGGAGGCCGACCATCGCCGCCACGCCGAGATCGAGAATGCCATCCGAGACCTCAAGCACGGTGTGGGGTTGAACCATCTCCCCTCGGGCCGCTTCGCCGCCAACGCCGCCTGGCTGGCGGTACAGGTGATGGCCCACAACATCGCCCGCTGGACAGCGCGCATCGGTCTGGGCGAGCAGGTGGTGACCACCAAGACCCTCCGGCGGCGGTTCTTCTCCCTGGCCGGACGGATCACCCGCTCGGCGCGCCGCCTCACACTGCATCTGCCACAGCGCTGGCCTTGGGAAGCCCAGTTCGATCGTGCCCTGGCCCGATTGCGCGCCCTGCCACTCCCTGCCTGACGGCGGCGGCGGCAACCGGCCGCCATCCGGCCAACCGAACGTCCCCGCGAACTCGCGCCAGTCCGGTCTGCGAGTGCCTCTTGCTGTGTCCTCTCCCCGCTATCTCGCCCT
Organism: Dehalococcoidia bacterium; assembly: GCA_965197985.1. Lineage (GTDB taxonomy): Bacteria > Chloroflexota > Dehalococcoidia > Lucifugimonadales > CAUZJF01 > CAUZJF01. The sequence goes on along the minus strand of CBDAOG010000005.1, from coordinate 470,212 downwards.
GACCAACATTGATTCCCTCGTAAAAACCCGTTTTGAGGAAGTTCCAGCGCTTTAGCACATGTGAGCGCTACCGTATGTTGGGGTAGGACACGGAACAGAGACTGTATATTGTACCCAGGCAAGGGTACGGTTGTTCTAATTCGACCTGCACAGACTTTTTACGAGAGAATCAACATTCGCAGACGGTCACAAAGTCTCCCCGCGGCAACTGAAGACAAACACCGGCCCCCCTCTACCCCAAATCGTGCCCGGACCATCGCCCTCCCTTGCCCCTATCGCCCGTTCCGCTGCTGCATAGTCATCCCTTCGGTGGATTTGGGCTAAGTGCTATTGACAGTGCACGTGCGCCGTTGCTATACAATATATAGCCCTGCTTGGCTCGAATGCGCCCTTCGAATGCCCCTCCGAAGGTAGTCTAGTGGTTCAACTTTTTTGTATTGATGGGTAGAGTGACTTTAGCTTGATGCGCGCATCCTCGGTAGTGAAGCGCCAATCCACTCGTATCACATCCCGGTTGCGTTGATTCTGCCAAGCATTGACCTCGCCGCGCAGGATGTCTTGATTGGCAATCCGTCGGTCCAGGCACTGTCGAGCCAGCACACCGATCTCTATCTCCGCCATATTCAACCAACTCCCGTGTTTGGGAGTGTAGTGTATCTCCAGTCGCTCAGCTATACGCCTCGCCTCAGCAGGCTCGAATGCCTCGTATAGCGAGGACAGCTTGTGAGTGTTGAGATTGTCCATTACCAGCACGATCCGGTCTCTGTCAGGGTAGTCCTCGTCGACCAGTTTCTTTATCACATGCGCCCAGTCCACCTTCGTGCGACGCTCTCTGACCTCGACTCGGCGCCATCCGTCCAACGGTGCAAACAGCATGAACAGGCTGCTCACTCCATTGCGCTCGTATTCGTAGTCGTATGCCGCCGATAAGCCGGGCGCTGCGGGACGCGGCACTCGCGTCTCCTTGACTTGCTGTTTGCTCGTCTCATCCATGCACACCAGAACCTCATTCCCATCGTACGGCCGTTGGTAGACCTCCAGTACGTCTTCCATCGCGCACACAGACTCCGCGCTCTGACCGGGCGGGATGCACCAACTCTGCTTCAGCCACGGCTTCAGTTCGTTTTTTTAAGCGCCTGGCGAACCGTCTCGGTGCTGATGGTCTCGACTATCTCACACTCGACCAACTGGTCAGCCAACAGCTTCAGGGTCCAACTGGCACGCCCCTCCGGCGGTTCCCCGCAGGCCATCGCTATCAACCGTGCTTCACCTTCGCCGTCCAGTCTCTTTTGACGCCGACGCAGTTGCTTTTTGCGATTCAGCGCAGACTCGACCCCCTCCTCTACACAGCGCTTGCGTATTCGCTCGACCGTTGACTGTCCCACACCGAGCGCGCTGGTGATGTCCGCGTCCTTCATTCCCCCGTCCGAGCGTGACTCATCGCTCATCAGCAGAATGCGCGCATGGGTCTGTTTGTACGCCGCAGCCCGACCGCGTGAGACCAAGGCGTTGAGTTCCTGTTGTTCGTCGGTAGTCAGTCTGATACGGTACCTCTTGGTAGACATCATGGTTCCTCCTCGGTTCAACGTTACAATTGAACCCCCAAGAGGAACAATGACTATCATGGTATTCATTTCAATGATGTTGGACCACTAGTTCGGTACCCCCAAAGCAATCGATCCCAGGACCTGCACATTCGGCCGAGCGGGGCTATGCCGTTTTAATATCCTAATCGGCTCAGAGTTGTCAAGCTGTCCTCGGGACCAGTTGGGTGAATAACGACTCCCCGCGATTCCGGGCCTAGCCCCCCACTTTGGTCTGGGCGGCGGCTTGGTGGGGGTTACGGACTTCCCAACACAGCAAAAGACCTATTGCGGGCCTACGTGAATTTCTCTAGGGATAACACCCTAGGCGTCTAGGTTCAGAGGCCCGCAACAGGCTGACTTGTATTATACAGGTTGAGGGGTCTTCGCGCATTAGCCTGCCCGACTCACCGCCGGACCCGGTTGCCGAAGGGGCGCCACGCGACAGAGGTGACTAACCATGATTCTCTCGTAAAAAGTCTGTGCAGGTCGAATTAGAACAACCGTACCCTTGCCTGGGTACAATATACAGTCTCTGTTCCGTGTCCTACCCCAACATACGGTAGCGCTCACATGTGCTAAAGCGCTGGAACTTCCTCAAAACGGGTTTTTACGAGGGAATCAACCATGGATCGCGGTAGCGAGGAAGATTCGGTCAGGATGCGCGCCCTCGTGCGCGGACGTGTGCAGGGCGTCTTCTTTCGGGACTTCGCATATCGAAGGGCGGGGGCGATTGACCTGGTGGGTTTAGTACGGAACCTGTCAGACGGAAGAACGGTTGAGATCATTTCCGAAGGTCCTGAGATGGTGCTCAGAGACCTCCTGCAGCACCTTCGGAAGGGCCCACCTGCGTCCTACGTAGACGACATCGACGTTGAGTGGACCCCGGCAACCGGAGAGTTCACTTCGTTTCGGGTTGAGTAAGGAACGGCCTCTATGCTGTCCGGCTAGGCGGTCCTTTTGAGCTTCCGGAGGCTTCTGCGCTCGATCGGCGGGTCCATGAAACGGCCACCGCCATCTATCGAGTAGGTGACCTCGCCGACGTAGATGTCGAGGCTCGAGTCAACGGCCACGGCGTGCGGGGCGATGAATCGACCCGTCTCTTCGCCGACCTCGGCGTGGCCGAGCCTAGCAAGCTGCTTGCCCTCGAGGCTCCAGATGCTGACGCGATGGCCGAGTCCACCTGGCGGGCTGGCCACGCCTTCGGATTTCAGCTCGCCGATGTAGATGTTGCCGTCGGGCCCGAGGGTCATTCCACATGGGCGGAAGACGTTGTTCCACATCGTGATGAAGCGGCCGTCTACGTCAAAGACCTGCACTCGATGGCACTCCCTGTCGGCGACGTAGACCTTGTCCTGTGCGTCGACCACGATGTTGTGCGGGTAAATGAACTGTCCGGGGTCGATGCCCGGCTCTCCCCAGGAGAGAACGTACTCACCTTCGCGTGTGTACTTGTGGACGCGGGAGTTGCCGTACCCATCGCTAACGAAGATGTCGCCGGTGTTCGGCGAGACCGCGACGTCAGTGGGCCTGTTGAACGGGTCGCCGCTCCACATCTCGGAAGGTTTGTACGGAACACCGATAGTTAAGGCGAGCCGTCCGTCCGGACTGAACTTGGTGATCGTATGGGAGCCCACGTCGGCGCAGTAGATTGAGTCGTCGGTGCCGATGTGTATACCATGGGAGAAGTCGCTGAAGACGCCCCGGCCGAAGCTCCTCCGGAACTTCCCGTCGGGGCCGAACACGAGCACTTCGGACTTGTCGTTGCGGGTGAGCACGTGTACCTCGTCCTTGGAGTTCACGGCGACCCCAGGACACTCGAGCAGCCTGACACCCTCGGGGAGCTGCTCCCACGAGTCCAGCGCCTCGTAGCTATAGTTTCCGCTGCGCAACGTTACAGTCATTTTGGCTCCTTGACGTCCGGACGTCCTTCGAAGAATTTACGCGGATTATCGACCATCAACGTGGTTAGGTCCGCGTGGCTGGCTCCGAGCGACTTCAGCATAGGAAGCACCCGGCGAGTGATGAAGAGGTAGTTGTCAGGATTGCCGGCTTCTTTCTCGGCCCGAACGGTCGGCGGGTAGAGGCCGATGGTCGAGTCCCAGTCGTGCCCGAGCATCACCCGGTGGCCCCACCCGGCGTCGATGAGGGCTTTCACGGTCCGGGTCCTCTCCTCCCACGAGGGCACGTGGGACGACCACTGCGGATGCCTGTCCATTCCCAGCCAGACCCCGGTTTCCAGTAGCGCGACGAGTATATGCAAGTCGGTGGTGTCGTTGCTGTGCCCGATACATACGCGTTCCAGGTCGACTCCCTCGTCCTGGAACACGCGCACCTGCTGCAGACCGATTCGCTCTGGCGCCCAGGTGTGGGTCATTATCGGAGCACCCGTCCGATTCGAGGCGCGTGAGACCGCTCTAAGCACGATCTCTTCTTGCGGCTTAACGCCGCCGGCATCCGAAGCCGCCTTCAGGATGCCGGCCTTGATTCCGGTCCCCTCGATTCCCTCTTCGATTTCCCCAACGTACAGGTCGGCGATCTTGTCCGGATCGGCGTCCCAGAAGAACCGCGGAACGTCGAGCCACGTCCCAGAGCACGCGATGATGTTGACCCCGGAAAGCCGCGAGACCTCTTCTTGAAGGCGAACGTCACGCCCCTGGTCGTGGGGCGCCATGTCTACGATGGTACGGACCCCCTCCCTTCGGGCCTGCGTCAAGTCACGGACGGCTCTTTCGAGAGTCGCTTGGCGGTCGATGAACTCGGGAAAGACGTAAGGAAACCCGCCTGAACCGATCGACACGTGCTCATGGCTGAGAGTGAATCCCATATCAGCGGTGTCGATGGGTCCCAAGACTGTGTTAACAACCGCCATTCGATAAGCCTCAGTCGTTGAAGCCGGCCCATCTGGCCAGCTCTTCGCCGGATGGAGAACCCGGCGACGGCATTCTACCGTTATCACAAGCCGGCCTCCAGAGGCCACTTGTAGCACTCCTTGAAAGATGTGCCTCACTCCGGCTATAAATACGCTTGGCCCGTCTGGCCAAGAGGCTCACCTTGCTAACGATCGACAAGCGCTATATCGATGAGATGATCGCTCACTCCGTCGAGGAGGACCCTCTTGAATGCTGCGGGATCCTCGCCGGCGAAAACGAGGAAATCCGCCAGTCGTACCGGATCACGAACACCGCGAAGAGTCCTTATCTATACCTGATGGACCCTCAAGAGCACCTCAACGCCGACCTTGATGCGGAGCGGAAAGGGTGGCAGCTGATGGCGTTCTACCACTCCCATACCCACTCTCCGGCATACCCTTCGCCGACCGACGTGAGGATGGCGCTCCAGAGCGGCTATTTCGATTTCTATTACGTCCTGGTGTCGCTGGAGAACAAAGAGGACCCCGACATCCGTGTGTACAACATCAGCGAGGCGGGCGAGATCGAGGAGCGCGAATTCCGAATCGCGTGAGCCATCCGACTAGGAACCACGGCGGTTTGTCATACTGAGAGCTTGTGAGTAAATTGATTCAGTTCGCTGGCGTGGTTGCGAGGTGATGGAGGACAATAGGAAAAACTGAGGTCTGGAGGTATCCGGTGAGCGAAGATACGCTGTTTGAACTGCCTGCGGCCGAGGCTGGGCCCCCTGGGTCGCCGACGCAGCCTGAACAGGCGCGAGTTGTGCGACCGGTACGCGAGCAACTGCAGTGGGTCGCCCGGGACCTGGAGGCTTCGGTGGCTCAGGACCACCCGGCCAGAGCTATCTGGGGGCTGTTGGAGGAGTTGGACTTGTCGGCCTTCTATGGTTCGATCAAGGCGGTGGTAGAGCGCCCTGGTCGCCCAACGACGGATCCCCAGGTACTTCTGGCCCTGTGGCTTTTGGCGACAGTGGATGGGGTGGGGAGCGCCCGGCGTCTGGCCCTCCTGTGCGAGGAGCACGACGCCTATCGCTGGGTTTGCGGTGGGGTGCCCATCAACTACCACATGTTGTCGGACTTTCGGGTGGCCCACCGGGCTGCCCTGGACGAGTTGCTGACCCAGATCGTGGCCTCGTTGATGGCCGCCGATGCGGTGACCCTGGAGCGGGTGGCGCAAGATGGGATGAGGGTGCGGGCCAGCGCCGGAGCCTCTTCCTTCCGTCGACAGCAGGGGCTGGATGCCTACCTGAAGGAGGCGCAGGCCCAGGTGGAACGGCTGGCCTCGGAGCGGGAGCATCCCGACCCCGGGGTAAGCAAACGACAACAGAGTGCGCGGGAGCGAGCGGCCCGTGAGCGGGTGGAGCGGGTGAACAAGGCCTTGGGATACCTGCCGCAAGCCAAGGCCGCCAAGAAACGTCAGCAGCAAACTCTGGCCAAAAGGAAACGAAAAAAAGTGACGGCGCCCCGGGTCTCCAGCACGGACCCGCAGGTGCGGGTGATGAAGATGCCGGATGGAGGCTTTCGGCCGGCTTACAACGTGGAACTGGCCACCGACGGCGCCAGTGGAGTGATCGTGGGGGTCGATGTCGTTAGCACAGGGGATGCTGGGCAGGCGTCGCCCATGGAGGCCCAGGTGGCCCAGCGTACAGGCCAGCATCCCAAGGCCTACCTGATAGATGGCGCTTTCGCGGCGCGGGCCGATATTACCACCCTGGAGGGACGGGGTGTCACAGTGTACGCGCCGGTCCGACTGCCTCGGGACAAAAAGGAGGAGGAGCGGTACCAGCCCCGCTACGGAGATAGTCCGGCAGTAGTGCAGTGGCGACAGCGCATGGCTACGCAGGAGGCTCAGACCGTCTACAGGGAGCGGGGCGCCACGGCGGAATGGGCGAATGCGCAGGTACGTCAGCACGGGGTTTCCCAGTTCACGGTACGAGGCCTCCACAAAGCCACCGCAATCCTGCTCTTGGTGGCGGTGGCACATAACTTGTTGCGTTGGATAGCCCTGACTCCCATAGCTTCAGCCAAAGGGGAGGGCACGTAGGCCAAAGGCCTGCGTGACACAACGATAGTCCGTCCCACCAACGGGTCAACTCGCCAGCCACAGCGAATCCCGTTTATTTAAGCCAGGCCGATAAACCCCCAGGATCATCTCATTTCCACCACAGAACCCAAAACCTCACAAGCTCCGAGGGTAGTGAGGAATCTACGAGACATCCCATTGGCAGAGGTCTTCCGCAACCACGACGATCTTAGATTCTTCAATCGCTGCGCTCAATCAGAATGACACGCAGGTGGGTGTCGTCAATGAAGCACCCATGACCTTGCGCTTCAACCTATCAGCTCGAGCCCGATTCCCGGCTCCCTGAATCCGCCTGACTTGCCGTGCCGTAGTACTGAGTAAGGGCCCCCCTTGAAGCGGCGGTGCCCGGTCAGACCCAGCGATGAGGAAGGAGCTGGGCGCTAACCGGGCACCGCCTTTTTGCGTTGTAAGTATCTGAGAACGAGACAGGAGGCCTACGCGATGAAGAGACTGGGTGCGGCGATCTTCGTATCCGCAGCAGTGCTGTTTGTGGCCGCCGGAGCGGCGATGTGGACTAACTCGACGTGGGCGGCTGAACGATCGGAGACCGTGGCTCCGCCCGTCCAGTTGTTGAAGGCAGGTGATCCGGACGACGAAGACGCCGACAAGACGCCATATGTCGGCATCCGAATTCACACGGTCTCTTCAGAAGAAGCTGAAGAGCTAGAGGTCTCGGGCCCGGTGCGGGTGCTTGGGGTTGACGAAAACGGGCCTGCGAGCGGTCTGCTCGAGGCGGGCGACGTTATTGTCTCGGTCGGCGGGGTCACCGTTACGACCTCGAGGCAGGTGGTCCGTATCGTACAGGCGACGCATCCCGGCGAGAAGCTGTCGTTCACGGTAGTTCGAAACGGCAACACGGAGGTCGTGGAAGTAGAGGTTGGCGAGCGCCAGGTTAAGACCGCAGCCCGGCTGCACTTCGCGGTGCCGTACCAACTCCCCGGCCCATTGCAGGGGATTCTTCACAACCTGCACGCCGGGGTCGCCAGCGCCGAGATCGTAATACACGCGGGCGATGGATTTAAGACGCTGAGGGCCGTGGCAGGGACTGTGAGCAATCTCGACGTAGGGAACGGCATCTTCGATCTGGACCCTGAGGACGGTTCTGCAACGATCTCGTACGAGATCTCTGACGAAACCGTCGTTCTCACCAAGCATAATGATCTGGGCGGCTTGAACGAAACCGACAGGACCTGGGTCGTGGATGTCGAAGGCGACGTTAAGCTTGTGGCACAAGGGCAGATGCCGTTCGGACCGACGATCGTCGGCCACGGTTTCTACCATCCATTCGCCGGCTCGAAGCTCTTGCCGCACAGCGGTGGACGAACGTACCAGTTCGGAGGTCTCCGTGGTCCCCAGTTCCGCTTCGACGGTGCGGTCACCCGGGAGTACCTCGAGCGGCTCGACAGCCTAGGCGATCTCACCCCGCAACAACTTAGCCCAAATCCACCGAAGGGATGACTATGCAGCAGCGGAACGGGCGATAGGGGCAAGGGAGGGCGATGGTCCGGGCACGATTTGGGGTAGAGGGGGGCCGGTGTTTGTCTTCAGTTGCCGCGGGGAGACTTTGTGACCGTCTGCGAATGTTGGTCAGGGCGAGATAGCGGGGAGAGGACACAGCAAGAGGCACTCGCAGACCGGACTGGCGCGAGTTCGCGGGGACGTTCGGTTGGCCGGATGGCGGCCGGTTGCCGCCGCCGCCGTCAGGCAGGGAGTGGCAGGGCGCGCAATCGGGCCAGGGCACGATCGAACTGGGCTTCCCAAGGCCAGCGCTGTGGCAGATGCAGTGTGAGGCGGCGCGCCGAGCGGGTGATCCGTCCGGCCAGGGAGAAGAACCGCCGCCGGAGGGTCTTGGTGGTCACCACCTGCTCGCCCAGACCGATGCGCGCTGTCCAGCGGGCGATGTTGTGGGCCATCACCTGTACCGCCAGCCAGGCGGCGTTGGCGGCGAAGCGGCCCGAGGGGAGATGGTTCAACCCCACACCGTGCTTGAGGTCTCGGATGGCATTCTCGATCTCGGCGTGGCGGCGATGGTCGGCCTCCAGTTCGAGCATCTCCCCGTCCCGGTCGGTGATGAAGCCGTGATAGCTGTAGGTGGCGAAGAGGGCCAGCTGGGAACCGGGCGTGGGCTTCACACGCCGGACGATGAGCCGCACCGGCGCGGCGTCAGGTTCACTCTGGAAGGGAGTGCAGGTGGTCTCGGCCACATCGGCGGCGCCGTCCATCCAGTAAGGAATCGGCGTCCAGGCATCTTCGGGTATCGCCTCGATGAGATTGTGCAGGCTTTTATGCTGGCGGATGGTGATGGAGAAGCGGACATCCATCTTGCGGCAGACGGATACCACGCCATGAGTGTAGAACCCGCTGTCGGCCCGTAGCGTGAGTCGTCCGTTGGCCCCGGCGTAGCGCACCCGTCCCACCGTCTCCCGCAGGAAGTGGGCGGCGCCGCGGGCGGTGTTGGCCCGGCCCTCGCGCAGCCGGGACATCAGCACGTCTCCGGTGCCGGCGGCGATGGCCAGCAGTGGGTGGTAGCCCCGCTTGCCGGTATAGCCGTGGTGGCGGGCGCCCTCCTTGGCCAGTCCGTAGGTCTCGCAGATGGTGGAATCGAGGTCGATGGTGAACGGCGCGTCGCCGGGTCCGGCCCCAGCGGCCCAGGCCCGGGCCAGCAGCTCCCGGCTCACCCGATCCAGCTGGCGGACGTGGCCCCACCGGAAGCTGCGCAGGAAGGTGCCCAGGGTGGATGGCGCCTTGACCGTGCCGCCCAGGGTGCAGGCCGTCCCCCCGGTGCGCAACACATCAGCGTCGTCGATGCAGTCGCCGCCGGCCATGGCTGAGGCCACCAGGGTCATCAGCTTGTCTCCGGTGTTGGCCCGCCCCGGCGCGCCGCCCAGGTCAAGGTGATGGTCAACGAGTTCCCGCAGGCCCAGATGCCGGGCGAGGGTGGCCGGCAGGAGCAGACCGGCATTGGCCACCAGGCGGTGATCGTCAAAGACGATACGGATACGGTCGGGCTGGTTGCGTGGTAGCATCTATTGGGTGCTCCTTCTCTGGGACTGTTTTGCTGTTACAAAACCATTATCCCAGATTCAGAAGAGCACCCTCTGGCCTCTTCAGGATGCTAACCCGACGCCCTCCCTCGGTGGATTCGGGCTTAGGGAGATGCTTGAGAGGCTGGAGAGGCACAAAGATGATTCCGGCGTAGGATTGAATGGCCAGGTCCAGTAAGACCAAATCGTCGGAGGACGCGATGTTAAAGGCCCTGCCGCAAACGGCGGGGCCTTTCGTTTTGTCGACCTTGGACAGCGCGTCGCAAACAGATACAATCCTGGTTGACAGTCCCGTTAATATATAGAGCGCCACGAGACGGCGAGGCGACGCCATTTGCGGCGGAGTGACCGCCTATCGACACAGGCCTCGGCTTGAGGACGTTTCCAAGAAACGGTCATCGAAGCTCCCACACCCAGCACAAGGAGAGACCAGGAATGACCCAGACCAACGAAGTTAGCGAAGCCGAGATCGCTGCCCATTGGAAGGAAGAGGACTCAATTAGCCCGAGCCCCGAGTTTGTCGCACAGGCAAATATGTCCGATCCGGCGGTGTTCGACCGCTTCTCCGAGGAGAACTTTCCTGAGTACTTCACGGAATACGCGGACCTTCTCAGCTGGGATCAGAAGTGGCACACAACGGTTGACACGTCGAACCCGCCGTTCTGGAAGTGGTGGGTAGGGGGTAAGCTCAACGCGAGCTACAACTGCGTGGACAGGCACCTTGAACAGTACGGAGACAAAGCCGCTTTCATCTGGGTCTCCGAGGTGGAGGACGAGCCCGACCAGGTAGTGACGTATCGCGATCTGTGGGTGAGGGTAAATGAGTTCGCAGCACTCCTCCGGGACTTCGCTGGGGTCAAAGCGGGAGATCGGGTAACGCTTCACATGCCTATGACCCCGGATCTACCGATAACGATGCTGGCCTGCGCGCGGCTCGGAGTCGTCCATTCCCAGGTCTTCGGCGGGTTTAGCGGTACTGCGTGCGGGGACCGGATCGTCGACTCCGAAAGCCAGGTCCTCATAACGATGGACGCGTACTGGAGAAACGGCCAGCTGCTGGACCATAAAGTCAAGGCCGACGAAGCCGTCGAACAAGCCGAGAAGGGCGGCGGGAAGGTCGACAAGGTCCTGGTCTGGCGACGCTACCCCGGCAAGTACTCGGCCAAAACCCCGATGGTCGACGGCCGAGACTACCTCGTCGACGACCTGCTGGCTGACTATCGAGGCGAGAAAGTCGACCCGGTCTCGATGCCCGCCGAGGCCCCCTTGTTCCTGATGTACACCAGCGGAACGACTGCGAAGCCCAAAGGCTGCCAGCACAGCACCGGTGGGTACCTCTCGTACGTCGCGGGAACCTCGAAGTACTACCAGGACATCCACCCGGAGGACGTCTACTGGTGTTTCGCGGACATTGGTTGGATTACGGGTCACTCCTACATCGTGTACGGCCCATTGTCGGTCGCTGCGACGAGCGTGATGTACGAAGGCGTACCCACCTTCCCCGACCCGGGACGGCCCTGGAGGATAGCGGAGAGGCTTGGAGTGAACATCTTCCACACGGCGCCGACCACAATCCGGATGTTGAGGAAGACCGGGCCGGACGAACCTGCCAAATACGACTACAAGTTCAAGCATATGACGACGGTCGGCGAGCCCATCGAGCCTGAGGTCTGGAGGTGGTACTACGACGTCGTGGGCAAAGGAGAGGCTGCCATCGTCGATACCTGGTGGCAGACCGAGACGGGCGGGTTCATCGGCACGACTCTGCCGGGCCTCCAGGACATGAAGCCGGGGAGCTGCGGTCCGGGTGCGCTGGGCATCTACGGCGTGATCTATGACGAGGACGGCAACGAAGTCGAAGCAGGGGGCGGCAAAGGCGGCAACATCTGCATCAGGAACCCGTGGCCCGGCTTCATGCAGACAATCTGGGGCGACCCGGACCGGTTCGTTTCCACGTACTTCCAGAAGTACAACAAGGACCCGAACAGCAAGGACTGGCACGACTGGCCGTATTTCACGGGCGACGGCGCGATGCAGGCGGCTGACGGCTACTTCCGTATCGTCGGGAGGGTGGACGACGTGATCAACGTTGCTGGCCACAGGCTGGGCACCAAGGAGCTGGAATCGGCTGCCCTGACCGTTGAGGAGGTGGGCGAGGCGGCCGCAGTGCCGGCGTACGACGAGCTAAAGGGCCGGGTGCCCGAGGTATTTGTATCTCTCAAGCCCGGGTACGAAGCGGGCCCCGAGGTCGAGGAGCGTGTGAAGAAGGCCACCGCTCAGATCATCGGTCCCATCGCCAGGCCGGCGCATGTCTGGGTGACGAACGACCTGCCGAAGACGCGATCGGGGAAGATCATGCGACGAGTTATCGCCTCGATCTCGAACTTCATCGACGTCGGGGACACAACTACGCTGGCCAACCCAGAGGTCGTAGAGGAGATACGGATTGCGGTCCAGAAGGCGAAAGTGGACGCGGGGATCGTGCCCAAGAATGTCCCTCAAGAGGTCATCAACGAGATCCGTCGGTTCGGCGAGAACGAATAGGGCACGCCCGAGCAGGCCCAGGTGGCCGCTGTCTCAAGAGTCACGGGCTGGCGGACGCTACCTCGGCGGGCGCTGGCGCGGTGGCGGCCTCAGACACCGAGGGCGTGTCGAAGACACTAGTGGCGACGATACCAAGGCACGGCAGGACGGCGAGCTGCTTCTCGGACAGTTCGTTCGATACCATTCCCTGTGATAATAGGGGTGTCCGAGGGCTAGCCGAAAGAGCCCTCATCTCAGTCTTCTCCCAGAGGCCGGGAGAAGAGGTAAGACTCTATTTTTGTGCAAGTCCTCCTTGGGGATCGTGATGCGTTGAGGATAAGTGGGGTGCGAAAAAATTACCCTGTTGCAAACCGTCGCGAATCGTCGCATCCGTATCTGAGCATTGCGACATCTGGACGGGGGTGTGCGACAGGTGGGGAGTGGGGTGCAGGGCACGGGGCACAGGGTACTGGTGGTCGATTTTGGTGGTCGTCTGGTGCATTATCTCTCTCCTCGTGCTGTGTCGGGTGACCAGAAACAAAAGGACCGACCTGCGGGGTCCTCTCGTCTACATTATAGTACATGAGTTCGGGTCAATCAATGGTTCGACGGGCTCACCATGAGCGGGCGGAGGCGGCGGAGCGGACAGGGCAGGCACGGGGGCGCTGCCCCTACGATCGTTCGGCGCCTGGAGCGCGGGCGCACGCAAACGCCCCTACGACTGATCGACTGACGGCCGAAGCATGAACGCGTTCTTCTTCGTTATTCTGGTGGCCGTTCTGATCGAGTATGTTCTCGACGTGGTCGCGAATGTGCTTAACCTCCGGGCGATGAAGCCGGAGATGCCCGCGGCGCTTCAGGACGTGTACAAGCCCGATGAGTACCGCAAGTCCCAGGAGTACACGCGGGCGACGACGCGGTTCGGCCTGGTGACGAGCACATTCTCGCTCGTGGTGCTGCTGGGGTTCTGGTTCGTCGGCGGCTTCAACTTCCTCGACGAGGTCGTGCGCGGGTGGGAGCTGCACGTCATTCTGACAGGCGTACTGTACGTTGGCATCCTAGTGGTCGCGTACTTCGTGGTCTCGTTGCCGTTCAGTATCTACTCTACGTTCGTTATCGAGGAGCGGTTCGGGTTCAACAAGACGACACCTCGCACGTTTGTCACCGATCTCCTCAAGGGGCTGGCGCTGGCCGCCGTGATCGGCGTACCGGTGCTGGCGGGCGTGCTGGCCTTCTTCGAGTACGCGGGGTCCCTCGCGTGGCTATACTGTTGGATCGCGGTGACGTTGTTCACGCTGGCGCTGGAGTTCGTGGCGCCGACCTGGATAATGCCTATCTTCAACAAGTTCACTCCTCTCGAAGCCGGTAACCTTCGCGACGCTATATTCCAATACGCAAAGGGCGTGGACTTCACGGTCAGCAACATCTTCGTGATCGACGGCTCGAAGCGTTCCACCAAGGCGAACGCCTTTTTCACGGGCTTTGGCCGCAACAAGCGCATCGCGCTCTTCGACACCCTGGTCGAGAAGCACACCGTGCCCGAGCTGGTGGCCGTCCTTGCGCACGAGATCGGCCACTACAAGATGAGGCACATCCTACAAGGCATCGTCATCCGCGTGGCCAATACGGGCGTGGTCTTTTTCCTGCTGTCGGTGGTGCTGGGAAGCGCGGGACTCTACGACGCCTTTTTCATGAACGAGCAGTCGATCTACACGGGGCTCCTGTTCTTCGCGTTGCTGTACACGCCTGTAAACGTCGTCCTGTCGGTCGTGATGCAAGTCGTGTCGCGGAAACACGAATACGAAGCCGACCGCTGGTCCGCGGAGACGTACGAAGAGCCTGCAAGCCTGGTCAAGGCGCTCAAGAAGCTCTCCGCCGAGAACCTTTCGAATCTGGAACCGCACCCGTTCTTCGTATTTCTGAACTACTCGCACCCGCCGCTGCTGAACAGAGTCGAGGCCATCGAGAGGCACAGCCGGCGGGAGCCGGCGCTTCAGAACTGAAGGCAGCGGCGTACCCGTACAATAGGTGAAGACTTTTCCCAAGGTGTCTTGATGCGTCACACAGGTCTGTTGGTCGTTCTCTTTCTCGTCGTCGTAGTTGCGGCGTTCACTCTGTTATGGGCGCAGGTAGACGCGCGGTCGACCGAACTCGCCCGTCCGCCCGTTGCGGTGCTCGCTCAGACGGTCGAGACAACGACGGCTGACGAGCTACTAGGCATAGTCCGGCAGGCGAGCGCGGAGGCCGGGGCGACACTGCTGACGAACGCCGACCCGGACGTCGGCGCCGAGGTGCTCGGGCGGCTGGCTATCGACAAGGCCGAGCTAGTCATCGAGCAGATGGAGAGCGAGCCTGCAGCCAGGCTGATGGAACGCGTGAGCACAGACAAGGGGGTGGAGCTGATCGGCGTGATCCCGGGCGCGCAGTCGGCGGACATCTGGTCGCTGATGGAGAAGGTAAAAGCTGGCGAGTTAATGGACGAAGCGCCCCTGGACTGGGCGGTCCAAGTCGTGGGGCTCGTCTCCGAGGAGCGGCTGATACCGCGCCTCCCGGAGGTGTCGCCGGACAGGCTGTGGGACATGCCTCTGGAGACGCTGCTCGACCGGCTCCCGAACGTGCCGGTCATGCAGCTCGACCGTTGGAACCGGCCGGACGTCCTCGACGACCTGCCCGCGCCGACGGGCACCGAGGTGAGCGACACGCTGACGACCTACAACGTCCCGGAGACCAGGGTGTCCGAATGGGCGACGGTGGTCAGCAGCCCCGCGCCCTTCGACCGGATCTGGGCCCGGTTCACGCGCGCCCTGAAAGACGTCAAGGTTACCGTCGAGAATCTGCCCGAGCAGCCGCTAGGCACTCCCCAGTTCCCGCCCGATCGCAAGGTAAACGCCTTCGTCAACGTCGGGTTCGAGAACGCGCAGCCTGAAGACGTCGCCGTCGCCGCCGGCATGCTCTTTGTCGAGAAGAGCTGCACTACGCAAAAGATTGAACGGCTCGCGTTTCTTTTTGGCCGACATTCAAGATCTGTTAAAAGGCGACGTTTCGGCGGGTAGGCGGACCATCAGGCAATTCAAAGGACTGTTGGAGGCGATAGACGAGACCATCGAGAAGCCACCGCCGACGGACGCGCGGCCCGTGTACGACCGGATGAACTTGGTTCTGGCGATCCAAAAGGCCGCAGCTGCCTTCCACGAAACTTGGCGACCGATGCTAGTAGACCAACATCCTTGAAATGACGGGTGGAAAGCCGGACTGCCCAGCGGCTGTCTCCAAAAGCCAGGCATGGCGGGGAAAGCCCCCGTGCCAATCAACCAATCATTACAAACATTTCGGACCACTAGGCCTAGAGCAAAGACCCGGGTTCATCAAGGTACATTGGGCTCGAGTGAAAGCCCTCAGCCGACGGCTCGCAACCGGTATGGCGAACGAATATCATTCGCTGCGCCCGGTGGCAGACCTTCGGAAGGAATTGGTGGAACGGATCTACGTCTTCGTCCAGAATCCGCTACGTTGGGAAGGTCCGGAGCCCACAGACGATGAACGACAAGAAACGTATGACTCCCTTGCGAAACTCATCGGAACTCGGTTGGTAGGGCTCTCTATTCGGCGGATTTCGACCGAGCGGACGAGTGAATGGAGGAGTGCCTACGGGAAGCGGGGCTCTGGATCGACATTCGTACGTGCACGCATCATAGGAGACGATATCTACGAACCTGCGGCACCTATCCCGGATGTGACGCCCTCACCAGGCCGAAACCGGTTTCTCAATGAGGTCGTTACGGAAGTTGAGAAGGCTGCTGAGGAAGTTGGTGCCAAACTGCGGTAGATGCTTGTCGAATCCCTTTGGCCACAAGCTACTTCAGTACGGTGCCTCCGGCACCTTGTACGGCGCTGATCATCCGGTCGTTGAGCATGCTGCAGGGGAGCAGCATGGGCTTGCCTGTGACCTGGACTTCCAGGGAGCCTGAGGCCTCGTCCCAGCTGTAGGCGCCCGACATGCCGAGGCCGGAGACGCTTCCGCTGGGCCCCGGTGGCACGTCGATGCCGTTCTCTTGAAGCTCGGAGCGCAGACGCTTCCATACTTCGCTGGAAATGTCCGTGAACGTCACCGGGGGGCATCCCGCCATGGGTCTCTCCTGATATCGGGATGGTGTTCCGGGTCATTCAATAACAGAGTCTAGGCGCTTTGCAATGTCCGGGGGTGCTTCGACAAGCTCAGCGCGATCGGTACGTCGGTGAAGAGCCTTCCGGTGTGCGTTGCTCGGTGGTGGGTATCTGCGAATGTCCTTCGACTGGGCTCTGGACGAGCGGGGCCGGCAGACGATTTGAGCGGCCGTGGCTTCGAAGTGTGCAGTGGCCCCGGAGTGTTGCAGGCGCTCATAGCCGGTGCTATATTTGTGCCCGAAGGCCCGTCCACCTGCTGGCCGGGCCGCTGTGTTGTGAGGCGCATCGATGTGCGGCATTAGCGGGATCATCTACAAGAACGTGCGGCAGAACGGCCAAGCCCCGGTGGGCCGCGATCTGGTGCGGATGCTGGACTCTCTCGCCCATCGCGGGCGGGACTCCACTGGCGTTACCGTCGCCGGCGAAGGCATCGACGGCGACTACATCGTGCGTCTGTGGACGGAGGACGCGGACCGCGCTGACGCGGTGCTGGCCCGGGCCGAGGAGGCCGCGACCCGTGTGGGCTGCTTGGTTACCGACAGGCGAAGCTGGGGCGAGTACCTGAGGCTCCTGGTGAACTACGAGGGCGAGGTCCCCGACCTGGCCGAGGCCCTGATCGGGACAGAGGGCGTGGAGATCCACAGCATCGGCAGGGTGTCGGAGGTAGTCAAGGACGTAGGCACGGCCAGCGTGCTGTCCGAGAGGCACGACGTCGGCGGGCTACGAGGCACCCACGGCATCGGGCACGTCCGGATGGCGACCGAGAGCAAGGTCGACATCAGTCACGCACACCCCTTCTGGGCCTACCCGTTCCCGGACGTCACGGTCGTACATAACGGGCAACTCACGAACTACCATAAGCTCAAGCGACGCTACGAGGACCAGGGCCACCGGTTCCAGACGGGGAACGACTCGGAGCTGATCGCGGTCTACCTAGCCGACAAGCTGGCACGAGGCGAGGCCCTCGAAAAGGCGCTGGGCGACTCCCTGAACGACCTGGACGGGACGTTCACCTACGTCGTATCGACGGAGGACGGGCTCGGGTGCGCCAAAGACCAGTGGTCGGCGAAACCGCTGGTTACGATGGAAACGGACGACGTGGTGGCGGTCGCGTCGGAAGAGGTGGCACTACGTAGCATCTTCTCCGAAGAGATCGACCGAGTCGAGCCTCAGCAGCGCGAGATCATGACTTGGTCACTCTAGACGCCGCCGAGTTATCTCCTCGAGAGCTGAACCGGCGTCTCAAGGAGCTTGCAGGCAATGGGCGCGCCGATGTGACTATCCTGAATCCAGGGGCGCGGCACAACCTCGCGGTTGGCATTCTGGAGCCGTGTAAGGTGCACATCAAAGGTAGCGTCGGCTACTTCGGCGCTAGCATGATCGACGGTCCAGAGGTGACTATTGAAGGCAACGCCGGGTGGGCCCTGGGCGAGAACATGATGGGCGGAAAGATCGCGTTGTCTAAGGACGCCGGCGCCTCGGTGGCGGCTAGCATGCGTGGGGGCGAGGTGGTCGTGGGGGGCAACGCCGGCGCGCGGGCCGGTATCTCGATGAAAGGCGGCACGCTGGCCATCGCGGGTAACTCGGGCTTCCTGACGGGGTTCATGATGCAGAAGGGCCGTATCATCGTGTGCGGCGAGGTCGGGGATGCGGTCGGTGATTCGATGTATGAGGGGACGATCTACGTCGGCGGTGAGATAGGTTCTCTGGGGAACGATGCGATGGTAGAAGAGGCGAGCGAGGACGAGCTTATCGAGGTGTGGTCGGTGCTCGAAGACGCTGGGATCGACGAGAAGGCTCGATTCAGGAAGGTCGTTTCGGAGAAGAAGCTGTACCATTTCGACTCGCTGGAGCGGCTCGAGATGGCGGCGGTGTGATATGGAGATCTCCCTCACCTTCCCGAGAGCCTCGGAATCTTCGACAATCCTCTCCCATCAAGGGAGAGGAGGTCAGCGGCTGACGCTATGGTGATGGGGACGAGCCAGATATGGTCCCCTCAAGTCATGGAGGACATCCACTCCAAGGCGGAGCTTGGCCGGTACCGCATTCGTGGGTTCTCCACCTTCCAGAAAGTTACGCACTTCGACGACTTGACGTTTCTCTCTACCGGTCTGACGCGTTTTCCGCTGGAGGGGTATAAGGAAAAGTGCAACACCAAGACGGTGATTGGCGCCCGCCACGCCGAGAACCCCTTGGTGCTCGACACGCCGGTATACATCAGTGGTATGAGCTATGGCGCGCTCTCGGCCAACGCCAAGACGGCACTCGGCAAGGCAGCGACGATGGTGGGTACGGCCTCGTGCACGGGCGAC
This sequence comes from Dehalococcoidia bacterium, assembly GCA_965197985.1. GTDB lineage: Bacteria > Chloroflexota > Dehalococcoidia > Lucifugimonadales > CAUZJF01 > CAUZJF01. Next base: position 451,592 of record CBDAOG010000005.1, on the reverse strand, counting down.
GGCGGAATGCTGCAATCGGAGCGAGACGCCTCTGAGAAGCTTATCTACCAGGTGCTGCCGAGTCGCTACGGCTTCGATCCGCACCACCTCGTGCAAGCGCAGGCGGTGGAGATCGTGGTGGGTCAGGGGGCCAAGCCCGGTACCGGCGGGATGCTGATGGGCGTTAAGGTCCCCGACGAGATCGCCGAGATGCGCGATCTCCCGAGGGGCATCGACCAGCGCAGTCCGGCGCGTCACCCCGACTGGTTGGGGCCGGACGACCTGGCCGTCAAGATCGAGCAGATTCGGGAGGCGACGGACTGGAGCGTGCCGGTCCACGTAAAGCTGGGCGCGTGCCGCGTCGACGACGACGTGAAGCTGGCCGCCAAGGCCGGGGCGGACGCCATCGTGATCGACAGCATGGTCGCTGGGACGGGGGCGTCGGCCGAGGTGCTGTTGGACCACAGCGGTATCCCGACAGTGCCAGCTATCGTCATGGCCCGGGAGGCCCTCCGCGAGCTGCGCCTGTACGGCGAGGTGAGCCTCATCGCATCGGGGGGAATCCGAAGCGGCGCGGACGCCGCCAAGGCGTTGGCGCTGGGCGCCGACGCGGTGGCGATCGGTATCGCGGCGCTCCTGGCGCTGAACTGTAACAAGGAGATTCCGGGTACCGATTTCGTGAAGGAGATCGGCGTTCCGGCGGGCGAATGCCGGCACTGCCACACGGGTAAGTGTCCGGTCGGTATCACAACGCAAGATCCAGAGCTCACGAAACGTCTAGACCCCGATGACGCCGCGGAGCGAGTGGCGAACTTCATCAATTCGATGACGATGGAGCTGGCCTTGCTGACGCGGTCGTTGGGCAAGAGTGACGTCCATAGCCTGGAGCCGGAGGACTTGAGGGCGCTGACGCTTGAGGCATCGGCGATGGCCCGCGTTCCTCTGGTAGGCACCAACAAGGTATTTGGCGAGTAGATTCGACGTCCTCCGCTCTTCGATGGGGACTGTCGAAGATCCCGAGCTTCTCGGGTAGGAGGGGCACCTATGGCGACACGCGAGGAAGTCCGCCGGCAGATGCAGAACGACGGCATCGAGTACCTTTTGGCGCAGTTCGTAGACCTGAATGGGTCGGCCAAGGTGAAAATGGTGCCCGCCTCGCACTTCGACGACGTGATCGACGGGGGCGCGGGCTTCGCGGGAGCCGCGGTCCCTGGGCTGGGCCAAGGGCCTCACTCCCACGACATGATGGCGCGCATCGACCTCGACACGTACAGCCCGGTCCCGTGGAGAGAGGGTGTCGCTAGGTTCGCCAGCGACCTTTACGTGGACGACGAACCTCATCCGTATTGCGCTCGCACGAACCTCAAACGTGTTCTCGGCGATGCGAGGGGCAAGGGTTACGTCTTCCATGTCGGCATCGAACCCGAGCACTTCCTGGTCACCAGAGGCGACGATGGGTCGCTGAGCGTTTTCGACCCGAACAACGTCGACAATCTCTCCAAGCCATGCTACGACTTCAAGGGCATGGCTAACGTCATGGACTATTTGCGCGACCTGATGGACGGGATGGCCCGCGTAGGCTGGGATGTCTATCAGTCGGACCATGAGGACGCCAATGGGCAGTACGAGGTCAACTTCGTTTACAGCGATGCCCTGACGACGGCTGATCGGTACACCTTTTTCAAGATGATGACTAGCCAGTATGCGCAGCGGTACGGTGCCATCGCGACGCACATGGCCAAGCCTTTCGCCGACCGCACGGGTAGCGGAGGGCACATACATTTCCACGTGGCCGACTCGGAGACGGACGAGAACGTCTTCCTCGACGAAAACGACTCGCAAGGGCTTGGCCTGTCCGAGTTCGCGTACCATTTCATCGGAGGAATATTCGACCACGCGTCTGCTCTGTGCGCCATCACGTCGCCGACGGTGAACTGCTACAAGCGGTTGCAGGTGGGCGCCGGGCTTTTCGGCGCGCGGTCCGGGTTCACGTGGACGCCGGCGTTCATCTCGTACGGCGACAACAACCGTACCCAGATGATCCGGACGGCCGGGCCGGGCCATCTCGAGGACCGGACCGTTTCCGCGGCCTGCAACCCCTACCTCGCGATGGCGGCGTACATCGCGGCCGGACTCGACGGCGTGGAGAGGAAGCTCGACCCGGGCAAAGCGAACCTGGGAAACCTGTACGAGCTGGGTCTCGATGAGATCCAGCGCAGAGGAATCGGTCTGCTACCCCAGAGCCTCGCGGAGTCGCTGGCGGAGCTCAGGGAGGACGAGGTTATTCAGGGCGCGCTCGGCGTCATATACGACGAGTTCATAGGCCTGAAGGAAGCCGAGTGGCGTTCTTATCACAGCGAGATATCGCAGTGGGAGCTTGATCGCTACCTGACGATGTTCTAGTAGCAAGATTGACCTTACCGCGACGGAGGGTATGGTGACCAGCACTGACGTAACCGGCCAGATTGACACGGATTTCCTGCAGGCGTTCGCCGACGCCTGGAACCGTCACGACATCGCAGCGATGATGAGCTTCATGGCCGACGACTGTGTGTTCGAGCTGTCTTCAGGGCCGGACGTTAACGGCAAGCGCTTCGAGGGCACAGAGCAGGTGCGCGCAGGCTACCAGGCAGTGCTGGACGCGTTCCCGGACGGCCGATGGGACGCCACGACGCACTTCGTGAACGGCGACCGGGGCGTGTCCCAGTGGGTCTTCACCGGCACGTCAGCCGACGGCTCCCGCATCAAGGTCAACGGATGCGACCTGTTCGCGTTCCGCGACGGCAAGATCGCCGTGAAGGACTCGTACCGCAAGAACCGGACGGCAGGTTAACTTCCCAACGTTTACTAGCAAGACGCATCGAAGGTGGGCTCACTAGATGGGCTTCCTGCTGAAGTGTCCTAACTGTGGCGACCGCAACGTCTACGAGTTCCGATTCGGGGGCGAGGTGACGGCCCGGCCGAAGCCGGACGCCTCTAACGACGAGTGGACGGCCTACTTCTACAATCGCCGGAACGTCGCAGGCGACCAGCACGAATGGTGGTACCACACCCTGGGATGCCGGAAATGGCTCCAGGCGGTCCGCGATACCGTGACGAACCACGTGCGCGAGACCTCGTGGCCCGAGGAGCCCCACGGCTAGATGGCCACTTCCTCAGCCACAGGCCGTCTTGATGCCCGGCCGACACACATAATAGACCGCTCCAAGATCGTCGAGTTCCAGTTCAACGGCCGGCGGGTCGAGGCTTACGAAGGCGACACGGTCTCATCTGCCCTGTACGCCTCTGGCGTTCGCATACACAGCCGTAGCTTCAAGTACCACCGGCCTCGAGGATTGCTCTGCGTCGCGGGCCGATGCCCCAACTGCCTCATGACTGTCGACGGTGTTCCGAACGTTCGCGCGTGTGTCGAGCCCGTCCGCGAAGGAATGGCGGTGCGCCATCAAAATGCGTGGCCATCACTGGACCACGACATGTTCGCTGTCATGGACAAGATGGACAGGCTGCTTCCCGTCGGCTTTTACTACAAGACTTTTCACACGCCGAAGTTTTTCTGGGACCTGTCCCGGCCGATCATTCGGAGGGTCGCCGGACTGGGATCAGTACCTGAAGTGCCGTCGGAGGAGACGCGCCAACACCACGATCACCGACACGCCGACGTTGCGGTGATCGGCGGAGGCGCTGCCGGCATGTCGGCTGCGATCACGGCAGCGGGCACCGGAGCTCGTGTCATCCTCGTAGACGACCAGCCTTCTTTGGGCGGCTATCTGAGGACCGACCCGCAGCCCTATTCCGGCCTGCCCGACATGCCGCAGATGGCCGGTCATCAGGTTGCGCGGCGGTTGGCGGAGGAGATCGTGGCCAGCGAGAACCTCGATTGGCTTTCTAACGCGTCGGCGTTCGGGTACTACGAAGGAAACCTGCTTGGCGTCGACAGCGGTGAAGGGGTGATCAAGGTGCGCGCGAAGCAAATCGTCTTCGCGACCGGGTCCTTTGAGGTCCCGCTGCCGTTCGACCGCAACGATCTTCCGGGTGTAATGCTCAGCACCGGGGCCCAGCGACTGGTCAACCTCTACGGAGTCTCACCGGGGTCGACGGCGATGGTTATCACTGCGGGCGACCACGGGTACTACGCGGCGCTCGACCTGCTGAACGCGGGCCTTCGGATTGCGGTAGTTGCGGACTCGCGACCCGAGTTTCCCCACGGCCTGGACGCTGCCGACGAGCTGCGGTCTCGGGGCGTGCTCGTGCTCGCGTCTCACGTGCTGATTCGAGGCGAAGGCGTGAGGAAGGTGGTCGGAGGGACCGTCGCGCGCCTCGTCGATGGGAAGCCTACCACGGAGGAGCGCCAGTTCGACGCCGATGTTATAGCGATGAGCGGCGGGTTCCAGCCGGCTAATGCGCTCGTGTACCAGGCCGGATGCACTCTGGTGCAAGATGAGTCCCGCGACATCGAGGTGCCCGGTAAGATGCCGCCGTCTATCCACGTCGCTGGAGAAGTTGCTGGCGTGACCGATCTTACGACGAGCATCCTGCAAGGCTGGATGGCTGGGGCCGAAGCCGCGGCGAGTCTGGGCTTCAAGCCGGCAGTCAACCCCAGCGTGCTACGAGAACGGATGGAGAGGGCACAGTCCGCCGAGCGGAGCCAGTCTCCAGCCCCACCTCTGGTGGTGCCTGAGCAGGGCGTCAAGAAGTTCGTCTGCGTCTGCGAGGACGTCACCGTGAAGGACATCGAGCAGGCGATCGACGAGGGGTTCGAAGACATCCAGACCCTGAAGCGCTACACCACCGCGACGATGGGTCCGTGCCAGGGGAAGATGTGCCACCGTGCTCTGGCCCGCATCACCGCACAACAGACCGGGCGGAGCTTAGGTGAAACCGGCGTTACGACTTCGAGGCCACCTGTCAAGCCGGTGTCTCTGGGTGCTCTCGCCGGGCCTGGACACATTCCTGTAAAGAGGACGCCGCTCGATGGCAAGCACCGATCGCTGGGCGCCAAGGTGATCGACTCCGGGGGATGGCGAAGGCCCCACAGTTACGGCTCTCCACAGGAGGAGAGCCTGCTCGTGCGACAGGGCGTAGGGATCATCGACGTGAGTACCCTCGGGAAGCTCGACGTGCAAGGAAGCGATGCGCCGGCCCTGCTCGACAAGGTCTATACGCACCATTTCTCCGACCTGCGTCCCGGGCGGATCCGGTACGGCATGTTATGCGCCGACAACGGCACGATCATGGACGACGGAACGGTGACGCGGATTTCAGAGGACCACTACTTCGTCACGACCTCGACTGCGAACGTCGAGATCATCGAGGAGTGGTTTAAGTGGTGGCTGGCCGGGACGGGCCAATGCGCCCACGTTACCAACGTGACGGGCGCGCTGGCCGCGATCAACGTCGCCGGCCCGAGGGCTCGCGAGACCCTGAGCAAGCTGACCGACGTCGACCTGGAGCCGAAGGCGTTCCGGTACATGCGGTCCAAACGTGGGGATGCGGCGGGCGTCCCGACTATCTTCCTGCGGATCGGATTCGTCGGTGAGACCGGATGGGAGCTCCACTTTCCGGCCGAGTACGCCGACTATATGTGGGATGCCCTTATGGACGCCGGCGAGGAATACGACATCGGGCCCTTTGGCGTGGAGGCCCAACGGATTCTGAGGCTCGAGAAGAGGCACATCATCCCCAGTCAGGACACTGACATGCTGAGCACTCCGCTCGATAGTGCCAGCGAGTGGGTTGTCCGGTTCGACAAGGAAGACTTCATCGGCAGAGGCGGCCTTGCAGCGGCCCAAGAGCGGGGTGCAAAAAACGTGCTCGTCGGCTTCGTCATGCAAAACGGCGCTGTTCCGGACGACGGCGACCCCGTGGTGGCGGGCTCCACGCCGGTGGGACGCGTGACGAGCTCGCGGCTGAGTCCGACGCTGGGGAAGGGGTTCGGGTTCGCCGTGGTGCCGGCGGAGATGGCGGAAGAGGGGAAGAAGGTCGAAATCCGAGTCGGCCGCGAGACGTATGCGGCGAACGTGACGCTTCAGCCCTTCTACGATCCCGAAGGCAAGAGACTGAGGGCATAGGGATGGCCGAAAGCAGCCTGATCGCGCAAAGTGTCTTTCATTCGATGCACCTCGCCCACGGGGCGACGATGGTCGAAAGCGACGGCTGGTCGCGTCCGTCAAGGTACACATCGACCGAGGACGAGATCAAGAGCGTCAGGCAGGGTGTAGGCATCACCGACGTCAGTCCAGAAGGGAAACTCAGAGTCTACAGCGATGACCTCGATTCGTTTCTGAACGAAGCGTTCCGGCAGGTGACCACAGTGGCGACCGGGCGCACGACTGTCCGGCAGTTTACGGAAGACTCAGGGATAAAGGACTTATTGGAAGCTCGGCTCGCGGACGACGAGGCTTTGTTTATAACGGCGCCGAGGCAGGCACGTGCGGTCGCCGACGTACTCAAGGAGGTCGATGCCGATTGCGCGCACTCGGTCAACGTGACGTCGGCATTGGCGGCTGTGACTCTGGCCGGCCCACAGTCACACCGCCTTCTCGCTGCAGTTACGGAGACCGACGTCGCTCCCGAGTCTTTCTCGGACATGAGTTGCGCACAGGGCAAGGTCGCTGAAATCCACGGTACGCTATTGCGTCGCGATATCGTGGAGCTTCTCAGCTATGAGCTCTACTTCGCCAGGGAGTACGGGGAGTACATGTGGGATGCGCTTATGGAGGCTGGCGAGCGTTACAGTTTGAAACTCTTCGGCATGGAAACCCTCGCGGAGCTGAACCGTCGTGCAGCTGTTTAGGAAGAACCGCATGTGGCGGAAGGGCCCGGTGAAGGACCGGTACGACGTGGTCATCGTCGGGGCGGGGGTGCACGGCCTGTCGACAGCGTACTACCTTGGCAAGCTCGGAGTGCGGGATGTCGCGATCCTCGATAAAGGATATATCGGTGGGGGAGGCAGCGCGCGCAGCACCGCGATCATCAGGGCTAACTACCTGACTCCAGAAGGGATCCCCTTCTTCCGCGAAAGCCACAAGCTCTACCAGCGGCTGGCCCAAGAGCTGCGTTACAACCTGCTTTACGATCAGATGGGCCGTTTCGACATTGGGCACACCGAGTCGTCGGTGTACTGGCTCAACATCCGCGCCGAGTTCAACCAGCTGCTAGGGGTGGATAGCCGGCTCGTCGGGCCAGAGGAGATCGCGGAGCTGGTGCCGGAACTGGACCTCCGCGACGGGAAGGTATTTCCGGTGATGGCGGCGCTGTACCACCCGACGGCCGGGACGGTCCGGCACGATGCCGTCGTCTGGGGGTTCGCGAGAGGCGCCGATCGGCTTGGAGCCGAAATCCACCCGTTCACGGAGGTGACCGGCCTGAGCCGCGAAAACGGTCGGGTTACCGGCGTCGAGACGAATGCGGGTCACGTCAGCGCCGGGACGGTGGTGAGCGCGACGGCCGGCTGGAGCTCGACGATCGCGGCCATGCTCGGAATCGAGCTGCCGATCGATACGTACCCGCTACAAGCTATGGTAACCGAGCCGGTAAAACCGTTCATCCACACGACTATCTCGTCCGCCGAGCTGCACGTCTACGTCTACCAGACGGACCGAGGAGAGCTGGTGATCGGTGGGCCGGTCGACCCGTATCCGACATACAGTCATAGCTCGACGCTAAACTTACTCGAGGAACTGGCCGTCAACACGCTGGAATTGCTCCCCCAACTACGCGATATCAAGGTTCTGCGCACCTGGACGGGGATCTGCGACATGACGCCTGACTATGCACCTATTCTTGGCAGGGTCGATGGCGTCGAGGGGTTCGTCCTGAACTGCGGATGGGGTACGTGGGGGTTCAAGGCTGCGCCGATCGCGGGGAAGTGTATCGCCGAGCTGGTCGCCACCGGGAAGACGCCGTCGCTGATCGAGCCGTTCGACATGGCGCGTTTCCGCGAGGGCCGGCTCGTCAACGAGCGTGCGGCTGCCGTAGCCGCCGCCATCCATTAGGCCTACTCGCGCCAGACCTGGCGGAGGAGACGGAGGAGACGGAGCCAGTTGCCGCCGAGTATCTTCGCGATGTCTTCTTGCCCATAGCCGCGCTTCAGTAGCTCTGTCGCTACGTTTGAGAGCGTGTCGGGAGTCTCCATTCCTTCGGGGTGGACGACGACGTCCGGGTATTGCAGGCGCCGCTCGTTGAACTTCGTTCCCTGGTACGACATGATCGGGTCCAAGAACTCCTTCGGTTGGTCCTGGGTGTAGTCGGTCCCGATGCCGACATGGTCGATTCCGACTCGCTCGACGAGGTCGTCGACGGCGTCGACGTAGTCGGATAGCGTCGACTGGAAGCCGTTCCGTAGGAAAGGCGGGAAGGCGTTGGCGCCTACGACCCCACCCCTTTCGACGAGCAGTTTTAGCGCATCGTCTGTCTTGTTCCGAACGTGGTTTACGAAGGACCTGGCGTTGGTGTGGGTACAGGCCACCGGCTGCTCGGACTTCTCGATAGCCTCGAGTGTCGTGCGGTCGCCGACATGGGAGAGGTCGATGAGGATGCCGAGGCGGTTCATCTCGCGGATGGCGTCGATGCCGAAGTTGCTGAGCCCGTCGTCGGTGCGCTCCCAGCAACCGTTGCCGAGCAAGTTCCGCTCGTTGTAGGTGAGCTGGACTATCCGCACGCCGAGCTGGTGGAAGACGTCGAGCCGGTCGAGATCGTTCTCGATGGGGCTGGCGTTCTGCCACCCGAAGATCACGCCCGTCTTGCCGCTACTCTTTGCGTCGAGGATGTCCTGGGTTGTGCTTACCAGCGAGAGGGTGTCGTCTCGCTCGCAGAGTATTCGTAGCCAGGCCGAGATGCGGTCCATTGCTTCGCCGTACTTCTCGAAGATGGCGATAGTCGCGTTGATGGCCGAGACGCCACCGGAGTGCAGGCTCTCGTAGACGGCGGAGCTCTCCCAGTTGCTGACGTTGAGCCCGTCGATCACGACGGACTCTTGGTATAGGCGCTGGGCCCCAGTTTGGTTCGACATGCTCTGTCCTCAGTCAGTCTTTCTGAGCTACGGACACCCTAGGGCCACCTCGGTAGGAGCCCTCATCTCAAGCTTGATTCCCTCGCAAAAAGGCCTGTTTGAGATGAACCCTGGCGTGCGAAGGGGCCTGGAAGGGAGGAGGCCACGGGATGCCGGCTGCTGGCCTCACCGCACCATCTGCCGCGCTCAGGACAAGCGTGATCCCGTTGCGGTACCCCTTCCGTGGCTCAGGGCACCCGGTGGAAGCTGTGGAGCGGCGCCCTCATGCGGCCGCGACCGCAGGTACCGTCCCGACCGCCCGCTGAGCCGTGTTCTCCATCTCCACCAGGCGTGCATGGACCATCCGCTTGAAGTTGCACGCCAACGCCTTCAGGTAGACGGCAAGCCGCACCCGACGGCCCCCTCGCACCCGCCAAGCGCCCAAGCCCGTGGGCGCGCTTCAGCTCGGAGTTCGTTCCCTCGATCCCGGCCCTTATGGCATACCGCTTGCGCCACTCCTCGGTGGCCTCGGCCCTCCGGCGCCGCTCGATGTTTACCTTCACCAGGTCCGCCTTGAGGACGTAGTCCCCCGCACGCCGGTCCAGCTTCACTGGGCAACGGGACCGCAAGGGGCAGGGCTCGCATGTTGTCCTGGCAAAGTGGACCTCTACCCGCTCCGGCGCATCCTCCAACTCGTACTCCTCGATGGACGGGTGGACAGCGGGGCACACCGTGGCCTGCTCCCCTGTGACGTCGATCTGGAAGTCCGCGGCGGTGAGCGGCGGTGGTCCGTCACGCTCTCCTTCGTGCGAGTTCCCCGGCGCCGACCCCGCCACCGGGCTCACCAGTTCCGTTCCCCGGCGCGAGGCTTCGAAGGCGTTGCGGCCCGACCCATACGCCGTGTCGACGAAGAGCTCGTCCGGTCGGACCTTCCGCTCCGCGAGCCCGTCAACGACCGGCACGCTCACGTCGGTGTCGCTCCCACTCGAGGGGGTCACCTCCACGTGGGTGATGAGCTGGGTGGCGTTCTCCTCGTAGCAGGTCTCCGCCACCTGCACCTCGTACCCCTTCCCCTTGTGGCCGCTGTAGGTCACATCCGGGTCGTGGGGCGATTGCAGCGAGTCGGCGGACACCTGCTTCGGGTCCTTCAGGGCCACGGGCACCTTGCATTCCCCAGCATCGTCGTCATCGTCCCCCGGGCGCCCGTCCCGGTGTTTGCCCACATGGCACTGCTCCCGCAGCAGCCGCTCCAGCAGCCGGTACTCCTCCAGCTGGGCAGCAGTCGTGCCACGGAACCGGTCCACCAGCCGGTATAGGTCCCGGGCACAGACCGAAAGGCGTCGCCGACCCTCCCCCGTGTGGGCGTCCTCGTAGTGGGTCGCCTCGTCTTCTTCCTTCAAATAGCGCCCCAGGAGGCCCTCCGGAACCACAGGGCGAAGCTCTGGGTGCTCCCAGCGCAAGGCCCGCAGGAACAACCGCATCGTCTCACAGAACAGGCCCAGCCGGGTGAGTGTAGCGATGTTGCTCATGATGTGGGTGGAGTCCAGCCGTTGCTTTCCGGTGCGTATGCCCAGCGCCTGGATGATCCGGTCCGTGGTCTCCTGGAAAGCCAGCCGGCCACCATCGTGCTGCATCAGGCGAACTCGGAAGTTGTGGAGGGTCTTCTGGGGCAGGTGGGTCTCCTCGATGTCCAGCCGCAGGGCGTGGTGCCAGAGCAGGTTGAACTCTAGCTGCTCCAGGGCTTCACCGTCGGTGAGGTTGAACATCTCTTTGAGAAGGTGGACCCCGAGGACGGTCTGCACCGCTCGGTTGGGACGACCGTTGTCCGCGCAGTACATCGGAGCAAAGAGCTCCTCGTCAATCAGGGGGAGCGCCTCGTTTCGGAAAACCTCGGCCCAACTCCCCTCCAGGCGCTTAGCCTTCTTCGGCGTCACCAGGAACTGGGACTGCCAGAGGCTCTCTTGCGGGTCTCGCGCTCGGAACATGCTCCCCTCCCTCGCCCGGGCGCTGCCCCAACGCCCTTTCCCCACATTATCCTCCCATTGCCCCCGGAGGACGAGGGGTTTTTACGAGGGAATCAATCTTCTCCCAGCGGAGACCTTTGCATAACCTTGCGACGAAGTTGATAATCGTCGGTAAGAATGTGGGAGAAGGTAGGAGTAGAGTTCATGCACCGCAAGGTAGGTCAGCAGTCGATGGCGGAGGCCTTTCTGCCGGAGCAGGTCGGCCGAAACGAGAGATTGGAGCGCATAGGTGAGGCGGTCGACTGGGACAGGATTGGGAAGATTGTTGACGAGGTCTACTCGGCTCCAGAAGGCAGGCCGAGCTATCCGCCGCTGATGATGGTCAAAGTGATGCTGCTCCAACAGTGGTACAACGCATCGGACCCGGAGATGGAGGCGGCGTTGTGGGACAGGCTTTCGTTCCGACGGTTCGTGGGACTTGGGCTGCAGGACGACTCTCCGGACTATTCGACCATTAGCCGCTTCCGCAAGGAGCTGACGGAACGAAGCCTCGGAGACCGGTTGTTCGAAGAACTGGGGCGTCAGTTGGAAGAGCGTGGTCTGGTAGTGAAGAAGGGCACACTGATGGACGCGACGCTGGTGGAGGCCCAGGCCCGCCGGCCATCGGCCTCGGCGGGTCCTGGAGCCAGGAGCGCGACGGATCCGGATGCGGACTGGACCCGCAGGGGCTCTCGGTCTTACTTTGGCTATAAGGTCCATGTTGGAGTCGATGCTGGCTCCGGGCTCATACGGACGGCGATGCTGACATCGGCCAAGGTCAACGACGGCGAGGTGGCAGATAACCTGGTGACGAGGGACGAGGCGGCGGTGTACGGTGACCGGGCCTATGAGTCCAAAAAGAGACGCAAATGGCTCAAGTCTCTGGGTATCAAGGACCGGACGATGCATAGGTCTCACAAGCACCAGGCTAGACTCCCTCACTGGCAGAAGCGGCGCAACGAACTGATATCGCGAGTGCGAGCACCTGTGGAGAAGGTCTTCGGTACGTTGAAGCGGACATACTGCTACAGCCGAGTGCGATACATGGGTCTTGATCGGAATGCAACGGAGATGTGGTTCAAGTGCATGGCATACAACTTGCGGCGAGCGGACAGACTGATGCCTATTCATGAAGCGCGAGTTCCTAGGAGGAGTGCGCCCTGAAGGGTCGAACGAACCTCGAAATCGAGGTCCAAGCGGCTCTTTAACAGCATTAGTAGGCCGGGCCTGACTATCACAGGTTCTGCTCAAAGCCACGAACCTATCAAACTGAACCATACAACCATGAGTATCGAAAACCACCTAAGTTACTCAAAGGTCTCCAGAGGCGGTAGAAGAGGTAAGACGCCTCCAAGCAGAATGGCGCCGTCAAGCCTCGCCAAAGGCGAGGCTTGCATCGGCGGCTCGGACCTCCGCTTCGGGCAAACTTAGCTCTCGCCGAACAATGTTGGCTCCCTGGACTATGGCCGCACACTTGTAGAACGCGATGCGGCGCGACAGCCCTTCACGGCCGAAGCCGCAGTCAGACGTGAGCACGAGTCGCTCGAGCGGGACATAGTCGAGGGCTCGGCGGACGAGATCGGCGACGACTTCGGGCGGCTCGACGGTCGTGTTCGTGTGGCTTACGACCCCGATAGCGACCTTCTTGTCGGGCGGGCAGTCGGCGAGGAGCGGTAGGTCCTTGCCGCCGGTGCTGGCGCACTCGAAGGTGATGACGTCGGCGTTGAGCTGCCACAGATACGGCAATGAGCGTTCGTACGACGGCGCGTCCCAGAAGAGCGCTTGTTGGTTGGGATTGCCCCAACATGTGTGGACCCAGACCTCGGTGTCCACGCCTTCGACCTCGCGGTTGAACGCCTCCGTGAGGAATTCCAGGTCGTCGTCCGTCGTCGCGGGATTCAGGGCGCGGAAGTGGTGGGACGGCTCTTCTACCTGAATAAGCTCGCAGTCCGCGGAGGCCACCTCCTTTAGCTCCTCGTTCATGATGACGCTCAAGTCCATGATCAACTCGCGGTCGGACGAGTAGTGCTCGTTGTGGAGCATGGTGATGAGGCTTTGGGCGCTGATGGCGCCGAACTTGACGGGCTTCGGGGACATCCTCTGCGCGACCTGCCAGACGGCGGCATACTCCAGCGCGCCGCGCGTGAGCTTGCCGGTCACTCGAGGCGGTTGGTACGCCTCCTGGACTTCCCACAGAATGTGTCCGGGGCGCACTCCGAACCGCTGCTGCCAACTCGCCGAGCCGTCGGTGTGGCCCTCTATGCCGCCAATTCGTTCGATGGCATAGAAGAACCACGAACGGCCGCCGACGTCCAGGTCGAAGCGGGCGTCGCCGTCGGTCAGGATGTCGAGGCCGGCGCGGGCCTGATCGCCGGTGAAGCACGCAACCGCGTCCATGTACTGCTCGCGAAACGTCGCGTCGGCCAGCGCCATCTTGAACGGCCGGCCGTGTAGGCTCTCCCGGTACCAGTTGGGCCGGGGGTATGAGCCGACGACCGTGGTGGGGAGGATGAGGTCTTTGGTAGCTACGAACATGGTCTCTAAAACGTAGAACGTGAAACGTAAATGTCACTCTCTTGTTACGTTTAACGTTTCAAGCGTTATGTACGGCCTAAACCTTGCCTTTCAGGAAGTCGATGCTCTGGCGCAGCCAGGAGTCGTGGTCGGCGTTGTCGGGTGGCAAGCGGACCTTGATGCACCCCGTCGTGTTGGCTGGGTCCGGGAGCCGTGATTTCAAGATCGGCAGTATCGTCTCGTAGTCGACGGAGCCCTGGCCGATGGGCGTCCCCCAGATGGTGACGTTGTTCGAGCGGTACGGGTATACGCGCACGTCCTTGAAGGCGACGGTGATCGCGTGCTCGGCAAGCGCCCGCACGGCGTGGACGGGTTCCTCGGAGACGGGTAGGGCGTTGGCGCAGTCGACGGCGATGCGGAGGGCCGGGTGGCCGACGTCCTCCACAACGCTGAGGACCTCGTGGGAACGGTAGTCGAGGTGGGGCAGAAGGCCTAGCACAAGGCCGCGCTCAGCGGCCTCCTCCGCCACGCCCGCCAGATTTACCGCCAACTTGGATAGCTGCTCGTCCAGAGACGGCTTGCGTACGGACCGGTTGTGCTTGGCGCCGTTGCCGTGAATGACGAGCTTACGGCACCCTCCAGCCTTCGCGACGTTGAAGGCTCTGGCGGCCAGCTCTCGGAGCCCTGCTACGCCGCCCTGCGGGTCCACGAAGTCGCTGCTCCAAAAAGCGACCCACTCGACGTCCAGGTCAGCGGCCTTCCTTCGCACCTCGGTCGGGTCCTCGGAGCCGTCTGGCGGAAGGCCTGCCTCAAGGGCGTGGAGGTCGTACTCGGCGCAACGGTCGAGCAGCCAGGAAAGTGTGTCCTTTTCAGGTAAGAACCCGCCCATATATGTGGGGGAAGACAACCCTAGGATCATGAGCTTGGGCCTAATCTATCTCAATACCGATAGAGGCGCAATCTGTTCTCTCACACGTCAGCAGGTCGCATATAATGTCAGTTCGTACACCCTGTATCTACTAAACGGAGGCACCAGTTTGCAGCGGATCACGAGAGACCAGGCAATGGAGTACGAGTTCGACCACCGCCATCCGCCAAAGTTGCGGGTGCAGCAGGGGGAGAGTTTCGCCGTGGAGACTGAGGACGCGGGCTCCGGGCTCATCCGCTCGGCTGATATCGCCCCTCGCATCATGGACCTGCCGACGCGCAAGTTCGATCCTCCCAAGGGCAACCCTATCGGCGGCCCGGTATACGTCGACGGCGCCGAACGGGGCGATCTCCTGGAGGTGACGATCGAGAAGATCGAGGTCGACGGCCAGGGGTTCACCACCATGCGGCCCGGTTCCTATCCGCTGGGCGATTCGTACAGGTGGGAGTCGCTACGAGGCCCGTTCGTGCACATCGTCAAGCACCTGCCTGGGCCCAGCGGCACGACCCGCGACGGCAAAGGCGTTTTCAACGACAAGATCACATGGGACCTTCAGCCCATGATCGGCACCATCGGCACGGCGCCGGACCGGGAGGTCGAGACGAGCGCGGTAGGGCAGGGACCTTGGGGCGGCAACCTCGACGTACGGGACGTCAAGGAGGGCACGAGGGTCTATCTGAATTGCTACCATGAAGGTGGCCTCCTTTACGTAGGCGACGTGCACGCCAGCCAGGGGGATACGGAATTCTACGGGACGGCCGACGAGACTCGCTCGGAGTTGGTCCTGAGCTGCCGCGTTGTGAAGGACAAGAAAATCCCGTTCGTCCGGCTCGAGAAGGAAGACTCGATCGTCTCTCTGTATTCCTTCAGACCGCTGGAGGACGCGGTAGAGTCGGCGATCGTCAACCTGATGGAGTGGATGGTCGATGAATACGGGGTCTCCGAGAGAGATGCCTATATGCACACCTGCATAAATCCGGAATTCAGGGTCAATGTCTACCAGATGGTGAGAATTGGCAGGATCCAGTACACGGTTGGGGCCGAGATGCCGAGGAAGTACCTGGTGCCAAGCTAGCCGCCATCTCGAATGTAGGAGCAGGCCTCAGACCTGCCCGCTTGGCACGCAACACGCAGAAATCCGCAGCGAAGAGCAACTCATGAAAGAAACTATGATCGCAGTACGAAAGCCCGGCCCCCGCGAAGGGCTGGTCGTCGAAGACGTCCCGATCCCTGAAATCGCGCCTGACGAGGTGTTGGTCGCGGTTGAAGCCGCAAGCATCTGTGGGACCGACCTGCACGTCTGGGAGTGGGACGAGTGGAGCCAGCAGCGGATCAAGCCTCCCTTGACCATGGGGCACGAGTTCGCTGGGACCGTGGTGGAGATCGGCAGCGACGTCCGGCACGTGTCGGTCGGCGATTACGTCTCGGCCGAGAGTCACGTCACCTGCGGAATGTGCTTTCAGTGTCGTACCGGCCAGGCCCACATGTGCCCCCGGACGCGCATCCTGGGGGTCGACCGCGACGGGTGCTTCGCCGAGTACGTAGCGCTTCCCGAAAGCGTGATCTGGCAGAACGACCGCGACAAGTTGCCCCCAGAGATAGCGACTCTTCAGGAGCCCTTCGGCAACGCGGTGTTCGCGACGTTAGCCCATGAGCTGGCCGGGCAGAGCGTCGGGGTACTGGGTTGTGGGCCGATCGGACTGTTTTCGACCGGCATCGCCAAGGCCTCGGGTGCCTCGAGCGTGATGGCCGTCGACATCAATGACTTCAGGCTATCGCTGGCCAAGAAGATGGGCGCGGACGAGACGTTCAACCCGAAGACGGCAGGCCCAGACGGCGACATCGCCGACTGGCTGATCACGACCAACGGCGGGTTCGGCGTCGACGTGCTTCTGGAGATGAACGGGGCGCCGTCGGCCATCGACGCCGCCTTCCGAGGCGTGCGGAACGGAGGCCGCGTGACTCTGTTTGGCATTCCGTCGAGCCCGGTCCGGATCGACGTGGCTGAGAACATGATATTCAAGAACCTGACGGTCCTGGCGCTGAATGGCCGGCGCATATTCGACACGTGGTACAAGACACGGTGGCTGCTCGAGAGCGGCGTCGTGGACCTCCGGCCGTTGATAACGCAAGAGGTACGGCTCCAAGACGTTGAGGACGCGATGCATCTACTTTCTGCTGGCGAGGCAGGGAAGATCATCGTCCGAACCGACGGAGCCGCGGACGTTGGGGCGGGCCGCGATGCTGAGCGCAAAGAGCCGGACGCCAACGTGCGGGGCCAGGTGATTCACCGGTAGATGCTTGCTCATGGTCTGTTCGCCGCTGATTGACAGCCACCCGTGCAGACGGTACGCTCCGGCCAGCCGTCCCGAGGCGACTTCGGATGGCCTTTGACGTAGTAGGAGATAGCCCGTGACGTACACGAAGATGAAGGGGTTCCTTGAGGAGGAGCTGCAGACCATCAAGGACGGTGGTCTCTTCAAAGGGGAGAAGATCATCAAGACGCCCCAGGGCTCGCTCGTGGACACGCCCGAGGGCGAGACCATCAACTTTTGCGCCAACAACTACCTGGGCCTGGCCGATAGTCCGGAGGTCGAAAAGGCGGTCGCCGACGGGCTGAAGGACTACGGCTTCGGCATGGCGTCGGTGCGGTTCATCTGCGGGACTCAGAACATCCACAAGGACCTCGAACGGAAGCTGAGCGAGTGGCTAGGCACCGAGGACACGATACTGTACACCTCGTGTTTCGATGCCAACACGGGCCTCTTCGAGACATTGCTAGGAGAAGAAGACACCATCATCAGCGACGCGCTCAACCACGCTTCGATCATCGACGGCGTTCGGCTCTGTAAGGCCCAGCGCAAGGTATACAAGCACGCTAACATGGACGACCTGGAGGCGAGACTCAAAGAAACGCAGTCGGCCCGGTTCAGGATGATCGCGACCGACGGCGTCTTCAGCATGCAGGGGGACCTGGCACCGCTCCAGCAGATATGTGATCTCGCCGAACGTTACGACGCTCTGGTCATGGTCGACGACTCGCACGCGACGGGCTTCCTGGGCCCGAACGGCCGCGGGACGCCCGATGAGCTGGGGGTCGAAGGCCGAATCGACGTACTCACGAGCACCATGGGCAAGGCTCTAGGCGGGGCGTCGGGAGGGTTTACGGCCGGCCGTCAGGAGATCGTCGATTACCTGCGGCAGCGCTCCAGGCCGTATCTCTTCTCGAACACATTGGCGCCTCCCATAGTGACGGGAGCACTCAAGGCCCTCGAGATCGTCCAGGACAACCGAGGACTCCGTTCGACGCTGATGGAAAACGCCGCGTATTTCAGGGCCGGTATGGAGCGGCTGGGATTCGAAATCCTGCCCGGCAAGCATCCCATCGTGCCTGTCATGCTGCGGGATGAGCTCAAAAACGTCGAGATGGCGAAAGCCGTCAACGATCGTGGAGTTTTCGTCGTTGCCTTCAGCTTCCCCGTCGTGCCGAGGGGCGAGGCCCGGATCAGGGTGCAACTGTCAGCGGCGCACACCCGTGAGCAGCTTGACCGCGCGTTGGCGGTGTTCGAAGAAGCGGGGAACGAAGTCGGGGTTTTGTGAGGATACCCGGGTTAGAGTTTCAGGTTTTGGCAGTTGAACTGTCGCCAGGTAGGGATAGATGACGAGCGATAAGGAATTAGAAGGTAAAGTCGCTATCGTCACTGGGGCGGGGCAGGGTATGGGGCGCGCGGTGGCCGAAAGGCTCGCTACGGCGGGCGCGAGGGTGGTGGTCAACGACAGCCGAGGCAACGCTGCAGTACGTGCCGCGGGCGAGATCAAGGTGGCCGGGGGTGACGCGATTCCGATCGCCGGGGATGTGACCTCGGCCGCTGACGTACGTGAGATCGCAGACGGCGCTCTACGGCAGTACGGGGCGATCCACATTCTGGTCAACAACGCGGGCGTCCTCCGCACGACGCCAATCATCGATATTGAAGAGGACGAGTGGGACCTCGTCGTTAATGTGAGCTTGAAGGGCGCGTACCTTTGCACCAGGGCGGTTCTGCCGTCGATGCAGAAGGCGGGGTGGGGCCGCGTCGTGAACTTCTCGTCCACCGCCGGCAAGACGGTCAGCACGCTGGGCGGGCCGCACTACACGGCCGCAAAGCATGGTGTGCTAGGCCTTACGAAGGCCGTCGCCAAAGAGGTGGCTCCGTACGGGATCACGGTGAACGCTGTCTGTCCTGGTCTCGTCAATACAGAGATGGTCCGCTCAACGATTACCAAAGATCGAATCAAAGCCTACACGGATAGCTTTCCGATCTCGCGCATCGGCCAACCGAATGAGGTCGCGGAGCTTGTCGCTTTCCTGGCGTCGGATCGTGCAGCGTACATCACCGGTTCTGCTCTCGACATCAACGGCGGCGACCTGATGGTGTGACCGACTCTGCTCGTTTGTTGGCGCCGAGTACGTGTGCTAAACTCCGCGTCGGCGTCACGCGGACGTCACATAAGCAAGAAGACCCGCGAAAGGAGTTCTGATGGGGACCTCACGAAAAGACAAGCTGCAAGGCGTGGTGCTCTCACTACCCACGTTCAACGACGACAAGTTCAATTTGCAACTCCACCGCCAGCGAAAGCACATCCAGTGGCTACTGGACCAGGGCCTGAAGGAAGGCAACGCCGTCTTCATGATTGATTCTCTCGTAAAAAGTCTGTGCAGGTCGAATTAGAACAACCGTACCCTTGCCTGGGTACAATATACCGTCTCTGTTCCGTGTCCTACCCCAACATACGGTAGCGCTCACATGTGCTAAAGCGCTGGAACTTCCTCAAAACGGGTTTTTACGAGGGAATCATGATTGCAGGAGGCCTCGGTGAGGGGTACTTCCTCGACGACGACGAGTGGCGCGCGATGGCCGATGTCCTAGTCGAGACGGTTGAAGGCAAGGTGCCGACGTGCATCGGCGTGTTCGAGCTGAGCGCCAGGCGGGCCGCGAAGAAGGCGAGGTACGCTGCGGACGTCGGGATCGATTTCCTGCAGTTTGCCCCTCCCCGGTACATGCGGCCCTCAGAAGAGGACGTGTTCGGCCGCTTCAAGTACGTGCACGACGAGGCCGACGTCGGCATCATGGCGTACAACACCCCGTGGGCGATGCCAGGCGCTGGGTTCGAGTACGGGTCCAGCATTCTCGAGCGCTTCATGGATCTCGAGAACGTGGTCGGCATCAAGTGGGCCTCCTTCGACATAAAGCACTACGTGAACATGCTTCGGTTGTTCGCCGACAAGTTCAACTTCATCAACAACGGTGGGGTAATGAGCGTGGGGCCCAGGCTCGGCATGAAGGGCTTTATCGACTTCCAGGCAAACCTCGCGCCGAGGCTCTCGCTGCACAGGTGGGATCTCTGGCAGCAGGAGAAGTGGGACGAGCTCGACGAAATGGAGACGAGAATGCGGTTGGACCCCTTCGTCAAGGTGGTCAATCCCGAAGAGCAGAACTGGGTCGGCATGGGCGAGGGACCGACGTCGCGACTCCGGCTCCGGGCGCTCGGCATGGAGGCGGGTCCTGAGTTTCCGGCGCAGGCGCCTCTATCGCAGGAGTATATCGACGCCTATATGCGCGGCATCGAGGCCTCCGGGACCTTGGAGTGGGTCGACTGGGACCAGTCGATCTTCGACGAGATCGACCAAGGGGCGGCTGCGGCAGGGTAGGAAGGGTACGGGGTACGGGGTACAGGGTTGGGGGTTAGGGGACTAGTGGTTCAACTTTTTTGTATTGATGGGTAGAGTGACTTTAGTTTGATGCGCGCATCCTCGGTAGTGAAGCGCCAATCCACTCGTATCACATCCCGGTTGCGTTGATTCTGCCAAGCATTGACCTCGCCGCGCAGGATGTCTTGATTGGCAATCCGTCGGTCCAGGCACTGTAGAGCCAGCACACCGATCTCTATCTCCGCCATATTCAACCAACTCCCGTGTTTGGGAGTGTAGTGTATCTCCAGTCGCTCAGCTATACGCCTCGCCTCAGCAGGCTCGAATGCCTCGTATAGCGAGGACAGCTTGTGAGTGTTGAGATTGTCCATTACCAGCACGATCCGGTCTCTGTCGGGGTAGTCCTCGTCGACCAGTTTCTTTATCACATGCGCCCAGTCCACCTTCGTGCGACGCTCTCTGACCTCGACTCGGCGCCATCCGTCCAACGGTGCAAACAGCATGAACAGGCTGCTCACTCCATTGCGCTCGTATTCGTAGTCGTATGCCGCCGATAAGCCGGGCGCTGCGGGACGCGGCACTCGCGTCTCCTTGACTTGCTGTTTGCTCGTCTCATCCATGCACACCAGAACCTCATTCCCATCGTACGGCCGTTGGTAGACCTCCAGTACGTCTTCCATCGCGCACACAAACTCCGCGCTCTGACCGGGCGGGATGCACCAACTCTGCTTCAGCCACGGCTTCAGTTCGTTTTTTTAAGCGCCTGGCGAACCGTCTCGGTGCTGATGGTCTCGACTATCTCACACTCGACCAACTGGTCAGCCAACAGCTTCAGGGTCCAACTGGCACGCCCCTCCGGCGGTTCCCCGCAGGCCATCGCTATCAACCGTGCTTCACCTTCGCCGTCCAGTCTCTTTTGACGCCGACGCAGTTGCTTTTTGCGATTCAGCGCAGACTCGACCCCCTCCTCCACACAGCGCTTGCGTATTCGCTCGACCGTTGACTGTCCCACACCGAGCGCGCTGGTGATGTCCGCGTCCTTCATTCCCCCGTCCGAGCGTGACTCATCGCTCATCAGCAGAATGCGCGCATGGGTCTGTTTGTACGCCGCAGCCCGACCGCGTGAGACCAAGGCGTTGAGTTCCTGTTGTTCGTCGGTAGTCAGTCTGATACGGTACCTCTTGGTAGACATCATGGTTCCTCCTCGGTTCAACGTTACAATTGAACCCCCAAGAGGAACAATGACTATCATGGTATTCATTTCAATGATGTTGGACCACTAGGGCGTGGTTCGACAAGCCAATCCTGAGCTTCGCCGAAGGGCTCACCACGAGCGGAAACAAGAGGCTCGCCGCGAGCGGCTAACCCCACCGCTCACCCTGAGCTGGTCGAAGGGTCACCCCGAGCTCAACCACGGATGTCCGCAGGGATCTGACTAGGCCGTTAAGCCGAGCGGAGATGGCATGGGCACGATTCTCGACAACGTCTACACGAAGCTTGGCGCCCGGCCTGTGATTAACGCCGCTAGTAACACCACGACCTGGGGTGGCTCTCTTCCGTCCGCCGAGGTGAGGCGAGCGATGGAGGAGGCCAACGTCGGCTTCGTTGAGATGCGCGAGCTTCTCGAGAGGTCCGGCGACTTTATTGCCGAGACGCTGGGCGTCGAGGCTGCGTACGTCACGTCCGGATGTTACGCGGCGCTGGTGCTCAGCACAGCCGCGTGCATGACCGGCAACGACCCCGACAAGATGGCCCAGCTTCCTGACACGACCGGGCTGAAGACCGAGGTCGTGCTCCAGAAGCAGCACCGGTACGGCTACGACCGCAGCTACACGGTGGCAGGCGGCAAGCTGGTCGAGATCGGGGACGACGACGGCACGACTCTCGAGCATCTGGAGAGTGCCATCGGCCTCAACACCGCAGCAGTAGCGTACCTCGTCAAGGGCGATGTCGCGAGCGGAGCGTTGGCGCTGGAGGACGTGGTCCGGGTCGCCAACGACAGCGAAGTGCCGGTTATCTCCGACGCGGCCGCACAGGTCTATCCGCTCGACTACTTCCGGCGAAACGCCCAGTCGGCGGACCTGGTCTGTTTCGGCGGCAAGTACTTCGGCTCCCCACACTCGACCGGCTTCGTCTGTGGTAAGAAGGACATGATCGAGGCCGTCGCCAACCACGGGTTCATCGGGCCGCGCCCATTCGGTCGCGGAATGAAGGTGGACCGTCAGGAGATCGTCGGCCTGGTTGCAGCGTTCGATGCGTGGTTGACGATGGACCATGAGGAGCGCCTGCTCGGGTACGGGCAGCGGTTCGAGGCGATCCAGTCCGGCGTCGACGACCTCCCCTCCGTGAAGAAGACCGAGGTGTTCACGAGCAACTCGTACTGGTCGCTTGGACTCCACGTCGTCATCGACGCCGAGACGCTGGGCAAGACGGCGCGGGACGTAGCTCAGGAGCTCTCTGACGGTACGCCTCGTGTGAGGCTAAGCGCGTCAGACGACGACACCATCGTCGTGATGGTGCACAACCTTAACGACGGGGATGAGCAGATCGTTGCGGAAAGGCTTCGGGCCGCGCTGGTTACCTAGCAGTGCCCGATGGGCAGGTCTGAATCGTAGGGGCGCATCGCATGCGCCCTCTTCGTTTCTTAGCCCAAATCCACCGAAGGGATGACTATGCAGCAGCGGAACGGGCGATAGGGGCAAGGGAGGGCGATGGTCCGGGCACGATTTGGGGTAGAGGGGGGCCGGTGTTTGTCTTCAGTTGCCGCGGGGAGACTTTGTGACCGTCTGCGAATGTTGGTCAGGGCGAGATAGCGGGGAGAGGACACAGCAAGAGGCACTCGCAGACCGGACTGGCGCGAGTTCGCGGGGACGTTCGGTTGGCCGGATGGCGGCCGGTTGCCGCCGCCGCCGTCAGGCAGGGAGTGGCAGGGCGCGCAATCGGGCCAGGGCACGATCGAACTGGGCTTCCCAAGGCCAGCGCTGTGGCAGATGCAGTGTGAGGCGGCGCGCCGAGCGGGTGATCCGTCCGGCCAGGGAGAAGAACCGCCGCCGGAGGGTCTTGGTGGTCACCACCTGCTCGCCCAGACCGATGCGCGCTGTCCAGCGGGCGATGTTGTGGGCCATCACCTGTACCGCCAGCCAGGCGGCGTTGGCGGCGAAGCGGCCCGAGGGGAGATGGTTCAACCCCACACCGTGCTTGAGGTCTCGGATGGCATTCTCGATCTCGGCGTGGCGGCGATGGTCGGCCTCCAGTTCGAGCATCTCCCCGTCCCGGTCGGTGATGAAGCCGTGATAGCTGTAGGTGGCGAAGAGGGCCAGCTGGGAACCGGGCGTGGGCTTCACACGCCGGACGATGAGCCGCACCGGCGCGGCGTCAGGTTCACTCTGGAAGGGAGTGCAGGTGGTCTCGGCCACATCGGCGGCGCCGTCCATCCAGTAAGGAATCGGCGTCCAGGCATCTTCGGGTATCGCCTCGATGAGATTGTGCAGGCTTTTATGCTGGCGGATGGTGATGGAGAAGCGGACATCCATCTTGCGGCAGACGGATACCACGCCATGAGTGTAGAACCCGCTGTCGGCCCGTAGCGTGAGTCGTCCGTTGGCCCCGGCGTAGCGCACCCGTCCCACCGTCTCCCGCAGGAAGTGGGCGGCGCCGCGGGCGGTGTTGGCCCGGCCCTCGCGCAGCCGGGACATCAGCACGTCTCCGGTGCCGGCGGCGATGGCCAGCAGTGGGTGGTAGCCCCGCTTGCCGGTATAGCCGTGGTGGCGGGCGCCCTCCTTGGCCAGTCCGTAGGTCTCGCAGATGGTGGAATCGAGGTCGATGGTGAACGGCGCGTCGCCGGGTCCGGCCCCAGCGGCCCAGGCCCGGGCCAGCAGCTCCCGGCTCACCCGGTCCAGCTGGCGGACGTGGCCCCACCGGAAGCTGCGCAGGAAGGTGCCCAGGGTGGATGGCGCCTTGACCGTGCCGCCCAGGGTGCAGGCCGTCCCCCCGGTGCGCAACACATCAGCGTCGTCGATGCAGTCGCCGCCGGCCATGGCTGAGGCCACCAGGGTCATCAGCTTGTCTCCGGTGTTGGCCCGCCCCGGCGCGCCGCCCAGGTCAAGGTGATGGTCAACGAGTTCCCGCAGGCCCAGATGCCGGGCGAGGGTGGCCGGCAGGAGCAGACCGGCATTGGCCACCAGGCGGTGATCGTCAAAGACGATACGGATACGGTCGGGCTGGTTGCGTGGTAGCATCTATTGGGTGCTCCTTCTCTGGGACTGTTTTGCTGCTACAAAACCATTATCCCAGATTCAGAAGAGCACCCTCTGGCCTCTTCAGGATGCTAACCCGACGCCCTCCCTCGGTGGATTCGGGCTTAGGGAGAGCCGTGAACTTCAAAGACTTCGACCTGGAACGCCTCCCGCGCGGCTCCAGCGAGTCTCTGTACGTCGACGTGACTACCTCTGAGCCCGGTGACCCGCTTCGGCTACCGGTCTTGATCGTTCGTGGCGCGCAGGAAGGGCCGACCATCACCGTTCTAGGAGGGGTCCACGGCGACGAGTACGAAGGGCCACACGCTGTCCGCACGGTCTTCTCGTTGATCGACCCTGCCAGTCTGACAGGTACGTTCGTCGGAGTGCCGCACGCCAACCCTCCGGCGTTCGCGGCGGGTACGCGGACGAGCCCCCTTGATGACCTGAACCTGGCGCGGGTGTTTCCAGGGAGCGAAGACGGCAAGCCGACGGAGCGGATAGCGCACCACCTCAGCGAGTCGATCATCCACCCGTGTGACTTCCTGATCGACCTCCACAGCTCGGGGACGCTCTGGTCGATGCCGACTCTGGTCGGCTACGACGCTCAGGACAACGACGCAGGCCGCCGGTCGCGCGAGGCCGCGATGGCCTTCGGCGCTCCGGTGGTGTGGGGGCACCCTGACATCGCCCGCGGACGTACGGTCACCGAGGCGGCAGACCACCGCATCCCATGGCTCTATGCCGAGTGCCCCGGCGGCGGCTGGCTGCACCTCGATAGCGCGGCGCAGTATGCCCAGGGCGTCCGGAACGTGATGGCGCATCTGGATATGCTGCCAGGCCCGGTCAACGCACGTCAGCCTCAATTCCGTCTTTACGGCTCCGGCGACGTCGACTCGGCTGCAACCGCGGAGGCCACGGGCTTTCTGGTCCGACAAGTGGAGCTTCTCGACCGCGTGCGGGAAGGCGACATCCTGGGCACGGTGTCGGGGCTGGCCGGCGAGCCTCTGGAGGAAATCCAGGCCAGATCAGATGGAGTGGTGGTCTTTATGCGCGCCGTCCCGTCGATCACCGCAGGGGACCTGGTATTTATGCTGGCTAGTGAGAGTCCGTAGTCGGGTATGCTCAGTTCCGCAGCTCCACTTTTGGACATACGGCGCCATTCAATTGGCCTTCTTCATCGGTAGCTAGTGTCCTGAGTTATGAACTCATTGCAAAAGTACTTGCTGGGGTGTACCCTCCACGAAACGCTCATGGAGGTCACCATGGCCATCGGACGCCCCATTCCTCCCTTGCACCTTTCCTCCGACGAACGCGAGAGCCTCGAGCGCTGGAAGCGGCGTCCAACCACTGCCCAGGCGCTGGCTCTGCGATCCCGGATCATTCTCCGTTGCTCCGAGGGCAAGACCAATACCGTCGTGGCCGGGGAGATCGGTCTGGCCAAGCAAACGGTGGGGAAGTGGCGGGCCCGGTTCATCGAACGCCGCCTCGACGGCCTGCTTGACGAGCCGCGGCCCGGCGGCCCACGCTCCATCACGGACACCGATGTGGAGCGGGTCGTGACCCTCACCCTGGAGACGACGCCGGCGGATGCAACCCACTGGAGCACGCGCTCCATGGCTGCGCGTACCGGCCTGAGTCAGAGCGCCATCAGCCGTTATCTGGCGGGCCTTTGCCTTGCAGCCGCATCGGACCGAGACGTTCAAACTTTCGTCTGACCCTCTGTTCATCGAGAAGGTCCGTGACATCGTGGGGCTCTACCTCAACCCACCCCAGCGGGCTCTGGTCCTGTGTGTCGACGAGAAGTCCCAGATCCAGGCCCTCGACCGGACGGCCCCGCTGTTGCCCATGCGCCCGGGGCAGATCGAGCGCCGGACCCATGACTACCGTCGTCACGGTACGACCTCTCTCTTCGCCGCCCTCGACGTGAAGACGGGAGAGGTCATCGGCGCCTGCCACCGTCGGCACCGGTCCACGGAGTTCCGGCGCTTCCTCGACCGGGTCGATGCGACCGTACCCCCGGACCTCGACGTGCACCTTATCCTGGACAACTACGCCACCCACAAGACCCCCGCCATCCAGCGCTGGCTGGCCCGGCGGCCGCGCTATCACCTGCACTTCACCCCCACCAGCAGCTCTTGGCTGAACCAGGTGGAGCGCTGGTTCGCGGTGCTGACAGAGAAGCAACTGCGCCGCGGGGTGTTCCGCAGCACTCGGGAACTGGAGCAAGCCATCGAACAGTACATTGACCAGCACAACGCTGCCTCAAAGCCCTTCATCTGGACCAAAACCGCAGACCAGCCACTAGCTACCATCGCCCGATTTTGTCATCGGATTCATAACTCAGGACACTAGCAACCCTTTAATAGAATCCACCAGCACCTGTGGTTGCCCTACAGGTCCTCGACGACGACGCAACCTAGCTGGATAGAGGGAAGGCGCGGAACGTGGTGGGGAAAAACTGTTCGACACCCCCGGGAGGATACAAATGAGCCTAGACCTGACTGCCATCGTAATCGACTGTGCTGATCCGAAGCGGCAGGCTGAGTTTTGGACTGCTGCGCTCGCTTGGAAAGTCGAACATGTCGGAGCATGGGACGCCGAGATAACTCTCGGGGAGGACGTGGTTCAGGCCAACGAAAACTGGTCGAGCATTGGTAATGACCGGCCGGACGTACCGAGACTGGTATTTGCTAAGGTGCCCGAAGGGAAGACTGTTAAGAATCGTCTCCACTTTGACTTGAAGACCGAAGATATGAACGCAGAGGTTTTGAGGCTGGTCGATCTCGGAGCCTCTACTGTGGAGCGGCGGAACGGGCGATAGGGGCAAGGGAGGGCGATGGTCCGGGCACGATTTGGGGTAGAGGGGGGCCGGTGTTTGTCTTCAGTTGCCGCGGGGAGACTTTGTGACCGTCTGCGAATGTTGGTCAGGGCGAGATAGCGGGGAGAGGACACAGCAAGAGGCACTCGCAGACCGGACTGGCGCGAGTTCGCGGGGACGTTCGGTTGGCCGGATGGCGGCCGGTTGCCGCCGCCGCCGTCAGGCAGGGAGTGGCAGGGCGCGCAATCGGGCCAGGGCACGATCGAACTGGGCTTCCCAAGGCCAGCGCTGTGGCAGATGCAGTGTGAGGCGGCGCGCCGAGCGGGTGATCCGTCCGGCCAGGGAGAAGAACCGCCGCCGGAGGGTCTTGGTGGTCACCACCTGCTCGCCCAGACCGATGCGCGCTGTCCAGCGGGCGATGTTGTGGGCCATCACCTGTACCGCCAGCCAGGCGGCGTTGGCGGCGAAGCGGCCCGAGGGGAGATGGTTCAACCCCACACCGTGCTTGAGGTCTCGGATGGCATTCTCGATCTCGGCGTGGCGGCGATGGTCGGCCTCCAGTTCGAGCATCTCCCCGTCCCGGTCGGTGATGAAGCCGTGATAGCTGTAGGTGGCGAAGAGGGCCAGCTGGGAACCGGGCGTGGGCTTCACACGCCGGACGATGAGCCGCACCGGCGCGGCGTCAGGTTCACTCTGGAAGGGAGTGCAGGTGGTCTCGGCCACATCGGCGGCGCCGTCCATCGAGTAAGGAATCGGCGTCCAGGCATCTTCGGGTATCGCCTCGATGAGATTGTGCAGGCTTTTATGCTGGCGGATGGTGATGGAGAAGCGGACATCCATCTTGCGGCAGACGGATACCACGCCATGAGTGTAGAACCCGCTGTCGGCCCGTAGCGTGAGTCGTCCGTTGGCCCCGGCGTAGCGCACCCGTCCCACCGTCTCCCGCAGGAAGTGGGCGGCGCCGCGGGCGGTGTTGGCCCGGCCCTCGCGCAGCCGGGACATCAGCACGTCTCCGGTGCCGGCGGCGATGGCCAGCAGTGGGTGGTAGCCCCGCTTGCCGGTATAGCCGTGGTGGCGGGCGCCCTCCTTGGCCAGTCCGTAGGTCTCGCAGATGGTGGAATCGAGGTCGATGGTGAACGGCGCGTCGCCGGGTCCGGCCCCAGCGGCCCAGGCCCGGGCCAGCAGCTCCCGGCTCACCCGGTCCAGCTGGCGGACGTGGCCCCACCGGAAGCTGCGCAGGAAGGTGCCCAGGGTGGATGGCGCCTTGACCGTGCCGCCCAGGGTGCAGGCCGTCCCCCCGGTGCGCAACACATCAGCGTCGTCGATGCAGTCGCCGCCAGCCATGGCTGAGGCCACCAGGGTCATCAGCTTGTCTCCGGTGTTGGCCCGCCCCGGCGCGCCGCCCAGGTCAAGGTGATGGTCAACGAGTTCCCGCAGGCCCAGATGCCGGGCGAGGGTGGCCGGCAGAAGCAGACCGGCATTGGCCACCAGGCGGTGATCGTCAAAGACGATACGGATACGGTCGGGCTGGTTGCGTGGTAGCATCTATTGGGTGCTCCTTCTCTGGGACTGTTTTGCTGTTACAAAACCATTATCCCAGATTCAGAAGAGCACCCTCTGGCCTCTTCAGGATGCTAACCCGACGCCCTCCCTCGGTGGATTCGGGGTAAGTTATGGTCGCTCTCGGTGTGGAAACCTCTAAGATCAATCGACGAACCACCTCGGCGGTCCGCCACCTGCGAAATCGTGGTCGGCGACGATCTCGTCTAGCCTCTCGGGCCACCATTCCGTGCGTTCTTCGTGCTCATACACCAGGCCTCCGTGGAGGTTCAGGGCCACGAGAAGGTTGTAGCGCTTCCAGAAACGCTCGGGTACACCGTTGGCGAGGTAGCCTTCGACCTGACCTCGGGCGAATGGAATGCTGACCGTCGTCGTGAACCACGGGACCTTGTAGAAGTCCTCTACGGGGTCGCCCCAGTCACACCGGTTGAAATCGATGATGCCTTCGAATCGTCCGTCGCGGACGATCAGATTGTCCGGATGATAGTCGTCGTGCTGGAAACGGACGGGACTCTCGCGCAAGATCTCGAGGTTTGATTCAATGTAGCGTTGTACACCGGCCTCGCCACTGAAGGTGAGTCCGTATTCGCTGCACTGAGCGACCTTCCTCTCGTACTTGGCGACCCGTCTTTCGAACCAATCGAAATCTCGGCCGGGGTAGCGCAACTCGTGGAGCTTGAGTAGCTCGCAGCCAGCATCCAGTCCGATTTCGTATTGGGTCGCCTTCGGCAGGTTCGGAAGCGCGACTGACCCGCTCTCGCCGACGATGTACCCAAGTAGGGTGTAGCAGAGACGACCGGACTCGTCGACGCCGAACTCGAGGGGTCGAGAGCAGCGGACCCCTCTCTCGTAGTGGGTGTGTAGCTGGTCGAAGTCCCATTGCCGGCGTCTGGATTTATCGGCGCCGCTGATCCGGAGCAAGTAGACGGGCTCGCCACGCTCCCAGAGGACGTAATTCCGCTCGTCTGAGAAGCCTTTGTCGAGGAACTCTATGCGCTCGACTGCGCGAAGAAGTTGGCTCTGGGCGACGATCGCTTCTGCCTCGGCTGTGATCTGTCCCATTGCTTTGGAAAACGCGCCTTCCAGTTCGACGAAGGAGTCCTCATCCCTTCGGCGAACTCAGGACAGGCTCATTCTTCTCCCGGAGGCGGGAGAAGAGGAAAGGCGCTCGATCCCTCGTTCCTGAAAGTACCCGTTACACCGTGCACGGACGCAGGACTAAAGTCCTACTGGGGCGCCAGGCACACTACCAGGCGATGTGGAGCTTGGTCCAGCGGATGCCGAATTTGCCGTTCTCACGGCTCCAGTGGGTGGCCAAGTAGGTGCCGTCCTGAAGCCTGATGGCGGTGGGGAACCCGAACTCGAAGGCCGCCAGCTCGTCGACTCCGGTGTCGATGTCGAGGGGGCGCTCTCGGGTAGCCCTGGCGTTGTATAGCGTGTGCTCGTAGTGGACCGTCCACTCCTGCTCGGTGAACGTGACCAACGCCATTCTGATCGCCTGGTCGCCGTAGCGACGGTTGTAGAGCACGAGTAGCCGATCACCGCCGAGGGGTACCGGCGTCATGGTCTGGCCATGAAAGCCCGTCGAAAACGGCGGGCCCCAGGTCAATCCGTCGTCGTTGGAGATGGCAAAGCTATCGTCGAGGTCGGAAACGTCTCCCAGGGTGACTGTCCAGCAGACCGCCATCGCCCGACCAGGAGCGATTTCGGCCAGCTTCTGCTCGAAGTAACCGTTCTGTTTGTTGGGGTCCTCCATGACCACGACGCGCTTCGGCCAGGTCTGGCCGCCGTCGTCGGACACTGCCGCGATGACCTGCTCCCCAAGGCGGTCTTTCGGGAGCGTCGCGGCTGGTGCTAGCAGACGGCCCGAAGACAGGGGTAGGATACCGTGCGATATCTCCAGGGGGCCGTCGACCCCCATGGATATGATCCGTGCATCTGACCACGAGCGTCCCCCATCCGTGGAACGGCAGAAGACCGCTTCGTTTTGTCCCTCGCCGAACCCCTCGCCTGGCCTGCGATGCTGGCGCGAGCCGTAGGCATAGACGGTGCCACCGTCAGCCGAGAGCGAGAGCTTCAAGGCGTTGCTCGTGTGTGGCTCTTCCGACGGCGGGAGGATGCTGCCCTCGACGGTCCACGTCTCGCCGCCATCGGTCGACCGCGCCCAGTCGCTGCCGCCGTGGACGAAGGCGCCGCCGCCGACGTTGAACGAGCAGAGTATGTCGCCGTTCGGGAGCTGGACCGCCTGAGGGAACGCCGAATCACGCTCGTCGATACGGCCTGTGCCGAGGATCTCGATGGATGCCATGGCTGCGTCTTTACCTCTTGGCCCGGATAGCGGACTCGAATCCCGTCATCTGCGATAGCGTCTGTCTCGGCCACGTGCGCTTCCATTCGTCATGTACGTTCACGTTCAGTCGCCCCAGGCCGTCGATCTCCATCTCGATAGCGTCTCCGTCCTGAATAGGCCCAAGCCCCACGTGGTTCGTTCCCGTCGATATCACGTCTGCGGGCTTCATCGTCGTTATCCAGGTCACGAACTCGACGACCTCGCCGACGGAACGGCCCATGTCGCTGGTGTTGAGGTCCTGTCGGAGGTCGCCGTTGACCCAGAGCTTGACGGCCAGGCTATGGGGATCGTCGATCTCGTCGGCGGTCACGATGGCCGGGCCCATCGGTGCGAAGGTGTCCCAAGACTTGCCCCAGAAGAAGCTGTTGCCCCCATTGGGCATGACCCCCCGTGCGGAGACGTCCATGAAGTTGACGTAGCCAAAGATGTAGTCGTCGGCATTGTCTGGGCTTACTTTGCTGGCCTGTTTCCCAATCACGACCCCTAACTCGGCTTCGTGGTGGAAGTAAGGGACTGGGCAGTCCGGCAGCTCGACGGTGTCTCCCGGGCCAATGACGGCGCTTGGCGACTTCAGGAACGCCTCACGGTCCGAAACCAGGGCCCGAGTTCCGCTCTCCATGTAGTTGCCCGCCATGCACGCGATTCTGCCGGGCTCAGGGAGCGGCGCCCGAAGCCTGACTTGGTCAGCGGGGACGCCGTCGGAGCTCGCCGACGCGCTCTCCAACGCCGACCGGTAGTCGTCGAAGCGTTCGATCAAGCCGGCCATGAGGGTCTGGGGACTGATGTTGGGGATGTCGGAGACCGCGTCGGAAACGTCGACGACCCGGTCTCCTTTCAATACGCCTGGAACGAAATCATCGAAGAGCACGAGCTTCATCGAGGGTCCTCCGTGGGTGAGATTGCCGTTGGTTGGGAGAGGGCGAATTGTAGCACAGAGACCTCACCCCCAACCCTCTCTCCGTTGACGGAGAGGGGACGAGACGAGGCGGTGCGCGATGCATCCTTGATTCTCTCGTAAAAAGTCTGTGCAGGTCGAATTAGAACAACCGTACCCTTGCCTGGGTACAATATACAGTCTCTGTTCCGTGTCCTACCCCAACATACGGTAGCGCTCACATGTGCTAAAGCGCTGGAACTTCCTCAAAACGGGTTTTTACGAGGGAATCATCCTTGCCGTGAAGTGAGGTTAACGACCTCTGAGCGCTTGGCCGATGAAGCCAAGCTGCTCCTCGCGGAGGAGGCCGTAGTTGTAGAAGGTTCCGCCGGCGATCCCGGCGTCGCGGGCGGCGTGGACCCGTTCGATGAACGGCGCCGGGTCGTTGATGTTGCCGGGGCCGAGCGGGGAGAAGACCACGCCGCCGGGGGCCAGCCGATCCTTTATCTCTCTTACGGAGGCCTTCGAATCGTCTGCGCGCAAAGGGTTGCCGGTGGTCGCCCGGTCAGTGCTCCCGTAGATGCTCGGGTCGAGGTCCGTGGCAGAGGAGCGCTCCGGATCGGCGACCATGTCCGATTGGACCTTGGAACCGGAGGCGTGAATGACGTCAGCGACGGCGATCCACAGGGCCGTCGTGTTCTTGCGCCCGATCTCGAGGTATCGGTGTAGCCTTCCATCGAAAGCCTGATTCCCTCGTAAAAACCCGTTTTGAGGAAGTTCCAGCGCTTTAGCACATGTGAGCGCTACCGTATGTTGGGGTAGGACACGGAACAGAGACTGTATCTTGTACCCAGGCAAGGGTACGGTTGTTCTAATTCGACCTGCACAGACTTTTTACGAGAGAATCAAACTTGCATCGGGGGGTGATGTCGTTGATGAACTTGTCCTTGAGCATGGCGTAGTCCCAAGCCTGACGCTGCAAGGCTTCTACGCGCACGGCCTCGGGTCTGTACCGCTCGACGATGTCGGCGGTTAGGGCGACCGCATATTCCCGAACGTCGCGTGGCGCTGGGCTCAGCTGTCCGACATAGGGCGTCCCGAAGGCGTCGTGCTTGGCGAGCTCGGGGTGCTTCTCGGATAGGTGGTGGCTGAAGAGGTAGACGATCCAAGCCGAGAAGGTCAGCCCGCGGGCTCCGATGGCGTCGACGATTCGGTCGAAGTACTCCGGGTCGGCAACCTCGGCGCTGACCCGCGGCTTGATTCGGGTGCCTTCGTATCGGGACAGGTCGGGCGAGAAGTAGACGGCGCCGTTTTCGCCGAGATAGACGGGACGCCTTGGGTTATGAGGCAGGAAATAGTTGGAGACGTGGTAGCTCGGGGTGAGCTGGATTTCCTTGACAGCCGGTCAGGTCGACGATCTTGTCGAGCGCGGTGTCCAGGCCTTCGTCGACTAGGTCCCACGGGTAGGTGTAGAGGGCACCGATGAATTGGTTGTCAGACATTGGCTGTTCCTTGCTCATGCTAGCTGGCGCTTAATGCGACCCGAAGCCCCCATCTCAATCTTCCTCCGAAGGGGAAGAGGTAGGACCGCCTCCTCCGAGGTTCCTGAGTCTTTCGATTCGATCTACAAACCAGGGTTACTATGCAACGCTTCGCATGGCTTCGCCGATGAAGCCTAGCTCTTCTTCGCGGAGTAGGCCGTAGTTGTAGAACATGGTTCCTGCCGCGCCCGCGGCCTTGGCTGCCTGCACGTCTTCGATTAATGGGCCTGCCTCCGTCAGCCTTGGGGGGCCGAGGTCCGCCATCACGACGCCGTCGGGGGAGATCTGGGCTGCGAGGTCGGCCACAGTCTGCTTGCCTTCGGCGCCAGCGCGCAAGGCCGTCGTGGGGATCCGGTCGATGCTCCGGTTGATTGCCGGGTCGAGGTCGTTCCTGATTGCTGTCTCTTCCGTAGCCAGACTCGTTTGAAGCTTGGCGCCGCTGCCTCGAATGATGTCGGCGACCCGCTGCCAGTGCGTTGTCGCGTCCTTTCGACCGGTGTCCATGTACCGTTTGAGCTCACCCCCGAACGCTTCGGCGGTCCACTCGGCCGTAACCGGGAGCTCGTCTTCCGGTGTCGGGGTTCGCGCGAGTCTCGACGCAAGCCAGTGTGCTACCTCGGTCTGAAGGGCTTCGGCGTTGACGCCTTCGCCGGTGGCCTTGGCGACTGCCGCTGGGTTGAAATCGACTGACAGCAAGAAGTGGTGCCTTCGCGCCATCTCGGCACGACGCTTTGGCGGGACGGCAAAACCCCTGCGCTCCAAAGACTCTACGATAACGGCCGTCGGCTTGAAGCGCTCGAGGATATCGGTTGTCAGTGCGACGAAATACTCTTGGACGTCGTCCGGCGCAACGCTCATGGCTGCCCGGTGCGGGTTCCCGAACGCGTCGTGGCGAGCGAACTGCGGGTACTGCCGGGATAGGTTGGCCTGGAACGTATAGACGATCCACGTGCCGAAGGCGAGCCCGCGCTTTTCGATCGCCTCGACGATGCGCTCGAAGTAGTCGGGCGTTGCCACGACGTCGCTGACGAAGGGACGTATGCTCGTCTTCTGGTAGCGCTTTAGGTCCGGCGAGAAGTAGACGGCCCCGTCGTCGCCGTAGTAGACCGGGCGCTTTGGGTTGTGCGGGAGGAAGTAAGTGGACTGGTGGTAACAAGGTGTGAGCATCACCTCTCGACACCCAGCGAGGTCCGCCAGCCTCCCAATGGATGTGTCGAGTCCCTCGTCGGTCAGGTCCCATGGGTAGGTGTGCATCATGGCGAAGAAGGGTCGATCGGGCATGCGAAAAGTCCTCCGATGGCGGTCTTGGTAGATGCTGGCCGCCCGGGACTCGTGCGAATCGTGGGCGGTGACCAAGCTCGATAGCGGTCGCAATCATACTATTCGTCGGCGCAAAGAGAAACTGCTTCGCTTCTGCGGGAATGCCGTCGTATGCGTCGTTGACGGCCTCAGGACAGCGCAGTATACTGATTTCCAGGAAAAGCCCCTTGGTGGTTCTAGCGAGGCGGACCCACCCGTTCCCATCCCGAACACGGAAGTTAAACGCCTCAGCGCCGACGATACTGCGTTCGCAAGGGCGTGGGAAAATAGGTCACCGCCAGGGGTTTTATTTTTCGGATTGCGTAGTTAGGGGCTTAGGGGTTGCTCGCTATGCATAAGTAGGATCTACGGGCTTCGGCAAAGAGGCGCTTTGGTGCTTCTTCGTATTCAGCCCATATTCCTTTAGTTAGCTTCGCAGTATGGTTCAATCCAGCTCTGGGGATGGAAGGGTCTAAGGAGTCAAAGTTGATTCTCTCGTAAAAAGTCTGTGTAGGTCGAATTAGAACAACCGTACCCTTGCCTGGGTACAATATACAGTCTCTGTTCCGTACACTACCCCAACATACGGTAGCGAGCAGATGTGCTAAAGCGCTGGAACTTCCTCAAACCGGGTTTTTACGAGGGAATCAAAGTTGATTCTCTCGTAAAAAGTCTGTGCAGGTCGAATTAGAACAACCGTACCCTTGCCTGGGTACAATATACAGTCTCTGTTCCGTGTCCTACCCCAACATACGGTAGCGCTCACATGTGCTAAAGCGCTGGAACTTCCTCAAAACGGGTTTTTACGAGGGAATCAAGCTTGACATACAAAACTGCCAGGTCCTGTTCGCGTGTCCATCTTTGAATCATTGCTTACACTCCTACGGCGGGTATTCCCGGCATCCTCGGCTCCAGTTCGTGACGGCCCTGTATCGTAGGTGTCTTGAAACGCTTCCCGTCTAGTATCTCTGCAACCGTCAAAAGCTGCATCTTCGGGTATTCAATGCCCAGTATCTCTAGCGTTCCCGCTTCCGCCATGAACTTGGCGAAGTTCCGAGCCTTCACCG
The DNA here is from genome assembly GCA_965197985.1 of Dehalococcoidia bacterium. Lineage (GTDB taxonomy): Bacteria > Chloroflexota > Dehalococcoidia > Lucifugimonadales > CAUZJF01 > CAUZJF01. The sequence goes on along the minus strand of CBDAOG010000005.1, from coordinate 415,740 downwards.
TTCCGAGCGGCTCCATGATTATCAGCCCTGCCATGAGTGCGGAATCATAGCCGGAAACACCCTTCAGTTCCCGTATGACGTTGATGCCGACGTTCACCCCACCTTTCACCTCGATCACCATACTCTGAAGGTCTTGGGCATGGGGAACGGCGAAGTACACACGACCGTCAACCCCGCCGTCGGCTGAACGCTTGGTCGTGACAAACCCTTCGACCTGTTCGACTGCCCACTTTTGGAAGTGGTACTTATCGCGCTCCCATAGATCCTGCGCTCCCTCGACGGTGCGAGGAACACCTTCAACGGTGAAGTCCTGCCCCTCTACCAGCCCCAGGCGCTCCGTGAGCCGTACACGGGCGACGCGTTTGACGGCGTGGATCGCTATGTCGATACCTATCCACCGTCTACCCAGCTTTTGCGCGGCTTCCATCGTCGTGGCACAGCCGCAGAATGGGTCAAGTACCACGTCTCCGGGGTTACTGCTGGCCGAAATAATCCGCTCCAGTAGGGCAACCGGCTTTTGAGTGGCACAGCCCATGCGTTCGCCCCCAAGCACCCCTGTAAGGTCGTCCCAAATGTCATCCACGGATGTGCCGGATTGTTCGTCAAGATACCGTTTTAGACGAGGCACTCGGCCCTTTGCCCCTTGAACGATCAACCCGTCCGCATATGTGGCTTCCATACGTTCTTTTGTCCATCGCCAGACGCGGGTGACTCCCAAGAACTCATATGTCAGATTTGGCCTGTTCCGGTTGGGATTGGTCAAATCGCCGAGGATATATCGTCTACCTGTTTCAGGTTCCACGTGACGGTAAAATTGGTCAACATACTCCGGGTCATGCTCCGTGTGTCGGGGATTCCACGTCGGCCTGCCCCGCCCGCTGTAATATAGCAAGACGTCATGGTTGGATGCGTACCGAGTGGTTGCCAGTCCTTTAGCGTTGGTCCGGCGCCACACGATTTCATTGCGAAAGCTGTCATGCCCGAACACGGCATCCATGAGTGCCTTGATGTAATGGCTGGCCGTAGGATCACAGTGATAATAGATGCTTCCATTGGGTTTGAGAATCCTCTTCATAATGAGAAGGCGTTGCGCCATGTAGGACAGGTAGGCCAAGAGGCGCGGTTGCGTCCCACGCAGTGCTTGCATCCAGAGTTTCCATAGCTCCGCTACGGAATCGTCAAGTCCACTTTCCCGCATTAGCACGGGCATAGTGCGAATGGCCCGCTCCCGTTCCTCGTCAAGCTCCCACATATCGCAAAACGCCTCTATCTGGTCTGGTAGAGGCCTACCCGTTTCGTCCTTGTATATGGAGTTGTACTGGCGGTTGGAGTTGAAGGGAGGGTCAAGGTATATGAGATCAACGGAGTGCAGGGGCCAGTCTTGCATGATGGTGAGGCAGTCGCCGTAGTAAAGACGGTTCACGCGACCGCCCCCTGAAGAAAGCCCTCAAAGACGTTCTCGGAGTTCCGCGCGTTGTACTTGTAGCAGGACTCCACGACGTAGGCGATGGAGTGCTTGTCGGTGTAGTGATGGTGCGTACCGTACCAGGCCCGCTTTAGCCCGAATCCACCGAGGGAGGGCGTCGGGTTAGCATCCTGAAGTGGCCAGAGGGTGCTCTTCTGAATCTGGGATAATGGTTTTGTAACAGCAAAACAGTCCCAGAGAAGGAGCACCCAATAGATGCTACCACGCAACCAGCCCGACCGTATCCGTATCGTCTTTGACGATCACCGCCTGGTGGCCAATGCCGGTCTGCTCCTGCCGGCCACCCTCGCCCGGCATCTGGGCCTGCGGGAACTCGTTGACCATCACCTTGACCTGGGCGGCGCGCCGGGGCGGGCCAACACCGGAGACAAGCTGATGACCCTGGTGGCCTCAGCCATGGCCGGCGGCGACTGCATCGACGACGCTGATGTGTTGCGCACCGGGGGGACGGCCTGCACCCTGGGCGGCACGGTCAAGGCGCCATCCACCCTGGGCACCTTCCTGCGCAGCTTCCGGTGGGGCCACGTCCGCCAGCTGGACCGGGTGAGCCGGGAGCTGCTGGCCCGGGCCTGGGCCGCTGGGGCCGGACCCGGCGACGCGCCGTTCACCATCGACCTCGATTCCACCATCTGCGAGACCTACGGACTGGCCAAGGAGGGCGCCCGCCACCACGGCTATACCGGCAAGCGGGGCTACCACCCACTGCTGGCCATCGCCGCCGGCACCGGAGACGTGCTGATGTCCCGGCTGCGCGAGGGCCGGGCCAACACCGCCCGCGGCGCCGCCCACTTCCTGCGGGAGACGGTGGGACGGGTGCGCTACGCCGGGGCCAACGGACGACTCACGCTACGGGCCGACAGCGGGTTCTACACTCATGGCGTGGTATCCGTCTGCCGCAAGATGGATGTCCGCTTCTCCATCACCATCCGCCAGCATAAAAGCCTGCACAATCTCATCGAGGCGATACCCGAAGATGCCTGGACGCCGATTCCTTACTGGATGGACGGCGCCGCCGATGTGGCCGAGACCACCTGCACTCCCTTCCAGAGTGAACCTGACGCCGCGCCGGTGCGGCTCATCGTCCGGCGTGTGAAGCCCACGCCCGGTTCCCAGCTGGCCCTCTTCGCCACCTACAGCTATCACGGCTTCATCACCGACCGGGACGGGGAGATGCTCGAACTGGAGGCCGACCATCGCCGCCACGCCGAGATCGAGAATGCCATCCGAGACCTCAAGCACGGTGTGGGGTTGAACCATCTCCCCTCGGGCCGCTTCGCCGCCAACGCCGCCTGGCTGGCGGTACAGGTGATGGCCCACAACATCGCCCGCTGGACAGCGCGCATCGGTCTGGGCGAGCAGGTGGTGACCACCAAGACCCTCCGGCGGCGGTTCTTCTCCCTGGCCGGACGGATCACCCGCTCGGCGCGCCGCCTCACACTGCATCTGCCACAGCGCTGGCCTTGGGAAGCCCAGTTCGATCGTGCCCTGGCCCGATTGCGCGCCCTGCCACTCCCTGCCTGACGGCGGCGGCGGCAACCGGCCGCCATCCGGCCAACCGAACGTCCCCGCGAACTCGCGCCAGTCCGGTCTGCGAGTGCCTCTTGCTGTGTCCTCTCCCCGCTATCTCGCCCTGACCAACATTCGCAGACGGTCACAAAGTCTCCCCGCGGCAACTGAAGACAAACACCGGCCCCCCTCTACCCCAAATCGTGCCCGGACCATCGCCCTCCCTTGCCCCTATCGCCCGTTCCGCTGCTGCATAGTCATCCCTTCGGTGGATTTGGGCTTAGGAGTGCCCAGAAACCCTCGATGGTGTTCGTATGGACTAGCCCATCGACGTACTGCTTGGAGTGGTCGACCGTGACGTGTCTCATGTGGCGGTTCATCTGCCGGTAGCCCCCCCAGGCGTCCGTCATCAGCAGGGATGCCTTGTCAACCGTCTCGTTTAGGAATGACGTTAGGGCCACGACATCCACCTTCAGGGACGGCTTTGCGACGACCCTACCGCCCCGCTCGACCGCTCCGATGATCGGGAGTTTGTCGGTGCCGCGTCCACGCGTAAAGGGCTTATCGTCGTCGCGTCTGTTGGGCTTACGGGGCTTTCCGCCTACGTAGGCTTCGTCCGCCTCGACGATGCCGGATAGCAGCGCTCCCTCGTCCACCATCGCCCGCCGTATCCGCATCCCCATGTACCAAGCGGTCTTGTGGTTCAGATCGAGGTCGCGGGCTAGCTGGTGGGACGATAGGCTTTTCTTGGCGTTCAAGTTTAGAGAGATCGCCAGGAACCACTTCTGTAGGTCAATCTTGGTCTTCTGGAAGATGGTACCGGACAGGACGTTGAAGCTGGACTTGCACTCACGACAGTTCCAGCGTCCTATCCGGTCGTTCTCGGCCTTGCGAGCCACGTTGACGGCACCGCAGAGCGGGCAGGCCGGAACGTGCGGCCAGCGGACACGCTCTAGGTGCTCAATGCAGGACGCGTGATCGGGGAATCGCTGGAAGACTTTGATGAGGTCCATTTCCGCGTCGCTCCTATCTGACTGTGATAGGATTTTACGCGACCCGCCCCTATTTGTCAAGCCCCTAACTACGCAGTCCGTTATTTTTTTGTTCTTGTGTTTTGGGGTGAAGCGCACCGAAACGAGACTTGAAGACCAAGCAGAACAGCCCTAACATCGGTGTTTGCATGATGAAACCGATAGGTGTCAGCACAGGGCAACGATATGCGACCTGCTTTTCAGGAAATAACGGTTATGTTAGAATCGGAGCTACCCCCTACACGGAGCCCTCTGCTCCAGATACGGCATCCCGGCCCCCACTTCATAGATCCCACAGCATCGGCTCAGTATGTAGTCTTTACACCTCTTCAAAGCAGACCATATAATGAAGCTACACACCCCTAGAGAGCGGAAACGCACGTGACTGGCCCAATCGAAGAAACCAACGTCGAAGAGACTATGGGCGACCTGCTCGACTCGGTAGAGCCCATGAAGCCACTACGCAGAGGCGACGTAGTTGAGGGCGTCGTCATGCGTTCGGACCCCGAGGGTGTCCTCCTTAACATAGGTCACAAGGCCGAGGGACTGGTTCCCGCAGCGGAGATGAAGACCCTCGAGCGCGACGGCGTTGGGCCGTTGAACATCGGCGACGAGATCGTCGCCTTCGTTGTGAAAGGCGAGAGCGCCGAAGGGTCGGCCATCCTCTCCATCGATAAGGCGGCCGGCGAGAAGGGTTGGCGGATGCTCGAGAAGGCCCTTCAGGCCGGCGAGAAGGTCACTGGAACAGTGCTCGGCTTCAATCGCGGTGGTGCTATTGTCGAAGTGGACGGCGTTCAGTGCTTCGTGCCGATGTCACAGCTCGTTACCGTTTCCCGGGACAACTTCAGGGATGTACTCGCTCCGCAAGCGCCAAGCTCGACAAACGGCGAGACAAGCGACTCTGAGCTCGAGGGCGATACCGAAGCAGAACCGGCGGGCGAAGCGGAAGCAGAACCAGAGGTAGAGCCAGAGGAAGAGAAGGAACCTGAGCAGCCTCCTGACATCGGCAAAGAGCTGACCCTGAAGGTCTTGGAGGTCAATCGCAGCCGTAACAGAGCGATCTTATCTGAGCGACAAGCGGTTCAGGACCAGCGTGAGGAGCGCAAGGCCAAGCTCATCGAAGAGTTGGCCGAAGGCGAAGTGAGGCGGGGCAAGGTTACGGGAATCAGCAGCTTTGGTGCTTTCGTGGACCTTGGCGGAGCCGATGGGCTTGTGCACATATCCGAGCTGTCGTGGACGCCGGTAGGCTCCCCGGAAGACGTCGTCAAGGTCGGGGAAGAGTTGGACGTGTATGTGCTCAGGGTCGACGCGGAGAACAAGAAGATCGCTCTGAGCTTGAAGAGGCTTCAAAGAGAGCCGTGGGAGACCGTCAACGAGCGCTTCCAGGTCGGCGACGTAGTAGATGCTACGGTGACAAAGTTGACCGACTTCGGAGCGTTCGCGAGGGTGGAAGGGTCTGTCGAAGGCCTGATCCACATTTCGGAGTTGGCCTCGAGGATGGTAAACCACCCTAGGGACGTAGTCAGGGAGGGCGACACGGTCAAGTTGAAGATACTTCGAATCGAGCCAGAACGTCGGCGCCTGGGACTCAGCCTCAGGCAGGCGATGGAGGAAGAAGAGGAATTCGCAGACTTGGGCGGTAACGCGGACGCGGACCTAGGAGAATAGTCCGCTCTTCTTCGGGCTCGTCGCTTTTCTCAGGAGATTTGTCATGACAAATCGGTTCGAGAAGTTTTCCGAAAGCGCGCGTAGGGTGTTGTCGCTGGCCCAGGAAGAGGCACACCGCTTCAACCACAATTACATCGGTACCGAGCACATACTGCTCGGAATTGTGCGCGAGTCCGAAGGCGTGGCAGCCAAAGTGCTGTCGAATCTAGGCGTTGAGCTTAGCAAGGTTCGCTCGGCCGTCGAGTTCATAATCGGCAGAGGCGAGCGCAGCGCATCAGGCGAGATTGGGCTCACGCCCAGAGCAAAGAAGGTGATCGAGTTAGCCGTAGACGAGGCGCGGCGCTTAAACCATCACTACATAAGCACCGAGCACCTCATCATCGGGCTAATGCGCGAGGGTGAGGGCGTTGCAGCCGGAGTTCTGGACAGCTTCGGAGTCACCCTAGACAAGGTGCGGGCTGAGACGAGCCGCATTCTAAGCGAGACCTCCGAGAAGGCCCAGGGAAGCGGCAAGTCCTCGACGCGAACACCCACGCTCGACCAGCTAGGGATTGATCTGACGAACGCTGCCCGCGCCGGCAAGCTCGACCCCACGGTTGGCCGCGAAAAAGAGATCCAGCGGGTAACTCAGATCCTCAGCCGCAGGACGAAGAACAACCCCGTGTTGGTAGGCGAGCCGGGGGTCGGTAAGACGGCCATCGTCGAAGCGCTAGCCCAGCGAATTGCCTCAAACGAAGTGCCTGGCACGCTCCAGGGCAAACGCCTCGTGACCCTCGATATGGGAGCTCTGGTCGCCGGGACCAAGTACAGGGGCGAATTCGAGGAGCGCCTGAAGAAGGTTGTGGAGGAGATTCGCGGCTCCGGGAATTGCCTGCTCTTCATCGACGAGCTCCACACGATGGTCGGCGCCGGCGCCGCCGAGGGCGCTGTGGACGCGGCGAACATCCTTAAGCCATCGCTGGCGAGGGGCGAGCTCCAGACAATCGGCGCCACCACCCTCGACGACTATCGCAAATACGTCGAACGGGACCCTGCGCTGGAGCGGCGCTTCCAGCCGGTGACGGTCGAGGAGCCCGCGGTTGAAGAGACGATCGAGATCCTCAAGGGCATCAAGGGCCGCTACGAGGAACACCACGAGCTGGAAATAACCGACGAGTCGCTCCGTGTCGCGGCGAACCTCGCAGCGAGGTTTATTCCGGACAGGTTCATGCCTGACAAGGCTGTCGACCTTATAGACGAAGCAGCGTCGCGGGTGCGCATCAATTTCAGCACTGCGCCGTTCTCGGTCAGCGAGACGACGAAGATGCTCGAACGGGTGCGCAACGAGAAAGACGAGGCCATTTCCGAGAGGCAGTACGAGCATGCCGCAGAGCTTCGGGACAGAGAGACGAAGCTCTCCGAGAAACTGGCGGGTCTCGAGAACAACTGGAAGGAAGAGAGAGGCGACGAAAAGCCGGTGGTGTCCGACGAGGACATAGCCGAGGTCGTTAGCATGTGGACCGGCATCCCGGTAACGCGTCTATCCACGACCGAGACCGAGCGACTGATCCACATGGAGGACGAGCTTCACAAGCTCGTCGTCGGGCAGGATGAGGCCATTACGGTGGTATCGAAGGCCGTACGCAGAGCCCGAGCAGGTCTCGGGAACCCCAAACGGCCGACGGGGACGTTCATCTTCTCCGGGCCGACCGGTGTTGGAAAGACGTTCCTCGTTCAGAAACTAGCCGAGTTCATGTTTGGCAGCGAGGAATCGGTCGTGCGCGTCGACATGTCCGAGTTCATGGAACGCCATTCCGTGGCGCGGTTGGTTGGAGCACCTCCCGGATACGTCGGATACGACGAAGGCGGACAGCTTACCGAAGCCGTGCGCCGGAAGTCATACTGCGTAATCCTTCTCGACGAGATCGAGAAGGCCCATCCCGAGGTGTTCAACATCCTCCTCCAGATCTTCGACGACGGCCACCTGACCGACGCTAAGGGACGGAAGGTAGACTTCCGAAACACGATAGTCGTTATGACTAGCAACATCGGCTCCGATCTAATCAGGCAAGACCGCACCTTGGGATTCAGCCCCAAGAGGGAAGGGGACGAAAAGGCTAACGCCGACTACGAACGGATGAAGGGCAACGTCCTGGATGAGATCAAGAAGTTCTTCAGGCCGGAGTTCCTGAATCGCATCGACGAGACGGTTGTGTTCCACGCGCTGAGCCGCGAGCACATGAACGAGATCGTAGGCATGATGCTCAAGGAAATAGCATCCGGTCTCCTGGAGAAGGGGATCAATCTCGAGGTGACGGACCCGGCCAAAGACTGGCTCGCAGACAAGGGCTTTGACCCGCAGTTCGGCGCCCGTCCGTTGCGGCGCGTCATCCAGGATAGCCTGGAAGACAAGCTGAGTGACTCGATCCTGGAAGGAAACCTCAGCCCCGGGGACACCGCCCTGATCGACATCAAGGATGGCGAGATCATGGTCAAGTCCCAGTCTCCACTTCCCGTCAGCTCCGCGTAGTCAACAGTCTCGCAACACAGCACCGTGATCAAGGGGGCGGGGTCTCAAGGCCCGCCCCCTTTTCGTTCCCGTATCGTCGCACGATCTGTCTCCGCTACCAGCCGTCGCGATTCAGTTCTCCGGCGCGCCTTGTTAGAATGTTGCCTCGGGTCTCTCAGGGGTTTCTAGTGGCCAAAGCCAAGCCAAGAACCGTCTTCGTTTGCGACAACTGCGGGAACGACACGCCCAGGTGGGAGGGCCGATGTCCTTCCTGCGGCGAGTGGAACACGCTCGCCGAACACCGGCAGGAAAAAGAGCGGGCACCCGCGGGCTGGACCGGCGCGCCGTCCCTCCCGGCACAGGAGCTGTCGCAGGTCGCCGTCGACGAACACCCCCGACGTCCTTTCGCATCGGAGGAGGTCAATCGGGTCCTAGGAGGCGGCATCGTGCCGGGCTCGGTCGTGCTGATCGCAGGCGACCCGGGGATCGGCAAGTCGACTTTGCTGCTTCGCCTGGCCGGAGACCTCACTGACACGGGCGGAGAGGTACTGTACGTTTCAGGTGAGGAGTCGACGCCGCAGATCAAAATGAGAGCCGAACGCCTTGGGATCTCCGGGCGACGGCTGCTTTTGCTCCAAACGACCTCTCTCGGCGCCGTAATCGATCAGCTGAACCAAAAGTCGCCGGCTCTAGTAGTTGTGGACTCGATCCAGACGATGTATGACGACTCGGTCGAGTCAGCGGCCGGAAGCGTTTCCCAGGTCCGTGAATGCACGCGAACGTTGATGCAGTGGGCAAAGGTCCAGGCCGTGCCGGTCGTGCTTGCGGGCCACGTGACCAAAGGAGGCGACATCGCCGGGCCCCGCGCTCTCGAGCATATGGTCGATGTAGTGCTCTACATGGAGGGCGACCCGATAAGCTCATGGAGACTGCTGCGGGCCGTCAAGAACCGGTTCGGTACGACTAACGAGATCGGCGTTTTCGAGATGACCGACAAAGGGCTGATCGAGGTCGACGACCCCTCAGCCGCGTTTTTGTCCGAGCGCCAGGACGGCTCCGTGGGGTCGGTCATAGTCGCGACCCTGGAAGGTAGCCGGCCGCTATTGGTAGAGGTCCAGGCCCTGACCAGTCCTTCCGCGTTGCCAGCGCCCCGGCGCGTGGCAACCGGCATCGATTTCAACAGGTTGCTCCTGGTCTGTGCGGTGCTGACCCGTAGAGCCGGAATCTCGCTGGCCGACCAGGACGTGATCGTCAACGTGACGGGCGGGCTCCGTGTGAGCGAACCCGCCGCAGACCTCGGGATGGCCCTCGCCATAGCCTCAAGCTATCGGAACTCCCCAGTAGCCCGCCGAACGGCAGCGGTAGGAGAGATTGGATTGAGCGGCGAGGTTCGCCGGGTGCCTCAACTCTCACGCAGACTTTCCGAGGCGGGCAGGCTTGGATTGCAGGGGTGCCTCGTCCCGCCGAACCGCGGCGACGGCGCTGCCAGTACGGGTGAGCTGTCCGCAACGCCGGTGGCAACGCTGCGGCAGGCTGTCAACGCCGCGCTGGAGTCGAAGGTCGGGGGTCGCGTGGCTATCGACGCGGAGTCGACCGGCCGTTGACGACGGTGTCGCCACACCGTCAGTCCGGCGGCCTCTCATGAAGATCGCGTACCTCAACTGCGTCGGAGGCGTCAGCGGGGACATGCTCCTTGGAGCGATCGTCGACGCGGGAGTATCCGTCGAAACGCTGGCCGGCGCGCTTAGTGGCCTTCCGGTCGGCGGGTTTACGCTGTCGTCTCGAAGTGGGAAGCGCGGAGGGGTTAACGGCACCGCCGTCGATGTCACAATCGTAGATGAAGGTCGCAGCAGGACTGTTCAAGACTTCCTCGACGAAACCAGCACATCCAGTCTACCCTCCGAGGTGGTGGATCGCGCGTCCGAGGTTTTTCGCCGTCTCGGTGAAGCCGAGGCCCGAGCTCACCGCGGGGATGAGGGGGGCACACACCTTCACGAGCTTGGCAGCCTGGATACTCTCGTAGACGTGGTGGGGGTCGTCGTCGGGCTGCGAGAGCTTGGCGTTGAGCGCCTGTACGCATCGCCACTGCCGACGGGGTCTGGCGTCGTTGCAAGCGGGCACGGTCCGCTGCCGACGCCGGTGCCCGCTACGGCAGAGCTGCTGGCGATGGTCGGCGCTCCCGTGGTGCCGCCGCCGGCAGTAGATGCAGGCGAGATGGTGACGCCGACAGGGGCCGCCATCGTGACGACACTCGCGTCGTTCGAGCAGCCGGCTATCCGGCTTGAGCGCGTTGGTTACGGTCTTGGAACCCGAGACCCGGACGCCTACCCCAACGTTTTGGCGTTGTGGCTCGGTGAAGAGATCGCCGACCTTCGGGTATCTCGCCTCTCCCTTATCGAGACGAACATCGACGACATGGCGCCCGAGCTCATGGCGTACGTACAGGAGCGCCTGTTGGACCTGGGAGCGCGCGACGTATGGTTCACGCCGATACAGATGAAGAAGGCCAGGCCTGCAACGATGCTGAGCGCCATTGTGTCGCCTGAGCTGGAGTTGAAGGCAGTGGACCTCGTGCTACGAGAGACCACGACGCTAGGGGTGCGGGTCTTCCCAACGGCGAGGTACGAGGCGGACCGAGAGATCGTGGAAGTGGACACCACCTTGGGCGTCGTGCACGTCAAGCTCAAGCGGCTTCACGGCAAGGGCATCGCGGTGTCGCCCGAGTATGAGGACTGTCGGCGCATCGCGCTGGACCGCGACCTGCCGTTGCTCGACGTATATCGGGCCGTGCAGGAGGAAGCGTCGGCGAAGCTTCTGTAGGCGCCGACTCTTTGGTGTTTTGCCACACCGACCTTCGGCTCATGGTGAGCAAGCTAACTTGCGTGTTGAAGATACCGAACGGATGTGCTATTATGTATATCTCTAAGGACCTAACTCACGTTTGTTCCGTTGGGTCTGCCACTAGTGGTCCAACATCATTGAAATGAATACCATGATAGTCATTGTTCCTCTTGGGGGTTCAATTGTAACGTTGAACCGAGGAGGAACCATGATGTCTACCAAGAGGTACCGTATCAGACTGACTACCGACGAACAACAGGAACTCAACGCCTTGGTCTCACGCGGTCGGGCTGCGGCGTACAAACAGACCCATGCGCGCATTCTGCTGATGAGCGATGAGTCACGCTCGGACGGGGGAATGAAGGACGCGGACATCACCAGCGCGCTCGGTGTGGGACAGTCAACGGTCGAGCGAATACGCAAGCGCTGTGTAGAGGAGGGGGTCGAGTCTGCGCTGAATCGCAAAAAGCAACTGCGTCGGCGTCAAAAGAGACTGGACGGCGAAGGTGAAGCACGGTTGATAGCGATGGCCTGCGGGGAACCGCCGGAGGGGCGTGCCAGTTGGACCCTGAAGCTGTTGGCTGACCAGTTGGTCGAGTGTGAGATAGTCGAGACCATTAGCACCGAGACGGTTCGCCAGGCGCTTAAAAAAACGAACTGAAGCCGTGGCTGAAGCAGAGTTGGTGCATCCCGCCCGGTCAGAGCGCGGAGTTTGTGTGCGCGATGGAAGACGTACTGGAGGTCTACCAACGGCCGTACGATGGGAATGAGGTTCTGGTGTGCATGGATGAGACGAGCAAACAGCAAGTCAAGGAGACGCGAGTGCCGCGTCCCGCAGCGCCCGGCTTATCGGCGGCATACGACTACGAATACGAGCGCAATGGAGTGAGCAGCCTGTTCATGCTGTTTGCACCGTTGGACGGATGGCGCCGAGTCGAGGTCAGAGAGCGTCGCACGAAGGTGGACTGGGCGCATGTGATAAAGAAACTGGTCGACGAGGACTACCCCGACAGAGACCGGATCGTGCTGGTAATGGACAATCTCAACACTCACAAGCTGTCCTCGCTATACGAGGCATTCGAGCCTGCTGAGGCGAGGCGTATAGCTGAGCGACTGGAGATACACTACACTCCCAAACACGGGAGTTGGTTGAATATGGCGGAGATAGAGATCGGTGTGCTGGCTCTACAGTGCCTGGACCGACGGATTGCCAATCAAGACATCCTGCGCGGCGAGGTCAATGCTTGGCAGAATCAACGCAACCGGGATGTGATACGAGTGGATTGGCGCTTCACTACCGAGGATGCGCGCATCAAACTAAAGTCACTCTACCCATCAATACAAAAAAGTTGAACCACTAGGTTCGATTCAACAGAATTCGACAGAATTCCACACACTTGGCACGTACGACATAGCCGCACATAGTGAGAAGTGTTGAGTCCGAGTGGAAGACTGTCCATCTGGAGAGTAACTCTGTGGATGCATGCTAGAATGAGACCACGATGACCGCTATCGAAAAGACGGTCTATATGGACCACGCCGCGACCACTCCGGTGCGGCCGGAAGTCCTGGAAGCGATGCTCCCGTACTTTGGTGAGAGCTTCGGCAACCCTTCGAGCATCTATGGCTTATCCCAGGAAGCCCGTAAGGCCGTCGACGAGGCCCGGGACACTGTATCGCACATCCTCGGCGGGCGACGTAGCGAGGTGGTCTTCACCAGCGGGGGCACGGAGTCGGACAACACCGCTCTCCGCGGTGCGGCCTTCGCCCTGCGAGACTCAGGTAACCACATCATCACGTCGAGCATCGAGCACCACGCTGTGCTCCATACCTGTGAGCAGATGGAGAAGCAAGGATTCGACGTTATGTACCTGCCTGTCGACGAGTACGGCCTGGTCGATCCAGACGACGTAGGCCGCGCTATGACGGACCGGACGGTCGTGGTCAGCGTGATGTTGGCGAACAACGAGATCGGCACAGTCGAGCCGGTCGCAGAGATCGTGCGGGTCGTTAAGGACGAGGCCCAGCGTCGCGGACAGACGATTGTGGTGCACACCGACGCCGTGCAAGCGGCCGGCTTTCTGGACCTGGACATGCGTGCACTGGGCGTCGACCTGGCGAGTCTGTCGGCCCACAAATTCCATGGACCGAAGGGCGTAGGCGCGCTGTACATAAGAAGAGGCACGCCCTTCGAGCCCCAGCAGATGGGAGGCGGGCAGGAGCGGCAGCGACGGTCTGGGACCGAGAACGTGCCGGGAGTCGTTGGTATGGCGGAGGCCCTACGGCTGGCCTCCGAGGAACGCGAGAGCACGGTCGCGCACTGTCGCCGGCTGAGGGACAGGACCATCGCGGCCACCCAGGAGCGGGTTGAGGGCGCGCACCTCAACGGACACCCAACCGAGCGCCTGGCCAACAACGTCAACTTCTGCTTCAAGCACGTCGAAGGGGAGCTGGTCCTTCAGGGGCTAGACCTGGCAGGGGTCTGCGCCTCAAGCGGCAGCGCGTGCTCTTCGGCGTCGCTGGAGCCGTCCCACGTGCTGACTGCTATCGGACGCGATCCCGACCTCGCCCGAGGCAGCCTCCGTCTCACGTTCGGGGCCGGCAACACCGAGACGGAAGTCGACTACATGCTCGACACCCTGACGCGGCTGGTGAGTCGTCTCAGGTCGATGCCATCTCTGGCGGGAGTCAGGTAAACTGTTGCTTGTGTCTCGCTGACCGAATCTCGCGGGACGCGACCGCATCGAATCTGGCAGAGGCGCCAGAGGATGAGGATTCTTCGAAAGCAAAAGGAACGTGGAGGAAACGATGGCACATCCAGTCGAGGTAAGTGACGAGACCTTCGAAGACGAGGTCATGAAGTCGGAGGTCCCGGTCCTAGTGGACTTCTGGGCTGAGTGGTGCGCGCCCTGCAAGATGATCGCTCCGATAGTCGAGGACCTGGCAAACGAGTACGACGGTCAGGTGAAGTTTGCGAAGATGGACGTCGACTCTAACCCCGCCGTGCCTATGAAGTACGGCATCAGAGGCATTCCTACGCTGCTGATCTTCGACGGCGGAAGCCCAGTGGACCAGGTTGTGGGCGCGGTGCCGAAGTCGGTGCTCAAGCAGCGCTTGGACAAAGCCGTAGCAGCCTAGCTGCCGGCGCTTCGACTCCGTTTCCTGCGCCGGGCTTGCGCTGACGGGGGCAGGCCGCACTCACAGAACGCCAGTGAGCGGACCCGGGCGGGTTCGCTCACTTTGTGCCTAAGGCTGGTGCGCGTGTCGCTTGTCTACGTTCCGGACGCTACAGGCCCAGTTTCTCGGCCAGCTGTTTGTTGGTCGGCTCGAACTGAACGGAGCCGTCCTCGAAAAAGATAGTAGGCGTCGTGCGATTGCCATTGTTGACACTCTTGATCAGACTCAACGCCTCCGCGTCTTCGTCGACGTCGAACCATTCGTAAGGGACCTGGCGTTCGTCGAGGAACTGCCGGGCTCGCCGCGTGTCTGAGCAGGTCTTGGCGCCGTAGACCTTGAGCTTTCCCTGCATTCTGACTCCTTCCGGTGTGCTGATTAGTCTGCCGAGAAGTATACACTCCGTCGGCTAGAGCCTCACTGGTAGGCCTGGCCACGTCCGTCGCGCGATCCGGTCACCATCCGTCTGCTCCAGAAGGATTAGGTAAAGCGCGATTTCATACCTAATCAATTAACCGAAAAATACCGATGTGGACAACCGCGCTCATGTGCTCTAACAAAGTATGCTGAGGTACAAAAGAGGCGACGTCGTCAAGATAGCTCCCAAGGCTGCTTCGCCAGAACGATGGCGAGGCGTCCAGGGTATTGTGGAGGGAGTCCCGGAGTAGGCAGCCTCCGCTTGGAAGGCCATAGACACCGTTGATCCGGTGTATCTGGTCAGCTGGGATGGTGACCGGCTCTACGCCCTCGTTAAAACAGTCGTCGATCGCCAGAGCCGGATAGCACCTGACATCTACCTAGACCGCCATTCTCCAGGATGGGAGTGGGCTGTTTCGGCAGCCGTGCTTTCTGGTGTCGTGTAAGCCGCTGGGTGACTGAGCCCCCCTGGCGGCTTTCTTTGTTTGTTGTTCCCAGTCGTGGTCGCGCCGACCGCTATTGCTCCTACAAACCGGCCACCTCAATAATAGATAGTACGAGAGCGGATGGGCTCCGGTGGGCTTCGCGGACTTCAAATTATCGGAGATGGCCCCGCAGGGGCTCGTAGACGCCTTTCCAAGGGCCGATTCGTAGCTGACAGCGCTTCCAGCGCCCGCGAACACCCGTGCTAACTCGCGTGTCAGGTTAGCAAAATGTTAGCAATTCCGACACATGAACTCTGGTACACTTCCAGCAATCTAGAACCACGGATCATCTTCCCATGGTCTCCAGCGATGAGCTTATAGGCACTCCACTCGGAGTCCGGTACGCGACTGAGTTCAGGTTTCGGGCGCTTCCTCGGATCGTCGACCATGGAGGAGCGCTGGCCGCTGAGTTTTCGGACGACACCTTCGACATTTGGGAGATTAACGATAGTCCGTTCAGGGTTGGGTTGAGAAACAAATCGCGATCTAAAGTCGCTGCCGCCACGATCCGTAACCTTCAGATGGAAATGGAAGCGCCTGATACATTCTCTGTGTTCAGGGACCATTTCGCGAGGTGGACGAGGCTTGTCGTAACGGACACTTACCTAGCGGACCAGCTCGAAGTGACGAGGTTTGGCTTTCGGACTTGGTTTTTCGCCCCTGTCAGGATTTCCTATCAGGATCTGAAGCGACTCATATATGATCGGTTTGTCGGTGCGAGCGGCATCCTTGACGCCATGGAGGGATGGCGAGTCCACGAGGAAGCCTTGATTCTCTCGTAAAAAGTCTGTGCAGGTCGAATTAGAACAACCGTACCCTTGCCTGGATACAATATACAGTCTCTGTTCCGTGTCCTACCCCAACATACGGTAGCGCTCACATGTGCTAAAGCGCTGGACCTTCCTCAAAACGGGTTTTTACGAGGGAATCAAGCCTTGGTGTTAGATTTGACAAATGAAGATCAGAACATACGTATGACTCTAGTGTCCTGAGTTATGAACTCATTGCAAAAGTACTTGCTGGGGTGTACCCTCCACGAAACGCTCATGGAGGTCACCATGGCCATCGGACGCCCCATTCCTCCCTTGCACCTTTCCTCCGACGAACGCGAGAGCCTCGAGCGCTGGAAGCGGCGTCCAACCACTGCCCAGGCGCTGGCTCTGCGATCCCGGATCATTCTCCGTTGCTCCGAGGGCAAGACCAATACCGTCGTGGCCGGGGAGATCGGTCTGGCCAAGCAAACGGTGGGGAAGTGGCGGGCCCGGTTCATCGAACGCCGCCTCGACGGCCTGCTTGACGAGCCGCGGCCCGGCGGCCCACGCTCCATCACGGACACCGATGTGGAGCGGGTCGTGACCCTCACCCTGGAGACGACGCCGGCGGATGCAACCCACTGGAGCACGCGCTCCATGGCTGCGCGTACCGGCCTGAGTCAGAGCGCCATCAGCCGTATCTGGCGGGCCTTTGCCTTGCAGCCGCATCGGACCGAGACGTTCAAACTTTCGTCTGACCCTCTGTTCATCGAGAAGGTCCGTGACATCGTGGGGCTCTACCTCAACCCACCCCAGCGGGCTCTGGTCCTGTGTGTCGACGAGAAGTCCCAGATCCAGGCCCTCGACCGGACGGCCCCGCTGTTGCCCATGCGCCCGGGGCAGATCAAGCGCCGGACCCATGACTACCGTCGTCATGGTACGACCTCTCTCTTCGCCGCCCTCGACGTGAAGACGGGAGAGGTCATCGGCGCCTGCCACCGTCGGCACCGGTCCACGGAGTTCCGGCGCTTCCTCGACCGGGTCGATGCGACCGTACCCCCGGACCTCGACGTGCACCTTATCCTGGACAACTACGCCACCCACAAGACCCCCGCCATCCAGCGCTGGCTGGCCCGGCGGCCGCGCTATCACCTGCACTTCACCCCCACCAGCAGCTCTTGGCTGAACCAGGTGGAGCGCTGGTTCGCGGTGCTGACAGAGAAGCAACTGCGCCGCGGGGTGTTCCGCAGCACTCGGGAACTGGAGCAAGCCATCGAACAGTACATTGACCAGCACATCGCTGCCTCAAAGCCCTTCATCTGGACCAAAACCGCAGACCAGCTACTAGCTACCATCGCCCGATTTTGTCATCGGATTCATAACTCAGGACACTAGGTCCTATCGAAAGTGAGGAAGCCAGGGAGAAGCACTGGGTCGAAACCGACGACGGACAAGAGCAACTGAGCGACGTTTCATTCGCAATAGACATCGACGTATATGAATCCTCTGAAACGCCAGAGATGGCCCGCTGGCAGGATTTGATACAATTCGTGGAGCGGTCGCGTGGACTCTCAGAGCAGGTAGCGGGGCGACTGACCGATATCCTTAGGAGGCAGGAATGACTTCAATCTTGATTCTCTCGTAAAAAGTCTGTGCAGGTCGAATTAGAACAACCGTACCCTTGCCTGGGTACAATATACAGTCTCTGTTCCGTGTCCTACCCCAACATACGGTAGCGCTCACATGTGCTAAAGCGCTGGAACTTCCTCAAAACGGGTTTTTACGAGGGAATCAATCTTAGTCGGCGGAACAGCATCCGCTATTGAAGACGCCGGCCGGCTAAACGATATCGACAGCTCCGACGCCCCGACGAGCGACGATGCATCCCCGCCAGATGAAGGACGGGCCTCACCACGCGCTGAAAATGAGACCAATGCCTCTGACGCTCGCCGAACGATGCCGACGGTTCGGCTAGATATGACATCGGGCTACGTAGGAGGAACGGCCGTAGCTGCGAAGGTCGGTGTGGCATACGACGTAGTGCTTGCAGGCGGATCGATCGGAGAGATTGCATCTGCCGCACTGCAAGAGAGTCTAATAGGCCCTACCTCAAAAACCCGAGACTCGTCTTGGGTCGGGCCAGTCAAAGGTGAACTAGCTGGCCTCGGCGCAGCTTTGCTTTTCGCGGTGGCGCTAACGGTGTGGCGGCTTAGCCCAAATCCACCGAAGGGATGACTATGCAGCAGCGGAACGGGCGATAGGGGCAAGGGAGGGCGATGGTCCGGGCACGATTTGGGGTAGAGGGGGGCCGGTGTTTGTCTTCAGTTGCCGCGGGGAGACTTTGTGACCGTCTGCGAATGTTGGTCAGGGCGAGATAGCGGGGAGAGGACACAGCAAGAGGCACTCGCAGACCGGACTGGCGCGAGTTCGCGGGGACGTTCGGTTGGCCGGATGGCGGCCGGTTGCCGCCGCCGCCGTCAGGCAGGGAGTGGCAGGGCGCGCAATCGGGCCAGGGCACGATCGAACTGGGCTTCCCAAGGCCAGCGCTGTGGCAGATGCAGTGTGAGGCGGCGCGCCGAGCGGGTGATCCGTCCGGCCAGGGAGAAGAACCGCCGCCGGAGGGTCTTGGTGGTCACCACCTGCTCGCCCAGACCGATGCGCGCTGTCCAGCGGGCGATGTTGTGGGCCATCACCTGTACCGCCAGCCAGGCGGCGTTGGCGGCGAAGCGGCCCGAGGGGAGATGGTTCAACCCCACACCGTGCTTGAGGTCTCGGATGGCATTCTCGATCTCGGCGTGGCGGCGATGGTCGGCCTCCAGTTCGAGCATCTCCCCGTCCCGGTCGGTGATGAAGCCGTGATAGCTGTAGGTGGCGAAGAGGGCCAGCTGGGAACCGGGCGTGGGCTTTCACACGCCGGACGATGAGCCGCACCGGCGCGGCGTCAGGTTCACTCTGGAAGGGAGTGCAGGTGGTCTCGGCCACATCGGCGGCGCCGTCCATCCAGTAAGGAATCGGCGTCCAGGCATCTTCGGGTATCGCCTCGATGAGATTGTGCAGGCTTTTATGCTGGCGGATGGTGATGGAGAAGCGGACATCCATCTTGCGGCAGACGGATACCACGCCATGAGTGTAGAACCCGCTGTCGGCCCGTAGCGTGAGTCGTCCGTTGGCCCCGGCGTAGCGCACCCGTCCCACCGTCTCCCGCAGGAAGTGGGCGGCGCCGCGGGCGGTGTTGGCCCGGCCCTCGCGCAGCCGGGACATCAGCACGTCTCCGGTGCCGGCGGCGATGGCCAGCAGTGGGTGGTAGCCCCGCTTGCCGGTATAGCCGTGGTGGCGGGCGCCCTCCTTGGCCAGTCCGTAGGTCTCGCAGATGGTGGAATCGAGGTCGATGGTGAACGGCGCGTCGCCGGGTCCGGCCCCAGCGGCCCAGGCCCGGGCCAGCAGCTCCCGGCTCACCCGGTCCAGCTGGCGGACGTGGCCCCACCGGAAGCTGCGCAGGAAGGTGCCCAGGGTGGATGGCGCCTTGACCGTGCCGCCCAGGGTGCAGGCCGTCCCCCCGGTGCGCAACACATCAGCGTCGTCGATGCAGTCGCCGCCGGCCATGGCTGAGGCCACCAGGGTCATCAGCTTGTCTCCGGTGTTGGCCCGCCCCGGCGCGCCGCCCAGGTCAAGGTGATGGTCAACGAGTTCCCGCAGGCCCAGATGCCGGGCGAGGGTGGCCGGCAGGAGCAGACCGGCATTGGCCACCAGGCGGTGATCGTCAAAGACGATACGGATACGGTCGGGCTGGTTGCGTGGTAGCATCTATTGGGTGCTCCTTCTCTGGGACTGTTTTGCTGTTACAAAACCATTATCCCAGATTCAGAAGAGCACCCTCTGGCCTCTTCAGGATGCTAACCCGACGCCCTCCCTCGGTGGATTCGGGCTTAGACTAAACGATCTTGACGGGGCGTTGGTTCTATCAGGCGGCGCGGCAATCACATTGTTCGCGCTTGGACTAGTGGTTCAACTTTTTTGTATTGATGGGTAGAGTGACTTTAGTTTGATGCGCGCATCCTCGGTAGTGAAGCGCCAATCCACTCGTATCACATCCCGGTTGCGTTGATTCTGCCAAGCATTGACCTCGCCGCGCAGGATGTCTTGATTGGCAATCCGTCGGTCCAGGCACTGTCGAGCCAGCACACCGATCTCTATCTCCGCCATATTCAACCAACTCCCGTGTTTGGGAGTGTAGTGTATCTCCAGTCGCTCAGCTATACGCCTCGCCTCAGCAGGCTCGAATGCCTCGTATAGCGAGGACAGCTTGTGAGTGTTGAGATTGTCCATTACCAGCACGATCCGGTCTCTGTCGGGGTAGTCCTCGTCGACCAGTTTCTTTATCACATGCGCCCAGTCCACCTTCGTGCGACGCTCTCTGACCTCGACTCGGCGCCATCCGTCCAACGGTGCAAACAGCATGAACAGGCTGCTCACTCCATTGCGCTCGTATTCGTAACGAAGCCGATGCACGTCGGTTTCGATGTCGCCGATTGCAAGGCGGCTCTGAGACGGGCGCGCGAATTCGGAGGGAAAACTCGTATCGAGCCACGAGACGTTACGTACGGGGGAGGTGGAATCTCGTGCGAAGTTTTAGACCCCGATGGCAACCATGTTGAGCTGTTTCAGTCGGAGCCCAGTCGGAAAAGAAGCTAGCGTACGGCATTTTTGTGCAGCCGCCTGACTTTTTGTGCAGGCTGTGCATGGAGGTGGCACGATGGAAGGCCCACGCAAGTAGACGCACCAGCCAACGGAGATGACGTAAAGGGTCGGTCCCACACAAGGGGCCGGCCCTTTACTTTTGGACGCTTTTTGGAGCTGGCAGCGTCGTGAGCCCCCCCTGATACAATGCCCTCAGGACTGCGTAGATGACCTGGCTCAAGAAAGACTTCTGGTTCTACGGCGCTGATAATCGAGAGGACGCTACCGGCGACGCGGACCGCCGTGGTGGATCTGAAGTGAGGAAAGAGAGGTAACCATGCCGAGTGAGCCGAAGCACCGGTCGGATAATGTTGAACTAGCTTGTAAGCTGGGGGTAAGCCATGACTACCTTTAGGGATATTCTGAGCAAGTTCGGCAACCCGATCGTCGTCGGCAGGAGCCTCGGCATTGTCATGGGGATCGTCTCTGGGGTGGTCATTGGCGCGGCGACCGGCAACATGGGGTTATAGTAGGGGTCGCAGTCGGCGCAGTTCTGTCGGCTGAGGAAGCGGAGTGACACGAGGCGGCGCAGACAGGCTCGGCCTACGATCAGGAGCAAGCGATAGAGGCTGAGCTCGCAGATTACGTCGAGGTCCCGGAGGAGATGATTGGCTAACGGGAAAAGGGCAGTAGGGGGCCTGCTATGGACTTAGCTGAGGAACTGCTCGTCGTCTGACTTGTTAGCGGTACCACGCTCGCAGAATAACCCCATGGGGACGCCCCAATGTCGAGAAATGGCTTCGCCGTCTTCGCGTTCTTCGCCATCGTAATCTTCGTGCCGTACTTCCTTGATTCCCTCGTAAAAACCCGTTTTGAGGAAGTTCCAGCGCTTTAGCACATGTGAGCGCTACCGTATGTTGGGGTAGGACACGGAACAGAGACTGTATATTGTACCCAGGCAAGGGTACGGTTGTTCTAATTCGACCTGCACAGACTTTTTACGAGAGAATCTTCCTTGGTTGGTTACCGGAAGAGGCGTCTGAATCAACGACGGCAACTCCAGTACCTGCTCCTACACCAACCTTCGACCAGCTAAAAGAGCAGGCCCAGCGTATTCCCTACGACGACCTGTTCCGTAACCCCGACACCTACCGCCACGTTCTGGCCTACTACGTCGCCGAAGTTGTTACGGCAGAGCGTGTGATGTTAGATGATGAACCGATGTTCGGTATTTCACAGATGCGCCTAACTCTGACCGGGCAGGGGAACTGGGAGGGGGAAGCTGTTGTTTCCTACAACTACCAGACCATCCTGCGAGAAGGGGACCTCATAGAATTCGTCGGTCGGCTCCAAGGACTTGAATCGTTTGAATTGGTCGGTGGTGGTAGCAAACTCATGCCTCGTTTGACTACAGAACAGATAAATCTGCTGCTGCCAGCTAGCGGCCAGTGAGAGGCCATCTTCGAAAACGCGGCGTTGACACCTGGTCCCTGGTCATCAGAATGGGCCGAGACCCCGGCTCCGGCAAGCGCCGGCAGAAGTGGTTCACGGTCCGCGGCAACAAGCACGCCGCAAAGAGCACGGCGGCCGGGATGAAAGCAGCGCGCTTAGTCGGCAAGCCCCTTATAATGGAGCACACGGGAGCGGATGGGCTCCGGTGGGCTTCGCGGACTTCAAATCCGTTGGCCCCGGCCCTTCGGTCGGGGCGGTGGGTTCGACTCCCTCGCGCTCCCGCCACCGGTATTCGGACCAGCGCGGATTCGCGTGATTCGACTTGTTCACTTGAAGGCAACTGTAGCCTCGGCGAGTTCAAGCACCTCGGCGGACAGCTCGCTGAACACCCGCGCCCGCTCCAGGGCGCCCGGGTCGTCGAATGGGCCTTCGAGCACGTACCGATATCGCTGGAGGAAGTCTCTCGGGACGTTCGCCAGGGTGGGCAACAGGGTACGCTCCGCTCGCTTCTCGGCAGGGTCATAAGTGTCATTGATCGCGTACAGCATACTGTCGAGGGCGTCCCCGGCTCGCATCAGAAAAAAGATATACACGCTTGGGCCGAAGCGACGCTCCGCAGACTCTACCAGGGACTCGGTGTTTTCTCGCAGGATAGGAGCGAAGTGACCGAGAATGTTGTGCTTGAGTAGCCTCGGGTAGGTCTCAGTGCGTTCCAACCAGCCGGCGGACACACCGTCTTCGTCTCTGAGTACCCATGCTCGCCTCAGCATCCCGATCATCGTATATGGCCGATCGGGCACGCTCCTGGTCGTGATAGCCCCGTGACCGACCACCTCGTCGATCACCTGCGACACATCTGGCGCCGTCTGGTACATGATCTCGTTGTGGCCGCGGAGTCGATCTTCGAACCGTCTGAGGCAGTGTTGCTCCAGATGAGCATTGAGGGCATCGAAGCTCTCGAACGATGGAATGGGCACCAGGAAGTTCCGGCGGACATAGCCGACCAGACCTTCTACTTTGCCCTTATCGTTCCCTTTGCCTGGACGGCCGAACCGGTCCTCGAACAGGTAGTGGGACTGAAGCTCGGAGAACACCCTGGTCCGCTGCCGGCGACCATCTCCCAGGATTCTGGCTACCGCGAGCGTGGTGTTGTCGTAGAGGATGCTCTGAGGCACTCCGCCCAGGAACGCGAAGGCGGAGACGTGTCCGTCGCAGAATGACTCCGTCGTCTCGGCGGGATACGCCTTCACATAGCACCCGTCGCTGTGAGGGAGGTCCAGGGCGAAGTAGTGGGCTTTGCGTTCCACTCCGCCGATGATCACTCGAGCTTCGCCGTAGTCGCACTGGGCATGTCCCGGAGGGTGGGACAGAGGTAAGAACATCTCGCGGGTATGACGACGGCGTTCTCGAACGTAGTCTTTGACTATCGTGTACTTGCCGGGGAAGCCGTGTTCGTCTCTGAGCCGTTCGTAGATACGCTTGGCGGTGTGACGCTGCTTCTTCGGTGGGCTCAGATCCTGCTCCAGGATCTGGTCCATCACACCCTTATATGGATCGAGCTTCGGTCTGCGAGCCGGTCGTTGCCGTCGATACCCTGGGGCACGGAGTACTCGAGCATCTTGCGCACCGTGTCCCGGTGTAGCCCGAACACTCGGGCCGCCTCTCGGACGCTCATCCCTTCGACGAAACAAGCCTTGCGAACACGGAGGTAAATACCCACCTTGTACATCCAATCCACCTTCAGTCAGGTTCGGTCGTTCCTGATTGAAGGCGACAGGCGGTACGCTTTTCAAGCGCCACATCTCAGCTCTTGAGCCGCCCTGCCGGTACATTATCTCTCCGCCATTCACACAAGGCGTCTATCACTCCGTCTGCTCCACTCCTGGCCGCTGCCACCTCAATGGCACTTGTATCCTTGAGTTTCGAGAGATCGCCAAAGGCTATGTTTTCTCTTGCAGTGACCTCGTATTTGACGTAGTCCTGGAATACCGCGGCGGCGTGCTTCCGCCACTCGGAAGGCTCAACATCGGCAAGGCTGACGCCGTTGGCCAATATCCGGCCTTCCGTCGGACGGTAGAGCCCAAGAAGGAGCTTGGCTAAGGTGCTCTTCCCAGCGCCGTTTTCCCCCACGAGGGCCAGGCGTTCCCCAGGAGCGAGAGCAAAGTTGACTCCCCGCACCGCCGGCGCCGAGGCGCCGGGGTAGGTGAACGATACCCCCTCGAAACGAATCGTTTGAGGCCCTGACAAAGCGGACTGGGTCGTCTGCGGAGTTGAACCCACTGTAGGTGCGCCCCAGTCGGGGCCTTCCTCTTCCAGGTCTAGGTAATCGAGCATGTCCCCAAGGTAACGCAGATCGCCGTCTGTGGCTCGCACGCCAGACAAAAGGTACATGACCCCGTCGCGGAACCGCTCGGAAGCCGCAAGCAGGGCGGCAAAATATCCCACCGATAGCTGGCCGCCCGCAATCAGCGCCACGATACCAACAATCACTATTCCGTAGGTGATCTGGTCTCCCATCGACGAGCGGATCGCCGCCAGCGATTGCTTACGGCCCAGTTTCAGCCGTTCGTCCCGGTTGTCTCGGAACAGACGCTGCCTTTTGTTGAGCAAGTAATCTCCGAGCCCGAACAGTCTCACTTCCGCCGCTGCATCTCTTCCGCTCAGCAGCTCCCCCAGGTAATCGAGCCGCCGTTGGGAAGCAGTTTGGCGACGGCGGAGCAGATACAACCGCTGGTTGTACCGTGACGTCACAACGTAGAATGGTATGAGTCCTACAACCAGAGGGAGAGGCAGTAGAACGTTCGCTGCGCCAAGGTATACAAGTAGTCCGACCACGGTGACTAGCTGGGACGGGAGAGAAAAGATACCTTTCATGGTGATACTGAGCCGGTTGGCGACACCGTCCTGGGACGACTCCGGGGACGACTCCGGGGACATGTCCCGGAGGTCGGCTCCGTCCACGGTGATTCTGCCGTCTGTTGGCGTATACAGGCCGAGCAGGAGTTTGGTTAGCGTGCTCTTGCCCGCACCGTTCTCCCCGACCAAAGCAATGCGCTCGTTCGGGCGAATGTGGGCGTCGATACTGCGGAGGGCGGGAGCGTCGCTCCCAGGATAGGTGAAGCTCACTCCCTCGAATCGGATGCCAACGCTCATTTTGGAGGGCGCTGTAGTACCTCCGATCCTCTCCTCTCCCTGCATCTCCAGGAATCGATGCAGGTATTGGAACTTGGCGAAGAACTCTTGAAGGTCTCTTAGGCGCCAGCCCATGTTGCGCACATGGGTCAGATACTGTTCAGTGATGTATATGAGAGCCACCAAAGCGCCGACGGTGATCTCGCCCCTCGCTGCCACCAAGATGAGGATTAACAAGGCGAACCCGCTAAGAGCGGCTACTACAAGCTCCGGCATCAGCTCTAACGGGACCGCTACGCGACGGAACCCTGCTTCGATTTCCCCGAGTATCCTGTCCGTCAGCTTGCGCCACGACGATACAAAGTGCTGTCCGAGACCGAACAGCCTTACTTCTGCCGCCGGACCCCGTTCAGTCAACATATTTCGCCAGTAGTCCCGTCGCCTCCTGAGTGGCGTCTGTCTGACCACGATGTCTATGAAGGCCTATTCTACTTGCATGCCTCGGCGAATAGCGTAGAGACTTCCTGCTAAGAGGACCAAGGGGATCGCCCAATGAGCTGTTGAGAGAGCGTATAGCATGGCTATTACGCCCAGTGTCATAGTCACGAGCCGCTGGACGTGAGGGAGGTTCTCGGCCATCGCGCCATCCGACACGGCTTCACGCGCCCGTTGCAACGTATCGTAGTACATAGGGCTTTCGAACAATTCAAGACGAAGAGACAGCGACTTCCGGAACAACAAGCTATCGAGACGCTCCTTTACACGCTCTCTGAGCTGCGCCGTCAAGAAACGCTGGTAGCTGTCCATGTAAATAAGCCAGTTGACTATCCTCGTCCCGATTAGGAGAACGAGCCAAGGCACATATCGGCCAAGCGACTCGAATAGACCTTGCTCCCCAGCCTCAGGACGGGTCCCGAGGTCAGAGGACACGGCGTCAATGAGCCCAGCCGTCGAGTAAATG
The DNA here is from genome assembly GCA_965197985.1 of Dehalococcoidia bacterium. Classification (GTDB taxonomy): domain Bacteria; phylum Chloroflexota; class Dehalococcoidia; order Lucifugimonadales; family CAUZJF01; genus CAUZJF01. The sequence goes on along the minus strand of CBDAOG010000005.1, from coordinate 389,670 downwards.
AGCACCAGCGGGGTAATGGCACCAATGACTGCGCTGATCGCTAAGAAGGCGGCGAATGGCGGCCACGGGGCGATCAACGTGCTCCAGGCAAACTGGGCCAAGTGCCACCCTTCCGAAAGCCGCCGGCGGACCGGTCCGCCGGCAACCTTGATTCTCTCGTAAAAAGTCTGTGCAGGTCGAATTAGAACAACCGTACCCTTGCCTGGGTACAATATACAGTCTCTGTTCCGTGTCCTACCCCAACATACGGTAGCGCTCACATGTGCTAAAGCGCTGGAACTTCCTCAAAACGGGTTTCTACGAGGGAATCAACCTTGTCTTCAATCACGACCCTGCCGCTCCTCCCACTCCTCGCGCAACAAGCCGCAGTAGACGTCGTCGATTCGCTCGTCGCGGCCCTTCACGTGAGACCGCAGGACGCCTTCGCGTGTCATGCCCAGCTTCGCCATCACTCGGAGTGACTGACTATTTCCTGCGGCAGCTCTCGCGAACACTTTTGCCAGACCGCGCTCACCGAAGGCCCAATCGATGACCGATCGGGCGCCTTCGGGCACGATTCCTTCACCCCACTGGTCTCTCGCTATCGCGTAGCCAAGCTCGGCTCTTTCGTTCTTCGCGTCGATCCTGACGGACAGTCCGCCGACGACCTTTCCGTCCAGCACTACGGCCCATGCAGGGCTCGTTTCCCACGACGCCAGCACCTGCTTCGCGATGAACTCTTCAGCGTCGTGGCGCTGGTACGGCTGTGGAATGGGGAGATATGGCGCCCATTCCGGGTCAGAGGCGTACTCGAACACGTCGTCCACGTCCTCCAGCTGGAAGGGTCGCAGGTGGAGACGCTCAGTTCGTAGCTCAGTCGGCGGGTTTTCGTTCGTCATAGCTTCGCCTCCAAGTCGATCGTCTCGAACTCTCCCACAACGAAAAAGAGCCTCCCGGTCGGGGAGGCTCTTAAAAAAGAAAACTGCGTTCGGTCCGGCGGCTAGCTTCTCCCCGACAGGATATCCCCGTGACTGGACGCCACGGCGCAGCTAAGATTGAAGTTGGTGGGGATGCCTAGCAACATACTATTCTCTACTGTCCGGGCCGCATCATATCACACGCGGCCTTCGTCGAGCCATTATTCAACCGCTGGTCCAATGGTACCGGGGCTTCCAGCCGAGCATCCGCTGGGCTTTTTCCGTGCTAATCACGCTAGCGTTACCCTCCAGCGGTCCTCGAATCTCAATGCGCCCCCCGAAGTTGCGCTCGATAAGGTCCATGGTCGGCTCCTGGAGACGGTTCGAGGGCTGCGCGATCAGGAACGGCTCGTGACCCTCAATGTCGGCTTCAAGGGCCAGGACATGGGCCTCCGCCACATCCCGGGGGTCGGCGTAGGCCCACATTACCAGAGTAAGTGGCTCCTCTGGAGTAGGCGCCGGCCATGGGAAATCGGCTTGCTGTTCCGGATACACGACATTGGTGAAACGGAGACTCACAACGGAGGTCGATGAGCTGCGCGCAATCATGCCCGCCATGTCCTCGCCCACCTGCTTGGACAGCCCGTACGGTTCGAAGGGCATCATTGGGTGGTTTTCGTCGAGAGGTAGGTACAGGGGCACGAAGGCGGCCGCATCGTCAGCCCACCCCATGCCGAAGGCGCTCGAGGAGAACACCAGCCGCCGTAGTCCTCTCTCGGCAGCGGCCATCATCACGTTGAATGTACTCTCCACGTTGTTCGCGAAGATAGCCCGCGACTCCACCTTCCGTGGACCCGGAATGGCGCCCATGTGAACCACGGCCTCCGCGCCGTTCAGCAGACCGTCTACCATGTCTCTATCGCACAGGTCTCCCAGGACAAACCTGGTCGGCAGATCCTCGGGTTCGACCTGATCGGTCCCCAAGACATCGTATCCTCGCTCGAGGAGAAGCCGCGCCACGCGATTTCCCAGCCGTCCCGCGGCTCCGGTTACCACTATCATGATTGATTCCCTCGTAAAAACCCGTTTTGAGGAAGTTCCAGCGCTTTAGCACATGTGAGCGCTACCGTATGTTGGGGTAGGACACGGAACAGAGACTGTATATTGTACCCAGGCAAGGGTACGGTTGTTCTAATTCGACCTGCACAGACTTTTTACGAGAGAATCATGATTGGCCCTCCGCTCGACGTCCGCCGGAGTCTCGCCGGCGACGTCTAAGTATTTCTAGTGCGCCAGATTCTATGCTCCGCCGTAGGTAAGATGCTGCTCTTCAGCCTCGATGTCTTATCGCCAGGGATCGGCCCTTGGAAGTACGGCTGGACAAAGCACGGAGGTTTGGCGGTTGAAAGAGTTGCGGCGCTGACAGCCATACAGGCCGCCCTCGGTTGGGTGTTGCTAGCTTTGGGGTCGGCGTCTTTTGTCGCGTGGATTATCGTGTAGAATCAACGGATACCGATGGTTCACCGTTACGCCCGAGTCAGCATCGCTCGGGCTCCTTTGAGCACCAAACAAGGCTATTGGCGAGGCTCTTTCGAGACTCCGAAGGATTGTAGAGCTTCGTCAAGCGTTTTGAACGTCTTGAATCTGGTCCCCAAGAACTCGGCAAGAAGCAGGTCGTCGTCGACCCCGCTAACCACGACCTTGGCCTCCTCGTCTCCCTGTTGAGAACCGGGAGCTAGGAGATCCAGAAACTGCGCTGGACCGGGTCCGGATTCAGATTTGAGCTCTTGAATCCATCCGTATTCCTTCATAAGCATAACGACTTCAGCTATGAATCGCGATGCGTAGTCCTTTACGTTGGTGAAATCCAGTACGCTCCGGCGGTCTGGGCTAAGCTCTTCGACCTGTCGGACAATCCCTGCCCAAAAGTAACCAGATGGCTGGGTCTCTCCTTGGAAGCCGAAAACCTTGACCTTGCCAACATCGTAGATTTCGCAAGGGCGGTGTCCCGCTTTGAGGATCGCCCTTATCTTGTTGCCGCTTCTGCTCTTCTCTTGCGAAAGCTCCGAGCTCATGCGATGGATCAGTGACAGAGCTCGGACCTTCGTTGACCGAGAGTTATCGGCTTCTTGGCGCTGCAGTTCGAATTCCAAATCGAATCCTTCACCAGGGTCGGTCACCTCGATCCGACAATACTCAGAAGAGAGTTCAAGCTGGACACGAACGCTCCCCTTTTTCTTCTCTCCGAGTCCGTGTTCGAAGCCATTGGTGATCAGCTCCATAGAGGCGAACCGCACTTGCCTGGCGGCGTCGGACTCCCAGTTCTTGGCCGTCAGGAGGCTTTCGGCGTGCCCAGTAAACGCGAGGGCTTGCTCTTTTCGACCGTCGGTGAACTTGCCGCTCAGCGTAACGACATCCTGCTTCCACTCAGGTTGGCGTCGGATGAATTTCATCACGCCGCTGGCTGAGTTTCGGGCCTCTTTGGAAAAGAGGATTCTCAACAGTTCGAGTATAGGCACCCACAACCTCCACGCTGAGCAGGCTCAAACCTAGCCAGGGCCGTGACGGATTATATCGAACCGTCAACCTTCCGTTCCAATCTGTTGCCTATCTGTCCCGTATTGTGGGCCATTTCAAGAATATCACTCGCGAAGCGCCTAGTGTCCTGAGTTATGAAAGCATTGCAAAAGTACTTGCTGGGGTGTACCCTCCACGAAACGCTTATGGAGGTCACCATGGCCATCGGACGCCCCATTCCTCCCTTGCACCTTTCCTCCGACGAACGCGAGAGCCTCGAGCGCTGGAAGCGGCGTCCAACCACTGCCCAGGCGCTGGCTCTGCGATCCCGGATCATTCTCCGTTGCTCCGAGGGCAAGACCAATACCGTCGTGGCCGGGGAGATCGGTCTGGCCAAGCAAACGGTGGGGAAGTGGCGGGCCCGGTTCATCGAACGCCGCCTCGACGGCCTGCTTGACGAGCCGCGGCCCGGCGGCCCACGCTCCATCACGGACACCGATGTGGAGCGGGTCGTGACCCTCACCCTGGAGACGACGCCGGCGGATGCAACCCACTGGAGCACGCGCTCCATGGCTGCGCGTACCGGCCTGAGTCAGAGCGCCATCAGCCGTATCTGGCGGGCCTTTGCCTTGCAGCCGCATCGGACCGAGACGTTCAAACTTTCGTCTGATCCTCTGTTCATCGAGAAGGTCCGTGACATCGTGGGGCTCTACCTCAACCCACCCCAGCGGGCTCTGGTCCTGTGTGTCGACGAGAAGTCCCAGATCCAGGCCCTCGACCGGACGGCCCCGCTGTTGCCCATGCGCCCGGGGCAGATCGAGCGCCGGACCCATGACTACCGTCGTCATGGTACGACCTCTCTCTTCGCCGCCCTCGACGTGAAGACGGGAGAGGTCATCGGCGCCTGCCACCGTCGGCACCGGTCCACGGAGTTCCGGCGCTTCCTCGACCGGGTCGATGCGACCGTACCCCCGGACCTCGACGTGCACCTTATCCTGGACAACTACGCCACCCACAAGACCCCCGCCATCCAGCGCTGGCTGGCCCGGCGGCCGCGCTATCACCTGCACTTCACCCCCACCAGCAGCTCTTGGCTGAACCAGGTGGAGCGCTGGTTCGCGGTGCTGACAGAGAAGCAACTGCGCCGCGGGGTGTTCCGCAGCACTCGGGAACTGGAGCAAGCCATCGAACAGTACATTGACCAGCACAACGCTGCCTCAAAGCCCTTCATCTGGACCAAAACCGCAGACCAGCTACTAGCTACCATCGCCCGATTTTGTCATCGGATTCATAACTCAGGACACTAGCGACTAGGGGGCTAAACGCCGATGTCGGCACAATGTCGGCAACGGAGTCAGTGACGGCAAGAAAAGAAATGGCCTCAGATACAATTCTGAGGCCGTTTTTGCCTATTGGTGCCGAGGATGAGACTCGAACTCATACAGCCTTGCGGCCACAGCGCCCTCAACACTGCGTGTCTACCAATTCCACCACCTCGGCACTTAAAGAGGGTCCGGCTCGATTGGACTCTGTTGACATTATAGTCAGGGCCCGGCTGTACTGTCCACGCTCGTTGTGACCGGTTGACCTATCGCCTAGAATACGCTGCCACCAAGCAGATCGAGGTGCAACCAATGGCCGACGCTCCCTTCGTCAGCGACGATACCCTGGCCGCGCTAAAAGCGCTGTCGACACAGACTCTGGTCGACGCCATGTGGCGTAAGGGTTGGCCACAAGGGTACATAGAAAGCGCGCGACCGATTCAGCCGGGACAACGGATGTCCGGGCGTGCCGTGACGCTTCGTATGGTGCCCGAGCGTCCCGATCTCGCCGAGGATAAGCCTAAGGGCGACCAGTCGGCTGAGTACGTAGCCATGGAGCTATGCGGGCCCGGCGAGGTTCTGGTAATCGATGCTATGGGCTGGACCTATGCCTCGGTCGGCGGAGACATCAAGTTCTTCCGGCTTCACCAGCGCAAGGCGGCTGGGTTGGTGACGGACGGTGGGGCGAGGGACAGCGTGACCCTCAAGGAGTACGGGTTTCCCGTCTACGCCGCGAGCACAACAGCGAAGCAGAGCGCGGCCGAGTTCCTGCCGTGGCAGGTGAACGACGCCATCCAGTGCGGCGGCGTATTGGTCCGGCCCGGCGACGTCCTGGTGGGGGACGACGATGGGGTGGTCGTGGTGCCGGCCGCTATCGCAGACGAGGTGGTGCGTACCGCTGAACAGCGCGAGGAGGTTGAGGAGGTCGTCAAGGCGCAGCTGGCGGAGGAGGAGTGCTCGCCGGGCAAGTACTACCCCTTCAACGACAACACCTGGAAGCTGTTCGAGGAGAAGACCGGCAAGAAACCGCCGGAGAGCTATCCGGCGCGTCCGGGCAAGCCCTAGACCGGTACGCCCTCGATGATCGCGAAATCGCTCTCCGTCTTGATGACGCGGGTCAGTTCGAAGCCGGCCGCTTCGTAGAGCGCTGCGTACTCAGCCTCCGTCCGCTCCCGGCCACCGGGCATGACCATCATCATTACGTCACCGCGCTTCACTCGAGACGGTTCGTCCCCCGGCTCGAGTAGACGCTCGGCGACGAGCAGGCGACCGTCCTCTCTGATAGCGCGGCGGCAGTTGCGCAGTATCGTGGCGGCCCGTTCGTCGTCCCAATCGTGGATGATCCACTTGAGGAAATAGGCGTCTCCTCCTGAAGGGACGGACTCGAAGAAGTCGCCTGCACGCAGCTCGCACCGATCGGAGACGCCGTGGGCCTTGATCACGTCCCCGGCCTCCGCGATGACGTGAGGAAGGTCGACGAGGACCCCACGCAGGTGCGGGTTGGCCTTCAGTATCGACGCTAGTGCCAAACCGCGCCCTCCCGCCACGTCGACGAGTGTCGAGATACCCGAGAAGTCGTAGGCCGTAGTCAGCTCGGAGGCGAAGGCGGCGCTGCCGCTCGTCATCGCGTCGTCGAAGACCTTGGACGCGTCTGGATCGTCTGCAAGGTGCTCGAAGAGACCGCGCCCATAGACGTAATCGAACGCGGTCTCACCCGTTCGGACGCTGTGCAGGAGCTCGCCCCAGGGGCGCCACATCCATTCGGAGCCCGCCATCAAAGCCCAGGGCCGGACCGACCCCGTCACGTCGCTCCTGAGCGCCTGGGCCGTGGGTGTAAGCTCGACCATTCCGTTCCCTGTAACCGCGAAGATTCCAAGGCTCGCCAGCGCGTTGAGGACCCGGCGAAGGGACCCCGGATGGGCGCCGACCGCGGCGGCCAGATCGTCGACAGCGCGGGGTCCGTCCTTGAGCTCGTCGGCGATCCCGAGGCGGGCAGCGACGTAGACGAGCTGCGTTGCTTCGAAGCCCTGGGCCAGCTCCGTTACCCGGCGTGTGGCTTGAGCTATGGAGTCCTGGTTGTCGCCTGACTTAGTCACGATGGGTTCAGTCGAGGTGGGAGCCGCCGCTCACGTTGATGGCCTGGCCGGTGATGTTCTTCGAGTGGTCGGAGGCGAGAAAGGCCGCCAGGTAGCCGACATCCTCCGGCGTCTGCTCTCTCCCGAGCGGCACCCGGTCTCTGACCGCTTGGTCGAAGGCCTCCCGCTCCGTCAGGCCGCGGTACTTTTCGTCGGCCGTCGTCCACTGGTCCGCAATGCGCTCCCACATGGGCGTCCACAAGAGCCCGGGGCAGATTGCGTTCACGTTGACATTGAAGGGCGCCAGCTCGATTGCCATCGTACGCGTCAGGTTGATGACGGCCGCCTTCGATGCGCCGTAGGATAGGCTCGTTTGCGTCCCCAGGCGGCCCGCGACGGACGAGATATTAACGATCTTCCCGTAGCGCCGATCTTTCATATACGGCGCGACCGCCCGGCTGACCCTCGCAACGCCCTTTACGTTTACGGCGTAGACCAGATCCCAGTCCTTTTCGTCCAATTCGCTGCGTTTCTCCCATCCCGGCGCGCCGATGACGCCGGCGTTGTTGACGAGGATATCGATCCTGCCGAAGTGCTCGATCGCTCTGGCGACCGCGCTGTCGACGGACGCCTGGTCCGTCACGTCGACCGGTGGTGCCAGCGACCGTCGGCCCAGGCCGGCGACCTCTGCCGCGACGCCGCCAGCGTTTTCCTCACCGATGTCCGCGACGGCTACGTCGGCGCCGTTCTCGGCAAGGGCAATGACGATGCCGCGGCCGATGCCTCGGCCGCCACCCGTTACCAGCGCTACCTTGCCGGATACGTCCATTTGTCGTGCTACCTCTGCCAGGCAGAGGGGCGCACGCGATGCGCCCCTACGAGGAACGCCGCACCCCAGGGAATCCTATTCAGACCACTAGCCGACGGCGGCCGAGCTAATCCCCTCTAGTGGTCGTTTCGGCCAGAGCGAACACGCACGAGCTGGCGGGCCGGCCTATGGCCCTGCGCCAGATGTCTTTGGTGTACGGCTTCCCGCCTATGTCCTTGCCGTCGTGAGTGATCGTCGCACCATCGGTGAAGAACAGCAGTGAGTATGTGACCGCGAGCCCGTCGAACACAGGCCCAGGGCCTTCGAGTATCAGAGGCGGCTGGAAGTCGTTCCACGCAACCACAATCTCGCCGAGCTCGGACGTCACGGTCCACCAAGGAGCCGTCCTGATGTCGCCGCCGAACGCGAGCTGACCACCGACCACGTCGAGCTCCCGGTCGAAGATGTTGCCGCGACCGCGGACCATCGTCTCGATGGCGAACGTTGCGACATCGCGGTTGTCGGTCACGATCGCCGGAAAACGGTCGTCCCCAGCGACGTCGAGGAACGCGACGCGCCCTTCACCAGCTCGCGAATAGCGCACGTTGTAGAGGCTCACGACACCCGTGTCGGAGTCGGCGCCGGGCTCGCGGAGATACGCTACCCAGTGCTCGCCGGACCAGACGAGTTGCCTATCGGCTATCCTCTCGACCATTGCCTCATTCTCCGAGTTCAGACTGTCCGAGCGCGGAGCCGATTATAGGGTTACCATAGACCCCGGTCAATTTGATTCAGACCCAGAAGGAGGCGAGCATGGAGCTTGGAATGATCGGCCTTGGGCGGATGGGTGGGAACATGGCTAGGCGGCTGCTCGAAGGAGGACACCAGGTCGTTGGGTTCGACCTGAACCCCGATGCCGTCGAAGGTCTGAGGCCGGCTGGGCTGACTGGAGCGTCGTCGCTTGCCGACGTGACCGTGAAGCTCACCGCGCCGCGGGTCGTGTGGATCATGGCACCCTCCGGAGACCCGACCGAGCAGACCATCCAAGATGTGTCTCAGAACCTCACATCGGGCGACGTGGTCGTCGACGGGGGCAACTCGAACTACAAGGACAGCATGAGGCGGGCCTCTGAGCTCGCTGACCGGGGCCTGCACTTCGTCGACGTCGGCACCAGCGGAGGGGTGTGGGGGCTCAAGGAAGGCTACAGCATGATGGTAGGCGGCGACGCCGAGGCCTACGCGCGGGTCGAGCCGGCGCTGAAGACTCTGGCGCCCGCCCCCGACAGAGGCGTCGGACACGTCGGGCCTGCAGGTGCGGGCCACTTCGTCAAGATGGTCCACAACGGGATCGAGTACGGCATGATGCAGGCGTACGCGGAGGGGTTCGAGCTAATGGAGGCCAAGCGAGAGTTCGGGCTCGACCTCCAGAATATCGCCGAGATCTGGCGGTGGGGGAGTGTGGTGCGTTCATGGCTGCTGGACCTGACTGCGGCAGCGCTAGAGGAAGACCCAAAGCTGGAGTCGCTGGCGGCGTACGTCGAGGACTCGGGGGAAGGCCGCTGGACTCTGGAAGAGTCGTTCGAGCTGGGCGTCCCGATGCCGGTGATCGCCCTCTCGCTTCAGGCCCGATTCCGGTCGCGCCAGGAGCAGCCATTCGGAGCGAAGCTACTGGCGGCGATGCGGAACCAGTTCGGCGGCCACGCCGTCAAAAAGGTCGGACGGATAAGAGCGAGACGCCGACGCCGCTAGGACAGCGGTGCTGTCGGCTGCAGCTGGACCGGGCGCTCAGCTCCTGTGTCCGACGTCTCCACCGCCCCAGCAACGACGTGGGCTGCGTCGTCTATGGAAAGCCGGTCGACGTTGATGACGAGATCGTAGCGGTCCATTTCGAGCAAGTTGGAGCCAAGCAGGTTTTTGAAGACGGACGCTGTTTCTCGATCCGCGTGTTTCATCCACGTCGCCGCCTCTGCTTCATCAAGTCCCTGCTCGGTCGCCAGGCGTCTGCCGCGGAACTCAGGAGAGGCCGACACGAACACATCGACGGACTTGGCGCCGCCCGGAACGAACAAATGACTGGCGTGGGAGTGAAGGACCACGTCGCCTTCCGCGACGAACTTCCTGATCGCGCTGCCTAACACCTCGACGTACTGTTTCTTTGTGATGCGGTCTTCGAGGGCGTAGCGGTCCTCGCTCGAGCTGTCCGAAGAAACCCAGTGGTAGCCGTTGTCGTAGGCGCCTGACCACTCTGCCGAAACAGCCATGGCATTGAGCCAGCGCGACCAGAACGATCGGTGCCTACTCTCGAAGGCCTGGAGCTCGCCCGGCGAACATCGAAGCCGTTGGCAGACGCGCTCGGCGATCTCTTCGTCGACAAAGCGCCGGCCTGTTAGTTGGGCGACCCGGCGGCCGATTGCGCCGGAGCCGCTGCCTTGCAGACCGTGGATTGTCAACACCGCGGCCGTTCGCGGGTCTTTGGACTTGCCACCCCGCCTGGCGTACGACCTCGCGTGGATCGCCAGTATCGACGCGTTCAGGGAGGAGCCGTCCGGACGTTTGCATAGCTCCCGCGTCTCCTCCCGGACGAAGCCGAGCTTCTCGAAAAGGCCGAAGGCAGGTGCGTTGTCTTCAGGCACGTCGACCCAGGCGCGTTCGAGCCGAAACTCGTCGAAGATCTTGTCGAGCATGACGAGCACCGTCGCTGTCCCATAGCCGTGGTGCCAATTGTCCTTACGTCCGATCAAGAGCGACAGCTCCACGCCGCCGTGACCGTCCATCACCAGCTGGCATTCGCCAATGTGCTCGTCTACGGGCGTATATATCGAGTAGATCAGCCTGTGGGGGTCGCGAAAAACGCGGTCCCATTCGGCGTCGGACGCTTCGAGCACATGGAGAGGGTCGTAGCCTCTATGTATAGGATCACCACAGCCGTAGTGGCCAAACCACTTTGTCGATAGCTCTTTATCTTCGAGCCACCAGGCGATCCGGTCGACGTCTTCCCGCGAAACGTTTCCGAGTTTAACTTCTGGAAGCATGGCCCGACTCCTTTATCTTCAGCGAGTACGTATCTCTCCGTGACCGAACCGAGAGGGTTATGCTGGCGGCAAAATACCTGAGCTCCACGGTTTTGTCAAGGTCGGGCATTTGAGACTGCCCATTTCGTAAGGAGCATGAATGAAACTAACGCATTCCATTTCATGCGCGAAGTATCAGGAAAATTCTTTCGTAAGTTGCTGTTCAAGTCGGTGAGATCTGGTCCACTATCACGCGCGATGGGTGCCTTCTCCAAGCGTCGTAATTTTGTCGTATTCCTCAGCATCGCCGTATGGGTTCGAACCGCCTCAACAACAAGCGGATTCCTCTTTCGCGGTTTGGGAAAGCCCAGAGCGCACCCGGGCCAATTAGTCCGAGGGACGTTACCACCACGGCTGTCAGAACGATAGTCGAACGGGCTCATTGCTCTTCACCTCCTTTGATTGCTCGCGATGGAATCTGGCGGTCAGGCAGCCCATCCGCTTTCCTGACGACTATAGAACGCGGTTAAATCAGAGAGCGAGGGGGCAACCAATCAGAAAGGTTCAGGAAACGGTCAATGGCGGCGAGTATGCCGCGAACCACATGACCCGCGAAAGGAGCCGAGATCTGTACGGCGCTAGCGGACAGGTACATTGCCTTGCTGCTATTTCCAGCAGTCGGGTACTATGAGACCAGTCGACCGTTTCCCAAGGTGAGTGGTACGTGGCCGAGTCATACCTTGAACGACTCTCTGGCGAGCATGTAGGCGAAATCGTTGCCTTGGATAAGGAACAGCTAACCATTGGGCGAGATCGAACGTGCGATGTCGTTACTGATCCAACGATTCCCAGAGTTTCCGGCCTCCACGCCGCAATCCGTAAAGATCCGCACGGTTGGTCGTTGAGTGACGTAGGCACGGGAGGTCAAGGTAGCTCTTATGGCACTTTCGTCAACGGAGTGTCGTTGACCGCGAATGTGCGTCAGATTTTGTATTCACAAGACGAAATCTGTCTTGGTGGCAAGACGGGGATGTACTTCCGCTTTGCTACTTCTGGGACGCTTCAAGAGGCGGAGCGAGCTACCGATACCATCGGTGCAAGGCTGAGGGTGTCAAGGGCGGTGTGAAAACGTACCAAGCGGGGTGTCGACGTCCAGCGATTATGTCAGGGTAATGGACCAGCGATTATGTCAGTGGTTGCTGTGTCAAGCCAATAGTTATCCAGTTCGATGATTGAGAAAGCCCCCACCTCCAGCTTCGTGTGACACCGTGGGTGGCAGTGATGGTGACTCGATCCGAGCGGAGCAGCCCGCGGATAAATGGACAACCCTGGCGGGATTGCCCACTTACCCACAGGCCGGTTGTTATGGACCGAAGGCGGTTCCACATGATCAAGAGTGAGCAGCGAGCTCCCTGTCCGGATAGACAGGTGGACTTGAAGCCTCAACGTACTTCCGGACGGTGATGCGGGATATGCCCAATTCCCGGGCGATTGCCCGAAGAGAAAGGCCTCGACGCTTGGCCCTCTGCACTGCTTTCCAACGGGCTCGCTGACGAGGCGTCGGCGGTCTGGGTGGTTGAGCCTTAGGGTGGACGGCTTCACTCTCGCGATCCGTGGTCAATCTCCCTGCGGCGAGTCCCCGGCCGATCGCGGTCATCGCTCCCAGTCTTTCTCGCTCGTGACCACCGATCCCGTTGGTGTCCATGCCTGCAGCGAGGTTCTCCACGGTGACGCTGCCAAGACCTCGAGTGGCGTTCAGAGTCCGGAGGACACCAGGACGCGGTGGCGCTTCCTGGGTAGGGACGATTTGGTTTTGATAGCACACTACTAGTAGACCAACATCCTTGAAATGACGGGTGGAAAGCCGGACTGCCCAGCGGCTGTCTCCAAAAGCCAGGCATGGCGGGGAAAGCCCCCGTGCCAATCAACCAATCATTACAAACATTTCGGACCACTAGCTTGCCGTCCAATCGCTCCTGGACCACCACGTGCGCTCCAACGTAAGTGGACCGTTCGCTCGAAGGAAGCAGTTGGAGGGTATGCCAGTTGTACTTGACTGTGTTGTCTCTGGCCACCTTGCGGCTATGCTTGAAGCACAGTATGCCTGCCAGGTTCAGGTCCGGATCTGGAGAGCGATATGCGTTGGTGGACTGTGCTGGTGGCACCCCGAAGCGCTTGTTGAAGCGGGTCAAGAAAGCCCACAGGACTTGGTTGGCCTCTGAGATGGTTCTGGCCCCAGCCAGACGTAGTTCGGTCACCAGCCGATCCTGGAAGGTGCCGTTGGCCCGTTCTACCCGACCCTTCGCCTCCGGAGAACGCGCGAAGATCTGCTCCACCCCCAGCTCTGCCATCGCACGACCGAATTGGGTCGGCGCAGGCGATTGATGCGAGCCAGGTACATACTTGAAGACGGCGTGGCGGTCACTGTACAGGGCCAAAGGAACCCCACAACGCCGGATCAGCTCTTGCATGAGGAGGAAATAGCCATGAGTGTCCTCTTCATGGCGAAACAGTGCGTAGGGCACGGTGCTGGTGGCATCATCGATTGCCAACAGCAGAGTGCATCGAGGGCCCCGTTCTTCTAGCCAGGCATGAACGCTGCCATCTACTTGCACCAACATGCCTTCCTGGCTCATGCGCTGGCGACGGACCCGATGCAGTGGGGGTCGACGTCGACGGGGGCTAGCCATGCCGGCGCCTACCAGGATACGCCGGACCGTAGAGCGCCCCAAGACGATCTCTTCCCGCTCTGCCAGGAGCTCGGTTAGGTGCGTATGATTTACTCCTGCATACCGTGTGCGTGCCAGGGCCACAACTTGAGTCCTGGCCTCCTCCGGGATGGAGTTGTTCGCTCGGCGACCTCGGTTCCCATGAGCCAGTGCGGCGGCACCCTCCTTCCGATACTCCGCCAGGATTCGCCAAACGTGGCGTTCACTCACTCCCAGAACCTCTGCCGCCTCATCCACTGATATCTGACCTTCCAGGATACCGTTGAGCACTTGGAGCCTTGCCTGTTCTTTCTGGGTCAATGTCAATCCTTTCATGAACTGACATTTTCCCTGACCTGTTAACTACTGACATAATCGTAGACCATCTACAAGCGGGGCGGAGCAAAACTGTACCACCGAACGCCGTAGAATGGGCATCAAGGTTCGTGGGGCGTTGGAGATCAGGGTCAGTCAGATAGCTGGCGGCCAGAAGTCTTCTTGCTGTGCTTGAGTCGGTAGCTGTCCCCGTTCATCTCCAGGATGTCGACATGGTGGGTGAGGCGGTCGAGGAGAGCTCCGGTCAGCCGTTCAGAGCCGAACACCTCGGTCCACTCGACGAAGGGCTCACTTGGAGGTCACCAGGACCGATCCACGCTCGTAACGCTGGCTGAACACCTCGAAGAGCAGCTCGGCGCCAGTCTTGGACAAGGGCACGAAGCCCAGTTCGTCGATGATCAGAAGCTTGAGTCGTGCGAGCCTTCTCTGCAGGTTGAGCAGACGCCGTTCGTCCCTGGCCTTGATCAGCTCGTGAACCAGAGCAGCGGCGGTGGTGAAGCCCACGGACAGTCCCCTCTGACACGCAGCCAGACCGAGACCGAGGGCGATATGGGTCTTGCCGGTGCCACTGTTGCCGAGAGCGATGACGTTGTGGGGGCGCTCGATGTACTCGCATCGTGCCAGCTCCAGAACCAGAGCCTCGTTCAGGGACGGCATAGACAGGAAGTCGAAGGTGTCGAGACTCTTGGTCGTCGGGAAGCGGGCTGCTTTGATCCGACGTTCCACCATGCGATGGTGACGGTCGATCAGCTCCAACTCCGATAGTCGCAGCAGGTAGTCCGGATGGTCGGCTCCCTCACTGGCACACTGGGATGCCAGCTTGTCGTACTCCCTCAGGAACGTGGGGAGCTTGAGTTGCTTGAGGTTGTGTTCGAGCAACATCGTGGACTTGTTGGTCATGACCGGCTCCCCGCCAGGAGAGCCATGTAGTCCCTGGTCGAGGTTGTTGCAACGTTGGTCCTGGGCAGATACGGGTACAACTCCATGTCGAGTCTAGGCGGTCGACCCTCGATCCTGCACAGCACCAGGTGCTTGACAGCATCGAAGCTCACAGCCCCGAGTCGAATGGCGTCTCGTACGGCGTCGTGGACTTCTTCCGGCTGGAAGGTCTCCATCAGTCTGAGCACCTGCACGAACTCCCTCTTTCCTCGCTTGCCCATCCGAGACTCCAGCAACCGCCGCAACACTCCGAACTCCTCGGGCAACTCCCATCCAACCAGCGGCGCCGCCTGATCCAATGCCCTCGTCTTCTTCTCAAGGAGCGGCAGGTAATGGAGAGGGTCGAAGACGAAGTCGTCTCGATCGTAGGACCGCCGATGGCGGGCGATGACTTCAGCGCCACAGCTGATCACAACCTCGTGTACATATCCGCGGACCAGAACGTCCCGATGACCGTAGGCCACCGGGACCGAATAGTCATTGGTCCGGTATCTGACCAGGGACAGAGAACTGACCCTCGTCGCGTGCTTGTCGCTGGCGTCGTACGGTACGGCCGGCAGAGGCAGCAGCTTCTCCAGGTCCCGCTCCAGCCGTTCTCCTATCGTCTCGTTGTGGCTGCGGAGTCGATCTTCGAACCGTCTGAGGCAGTGTTGCTCCAGATGAGCATTGAGGGCATCGAAGCTCTCGAACGATGGAATGGGCACCCCTGGGGGCACGGAGTACTCGAGCATCTTGCGCACCGTGTCCCGGTGTAGCCCGAACACTCGGGCCGCCTCTCGGACGCTCATCCCTTCGACGAAACAAGCCTTGGCGAACACGGAGGTAAATACCCACCTTGTACATCCAATCCACCTTCAGTCAGGTTCGGTCGTTCCTGATTGAAGGCGACAGGCGGTACGCTTTTCAAGCGCCACATCTCAGCTCTTGAGCCGCCCTGGCGGTACATTATCTCTCCGCCATTCACATGCCGGCCTTCGACGTCGAGGTCGTGGACACGGTGCCCGCGGGGGACGCCTTCGGCGGAGCGCTCGCAGTAGCTCTGGCCGAGGGACTCGGCCTCAAGGAAGCGGTCCGCTACGGCGCGGCGGCCGGAGCTCTGGCAGTGACGAAGCCCGGCGCCCAAGACGCGATGCCTACCCGGGCAGAGGTGGACGCTCTAATCGCCGCCGGGGCATAGCTGAACATGATCCGAAGAAAGCGACATGCTGTTCGAGAAGCGGTTCCACGACGGTCTGCGTGACGGCGGTGTCACGATCACTTTCCGCACCTGGTCATCGCCACGGGCGAAGGTCGGCGGTCGGTACCGGACGCCTGCCGGGACGCTGGTCGTCGACGACCTCCGGCAAGTGCCGCTGACCGCAATCGGCGATGACGACGCGGTAAGAGCCGGGTTTCTAGACGAGGCGTCCCTCGTTGAGTACATTGCCAAGAAGGCGAGAGGCGGCCTTGACGAACGCTCGTCGGTCTATCGAGTTGCCTTTCACGTCACCCAAGACGCCTTAGCCCAAATCCACCGAAGGGATGACTATGCAGCAGCGGAACGGGCGATAGGGGCAAGGGAGGGCGATGGTCCGGGCACGATTTGGGGTAGAGGGGGGCCGGTGTTTGTCTTCAGTTGCCGCGGGGAGACTTTGTGACCGTCTGCGAATGTTGGTCAGGGCGAGATAGCGGGGAGAGGACACAGCAAGAGGCACTCGCAGACCGGACTGGCGCGAGTTCGCGGGGACGTTCGGTTGGCCGGATGGCGGCCGGTTGCCGCCGCCGCCGTCAGGCAGGGAGTGGCAGGGCGCGCAATCGGGCCAGGGCACGATCGAACTGGGCTTCCCAAGGCCAGCGCTGTGGCAGATGCAGTGTGAGGCGGCGCGCCGAGCGGGTGATCCGTCCGGCCAGGGAGAAGAACCGCCGCCGGAGGGTCTTGGTGGTCACCACCTGCTCGCCCAGACCGATGCGCGCTGTCCAGCGGGCGATGTTGTGGGCCATCACCTGTACCGCCAGCCAGGCGGCGTTGGCGGCGAAGCGGCCCGAGGGGAGATGGTTCAACCCCACACCGTGCTTGAGGTCTCGGATGGCATTCTCGATCTCGGCGTGGCGGCGATGGTCGGCCTCCAGTTCGAGCATCTCCCCGTCCCGGTCGGTGATGAAGCCGTGATAGCTGTAGGTGGCGAAGAGGGCCAGCTGGGAACCGGGCGTGGGCTTCACACACGCCGGACGATGAGCCGCACCGGCGCGGCGTCAGGTTCACTCTGGAAGGGAGTGCAGGTGGTCTCGGCCACATCGGCGGCGCCGTCCATCCAGTAAGGAATCGGCGTCCAGGCATCTTCGGGTATCGCCTCGATGAGATTGTGCAGGCTTTTATGCTGGCGGATGGTGATGGAGAAGCGGACATCCATCTTGCGGCAGACGGATACCACGCCATGAGTGTAGAACCCGCTGTCGGCCCGTAGCGTGAGTCGTCCGTTGGCCCCGGCGTAGCGCACCCGTCCCACCGTCTCCCGCAGGAAGTGGGCGGCGCCGCGGGCGGTGTTGGCCCGGCCCTCGCGCAGCCGGGACATCAGCACGTCTCCGGTGCCGGCGGCGATGGCCAGCAGTGGGTGGTAGCCCCGCTTGCCGGTATAGCCGTGGTGGCGGGCGCCCTCCTTGGCCAGTCCGTAGGTCTCGCAGATGGTGGAATCGAGGTCGATGGTGAACGGCGCGTCGCCGGGTCCGGCCCCAGCGGCCCAGGCCCGGGCCAGCAGCTCCCGGCTCACCCGGTCCAGCTGGCGGACGTGGCCCCACCGGAAGCTGCGCAGGAAGGTGCCCAGGGTGGATGGCGCCTTGACCGTGCCGCCCAGGGTGCAGGCCGTCCCCCCGGTGCGCAACACATCAGCGTCGTCGATGCAGTCGCCGCCGGCCATGACTGAGGCCACCAGGGTCATCAGCTTGCCTCCGGTGTTGGCCCGCCCCGGCGCGCCGCCCAGGTCAAGGTGATGGTCAACGAGTTCCCGCAGGCCCAGATGCCGGGCGAGGGTGGCCGGCAGGAGCAGACCGGCATTGGCCACTAGGCGGTGATCGTCAAAGACGATACGGATACGGTCGGGCTGGTTGCGTGGTAGCATCTATTGGGTGCTCCTTCTCTGGGACTGTTTTGCTGTTACAAAACCATTATCCCAGATTCAGAAGAGCACCCTCTGGCCACTTCAGGATGCTAACCCGACGCCCTCCCTCGGTGGATTCGGGCTTAGAAGGACCGCCGGCCTTTGACGACGCGTTGACCGAGAGAGACCGTGAGGAGCTGTCAACCAGGCTGGCGAAGATGGACCGGCTGAGCAGGCATGGTCGCTGGACGGGAGAGACGTTGGCCTTGATTGCCGATAACCCGCGCGTCAAGGCGTCGCGGCTTGCTGCCATGGTGGACCGGGACACCCAGCCCTTCAAGGCTGACGTGCGCAAGCTGAAGCGTCTTGGGCTGACGTTGAGTCTCGAGGTTGGGTACGAGCTGTCTCCCCGAGGCAGGGCCTTTCTCGATATGGGCTGATTCGAAGCGCGCCTCCTCCGGCATGTCGAGCGCTATGACATGCCAGCCACCCTCCGCGAGTACCTAGCCTGCGAATGGGGCGTCCCGCCGGTCCAGGTGCCGGAACGCACTAAAACGCTATTTCTTTCCCTTGTCGTCAGACGCGCCCTTGCCCTTGTCATCGGATGAGCCTTTGCCCTTGTCGCCGGACGAGCCCTTGCCCTTCTCCTCATCTTCACGCCGCTGTTTTGCGCGGTCTTCGGACTTGGACGCGTGGTCCTGCTTCTTGGCTTGCGCCCGCTCCAAGTCACGCTTCAGGCTGTCGTCGGCCCGGTCCAGGGCCTTCTGCAGACGTTCATCTTCCTTCCTGTTTCGCTCTTCGGTGCGCTCTTGGACCCCCGCTAGCCGGCTGATCTTGCCGGAGTCCTTTAGCTTCTGGGAAAGTCTCTCTAGCCGTTCGGTGATCTTGTCGGTCTGCTGCTTGGCGACTATAACGAGTTCGTTGCTGCCCCGACCCTTCTTCTTGGTCAAGAGAATCAGATCATCTCCGCTCCCGGAGCAGGTGGGCTCGGCTTCCTCGACCGGGGCATCGTCGGTAGTGGTCGCGACGGTCTCAGTGGTGGTCGCCGTGCTGGTGACGTTGGCTTCCTGCAAAGGTACGCCGAAAGCCACCAGTCCGGCCGAAGCCGACCGGGTCTACCACGACGACGTCCGTCGTAAGTAGTCTTTGGAGGCCTGGTCCGAAGAACGACAGTGCGACTGTCGTGGACGTCGCGCTCGTTGAGACGTCTTCCAGAGTCTCAACGACGCCGTTTTCGTCGATGACCTCGAGGGTTCCTTCAGTATCACAGCTGACAACCGCCCGCTTGTGAGAGCGAGATGGCTTAACCTCGCCCTTGTCTTTGGTGAGGATGGTGATCACCGTGGCGAACACCGTCCGGAATGGCGGTTCCGTTGGTTCAACGTCAGCTTTCTTGCCGGTGTCGTCGGTCTCACCTCCGTCGTCGGTCGACGTAGCGACGGTGTCGTCGGTTGACGTGGCGACGGTGTCGTCGGTTGACGTGGCGACGGTGTCGTCGGTTGACGTGGCGACGGTGTCGTCGGTTGACGTGGCAACGGTGTCGTCGGTTGACGTGGCAACGGTGTCGTCGGTCGACGTAGCGACGGTGTCGTCGGTTGACGTGGCAACGGTATCGTCGGTCGATGTAGCAACGGTATCGTCGGTAGACGTGGCGACGGTGTCGTCGGTTGACGTAGCGACGGTGTCGTCGGTTGACGTAGCGACGGTATCGTCGGTTGACGTGGCAACGGTGTCGTCGGTTGACGTAGCGACGGTGTCGTCGGTTGACGTGGCAACGGTATCGTCGGTCGATGTAGCAACGGTATCGTCGGTAGACGTGGCGACGGTGTCGTCGGTTGACGTAGCGACGGTGTCGTCGGTTGACGTAGCGACGGTGTCGTCGGTTGACGTAGCGACGGTGTCGTCGGTTGACGTGGCAACGGTGTCGTCGGTTGACGTAGCGGCGGTGTCGTCATCGTCGTCGCCGGTCCCTTTTGCCGGTTTCGGAGCCTTGACTTTGGGCGACCGATTGAGGTTGACCACTACCTTCTGGCCGATCCTCAATGCGTCAACGCCTACGTTCTTGTCGGGCGGCGCGTTCACCACCGTCGTACTGCTGATATTTACGGCAACGTTGATTCCCTCGTAAAAACCCGTTTTGAGGAAGGTCCAGCGCTTTAGCACATGTGAGCGCTACCGTATGTTGGGGTAGGACACGGAACAGAGACTGTATATTGTACCCAGGCAAGGGTACGGTTGTTCTAATTCGACCTGCACAGACTTTTTACGAGAGAATCAACGTTGCCATGGTTCGTCCCCAGAGTGAACGACTGGCCAGGCACGAGACCGACTATGTCTCCGACCAGCGATTTTCGGACGAACTGACCTGCTGGTACGTCGGTTGCGCCCTCGGCGACGGAGTGGAAAAGTGTGAGTTGTAGATAGGTTGCGGTCAGAGCCGATACGGCGAGCAGAAAGACAAACATCGTTTTGGCCGTACCGGACCGGGCGTGGGACAGTATCAAAGACATACTCTTTATCCTCATTCTGCTGGAGGCTCGTAGGCCACTATCAAGACTGCGCCCTTCTCTTCCCCTGTGGCAATACTGGCAACGATCTCAACCACAACGGCGCTTACCCCGAGCCGCAGGGGCGCCTCGAAAACGCCATCCTCATCGACCTCTACGAAGGTGTCGTCGACGGTTACCGCCGCGTCCACTCGTGTTCGCCCTCTGATGACGATCGAGGTCGACGTGACGTAGCTGATTTCGGCCCCTTCCTCCGGCAACGGCGAAAGGATGTCCAGGAAGAGCGTCTCGCCGATCGCGCCTGCCGCTCCGGATGGAGTAGCTGTGGGAGTCGGAGTCGCAGTCGGCGTATTCGTTCGTGTGGGGGTCGCCGTCGGCATGGGCGTTCTCGTAGGTCTGGGCGTAGGTGTCGCCGTTGGGACCGGCGTCGCCGTGGGTGGCCTCGGCGTCGCGGTTGGGGGTGTGGTAGCCGTGGGAGAGGGAGGCGCAGTCGTTGCAGTCGCGGTAGGGGTGTCCGTGGGTACTGGGGTCGCCGTGGCGGTCGCTTGACGCGTAGCCGTTGGCTCCGGGGTCTCCGTGGGTACGGTCGTCGGAGCAGACGACGGCGAGGGCAAAGACGGTAGGGGTGTATCGGTTGGAGACACCACAGCGGTAGCCGTGGTGCCAATTGTCCTTACGTCCGATCAAGAGCGACAGCTCCACGCCGCCGTGACCGTGTAGGCGTTTCGACCGATTCTGGCGTCGCCGTCGGTGACGTTGTTTCGCCACAGGCGGCGGCCACCGCCAGGCTGCCGATCAGCCAAGGAGCGAGTGCTATCCGACTGTTGGAGCTAGGCAAGGTCATTCGCCGGAGGTAGGAAAAATTAGGCGCAACTCTGGTAATCTCCCCTCATTGTTGAGATAGATGAAGGCCTTCGTCAACGCCTAACGATAGCGATGGTAGGCTTTGCAAACGGGATTCTATCAGGTGCCAAAGGTATCGACTCTCTGGGATATAATGCCGCCAAGAGGACAGGGGGAGCGTTCGGACGAAGTCATGAAGCTCGTCGTGAGCAAACATATAGATAAGCCACCGGAGCATGTATATCGCATCATTTGCGACTTTGGCCGCTGGGTGTCAAAAGCAGACGCAGACGTGGTCTCCATGAATACAACAACCGACGTCGCTCTTGGGATAGGTACCAAGTGGCTCGATGTGCCAAAGGTGCCCGGTTCGACAGTCGACGTCGAGTTCAAGTCAAATACGATGAAGGCACCGCCGCGTTCTCGTTCAATACAAGCGATGAGGGCACAGACCTGGCCCTATCGGCGCTCGACCCGGCGAATGCGGAGGCGGCGCGGCAGTAGAATAGTGTACTCGCAACGTCATCTCCTGTAGAGCTTCCATGTCAAACGTGTGATAGGTCAGTGATTGTGACACCCCTTAACTGTTCAGTGAAAATGTCACCATCGAGACAATCACATTGAACAGGAAAGAGCAGCAGCGGATCATAGTCTTGAATCGGGTGGAGAGTAGAGAACTGACGGCCGCCCAGGCGGGTGAGCTGATGGGTTTGTCAGTGCGCCAGGTCCGTCGGTTGTTGGCGGCGTACCGGCGGGAGGGAGTGGTCGCCATCGCCCACGGCAATCGTGGCCGCCGGCCCCCGCATACGGTCAGTGAGGCTGTTCGTGAGCGGGTAGTTGCCCTTGCCGCCGGCCCGTACGATGGTGCGAACCACACGCACCTGAGTGAGTTAATGGCCGAGCGCGAGGGCCTGTTCCTGTCCCGGTCCACCGTGCGGCGGGTGCTACTACAGGCGGGCATCAAGACGCCGCGCCGCCGACGAGCACCCAAGCACCGTCGCCGGCGCGAACGCTATCCTCAGGAGGGGATGATGCTCCAGGTGGACGGCAGCCGCCACGACTGGCTCCAAGGACGCGGTCCCTGGCTCACGCTCATCGGCGGGATAGACGACGCCACCGGCACCGTTCCCTACGGATGCTTTCGTGAACAAGAAGACTCATACGGCTACATGCAGTTGTTGCAAGGGGTCATCCAACGCAAGGGCATCCCCCTTACCCTCTACAGCGATCGCCACAGCACCTTCACGGTGAGCCGTGCTCAGAATGAGACCTTGGAGGAGCAGCTGACGGGCCAGACTCCCCAGACGCAAGTGGGCCGTGCGCTCAATGAGCTGGGCGTCCGGTTGGTACTCGCCCATTCGCCCCAAGCCAAGGGCCGCATCGAACGACTCTGGGGGACCTTCCAGGACCGGCTGCTGATGGAGCTGCGCCTGGCCGGAGCCAGCACGCTAGAGGAGGCCAATGCTGTACTGGCGGACTTCCTGCCACGGTTCAACTCCCGGTTCGGCGTTCCCGCCGCCCAGCCGGGTGCCGCCTACCAGTGCGTCCCTGCGGGAACGGACCTCGCTGGCATCCTCTGCTTCAAGTACCAGCGGACTGTGGCGGCTGACAACACCGTGCGTTTCGAGGGTCGCACGTTGCAGATACTGCCCGACCCCCATCGGGCCAGCTATGCCCGGGCACGCGTCGAAGTCCAACTACGGCTCGACGGAGAGCTTATCGTCACCTATCAAGGACGTGCCCTCCTCTCACAGGACGCTGCCCCAGGTACCACTTCTCTCCGTGCACAGAACCGGCCACAGCGTAATGGTAACCAAGACACTGCTAGAGGCAAGGCGCCCATCGGCGACTCGCCTCTACCTCGAAAACCAGCCCCCCACCACCCCTGGCGAAGGCCCTTCAAATCACCCGCCAGGACAAATTCACTGAACACTTAGGGGTGACATATTGACTGGACAACGACAGCTTCCATGTCAAACGTGTGATAGGTCAGTGATTGTGACACCCCTTAACTGTTCAGTGAAAATGTCACCATCGAGACAATCACATTGAACAGGAAAGAGCAGCAGCGGATCATAGTCTTGAATCGGGTGGAGAGTAGAGAACTGACGGCCGCCCAGGCGGGTGAGCTGATGGGTTTGTCAGTGCGCCAGGTCCGTCGGTTGTTGGCGGCGTACCGGCGGGAGGGAGTGGTCGCCATCGCCCACGGCAATCGTGGCCGCCGGCCCCCGCATACGGTCAGTGAGGCTGTTCGTGAGCGGGTAGTTGCCCTTGCCGCCGGCCCGTACGATGGTGCGAACCACACGCACCTGAGTGAGTTAATGGCCGAGCGCGAGGGCCTGTTCCTGTCCCGGTCCACCGTGCGGCGGGTGCTACTACAGGCGGGCATCAAGACGCCGCGCCGCCGACGAGCACCCAAGCACCGTCGCCGGCGCGAACGCTATCCTCAGGAGGGGATGATGCTCCAGGTGGACGGCAGCCGCCACGACTGGCTCCAAGGACGCGGTCCCTGGCTCACGCTCATCGGCGGGATAGACGACGCCACCGGCACCGTTCCCTACGGATGCTTTCGTGAACAAGAAGACTCATACGGCTACATGCAGTTGTTGCAAGGGGTCATCCAACGCAAGGGCATCCCCCTTACCCTCTACAGCGATCGCCACAGCACCTTCACGGTGAGCCGTGCTCAGAATGAGACCTTGGAGGAGCAGCTGACGGGCCAGACTCCCCAGACGCAAGTGGGCCGTGCGCTCAATGAGCTGGGCGTCCGGTTGGTACTCGCCCATTCGCCCCAAGCCAAGGGCCGCATCGAACGACTCTGGGGGACTTTCCAGGACCGGCTGCTGATGGAGCTGCGCCTGGCTGGAGCCAGCACGCTAGAGGAGGCCAATGCTGTACTGGCGGACTTCCTGCCACGGTTCAACTCCCGGTTCGGCGTTCCCGCCGCCCAGCCGGGTGCCGCCTACCAGTGCGTCCCTGCGGGAACGGACCTCGCTGGCATCCTCTGCTTCAAGTACCAGCGGACTGTGGCGGCTGACAACACCGTGCGTTTCGAGGGTCGCACGTTGCAGATACTGCCCGATCCCCATCGGGCCAGCTATGCCCGGGCACGCGTCGAAGTCCAACTACGGCTCGACGGAGAGCTTATCGTCACCTATCAAGGACGTGCCCTCCTCTCACAGGATGCTGCCCCAGGTACCACTTCTCTCCGTGCACAGAACCGGCCACAGCGCAATGGTAACCAAGACACTGCTAGAGGCAAGGCGCCCATCGGCGACTCGCCTCTACCTCGAAAACCAGCCCCCCACCACCCCTGGCGAAGGCCCTTCAAATCACCCGCCAGGACAAATTCACTGAACACTTAGGGGTGACATATTGACTGGACAACGACAGACCAACGCACGTACAGAGCACATTACCTACGGTGACGGCACTCTGCCGGTCCAGGTGCCGGACCGCACCCGCACGCTGACCGCCAAGCCTGCACTGCCGGGCGTAGCCGACATCGAGGAAGCGGTCCGGCGGGCAATCGCCGAGCCCATCGCGCACGAGCCCCTCGACAAGCTGGCCGGCCCGAAGGCCAAGGTCACCATTGCCTTCGATGACGCCTCCGGCTCGTACTTCCAGACCAGCCGCGTCGACTTCCGCCAGGTCGCCATCGAGATCATCGTCGAGGAGCTGCGCAAACTTGGCGTCGACCTCGGCGACATCACGCTTCTGTGCGCTCAGGGGCTCCACCGGAAGCTGAGCCGCACCGAGATGGAGACGTTCCTCGGCCGAAGGCTCGTCCTCCAGTTCGGCTACAACCAGCTTTACTGCCACGATGCCGAGGACCCGGACCAGCTCGTCCACCTCGGTTACACCCATCGCGGCTGGGACGTCGAAGTGAACAGGGCGATCGTCGACTCCGATCTGTTCATCTATCTGAACACGATGTGGGCGCCCTTCAACGGGGGCTGGAAATCGACGGCCGTGGGCCTCGGGACCTTTCGTAGCATTCGCCACCACCATCGGCCCTGGCCGTCCGCGTCGGGCCAGTCGGTCGACGACCCCAAGAACTCGGCTTTCAAGAAGCTGGTGTGGGAGCAGGGCGAGGTCATCCGTGACGCCCTGGACAAGAAGGGGCGCCGCGTCTTCTCGATCGAGACCGTCTACAACAACGCCGAGCCGGAAAAGGACCTCATCGCCGTGTACGCCGGGCATCCCACCGAGGTGCACCCTCACACGCTCGCGGCCATTGAGGACCAGCTTGTCGTCGACGTGCAGGGGCAGTCCGATATCCTGGTCGCCGGGATCAGCGACCGGGAGTGCTACTCGAAGTTCTCGGTCATGAACCCCATCCTGGTAGCCAACTCCGCGATGGCCAATACGGTCATGCAGTTCCAGGGCGCGCCCCTCGTTCGGGAGGGTGGCATCGCCATCCTGGCCCACCCGCTGGAGGCGCGCTTCGACGAGCGTCGGTTCGCCCCGTACGTCGAGTTTTATGAGAAGCTCCTGCCGCAAGAACTCGACCCCTACTGGCTTTGGGAGAACTACGTCGAGGACTTCGCCCATCGGCCGGAGTACATCTATGGCTACCGCCACGCTAACGCCTATCACGGCTCGCACCCATTCTTCATGTGGAACAGCACCGGCGTCCCTAGACGCTACCTTAGCGACATCTACTTCGCCGGCGTCAAGGACGTTGATGCCGCGGCACGTTGCGGCTTTCGCGCCTTCGCGACGGTCGAGGAGGCGATCGAGGCGGCCGAGGCCGAGCTCGGCAAGACCGCTGAGATCACGCTGATGCAGCGGCCGCCGCAGTTCATTCCGCGGGTGTCGACGGGGTAGCCGTGGCGCCGTCCCGCACCAGGTGGGCACCGGTGGACTCCGGCCCACGGCTTTCGCCGGGGCAGGCTTTTCGCCGGAATGACGTGGTGAAAGAGGTGGTTTCGCCCGGCTGAAAGTCTCGTGGAACACCTGGCGGATTTGCTCAGCTACGATTTGTAGCTGTGGGGGGTCGTAAAACTGTTCCATTCTGCGCCGTTCCGTTCCATTTCGTATGTGGAGGGGCGGTACAACTGGCTGGGAAACTGTGCCACTCTCGTAGCTGGCGGTGGTACACGGATGTACCAGATTGTTCTATGTTGTTCCAGTTCGTTCCCGCCTCCAAAGACAGGGGACAGACCTGCGGGGTCCGTCCCTCACGACTATAATAGGACGGATGTTCTGGGATGTCAAGCCTGCGCATGACCTCATAAATATGGTTACCGAACGGGAGAATGCGCCTCAAAATTGCGGTTACCGAGGACCAGGAGGTAACCGTGAACCGAGAGAGCATCCGGGAGTACGTGGCGCGCCAGCAGGAGAGGTACCACAAGGCCACCAGGGCTGAGAAGGGGAGGATCCTGGAAAGAAGTGGTGGCGGTGACCGACTACCATAGAAAGTCGGCGATACGGCTGCTATCTGGCCGGAGGAGAGGTCGAGGAGGTCAGGTGGGCAGACCGGCGGAGTACGGTCCGAGGATAGCGGCCGCTGCCCGAGTGGTCCACGAGGCGGCAGGTGGGATAGGAGCGAAACGGCTGCAGCCGTTTGTGGGAGAGCTGGCGGCACGCCTGGAGGAATTCGGCGAGCTGAAGATTGATTCCCTCGTAAAAACCCGTTTTGAGGAAGTTCCAGCGCTTTAGCACATGTGAGCGCTACCGTATGTTGGGGTAGGACACGGAACAGAGACTGTATATTGTACCCAGGCAAGGGTACGATTGTTCTAATTCGACCTGCACAGACTTTTTACGAGAGAATCAAGATTGCCCCCGAGACAGATGCGTTGCTCAGGCGAGCAAGTGCAGCAACGCTCGAGCGTCTATTGGCTGCGGACCAGGTGCCGCTGAGAAGGAAGTCGAGGAGCCTGACCAAGCCGGGGACGTTGCTCAGGAACCGGATCGCGGTGCGGACGTTCAGAGACTGGGACGATGCGAGGCCGGGCTTTGTGGAAGTGGACACAGTGGCCCACTGTGGGGACACGATGCAAGGGTTCCACCTGTGGACTGTGACGGCGGTGGACGTAGCCACGGGGTGGGTGGAGATGGACATGGTGTGGGGTAAGACACAGGAGCGCGTGGGAGCAGCGATACGGAGGGTCTACAGGCGATTGCCGGTGCCGCTGCTCGGACTAGACAGCGACAACGGATCGGAGTTCATAAACCATGGGCTTTACACCTACTGTGAGGACAACGAGATCACCTTCACCAGGAGTAGGCCGTACAAGAAGAACGACAGCGCCCACGTGGAGCAGAAGAACGGAGCAGTGGTGCGGCGGCTGACAGGCCACGGGCGGTACTCATCGTCGTCTGCCTTCAAGCAGCTGAAAGAGGTCTACTCGTTAGCGAGGCTTCACGTGAACTTCTTTCAGCCAGTCCGGCGGCTGACCGCGCGAAGTCGTGAAGGGGCCAGGGTAGTGCGCTACCACGACTAGGCCACGACTCCTCACCAGCGCATGCTTCAGAGTGGGGCGCTAACGGGAGCTCGAAAGGCGGTCCTGGAGAAACTCTACCTGTCACTCAATCCACTTCGTTTGAGCCGGCAGATCGAAGCCGAAACCGAGGAGCTTCTGCGTCTAGCATGGCGCCGGGGTGACCCCCTATCATGGTCACCCTCCCGGTAACCGCAGTTTTGAGGCCACACCTCTGGCTCGGTAACCATTAATTTTGAGGTCGCACGGCAACGTGTTAGTCTTGGAGCGATGTCTTTAGATCCTTCACTCGCTTCCTCGTTCAGAATGACAGGCGAATGTGCGCTTCGGATCGGCAACCCTTTGTCATCCCGAGCGGAGCGAGGAATCTAAGGACCGTGCTGTCGGATGGGTTGCCTGTGTTGGAGACGCGATGCGTGCTGGAAGGCGGGCGCATGCAATAAGCAGACCGCGCCCATCGCGTCGTACGTGCGAGCCAAGGTTTTCAAGATCGACAGCGGCCGGGAGGAGTGGTTCGACTACGAGCGAATCGTCAGGATACTCAGGTCGGTCGACTACAACGGGACGGTCTCGATCTACTACCTAGGCAAGGACTTCAGCGACTGCGACGACTTCGAGGGAATCAGGCTGGCGGTAGAGCACCTGCGGGATGTGCTGGGGAGGGTAACATAGGCGACCTAGGAGACGATACGGCTAATCGGGGCTAACCTGTCGCTATGTCAGTCTTAAAGGAACCGATCCACTGGGAATCCGGAACGCAGATTCTTCTGCAGAGTATCTGGGGCAGTCGGCTCGTAACCTCTCGCCCCGTTACGGTGGTCGAGGATGTCCCTAGTAATCTGGCTACTTACACACACCCAAACGCGCCATTCCGTTCCATCGCGATTAAGGACCGCTACTCGTTGCCGGTCAGCCAACGAGTCGACATATACATGGAAAACCTAAATCCCGAGGCCGGAGAACTTGAAGAAAGGGTTTCAGGCGATTTCCACCTCCTGGCTCTCACTCCCCCAGACTCATGGCACTCTGTGTGGCTATTCTGGTCCGCTGATTGGCAATTCGAGAACTGGTATGTGAACCTCCAGCCTCCGATACGACGGACTCGTCGAGGCGTGATCGTCGGAGATTGTGCGCTGGACATTGTCGTAAAGCCAGACCTGTCGTGGTCGTGGAAGGACGAGGATGAATTCGCGGAGTTGATTGATCGGGGGTTCTTCAGGGATGCCGAAGTCTCGTCGGTTCGGGCCGAGGCCGACCGGATGGTCAAGGTAATCGAAGATAGAGGGCCGCCGTTTTCCGACGGTTGGGAGAAGTGGAGGCCAGAGCCGCGCTGGCCAGTTCCTGAGGTGCCTGAAGATTGGGATGTCCTCGGTCAATGAGAATAGTCTCGATCTACTACCTCGGCAAGGACTTCAGCTACTGCGACGACTTCGGGGGATCAGGCTGGCGGTGGAGCGCCTGCGGGATGTGTTGGGGAGGGTTTGAGTACTCACTTACGCGCAACACTTCCTGGCGGAATTGCTGGCATTGCAACTGCATACCACAGGACATTAACGCCATTTGAATTTAGGAATCAGTGCCTTATAACCGTTGACCAGTAGTCTGAATCGATCGAGAGATTCGAACAACCCTTCTCGAAGAGGCGCCCAGTCCTGGCCGGCTGCCTCAGCCTCAGACAACATCTCATCCAACGGTGCCGGGGTTCGACGTTTTTGCTTCCACGCGAATCTGCCGGGTGGCGCCCAAACGTCGCCCATCCGCTTCTCCTCCAAGTCGGCTACCTGTTCGAGGACCGGTTCGGCCGTCCAGGCAAAGGGAACGATAAGGGCAAAGTAGAAGGTCTGGTCGGCTATGTCCGCCGGAACTTCCTGGTGCCCATTCCATCGTTCGAGAGCTTCGATGCCCTCAATGCTCATCTGGAGCAACACTGCCTCAGACGGTTCGAAGATCGACTCCGCGGCCACAACGAGACGATAGGAGAACGGCTGGAGCGGGACCTGGAGAAGCTGCTGCCTCCGCCGGCCGTACCGTACGACGCCAGCGACAAGCACGCGACGAGGGTCAGTTCTCTGTCCCTGGTCAGATACCGGACCAATGACTATTCGGTCCCGGTGGCCTACGGTCATCGGGACGTTCTGGTCCGCGGATATGTACACGAGGTTGTGATCAGCTGTGGCGCTGAAGTCATCGCCCGCCATCGGCGGTCCTACGATCGAGACGACTTCGTCTTCGACCCTCTCCATTACCTGCCGCTCCTTGAGAAGAAGACGAGGGCATTGGATCAGGCGGCGCCGCTGGTTGGATGGGAGTTGCCCGAGGAGTTCGGAGTGTTGCGGCGGTTGCTGGAGTCTCGGATGGGCAAGCGAGGAAAGAGGGAGTTCGTGCAGGTGCTCAGACTGATGGAGAACTTCCAGCCGGAAGAAGTCCACGACGCCGTACGAGACGCCATTCGACTCGGGGCTGTGAGCTTCGATGCTGTCAAGCACCTGGTGCTGTGCAGGATCGAGGGTCGACCGCCTAGACTCGACATGGAGTTGTACCCGTATCTGCCCAGGACCAACGTTGCAACAACCTCGACCAGGGACTACATGGCTCTCCTGGCGGGGAGCCGGTCATGACCAACAAGTCCACGATGTTGCTCGAACACAACCTCAAGCAACTCAAGCTCCCCACGTTCCTGAGGGAGTACGACAAGCTGGCATCCCAGTGTGCCAGTGAGGGAGCCGACCATCCGGACTACCTGCTGCGACTATCGGAGTTGGAGCTGATCGACCGTCACCATCGCATGGTGGAACGTCGGATCAAAGCAGCCCGCTTCCCGACGACCAAGAGTCTCGACACCTTCGACTTCCTGTCTATGCCGTCCCTGAACGAGGCTCTGGTTCTGGAGCTGGCACGATGCGAGTACATCGAGCGCCCCCACAACGTCATCGCTCTCGGCAACAGTGGCACCGGCAAGACCCATATCGCCCTCGGTCTCGGTCTGGCTGCGTGTCAGAGGGGACTGTCCGTGGGCTTCACCACCGCCGCTGCTCTGGTTCACGAGCTGATCGAGGCCAGGGACGAACGGCGTCTGCTCAACCTGCAGAGAAGGCTCGCACGACTCAAGCTTCTGATCATCGACGAACTGGGCTTCGTGCCCTTGTCCAAGACTGGCGCCGAGCTGCTCTTCGAGGTGTTCAGCCAGCGTTACGAGCGTGGATCGGTCCTGGTGACCTCCAAGTGAGCCCTTCGTCGAGTGGACCGAGGTGTTCGGCTCTGAACGGCTGACCGGAGCTCTCCTCGACCGCCTCACCCACCATGTCGACATCCTGGAGATGAACGGGGACAGCTACCGACTCAAGCACAGCAAGAAGACTTCTGGCCGCCAGCTATCTGACTGACCCTGATCTCCAACGCCCCACGAACCTTGATGCCCATTCTACGGCGTTCAGTGGTACAGTTTTGCTCCGCCCCGCTGGTACGTTTTCACACCGCCCTTGACAGCTTCCCGCAGTTCCGGTTCGAGGACGACGAGACCTGCGTCTACGACTCGTGGAGCGGCTACGTCGAGAGCGGCCGCGCCGTCTCGGTGATGGCCAGTATCGCTCGCGAGGCCGGCGCGGTTTTTCGGGAGAATACCCCGGTTACGGGCATCGAGGAACGGGGGGCAGGCGTCGAGGTCGCGTTCGAGGGCGGTCGCGAGGTGTTCGACAGCGTCGTCGTGGCAACGGGCGCCTAGGTGGGCCGGCTGCTGCCGGAGATCGGCGCCAAGGTCAAGGTGACCCACCAGCAGATGCTCCTGATCGAGCCGCGGGATCCGACGGTGTTCGCTCACGGCGCTTTCCCCAAGTGGGGCATCGACCCAGACGTCGAGGGCTGGTACGGCTTCCCACTGCTGCGCGAAGGTTACGTGAAGGTCGCGAAGGAGCCCCTCGGCGACACGGTCGACCCGGACGTCGACCGGGCCGGGACACCGGAGTTCGCCGAGGAGACGCTGGCGTTCCTGCGCGAGCGCATCCCCGAGATGGCCGAGGGCAAGGTTGATTCCCTCGTAAAAACCCGTTTTGAGGAAGTTCCAGCGCTTTAGCACATGTGAGCGCTACCGTATGTTGGGGTAGGACACGGAACAGAGACTGTATATTGTACCCAGGCAAGGGTACGGTTGTTCTAATTCGACCTGCACAGACTTTTTACGAGAGAATCAAGGTTGTCGGGGGGAGGTCGTGTCTGTACACCGCGACGCCGGACGACCACTTCATGATCGACCGAGTGCCGCGTAGGGAGGGCGTGTTCGTCGCAGGGGGAGGCAGCGGCCACGGGTTCAAGTTCGGCGGCTCGATTGGGCCGGTGATCGCGGATGCGGTCGAGGACCGAGTCAATCCACTGGGGGAGAGGTTCAGGATCGGCGAGCGGTTCGAGATGGAGGCTGTGCGGCCGGAGGTGTCGCGGGGGTTTGCTAGGCCGCCGGGCTAGGCGGGGTACAGGGTACGGGGTGTGGGGTGCGGGCGGCCTTCGACAGGCTCAGGCTGAGCGGATGGGGTACGGGGTACGGGGTACGCGGTGCAGGAAGCCCCCTCATCCCTTCGGTGGACTCGGGGCGGGCTGTGCAACCGGGGACATAAGTAACACTTAAACCGGGGACATAGGTGACACTTTTGTAGGCGTATGCAAGACAGTTCGATCGTGGTCATCCAACAGCCCGATAGACAGGGGACCAAACCAGATGGTCCAGTAGCGATCATCCTGTGGCACCAGGCCAACGGGCTCGCCTTTGAGTGCCCAGCTGAGGTAGATCATGTCGCCCTTCCACTTGATCTGACCGTTGGTACGCACCTGCCGCACAGTCGCCCCGACTCCGTACTCTGGGGCGGTTATCCGACGCGGGTAAGCCCGAATCCACCGAGGGAGGGCGTCGGGTTAGCATCCTGAAGTGGCCAGAGGGTGCTCTTCTGAATCTGGGATAATGGTTTTGTAACAGCAAAACAGTCCCAGAGAAGGAGCACCCAATAGATGCTACCACGCAACCAGCCCGACCGTATCCGTATCGTCTTTGACGATCACCGCCTGGTGGCCAATGCCGGTCTGCTCCTGCCGGCCACCCTCGCCCGGCATCTGGGCCTGCGGGAACTCGTTGACCATCACCTTGACCTGGGCGGCGCGCCGGGGCGGGCCAACACCGGAGACAAGCTGATGACCCTGGTGGCCTCAGCCATGGCCGGCGGCGACTGCATCGACGACGCTGATGTGTTGCGCACCGGGGGGACGGCCTGCACCCTGGGCGGCACGGTCAAGGCGCCATCCACCCTGGGCACCTTCCTGCGCAGCTTCCGGTGGGGCCACGTCCGCCAGCTGGACCGGGTGAGCCGGGAGCTGCTGGCCCGGGCCTGGGCCGCTGGGGCCGGACCCGGCGACGCGCCGTTCACCATCGACCTCGATTCCACCATCTGCGAGACCTACGGACTGGCCAAGGAGGGCGCCCGCCACCACGGCTATACCGGCAAGCGGGGCTACCACCCACTGCTGGCCATCGCCGCCGGCACCGGAGACGTGCTGATGTCCCGGCTGCGCGAGGGCCGGGCCAACACCGCCCGCGGCGCCGCCCACTTCCTGCGGGAGACGGTGGGACGGGTGCGCTACGCCGGGGCCAACGGACGACTCACGCTACGGGCCGACAGCGGGTTCTACACTCATGGCGTGGTATCCGTCTGCCGCAAGATGGATGTCCGCTTCTCCATCACCATCCGCTAGCATAAAAGCCTGCACAATCTCATCGAGGCGATACCCGAAGATGCCTGGACGCCGATTCCTTACCCCGAATCCACCGAGGGAGGGCGTCGGGTTAGCATCCTGAAGTGGCCAGAGGGTGCTCTTCTGAATCTGGGATAATGGTTTTGTAACAGCAAAACAGTCCCATAGAAGGAGCACCCAAGCTGATGACCCTGGTGGCCTCAGCCATGGCCGGCGGCGACTGCATCGACGACGCTGATGTGTTGCGCACCGGGGGGACGGCCTGCACCCTGGGCGGCACGGTCAAGGCGCCATCCACCCTGGGCACCTTCCTGCGCAGCTTCCGGTGGGGCCACGTCCGCCAGCTGGACCGGGTGAGCCGGGAGCTGCTGGCCCGGGCCTGGGCCGCTGGGGCCGGACCCGGCGACGCGCCGTTCACCATCGACCTCGATTCCACCATCTGCGAGACCTACGGACTGGCCAAGGAGGGCGCCCGCCACCACGGCTATACCGGCAAGCGGGGCTACCACCCACTGCTGGCCATCGCCGCCGGCACCGGAGACGTGCTGATGTCCCGGCTGCGCGAGGGCCGGGCCAACACCGCCCGCGGCGCCGCCCACTCCCTGCGGGAGACGGTGGGACGGGTGCGCTACGCCGGGGCCAACGGACGACTCACGCTACGGGCCGACAGCGGGTTCTACACTCATGGCGTGGTATCCGTCTGCCGCAAGATGGATGTCCGCTTCTCCATCACCATCCGCCAGCATAAAAGCCTGCACAATCTCATCGAGGCGATACCCGAAGATGCCTGGACGCCGATTCCTTACTGGATGGACGGCGCCGCCGATGTGGCCGAGACCACCTGCACTCCCTTCCAGAGTGAACCTGACGCCGCGCCGGTGCGGCTCATCGTCCGGCGTGTGAAGCCCACGCCCGGTTCCCAGCTGGCCCTCTTCGCCACCTACAGCTATCACGGCTTCATCACCGACCGGGACGGGGAGATGCTCGAACTGGAGGCCGACCATCGCCGCCACGCCGAGATCGAGAATGCCATCCGAGACCTCAAGCACGGTGTGGGGTTGAACCATCTCCCCTCGGGCCGCTTCGCCGCCAACGCCGCCTGGCTGGCGGTACAGGTGATGGCCCACAACATCGCCCGCTGGACAGCGCGCATCGGTCTGGGCGAGCAGGTGGTGACCACCAAGACCCTCCGGCGGCGGTTCTTCTCCCTGGCCGGACGGATCACCCGCTCGGCGCGCCGCCTCACACTGCATCTGCCACAGCGCTGGCCTTGGGAAGCCCAGTTCGATCGTGCCCTGGCCCGATTGCGCGCCCTGCCACTCCCTGCCTGACGGCGGCGGCGGCAACCGGCCGACATCCGGCCAACCGAACGTCCCCGCGAACTCGCGCCAGTCCGGTCTGCGAGTGCCTCTTGCTGTGTCCTCTCCCCGCTATCTCGCCCTGACCAACATTCGCAGACGGTCACAAAGTCTCCCCGCGGCAACTGAAGACAAACACCGGCCCCCCTCTACCCCAAATCGTGCCCGGACCATCGCCCTCCCTTGCCCCTATCGCCCGTTCCGCTGCTGCATAGTCATCCCTTCGGTGGATTTGGGGTAAGACCGAGCGGACGGATGGTACTGGCTGGCGGGAGGCTGCTGTGCCAGTGCCTCATGTGGCCGTTCGGTGTTGTAGTCCAGGCGAAAGGTGTCGAAGGCTCTCTGCTGCTTACGCCTGGTTGCACGGGGCGGACTTGCCGTCTCTGCCTTCAGAGTACGGTGCAGTCGCTCCAGTCGTCCATTTTGCTCCGGGTGACCTGGTTCGATCCGCTCAGGCACGATGCCCAGCTTGACCCACCATACCGCCAGCTGCGACAAGCCACCCAGGCCCACACTGGCAAAGGGTGGTCCGTTGTCGGTCCGAATGGTCGATGGAAGTCCATACTCCCGAAAGGCCTGCTCAAGCACCCTTCGAGCTTCGCGGTGGTTAGGTTGCCGCAGCCCATCGCACACCAACAGGTATCGCGAGGCGGCATCCTGCACCGTCAAAGGGTCGATCCGGGTCCTATCTCCCGTTCGGAACCACCCCTTGAAGTCGATAGACCACACGTCATTGGGCCTTTCTGCCGCCGCAAACGGCTCGCTCCAAGGCGCTGCATGCCGTCGACGTTTTCGACGCTTCACCAGCCCTGCTCGGTCAAGGATCTCTCCCGCCGTGCTCGACGCAGGCCACGACGCGTTGGGCTCGGCATTCCGAAGCGACGCCACCACTTTCTTAGGTCCCCAGTTCGGATGGGCCCGTCTTACACCGATCACACGCTCGGCTACTGCCAAAGGCGTCTTGTTCGGCCGACGAATCGGAGCTCGGCTACGGTCTCCCACTCCCTCAAAACCATACGCCCGGTACCGATTCACCCGCTTGTATCCCGTCTTACGGCTTATACCGAACCGTCGGCACAGCGACACGAAGCTCACTTCCCCCCTCTTCCACCATTCCAGGAACTCTTTTCGCTCTTCCTCCGGACTCGTCTGTTTCCAGGGCAACACACTCCTCCTGATGGGATCGGCCCCATCTTCGCCCAATGTGTTACCCATGTCTCCGGTCTATCTGTTACCAATGTATCCGGTTTGTACCGGTCGAGAGCGTCTCCCACCAAGGGAGAAGGGATAAGAACCGCCTTTCCCCCCGAGAGGTTCGGGATCTTCGACAACCTTCCCCGTTGGGAAAGGGTAAGAGCGCGCCGTCCGATATGATTTGCCCGGCGAACGGCTGGCTTGCGGGCCTTCGACAAGCTCAGGCTGAGCGGAATAAACGGTTGGAGATGAGATGACCGAGAACGACGCTGAAAACCTCTATCGGGATGCGATCATCGTGGACGGGTTGAATGTCAGTAATTGGGACAGTGACGCGGTGTTCCGGAGCCTGACGAATGGAGGCGTCACGGCCATCAACGCGACTATTGCGACGTGGGAGGGGTTTCGGGAGACGCTGGACACAATCGCCGGCTGGACTCAGCGTTTCGATCGGCGCGACGAGATCGTGCAGGTCCGGTCGGTGGAGGACATCGAGGCGGCGAAGCGGGACGGACGCGTGGGCGTCATCCTGGGGTTCCAGAACGCGACGCCGATCGAGAACGACCTCGGCCGCCTCGAAATCTTTCACAGGCTCGGCGTGCGGATCATTCAGGTGACGTTCCACGAGCGGAACCTGCTGGGCGATGGTTGCTACGAGCGCGCCGGCGGCGGGCTCAGCAACTTCGGCGTGGACGCGGTCAAGGAGATGAACCGGCTGGGCATCCTGGTCGACCTGTCACACGTCGGCGTCAGGACGACGCTTGACGCCATCGAGATGTCGGAGAAGCCGGTCGCGTGCACTCACGCCAACGCCAAGTCGTACCACGACGTGCCGCGTAACAAGACCGACGAGGCGCTGAAGCTGATTGCTGAGGGGGGTGGCGTCGTGGGGCCAACGGCGATCACGGGTTTCATGCGCACAGGCGAGGAGTCGACTCTCGCGGACTACGTCGACGCCATCGACTATATGGTGGAGCTGATCGGCGTCGACCACGTCGGAATCGGCACAGATTTCACGCAGGACATACCGTGGTCGTTCTGGAAGTACATCGGGTCGCAGCAGGGGACGAAGTATCCGGCCACGTTCGTCGACCCGGAGGTCTACCGCCACAAGCAGGCGCGGTATCCGAAGGGGTTCGAGACGCCTGACGACCTGCTGAAGCTAGCCGCGGCGCTGGTGGACCGTGGTTATGAGCCGGACGATGTCGTTAAGGTGCTGGGTGGGAACTGGATACGGCTGTTTCGTGAGGTGTGGTGAATCGCGGGGTACTGGGTGCAGGGTGCGGGCTTGGGGCGGACACGGATGTCCGCCCCTGTGTTTAGGCACCGGATGAAGGCACCCTCACCTCATTCCTCTCCCATCAAGGGAGAGGAGGTCCGATCCGCCCCCACGTCTGACGAAAGTCAGGCGTGTGCCGGCTTCGCCGAGTCGGTTGCGGTCGCTGGGGTGGGGGACTCCTCTTCGGCGTCGTCTAGCCGGAAGCTCCAGATACCGTGGAACACCAGCGGCAGAATCACCAGCGTCGCCGTGAGGAACGCCATCGAGACCACGGTCGCGGTTGGGGCGCCGTACAGCTGGGCCAGCCCGCCGTTGATGAAGGTGCCAATTGGGAACGCGATGTGCGTCGCCGACGCCAGTGCTACCACCCTGCCGCGCAGCTTGTCGGGCACGATCGACTGAATGGCGGCGCTCGAGACCGTCCACGCTATTACCATCGTTGAGGCATAGAACACCAGGGCCGGGAACGCGGTGGCGAGACTGTCGGTCTGAGAGAAGACCAGCATCCCGGCCGCGGTGAGGCCGGCGGCAATGGCGATCACCAGCCCGCGATGCTTGATCCGTCCGATGGACGCGAGCGCGATCGTCCCAATCGTCATTCCGGCGCCCAAGGCGGCGATCAGCAGACCGAACACCTGCGGTCCGCCGGAGAAGACCTCCGCCGCGTAGACGGGCATCAGTCCCATGTTCGTGGGCGTGATCATCAGCAAGAACGCCGCGTGCAGCACCGTCAGCGCAAGGACTATCCTGGTTGCCTTAATGTAAGACACGGCCTCGCCGAGCTCCGCCAGCACCGTCCGCGGCCGTATTCGATGGTAGTTCTCGTTGTGTCCTTCGATGGCCAGGGTCGACCTGGTGGCGATCAGCAGCAAGACCACGGCAAGCATCGACGTCTCGCCTGCGCCGATCAGGACGATGGAAAAGCCGGCGAAGGCCGGAGCGACAAGTCTGGTGAGGCTCTGGGCCAGCGCCCCCAACGCAAATGAGTTGACCATCAGCCGCTTGGGCACGACGTTGGCCAGGAGCGACTGCTCGGCGGGCAGCAGCACGGCGTTCGCCATCCCGGTGAGGAAGGCGAAGACAAAGACGTGCCACGGAGCGACGGGGCCGACGATCACGACGAACCCGAACACGGCCGTGAATATGGCCCACGAGCCGAGCGCGGCTGCAAGGACCTTCTGGCGGTCCCATGCGTCGATGAAGACGCCGGCGATGGGCCCGACGAAGACGGTCGGTAGCATGCCCAACCCGATCGTCAGGCCGGTCAAGAGCGGCGAGCCGGTCAACTCGAAGGCCAGCCAGCCTACTACGACGTTGATGATCCATCCGCTGGCGGACGCGCTGAGTAAGGTCGCCCACAGCAGACGGAAGTTGCGGTGCCTGAACGAATCCAGAGTGCGAATGCGGAGGTAACCCTGGAAACGGCGTGGTCGCCCGCCGGTCTCGTGGACGGCCTGAGAGGACCGCGGAGTAGGTGAGAGCGAGTGAGTCGGGGTATCCCCGACCGGGGCGGTGCGCCGATTTTCTTGCATGGCTAGGCTTCTACTTCCCGTTTAGGGATTACTGTCGCCGCTTCTCTGCCCTGGGTCCTCGCTAAAGGTCTGGACAGGTGCCAGCAAGAATCTGAGCGACACCACTATATTACTGCAATA
This sequence comes from Dehalococcoidia bacterium, assembly GCA_965197985.1. Lineage (GTDB taxonomy): Bacteria > Chloroflexota > Dehalococcoidia > Lucifugimonadales > CAUZJF01 > CAUZJF01. Next base: position 350,969 of record CBDAOG010000005.1, on the reverse strand, counting down.
CTTCTCATGAAATCAAGGGCCTTTTGTTGGAATTTCGGCGGGACTTTGCCAGCTTCTCTTGTGGTACGATTGACGGCGCCCGGGACTGGTTCGCCGACCGGGATCTTGGAGGAGAACGAAGATGACAGTCCTCACAATCGACGTGATTACGCTCAACAACGTAGCTGTTGGCCACGTCGGCCGTGCTTTGGGGAGGACCTAGCCGCTTCGATCTGAAAGGCATCGCAGAAAGAGCCTCCCCAACACGGGAGGCTCTTTTCTTTTGGAGGAGACCACCATGACCGATTCTAGGACCGCTTGGTTTGAAGACGAAGAATTCTGGGCGAAGCTCTATCCCTTCATGTTCCGCGACGAGAGGTTCGAGATTGCCGACGAGCAGGTCCAAAAGTTGATCGACCTCGTCGCCTTCGACGGCAGTACGGTACTCGATCTTGCCTGCGGGCCGGGTCGGCACTCAGCCGCGCTCGCAAAGAGAGGCCTGCAGGTCACCGGTGTCGATCTTTCGTCCTTTCTTCTGGACAAGGCCAGGAAACGAGCCGTAGCCGAGAGGGTGGAGGTCGAGTGGGTCGAGAAGGACATGCGCGAGTTCGTTCGTCCAGGGGCCTTCGACCTGGTAATCAACATGTTCACGGCGTTCGGCTATTTCGATGACAAGGAAGACGACCTGAAGGTGCTGCGGAACGTCCACGCGAGCCTGAGGACGGGCGGTGTATTTGTCATCGACGTCGTGAGCAAGGAGTGGCTGGCGAAAAGGTTCTTGCCCACGACTTCAGAGGAGTTGGAAGACGGCACGATTCTCGTCCACCGGAATCAGGTAATCGACGACTGGACTCGCGTCAGGAACCGGTGGACCGTGATCGAGGGAAGCGAAGCTACAACCTTCCGATTCGACGTGACCGTGTACTCTGGTCAGGAGCTGAAGGACCGGCTACATCAGGCCGGTTTCCGAGAGGTCAGATTATTCGGCGATCTGGATGGCAACGAGTACGGACTGGGCGCGAAGCGGCTGATCGCTGCCGCCTGGAAGTAGAGCGCATGGAAGGAATCACGGACGACTAGACGATGCGTCGAGGAGGCGACAATGGACGACCTCGCCGGAGCATACGACCGTGAACACGTCGCGCAGTTCTACGACCACGTGTCTGGCCCGAAGGAGCGCAAGGATGTGGACTTTTACGTGGACCTAGCCAAGGAAACGACCGGGTCGGTGCTGGAGCTAGGTTGTGGCACCGGCCGCGTGCTCCTTCCGACTGCCAGGGCAGGCTTTGACGTGACCGGCATCGACCTGTCCGAAGACATGCTCGAAGTCCTTCAGACCAAACTGGTGGACGAGCCGGAGGATGTCCAGCAGAGGGTCCGTATTGTTCGCGCCGACATCCGGGACTTCGCCCTCGGGGCGCGGTTCGAGCTGGTCACCGTTCCGTTCCGGCCGTTTCAGCACCTGATTTCCATCGATGACCAGTTGGCTTGTCTCTCGTGCGCCCACCGGCATCTTGAACCAGGCGGACGTCTTGCGCTGGACGTCTTCGACCCGAATCTAGGCTTCCTCATGAACCTGAACACGGAGGAGATCGAGGACTCGAGTCCTAGCAGGATGCCCGACGGAAGGACGGTAGCCCGGAAACACAGGACGCCGGCGGTCGACCTACACAGTCAGTTGATGGATATGGAGCTTATTTACGAAATCACCGACGCCGAAAAAGAAGAGAGAATCGTGCACGCTTTCAAATTCCGGTACTTCTTCCGCTATGAGATGGAGCACCTGCTGGCGCGAGCAGGGTTTGAATTAGAGGCGCTCTACAGCGACTTCGAACGGAGTCAGTACGGCTCAAATCGTCCGGAGCAGCTAGTCTTCGTGGCGCGGAGGGCGTGAATCCTGACTACGATCCGGGCTAACGCTCGATTTTCAGTACGCGGTTGTTCTTCGGGTCGTCGATAAAGAATACGCCTTCGGCGTTCACCGCTATCGACGAAGGAGGCGTGAACTGGTCGAAGGTGGTGCTCACTCTGCCGCCGGATTCAGTCGTGACGGCGCCCCCGTCTGCAACGGTGTCGATGATGCCTGTGGACAGGTCGATCACTCTGATGCGGTCGTTGCCCGTGTCGGCGATGTACAGCTTGCCGTCCGGACCGAATACCACGGCCCCAGGTGAGAGGAGCATCGCATCGGCGGCCGGTCCGCCATCACCCGAGAAACCCCCGCCCTTGTCGGCCGGCAGGTGGTATTCGGCACTGCTCGTCTCGACCTCGCGATACCCCAGTCCGGCTACGGTGGTGATGATCCCCGTGGTGGCGTCGACCTTTCGTACGCGATGGTTCTCGGAGTCCGTAAAGTAGATAGTGCCGTCGCCGGCAACTGCTATGCCGTCGGGGTTCGCTATCTGCGCTTCGATGGCGGGTCCACCGTCGCCGGACATGCCTCGCCTGCCGATACCGGCGACGGTTGTAATGATGCCCGTTTCCGCGTCAACACGGCGGATTCGACTGTCGGCCGAGAAATAGAGGTTGCCTTGGGCATCGAGCGTCACGACTCTCGCATCGAGGAAGTACGCCTCGGTGGCGGGCCCTCCGTCGCCGTGGTTTAGCCGTCGATCGGCCACAGGCGGGCCGCCGCCGGCCACGGTCGTGATCACGCCGGTGTCGGCGTCGACCCGGCGGATACGTCCGTTGCTGAAGTCCGCGAAGTACAGATTACCTTCGGGATCGACGACCGGGCCCCGCGCGATCCTGATTTTGGCGTCGGTGGCAGGTCCACCGTCGCCGCCGTAGCCCCCTCTTTCGCCTCCAGCCACCGTGGTGATGACGCCGGTTCCGGCGTCCACCCTACGAATGCGGTCACCCTCGGTGATGAACAGGTTGCCATGGCGGTCCACCGTTACGCCTGTCGGCCGGTACAGCTTCGCCTCGGCGGCCAGACCTCCGTCGCCTTCGAGGCCCGGAGATCCGGTGCCCGCGTAGACCGAGATCGTCACCTCGCCCGACGGTGCGCCTGACGAGGTCGTAGAGGTGGAAGGGGCTGAGGGAGGAGACGACGCGTCGGCAGACGCCGTCGGCGCGGCGACCGGACTTGGGGTCGGCGAGACATCGACCGATTCAGCGCCGCCACAGGAGAACGATACCGCCGCCGATACAAGCGCCGCAGCCCATCCGGCTCGCGAAATGCTAAGGTGTCGTGTCATTGCTTGAATACCTAACGTCAGAGACTGGCTCGTTGAAGTGACTGTAATCGTAGTGCAATTTTCTTTGGGTGGTCAAGCTGGCGATGCTGCAGCCACGGTCCAAGGCACAGGTTTTGGAGTGCCAATACGGTCCAGTGTCTTGAGTTCCGGGGCTATCGTGCTATCTCTTGCTCGTCGAGGTTTGTTTACTATTTGTACATAGATAGGCTTTAGATGGGTTCTTTCAGCGGGACCTAGTGGTTCAACTTTTTTGTATTGATGGGTAGAGTGACTTTAGCTTGATGCGCGCATCCTCGGTAGTGAAGCGCCAATCCACTCGTATCACATCCCGGTTGCGTTGATTCTGCCAAGCATTGACCTCGCCGCGCAGGATGTCTTGATTGGCAATCCGTCGGTCCAGGCACTGTCGAGCCAGCACACCGATCTCTATCTCCGCCATATTCAACCAACTCCCGTGTTTGGGAGTGTAGTGTATCTCCAGTCGCTCAGCTATACGCCTCGCCTCAGCAGGCTCGAATGCCTCGTATAGCGAGGACAGCTTGTGAGTGTTGAGATTGTCCATTACCAGCACGATCCGGTCTCTGTCAGGGTAGTCCTCGTCGACCAGTTTCTTTATCACATGCGCCCAGTCCACCTTCGTGCGACGCTCTCTGACCTCGACTCGGCGCCATCCGTCCAACGGTGCAAACAGCATGAACAGGCTGCTCACTCCATTGCGCTCGTATTCGTAGTCGTATGCCGCCGATAAGCCGGGCGCTGCGGGACGCGGCACTCGCGTCTCCTTGACTTGCTGTTTGCTCGTCTCATCCATGCACACCAGAACCTCATTCCCATCGTACGGCCGTTGGTAGACCTCCAGTACGTCTTCCATCGCGCACACAAACTCCGCGCTCTGACCGGGCGGGATGCACCAACTCTGCTTCAGCCACGGCTTCAGTTCGTTTTTTTAAGCGCCTGGCGAACCGTCTCGGTGCTGATGGTCTCGACTATCTCACACTCGACCAACTGGTCAGCCAACAGCTTCAGGGTCCAACTGGCACGCCCCTCCGGCGGTTCCCCGCAGGCCATCGCTATCAACCGTGCTTCACCTTCGCCGTCCAGTCTCTTTTGACGCCGACGCAGTTGCTTTTTGCGATTCAGCGCAGACTCGACCCCCTCCTCTACACAGCGCTTGCGTATTCGCTCGACCGTTGACTGTCCCACACCGAGCGCGCTGGTGATGTCCGCGTCCTTCATTCCCCCGTCCGAGCGTGACTCATCGCTCATCAGCAGAATGCGCGCATGGGTCTGTTTGTACGCCGCAGCCCGACCGCGTGAGACCAAGGCGTTGAGTTCCTGTTGTTCGTCGGTAGTCAGTCTTGATACGGTACCTCTTGGTAGACATCATGGTTCCTCCTCGGTTCAACGTTACAATTGAACCCCCAAGAGGAACAATGACTATCATGGTATTCATTTCAATGATGTTGGACCACTAGTCGGTTGTCCCACTAGAGTCGCCTACGAGGTGCGGCCCCAGGCGGGACCGAGATGGATTCCGCACTCCTTGGGCATCCCTTCCTCCCACCACCACCTTCCGGCTCGTGTGTCCTCCCCCGGCTCGATAGGACGCGTGCAGGGAGCACATCCAATACTGGTGTAACCCTTGTCGTACAGCTCGTTGTACGGCAGGTCGTGCCGCCTGGTGTAGTCCCAGACCTCTTCGTACGTCCAGTCGGCGAGCGGATTGACCTTTACGATCCCGCGATGCGCGGCGTCCAGCTCGATCTTCCTGGTGCGGGCTCGCGTCTCCCCCTGAGATCGTCTGAGACCTGAGATCCAGGCGTCGAGGCTTCCCAGCGCCTTGTCTATGGGATTCACCTTGCGAATGTTGCAGCACAGGAGTCGTAGAGACACGCTGCGGTAGAACGCGTTGGAGCCGTGTTTGGTCACCATTTCGGCGAGCTCGTTAGCGTCGGGGTAGTGGACCTCTATGGGAACGCCGTACCTCTCCCCGACCTTGGCCATCATGTCGTGCGTCTCTTTCGGCAGGCGCCCGGTGTCTACCGTCAGGACTCTCACGTCCGGCGAGACTTTGTAGGCCATGTCGAGGATCACCATTCCCTCGACCTGGAAGCTGGTTGACACGGCGAGGCGGGAGCCGTACGTCTCTATAGCCCAACGGATGACGTCTTCGGCGGTGCCGTCCTGCAGCTCGTCCGCCAGCGCGGCGATATCGACGCCCGGCGGCGGCGTTCCGACTTCTTTTTCCTTCAGCATTGCTGCTCCTAGCCGTCGTATCTGTGGCACGAAAAAACCCCTCGAACTGCTTTCGGTTCGAGGGGTTGGGTTTCGGACTGCCGTGGCGCCGAACTACACCTGCACGCGCAAACGCACAGGGGGCTGCTCCGCCCCCCTGATGTCGGTACAAGTACAGACCATTGTCGCGCCGTTCGTTAGATTTTTCACACTGATGTCAAAGGACATTCTACGAGGGCGTCGTTGGGCCGTCAAGAGATAGCCCGGCGCTAGTAGGAAGTTCGACACCACGAGTCTTTTCTTGCGGTGCCCGACAGGTCTGCCCAGAGCAGGTAGTCTGAGTGACTGAGAGGAAGCGTCTCTACCCAGATGTCCATTTTGCTATTGAGGAACGTTACTCGGCAGCTGCTCTGAAGCAGGCATGCGAGGTGGACAAAGACAAGGCTAGACGACGAATCGAACGTAAGCATGCCGAGGACAGCCTAAGCCCGAATCCACCGAGGGAGGGCGTCGGGTTAGCATCCTGAAGTGGCCAGAGGGTGCTCTTCTGAATCTGGGATAATGGTTTTGTAACAGCAAAACAGTCCCAGAGAAGGAGCACCCAATAGGTGCTACCACGCAACCAGCCCGACCGTATCCGTATCGTCTTTGACGATCACCGCCTGGTGGCCAATGCCGGTCTGCTCCTGCCGGCCACCCTCGCCCGGCATCTGGGCCTACGGGAACTCGTTGACCATCACCTTGACCTGGGCGGCGCGCCGGGGCGGGCCAACACCGGAGACAAGCTGATGACCCTGGTGGCCTCAGCCATGGCCGGCGGCGACTGCATCGACGACGCTGATGTGTTGCGCACCGGGGGGACGGCCTGCACCCTGGGCGGCACGGTCAAGGCGCCATCCACCCTGGGCACCTTCCTGCGCAGCTTCCGGTGGGGCCACGTCCGCCAGCTGGACCGGGTGAGCCGGGAGCTGCTGGCCCCGGCCTGGGCCGCTGGGGCCGGGCCCGGCGACGCGCCGTTCACCATCGACCTCGATTCCACCATCTGCGAGACCTACGGACTGGCCAAGGAGGGCGCCCGCCACCACGGCTATACCGGCAAGCGGGGCTACCACCCACTGCTGGCCATCGCCGCCGGCACCGGAGACGTGCTGATGTCCCGGCTGCGCGAGGGCCGGGCCAACACCGCCCGCGGCGCCGCCCACTTCCTGCGGGAGACGGTGGGACGGGTGCGCTACGCCGGGGCCAACGGACGACTCACGCTACGGGCCGACAGCGGGTTCTACACTCATGGCGTGGTATCCGTCTGCCGCAAGATGGATGTCCGCTTCTCCATCACCATCCGCCAGCATAAAAGCCTGCACAATCTCATCGAGGCGATACCCGAAGATGCCTGGACGCCGATTCCTTACTGGATGGACGGCGCCGCCGATGTGGCCGAGACCACCTGCACTCCCTTCCAGAGTGAACCTGACGCCGCGCCGGTGCGGCTCATCGTCCGGCGTGTGAAGCCCACGCCCGGTTCCCAGCTGGCCCTCTTCGCCACCTACAGCTATCACGGCTTCATCACCGACCGGGACGGGGAGATGCTCGAACTGGAGGCCGACCATCGCCGCCACGCCGAGATCGAGAATGCCATCCGAGACCTCAAGCACGGTGTGGGGTTGAACCATCTCCCCTCGGGCCGCTTCGCCGCCAACGCCGCCTGGCTGGCGGTACAGGTGATGGCCCACAACATCGCCCGCTGGACAGCGCGCATCGGTCTGGGCGAGCAGGTGGTGACCACCAAGACCCTCCGGCGGCGGTTCTTCTCCCTGGCCGGACGGATCACCCGCTCGGCGCGCCGCCTCACACTGCATCTGCCACAGCGCTGGCCTTGGGAAGCCCAGTTCGATCGTGCCCTGGCCCGATTGCGCGCCCTGCCACTCCCTGCCTGACGGCGGCGGCGGCAACCGGCCGCCATCCGGCCAACCGAACGTCCCCGCGAACTCGCGCCAGTCCGGTCTGCGAGTGCCTCTTGCTGTGTCCTCTCCCCGCTATCTCGCCCTGACCAACATTCGCAGACGGTCACAAAGTCTCCCCGCGGCAACTGAAGACAAACACCGGCCCCCCTCTACCCCAAATCGTGCCCGGACCATCGCCCTCCCTTGCCCCTATCGCCCGTTCCGCTGCTGCATAGTCATCCCTTCGGTGGATTTGGGCTAAGAGAAGAGGACTACCGAACACTCGCCGAGCGAACCCGACGTTACCTCGCGGTGAAGCCTCACGAGATTATCCCGAACCAGCATTTGGCTGCTGTTTCAGAGGAGTGCGCCAAGCTTTATCGAGATGGACATTTCTATGGTTGCATCGCCTTAACCCAAGCCGTAGCCGAAGCGCTGGTCAGGTTTCTATGCCAGAGGCATAGATGGGAGCCGGACAACACCTTCGAGGATAGCGTCAAAAAGCTAATTAGGAGAACGAAACTCCTGTCGAACTGAAGATCAAGACTGCTAGGCTGCGGTAAGGAACACATTCATTCCGTGTTCTCGGTATAGTTCGACCCTACTCGATCTCCCGATACCCAAGCTCTGCTGGCCACAGGCATAGAAGTCCATGGGATCGATCATTGGATCACTCGGTTGGGCCTAGCGGCCTAGTGGTTCAACTTTTTTGTATTGATGGGTAGAGTGACTTTAGTTTGATGCGCGCATCCTCGGTAGTGAAGCGCCAATCCACTCGTATCACATCCCGGTTGCGTTGATTCTGCCAAGCATTGACCTCGCCGCGCAGGATGTCTTGATTGGCAATCCGTCGGTCCAGGCACTGTAGAGCCAGCACACCGATCTCTATCTCCGCCATATTCAACCAACTCCCGTGTTTGGGAGTGTAGTGTATCTCCAGTCGCTCAGCTATACGCCTCGCCTCAGCAGGCTCGAATGCCTCGTATAGCGAGGACAGCTTGTGAGTGTTGAGATTGTCCATTACCAGCACGATCCGGTCTCTGTCGGGGTAGTCCTCGTCGACCAGTTTCTTTATCACATGCGCCCAGTCCACCTTCGTGCGACGCTCTCTGACCTCGACTCGGCGCCATCCGTCCAACGGTGCAAACAGCATGAACAGGCTGCTCACTCCATTGCGCTCGTATTCGTAGTCGTATGCCGCCGATAAGCCGGGCGCTGCGGGACGCGGCACTCGCGTCTCCTTGACTTGCTGTTTGCTCGTCTCATCCATGCACACCAGAACCTCATTCCCATCGTACGGCCGTTGGTAGACCTCCAGTACGTCTTCCATCGCGCACACAAACTCCGCGCTCTGACCGGGCGGGATGCACCAACTCTGCTTCAGCCACGGCTTCAGTTCGTTTTTTTAAGCGCCTGGCGAACCGTCTCGGTGCTAATGGTCTCGACTATCTCACACTCGACCAACTGGTCAGCCAACAGCTTCAGGGTCCAACTGGCACGCCCCTCCGGCGGTTCCCCGCAGGCCATCGCTATCAACCGTGCTTCACCTTCGCCGTCCAGTCTCTTTTGACGCCGACGCAGTTGCTTTTTGCGATTCAGCGCAGACTCGACCCCCTCCTCTACACAGCGCTTGCGTATTCGCTCGACCGTTGACTGTCCCACACCGAGCGCGCTGGTGATGTCCGCGTCCTTCATTCCCCCGTCCGAGCGTGACTCATCGCTCATCAGCAGAATGCGCGCATGGGTCTGTTTGTACGCCGCAGCCCGACCGCGTGAGACCAAGGCGTTGAGTTCCTGTTGTTCGTCGGTAGTCAGTCTGATACGGTACCTCTTGGTAGACATCATGGTTCCTCCTCGGTTCAACGTTACGATTGAACCTCCAAGAGGAACAATGACTATCATGGTATTCATTTCAATGATGTTGGACCACTAGGGTCTCACTCAAGATTGAAGACACAGAGGATTGCGTTGCTTGCGGGACAGGCACGAGGTCGTTGGAGTGACTGGAGTCAGCCCGACGCGACTCATAAAGATTTTGCCATCTGGGATCAAAATCAATGGTACCGAGCCGTGGCTCGATCGGCTGTCGAGAGCGGCCTAATCTGTGGACGGGGAGTCGGGGGAGCGTCGAGCTCCACCCACTTAAAAAGTTCCAAAGGCTCTTGCTCGCCCGTAACTCGCTGGGCGTGGCGTTTTAGCCCGAATCCACCGAGGGAGGGGCGTCGGGTTAGCATCCTGAAGTGGCCAGAGGGTGCTCTTCTGAATCTGGGATAATGGTTTTGTGACAGCAAAACAGTCCCAGAGAAGGAGCACCCAATAGATGCTACCACGCAACCAGCCCGACCGTATCCGTATCGTCTTTGACGATCACCGCCTGGTGGCCAATGCCGGTCTGCTCCTGCCGGCCACCCTCGCCCGGCATCTGGGCCTGCGGGAACTCGTTGACCATCACCTTGACCTGGGCGGCGCGCCGGGGCGGGCCAACACCGGAGACAAGCTGATGACCCTGGTGGCCTCAGCCATGGCCGGCGGCGACTGCATCGACGACGCTGATGTGTTGCGCACCGGGGGGACGGCCTGCACCCTGGGCGGCACGGTCAAGGCGCCATCCACCCTGGGCACCTTCCTGCGCAGCTTCCGGTGGGGCCACGTCCGCCAGCTGGACCGGGTGAGCCGGGAGCTGCTGGCCCGGGCCTGGGCCGCTGGGGCCGGACCCGGCGACGCGCCGTTCACCATCGACCTCGATTCCACCATCTGCGAGACCTACGGACTGGCCAAGGAGGGCGCCCGCCACCACGGCTATACCGGCAAGCGGGGCTACCACCCACTGCTGGCCATCGCCGCCGGCACCGGAGACGTGCTGATGTCCCGGCTGCGCGAGGGCCGGGCCAACACCGCCCGCGGCGCCGCCCACTTCCTGCGGGAGACGGTGGGACGGGTGCGCTACGCCGGGGCCAACGGACGACTCACGCTACGGGCCGACAGCGGGTTCTACACTCATGGCGTGGTATCCGTCTGCCGCAAGATGGATGTCCGCTTCTCCATCACCATCCGCCAGCATAAAAGCCTGCACAATCTCATCGAGGCGATACCCGAAGATGCCTGGACGCCGATTCCTTACTGGATGGACGGCGCCGCCGATGTGGCCGAGACCACCTGCACTCCCTTCCAGAGTGAACCTGACGCCGCGCCGGTGCGGCTCATCGTCCGGCGTGTGAAGCCCACGCCCGGTTCCCAGCTGGCCCTCTTCGCCACCTACAGCTATCACGGCTTCATCACCGACCGGGACGGGGAGATGCTCGAACTGGAGGCCGACCATCGCCGCCACGCCGAGATCGAGAATGCCATCCGAGACCTCAAGCACGGTGTGGGGTTGAACCATCTCCCCTCGGGCCGCTTCGCCGCCAACGCCGCCTGGCTGGCGGTACAGGTGATGGCCCACAACATCGCCCGCTGGACAGCGCGCATCGGTCTGGGCGAGCAGGTGGTGACCACCAAGACTCTCCGGCGGCGGTTCTTCTCCCTGGCCGGACGGATCACCCGCTCGGCGCGCCGCCTCACACTGCATCTGCCACAGCGCTGGCCTTGGGAAGCCCAGTTCGATCGTGCCCTGGCCCGATTGCGCGCCCTGCCACTCCCTGCCTGACGGCGGCGGCGGCAACCGGCCGACATCCGGCCAACCGAACGTCCCCGCGAACTCGCGCCAGTCCGGTCTGCGAGTGCCTCTTGCTGTGTCCTCTCCCCGCTATCTCGCCCTGACCAACATTCGCAGACGGTCACAAAGTCTCCCCGCGGCAACTGAAGACAAACACCGGCCCCCCTCTACCCCAAATCGTGCCTGGACCATCACTCTTGCATACCGTGTGCGTGCCAGGGCCACAACTTGAGTCCTGGCCTCCTCCGGGATGGAGTTGTTCGCTCGGCGACCTCGGTTCCCATGAGCCAGTGCGGCGGCACCCTCCTTCCGATACTCCGCCAGGATTCGCCAAACGTGGCGTTCACTCACTCCCAGAACCTCTGCCGCCTCATCCACTGATATCTGACCTTCCAGGATACCGTTGAGCACTTGGAGCCTTGCCTGTTCTTTCTGGGTCAATGTCAATCCTTTCATGAACTGACATTTTCCCTGACCTGTTAACTACTGACATAATCGTAGACCATCTACCAGCGGGGCGGAGCAAAACTGTACCACTGAACGCCGTAGAATGGGCATCAAGGTTCGTGGGGCGTTGGAGATCAGGGTCAGTCAGATAGCTGGCGGCCAGAAGTCTTCTTGCTGTGCTTGAGTCGGTAGCTGTCCCCGTTCATCTCCAGGATGTCGACATGGTGGGTGAGGCGGTCGAGGAGAGCTCCGGTCAGCCGTTCAGAGCCGAACACCTCGGTCCACTCGACGAAGGGCTCACTTGGAGGTCACCAGGACCGATCCACGCTCGTAACGCTGGCTGAACACCTCGAAGAGCAGCTCGGCGCCAGTCTTGGACAAGGGCACGAAGCCCAGTTCGTCGATGATCAGAAGCTTGAGTCGTGCGAGCCTTCTCTGCAGGTTGAGCAGACGCCGTTCGTCCCTGGCCTTGATCAGCTCGTGAACCAGAGCAGCGGCGGTGGTGAAGCCCACGGACAGTCCCCTCTGACACGCAGCCAGACCGAGACCGAGGGCGATATGGGTCTTGCCGGTGCCACTGTTGCCGAGAGCGATGACGTTGTGGGGGCGCTCGATGTACTCGCATCGTGCCAGCTCCAGAACCAGAGCCTCGTTCAGGGACGGCATAGACAGGAAGTCGAAGGTGTCGAGACTCTTGGTCGTCGGGAAGCGGGCTGCTTTGATCCGACGTTCCACCATGCGATGGTGACGGTCGATCAGCTCCAACTCCGATAGTCGCAGCAGGTAGTCCGGATGGTCAGCTCCCTCACTGGCACACTGGGATGCCAGCTTGTCGTACTCCCTCAGGAACGTGGGGAGCTTGAGTTGCTTGAGGTTGTGTTCGAGCAACATCGTGGACTTGTTGGTCATGACCGGCTCCCCGCCAGGAGAGCCATGTAGTCCCTGGTCGAGGTTGTTGCAACGTTGGTCCTGGGCAGATACGGGTACAACTCCATGTCGAGTCTAGGCGGTCGACCCTCGATCCTGCACAGCACCAGGTGCTTGACAGCATCGAAGCTCACAGCCCCGAGTCGAATGGCGTCTCGTACGGCGTCGTGGACTTCTTCCGGCTGGAAGTTCTCCATCAGTCTGAGCACCTGCACGAACTCCCTCTTTCCTCGCTTGCCCATCCGAGACTCCAGCAACCGCCGCAACACTCCGAACTCCTCGGGCAACTCCCATCCAACCAGCGGCGCCGCCTGATCCAATGCCCTCGTCTTCTTCTCAAGGAGCGGCAGGTAATGGAGAGGGTCGAAGACGAAGTCGTCTCGATCGTAGGACCGCCGATGGCGGGCGATGACTTCAGCGCCACAGCTGATCACAACCTCGTGTACATATCCGCGGACCAGAACGTCCCGATGACCGTAGGCCACCGGGACCGAATAGTCATTGGTCCGGTATCTGACCAGGGACAGAGAACTGACCCTCGTCGCGTGCTTGTCGCTGGCGTCGTACGGTACGGCCGGCAGAGGCAGCAGCTTCTCCAGGTCCCGCTCCAGCCGTTCTCCTATCGTCTCGTTGTGGCTGCGGAGTCGATCTTCGAACCGTCTGAGGCAGTGTTGCTCCAGATGAGCATTGAGGGCATCGAAGCTCTCGAACGATGGAATGGGCACCAGGAAGTTCCGGCGGACATAGCCGACCAGACCTTCTACTTTGCCCTTATCGTTCCCTTTGCCTGGACGGGCGAACCGGTCCTCGAACAGGTAGTGGGACTGAAGCTCGGAGAACACCCTGGTCCGCTGCCGGCGACCATCTCCCAGGATTCTGGCTACCGCGAGCGTGGTGTTGTCGTAGAGGATGCTCTGAGGCACTCCGCCCAGGAACGCGAAGGCGGAGACGTGTCCGTCGCAGAATGACTCCGTCGTCTCGGCGGGATACGCCTTCACATAGCACCCGTCGCTGTGAGGGAGGTCCAGGGCGAAGTAGTGGGCTTTGCGTTCCACTCCGCCGATGATCACTCGAGCTTCGCCGTAGTCGCACTGGGCATGTCCCGGAGGGTGGGACAGAGGTAAGAACATCTCGCGGGTATGACGACGGCGGTCTCGAACGTAGTCTTTGACTATCGTGTACTTGCCGGGGAAGCCGTGTTCGTCTCTGAGCCGTTCGTAGATACGCTTGGCGGTGTGACGCTGCTTCTTCGGTGAGCTCAGATCCTGCTCCAGGATCTGGTCCATCACACCCTTATATGGATCGAGCTTCGGTCTGCGAGCCGGTCGTTGCCGTCGATACCCTGGGGGCACGGAGTACTCGAGCATCTTGCGCACCGTGTCCCGGTGTAGCCCGAACACTCGGGCCGCCTCTCGGACGCTCATCCCTTCGACGAAACAAGCCTTGCGAACACGGAGGTAAATACCCACCTTGTACATCCAATCCACCTTCAGTCAGGTTCGGTCGTTCCTGATTGAAGGCGACAGGCGGTACGCTTTTCAAGCGCCACATCTCAGCTCTTGAGCCGCCCTGCCGGTACATTATCTCTCCGCCATTCACACCCGCTGCTGGCGCTGTGGGCGGATTCTCGCTGAGAAGCTAACCCGCCCCTGGGAACTGCGTTGCTCCCGGTGCAAGGCTGCTAATGCGAGTCGCTCGGATGCGGTTCGCCTATCGGAGGCCGACCCCTCGGTGGCTGGTAGCGCACAATAGGCGTCGGGATCATCCAGGCCCACCCGCCGAGCTTCACAGCACCCCTGATGCGGCCATCCTGGCAAAGCTGTCGGACACGTACTGCGGAGAGGCCCATCTCGGCGGCGGCTTCCTTTACTGTAAGCATTTGCCCTTGGCTCATCGGCGGTGGGTGGGCAGTCTCGCCGCGATCCCCATCGCTTTTTCCCGCATTAAGTCATCGATCGAGGTCTTTCGTTTCCGCGCCCGTTCCTCACGCGCCATGCAGCACTTGACACACTCTAATTGGCGGTCACTGGCTCTTGGATAGATAGCACAAGCTTCTGGGAATCCCTTGTGGCAAGTCTCGCACTTCGTCATTACTTTACCTCCAACGGAGTTCTGAGCGTCACGTAGGCCACCATCTCCCCAGGTTCCAGCGCCACGTCTTCTAAAGCGCTCGGCGAGGGAACTGGTTTCCCCTTGGATACCATTACGTCAATAAAATCGGCGAGCATCTCTTCTGCGTTAGCCAATGCTTCATCCACTGTGGCACCAGCGGCAAACGCTCCAGGTAAATCGGGAATGGCGATGCCATAGGCACCGCGCTCTCCATCAATGACTGCGGGGTAATGCATATCTATCTCCTTTCTACCATCCAGCATGTTTGGCAATCTTTCGAGCTAGGCGAGCTCCGATTGTCGTGTGGCGAGGAATGGCTATCTGTCGGCCATCAGGATGCTCGTAGATGTCGTGGTTGCTACCGTGTCGGACGAGGTACCACCTCTCTCTCTTCAGTCTCCGCTCTATCTTTCTAGTGTTGGTTTCCATTGCTTATCTCGATGTATATATCCTATCATATACGATAGAGGTTTCGCTAGAACTTCCTCAAACCGGGTTTTTACGAGGGAATCATGCTTGATTCTCTCGTAAAAAGTCTGTGCAGGTCGAATTAGAACAACCGTACCCTTGCCTGGGTACAATATACAGTCTCTGTTCCGTGTCCTACCCCAACATACGGTAGCGCTCACATGTGCTAAAGCGCTGGAACTTCCTCAAAACGGGTTTTTACGAGGGAATCATGCTTGGGATGCAACTCATCAATTCCCGCCGAGGATGGGCTCTCGGAGTCTCGATTGCCTGACCACTATGGTCACCCGTCGATATGCCCAGAGTGCGCAACTCAGGGTTGGGTTGATGTGCTATTCCCTCGCACTCGTAGGAGCATTGAGACCGAACTCTTGAAGCAGCCTGGGCACCGATCTCATGCACCAGTGCGGCACTGGAAGCTGGGCTGGAAGATCCAGGAACTAAAAGACCGGACAACTAAAGCTGAGGCTCTACTGGCAGCTGGTCACAGTACAGTGCGCGCCCTATCTATAGGAGCCACACGGGACTGGATGGTCGCCGAGGTACTTACCGCGGCTAACATGGATACATATGTCAGTGACCTGATCGAGGACCTTGCAGGTCGCAACGGCCCGGTGGAGTATGAAGGCCCCATCGTCATTGACAGCCTAACGACTACCGAGCGCGACGCCCTTGTCCTCACCGGCACAGGGGGTTTGGCAGCGAGCGGCAACGGGCTGGTGATCTACAACTCCACCAAGGCCGTCTTTGAACGCTACGAGAATGGGGCGTGGGTGAGCTACAACGACCTGGCGGCAATGACCATCGCCAGTGCGGCCCGGGGTGACGTATTCATCAGGGGCGCAACGGGAATTCAGCGTCTAGGGGCCGGTACGGCGCGGCAGCTGTTCCGTACAGGCGGCACGGGCGCCAATCCCTCGTGGAACGACCTGATTGGCACCAGGATTGCCAGTACGACAACACAGGGTAGTGCGATCTACGAGGACGCCAATGGCCGTATCGCAAGGCTCGCGCCACCGACGGCCGCTGGGTCCGTTTTGGAGACGCGTGGCAGCAATGCCAATCCTATATGGGGCAGCAAGTTCGCGACCCTCACACGATTCAATACCGCTGGCACTCATACGTTCACGCCTCCTTCTGGGTCGCGGTTCTCACTGGCTGACGTGGGTGGTGGCGGTGGCGGCGGTGGCGGGGGAGCCGGCGGGCGACAACAAAATGAGAATGGAGGTAGTGGTGGAGGCGGGGGTGCCCGAGTGCAGAGCTCGGTCTTCTATCACAGCCTCTATGGATCGATCACCGTAGTGGTTGGGGCTGGGGGCGCTGGTGGAGCTAGGGGCGTTGGCGCATCTGGAACAGCCGGGGCAGCTGGAACAGCATCGACCTTTGGGATTGGTGCTAACGCATTGCCAACTGCTCTACAGGTAACTGCGGCCGCTGGTACTGGTGGTACTGGTGGTGGCAGCAGCGGTACTGGTACTGGTGCGGCAGGCGCGGCAGGCGCTAACGGTGGCAACACAGCCGCGGGTGGTGGTGGCGGGGGTGGCGACAGCGACCCGATTTCACTCAGAATAGATGGGTTTGTAGGTGGGGTCGGCGGGACCGCGTCTGCAACGGCTGCGGCGGGAGGCGCCGGGGGGAGTGCTAACAGCACAGGTGGTGCTGGGGCAGCGAATACGGACGGCCAAGGCGGCGGCGGCGGTCATTATGCGGGGGTAGCAGCTACGACTGGCCGCCCGGGTGGATCCGCAGGAGCGCCTGGAGCTGGCGGAGGAGGAGGAGGCGCCTCCCTCACCACCGCGCAGGGTAGAGGAGGCAGGGGCGGCTCTGGGGCCGCCGGGGAGGTCCGAATCTGGTCCTGGTAGGAAGAACCAATGTCGGCAATTTGTCGGCATTGGCGCTACAAAAGAAGCTATTTAGCTACGAAAACAGGGCTTGGAGGCGACGGGCGGATTCGAACCGCCGAATAGAGGTTTTGCAGACCCCCGCCTTAGACCACTTGGCTACGTCGCCTCGGCGTCGTCGTAATATACCAAATCGCATCCAGCGGTGCCAATGTCCGTTGCCGGCTCGGAAGACGCCCCGGCGGGTCGTCTCAACGAGGTGTTGTACCGTGGCCGTGTCTGCCCGCGTCCGTATCACTGCTCCATGTCGCGCAGGAAATCGTGGACGATCGTGCCGTAGCCTTCCGTGAAATCCATCTCGACGTAATGTGCGCCGTAGTACTCCAGCGGGGCTAGTGGTTCAACTTTTTTGTATTGATGGGTAGAGTGACTTTAGCTTGATGCGCGCATCCTCGGTAGTGAAGCGCCAATCCACTCGTATCACATCCCGGTTGCGTTGATTCTGCCAAGCATTGACCTCGCCGCGCAGGATGTCTTGATTGGCAATCCGTCGGTCCAGGCACTGTAGAGCCAGCACACCGATCTCTATCTCCGCCATATTCAACCAACTCCCGTGTTTGGGAGTGTAGTGTATCTCCAGTCGCTCAGCTATACGCCTCGCCTCAGCAGGCTCGAATGCCTCGTATAGCGAGGACAGCTTGTGAGTGTTGAGATTGTCCATTACCAGCACGATCCGGTCTCTGTCGGGGTAGTCCTCGTCGACCAGTTTCTTTATCACATGCGCCCAGTCCACCTTCGTGCGACGCTCTCTGACCTCGACTCGGCGCCATCCGTCCAACGGTGCAAACAGCATGAACAGGCTGCTCACTCCATTGCGCTCGTATTCGTAGTCGTATGCCGCCGATAAGCCGGGCGCTGCGGGACGCGGCACTCGCGTCTCCTTGACTTGCTGTTTGCTCGTCTCATCCATGCACACCAGAACCTCATTCCCATCGTACGGCCGTTGGTAGACCTCCAGTACGTCTTCCATCGCGCACACAAACTCCGCGCTCTGACCGGGCGGGATGCACCAACTCTGCTTCAGCCACGGCTTCAGTTCGTTTTTTTAAGCGCCTGGCGAACCGTCTCGGTGCTGATGGTCTCGACTATCTCACACTCGACCAACTGGTCAGCCAACAGCTTCAGGGTCCAACTGGCACGCCCCTCCGGCGGTTCCCCGCAGGCCATCGCTATCAACCGTGCTTCACCTTCGCCGTCCAGTCTCTTTTGACGCCGACGCAGTTGCTTTTTGCGATTCAGCGCAGACTCGACCCCCTCCTCTACACAGCGCTTGCGTATTCGCTCGACCGTTGACTGTCCCACACCGAGCGCGCTGGTGATGTCCGCGTCCTTCATTCCCCCGTCCGAGCGTGACTCATCGCTCATCAGCAGAATGCGCGCATGGGTCTGTTTGTACGCCGCAGCCCGACCGCGTGAGACCAAGGCGTTGAGTTCCTGTTGTTCGTCGGTAGTCAGTCTGATACGGTACCTCTTGGTAGACATCATGGTTCCTCCTCGGTTCAACGTTACAATTGAACCCCCAAGAGGAACAATGACTATCATGGTATTCATTTCAATGATGTTGGACCACTAGGCCCGTGAGATCATAGATCGGCGACGGGTTGAATTGGACGACACCGTCTCCCGCGCGGCAGACGTGCACGGTGACGTCGGTAGCCGCGACCCCACCGTCGATGAGCTGCATTACGTCGGCGCCGCTGCCGTCGGCCCTGGGGATCACCTTGAGGCGCCACGACGGCTTCAGCACCGGCAGGTCCTCTACGGCCGCTTCGCCCTGCATGGTCGAGCGGGTGCTGAGCACCGAGACGCCGGCGAGCACCGTGTCCGTGTACATGACGCGCTCGTCCATCGCGACCTCGACGTCGGCGAACACCTTGGGGGTGCCGTAGACCTCGCGGCCCGCCGGGATACTCGACCGGGAGTTGAGGAAAACGACCGGTGCGAAATACCCGGTCTCGCCTAGGTATGTGCACCTGACGACCACGAGGCTCTCCTCGAACGCGCCGTAGTTCGCGGACCACGGGACCGAGAGGCCGATGGCGACGCAGTAGCCGTCGTTGGAGGGCTCGAAACACGCGGGTAGCAAGCGGTCGACTGCGGCTACGTCCGCGCGGAAGTAGACGTACTGGAACCGTGCGTTCCGGTAGCATGCCGGCGGCATGGGGTAGTAAGGAGAGAACGCCGGCATGTTTGCGCTCTGGTCCAGCGGGATTGACATGAGCTCGCTACTCGTCGATCTCTTCCAGTGCGATGGCCCGCGCCCATGAGGCCGTGACGCGGCGGATGCGGACGGGCAAAGCGATGAAGAACACCCGTTGCTTCGTGATCTCGTGGAGACCCCGAATGGCATCGAGAAAGGGAATGCCCGCCGCGAGGCACTTGCCGTCTCCGTCTTCTATACCGAACGGCGTGCCCGGCGGCGATTGACGGACGTGCTTGATGCCGAAGGCTTTGATCTTGGTCTCTATGAGCCAGTCGATGGAGTCCATCGTCAGATAGGGCTCGTCGGCGGCCGGGTCGGCCGGGCCGCGCAACAGCACGATGTCGCCGGGCCGGACGCCGGCCTGCTGCAAGTCGGCGGGTGTGATCGGACCGCCCGGCCGGTCGTCGAAATCGCAAACGACCGCCTCGCCCATATAGGACTCGAGAGGCATCGACGCGATGTCGGCGCCGTCGTCCAGGACCTTGTACGGCGCCTCGACGTGGGTGCCGTTGTGGGTCTGGCTCTGGATGAAGTGCATCCGAGCCCCATAGGCGATGAACTCCTGCACCTCGACCTGCCGGCCATAGAAAGGCTCGCCGTGGAAGTAGCGGCCGTCGATCTTCTTCTCGCCCGGCACGAGCTCGTAGGAGAGGTCGATGATGCGGTACTTGGTCAGGTCAATCATGTGGCTAGTTGTGGAGGCCTATAACTGTCATTCTGAGTGAGCGGAGTGATCGAAGAATCTAAGGTCGTGCTCAGCAGATACGATTGTAGCCAGCAGGTAGGTCTCTTAGATTCCTCGTAGGACTCGGAATGACAGTGCACCTTGAGAGGTGCGCCGATCACATTGCGCGATTCTAGCACCGGAGTCGACCTTCATCCACCCAATGGGAGTCGCCACGCGGTTTTTTCAAACTGTAGAATTCTGTTGAGTCGCAGCTACGAGCCAGCCGGATGACCGCCTTGTTTTCTCCACACAAGCGCCGCTTTTGGCGGATGACGATAGCAGGTTCATATTCCTTATGATAGCACATCGGTTCTGTTGCTCTGAGGCTTGCGCGGGGCCGTTGCAAAGTCATGTTGGAACGCTCCGTCGACCTGCCCAAGACGACCCTTCGACGAGCTCAGGGTGAGCGGACTTAGGGTTCCGCTCTTGGCTAACCCTTCGATGCACTTAGGACAAGCTCGTTGAAACGCGGTATCGGAGTGCGCGTTCTAACAATGAAAAGGCCCTGAAGTCGCCAATCTCATGCCTCGGACTCGTTCTTTGGGAAAAGCGGCGGGCCGGGAGCCACCGATGTGCCCGCGCGAAGTCCTCCCCACGACAACCCCGCACTAAGGTCCTCGGACGGCTCCCAACCCAACCGCCGCCACAGCTCCGCCATGCGCTCGGGCATGACCGGCCAGTGCAGCACCGACGTTAGCCGCAGGGCCTCCGCGGCGTGGTATAGGACGGTCCGCAGCTCGGCGACTTTACCTTCCTTCGCGAGCTTCCACGGGGCCCGTCGCTCCACGTAGCTGTTGATCTCGCTGACGACCTCGCCGAGATTGGCCAACGCGTCGTGTATTGCGAAGCTGGCAACCGATCCGAACGTCTCCTTCGCCGCGTCCTCACAGCGGCACCGCAGCCGCAGATCGTCTCGTGACGGCTCGCCAGGGTCGGGCACGCGTCCATCACAGTACCGCTCGATCATGTTGACCAGCCGATGGGCCAGGTTGCCCAGATCGTTGGCGAGGAGGGCGTTGTACTGAGTCCGAAGCTCTTCTTCGTCGAAGCTGGCGTCCTTGGCGGTCGAAAGGCCCCGCATCAGATAGAACCGCACGGCGTCCGCGCCGTACCGGTCGGCCAGGTCCAACGGTTTGGCGGCGTTGCCAAGGGACTTCGAGACTTTGGCCCCGCCGACCAGCCACCATCCATGCGCGAATATCGTTCGAGGCGGAGGAAGTCCGATCGCCTTGAGCATCGTCGGCCAGTAGACCGCATGTGTGATCAGGATGTCCTTACCAATCAGATGCAACGCCGTGGGCCACAGTCGGGCGAAGCGCTCGTCGTCCGACAGGTAGCCGGCGGCCGTCAGGTAGTTCAGCAGCGCGTCGAACCAGACGTAGGTGACGTAGTCGCTGTCGAAAGGCAGGGGAGCGCCCCAGCTCAACCGCTCCACCGGCCGCGAGATGCACAGGTCGCTCAGCGGCTTTCGCAAGTAGCCCAGCACTTCGTTGCGCCGATGCGCCGGCTGGATGAAGTCGGGGTGCGATTCGATGTGTTCCAGCAGCCAGTCCTGGTACCGCCCCATGCGGAAGAAGTAGTTCTTCTCCGATATCCACTCAACCGGGCGCTGGCAATCGGGGCAGGCGCCGTCTGCGACGTCCTTCTCGGTCCAGAACCGCTCGTCGGGAACGCAGTACCAGCCTTCGTAGTCGTCCATGTATATGTCGCCTTCGACCCACAGCTTCTGGAGCACTTCGGTGACGACCCGTACGTGGCGATTCTCGGTGGTCCGGATGAAGTCGTCGTACTCGACGTGGAGACGCTGCCATGCCGTCCGGAACCGCTCCACCATCTGGTCGGCGAGTACTCGCGGCTCCATGCTCCGGCTCCGGGCGGCGTCCTGTACCTTCTGGCCGTGCTCGTCCGTGCCGACCAGAAAGAACGGCGCCTTGCCTTGCAGCCGCGAGTATCGGGCCATGACGTCCGCCAGAATCGTCGTGTAGGCGTGTCCCTGATGTGGCTCGTCGTTCACATAGTAGATGGGGGTTGTTATGTACGCGTTGTTGTCCACCGGTGTCCTCCTGGGGTGTCCGCAAAAAGAAAAGGGCCTCCCGGTCGGGAGGCCCTCACAGTTCAGCCTAGGTTTTACAGAAGAGTCTCTACGGCGCTCCCAACGACAGATAGCCATGACTCATCGCCATGGCGTTGCTCATCATCGTGCCGCTCTGATGTACTGGTGCGTGACTCATCGCGTCTGTCTCGTTATCGTAGCACAGCTATCCGTATCGACGCACGGCGATTTACTGACGCTCGTATCTCCCCATTCAGTTGGCCGCGTGCGAGGATGTGCCCCTCCATCATTTCCTCGACCTTTTGGTTCGTTGTCTCGCCTGCCCGGATAAAGTCGGTATCCAGCGCGTAGAGCTTGAAGACGTAACGGTGAGACCCGCTGGGCGGACACGGCCCGCCATAGCCCAGCCGCTTGAAGTCGTTGGTCCCGTTGATCCCAAAGGGCGTGATCTCGCCGGCCGGGATATTGAAGAGCACCCAGTGGACCCACGTCCCCCGCGCGTCGGGGTCGTCGACTATCAGCGCCAGGCCGTTGGTGTCCTCCGGGACGCCGCTCCAGGCGATCGGCGGGGACACGTCTTCGCCATCACAAGTGTACTTCGACGGGATGTTCGACCCCTCCGTAAACACCGAGCTCGTGACCTCGATGCTCATCTCGTCCCCCTCATCCACGTCGGACGCCTCATCGCCCCCGGAGCATGACAGCGCCAAGACCGCGACCAACGCCACAGCGGCCAAGCGGAAACCTAACGGGGAGACACCTTTCTTCATCGTTCGCGCCTCTCGGCGGAAGCTCCAGCTCGGTTCGGCGACACCTTAGCCCGAATCCACCGAGGGAGGGCGTCGGGTTAGCATCCTGAAGAGGCCAGAGGGTGCTCTTCTGAATCTGGGATAATGGTTTTGTAACAGCAAAACAGTCCCAGAGAAGGAGCACCCAATAGATGCTACCACGCAACCAGCCCGACCGTATCCGTATCGTCTTTGACGATCACCGCCTGGTGGCCAATGCCGGTCTGCTCCTGCCGGCCACCCTCGCCCGGCATCTGGGCCTGCGGGAACTCGTTGACCATCACCTTGACCTGGGCGGCGCGCCGGGGCGGGCCAACACCGGAGACAAGCTGATGACCCTGGTGGCCTCAGCCATGGCCGGCGGCGACTGCATCGACGACGCTGATGTGTTGCGCACCGGGGGGACGGCCTGCACCCTGGGCGGCACGGTCAAGGCGCCATCCACCCTGGGCACCTTCCTGCGCAGCTTCCGGTGGGGCCACGTCCGCCAGCTGGACCGGGTGAGCCGGGAGCTGCTGGCCCGGGCCTGGGCCGCTGGGGCCGGACCCGGCGACGCGCCGTTCACCATCGACCTCGATTCCACCATCTGCGAGACCTACGGACTGGCCAAGGAGGGCGCCCGCCACCACGGCTATACCGGCAAGCGGGGCTACCACCCACTGCTGGCCATCGCCGCCGGCACCGGAGACGTGCTGATGTCCCGGCTGCGCGAGGGCCGGGCCAACACCGCCCGCGGCGCCGCCCACTTCCTGCGGGAGACGGTGGGACGGGTGCGCTACGCCGGGGCCAACGGACGACTCACGCTACGGGCCGACAGCGGGTTCTACACTCATGGCGTGGTATCCGTCTGCCGCAAGATGGATGTCCGCTTCTCCATCACCATCCGCCAGCATAAAAGCCTGCACAATCTCATCGAGGCGATACCCGAAGATGCCTGGACGCCGATTCCTTACTGGATGGACGGCGCCGCCGATGTGGCCGAGACCACCTGCACTCCCTTCCAGAGTGAACCTGACGCCGCGCCGGTGCGGCTCATCGTCCGGCGTGTGAAGCCCACGCCCGGTTCCCAGCTGGCCCTCTTCGCCACCTACAGCTATCACGGCTTCATCACCGACCGGGACGGGGAGATGCTCGAACTGGAGGCCGACCATCGCCGCCACGCCGAGATCGAGAATGCCATCCGAGACCTCAAGCACGGTGTGGGGTTGAACCATCTCCCCTCGGGCCGCTTCGCCGCCAACGCCGCCTGGCTGGCGGTACAGGTGATGGCCCACAACATCGCCCGCTGGACAGCGCGCATCGGTCTGGGCGAGCAGGTGGTGACCACCAAGACCCTCCGGCGGCGGTTCTTCTCCCTGGCCGGACGGATCACCCGCTCGGCGCGCCGCCTCACACTGCATCTGCCACAGCGCTGGCCTTGGGAAGCCCAGTTCGATCGTGCCCTGGCCCGATTGCGCGCCCTGCCACTCCCTGCCTGACGGCGGCGGCGGCAACCGGCCGCCATCCGGCCAACCGAACGTCCCCGCGAACTCGCGCCAGTCCGGTCTGCGAGTGCCTCTTGCTGCGTCCTCTCCCCGCTATCTCGCCCTGACCAACATTCGCAGACGGTCACAAAGTCTCCCCGCGGCAACTGAAGACAAACACCGGCCCCCCTCTACCCCAAATCGTGCCCGGACCATCGCCCTCCCTTGCCCCTATCGCCCGTTCCGCTGCTGCATAGTCATCCCTTCGGTGGATTTGGGCTTAGTGTCCTGATACGTCGGTGTCAAACCACCCGGCTGGAGGCAATCGAAGGCCGAGCCTCAACCTTTTGGCGTGCTCGTCTGTATATAGTTAGTCGGTCCGATCGATCGACGGCCTTGAGGGGAGCCTAATGGCTGAGCGACACGCGGTCTCGCGGCTGCGTGAAGGCGACGTAAGCGGACTGGAAGTTCTTGTCCGGGATTACCAGGGTGCGGCCCTCAGGGCTGCGTTCCTCGTGACTCAGGACGCTGCCTTCGCTGAGGACGTCGTGGCCTCGGCGTTCCTGAAGGCCTGCGACCGAATCGACCAGTTCGACGTCAGGCGGTCGTTCGGTCCCTGGTTCCTGCGAATCGTAGTCAATGACGCCAAGAACGCGGTGGCGTCCAGGAGCCGGGAGGTTTCGGCAGACGCCATCCAGGCGCCGGACGACAGGAGCATTGCGGACACACTGGCCGACACGGGCCCCGGTCTCGAGGAGCTTGCCGAGCGGGCGGAGGCGCGCTACGCGGTCGGCGCGGCCCTCGCCAAACTCTCGCCCAAGCAGCGGGAGGCAGTGGTGCTGCACTACTACCTCGGGCTCGGTCAGGCAGAAGTCCTTGCGGCGGTCTTCGTCGCCGCGTCTGCGTATTTCGGGCTGCGGCCGGGAATCGTCGACGAACCGGCCGCCGCGGTGTTGGAGACAGTCGTCGAGGCCCAGGAGGCCGACGACTTTATGTCCTCGTACAGTGACTACAAGGGAATCGATTTCAGCGGGTGCGTCCTGCTATCAAAAGGCGATAGGGTCCTTCTGAGCAAGTGTTACGGCATGTCAGACTACGAAGAAGGCGTCCCCAATACGCTCCAGACGGTTTTCCCCATAACTGGTATCACACAGCATTTCACCGCTGCGGCGATAATGCTGTTGCAGGAGGAAGGCCTGCTGGATGTGTCGGACCCCATTGGGAAGTATCTGCCTGAATATCCCAACGGCGGGAGCATCACCATTCATCACTTGCTGACCCACACATCGGCAATACCTGACTTTTGGCAACTCGTGGAAGACCCAGAGGAGACTCTTGCCTCACCCTTCCCTGTGGACGACGTCATAGCATGGTTCCGAGATAAGCCACTTGACTTCGCCCTTGGAGAGAGGTTCAGCGGTAGCAACTCCGGATACGTGTTGCTGAGCCATCTAGTCGAGAAGTTGTCGGGAAAGTCGTATGAAGAGTTCTTGAAAGAGAACATCTTTCAGGCATTGAATATGGCCAACACGGCGTATGACCGTCCAGAAGACTCCTCCCCTGGTCGAGCCAAAGGGTACAACCCTGACCTGACTCCGACGCAGCCCTTGGACATGACCTCCTTTCATGGCGCGGGCGCTCTCGCATCCACGATCGGCGATTTGTACCTCTGGTCTCGAGAGTTAAGCAAAGGGGGGCTGCTCACCCGAGACTCGATCGGCAAGATGTTCACCCCGTACGTCGAACTACCCAACTACGAGGGACTCGAATGGGGCTATGGATCCTTTATCATCAGAGACACTATCACTCCCAGCGTGACGCACGCTGGGAGGATTCCCGGCTATGAGGCCATCATGCGAATACACGAAGACGCTGATGTCGTTGTCATCATGTTGGGGAACACAACTGATTTAGGCACGCCAAACACGGAGATATGGGGCGCCGCCTTGCTGCTCGCAAACATAGCGACTGATTATTAGCTGAGTTCCGCCGCCACATTTGACCGGTCTTCCCCTTCTTGCTAGCATTGCCCCATCCCAATACAGGATGCGTTGCCATGCAGCTCCCAAACGGTCTCTTTCGACGCGTCGGCCTCCGGTGTTGGGGCATTCTTGCGTCGATTGCCTTGTTGGCGGCGCTATCCTGCGGTGGTGGCGAGACAGACGAGCAAGCCGGCACGGCAAGCGAGCCCGAGCCAACCCCATTGGAGACAGTCGTAGAGCTCCAGTCGGCCGACGACTATATGTCTTCGTACAGTGATTTCTGGGGTAGTGAGTTCAGCGGGTGCGTGCTGTTGTCTAAAGGTGACAAAGTCCTTCTGAGTAAATGCTACGGTATGGCAGACTATGAGCAAGAGATTCCCAACACACTTCAGACAGTCTTTCCTATAGCGCATATAACACAGCATTTCACGGCGGTTGCAATCATGTGGTTGGAAGAGGAAGGTCTGCTGGATGTGAACACTCCGATCGGTGAATACCTTCCCGATTTTCCGAATGGTGAGAAGATCACTATTCATCACCTGCTAACCCACACATCGGGAATACCCGACTATTGGAGATTCGTAGAAGACCCAGAACGAACTCTTACCTCGCCCTTCCCGGTGGGCGACGTCATGGCGTGGTTCCGGAATGAGCCACTCGACTTCGCCCCTGGAGAGAGGTTCAGCGGGTAGCAACTCGGGATACGTGCTGCTCACCTATCTGATCGAGAAGCTGTCTGGAAAGTCGTATGAGGAGTTCCTGAAAGAGAACATCTTTCGGCCACTGAACATAGCCAACATCGCGTACGATCGACCAGAAAACTCCCCCTCGAGTCGAGCCAAAGGGTACAACTCTGACCTTACCCAGGCTCAGCCCATGGACATGACCTCCTTCCATGGCGCGGGTGCTCTCGCATCCACAATCTGTCAAGGGCGGTGTGAAAACGTACCAGCGGGATGTCGACGTCCAGCGATTATGTCAGGGTAATGGACCAGCGATTATGTCAGTGGTTGCTGTGTCAAGCCAATAGTTATCCAGTTCGATGATTGAGAAAGCCCCCACCTCCAGCTTCGTGTGACACCGTGGGTGGCAGTGATGGTGACTCGATCCGAGCGGAGCAGCCCGCGGATAAATGGACAACCCTGGCGGGATTGCCCACTTACCCACAGGCCGGTTGTTATGGACCGAAGGCGGTTCCACATGATCAAGAGTGAGCAGCGAGCTCCCTGTCCGGATAGACAGGTGGACTTGAAGCCTCAACGTACTTCCGGACGGTGATGCGGGATATGCCCAATTCCCGGGCGATTGCCCGAAGAGAAAGGCCTCGACGCTTGGCCCTCTGCACTGCTTTCCAACGGGCTCGCTGACGAGGCGTCGGCGGTCTGGGTGGTTGAGCCTTAGGGTGGACGGCTTCACTCTCGCGATCCGTGGTCAATCTCCCTGCGGCGAGTCCCCGGCCGATCGCGGTCATCGCTCCCAGTCTTTCTCGCTCGTGACCACCGATCCCGTTGGTGTCCATGCCTGCAGCGAGGTTCTCCACGGTGACGCTGCCAAGACCTCGAGTGGCGTTCAGAGTCCGGAGGACACCAGGACGCGGTGGCGCTTCCTGGGTAGGGACGATTTGGTTTTGATAGCACACTACTAGTAGACCAACATCCTTGAAATGACGGGTGGAAAGCCGGACTGCCCAGCGGCTGTCTCCAAAAGCCAGGCATGGCGGGGAAAGCCCCCGTGCCAATCAACCAATCATTACAAACATTTCGGACCACTAGCTTGCCGTCCAATCGCTCCTGGACCACCACGTGCGCTCCAACGTAAGTGGACCGTTCGCTCGAAGGAAGCAGTTGGAGGGTATGCCAGTTGTACTTGACTGTGTTGTCTCTGGCCACCTTGCGGCTATGCTTGAAGCACAGTATGCCTGCCAGGTTCAGGTCCGGATCTGGAGAGCGATATGCGTTGGTGGACTGTGCTGGTGGCACCCCGAAGCGCTTGTTGAAGCGGGTCAAGAAAGCCCACAGGACTTGGTTGGCCTCTGAGATGGTTCTGGCCCCAGCCAGACGTAGTTCGGTCACCAGCCGATCCTGGAAGGTGCCGTTGGCCCGTTCTACCCGACCCTTCGCCTCCGGAGAACGCGCGAAGATCTGCTCCACCCCCAGCTCTGCCATCGCACGACCGAATTGGGTCGGCGCAGGCGATTGATGCGAGCCAGGTACATACTTGAAGACGGCGTGGCGGTCACTGTACAGGGCCAAAGGAACCCCACAACGCCGGATCAGCTCTTGCATGAGGAGGAAATAGCCATGAGTGTCCTCTTCATGGCGAAACAGTGCGTAGGGCACGGTGCTGGTGGCATCATCGATTGCCAACAGCAGAGTGCATCGAGGGCCCCGTTCTTCTAGCCAGGCATGAACGCTGCCATCTACTTGCACCAACATGCCTTCCTGGCTCATGCGCTGGCGACGGACCCGATGCAGTGGGGGTCGACGTCGACGGGGGCTAGCCATGCCGGCGCCTACCAGGATACGCCGGACCGTAGAGCGCCCCAAGACGATCTCTTCCCGCTCTGCCAGGAGCTCGGTTAGGTGCGTATGATTTACTCCTGCATACCGTGTGCGTGCCAGGGCCACAACTTGAGTCCTGGCCTCCTCCGGGATGGAGTTGTTCGCTCGGCGACCTCGGTTCCCATGAGCCAGTGCGGCGGCACCCTCCTTCCGATACTCCGCCAGGATTCGCCAAACGTGGCGTTCACTCACTCCCAGAACCTCTGCCGCCTCATCCACTGATATCTGACCTTCCAGGATACCGTTGAGCACTTGGAGCCTTGCCTGTTCTTTCTGGGTCAATGTCAATCCTTTCATGAACTGACATTTTCCCTGACCTGTTAACTACTGACATAATCGTAGACCATCTACAAGCGGGGCGGAGCAAAACTGTACCACCGAACGCCGTAGAATGGGCATCAAGGTTCGTGGGGCGTTGGAGATCAGGGTCAGTCAGATAGCTGGCGGCCAGAAGTCTTCTTGCTGTGCTTGAGTCGGTAGCTGTCCCCGTTCATCTCCAGGATGTCGACATGGTGGGTGAGGCGGTCGAGGAGAGCTCCGGTCAGCCGTTCAGAGCCGAACACCTCGGTCCACTCGACGAAGGGCTCACTTGGAGGTCACCAGGACCGATCCACGCTCGTAACGCTGGCTGAACACCTCGAAGAGCAGCTCGGCGCCAGTCTTGGACAAGGGCACGAAGCCCAGTTCGTCGATGATCAGAAGCTTGAGTCGTGCGAGCCTTCTCTGCAGGTTGAGCAGACGCCGTTCGTCCCTGGCCTTGATCAGCTCGTGAACCAGAGCAGCGGCGGTGGTGAAGCCCACGGACAGTCCCCTCTGACACGCAGCCAGACCGAGACCGAGGGCGATATGGGTCTTGCCGGTGCCACTGTTGCCGAGAGCGATGACGTTGTGGGGGCGCTCGATGTACTCGCATCGTGCCAGCTCCAGAACCAGAGCCTCGTTCAGGGACGGCATAGACAGGAAGTCGAAGGTGTCGAGACTCTTGGTCGTCGGGAAGCGGGCTGCTTTGATCCGACGTTCCACCATGCGATGGTGACGGTCGATCAGCTCCAACTCCGATAGTCGCAGCAGGTAGTCCGGATGGTCAGCTCCCTCACTGGCACACTGGGATGCCAGCTTGTCGTACTCCCTCAGGAACGTGGGGAGCTTGAGTTGCTTGAGGTTGTGTTCGAGCAACATCGTGGACTTGTTGGTCATGACCGGCTCCCCGCCAGGAGAGCCATGTAGTCCCTAGTCGAGGTTGTTGCAACGTTGGTCCTGGGAGCGTCGAAGGTCGAAAGTGCCTCCTCGGGAAGATACGGCTTCAGCTCCGGATCGTTATTCCGGCTAGGGGCGCTGGCCGCGAATAGACCGCCTGGCTTCAGGACGCGATGGCCCTCGGCTATTACCAGCCGAGGGTCCGGCAGGTGGTACAGCATATACAACGCGGCGACGCTACCGAAGGATGCGTCGGCGAAGGGCAGAAACCGGGCGTCGCCGCGCACTCGCAGGCCTGGGGCCGCACCGAGCATCGTGGGAGAAGCGTCGAAGCCAATAGCTGGGACTCCCAAATCCCGCAGCGGCTGAAGCAGGGCGCCCCGGCCACAGCCGACATCGAGAACGGGTGCCGCTCCTTCGGCCGCTATTCGACCGGCGACGTCCCCGTGGATGTCTTCGCCGAAACGGTGCTGTGTGAGAGCGCCAAACGTTTGCCAGCGCCCGGGATCCGTGTCATAGTCTACTGGAGCGGGGCGAGCTGCCGGGTCGACCATAGCCGGCTACGACGCCCCCGCGCTGTCCATGACTTCGACCAACTCTTTCACTGTGTCGGCCGACTTTCGAAGGGCCGTGGCCTCCTCGTCGGTCAGGTCGAACTCGATCACCTCTTCCACGCCGTTGGCCCCCAGCTTCACTGGGACGCCCACATACAGGCCATCGATGCCGTACTCGCCCTCGAGGTATGCAGTGCAGGGGAGGATCTCGTTCTTGTCGAAAAGCACGGCTTCCACCATCTGGGCAATGGCGGCCGACGGCGCGTAGTAGGCGCTGCCGGTCTTAAGCAGGTTCACGATCTCGGCCCCGCCGTCTTTGGTCCGCTGCGCGATGGCGTCCAAGCGGTCCTTCGGTAGCAGCTTGTCGACCGGCGTGCCTCCCACGGTCGTGCTGCCGACCACCGGGACCATCGAGTCGCCGTGGCCTCCGAGAACCCAAGCCGATATCGAGTCGACCGAGATGTCGAGCTCCTGCGCCAGGAAGGTCCGGAACCGCGCGGTGTCCAGAATGCCCGCCATGCCGACCACCCGGTTCTTGGGAAAGCCGCTGACCTGGAACGCGCGCTGCGCCATGGCGTCGAGGGGGTTCGTGACCGGCAGCAGGATGCATTCCGGAGAGCGTGACGCGACCTCTTCGACGACGCTGGTCACGATCCTCATGTTGGTCAGCAGCAGGTCGTCGCGGGACATTCCGGGCTTGCGCGCTACGCCCGACGTAATAACGACTATGTCGGAGCCAGCCGTCTCGTCGTAGCCGTTGGTCCCGACCACTGTGGCGTCGCTCCCGACGACGGGACCTGCCTCAAGCATGTCCAAGGCCTTGCCCTGCGGCAATCCTTCAACGATATCCACCAGGACCACGTCCGCGTACCCTTTGTCGAAGATCCGCTGCGCGGCCGTAGCGCCGACATTTCCCGCGCCGACCACAGTGACTTTGTTTCGCATTGAATCTCTCCCATCTTCGCTACCGATAAACTATCCCCGGGCGGGTAGAGACGCCCCGGCGGGGCGTCTCTACGGCCTATCCTCTCGGGTCGTGGAGTTTCGAAGGCCGGTAGCTGCTTCGCCCACTAGACGCGCGTTCCCGCCTTAGCCTACCGGCGAGGCATCCATGGCTCCCCACACCGCTCGGCGATACGACTCCCGTGCTTCAGAGATTGCGACAGCTTCGGGGCGGTCTCCGATCTCCATGGAATCCCGAAGCCCGGCCAGAACCTCTAACAACGGCTCACTCACGCGCCTCTTGAAGTCTCGCGTCACTCCGCCGGGGCGGCACAATCGCTGCAGCTCAGCTGACACGTCGCTCTTCCCGCCATCTACAAATACGACGTCATAGGGTTCGCTCAAAGTGGCGAGGATACTCGCCTCGTCTCCTCGTAGAACTCGGACTGTGTCACCCAGCCCCCTTTTGTCGAGCAGCCCCTCTGCCAGGTCCGCGTGACTGGCGTCGAGCTCGATCGTGTCTACTCGAGATTCAGACCCACCCGCCTCAGCCATCAGGACTGCCGTGTAGCCGAGCGCCGTGCCAACTTCCAGAAACCGTTTGGCGCCGCTCTTCTCCGCCACTATGCTCCACACCGGCGCTCGATACGGAGGGCTAGGCCACGCAGTGCAGAGGCCGTTGTCCTGTCCTCCGTTATGTTCGCGCCGGTGCAGGTGTGTCATTTCGTACAAATCGTCGTGCAGGTTGGCGGTCTCGCCGAACAATCGGTCGAGCAGGGGACGGTGCCACTCGGCATAGACCTCACGATTGCCGGCGTCGGCGAATTCGAACTTTGTCATCGGCTATGTCGGCGTCACCTATGCCGCCGAGTACGCCGCCCACCGAGACTCAAGAGACGAGTCCCGGACGGTGGCCAGGACGTAGTCGCCGAACTCATCGGTTGTCGCGCCGGTGTCCCGGCCGGTAGTCGTGACCTTGGCCTCGTACATGCCGCAAACGTCCAGCGCCTTGTGGAGCTTCGAGCCCAACTCCCCGAATCCGACGTGCTCCAGCATCATCGCACCGGCTCTCAGCAGCGAGCTCGGGTCGGCGTATTGAGCGCGGCCTTCGTCGACCATCCTCGGCGCGCTGCCGTGGATTGCCTCGAACATCGCATAGGCCTTGCCGATGTTCGCGCTTCCTGCAGTCCCGACGCCGCCCTGAATCTCCGCCGCCTCGTCGGTAAGAATGTCGCCGTACAGGTTCGGTAGCGCGAGCACCTGGAAGTCGGAACGCCGCTTCACGTCCAGCAGCTTCGCCGTCATGATGTCGATGTACCAGCCGTCCCACTCGATGTCGGGATATCCTTCGGCAACCTTCCGTGCGATGTCGAGGAATTTGCCGTCGGTCGTCTTGACGATGTTCGCCTTGGTGACGATCGTGACCTTGGTCTTGCCCGTCCGCCTCGCGTGGGCGAAGGCCGCCTTGATGATACGCTCCGAGCCCTGGGATGTGATGACCCGAAAGTCGACGGCCAGGTCGGGCGTAACGTTGATCCCTTGACTTCCCACCGCGTACAAGTCCTCGGTATTCTCGCGGAAGAACGTCCAGTCGATGTCGTCCTTTGGGATCCGTACAGGCCGTACGTTAGCAAAGAGGTCCAGTTCCTTCCGCATCGTCACGTTAGCGCTCTCTATGTTAGGCCAGCCGTCGCCCTTTTCCGGCGTGTGAGTCGGGCCCTTGAGAGTAACGTGGCACTTCTTGATTCCCGTGAGCACGTCGTCGGGGATCGCCTTCAATTTGGCTGCCCGGTTCTCAATGGTCAGGCCCTCGATCACCCTGAACTCGACTCGTCCCGCGGCCACTTCGTGGCTGAGTAGCTCGGCCAGCACGCGCTGGGTGGCGGCGCTGATCGTTGGGCCGATACCGTCGCCGCCGATCATGCCGACGATGAGGGGTTTGATCGTCGAGTAGTCGGTCCAGTCGCCCTCGTGCTTCAGCCGTTCGACCCTGGCAAGTTGCTGCTCGAGTACCGTGGCGAAATGGGCCTTGGCGTCCTCTATAACTGCTTGGTTATCCAGCGTTCCGCTCCTTGGGTGCCCTAGACGAGGAAAGCGCCATTCTTCGGGCGCTTGGGCTTGAATAAATCAGCTCCGGAAGTCGATGGTCAATGTGTGCTGGGCTCGTGGCCTACGGTGCGATTATCGCCAGAACGTCGCCCTTCGAGACTTGGTCTCCCTGAGCGAAAGGGAGTGCTTTGATCGTGCCAACCGTCGGCGAGGGCAGCGAGTTTTCCATCTTCATCGCTTCGAGGATGAGTACCGTTTCTCCCGCGTCGACGTGCTGACCGACTTCGACGGCGTAGCTCAGCACCAGGCCTGGCATAGGCGCCGATATCGTCGTTTCCCCGGGGGCGACGTCTGGCGTCGCCTGAGACGCGCTCGCGCCCGTGTCAGATACGACTGCTCCGAACGCCGTGCCTTCCTTTTGGGGGACGGGCACGGCGCTACCGGCGGAGGCAACCAGACCGTCCACCGGGTCGACCTCGACGCGAAACACCTCGCCACTAACAAAGACGTTGAACGCCCTAGCGGAGGTGCTCTTGATGGGCGTCGGCTCCACTACCGATACACGGGCCTTCGCATCCGACGGCTTCCTTTCTGCGGCGGGCTTCATCTCGTCGGGCATCGGGTCCTGGCCGTGCTTGATTCGCAGGAACTTGAGCCCGGTAGTGGGATAGAGTGCATATGTGAGCACGTCGTCCATGTCGGTGGATATGTCCTTGATCGCGTCGCTTGCAGCATCCAGTTCTGGCTCTATCAGGTCGCCCGGCCGCTGAGTTATCGGAGTCTCGCCTCGCTCGTAGCCGTCCAGGGCAATCTTCGCCACTGCGGGGTCGATGGTCGCGGGAGGCCGCCCGTAGAGGCCGTAGACGTAATCTTTGATCGGCCCGCTCACTATCTTGTAGCGACCGAAGAGCACGTTGCTTACGGCTTGAGAGCCGACCATCTGGCTCGTCGGAGTGACCAGAGGAGGGAACCCAAGATCTCTTCTGGTGCGCGGGATCTCGGCCAGTACCTCGTCCATCCTGTCGAGGGCGCCGGCTTCGCGTAGTTGCGAAGTCAGATTGCTCACCATGCCGCCTGGAACCTGGTGGCTCAAGACCCGTGCGTCGATCACCGCGCTCCGAGGGCTTTCGATATGCTCCCGGTACGCCGGAAGCACACCTTCGAGATAGTCTCCAAGCTCAATGAGCTTGTCGAGGTCGAGTCCGGTGTCCCGGTCCGTTCCACGTAGAGACGTGATGAAGGGCTCGACGGCGGGCTGGGCGGTCCGGAGGGCCAGGGGAGCCAGACACGCGTCGACCACGTCGATGCCTGCGTCAATGGCCTTAAGGCAAGTCATTGACGCCATACCGCTCGTGTAGTGGGTGTGAAGCTGCAGTGGCACGTCGAGAACGTCCTTCAAGGCGGTGACGAGCTCATATGCGTCGTAGGGTGAGAGCAAGCCGGCCATGTCCTTGATGCAAATGCTGTCGGCGTCCATAGCCTGGAAGACCTTCGCGCGTTCGACGAAGTAGTCGAGGTCGTAAATGTCGCCGCCTAGACCGCCTCCCTCGGTGACGGAGTAGCAGATCGTCATCTGGAGGTGTTTGCCCGCCGACTTGACCGCGGCCGCCGACCGGGACAGGTTGCGCTCGTCGTTGAGGGCGTCGAAGACGCGAAAGATGTCGATGCCGGCCTCGGCCGCCTGCTCCACGAAGGCGTCCACCACGTCGTCCGCGTAGTTGCGATACCCGACGAGCGACTGGCCGCGCAGGAGCATCATTAGAGGCGTCGTAGGAATGAGCCGCTTGAACGTTCGGAGGCGTTCCCATGGGTCCTCGCCGAGGAAGCGGGTAGTCACGTCGAACGTTGCCCCACCCCAGACTTCCATCGAGTGGAATCCGACAGACTCCATGTCCGCCGCGATGGGCACCATTTCGGCGGTACGCAGCCGTGTCGCCAGAAGGCTCTGGTGCGCGTCTCGGAAAGTGGTGTCAGTGATCTTGAGTCGGCTCATCGTAGCTCTAAGCGGTATGCTTCCAAGAGCGAGCAACGACTGTATGGGGACTCCTCATCAGGTACCAGGGCGCGGTCTTCCAACGATTGAGTCTACCGGACGTCGAGGTCGATTGGGCGAGGGCTTCTTCGTCGAGGTACGCTTGGACCGCGGCTACTATGGCAGCCGTCTTGGCCGCGTCGGTCGAAGATCCCGGGCCGCTCGGGGGACTCGGCTCACTCACAGCGGGATGCTGCCGTGCTTCTTGGGCGGCAGCGTATCGCGCTTGTTCTCAAGCATCTCGAGGGCGTGGATGATCTTAGGACGAGTTTCAGAGGGTTCGATAACCTCGTCGATCATCCCTCGGTTAGCCGCGATGTACGGGTTCATTAGCTGGTCTTCGTACTCTTTGATCAGCTTCTCCCGCAACTCGGCGGGACGGTCCGCCGCCGCAATACTTCGGCCGTGAATGACGTTCACCGCGCCTTCCGCGCCGATCACCGCCACCTCTCCAGTCGGCCATGGAGTAGTTGATGTCACCCTTAAGGTTCTTACTGCTCATCACAATGTAGGCGCCGCCGTATGCTTTCCTCGTCAAGACGCTTATCTTGGGTACCGTCGCCTCGGCATAGGCGTAAATGAGCTTCGCACCATGCCTGATGATGCCGCCAAACTCCTGCTGGGTCCCGGGCATGAAGCCGGGCACGTCGATGAATGTGACTATGGGGATGTTGAAGGCGTCGCAGAAGCGGACAAATCGGGCCGCTTTGACTGATGCGTTAATATCGAGCACCCCCGCCAGCCGATCCGGCTGCTGGGCCACGATGCCGACGGGCCGACCGTCCATGCGCGCGAAACCCACCAGCATGTTCCGCGCGAACATCTGATGGACTTCCATGAAATCCCCGTCGTCGACGACCCGATGCAGAATATCCAACATGTCGTACGGGTGATTGGGGTTATCCGGTATCAGGTGAAGAAGCTCCTCATCCCTTCGTTCAGGTTCGTCGGCTGTACGAAGCCGGGGCGGCTCCTCCATATTGTTGCGAGGCAAGAAGCTCAGCAGGCGCTGTATCTGCTCGACGCACTCCTGCTCTGACTCCTCCGCGAAGTGCGCGACCCCGCTCTTGCTGGCGTGACTAGTAGCGCCGCCTAGCTCTTCGTGGCTCACGTCCTCGCCCGTCACGGCCTTGATGACGTCCGGACCGGTGATGTACATCTGGCCGACGCCCTTCACCATGAAAATGAAATCGGTCAGTGCAGGGGAGTAAGTGGCCCCGCCCGCGGCCGGGCCAAGGATGGCGGACACTTGCGGAATCACGCCAGAGGCACGAACGTTGCGCAAGAAGATCGAGCTGTACCCGGCCAGGCTGTCGACACCCTCCTGGATTCGAGCCCCGGCTGAGTCAATGAGGCCCACGATTGGGGCCCCGTTGCTCATGGCCAGGTCCATCGCCTTGCATATCTTTTCGGCGGCGACCTTCGACAGCGAGCCACCGACTACCGTGAAGTCCTGGGCGTATACGAACGTCGAACGGCCGTTTACCTTCCCATAACCCGTGACGGCCGAATCCCCCAAGTATTTCTGCTCATCGAGGCCGAACTCGGTCGACTGGTGGAGAGCGAGGGGGTCGAGCTCCTGGAAAGATCCTTCGTCGAGCAGCAAATCGATGCGCTCGCGGGCGGTCAGCTTTCCCTTCTGATGCTGGGCCTCGATTCGACGGGTTCCGCCGCCTTGACGGGACTTCTCTCTGAGTTCCCTCAGCTCGTCCTGCCGGTCTTCAACTTTTCGACGCACGACCATGTTTGAACTCGCACAACGTCCCGTGAAATAATCGCTCAAAAGTTACCAGATAACCTGTGTGCTAGCAATACGACGCTATTACCTCCTCTCCCTTTGGGAGAGGATTGAGGTGAGGGCTATTGGGAGGTTGGGGCTGGACGCAGTTAGCCAACTGTGCAACCGGGGACATAGGTAACACTTAAACCGGGGACATAGGTAACACTTTTGTAGGCGTATGCAAGACAGTTCGATCGTGGTCATCCAACAGCCCGATAGACAGGGGACCAAACCAGATGGTCCAGTAGCGATCATCCTGTGGCACCAGGCCAACGGGCTCGCCTTTGAGTGCCCAGCTGAGGTAGATCATGTCGCCCTTCCACTTGATCTGACCGTTGGTACGCACCTGCCGCACAGTCGCCCCGACTCCGTACTCTGGGGCGGTTATCCGACGCGGGTAGGACCGAGCCGACGGATGGTACTGGCTGGCGGGAGGCTGCTGTGCCAGTGCCTCATGTGGCCGTTCGGTGTTGTAGTCCAGGCGAAAGGTGTCGAAGGCTCTCTGCTGCTTACGCCTGGTTGCACGGGGCGGACTTGCCGTCTCTGCCTTCAGAGTACGGTGCAGTCGCTCCAGTCGTCCATTTTGCTCCGGGTGACCTGGTTCGATCCGCTCAGGCACGATGCCCAGCTTGACCCACCATACCGCCAGCTGCGACAAGCTACCCAAGCCCACACTGGCAAAGGGTGGTCCGTTGTCGGTCCGAATGGTCGATGGAAGTCCATACTCCCGAAAGGCCTGCTCAAGCACCCTTCGAGCTTCGCGGTGGTTAGGTTGCCGCAGCCCATCGCACACCAACAGGTATCGCGAGGCGGCATCCTGCACCGTCAAAGGGTCGATCCGGGTCCTATCTCCCGTTCGGAACCACCCCTTGAAGTCGATAGACCACACGCCATTGGGCCTTTCTGCCGCCGCAAACGGCTCGCTCCAAGGCGCTGCATGCCGTCGACGTTTTCGACGCTTCACCAGCCCTGCTCGGTCAAGGATCTCTCCCGCCGTGCTCGACGCAGGCCACGACGCGTTGGGCTCGGCATTCCGAAGCGACGCCACCACTTTCTTAGGTCCCCAGTTCGGATGGGCCCGTCTTACACCGATCACACGCTCGGCTACTGCCAAAGGCGTCTTGTTCGGCCGACGAATCGGAGCTCGGCTACGGTCTCCCACTCCCTCAAAACCATACGCCCGGTACCGATTCACCCGCTTGTATCCCGTCTTACGGCTTATACCGAACCGTCGGCACAGCGACACGAAGCTCACTTCCCCCCTCTTCCACCATTCCAGGAACTCTTTTCGCTCTTCCTCCGGACTCGTCTGTTTCCAGGGCAACACACTCCTCCTGATGGGATCGGCCCCATCTTCGCCCAATGTGTTACCCATGTCTCCGGTCTATCTGTTACCAATGTATCCGGTTTGTACCAACAAGGCGGTGCCTCTTGCAATTCACCACCCCCCATCGCGACAGAACCACTATCGGAAACAGCACCTTCACGTGGGGCTCTCGTACCTACGTGATGGGGGTAATCAACGTAACCCCGGATTCCTTCTCCGGCGACGGTATCGGTGCCGACGTCGACAAGGCCGTCGAGCAGGCGGTCCGATTCGAGGAGTGGGGCGCCGACATCATCGACGTAGGCGGGGAGTCGACGCGACCCCCGTCCATCTACTCCGGGTCGAAGCCCATTTCAGTCGAGGAAGAGCTGTCGCGCGTCGTGCCTGTGATCCAAGCGATGGCAAAAGCCGTGCATGTGCCGATCAGCGTCGATACCTACAAGGCTGCGGTCGCCGAGGATGCGATAAGAGCGGGCGCGTCAATGGTCAACGACGTCTGGGCCCTCCAACGCGACACCGACATCGCCGCCGTGGTCGCCGAGGCCGGCGCCCCTGTTGTCCTCATGCACAACCAGAAGGGTACAGAGTACGACGACCTCGTCCCCGACGTCATCGCGAGGCTGCGGGAGCTGGTCCGTGGCGCTGTGGAGGCTGGAATACCCGAGCAGAACATCGTCGTCGATCCGGGCATGGGGTTCGGCAAGGCCGCAGAGCAAAACCTCGAGATCATGCGCCGGCTCGACGAGTTCGACGAGCTGGGCAGGCCGATTCTGGTAGGCATGTCCCGTAAGTCGACCATAGGCTATGTGCTCGACCTACCTGTCGACGAGCGCCTGGAGGGCACCACCGCGACCGTCGCACTGGCCATCGCGAAAGGAGCCGACATCGTACGTGTCCACGACGTCAAGGAAATGGTGAGGGTCGCCCGAATGAGCGACGCTATCGTGCGCGGCTGGAAGATGAACGCCGACGCGCCCACGCCGTGATAGGGGACCGCGATGCAGTCTGATGTCTACTTAGGACTCGGCTCCAACCTCGGGGAAAGGGCCGCCAACATCGCCCAGGCCGTCGCCACGCTGAGCGATACGGCCAATGACATTGTCGTATCTTCTCTCTACGACACGGCGCCCGTCGGCTTCGACGCCCAGCCCGCGTTCCTCAACGCTGCGTGCCGCATCTGGACTCGACAAACGCCCTTCGAGCTGATGGCGACCCTGAATCGCATCCAGCGGACCATCGGTGGCCGTCGCGCTTTCGTAAACGGCCCGCGCGTCATCGACCTCGACATCCTCGTCTTCGGCCGTATGGTCATCGAGACCCCTGCTCTCTTGATCCCCCACCCCCGCATGGTCGACCGGGACTTCGTCCTGTTCCCCCTGGCCGAAATCGCGCCCGAGCTGGTGCATCCGGTGCTGAAGCAGACGGTTCGAGATCTGCTGGACCGACTGGCGGAGGCAGGTAGAGCCAAGCGAATACCAAGCCCATTTTAGACAGAGCGCTCTCATCCCTTCTCCAAGGGTGAAGACCATCACAGGAGGCAACAAGTGGTCTCGATATCCGATCTCTCCAGACTCAGACACGGCAAAAGCAAACGCGTCTCGAGCTATGACGTGACGGGCCGTAATCGCGACTCCTGGCAGCTGCCTGCGGGAGACACCGCGACCATCGTTGATGTTGCCGGCGCGGGCATCGTCCGCCGCATCTGGTTTACGACCGATTGTCTTGACCCTCTGTATCCTCGCAAGGTTGTCCTGCGGATGTACTGGGATGGCCAGGAACACCCAAGCGTCGAGAGCCCGATCGGAGACTTCTTTGGCGTCGGGCACGCCGAGGTAACCTCGTACCAGTCAGCAGTGATGAATATGAGCTCTAACTGGCGCAAGCCGTGGAAGGCGGCGTCGATGAACTGCTTCTGGCCAATGCCCTTCGCTACCGGAGCGCGGATCACCATCGAGAACCAGTCCGAACAAGAGATGCCCAAGCTCTTCTTCCATGTCGACTACGATGAGCTGGACCTCCTGCCCGAGGACGAGCTTCGCTTTCACGCCTGGTGGAATCGAGACAACCCCGACCCTACGCCGGAGTCAAACGACGACCGTGAAGCCGTAAATCTTTCAGACAAAGACAACTACGTTCTCGTAGAGGCGACCGGCCGGGGGCACTTCTGCGGCGGCAACATCTCCGTCCACAATCTCCACGGAGGCTGGTGGGGCGAGGGCGACGACATGGTCATGATCGACGGCCAGAAGTGGCCGCCGGACATGCATGGCACCGGCACGGAAGAGTGGTTTCACCAGGCATGGGGAACTCAACCCGACGATGCGTTCCTCTACGCGGGTGTCTCGTACCACAATGGTCTCTGGAGGGAGGTCGACGAGAGAACCACCGCGTACAGCTACCACGTCTTGCATCCGATCATATTCAACAGATCGATTCGTGTGTCGATAGAGAGGGGCCACGCCAACAATCGCTTCGACGATTGGTCGAGCACAGCCTATTGGTACCAGACCCTGCCGAGCGGTCCGCTACACCCGTTGCCACCCGTGGAAGAGCGGGTGCCTCGTCCGGACGTGCATGACTATGGGCGTGTCCAGCCAAGGGTGCGGCTCCGACCATAGGTCTGAATCTCTTCCGCAGTGAGTCAACGATGCGACGGATGCGAGATCAGGCTCCAGTCCATTAAACTATGTTCACCAAGGCTGAGCCTCGCTCTAACAGCATCACTCTGAACAGCGTTGGGTCTTCTTCCGCATCCGCTTCATAGTACTTGGCATACGGAGCCCAGCTTGACTCGCTTGATCTCTCTGAAGCCGGCCCTTTCGTACACGGTGTACGACAATTGGCCGTTGTGCTGATGTATCTCCTTTGAGCCGTGGACGAGAGCCCAGGCGAGGAGGCCGTCTATCGATACCTCGGTCTTGAACCACTCGACAACTGCCTTCAACAGACCGGTGCCCACGCCATCCCCCCACTTCGTCTGGTCGACCGTTTCCCAGGTGCCTCCTGGCTGCCACCCCACGTGATAGCAGCCTAGCGTCAGATGGCGTCCTTGAAGCCCAAGGGGTTCGGCGAGGTTGAAATCCCTCCATGGCTCTGGACCGCCACTCACGCCCCCGGGGTTCGTGAAGCTCGGGTCGTATTCCCGCACGTAAAGCTGGCCCATGTAGAGGTCATCTTCGAACGCCAGCATTGAGCCGATGCCCTGCGTTTCGATGAGGTTTTGGACATGATCTGGGGACTTCCAGTCACTCGTTTCGATGCTGTCGAAGTCGCTTACTTTGATCGGACGATAGTGGATGCTCACAGCTACCTCTCGGCTAGGAATCTCAAAGGTTCACGACTTTGATCGGCAGATCGCCTGTGCTGGGCGCTGTCGGTTGAGAATGCTGGGGCACTACCCTGCGAATCGAAGAACGTAGCCGTTCAGGTCTCTGACGTTAAGCTCCTTGTTCCACGGGGACCATCGAGGGCCGAATACGATATCTGCCCCCTTCTCCTTCAAGTCTCGGTACGTGGCTTCGACGTCGCTCACGTTGACCTGAGCGATGGGCCGATCTCCTCCGACGTCGGTTACTCGCTCCGACGTTGCGAACTCTATGAGGTACACACCATCTCTTGTCATCGCGGCGGAGGGCGCTGGTCCGCTGTGATACCAGCTTTTCTTGAACCCCAGCATCCTTTCATAGTACTCGACCGCAGCGGATACGTCGGGCACTTGCAATATCGGGACTATAGACTTGACCCTTCCTTCCAATTCGCCGAGCTCG
This sequence comes from Dehalococcoidia bacterium, assembly GCA_965197985.1. Classification (GTDB taxonomy): domain Bacteria; phylum Chloroflexota; class Dehalococcoidia; order Lucifugimonadales; family CAUZJF01; genus CAUZJF01. The sequence goes on along the minus strand of CBDAOG010000005.1, from coordinate 308,680 downwards.
GAGAGCTCGTCTCCGTGTTCGCGAAGCAGGTCGATAACCGCCTCGTGCTCTCTGTCAGCGAGGTAATCGATCGCCGGCCTTCCGAGACATTGCGCGTCGATCACGTCTATGGAAGCCCCATGCCGAAGCAACACGTCAGCCACCTCCTTATGGTGATACGTCCGCCTCAGAGGAGTATGGTTATCCGCGTTGTTTGCGTTTACGTTCGCGCCATGAACAAGCAGGAGCTCGACGACCTCCAACTGGCCGTTCTCGGCGGCCCGATGCAGTGGGGTCATGTGGGCTTCATCCCTGGAATCGACGAGGGCGGGATCGTGGCTCAGCAACGATTCGATCGAATCGAGATCGTTCAGGTACACGGCCTCGAATATCTCTGAGCTGGCGCCGCCGCGCTCGACCAAGACCCTGATCACTTCCAAGTTGTCTGGTCGTTGCCAGGCGACCTTCAATGGGGTCTCCTGCCACGAGACGTGCATAGGGCTTTGCCCTTTGTTCCACTTGACGTCCGCGCCTCTGTCTATCAGCAGCTCAACGATCGCTTTATGACCATGTGCCGCTGCCATGTGTAGAGGGCTGGCGTACGGAGTGCCGCTCTCTTTCGCGTGGACCAGAGACGAGTCTTCTACAAGTAACTCTTTCACCGTTCCTACATCGCCCACTTCGGCGGCCTTGAACAGCTCGTTAGTCTTGTTGACCTTCCTCACCCTCTCGACGAACTCATCATTCCTTGACGGCCGCCGCTCCTGCAGATCTTCTTTGAGCATCGTGACCAACCTCCTCTTCAGTTTCTTTCGTGCGGAGTGGAGTCGGAACTTGACGGCCGAAACGCTCAGACCCAAAAAGTCGCTGATCTCTCGATGAGAGTGGTCGTTGATATAGAAGAGCGTTACGACAGACCGCTCGTTTTGAGGCAAAGATTTGACCGCCTTCATTACCGTTTGCCTCAGTTCGCCCTGTTCGGCTGCCTCGACAGGGCCAAGCTCACCCGCGGGCCGGTCTCGCACGGTTTCCAGACTCACCGTGGGGAGCTTTTTGCCTCTCGTTTGTCTGACACACTGGGTAAAAACGATGCGTCGCAGCCAACCCGGGAACGCTTCGGGGTCGTCGAGCTGGGCGATATTCCGGTAGGCCTCTATGAAGGCTTCTTGGGCCACGTCCTCGGCGGACCCGAAATCGCCGAGGATCGAATAGGCATAGCCGACGGCGTAGTCTTGAAAGGATTTGACCAGTTCGGCAAAGGCGTCCCTTTCGCCTTCACGCACCAGAAGGACGAGCTCGGCGTGGTGCTCCACCTTATCGACCGTGCACGTCAAAACACCTCTACAGTAAGGAGCCAACCAGAGAAGAAAAGGTTAGAGGAGTCATAGACGGTGGCGTGAGGGTGAGACGAGCCGTGCCTCCCGAGCAACTGTGGCACCTTCGGTCACGGTCCTCTGCTGCGACAGAGTTCCGCGCGTCACGCGTGGCGTCGGGCGTGTCAAGCAGTCTCACTCGTCATGGGAGCGGCGACGTCGGAAAAGGTAGCACGCGCGATCGCCGCGCTGCCCTACGTTTCTGAGTCCCGTAGGTCCGGAGGCAGCATGTTGGGGATCGTGTCTTCGATGGGGTAGGTCTCTTCGCACGATGCGCAGTACAGGCTGCCCTCGATGATCTCGTTCTCGTCTTCCTTGACGACCGTGAGGGTAAGCTCTCCCTTGCACACGGGACAGACGAGGATGTCCATCAAATCGCGCTTCATTTCGGCCTCCTAAGTCCGTGGGAAGTCTAACATCTCTTTAACCCGGCCTTGAAGCGATCGGTAGGGGCAAGTCTCAGACCTGCCGCTCCTCTGCAGGAAGATCTGCTATCTATTCGCCAGGGCTGTCTGAAACAAAACGTTCAGCAGGTCCGACAGGAACAGCACCACCACGCCCAATATCGCGAGGGCATTGTACCCCGAGGCGAGGCCAAGCAACCTCCGGAGCCCGGTCGGTGCCGGTTGTGGCGACTCTCGGTAGATCTCCAAGAGGGCCGAACGCCTCTGGAGGGAACGCACCAGGAGAAACATCCAGACCGAAAGCACCGACTTGATCCCAAGGGTGATCGCGTATGACACATCGGTAACCCCTTCGGTGAGCCGGTCGAGTGCGAGAATGACGCCGCTCGCCAGCAGCACGACGATGCAGAGGTTTACCAGGATGCGAAACTCGGACGCCGCCGCAGACATCAAGCCCTTTGGGTTCTCAGGCGCCCGGCGTATCGCAGGCCTGAGGACGAGAAGGTAGAAGAGGCTGCCTCCCACCCACACGACTGCGGAGGTGAGGTGCAGCCATCTGACGATTAGAAGAAAGGCGTCGTCTAAGCTCATCTGGCCCCGTGAGGTCTACGCACGGGCTTCCGTCGCGATAGCAATGAGAGTCCCATTGCCGTGACGACCGCAGCGACCGCGCTGTCGGTCCGGTCCCGAGCGGCTCGGGACTCCGTGGGTGAGATGCGGGCGCTATTCTAGCAGCAGAGCGACAAGCTCTTCCAGCTTCTCGAAGTTGAGCGGGCCATCCCACCGGGCCACCTGTTTGAGCTCGGAGTCAAGGAATATCGTCGTTGGGAACCCTCTGATGCTGTAGTCCACCACCGTTCGTGGTCCCTTGTCGGCGCCGATGGCGTACGTGATCTCATACTCGTCGATGAAGTCCTGCCCGTCCTGAATCGAGTCCAGCGAAAGCTGCTGCACTCCGACGAACTGGACCCCATCCTCCCTGTGGGCCTGCCACGACTCCTCGAGGTCCGGCATTTCGAGTCGGCAGGGGGGACACGATGGGAACCAGAAATTCAGGACGACAGGCTGCCCTGCAAAGCCGTGCAGGTTAACCAGCTCACCCTTCGTGAAATTCTCGTTGCCCAGTAGCTCCAGTGCGATGTCCGGCACGGCGTCTGGGCTCAGGATCGCCGAGGTCGCTTCGCTTGCAGCGTTGGCGCCGCCCCCAGTCGTAGTTTCTTCAGGCGCGGCGGCCCCTGCATCACTATCAGTGTCGTCGGACACGCCGCCTCCGCAGGCTGAGAGCACAATACCTGCGATCAGAACGAGTCCGAGGACGGCCAGCACTCTGGATTGGCCGTCCGTGTTCGCTTTCACCAGTCGAGAAAAGACTTCGGGCATTGCTTGACGTCCTCCAGATCGGCTCACTGGCCGAAGGCGTGTGTAGATTGGATGCCTGCGTGCCAAAGAGAGATGCGGCGACTATTCCTCCGTCGGCTCTTCCCGTATCAGGTCCTCGGCGCGGTCCATCAGCACCCTGGCGCGGTCGGTGGGGACGCCGCGTCCCTCCAGATAGACCTTTAGTACCTCCCTCGGCTCAAGCACCTTCGTGAAATCTCGGCCCAGACGCGTCCGGTGCTCGTCGGTAACCTCCTTCGAGATCGAAGCGATGAAGTGAGCGCTCGACAGAGCGTCCCTGATGTGCCCTTCTCGCAGGTGAGGCAGGAGGTCGCCCGGCAGTCTGATCAGTACTCGGACGATCGCGTCGTCCACGTAGCTCTTCTCGATCTCCTTGACTACCGTGCCCGTGGGATCGAGGTCGCCCCTCGGAACCTCGACGGAGACGGTTATGAACCGCCTGGCATCTAGCGTGTGGAACTCGAAATCGCGGAGTCTCGTCCCCGGAGACGCCTGCGGGTCGAGATCGATCAGACAGAACCCTTTATCGTCGTTCTCCTCACCAAAGTCGACCCGCTGTAAGCTGCCGGAGTAGACGACCAGGGGACTGCTCCCGAGCACCTGATGGCGATGAACGTGTCCGAGAGCGACGTAGTCGAACTGAGGGAGGGCCACCGCGCTCCTCAGGAGCACGTAGTCCCGGCCGAGCATCATCGACTGTTCGGAGCCAGTCTTCGCTTGGCCGACGGTAACATGGCCCGCAAATATGGCGGGCACCGACTCGTCCAACCCTTCAGCCTCGACTCTGATCGCTTCCGTCAATCTCTCCTCGATTGCTTTGTTGACCTCGTCCGCCGTCTTACCGCGCGTATCGTCCCTAGCCAGGAATCCGCTCCGCCTGATCCAGGGCAGTGCAACGATCTGCAGAGGCCCATCGGCCGTAGGTACGAGGTGGGTGCTGAGCGTATCTCCGGTGTAGACGTTGGGCACGTCGAGAGTCCGGTAGATCTCCAGCGACGAAGCCCGACTGACGATCTGAGGCACGTCGTGGTTCCCGGCCACTAGGAAGACGGGAATACCCTCCGATGCCAGCCGCGCGATGCGTTTCGCGAACTCCCGCTGGTGGGTCTGCGTGGGGTCTCGATTCTTGTAGGCGTCACCGCAGAACAGAGCCAGGTCCACCCGGTTGTCGATGGCGTAGGCGACGACATCGTCGAAGGTCTCGAGGAAATCGAGTAGGCGCGTCGACAGGCCGGTCTCCGGGTCTGTTCTACCGTAGCTTTCGACTCCGATATGGACGTCGCTGAAGTGAAGGATGCGCATGTCTGGTTACCTATTCGTCGGGTTCTTCGATCAGACCCCGCTCGATGCCTGTTCTGATCGCCTGTTCCCAGGTGGTTGCCTCCAGTTTCCTGAGTATGTTCCTGACATGGCCGTCGACGACCTGGTCCCTCACCACAAGCCGGCGTCCTATCTCCACCTTATTGAGACCCTCGGACATCAGGCGCAGTACGATGACTTCCGTCTCCGTCAGGGATTCACGGTTGTCTTCTTCGCTGAGGACCACGACTCGTGGCAATTCGAGGTAGAGCTGCCATATCCTCCAGGCGTCGTTCTCGTAGACGTATTTGAAATTGAACCCCACACGTGCCTCCACACCAGGTCTCGGATCGGGCTCCCACGGCGGCGGACCGAGTGAGTAGTATCCCTCGGCCACCAGTACATCCCGTGCTGCGAAGCCGAACGCCTGCCGCATGATGTGGGGTTGCTCTTCAAAAATGGCGTCGCCAAAGGCGTTCACGGGCAATACCACCTCGTTGTCGATGAAGTCCTGAAACAGGACTCTCAGTATCTCCGGAGTGGTCTGCTGTACCAGAGCAACCGAAGCCTTGGAACGGAGGCTCGTGAAGTCCATCTCGTCGATAGCTGTGGCAATGTCTTCGATGGTCGCCCTAACGATCTCTTGCAGCCGCGCGTCCGAGGGGACAAGCCACTGTGGCGCAATCGTTTCGTAGACCCTCCACTGGCCGTCTTCGATCGCCATTAAGACTATCAGAGGCAGCTCCGCACCGGTGGGGTCGGTCAACCTGACGTGGTAGCGCGTGTGACCCGCGACCTCGAGATGCCTGTCCCGCCACGGCCGCATCTCGTGGTCCATCTCGGCGAAACGGTCCACGAACTCGGCGAACTCGTCCGGTTCCGTAATGGCGCGGAACAGTGCCGAAGTAGCCGAGTACGCTTCGTCGGTGCGGCGTTCACTCACCAGAGTGAGCCACGCGTCGGCGTCGACGGCCGATTCCGCCGTGCCGACCGCCACGATCGTCAGCAAGCCGCCAAAACAGGCAGTGATCGTCCCCAGGACGCCGGTCAGAATCCAGAAAGTGACCTTAGCAACAAGGCCAACGTTGATTCTCTCGTAAAAAGTCTGTGCAGGTCGAATTAGAACAACCGTACCCTTGCCTGGGTACAATATACAGTCTCTGTTCCGTGTCCTACCCCAACATACGGTAGCGCTCACATGTGCTAAAGCGCTGGAACTTCCTCAAAACGGGTTTTTACGAGGGAATCAACGTTGACTTCAAGACCGGGGTCTTCTGGCTCTTCAACGTGAAGTTCTCTCAGAGACACGGTTCTGCCCGCGAGGCTTGGGACTGGCTACCGCTACAGCGAGGACAAATCGGATTGTGGCTGCTCACGCCTTTAGCAGAACGAGGGGGAAGCAGTTGCGAGTCAATACTCGATCGTAGGCGTCGGTTCCAATGAGCGACTGACAGGATTGACATTGAAGCCGAGGGTCTCGAGAGTCGTGTAGCTGAGAAGCGCTCGTTCTTCTTCTCCGAACGAGACTAGAACCGGTCTTCTGACCCCGTCGATCTCGACGTCCGCAAGGCCCAACCGCCTGGTTATCGCAGTGCCATTCGCCAGCCGTACGTTGGCCTCGTAGGACGCCTGAATGCCCGCGCTCTCGATGCCCGTCCGGGGCACCTTCGTGAAGGTTGCACCGGTGTCGGCAAGCGCCTCTACGTCGGCGACGCCTGCGGGTCCGCGTATCCTCAGCTTAACCAGAGTCTCGCCCACATGCTGCTCCTCCCGATCAAGTATAGCAGCGCGTCCACCCGCTCCTCATTTCCAATTAGATCCCGCGCCTACATGATCTTGCTTTCTAGTCGGAGAAGTCGGCCTCATAGAAGGCTTGACCATCGGGCAAGACCGTCGTCCAATCGTTAATGTGGTCCACACCTATGGTTACGCTACTCAGTTGGCACTCAAGCACATGCCCTCCGGCTTTCCTGTCCTCCGTTAGGAAGTGAAAATGGTAGCCCGCCGCGTTCACACCTTGCATGTAGCTCGGCAGTCGAAACCCGACCATCACCCCTCTAACGTCTTGAAGCTCGAAGACGACCTCATTTTCTATAACTGTCGCGAGCGGTGGATACGGCTTGGCCTGTCGAGGGACGCTCCTCGTCTTTAGATGGTCGAAGACTCCTTCCACCCTGATGGCGTATGCGATGTTTTTTGTCGGAAGAGTGCCATCCAGGTGCTCTTCCAGTTGCATGCAGTCCATCGGCGTGTCCACCGACAGCGTTGTGTCGGGCTCGAAGAACGTCATCACCGCAAACGGCGATTCCATCGTGTCGTCGACCGGGTAGGCGATGCCGTCCGTTTTGACCTGATATACCTCGCCGTCTACCGCGATCATCTCACCATCTAACGCCTCGAACGTACCAAGTCCGAAGTCTCCGTGCTCCTTCAACTCTGCAAACGTGATGCCTCCGTCGTAGATCCCCTGCAGTAGGGCATCAAGCGTTGCGGCTTGGAACAGGACGTCATCGTCCTCTACAGGTCTCTCCGGAGAAGACCCACAACCGTAAAGGAGAACTCCAAGAGCTAGTGGTAGCCAGAGCAACACCGCGAATCTAATTGGTCTCTCCACGAGTCTCCGCTGCCCTTTAGTCATTTTGCTGCCGCCTTGACGGCTTCGACGGCTGCATATCGGCCGAGGCGCTAGTCACACCGCCAGCCGCGAGGTTAGCTCCGCAACGAGCCCTTCAATAGGGACCCGTACCTGCGCCATCGAATCCCGCTCTCGGATAGTCACCGCGTTGTCGTCGAGGGAGTCGAAGTCGACGGTGACGCATAGGGGGGTACCGACCTCGTCCTGACGGCGGTAACGACGACCGATGCTCTGCGCGTCGTCGTACTGCACAAGGCCGTCGATGACGCCCGAGCCACGGACGGCGTCGTGTACCTCGTGGGCCAGCGGCGCGAGCTTCTCGTTGCGACTCAGAGGCAGTACGGCGACCTTAACCGGCGCAAGGGCAGGGTGCAGTTTGAGCAAGACTCGGCTCTCAGTGCCGCCCTTGGCAGTAGGCGCCTCCTCCTCGGTGTACGCGTTCACCAGGAACGTCATGACCGCTCGGTCGACCCCGAACGTGGGTTCGATAACGTAAGGGACGACGTGCTCCTTAGTGGCGTCATCGAAGTAGCTGAGACGCTCGCCGCTGGCCTCGGAGTGGGCCCGCAGATCGTAGTCGGTCCGGTTGGCGACGCCCTGTATCTCCCCCCAACCCCATGGAAACTCGTACTCGATATCAGACGTCGCTTTCGAGTAGTGGGCCAGCTCTTCCTGGTCGTGAGCGCGGACCCGCAGCCGGTCCTCGTCGACTCCAAGGTCGGTGTACCAGCGCTTGCACTCGTCGATCCACGCGACGTGTGACTCGTCGGCGTTGTCCGGGTTCACGAAGTACTCAAGCTCCATGATCTCGAACTCGCGGGTCCGGAAGATGAAGTTGCCCGTCGTGATCTCGTTGCGGAAGGCCTTGCCGATCTGCGCGATTCCGAAGGGCAGCTTTCGACGGGTGGCCGTCACGACGTTGTTGAAGTTCACGAAGATGCCCTGGGCCGTCTCGGGCCTTAAGTATGTGATGCTCGCTTCGTCCTCGACGGGCCCCATGAACGTCTTGAACATCAGGTTGAACGTGCGGGGCTCGGTCAGCTCTCCGCCGCAATTTGGACACCTGGGACCGTCGAGTTGGTCTTCGCGCCATCGCAGGTGGCAGTCCTTGCACTCGACCAGTGGGTCCGTGAAGTTCTCCACATGTCCACTGGCCTTCCATACGTCGGGGTGCATCAGGACCGCCGAGTCGAGCCCAACCATGTCGTTGCGGCTCAGCACGAACGTGCGCCACCAAGCCTCTTTGACATTGCGCTTGAGCTCCACGCCAAGCGGCCCGTAGTCCCACGTGCTGGCCAAGCCACCGTAAATCTCGCTGCTCTGGAATAGAAAGCCGCGTCGCTTGCAAAGCGAGACGATGGTGCTCAGATCGACAGAAGATGCTGTTTCGGTCACGATATCCTCAATACGTGGATTCGGCCCTCAAGTATAACGGGAACGAGGCGTGCACCGCTGAAACACGAGAGACGTCTAGGGAAGGAATGGTTCGACAAGCTCACCATGAGCGGAAACACTAAACTGGTTCACCATGAGCCGGGACCACTACCCGGTCGCCAAGAACGGAACCGTTCTCCGCTCACCCTGAGCGCTGTCGAAGGAGCCTGCCCTGAGCTCTGTCGAAGGGTCGTCTTCAGCCCGCCAAAGGACGCTAGAGGAACAGCGGCGCGAAAACCAGCGCCACGATCGACATCAGCTTGATCAGGATGTTGAGCGAGGGCCCCGACGTGTCCTTGAACGGGTCGCCCACCGTGTCGCCAACCACTACGGCCGCGTGCTGATCGGTGCCCTTTCCGCCGTGGTGGCCGGCCTCGACGTACTTTTTGGCGTTGTCCCAGGCCCCGCCCGCGTTGGCCATCATGATCGCGAGCAGGAAGCCCGTCGCGATGGCCCCGATAAGCAGACCGCCCAACGCCTCAGGGCCCATGATCGCGCCGACCGCGATCGGGACTATAACCGCCAGGAGCCCTGGGACCACCATTTCGCGCATGGCGCCCCGCGTGCTGATGTCCACTGTCCGGGCGTAGTCGGCCCGCGCGGTGCCCTCCATCAGCCCCTCGATCTCCCTGAACTGGCGTCTCACCTCGGTGATCATGGCGTTGGCTGCCCGGCCCACAGCCTGCATCGTAAGTGCGGCGAACAGGAACGGCATGACACTGCCCAGCAGCAGGCCCATTAGTACTTTCGTGTCCCGCAGGTCGAATACGTCGACCTTGCTAACCTGCGAATAGGCGGCCATCAACGCCAGCGCCGTCAGGACCGCCGACCCGATGGCGAACCCTTTGCCGGTGGCGGCTGTCGTGTTTCCCAGCGAATCGAGGGCGTCGGTCCGCTCGCGTACTTCGGGGTCGAGGTGGGCCTGCTCCGCGATACCGCCCGCGTTGTCGGCCACAGGGCCGTAGGCGTCGGTCGCGAGGGTGATCCCCAGGGTCGACAGCATGCCTACGGCCGCCAGGGCCACGCCGTAGGTCCCCGCGATGTCATTCGTGATCCACATCGCTATGACGACTACGATGGCTGGAATCACCGTGCTGATCATGCCCAGCCCGAGGCCCGAGATAATGACGGTCGCAGGACCAGTCTCAGACTGGGCCGCTATGTCTCTGGTGAACTTGAACTCGTAGGAGGTATAGACCTCCGACGCCGTGCCGATGATCTGGCCCGCGACAAGGCCTGTCACAATGACCCAGAACAACTCGAAGGGCAGCTCCAGCATCAGGATCGCGCCCGCCGAGCCCGCCAGCACGAGAACGCCGGCTCCGAATATGCCCGTCCTGAGCGCCCACAGAAGCCGCCCCATCGTCGCCCCTTCCGGCGTGCGGACCAGGAACGTGCCCAATATCGAGGCAACTATGCCCAGGGCTGCGACGATCAGCGGAAGAACGAAGATCTCCGCGTCGAAGCTGCTGCTGACGTCGGTACCTCCCAGAGCGGAGACGGCGTTGAACGTCTCGACGAGCCCGGACTTGACTATCTCTTCGTCGAGCATGAACTTCGCCCCGACCGCCGCGAGGGCTATAGTCGCGATGATCGAGCCGACGTACGACTCGAAGAGGTCCGCGCCCATACCAGCTACGTCGCCGACGTTGTCGCCCACACTGTCGGCTATAGTTGCGGGATTGCGCGGGTCGTCCTCGGGGATGCCCGCTTCTACCTTGCCGACCAGGTCGCCACCTACGTCGGCGGCCTTCGTATATATCCCTCCGCCGACTCTGGCGAACAGCGCTATCGAGGAAGCTCCGAAGCCGAAGCCGGCGATGATGCTTATGTCCTGGAATATCCAATAAACAGACGTGACGCCGATCAGCCCGATGCCGACTACGGAGACGCCCATCACCGTTCCACTGTTAAAGGCAACCCGTAGGGCCGGATTCAGGCCCTGCTGCGCCTTCACGACCGTCCGCGAGTTTGCGCGAATCGCGATGCTCATGCCGATGAAGCCGGCCAATGCCGAGCCCAGAGCGCCGGCGAGATAGGCGATGGCTGTCGAGGGGAGCGTGCGGTCGCCGTCCACACGATCGGTGTTCTCGACGACCTTGCCAGTCACGTCGTAGTCGATGAACAATGCCAAGATGATGGCCATGGCCCCGACGAAAAGCGCCAGAAGCCTGTACTCCCGCGAAAGGAAGGCCATCGCGCCCTCCTGAATAGCCTTGCCTATGAACTGGATCTCTTCGCTACCCTTGTCCTGTCGAAGAATGTTCTGTGTCAACAGGAACGCGAACACGAGGCCCAAGACTCCGGCGGCGATGGCGATGTAGAAGATCTCCAACTTTGCGCTCCACAAAAAAGCCTTCCCTGAGCGGGAAGGCCTTCAAAGTAACTCAGGTCCGTTTTGTGCGACGCCGAAAAAGCTACCATAGCTGGGTAGGGCAGTCAAGAAATGAGTCGATAGTGGCTCGCCGGACGGCCGCTCGATAGGGGGTTCTTCGGCTTCGCCGAAATCCCGCCGACCCTAGAGGGGTTCAGGGAGTGTCTCCCAACGTCGGGCCGAAGGGCTAATGGAACACCTCGCGATTTTTTCCAGATACGAATTTGTAGCTGAGACCCCCTGTTCAACTGTTCCGTTTTCATCCGTTTTGTTCCGTTTCCTATGTGATGGGGTGGGCATCGGGACCAGGAACCGTCCCACTCTTCTATCTGCAACGGTACCTCGGACCGGAGAGACTGTTCCATTTACGGCCAACAGGACAGACTGCGGGGTCAGTCGCTCAGGAAATATTATAGTACAGATGTTCTGGTGCGTCAAGTCTGGTTTGGGGTGAGTTCGGTCCGTTCTTCAGCGGGTTAGGACGAGCGGATGTTGCCCTTCAGTCCGGTGTTCTGGATTCCGGCCTTCGCCGGAATGACGGAGTGGGGCCTCCGGTCCAAGAGTGTGAACCGTGTGCGGCGGTACGGGCAGGCACGGAGGCGGTGCCCGTACGGGCGTAGTTGCATCCGCAGGCTTTGGAGGAGCGGGGCGCTACCGAAGGGCGAATGCGCCTTAACCCGAATCCACCGAGGGAGGGCGTCGGGTTAGCATCCTGAAGTGGCCAGAGGGTGCTCTTCTGAATCTGGGATAATGGTTTTGTAACAGCAAAACAGTCCCAGAGAAGGAGCACCCAATAGATGCTACCACGCAACCAGCCCGACCGGATCCAAATCACCTTCGACGACCGCCGCTTGGTGGCCAATGCCGGTCTGCTCCTGCCGGCCACCCTCGCCCGGCATCTGGGCCTGCGGGAACTCGTTGACCATCACCTTGACCTGGGCGGCGCGCCGGGGCGGGCCAACACCGGCGACAAGCTGATGACCCTGGTGGCCTCAGCCATGGCCGGCGGCGACTGCATCGACGACGCCGATGTGTTGCGCACCGGGGGGACGGCCTGCACCCTGGGCGGCACGGTCAAGGCGCCATCCACCCTGGGCACCTTCCTGCGCAGCTTCCGGTGGGGCCACGTCCGCCAGCTGGACCGGGTGAGCCGGGAGCTGCTGGCCCGGGCCTGGGCCGCTGGGGCCGGACCCGGCGACGCGCCGTTCACCATCGACCTCGATTCCACCATCTGCGAGACCTACGGACTGGCCAAGGAGGGCGCCCGCCACCACGGCTATACCGGCAAGCGGGGCTACCACCCACTGCTGGCCATCGCCGCCGGCACCGGAGACGTGCTGATGTCCCGGCTGCGCGAGGGCCGGGCCAACACCGCCCGCGGCGCCGCCCACTTCCTGCGGGAGGCGGTGGGACGGGTGCGCTACGCCGGGGCCAACGGACGACTCACGCTACGGGCCGACAGCGGGTTCTACACTCATGGCGTGGTATCCGTCTGCCGCAAGATGGATGTCCGCTTCTCCATCACCATCCGCCAGCATAAAAGCCTGCACAATCTCATCGAGGCGATACCCGAAGATGCCTGGACGCCGATTCCTTACTCGATGGACGGCGCCGCCGATGTGGCCGAGACCACCTGCACTCCCTTCCAGAGTGAACCTGACGCCGCGCCGGTGCGGCTCATCGTCCGGCGTGTGAAGCCCACGCCCGGTTCCCAGCTGGCCCTCTTCGCCACCTACAGCTATCACGGCTTCATCACCGACCGGGACGGGGAGATGCTCGAACTGGAGGCCGACCATCGCCGCCACGCCGAGATCGAGAATGCCATCCGAGACCTCAAGCACGGTGTGGGGTTGAACCATCTCCCCTCGGGCCGCTTCGCCGCCAACGCCGCCTGGCTGGCGGTACAGGTGATGGCCCACAACATCGCCCGCTGGACAGCGCGCATCGGTCTGGGCGAGCAGGTGGTGACCACCAAGACCCTCCGGCGGCGGTTCTTCTCCCTGGCCGGACGGATCACCCGCTCGGCGCGCCGCCTCACACTGCATCTGCCACAGCGCTGGCCTTGGGAAGCCCAGTTCGATCGTGCCCTGGCCCGATTGCGCGCCCTGCCACTCCCTGCCTGACGGCGGCGGCGGCAACCGGCCGCCATCCGGCCAACCGAACGTCCCCGCGAACTCGCGCCAGTCCGGTCTGCGAGTGCCTCTTGCTGCGTCCTCTCCCCGCTATCTCGCCCTGACCAACATTCGCAGACGGTCACAAAGTCTCCCCACGGCAACTGAAGACAGACACCGGCCCCCCTCTACCCCAAATCGTGCCCGGACCATCGCCCTCCCTTGCCCCTATCGCCCGTTCCGCTGCTGCATAGTCATCCCTTCGGTGGATTTGAGCTTAAACTGCGGTTACCGAGGACCAGGATGTAACTGTGAATCGAGCCGCGACTCTCTTGGTAATTATCAATTCGAGGGCGCATGGAGGGAAAACGAAAAATGTAAACGTGGAGGCGGGCTCGGACCTGCCGGTAGGTAAGAAAAAGCGAGTCTCAATCCTTCTCGCGGATATGGCTGGCTCCATCCGCCTCTAGGGCCTTTTGGTAATCTGCGAGCTTTTGCTCGAACCGGTGCTGGCGCAGGGCCAACGTAAGATCGCCGCGCGTGCGCTCTAGAACGCCGCGCGCCATGTCCGTTGTGCGCCGCAGGCCTCTGGTGACCGCATCCGGGAAGTCCATGGTAACTAAGACGCTGTACGCCTCGTCCATCACGGCCAGCAGCTCCTCACATCGGGACAGGTCGTCTTTTCGAAGCGAGTCTAGAATGAACCGCCTCAGCTCTCCAACAGCCTCCGCGATTCCGTTGAGGTAGGGCGCCGGGCCGATGCCCAGGTCGTCGGGGCCGGGCAGGGGAGTCCCCTCGGCGAAGGCCAGGGTGGCGCTGGCCTCGGCGTACTCCTTCACCGCGTCCTCCACGTAGCCCGCGTAGTAAACCGCTGGATGGTCGACCAAACGCTCTTCGACCTCACGGGCAAGGGCGGTTACATCATTCAGCAGGTCTTTCGCGACGTCGAATTCGCCCCGATGGGTCGCTCGTATCGAGTTCGCTGAGTTCCGCACGATCTCCCGTGAGAGACGTAGTGCCTGCTCGCGAGCCCGATGCGTCTCGTCGAACGATGCTCGGCACGACTCGGCGATGCTTTGGAGTGCGGTCGAAATATCCTGTGTCATATGTTCTCCAGTTCGGGCTTCACGAAGTTGCGTGATTGGGCTGAGAGGTTCTTAGATTCCTTGCTGCACTTGGAATGACAAGCTCGGGTGGGGCCGCCGTAGATCACAGCCCGATTACGTAGTCAACACCATGGCCCTCTCTCGTGTAACGACGACCGTGTGCTCGAAGTGCGCGGACATGGCCCCTTCAGCGGTCTTCACCGTCCAGCCGTCCGCGGGCTCCGTATTTCTGCCTGACCCGGCGGAGATCACCGGCTCTATGGCAATTACGAGGCCTGGATTGAGGATCCCGTCGTCCCAAGGGCTGTAGTAGTTGTGAACGGATGGCGTCTCGTGAATCGTCCGCCCTACGCCATGCCCACCCAGTGCGGGCATTACGCTGAACCCCTGGCGCTCGACCTCGTTCTGGATTGCCTTCCCAATCTGGTTGATCGGCCTACCGGCACCTGCAGCGTTGATTCCGAGCCGCAGCGCCGTCCGTGCGCACCTCAGCAGCCTTAGATTCGCCGGCGAGACCTTGCCGACAGGTACGGTCGTCGCGGCATCGGCGATGTACCCGTCCAGCTCCGCAGTGACGTCGAGCTTCACGAGGTCGCCTTCTCGGACGGTCCTTGTAGCCCTCGGAATGCCGTGGACCGCCTCGTCGTTGATGCTAATGCAGGCTGCGCCAGGGAAGCCGTACACAAGCCGAGGGGCGGAGCGGGCTCGGAATCGCTCGAACACGTCCGTGCACACGTCGTCGAGTTCTTGAGTCGTGACGCCGGCGCGAACCTCTTTCTTCATCTCGCGGAGAGCGGTCCGCACGACCCGGCCAGCGCGCGACATCCCTTCAAGTTCATCTCGTGTTCTGATGGTCACAGTTCCTCCGGCATCTTACCCTCCTCTCCCGCCGGGAGAGGACTGTCGAAGATCCCGAGCCTCTCGGGGAGGTGAGGGTCCTAGCCTCGTTCCTTCCGCGCCACAACAACAAAATCTCCACCCACGTACGCCTCCTCATGGGTCCAGCTTCCAGGCGTGGCCTGGGTATCGGACGTCGCATCCCTAGAAAGGTCCTCGACCTGCTGGACCGACATCCCGGCCTCGATCAGTCCGTTGAAGATGTCGTCCATATAGTGCCGGAATTCGATCGCCCCATCCTCACGGCGGTTCGTCTTTTGGGCGTAGGGCTCCGTTATCCGGTAGCCACTCCCGTCCCAGGCCACGAAGTCAATTGCCGGTTGGCGCCAGTCTGTACGGTACAGCGCGCCCGGCCTCATCACCCTTGCGACTTCCCTATACACCTTCCCAACGTCGGGGACGTAGACCACAGCCGTTCCGTATACGAGATCGAACGCCTCATCGTTGAGCATGGAAAGGTCGCGCATGTCCGCGTGGACCGTGTCAATGTTATAGCCGTGATGCGCCGCCGCCTTCCTGTCGCCCTCTAGCTGCCCTTCTGCCAAATCGACTACCGTCACCTTGGCACCAAGCAAGCCGAACACCGCCGACTGCTGTCCACCCCCGCACGCCAGACACAGCACGTCTTTGCCTTCGACGTCGCTAAGTATGCTGCGAGGAGACATCGCCGTAAGCGGCTTTGGTGCGGGCCCTAGCTGTCCCCGAGCGAACCGGTGGACCTCTCCTGGGTCGAGATCCAGCCAGGGAACGGTGAATCCGTTCCGCTCCCGGACCATTCTTTCCCAGTGGCGTTGGTTCGCCGTCGCTACCTCGTCTCGTGCTTTCACGTTTTCCGTATCAGGAGCTGCGCTTTGCGTTTATGATAGCTTCCGCCAACGCGGCCGTGGCCGCCTTCACGTCCTGTGCCATCGTGACCGCACTGACCACGCAGACGCAGTCCGCGCCGGCCCGCACCACCTCGGTCACGTTGTCGATATTGATCCCTCCGATGGCGACCACCGGCTGATCCGCTACCTGCTTTACCCGGCCGATCATCTCGACGCCGACCACCGGCCTGTCGCTCTTTCCCAAGCTCGCTGTCGGGTACACGGCGCCGACCGCCAGGTAGTCCACGCTCAAGCTCAGCGAGTCGGCGACCTCATCCATCGAGTTGTTCGACCGCCCGACGATCTGACCGTGCTCCAGCACCCGTCGCGCCGCAGTCACCGAGATGTCGCTCTGGCCGACATGCAACCCGTGGGCCTCGCTCACCAGCGCCACAGTGGGGTCGTCGTTCAAGATGAACAGCGCGTCGCTATCTTCGCATACGGCCTTCAGTTCACTTGCTATCGATAGGACGTCGGCCGTCTCGTGGGCCTTGTCCCTGAGCTGTATGACGTTGGCGCCGCCGTCTAGGGCCAATCCCGCCACTTCGAGCACAGGCCAGCCGTTCGTCGCCTCTGGGTCGACGATGACGTACAGCCCCTGCACCCGTTTGGCCGTCTCAGCCCGCAGGTCTCCGGCCACACGCTGTACGGCCCGTACCAACACCCGCCGAGCGCGGTCAGTCCACTCCGCGGAAAACGGCCGGTCGCCGGCGCCGTTAGAGGCCTCGAGCACCGCCAGCGATGACTCCAGATGCCCGGCTGTTTCCAGCGCCAGCCTCGCCGGATCGTCGCTCAGCTCACGATACACGATTCGCCGATGCCGGTTCTCTTCTTGGGACAGGTCCGCCGCCGCCGGCAGCGGAACCGACTGGCGCAGCATGCGGATGTCGGAGTGAAGGCCCAGGGGCGCGGTGATGAACGCCTCGAGAAGCCTCAGGTCTTCGATGACTGACTGCACCTGCGCTGCCGTGAACGGGTTCACGGCGACGATTCTAGCATGGCTGCTGCGGCGGAACCGGGCAGACACGTAGGTCTGCCCCTACACGAGGCCGTTCGGTCCCGGTGGAGCGTTGGACACCCAATCGAGCCGCCCGGTACCATTGTCGCGAATGCGCGATCGGAACCTCACACAACAGGAAAGAATACCGTGAACAAAGTCCCGGACCTCACCAAGAGCCAGCTATTCCTCGACGACACGTGGATCGATGACCAGCGGATGCTGACACGGCTGTGGCACAAGGCCGACATCTACCCTGAGCCGGTGCTTGAACCCGAGATGCCGTGGGGAAGGCCAGACCCTCGTCATGTACGGCACCGTGATGAGGCTGGGCGACACCTGGCGCATGTACTACACGACCGCCCAGAACGGCGTCTTCTGCGTCGTCGAGAGCGAAGATGGCTTTAACTGGCAAAGGCCGACCATCGGCCAGGTCGAGTTCAACGGCAGCAAGGAGAACAACATCGTCCACGCGCCCGTCAACTGCGCGACCGTCTGCTACGACCCCGACGACGAGGACGCGCCTTTCAAGATGATCACCGTTGCTGCCGGCATTCGTGGGGGCGTCAGCAAGGACGGCCTGAGCTGGACCATGCTTGACGAGCCGTTCATCACCAGGCCCCATTCGAGCGACGTTCAGGCCATCTGGTTCGGCAAGGTCGACGGCAAATACGTCATCACCCACAAGACCTCCCACGGACGTGCCCGCCGGTCGGTCGCTATCTCGGAGAGCGACGACTTCCGCTACTGGTCGGAGTCGAGGCTGATCCTCACCTCCGACCTGCACGATCCGCCGGACGTCGAGTATCACGGGATGGTTGGCTTTCCGTACGCCGACATGTACCTCGGGCTTGCCGAGCGCTGGGTCAACACGCCGAATCACATCGAGCTACTGCTGGCCTGGAGCCACGACCGCAAGACGTGGCACCGTCCTCTACCCAGGGAGCCCTTCATCGGCCCGACCTACTACTGGAACCAGGGCTGGAACACCTCGAACTCGGCCGGCCCGCTCCAGGTCGGCAACCAGTTATGGTTCTACTTCAACGGCCAGAGTGGGTCGCATTTCCACGTCAAGCAGGGGCCCAAGAAGGTCGGCGTCATTGGCCTGGCGACGCTCACCGTGGACCGGTTCGCCTCGATCACGGCCGGATTCATGGAGGGACAGCTCGTCACGAAGCCGATGACCTGGCCCGGCGGCGACCTGCTTCTGAACGCGTCGACGACCCGGAACCTGGACGGCTATCCGCTGGATGGTGGCGGGGCGATGTCCGTCGAAGTGTTGGACGAGGAGGGGCATCCCATCGAAGGCTACTCAGAGGACTTGAAGGCCGCCTATGACGGCAACGGACCGGTGCGCGGGACGTAGACATGCCTGTAATCAGGCGGCCCGACGACCGCAGTCTCAACGACCTTGCCGGGCGGCGAGTCCGCCTCGTCTTCACGATGCGCGACTCACACCTCTACAGCTTCAGGAGTAGTGGTTAGGCGCCCGGCGGTGGTGGGCGTGCTCCCCATTTTAGGTCTCCTGGATTCCGGCTTTCGCCGGAATGACGGGCCGCCCTATGGCCGAGGTATCTCCCCATTTCACTGCCGGACTAGCGGAACTCCTCGCCTATAGCTCGACGGCGTTCTCTACGACGTCGACCCTCATGAGCTTCCCGCGCGGCCCGAACTCGACCGCGACCAGGTCGATGCGCCAATCTCGTGCGGCGGCCTCGTGCTCCTCCAGGTACTCCTGAGCAGCGGCGACCATGTGAGCCTGCTTGACCGGCGTGATGGACTCCTCAGGCGTGCCCAGTGTCCGGCTCGTGCGCGTCCGCACTTCGACGAACACCAGGGCGCCGTCCTTCTCGGCTACCAGGTCGATTTCGCCCGACTTGGCGCGGTAGTTGGCCTCGAGGACCGAGTAGCCCAGCCCTTTGAGCCGCTGTTTGGCTAGCTCCTCGCCGCGTTTGCCGATGCGCTGCCGGTCGGTCGTCACCGTTTCGCGCCCCACGCGCTCACCGGCGAGAACGTGTATCGGTGGATAGGGCAGGGGCCCAGCCGTTCGAGCTGGCGGAGGTGCTCGGAGCTGGCGTACCCCTTATGGCTGGCGAAACCGTATTCCGGGTATCGAGCGTCCTGCTCTTCCATGATCCTGTCGCGGGTGACCTTGGCCGCCACCGATGCGGCGGCTATCGACAGGCATTTGGCGTCGCCGTTGATAATCGGCTTCTGAGGTAGGTCGACTCCGGGAAGAGGGAATGCGTCGAGCAACAGAAACTGAGGCATCAACGCGAGATTATAAAGCGCCCGTTTCATGGCCAGGCAGGTGGCCTCGACGATCCCAACCTCGTCGATCTCCCTGGCGGAGCTTACGCCGACCTCCAGCGCGATGGCCGCGTCCTGAAGGCGAGCGTACACGACCTCTCGCTCCTCGCGGGTCATGATTTTGCTGTCGCGGATGAGCCGCACCCACCGACCGCCCATCTTCGGAGGGAGCACCGCCACGCCCGCCACGACGGGGCCGGCAAGCGGTCCGCGACCGGCCTCGTCGAGCCCAGCCACTATCGAATAGCCCTCCGCCAGCAGGCTGGCCTCCTCGCCGAAGGTCGGTCTCTGCCTACGACGTCTCCTGCGGCGCTTTTGTGGAACGGGACTGGCGGCTATTTGCCGGACCCCCGCTGGACGCCTCTCAGGTAGGCGATCTGTCCCGTGTGCTGGGCCTGCTCAACGATGATGTGGCTAAACATCGCCGCGATTGTCTTGCCGGGCCGCCGGTCGGGACGGGGGCAGGTCTCAAGGTCGTCGTGGCTGAGGGCGTCGAGGTACTGGAGTGTCGATGCCCGGACCGAATCGTAGTAGGCCAGCATTGTATAGAATTCGTAGCCTGGCAGGCCGGCGACCTGGTCGACGCTATAGCTGTTGCCGCTCTCCTTTTCAGGAAGCCCGAGTCTTTCGTACCAGCCCCCTGTTTGCCACACTGTGTCCGTACGTTGGGCGAATCGTTGCAGCCAGTCGTCCTCGACGCGGGCCAGGTGCCAGACGAGGAAGTCGATGTGGTTCGATTCCGCTGTAGGCCGGAACCGGCGCTCTTCGGCTGTGAGGCCTTCCAGGGCGTTCCTCAGGTCCCCTGAAGACTCGTACAGTGAGGCGCGAATGACGTCCTTGAAGTCCACGTGTCTACGCCCAGGACCACCGCGTCCAGCCGGACAACGGGTGGCCGGGCGCAACCTCGACGGTGCCCGTATCGGCGATGTCTTCCTGGGCCAGCCGAAAGGCGTTAACGGTGCAGCTCTCCGGCTCCACGCACACCGACTCTTCGGGCGCGTATACTTGCAGTTGCCCCATTTCGGTCGACGAGTTGATCTCCAACGTGATGGCGTTGGGCCACTGTACCACGGTCGGCGAGCCGGGCTCGATGCGCATGCACTGGTCGACCTGTCCGAGCTCCGGGACCAGGCCCTTTCGCAGGTCCGGTACCTGCTCAACGTCGAGCTGTCGGCCGGTCGCCGAGAACTCCTCGTCGACCTCCCACACCGTACGCTGGCCGGCGACCTGCACCCGCGGCGATCCCGTCCCGAGGTCACGTCGAAACCACGGGTGCCAGCCGAAGCCGGCTGGGAATGGCTGCCCTCCCTCGGGAGCCTCGATCGTCAGAGACTGAACCAGGGACGGTCCGTCGAGCGATATGTTGTATTTCACGGTCCCGGCGAAGGGCCACGGGTCATCAAGCGCGACGGACAGCCGTGCGGCCGAGCCGGTGGCTTCGACGACCTCCCACTCTCGGTCGCGAACGAAGCCGTGGATAGCGTGCGGCGGACGGTTGATCGGCATTTGGTACTCGGCGCCGCCCGCATGCAAGATTCCGTAACGCAGCCTGTTGGGCCAAGGCGCCATGATGAACGAGCCTGTGCCCTGGGGAAGAGTGGTAGGGTCGTGGGGATCATCGCCACCCGTCAGGAGCTCGACCCACTCCGCGTTACGTGGTCTGATCTCTGCCGACTCCACGCTCATCCCGACCCGGAGCTCCAAATATGGACGGGCCGCCGGCGTCACGCGCAACGACCGCAGACTCGCCCCGGCCCGAGGCGAGACCACGACGCGCCCGCTCTCATTCTCCAGTACGACTTCGTCCATGTCCGCGTTTCTTTTCCCTTCTCCTCGGTGGGAGAAGGCTAGGCCTGTCCTGAGCTGCCGAAGGGATGAGGGGGCGTGCCTGTCGGATATGCCTCGCGTCTGGGAGATCGCGTGCCTAAAACGTACCCAATCCCTTGAGACCCATGACTCCTCTGAGAGCCTCGATCATACCGAGGTGTCGACTGTGATGGACAAGGCCAGCCACCAGCTCTGCCGCAACTGTATGCGCGCCCCACTTCGGAGGCTGGTCGAGCCGCTTGGCGTCCAACGTACTAACCGCGTGTTCGGCGGTGTCAAAAGCTCGACGGACATAGTCGACCACGATGGTCTTGGCAGGCCAGTCCAGGCTAACAGACACTTGCTCCTCCATGCCGGTTCCGGAATCGTAGATTCCCAAGGCGCCTTCCTCGAACCCCCACTTGGCTCTAAGCTGCTCGTCCTCCCAGATCCGTCCGCCGGGTTGGCCGATCTCATTAGATAGAGAGTCGGCGTACCTGCCCATGTGCCAAAGATGGAACGCGATCAGTGGCACGGTCGGGGCAGTGAGCCGTGTGAATTGCTCATCGGACAGGTCGTCAACCAACTCGAGCGTCCATTGGTGCGTCTTTCGATAGGCTGCGGCAACGTCGGTTATCGATACTTCGCCCATTTAGCAGCCCCCGACGGATGTCCGTTCAGCCCTCAGTTGACCGACGGTGGCTCCAGCTCAATGATCCCACCGCCGACGACCTCCTCGTCGTCATAGAACACTACGGCCTGCCCCGGCGTTACAGCGCGCTGCGGCTCGTGAAACGAGACACGCGCCCAGTCTCCTTGCGGCGCCAACGTGGCCGGCGCCTCCGAAGCCTTGTAACGGATCTTGGCCGTAACTTCCAGCTCCGTCGCAGGGGCAGAGCCCGACGTAAAGCTCACCCGAGACGCCCACATGTCTCGGCGGTACAGTTCCTCTTCGGGCCCCAAGACGACCCTGTTCGCTGCGGCGTCGATCTTCGAGACGTACATCGGCTTGCCCGTATTGCCGGCGAGGCCCAGCCCCCTGCGTTGACCAACGGTGAAGAACTGCACCCCGGGATGTACTCCGAGCACCTTCCCACCGACGTCGACGATCTCCCCTGAGCTCGGGGTCCCGCGCGCCCCGATGAACTTGCGGTAGTCGCCGTCGGGTATGAAACATATCTCCTGACTGTCGGGCTTGTCCGCGACGGGAAGGCCGGCCTCCGCTGCCATCTCCCTGATCGCCACCTTGGGGTACTCGCCGACCGGCAGCAACAGGCGCTTCAGCTCACTCTGGCCCAGGGTGAACAACACGTACGACTGGTCCTTCCGGCCGTCGGCCCCCTTTAGGAGCTTCAGGCCAACGCCGTTCTGACGAACCCGCGCATAGTGGCCGGTCGCAATATAGTCGGCGTCGAGGAACATAGCACGTCGCAGCAGGAAGTCGAATTTGATCTTGTCGTTGCAGGCGAGACACGGGTGCGGGGTGCGGCCGCAGTCGTACTCCTGGCAAAAGTAGTCGACCACGTGCTCCTGGAACTCCTTCTCGAAGTTCTGGACGTAGTGCGGCACGCCGATAGTCTGGCACACCCGTCGCGCGTCCTCGACGTCTTCCACGGAGCAGCAGCGCTTGCTGTGCTTCGGGAGATCGTCGCGCTCCACACTCCAGAGCCGCATCGTCACGCCGACAACGTCGAACCCCTGACGCTTCAAGAGCAACGCCGCCACTGACGAGTCGACCCCGCCGCTCATCGCTACTATGACACGCTGGTTCGCCATGGCGGAAAAAGCGTAGCACGGAATGGGGATGGGGTACAGGGGATGGGGGACGGGGGATGGGGGATGGGGGATGGGGGACGGGGGATGGGGGATGGGGGACGGGGTACGGGGGATGGGGGATGGGGGATGGGGGACGGGGTACGGGGGATGGGGGATGGGGGACGGGGTACGGGGTGCGGGGTATGGGGCCGGAGCGGCGTGTAGAGCGGGACCGACTCCGCTATAATATCGACGGCGTACGCCACCAAACCATGATTCACCGTCCCTAACCCAGGACGACCATAGGAGGTATTCTCGTGAAATACTCCGAGCAGGACTCGATCGAAGCGGGCTTGAGGTTCAAGACCATCGGCGGTGTGATGGTCGAGACGACCGGTGTGACGGTCCACGTCGAGTCCACTGAGGTATACACTCACGAAGTGAAAGTCACGGAAGGCGCTGGGGAGGGCAACACGTACCTCCATAACCTCGACTCCGCGGAATCGCTCTAGCCGTCAAAGCTCCACAAACTCGTCGACGTACCGCGTGTAGTGCTGCGTCTTCGGTTTGTCCTCGTCCTCTTCGTTAACGTACCTAATCGATGTCTGCCCCTTTAACACCCGAGGTAGCACCATCGCCCGGATAAAGCTCGTCTCCTCGGTCTTCGACGCCTCGGCGTAGATCGCGTCGGGCCCTCTCTCGAACCAGGTCTCCCCCGGATGCACCACGAATTCCGACTCCTCAGTCCGCACCAACAACTCCCCTCGTAGGAGACACCGGATCCCGGGTCCCCAGTGGATATGCGTATAGGCAACCCCACCGAGCGGGAAATCTACCCGGTCGCAGCGCATCATGTGTTTGCCAGCCGGATCGACGAGTAGTTCCTCGCTCAACTTCGCGACCGACTCGACGCCCGCTCCTGAAGCGACGCCATCGTCTGTGTTGGGACTCTTGGCGAGCTCCCATCTCCAGACAGTAGCGCCGTTGGCACCGCCTTCGACCAAGCAAGGCCCCGTGCCAAACCACCCTTCGTCGGTGCCCACACGTCGTGTCTCGCCGCCGGCCTGGACTGTGACCTCGCCCCTGACAACGTACAGAGTGCGAATCTCGCCCGGCAGCTCGGTCCTCAAGCTATCCGGCGCCAGTTTGTCTTCGATCAGCCTCAGCGTGTAGTTGCTCACAGACTCCTCCGTTTGTCCTAGGAAATGACCTTCCGGGCGTAGTGGAGGAGCCCTCATCTCAATCTTCTCCCAGCGGAGACCTTTGCATAACCTTGCGACGAAGTTGATAATCGTCGGTAAGAATGTGGGAGAAGGTAGGAGTAGAGTTCATGCACCGCGGTAGGTCAGCAGTCGATGGCGGAGGCCTTTCTGCCGGAGCAGGTCGGCCGAAACGAGAGATTGGAGCGCATAGGTGAGGCGGTCGACTGGGACAGGATTGGGAAGATTGTTGACGAGGTCTACTCGGCTCCAGAAGGCAGGCCGAGCTATCCGCCGCTGATGATGGTCAAAGTGATGCTGCTCCAACAGTGGTACAACGCATCGGACCCGGAGATGGAGGCGGCGTTGTGGGACAGGCTTTCGTTCCGACGGTTCGTGGGACTTGGGCTGCAGGACGACTCTCCGGACTATTCGACCATTAGCCGCTTCCGCAAGGAGCTGACGGAACGAAGCCTCGGAGACCGGTTGTTCGAGGAACTGGGGCGTCAGTTGGAAGAGCGTGGTCTGGTAGTGAAGAAGGGCACACTGATGGACGCGACGCTGGTGGAGGCCCAGGCCCGCCGGCCATCGGCCTCGGCGGGTCCTGGAGCCAGGAGCGCGACGGATCCGGATGCGGACTGGACCCGCAGGGGCTCTCGGTCTTACTTTGGCTATAAGGTCCATGTTGGAGTCGATGCTGGCTCCGGGCTCATACGGACGGCGATGCTGACATCGGCCAAGGTCAACGACGGCGAGGTGGCAGATAACCTGGTGACGAGGGACGAGGCGGCGGTGTACGGTGACCGGGCCTATGAGTCCAAAAAGAGACGCAAATGGCTCAAGTCTCTGGGTATCAAGGACCGGACGATGCATAGGTCTCACAAGCACCAGGCTAGACTCCCTCACTGGCAGAAGCGGCGCAACGAACTGATATCGCGAGTGCGAGCACCTGTGGAGAAGGTCTTCGGTACGTTGAAGCGGACATACTACTACAGCCGAGTGCGATACATGGGTCTTGATCGGAATGCAACGGAGATGTGGTTCAAGTGCATGGCATACAACTTGCGGCGAGCGGACAGACTGATGCCTATTCATGAAGCGCGAGTTCCTAGGAGGAGTGCGCCCTGAAGGGTCGAACGAACCTCGAAATCGAGGTCCAAGCGGCTCTTTAACAGCATTAGTAGGCCGGGCCTGACTATCACAGGTTCTGCTCAAAGCCACGAACCTATCAAACTGAACCATACAACCATGAGTATCGAAAACCACCTAAGTTACTCAAAGGTCTCCAGAGGCGGTAGAAGAGGTAAGCCTCCGTGCTTTTTCATCAGGCCCCGCTCCGGCCGGCGGCAATCGACTCGTTGACTATCACTACGTCAGGTTCGCGTTCGGCTGGAACGACGTCGAGCCGCTCCAGCTTCCCGGTGCGGTACACGCCTTCGACGGTCGTCCCGTAGGGCGCATGGAGTTTGAACTCGACGTCCCACTCCTCGGGCCAGGCCGGAAACAGCAGTATTCGCTCGCCTTCAGTCTGCATCAGCATCGATTGCAGTGCCATGATCGCCACGCTGCCGTGGTCCTGGTCGGGGACCCAGTCGAAGTTTGGGCCCCAGAAGGCGGGGAACCGGCTCCCTTCATGGTGGGTTGAGAAGTTGTCGACGGTGTACTTCCTTGCGACGTCGGTCAGGCCGAGATACGCGGCCTGAATGGCGTCCTGCATCCAGCCGCCCGTCCGCTCCTCGCGGCGTCGCTCGAAGGTCGCGCGACCCGTTTCGATGCCCGGCTTCCCCATGCCGTAGAGCCGGAATGGGAACACCGCGTACAGCTCGGGGTTCTCGATGTTGTGGCGTTCGTCGAACTCGTCGGCGGGCAGCAGGAACTTCTGCCCCTCTTCCTCCGCCGATGGCACGGGCGGCAGCTCGCGACGCAGCCGAGCCCAATCGTTACGCTGCGCCTTGGCCGTCACCTCGTCGGGCAGCGACAGTAGCCCGTCGATGACGAAGGCCAGCCCCACGATTTCGGGTAGGGGATTGGTCGCGCGCTGCCAGGTCTCCAGCGACTGCGACGGCTCGAAGCGGACCTTGCCCACATCGTCGCGAGGGTAGTGCTCGTCGAAAAAAAGGAGCACGGCCCTCACCATCGGGACGAGGTATTCTCGCGCGAAGCCGTCGTCCTGAGTATGCGTGTAGTGGTCCAGCATCAGAGCGACCAGCTCGATCCCGCCCGTCCAGTACCATCGGACGTACGGGTTGGTCACGTCGGAGATGAGCAGCCCCCCCTCCCTTACGACGGAGGGCTGGCCCTTATGCGTCCCACCGACTCGGTCCCAACCGTAGTCCTGATTGCGGTACGTGCCCCAGAAGTCCATCGTTTCGGGGAAGAAAGCGCCCCCGTGGCCGAAGTAGAGCCTGGTGCGCTCCTCCGCCAGCGGGAGCGCGTCGAGGAACATTTTGAACAGAGGCCGCATCATGTCGAAGTCGCCCGAGGCCAGCATGGGCCAATAAGCAAGCCGAGTGTTCTGGAACCAGTAGGGACCGCCCCACCTGCGAAAGTCCGCGTCGTGCTGCTGGTCTTCTACCGTTACGTCGTAAGTGAATATCGAGCCGTTGAACTTGATTGGAAAGGCTCCACGGCCAGCGCACGCGCTGACGAAGCGTTGTAATGCGTAGCCAAGGCTCACCGTCTCTGCCTCGGGAGGGCCGCTGACCTTGATCCAGCTACGATGCGAGAACTCCTGCCACCACGCTCTGTGCGCCACGCGAGTCGTCGACTGGTTCAGGCCTTCGTAGCCCGATGACGCCTGCTCAATCTGCTCCAGCCACTGGCTGGCTGATTCGGTCTGCGCTGTGTGCGTGAAGACGCTGACGTCGAGCCGCTTCGCCGGCGCCCTGGGTCTGAGCGCGCCATCGCTGTCCTTCACCAGACCGTCACCCGTGACCATGCCACCAACCGTCCGGCCCAGCAGCGGATCGGTCCGGTGTGCCATCAAGTTCTTGAGTCCCTGGTGCTTCATGCTCACCGGCCACCAGGAGAGTCGGTTGCGGTGATACCACACGATCTGATCGCCGAGTTCGTCAACGATCGTGTCGGGCCCAACGATCAAAGTTTTGGAACCGGTCCGGCCCGCCACACTGGGCTTGGTGCGCCACACCTTGAGGCTCACCGCGGCCTCGAACTCCTCCTGCCCCTCGACCTCGACACGAACGACAGGATGGTGCGCGTCAACCCACGCCCTCACGAAAACCTCTGAGCCGGGGATCCCGGCCTGGACCACAATTTCTCCATCGCCAAGCTTGATTCTCTCGTAAAAAGTCTGTGTAGGTCGAATTAGAACAAACGTACCCACACCTGGGTACAATATACAGTCTCTGTTCCGTACACTACCCCAACATACGGTAGCGCGCAGATGTGCTAAATCGCTGGAACTTCCTCAAACCGGGTTTTTACGAGGGAATCAAGCTTAAGGGCCTGCTCGAAGGGTAGCCCGCGCACAAACGGGTTCGGGTCGAACGAGACACGGACGCGCCCCAGCTTCAGCAGGGTCGCGCTCTCGCTCCAAGCGTCCGTACGGCTGACGTAGAACAGCAGGTCGCCGTCCTCTTCGACCCAGAAGTTGACGCCGACCTCGCCATTGCCAAGCGGCATGCTCCCAGAAGAGTTACGGCTTGGCGAGTCCCAAGTCAGCTCAAGTGGGTTCAAGAGGTCGCGTCCTTTTCATCTGTGGGCCTGAGTCCGTTTCGGGCCAATGGCCTGGGACGGTCGGCGTTTTTGTTGGCACGAAACCCCCGCTCCGCTCACCCTGAGCATAGTCGAAGGGGCGTCAGCCACTGACAAACTCATCGTAAACAGCCCGCGACACCCTCGCAAGGCTCGTGTCCAGGTCTGTCCGGTCCTCGATCCCCTTCGCCATCAGGGCCACCGTGTACAGGCCCGTCGGGCCATACACAATCCCCACATCGCATCGTACGCCCGGAACGCCGCCGGTCTTGTGCGCCACGACCGTCCCTTCCGGCAGGTAGTAGGGGATCACCGAGTTGAGCGTCTGGCTCTTCAGTATGTGGAGCACGCCATCGGTCGACGACTCGGACAGCACCTCGCCTCCGTGCACCATCTCCAGTAGCCGGCTCATCTCCGCAGGCGTCGAGACGTCCGAACGCTCCTCGGAGTACGCGTCGCCTTCCAGGTCCACGCGTCCTTCGTCCCGTCTCCTCAGCGCTTCCTCGAACGTATGCTCGGGGTTGGTCGGGTCCAGCCCAACAATGCTGAACAGCAACTCTCGTGTGGATATGAGAATGCGCGTCTTCGTGAGCCCGAGCTCCCGCATCGTCTCGTTCAGCCGCTCCCGGCCCACCAGATCGTAGAGCACGTCGGTCGCGACGTTGTCGCTGACGATGATCATCAGCATCGCGAGGTCGTGCAGGGTCGGACGCAGTCCTTCGCCCAGGTACCTCAGCACCCCGGATCCCGGCACCCGCAGGTCGCTCGTAAACTCGACCCGCCGCGACAGGTCCACCAGACCGGAGTCCACCTGCCGGTTCAGCTCGACCAGTAGCGGCACCTTCAGCGTACTGGCCATGAAAAACGTTTCGTTGGCGCTGTGGCTAATCTTCCGGCCCGCCTCGAGATGCTTCGCCGCAACCCCAACGACGCCGTTTACGTTAGATATGGCCTCGTCGACGGTCATCAAGAGGTTTACGACGGTGGTACCACTCGCGACGGATTCAACCCTGCGGGCCGCTCTGGGTCCTTGTACCGCGTCATCACCTCGACGCCTTTGACGGTCCTGGCGAACCCGGCCGTCTTCTCCTTGCGCGTGATCTCGATCTCCAGCGTGTTGTCGCCCCTCTTTATCACCTCCGGCGGAAGTCGGTAGTAGAACCAGTACGTCCCGCGCACCGGCTCCTGGACCTCGGCGTCCTCCACGCCGAGAGCATGCCCATTGAAACGCATGTCTACGTCGTCCTCGACGCAGAAGAACTGGAACGTGATCATCAAGACGGCCTCGCGCATTTCGCCGTCGTTACGCGCGCCCTCGACGTCGTCGGCGATGACGACTTTGATCGCGGCCCGCTTTCCCTCTTCGAGCACCAGTGGCAACTGGCGCTCCAACGGAGCGGCGTACGTCAGCCCCGCTTCCGCCGGAGGGACGAAGTACCGCTTGTCCTTGCGGGCCGCCGCCTCCGGGCTGGCCATCTCGCGGAGGAGCCGGTACTCGTCCTCGTCGAAGGGCCACGGCAGGTATCCCAGAGACACACCTGCAAACCCTTGCCAGTGCGCCGTTTGGCCGACGGCCCTGGACATCTCGATGTTGGCGATAGTTCCTCGAGCGTCGTCGATCTTCCGGTCGACGCGCAGGTAGGCCGACTTGCCAGCGTCGTTGGCCGCGTCCGCGAGCCACTTCCCCTCCATCGAGCCGGTGTCCAGCAGCAGGCCTGTCATCTGCCCGACGACCAGGTCCACGTCGCCGGCCTTGATCCAGCTCTCGACGTCCAGCCCGATGTTTAGGTTGTCGTCGCGTCGCTGCCAGACCCGCGCCATGATCGGGATCTCTCGGCCCTGGCGTACGCCGACCTCGTTCGCCATGCGGCGCACCTCCGACACGAAGGCGTTCATAACCGGGATGCTGGCCTCTGTCTCGGCGGGCCGGAAGTACAGCGGGAAGAACATGAAGTCGAGCTCGACCCCGTCTGCCTCGTAGACCTCCAGCATCTCCCGAAGCATCGCAAGTTTGTCCTGTCGCACTAACTCGTTCGTGTAGTCGTAGCACCACTCAGTCTGGTGGACGGGGAACCGGTCGTCGGGTTCGTTGAGGCAGACAGACTTGCCGTGCTTCATCTTGAGCAGTCCAAATCGCTCTATCCATACTGGATCGTCGCTGGACGGGTCCTGGAGCTTGAAACTGGGGAATACCTTCAGCCCGGTCTCTCGCCCACGCTTGATCACCTCGCGGACCTGATCGGTTCCCATCGCCCTGGCGTCCTTCGCCATCCGCATGATCCGCCAGTTGATAAAGTCGTCCCAGACCTCCTGGTCGTCGCCGATCCTGCGCCCGATCTTTGTGTCGTGAAAATAGACGTCACTGAATCCCATCCCGAACGTCAGGAGGTCGACCCCTGTGCCGGCAAGCTCGTCAACCGGCCACCGTAGCTTGTGCAGATTCCACGGCGGGTCTATCCTCTTGGCGTGAAAATGGTGACCGTCGCTGTAGTAGATGAGATGTGGTGTGTCCAATGGCTGCCTCCGGTAGGTTTCGGCTGACTATCTTATCCCAAGTCTCTGATGCGTAGCGCCACCGATATGAGTCTGAGGGAGATGCTTGACGACCGGCCGCCCGGCGCCATCCGGACGATTGCCGGCGCCGGCTACAAGGACGGCGTACCCGCGAAGGAGGCTGACGCCGGCTGGCCGCTGGGCGTGGTGCGGAGGCCCGACGGAGACCTGATCGTCGCCGACCACAACGCCCACCGTTTGTGGCGCATCGACGCCGACGAGATTCTCCATGCCTTCGCGGGTGACGGCGTGCCCGGCAATTCCGGCGACGGCGGCCCGCCTGCGCAGGCGAGGCTCCGCCACCCGCACGACCTCTGTCAGGACCGCGACGGGAACCTCTACTTCTCGGACCTAGGCAACAACACGATTCGCCGCGTCGACTACCGCACCGGGACCATCGACCGGGTCGCAGGGTCGGGTAGGGCGGGACGGGGCGGCGACGGTGGTCCGGCTCTCGAGGCAGAGCTCGACGTGGCTTGCGGCGTCGCCGTCGATGCCGACGGTAACGTCTACATCGCCAGCGAGTGGGGCAACAACATCCGCCGCGTCGACGCCGAAACAGGCGTGATCAATCGATTCGCCGGCCTCGATGCTCGCCTCTACTCCTCGGAGGAGGGGGCTAGTCGCCCGTATCCCGGCAGCAACGTGAGCCTGATGGGCTACCATGGGGACGGCGGACGAGGCGGCCTTCCAAAACCCCGAACACCTGGCTTTCGACTCCCGTGGCGACCTCTACGTCTGCGACAACTTCAACCACCGGATTCGCAAGATCGACATGGAGTCCGGCGCCGTCAGCACCGTGATGGGTACCGGCTGGCCCTCGTCGAGCGGCGATGGTGGGCCCGCCGTCGAAGCTGGCCTGCTCCTGCCCGACTCCTTGTTTATCGACGTCCACGACAATATCTACGTAGGGGAGAAATACGGCTACCGGGTCCGCAAGGTCGACGCCGCCACCGGCGCCGCTACAACGGTGGTCGGGACGGGCGTGCCCGGCTTCGGCGAAGAGGGATTGTCGGGAACTGAGACCACATGCAACGCCTGCGAGGCCGGACTCTGGGCCGACCCCGATGGCACGGTCTTTTGGAGCGACCAGTCCGGTCGGCTCCGCAAATGCGACGGCGCCACCGGAATCGTGACCACCGTCTTCGGCGGCACGGATGTCGGTGATGGCGGGCCTGCCGCCGACGCGTATTTGAACGGACCCGGAGGACTGTGCGCCGGCCCCAACGGAACCGTTTACATCGCCGACGAGTGGAGCCACCGGGTGAGAGCTGTCGACCCAGACACCGGCCTGGTCCAGACAGTGGCCGGCAACGGCGCGAAGGCCTACGGCGGAGAGAACGGCCCGGCGACCCAGGCCTACGTCTCCAACCCCTTCGGCGTATCGTTGGATAGTCGCGGGGGTCTCGTCATCGCCGAAAAGATGGGCGGGTTCCTCAGGCGGATCGACCAAGACGGCGTCATACGCGTCATTGCCGGTTCCGGCCTACAGGTCGATCGTGGCGATGGTGGGCCCGCCCTGAACGCATGCTTCTACCAAATACGCATCGTCGCCCACGACGCCGACGACAACATCTACGTCGGCGACGACATAGGCCGGATTCGTCGTATCGACGTGGCGTCCGGCACGATCTCCACGGTCGCCGGCACCGGGATTCGCGGCTACACAGGCGACGGCGGCCTCGCGGCGGAAGCCCGCATCGGCGCGCCAGCCGCCATCGACTTCGACCGCTCCGGCAACCTCTACTTCTGCGGCCGCGCCTACCACGTCGTCCGGAAGGTCGACGGCCGTGGCGTGATCACGACGGTAGCCGGGTCTGGCGCCGCAGGCTTCTCTCCCGACGGCACCTTCGCCACGGCCGCGCAACTCGACCGGCCCATGGGCGTCGCGGTGTCAGCGAACAGCGCGGTCTACATCTCGGACACGGGTAACAACCGCGTGCGCGTCATCGACGCCAAAGGCCAGCTCCGCACCGTTGCCGGCTCCGATGAGCCCGGTGATGCCGGCGATGGCGACCCCGCACTCACCGCCCGCCTCAACGAACCTCGCGGCCTGTGCCTCCTCGGCGACGACATCCTCCTGGTCAGCGACCACTTCAACAACAAGATCAAGGCAGTACGGCTGGTGCCTCGCAGGGGTTGATCCGCCGAACGCATGTGCTATTATGGCTTGTGGGGACTGACTCGGGATTCGCCCTATGGCCCTCATGCAGCCATTGGCCTGGCGCTAGGTGCGATGGACAGAATTCCACAATATTCCACACACAGTAAGGTTGTGGAACCCCCTCGTGGTGAGCATCTTTACGTCGGCGGGGCGGGCTGAACGTAGGACAGTAACTGTGGGAGCAGCTACTTGACGGCCTGTCGAACCCCAAAAGCTCCCTTCGATCAGGCTCCGGATGAGTGAAGAATATCCGCCATGTAGCAAGACCCGAAAAAACACCGCCAACCTATCTGAATCCTTCGTCGCCGCCGGTTGATCGTGATACATTGACAGGTAGGGACCGGCCAAGGGTCGGTCTCTGCGTTGCGTCCAGGCCGGATACTGTCCGGCGTAACTGCGACCGCAGCAGCGTTGAACGGAGTGGGAAACTTGGGGAAAAAGACCGTCGCGTTCCCCAACGCTGAAAGGTGATGGCAAATGCAGACCGTTAGGATCGGGATCATCGGGCCGGGCAGGGTCGCGAAAGACCGGCAGCTCCCGCCCCTCAAGCAGGCGCCCGGCGTGGAGCTGCGCCTGGTGTGGTCGCGCGACCCCGATAACGCCCGCGCGGCAGCCGATGAGTTTGAGATTGAGGGCGTCGCCGACGAGTGGCGCGAGGTCGCAGAGTCGCCCGACGTGGACGCCGTCCTGATCTCGACGCCTCCGGTGCTCCACCGGAACGCGACCATCGCCGCCCTCGAAGCCGGGAAGCACGTCCTCTGCCAGGCACGAATGGCCCGTAACCTGAAGGAAGCCCAGGAGATGCATCGAGCCGCCGAGGCGACCGATCTCGTCACCGCGCTGTACCCTCCAAGGCCGGGCCTAAGGGGCGACCGCGTCGTCCGCAGGATGCTCGACAATAGCGATCTCGGCGATCTTCGAGAGGTCCGGGTGATGGGGATGCTGCCGGCTGGCGGAAAGACCTACCACTGGCGACACGACCCTGAAGTCACGGGCATCAACGCCTTCACTCTCGGTATGTGGGCCGAGGTCCTGAACCGCTGGGTCGGTCCCGCCACGTCGGTCGTTGCCACGGGCAAGACCCACGAGCCGTTGCTCGAAACCAAAGACGGCGGCTCACGAGAGACACCGGTCCCGGACTCGCTGGTCATTGCAGCCGCCTTGGAGTGCGGCGCGACGGGGTCATATCACTTTTCGTCGACCACAGGGTACTCGCCTCACCAGGCAATCGAGATCTACGGGACCAAAGGCGCCCTTGTCTACGACCTCACGACCGATGAGCTACGAGGAGCCACGGCGGGGGACGACGAGCTCCACGTCATCGACGTTCAGCCGAACGAAGTCCGGGAGCAGACCACCGACGCTGAGTTCATCGACGCCATCCGGGAGGGCACTCCCATCTCCCCCGACTTCACTGAGGGGCTCCGGTACATGGAATTCACCGAGGCCGTGGCCCAGTCCCTGATGACCGGCGCCCCCATTTCACTCCCCCCAGAACCCAAGATAGACTCCTGGGGTAGGTACCTCTAATCTCCTCTCCCTCAGGGAGAGGATTAAGGTGAGGGACACCGGATGAAAATCGCTGTAATGGGCGCTGGTGGGGTAGGGGGCTACTTCGGCGGCCTGCTGGCTAGAACAGGCCACGACATCACCTTCATTGCCCGTGGCGCCCACCTTGACGCTATCAAACGCGATGGTCTTCGTGTGACCAGCGACCTCTCCGGCCCGTTCACCGTCCGGTCCGAGGCTACCGCCGACACCACCACGGTCGGGCCCGTGGACCTCGTCATGTTCACTGTCAAGACCTATCACAACCCGGAGGCCATCCGTGCCATCATGCCAATGGTCGGCCTCGACACCGCCGTGCTCACGCTCCAGAACGGGGTTGACAGCAGCGGCCAGCTAGCCGAGGCCGTAGGTGGGGAGCAGGTCCTGACCGGTGTCGCCTACATCCAGGCCCGTATCGAGGAGCCGGGCGTCGTGGCCCAGCTCGGCCGCTTTGGTCGGGTGATATTCGGAGAGATGAAGGGCGGCTCCTCCCCGCGTGGCCAGAAGCTCCAAGAAGCCTTCGTTGAAGCGGGGTGGCCGGTCGAGCTGACCGACGACGCGAATGCCGCGGCCTGGCGGAAGTTCGTCGCACAGTCGCCCAACGGAAGCGTCGACGCACTCAGCCAGACGACCGTCGGCGATATGAGAACGACCCACGAGTCCCGTGACCTGATCCGCAGCGCGATGGCAGAACACATCGCTATAGCCGGCGCCAAGGGCGTCGACCTCGGCGACGACGTCCTGGAGCGGTCCCTGGAGGCCCTCGACGCCTTCCCGGCCGATGGCCGCACGTCGATCGCCAAGGACCTGCGAGGGGGCAGGCCTATCGAGCTCGAAGCGCTGGCCGGAGCGGCCGTCCGCATGGGCCGCGAGACAGGCGTGCCAACGCCTGTCACCGATGTCCTTTACGCACTGCTGAAGCCGGCTGCTGTGCGAGCTACGAAATCGTCGTAATTGCGAGCTAAGGTGTCGTCCGACCGTAGGGGCGCATTGCATGCGCCCGTCTTTCCATCGCGCCGCTGCCCTTTGGCGCCGGATAAACCCGCGCGGTGACCGCCTACGTCCTCGTGCACGGCGCCTGGCACGGAGCCTGGTGCTGGGACAAGGTTGTGCCCATGCTCGAAGCGGCGGGCCACACCGCCGTCGCTGTCGACCTGCCGGGGCACGGTAACGACACGACCCCATTCGAAGGCCTCGCGCTCCAGGATTATGTCGACCGTGTGTCCCAGGTCCTCGCGGCGCAGCCGGAGCCGGTGGTGCTCGTGGGCCACAGCCATGGCGGCGCCACCATCTCCATGACTGCCGAGAGACACCCCGAGAAGGTCAAGGCCCTCGTCTACGTCTGCGCCTTCCTGCTGCGCGACGGCCAGTCCATCGCTGACGTGGTCGCTGCAGGGGAGCAGTCGCTGGTCAAGCGCAACATGGTGTCGCTAGATGGCGGCCGCTCGCTGGTGATCCGAGACGATGCCCTCAGAGAGGGCCTTTTCGGCGATTGCACCGATGCCGACTTCGAGTGGGCGAGGTCCCGGCTAGTCCCCGAGCCCGCCTCGCCACGCGCGACTCCGGTCATGGTGACCGACGAGCGGTTCGGTCGGGTCCCCCGTGCTTACGTAGAGTGCGTTCGCGACAACGCCATACCGATTTCGGCGCAGAGAGAGATGTGCGCTGCGTCGCCCTGCGAGAAGGTCGTCACCATGGACACCAACCACTCGCCCTTCATCTCCGCGCCATTCGAGCTGGCGGCCCATCTAATGGCGGTTTAGCGTTTATGTTTGCTTATCGCCAGCTACGAAATCAACCGGTCGGGTCCAGTCGGGAAGTCGCGATGGAACGCGGCCAGGAGGGCGTCAGGATCGTTGGCCATGCTTCTGGAGAAGTCCGTCTCGTCTCTTCGCAAGTTGGAAGCGCGGGGTGAATATGTTCCCGTTTCCTCAATCAGGATCTAGTGTCCTGAGTTATGAACTCATTGCAAAAGTACTTGCTGGGGTGTACCCTCCACGAAACGCTCATGGAGGTCACCATGGCCATCGGACGCCCCATTCCTCCCTTGCACCTTTCCTCCGACGAACGCGAGAGCCTCGAGCGCTGGAAGCGGCGTCCAACCACTGCCCAGGCGCTGGCTCTGCGATCCCGGATCATTCTCCGTTGCTCCGAGGGCAAGACCAATACCGTCGTGGCCGGGGAGATCGGTCTGGCCAAGCAAACGGTGGGGAAGTGGCGGGCCCGGTTCATCGAACGCCGCCTCGACGGCCTGCTTGACGAGCCGCGGCCCGGCGGCCCACGCTCCATCACGGACACCGATGTGGAGCGGGTCGTGACCCTCACCCTGGAGACGACGCCGGCGGATGCAACCCACTGGAGCACGCGCTCCATGGCTGCGCGTACCGGCCTGAGTCAGAGCGCCATCAGCCGTATCTGGCGGGCCTTTGCCTTGCAGCCGCATCGGACCGAGACGTTCAAACTTTCGTCTGACCCTCTGTTCATCGAGAAGGTCCGTGACATCGTGGGGCTCTACCTCAACCCACCCCAGCGGGCTCTGGTCCTGTGTGTCGACGAGAAGTCCCAGATCCAGGCCCTCGACCGGACGGCCCCGCTGTTGCCCATGCGCCCGGGGCAGATCGAGCGCCGGACCCATGACTACCGTCGTCATGGTACGACCTCTCTCTTCGCCGCCCTCGACGTGAAGGCGGGAGAGGTCATCGGCGCCTGCCACCGTCGGCACCGGTCCACGGAGTTCCGGCGCTTCCTCGACCGGGTCGATGCGACCGTACCCCCGGACCTCGACGTGCACCTTATCCTGGACAACTACGCCACCCACAAGACCCCCGCCATCCAGCGCTGGCTGGCCCGGCGGCCGCGCTATCACCTGCACTTCACCCCCACCAGCAGCTCTTGGCTGAACCAGGTGGAGCGCTGGTTCGCGGTGCTGACAGAGAAGCAACTGCGCCGCGGGGTGTTCCGCAGCACTCGGGAACTGGAGCAAGCCATCGAGCAGTACATTGACCAGCACAACGCTGCCTCAAAGCCCTTCATCTGGACCAAAACCGCAGACCAGCTACTAGCTACCATCGCCCGATTTTGTCATCGGATTCATAACTCAGGACACTAGCCACTGGGAGACCGTCGCATCGTGATCACCCAGTCTAACGTTGATTCCCTCGTAAAAACCCGTTTTGAGGAAGTTCCAGCGCTTTAGCACATGTGAGCGCTACCGTATGTTGGGGTAGGACACGGAACAGAGACTGTATATTGTACCCAGGCAAGGGTACGGTTGTTCTAATTCGACCTGCACAGACTTTTTACGAGAGAATCAACGTTGCATTCGGCGACATGGTATTGCACATGCCGAACTGCCCCAGAATCGCGTCGCCGTATGTTTCACTACCGTCGCGCCAACCGTTTAACGGTACCAGTAGCCGCTCGTCATCTAGGTAGCCGAAAAGGCGCTCTGCTTTGTTTATGGTTCGGGCTGTGTATTCGGACAGCTCTTCCTTTTGTCAAGGGCGGTGTGAAAACGTACCAGCGGGGCGGAGCAAAACTGTACCACTGAACGCCGTAGAATGGGCATCAAGGTTCGTGGGGCGTTGGAGATCAGGGTCAGTCAGATAGCTGGCGGCCAGAAGTCTTCTTGCTGTGCTTGAGTCGGTAGCTGTCCCCGTTCATCTCCAGGATGTCGACATGGTGGGTGAGGCGGTCGAGGAGAGCTCCGGTCAGCCGTTCAGAGCCGAACACCTCGGTCCACTCGACGAAGGGCTCACTTGGAGGTCACCAGGACCGATCCACGCTCGTAACGCTGGCTGAACACCTCGAAGAGCAGCTCGGCGCCAGTCTTGGACAAGGGCACGAAGCCCAGTTCGTCGATGATCAGAAGCTTGAGTCGTGCGAGCCTTCTCTGCAGGTTGAGCAGACGCCGTTCGTCCCTGGCCTCGATCAGCTCGTGAACCAGAGCAGCGGCGGTGGTGAAGCCCACGGACAGTCCCCTCTGACACGCAGCCAGACCGAGACCGAGGGCGATATGGGTCTTGCCGGTGCCACTGTTGCCGAGAGCGATGACGTTGTGGGGGCGCTCGATGTACTCGCATCGTGCCAGCTCCAGAACCAGAGCCTCGTTCAGGGACGGCATAGACAGGAAGTCGAAGGTGTCGAGACTCTTGGTCGTCGGGAAGCGGGCTGCTTTGATCCGACGTTCCACCATGCGATGGTGACGGTCGATCAGCTCCAACTCCGATAGTCGCAGCAGGTAGTCCGGATGGTCAGCTCCCTCACTGGCACACTGGGATGCCAGCTTGTCGTACTCCCTCAGGAACGTGGGGAGCTTGAGTTGCTTGAGGTTGTGTTCGAGCAACATCGTGGACTTGTTGGTCATGACCGGCTCCCCGCCAGGAGAGCCATGTAGTCCCTGGTCGAGGTTGTTGCAACGTTGGTCCTGGGCAGATACGGGTACAACTCCATGTCGAGTCTAGGCGGTCGACCCTCGATCCTGCACAGCACCAGGTGCTTGACAGCATCGAAGCTCACAGCCCCGAGTCGAATGGCGTCTCGTACGGCGTCGTGGACTTCTTCCGGCTGGAAGGTCTCCATCAGTCTGAGCACCTGCACGAACTCCCTCTTTCCTCGCTTGCCCATCCGAGACTCCAGCAACCGCCGCAACACTCCGAACTCCTCGGGCAACTCCCATCCAACCAGCGGCGCCGCCTGATCCAATGCCCTCGTCTTCTTCTCAAGGAGCGGCAGGTAATGGAGAGGGTCGAAGACGAAGTCGTCTCGATCGTAGGACCGCCGATGGCGGGCGATGACTTCAGCGCCACAGCTGATCACAACCTCGTGTACATATCCGCGGACCAGAACGTCCCGATGACCGTAGGCCACCGGGACCGAATAGTCATTGGTCCGGTATCTGACCAGGGACAGAGAACTGACCCTCGTCGCGTGCTTGTCGCTGGCGTCGTACGGTACGGCCGGCAGAGGCAGCAGCTTCTCCAGGTCCCGCTCCAGCCGTTCTCCTATCGTCTCGTTGTGGCCGCGGAGTCGATCTTCGAACCGTCTGAGGCAGTGTTGCTCCAGATGAGCATTGAGGGCATCGAAGCTCTCGAACGATGGAATGGGCACCAGGAAGTTCCGGCGGACATAGCCGACCAGACCTTCTACTTTGCCCTTATCGTTCCCTTTGCCTGGACGGCCGAACCGGTCCTCGAACAGGTAGTGGGACTGAAGCTCGGAGAACACCCTGGTCCGCTGCCGGCGACCATCTCCCAGGATTCTGGCTACCGCGAGCGTGGTGTTGTCGTAGAGGATGCTCTGAGGCACTCCGCCCAGGAACGCGAAGGCGGAGACGTGTCCGTCGCAGAATGACTCCGTCGTCTCGGCGGGATACGCCTTCACATAGCACCCGTCGCTGTGAGGGAGGTCCAGGGCGAAGTAGTGGGCTTTGCGTTCCACTCCGCCGATGATCACTCGAGCTTCGCCGTAGTCGCACTGGGCATGTCCCGGAGGGTGGGACAGAGGTAAGAACATCTCGCGGGTATGACGACGGCGGTCTCGAACGTAGTCTTTGACTATCGTGTACTTGCCGGGGAAGCCGTGTTCGTCTCTGAGCCGTTCGTAGATACGCTTGGCGGTGTGACGCTGCTTCTTCGGTGAGCTCAGATCCTGCTCCAGGATCTGGTCCATCACACCCTTATATGGATCGAGCTTCGGTCTGCGAGCCGGTCGTTGCCGTCGATACCCGGGGGGCACGGAGTACTCGAGCATCTTGCGCACCGTGTCCCGGTGTAGCCCGAACACTCGGGCCGCCTCTCGGACGCTCATCCCTTCGACGAAACAAGCCTTGCGAACACGGAGGTAAATACCCACCTTGTACATCCAATCCACCTTCAGTCAGGTTCGGTCGTTCCTGATTGAAGGCGACAGGCGGTACGCTTTTCAAGCGCCACATCTCAGCTCTTGAGCCGCCCTGCCGGTACATTATCTCTCCGCCATTCACATCCTTTGTTAGGTAGGCGTCTGATTGCTTCGCCAGATTATCCGATACATCCTTTTCGAAAACCATCGATGGGAATCCAGGCGCACTGAAATCTTCTCTTAGCCAGAAGTCCATACCAAAGGCCACATGGTAGACATGTTGCCAAATAGGAGAGCCGCTAGAAGGCTCGATCCACACATCGTCTGGACAGGACTCGACGATGTTCATAAGCATCTTGGTACTAGCAGCGAGATGACGCTTCAGCAGGTTCGCATAAGGTTTGTCGCTCATCGGGTGCCGCTTCGAAGCGAGCGGTGACTACCGCTCGCTCTCGACGTAGTGCGGGATCACCGGGGCCGCTCGTCGGTACGCCTGCGGAACCGACCTAGGCCTACCATTAAGCCGGGGGGCACGAATAGAACCAGGAAGCTGGCGGCGCCCGACGCCGCCGAGGAGTGGCCTGTCGCGCTGCAGAACCCGCCGGCTGCTTCGGGCTCAGGCGTCGGCGTTGGAGTCGG
The DNA here is from genome assembly GCA_965197985.1 of Dehalococcoidia bacterium. GTDB lineage: Bacteria > Chloroflexota > Dehalococcoidia > Lucifugimonadales > CAUZJF01 > CAUZJF01. Next base: position 268,278 of record CBDAOG010000005.1, on the reverse strand, counting down.
CGCTGCCCTGGTCACGAAGGCAGCCGTCTGGCCCGTTGGAGGGTTCGTCGGGTCGAATTCGTAGGCGCCGACGTCGATGCCGTCGCCCGTCGGCCGGGCCGTACCGCGCTGGTCGGCCGTAGACGCTCCGCCTCCCGTGTCGATGGCAGGGCTATCCGACATGAGAGCGTGCGTGGGGGTAGGGCCGCCGTTGTCTGACAGCGGGCCCAGTAGTGGTTCGGAACCGCTGAGATCGTCGTCCTCCGTCAGGTTGCACGACGTGTCGCCCGCCAGGTTGTTTCCGGCTGACGATATCGGACCGGTGCAGTTGTGAGTCCCTGCCTCAGCCGCAGTGTTGTTGCTTATGATCGTCCCGGAGACCGACATGCTGCCACCTTGGTCCTGGGCGATCCCTCCTCCGGCGCCGATGCTCTCGAGACCAGCCTTGTTAGCGGCAACAGTACTGTTGGTTATCGTCGTCTTCGCGATGGAGGCGCCGTGCACGCCACCGCCGAGGCGTGTCGCAAGGTTGCCACTGATCGTGCTGTTGGTGACGGTCAAATCGCCCACATTGCCGATCCCGCCGCCGGTCTGGCTGTTGTTCTCTACTATAGTGCTGTTCTCGACTATCAGCGTGCCGCTGTTGTATACACCGCTGTCGTTATTCTTCGTGATCACGCTTTCGGACAAACTCAACGAGGCGTCCTGTTCTATGTATATCCCACCGCCCTTGAAGTTCGTCTGGCCGTGCCGAACCGTGACGCCCGAGATCTCGACCGCGCCCGACGCGACCTCGATCACTCTGAAAGGCACGTCGAGAAGCTTCTTGGCCGCCTGGATGACTGTGCTCCCCGCGCCTGCTCCGACCAGCTTGAGGTCCTTGTCGACGACGAGGCTCTTGTCGATAGGGTTCAGGGTGTAGGTCCCCGCCGGGATATCTATCGTGTCCCCTGGCTCTGCAGCATCGATGGCTTCGCGCAGGGAGCAATCGGAGTCGCAGACGCCGTCGTTGGTGTCGGTCGTCTTGGTTACGACGAGGGTTGCAGCTTCGGCGGACCCGGCCATCGTCCAGGCCAGGGCGACGATCAGCAGCAATGCCGATCTGCGGGAGGCGTTACCCGCGGACCGGAAGGCATCGAGGCGTCTCGAGCGTAGCTTCGTAGGGAGGGGTGTCAATCTAAACCGGATTACTGAGTATCAGCTAGGGGAACTGGATTTTCGCGACGCGGTGACGTTTGAAGTCTGCGACGAAAACGGTGTTGTCACTCGTCCCGACGACATCGAAGGGTGGGCCGAAATGCTCGAACGTGATATCGAGATCGCCACTCCCTCCGAAGCCGGTTATCATCGCCTCTCCAGTAATGGCTCCACCATCGGCCACTTTTGTGATTATGCCGGTCGCCAGATCGACCATTCGAACGCTGTTGTTCACAGTGTCGGCGATGAAGAGACGGCCGTCGAAAATGTCGATTTCTTCGGGGAACGCCAGCATCGCGCTGGTCGCGGGTCCACCATCACCCTCCGCACCGATGCCTTCCGGCTGGACCGACCGATGGCGCCCATCTTTGTCAGCCGTCTCGAAGCTCCCATGCTTCCCGATTCCGGCGACCGTCGAGATGATACCCGTGGCGCCGTCTACCATGCGAATCCGCTGGTTTTCTCGATCGGCGATATAAATGTTACCTTGGCCATCGACCGCCACGCCTTGCGGCTCGGCGAGCATCGCCTCGTGCCCTGGACCGCCATCTCCCGAAAGACCTTTGAGCCCGGTGCCCGCGATCGTTGAAATGATACCGTCCGTGTCCACCTTTCGAGCAAAGCTGCCCGCTACAAAGTAGAAGTTGCCCTCGTCGTCGACGTCCACGTCCAACGGCTCTTTGAACCAGGCGTCTGTGGCGGCGCCACCATCGCCACTTTGGAAGACACCGCCTATGATCTTGGGTATTCCACCACCGGCGACTGTCGTTATGACCCCGGTCGAGTGGTCGACCCGGCGTATGCGACCGTTGTCTCTGTCGGCAATGAAAATATTCCCCTCAGTATCGACAGCGACACCTTCCGGTGACTTCAGCTTCGCGTCCGTCGCCGGCCCGTCGTCTCCTCCGAAGCTCGGACTGCCGGTCCCCGCCACGGTGGTTATGATCCCGGTCTGAGCGTCAACTCGGCGGATTCGGTGTTCGGTAGCGACGTAGAGGTTGCCGTCGGCGTCCACCGCGACACCGCCCGGGGCGAAGATCCCCGCGTCTACGGCCGGACCGTCGTCGCCGGAAAAGACGGACTCGCCATTCCCCGCGTACGGCTCTATCACGAGCTCCGCCACAACACTGGTATCCTCGCCTTGCGGCTCACCGGCGGGTGGCGCGTCGGCTCCGGCCGCAGGGGCAGGGGTGGTTGCCTCGTCGTCCGTGGTGTCCGCCGCCCCACACGATAGAGCGAGGGCTCCGATGAGCAGCGCGGTCGTAGCTGCGATCGCCCACCGGGACGGGGAGATCTTACAGTACAGAGGCGACCGATTAGCGATCATGGCGCTTCTCCTTGTGAACTGGTGAGCCAAATCGTAGCAATCTCACTTGAGAGCGTCAATTCCGTTGTCAGGGTCGCAGCAAGACCGTTAGGGACCCCGAACGCTATGGTAAACTTCGAGTATCCCCGCCTCTAGTGGTTCAACTTTTTTGTATTGATGGGTAGAGTGACTTTAGTTTGATGCGCGCATCCTCGGTAGTGAAGCGCCAATCCACTCGTATCACATCCCGGTTGCGTTGATTCTGCCAAGCATTGACCTCGCCGCGCAGGATGTCTTGATTGGCAATCCGTCGGTCCAGGCACTGTAGAGCCAGCACACCGATCTCTATCTCCGCCATATTCAACCAACTCCCGTGTTTGGGAGTGTAGTGTATCTCCAGTCGCTCAGCTATACGCCTCGCCTCAGCAGGCTCGAATGCCTCGTATAGCGAGGACAGCTTGTGAGTGTTGAGATTGTCCATTACCAGCACGATCCGGTCTCTGTCGGGGTAGTCCTCGTCGACCAGTTTCTTTATCACATGCGCCCAGTCCACCTTCGTGCGACGCTCTCTGACCTCGACTCGGCGCCATCCGTCCAACGGTGCAAACAGCATGAACAGGCTGCTCACTCCATTGCGCTCGTATTCGTAGTCGTATGCCGCCGATAAGCCGGGCGCTGCGGGACGCGGCACTCGCGTCTCCTTGACTTGCTGTTTGCTCGTCTCATCCATGCACACCAGAACCTCATTCCCATCGTACGGCCGTTGGTAGACCTCCAGTACGTCTTCCATCGCGCACACAAACTCCGCGCTCTGACCGGGCGGGATGCACCAACTCTGCTTCAGCCACGGCTTCAGTTCGTTTTTTTAAGCGCCTGGCGAACCGTCTCGGTGCTAATGGTCTCGACTATCTCACACTCGACCAACTGGTCAGCCAACAGCTTCAGGGTCCAACTGGCACGCCCCTCCGGCGGTTCCCCGCAGGCCATCGCTATCAACCGTGCTTCACCTTCGCCGTCCAGTCTCTTTTGACGCCGACGCAGTTGCTTTTTGCGATTCAGCGCAGACTCGACCCCCTCCTCTACACAGCGCTTGCGTATTCGCTCGACCGTTGACTGTCCCACACCGAGCGCGCTGGTGATGTCCGCGTCCTTCATTCCCCCGTCCGAGCGTGACTCATCGCTCATCAGCAGAATGCGCGCATGGGTCTGTTTGTACGCCGCAGCCCGACCGCGTGAGACCAAGGCGTTGAGTTCCTGTTGTTCGTCGGTAGTCAGTCTGATACGGTACCTCTTGGTAGACATCATGGTTCCTCCTCGGTTCAACGTTACGATTGAACCCCCAAGAGGAACGATGACTATCATGGTATTCATTTCAATGATGTTGGACCACTGGTTCCCCATCGCAAAAAAGCCACCTCAATGAAGCTACTCGTCGTAGAAGACAACCCCGACATCGTCGAACTGGTATCCGTGTGCGTGAGCATCAGGTGGCCCGACGCAGAGATCGTCAGCGTCGCTGAAGGGCTGAAAGGGCTCGACCTTGCGCAGACCGACAATCCGGACCTGGTGCTGCTGGACCTGGGCCTTCCTGACGTGAACGGCCTCCAAGTGCTGAGGGATTTGAGGGAAGTGTCGCAAGTACCTATCGTGATGTTGACGGCTCAAGACCGCGACGTCGACATCGCCGTCGCCTTGAGGGAGGGCGCCGACGACTACATCGTCAAACCCTTTAGCCAGATCGAGTTTATCGCGAGGCTGGAAGCTCTAATGCGCCGTACCGGCGGACCCGCCCCGGCGACCGGGCCAGATCTCCAGCCGAGTGGCGCAAAGCCGGCGGGATCGAATCGCGACCTCTACGACGGCACCGTCCATCTTCATGTTCACGACGCAGCCGACAGACAGCTCGAACTGAATCTGCTCCAACAGCTACGGTACCTGTCGGAGGTCCGTGTTTTGCGGGTCACCAATAGCACCGAAGGAGGCGTGGACATCCGGCTCTTGCTGCGTCAGCCGACGCCACTGCTGCACATGCTGAACAACCTGGAAGGCGTCGCCAGCGTCGGGCCCTCGACCGACGAAGACAAGAATGGCGCAGACGAAGGCAATCACCTCACGGTCACCCTCCGGTCGGCGCGGGCGCCCTCATCGCCATCGCAGAGTTGGTCTCCTTGCGTGTTCTGTAAAGCACTCGTCGAGCCGGGCGCCACCAAGTGCCCTCACTGCGGCAGGACTCAGCGATAGTTGGAAAGCTCAGCCGTCATTCTGGGTCTGCTGCAGGGGCTGTTCGAGTGGCTGCCCGTCAGCTCCGAAGGGGCAGTTACGGCCGCCTTCACTTTCATCAACGGAAGCCCGCTGAGCGAAGGCGTCAGCTTCGCCCTTTGGCTTCACATCGGCACGGTACCGTGTGTGCTAGTGGTGTTCCGTCGAGAGATACTGGAGATTCTTAAGAACGTCGTTAGCCGGCCGACGAAGCCCTCGCCGCTCGTTTTATACCTCGTTGTTTCGACATTCGTCAGCGGCCTGATCGGTCTTCCTCTGATACTCACTCTGTCCGAGACTTCCGAGCTGGCGGGAAACGCCGCCATGGGAGTCATCGGCACTCTCATGCTCGTGACCGGAGTCGTCCAGCTACGGCGCAAGAGCTCTGGCGTCCGAGACGCCGACGACCTCGGCGTCGTCGACGGCGTGCTGGCCGGTGTAGCACAGGGCTTCGCCGTGCTTCCGGGGCTGAGCCGCTCGGGCCTGACCGTCGCTGTCCTGCTCGGACGGGGCCTTGACCGCCGCGAAGCTCTTGTCCTCAGCTTCCTCATGAGCGTGCCGGCCGGCATCGGCGCGGCCCTTTACGCGGGCCTCGACACAGGCTTCGCCGTCACCTCCGAAATGGCCGTCGCCGCGTCGGTCGCCTTCGTCGTCGGGCTGATCACGATAAAAGTGCTGACCGAGCTAGCGGCCAAGATCAACTTCGGAGCGTTCGTGCTGATAGCGGGCGTCGCGATGCTGATCGGCGCCCTCTGGCAGGTCTCAGCCTAGGCCTGGGTTCCCAGGGGTTGGGGGCAGGCCGCGTTGATCTGTCCGATTCCTTAGCCCAAATCCACCGAAGGGATGACTATGCAGCAGCGGAACGGGCGATAGGGGCAAGGGAGGGCGATGGTCCGGGCACGATTTGGGGTAGAGGGGGGCCGGTGTTTGTCTTCAGTTGCCGCGGGGAGACTTTGTGACCGTCTGCGAATGTTGGTCAGGGCGAGATAGCGGGGAGAGGACACAGCAAGAGGCACTCGCAGACCGGACTGGCGCGAGTTCGCGGGGACGTTCGGTTGGCCGGATGGCGGCCGGTTGCCGCCGCCGCCGTCAGGCAGGGAGTGGCAGGGCGCGCAATCGGGCCAGGGCACGATCGAACTGGGCTTCCCAAGGCCAGCGCTGTGGCAGATGCAGTGTGAGGCGGCGCGCCGAGCGGGTGATCCGTCCGGCCAGGGAGAAGAACCGCCGCCGGAGGGTCTTGGTGGTCACCACCTGCTCGCCCAGACCGATGCGCGCTGTCCAGCGGGCGATGTTGTGGGCCATCACCTGTACCGCCAGCCAGGCGGCGTTGGCGGCGAAGCGGCCCGAGGGGAGATGGTTCAACCCCACACCGTGCTTGAGGTCTCGGATGGCATTCTCGATCTCGGCGTGGCGGCGATGGTCGGCCTCCAGTTCGAGCATCTCCCCGTCCCGGTCGGTGATGAAGCCGTGATAGCTGTAGGTGGCGAAGAGGGCCAGCTGGGAACCGGGCGTGGGCTTCACACGCCGGACGATGAGCCGCACCGGCGCGGCGTCAGGTTCACTCTGGAAGGGAGTGCAGGTGGTCTCGGCCACATCGGCGGCGCCGTCCATCCAGTAAGGAATCGGCGTCCAGGCATCTTCGGGTATCGCCTCGATGAGATTGTGCAGGCTTTTATGCTGGCGGATGGTGATGGAGAAGCGGACATCCATCTTGCGGCAGACGGATACCACGCCATGAGTGTAGAACCCGCTGTCGGCCCGTAGCGTGAGTCGTCCGTTGGCCCCGGCGTAGCGCACCCGTCCCACCGTCTCCCGCAGGAAGTGGGCGGCGCCGCGGGCGGTGTTGGCCCGGCCCTCGCGCAGCCGGGACATCAGCACGTCTCCGGTGCCGGCGGCGATGGCCAGCAGTGGGTGGTAGCCCCGCTTGGCGGTATAGCCGTGGTGGCGGGCGCCCTCCTTGGCCAGTCCGTAGGTCTCGCAGATGGTGGAATCGAGGTCGATGGTGAACGGCGCGTCGCCGGGTCCGGCCCCAGCGGCCCAGGCCCGGGCCAGCAGCTCCCGGCTCACCCGGTCCAGCTGGCGGACGTGGCCCCACCGGAAGCTGCGCAGGAAGGTGCCCAGGGTGGATGGCGCCTTGACCGTGCCGCCCAGGGTGCAGGCCGTCCCCCCGGTGCGCAACACATCAGCGTCGTCGATGCAGTCGCCGCCGGCCATGGCTGAGGCCACCAGGGTCATCAGCTTGTCTCCGGTGTTGGCCCGCCCCGGCGCGCCGCCCAGGTCAAGGTGATGGTCAACGAGTTCCCGCAGGCCCAGATGCCGGGCGAGGGTGGCCGGCAGGAGCAGACCGGCATTGGCCACCAGGCGGTGATCGTCAAAGACGATACGGATACGGTCGGGCTGGTTGCGTGGTAGCATCTATTGGGTGCTCCTTCTCTGGGACTGTTTTGCTGTTACAAAACCATTATCCCAGATTCAGAAGAGCACCCTCTGGCCTCTTCAGGATGCTAACCCGACGCCCTCCCTCGGTGGATTCGGGCTTAGCACTATAGTCGAGCGGGATGGGATGTCGTAGAATCTGCCCGCGAAGTTGTGCCGCCAAGGCCGGCGACCTCGCCGCTTAGAGAATCCAACATCCAAAGTCCTGGAGGAAACAGACGTGACACAAGACTACTTGGTATACATCGGGACCTACACAGGCGGCAGCAGTGAAGGAGTCTATGTCTACCGGCTGGACATGTCTTCCGGCGCGCTCAAATATTTGAGTGTGACGACGGGCCTCAAGAACCCCTCGTTTCTGGCGATCGACCCTGCGCGGCGCAATCTCTACGCGGTTGACGAGGCCTCGGCAGCCGAAGGCCAGCCCACGGGCGCGGTGAGCGCTTTCTCCATCGACGCCGAGACGGGCGAACTGACGGCCCTGAATAGCAAGTCCACCAAGAGCAACGGGCCGTGCCATCTGTCCGTCGACAATACAGGCCGGTACGTCCTGGCGGCGAACTATACCGGCGGTGGAGTGACGGTCCTGCCTGTCGAGACGGACGGTCGGCTAGGCGAAGCCTCCGATTTCGTGCAGCACGAGGGCTCCAGCGTCAACCCCGATCGGCAGAAAGAGCCTCACCCTCACTCCATCTTTGTGGACCCCAGCAATCGGTACGCCATCGTGCCCGACCTTGGACAAGACAAGGTCATGGTCTACAAACTCGATCTGTCGGACGGCAGGCTCGTGCCCAACGAACAGCCTTGGACCAAGGTGGAGCCGGGTGCCGGGCCACGCCACTTCGACTTCCACCCGAATCGTCGATACGCGTACGTGATCAACGAAATCGGCAATACCATTACCGCGTTCGCTTACGACGAGGCGAGCGGCACGCTCGAAGGAGTACATTCCGTCTCGACGCTGCCCGACGACTTCGACGGTGCAAGCTACACCGCCGACATCCACGTCTCGCCTGACGGGAGGTTCGTCTACGGCTCCAATCGCGGACACGACAGCATCGTGATCTTCGGCATCGACGAGAACAGCGGCCGCCTCACATACGTCGGCCACGAGTCGACGCAGGGCGAGTCGCCGCGCAATTTCGCCATCGACCCGACGGGCACGTTCCTGTTGGCGGCGAACCAGGACACCGGCACGATCGTCACGTTCCGAATCGACAGCGAGACCGGCAGGCTCGCGGCGACCGGACAAGTGGCCGAAGTATCGATGCCTGTGTGCCTGAAGCTCATCCCGGCGCCGTAGGTGGGCATCTGATGTGCGGTCCGATGCAACGCCTACTTCAGTAGCCGCGAGAACATCTCGGCGAGCTCGACCTCCGACTCTGACACCCTGTCGTAGTCCTCGACGTTCCACCACATCGAGAGCACGGTGTGACAAAAGGCCCATGCGACGACGCGCCACCGGTCGAGGCCTAACTCGTCGGCGAACTGGTCAACGCGTCTGGCCAACACTTTCTTGGGTTCGGGCTGGTCAGCCCAGTTGTTACGCAAGAACGGGGTGGGTTCGTATTCCCGCTCGCAGACCAGGCCCTTGGCGTTGACGGCGAGCCAGAGTTGGCGCTTCGCGGACAAGATGTTGTAGTGGTGCAGGTCGCCATGCAAGAGCATGGGCTTTGTGAGGGAGGCGAACAACTCGGCGAACAAAGTCTCAGCCCTTTCAACCAGCAGCTCCGGCACGGGCCCGGTCCCGCCGTCGAAGCGGTCCCTTAGCTTATTCAGTCCCTCGGCCGACTGGGCGTAGACGGGAAACTCGGTGCCTGGCGGCACGGGCCTCGGCACCTGGCGGATCAAGTCGGCAGTTATCGAAGTTGCTTGCGCATCGTCTTTCACTGTAATGAGCTGCTCGCCGGGCTGGAGTCGCTTGAGCACCAAGGCGCCGAGGTTAGCGTCCACGTCGAGCAGCTTCACGCAGCCGCGACCGTCGAAAATCCTGAGCGCCTCGATCTCCGCCTCTGGCGCTAAGCCTGGGGGCAACGGACCCTCGGAATCGTCAGGGGCAAAGGCTTAGCTTCAGCTCCACTTCGGTCCCGTCGGCTCGTACGGCTGGAGCCGGGTAGCTGTACGAGAACTTGTCGAAAGGTGGCAGGACCTTCAGGTCCCATAGTTCGGCGCAGCGTTGGATGATGGCGGGCAGCCGGTCGAGCCAGGCAGCGCCGGCCTGCCCGTACGTAGCGGTGATCGTCCTGCGGAACTCATCAGTAACCATGACGGACTGGTTTCGTGGGGCGTGTGCCTTCGTCAGGCCGCTGCGGCGAGACTCTCGACGAACTCCGTAGCCTTCTGGAACCGCTCGTCTGGCGTAGCCGCGAGGGCTTTCATGAGGACGGTCTCCGTATCACGATCTATCTGCGGGTCCACGGCGCTCGGCCGGGTGATGTTTCCACGAACGTGAGCGAGTAGTGTACCAACCTGGGTTTGGCCTGTGATCGGAAGGCGGCCCAGGAGAGCCTGATAGACCAGCACTCCGAACGAGTAGATGTCGGACCTGTGATCCACGGCCTGCCCCAACGCCTGCTCTGGAGACATGTACTCCGGCGTACCGATGGTCCATTTCGTAAGGGTTGGACCGACGCCCTCGCCAAGTACCTTCGCGATGCCAAAATCCGCGAGAATCGGTGTTCCGGCGGTGTCCAACAGGATGTTGCCCGGCTTCAGGTCCCGGTGTACGACACTTCTCTCGTGGGCGTAGTCGAGCGCGGAGGCGATAGGCGAGGCGAACTCCATAACTTCAGGCGTCGTGAGCCTTCCGCCAAAGCGGTCGTCGAGGGTCCCGCCTGGGACGTAGTTCGTGACTATGTATACGGACCCTTCTGTCTCACCGAAGTCGTAGACGTGCAGGATATTCGGATGAGTGAGCTTGGCGGCCGTTGCAGCCTCGTTTCGGAACCGCTGCAGGAACCGCGGCTCCTCGATAAAATAGGAGTGGAGGACCTTGATCGCCACCTCACGACCAAGCTCAGGGTCCAGCCCCTTGTAGACGACAGCCGTTCCTCCGTGGCCTATCCTTTCGCCCAGCGTGTACCGGCCAACGCGGCCCACTTGCTCGACTCTCTGATCGGCTTCGGCCAGCTTGGTACGGAGGCGGCGCGTCTCGGCGTGGAGCTGTTGGAGCTCCTTCGCGTAGATGGCGAGTTGCTCCTTCGCCATATCGTCGAAAGCACGACTCTCGCCGGTCTCGCTCATCGCTACGAGTGAAACCGCTTCCGCGGCATTTTCCGATTCGTTTGTCGTAGATTTCGATATACCAGTGAGGCTACAAGTAGAGCGGCCATCGCTACCGGTCCGGGGGTGGTTACGCCGGGCACCTGTGACGGCGGGTCGCCGATGTATGCCGGCGTCAAGGCCTAGACGATGGGTAACGCCACGGCGTTTCGAAGGAGGAGCAGCTCGGAAATGCCCGGGACCACGTTCAGGGTAGACCCCCCAGCCGTCTGTTGCGAGGGCAAAGCGACGCCGTTTCTGAGCAGCAACGGACTCGAAGCCGACTGGGTCGTCGCGCTCGTCGAAGTGCCGACGGCCGCCAACGTCGCGAAGGCAACGCCGTTGTGGAGGTGGAGTAAGGTACTGACGCCCGGGGCGACGGCGGACGTCGAGGTCCCGAGGGCCGTCACTGTAGGGATGGCAGCGCCGCTTCTGAGCTTGAGCAAGGTGGCGACGGCTGGGCCGACTGATGTGGTGGACGTGCCTTGGAGGGTTACAAGGGCCAGGGCAGCGCCGTTTACGATTCGGAGAGGCGTCGAAACGGACGGCGTCACCGATTGCGTCGAAGTAGCCGGCCCCGTAACCGCGACGATAGGTGTGCCGTTGACGATACGCAAGAGGACAGAGTTCGTGGATGCCTGAACCAGCGTACTTGACGCTATAGTATCGGCGCTCGTCGAGGCCGGCGCCGCCGTAGAAGCGGTTGCTGTTGAGGTCGTGGGGCCTACGCTCGAAGCTGTGGGGACTACGGGCACGCCCAGGAGCTTCGGCGCGACGGCCGCGGTGCTCGTCCCCAGGGACGATGCCGAGGGCGTGATCGGGACGCCCAGGATCCGAGGAGAGACGGTGGCGGTTGATGAGCCCATCGACGCTAGGCCGGGGGCTTCCGGAACACCGAGCATCCGCGACGAGACCGTCGTGGTAGTTGGGGTCGTCGAGATGCCCGTCGGAACCACCTGGATGCCGAGGGAGAAGGGCGATATCTGTACACTGCCCGGAGCCAGCGAAGAAAGCGCAGGCGCGATTGGCACCCCCGTTGTTATCGCTGCAACGGTCGTCGTGGTGGGACCGAGGAAGGCGTCGGTTCGTTCCGCCGGAATGCCGCTCGCCACTCTTTGTATCGATTGGTCTGAAGCCGTCAGCGACTGAGTCGTGCTGGTAACAGGCCCCGTAACCGTGGGAGCGACGACAGACACGCCTGGCAAGAGCTGCGCAAGGGCGACTCCGCTCAACACGACAGCAAGCGCCACGGCGCACAACGCACCGATTGCTCGCCAGCCGATTCTCATCTTTAGCCCAAATCCACCGAAGGGATGACTATGCAGCAGCGGAACGGGCGATAGGGGCAAGGGAGGGCGATGGTCCGGGCACGATTTGGGGTAGAGGGGGGCCGGTGTTTGTCTTCAGTTGCCGCGGGGAGACTTTGTGACCGTCTGCGAATGTTGGTCAGGGCGAGATAGCGGGGAGAGGACACAGCAAGAGGCACTCGCAGACCGGACTGGCGCGAGTTCGCGGGGACGTTCGGTTGGCCGGATGTCGGCCGGTTGCCGCCGCCGCCGTCAGGCAGGGAGTGGCAGGGCGCGCAATCGGGCCAGGGCACGATCGAACTGGGCTTCCCAAGGCCAGCGCTGTGGCAGATGCAGTGTGAGGCGGCGCGCCGAGCGGGTGATCCGTCCGGCCAGGGAGAAGAACCGCCGCCGGAGGGTCTTGGTGGTCACCACCTGCTCGCCCAGACCGATGCGCGCTGTCCAGCGGGCGATGTTGTGGGCCATCACCTGTACCGCCAGCCAGGCGGCGTTGGCGGCGAAGCGGCCCGAGGGGAGATGGTTCAACCCCACACCGTGCTTGAGGTCTCGGATGGCATTCTCGATCTCGGCGTGGCGGCGATGGTCGGCCTCCAGTTCGAGCATCTCCCCGTCCCGGTCGGTGATGAAGCCGTGATAGCTGTAGGTGGCGAAGAGGGCCAGCTGGGAACCGGGCGTGGGCTTCACACGCCGGACGATGAGCCGCACCGGCGCGGCGTCAGGTTCACTCTGGAAGGGAGTGCAGGTGGTCTCGGCCACATCGGCGGCGCCGTCCATCCAGTAAGGAATCGGCGTCCAGGCATCTTCGGGTATCGCCTCGATGAGATTGTGCAGGCTTTTATGCTGGCGGATGGTGATGGAGAAGCGGACATCCATCTTGCGGCAGACGGATACCACGCCATGAGTGTAGAACCCGCTGTCGGCCCGTAGCGTGAGTCGTCCGTTGGCCCCGGCGTAGCGCACCCGTCCCACCGTCTCCCGCAGGAAGTGGGCGGCGCCGCGGGCGGTGTTGGCCCGGCCCTCGCGCAGCCGGGACATCAGCACGTCTCCGGTGCCGGCGGCGATGGCCAGCAGTGGGTGGTAGCCCCGCTTGCCGGTATAGCCGTGGTGGCGGGCGCCCTCCTTGGCCAGTCCGTAGGTCTCGCAGATGGTGGAATCGAGGTCGATGGTGAACGGCGCGTCGCCGGGTCCGGCCCCAGCGGCCCAGGCCCGGGCCAGCAGCTCCCGGCTCACCCGGTCCAGCTGGCGGACGTGGCCCCACCGGAAGCTGCGCAGGAAGGTGCCCAGGGTGGATGGCGCCTTGACCGTGCCGCCCAGGGTGCAGGCCGTCCCCCCGGTGCGCAACACATCAGCGTCGTCGATGCAGTCGCCGCCGGCCATGGCTGAGGCCACCAGGGTCATCAGCTTGTCTCCGGTGTTGGCCCGCCCCGGCGCGCCGCCCAGGTCAAGGTGATGGTCAACGAGTTCCCGCAGGCCCAGATGCCGGGCGAGGGTGGCCGGCAGGAGCAGACCGGCATTGGCCACCAGGCGGTGATCGTCAAAGACGATACGGATACGGTCGGGCTGGTTGCGTGGTAGCATCTATTGGGTGCTCCTTCTCTGGGACTGTTTTGCTGTTACAAAACCATTATCCCAGATTCAGAAGAGCACCCTCTGGCCTCTTCAGGATGCTAACCCGACGCCCTCCCTCGGTGGATTCGGGGTTAGTTTCAAGTCCATAGCACCGGTCCCGCCTCTACGGATCGATGCGGCGGATCTTCAGGTCTGTCGTGTTCTGCCAGATATCGTCGGCTCCGTCGACTACCGTCCCCCTGATGCCCGTGTTCGTATAAGGCCACATCGTCGGGACCCCGGTCGCCGGGTCGATCCTTACCGCACCATTGAGCGGAGAAGCGGGGGACACCTGCCCCCCTGCGACCGGCCTGCCGAGGCTGTCCAGCCCGATCGAACCCACGGTAGCTACGCCTGTCAGGTCCCAGACCTTGAGCTCGTTCGTTGATCGATCGAATCGGGCCACCCGGTCTGCTCCGGGGAACCAGAACCCGCCATCGCTGTGGACGTAAGCTTGATTCCCTCGTAAAAACCCGTTTTGAGGAAGTTCCAGCGCTTTAGCACATGTGAGCGCTACCGTATGTTGGGGTAGGACACGGAACAGAGACTGTATATTGTACCCAGGCAAGGGTACGGTTGTTCTAATTCGACCTGCACAGACTTTTTACGAGAGAATCAAGCTTCCTTCGAACCTAATGAGCTGATCGCGTTGAAGCCCAACGGCCAGAGGGTCACGTTACCAGTTGCCGGATCCAACTGAGCGACCTTGCCCGGGAAGTCCAGCGTAAACATCACTGTCCCATCCGGCATCGGGACAATACCCCGGACCCAGTCTCCTTGCGCGGTGGGAATCTCCCAATCGGTGATGGTGTTGTCGCCCGGCGTCAGCCTTGCTATCCGTGGGTACCAGCAGCACCTCGAACCGCCAAACCAGACGTTACCGGCGTCGTCGGTTGTGAGCGACACGATAGTGTTCCAGCCGCCGCCGAAGGGCCACTCGGTGAACGTGTCGGTCGCCGGGTCCAACGAACCTATGGCGAGAGATGAGAGCCCCGGCCGGCCTATGCTTTCACCGAAATAGAAGATGCCAGCGGTCGAATCGAACCCTGCCCCACCGTCGACTGTCGTGCCGCCCGGCGGGATAGGCCACGTCGTCACCGTACTTGTCGTGCTAGTCGACGGCTGCAGACGGGCTATCCCTGTCTTGGCACCGTCGGCGAACCAGATGTTGCCCGAACCGTCTGGCTCGACGCCTCTAGCCGAAACGGACCAAATCGTAATGGTCGCGTCTTGGGCCCCGAGCATTCCCGAGTAAGCCGTTGCGACAAGGACTAAGGCCAGGCCCACTGCGGCGGAGGCCGTCAGGCGCCGTATCCAGATGCGATCGACTATCCACATGGTCCGAAATGTGTGAGCGACATCGGCTCCTCCGTGTATTAGTTCAACTGGGATCGCGTCGGCGACCTGCAACCGTGATCGCTACAGCAAACGCCAGCAAGCCGCCGGCCATAGCCAGCAAAATGGCGATCCGGAGCCCCGGCCCAGAGTCGTTAGCCCAAATCCACCGAAGGGATGACTATGCAGCAGCGGAACGGGCGATAGGGGCAAGGGAGGGCGATGGTCCGGGCACGATTTGGGGTAGAGGGGGGCCGGTGTTTGTCTTCAGTTGCCGCGGGGAGACTTTGTGACCGTCTGCGAATGTTGGTCAGGGCGAGATAGCGGGGAGAGGACACAGCAAGAGGCACTCGCAGACCGGACTGGCGCGAGTTCGCGGGGACGTTCGGTTGGCCGGATGGCGGCCGGTTGCCGCCGCCGCCGTCAGGCAGGGAGTGGCAGGGCGCGCAATCGGGCCAGGGCACGATCGAACTGGGCTTCCCAAGGCCAGCGCTGTGGCAGATGCAGTGTGAGGCGGCGCGCCGAGCGGGTGATCCGTCCGGCCAGGGAGAAGAACCGCCGCCGGAGGGTCTTGGTGGTCACCACCTGCTCGCCCAGACCGATGCGCGCTGTCCAGCGGGCGATGTTGTGGGCCATCACCTGTACCGCCAGCCAGGCGGCGTTGGCGGCGAAGCGGCCCGAGGGGAGATGGTTCAACCCCACACCGTGCTTGAGGTCTCGGATGGCATTCTCGATCTCGGCGTGGCGGCGATGGTCGGCCTCCAGTTCGAGCATCTCCCCGTCCCGGTCGGTGATGAAGCCGTGATAGCTGTAGGTGGAGAAGAGGGCCAGCTGGGAACCGGGCGTGGGCTTCACACGCCGGACGATGAGCCGCACCGGCGCGGCGTCAGGTTCACTCTGGAAGGGAGTGCAGGTGGTCTCGGCCACATCGGCGGCGCCGTCCATCCAGTAAGGAATCGGCGTCCAGGCATCTTCGGGTATCGCCTCGATGAGATTGTGCAGGCTTTTATGCTGGCGGATGGTGATGGAGAAGCGGACATCCATCTTGCGGCAGACGGATACCACGCCATGAGTGTAGAACCCGCTGTCGGCCCGTAGCGTGAGTCGTCCGTTGGCCCCGGCGTAGCGCACCCGTCCCACCGTCTCCCGCAGGAAGTGGGCGGCGCCGCGGGCGGTGTTGGCCCGGCCCTCGCGCAGCCGGGACATCAGCACGTCTCCGGTGCCGGCGGCGATGGCCAGCAGTGGGTGGTAGCCCCGCTTGCCGGTATAGCCGTGGTGGCGGGCGCCCTCCTTGGCCAGTCCGTAGGTCTCGCAGATGGTGGAATCGAGGTCGATGGTGAACGGCGCGTCGCCGGGTCCGGCCCCAGCGGCCCAGGCCCGGGCCAGCAGCTCCCGGCTCACCCGGTCCAGCTGGCGGACGTGGCCCCACCGGAAGCTGCGCAGGAAGGTGCCCAGGGTGGATGGCGCCTTGACCGTGCCGCCCAGGGTGCAGGCCGTCCCCCCGGTGCGCAACACATCAGCGTCGTCGATGCAGTCGCCGCCGGCCATGGCTGAGGCCACCAGGGTCATCAGCTTGTCTCCGGTGTTGGCCCGCCCCGGCGCGCCGCCCAGGTCAAGGTGATGGTCAACGAGTTCCCGCAGGCCCAGATGCCGGGCGAGGGTGGCCGGCAGGAGCAGACCGGCATTGGCCACCAGGCGGTGATCGTCAAAGACGATACGGATACGGTCGGGCTGGTTGCGTGGTAGCATCTATTGGGTGCTCCTTCTCTGGGACTGTTTTGCTGTTACAAAACCATTATCCCAGATTCAGAAGAGCACCCTCTGGCCTCTTCAGAATGCTAACCCGACGCCCTCCCTCGGTGGATTCGGGGTTAGGCGCGTCTCGCAGTGTCGACACCTGCCCGTTGGCCTCAACCGGCTCGCCCTCGGTCTGGATTGGGACGATCTTCTGTTCTCTAGCAGTAACCTCGATAACCTCTGGCTCCACGACGGTGGTTACCGGAGAGGGCAGGGGAGCTGGAGGTTTCGCTTGCTGTGCAGGAGCGTCGGCTGCGGCCGTCGCGGCCGCGCCGGTCGAGGCCAACACGGCCGCAAGCAGACCGAGAATGATGGGGGGAATGGGGCGGCTCCTCAAGTGCAACATTGCGTTGGGCATTATAGCGGGGAGCTACCCTCGTGACTATCGTATACATCGCGGCGGCAGTCTACGTTTGCTATGCTGTCGCCCTTCCGCACCGGTGTCAACGCCCCTCCGAGTCCCTAAGTTGCGACCCCAACACTCCGTGGTTGTGCGGAAGACGTACCTGAGGAACACGAGGGCGAATGGAGGAACAACAGCCATGGTCGAACGGACAGAGCTCACGACGGACCGTCTCCGGCTGCGGTCCTTCGCGTTGAGCGACGTCGATGACGTCCTCGAATACACGAGCCACCCTGACTGGGGCCGCTACCTTCCGGACCCGCGACCGTACACAAGGAAGGTGGCCGAGGAGTTCCTTGCCAAGATGGTGCTGGACTCTTGGGACACCAACCCAAGCTTCGGAATCGTGTTGGACGGCAAGGTGACCGGTAACTTCCACTTCAACATCGATCTGAAGAACAAGGTCGCTGAAATCGGGTATACGCTCGGGCGGCCGCATTGGGGCAGAGGTCTGGCCACAGAAGCAGCTCGATGTGTGATCGACTGGGGGTTCAAGACGTACGACGTGGGCAAGGTCTTCGCCAGGGCCCAGGTCCCGAACGAAGGATCGTGGCGTGTCATGGAGAAGCTCGGCATGGTCCGGGAGGGCCTCCTGCGCGGGCACTATCTGGAACACGGCCAGCCCAAGGACTACTACATCTACGGGGTTCTACGCGAAGAGTGGGCGGCGAGAAGTTAGCCAGTTCGTACCTTGGCAGAATCCTGGCTCTCAGATGGGCTGATGGACGAACAACAGGCGGAGGTGCTGCCGATGGCAACCTACTGCCACTGCTCACCCTTACGCCCGAAGGTAGAGAACGAGGCCTCGACGACCCGAGGAGCGTCTTGCGGGCCGAGGAGGAGACGAACGTGCCCGGCACACAAGAGCTCGGTCTATACGGCGTCCTCGGCCCTTACGACTTCATTTCGATGGTCGAGGCCGACGACAACGAGGCCAGCCGCCCAGTTCTCGCTGGAGTTCGGCGTCCGCGCCGGCGCCCATGCGACCACCCTTCCGGCGGTCCCCATCGGCCACCTCCAGCCACCGAGAGAACCGACAGCCGCTGAAGTCGAAGAGGGCCTGGCCGTACACCTGACCGGTAGGTGTCTCAGAAAGGGCAGCTAATCTCGCGCTCCAAGGAGTGGGACCAGGGGGCGAATGCCTAAGCGATGGTAGCTAGTTCGCGGGCTGGCTCGTCCTTACCACGGCCCCAGGACTTGAAGTCGTCCTCGCCGATCACGTTCGGGAAGTCCTTGTTCTGCCCGCAAGAGATACAACTACCTCTAGAGAGAGGGCCGTCGGGCGGTTCGATGATCCAGGTGTGCACACAACGACGTTCGTTCATTGAGATCCTCCATATTTGTATTTCACGACACTCGAAGTTTCCTGGCTGGGCGTAACAGGGTCGTTAGACCTCAAGAAAGTTGATTCCCTCGTAAAAACCCGTTTTGAGGAAGTTCCAGCGCTTTAGCACATGTGAGCGCTACCGTATGTTGGGGTAGGACACGGAACAGAGACTGTATATTGTACCCAGGCAAGGGTACGGTTGTTCTAATTCGACCTGCACGGACTTTTTACGAGAGAATCAAAGTTGCGATCCGGTGTGCGGAGGAACTCGGCCCACCAGTTCCTACGCCGTATGGAAGCGCCGGACAGCATGGCGACCTCAGCCACAGTGCAGTTTTCTGCGACTCCGCTTGATTTCCAAGCGTTGAACTCCTGCTGCGTCAGCTTGATACTGCCCGTGTGGTCAACTGCTTTACCCCAAATCCACCGAAGGGATGACTATGCAGCAGCGGAACGGGCGATAGGGGCAAGGGAGGGCGATGGTCCGGGCACGATTTGGGGTAGAGGGGGGCCGGTGTTTGTCTTCAGTTGCCGCGGGGAGACTTTGTGACCGTCTGCGAATGTTGGTCAGGGCGAGATAGCGGGGAGAGGACACAGCAAGAGGCACTCGCAGACCGGACTGGCGCGAGTTCGCGGGGACGTTCGGTTGGCCGGATGGCGGCCGGTTGCCGCCGCCGCCGTCAGGCGGGGAGTGGCAGGGCGCGCAATCGGGCCAGGGCACGATCGAACTGGGCTTCCCAAGGCCAGCGCTGTGGCAGATGCAGTGTGAGGCGGCGCGCCGAGCGGGTGATCCGTCCGGCCAGGGAGAAGAACCGCCGCCGGAGGGTCTTGGTGGTCACCACCTGCTCGCCCAGACCGATGCGCGCTGTCCAGCGGGCGATGTTGTGGGCCATCACCTGTACCGCCAGCCAGGCGGCGTTGGCGGCGAAGCGGCCCGAGGGGAGATGGTTCAACCCCACACCGTGCTTGAGGTCTCGGATGGCATTCTCGATCTCGGCGTGGCGGCGATGGTCGGCCTCCAGTTCGAGCATCTCCCCGTCCCGGTCGGTGATGAAGCCGTGATAGCTGTAGGTGGCGAAGAGGGCCAGCTGGGAACCGGGCGTGGGCTTCACACGCCGGACGATGAGCCGCACCGGCGCGGCGTCAGGTTCAACTCTGGAAGGGAGTGCAGGTGGTCTCGGCCACATCGGCGGCGCCGTCCATCCAGTAAGGAATCGGCGTCCAGGCATCTTCGGGTATCGCCTCGATGAGATTGTGCAGGCTGTTATGCTGGCGGATGGTGATGGAGAAGCGGACATCCATCTTGCGGCAGACGGATACCACGCCATGAGTGTAGAACCCGCTGTCGGCCCGTAGCGTGAGTCGTCCGTTGGCCCCGGCGTAGCGCACCCGTCCCACCGTCTCCCGCAGGAAGTGGGCGGCGCCGCGGGCGGTGTTGGCCCGGCCCTCGCGCAGCCGGGACATCAGCACGTCTCCGGTGCCGGCGGCGATGGCCAGCAGTGGGTGGTAGCCCCGCTTGCCGGTATAGCCGTGGTGGCGGGCGCCCTCCTTGGCCAGTCCGTAGGTCTCGCAGATGGTGGAATCGAGGTCGATGGTGAACGGCGCGTCGCCGGGTCCGGCCCCAGCGGCCCAGGCCCGGGCCAGCAGCTCCCGGCTCACCCGGTCCAGCTGGCGGACGTGGCCCCACCGGAAGCTGCGCAGGAAGGTGCCCAGGGTGGATGGCGCCTTGACCGTGCCGCCCAGGGTGCAGGCCGTCCCCCCGGTGCGCAACACATCAGCGTCGTCGATGCAGTCGCCGCCAGCCATGGCTGAGGCCACCAGGGTCATCAGCTTGTCTCCGGTGTTGGCCCGCCCCGGCGCGCCGCCCAGGTCAAGGTGATGGTCAACGAGTTCCCGCAGGCCCAGATGCCGGGCGAGGGTGGCCGGCAGGAGCAGACCGGCATTGGCCACCAGGCGGTGATCGTCAAAGACGATACGGATACGGTCGGGCTGGTTGCGTGGTAGCATCTATTGGGTGCTCCTTCTCTGGGACTGTTTTGCTGTTACAAAACCATTATCCCAGATTCAGAAGAGCACCCTCTGGCCACTTCAGGATGCTAACCCGACGCCCTCCCTCGGTGGATTCGGGTTTACCGAGAATGGATATGTAATTCATCACTGCTTCTCCTGTTTCAAGACTCTGTTCGACGATGTTCGCGTGTAGAAGAGCTTACGGTGAGTCCGTCCGGAGCTCCAGTAGACCACTACGCGTTCGCTGCAAGTGCCCCCACGGGCATAGAGTTAGGTGCCTAATCCCTGCGGTCGGAGGGGTCGGTCTACCAAGGCTAGACGAGGTTCGTCCCCAACAACGGGTAGGTGTTAACCCCTAGTGGTCCGAAATGTTTGTAATGATTGGTTGATTGGCACGGGGGCTTTCCCCGCCATGCCTGGCTTTTGGAGACAGCCGCTGGGCAGTCCGGCTTTCCACCCGTCATTTCAAGGATGTTGGTCTACTAGGCTTGGGTGCGAAACCACTCTCCGTCGTAGGCGTCCCGCGTACGCGGCTACGTAGGTGGTACGTGGAGGCGAAGGCGGCCTGAACTGCCGGGCAAGACCCGGAGAAAGAGGCGGTCCCAGCTCAGCGATTTGACGCTCCGAGCGCCAGGCGCCCCTTGATGTTGGTACGCCGGCAGACGGCTTTAGCCCTGAGCGGCGTGTCGATTCGGAGCAGGCTCTTTATCTAACCGAATTGCGATTGGCTGACTTTCCGGAAAGGCGGCGGCGTTGATCGGTCTCGATAACGATGATACGCTCGTCACATCTTTAAACCCAAATCCACCGAAGGGATGACTATGCAGCAGCGGAACGGGCGATAGGGGCAAGGGAGGGCGATGGTCCGGGCACGATTTGGGGTAGAGGGGGGCCGGTGTTTGTCTTCAGTTGCCGCAGGGAGACTTTGTGACCGTCTGCGAATGTTGGTCAGGGCGAGATAGCGGGGAGAGGACACAGCAAGAGGCACTCGCAGACCGGACTGGCGCGAGTTCGCGGGGACGTTCGGTTGGCCGGATGGCGGCCGGTTGCCGCCGCCGCCGTCAGGCAGGGAGTGGCAGGGCGCGCAATCGGGCCAGGGCACGATCGAACTGGGCTTCCCAAGGCCAGCGCTGTGGCAGATGCAGTGTGAGGCGGCGCGCCGAGCGGGTGATCCGTCCGGCCAGGGAGAAGAACCGCCGCCGGAGGGTCTTGGTGGTCACCACCTGCTCGCCCAGACCGATGCGCGCTGTCCAGCGGGCGATGTTGTGGGCCATCACCTGTACCGCCAGCCAGGCGGCGTTGGCGGCGAAGCGGCCCGAGGGGAGATGGTTCAACCCCACACCGTGCTTGAGGTCTCGGATGGCATTCTCGATCTCGGCGTGGCGGCGATGGTCGGCCTCCAGTTCGAGCATCTCCCCGTCCCGGTCGGTGATGAAGCCGTGATAGCTGTAGGTGGCGAAGAGGGCCAGCTGGGAACCGGGCGTGGGCTTCACACGCCGGACGATGAGCCGCACCGGCGCGGCGTCAGGTTCACTCTGGAAGGGAGTGCAGGTGGTCTCGGCCACATCGGCGGCGCCGTCCATCCAGTAAGGAATCGGCGTCCAGGCATCTTCGGGTATCGCCTCGATGAGATTGTGCAGGCTTTTATGCTGGCGGATGGTGATGGAGAAGCGGACATCCATCTTGCGGCAGACGGATACCACGCCATGAGTGTAGAACCCGCTGTCGGCCCGTAGCGTGAGTCGTCCGTTGGCCCCGGCGTAGCGCACCCGTCCCACCGTCTCCCGCAGGAAGTGGGCGGCGCCGCGGGCGGTGTTGGCCCGGCCCTCGCGCAGCCGGGACATCAGCACGTCTCCGGTGCCGGCGGCGATGGCCAGCAGTGGGTGGTAGCCCCGCTTGCCGGTATAGCCGTGGTGGCGGGCGCCCTCCTTGGCCAGTCCGTAGATCTCGCAGATGGTGGAATCGAGGTCGATGGTGAACGGCGCGTCGCCGGGTCCGGCCCCAGCGGCCCAGGCCCGGGCCAGCAGCTCCCGGCTCACCCGGTCCAGCTGGCGGACGTGGCCCCACCGGAAGCTGCGCAGGAAGGTGCCCAGGGTGGATGGCGCCTTGACCGTGCCGCCCAGGGTGCAGGCCGTCCCCCCGGTGCGCAACACATCAGCGTCGTCGATGCAGTCGCCGCCGGCCATGGCTGAGGCCACCAGGGTCATCAGCTTGTCTCCGGTGTTGGCCCGCCCCGGCGCGCCGCCCAGGTCAAGGTGATGGTCAACGAGTTCCCGCAGGCCCAGATGCCGGGCGAGGGTGGCCGGCAGAAGCAGACCGGCATTGGCCACCAGGCGGTGATCGTCAAAGACGATACGGATACGGTCGGGCTGGTTGCGTGGTAGCATCTATTGGGTGCTCCTTCTCTGGGACTGTTTTGCTGTTACAAAACCATTATCCCAGATTCAGAAGAGCACCCTCTGGCCACTTCAGGATGCTAACCCGACGCCCTCCCTCGGTGGATTCGGGTTAAAACGTACGGGAGGGAGCGATGATTAAAAAACGGAACCTCGTTTTTTTGGCGGCAGGCCTTATGGCGTTCGTTGCAGTTTCATTCGTAGGCCTGGTAGTGGCGCAGCCTTCGGCTGAAGCCGCTCGGAACAAATGCACAACTTGATCTCATTCTTGAAATTCCGCGGTCTGACGACCCCGCCGGGCTCCAGCGATCCCTCGGAGATCTGACTGAGCTTGTGGTCTCGAATATCGGGTCAAGCGGCGAGGATGGCGTCAGCTTCTCCGTTGACTCGTTCTTCGACGTTTTCTACGCACGCAATATCGGCTCGAGCGGCCTAGACGGGGTAAGGTTTAGCGTCGACTCGTTCTTCGATATCGAGTACCAGACGGAGTCGCAGACGATTGATACCGAGATACTCTCCATGTCGTTAAGTGGCACATACTCTGTCCGACTGAACGAAGCGCAGATACTCGATAAGGCCAGGGCGGCAGGCCTCAAGGCTGGTGGTGACGTGATCTATGGGCACGTCACTATTCTAAAGTAGATCGCGGCGGGCCTCACGTCAGCGGCGCGTGGCGCTGCGAGTTTGAGTCGACTGGAAAGAGTCTCAAAGGTACCCCGTCCCCGAAGTCATCGGGGACGGGGTCGTTGACGGCTGGCAAAGGGACATCCCCTGCAAGGTCGCCTCCTTCCGTCCGGGTCTTTGTGACGCAATTGACGTCTTTGTGATACACTTCACATGGTGACAGCACTCTGCGTCGGCTCAGGTTACACTTAAACCGCTCCTCGGACTTCCTCTGGACTCCCGCCAAAGCCCTCTGGACCTTCCCCGGACTTGTTACGTGTTTTTGCCTCGGGTGACCGGGCTCTTGTCAACTATTCCTGAAGAGGTAGATCACTGATGTCTGCTCGTACGACGAAGCATAGCCTCGACTTCGGAGGCCGGATTGAACGATAAGCCAGAAAATTCGCAGGCGACGAACAACGCCCGTTCGACGCCCACGGCGTACCGGCGGAGAAGAAGCCGTCGCAATGACCACCGCCCACACGGAAACAACGGTCAGAGGCCAGTTACGCCACCACCCCTGTCATCCGACGACCTAGTTCGAGACCAGCAATTCGGCAGTTTACGCGTATCCCAGCCGGTCTCCTCCGCCCTGAAGGACTTGGGCTACGCGGCGCCCACGCCGATCCAGGAGCAGACCATCCCCGCCATGCTGGAAGGGGAGGACCTGGTGGGGCAGGCGCAGACGGGCACGGGAAAGACCGCAGCTTTCGGCATACCGCTCGCGGAAACCCAGGACCCTACAGAGAATCACGTTCAGTCGGTCGTACTCACACCCACCAGAGAGCTGGCCGTTCAGGTCGGCGAGGAGCTCCGCAGTCTGTGCAAGTACAGGGGCTTACGGGTGGTGACGGTGTACGGCGGACAGTCGATGAAGCTGCAGCTCGACGCCGTCGAAAAGGGCGTGCACATCGTCGCCGGCACCCCGGGCAGAATACTAGACCACCTCGGCAGACGCACGCTGCGGCTGGACAGAGTCAAGACCGTCGTACTCGATGAGGCTGACGAGATGCTCGACATCGGATTCGCCGATGACATCGAGCGAATCCTGGGCTTTACGCCCCGTTCTCGTCAGACGGCTCTCTTCTCCGCCACCATGCCGGCAGCCATCCACCGCATGGTATATCGGCACCTGAAGCAACCGACTTGGGTGCGCATAGGCGGGGAGGCGGCGCCGGTGGAACAGGTCCGGCAAGTCTACTACGAGGTTGCCTCCCGAGACAAAAACGCCGGTTTGGAAGAGCTTCTCGAAAGTAGTGATTCGAATGGCTCCGATCAGGGAGGCAAGGGACAGATCCTGATCTTCCGCAGGACCCAGAGAGGAGTCGAGAGGCTGGTGGACTACCTCAGGCGGAGAGGGGCCTCGATCAAAGGTATCCACGGTGGCCTCAGCCAACGCCAGCGAGATGCCACGATGGGCGCCTTCCGCGCCGGCCGCCTGGAGCTGCTGGTCGCAACCAACGTGGCAGCCCGCGGCCTGGACATCCCGGCCATCTCCCGGGTCATCAACTTCGACACGCCTCAGAACGTGGAAGAGTACGTGCATCGCATCGGAAGGACCAGCCGTATGGGCCGCCCAGGTACAGCCATCACATTCGTCAGCGAATGGGAGTTCGACGACTTTGAGCCTATTCGGCGACACGTGGGCGACGATCTGGAGCGAGGCCGGCTGGCGCGCTACTCCTAACCTCTCGAACAACCAGTCCAGCCCCAACGGTCCTCGCGGACGCCGTCCAAAACGACTGGGTCGCGCCTAGGCAGCAAGTCTCCCTTGGTAGCCCTCGGTCAGTCTCCCCCAACCGACGTACCGGAGGAATGTCCGTGCGGCTCCGACGGTTGATTATGCCGGATAACCGGGATGAAATCGATGGTCCAACACAAGAAAGCTACGGATTTGATTCAATCCATGTCGAACAACGGAATACGAAACATTGCCATTATCGCCCACGTCGATCACGGCAAAACTACTCTAGTAGATGCCCTGTTGAAGCAGGGGCACGTGTTCCGTACCCATCAAGAGGTTGGCGATCTGATAATGGACTCCAACCCGCTGGAACGGGAACGCGGTATTACGATTCTGGCCAAGAACACCGCCGTGACCTACAACGGCACGAAGATCAATATCATTGACACTCCGGGCCACGCCGACTTCAGCGGCGAGGTCGAGCGCATCATGAACATGGCTGATGGGTGTCTTCTGCTGGTTGACGCCGTTGACGGTCCTATGCCCCAGACCCGTTTCGTCCTTCAACAGGCGCTGAACCACGGTGTCGCGCCAATGGTGGTCATCAACAAGATTGACCGCCCCGGAGCCAGAGTTCCCGAAGTTGTCGATCTTGTTCAGGACCTATTTCTGGAACTGGCAACCAAGGCGGAGCAACTGGACTTCCCGATTCTGTACGCCTCGGCCCGCGAAGGGTACACGGTTGCCGACCTGGACGCTCCGAGACAGGACATGCAGCCGCTTTTCGAGGCAATGGTTGAAAGCGTCCCAGCCCCCACAGGCGACCCGAATGAGCCCTTCCAGATGCTGGTGGCAGCACTAGACTACGACAACTACCTTGGCCAAGTTGCCATTGGCCGGGTGTTCCGAGGGAAGGCTAGGAGCCGGAGTTCCGTGGCCTTGCTCCGCGACGGTTACCCGCCCGAACCCCACGATCTGGAGAAGGTGTTCGTCTTTCGTGGGTTGGAACGGCTAGAGGTCCCGCAGGCTGAGGTTGGTGACATTGTGGCAGTGTGCGGTGTAGACGGCGTATCGATAGGGGATACTATCGCAGACGGTGAGCATCCCGAAGCCCTGCCCCTAATAGAGATAGAAGAGCCAACCGTGAAGATGACCTTTGGCGTCAACACGTCTCCCTTTATGGGGAAGGAGGGGACCCACTCCACGTCTAGAACCCTGCACGAACGTCTGCTCCGGGATCTAAGGACCAACGTTAGCCTGCGGGTCGAGACCACGGGCGTTCCGGACGAGTTCATGGTGTCGGGCAGGGGCGAGCTTCATCTCACCATACTCGTGGAGACCATGAGGCGTGAGGGCCACGAGTTCCAGGTCTCAAAGCCGGAGCCTGCCACCAAGGTGATCCAAGGCATTGTTTACGAGCCCTATGAGCATCTGACCATCGACACCCGTGAGGAGTACATCGGCCTGTTAACCGACGATCTGTCGGGACGTCTGGCCGGCCTCGTCAACATGACCAACGACGGAGCGGGCAACGTACGACTGGACTACAACATCCCTACCCGTGGATTGATCGGATTCCGCTCGGGGTTTCTCAGAGACACCCGAGGCACTGGAGTAGCCAACAGTGTCTTCACCGGATTTCAGCCCATGTCCGGTGAGGTCAAGTCGACGAACAACGGGGTATTGGTGGCGTCCGAGGCTGGCACGGCAGTCACATACGGCCTGCTCAATGCCCAGGCTCGGGGAGAGACTTTTGTAAAGCCGGGAACCCAGGTATACGAGGGGATGATCGTAGGTGTCCATCCGAAAGGCCAGGACATCGCTATCAACGTGTGTAAGGAGAAGAAACTTACCAACATGCGGTCGGCCAACGCCGATATCACGAAACGGCTCAGTCCGGCCGTCGAGTTGAGCCTCGAAGATGCACTGGGCTTCATATCTGACGACGAACTCGTAGAGGTCACACCTCAGAACTTTCGGCTGCGGAAGAAAGTGCTGTCTGAGACAGCCAGGAATCGAAAGCAGCGCAATCACGCCAAAGG
Source organism: Dehalococcoidia bacterium (assembly GCA_965197985.1). Classification (GTDB taxonomy): domain Bacteria; phylum Chloroflexota; class Dehalococcoidia; order Lucifugimonadales; family CAUZJF01; genus CAUZJF01. The sequence goes on along the minus strand of CBDAOG010000005.1, from coordinate 241,268 downwards.
CAGGGCCTGAACCCTTCTCGATATGTGCATCGTCGGCGACAGTTGGACTGGCGAGCACCGATCAGACAGCACGGGACCCCCCGGCTCCACAAATGCCTGGACGAGCTATGCTGGTTGCTCGTATGCGAGGCCGCTATACCTAGAGCCCCATTCGAAATGCGCCGGTCTATACAGGCATTTGGCGTCCCTGACAGGATTCGAACCTGCGACCCGCTGCTTAGAAGGCAGCCGCTCTATCCACTGAGCTACAGGGACGCGTCAGAAGCCACTCAAGTCTAGCAACCGTCTCAGGCCAGGGTCAATCTGCAGAGCAGCGGTGTACTTCGGAGAAGTGGCGCCTTCCTCGACAGCCGCCGGCCCAAGCCCCCGGGAGGGCCGCTTAAGCCGCCAGGCCTGTCGTCCTCACCCAGTGAACGGCGCCGCGGAGGCGTCTCACGGCCGCGATTTCGACGTTGTCGACCTCGCCTAGCGTAGTAAAGCGGCGCTGCAGTTCGTTTCCGAGCGGCCGTCGAAGCAGGGTCGACGCTGTAAGAGCCATTGCCACGAGGGGAAGTCGTTTTAGCTGCCCCTCACGTTTCCTCATGATGAGCGCCGTCGCTACGCCCGCAATGATCGCTCCGACCATTATGTTCGTCCCGCAATAGGGCGAGACCGCCAGCTCTCGGTTACCTTCCTGCATGCGCTCTAGCGCCTCGGAAGCGGCGGACGTGACCTCATCAGTCGGGACTGCAGCGTAGATGAAGAACCCCATCGGCGTCGCCAGTCCGGCCAGGGGAGGGGAGACGCCGCGTTCCAGCAGGACCGTAACGGTTCCGTGCTCGATCCCGTGGTTCCGCCGCGTCTGGTCAATTACAGGAAGCCCCATGCTGTCGGCACTCCTCAGGTCGGATAGGCAAGGACAGGGCAGGGGACCTTCGTCGATCCTGTAGCCCTAGATTCGAAGTCTAGCAGCGTGTCATTGCGCCGTCAACGCGCTTCGTATCTGTTATACTATCTCTACACGCCAAATTAGCGTTCAAGTTACTTCATAGGATGTGTTGATCTGATTTGAAACTCTGCCTCGGGAGACTACAGGTACGAGCGCTGGCCGTCGGCATTGAAATAACTCGGAAATGTTTGAGAAGGGGTTGAAAACCCATTGACCGCCGCTCCCGCGCCGCGCTATTGTTTAACGACAAAGCTCTCGGAGGAAGTCCATGAACAGGAAGAGTGGGAAGACGAAGAAGATGGTGGCGGTCGAGAGGCGGCTCGAGAAGCCGCTCGAGGAAGCGCTACCGGAATTAGTGACGGAGCAAGGCCAGACAGCCACCGCCGAGCAGCTCGGCGTCAGCAAGGCGACTCTCGGCTATTGGCTCCTGAAGCTTGGCATCAACGTGCAAACGGTTGCGCTGGCGCCTGGCGAGTCGATCGAGATAAGAAAAGCGAGCTAGAAGCCTCAAGCTTGGCTGCGGAGTCGACGATTCGGTAGCTAGAGCTAGTCGGCTGTTGGGAGCGGGCCAGGGGACAGGAGCGTTGGTTCGTGTCCATTGGCCCGTTCTGCTGTACACGACCCCGGTGACGCTCTGTCGCTTGGAGGGCTGAAGCGTCGGAGTCTTCACGAAACGGGGCGTACCCGCCGAACGGCCCCGCGCCAAAAAACGCTATACGCGCCGCCTGACCGCCTCTTGAGCTTCTCGCTCTCTCATTTTGTCGATGATCGCCCGGCGTTTGTCATGAACGCGGCGGCCTCGCGCAAGCCCCAACTGCACTTTGGCGCGGTGTCTCGCGAGGTAAAGCCTGAGCGGGACGATGGTCAGACCGCTGGACGTAACCTGAGACGACCATTTTTCGATCTGGGGCTTGTGAAGTAGAAGCTTACGAGGTCGGGTAGGGTCGTGGTTGTTGGGCCCGCCTGACGAGTACTGTCCTATGTGAGCGTTCAGCAGCCACATCTCACCGTTGTCGAGTTTTGCGAAGGCCTCGGTGATGTTGGCGCGGCCTTCGCGGGCGGCCTTGATTTCCGTACCTACCAAGACCAGGCCGGCTTCCATGGTTTCGAGGATGTCGTATTCGTGCCGGGCTTGGCGGTTTACGGCGAGAGTCCTGCCGTCAGCCATCGGCTCGACCTACGACTGTTTGGCGCCGGTTATCCGCTCCAGCTCGGCCAGCCCGGTCTTGAGCTGCTTGACGTCGGCGTCTCGAACGTCTCGCGCGGTCACCTGAATGTCGGGCTCGATACCTTCGTTCTGAATGAGTCGCCCTCTGGGCGTGTACCAGTGCGCTATGGTGATGTACAGGCCGCCTTCGTTGCTAAGGGGTCGGAGGATGTTCACGCTACCCTTGCCGAAGGTCGTGTCTCCAATTACTGTCGCGCGCCCATGGTCCTGCAGTGCCCCGGCGAGCACCTCACTGGAGCTGCCGCTGCCGCCGTTCACGAGCACCACCATCGGAATATCCTTGGCCACGCCACCGCTCCGGACCTTCCAATCCGTGCGCTCACCGTCGCCATCCTGGACGTAGAGCACCAGTCCGTCATCGAGGAACTGGCTGGCCACGTCCACCACGGAATCGAGGGTGCCTCCCGGATTGTCCCGCAGGTCTAGGACGAGTCCTTGTGAGCCGGCTTTAATCTCGTCGGTCAGAACATCCTTCAAAGTATCTATGGTATGCGGGAAGAACTGGCTTATCCTGATGTGCGTGAACGTGTCTCCGGGCTCGCTTCTGAGATAGACGCTCTTAAGCGGGATGCGTCCGCGAGTCACGCTGATAAGTAGTGGATCGATCGCGCCCAGGTGTTTGACGAGCAGCTCGACAACGCTGCCTCTCGGACCACGTATCTTCGAAACGGCCTCCAGAAGGCTCAAACCCTCTAGAGTCTCCCCATCGGCCTCCAGGATGATATCCCCCGTCCGGATCCCCGCCTCTTCGGCCGGGCTATCCTCTATTGGAGAGACGATCACGAGCTTGCCCGCCAGGTTCATATTGACGTGGGCGCCGATGCCCTCAAACGCGCCCGTAAAGGTGTCACCGAAGCTGCCTTTCAACGTCGCCGGACTCACGTAGGAGGTCTGCCGGTCCTCGAGCACGGTGAGCATGCCCCGGATCGCCTGCTCTGAAAACGCCTCGGGGTCCAGCTCCGAGCGGTCTACGTAGTCCTGCTGAAGCAGCTCCCAGGCCTCCCAGACGATCTTGAGAGCTTCAGTGACATCCTCCGGCGGGACTAGCGGGTTTTCGGTGTCGGTTACGTTTGGAACCGTTGGAGCATCGCTGAAGCCGTCGGCCTCTTCCAAAGACGGCGCAACAGACGCGGCCTGTCCCTGAGGGTCTCCATCTTCGACGTTCGCGCTTCCGCATGCTGCAGATAACGTCGCAAGCGCGACGAACAAGGCAACTAAGAGGAGGTTGAATCTATGTTTCTTCACCTGGCTACGTGCCCCCTGAGTTTTCAACGACTGCTACCGGCTATTCTATCACCGCGAGCCGTCCCACCGGCAGTCTATCAGTCTATTACGCACCAACGGCTCGACACGGCCGGATAGTGTGAGTGGCTGTTCGTGTCGGCTCCGTTTTAGGACAGCGAAGCTGCTGTCGTTATTTGTAAGAAGGTCGATCATCCGGTTGTGGATAGCGCGTCATTTGATGCCCCTTCGAGTAAGCATGATTCCCTCGCAAAAAGGCCTGTTTGAGATGAACCCTGGCGTGCGAAGGGGCCTGGAAGGGAGGAGGCCACGGGATGCCGGCTGCTGGCCTCACCGCACCATCTGCCGCGCTCAGGACAAGCGTGATCCCGTTGCGGTACCCCTTCCGTGGCTCAGGGCACCCGGTGGAAGCTGTGGAGCGGCGCCCTCATGCGGCCGCGACCGCAGGTACCGTCCCGACCGCCCGCTGAGCCGTGTTCTCCATCTCCACCAGGCGTGCATGGACCATCCGCTTGAAGTTGCACGCCAACGCCTTCAGGTAGACGGCAAGCCGCACCCGACGGCCCCCTCGCACCCGCAAGCGCCCAAGCCCGTGGGCGCGCTTCAGCTCGGAGTTCGTTCCCTCGATCCCGGCCCTTATGGCATACCGCTTGCGCCACTCCTCGGTGGCCTCGGCCCTCCGGCGCCGCTCGATGTTTACCTTCACCAGGTCCGCCTTGAGGACGTAGTCCCCCGCACGCCGGTCCAGCTTCACTGGGCAACGGGACCGCAAGGGGCAGGGCTCGCATGTTGTCCTGGCAAAGTGGACCTCTACCCGCTCCGGCGCATCCTCCAACTCGTACTCCTCGATGGACGGGTGGACAGCGGGGCACACCGTGGCCTGCTCCCCTGTGACGTCGATCTGGAAGTCCGCGGCGGTGAGCGGCGGTGGTCCGTCACGCTCTCCTTCGTGCGAGTTCCCCGGCGCCGACCCCGCCACCGGGCTCACCAGTTCCGTTCCCCGGCGCGAGGCTTCGAAGGCGTTGCGGCCCGACCCATACGCCGTGTCGACGAAGAGCTCGTCCGGTCGGACCTTCCGCTCCGCGAGCCCGTCAACGACCGGCACGCTCACGTCGGTGTCGCTCCCACTCGAGGGGGTCACCTCCACGTGGGTGATGAGCTGGGTGGCGTTCTCCTCGTAGCAGGTCTCCGCCACCTGCACCTCGTACCCCTTCCCCTTGTGGCCGCTGTAGGTCACATCCGGGTCGTGGGGCGATTGCAGCGAGTCGGCGGACACCTGCTTCGGGTCCTTCAGGGCCACGGGCACCTTGCATTCCCCAGCATCGTCGTCATCGTCCCCCGGGCGCCCGTCCCGGTGTTTGCCCACATGGCACTGCTCCCGCAGCAGCCGCTCCAGCAGCCGGTACTCCTCCAGCTGGGCAGCAGTCGTGCCACGGAACCGGTCCACCAGCCGGTATAGGTCCCGGGCACAGACCGAAAGGCGTCGCCGACCCTCCCCCGTGTGGGCGTCCTCGTAGTGGGTCGCCTCGTCTTCTTCCTTCAAATAGCGCCCCAGGAGGCCCTCCGGAACCACAGGGCGAAGCTCTGGGTGCTCCCAGCGCAAGGCCCGCAGGAACAACCGCATCGTCTCACAGAACAGGCCCAGCCGGGTGAGTGTGGCGATGTTGCTCATGATGTGGGTGGAGTCCAGCCGTTGCTTTCCGGTGCGTATGCCCAGCGCCTGGATGATCCGGTCCGTGGTCTCCTGGAAAGCCAGCCGGCCACCATCGTGCTGCATCAGGCGAACTCGGAAGTTGTGGAGGGTCTTCTGGGGCAGGTGGGTCTCCTCGATGTCCAGCCGCAGGGCGTGGTGCCAGAGCAGGTTGAACTCTAGCTGCTCCAGGGCTTCACCGTCGGTGAGGTTGAACATCTCTTTGAGAAGGTGGACCCCGAGGACGGTCTGCACCGCTCGGTTGGGACGACCGTTGTCCGCGCAGTACATCGGAGCAAAGAGCTCCTCGTCAATCAGGGGGAGCGCCTCGTTTCGGAAAACCTCGGCCCAACTCCCCTCCAGGCGCTTAGCCTTCTTCGGCGTCACCAGGAACTGGGACTGCCAGAGGCTCTCTTGCGGGTCTCGCGCTCGGAACATGCTCCCCTCCCTCGCCCGGGCGCTGCCCCAACGCCCTTTCCCCACATTATCCTCCCATTGCCCCCGGAGGACGAGGGGTTTTTACGAGGGAATCAAGTATCCTTTTGGTGAAAACTGTTTCAGCGAGCTTTTCAGAAAATTTCAGCAAATACATGCTCGGCTTAGTCCTGGCATTGGAAGAGCTCTGACAACCCCTGAAAAGGATGTTGACAGCGTTCTCTAGGCGGTCTACTATCAGCTCAGCACTTCCTAGGACCTAAAGAGTGTCTACCATGAACGAGCAGCCCCAATCCCCGACTGGTGAAGGTGCGAAACGCAGGCGCATCGTTCGCCCATATCCTGTCCACTCGCTGGAAGAGACGGTCCCGATCGCCGTCGCGATCCAGGAGAAGAACGCGGGCCTCCCATTCGACCGCGTACTGCTGGCCAAGGCATTGAACACAACACCGGCGAGCAGTGGCTTCACCATGAAACTGAGCTCTTCGGCCAAGTACGGCCTGACGAGTGGGGGATACAACGACGACCGTATAGTTCTCACGGCCCGCGGGGAATCGGTGGTTGGTCTCCGCCGGCAGGAGGACCGTAGTAGCGCTCTTCTCGAAGCCGCGCTCCAGCCGGAGCACTTTCGTCGATTCTACGAGATACTGGACGGCAAACGGCTGCCGGAGGACGACGGCGCTAAGAACCTGCTCGAACGGGACATAGGCTTACAAGCGGAGCTGACAGAAGAGTGTCTGGGAACGATCAAAGCCAATGGACTTTACGTGGGTATCCTAGGAGAAGTAGGTGGGTCTTTGTATGTGAGCGCAGCGGGGGCGCACGCACTCGCTGGACGAAACAACGGCGGGACGCTAACTCCAGTATATGAGGCGCCGTCCGCAGACAATCCACAGACGTCTGAGCGGTCGACACGCGACAAAGGGCGGATCTTCATCGGTCACGCCGGCAACTCGGATATCGTCGACTATCTCAAGACCGTCCTGGACTCCTTTGGGATCAGATGTCGCGCGGTCGAGTGCGACTTCGACGTCAGCCGGCCGATTGGAGAAGAAGTGGCTGCCGAGATGCGAGGCTGTACAGCCGGAGTTTTGGTCTTCGCCGCGCCCTCGGACGAAGCGTGGAGCGGTAGACGCGAGGAGAAACGCCACCAGAAGCTGCTGTACCAACTAGGCGCGGCCTCAGCCCTTTACGGCGACAAAGTTATTCTGGTCCGAGGGAGCGACATGGAAGCTGGGAGCCTTGACCCGGGCTTTGAAACGCTGGGATTCCAACCGAATCGGCCCACGGAGATAGGCTTGCCACTTATCGCCGAGCTACACCAGATGGGCGTCATAGAGGTCCGCGCCTGAGCCAGCTCGGACGGCCCGCCAGTTATGCTAGCTGGCGACCTTCGTTCCAAACCGGAAGCCAAGGAACCGGTACTCTCCCCAACGATCGAAGAACGGCTCGATCTCGTCCGGCGCCAGGCCGAGTTTGTCTCGGCAATACCTGGTCACCTCGGAGTCGATCGGAATCCGGCTGAAGTCGTGCAGCAGCATGCGCAAATGGCTGGCGGCGTAAGGGCCGATACCGCGCAGGCCTATCAGCTCTTCGTAGGTGAGTCGGTGGCCATCGCCGTTTCCTGACTCGTCGATCAGACCGCGCCCGATAAGACTCTCCGTGGACTCGACGAGTCCTTTGGCCCGGAAGCCTAGACGAGCTTTCTCTCTCAACTCATCCTCGCCGGCATCGATAACCTTCCGAGGCGACGGCACGAACCCGCCGCCGATCTCATCGATTAGTGCTCCTACCATCCGCTTGGTGCCAGCCCAGTTGATCTGGATGGTGCACACCGTTTTGACGAAGTCTTCGTAGAAGGTGCTGCCGCGGAGGAGCCTACCACCACCGTTTCGCAGCATGGTTGCCACACCAGCGTCGAGCTCCGACGCAACGTCGAGGGCCGGTCGAGGGTCCCAGTCCAAGGACAGCCAGCGGCGGACCAATGGCTCGACCCGAGCGAGTTCACCGGTGCCGGTTCCGTCGCCGCCATCCGACATTGAAATGGCCGGCGGCGACTCTTGAGCCACCTCGACGCGCACGGTCTGGCCTGACTCCAGGAGCTCGATCCGAGACAGGCGTTGCGCGTCGCTGTCCCAGACCCACGGTCGGAGTCCGACCCAACCATGACTCCGGACTGTGTCGTAGAGCGAGACGCCGTGAGGGTTGTCAACCATGATCGCTGGCGGAGCTGGTGCGGACCCCGCTTGTAAACTCGCTACTATGTGACTTGACATAACATTTATTGTGCGAAGTTCGGCGGTTTTCTTGCGCTTCGGTGTAATCCCGGGTTACGCTCGCCTCACTATACACGTGAGGTATCGCCATGCCCTGGAAGTACGTCTACGACCCTGAATTAACGCGCGAAGTACGAAAGCTGGTGAAAGACATGGACTTGACTACCCTAGCGGCCATCGAAGCATTGCCAGACGTTGGCGACGTACTAATCGCAACAATGGAGAAGAGGCACACGACCGTGCCATTGGTCATAAAGTGTCCACGTTGGAGGTACCCTCAAAAAGTGTGTAAACGGTCAGGCGGTGTACCCTCTCTCTGAACAAGACGGGCTCAAGGCCCAAGAGAGGAGATACACCGCCCATGAGGAAGGAAAGCACTGAGAGTAGGTCGGAGTCAAGGCCGGAGTGGGAGCAGTTGGAGGATTGGGTGCGAAGCCAGGTCCAGAGGCTGGTCCAAGAGTTGCTGGAGGAGGAGGTGACGGCGTTTCTGGGAAGGGCGAAGTCGGCGCTCAGGTCCGACTCGGACTCAGATACCGGCTATCGGAACGGATACGGCAGAGCCCGGAGGCTTACGCTGAGTTCGGGCACGATACAGCTTAGGCGGCCACGAGTCCGCGATACCGAGGAGCAGTTCGAGAGCCGGCTGCTGCCGCTGTTCGTCAACAGGACCAGGAAGGTTGCTGAGTTGATCCCCGAGCTGTACCTGCACGGTCTATCCGAAGGCGACTTCGATCTGGCTTTGCGGGGGCTGCTGGGAGAGGACGCACCGGTATCGGCGAGCACGGTGGCCCGGTTGAAGTCCAAGTGGAACGATGAGCTTGCCCAATGGCGCAGCCGGCCCCTCGATGACCTGGAAGTGGTCTACATGTGGGTGGATGGAGTCTACGTCAAGGCTGGTCTTGAGAAGGAGAAGGCGGCGGTACTGGTGGTGATGGCGGCCCTGAGCGACGGGAGAAAGGTGGTGGTGAGCGCTGTTCCCGGATACAGGGAGTCCACAGAGAACTGGTCCGAGGTGCTCAGGGACATCAAGCGCCGGGGCTTGAGCTGCCCGAGGCTGGTGGTTGGAGACGGACACCTGGGCATCTGGGGAGCTCTGCGCAACGTCTATCCGCAGGCGGCAGAGCAACGCTGCTGGAACCACAAGATCGTAAACGTGCTCGCCAAGCTTCCAAAGCGACAACAGGACCAGGCCAAGCTCATGCTGCGTACTATCCCCTACGCCCAGACTCGGACAGAGGCTGAGCGGCTCAGGACGGTGTTCACCAGGTGGTGCGGCGACCATTCCTACGAGGCGGCCTCAGAGGCCTTGGAGCGGGACTGGGACCGCATGATCACCTTCTATGACTTCCCAAAGGAGCACTGGGGGCACCTTCGCACGACGAACCCGGTAGAATCACCCTTCGCGGCCCTCAGGCTTCGGACCGATGCCGCCAAGCGCTACAAGAGGGTCGATCGGGCGATAGCGGTGATCTGGAAAATGTTGATGGTCGCCGAACAGCGCTTCAGGCGTCTGAAGGCCCCTGAGTTGATCGAAGACGTCTATCTCGGTGCACAGTATGCGGATGGAATCGCCATTGAATCAACGGCTGAGAAGGTCGCCGCCTGATGTCGTTTACACACCTATTGACGTAACCTCCCACGTTGCGGCTCCGAAGACACGATGAAGTACGGGATTCGCAACGGGACGCAGGAATACATCTGTCGGGGATGCAACCGGAAATTCAACACTCACAGCGCGCCTTTTCGGGGCCGCGCCCCGGCCGTGAATGTGGGCGCTGCTGTCGGCATGTTCTACGGTGGTATGTCGCTGGCAGAGATTGCCCGCCAACTTGACCAGAACATGGGCACTAAGGTTGGTTCTCTCGTAAAAAGTCTGTGCAGGTCGAATTAGAACAACCGTACCCTTGCCTGGGTACAATATACAGTCTCTGTTCCGTGTCCTACCCCAACATACGGTAGCGCTCACATGTGCTAAAGCGCTGGAACTTCCTCAAAACGGGTTTTTACGAGGGAATCAAGGTTAATCCCGCGACGGTCTACAGATGGGTGATCCGGTACACGAAAGAGGCCATCGAGCTTTTTGAACATGTAAGACCTAACGTGTCACCTACGCGGGTTGCCGATGAGACTGTCGTTCGGGTTGCCGGTAAGAAGGTCTGGTTCTGGGATTGCATCGACTACGGAACGCGCTACCTCCTGGGTGCGCATCTGTCGGTACGAAGGGGCATGGCCGATGCGTCAAAGATATTCCAGAAGATACAGGCTCATACCGACGTTGAGCCCAAGACCATCCTCACGGACGGCCTCAATTCCTACATCAAGGGTATCCAGGGGGTGTTCGGGTACCCGAAGCCCATTCAACATATCCGAACACGACCGTTCGGCCCTGAAATCAATACGAATCTGATTGAACGCTTCCACGGGACATTGAAGGCCCGCTACAAGGTCATGCGCGGCCTGAAGACGATGGAGAGCGCCGCGTTGCTGCTAGAAGGGTTCACGGTCCATTACAACTTCTTCCGGCCACACATGACGCTGGAAAACCAGACGCCCGCCCAAGCCGCCGGTATCGACATGGGCTGTGCGTCATGGGTCAATGTGGTCAAGGGAAGCTGCACAGCGGTGGTGGTGCGATGAGCGAGCATCAGGTAGAGCGCTGCATGGACGAACACTTACTCGGAATCGAGGAATCCTACAATCACATTAAGAACATCTTGGAAATCCAACGGGGCATTGCGAACGCCACTGAGACCAAGGCTTCTGTCGTTTGGGCAGGTGCCACAGTGGCTATCGGTGTAGCTTTACCTCTTGGGTTGAACCTTGATTCTCTCGTAAAAAGTCTGTGCAGGTCGAATTAGAACAACCGTACCCACACCAGGGTACAATATACAGTCTCTGTTCCGTATACTACCCCAACATACGGTAGCGCTCAGATGTGCTAAATCGCTGGAACTTGCTCAAAACGGGTTTTTACGAGGGAATCAACCTTGATTCTCTCGTAAAAAGTCTGTGCAGGTCGAATTAGAACAACCGTACCCTTGCCTGGGTACAATATACAGTCTCTGTTCCGTGTCCTACCCCAACATACGGTAGCGCTCACATGTGCTAAAGCGCTGGAACTTCCTCAAAACGGGTTTTTACGAGGGAATCAACCTTGGCGCCGGCGCTTCTTGGGCAATAGTACTCGCACTCGGCTTATACGGAATCGTTACAGCTTTGGTAGGGGTAACGTACTTCCCACAGAGAGATATCAACCTGGTAAATTGGCCCCCGCGAATTCGACAGGACTATTGGGAGTTGCCACCCAGGGAATTCTACAAAGAGATTTCCATCCACATTGAGAACGCAGCGGAGGTTAACCCCGAATCCACCGAGGGAGGGCGTCGGGTTAGCATCCTGAAGTGGCCAGAGGGTGCTCTTCTGAATCTGGGATAATGGTTTTGTAACAGCAAAACAGTCCCAGAGAAGGAGCACCCAATAGATGCTACCACGCAACCAGCCCGACCGTATCCGTATCGTCTTTGACGATCACCGCCTGGTGGCCAATGCCGGTCTGCTCCTGCCAGCCACCCTCGCCCGGCATCTGGGCCTGCGGGAACTCGTTGACCATCACCTTGACCTGGGCGGCGCGCCGGGGCGGGCCAACACCGGAGACAAGCTGATGACCCTGGTGGCCTCAGCCATGGCCGGCGGCGACTGCATCGACGACGCTGATGTGTTGCGCACCGGGGGGACGGCCTGCACCCTGGGCGGCACGGTCAAGGCGCCATCCACCCTGGGCACCTTCCTGCGCAGCTTCCGGTGGGGCCACGTCCGCCAGCTGGACCGGGTGAGCCGGGAGCTGCTGGCCCGGGCCTGGGCCGCTGGGGCCGGACCCGGCGACGCGCCGTTCACCATCGACCTCGATTCCACCATCTGCGAGACCTACGGACTGGCCAAGGAGGGCGCCCGCCACCACGGCTATTCCGGCAAGCGGGGCTACCACCCACTGCTGGCCATCGCCGCCGGCACCGGAGACGTGCTGATGTCCCGGCTGCGCGAGGGCCGGGCCAACACCGCCCGCGGCGCCGCCCACTTCCTGCGGGAGACGGTGGGACGGGTGCGCTACGCCGGGGCCAACGGACGACTCACGCTACGGGCCGACAGCGGGTTCTACACTCATGGCGTGGTATCCGTCTGCCGCAAGATGGATGTCCGCTTCTCCATCACCATCCGCCAGCATAAAAGCCTGCACAATCTCATCGAGGCGATACCCGAAGATGCCTGGACGCCGATTCCTTACTGGATGGACGGCGCCGCCGATGTGGCCGAGACCACCTGCACTCCCTTCCAGAGTGAACCTGACGCCGCGCCGGTGCGGCTCATCGTCCGGCGTGTGAAGCCCACGCCCGGTTCCCAGCTGGCCCTCTTCGCCACCTACAGCTATCACGGCTTCATCACCGACCGGGACGGGGAGATGCTCGAACTGGAGGCCGACCATCGCCGCCACGCCGAGATCGAGAATGCCATCCGAGACCTCAAGCACGGTGTGGGGTTGAACCATCTCCCCTCGGGCCGCTTCGCCGCCAACGCCGCCTGGCTGGCGGTACAGGTGATGGCCCACAACATCGCCCGCTGGACAGCGCGCATCGGTCTGGGCGAGCAGGTGGTGACCACCAAGACCCTCCGGCGGCGGTTCTTCTCCCTAGCCGGACGGATCACCCGCTCGGCGCGCCGCCTCACACTGCATCTGCCACAGCGCTGGCCTTGGGAAGCCCAGTTCGATCGTGCCCTGGCCCGATTGCGCGCCCTGCCACTCCCTGCCTGACGGCGGCGGCGGCAACCGGCCGACATCCGGCCAACCGAACGTCCCCGCGAACTCGCGCCAGTCCGGTCTGCGAGTGCCTCTTGCTGTGTCCTCTCCCCGCTATCTCGCCCTGTAATTGATTAGCGGATGGCGGGGGAGGTTCGGCGTGATGGTGAGTGAAGCGGATCGCCGCTGAAGAGAGCGCAGAGCCGATCCACCACAGATTGGTCGTCGCCATTGCGCTCCAACGTCCTGATTACGCTGGTGAAAGCCGAGAACGCATCGGCCCCCTCCTCGTTCTTCGAGCAGTGTGACACCTTCCGCGCGATCACCGCCCCACGAAGCGCTCGCTCAGCCCGGTTGTTGGTCGGCTCAATGCTCGGATCATCCAGAAAGCGCAGCAAGCTGCCCTGGTCGTCGTGCCAACCCAGTTCGTTCTGCAGCCGGTAGTTGTCCGCATCCGCCATCGGACGGTCGCGGAGATGATAGCTCACCTGGCGCTTCAACCGCTCGGCCTGCACACCAAAGTCGACAGCCTCACCTCGGTGATATGCCTCCCGCAACTCCATCGCCTCTCGCAGAAGGCCGCTCAGACGCTTGCCGAAGCTGCGGCCTCTCCCCGTCTTGCTCTTGACCACCTCGCTGATCGAGCGCAGCACGTGCGCCAGGCACTTCTGCTGTCTCACCTCGGACAGCGCCTGAGCATCGTAGCTGCGACCCCGGTCCGTCACCATCACCCCTGCGTAGTCCGCAGGAACCACCTCGCGCACCTCTTCGTTCCGGTGACGAGCGCGAACCTGATACACCGTCGCCTCTTCCGTCTCGAACGCCATCAGAAACGCCGGCTCGCCTCCAACTCGCCAGCCCGTGTCGTCGGTGTGGACAACCGGACTCGCTCGCACCGATGTCCGCAGCGTCCGGTAGGCGTCTCCCACCGCATCGGCACTACGGCGCAGCGCGTCCTGGCTGATCGCCCCCTGGCTCACTTCAACCCCGGTCAGCGCTCTGAGAACAGCGGGAATCCTCCGTACCGGAACACCCACCCCATAGTGGAGTACATGGGCCGCAGCCTTCACTCGGTCACCCAAGCGGTGCGCGCTCGCACCATGCTGGGCGGACCCTATATCGGGATGCTGGCCTCGCACAGCCTTGCCGCACGACCGGCACCGGCATACCTGCACTCGGTACGCTCTCACCTGCGGACGCCGAACAGGGGGTATGTCGGTTACATAGGCAATACTCTCTCCCTCATCCACAAGGCTGCCTCCACATCCGGGGCATCTGTCCCACGACACCGGCACCTCTACAACCGGCCCGGTGACTTCTTCGGCCGATGGCGGCTTGCGGTAGCTGAACAGGCCCATACCAGACTTGCGGCCAAGACGCTTGGGCTTGCTGCTGCGCTTGCCCTTCGAGAACGGTGCCGCCTGCCGCCTGCCGCTCCGGTGGGACTCCGCGAGTTGCCTCCGCAACTCCTCGTTGGCCGCCATCAACTCGGCGTTCTGCTCTTGAAGCCGCGTCACCAGTGCGATAATCTCATCGCGCTCAGAGGAAGACATGCCTTTGGACCTGCACATAGCCCAAGTCTAAGCCAGCGCCCAGCATTCACCGCAACCCCTCTACGGGCCACTAACCCGCTAATCAATTACCTCGCCCTGACCAACATTCGCAGACGGTCACAAAGTCTCCCCGCGGCAACTGAAGACAAACACCGGCCCCCCTCTACCCCAAATCGTGCCCGGACCATCGCCCTCCCTTGCCCCTATCGCCCGTTCCGCTGCTGCATAGTCATCCCTTCGGTGGATTTGGGTTAACGAGGAGATTCTAACAAAGAAGGGAAATGTTGTAAGGGCAATGACGCTCCTAACAATGGGTCAAATGCTATTTCTACTTCTTTGGTTTTGGCTGCTTCATTGGAGCGTAGTCGGGTGACGGCTTTCTAGGTTGCGGTGGCGGGTTTGGTGGAGGCGGTGGTTTCTTAGGCATAGCAGGACGGAGTGTACACAGTGGCTACACCATCATGCAAGAGAACCAGTTCGGTGAGGGTGTCCCTAGAGGCCCCAACGCCGTTCCCTATGCGGTGGCCGCGGCAGTAGATGCCAGCGCAGTCTTTGAGACGAGCGCGTCGATCTCGGTAAGGAGTTGGCCGAGGCCAAGGCCGGTCAAGGCGGATACAAAGACTGTCGTTGGCTGCCCTACCCCGCCGAAGCCATCAGGCGACAGGGATCGAGCGGTACTGCCGACCCCCTCGACTAGGTCAGTCTTGTTGAGCACCAGTATCTGCGGTTTGTCGGCAAGCCCCAGGTCGCGAAGGATTTCGGAGACGACGTCGGCCTGCGCCGCAGCGTTGGCGTGGGAGATGTCGACCACGTGCAAGAGCACCGTCGACTCCCCGGCCTCCTCGAGCGTTGCCCTGAACGCGGCAACGACGGTCGGCGGCAGCTTGTGGATGAAGCCGACCGTGTCCGTCAGCAACGCCTCGATGCCCGAAGGCAGACGCACCCGGCGAGTAACGGGGTCCAGGGTCGCGAAGAGCTTGTCCTCTGACACGACGTCTGCTCCAGTCAGGCTATTCAGAAGCGTGCTCTTGCCGGCGTTCGTGTATCCGACCAGCGTCGCGACCGGGATTCCGCTCCCAGCGCGTTTCGCCCGATAGCGACCACGGTGGCGCCGCACGTTGTCGAGTTCCTTCTTAATCTTCAGGACTCGAGTCCGCACCTGGCGTCGGTCGGTCTCTATTTGTGTTTCGCCAGGGCCCCGGGTACCTATACCCGCTCCCAATCGCTCCAGATGGGTCCACTGGCCGGCCAGGCGGGGTAAAAGGTACTCGTACTGCGCAAGCTCGACTTGAAGGCGGCCTTCGTGGGTGTGGGCCCGGCGACCGAATACGTCGAGGATCATAGCCGTGCGGTCTATGACCTTGACGTCGCCCAAAGCGTTTTCCAGATTACGCTGCTGAGACGGCGCAAGCTCGTCGTCACATACAACTGTATCGAAAGCGTTCCGCTGGGCGAGAAGCTTGAGCTCCTCCAGTTTTCCGCGGCCCAGGTACGTTTGTGTGGGCTTATTGACGCGCTGCGCCATCGAGCCGACTACTCGGGCTCCTGAGCTCCGCGCAAGCTCGCCCAACTCCTTCAGAGAGTCTTCGAGGGTCCAGACCTCAGGCGCGCGCTTCACCTGGACGCCTACGAGGAAGACGCGTTCGCTTCTCGGCGCCGTCCGCTGTAGCTTACGGGAGATGGCTGCTCCTTTTGAGGCTCACGAGGTTGCGACTTCCGGAGCCGGGACATTCCAGGTCGCTATACGGTCGATCGCCTTGTCGAGGGCATCGTCGGCGATGGTCAGTGAGAGGCGGACGTAACCCTCTCCGTACTGTCCGTATTGGCCTCCCGTGCTCACCAGGACGTCGCGCTCCTCGAGCAGCTTCTCGGCGAACTCGGCCGACGTGTAGCCGTCCGGTACTTTGGCCCACACGTATAAGCTCGCGCTCGGAGTCGCGACCGTCAGTCCCATCGTCCGGAGGATGTCTACGACGCGGTCGCGGCGGCGTTCGTACACGGAGTTACGCTCGTCGAGCCAGTCCGTCGATACGTTCAAAGCCGCGACGCCCATCCGCTGTATCGCCTGAGGTACGCCAGAGTCGAGGTTCGACTTGACCACCAGTAGGCTATCGATCATCTCAGGGTTGCCGACGACCATTCCCAGCCGCCAGCCGGTCATGTTGTACGTCTTGGAGAGCGAGTGGAACTCGAGCCCGACATCCATGGCGCCGTCAGCCTGAAGAAAGCTCGAAGGCCGGTAGCCGCCATAGGCGATCTCCGAGTAACACGCGTCGTGCATCACGGCAACCTCGTGCCGCTTCGCGAAGGCTACGACGCTGTCGAAGTACCCGGGCTCCGCTATTGCCCCAGTGGGGTTGTTCGGGTAGTTGAGCCACAGGACCTTGGCTTTGGCGGCGATATCCTCGGGGATGGCGTCCAGGTCGGGCAGCCAACGGTTCTCTTCAGTCAGCGGTAATATGTGGCTCTCGCCCCCGGCAAAAAGCGTACCGATTCCGTACACGGGATAGCCTGGATCGGGCACAAGCGCTACGTCGCCGGCGTTCAGGAAGCAGAGGGCGACGTGCCCTATCGCTTCCTTGGCGCCTATTGTGGACAGCACCTGTTTCTCGGGGTCCAGGACGACCCCGAAACGCCTCTCGTACCACTCCGCCACCCCCTGCCGGAACTCCGGCAGGCCCTCGCTCTCGGGGTACCGGTGGTTGGGGGCGTCGAGAGCCGCGTCGCGAAGGGCTTCAAGGACGGCGTCAGGCGTCGGTAGGTCGGGGTCGCCGATACCGAAGCTGATGACCTCGATCCCCTCAGCGCGTTTCTCCGCGATCTTCCGGCTGATCTGAACGAATGGGTACGGAGGGATCTGCCCTATCCGTTTGGCAAACTGCATCGAGTCTCCACTTGAGTTTTTGCGTTAAAGTTAGCTAAAGACCAGCTTCAGTCGGGCCATTCTCCCTCGAAAACTTCCGCAACAGGCCCTTCTAGCGTCACGCTACCCTCACCTGACCACTCCACAACCAAGTCTCCACCCGGAAGCGCGACATGAACCTTGTCACCGGTGAGCCCCTTGCGGCGCCCGATCACGCCGATGGCGCAGGCCCCCGTACCGCAGGCCTCGGTGAGGCCCGAACCTCGCTCCCACACGCGAGCCCGAACGCGGCCACCGTCGATCACGTTGGCTATCTCGAAGTTGACGCGCTCCGGGAACATCGGGTGGTTCTCAACCACAGGGCCGACCTCGTGGAGGAGCACGTCGTCGACAGGCGTGTCGATGAAAGCGACCGCGTGTGGATTGCCCATCGACAAGCAGCTGATCTCGAAGGTGTTGCCGTCAACCTGAAGCGGGTAGTCCGTGACGACGTCCAGGCCGGGAGCGTCCACTGGTATCCGGTTAGCCTCGAACACCGGCTCGCCCATTTCGACGCTGCCCCACACTACCCTGCCGTCGTCCCAACGTGGTGCCACGCGACGCTCGCCGGCCAGTGTTTCCACGACGACTGACGACGAACCGCTGGGTACGATACTGCGGGTAAGAGCGAACCCCACCAGGCATCTGACCCCGTTTCCGCACATCTGGCTTTCGCCGCCGTCGGCGTTGAACATGCGCATCCGCAGGTCGGCAGTCTCGGACGGCAGTGCCAAAATAATGCCGTCGGCTCCAACGCCCTTGTGTCTATCGCTCATGGCAACGGACAGCGCCGGCCAGTCACGCTCTTGAGAGCGAGTGTCGATGTAGACGTAGTCGTTACCGGCTCCGTGCATCTTCGTAAAACGCATATCTCACCCGACCGAAATTGTAGCATAGCGGCACATGCTTCCCGGCCTCGCCTCCGGACACTTTGCGAAAGGTCGTCCGAACGCCGCCCTCGCTTGCGCTACGACTTGGCGAGATATACCTTTGCCGTCTCGGCGGCTCTGTCGAAGCCCTCGTCCGACGCTTGGAACCAGGAGATGCGTCGATCGTCGGCACGGAACCAAGCGTGCTGCTGGCGCGCGAACCTTCGCGTGCGTGTCTTGATATCGATGACGGCTTCGTCCAGCGAGGTTTCTCCCGCCAGGTGGCGGCATAGCTCGCGGTAGCCCAGGCTAGACATGGACGACAGGTCCGGACCGTAGCCGCGCTCCAGCAATCCCTTTATCTCTTCCAACCAGCCTGCCGCAATCATCTCGTCGACCCGCTGGTTGATGCGCGCATACAGATCCAGCCGCTCGAGTTCCAACCCAATGACAAGGGCCTCGAAACCGGGCTCCCGCCGCTCATGCCGGGCAGCATGTCTAGGATCGGCGTGGTGGACCTCGATAGCGCGAATCACCCGCCGGACGTTTCGACGGTCGATCCGCTCCGCCGCGGACGGGTCCAGACGGGCTAGTTCTTCGTACAGGGCAGCGGCTTCGCCGGACTCGGCCCGAGCCTCGAGAGCCTGCCGCAGCACCGTGTCCGGTGGCACTTCGGGGACCTGCCAGCCTTCCAGCAGCGCCCAAACGTACTGCCCCGTTCCGCCGACGACGATGGGCACGGCTGGGCGTGCGAGGATTTCGGAGATAGCCTCGCGTGTATCTCTTACGAATAGCGCCAGGCTGTACGTCTCATCGGGGTCGACGATGCCGACGAGGTGGTGGCGAACGGTCTCTCGCGCCTCTCGGCCGGGCTTGGCGGTGCCGATGTCCATGTACCGGTACACCTGCCGGCTGTCGGCGCTGATCACCTCGCCGCCGAGTTCTTTCGCCAGGCGTAGCGCAAGCGAGGATTTGCCCGTCGCTGTAGCTCCAACGATGGCGATGATCTTCTCACGACCGGTGGGTGTCTCTTGAGTCGACATTTCTGGCTATGTGAAGGAGAGCGATCAGACAGGATCGCCCCTACACCAAACGGACAACGCCGCGCGCCGACCAGATGCGTAGCCAAACGTAGGGGCAGACCTACGCGTCTGCCTGGCCTGTCCTGCGACGAGAACCCCCTATCACCGGTCAGGCCGGGCTAACCCACCACCACCGCCGCGTTCCGTACCAGGCTAACAAACGTCTCGGCATTCAGGCTCGCGCCGCCGACCAGCGCCCCGTCGATGTTCGGCTCGCGCACGAAGTCGGCCACGTTTTCGGCGGTGACGCTGCCGCCGTACAACAGAGGCACGTCGCCGGCTCCATCGCTTCCATACCACTCTGCGAGCAGCCGGTGTAAGCCGGACATCATCGCCTCGGCGTCGCCCGGGGTCGCAGATTTGCCGGTCCCAATCGCCCACACCGGCTCATAGGCCACGACGAGGCCGTCTGGCTTGTCGACCTCCGCGAGCCCGGCGGTCAACTGGCGCGCGACGACTGCATCAGCGTTCCCTTCGTCCCTTTCGGCGAGCGTCTCCCCAACACAGAGGATCGGCCGCAGGCCTGCTTCCACCGCGACGGCCACCTTCTTGCCGACCATCTCGTCGGACTCTCCGAGCACGTGCCTGCGCTCCGAGTGGCCCAGAATAACGAACTCACACAGGTCCGCCAGCATCGTCGGCGAGACTTCCCCCGTGTAGGCGCCGCTGTTTTCGTAGTACATGTTCTGGGCGCCCACCGCGACGCCCGAGCCGCTAAGTACGTCGCGGACAACGGAAAGCGCCACAAACGGCGGGCAAATCACCCGATCGATGCCTTCGACGGCCTCCAGCCCCGGCCTCATCTCCTCGGCCAGCGCCACGGCTTCCGTTATCGTCGTGTTCATCTTCCAGTTTCCCGCGATCATCAGCCGTTCCATTGAGAGGTCACCTCTGATATCGAGTGAAGCTCGATGGGTCGATGGAGTCTCGTCGAACCCCAGCCGTCGTTTCTAAGCCCGAATCCACCGAGGGAGGGCGTCGGGTTAGCATCCTGAAGTGGCCAGAGGGTGCTCTTCTGAATCCGGGATAATGGTTTTGTAACAGCAAAACAGTCCCAGAGAAGGAGCACCCAATAGATGCTACCACGCAACCAGCCCGACCGTATCCGTATCGTCTTTGACGATCACCGCCTGGTGGCCAATGCCGGTCTGCTTCTGCCGGCCACCCTCGCCCGGCATCTGGGCCTGCGGGAACTCGTTGACCATCACCTTGACCTGGGCGGCGCGCCGGGGCGGGCCAACACCGGAGACAAGCTGATGACCCTGGTGGCCTCAGCCATGGCCGGCGGCGACTGCATCGACGACGCTGATGTGTTGCGCACCGGGGGGACGGCCTGCACCCTGGGCGGCACGGTCAAGGCGCCATCCACCCTGGGCACCTTCCTGCGCAGCTTCCGGTGGGGCCACGTCCGCCAGCTGGACCGGGTGAGCCGGGAGCTGCTGGCCCGGGCCTGGGCCGCTGGGGCCGGACCCGGCGACGCGCCGTTCACCATCGACCTCGATTCCACCATCTGCGAGACCTACGGACTGGCCAAGGAGGGCGCCCGCCACCACGGCTATACCGGCAAGCGGGGCTACCACCCACTGCTGGCCATCGCCGCCGGCACCGGAGACGTGCTGATGTCCCGGCTGCGCGAGGGCCGGGCCAACACCGCCCGCGGCGCCGCCCACTTCCTGCGGGAGACGGTGGGACGGGTGCGCTACGCCGGGGCCAACGGACGACTCACGCTACGGGCCGACAGCGGGTTCTACACTCATGGCGTGGTATCCGTCTGCCGCAAGATGGATGTCCGCTTCTCCATCACCATCCGCCAGCATAAAAGCCTGCACAATCTCATCGAGGCGATACCCGAAGATGCCTGGACGCCGATTCCTTACTGGATGGACGGCGCCGCCGATGTGGCCGAGACCACCTGCACTCCCTTCCAGAGTGAACCTGACGCCGCGCCGGTGCGGCTCATCGTCCGGCGTGTGAAGCCCACGCCCGGTTCCCAGCTGGCCCTCTTCGCCACCTACAGCTATCACGGCTTCATCACCGACCGGGACGGGGAGATGCTCGAACTGGAGGCCGACCATCGCCGCCACGCCGAGATCGAGAATGCCATCCGAGACCTCAAGCACGGTGTGGGGTTGAACCATCTCCCCTCGGGCCGCTTCGCCGCCAACGCCGCCTGGCTGGCGGTACAGGTGATGGCCCACAACATCGCCCGCTGGACAGCGCGCATCGGTCTGGGCGAGCAGGTGGTGACCACCAAGACCCTCCGGCGGCGGTTCTTCTCCCTGGCCGGACGGATCACCCGCTCGGCGCGCCGCCTCACACTGCATCTGCCACAGCGCTGGCCTTGGGAAGCCCAGTTCGATCGTGCCCTGGCCCGATTGCGCGCCCTGCCACTCCCTGCCTGACGGCGGCGGCGGCAACCGGCCGACATCCGGCCAACCGAACGTCCCCGCGAACTCGCGCCAGTCCGGTCTGCGAGTGCCTCTTGCTGTGTCCTCTCCCCGCTATCTCGCCCTGACCAACATTCGCAGACGGTCACAAAGTCTCCCCGCGGCAACTGAAGACAAACACCGGCCCCCCTCTACCCCAAATCGTGCCCGGACCATCGCCCTCCCTTGCCCCTATCGCCCGTTCCGCTGCTGCATAGTCATCCCTTCGGTGGATTTGGGCTAAGGCCCGAACTTCGCCAGCTTGCCCGCTTGGGCGAGGGCCAGCATCATTACGCTCGTGGCCGGGATCTGCCCGATCGACCCAGTTGCGCACTCGCGCTCGGAGAACCCTTCGACGCCGTCGCCCGTAGTGAGTTCCGAGTGCACCAGCAGCGGGACAGGATGCCAGCTATGACCCTCCATGATTGCGGGTGTCGAGTGGTCTCCCGCGACGACCAGCGCATCGGCGCCTAGCGCACGCAGTCTAGGGAGTCGGGCGTCCAGCGCCTCCAGCGCGGCAACCTTCGCATCGAAGTCCCCGTCTTCGCCCGCGGCGTCGGCGGGCTTATAGTGCAGGAAGAAGAAGTCGTGTTCGCTGAAGTGCTGTTCCAGCGTGTCGAGCTCCTCATCGAACGTTGCGCCCGTCTGCAAGACCTTCATTCCGACCAGCTCGGCCAGTCCGCGATACATTGGATACGCGGCGATGGCAGCAGGGCTAAGTTTGTACGCGTTGCCCATGTCAGGTAGGTCGGGGAGGCTAGAGAAGCCGCGTAGAAGGACCATATTGGCTACGTCGCGGTCGCCCAGCACTCTCTGCGCCTCCCGTATGAACGCCCTGGCAATCCGGGCCGTGGCGGCTGACCCGTCGGACAAAGGCTCAGGTTCAGCGGGAGCTCTGCCGGTGGTTTGTGGGTCTGTTTCGCTGACGCTTTCGCCCAGACCTTCTCCCCTGAAAACAACTACGAACCGGTGCTCTCTGACCGGGTAGACCGACACATTCGCGTCGGGTACCTCAATCTCGTCCAATAACCTCGCGAGAGGTTCGCTCTCCTGAGTTGGAATGCGTCCCGCCCGCCGGTCTGTCAGTATCCCCTGCCCGTCCACTGTGCAGAAGTTACCCCGGGCGGCAATGTGGCCGTGCTTCAGATCGACCCCGATCCCAATAGCCTCGAGCACGCCTCGGCCCATCAGATACTTGACAGGGTCGTAGCCGAAGAGCGCCATGTGCCCCGGCCCGCTTCCGGGCGTAACGCCGGGCAGAACAGGAATCGTTAGCCCAGCAGCGCTCTCACGCGCCAGTGCGTCGAGATTGGGGAGCGAGGCCTCTTCCAGCTCCGACATTCCGGTGTCTGAGCGCGGGTATCCGCCCAACCCATCGACTCCTAGCAAGACGATCTTGCTAGGAGTCGACTGGGAGATGTCGCTGATGTAAGGAAAGTCGATCAAGATGCCTCGTCTACTTGCCAGGACGTGTTCTTGGGCCTATCTGTCCGCCAGCACGGCCACTCCTGGCAGGGTCTCGCCCTCCAAGAGTTCCAGCGACGCGCCGCCGCCTGCCGATACGTGGGTAATCTTGTCGGCCAGACCAAGGGCGGCAACAGTCTCGGCCGTGGAGCCTCCGCCGACCACGGTCGTGGCTTCACTCAGGCCTGCCATGGCCCTCGCGATTCGGGCCGTGCCCTCTGCGAAGGGCGCCCACTCCGCCACCCCCATTGTGCCGTTCCAAACCACGGTTCTGGCGGAACGCAACGCATCTTCGTATTGGGCCGCCGTCTCGGGCCCGATGTCCATGACGCGCCACGAAGACGGAACACTATCGACAGGCACGACCTTATGGTCGGCCGACTCCGAGAACTGATCGCCGACAACCACGTCCTCTGGCAAGAGTATCGTCTGGTCCCGCCCTGCGGCCTCCCGAGCAACCTCTGCCGCCGCGTCGATCTCATCGTCTTCGAACGGAGAAGCTCCTACTTCGTAGCCCTTCGCCTTCAAGAACGGGACCGCCATGCC
Source organism: Dehalococcoidia bacterium (assembly GCA_965197985.1). Lineage (GTDB taxonomy): Bacteria > Chloroflexota > Dehalococcoidia > Lucifugimonadales > CAUZJF01 > CAUZJF01. Next base: position 217,835 of record CBDAOG010000005.1, on the reverse strand, counting down.
TCCACCAATCATCAGCGTGTCCACCTTCGGCGCCAGCTTCTTCAGAGCCGCGAGTTTGTCCGACACTTTTGCGCCACCCAATATCGCAACGAAGGGACGCTCCGGCGCTTCGAGCAAGCCTCCAAGATGCCTGAGCTCGCGTTCCATCAGCAACCCGGCGACGGCCGGGAGGAACCGGGCCACGGCCTCTATCGAAGCGTGGGCGCGGTGTGCCGCGCCGAAAGCGTCGTTGATATACAGATCGGCCATCGACGCCAGTTTTTGCGCGAAGGAATCGTCGTTGGCCTCTTCTTCAGGGTGAAAACGCACGTTCTCCAGCATCAAAATTCCGCCTGGTCCGAGCTCTTGGACAGCTTCGGATATCTGCGGACCGACACAATCGGGCGACTGTGACACCGGCAGGTCCAGCAGCAGGCAGAGTTGCTTCGAGACCGGCGCCATGCGAAGCTCATCTACCACCTTGCCTTTCGGCCGGCCTAGGTGGGCGCACAGTACTACCCTGCACTGGCGCTCGATGAGGTACCGGACCGTCGGCAGCGAGGACGTGATCCGGCTGTCGTCCGAGACTTCCACCGTGCCAGGCCGGAAAGGAACGTTGAAGTCCACCCGCAGGAGCACGGTCTTGTCCGCCACATCTATGTCTCGGACCGTTTTCTTGTTCAAATATTCTCGCCGCAACGGACCAGCCGCCGTTCCGAGCGCGGGTGTGCGCCCCTCGAAGCCGCAACTCCGGCGGACTCCAGTGGACTAGTCCGCAAGCAGGGACTTGACAAGCTGGCGAATCGCGGCGGCGCCGTCTGCTGACGGGTCGCCGTCGGTCAGCGCCACCAATGCGGCGTCACGGTGTTGCTCCGCGACTCCTCCGGAATATTCGCGCCCCCCGGTCTCCTCCAACAATTCCAGGAGGGCCGTCACGTCGTCCGCTTCTAGGACGCGCTTGAAATAGATGTCTCCGAGCCGCCTTTTTTGGTTTATGTTAGCTTTCTCGAAGGCGTATGCTACGGGCAGCAGCTTCTTTTTGTTCAGTACTTCGGGCGTCGGAGTCCCGTCTCTCGCCCCCCACAGCTCTTTCAGATCGCTGGTCACCTGCACAGCCATCCCGATGTTCGCCCCACACGTCTCGAGAGCGGCCATCGTTTCTTCATCGGCGTCGGCGACCATGGCACCAAGCTTCATCGACGCCGCGTACAAGGCGGCCGTTTTTCGAGCTGCGATACGCAGATACGCCTCGACGCTCAAGTCGATGCGTTCCTGCGCCTCCAGGTCCTCGAAACGGCCCTCGCACAGCTCGAGGCTCGCCTGGTCGAGCACTTGCACCGCCTTGAACGTCGTTTCGGCCGACAGACCGCGCTCCTGAAGCCGGAACAAAGAAAGACGCGCCAACGCGTGCATTGCATCGCCCGCGTTGATCGCCTGCGCAGGGCCCCAAGTCCACCAAACCGCGTCCCTGGCGTCCCGCTTGGGGTTGCCTCCTTGAACATCGTCATGAATCTCGGCGAAGCTGTTGGTGAGCTCGACCGACGCGGCTGCGGGTAGGGCCGGTTCGACATCGCCGCCTGCTACCAGACTGGCCGCGAGGCACGCAACGCCGTGGTTTCGCGGCTTCGGCGTCGCTTGCGTCGGCTGACCCTGCTCGTCGGCCCAACCAAGGTGGTACGTCATCATGCCATAAAGCGGCAGGTCGCGAGCACGGAACACGTCCTGCATCTCGGCGTCCACCATGTCGGACAGTTCTTGTATGGTCGTAGCTGTCACCATAGTCAGACTCCAGCCACGCGTGCCGCAGACAGCTTCTGTCCGCACGCTTCCTCAATGGCTTGTCGAGAGATCGCTCCCCGACGCACAATCCTCGGCGAAAACTCCGTAAGGTCGACGACGGTCGAAGGCACTCCGCCTTGAAGCGCGCCGTCGTCGACGACAAGATCGACGTCCCTGCCCAACTCACGCCTCACCTCGTCGGCCGAGGTGAGGCCGGGGGAGCCGCTACGGTTGGCGCTCGTCCCGGTGATCGCCACGGCGAGCCGCGTGGCGACTTCCCTGGGCACCCGGTGGTCGGGTATTCGCAACGCGATGGTGTCGAGGCCTCCGGACAGTATTTCCGGAACGTCCGGCGCCCTCTCGAGCACGATCGTCAGCGGACCCGGCATAAAGCGCTCGATCAGTCTCCATGCGATCTCGGGAACGTTCGTGGCGTACTTCCAGAAGTCGGCCCGGTCCGCGAGCAATAGCGGGAGCGCCATACCGGCGGGTCGCCTTTTGATCTCGTATATGCGCTCGACGGCGCTCACGTTCAGGGCCGACACTGCCAGCCCATATAGTGTGTCGGTGGGCAGCGCTACGACTCCACCTTCCCTCAGGACCGCGACGGCGGAGTCGATCTGGTCGTTCAGGATACGGTCATGCTCGCTGCCAGTCGGCGAAACGCCGTCCTCGTTCTCCATTCGCACGCCTCTCTGAAGGTGGCCGGATTATAGCATGTGAGGGCCGAACGAAAATTGATTTCGCCGAGTCCGCCCGCCCCTATGAATATGCTTGACCGTCCGTCGTCGCCGGTGCTAGCCTTGAATCACCCCGCTATGTCTACTCAGCCGAGCGCCACTACCAGCCGTCTCGAATCGACGAACGACGAGCCGAGGGGCTCCGAGTCGCCCGGTACGGCGGCCCGCCAGGATCCACCCAACGCCGGCCACCTGCGGTCCCCTCGCGAGTCGATACTCATCGTCGACTTCGGCTCCCAGTATAGTAGGCTCATTGCCCGCCGCGTCAGAGAGTCTCGCGTCTACTGCGAGATCATCCCCCACACGATGACTTGGGAGAGCGTCGCTGACCTGAATCCCAAAGGCGTGATCCTGTCCGGCGGGCCGGCCAGCGTCTACGACTCAGACGCCCCGATGGCGCCAGGTTGGGTGTATGACCACGACCTGCCCATCCTGGGCATCTGCTACGGCATGCAGGTGATGGTGCACCAGCTTGGAGGGAAGGTGGCGCCGGCGACCAAGCGGGAGTACGGCCACGCCACGCTGCACCAGAACGCTGATGGACAGCCACTGTTCGACGGGACACCGCGGTCAATGTCCGTCTGGATGAGCCACGCCGACCAGATCGTCGAGCCGCCAGCCGGCTTCGTCGCTCTCGCCCACACCGAGAACTCGCCCATCGCGGCTACCGGGGACGGCAAGACGAGGATCGGCATTCAGTTCCATCCCGAGGTCGCCCACACACCTGACGGCAGGGCCATCGTCGACAATTTCGTCCACAAGATTTGCGGTTGTGGGCATCTGTGGACGCCGTCCAACTTCATCGTCGACTCGGTCGAAAGCATCCGCGGCCAGGTCGGCGACGGCCAGGTGATCTGCGCCCTTTCGGGTGGCGTGGACTCGGCCGTGGCCGCCATGTTGGTCCACAAGGCCGTCGGACACCAGCTTACGTGCATCTTTGTCAACAACGGCCTCATGCGACGCGAAGAGCCGCGGCGCGTGCTGGAAACCTTCCGGAAGAACATGAAGGTGAAGGTCGTCCACGTCGACGCCACCGAAAACTTCCTGGGAGCGCTGGCGGGGATCACCGATCCTGAGCAGAAGAGGCGCGTCATAGGCGAGGAGTTCATCCGGTTGTTCGAGGAGCAGGCCGCTGGTCTTGGAAAGGTCGACTTTCTCGCCCAGGGAACTCTCTATCCGGACGTCATCGAGAGCAAGACCTCAGAGAACGAGGTATCCGCCAAGATCAAGACGCACCACAACGTAGGCGGGCTTCCCGAGAACATGAGGCTCGAGCTAGTCGAGCCGCTGAGGTACCTGTTCAAGGACGAAGTCCGAGAGGTGGGGCTAGAGCTCGGCCTAGCCGAGGAGATGGTATACCGACAGCCGTTCCCAGGCCCGGGCTTGGCGATCCGCGTCATGGGCGACGTGACCCACGACAAGCTCGAGACCCTGCGTGCTGCCGACTGGATTGTCATGGACGAGATCAAGGCCAACGGATTGTACCGTGACCTGTGGCAAAGCTTCGCGGTACTCACCGATAGTAAGAGCGTGGGAGTCGCCGGAGACTTCAGGACGTACGGCAACGTGATCGCCGTGCGGGCCGTCGAGAGCGACGAGGCGATGACCGCTGACTGGGCCCGCCTACCCCACGACGTTCTGGCACGGATATCCAGTCGAATCGTCAACGAGGTCCCAGACGTGAACAGGGTCGTATACGACATAACCAGCAAGCCTCCGGGTACAATCGAGTGGGAGTGAGCCACCCGCCCCTACAACACTCGCAACTACCGGACTCCCGTTTTGCCCCGTGCGAGTGTCAATGCCTGAGCTGCGGTACCCGCCTCATCCTTTCGTATGACATAGCCGCTGTACCTATAGCTGATGACACACGATTCGATTTCTGCTGTAATTCGGAACGGCGGGTTCGTCTAGTATCAAGTCAACGTGAGGTGATCGTCCTTTGACCAGCGACGGAATGGTAGTAGTCGAAGACCTGGTAAAGATTTATCCTGGCGGAACAAAAGCCGTCGCGGGGATCAATTTCTCGGTGTCCGAGGGCGAGTTCGTCGGATTCCTGGGACCTAACGGTGCGGGCAAGAGTACGACGATGAAGGTGCTTTCCACCCTGATCAGGAAGACGTCGGGGCGCGCCCTGGTTGCAGGCTACGACGTGGACCGTCAGCAGCGGGACGTGCGTCGCAACATCGGCTTCGCCATGCAGGAAGTCGGGCTAGACGACCTGGCGAAAGGGTGGGATTTTCTGGTCCTGCAGGGCATCCTGTACGGGCTCGCGCGCAAAGACTCAGAGCGGCGCGCCCAGGAGCTCTTAGAACTGGTCGAGCTAAAAGACGTGGCGCAGCGACGGGTCGGCACCTACTCCGGCGGCATGCGGCGGCGCATCGACCTGATGGCGGCGCTCATGCACAGCCCTCCCCTACTCTTCCTGGACGAGCCGACAACAGGCCTAGACCCACAAAGCCGTTTGGCCATATGGGACCACCTGAAGCGACTGAACGAAGAAGGCATCACCATCTTCCTGACCACCCAGATGATGGAAGAAGCCGAGCGCCTATGTCAGCGGATAGCAATCATCGATCTGGGGAAGATCGTCGCCGAGGGCACACCGGACGACCTTAAGAAGCAGGTGGGCGGCGACGTTGTCAACATAGTCATCGGAGGCGAAGACGGGCATGTAAACGGCCTCGAAGGCGCTCTGAAGTCTCTCAATGAGCGCGAGTATGTGGAAGCAGTTACCGTGTCGGACGGCACTCTTTCGGTCAGAGTCAAGGACGGTGGCGCAGCAGCACCGGACCTGCTACGGCTGCTCAACGAACAGCATGTAGCGGCTACGAACCTCTCCGTGATCAGCCCGACCCTGGACGACGTATTCCTGGAGCACACTGGCCGTTCGATCAGGGCGGAAGATGCAAACGCGGACGGCGGAGGGGACGTTCTCCGCCCATTGCTTGGACTGAAGAAGAGGTAACCTAAACAAAATGGTACGAGACACTTACTACATTTACATCCGCAACGTGAAGGTCTGGCTCGCCCAGCCGATGATGCCAATCTCGGCGGTCGTGATGTCCGCGTTCTTCTTCTTCTTTTTCGGCGCGCCGCTCGGAAGCGTAACCAGTCTTCCGGGGTTCCCCGCCGACGACTACGAGGCCTTCCTTACCGGGATGATCATCGTTATGGCGGTGGTGTTCAGCGGTGCCGATGCGGCGATGGCGATACTCACGGACATCCTGTCTGGGTACTTCGACAAGCTCCTGCTGGCGCCTATCAGCCGTGCCGCCGTGTTGCTCAGCAGTCTCCTGATGGCCGGGACCAGGGCCCTGGTGCAGGTCCTTGTCATTGTCGGCCTTGCCCTTGCGCTCGGCGTGTCGTTCAAAGGAGGCGTCATCGGGATCGTGGTGGTAGTCATCGCGGCGACCTTGTTCGGGATTGCATGGGCGTGCTTCGGTTTGATGATCGCTTTGAAGACCAAAAGCGCACAGCTCACACAGTCGAGTTGGCTTCTGTTCATGCCCATCGTCTTCCTCACGTCGGCCTTTATGCCGAAAGAGTTCCTGTCAGGCTGGTTCAAGGTGGCCGTTACGATCAACCCGGTCGACTATGTCTTGCTCGGGGTCCGTACCATAATTATCGAAGGCTGGGTCTGGGCCAACATACTGCCCGGCCTATGGGCCTTGCTAGCACTAACGGTTGGCCTTACGTTCCTGGCGACTTGGCAGTACCAGCGCGCCACCATTTGAGAGATCCAGGGAACAGCCCTCCAAACGGTAGGAGCGGGTCTCAGACCCGCCTTGGACCGGCTATCGCACCTGACGCTTACGTACAACCGTACGCAGACACCCCTTGAAAGTCCTCGTCGTAGGCGGAGGTGGCAGAGAGCACGCCATTGCGTGGAAGCTCAGCCAGAGTCCCCTGCTGGACGAGATGTTCGTCGCCCCCGGCAATTGGGGCACTTCGCAGGCCGCCGAGAACGTTCCCGTCGAGGCTGAAGACATCGACGGCCTCCTCGGCTTCGCTACGGAGCGGCGTATCGATCTGACCGTCGTTGGCCCAGACGCTCCCTTGGCCGCCGGCATCGTGGACCGCTTCCAGGCGGCAGGCTTGGCCATCTTCGGCCCTACGAAAGCCGCGGCCCGCATCGAGTCAAGCAAGAGCTTCGCCAAGTCGCTCATGGTTGGAGCGGGCGTCCCTACAGGAAAAGCCGAGGTCTTCGACGACTACCAGCGAGCGCTCGACTCCCTGGCGACCCACGACATACCGGTCGTGGTTAAGGCGGACGGACTCGCCTCAGGCAAGGGTGTAACCGTCGCAAAGACTCGCAAGGAGGCCGAACTCGCCGTGAAAGACGCGATGCTGGACCGCAGGTTCGGCGAGTCGGGCGACCACGTACTGATCGAGGAGTACCTCGAAGGGCCCGAGATCAGCGTCTTCGCCTTCACCGACGGGAAGAACGTGGTGTCCCCCTTGGCAGCGGCCTGTGACTACAAGCGAGTCGGCGACGGCGACACGGGCCCCAACACAGGCGGGATGGGCGCGTACAGCCCGCCCCAAAACGCGTTGTGGGACCACGACCTCGAACATGAGGTACGGGACCGGATCGTCGAGCCTGTCCTGAAGGCGCTCAGAGACAAGGGCTCCCCTCATAGCGGCGTTCTCTACGCCGGCCTGATGATTACCAAGGACGGCCCGAAGGTTATCGAGTTCAACTGCCGTCTCGGAGACCCAGAGACGCAGGTCGTCCTTCCTAGATTGAAAAGCGACCTGCTCGAAGTTATGATGAACGCCGCCGCTGGCAACATCGAAGACACCACTCTCGAGTGGGAACCAAAGGCGCACGTCGGAGTGGTTGTAGCGTCAGGCGGCTATCCGGACGTATACGAGACTGGGTTGCCGATTACGGGCCTCAACGACCTCGATTCCGACGTACTAGTCTTCCACGCCGGGACCCAGTCAAAGGAAAGTGCACGAGGACCGGTCACGAGCGGCGGACGAGTGCTGACAGTGGTCGCTCCCGGAGACTCGATCGAGCTGGCCCACGCCAAGGTATACGAAAACGTACCGACCGTCTCCTTCCCCAACACCTACTACCGACGTGATATCGCATTGCTCGCGTAACCCTTCAGCGCCCCCTAGCACGTATCTAACTTCCCACGTCGCTCGATATCGACACCTCTCCGCTCCGTTTTGTTCAACTTCAGCCTGTTTTCTTTGAATAGCTAGTGCCAATTTCAGTCCTGGCAAAGAGACGCATCATTGGAGCGGTGTTGCTAGCCGTCATCGTGGGCGCCGACATCGCGTTCGGTTGGCTGCCGAGCCTTGACACCGTCGAGGCCGACCCGGGAGTCGGCGAGCAAATCTGCTTCCAGGGTACCTGCTTCGAAGTCGAGGACGAGGCGGCGCCCACCTTATCGTGGTGGGAGGTCACCCGGACCCATTTCGAGTTGGCTGGATTAGGCGTACTCCTCGCCCTCCTGGCCGCCGGCGCGGCGACGTTACTGCTGCCGACGACGCCGACGCAGCCCTCGTTTGCCAGCTCCCTCAAGGACATGCTCCTATGGCCGCGCGGCCGGCGAATCGCGAGCGAAGAACCAGGCGATCCGCGAGCCATGGCTCAACGGTCCTTCAGCCTTGACGTCCCCACGCTTGTCATCGCGGTTCTCATCTTCACGCCGGCCCTCGGGGTCAGCCGGATAGTGGTGGGCGTTGTCGCTACCGTCCTTCTGGGCCCGTTCGTCATCAGATCGCTGGGAAGTCCAAATACCCCTCTGGAAACCGGGTCGCCCTTGAACGACAGTCTTGACACGGAAGGCTGGGCCGAAGTGTTCCGTTCTACTTTCGTCGACTGGGGGCGTGCGAGCGCCGGATATCTGGGCCGGGTCGGCCTACCGATGGCCGCGGTAGCCGTACTCGCTGGTCTCGGCTTCGGGACTTCTGTACCCGACGCCGTCTCAACCTATCTCGGAGACGACGCCCTCGGCGTCGGCCTCGCGGCAACCGTCGGGCTCCTGGTGAGCGCCCCGCTTTTTATAGAGATACCGCTTGTGGCGCTGCTTCTCGCACTGGGCATGAGCCCCGCGGCTGGCGCCACGTTACTTTTCGTCATCGCCATAGGCGGGCCCGTCGCCTTCCGGGAGATCGCAAAAGCGGCATCGCGACGCGCCGTCGCCTCCATTGCGGTAGGCACTTGGGCCGTCGGCGCCGCTGCGGGCCTGGGCGTTCTTGCGATGGGAGCGCTCACCGAGACAACAAACGTGCTGGAAGGCGCGACGGCCGCCGCGGCACCGCCGGATTCGGCCGTAGAGGGCACGAACCCACGGCCCGCCTTGGGCCCAACGGAGAGCGGGCCTGGCCGCATGCTCGCCGGCGTCCTAGAGGACGAGCCCGGTATGGATGCCTCAGAAATCGACGAGATCGTGCCCTTCGTCGACATTGCGGCAACCGCGCTCGGCGATAAGGCGTCTCTCGACAACCCACTGCCCGGCGTCGCAATCTTCGACTACGATCGGGACGGCAAACTCGACCTTTATTTCACTCAGACGGGTGGCCGCCCTAACTACCTGTTCCACAACGAAGGAAGCGATTCCTACCGTGAATTGGCCGAAGAAGCGGGAGTCGCGGCAGTGAAGAGCAACAGTACCGGGGTGGCAGCCTGCGACGTCGACAACGATGGCTTCCAGGACCTGTACGTTGCGGCGGAGACGAACCGGCAGGGTCCTTCTGATTGGAACTCGCCTGAATTCCTGGAGACTGCCGCGGACCGCCTCTACCTCAACAATGGCGATGGCACGTTCCGCGAAATAACCGACTCGGCCTTCGGAGAAGACATCAATCATCGCAGGGCGTCCAGCGTGATCTGTGCCGACGTAGACAACGATGGCTGGATCGACATCTTCGTCGGGAATCGGTCGGACGTCGGCGGACCGAACCGCAACAGCTTTAGGAACGTGCTGTTCCGGAACAACGGCGACCTGACGTTCACCAACGTCGCCCCAGGCGCCGGTATCGAGGGCCACCAGCAAATCCAGGTCCAGGACGAAGCCGTCCGGAACGAGCCTGTCACGTGGGCGGCGCTTTTCTTCGACTACGACGACGACGGGGACCCTGACCTGTGGGTCGGCAATGACGCCGACCGGCTCCGCGTCTATCGAAACGACTCTTCGGGTACTAGAATCAGATTCACGCCTGTCGAGCGGGCGATGGGAATCGACGCGGGCGGCAATTGGATGGGCTTCGCCCCGGCCGACTACGACGGCGACGGCGATATCGACATCTTCATCACCAACATCGGGTTTCACCCCAGGACCCGGCCCGCTCCCTCCCAAAGAACCGGCGACTGTGCCTGGATACAACAGTATGAATGGGGTACGTGCGACCACTTCCTGCTGCGAAACGACGGGCTCCGACAGGTCCCCGGAGTCGGAACAGTGGGGATCTTCCGCGACATCGCTCCATCGACCGTGGTCGAGCCCAGCCGCTTAATGCCCCCGGCTTCCCTCGACCACCTGAACATTCTGCCGTCGTGGCAGCCTCCCACCGGCCTCGCGGCATACGACTTTGGATTTGGCACGGTCTTCTTCGACTACGACAACGACGGCGATCAAGACCTCTACTGGCTGGGCTCGCTCATCGACCGGGGCGAAGCGGAAAACGGCATGCGGTTCCCCGCTGCCGGTCGAATGTTGAGTGGCGACGGCTCCGGCAGTTTCCAGGACATAACCGTCGAAGCACACCTCCTGGATATCCGCAACGTCGACTACTCCGTGCTCGATCCGGCAGACCCGGCTTTCGATCGAAAGCGGCAGCGTATCGGCGTGGAGTTCCACGAGAACGGCAAAGGTCTGGCCAAAGGGGACCTTAACAACGACGGATACGTCGACCTCGCAGCGACCAACACAAGCGGAGACCTGGTGGAAGGCGACGGGACCCGTTTCGAGAACGGCCCGGTCTTCCTGTGGATGAACCCGGGCGGCGAACGCCACTGGCTAACCCTCCGGCTCAAAGGTCGCATGGCAATCGACGGCAAGGGCAGCAACGCCGACGCCATCGGCGCCCGGGTCTTCGTGCGGGCCAAGGTCGACGGCAACGATACCCGGCTCCTAGTCGATACAGTGGCGATCTCGAGCTTCCTGTCCATGAGCAGCCTCGACTTGAACTTCGGCCTCGGTCGGGCCGAGCAGGCCGAGGAGATAACGATCTTCTGGCCAAGCGGGGTGCGGCAGGTCATGACCAACGTGGCGGCCGATCAAGTCATGGAAATCGAGGAGCCGACAGAGTAAAATTCCCGGATGTCACCAAGGAGAATACAGATATGCCACTAGTCGGCGTTGTGATGGGCAGCAAGACAGACGAAGCCGTGATCGCCGAAACGTCCGAAGTTCTCGACCAGATGAAGATCGAGCACGAGGTCGTGGTAGCGTCGGCGCACCGTACGCCCGACAAGGTCCGCGACTACGCGCTGTCGGCCCGCGAGAGGGGCATCGAGGTCCTGATCGCGGCGGCCGGCGGCTCGGCGGGGCTGCCCGGGGTCTTGGCCTCTTGGACCACGCTCCCGATCATCGGCATCCCGTTGCCCTCAAGCGACATTGGCGGCGTCGACGCTCTGTATGCGATAGCCCAGATGCCGCCAGGGATTCCCGTGGCGTGCGTTGCCGTGGGTTCGTGGGGCGCCCGAAACGCCGCGTTCCTGGCGGCCCAGATCCTGGGCGGTAAACACGATGAGATTCGCCAGGCTTACGACGACTACCGCGAAGGCCTCAAGAACCGATGATCCCAGGACCGTGGCAATTATGCTGACACACTGTGTACGGGCGGGTTTCAGGCCCGCCCGATTTGACCACACGACTATGGCGCGCGCTACGATCGAGTCCCCTGCCCTTTCGACAGAATTCAGGGGAGGCCCAACCGCGTGATCGAGCGATACTCCCGGCCCCGCATGAAGGCGGTCTGGTCGGAGAAGAACAAATACGACAAGTGGCTCGAAATCGAGCTCGCCACTTGCGAGGCATGGACCGAGGAAGGCGTCATCCCTCAGCAGGACATGGACCGGCTCCGTGGAGCGACCTACAACACGGAGCGTCTCAACGAGATCCTCGAGGACACTCGCCACGAAATGACCGCGTTCCTGAGCTCGATCACAGAGTTCATAGGTCCGGAGGGGCGTTGGCTTCACCTGGGTCTCACGACCAGCGACGTGTGGGACACGGGAACGGGTCTACAGCTACGGGAGGCCGCCGATCTACTGGACGAGGAGGTCGACGGCCTCCTCACAGCTCTACGTGAGCGCGCACTCGAGCATAAACGGACGCTAATCATGGGCCGGACCCATGGCGTTCACGCCGAGCCGACGACCTTCGGACTCAAGCTGGCCCTCTGGTACGACGAAATGCGACGCAACAAGAAACGGCTCGCTCAGGCCGGGAAGTCGGTATCGGTCGGCAAGCTTTCCGGTCCGGTGGGCACCCACGCCACAGTGCCGCCATTCATAGAGGCCCGCGTATGCGAGCGCCTCGACATTGAAGCTGCTCCGGTCTCCAATCAGGTGGTCCAGAGGGACCGCCACGCCCACTTCGTGACGACCCTGGCTATCGTCGCGGCTTCGCTGGAGAAATTCGCGACGGAGATACGAGCCCTCCAACGTACCGAGATCCGCGAAGTCGCCGAGGACTTTCCGGAGGGCCAGCCGGGCTCGTCGTCGATGCCCCACAAGCGAAATCCGGAGCTCTCGGAACGGGTGTGCGGACTGGCTCGCCTCATTCGGGGACATGCCGTCACGGCCCTGGAGAACGTGGCGCTTTGGGGGGAGCGCGACATCAGCCACTCGTCGGCTGAGCGCATCACCCTGCCCGATTCGTGCCTTGCGACCGATTACATCCTGAACCTGTTCGCCGGTGTCATTAGCAGCCTTCGAGTGCACCCGGAGCGCATGTGGGAGAACATCGAGTCGACCAGAGGTGTCGTCTTCTCTCAGCGCGTACTACTCGCGCTTATAGAGAAGGGACACGGTCGCGAGGACGCCTATGGGACCATACACCGTCTGGCTATGGAGAGCTGGAACGAAGGCTCCGACTTCAGGGACCTGGTGAGGCAGGAACCGATGGTCACCGACGCTTTGCCATCGGCAGAACTAGAGCCGCTTTTCGACTATCAGTACTATGTACGCCATGTCGACGAAATCTTCGAACGCGTAGGACTGCACTAGGAGGCATAAGTTGACGACGATCAAAGAATCCCCGCTGCCTAACCTGATCTACCGCGGCAAAGTGCGTGATACGCACGATCTAGGTGACGGCAAGTTGCTGATGGTCGCCACCGACCGCATCTCGGCCTTCGACGTCGTGCTTCCGACGGCAATACCAGACAAGGGCGCTGTACTGTCCCAAATATCGGCGTTCTGGTTCGATAAGACGGCGCACCTTGTGCCGAACCACTTCATCGCATCAGCCACGAGCCGCGACGACCTCGACATACCCGCAGAACTCGCAAGACAGGCCATGGTCGTTACCAGGGCCGAGCGCATCGACATCGAATGCATCGTGCGCGGCTACATCACGGGCTCGGCGTGGTCCGAGTACAAGCGCAGCCAGACCGTATCCGGGATGGCCATGGCCCCAGGCCTCCAGGAAGGCGACCGCTTCCCAGAGCCCTTGTTCACCCCGACGACCAAAGCCGAGGAGGGCCACGACGAAAACATGACGTGGGATGAAGTCGTAGCGATGGTCGGAGGAGACGTGGCTGAGCGCCTTTCCGACACGTCCGTCGCCGTCTACAATTTCGCCCGCGACTACGCTATGGACCGCGTCATCATCATCGCCGACACGAAAATGGAGTTCGGATTCATCGATGGCGAACTGACCCTGATAGATGAGCTTCTGACACCCGACTCGAGCCGCTTCTGGGATACAGACGGGTACGCCCCTGGCAAGTCGCAGCCCAATTTCGACAAGCAGTTCGTCCGGGACTGGCTCGACCGGAACGGGTGGGACCACGAGCCCCCCGCGCCCGAGCTGCCAGCGGACATAGTGGAACACACCACGCAAAGGTACCTGGAGGCCTATCGCAGGCTAACTGGGCAATCGTTGCGCTAGAATGGAAGCATCATTGGCGGAGGATTCATGTCAACGCAACCGACTCGTCGGAACAGGCTAACGCCAACGCAGGCCCGGGCAGCGCGCCGCGCTAGGCGGGACCGCAAACGGCGGTTCAAACGTCTCGCCGGCTTTGCCGGCGTGACCACGATCGCATTGTTCTTCATCTTCGCGCTATTCGCGACAAGCCTACCGCTTAGTATCGGCAGCTCCGGCGGCGGTGGCGGCGTTGGGACGCGATTCTCCGATCAGGGCAGGGAACACATCCCTCGGGACGAAGATCACGCGCCGTACAATTCTGTTCCCGCCACGTCGGGTTGGCATTACTCCGACTTCAATGCCCCAACCCGCTGGGGCGAGCACGAGATCTTCGTACCAGACGAGGTCCTCGTGCACAATCTCGAGCACGCAGGAGTCGGCGTCCACTACGATTGCGCGGACGGCTGCGCTGAGCTTCTTGGCCAGCTTCGTGACGTCACAGAGGGGGCGACGAAGGTCATATTGTCGCCCTACCCCAATATGTCCACGACAATCGCGCTGACAGCGTGGAACTATCTTGACTCCTTCGACGAGTTCGACGAGGACCGGATCAAAGGGTTCATCCGGGCCAACGTGAACTCCCACAACGCTCCCGAGTGGCAGGCCCGCTAGCATTCTCATGTTCCTGGCTCGGGTCTATGTTTCGCTCAAGCCCACCGTCAACGACCCCGAAGGACTGACTATTCACGGCGCGCTGAAGGACCTCGGTTTCGATACTATCGAAAGCCTGAGGGCCGGGAAGTACTTCGAGATCCGGCTCGAAGCGGACGACCAGGCCGCGGCTGACCGTGAGGTCGGCCGGATGTGTGTCGATCTGCTAGCCAACCCCGTCATAGACCAATACCGCTACGAGCTGGAGCCGGTCGCCGAGTAGCAATCGCAGACGACTGACCTACTGGATCTCCCCTTGCGACGACTTGGGTTGAGTCCAAGGGGCGACCCACGAATCGAAACGGGTCCTTGAGGCTAGTGTCTCTGCGCGCTCGTCTCGGCCACAGGAAGAGACTCGATCTCCCCGTCCCGCACCACGAACCGCGACATGCGCGGCTCGCCGATGTGCTCGGCGTCCGTTGCGGTGATGAACACCTGCTCGTACTGTGAGGTCATGTCGAGGACTTCGGCCCGCCGCCTGATATCCAGCTCCGAGAGCACGTCGTCGAGCAGGACAACGGGCTCGTCGCCTCGCTGGTCCTTGAGATAAGCCGCCTCCGCGAGCTTCATGGCAAGTACGACGGTCCGGCACTGTCCGCGTGAGGCGTACGAAGCTACGTCCATGTCACCCAGCAGCATTTGGAGATCGTCCCGGTGCGGACCGAAAAGCGTGAACCCCTGAGCAAGCTCCCGGTCGCGATGCGACTCCAGCGCGTCTCGCATCAACCGGCCGGCATCGCCGTCCGTCGTCCCAGGCTCGACCTGTACGCTGGGCCGGTAGGCGATGACTAGGTCGCCGTCGTCTCCACCGAGAATACGGTAGATAGGCGCCGCCGTCCTCGATAGCACCTCCAGGGTCGTGGCGCGCCGATTCAAGAGAACGCCGCCAGCGTCTACGAGCTCGTTATCCCAGTAGTCGAGCTCGTCAGGTCTCGCGCGGCCGGAGCTTACAGACCTCAACAGAGGGTTGCGTTGCGAGAGGACCCTCTGGTAGCGCTGGAGCGCTCGGAGGTAGGCGTGGTCCAGTTGCGAGATGAGGATGTCCATGTAGCGGCGGCGAACGGACGGCGAGCCCAAAACGAGATCGAGGTCTTGCGCGGTAAAGAGGACCGCGTTGATCTCGCCGACGGCCTCGAAGGACCGTCGCTGTAGGCCGTTGACCCGTAGCTGTTTCTGGACATCAAGGCGGCCCGGCGCCGGTTGGTCCGGCGTTCCGTTCCAGTCCGAGCCTTCCGGCGAGCCATCTGGGGTACTCGGCGTGCCCACAAGGTCGATTTGGACCTTGACGCGGCCACCGTCGCGGATTGCGGTGGCTGCTACCTGGGCCTGCACCTGCTCGCCATCGGCTTCACGACGGACCAGCTCCCGATCGGATGATGCCCTGGGAGACTTCGCGATCGCCAGCATGTACAGGGCTTCGAGCAGGTTGCTCTTGCCATGTCCATTGCCGCCCTCAACCAGCGCGATGCCCGGTTCGAAGGCGAGCTTCAGCTCCTCGTAGTTGCGGAAGTTCAGAAGGCCCAGTTCGCTAACGTAGATGGGTCCACCTCGTGGCGGGGATAGCCGACCGGGAACGAGACGCTTTCGGGTTCATGCCGTGATCCCCTTCCGAGCACGCCTCGTGTAGGCTGCCTAGCTAGTACCGGCCTCAGCCCGCCTGTGTTCGACCAAGTCTAGGAATCCCTGCTCGTTGAGGACCGGAACCCCCAGTTGTTGAGCATCGGCGAGCTTGGTGCCCGCGTCTTCGCCGGCGACCAGATAGTTCGTGCGCCCGCTTACGCTCCCGCTGACGGCGGCGCCGAGCTCTTTGATTTTCTCTTCGATTTCGGACCGGCTGAACCGCGCCAAGCGACCGGTTACGACGAAGCGCAGTCCTAATAGAGACTGGTCCGCTGGCTCGGGTGAAGCCTCGTCCTCGAGGCGCACGCCGGCCACTCGGAGTTTCTCGATAACCTTCCTGTTGGACTCGTTGGCGAAGTACGCCACCACGCTGGCGGCGATCTTGGGTCCGATCGACGGAATCGCCTCGAGGTCCTCCTCGGGTGCCGCGATAAGCGCGTCCATCGAACTGAAGTGGCGGGCCAGAAGCTCCGCCACTTCTGAGCCTATGTGACCGATGCCGAGCCCTCCGAGGATCCTCGAGAGTGGCCGGTCCTTGCTCGCCTCTACGGCCGCTAGGAGGTTCGAGACGCTCTTCTCCCCCATCCGGTCCAGCTTGACCAGGTCATCGGCCTTTAGCGAATAGAGGTCGGCGGCGTCTTTGATCAAGCCTTCCTTGAGCAGCGTGGCGGTCTGGCTGATGCCCAGACCTTCGATATCCATTGCGCCCCTACTGACGAAATGTTCGAGCAGACGAACAAGCTGAGCGGGGCACGCCGCGTTGACGCAGAAGGTCCCCGACTCACTTTCTTCTCTCACGACGGACTCTCCGCAGCTCGGACAGGTCTTCGGCATAACAAACGGACGCTCGTCCCCAGTGCGCCGGTCCATTAAAACTGTCACCACCTGCGGGATCACTTCGCCGGCCCGCTCGACGACCACCCAATCCCCGACCCGAAGATCTTTGACGCGGATGTAGTCTTCGTTGTGTAGCGTCGCTTGCTGGACAGTCACTCCAGCGATGTCGACCGGCTCCAGGACCGCGTATGGGTTGATCGAGCCGGTCCGGCCGACGTTGACCCGGATATCCGCGAGCCTGGTGACGGACTGCGTTGCAGGGAACTTGTAAGCGACTGCCCAACGCGGCTCTCGCCCCACCACACCGAGGTGTTGCTGCAGGTCGAACCGGTTGATTTTTATGACCACTCCGTCGCACCCGTAGTCCAGCTCTTCCCACTTCTCAAGCCACTCGCGATAGTAGCCGAGCGCCTCTTCGGGGGTCGCCACGAGTCGGTTGTTTGGGTTGACCTTGAATCCCAGACGGCCGAGATAGGCCATAGTATCCGAGTGGTTGTTTGGGACATCTTCTCCTTCGGCGTAGCCAAGGCTATAGATGAAGATGTCCAGTCGGCGCTCGGCGGTAACACGGGGGTCGAGCTGCCGGACGGAGCCGGCGGCCGTGTTCCGCGGATGGGCATAGGTGGGAAGGCCATGAGCCATGCGCTCGTCGTTGAACTTGTGGAACTCCGACTTGGGGAAAAGCACTTCCCCGCGCACTTCGAATCGGGGCGGAGCGTCGCCCATGACGGTCAGGGGCACACTTCTTATGGTGCGTAGGTTCAGAGTGACGTCCTCGCCAACCGCGCCGTTTCCTCTCGTAGCCCCTCGAACGAAGACTCCGTCCTCGTAGGTTAACGCGACAGCCAGTCCGTCATACTTCAGTTCGCAGACCATTTCAAAGGAGGAGTCTTCGATCAGGGCGGCCGCCCTGGCGTGCCAAGCGGCGAACTCATCCTCATCGAAGGCGTTGCCAAGACTCAGTAGCGGGACCGGATGCTCTGCTTGCGTGAACCCTTTGGCGGGCTCGGCTCCGACTCGCTGGGTCGGCGAGTCCGGCGTCACGAGTTCCGGATTCTCCGACTCCAGCTTCCTGAGCTCTCGAATCAACTCGTCGTACTGACCATCACTGATTTCCGGGCGGTCCAGTACGTAGTAGAGGTGATTCTGTAGGTTTAGCTCCTGCCTGAGGGCGTTTACTCGATCAAGTGTTTCTTGGTCAGCCATATCGTGTTGGTCCAACGTCAGCGGTCGTCGTTGACGGTAATCGACATGTCAACGCGACTAAGAGCCTTTCGTGGACCGAACAGGCGCGTCAAAGTGTTCGGAATGGAAATGCCCCCAACGGAATTCGAATCCGTGTTTGCGGCTTGAAAGGCCGCCGTCCTAGTCCACTAGACGATGGGGGCACGATCAGGGCCCATCAGGCCGTCGGTCTGAAAATAGCAGGTCGTGCGGTTGCCGGTGTCCTGGCCTGAGCGGTTAGGTGCGGTCGGGCCGCTCACATATTGTAGCGTGGAGGTAGTAGCACGGCAATCGGCGCGTCCACGCGAACGGTCGGTCCGATGCCCGGAGCGGGTTCTTATCAGTTGGCTGTCCGACCGGCCACGCCGGGGCTACTCTTGGAAGCAGAGAGAAGGGTCCATTACTGTCTGGGTCAGTAGCCACTGAATGCAATGGTGGGGCTCGATCGTTGTGAG
Organism: Dehalococcoidia bacterium; assembly: GCA_965197985.1. Taxonomy (GTDB): domain Bacteria; phylum Chloroflexota; class Dehalococcoidia; order Lucifugimonadales; family CAUZJF01; genus CAUZJF01. Next base: position 199,430 of record CBDAOG010000005.1, on the reverse strand, counting down.
GTCTGGCTCCTTGACCAGAATACGGAACAGTTTCCATTCGGGATGCTCGTATATGTAGCGGAAAGTAAAGGCGACAGGGCCGGCCTCAATCGGGTAGAAGCCAGACACGATCAACACGTCAAGCACCCGTGGCTCAACGCCTGCGCCTCCAGCGGCAAGCTCTCCGCTGGCTTCCCCTGGCTTGAATTCCTCAATCAGCGCCAGACCGTGGAAAGACCCCTGGAACTCGGCATCAGGGCCGCCTAATTGCAATATCTCGTCCGGGTCTGGAATCGAGGGTGGCAAACGCAGATCGTAGATCGCCCTGACCTCTTCGACACCCGTTATGTCTGCCCCTTTGTCTATCAGAAATTGATAGCCCCTTTGGAACTGGCTAATAGGGACCCCGACTTGAAACCCCCTGGACATTGTCTGGTAGAACTCCGCGAGGTCCTCATCTCTCAAAGCTTTGGCAAAGTCTGCAATCGCCTTGTCCGTCAACTCACGCAGCTTTTCTTCGGAAGGGATCGTCTGAAACCACATGCCGGGGCCAATGTGTCGACGCAGTTCGTCGGCCATCGCGAGGACCTTCCATTGGCCATCCTCTTTGGCCATCTTGAGCCACAGCAGTATTTCGTCTCCGTACCCGTTCGTGAGAAACGCTCGCATGTCCGAGTCCAGGCGACGCTCGACCGTGCGATCTCTCCACGGTACGAGCTCAACCTTCGCGACCCCAGCAGTATCGAAGTTGCTACGCATGGACGAGCTGTCTTGCGAGGCCTGGAACAAGGACGAGGTCAAGTCGCGGGCGGCATCGAAATCGCGAGTTTCAAGGAGACCAAGGAACTCACCCGCGGTGTCTGCCGAATCGACCGTGGAGGCCCCGACGTAAACGGTAAGTGCCCCGAGACAGCCGGCGATGAACAGCAGCACGAATGCGATGTTCCATACAACGAACTTTCTCATTTAGGTAGTGCCTCCGGTCACCGAGTGTGAGTCAGACAGGTTTTCACGGATAGAGCGAGAGCTGCTGAAGACCCTCTTCCTCGTCCAGGCCGAACATCAAGTTCATGTTCTGGACCGCCTGGCCGGCTGCTCCCTTGACGAGGTTGTCGATGCAGCTTATCACTACGAGCCGATTGGTCCGTTCGTCTACGACGGGATACACGACGCATATATTTCCCCCGAGCGTCTGTTTGGTCGTCGGGGGCGACGGCGAGACCTGCACAAACGCCTCGCCCGCGTAGAAGCTTTCATACAGGTCCCGCACCTCCACCTGGGTAGGGGGGCTCGCCCCAAGAGAGCCAGGACGCAGCGGTGCATAGCAAGTGGCCAGGATTCCCCTGGTCATAGGCACTAAGTGAGGTACAAAGGTCACGTTGAACTCGCTTCCGTTGCTTACGGCGCCAAGCTCCTGCGTGATTTCCGGAAGGTGGCGATGGCCGCCCAGGGCGTAGGCTCGGAGGTTCTCGTTGACTTCCGAATAAAGATGGTCGCGGTCCATCTTCTGGCCCGCGCCTGACACCCCCGACTTGGCATCGACGATGACGTCCGGTTCGATGATTCCGGCGCGTACCGCAGGTGCGAGACCGAGGACCGCAGCCGTCGGATAACAGCCGGGATTGGCCACCAGATCTGCCCCCGCGACCTCGTCTCTGTGCAGCTCCGTCAGTCCGTAGACCGAATCTTCGATGTATTCCGGAGCAGGGTGATCGACGTCGTACCACTCTCTATATGCTTCGGCATCGCGCAGCCTAAAATCGGCGCTGATGTCCACCGCCTTGACGCCATGGTCAAGCAGACCAGCCAGCTTCTGGGCGCTCGCGGCGTGCGGCAGAGCCGAGAAGACCACGTCGACGGATTCTGTGATGTCCTCTGTGATGGTTAGTGAAAGGGACGAGAGATGAGGAAAAACGTCGGCCAACGCCTTGCCCGCGCTGGTACGTCCCGTGACAGCAGTGACGTCAGCCTCGGGATGCCGGTCCAGAATCCGGACAAGTTCCAGTCCGGAGTAAGCTGTGACGTTCAGTATGCCGACTTTCAAGGTCTTGGAAGGGCTTCCGAAAGGCGCTTTCCGCACGATTAACTTATCCCCGCGCCGAAGGCGACGCGGGGACCACCCGAAAGTATAACCCCAAGGCGGTCATTCTCACAAATCGAGGACGATGAGACGGTGGGGCCATGACGAGGTACGGCAGGACGGGCAACTGCCTGTCAGAAAGCTCATGCGATTCCGGTTGAGGGTCGCTTTCCATTATGTTGAGTCCTCCTGGTTTAGTGGTGGTCTTGAAAAAACGCTCTTCGAAAGTGTCGGAATCCGTAGGAAGTTGTCGGATTTGTATCTGAGGCTTTCCGACACTTTCAGGGGAAATCCGACAGGTCGGGGGTGGGGGCCGGGGTACAGGGTACGGGGTACGAGTGGTCGATTTTGGTTGTCGTCTTGTGCATTGTTGATCTCGTCGTTCTGTGTCGGTGATTAAAAAACAAAAGAACCGACCCGTGGGGTCAGTCCCTCAAAAGATAGCGTAGCACGAATGTGCTAGTATGTCAAGTTTTGGTTTGGTGCGTGTGATAGGTCAGTGATTGTGACACCCCTTAACTGTTCAGTGAAAATGTCACCATCGAGACAATCACATTGAACAGGAAAGAGCAGCAGCGGATCATAGTCTTGAATCGGGTGGAGAGTAGAGAACTGACGGCCGCCCAGGCGGGTGAGCTGATGGGTTTGTCAGTGCGCCAGGTCCGTCGGTTGTTGGCGGCGTACCGGCGGGAGGGAGTGGTCGCCATCGCCCACGGCAATCGTGGCCGCCGGCCCCCGCATACGGTCAGTGAGGCTGTTCGTGAGCGGGTAGTTGCCCTTGCCGCCGGCCCGTACGATGGTGCGAACCACACGCACCTGAGTGAGTTAATGGCCGAGCGCGAGGGCCTGTTCCTGTCCCGGTCCACCGTGCGGCGGGTGCTACTACAGGCGGGCATCAAGACGCCGCGCCGCCGACGAGCACCCAAGCACCGTCGCCGGCGCGAACGCTATCCTCAGGAGGGGATGATGCTCCAGGTGGACGGCAGCCGCCACGACTGGCTCCAAGGACGCGGTCCCTGGCTCACGCTCATCGGCGGGATAGACGACGCCACCGGCACCGTTCCCTACGGATGCTTTCGTGAACAAGAAGACTCATACGGCTACATGCAGTTGTTGCAAGGGGTCATCCAACGCAAGGGCATCCCCCTTACCCTCTAGAGGTACCCTCAAAAAGTGTGTAACCGGTCAGGCGGTGTACCCTCTCTCTGAACAAGACGGGCTCAAGGCCCAAGAGAGGAGATACACCGCCCATGAGGAAGGAAAGCACTGAGAGTAGGTCGGAGTCAAGGCCGGAGTGGGAGCAGTTGGAGGATTGGGTGCGAAGCCAGGTCCAGAGGCTGGTCCAAGAGTTGCTGGAGGAGGAGGTGACGGCGTTTCTGGGAAGGGCGAAGTCGGCGCTCAGATCCGACTCGGACAACGATACCGGCTATCGGAACGGATACGGCAGAGCCCGGAGGCTTACGCTGAGTTCGGGAACGATACAGCTGAGGCGGCCGCGAGTCCGCGATACCGAGGAGCAGTTCGAGAGCCGGCTGCTGCCGCTGTTCGTCAACAGGACCAGGAAGGTTGCTGAGTTGATCCCCGAGCTGTACCTGCACGGTCTATCCGAAGGCGACTTCGATCTGGCTTTGCGGGGGCTGCTGGGAGAGGACGCACCGGTATCGGCGAGCACGGTGGCCCGGTTGAAGTCCAAGTGGAACGATGAGCTTGCCCAATGGCACAGCCGGCCCCTCGATGACCTGGAAGTGGTCTACATGTGGGTGGATGGAGTCTACGTCAAGGCTGGTCTTGAGAAGGAGAAGGCGGCGGTACTGGTGGTGATGGCGGCCCTGAGCGACGGGAGAAAGGTGGTGGTGAGCGCTGTTCCCGGATACAGGGAGTCCACAGAGAACTGGTCCGAGGTGCTCAGGGACATCAAGCGCCGGGGCTTGAGCTGCCCGAGGCTGGTGGTTGGAGACGGACACCTGGGCATCTGGGGAGCTCTGCGCAACGTCTATCCGCAGGCGGCAGAGCAACGCTGCTGGAACCACAAGATCGTAAACGTGCTCGCCAAGCTTCCAAAGCGACAACAGGACCAGGCCAAGCTCATGCTGCGTACTATCCCCTACGCCCAGACTCGGACAGAGGCTGAGCGGCTCAGGACGGTGTTCACCAGGTGGTGCGGCGACCATTCCTACGAGGCGGCCTCAGAGGCCTTGGAGCGGGACTGGGACCGCATGATCACCTTCTATGACTTCCCAAAGGAGCACTGGGGGCACCTTCGCACGACGAACCCGGTAGAATCACCCTTCGCGGCCCTCAGGCTTCGGACCGATGCCGCCAAGCGCTACAAGAGGGTCGATCGGGCGATAGCGGTGATCTGGAAAATGTTGATGGTCGCCGAACAGCGCTTCAGGCGTCTGAAGGCCCCTGAGTTGATCGAAGACGTCTATCTCGGTGCACAGTATGCGGATGGAATCGCCATTGAATCAACGGCTGAGAAGGTCGCCGCCTGATGTCGTTTACACACCTATTGACGTAACCTCACCCTCTACAGCGATCGCCACAGCACCTTCACGGTGAGCCGTGCTCAGAATGAGACCTTGGAGGAGCAGCTGACGGGCCAGACTCCCCAGACGCAAGTGGGCCGTGCGCTCAATGAGCTGGGCGTCCGGTTGGTACTCGCCCATTCGCCCCAAGCCAAGGGCCGCATCGAACGACTCTGGGGGACCTTCCAGGACCGGCTGCTGATGGAGCTGCGCCTGGCCGGAGCCAGCACGCTAGAGGAGGCCAATGCTGTACTGGCGGACTTCCTGCCACGGTTCAACTCCCGGTTCGGCGTTCCCGCCGCCCAGCCGGGTGCCGCCTACCAGTGCGTCCCTGCGGGAACGGACCTCGCTGGCATCCTCTGCTTCAAGTACCAGCGGACTGTGGCGGCTGACAACACCGTGCGTTTCAAGGGTTGCACGCTGCAGATACTGCCCGACCCCCATCGGGCCAGCTATGCCCGGGCACGCGTCGAAGTCCAACTACGGCTCGACGGAGAGCTTATCGTCACCTATCAAGGACGTGCCCTCCTCTCACAGGATGCTGCCCCAGGTACCACTTCTCTCCGTGCACAGAACCGGCCACAGCGCAATGGTAACCAAGACACTGCTAGAGGCAAGGCGCCCATCGGCGACTCGCCTCTACCTCGAAAACCAGCCCCCCACCACCCCTGGCGAAGGCCCTTCAAATCACCCGCCAGGACAAATTCACTGAACACTTAGCCCGAATCCACCGAGGGAGGGCGTCGGGTTAGCATCCTGAAGTGGCCAGAGGGTGCTCTTCTGAATCTGGGATAATGGTTTTGTGACAGCAAAACAGTCCCAGAGAAGGAGCACCCAATAGATGCTACCACGCAACCAGCCCGACCGTATCCGTATCGTCTTTGACGATCACCGCCTGGTGGCCAATGCCGGTCTGCTCCTGCCGGCCACCCTCGCCCGGCATCTGGGCCTGCGGGAACTCGTTGACCATCACCTTGACCTGGGCGGCGCGCCGGGGCGGGCCAACACCGGAGACAAGCTGATGACCTTGGTGGCCTCAGCCATGGCCGGCGGCGACTGCATCGACGACGCTGATGTGTTGCGCACCGGGGGGACGGCCTGCACCCTGGGCGGCACGGTCAAGGCGCCATCCACCCTGGGCACCTTCCTGCGCAGCTTCCGGTGGGGCCACGTCCGCCAGCTGGACCGGGTGAGCCGGGAGCTGCTGGCCCGGGCCTGGGCCGCTGGGGCCGGACCCGGCGACGCGCCGTTCACCATCGACCTCGATTCCACCATCTGCGAGACCTACGGACTGGCCAAGGAGGGCGCCCGCCACCACGGCTATACCGGCAAGCGGGGCTACCACCCACTGCTGGCCATCGCCGCCGGCACCGGAGACGTGCTGATGTCCCGGCTGCGCGAGGGCCGGGCCAACACCGCCCGCGGCGCCGCCCACTTCCTGCGGGAGACGGTGGGACGGGTGCGCTACGCCGGGGCCAACGGACGACTCACGCTACGGGCCGACAGCGGGTTCTACACTCATGGCGTGGTATCCGTCTGCCGCAAGATGGATGTCCGCTTCTCCATCACCATCCGCCAGCATAAAAGCCTGCACAATCTCATCGAGGCGATACCCGAAGATGCCTGGACGCCGATTCCTTACTCGATGGACGGCGCCGCCGATGTGGCCGAGACCACCTGCACTCCCTTCCAGAGTGAACCTGACGCCGCGCCGGTGCGGCTCATCGTCCGGCGTGTGAAGCCCACGCCCGGTTCCCAGCTGGCCCTCTTCGCCACCTACAGCTATCACGGCTTCATCACCGACCGGGACGGGGAGATGCTCGAACTGGAGGCCGACCATCGCCGCCACGCCGAGATCGAGAATGCCATCCGAGACCTCAAGCACGGTGTGGGGTTGAACCATCTCCCCTCGGGCCGCTTCGCCGCCAACGCCGCCTGGCTGGCGGTACAGGTGATGGCCCACAACATCGCCCGCTGGACAGCGCGCATCGGTCTGGGCGAGCAGGTGGTGACCACCAAGACCCTCCGGCGGCGGTTCTTCTCCCTGGCCGGACGGATCACCCGCTCGGCGCGCCGCCTCACACTGCATCTGCCACAGCGCTGGCCTTGGGAAGCCCAGTTCGATCGTGCCCTGGCCCGATTGCGCGCCCTGCCACTCCCTGCCTGACGGCGGCGGCGGCAACCGGCCGACATCCGGCCAACCGAACGTCCCCGCGAACTCGCGCCAGTCCGGTCTGCGAGTGCCTCTTGCTGTGTCCTCTCCCCGCTATCTCGCCCTGACCAACATTCGCAGACGGTCACAAAGTCTCCCCGCGGCAACTGAAGACAAACACCGACCCCCCTCTACCCCAAATCGTGCCCGGACCATCGCCCTCCCTTGCCCCTATCGCCCGTTCCGCTGCTGCATAGTCATCCCTTCGGTGGATTTGGGCTTAGGGGTGACATATTGACTGGACAACGACAGTTTTGGTTTGGTGCGGCTGTGATTAAGACCAGGCGGAACCACGGTATCAGAGCAACGGACCAGCTTGGGCGGAACGCTTCAGTCACCCCGATGTGGCATCGGGGTGACATCGGGACGCCTCTACAAATGCCGAAGATGCCTACCGCTTTTGACCACGCCCCAAGCGTGAGGCGGCGAGCTTTTCGGTTCTTGGGTTCCTGGATTCCGGCCCGCGGCTTTCGCCGGGGCAGGCCTTTCGCCGGAATCGTCCATGCCGGTTGCTACCAGCACCCTCAAGGATGAAAACTGTAATGTTTGGGAGCAATTCTGGTCGACACACGAGCGGGCCGTGTGTGTCTGCTGCGTCGCGATTCACGCCGGGGACGCGGGCGCATGCAATGCGCCCCTACCAAAGGAGGCCCGTGGAGCAGGTCCTTTTCATAGCAGTCCCCCATGTCGGTTGCCACCGACACCACGGAACATGAAAAGGAGCGGACCCTTACCTCTTCTCCCGACCTCTGGGAGAAGATTGAGATGAGGGCTCCTTCTGCTAGCTTCGTACACCCTCTTTTCAGGGAAATGACGGAAAGGGTTGGCTATGACTTCATAGATCGAGATTCCGTCGTACCCATGCTCCCCATTATTCCCTGTGGCCCGACCGGCGTCCGAGCGTGTTGTACGCGTCCTTTCGCCGGTGATATACTACGCGCGCTTTTTGAGCCGAACGGCAGTGTAGGAGGGACTTGTGGGGAACGAAACTTGGCCGCCGTGCCAGAAGTGTGAGACTGGCAGCTTGCTTCCGCTGTCGGACTTTGGGGGACAGGGTGCTCCCATTCACTATAAAGCATGGGTGTGTAGCACACCCGAATGTGGTTTTAACATCAAGATCCGCAACGGCGACGTCTACCTGAACGAGCCGATAGCGAGCGGAGCGGCGCACGCCCCGCGCGTTCGCTAGGCTCATCTGAGTCTCGATAGTAGGACTCCGGACTTCTCTGCCGCCGGCTCCTGGAAGCTGGCGGCTCTCGTTTCTGGCTGGGGCGTCTTCTCTTGTTGCCCCTAATTGATCGTGCTACTCTCTAGTCGCTTTCCCTATCCTTCAAATCCAGCTGGACTGACTGCGTCCCGCTTTTCCGAATACCCTATGCTGCGATTCCTGCGTCCCAGAGATAAAGAGAAGACGGCCCACGCCGTAGAGAAAACTCGCAACGCGTGGTTCGGCCGAGTCGCATCCCTGCTGCGTGGGTCCCAGATAGACCAGTCGCTTTGGGACAACCTTGAAGAGCTTCTGATTTCGGCTGACATGGGCGTCGCCACGACTCAAGTCATTTTGGACCGCGTGCGGCAACGGGTCCGAGAAGAAAGCGCCGGCGACGCCGACGAAGTCCTTGCCATACTCAAGGACGAAATGGCGACCATTCTTGGCTCCGCTGATCGCGACCGGCCTGAAGTCGGCGAGCGGGGCCCGCTAGTCGTCCTGATGGTCGGTGTAAACGGGGTGGGGAAGACGACCAGCATCGCTAAGCTGACACACCTTTACAAGGAAGAGGGTAAGAAGGTGATCCTCGGCGCCGCGGACACCTTCCGCGCCGCGGCTATCGACCAACTGCAGTCCTGGGGACAACGGCTGGAAACCGACGTGATCGCACACCGGCCCGAGGCAGATCCGGGCGCCGTCGCCTTCGACACACTGCAGGCGGCCAAAGCCCGCGGCGCCGACGTGGTGATCATCGACACCGCCGGACGCCTTCACACCAAACTCAACCTCATGGAGGAGATCAAGAAGGTGCAGCGCGTCCTTGCTCGACGTGAGGAAGGCCGGAACCAGCACATATTACTCGCGCTGGACGCTACCACCGGGCAGAACGGCCTCCACCAGGCTCGCGCCTTCGTCGACGCCCTGCCGTGCGACGGGGTCTTCCTTGCAAAGCTCGACGGCACGGCCAAAGGTGGCGTGGTGGTGGCTATCGCCAATGAACTGAAGCTCCCCGTCCTCTATATAGGCACGGGCGAAGAGCCCGACGACATCGCGGCGTTCGATCCCAAGGAGTTCGTCGACGCCCTATTCAATGGATCGTAGCCCTACAACACCCCTACCCCATTCCGGCTAGAATAGCTACATGTTGACGGTCCTGCTCTGGTTGCTGGCGATCGAGGTTATTGGGCTGGCAACATTCCCTCTCTGTTATTACCTGTTTCCTCGTCTGAGCGACCGCGGATTCAGCATCAGCAAAGCCTTCGGCATTCTTCTGATCGGCTACCTTTCGTGGCTGCTCAGCGTCCTCCGAGTCCTGCCCGCCACGCAGCTCAGCATCCTCGCACTTGTCCTGGCCGTCGGCGCCCTATCCGCCTGGTACGCGTGGCCGCGCCGCGCGGAGCTTCTCGCGTTCTTCAGACGGCATCGGACGCTCATCCTCACCACGGAGGGCGTTTTCCTTGGAGTATTCGTCGTCTGGGTCATATATCGCGCCTACGACCCGTTTATCGATCACACAGAACAGCCGATGGACTTCATGTTCCTCAACGCTTCCATCCGCTCGTTCACAGGCGCCCCAGAGGACCCGTGGCTGGCCGGTGAGCCTGTCAGCTACTACTACTTCGGTTACTGGATGATGGGCACGCTCAGCAAGCTGACGGGGATTTCGTCGAACGTCTCGTATAACCTGGCATTGGCCCTGATACCTGCCCTCGGCGCCGCCGGTATGTTCGGCCTGGTCCACAGCATCGTCCGGTCCGAGTCGCGGCGGTTCCGCCATGCAATAGTCGCCGGCCTAGCTTCGGCTGTGCTACTAGTAGGAGCGGCCAACCTCGAGGGTGTGCTGGAGTTCATGCGGGCCAACGGCATCGGCTCGAAAGGGTTGTGGGAGTGGGTGGGGATCGATGGACTGGACGGACCCGCCCCAACTCTTTCCGAATCGTGGCGCCCCGACGAGTTCTACTGGTGGTGGCGGGCTACCCGGGTGATCGGCGCCTCCGAAGACGACCAACTGGTCGACTACACGATCCACGAGTTCCCGTTGTTCAGCTACATTCTCGGCGACCTTCACCCACACGTGATGTCAGTTCCCTTTGTTGTACTGTTTCTGGCCCTATGCTGGAACTATCTCAGGTCGCCTCCGCACGGCTGGAGCAGGAGGGACGTTTGGCAATATGCATCCCTCGGAGCGATGGCACTCTGCCTTGGTGGGCTGGCCTTCACGAACATGTGGGACCTGCCGGTATTCGCGGCCGTGGTCTTCGGCGTGATGGCGCTGAAGGCATACACCGCCAGGGGAGCCGTTGGCTGGGGGGTCCTTAGGGACTCAGCGCCAACAGCCATTGCTGTCGTTGTTACGGCAGTGGTCCTGATCTCCCCGTACCTCATGACCTTCACCAGCCAGGTCGAAGGGATCGGAGCGCAAGGACAGGTGTCGACGCGGCCATTCCACATGTTTTTGGTATGGTCGCTGTTCCTTGTCGCCGTGACGCCTTTTATCCTCGGCGTGTTCTGGCGCACGACTGTAAGGCGGGACTGGGCACGGATCACCGGTGCATCGCTGTTCGTCGGTTTCGCCCCCTTCGTCGTCTGGTCGTTCATTTACCTCAACGAGCCTGGCGGCACCACGACGATCGTCATAGGCAGACTGATACAGGTGCTGCCCTTCGCGCTGTTGATCGGAATCGCGGTCTACTCGGCGTTGTGGTTGGCGGGAGAGCCCGGCATGGACGCCGCCGGCAAGGTGTTCGCCCTGGCTCTGGCGGCGCTGGGGCTTCTGCTTATCATGGGCCCGGAGATGCTGTACGTAGACGATTCTTTCGGCGGCGCCCACGAGCGGATGAATACGGTATTCAAGCTCTACTACCAGAGCTGGGTAGTCCTCGCCACCGCTTCGGGATTCGCTGTCTACTACTGGATGTCACTCAAAGACAGTATCAGCAGCCTGACACAGGCCCTGCGCCTGGTCTGGGCCAGCGTGTTTGTCGCCGCGCTGGTTGGTGCCGCCTACTACTCGTTGGCGGCCGCGGCCACGAAAGGAGACCTCTTCCATGACAACCCTACTCTCGATGGCCTGGCGTTCATCAATCGCGATGCGGACGGCGAGTACGACGCCGTCGAGTATCTAAGGAGTAACGCGGACCGAGACGCGACCGTTCTAGAGGCGGTGGGTGGCGACTACACGCCGTTCGGCCGGATCTCCGCCAGCACGGGCGTGCCGACAGTCCTCGGCTGGCCAGGGCACGAGGTCCAGTGGCGAGGCGGCGCGGACCCTCAAGGCAGTCGAGAACAGGACGTCGCCACAATCTATCAGACGAACGATATCGACGCGGCAAAAACCTTGCTGACGAAGTACGGCGTAGACTATGTTTATATTGGTCCGCGGGAGCGAGAGAAGTACTCGACGGACGGGATCGGCAAGTTTTCAGAATTCATGAAGCTAGTCTTCGACGAGGGTGGCGTTTTGCTTTACCACTGGGAGCTGTGACGCCCTGGCAAGCAAACGCGTATCACTAGTTACTTATGGCCGTAGGTCTGAATAGACTCGACCCCAAGCGCATCACCTGGCCGCAGGTCGGCCGGTGGGAAGCCGCCGCCTACCTGAGCCTCATGTTCGTCGCGGCGACTATGCGGCTGTGGGACCTCGGGTCTCGCGCAATGCACCACGACGAGAGCCTCCACGCGACCTACGCCTGGTACCTGGCTAACGGGCAAGGCTTCATCCACAACCCTATGATGCATGGCCCCTTCCAAATGGAGGCGACCGCTGGGGCGTTCGTCCTCTTCGGGGACAGCGATGTGAGCGCGAGGCTTGTCTACGCCATAGCGGGCACGTTGCTTGTGGGCTTGCCGTTCTTCCTGCGGCCAAAACTCGGGACCCTAGGCGCAATTTTCGTTTCGGCGATGCTGGCGTTCTCGCCGGCCCTGCTGTACTTCAGCAGGTTCGCGCGCAACGACATACTGATGGCGCTCTGGACACTCGGGCTCGTGGCGTGTATGTGGCGCTACATCGAAGAGGGCCGGCACCGCTATCTCTACTTCTCAGCGGCCCTCTTGGCGCTGGCCTTCGCGACCAAAGAGACCTCGTACATCGTGACCGCCACCCTTGGGCTTTACCTGGTCCTCGTACTGCTCTCGAGGAACTGGTCGTCTATTCGCTCTCGGGTAGCGGTCGGCGAAGTATCGCCGCCGGTGGCGATACTTCGTTTGGCCGCCGGCCTGTGGACGACCACGGTCCGTTCGCTATCCATGTCAGGCCTCTCTCGCGAGGCGTCGTTCCTGCTGCTCCTGATCACTTTGACGCTGCCTCAGTGGACGGCGCTCATTAGCGTCTTCCAGGACACTCCCCTGCTTAGCTGGTCGGGCCTCGTCCTGGCTAGCCCTGTGGGTGAAGGTAGTCCGATAGGGGCCTCGGCTCGAGGCGGGCTGGTCATAGCGGCCATCGCCGTACTTGCGGTTCTCTGGATATCGATCGCCCTCGGCACCAAGTGGAACAAAGCCGTGTGGCTGAAGGCCGCCGTTATTTTCTACGTGGTTTGGGCGACCCTCTATTCGACCTTTTTCACGCACCTGGGGGGGATCGGTTCCGGTGTATGGCAAGGGCTCGGCTACTGGGTAGTTCAGCAGGGAGAGGCGAGAGGCGGCCAGCCCTGGTACTACTACATCCTTATTACGTCGATCTACGAGTTCCTGCCGCTCCTCCTGGCAATTCTTGGCGGCATCTACTACTTCAGACGCAAAGACCGCTTCGGCCTTTTCCTGGTGTACTGGGCCGCCACGACCTGGGTCCTGTATACGGTCGCCAGCGAGAAAATGCCCTGGCTACTGGTCAACATAACTCTGCCCCTCATAGTCCTCGGAGGGAGGTTTCTGGGTGACTTCGTTCGGGGAATCCAGTGGCGACGCCCTAGTCCTCACATGGCACTGATACCGCTGGTTGTAGCACTCCTCGCGCTGAGCATTCAGGCCGGGTGGAGGGTCACGTACGCCAACGGTGACGTTCCCGTGGAGATGATGGTCTACACGCAAACATCGCCGGACATTGCCCGTCTCTCCCGGCAGCTGAGCGCCGTCGAGGACCCCACTACCCTGCCCGTCACGGTAGACGCGACGAGTGGGTTCACCTGGCCATGGGCCTGGTACCTGAGGGGTAACACTCGCGTCGGTTGGCCGTCGTACGAGACTTCGCCGCCGCAATCAACCCCGGACGCATCAGTGCTTCTGGTTCACGACAAGAACATCGCCCAGGCGGAGCCCCTGTTGGCAGACCGGTTCACCGAAGGGCAGCGTATCAAGCACCGGTGGTGGTTCCCAGAGGGCTACAAGGGTGTGACGGTTATGGATTTCGTGGGCGGCCTTCTCGAACCTGACTCCTGGCGGACCGCCATCGACTATTTCCTGTTCCGCGAGCTCGCTACACCATTGGGAAGCGAAGACGCCCACGTGTACTTTTCGAAGGAGTTCCCCCTAGACTTCACCCCCCAGGAGTAGTGGAGATCAAGCCGTGCCGCCCGATGCCGGGACGTCTTAACAGAAACAATTGAGGAGACGCGGCGATTACGGGCGGGCGATGTGGGCGGCGAGGCCCAGGTTGATTTGCCCAGGTGGTTGATATGTCATATGAATAAGGGCCTGGAACTACAAATCAACTCTTTGCGGACCGCTCTGGGACAAAGCCCCATCATCTCGGAGGCTCTCAAACGTGCCGAGTCACTCGATCTCCCCAGCTGGTACCTGGGCGGAGGGTGTATCGCTCAGACTGTCTGGAACCACATCTCGGGTATACCGCCACATTCGTACATTGAGGACCTCGATCTCGCTTACTTCGACCCAGACGATGTCAGCTACGAAGCCGAGAGTCAGTTGATCAGCAAGTGTCGCGAGGTATTCGATGGGGTGCCGATAACGGTTGACCTCAAGAACCAGGCCCGTGTTCACATCTGGCACGAGGAGCATTTCGGCTACGCGATCAGACCCTACCAGTCTGTGGAAGACGCGATCAACTCTTGGCCCACAACAGCGACCTGCGTCGGCGTGAGATACCTGCACGGTGGATTTGAAGTGTACGCTCCTTACAGGCTTAACGACCTGTTTGGGATGACGATCAAGCCAAACAAGGTGAGCATTACGGAGGACGTCTACGTAGCAAAGGTCAAGCGATGGAAGGACTGCTGGCCGCAGCTGGACGTTGTTCCGTGGTGAGAATTCACCGGTGTCTGTGACGTGATGTCGCCCGCACTCATCATGGCCACGAGGGAATCCCAATGGTCCACGGCATCGATACCGATCGCTCGCGATAGGAGGTCGGCATGAGGCTTCAGGGAAAGGTCGCATTGGTATCCGGGGCTGGCTCCGGCATCGGCAGGGCAACGGCGAAGCTCTTCGCGGCAGAAGGCGCCAGCGTCTGCGTCGCAGACGTAAACGACGAATCGTCGACGCAGACCGCCGATTCGATCCTCGCGGCCGGCGGCGAGGCCGTCACCGCTAGCGGCGACGTATCCAAAGACGCGGACGCTCAGCGGATGGTGGCAGACACGGTCGACGCCTTCGGACGCCTCGACGTGCTAGTTAACAGCGCCGGGATCAATGATCGACAGCTTCCCGACACGATGTCCCACGACGAGATATGGGACCGGGTGATGGGAATCAACCTCCGGGGCACGTTCCTCATGTGCTGGCACGCGGTGCCGGCCATGCTCCGCAGCGGAGGCGGCTCCATCATCAACCTCTCTTCAGTGATGGGCCTTGTGGGTTCGGAGCTGACCGGCGCAAAGGGGTTCAGCGCCTACGTGCCATCGAAGGGCGGCGTCGTCCAGCTAACCAGGAACTTGGCCGTCGAGCATGCGCGGAACAACCTGCGAGTCAACTGCGTCTGTCCTGGATACACGCATGCCAGCTTGACTCGCCCCCTCGAGGAAAATCGCGAGTTGTACGAGGCGATCAGGAAACGCCATCCTATGCAGCGCTTCGGAGAGCCCGAAGAGATCGCGAAGGCCGCCCTGTTCCTGGCCTCCGACGAGGCGTCTTTCGTTACGGGGATAGCGATGCCCGTGGACGGGGGCTATACCGCCCAGTAATGGTCGAAGCCGGGCTGCTAGAGTAGCCGCACAGTTTCGAGGGCGCTCGGCCAGGCGTCCTCCAGGCGATAGTAGTCGCGTTCCTCAGGGCGGAAGATGTGGACGATTACGGCGCCGAAGTCCAAGAGTACCCAGCCTCCGCTCGGCGTCCCCTCGGTATGGTGGCGCATCTCCCCCAGCGACTCGAGCGCATTCTCGATCTCGTCAGTCAGGTCGTCAATCTGGCGCGTCGACTCGGCGGTCAGGATAACGAAAAAGTCAGCGAAGTCGCTGACCTTTCGGATGTCCAGCATCACGATGTCCGAGGCTTGCCTATCGGACGCGACGTCCACGGCCTTCCGCGCGACATCGACGGGCTGGAGTGCGATCTTAGTTCCCACTACGGAGCATTATAAGTATAAGGCGGCTAGAGGGTCAAACGAGGAATACTCCCCCTTCCTAACCTTCCCCCGGCGGGGGAAGGGATTAGACCTACTCCATGTAATTCCCGTCGTTCTGAAGCCGCTCGAAGGTCTTCTGGAACTCGGGACTCCCATCGTCGAGCCATCGCTCGAAGCTAATACCCCGAATCGTAGCCTGCTCCCGGCCGGTCAGGCTCGTGATGTGCGGCTGGCCCATGCTGTACAAGGTATGGCCACCTGGCATGTGGGTAATGCCGATGAAGTCGGGCGGCATCGGCGGCTCGGCGGCCGCGGCGCGGGCGAGAGCGTCCTCGTCGACTTCGAGACCGAGACCCGGAGCCTCGGGCACGCGACAGAACCCCTCCACTACTGGGATGAGCTCGGTGGTAATGTCCCACTCGCACTGGTCGTCCAGGTTAATCGAATGGCCCGTCGCTGTAGGCAGTACCGACGCCATGTGGAGCGTGAACGCCTTCATGAGCGTGCCGCCGGTGTTCTGGAGAATGACCTGGATGTTCGCCTTCCCGTACGCGATACCACGAGCCATCGTGTCGCCGATGTCACCGCCGATCATGTAGATATCGGCCATGCCGAGCATCGCTTCCTGAATCCCGCCCAGCATCGGCTGTCCGCCGTGCACGATTGGAATACGGCTCTTTGCGCGAAGCTGACGCCAACCATCGACGTCGAACTTGGGGAGCGGGTCCTCGATCCAGCCGACGATCGGGTGCTGCTCAAGCTCACGAATGATGGGGAGCATTGAGCCCACTGTGGGCGTTGGGCTCGACCGCCCTGTAAAGTCGTAATGTATCTTGAAGCCCGACGGGGCAACCTCTTCCGCCGCGCGGGTCCATTCCATGATGTCCATCAGTGGGTTCGCGTGGATCTTGAAGATCGTGTAGCCTTCGTCCACCGCTCGTTGGATGTCGCCAGCGAACTGCTCGGGCGACGGACCTCCCCACGACCAGGCAGCGACGGTCCCTGCGTCGCGTAGCTTCTGGCCCAGCAGCTTGTACGCGGGCACCTTGAGGTACTTGCCCATGACGTCGTACAGGGCGGACCCGAGGCCGAGGTTGAACGTGTTGTTCATAAAGTCAAAGGGACTGCGGCCGATCAGCGGCTCCACCATCGAAAATGGGGGCGGCGGGCCGTTCCAGTCGTAGTCGCCGTAGCCCGTGATCCCGACGTCCGTGTGGACCTTAAAGACGACTCGGTGGTAGGTCGGCCACCTGGTCTTGACGACCCGATACCGCTCGGCGAGTGGCGGAAAGATAGGAATGATCTCGATGTCGGTTATCTTCAACGTGGCACCTCTGCGGATGGTCCGGCCAAACTCCGTGCGCAAGAATAGTTGAAGAGCGAGCGTTCCGCAATCTGTAGGTCACATTCGAGTCTTCCAGCTCGCAGCGTGACCCGTCGTTTCGTTTCTTGGGCGATCACGAGCCTTCTGTTCGCGACGGCTGCCGCGTGCGGCTCGCCTACGAGTCCGGTCACTCCATTGGTGCCCGCTGCGCCGTCACCCACCCCGGACATCCCTTTGATCGACTACACCATCCAGCTCGGCTACACTCACCACCGTGCGGACGGAAATCGCGTTGTAGACGGCAAAGGACCGTTTCCGGGTGGGACCGTGCTGGACATCCCAATCGACGGTTCGCCTAGCTGGGTAGTCGGGACGGCGGTGGACGGACAGACCTTTTGGGCGGTCGTCAACGAGAACGGCGATCTCCAGGCTTTTCTAGTCTCCGCCTTGGGCACGGTGCAGGACGCGGACAAGAAGCCGGACCGCCTGCCGCCCGGCATGCCACCGCTCCTACGGCTGGACAAGGACGTCGCTTCGCTCGCGAACTCCCAAATCGGCGGGCCCTCGCCCTTTACCCATCCTGTCGTCTTGACTTCGACAGCCCGCGTGGTCTCTGTAGACGACGACGGCGACGTGGTCATCCGGACCGGGCCGTACCAGGCACGTCTTGGGATCGACGCGCTCCCCGACGCCCGGCTCGTAATCGACGAGCAGGAGCGCGTTCTCGTGCTCACTGGGCCCACCGGACGTCTACCTCACGGGGTGCTCGGGGACACCACCGAGGCCGAGGGCGTCACCCTGATCGACACGCGTGGAGGAGGGAAGGTGGCCGCCAGCTTCCAGATCGAGGACAATGCGGTTATCGAAGGTATCGCGCCCATTTGGACAGACCTCACGGGCGACGGCCAGCGAGAGATCATCATGACAGTCAGCGACGCTCGCGTTGGGGCGCGGGTTGTCGTCTTCAGCGAGTCGGGGCAGCGGGTTGCGGCCGGACCTCCCGTCGGTCAGGGCAGCCGCTGGCGACACCAGCTAGCCGTGGCACCTTTCGGGCCGAACGGCGAGACGGAGATAGCTGAGGTCCTCACCCCGCATATCGGCGGAGTGGTCGGCTTCTATCGGTTGGACGGCGACTCGCTAGAAATTGTGGCCCAGCTTCCGGGTTTCTCGACCCACGTGCTAGGCTCCCGGAACCTGGACATGGCCCTGGCCGGCGACATGGACGGCGACGGGCGAATTGAGTTGCTAGTGCCAACACAAGACATGACGGAGCTGGCGGGCATCAGGCGCACTGGGTCAGGCGCCGCGGTCGCCTGGACCGTCCCTGTCGGCGGGACTCTGACCACCAATCTGGCGGCAATCGACCTGGGCGACGGTCGCTTCGCGGTGGCGGCCGGCAGCGACGAGAACCTGCGCGTATGGCTTCCTGGCGATTAGTTTCTAGCCCAGTTGGTGGTGGGCCCAGGTTAAAAGCTCCTCTGTCTCAGCCCATCCGATGCAACCGTCGGTGACGGAGACGCCGTACGTCAATTTCGAGGCGTCGCCGTTGAGCTTCTGGTTTCCGGGGAGCAGATTGCTCTCGAGCATGCAGCCGATGATGCCGCCGTTCCCCGCTGCGCGCTGGCCGACCACGTCTCGGAACGCGACGGCCTGCCTGGTGTGGTCTTTGTTTGAGTTCCCGTGGCTACAATCGACCAGTAGCTGCGGCCGAGCGCCTGACTCCTCCAACCGCTTCTGGGCCTCGGCGACCGCTTCTCTGCCGTAGTTCGGGCCGTGTTTGCCGCCCCTCAGCACCAGATGTCCGTAGGGGTTGCCGCCCGTCCGAACGATCGAAGCCCGGCCGTCGCGATCGATGCCGAGGAAATCTTGAGGCTGGCGTGCCGAGACCATCGCGTCGACCGCGTTCTGAGTGCTGTTGTCTGTCGAGTTCTTGAAGCCGATTGGCATGCTCAGGCCGCTCGCCATCTGCCGATGGACCTGACTCTCGGTAGTACGAGCGCCGATGGCGGCCCACGAGACGACGCCGGCGATGTACTGCGGCACAATCGGGTCGAGGAACTCCGTTCCGGCATAGAGGCCCATCTCGGCGATCTCCAGTAGCAGAGAACGTGCGATGCGCAGACCGGCGGGAATGTCGAAAGTGTCGTCGAGGGCGGGATCGTAGATCAGCCCCTTCCAGCCGACGGTCGTCCGGGGTTTCTCGAAGTAGACCCGCATCACCACCAGAAGTCGGTCGCTGAGCCTGTCAGCCAGGTCCTTGAGTCGCCCCGCGTACTCGAGTGTGAATGGCGGAGAGATAATGTACCGGCAGGGCGGCTCAAGAGCTGAGATGTGGCGCTTGAAAAGCGTACCGCCTGTCGCCTTCAATCAGGAACGACCGAACCTGACTGAAGGTGGATTGGATGTACAAGGTGGGTATTTACCTCCGTGTTCGCAAGGCTTGATTCTCTCGTAAAAAGTCTGTGCAGGTCGAATTAGAACAACCGTACCCTTGCCTGGGTACAATATACAGTCTCTGTTCCGTGTCCTACCCCAACATACGGTAGCGCTCACATGTGCTAAAGCGCTGGAACTTCCTCAAAACGGGTTTTTACGAGGGAATCAAGGCTTGTTTCGTCGAAGGGATGAGCGTCCGAGAGGCGGCCCGAGTGTTCGGGCTACACCGGGACACGGTGCGCAAGATGCTCGAGTACTCCGTGCCCCCAGGGTATCGACGGCAACGACCGGCTCGCAGACCGAAGCTCGATCCATATAACCTGGATTTCCCAGATAGACCCAAGTGGTGATTGGCGTTCCTGTGATTACTATGAATATTCTGATTACTAAACGGATATAATGGGAGTCTATACATTATAATACACCCATGAATATAGGTTCTGGCTTCTGATTACGTAATCGTGTTGGAGGCACCTTATGGGTGACGACGAAAAGACCCCTCTCAAGCTCGACTTTGACTCCAAAGTTCGCGTGGAGTTTCGCGGTGCTACCATCACCTCAGACGCAGGACTGCTGGCGTGCAGAGAGCTTGATGACGCCCTAAGCCTGACCGACTCTGCCGACGAATTCCTCAAAGAGAGTCGAACGGGCAAAAACATCCTGCATCAGCTAATCCCACTGCTGAGACAGCCAGTCTACAGCCGCCTCGCTGGATACGACGACACCAATGATGCCGACCGCCTTTCCCAAGACCCAGCCCTGAGAGTAGTGGTAGGCTGGAAAGGCCCTGACAGGAACGCGGCCAGCACCAGCGAGATGGGTAGGTTCGAGACGGAGTTGCTGACACAAAAGGAAAACCTCAAGGGCATTGAGCGGCTGAATGTCGAATGGATAAAACGTGCATTAGCCAAGACCGTACACAGGCGTATCATCCTGGACATCGACAGTTCGGAGAGTCCGGTGCATGGCGAGCAGGAGGAAGCAGCCTACAACGGCCACTTTGGATGCATGTGCTATCACCCCTTGTTCTGCTTCAACCAGTTTGGAGATTGCGAAGGGGCGGTTCTCAGACCAGGCAACGTCCACAGCGCCGATGGCTGGAAGGAGTTCATCAATCCCATCGTCGAGCGCTACCTGAAGCTGGCGGTGAGGCTGCTGTTTCGAGCAGACGCTGCTTTTGCCAAGCCTGAGATTTACGAGTACCTGGAGACAAGGCATATCGGCTACGCCATAAGGCTTCCGGCGAACGAAGTGCTTCAGAAGGAAATATCTCACCTGTTGGTACGGCCTACCGAGTGGCCCTCTCAAAAGCCCATCGTCTCGTATCACGACTTCGTTTATCAGGCCCAGAGTTGGAATGTTCCTCGAAGAGTAGTGGCCAAGGTGGAGTGGCATCAGGGAGAACTGTTCCCAAGAGTAGGCTTCATCGTAACCAACCTGAGCTATCCAACGAAGGGAATAGTCAGCTTCTACAATGGCAGAGGCACAGCAGAGCAGTGGATTAAAGAGGGGAAATACGTCCTCAATTGGACTCGGCTCTCGTGCCATAAGTTCGTGGCTAATCAGGTGAGGCTGTGGCTATTCATCCTGGCATACAATCTGGGCAACTTCTTCAGAAGGCTGGCTCTGCCAGAAGCGATAAAGAGCTGGTCCCTGACAAGTATTCAGACGAGACTCATCAAGATAGGCGGGCGACTGGTGCGTCATGCGAGGAGGCTTGTGTTCCAGCTTGCCGAGGTGATGGTGACCAGGGAGATGTTCGATGAAATGCTGGAGCGGATAGGGAGACTTCGTTTCAATCCTGGATAGGAGCATGTGTCTGTTAGGGAATCGTGATCATATCGAGGCTGCCCTGAGCAAGGTGCGTGACTTGCAGCGTGAGGTTCGGTCTGAATAATCCGTTTAGAGCCTTTCCAAGTGGTTTGGAGACCCTGTTTCTCTAGATGAAGTGATATTAGCGCGGTTGGTGGCAGTTGACAACTTCAGCAGGCGATCTTATAGTCTGGACTGTCTCAGGATGGTGTGTTTATGAAAGCACTGGATTCCATCTGGGAAATATCGGGTTAAAGCTTAACGAAATCTTCAGATTCTTAAGGGCTCCTTAATAATGTGGCCGGTACGGTTGCCAGGAGTCTTTCTGAACGCGTTGCTCCGCTTTGAGATGCAGAGCCTTAAACCCTATTTGCCAACCTCGGCCATCACCGCGAGCAGGTTCTCATCAAGGTCGCGGGAGAATGCCATCCATAACTCGTAGGTGTCGGTGCTATGAATAATTTGGGGCTCGTGGACGAACTCAACGCCGCGTGCCTTCAGGGTCTCGTAAGCTTCTGAGACATCGGGCACGGTGAAGTAGATGGGGCGGCCGCGGCCAGGCGGCTCTTCGCTCTCCGGTTCAGGCGCCGTCAACATCAGCCGAACGTCGGCGCAGTCGAAGAAAGCCAGCCCGGGCGGGGCACGGAAAAGGAACTTCATTCCCAGCACGTCACGATAGAACGCCGTTGCCCGACCAATTCAGGTATAAGGGTGTGATGGACCAGATCCTGGAGCAGGATCTGAGCTCACCGAAGAAGCAGCGTCACACCGCCAAGCGTATCTACGAACGGCTCAGAGACGAACACGGCTTCCCCGGCAAGTACACGATAGTCAAAGACTACGTTCGAGAACGCCGTCGTCATACCCGCGAGATGTTCTTACCTCTGTCCCACCCTCCGGGACATGCCCAGTGCGACTACGGCGAAGCTCGAGTGATCATCGGCGGAGTGGAACGCAAAGCCCACTACTTCGCCCTGGACCTCCCTCACAGCGACGGGTGCTATGTGAAGGCGTATCCCGCCGAGACGACGGAGTCATTCTGCGACGGACACGTCTCCGCCT
Organism: Dehalococcoidia bacterium; assembly: GCA_965197985.1. Classification (GTDB taxonomy): domain Bacteria; phylum Chloroflexota; class Dehalococcoidia; order Lucifugimonadales; family CAUZJF01; genus CAUZJF01. The sequence goes on along the minus strand of CBDAOG010000005.1, from coordinate 177,334 downwards.
TCGCGTTCCTGGGCGGAGTGCCTCAGAGCATCCTCTACGACAACACCACGCTCGCGGTAGCCAGAATCCTGGGAGATGGTCGCCGGCAGCGGACCAGGGTGTTCTCCGAGCTTCAGTCCCACTACCTGTTCGAGGACCGGTTCGCCCGTCCAGGCAAAGGGAACGATAAGGGCAAAGTAGAAGGTCTGGTCGGCTATGTCCGCCGGAACTTCCTGGTGCCCATTCCATCGTTCGAGAGCTTCGATGCCCTCAATGCTCATCTGGAGCAACACTGCCTCAGACGGTTCGAAGATCGACTCCGCGGCCACAACGAGACGATAGGAGAACGGCTGGAGCGGGACCTGGAGAAGCTGCTGCCTCTGCCGGCCGTACCGTACGACGCCAGCGACAAGCACGCGACGAGGGTCAGTTCTCTGTCCCTGGTCAGATACCGGACCAATGACTATTCGGTCCCGGTGGCCTACGGTCATCGGGACGTTCTGGTCCGCGGATATGTACACGAGGTTGTGATCAGCTGTGGCGCTGAAGTCATCGCCCGCCATCGGCGGTCCTACGATCGAGACGACTTCGTCTTCGACCCTCTCCATTACCTGCCGCTCCTTGAGAAGAAGACGAGGGCATTGGATCAGGCGGCGCCGCTGGTTGGATGGGAGTTGCCCGAGGAGTTCGGAGTGTTGCGGCGGTTGCTGGAGTCTCGGATGGGCAAGCGAGGAAAGAGGGAGTTCGTGCAGGTGCTCAGACTGATGGAGAACTTCCAGCCGGAAGAAGTCCACGACGCCGTACGAGACGCCATTCGACTCGGGGCTGTGAGCTTCGATGCTGTCAAGCACCTGGTGCTGTGCAGGATCGAGGGTCGACCGCCTAGACTCGACATGGAGTTGTACCCGTATCTGCCCAGGACCAACGTTGCAACAACCTCGACCAGGGACTACATGGCTCTCCTGGCGGGGAGCCGGTCATGACCAACAAGTCCACGATGTTGCTCGAACACAACCTCAAGCAACTCAAGCTCCCCACGTTCCTGAGGGAGTACGACAAGCTGGCATCCCAGTGTGCCAGTGAGGGAGCTGACCATCCGGACTACCTGCTGCGACTATCGGAGTTGGAGCTGATCGACCGTCACCATCGCATGGTGGAACGTCGGATCAAAGCAGCCCGCTTCCCGACGACCAAGAGTCTCGACACCTTCGACTTCCTGTCTATGCCGTCCCTGAACGAGGCTCTGGTTCTGGAGCTGGCACGATGCGAGTACATCGAGCGCCCCCACAACGTCATCGCTCTCGGCAACAGTGGCACCGGCAAGACCCATATCGCCCTCGGTCTCGGTCTGGCTGCGTGTCAGAGGGGACTGTCCGTGGGCTTCACCACCGCCGCTGCTCTGGTTCACGAGCTGATCGAGGCCAGGGACGAACGGCGTCTGCTCAACCTGCAGAGAAGGCTCGCACGACTCAAGCTTGATTCCCTCGTAAAAACCCGTTTTGAGGAAGTTCCAGCGCTTTAGCACATGTGAGCGCTACCGTATGTTGGGGTAGGACACGGAACAGAGACTGTATATTGTACCCAGGCAAGGGTACGGTTGTTCTAATTCGACCTGCACAGACTTTTTACGAGAGAATCAAGCTTCTGATCATCGACGAACTGGGCTTCGTGCCCTTGTCCAAGACTGGCGCCGAGCTGCTCTTCGAGGTGTTCAGCCAGCGTTACGAGCGTGGATCGGTCCTGGTGACCTCCAAGTGAGCCCTTCGTCGAGTGGACCGAGGTGTTCGGCTCTGAACGGCTGACCGGAGCTCTCCTCGACCGCCTCACCCACCATGTCGACATCCTGGAGATGAACGGGGACAGCTACCGACTAAGCACAGCAAGAAGACTTCTGGCCGCCAGCTATCTGACTGACCCTGATCTCCAACGCCCCACGAACCTTGATGCCCACTCTACGGCGTTCAGTGGTACAGTTTTGCTCCGCCCCGCTGGTACGTTTTCACACCGCCCTTGACACTCGAGGGAGGCGCGCGTGTCGTGAATCGAGCACGGCCCGACGATAGCCATGAGCCGGTCGTCTTCGCCGTCGAGGATTCGCTCGACCTGCCGCCTCCCTTCGAGGACACTCTCTTCGACCTCGGAGGTCATCGGGAACTCGGCAATGAGCTCCCCAGGAGATATGAGTCGCTCGGTACCCCGGACCCGAACGTCTCTTGTCAGTGTCTTCAGCATATCTGTGTGCCCCTGCTTATTAGTCGGTTCAACTTTGAGAATCCCAGCTCAAGCCACATAAGCTAACTTAAACAACAAAAAACCCCACCGCTGCCGGTGGGGTCATGGTGTTTCGGTCCTTTAGTAAGCTGAGCCTACGTCGCGCGCACCTTGCCTTCACCGGCAGCCTGGGGCTGGGTAAAGTTGAACCAATAGTACGTTGTCGCGGCCGAGGTCAGCTTACACATTGGACTCAGCATACGACCCGAGCGTGCTGAATGTCAATACCTCGAACGCCAAGGATAGGCCGGGCAGGCGTTACTCCTCGGCCACGATCGGGTTCCGCAGGACGCCTATCCCAGACATCTCGACCTCCACGACGTCGCCGGGGGATACAGGCGCCACGCCGGACGGCGTGCCCGTCATGATGACGTCGCCGGGCTCTAGCGTGACCGCCTGACTGATGTAGGAGACTAGTAGACCAACATCCTTGAAATGACGGGTGGAAAGCCGGACTGCCCAGCGGCTGTCTCCAAAAGCCAGGCATGGCGGGGAAAGCCCCCGTGCCAATCAACCAATCATTACAAACATTTCGGACCACTAGCTGGGCCACCGAGAACAGTAGATCTGACGTGTTGGACTGCTGCTTGACCTCGCCGTTGAGCCGCGTCGTAAGGTCGACGTTCGTCGGGTCGAGATCGGTCTCGATCACTGGGCCAAGAGGGCAGAACGTGTCGAAACCCTTCGAGATTAGCATCGACCTGTTCACCAACTCGGCGTGCTGGAGCGCGCGCTCTGTCATGTCATTCCCACACATATACCCGAGCACGTAATCGAGGGCATCCTCCTCAGGAACGTGCCTGGCCGACTTGCCGATGACCGGAACGAGCTCGCCCTCATACTCAACCTGCGTGCCTTGCCGCGGGTAGATCACGGGGTCGCCGGGGTTGGTGAGAGTCGTGCGGGGCTTCATGAACAGCATCGGTCGTTCGGGCGTCGCGAAGCCCATCTCCTCAATGTGCGACCGGTAGTTTAGTCCCACGCAGATGATCTTGTCCGGAACGACGGGCGCCAGTAGCGGCACCTCACTGAGCTTCCCCACCGGGCCTCCAGCGTGGAAACTCCCAAAGGGCGAGCCTACCAACTCGCTCACAAGGTCCCCGTTTTCGAGGATCCCGTAGCGAGTCTCGCCGCCAGCCTCGAACCTCAGTATCTTCAATTTCTGCCTCCGTTCAGGTTTTCACGGGCGCTTATGGCTCGCCATCTGCTCGGCGTACCACTCTTTCCCGTAAACCTCCTTCTTGTAGTACAACCGGCTCTTCGCAGGGATGATCTTGAGGCTCCGGTCTTCGAGCGGTACCGTCACCGGCGAAAACCCACGCCGTTCGGACTCCCTCAGCGCGATGGCCATCTCCAGGACGGTCCGTCCGTTGTCGCCGCTCGACCTGGGTTCGATATCCATATCGAGTGCGTCGATGATCGACTGGATGCTCGCGGCCTGCCGGTCCGACATCGACTGCCAACCATCCTCTCCGAAGGGCCCCCACCCCACCGAGTCCTCAAACACCCCTTCCTGTTCGACCAGGTCTCGCCTGCCTCCTCGCTTTTCTGCACCAGTTGGACGAAGGAGGTGGAAGGCCTGGTAGTCGCTGACGAACACACCTTCGCTGCACACGACCTCGATACCTCGTCTGCCTAACGCTTTATCGTGGATGAACGCGGTGACCCCGTTGGCGAACCGGATGACGCCACCCAGTCCCTGGTCATGGTCGGAGGACGCGTCGAGGGTGCCCAGAGTTTCGTCAGCCGGCTTGCCGTTGACCCATCCCACAGTCCAGTCGACGTCTGCGTCGCCGGCAAAGAGTCGGATCACGCTTAGTCCCTGGCATCCACCTCCCGACCCCACCGATCCGAAGTTCGATATGCTCTGTACGTCGCCGATCCCTCCGCTCTCGATCATCCTCCGCGCCTTCCAAAGCTGCGGGAGGTTGCGGAACATGTCTCCCGCGCCGAACTTCACGCCGTGCGATCGGCACTCCTCGACCATGCGGTCGGCCTCTTCGAGCGAAGACGACATTGGTTTCTCACAAAGGACGGCCTTTACTCCGGCGCGAGCGCACGCGACGACCACCTCGGGATTCACGCTGACTGGCAAGATCGGAGCAACGATGTCCAACTGCTCCTTCGCCAACATCTCGTTGTAGTCGTCGTACCCGGCGGTGAGGCCGAACCGCTCGCAGAATAAAGCGAGGTTTTCGGGGTCCGGGTCGGCCGCAGCCACCACTTCGGACCGGGGATTGAGGGCGTAAGCACGGGCGTGCTGCGTCCCCTTCCGACCCGTCCCGATCACGCCAACGCGATATTTGGATCTGTCAGTCATGTCTGTCTTACCTCTGTGGTACCTGTTGTGCGCCGGACGGGCGCATGCAATGCGCCCCTACATTCCCAACGCGAGACTGCGACCGACGCCGGTCCTTCTTGTAGTAGCGCACCGCCGTGCGTCCGCCGTGCCCTACCGTGCAGTTATCTCCCATCCGAACGACCCTGCTGGCGTTGTTGGTATTGACACGGTCGGCGCGTCGAACGGGCGCATGTCCCGATGCCGCATCGGGACGCCCCTACGAGGATTTCGTCGTTTTCGTGCGGTCTGGATTGTACTCGTCTTCGGCCCAGCGACGTGGATTGTCCACGATATATTCACGAATCCGCAGCAGTTCGTTTTCATCTCTGATCACGCGCTCGTAGTAGTTACGCTGCCACACTGGCGTACCAGGCATTCCCCTCATCTCGTTGATCTGCCTTGTGACGCTTGCCTTGAACCCAGCAACAATCGAACCCAAGGACTTTGGTTTTCTATGTAGGGGCGCACTGCCGTGCGCCCGCTCGTCGTGCCCCGCAGCACCGGCGTCCAGAATCCAAACGATACCGTGAAAATGGTTCGGCATCACCACGAACACGTCGGTATCGATGCCTAAGCGTACTTTCGTGGTGTACCACCATTCGTCTCTTACAATCCTCCCAAACATGTCCAGCCGCATCTTCTCGCCCCGAATCTCGCCGAAGAGACTCAAACGTTGGTATGTGCAGATCGTGACGAAGTAGGCCCCATTGCTGGCATAGTCGTGACCTTGCAATCGCGTCGAGCGCCGTTGCGGCAGGTCAGGGATTGTCATGGCGAACTGCTTGAGATTGGGTCGCGTCTCTGTCGAGGCGAAACGGGCGCATGTCCCGATGCCGCATCGGGACGCCCCTACAACGGTCCCAGCCTACCCCATGGAGAATATCGTTGTCTTCGCCGGCACGCGCCCGATGTCGGAATACTCGATTGTTCTCGCGACTTCGAGCCCGTCAGTCATCACCGGCGTGGGGCCACGCAGCACGAACTCGGCCACATCGAAGGTGTTGTAGCAAACGAACGCCTGCGAGAACATCTCGATGGGCCGCTCGACGCTTCGGCCGAAGTCCGGGAATAGCATTGGCCCTGTGTCGACCTGCATTCGGCGGTGCTCGGTCTGGATATTCATGGTCTTTATGGGGTACTCGACGACGGCGCGTCGGCCGCTCTCTTCGTCTCGTAGCTCCGTTCGGGCCACCAGCGGTCCTCCCGTGAGTGTTGCCTCGACGACCTCATCGTCGCCGTCGAGTTGCCGTGCCTTCGCGTGGTATCGCAGCGAAACGCCGAAATCGACGTAGCCGTCCTTGATTGATTCTCTCGTAAAAAGTCTGTGCAGGTCGAATTAGAACAACCGTACCCTTGCCTGGGTACAATATACAGTCTCTGTTCCGTGTCCTACCCCAACATACGGTAGCGCTCACATGTGCTAAAGCGCTGGAACTTCCTCAAAACGGGTTTTTACGAGGGAATCTTGATTGTGCGGACGGCCTCGATATCGCCGCCCGGGTTGCCGGCCAGGCCCAAGGCCACATGACCGGCCATCATCTCGGTGCGTGAGAAGACGCCGACGAACTCGCGGTTCGGCTCCTGCCACAGGATATCGGACCGGTACATCCACTCGGTCCGGCACGGCGTGATAAGGAAGAACTCCTCGGTCTCGCCGGTCGCGTCATCGATCAGGTCGCACCGCGAGTCGAGCTGTATCCGCACCGTGTTGCCCCATGGCATGTGCCCCGGTTTACGGGCATCGGAGCGGTTGAACTCGCCGGTCCAGCGGATGTACGAATTGCCATAGTCACAGATCTGTTCGTCCACGCGCCTTCTCCCAGTAGTTCTTCGAACCGCCCGGTAGACTCTACCGATCGCCTTCGTAGAACCAGTCTGTCGACAGCACCCTGACTTTGTTGCCCCGGTCGTGAGGCGCCAGGCCCAGCTCCTGCATTAGCTCGTCGTAGTCGACACCGTAGGTGTCGGTGAGAACGGAGCGGTCGCCGAAGACGCACATTCCGTAGGTAATGACGACCTTGTCATCGAGGAACGCGATCGTGGGCTCGTTGTACCTCAGAGGGCCCGGAGCGCGATGGTAGCGAGTCCGGTCGACGGGCTGTTTGTACTTCCCCACGACGATTCTGGCCGGCTCGTCCGCCTCGATGTAGCTCGTGTCGTCCAGCGACTCGAGATTGCGGTGGTGCACCCACGTCTCGCCCTCGTCCTTGCTGACCGCGCACGTGAGGCGATGTCGGTAGAGGCCGGTCATGATCTCCCACCGCGATATCTGGTTCCACACGACCAGCAGGTCGCCGGTCGACGGAATACGCTTGACGTTGCACGGTGACGGATAGCACGCGAGGCCTGTTGGCTTCGGCTCGTTCCACGTCTCGCCTCGGTCGTGCGAGTACGACTTGAAGAACTGGCCGAGATGCGTCCGCCCGAGCATCATTATCCGGCCATCCTTGAGATCCACGATCGCCGGCTCCTCAATCGAAAAGGCTCCGCCTTGCCCCTCGTCGAGCATGACAAACGCTTCGTTGCGACTGTGGACCCAGGTTTGTCCCTGGTCGTCGGAGTAGTACGCGAACCCGTAAGCCAGTGAGCCGCGACCTGAACCCGTGAACTCTTCACCGAAACGCACGATCGCCTTTGGCTTGTCTGCCGATACAGTTGTTTGCAGGACCGCGTACGCCGGCATCACTATGCGCCCGTCGCGCAGCACGATGGTGTTGTCATGGTTGGTGTGAATGTCGGTACCGGGTGGGTTAATGTCGACGCCGTCGGACCACGTCTCGCCCTCGTCAGAGGATACGTGGAAGCTGTTGATGCTGGTCCCGTCCGAGTACCGCGTGACGACCAGTGCAAGCGACTCGCCGGGCAGTCGAGTCAACTGAGTTTCAAAGGACGCGGTCAGATCTTGCCCGCTTTCCAGCTTCAGCGTCTCGGGCGCGCTCCACGTCTGGCCCTCGTCTTCGGAGACGTTCGCGTAGAGCGGTCGGTCATCTTGGTGGCCCTGCCCCCATACCCACATGAGCCTGCCGCCGTTCAGGACCGCAACGCTCCCATACGAGGGGCTGATTTTGACCTGGTCGAGGTTGACTATCGAGTTGACGAATTCCGTCATGTTCGCCTCGAAAGCCGGTGTGGTCTATCCATAGAACCAGTCTGTGGAAAGCACGCGAATCTTATTGCCGGTGTCGTGGGGCGCGAGACCCAGTTGCCCCATAAGCTCGTCATAGTCTACGCCGTAGGTATCGGCAATGACCGACTTGTTGCCGAACACGCTCATGCCGTAGGTCACGATGACCTTGTCGTCTTTGAACGCGACCGACGGATAGTCGAAGCGCAGAGGCCCGGGCGCCTTGTGGTACCGCTGACGGTCAACCGGCTGCGTATACTTCCCGACCATCACGATGCCGACGGGGTCAGGCTCAACGTAATCGACGTCGTCCAGAGACTCGAGGTTCTTGTGGTGCTCCCAAGTCTTCCCTTCGTCCCGGCTGATCGCGCAACTCAGCCGGTGGCGGTAGAGACCGATCATGCACTCCCAGCGCGATATCTGGTTCCAGACGACCAGCAGATCGCCGGTCGGCAGGCGCTTGAGCGCGCAGGGCGACGGATAGCAGGCCAGCTCGGTCGGCTGGGGGTTAGTCCAAGTCTCGCCCCGGTCCTCCGAGTAGGTCTGGAAGAAACGTCCCAGCCCGGTGCGGCCCATCATCAACAGGCGGCCGTCGTTCAGCTCGACGGCCGTCGGCTCGCCGAACGAGTAGCTGCCCTCGGCGCCCTGGTCCAGCGCGACGAAGGCCTGGTTACTGCTCTGGCCCCACGTTTCGCCCTCGTCGTCCGAGTAGTAGACGTAGCTGAACCTGACAGCACCCGCACTTGCGTTCGAGAACTCCTGGCCGAACCGCGTCGCTCGCTTGGGGTTGGACAGCGGCGTCGGCCCGAGGCTCCCGTAGACGGGTACTACGATGCGCCCGTCGTTCAGGACCAGGCTGCGGTCGTTCGACGCGTGGACAGACCTGCCCTGCGGGCTGAGGCGCAGCGGCGCCGTCCAGGTGGCGCCTTCGTCCTCCGACTTCGAGAAGCTCACGCCGGTGTCTTCCCCACTCGACGAGCTCCTCTGGACTAGCGCGAGCGCGCCGGACTTCAGCCTGAGCAGGTTCGTGTCCATTACGCCGAGCAGTGGCGAGCCGTCAGCGAGCTTCAACGTCGTGGCCTCACCCCAGGTCTCGCCATCATCGTCCGAGTAGTTTGCCTTGAACGGCAGGAGCGGATCGCCCTGCCCGGAACCCCAGGCCCACATGAGACGACCGTCGTTCAGCGGGATAACGTCGCCGTATCGCTGGGATATCTTGTCCCAGTTGACTACCGCGTTGACGTATTCCGTCATTCCGTCTCCTTCGCCCCAGGCTGTCCCGCTACTATTGTCCTTCGTAGAACCAGTCCGTCGACATCACCCTGACCTTGTTCGCTCGGTCGTATGGCGCCATGCCGAATTCTTCCATCAGCTTGTCGTAGTCCATCCCATATGTGTCCGCGATCACAGATTTGTCGCCCCAGACGCACATGCTGTGAGTGGTGACGACCTTGTCGTCGATGAAGCAGATAGTCGGCTCGTTGTAGCGCAACGGGGCCGGCGCTCGATGGTATCGCTGGCGGTCGATCGGCTGACGGTACCCGCCATCCAGACCTACCTCGATAGCACCAGGCGCTACGTACGCGGTGTCGTCCAAGGACTCGAGATTCCTGTGGTGCTCCCACGTCACCCCTTCGTCATTGCTAACAGCGCACGTCAGACGGTGTCTGTAGAGGCCTATCATGTACTCCCACGTGGAGGTCTGGTTCCATATGACCAGCAGGTCTCCTGTGCTGGGAATGCGTTTGACGTTGCAAGGCGACGGGACCAGCGTCAGGCCCGTCGGCTCGGGCTGCGTCCAGGTCTCGCCGCGATCGTCCGAGTACGATCGGAAGTGCTGCCCGAGGTACGTACGGCCTATCATAAGCACCCGCCCGTCCTTCAGTTCAACAACCGCGGGCTCCTCCATCGAGTAGCTGCCCGCCGCGCCGTTCTCGAGCATGACGAAAGTCTCGTTCCGGCTCCGCCCCCACGTCTCACCTTCGTCGTCCGAGTAGTAGACGTAGCTGTACCGCAGGTGGCAGGCGATGTTAGCCCCGAAGTAGTCCTCACTGAACCGTCTCAGGCGCTTGGGCTTCGGCAACAAAGAAGTCGACGCTATGTGGGAGTAGACCGGCACGAGCACCCGACCGTCGCTCAACACCGCACTGGCGTCATGGGCCGCGTTGGCGTAGGTGCCCGGCGGGTTGATGGGAGCGCCGTCCGACCACGTTTCGCCTTCGTCGCGAGACACATGGAAGCGTTGCTGGCCGGGCGCGATCTCCTGAATCAATCCCAGTGCACCACTTGCCATCCTCACGAGATGAACGGCCATCAGTCCGGGCACAGTCGAGCCGTCGGCCGTCTTGAGTGGCACGGCGTCGTCCCAGGTCTCGCCCTGGTCGTGTGAATACGTAGCCTGAAGACGGTCTTCCGGGCGGCCGCGACCCTCTCCCCAGACCCACATGAGCCTTCCGTCGGTAAGGGGCATCACGCTTCCGTAGGCCGGGCTGAGCCGGACTTTGTCGAGGGAAATAACTGAATTGACGTACTCAGTCATAGTCGCGCTTCACCTAGGAGCAAGGGTACCTGGACTCGCCGCGGCCACAAAGGATACTAGCATCGGGCCTAAGATGCGAGCGATTGTGCGGCCACCCCGCACCGGCTACCATACGGTCGCCTGAACCCCTCTCGAACCTGCCAGAAACAGGAGGCAACGAATGACGGATGAGCTCAAGGTCATAGCCATCAGCGCCCACGCAGCCGACTTCTGCTCGCGGACCGGCGGCACATTGATCAAGTACGTGAAGGCCGGCGCCAAGGTCAGGGTCCTGTGGATGACCCAGGGGGAGACTGAGGAGAGCCAACACCTCTACCAACAGCAGCCAGGCATTTCGGTCGATGAGGTGCGGAAGGTCAGGGAGCGAGAAGCCTTCGCGGCGGCCGAGGTAATCGGCGCCGAGGGCAGGATGTTCGCTTTCGGCGACAACCCGTTGAGAATGACTCCCGATCGAATCGACATGGTCGCTCAGGAGATCTCCGACTTCAATCCGGGCGTGATCCTCACCCACTGGCACGACGAGCGGACCCATCCCACGCACCACATCACATCTATGAGCGCAGTTAAGGCAGCACGGCTGGCTCAGCAGTCCAAGATGGACATTCGGTTCTTCGAGCCCCACCTCGGCCAGGCCGGGCGGCTCGGTTTTGCTCCCGACCACTACGTTAACATCACCGATGTATACGAGCAGAAGATGGAGGCCCTGCGCAAACTTGCTGCTCAGCCAGACCTGCCCTCCAACTACACTATCTGCAACCAGTGGCGGGGACTTGAGTGCGGAGGCAAGCTCTACGGCGTGGAATATGCCGAAGGGTTCGTCCGGTACGTACGGGACCGTCCGGTGATCGACGACCTGGCGTAGGCGCCCTCGTTGAAGACCCTACCCGACTACCTCGCGCCCGGACTAGATATCGTGTTCGTGGGGATCAACCCCGGAGCCTACTCGGCGGAGGTGGGCCACTACTTCGCGACGCCGACAAACCGTTTCTGGCCCGCCATTAACGAGTCAGTCCTCCTGAGCAAGCCATTGAGCCCCGAGACCAACTACAAAATGTTGGACCAGGGAATCGGCCTCACCGACGTCGTTAAGCGTCCATCGAATAGCGCCTCGAAGCTTCGCGCGGCCGACTATCGCCGGTGGGCTCCGGAGCTGAAAGTCAAGCTCGCGCGGTTCGCGCCGCTCACAGTCTGCTTCCACGGCGTGACTGCGTACCGCAACTACCTAAAGTACGCCGGCGGTTTGGACATCAAGCCGGAGCTAGGGAGGCAACCTCAAGGCGTCGGAAGCTCCGTCGTTTTCGTCGTGCCGAACCCCAGTCCAGCCAACGCGAGCTACTCTCTCGAAACGTTGATCGGGTGGTACACACGCCTCAAAGAGCTGCGAGACGAGCTCAAGAGCAGTGGCTGACACCGTCCGTGCCTTCGTCGCTATCGAGCTCCCGGAACACGCCCGGCGGGCCCTTGCCGAGCTGACCGAGGTGCTCGGTGCGACGGGCATCAGTACTCTGCGTCCGGTCCGGCCAGAGGGCATCCACCTGACACTCAAGTTCCTCGGCAACGTCCCAGCAGGCCAAGTCGAGCGGATCGCCGCCGAGGTCACCCGCGCGGCCGCGCCACGTTCCTCCTTCGATCTGAACCTTGAAGGCGTGGGGGTATTCCCGAATCGCCGGGCGCCGCGAGTGTTGTGGGCTGGAGTAGATGGCGACCTAGACGCGCTCAACGGACTGCAATCTGACGTCGAAGACTCCCTCGAGCCGCTCGGCTTCGCACATGAAAGGCGTGAGTTCAACCCTCACCTGACCGTCGCCCGCCTGGGAGACGGCGCATCGCGTGAAGACCGCCACCGCGCCGCCGAAGTCATCTTTGAGGCCGGGTTCGGACCCGTTACGCTTCGCGCTACTTCGGTCAGTCTGATGGAGTCGGTACTTCGCCCTCATGGCGCTAAGTACCGATTGTTGGCGGAGGGTCCGCTGTCCGAACAGACGGCTTAGCAGGCCACTTCGCGGCGGAGTCCAGGTCGCGATACATGTGGTAGAATTGTCGGCAGCGACCCCGTTGGATCGGGGTCTCGTTATGTGAAATTCCACGTCCGTACGTCGGGCGTCTGTCGGGAAGGTAGGATTATGGCGGAGACTTTAACACTTCGACTCACGAAGCGAGCGGTTATCGGCAAAAAGGTAAAGCAGTTGCGCCGCGGTGGTGCGGTGCCGGTGCACCTGTACGGAGGTAGTCAGGAGCCCCTGCCCTTGCAGGTAGAGACCGGGGTGCTTCGGCGACTACTGCCGCGCGCAGGCATGAACATACCGATCTCGATCGAGGTCGATGGGAGCGATGGCAAGAACATCTGCTTCGTCCGCGAAGTACAGCGTCATCCCTTGACGGAGGACGTGCTCCACGTAGACTTTCTGCGGGTCGACGTATCCCAGACGATGACGGCTGAGGTACCGATCTTGCTGGCCGGAGAATCTCCCGCTGTGATCAACATGGGGGGCACGCTGTTCCAGACGCTTCCGACCGCGACGGTCGAGGCCCTTCCCATGAACATACCCGCTTCGTTCACCCTGGACGTGTCCGACCTTGACGACTTCGAAAAGGCCGTGCGTATCGGCGATCTTGAGATCGGCGCAGACGTCACGGTGCTTCAAGAGTCGGACGAGATGGTCGCCCGCGTACTGCCGCCGCGACTAGAGGAAGAGGAAGTAGAGGAAGTAGAGGAAGAGGAGATCGAGGGCGAAGAGGGCGTCGAGGGCGAGGAAGGTGCGGAGGAAGGCGCCGAAGCTCCTTCAGCCGAGGCTTACGGGCAGTCCGGCCAGCGGTCTTGACTTAGACGCCGCCAACGGCCTGATCGGAAAACACGTAGGGGCGGGTCTGAGACCCGCCCCTACTCTATTCAGCTACGATCGATACCGTCTCACAGGTTGGCCCGGATGCGGGCCGCCACCTCCCCTTCACGTTCGGCGGTTATTCTGACGCGTCGAAGAAGGCTCTCGTCCCGGCTCTCTAGCGGCGCGATATGCGGCGGGCCTTCACCCCAGTTGCTCCCTCTTCGTCGGGGTACGACGTGCATGTGGAAATGAGGCACTTCCTGCAAGCTGACCGCGCCGTTGTTCTGGTACAGCGTAAGCCCCTCTGGGTCGTAGGTCGCGACCAGAGCATCCGCAACTCGCCTGACTCCGTGCATCACGGCCGCGAGTTCTTCGTCGGTTAGGTCCAAGAGGGTCGGCGCATGACGACGCGGAATGACCAGCACCTATCCCTCCTCGAACTGGTTCCAGTTCACTTGAGTCAGGGTTAGGTCGGTCTCTTCGACGATTCCCTTCACCATGCGCCCCTCAATCACCTCGCAAAAAGCGCATGGGTCTCCTTTTGGCAATTCGATGGGCATAGACGTACTTCGCTCTTCCGACCTATCGGGCCAGACGCGCCCTAGAGGGCCCGGTGCGGCGCGAGCGCCTCGTCATTGAGCTCGATACCGAGGCCCGGGCGGTTGGGTGGTCGCAGGTGGCCGTCCTCCACCGTAAGCGTTTCTTCGAACATCGTGTCCCACATCGGGTCCGTAGAGCCGCGATAGTATTCGGTGATGAGTCCGTTGGAAACTGCCGCGACCAGGTGCACGTGGACGTCCTGCATCCCGTGGGGCGCTACAGGGAGGTCATGGGCCTGGGCGAGCGCCGCGACCTTCATGAACTCGGTTATGCCTCCCATTATCAATGCGTCGGGCATCAGAATGGCGGCGCACCTGTTCTCGATCAGATCGCGGAAGCCGTACCGGGTGTACTCGTTCTCGCCAGTGGCTATAGGGATCGAAGTCGCTTCGGCCACCGCGCGGTGTCCTCTGTAGTCGTCAGGGTTGACCGGCTCTTCAAACCAGAAAACGTCGTACTTCTCCATCTTCCGCGCGATCTCGATGGCCTCGTAGAACCGGTAGGCGCAGTTCGCGTCTACCATGAGCCTGACGTCCGGCCCGATCGCCTCTCGTACGACGCGGACTCGTTCGACGTCCTCGTTGATCGGTGCGCCGCCGATTTTTATCTTGATCGCGGTTACGCCCATTGACACGCTGTCGACGGCCTCAGCCGCGAGGTCCTCCAGGCCCTTCCCTTCCTCGTAGTAGCCACCCGCTATGTAGACCGCGACTTTGTCGGTAAAACCGCCTAGCATCTTGTAGAGGGGCAGCCCAGTCGCTTTCCCTTTGACGTCCCAAAGTGCCATGTCGATGCCGCTGATAATCCTGGTCGTCACACCGCGCCGGCCCACCAGCTTAGGCTGCCACATGTCGTCCCAGATACGCTCGGTGTCGAAGGGGTCTTTTCCGACGACGTACTGTTTGAAGTGGTTGATACCGTGGAGGGTGACGCTACCTTCGTCGTGGAGACCCCCGGCGAAGCCAATCCCAGTGATGCCCTCATCAGTCTCGACCTTGACGACGTTGAGGCCCGAGTTCGGGTAGACGTACATCCCGTTGCGAATAGGTTTCAGCCTTTTCCAGCGATAGATCTCGCCCTTGACATCGGTCACCTTCAATTGCGCGGCCTCCTTGGGATCGGTGACGGGCATGTTAGCACAGCGTTCTTCCCCACTGGCGCCGCGTAGACGCAGGTGCCAGAGGGACTGCGGCGCTCTTGAGAATCCGCACATCCTCTTCATACGTGAAGCCGTGTTCATGATATGGCGGTCTCTTGAACCGAGTATCCTTTAGCTACCAAGAAGGTAAAAAGGACTACGTCGGGTTGTTACATATGCACCTGTAACCGCGAGGGGGTTGGAGGTATGGTCGAGGTGCGAGACCAAACGAACATCCCACGAGGAGAGATATGTCCAGGATATGGCTTATCGGCGGACTCGTAGGCGTAACCGCGTTTCTGGTCTTGGCCACTGCGCTGGCTGTCACGAGAAACGAAGCGGAGTTCGAGCCAGGAACACCTGAGAGCGTCGTGCAGCAGTTCTTCGAGGCCGTGGAGAACGAGGACTATGCGATCGCTCACAACTTCTACTCGAAGGACCTCGGGAACGAGTGCACAGTGGAGTCGCTTGCCACACCTGACTCATGGAGCGTCAGACAGCTGGCGGAAAGCCGCGTGGTCTTCGAGGACACCAAGTATCTCAACGGCTCAGCGGTGGTCGTGACTCGCGTGACCAGGATCAGCGGCGACGGCCTTTTTGGGTCGTCCGAATCCTCTCACGAAGAGCGTCTTAGCATGGTCGAAGAAGACGGTACATGGAAGTTCAGTGAAGAACCGTGGCCCAGGTTCGGTTGTCCTAGGAGGGTTGAGCCAATCGAGGCACCTGCGCCCACCACCGTTCCCGAGACGTCGAGATCGGAAGCGCGGGACTAGGAGTGGAGCATGGAAATACTATTCTTTTTTATCCCACTCCTCGTACTCGCGGCACTGGTGGCCGGGAGTCGTCTACGGAATACGAACCCTGACAAGGGGAAGAGAGCAATTCGAGGAAGCTGACCCCGGCATCGGCACGGTCCGACGCCTCTACTTCTACCTGGTCAGCTTCGTAGCCCTGATGATGGCCGCAAACGGCCTTACGATGCTTATAGCGGCCGTGCTCGAAGCGCTCTTCGGAGACCCCGTCCTTTCGGATTCCGGAAGCAACGCACTGGCATTGGGCATCGCGCTGGTGCTCGTCGGCGTTCCGCTATGGGCGTTCCACTGGCGACTTGTCGCGAGATACCTCCGCGAGATGCCCGTCGAGTCCCGGTCCGTCATTCGCAAGATCTACATCTATGGGCTGCTGCTTATCGCGGCGAGCTTCGTCATCGCACTAGCGATTGAAGTCATCCGCGTGGCCCTGGAACAGGACAGCTTCAGGGGCTATCCGTTGGCCGCCGTCCTGGTTTGGGCCGGCATTTGGGCATTCCACTGGCGTCTGGAGACCCAGGAAGGCCAACCGACTCCGGAAACGCGAGCCGTGCGGAGGCTCTACCTATACTCGTTTTCGGCGGCGACACTCGCCATTGGCGCCGTAGGGTTAGGGCAATTAGTCCATGTCCTGCTGCGGGAGGCCTATGAACGTCTCGTTTCCGTGGCAACCCTCTCGAGGTCCGACCTCGGCGACGACGCCGCACTCCTCGGAGCGGCGCTGCTGATCGGCGGAGGCGTGTGGGCATTTCACTGGCTCTATATGGCCAGGCGCGATTACGACTCGACGCTTCGCCAGTTCTACCTCTATGGATACACGATCCTCGGAAGCGTAATCACGGCCCTGGTCGCCTTGGGCATTATGGTGTATGGCGTTCTACAGTGGAACATCGGAGTACCATCGACGCAGACGGCTGCAAATCATTTTGACTTCTTCCCAGCCGCCCTTGCGTCGCTGCTGGTGGCGGCGACAATTCTCGTCTACCACTCCCTCGTTTCCGCCCGGGAGCAGAGAGATTCAGCGACGACGCCCGCCGGAGGACGTCAGTCCTATCCGTATGTCCTCGCCACGATAGGCCTTGCCATCACCGCGGGCGCCATCATCGCGCTGGCCACTGCGGTCATCGACGCACTGACACAGGATGACCGTGCGATAGTTTTCGGCGGGGATCTATGGTGTAACGGAATCGTCCTCGCCATCACTGCTGGCATTCTCGGTGTCCCTCTATGGGGCTACTACTGGGCTTATGTTCAGAGGAGAGTGCGTAGCGAAGGTCCCGAGGCGCGTGCGCTGCTAGCACGTCGAGCTTTCATATTCGGGGTTTTGGCGGTCGGGATGCTCGCGTTCCTCGGCAGCGTCAGTCAGGCGTTGTTCGTCTTGATTAGCGGCGTCCTCGAAACTGACATGTCGAACGTGCTAGACGACGCCAAGGTGAGCATCTCGATCTTGCTGGCGGTAGGAGTCTTCGTTCCTTATCACTGGATGGTGTACAGGACCGACCGCGAGACCGCTCCCACGGAGCCTGAGAAAGACCACGTGAAGCGGAAGATGGTAACGGTGCTCGTAGGGAGCGGAGGCGCCGAGGTCCAGAGAAGCCTCGAAAGGGCTCTCCACTACAGCATCAAACGCCTCAACCTGACCGCTGCCGACACCCCATTGCCAGAGCTCGCCGAAGGTGACTACGAGGAGTTGGCCGCCAAAATAGATAGGGTGACGGGTGACAACGTGATCCTCGTGCCCGAGGGGACTACGTTCCGGGTGCTCCCATATACCTAGCCCGGCAAGCCGCGGCGGTTGTTGGTGGGACTAGCGGCCACCACTTGTGATTCGTCTAT
Organism: Dehalococcoidia bacterium; assembly: GCA_965197985.1. Classification (GTDB taxonomy): domain Bacteria; phylum Chloroflexota; class Dehalococcoidia; order Lucifugimonadales; family CAUZJF01; genus CAUZJF01. Next base: position 159,872 of record CBDAOG010000005.1, on the reverse strand, counting down.
ACATCGTCTCCCAGCCAGCGTTCGAATAACTGCCCCGCGAACCAGCATGACAGTTGTAACGGAATTCCTCGTCATCCTGGCTTTGGTTGAGTGGCCGGGACTTAAGATAAACGGCCCTACGACTGACATAAAGAGGGTCCCCGGGCAGTCGCCCTGGGACCCTCTCCAAAAAGGGGGCGGAAATCTATTCGTTTATACGTACGGGGATTGGCTCGGCTTCCAGACCACCCCCAGGGACTGGCTCCTCCTCAGGAGTTTCGGGTTCGCTGCCGGGGACGATGTCGTGCGCCGGCATGAACCGATAGGCGAGTATCGACGCCGCCAGCGCCATGACCGCGGTGGCCGCGAACGTCAACCCCATCGACTCCACGAAAGCATCCTTGGACGACGCGATCAGGGCCTCGCCGCCGTCGCTGAGCCCCTGGGCAACCTGAATGGCAGCGCCTATCGAGTTACTGACCGCCGCTGGCGCCTCTTCTGACAGACCGGCGACAGCGTTCGTCATGTTCGCCGAGTAGGCCGAGTTGAATAGTGATCCGAAGATGCCGATGCCGAGCGCTGCTCCGACCTGCCTCGTCGTGTCGTTGAGGGCCGAGCCCACTCCGGCGTGGGACTCGGGCAGGGCGGCCATCACGGCGTCGGTCGCCGGCGCCATCACGAATCCCATGGCCATCCCCATCCCAAGCAACAGCAGCCCGGTCACCCAGTAGGCCGTCGCCTGGTCGACCAGCGCCAGCCCGCCGACAAATGCCGCAATCAGCACCAGGCCTACAGTTAGGACTCTCTTGGTCCCGAACCGCCCCGTCATGGCCGCACTTGTGGATCCTCCGATCATGAAGCCCATGGCCATCGGTACGAAGCGGACGCCGGTCTCTAGCGGCGTATAGCCGCGTACGAACTGAAGGTACTGGGTCAATATGAACATCACCGCCATCATCGCCATGAAGGCCAGGCCGATCGACCCAGCTCCTGCCGAAAGACGCGCGTTCTTGAAATAGCGCACGTCCAGCATCGGATGCTCTATCCGAAGCTCGTACCAGATGAAAGCCGCACCTAGAATGAACGAGACCCCGAACCCGGCCAGCACGATCGGGTCGAGCCAGCCTTGCGCCGGCGCCTCGATTATGGAGTAGATCAGCAGTCCAAGCGCCGCCATCGATATCGCGGCACCGACGAGGTCGATCGTCTTGGCCTCGGGGTCCCTGCTCTCCGGCACCAGCACGAAGCCAGCCGCCATCGCCACCACGACCACCGGTATGTTAATCAGGAAGACCGAGCCCCAGAAGAACTCCTCCAAAAGGTAGCCGCCAACGATCATGCCCATCGGCACTCCGATGGCCGTTATCGAAGCCCAGATACCGATGGCCTTCGCCCGTTCTTCCCGCGGGAAGACGTCCACCAGGACCGATAGGGTGGACGGCATAATGACCGCTCCGCCGACGCCCTGAAGGGCCCGGGCAGCGATCAACTGTCCGCTGGTCTCGACGAAGGCCGCGCCGAGGCTTGCCACTCCGAACAGTGCCAAGCCGATCTGCAGCGATCGCTTCCGTCCGAACCGGTCGCCCAAAGAACCCATCGTCAGCAGCAGTCCTGCGAATACAAGGACGTAGGCGTTGACGATCCACTGAAGTGCCGACGCGGAAGCGTTTAGCTCGCGTTGAAGCCGTCGGAATAGCCACATTAAGTACTGTTACATCGAGAGCGATTACCAGCAGGCTTGCCGATAGGACACTCAGCGTCCACCAGCGCCTGCGATACTTGCTCGTCTCCTTAAAGTCCGCCGTTGCTACTTGGTCCACGGTTCCTCCTCCTATTGCGTTTTTACCTAGATTTTGACTGACCGTCAGTCATTGGATCCCAAAATTTTTTAGCGGGCTTTAACGAAAGCCCGGATGACCACCTTGCTCAAGGCGTCCTCGATTTCATCGACCCGTTCACAATCGGTATCTCCAAAGGCACGTTGCATCGAGTCCTTTAGCATCGCCTGGAAGAGCTCGAAGGCGGCCTGCGGGTCCATAGGCTCCATCTCGCCCTTCTCTACAGCGACTTCGAACATTCGAATCCCCAGCGCCTTAATGTCTCTGGCCATAGGCGTTTGCTCGGCCAGGGTCGACGCCTCCCCACCGATATGAAGCAGGCGGCACAGGTCCGGATAGTCGCCCCCGACCCGAAAAGATATTTTGACCAGCCCCAGCAGCATCTCCTCGAACGAGACCCCCGAGGTCATCGTCGCCTGCACCCTCTCGGCCACGATCTCCATAGGTCTGTTAGCCAGGGCCCAAACGATCTCTCGCTTCGAGGGGAAATACAGGTAGAACGTACCCTGTGCGACACCGGCCCTACGGACGATGTCGCTTATCGTGGTCGTCTCGTACCCATTTTCGTTGAACACCGCTCGGGCCGCGGAAAGGATCTGTTCCCGCCGCTCGGCCTCGTTCAAAGTCCTACTCGTCGAAGTCATGACGGGTATTGTGACTGACGATCATTCATTTGTCAATCCCCAATTTCATCGGATGTCATCCATCCAAAGGTTCTCAAATTCCTGAAACCGATTTCGCTAGAAGGGGTGCAGGCACCAGGGCGCCAGATCGGCGATGACCATGGCGTCGGCCCCGGACTAACGGCGGTATATCACCACGCGCCGGCTGGGCTCCCGCCCGGCGCTCGACGAGGCAAAGCCATGCTGTTCGGCGATTTGGTGTTGCAGGTGCCGGATATACGAGCCCTGGGGACTTAGATCGGCCTGGTGTTCGCCTCCGGTGATCCGCTGTGCCGCCTCTTCCGCCTCTTTGACCCCACGGTCGATCAGCTCCTGTGGCGGCGAGCTAGCATTGCTCCGCGTAATTGCCCGGATGAACTGCTGTATCTGGGGCGTGGTGTTTTTCCGCAGAACGTAGACGGGCTTGCCCTTCTCTTCGCTGTCGCGAAGTGCTTGAGTCCTGCGGCGGTAGTAGCTCTTGGTCGTCAGCAGCAGGTCGGCTTGTTCAATCTCACCGACCAGCTCGACGGGCGCCTGTGATGTCTTGATCACCTGCTGGAGCTTGCCCCGGTTGATTCCGTAGGGCAGGATACGCGTCGCAGGTCGGGACTCCAACGGTTCTTCGCTGACCGGCTCGTCGGGTTGTTCGGCCAATGGCGTCCCAAAGTAGAAGTCCGGCTGCGATTCGAATCGACCCATCGACGTGCCGTTTCGAGAGACCATCGGTGCTGTACGCTGTCCCCTGCCACGCTGGACCTCCCCACCGTCGTCCAGCATTCGGAGCTCCGGAGTCACCGGGAATCCGCGAAGCATCCTGTCCACGACCTCTCCAACGTCCGGAAGGACCGCCACGCGGCTCCAGCCGTGGATCTCTACCAGAATATCGAAGGTCGGCGGCGCCCTTCGCTCCAGTACCGTCTTCTGCGTCCTGCGGCGTCGTGCCTCGTCGTCGCCCAGGGTCACGGTTTGGATACCACCGACCAGGTCCGACAGTGTCGGATTGAGAATCAGGTTCTCAAGGGTATTGCCGTGCGCCGTGGCCACCAGCTGGACACCGCGCTCCGCTATCGTTCGTGACGCGTTCGCCTCCAGCTCGGTGCCGATCTCGTCGATAACGATCACCTCGGGCATGTGGTTCTCAACGGCCTCGATCATGACCGAATGTTGTTGGTCGGGAGAAGGGACCTGCATTCTCCTCGCCCAACCGATGCCCGGATGTGGGATGTCGCCGTCGCCCGCTATCTCGTTCGACGTGTCCACCACAACCACACGTCGGTGGGCGTCGTCCGCGAGAACGCGGGCCACCTCACGCAGCATGGTCGTCTTGCCGACCCCAGGCCTGCCGAGAAGCAGAACGCTCTTGCCCGTGAGCACGAGGTCTTCGATGATCTTCACGGTGCCGTACACAGCGCGTCCGACACGGAGAGTGACGCCGACGATTTTGTCGCGCCGGTTCCGAATCGCCGATATGCGGTGAAGCGTGCGTTCAATTCCCGCCCTGTTGTCCGCGCCAAAGGAGCCGATGCGGTCGACGACGTGCTGGATATCCTGCTCTGAGACCTCCCCGGACCCCAGGATGTGGCTCTCCGACAGGAACCTGGCCTCGGGCTCGCGGCCCAGATCGAGGACGATCTCGATTAGCTCGTCTTTGTTGCCGCGCTGATCGACCAGCTCAATGATCTCGGTAGGCAGCAGCGCGGTCAGCGCCTCTAGCTCGGAATCCACCTGTTGTCGCATGAGCAAGTTCCCACCTTCGACGCGGTCAGAGGTCGCCGTATTCGACCGGCGTCGGTGTGTTTAGACGTCGGGCCGGGAGCATTCGACAATCGGACTGGTCACGCCGGAGACGCCGGGACCGCCTGACGAGCCTTTTCCGCGGGTACCGGCACGACCATCGACCTTACTAGAGTAACGTATTCTCCTGTAACGTCGTAGCCTTCCTGGCTCAGAAGACTCTGCAGTACCTGCTGGTGCGCCGGAACAACGCAGCTCACCATTTTCGACTTCTCGAGCTCCCGCACGCCGAACTCCAAGAGGGCTGCCGTCTTCGCTTCCGCGTCGGGATGCACCATCATCATTAGATGGCCGACCCCACGCCTCCGAATCGCCCTGAGCCAGGCAATGACCTGGCCGCCCTCCTCAAGAAGGTATTCTGAAGACCGCCCGCGAGCCCTTTCTCTAGACGACGACCAGTGATCGAAAGTCATGCCGGCCGGCAGCCTGATGCTGGCGGGCGTCGCCGCGTTGTAAAGCCTGAAAAGACTGTACTCGTCCGCTGGTGTCTTCTTGCGAAGGGCGATTGGCTCTTCGCTGTGGGTCGAGAGGTCGTGGCCTAGATACACGGTCTCTTCACCACACGGCACGAACCCTGAGTGCCTGGCCGTCTCGGCAAGCGAGTCTCCCGCCTGAAGCCTCATGAAAACCCGCTCACCAAACTGCCGGGCCACGCTGCCGTGAAGTTCGTTGAGCAGGTCCGTGTAGCCCTCGTCACTATCAGACTCAACTAACAGATGGGTTACTTCCCATGATCGGGGACCTGAACGCGGCCTCGCGGCAGCTATCCCGACGACCCGGGAGCCGACGGTCATCGTGACGGAACACACGCCTTTGCGATGAAGCGATACGTTGGCGCCCGCGGCGTCCCTCAATGGTAGCTTGGGCTGCGGCCCGACGTCGATCGTGTCTAAAGTGTATGCCCGGTTCGCTCGGCTTGGGCCGCCGAGCATCACAAGTCGGGCCACGTCGAAGGGACGAGTCGGTCTGATCACGGCGGAAACCGCCTATTCGGAACCTCTGACCATCTTCACGAAAAGCTCGTGGACCCGGGAGTCGTCTGTTAGCTCGGGATGGAAGGACGTCGCGAGCATGTGGCCCTGCCGAACGGCAGCCGGTCCCTCGTTGTCTAGCGTGGCGAGCACTTTGACGGACTTGCCCACGCTTTTGACGACCGGAGCGCGAATGAACACTGCGCGAAACGGCGGGCCGTCGACTTCGTTGATTTGGATGTCCTGCTCGAAGCTGTCGATCTGACGACCGAACCCGTTTCTGACGACCTCTATGTCCATTAGATGAAGCGGCTCAGGGCGAGGGTCCGTCAGTTTGTCGGCAATCGCAATCATTCCGGCACAGGTGCCCCAGACCGGCAGTCCTGAGCGGACCCTCTCGGTCAGCACTTGCCTGAACTCGAAGATGTCAATGAGCTGCACGATAGTCGTGCTCTCGCCGCCGGGAATTATCAAGCCGTCGATGCCGTCCAACTGGCCAGGGAGACGGACTTCGCTGGCTTCAATCTCCAGCTTCGCCAGCGCCTGCTTGTGCTCGAGAAAGTCCCCCTGAATCGCCAGTATACCGATTCTTGGCTCTCTACCATCCACGTGTGGCCAGCTGCTCTTCCACCGGCATGGTCTTGACGTCCAGTCCGGGCATAGCGTCACCGAGTCCTGTCGAGACCTCGGCGATGATGTCTTTGTCTTCGAAGTGTGTGGTCGCTTTGACGATCGCCTGCGCCATGCGCTCGGGGCTGGACGACTTGAAGATGCCCGAACCAACGAAGACACCTTCCACGCCAAGCTGCATCATAAAAGCCGCGTCAGCCGGCGTCGCTATGCCTCCAGCGGCGAAGTTGACAACGGGCAACTTCCCTGTTTCGTGGACCTTTCGTACGAGCTCGAAGGGCGCTCCCATGTCCCTTGCAGCTGCCATTAGCTCGTCGGAATCCATGTTTTGGATTCTACGAATCTCACCGAGCACCGCTCGTGTGTGACGTACGGCCTCGACGACGTTGCCCGTGCCGGCTTCGCCCTTGGTTCGGATCATCGCGGCGCCTTCGCCAATGCGACGGAGGGCTTCGCCAAGATTCCGGCAGCCGCATACGAACGGCATCTTGAAACGGTGCTTGTCTATGTGGTTGTCCTCGTCGGCCGGCGTCAGTACTTCCGATTCGTCGGCATAGTCGACGCCGAGGGCTTCGAGGACCTGCGCCTCGACGAAGTGCCCGATTCGACATTTCGCCATCACGGGAATCGTGACCGCTTCGATGATCTCCTTGATCTTCGTCGGGTCGGCCATCCGGGCGACTCCGCCGGCCTTGCGGATGTCCGACGGCACGCGTTCCAGCGCCATCACGGCCACCGCGCCGGCGTCCTCGGCAATCTTGGCCTGGTCGGCGGTGACCACGTCCATGATGACCCCACCCTTGAACATTTGGGCGAGCCCAGTCTTGGCCCGCCAGGTTCCAGTCTCTGGCACGGTGTCAATGGCCATAGCTACGCCTCCCGTTCAGTTGCGCTACAAATGATGACCTAATTATACGCTGGCCAATATGGGCGCGCAATTTGCGGGCGCCTTCGACGCGGTCACGGCCGCCTTCGAGACGCCAACCGAGTTACTCGTTGGCGGTCGCACTTCCCGGGGCGTCCGCCTCCGCCGCGAGGGAGAAACCAAGGACGAGCCACCCCGAGCTGAACAGAACAAGCCACACCGTTGCTACGAGTAGTTGGGCCGTTCCAGTGATCATCCCGACTGCGACAAAGCCAGCGACGTATACGAGACCGAGGGCTGCAAGCAAGCCGCTATTCCAAGAAGGCAGCACTCTTTCCTTGAAAGTTGCGGCCCCGTAGAAGATAAGCCCCAGCGGCAGAGCAACCGCTCCGGCCCCGGCCGCAACGAGAACACCGGCCACGCCGGTTTGTAGGAGATCGCTCTGCTGCATTTGCGGTTCCAGACTGAATAGCCCCGCGACGCCGAGGCCGACGAACAGGACCGCCGGACCAATCAGGCCGAGAACCGTTAGCTCGAACCCTGTCTTGAGCAGTCGGCTGGGGCGACCCGCGTGCCGCTCTTGAATTGAAAGGATGCCCCACAGTAAAAGGCCCATCGACGCCGATGCGACCCAAGGAACACCGGCTCTGCGAAAATCTCCATCGCCGGGCACGACCAGGAACAACGCTACGACCAGCAGGATGGCTCCCAGCATCATCGCAGGGCCCGCCCGGCGGGATACTTCGGCAGGCAGTCTGACCAATGCTGGCTTGGGCGCCTACAGCCCTTTTTCGGCCAGGAACGCGGCTAGGTCCGCCGTGCGGCAGCTGTAGCCCCACTCATTGTCGTACCAGCCTACGACCTTCACGAAGTTTCCGCCTAGAGACATCGTGGACTGACCGTCGATGATGCAGCTGTGAGGGTCCGCCCTGAAGTCGCTGCTGACCAATGGCTCGTCCGAGTATTTGAGGATGCCGGCAAGGCTGTTCTGGGATGCGTGCTGATAGGCAGCATTAATCTCATCGGACGATGTGTCCTTCTTCACGAGAGCGACCAGATCCGTCACGGACCCCGTGGGTGTCGGGACGCGGAAAGCCATCCCGTTGATCTTACCGTTGAGCTCTGGCAGAACGAGCCCGACAGCCTTGGCGGCGCCGGTTGTCGTAGGTACGATATTCGTCGCGCCCGCTCGGGCCAACCGGAGGTCCCCGGAGTGGTGGACCTTGTCTAGTATCTGCTGTTCCCCTGTGTAGGAGTGGATCGTCGTCATGAGACCGCGTTCTATACCAAAGACGTCGTGCAGGACCTTGGCCATCGGCGCGACACAGTTCGTCGTGCAGGAGGCGTTCGAGACCACGTTGTGCTTCGTGGGATCGTAGGCGTCGTCGTTGACGCCAAGCACCATCGTCAGGTCCGGATCGGTAGCAGGCGCCGAAATGATGACCTTCTTGGCGCCTCCCTCCATATGGCCGGCGGCTTTTCCGGCGTCCCTAAACAGCCCTGTCGATTCGACGACAATCTCGGCACCAACGTCGCCCCACGGGAGTGCAGACGGCTCCCGCTCCGCGAACACCTTGATGGGGGCCCCGTCGACCACGACGCTGTCCTCGGTCGCCTCTACGGCACCCGGGTAAGGGCCGTAGCTGCTGTCGTATTTGAACAGGTGGGCGTTAGTGGCGGCGTCCGCCAGGTCATTTATCGCCACCACCTCAAGCTCGTCGGGATGCCTTTGTTTGATGGCCCTGAGAGCCAGTCTCCCGATGCGTCCGAAGCCGTTAATACCGATTCGCGTTGCCATATAGTTAAACTCCTCCGGCGATTATGTGATGTACTTCTCGTACGCGCCTCGGCCAGCGAAAGTCGCGCCGTCGCCGAGCTCCTCCTCGATCCTCAGGAGCCTATTATACTTGGCGGTGCGCTCTCCACGAGCTGGCGCCCCCGCCTTGATCTGACCGGTTGCCGCACCGACCGCTAAATCGGCGACGGTAGTGTCTTCGGTCTCTCCGGACCGGTGGCTGGCTACCGTTCCCCAGCCGGCGTCCTTCGCGATCGCGATGGCTTCGAGAGTCTCGGTAACGGTGCCGATCTGGTTGAGCTTGATCAGAACGGCATTGCTCGCTTCTCGCTTAATGCCCCGACGTACATACGCCGCGTTGGTGACGTAGAGATCGTCGCCGACCAGCTGGACCCTGTCGCCAAGCCGTTTCGTCATCTCTATCCACCCGTCCCAGTCGTCCTCGCCCAGACCGTCCTCGATGCTTACGATGGGATAGGCGTCGATCCATTGGTCGTAAAGGTCGAGCAGCGCCGACGACGACAGGTCGACGCCCTCCCTTGAAAGGCTGTAGCCGCCACTCTCAGCGACGAGTTCAGTCGCAGCGACGTCGAGAGCGATGAAGCATTGCTCCCCGGGCAAGTATCCGGCACGCTCGATGGCCGCCGTGACGACCTCGAGTGCGTCCCGGTTGGACGGGAGGCTCGGCGCGAACCCTCCTTCGTCGCCGACGTTCGAATTGAACCCGCGAGACGCAAGTATGCTCTTGAGCGCCTGATAGACCTCCGAGCCTGCTCGCACGGCCTCGCTGAAGGAACCGACACCGGCAGGAACGACCATGAACTCCTGAATGTCCGTGGAGTCTTCGGCGTGCTTGCCACCGTTGAGAATATTGAACATCGGAACCGGCAGGCTGGGTGCGCCACCACCGCCAAAGTGCCGATAGAGAGGCATCCTCTGGCTGGCCGAGAACGCGTGGGCATAGGCCATCGAGACGCCGAGGAGCGCGTTCGCTCCCAGCCTCGATTTGTTTGGCGTACCGTCCAGCTTCACGAGAACGTCGTCGAGGGCTTTCTGGCCCGTGAATGAACGCCCTGCGAGTGCCTCACCTATCTCGCTCACGTTGTTTTTGGCGTTTCGGACCCCCTTGCCACCGAAGCGGGCAGCGTCGCCATCTCGGAGCTCGACGGCCTCCCTGCTCCCGGTGCTCGCGCCCGACGGTACGGCGGCGCGGCCCATCGTCCCATCAGAAAGTACAAGGTCTACTTCTATAGTCGGGTTGCCCCGGGAGTCGAGAATCTCACGGGCTCCGATGCTGGAAATGCTACTCATCGAGCCGACAACTCATCCGATAGCACCGGCCGCCCGCGCGGCTTCGACCGCTTTGTCGACTGCGTCCGCGGCGTCGGTGGCGACAATGATGGCCTGATCGGCCTGCTCGTCACGGGATATTTGCCAGGTGTCCAAGCCGACGACGGGGATGCCGGCCTTCAAGGCATGGCCAATCTCGGAGAGCGTTCCATACCGTCCGCCGATGGCGATGACAGAGTCACCTGTCTTGACCACTAGGACGTTGCGGCCTTGGGAAAGTCCGGTCGGGACCGGCACGTCGACCCAGGCGTTGGCCGAGCGACGGTCGCCGCTGGATAGTATGCCGATCGTGAGACCCGCCGCGGACTTGGCGCCCCTACATGCGGCCTCCATGACGCCACCGCCGCCGCCGCAGACCAGCTTGATGCCGCGCCTCGCGAGGTCACGGCCTACTTGCTCCGCCATGGCCAGCAGTTCAGCGGACTCTTTGCCGGAGCCGACCACGGCGACTATCATAGCGACCTCCCCTACGCCCGAAGGGCCTTCGGATTATAGCATCGCGGAGTGTTGGCTTACGCCGGTCCAGGTCCACATGGCAGCGAGGGCCGTCCAACCAAACGCTGACGTAATCTCAGTTCCATATGCGTAGGTATTGCCCCATATTGTGTCAATAGAGGGCAACAAGGGGCACAGAGCACCGTTCCGCACAAAACGAAAGGCTCCCAGGATTTCCCAGAAGCCCGTTTGTTGTGGGATTTAGCGTCGGCGCGCCCGGCAGGATTCGAACCCCGCGACCCTCGGTTCCGAAGACGCAGGGCCAAGCACCCTAGCTACGAACTCCACAGCCCCTAAATCGCCTGATTCGTAGCTATTCCAGACGATTCACCCTGCTCAATCACCACGACCACCGCTCAGTTAAGGGGCAAACGAGGGGAATCAACCCCCAACAACCGCCGGTCCAGCTCCTCCAATCACCCCACCCGTCTCAGCTAGGCAAGTTTCCAATAATTGCTGGGGTCTTGCGTTGTTGGTATTCTCAGTATTCCAACTGGCCTTGCAAACCTTAAAAAGGGCAGCGATCTCTCTATCGCAATGAAAGTAACCTCGATGACACTACGGCCCCAGGATACCCAGGCTATCCAGTCCGTCGCCGTGATTGGCGGACTGTTGGGCCTGATCCCGATACTTATATGGGGGGCCACCATTTTCCTGATCCGAGAGGGGTTCCAGCTAAATACTGCTCCACCTTGGCCCGGATCGAAGCCTTGCGCTTCTCCGCCAATGCCTCCTCGCTCCCTTCTTCCAACCGCCACCGTTGTCCCGGCCTCATGGCCACCTGCCACTCCACCTCCAACTCCCGGTTCTCCCTCCGTTTAGCCACCCTCTGATACCCGGCATCCCCCCATACCTGCCACTCCCCGCCGTGCAGCAACCGGTGCGCTTCCGTAACGTCGTGCACGTTGGCCGCCGTCGCCGTCATGTGGTGCACCAGACCCGTTTCGGAGTCCACCCCCACGTGCACTTCATCCCGAAATGCCATTGGCTCCCCTTCTTGGTCTGGGACATCTCCGGGTCCCGCTCTCGGTTCTGATTCTTCGTTGACGCAGGCGCCTCAATGATGCTGGCGTCCACTATAGTCCCTCCACGCAGCCGCAGCCCCTGAGACTCCAGGTGCCGGTTGATCTCATCCAACATGCCCTCCCCCAGGCAGTGCTTCTCCAGCAGATGGCGAAAGCGCATTGAACAGCGCTTCACAACGTTGTCCCACACCACGTCCTTTAAGTCAAGCATGGCTGATTCGAAGTAGATAGCGCCGTCTGCTAGTATTGCTTAACGGAACGCCATCGTCTGCAGTGATCTTATGGACCTGACTGCGGAGCCGCTTTTCAAGGGGTTGCCACACGATCCGGCAACCCTCGTCGAACGCTACCAGAGCGTCCGACGAGTTACAGAAGACATCTGCGCTCCGCTAGCGACTGAGGACTATGTTATCCAGGCCGCGCCGGAGGCGAGCCCCGCCAAGTGGCACCTCGGGCACGTATCGTGGTTCTTCGAGTCTTTCGTTCTTGGCCCTCATCTGAAGAGCTACAAGCCTGTCGACGCCAATTACCGCTACATCTTCAACTCCTACTACAACGGCGTCGGCCCGCAGTTCTCCCGGCCGGCCCGGGGACACCTCTCCCGGCCGACCGTAAAAGAAGTCTACGAGTATCGAGACTTTGTCGATGAATCGGTAATCGCGCTAATCGAGACGACCGGGCCAGACGAGCTTCCAGCATTGGGATCGCTCCTCGAACTAGTGGTCCAACATCATTGAAATGAAGACCATGATAGTCATTGTTCCTCTTGGGGGTTCAATCGTAACGTTGAACCGAGGAGGAACCATGATGTCTACCAAGAGGTACCGTATCAGACTGACTACCGACGAACAACAGGAACTCAACGCCTTGGTCTCACGCGGTCGGGCTGCGGCGTACAAACAGACCCATGCGCGCATTCTGCTGATGAGCGATGAGTCACGCTCGGACGGGGGAATGAAGGACGCGGACATCACCAGCGCGCTCGGTGTGGGACAGTCAACGGTCGAGCGAATACGCAAGCGCTGTGTGGAGGAGGGGGTCGAGTCTGCGCTGAATCGCAAAAAGCAACTGCGTCGGCGTCAAAAGAGACTGGACGGCGAAGGTGAAGCACGGTTGATAGCGATGGCCTGCGGGGAACCGCCGGAGGGGCGTGCCAGTTGGACCCTGAAGCTGTTGGCTGACCAGTTGGTCGAGTGTGAGATAGTCGGGACCATTAGCACCGAGACGGTTCGCCAGGCGCTTAAAAAAACGAACTGAAGCCGTGGCTGAAGCAGAGTTGGTGCATCCCGCCCGGTCAGAGCGCGGAGTTTGTGTGCGCGATGGAAGACGTACTGGAGGTCTACCAACGGCCGTACGATGGGAATGAGGTTCTGGTGTGCATGGATGAGACGAGCAAACAGCAAGTCAAGGAGACGCGAGTGCCGCGTCCCGCAGCGCCCGGCTTATCGGCGGCATACGACTACGAATACGAGCGCAATGGAGTGAGCAGCCTGTTCATGCTGTTTGCACCGTTGGACGGATGGCGCCGAGTCGAGGTCAGAGAGCGTCGCACGAAGGTGGACTGGGCGCATGTGATAAAGAAACTGGTCGACGAGGACTACCCCGACAGAGACCGGATCGTGCTGGTAATGGACAATCTCAACACTCACAAGCTGTCCTCGCTATACGAGGCATTCGAGCCTGCTGAGGCGAGGCGTATAGCTGAGCGACTGGAGATACACTACACTCCCAAACACGGGAGTTGGTTGAATATGGCGGAGATAGAGATCGGTGTGCTGGCTCGACAGTGCCTGGACCGACGGATTGCCAATCAAGACATCCTGCGCGGCGAGGTCAATGCTTGGCAGAATCAACGCAACCGGGATGTGATACGAGTGGATTGGCGCTTCACTACCGAGGATGCGCGCATCAAGCTAAAGTCACTCTACCCATCAATACAAAAACGTTGAACCACTAGGTGTTCCTTCCACATGGAGGCTACGGCCTCCGCGATCTTCTGGTTCGTCTCACTCGAGTTGAACGCCAGGGTGACCTCCGGAAGGTTCTGACCACCCGAGAATCCAGCCTCGCTTAGCCACGCCTTCGCCTGCTCCACATCGAAACCAATGCCGATCCCCTCTTCATCAGGATCGACTGCCCCGAAGTTGCCGGGGGCCGTGACCGTGAGTGCGGGGGCCTGTCCTCCCTTGAGGACATACTCAACGAGGCTCTGCCGGTCGATTGCGGCCGCGAACGCCTTTCGCACCAGAGGGTCGTCAAAAGGCGGCTTATTCACGTTGAACCCATAGAAATACGTCGAGAGAGCCGGCGCGATGTTGAGCTCCTTCCCGAGCTCTCCATCGGCTCGGAGGCGGTCCATGTCTTCGACGGGTGGCGCCACGCTGTCAAGCGCGCCGGCCTCATACATCGCCATGGCCGTCGACTCTTCCTCGATCATCTTCCAGTCGACCGTCTCCACGAACACCGCTTCAGCATGGTAGTAGTCAGGATTCTTGGTCATGACGAGGCTGTTGCCATGGACCCAGCTGAGCAGCTGATAAGGCCCATTCGTCACGATGTTGTCGGGCTCGATCCATTTGTCGCCGTGGGCTTCGATCGCCCATTGAGGCTGCGGATACATCACCCACGTGGACGCGATTCCCGGAAAGTACGCCGCAGGATGTTCCAACATCACTTCGAGAGTGTAGTCGTCGACGGCTTTCACCCCGACCATCGACGCATCTGCTATTTCCCCAAAGTTGTAGGCGTCCCCATTTTTGATGATCGACGAGATTACGAAGGCGTACCCGGATCCTGTATCCGGGTTCAGGGTGCGGAGAATGCCGTACTCAACGTCATGGGCCGTTACGGGCTTGCCGTCGGTCCACTTGGCATCCTGTCGGAGGTTGAACGTGTAGACCGTGCCGTCGGAAGACACGTCCCAGCTCTCGGCCAGATCGGGCTCAATCTCCCAGGTCTCCGGATTGAAGTTTGTCAGCCCGACGAACAGGTTCTCGATCATCGTGTACGAGACGCTATCCGTAGCGAGCGCAGGGTCCAGCGTTGGTGGTTCGGTGCCGGCGTTGAGGTGCAGCACCCTTGCCAGCGGCGCTGGCCCCGGCGTCGGTGTGACCACCACCACCTTTTCGACCGTCTCTCCGGGTACGATCACCGTCTGGATAACGGGCTGCACCGGCTTGTCGCTGGCGCACCCGACGAGCACCGCCAATAGCGCAGCGCCAAAAGCAGTTCCGGCGACGAGCCTCATGTTGTTTATTAGCGTCACCATAGAGGATCGATCTTCCTTCCCCACCTGCCCCTGTCACAGCACACGATACCGAAGTTGAATTCTAGTAGACCAACATCCTTGAAATGACGGGTGGAAAGCCGGACTGCCCAGCGGCTGTCTCCAAAAGCCAGGCATGGCGGGGAAAGCCCCCGTGCCAATCAACCAATCATTACAAACATTTCGGACCACTAGGTCTCAATCACGAACAGCAACACCAGGAGCTCCTGGTTACCGACATCAAGTACAACCTCTCGGTCAATCCCTTGCGCCCCGTCTTCCAGCCAATCGACGAACCGGAATCGGCCGAACCCGGTCCCGTGCACTGGATAGGCCTGGATCCTGATAAGCACCTAATCGGACACGATCGCGATGGATTCGCGTTTGACAACGAGTGGCCGAGGCACCAGGTCATTACGGCGCCCTTCCGGCTGGCCTCGCGCCTCGTGACCAATGGCGAGTTCGTGCAATTCATGGAGGACGGCGGCTACAGTTTGCCCGACCTGTGGTTGTCAGATGGGTGGAAGACCGTCCAAGAGCGACGCTGGAACGCACCCCTTTACTGGGAGAACCTTGAGGACGGATGGTCTTCGTACACCATGTCCGGAATGCGACCCGTCGACCCTGGGCTTCCAGTCGCGCACGTAAGTTACTACGAGGCCGACGCCTTCGCCCGATGGAGCGGCCGACGACTACCTGCGGAGCACGAGTGGGAACATGCTGCCACCCAAGAGCCAATCAGCGGCAATTTCCTCGAATCGGGTCTCTTGCGCCCGCTGGCGGCACCTGCAGATAAAGACGCCTTTCAGCAGCTACTCGGCAACCTCTGGGAATGGACGCAGAGCCCTTATGTACCGTATCCCGGCTTTCGACCCCTAGAGGGTGGACTGGGCGAATACAATGGCAAATTCATGGTCAATCAGATGGTGCTGCGCGGAGGCTCCTGCGCAACGCCCCAGTCCCATATCCGCCCAACGTATAGGAACTTCTTTCCGCCCGAAACCCGATGGCAGTTCAGCGGCATCAGACTAGCGGAAGACGCATAGGTGCCGGCTAGGCAATCCATGGCGGCAATTCAACACTCGACAATCGACTCCTATCTCGGCACCGATTCGGCCCATGCCACTCTCCGCGAGGAGATCCGAAATGGGCTGACGAGTTATCCCAAATCGCTCCCTCCGAAGCTCTTTTACGATCGCGCGGGATCGGCGCTCTTCGACAGGATAACCGGGCTCCCGGAATACTACCTTACGCGCGCCGAGCGTCGACTCATCGCATCGGCGGGCGCGGAAATCATGGACCTGGCGCAGCCCGAAGAAATCGTTGAGCTGGGTCCCGGATCGACCGCGAAGGTCAAGTCCTTGCTCGAAACGTCGAATGGACGCCGGCGAGTCAGCAGATACGTGCCCTTCGACTTCGACCCAGGCGTCGTCGAGCAGGCTGTTGAAACCATGAGTGACGCGTTTCCTGACATCCGTAGTGACGGCGTCATCGGCGATATGCAACAGCATCTCGAACAGTTGCCGCTTGTCCATGGCCGGAGGATGATCGCGTTTCTCGGCAGCACCATCGGCAACCTCCACGCCGAGCAGAGGCTGGCGTTCCTCGCCGAAGTACGCCGGCTCCTCTCGCCGGGCGATCACCTGCTGCTTGGGGTAGACCTCGTCAAGGACACGTCGATCGTCGAAGCGGCCTACAATGATTCCGAGGGCGTGACCGCAGCGTTCAACCACAACGTTCTGAACGTGGTCAATGAAGCGGCGGGCGCCGACTTCGACCCCGACGCCTTCGATCATCGCGCTTTCTACGACAGTGACGCTGATCGCATAGAGATGCATCTGGTCTCGAGGGAGCCTCAGACGGTCAGGCTTCGAGACTTGGCGCTGGTGATTCGCTTCGAACACGGTGAAACGATCTGGACAGAGAGCTCCTACAAGTTCACCCGACGATCGACAGAAGAGACGTTGCTCGGAGGCGGTCTCAAGCTGCTCAATTGGTACCCAGATCCGAATCCAGGCTTCGCGCTGGCTCTAGCGGGTCCCAAGAGTAGGACCGC
Source organism: Dehalococcoidia bacterium (assembly GCA_965197985.1). Classification (GTDB taxonomy): domain Bacteria; phylum Chloroflexota; class Dehalococcoidia; order Lucifugimonadales; family CAUZJF01; genus CAUZJF01. The sequence continues at coordinate 143,147 of CBDAOG010000005.1, read as the reverse complement.
ATCTTTTCAGCAGGATTGACCTTCGGCGCCGTTCCGTCTACACTAATTAGCAGTCTCTTGGCGAGACTGCTAATTACACTTCTAGGAGGTCGTCGCAGTTGACCACAAAAACGAAGAAGGAGACGGTTGTCACGTTCAAACCTTTAGGTAACCGGATAGTAATTGAGCCGCTGGACGACGAGCAGCAGGTAAGTCCGGGAGGCATCTATATTCCGGACACGGCAAAGGAGAAACCTCAGGAAGGCAAGGTCGTAGCCGCAGGTCCCGGAAAGCTAACCGACGACGGTAAGAGGATACCCATGGAAGTCGCGGTCGGGGATACGGTGATTTACGGCAAGTACAGCGGGACCGAGTATCGGGTCGGTGACACCGAATACGTGGTGCTCCGCGAAGACGACATCCTCTTCACAAAGTAAGTATCGATACAAGCCCAACCCAAGGAGTAGCACAGTGCCAAAGCAGTTGACGTTTAGCGAGGATGCTCGTTCCGCGATGAAACGCGGCATCGACACGATGGTCGATACGATGGGCGTGACCCTTGGTCCCAAGGGACGCAACGTGGTGCTAGACAAGAAGTTCGGCCCGCCCCAGGTGTGTAGCGACGGCGTAACGATCGCGAAGGAGATCGAGCTCGAGGAGCCCTTCGAGAACATGGGCGCTCAGCTCGTGAAGGAAGCCTCCAGCAAGACCAACGACGTTGCAGGAGACGGTACTACGACGGCCGCCGTTCTCGCGCAGGCCATCGTTCACGAAGGGTTCAAAAACATCGCCGCGGGGACCAACCCGATGGCACTCAAACGAGGGATCGAGAAGGGCGTCGCGGCCCTGAGGGACGCCGTGGGCGAAATGTCCACCCCTGTCGAGGGCAAGACCCAAATCGCACAGATTGCTTCCCTTTCGGCCCACGACGAGGAGATGGGTTCTCTGATCGCCGAGGTCATGGAGAAGGTCGGCAAGGACGGGGTGATCACTGTAGAAGAATCGAAGGGCATCAGCTACGAGCAAGAGTTCGTAGAGGGGATGCAGGTCGACCGCGGATACATCTCACCGTACTTCATCACCAACCAGGACAGAATGGAAGCCGACATTGAGGACCCGTACATCCTGATCACAGACAAGAAGCTGTCGGCAGTGGCGGACCTTCTGCCCGCCTTAGAGAAGATTCTTCAGGTCGGCAAGAACGTCGTACTTGTCGGCGAGGACATTGAGGGCGAGGCGCTGGCCACGCTGGTGGTAAACAAGCTCCGGGGCACGTTGTCCGTGCTCGCCGTAAAGGCTCCCGGCTTCGGCGACCGACGCAAGGAGATGCTGCAGGACATGGCGATCCTGACGGGCGGCCAGGTCATCAGCGAAGAGGTTGGTCGCAAGCTCGACTCGGTCACCGTTGAGGACTTGGGCCGTGCCCGCCGCGTAGTCTCGACCAAAGACGACACTACCTTTGTCGAAGGTAAGGGTTCTGAGGACGCGATACAGGGACGCATCAAGCAGATAAAGGCACAGGTCGAGGATACTACCTCTGACTACGACCGTGAGAAGCTCCAGGAGCGTCTGGCAAAGCTCTCCGGAGGAGTGGCCATTATCAAGGTCGGAGCCGCCACCGAGGTAGAGCTCAAAGAGAAGAAGCAGCGAATGGAGGACGCCCTTTCGGCGACGCGGGCTGCGGTTGAGGAGGGGATCGTCCCCGGAGGTGGCCTCGCACTCGTCCGATCGAGGGGGGCTCTTGAGAAGCTGGACCTGTCCGGCGACGAGCTCACGGGCGCGAACGTCCTGAGTAAGGCGCTGGAGAAGCCCTTGAAGCTCATCGCGGAAAACACGGGGGTGTCCGGTGAGGTGATTCTTACCGATAGCCTCAAGGCAGAAGGTGACTGGGGATACGATGCCGATGTTGGGGAGTTCACCAACCTGCTTCCGCGTGGGATCATGGACCCGGCGAAGGTCACACGAGCCGCTATAGAGAACGCTGCTAGTGTGGGGGGAATGATCCTGACGACAGAGTCGCTAATCACCGACATCAAGGAGGACGCACCTCCGATGCCGGCGGCCCCGCCGATGGACTACTAGGCGAAAACGTCTGAACAAGCAACAGAGGGTCCGGAAATCCGGACCCTCTGTTTTTTGAGCGATGATTGGGTTCCCCCTGCTATCCTCGATGCACACCCGCACCAAAACCAAAACTTGACATACTAGCACATCTGTGCTGCGTTATCTTCCGAGGGACTGACCCCAAGGGTCTTGTCCTTCCATTTGTCTTACCCCTTCCCCCCTCGGGGAAAGGTTGGGAAGGGGGAGTTTGCCCAGTCTGCACAGCACAAAGAGAGCGACAATGCAGCAGACGACAACCGAGATCGACTACCCTACTCCGTACCCTGTACCCCCTACCTGTCGCATTCCCCACCCAGGTGTCGCAACCCCGCAGATACGGATTCGACAGTTTGCGACGGTTTGCTACAGAGTAAATTTCGCCCCCAGCAGCTAGTCCGTGAGGATGATCTGAGTCCCCTCGAACGAAGGGCTAACGTCTAGCGTCTTGCCGAGCAGGCTGGGAGGGACAGGATCCCCGACGAGCAGGACCGGGACCCGCTGGTGACTCAAGACACTGTCACCCTTGGCCTGGGTGTCTAACACGAGTACAAGATTGCCTTCTTCACCGACAACCAGGCGCAGGCTATGACCGGGTTCCGCCTCGATGCTCTCCAAGACGTCCCCCAGGGCACTGATCGCACGGTCGGTCACCGAGAACGCCGAAGCGGCTTGTTGGGTCGGGTTGAGCTCGGTGGAGGAACGCACTGAGGCCTTCAGACCACGGCCGGAGGTTACGTCAATAGGTGTGTAAACGACATCAGGCGGCGACCTTCTCAGCCGTTGATTCAATGGCGATTCCATCCGCATACTGCGCACCGAGATAGACGTCTTCGATCAACTCAGGGGCCTTCAGACGCCTGAAGCGCTGTTCGGCGACCATCAACATTTTCCAGATCACCGCTATCGCCCGATCGACCCTCTTGTAGCGCTTGGCGGCATCGGTCCGAAGCCTGAGGGCCGCGAAGGGTGATTCTACCGGGTTCGTCGTGCGAAGGTGCCCCCAGTGCTCCTTTGGGAAGTCATAGAAGGTGACCATGCGGTCCCAGTCCCGCTCCAAGGCCTCTGAGGCCGCCTCGTAGGAATGGTCGCCGCACCACCTGGTGAACACCGTCCTGAGCCGCTCAGCCTCTGTCCGAGTCTGGGCGTAGGGGATAGTACGCAGCATGAGCTTGGCCTGGTCCTGTTGTCGCTTTGGAAGCTTGGCGAGCACGTTTACGATCTTGTGGTTCCAGCAGCGTTGCTCTGCCGCCTGCGGATAGACGTTGCGCAGAGCTCCCCAGATGCCCAGGTGTCCGTCTCCAACCACCAGCCTCGGGCAGCTCAAGCCCCGGCGCTTGATGTCCCTGAGCACCTCGGACCAGTTCTCTGTGGACTCCCTGTATCCGGGAACAGCGCTCACCACCACCTTTCTCCCGTCGCTCAGGGCCGCCATCACCACCAGTACCGCCGCCTTCTCCTTCTCAAGACCAGCCTTGACGTAGACTCCATCCACCCACATGTAGACCACTTCCAGGTCATCGAGGGGCCGGCTGCGCCATTGGGCAAGCTCATCGTTCCACTTGGACTTCAACCGGGCCACCGTGCTCGCCGATACCGGTGCGTCCTCTCCCAGCAGCCCCCGCAAAGCCAGATCGAAGTCGCCTTCGGATAGACCGTGCAGGTACAGCTCGGGGATCAACTCAGCAACCTTCCTGGTCCTGTTGACGAACAGCGGCAGCAGCCGGCTCTCGAACTGCTCCTCGGTATCGCGGACTCGCGGCCGCCTCAGCTGTATCGTTCCCGAACTCAGCGTAAGCCTCCGGGCTCTGCCGTATCCGTTCCGATAGCCGGTATCGTTGTCCGAGTCGGATCTGAGCGCCGACTTCGCCCTTCCCAGAAACGCCGTCACCTCCTCCTCCAGCAACTCCTGGATCAGCCTCTGGACCTGGCTTCGCACCCAATCCTCCAACTGCTCCCACTCCGGCCTTGACTCCGACCTACTCTCAGTGCTTTCCTTCCTCATGGACGGTCTATCTCCTCTCTTGGGCCTTGAGCCCATGTTGTTCAGAGAGAGGGTACACCGCCTGACTGTTTACACACTTTTTGAAGATACCTCACGGCCGCTCCGCCGCAGACGCTGAAATTTACGGTTCAACCGCCGCACATCTCCCGAGCGCTCGGTAATGGCCTCCTTCTGGTCATCAATCTCCTGGGAGAGTTCTTTGATCGAGTTTTCGTTCCGCCTGGCATCGGCCTCCCAGCGCCTGCGGTCGCGAGTCGCTGTTTCCAGCTGGGCCTTCCGTCGATGAACGTCGGCCTCCCAGCGGTGGCGGGCGAGGTTTTTTCGACGGGCTTCCTCGGACTTCCGGCTGGCATCGTCGAGCAGACGCTGAGCGATGCTCTCAGCGACTCGCGCATCGTCTGCCTTCTTCATAGCTGTTAAATGGAAACGATCCTGGCGGTCGTGCTCCATCTGAGTCTTCCGCAAAGTCGCACGGGCCCGCTTGTCGGCGAGATGCGCGGAGGCCAGCTTGACACGAGTGTCTTCATGGGCCTGGTCCCACGGCATGACCATGCCCGATTTGCGCTTCCAAGGCGGAATCGCGCTGGGCCTCTGCCTTTTGCGGTGCTGGCGCTGCCCGGGTGTGTTGGCGGCGGCTTGACCGGCTCTAGAGGAGGACGAGCTGCTTACCATCGCGCGTTTCGTTCGTATCCAGAGTCTTTCCCACCAACTCCTCCGGTAGGGTTCGGTCGATGAGTAGAACGGCGTCCCCATCGTGGTCCACCACGTGGTCGCCAACCCGATGGCTATCTAGCGCAACTACGATGCCGCCGTCCGGGCCCGTGGACAACCGTAGCAGCTCCTCCCGACGGTGGCCCATTCCTAGCAATATGTCTCTAAGCGCGGCCGTGGCGCGGTTGGTGATGGTGAGAGAGTTCGCCGACGGAAGGTCTGGGGACACGGGCTCGGCGGTCGTGGTCTTCTGTTGTGATTGGAGGGCCCCAGAAGCTCCATTGCCGTCAGTTGGTGGGCGAGCAATCGGTTGCTCACCCTCGGTTGAGCCGTCGGGCGGCGCTTGGGTCTCAATCTCGGCAGCCTCCGCCACGACCGAAGCGGAACTCTCCTCAACGGGCTCCACTTCAGGCGTAAGTGTGGGTTCGATCTGGGATTCGTCGGCAGTGTCGGTACCATCAGACGCCACTGTTGCCTGGTCCGCCATCTTCGCGTCCGTTCTTGTCCCGCTCGTCTTGAGGAGGTAGTTGAACTTCTGGCTCCAGCCGTGCGTAGACTTGAGCTTCTCCCCCACTATCTCCTGCTTGACCTTTAGTTCCTTGGCTAGGGCGGTTGCCTCCCTCTCTTTTCTCCGCGCTTCATCTTCGAAGCGTCTTGCGTCGCCGGAGGCCCGCTGCTGCTCAACCGACCATCGCTGAAGCTCGCCTTCCCAACGATGCTTGGCAAGGCCCTTCCTTCCGGCATCTTCGGCCTTACGCTTTGCTTCGTTGCTTCGCTGACGAGATTGAGCTTCGAGGCTCTTGGCATTCTGGGCTTTCTTCCGAGCCGCGTTCGACAGCCGTTCCTCACGCTCTTGGTGGAGCTTGACTTCGGTGTGGGCTGCTCGGGCCTTCTCCTCTTCCCGTTTGGCAAGCTTCAGCTGTGCCCGCGCTTCCTCGAGCTCCTCATCCCAGTGACCGAGAGTCAGGTCCACGACAAAACTCCTGGTAGCAAGCTGCTTGGGCCGCTGCTCAAGTTATACTGTAAGTCCTTCGAGGCACCGTCGCAAGCTAGAAAGCTGCAACGCGAGGGCGATACTCGCGCCGAGAAGGACAATTCGCCGGTGATACCATTCAACAGCTAGCCCACGGCATTCGGGGTGATCACATGCACCGAGGACGTTCACAAGAGCTTTACCGTGCTGCCAAGAAGCTATTCCCTGGAGGCGTCAACAGTCCTGCACGAGCATGGACGGCGGTCGGGGGTGATCCCATCGTATTGGCACGGGGTCAGGGTTCACGGGTCAGAGACGTAGACGGCAATCAGTACATCGACTATGTCGGTTCGTGGGGCCCGATGATCCTCGGTCATGCCCACCCGGAGGTCGTCGCGGCCGTCAGGATGGCCGCCGACAGGGGCACGAGCTTTGGAGCCCCGACCGAGCAAGAGAACGACTTAGCGCGAATGATCATTGGCGCCCTTCCGTCGGTCGATATGGTCCGCTTCGTCAACTCGGGCACCGAAGCCGGGATGAGCGCACTGCGGCTGGCAAGAGCCTTCACTGGGCGCGACAAGATCGTGAAGTTCCAGGGGGGCTACCACGGCCATGCCGACGCTCTCCTGGTGGAAGCCGGCTCTGGGGCCGCCACGCACGGAGTGCCGACTAGCGCAGGCGTTGCGCGCTCAGTCGCCAACGACACTCTGGTGGCCGAATACAATAACCTCTCCTCCATCGAGGCACTTTTTGGCGAGTACCCCGACGAAATCGCGGCGGTGATCGTCGAGCCGATCGCGGCCAACATGGGTGTCGTACCGCCGCGACGGGGTTTTCTCGAAGGACTGGGTCAATTGACGGTCGACGCCGGCGCGTTGCTCGTTTTCGACGAAGTGGTGACGGGCTTCCGGGTCGGGTACAGCGGTGCCCAGAAACTCTACGACGTCGAACCGGACATCACCTGTTTGGGCAAGATCATCGGAGGAGGCCTGCCTGTCGGGGCCTATGGAGGCAGGAGAGACATCATGGAGACCGTCTCGCCACTCGGACCCATGTACCAGGCGGGCACTCTCTCCGGCAATCCCGTCGCTATGGCGGCCGGCGCCAAGACGCTACAGATATTGCAACGTTCGGAAGTGTACGACGCCCTTGAGTCGAAAGGGAGGCAGCTGGAGCATGGCTTCCGCGAGGTTCTCAAGAAAGCAGAGACTCCGGTGGCTATCAACCGGGTCGGGTCGATGATGACGTTGTTTTTCACGGAAGACCAAGTCAGTGGATGGGACGCCGTGGCGACAGCCGACAAAGATAGGTTCTCCGAGTTCTTCCACCGGATGCTGAACGAGGGTGTCTACCTGCCGCCGTCACCATTCGAGGCGATGTTCCTGTCGACGGCGCACACGGAAGAGGATATCGACGAAACGATCGCCGCGGCTGAACGCGCGCTCATCTAGAAGGGTTTGTCGGAGGCGAGCGTCACGGCGTTTCGGCCAACATGCGTTCCAAGGCGGCGATGAGCGGGACGAGATCGTTGGTGACGGTGTCCCAAATCGCATCGAAGTCAACCAGATCGTAGGCATGGATCAAACGATTCCGCATGGCTATGATGTCCGACCACTGCACATCGGGATTCTGAGCTTTTAGCTCTGGGGCAACTCTATTCGCGGCTTCGCCGACAATCTCGATCAGCCGAGTCAATGCTAGGTATTGAGTACGGTCGCTCTCAATTTCGTGCTTGGTGCGGTTTGTCGTGAACTCGGACGCCTCTCTCGCGTAGTCAAGCATGTGGCGCAGCGGCACGCTCGGATCACGCCTCGTCATAAACGACCTCGGCTTCCTCCAACACCTGGTCACGAAAGTACTTGCTCAGCATTCGTGGCGTGACCATATCGACCTTCCGACGACCCATCACTCCAGAGAGTTCGGACTCCATGCCGGCCAAAGTGATCAGTCCCGGCGTGTGACCCGATTCAAACTCCACTAAGACATCAATGTCGCTGTCCGCTGTGAAGTCGTCGCGGATAACCGAGCCGAAAAGGGCCAGCTTCCGGATATGATGCCGCCGGCAGAAGTCGGCCACCTCGGCTTCCGGAATATCGACGCGGGCGTTCGACAAGTCCCCTCTCCTACTGAGCTGCAGCGCGACGTATCCGGGCTATCGCATCGGCGACATTCGTTTCTGAAGCATACACCGCGGAACCCGCCACCAGCACCGTGGCGCCTGCCTCCACGACGGTTCGAGCCCTGTCGGGCCTGATTCCGCCGTCGACCTCCAGCTCGGCTGTAAGTCCTTGCTCGTCAAGCATCGCTCGGACCTTGGCAACCTTGTCGACCATGCCACCGATGAAGTCCTGGCCCCCGAATCCAGGATTGACGCTCATCACGAGTACGAGATCTAGATAGGGCAGTATCTCTTCTATGTCAGACACAGGTGTCCCCGGATTCAAAGCCACTCCTGCCCTCGCCCCGAGACCCTTGACCTGGTGGACCAACCGGTGCAAATGACGTGTAGATTCGACATGGACTGTGATGATGTCGGCGCCCGCCGCCGCAACGTCGGAGATCAGGTCCTGTGGGTTCGAGACCATCATGTGGACGTCTAGTGGGAGATCGGTCCGCCGCTTGATCGCCTGAACTACAGGAGGACCGATAGTGAGATTAGGCACGAAATGCCCGTCCATCACGTCGACGTGAATATAGTCGGCGCCACCGGCCTCCGCTTCCGCGACCTGCTCGCCTAGCCGGCTGAAATCCGCGGAGAGGATCGACGGCGCGATCTTGACCTTGGCTTCAACCGGCACCGTCGGCCTCCAGCCTCGCTTTCGCGTCCTTGATAGCGCCCGTTACTCGTGAGGCGGCCGTTCCACCGGGGATGTCCCTCGACGCGATCGAAGAGTCCACGGTTATCGAAAGCACGTCTTCGTCGAACGCGGGCGAGAGCCGTCGGTAATCTTCAAGCGAAAGCTGGTTCAGCTTCTTGCCCTCAGCCGTCGCGTGCGCCACGAGTTCGGCCACAATTGAGTAGCCCTCCCTGAACGGGGTCCCCTTGGCGACCAGGTAATCGGCGACGTCGGTTGCGAGAACGTGGCCGGCCTCCGTCGCCTGGCGCATGCGGGCGGCATCGACCCGCATGGTCGAGACCATCCGACCCGCCACGTCCAGCGTTGTCGCAAGAGTGTCGACTGTATCGAAGAGTCCCTGTTTGTCTTCCTGTAGGTCCCGGTTGTACGTGAGCGGCAAGCCCTTGAGCATCGTTAGAAGCGCTAGCAGGTTGCCGAATACCCGACCGGTCCGGCCCCGGGCGAGCTCGGCGTAGTCAGGGTTGCGCTTCTGAGGCATCATGCTGCTGCCCGTGGTGTAGTCGTCGGAAAGCTGGACGAAGCCGAATTCCTCGGAGGACCAGACGACCAACTCCTCAGCAAGACGGGACAGATGAACGGCACAGATCGCTGCGGCCGAGTGAAAGTCGAGCAGGAAGTCGCGATCGGAGACCGCGTCCATACTGTTTGCGGTCACTGCGCCGAAGCCCAGCTCGCGGGCCACCGACTCCCGGTCTATCGGGTACGGCGCCCCGGCGAGCGCACCACTCCCTAGAGGCATCACATCCGCTCGGGCAAAGGCCTGCTCGAACCGCTCGGCATCCCGGCCCAACATCTCGAAGTAAGCGAGCATGTGGTGCGCGAATAGCACCGGCTGCGCCCGTTGAAGATGAGTGTAGCCGGGTAATACAGCCTCCACGTTCGCCTCGGCCTGCTCCAGCAGGGCAGCACGGAACCTGTGGATGTGGTCCAGAACGTCTTTGATGGCCTCTTTGGCGTACAGGCGCATGTCGAGGGCCACCTGGTCGTTTCGCGACCGGGCGGTATGGAGCCTGCCGGCCACATCGCCGATCTTATCGAAGAGGCGGCTCTCCACGTTCATGTGGATGTCTTCCAACTCTTCCCGCCACGGGAAAGTCCCCTGCTCTATCTCTTTGCGAATCGCTTCCAGGCCTCCGACAATAGACTCTGCGTCGCCTTCGGAGACAATGCCCTGGCGCGCCAGCATACGGGCGTGAGCGACTGAACCGGCAATGTCGTGCCTGTAAAGCCGACGGTCGTATTGGATGGATGAGGTGTAGCTGTGAGGTTCGGAGTCCATTGGGTTGTCTTGAGTGCGGTAGATACGGCCAGCCGCGCCGCGCGGCCTTCGCTCAGCTGCCCTTCTTCGGCGTCAGGAATTTGCGGCGCATGGTCAGCACGCGCTCGCCGCGCTGATTGAAGGCGCGGCTTTCAATGTACACGACGCCCCGGTCCGGCCGGGTGCGAGACTCCATGACTTCGAGCACCTCGCTCTCCGCGTAAATCGTGTCGCCCTGGAATACGGGTGCATCGTGGGTGACGCGCTCGTATTCGAGATTCGCGATCGCCTTGCCGGACGTGTCCGAAATACTCATGCCCACGACAAGGCTGAGTACCAGCGTGCCGACCACGAGAATCTTGCCATGCTGGTGCTCCTCCATGTAGTTCTCGTCTATGTGCAGCGGGTTCGTGTTCATCGTGAGTAGCGAGAACAGGTGATTATCGGCCTCAGTGATCGTCTTTCCTGGCCAGTGCTTGAATGTCTGGCCCGGCTCGAAGTCCTCGAGGTATCGCCCGAAGGCTTCTCTGCCGTCGAAAGTCGTTGGTGGTCCCATCGCTATTCCAGATGGCGGCAGACGATATCGCTACCGACCTAGCTTAGGGAACTGCTTCGCGCCGAACTGCTTCGCGGAGACGCCGAGCACTTTGAGCAGGCCTTCGGAGTCGGCGTGATCGTATGAGCCCAAGGCTTCCATCGACGAGTCGTCGCTGTATAGAGAGTGGGGCATCGACTCGGACGAGTCCTCGGCCGTCTCGAAATACACCCCGCCCTTGTACATTCGCACGGTGATCGTGCCGGTAGCAAGCCGGGCGATGGGTTCCAGAGCGGCCAGCGCGGACGTGGTCGCCACGTCGAACCAATACCCCTGGTATATTTGCTCACTAACGACCGTGGATATCCGCTCGTACAACATTCTAGCGCGGCGGTCGAGTACAAACTGAAGCAGGTACTCGTAGCTCCGGCCGAGCAGCTCCATCCCCGGCGCCTCGTACATGCCTCGGGACTTGGTGCCGACAAACCGGTTCTCAACAACATGCGCTCCGACGCCGACACCGTGGGCGCCGGCGAGATGGTTGGCAGCGGCGAATACTTCTAGTAGATCGTGCTTCTGCCCGTTCAACGCGACCGGTACTCCCTCTTCCCATCGGACGGTAACCGACTCGGCCCTGTCGGGAGCGTCCCATGGCCAGACCCCCATCCCCGGCTCGACGAAGTAGGGCGCGACCTTCACGTCCTCCAGGGCGCCCGCCTCGTGGGTCAGGCCCAGAAAGTTGGCGTCCGTGGAGTAGGTCGCCTCGCTGGCTGGCTTGATTGGAAGGCTGTTCGTTTCGCAGTAGTCGAGCATCTGTTTCCGACCGGGGAACTCGGAGACGAATTCAGGGTCTCTCCACGGGGCGTAGACCTTGATGTCCGGGGCGAGTATGTTCGTAGCGAGCTGGAATCGGACCTGATCGTTACCCCGACCCGTCGCGCCGTGGAACAACACGCTGATCTCGCGGGCACGGAGCTCGGGAAGGAGCCTTTCGATCGTAATTGGACGGGCGATTCCCGTGGTGTTCCAGTAGCCGCCTTCATAGCGGGCCTGGGCCTGGATAACCGCCAGGCCGGCGTCGGCGAGGGCCGCCTGTCCGGGGACCACCGTGGTGGCGGTAGCGCCGCACGCCCGCATGCGGTCCGCGACGCCGTCGAGGCTCTCTTCGTCAGGTTGGCCCAGATCGACTGTGAAGCCCTCGACCGAGAAACCCTTGCTGGTCAGCCAGTGAGTGGCCGTACAGCTGTCAAGGCCCCCCGAGACGGCACCGCCGAGAACGGTGACGCCCTGGTCCCTGAGTTCACGCCAGTTCACGCCAAGGACCCTTTGCCTACATCGGCGATGCCCGCGTCCAGGCGGCTGAGTGCCTCGTCCAATTCGGCTTCGTTTATAGTCAATGGCGGCATCAGCCGTACCCCGTCGGTACCTAGCAAACCGAGCAACAGACCGGCGTCGTTGCACGCAGAGTGGACCGACCCGGCAATATCGTCGTCGAACTGGACGGCCCAGAGGAGTCCCATGCCCCTGACGTCCGTAATGAAGGAATGCCTGGATTTGAGGGCCTCAAGGGCCTTTCCCAAACGCTCTCCCATTTTCTTAGCGCGATCCGGGATGTTGTTGTCGATGATGTACTTGGTTGAGGCGTATGCCGCCGCGCAGGTCAAAGCGTTGCCCCCGAACGTAGAGCCGTGCTCGCCTTTCGGTTCGAAGACCGAAGCGGAGTCTTTCGCGAGGAACGCGCCTATGGGCACACCCCCACCCAGCGCCTTCGCCAGAGTCATGACATCCGGCTCCACGTCAAAGGACTCGTAGCCGAATAGCGTGCCCAACCTCCCCATGCCAGTCTGGACTTCGTCGAATATCAACAGTAGTCCATTGTCGTCGCACCATTGCCGGACCTGTTTGAAATAGTCTGGCGAAGGTACGTTGACGCCGCCTTCACCCTGCACCGGTTCCAGCATCACGGCGACTGTCTTCTCGGTTGTGGCTTCTTTGATAGCGTCGATGCTATCGTAATCGACCGTGACAAAGCCGACCGGTAAAGGCTGCGAAGGGTCGTCGTCATGGGGTTTCCCGGTGGCGGCCGTCATCGCGAGAGTCCGGCCATGGAACGAGTTCCAGGCAGTGATAACTTCGTAGGCGCCGTCGCGGTGGAGCTTCCCGTACTTCCGAGCGAGCTTGACCGCTCCTTCGTTGGCCTCGGCCCCACTGTTCGCGATGAAGACTTTGTCGAGGCAGCTGTTTTCGACCAGAATCTCAGCCAGCTGTAGCTGGGGCACCGTGTAGAACTGATTCGACGTCTGCAGTAGCGTACGAGCCTGCTTTGAGACCGCCTCGGCCACCGCTGGATTGGCGTGGCCGATGTTGTTCACTGCCCAGCCTGCAGTCAGGTCGAGGTACTCCCTTCCCTGATCGTCCCAGACCTTCGTCCCTTCCCCTCGCACGAGGACGACTGGCTGGCGCCGAACAAGGTCCATATAGTAGCGGCTTTCCTGCTCTTTCCAATCAACCGCCATGCTATTCGGCTCCTGTCGCTTGCTTGAGGTCTTCGAGGGCTTGCTCGAGAGCGTCTAGGGCCTTCTTAAGAGCTTCTATTGAGTCTTCTAGTGCGTTTACTTGTTCACTGATAGAGTCAGTCGGGGCGGGTATTTGATCGGTAGCCGGTGGCCCACTATCGGCCGGTGTGCTGGGCGATCCGATAACGTATCCCGTTAGGGCTTCGATCGCCTCCGGAATGGAGTCTTCCATCACAACCTTCTCGTCCGTGGCGAGAATCACCTTCTTTAGAGCAGGGAACTCTACATCCTCGGCCTGAAGGTAGATGGGCTCGGCGTACAGGAGTCCGAACTCCGGGTTGTCTTCGTCCCTGAGGTCGACCATTGGAATGACCAGAAGATTGCCACGGATGCAGAACGACCCTTCCTGGCAAAGCAAAGTGAACTGGCGCGAAATCTCCAGGTCCGTGTCGATATCGGCCTCGATCTGCTCAGGGCTTTTGACTCTGCGTTCTTTTGGAAACACAAAGGCAACCAGCTCACCGTAGTTGGTGCCGTCCATCCTTGCGGCGATCCATCCGGCCATAATCGGGTTAGGCTCGTTTCTGGTGAAGGGTATCAGCAGCACGAACTCTTCCCGCTCTTCGCCGGGGATCCGCATGATGGCGTAGTAAGGGTCGACCGGCTGGAGGTCTCCGCTCTGCCCGAATTTTTCGTTTGGAAGACTCCAGATGTCCTCCAGGTTGTAGAAGTCCTCGGCATCTTCCATGTGGTACTTGAGATACCGGCCTGCCTGGAAACCGAACAAGTCCTGAGGGTAACGAATGTGGGACCTGAGCGACTCGGACATCTCGTCGAGCGATACGAAGAGGTCTGGGAAGATCGCTTGATAGGTCCTGACGAGAGGGTCTTGCGCATCCGCGATATAAAAACGAAGGGTGCCGTCGTAGGCGTCCACGGTCACTTTGACACTGTTGCGTATGTAGTTGAATCCCTCGGCTGTGTTAGGGGCCGAATATGGATACCGATTTGAAACCGTGTAAGCGTCTTGGACCCAGATCAGCCTACCCTCGGCCGCCACAATGTAAGGGTCAGAATCGAGGCGAAGGAACGGCGCCACTGCGTGGATGCGCTCTTGAACATTCCGCCGGTACATGATCCGGCTCTCGCCCGTGATCTCGCCGGTAATAAAGATATTGATGTCGCCCATCTGCCAGGCGTATGCAAGTTGGTTGACGAACGACCCTACCGAGACGCCGCCCGTACCCTCGTATTGGTTATCGAACACGGCGTCGACTTCGGCCTGGTAGTAGTCGAGCTCCATCTGGTTGGTGTTAACGATTACGTAATCGTTAGTCTGCTCGCCGTAGTAGATTCGGGGGTTGGTTATCACAGCGGCCGGCTCTCCGGTCGCACCTTTCGATTGCACCGAGATGACGCCGTCCGTAGGTATGTCGGCGGCGAAGAATTCGGGCCTGCCGAGGGACGTGAAATCTGTGACGGGACTCATCGCCAGTCCGAAGCCGTGTGTGTAGCGGAGTTTGAGGTTTACCCACGATTGGGACTCTTCCGGGAGGTTCTGGGCCGCGACCTCGCGTGCCGAGAGCATCACCTGCCGGTACTTGCCATCCACCGTGTAACGGTCTACATCGGCTTCCCCGAACTCGTAGTAGGGCCGAATGATCTGCTCGAATCTGTACACACTGGAGATCGGCGACCGGTCCCACAGGCGGATGTTGTTGATGGTCTCGAGGTTCTCCTCGACAAGTTCGGGGCTCAAAGTCGGATCGACCGGATACTGCCGGGATGTGATTCCGTCAAGCCCGAACGCTTTCCTCGTGAACTCGATGCTGCGCTCGATATACGGTTGCTCGCGCGCGAATTCATTGGGTTTGACCGTAAATCGTTGCATCGCGTTGGGCCAGAGGACCTGCAGCACGATAGCCATGACGGCCCACAACGCAACGCCACCGACAAGAAGTCGGATGCCGCGCATATAGCCGTTTACGAGAATCAGAACGCCGGCGGCAAGGGCTATGATCGTCATAATCGTGAGCGCCGTCATGCGAGCGTTGACGTCCGTGTACGAGGCTCCGAACACCGCGCCGTCTTCCGAGAGGAGCAAGCCCCACCGGTCCAGCCAGTGACCGGCTCCGATCACGAACATGATCAGGGCGGCGATTATCGAGACTTGGACCCTCATACCTGTCGTGATCTGGAAGCCGACGCCGCGGTAGCTGAAGTTGACGAAATAGAGGGCTAGAGTTGCCACGAGCGTGACCACGACTGCCCCCAGCAACCAACCCTGAGCGAACTCATATAGAGGCAGGGTAAACATGTAGAACGAGACATCCAGGCCGTACACAGGGTCTATCGTGTTGAAGGATACGGCGTTGCTAAATCTCAGGAACAGCTCCCACTGCGAGGCCAGCAGGGCTCCAAAAATCGCGCTTGTCAGGACCACCACAAGCATCGATCCCCAGACTATGAGCCGTTTCAATAGGTCGCGGATCGCCTCCGGGAGCGGTATGCTTTCGGGCCCCTGAGACCGTCGATGGGCCACAACCAGGCTCACGGACAGAGGTATTGCAAGAATAACCGAGCCGACAGCGAACAGCACGATTCGCGTGACCAGCACCTTGAAGAAGACACTACGGAGGCCAAGCTGGTCGAACCAGAGCCAGTCGGTGAAGACCGACCGTAAGAAAGACAGCACCACGAAGGCAAGGACGACCCCGCCGATAATCAGGCCCCACCTGATCCTCGTGCGCAGTTGGGAAGGGACGATTCTACCTAGATCGAACGGGAGCCCGGACTCCCTTGGGAGGTTTTCAGCCATAGCTACGCCGTACCTTGCTCAATGACCAAAGTGTAGTTTCGAACGCCCTACCCGACGCGCGTTCCAAGCTGCCTGCCCGCCAGGGTGTCTTCCAGCGCATGGGGCCGGCGTCCATCGACGATGTGCGCCGACTTGACTTCGTGCAGCGCTGTTAGGCACGCCCCGATTTTGGGCACCATCCCACCTGCAACGACGTTGGAGCGCACCAGGCCTTCGGCCTGCCGCTCAGTGAGTCTCGAAATCAGCCGGTTTGACGAGTCCATTACGCCCTCGATGTCCGTCATAACGACCAAGCGGTCCGAGCCAAGGGCCGCCGCGATCTCCCCAGCAGCAGTGTCGGCGTTCACGTTTAGAAGAGGCCCTGTCTCACCGCCTATCTCCGGTGAGGCGGCGGCAACTGGAGAGACTACTGGAACAAACCCCGCTTCCGTAAGCGTTCGTAGCAGTGACGTGTCGACGGCGACGATACGGCCGACGAGTCCGAGCTCAGGGTCCAACGGCTCGGCGCGCAGGATACCACCGTCGACGCCAGAGAGTCCAACGGCCTTGCCCCCTAGGCGGTTGATCGACGCCACCAGGTCCTTGTTCACGACTCCTGACAGCACGGCAACAACTATGTCGATATTCGTGCTATCAGTAACTCTCAGTCCTCGTACGAACTTGGGGCGAACGCCCTGTTTCTGCATCCATTCGGTTATGGCCTTGCCACCGCCGTGCACCAGCACGGGCCGGGCGCCTGCCGTCTGCAGAGCGACGACATCCTCCAACGTCGTATCGTGGCTCCCCAACGTGCTGCCACCGAGCTTAATTACAATCGTCCCAATTCCATTGGGTTCCCTTCCCGGCATCCTTTTCGGGTCGGTTTCAGCGCCGAGACCCATTTTCGAGCCGCGGACTTCTCCTTCCCCAGCTGGGTATCCTTCATCCGGCATATGAGCTTCAATCATACGTCAACAGGTATTTGCTTGGTGAATTGCGCGTCGGCCAAGGGGTGGCACCATGAGAGCGAGCCACGCGTACCGGTGAGGTGGACGGCCTACTGGCTAGGTGCTGTAGGCCGAGTTGAGGGTCACGTACTCCTCAGTCAGGTCACAGCCCCACGAGGTGGCGTTCGCCTCGCCCGCGCTAACGCTGACTCGGAATCGCACCTCGGCAACACTCATCGCACTGATCACCGCGTCCTTGAGATAAGGAATGGCAATACCCTCGTGCGCGATGTGAATGTCGTTGATGAAGATGTCGACTTTCGACTCGTCGAACTCGATTCCGCTCTTACCCAGGGCCATCATGATCCGTCCCCAGTTTGGGTCCCGACCGTGGACCATGGCCTTCACGAGTAGAGACGAAGCTATCTCCCGCGCCGCGGCACGAGCATCGTCTACAGTCCGAGCACCGACGACCTCGACTTCTATCAGCCTCTGTGCGCCCTCCGCGTCCCTCACGAGCTCTTTGGCCAGCTCGGTGCAGACGTACGTTAGCGCTTCTTGGAACGCGTCACCACCAGAAGAGCCATCCGTTATCGCTTCGCCCCCGGCTTGTCCGTTGGCAAACACCAGGACCGTATCGTTTGTGCTCTGGTCGCCGTCGACGTCGATCATGTTGAACGACGCGTCGACTGCCGTGCGCAAAGCACGGTCCAGGAACGGCTTCTCGACGTGGGCGTCAGTCGTTACGAAAGCCAGCAGCGTAGCCATGTTCGGGTGAATCATGCCGGCGCCCTTCGCTGAGCCGCCCAGCATGGTCTTTGTCCCCGAGATTTCCGTGGACACGGCAATCTCTTTCGGGCGCGTATCTGTCGTCAGAGTCGCCCGAGCGAAGTCGTTGCCGCTCTCATCCCCAAGCTGGACGTTTCCCAGGTTCTGGCGCACCAGCGCCATAGGCAGCTCTACTCCGATCATTCCGGTGCTGCAGACCAGCACCTCCTCGGCTGCCACGCCGATGTGTCTGGCCGCCAGATCCGCCATCTCCTCCGCGTCCTTAAGTCCCTGGTCGCCAACACAGCAGTTGGCGCACCCGCTGTTCGCGACAACCGCGCGAACCTGTCCGCGTGAGACTCGTTCTTTGGAGAGCACCACGGAGGGCGAGACCACTTTGTTCGTGGTGAAGGCGCCGGCAACAGTAGCGGGCACGTCCGACGCCAGGATCCCGATGTCGAATGTTCCCTCGCCGGCGGTCTTTATCCCGGCGTAAGTCGCCCCCGCCGTGTACCCATTCGGGGAAGTCACGCCTCCCCCTTGTATCATCTCGATCATCGCCGCCATTTTCGCCTTCTCCACCGCATCACGTCGGGCGTGAAGCGCCCGCGAAGTATAACATAGGCAGGTATAGCTAGAAAGCTATCTGGACACCGCCTGTGATAGGTCAGTGATTGTGACACCCCTTAACTGTTCAGTGAAAATGTCACCATGGAGACAATCACATTGAACAGGAAAGAGCAGCAGCGGATCATAGTCTTGAATCGGGTGGAGAGTAGAGAACTGACGGCCGCCCAGGCGGGTGAGCTGATGGGTTTGTCAGTGCGCCAGGTCCGTCGGTTGTTGGCGGCGTACCGGCGGGAGGGAGTGGTCGCCATCGCCCACGGCAATCGTGGCCGCCGGCCCCCGCATACGGTCAGTGAGGCTGTTCGTGAGCGGGTAGTTGCCCTTGCCGCCGGCCCGTACGATGGTGCGAACCACACGCACCTGAGTGAGTTAATGGCCGAGCGCGAGGGCCTGTTCCTGTCCCGGTCCACCGTGCGGCGGGTGCTACTACAGGCGGGCATCAAGACGCCGCGCCGCCGACGAGCACCCAAGCACCGTCGCCGGCGCGAACGCTATCCTCAGGAGGGGATGATGCTCCAGGTGGACGGCAGCCGCCACGACTGGCTCCAAGGACGCGGTCCCTGGCTCACGCTCATCGGCGGGATAGACGACGCCACCGGCACCTTCCCTACGGATGCTTTCGTGAACAAGAAGACTCATACGGCTACATGCAGTTGTTGCAAGGGGTCATCCAACGCAAGGGCATCCCCCTTACCCTCTACAGCGATCGCCACAGCACCTTCACGGTGAGCCGTGCTCAGAATGAGACCTTGGAGGAGCAGCTGACGGGCCAGACTCCCCAGACGCAAGTGGGCCGTGCGCTCAATGAGCTGGGCGTCCGGTTGGTACTCGCCCATTCGCCCCAAGCCAAGGGCCGCATCGAACGACTCTGGGGGACCTTCCAGGACCGGCTGCTGATGGAGCTGCGCCTGGCCGGAGCCAGCACGCTAGAGGAGGCCAATGCTGTACTGGCGGACTTCCTGCCACGGTTCAACTCCCGGTTCGGCGTTCCCGCCGCCCAGCCGGGTGCCGCCTACCAGTGCGTCCCTGCGGGAACGGACCTCGCTGGCATCCTCTGCTTCAAGTACCAGCGGACTGTGGCGGCTGACAACACCGTGCGTTTCGAGGGTCGCACGTTGCAGATACTGCCCGACCCCCATCGGGCCAGCTATGCCCGGGCACGCGTCGAAGTCCAACTACGGCTCGACGGAGAGCTTATCGTCACCTATCAAGGACGTGCCCTCCTCTCACAGGACGCTGCCCCAGGTACCACTTCTCTCCGTGCACAGAACCGGCCACAGCGCAATGGTAACCAAGACACTGCTAGAGGCAAGGCGCCCATCGGCGACTCGCCTCTACCTCGAAAACCAGCCCCCCACCACCCCTGGCGAAGGCCCTTCAAATCACCCGCCAGGACAAATTCACTGAACACTTAGGGGTGACATATTGACTGGACAACGACAGCTATCTGGACACCGCCCCGGCCGTCTCTCGTGGCGTCGATCTCTCTTGGAGGTCGCAGACGACGTGGAAGGTCGGATATAGTATCGGCGCTTTAACACGCTCTTCAAGTAAATCTCGGAGGTCCCAGATGTCACACGAACGGTACAGGAAACGCACAACGAAGGGTGGCTACCTCTTCCCCGAGCGGGAGTTCCAGGCCAGCAGCGTCGTTCGCGCAGGGAACCTGGTCTTTTTGATGGGACAGACCGGGCTCACCCTCGATACCAAGGACTTCGTCGGTGAAGGAGACCCGGCGGCCCAGGCCGAGAACGCGATGCGGTGCGTCAGGGTACTTCTCGAGGAAGCCGGCGCGCGCATGGAGGACGTCTGCAAGATCGTCACCTACGTCACCGACGAGTCGTATCGGGAGCTGGTCTACCCAGTGATATTCAAGCACCTCAAAGACGTCTATCCGGTCTCGACTGGTCTGGTCGTCTCGGCGCTGGCCAGGCCGGAGCTCGATTTCGAGATCGACGTCTACGCCGTAGTCCCGGACGACCGGGACTGACGAAGAGAGCACTGTATGAAAGTAACCTCGGTCGAAGCCGCGACCTGCGTCGTGCCGCTGAACAGCGGAGTTGCGATCTCCACACGGGCCATCCAGGAGAGGCATTACACCTTGGTCCGAGTTCGCACCGACTCCGGCGCGGAAGGCATAGGTTTTTGCTATGGCGGCACTCGTGCTGGACAGCTTTCGACTCTAGCGGTCCGCGATCTGCTTGCACCGATCGTGCTCGGCCGAGATCCTCACCAGATCGAGGCGATCTGGGATGGCATGTTCCGCGAAAGCCTCCTACAGGGTCGCAGGGGCGCGGTGCTAAGAGCCATCAGCGCCATCGACATCGCGTTATGGGACCTGGTTTCCCGGGACGCTGAGCTGCCCCTGTACCAGTATCTCGGGGGCTATGCCGACGAAATGGTGCCCGCCTACGCCAGCGGCGGCTACTACGCCGAAGGCAAAGGGCCCGATGAGCTCGCCCACGAGATGGAGAGCTATGTCGACATGGGGTTTAACGCCGCAAAGATCAAAATCGGCCGCGTTTCGACTGCCGAAGACGTAGTCAGGATAGGCGCTGCGAGAGAAGCGCTGGGCTCTGACGTCCCCCTCTTCCTCGACGCCAACAACGCCTGGCCCGACGCCATCTCAGCTATTCGGGCGGTGCTTGCCTTCGAGGAGTATGAGCCGGGCTGGGTTGAAGAGCCGCTGATGCCCGACGACATCGCGGGACACGCTGAGGTGGCAGCAGCGGTGGAAACTCCTGTTGCCACAGGCGAGCTCCACGCAACGCGGTGGGAGTTCCAGCAGCTAATCGAGCAAGGCGCCGCATCCATTTTGCAGCCCGATGCGGCCGTGTGCGGTGGGATCACCGAATGGCGCCGGATCGCGGCCACCGCTGCGGCGAGCAGCCTCGCCGTGGCGCCCCACTGGCTGGCCGACCTTCACGTCCATCTGGTAGCATCGACTCCCAACGCTACCTGGGTCGAGTACTTCACCGACTTCAACGTGCTCAACATCGGCGTTCTCTTTGCCACGGCCCTCGAAGTCGTTCCCGGCGGGCTGGCGCTGCCTCAGCGACCGGGCCTGGGTGTCGAGCTGGATGAAGCGGCCGTGGAACGGTATTCGGTCGACGGATGGAGTTGACGAAACGGGCACAGTGCGGGCGTGAACTGAACCAAGGAGGACCGTCATGTACGGAACAATTTTCAGGATGAAGGTGAAACCCGGGGCACACAACCAGGTGGCCGAGCATTTTGACTCGTGGCTACGAGAACGCGCTCCCAAGGTCAAAGGCGCCAAAGGCAGTCTGCTGATGAAACCCGACGGCCTGACCAGAGACCTCGTCGGTGTGGCCATATTCGAGGACAAGGCCACCTACGAGGCCAACGCCGACGATCCGGCGCAGAACGAGTGGTACCTCAAGCTGCGCGACCTGCTCGAGGCCGACCCTGAATGGGAGGACGGCGAATACCTGGCAGGCTCGGTCGGTTAGTTCGCCACTCGAAGGTAGGCCGGAATCCAGGCCAACAAACCAAGCGAGAGCAGTAATGAAGATACTTATCACCGGCGCGGCAGGGGCGATTGGGTCGACCCTCGTGAGAGGAATGAAGGACCGCCACGAGCTGCGCGGCTTCGACCGCGAACCCATGCCCGACCTGGCTGACTCTATCGTCGGCGACATTGCAGACTTCGACGCGGTGCTTAAAGCGACTGACGGGATGGAGGCCGTGATTCACCTCGCGGCCTGCCCAGGGGGAGGTTGCTCCTGGGAAGAGATACTACCCAATAACATCGTTGGGACCTCCAACCTGATGGAGGCCGCCCACCAGAACGGTGTGCGACGCGTGGCGTACGCCAGCCGAGCAGGGCTGCTCGGTCCCTACCCTCAAGACGTCCAACGGACCGTCGACATGCTCCCGCGGCCCGAGACGTACTACTCGGTCAGCAAGGTCTTCGGGGAAAGCATCGGATGGATGTACTCGAGCAATTTCGGCATCGAATTCGTGGCGGTCCGTATCGGCAATTTCAACAGAGCTCGGCCGCTGCCGGAGCACCCACACCATCTCAGCCACGACGACGCCGTCAGAGTCTTTGAGCGGGCGGTCGTGCAACCGGGAGCCAAATACGAAGTCGTCTTCGGTGTGTCCGACAGCACCTGGCCTCTATACGATGTCGTCCATGGGCGGGAGGCAATCGGATTCAACCCACAGGACAAGTCCGAGATCGAGCCTGAGATATAACTGATACTAAGAACCCCGTCCAGCTCTCGAGTGCGACTTGATCGATAGGCTAAACCCCGCCGTGCGGCGATAGGCTTCATACCATTGCTCAGTATCAGGTCAAGGCAAGTTCCCTTGGCGGGACTTCAGAGAGTACAGGGACGGAGAGCGATCACGCCGTGACACCCGATAGTGGCTTGGACAAGCGCAAGGCAAGCCACCATGAGTCCGGCAAGAGGAGCTAATAGACATGGAATCGCTGCTGCCAGGTAGCAGGCTCGGCCGCTACCAGACGGCAGAGCAGATTGGCCGTGGCGGCATGGCCACCGTTTTCAGGGCCCGGGACCCTGATTTGAGACGGGACGTGGCCGTCAAGGTCATGCCCTCCTTCGAAGCCGAAGACCCGACTTTCATCGAGCGATTCAGGCTCGAGGCTCAGTCCGTAGCGGGTTTGAAGCACCCCAACATCATCCAGGTCCACGACTTCGGGGAGGACAAAGGCTTCATCTTCATTGTGATGGAGTTCGTCGCCGGGGGTACTCTCCGAGATCGCCTAGGAGAGCGGTTTTCCGTCCGAGAGGTAATCAGCCTCGTCGGGCCTGTGGCCCAAGCGCTCGGGTATGCTCACGACCAGGGTATCGTTCACCGCGACGTAAAGCCGGCCAATGTCTTGCTGGACTCGGACGCGAAGCCGATCCTCTCGGACTTCGGTCTGGCGCGTGTGCTCGGGGCCATGGGTGGCCTGACAGCCGCCGGAGAGGCGATGGGCACTCCCGACTAATATGTCCCCCGAGCAGGCATTGGGCAACCCAGCGGACCAGAGGTCGGACCTGTACGCGCTGGGGATCGTGATGTACCAGATGCTCCTCGCCCAGACTCCGTTTCGAGGCGAGACCTCGACTGCGACACTGATTGCCCATATCCACCAGCCGGTGCCCATTCCCACGACCATCGATCCGGAAATGGACCCCGACTTGGAAGCCGTCCTGCTGAGAGCCCTTGCCAAAGACCCCGATGATCGATATCAGAGTTCCGCAGAGCTGGTCCAGGCTCTGATCTCAGCTGCCGGACTGCAAGAAACGGAGACCGCCTCCGATATCCGACTCGAGCGTCCGACCAAAGGTCTGGCCATCGGAATGGCTCCGTCGGGTTTCGCCGATCAACCACTACCCCCGTGTCCCTACCGGGGTCTCTTCGCCTTTCGGGAAGACGATGCGGACGTATTCTTCGGGCGAGAAGCGTTCGTCGATCGTCTGGTGAATGCCGTGGATGAAAAGCCTCTCACGGCAATCCTGGGTCCTTCGGGCAGCGGCAAGTCCTCCGTCGTTTTCGCTGGCCTCCTACCTAGTCAACGCCGCCAGGGCAGCTGTGTGGTAGCCGAGTTTCGTCCCGGCGCCCGGCCGATTCAGGCGCTGGCTCTCACTCTGGTTTCCCTTCTAGAGCCGGAGTCGAGTGAAACGGACAGACTCGTAAGCGCGGGCAAGATGGCCGAGGCTCTAAGCCAAGGACAGTTGGAGCTTTACGAGATCATGGACCGCATTCGGCAGACCAACCCGGATGCCAGCCGGTTCCTGATCATCACGGACCAGTTTGAGGAGTTATTTACACTCAGCGATGAACCGGCGGAACGCGCGCGCTTTCTGGATGTTCTGCTGGACGGGATCGATAAGCTGGCCGCAAAGCGGGACGCCGCTTTCAGATTCGTGCTTACCATGCGCGTAGATTTTCTCGGGTACGCCCTGTCCCACCGCCGCTTCGCCGATGCTTTGCAGGTCTCTGACTTGAAGCTCGGGCCGATGACCCGCGGCGAACTGCAAGATGCGATCGAGAAACCGGCACAAAAAGCTAGGGGTCAGGATAGAGGACGGCTTAACAGAACGGATTCTGGACGCGATTGGCGAAGAACCGGGCGACCTGCCGCTTTTGGAGTTCACCTTAACCCAGATGTGGGAAGCGCAGAAGGCTGGTGCCCTGACCCACGCCGCATATGAGGAAATAGGTGGGGTCCGGGGGGCACTCGCCGGCTACGCGGAACAAACATACGAAGAGTTCCAAGCAGAGGACCAATCTCGGGCGAGAAGAGTGTTCACCCAGTTGGTCCAGCCTGGAGCCGGAACGGAAGATACACGTCGTCAAGCGACCCGGACAGAGATCGGAGAGGACAACTGGAACCTAGTCGCAAACCTGGCCGATGCCCGTTTGGTCGTCAGCGATCGCGACGAGGCTACCGGCGTGGAAACGGTCGAAATCGTACACGAGGCCCTCATACGGGAGTGGGGCTCACTTCGTCACTGAATCGAGGACGATCGCGAATTCCGGACGTGGCAGGAGCGGCTGCGGGCAGCACTCCGCCAATGGGAGGCTACCAGCAGTGACGCCGGAGCCCTATTGAGGGGTGCGCCGCTGGTAGACGCCGAAAGATGGCTGGCGGAACGGAGCGCCGATTTAGCCGATACAGAAAAAGAGTTCATACGAAACAGCGTCCAGCTCCATGAGGACGAGCAAGCTGCGAAAGAGCGTTCGCGGCGAATGATTACTATCGGCCTTTCTGTGGGGTTGATCGTCGCGGTGTCACTGGCTTTCGTTGCGGTGTGGCAATCGATACAAGCAACGAACGAGCGAAACCTCGCTCGTGACTCTGAAGTGGTCGCCAACGAGCAGAGAGGGATCGCTGTCGCGCAGCAAGAGTTGGCAGAGGCCGAAAGCCAGCGCGCAGACGAACAGACCCGGCTCGCAATCTCGCGACAATTGGCCGCTCAAGGTATTTCGTATTCAGACACACAACTCGATCTGGCCGTCCTGCTCAGCCTGGAGGCCTACCGGATAGACGAGAATGTGGAAACTCGGAGCAGCGTTCTTACCGCCATACAGTCCAACCCGAGGTTCATGGCTCACCTGCGCGGACACACAGACCGCGTTTTAACCCTAGCCTTCAGCCCCGATGGGCGTATCTTGGCTTCCGGCGGCGAGGACGGTTCTATCATCTTCTGGGACTTCCTCGCCGGCCAACCGTTAGGCGAGCCTCTGAGGGAACACGCCGGACCTGTGAGAGCTGTGGCGTTCAGCCCGGACGGAAGTACTCTAGCTTCGGCCGCTGAGGGGAGCAATGCCATTCTGCTGTGGGACGTGGCTGGTCTAAGGCCAGCGGGCGAGCCCCTTTTAGGGCACAGTGGCCGAGTACGCTCTCTGACGTTCGACCCGGACGGCGACAAGCTCGCATCAGGGAGCGAAGACAATAAGGTCATCTTGTGGGACCTCTCGTCGCGGAAACCCCTGCTGGCGCCTCTATCCGGACATTCCAGTTGGGTTTGGAGTGTAGCTTTCAGTCCGGACGGCAACACTCTCGCATCCGGCAGTCTCGACGGGACCGTCCGACTGTGGGACGTAAAGACAGGCAGACAACTTAATGAGACCTCAACGGGCCACGAGGACGCGGTATTGGCCACGTCTTTCAGCCCGGATAGTAAGCTGCTCGCGTCGAGCGGTAAGGATGGCTCAATCATATTGTGGGACGCCACGACTGGCGAACAGCTGGGGGAGCCCCTGACCTCGCACTCGGACTGGGTGTGGATCCTGGACTTCAGTCCAGACGGACAGATTCTGGCGTCAGCTGGCAGCCAACACGACGGGATCGTGTTATGGGACGTAGCAGCGCGCGAACCCGTTGGGGACCGACTGATCGGGCATGCCGGCCGGATTCGGGCTCTGGCCTTTAGTCCAGATGGCCGTAGTTTGGCATCGGGCAGCGAGGACAACACCATCATAGTCTGGGCGGCGGGGTCTCCGAACCAACTCGCTCGACCCTTCGCCGAGAACAGCAGCAAGGTGAAAACACTGAGCTTCAGCCCGGATGGGAAGACGGTAGCCTCAGGAGGAGACGACGGTACCGTCAGGTTGTGGGACGCCGTGGACCTCCAATCAAGCGGAGAGCTGACAGGTCACGAAGGCACCGTTCGAGCAACAGCGTTCAGTCCGGATGGCCGGATACTGGCCTCAGGCGCGGAGGACAACGCCATAATCCTCTGGGATGTTGCAAAGAGAGCGCAAATAGGCGCCTCACTCACAGGACATTCCGATATCGTATGGAGCCTGGCGTTCAGTCCAGATGGGAAGACCCTGGCGTCCGGCAGCGAGGACCGCGGAGTGATCTTTTGGGATGTTGAGACGCGACGCCAAATCGGCGAGCCGGTCACCGGCGGAACGGATCGAGTCCGGCGCGTAGAGTTTACCCCGGACGGCACACGATTGGTGGCTGGTATCCTCTCGGGTGAGATCACCGTTTGGGATGTCGCCAGTCGCAAATTAGTTGGGACGTTCGTGGGCCACCAAGGCGGTGTAAGAGGAATGGACGTTAGCCCAGACGGAACAACGCTTGCGTCAGCGGGGGACGCTGAAGTCGGCATCAACCTGTGGGATATGAATACGTTCGAGCCAATCGGGGACCCGCTTCGCGGCCACTCCAACGTCGTCTACAGCGTCGCGTTTAGTCCTGACGGAAAGACTCTGGCTTCGGTCAGCAGCGATCGAAGAGTCATACTTTGGGACGTGGCGGCACGGCAACCGATCGGTCGTGCGCTCAACGCCCACACGAAATCGGTGAGAGCGGTGGCCTTCAGTCCAGACGGCAGTAGCCTGGTCACCGGGGGATCGGATAGCAATATCTTTCTCTGGGATACCGATCCTGGATCTTGGCTCAGCCGGGGATGTCGTATAGCTAGCCGCAATCTGACGGACAAGGAGTGGTCTCAGTTCCTGGGCAGCGAGACCTACCGGCAGAGTTGCGACGTGGTTGCTTTGGTCGCGGCAGGCGAGGCGGCGAGCCCCGAGGCTGTTCCGTCGCCACTGGCCGCATTGCCATCAGTGCCGTGGCGCATCAACGTCGGCGGAAGGCAGTCCACGGACTCGGACGGAAAGCTATGGCACGGCGACCAGGAATATCAGACGACCACCGGCTGGGGCTACGTAGACGCCACCGGCGGTTCGGGGACGGTCGACAGAAGGCGTGACGACCCCGCCCTGGACGTATCTAGCATTGTGGAAGAGGACATTTTTGCCACTGAGCGCTGGGACATGCAGCGTTATCGCATCGAGGTCCCGGAATGGGACGTACGATCTCGTCCTCAGTTTCGCGGAGACTTTCGAAAACATCGATGGCCCAGGTCAGCGAGTCTTTGACGTCTCCGTTGAAGAGACGCCTGTGGTCTCCGGTTTGGACATATTCGCCGAAGTCGGGTCTAAGGTGGCGATGACCAGGTTGATCAAAGGCGTCGTGGTAAAGGACGGAGATCTAAGTATCGAGTTCACCCCAGGGATCGAAAGCCCGATAATCAACGGAATCGAAGTCCTACCGGCCGGCTCTCTTGCTCCAGCGTCGAGTGGGAGCTAGAGTACCGGTTTTCCGATAGGAGCTTGCCTTACGACGTTGCAGGTAGGCTGATTGGGTCACCTGATTACTCCGACTGGTGGAGTCGACTTTGAAAGTCGCCGCGATCACGACGATCTACTACGCCCATTCGCACGCCGATGCCATCGTTACCAAGTTCATGAAAGGCACCTCGACCGACGAGGGCTTCTTTCCGCCTGAGGTCGAGCTCGTATCGCTCTACATCGACCACGTGCTCGAGAACGACATCGGCGTGGAGCTGGCTCGGGAACACGGCGTTCCGGTCTATCCAAGCATCAGAAGGGCGTTGCATGCTGGGGGTTTGGAGCTAAGGGTCGACGCGGTGCTGCTTATCGGGGAGCACGGCGACTATCCGTGGAACGAGCGCGGCCGCCACATGTACCCGAGGCGATACTTCTTCGAGCAGATCGCAGGGGTCTTTGCCGAAAGCGGTCGCTCGGTCCCCGTCTACAACGACAAGCACTTCGCATACGACTTCCAGGACGCGCTCTGGATGTGGAACCGTGCTCGGGAGCTTGAGATTCCGCTCATGGCGGGATCGTGCCTGCCTGTGGCCTGGCGCAAACCGTGGTTGGAATATGAGAAGGGCACGCCGGTCGAAGAGGCGTTATCCATCGGATACAGCAGCGCTGTCGAGGCGTACGGGTACCACGCTCTCGAGGTGCTGCTGTGCATGGTGGAACGACGTGTCGGCGGCGAGGTGGGGGTATCGTCGGTGCAGTGCCTCGAAGGAAACGAGGTCTGGGAGGCGGGCGATCAGGGCAGGTGGTCCAGTGAGCTCTTAGGGGCCGCCATCAGCGCGATGGCGCCGGAGCTTGCGGGTCCTGTCGAGCAGCACGTCGAGAACCCGGTCCTGTTTCTCATGCAGCATAGGGACGGCCTCAAGACATCCACTTTGGTGGTTCCTGCCTCCTACTCAACAACCTGGGGCTACGCGGCCCGCGTCGACGGGGAGGTGCATGGGTCCGAGTTCTTCCTGCAGCGGGACGGACCCGGGGCCTCCTTCGGCTATCTCAGCCGCAACATCCAGCGGTTCTTCAGGACAGGCGTAGCGCCCTACCCGCCGGAGCGCACCCTTCTGGCCACCGGCATCATCGACGCGGTGATGAACTCGCGGTACGAAGGCCATCGAGTCGTAGAAACGCCTTACCTCAATGTCGCGTATGAGTCGTATGACGAGATGCCGATACGTCCTATGAAATCGCGGCCACACGGCGCAAGCGTGGACCGAAACGCTCCGGACGCGTTCCTAGACTGGGAGGAGTGACTCTAACCGACGACCACGCCGGGAAGCACGCTCCGAATCTCGTCCACCTCTCTTAGCTCTTCCTCGCTGAGAGCACGTCCGCTCGCGGAGACCTGACGGGGGGAGTAGAAGCGCTACTCCGTGACGAGGTTGATCGTCTTGATCAATGGATTCGATCACTTACGGAAGCTCAATCTTCAGGACACTCTCCAACGACCAAAGAACAGGCACGTGCGGTCGCTCTGAGCACGTACTTTCTTGTCGGACAGTTGGTAACTAGGACGGATATGGAACCCGTCGTTGAGTACGTGGATGTAGGCACTTGAGAGGCCATCTCCGCAAGCGCGGCGCCGACACCTGGTCCCTGGTCATCAGCTTGGGGCGAGACCCTGCGACCGGAGGGCGTAATGGTTCCAACCGATATTTCCCAGATGGAATCCAGTGCTTTCATAAACACACCATCCTGAGACAGTCCAGACTATAAGATCGCCTGCTGAAGTTGTCAACTGCCACCAACCGCGCTAATATCACTTCATCTAGAGAAACAGGGTCTCCAAACCACTTGGAAAGGCTCTAAACGGATTGTTCAGACCGAACCTCACGCTGCAAGTCGCGCACCTTGCTCAGGGCAGCCTCGATATGATCACGATTCCCTAACAGACACATGCTCCTATCCAGGATTGAAACGAAGTCTCCCTATCCGCTCCAGCATTTCATCGAACATCTCCCTGGTCACCATCACCTCGGCAAGCTGGAACACAAGCCTCCTCGCATGACGCACCAGTCGCCCGCCTATCTTGATGAGTCTCGTCTGAATACTTGTCAGGGACCAGCTCTTTATCGCTTCTGGCAGAGCCAGCCTTCTGAAGAAGTTGCCCAGATTGTATGCCAGGATGAATAGCCACAGCCTCACCTGATTAGCCACGAACTTATGGCACGAGAGCCGAGTCCAATTGAGGGCGTATTTCCCCTCTTTAATCCACTGCTCTGCTGTGCCTCTGCCATTGTAGAAGCTGACTATTCCCTTCGTTGGATAGCTCAGGTTGGTTACGATGAAGCCTACTCTTGGGAACAGTTCTCCCTGATGCCACTCCACCTTGGCCACTACTCTTCGAGGAACATTCCAACTCTGGGCCTGATAAACGAAGTCGTGATACGAGACGATGGGCTTTTGAGAGGGCCACTCGGTAGGCCGTACCAACAGGTGAGATATTTCCTTCTGAAGCACTTCGTTCGCCGGAAGCCTTATGGCGTAGCCGATATGCCTTGTCTCCAGGTACTCGTAAATCTCAGGCTTGGCAGAAGCAGCGTCTGCTCGAAACAGCAGCCTCACCGCCAGCTTCAGGTAGCGCTCGACGATGGGATTGATGAACTCCTTCCAGCCATCGGCGCTGTGGACGTTGCCTGGTCTGAGAACCGCCCCTTCGCAATCTCCAAACTGGTTGAAGCAGAACAAGGGGTGATAGCACATGCATCCAAAGTGGCCGTTGTAGGCTGCTTCCTCCTGCTCGCCATGCACCGGACTCTCCGAACTGTCGATGTCCAGGATGATACGCCTGTGTACGGTCTTGGCTAATGCACGTTTTATCCATTCGACATTCAGCCGCTCAATGCCCTTGAGGTTTTCCTTTTGTGTCAGCAACTCCGTCTCGAACCTACCCATCTCGCTGGTGCTGGCCGCGTTCCTGTCAGGGCCTTTCCAGCCTACCACTACTCTCAGGGCTGGGTCTTGGGAAAGGCGGTCGGCATCATTGGTGTCGTCGTATCCAGCGAGGCGGCTGTAGACTGACTGTCTCAGCAGTGGGATTAGCTGATGCAGGATGTTTTTGCCCGTTCGACTCTCTTTGAGGAATTCGTCGGCAGAGTCGGTCAGGCTTGATTCTCTCGTAAAAAGTCTGTGCAGGTCGAATTAGAACAACCGTACCCTTGCCTGGGTACAATATACAGTCTCTGTTCCGTGTCCTACCCCAACATACGGTAGCGCTCACATGTGCTAAAGCGCTGGAACTTCCTCAAACCGGGTTTTTACGAGGGAATCAGGCTTAGGGCGTCATCAAGCTCTCTGCACGCCAGCAGTCCTGCGTCTGAGGTGATGGTAGCACCGCGAAACTCCACGCGAACTTTGGAGTCAAAGTCGAGCTTGAGAGGGGTCTTTTCGTCGTCACCCATAAGGTGCCTCCAACACGATTACGTAATCAGAAGCCAGAACCTATATTCATGGGTGTATTATAATGTATAGACTCCCATTATATCCGTTTAGTAATCAGAATATTCATAGTAATCACAGGAACGCCAATCACCACTTGGGTCTATCTGGGAAATCCAGGCTAAGTATAGGAGCCTGTCTCAAAAATCCATCTCCGATTTGGTACAGTTAGAGGGACCGTCGGAAGTCGCCGATCCGATGGGAGCCAGCGACGCTTTCGTGCGTTGGCCTATTCACCCTCACCTCCCCGAGAGCCTCGGGATCTTCGATAATCCTCTCCTATCAAGGGAGAGGACGTAAAACGGCTTCCCCTTTGAGACAGTCGCCGTTAGGCGCGGAGGGCGGCGCGAGCTTGTTCCGGTGTCTCGCCGGTCCAGCCGTTAAAGGCTCGGAAGAAGGAGTTCGCATCTCCGAATCCGAGGAGGAACGAGATCTCCCCGCCGCGCATCCGGGAGTTGCGGAGATAGTGCAGAGCCAGGTCTTTTCGAGACTTGTTCAGCACTGAGCGAAAACTGGTCTTCTCGTTCTCAAGTCGTCGTTGGAGTGTGCGAGTTGGTACGCCTAGGGCCATCGAGACGTCCTCTATCGAAGCCTGTCCGGCGGGAAGGAGCTCAAGGAGCGCGCCGCGGACGCGATCGGCCGTCGTGGCCGTCGATTCGATCTCGGACAGTCGCTTTCGAAGCTCAGGCTCGAAAAATTCCCACATGCGTTTGTCAGCAATGAGGAAAGGGCGAGTGGCGTCCTGTGCAGAGAAGGTGACCGACTGTTTCGGGCCTTTTTGGACGGCGACGCCGAGGTATTCTCGATATGCGTCGACATCCTTCGGTGGCTCTTCAGCGCTCACACGCACGGGTCGGACCTCCACTCTGGTAGCGAGTCGCGCAAGGGCTACCCAGAAAACGAGCTCGGTGATAGCTAGCGACCCGGGAGGCTGAAGGCCTTCGGGGCACCCGTACTCCAAAGTCGTTTCAGTCGCGGATTGCGTGACCAACAGACGCATGGGTCCGCAGAGGGCCTTGTGTTCAGCTATGCGGCCGGCCGCGACGTTCAGGTCCTGGCTACAGATGGCGGCGAAGATGGCCGGGTCGAAGACTTCGACCGAGATGGCTCGTCCGATGAGGATCGGCAGGTTCGGGTCGGCCGATTCTTCTTCGAGCGCCTCCCAGAGATCGAAGTACTCGTCCGGCGACAGCGCGGTGGGCCCTCGGGAGAACAGGTCACCCGGTAACCTCGCGCGGCGCAAGACGTTGTCGGGGTCGATTCCCAGACCCGCTATCAGGACAGCCCATCCCGGGTTTACAGCGAACGTCTTATCTGGGTCCATCGTTGGGTTCACTCAGATCTTTTCAAGGTGTATGCCCCTGGCTCAATCGTCGGACCCTCCGGCGACCTCCGGGACCATTTGGGGACTTTCGACACTAATGTTAGGCAAGAAGCGGTCGAGCCAGTTTGGGAACCACCAAGCACTGTTGCCAACAAGGTGCATGATCGATGGCACCAAGACCATGCGGACGATCAGAGCGTCCGCGAGGATTGCGGTGCCCAACCCGAAGCCGAATTCCTTTATGACCCGGGCATCGACCAAGGCGAAGCTGAAGAAGACGGAGCTCATGATCAGACCGGCGGCAATGATCACTCGAAAAGTTACGGCCTGGCCGCGTTCGACAGCGTCCCCTGCGTCTCCGGTGCCTAGAAACTCCTCTTGCACCCGAGTCACGAGGAAGACCTCGTAGTCCATCGAGAGTCCGAACAGGACCGCGAAGAGCATCATCGGGAGAAACGATTCGACCGGGCCGGTGGTGTCTACTCCTGTTATCACGCTCAGCCAACCCCACTGGAATAAGGCTGTCACGACCCCGAACCCGACGCCGACTGACAAGAGAATCATGAGCGCTGCCTTGAGTGGCACGACAATAGATCGGAACACCATTGCCAGCAGCAGTACGCTCACACCGATGACCGCGACAAAGAAAACAGGCATCCCATCGGAGAGTTTTTGTGCGATGTCGATGAACGCCGCAGTCTGACCGCCGACGAACGCTCGAGCCCCGCTGCCGGCCGTTTCCTGGGGCAAGAACCTCCGAAGTCGGTCCACCAGCTCACCTGTCTTCTCATCTTGCGGTGACGTCTGGGGGATGATGCTGATTATCGCGGCATCTTCGGCTTCGTTGAGCAGCGGGGGTGAGGAGAACGCGACACCTTCGATCTGGTCAATCTGCCCTGGCAGTGTCTCAACCAATGATTTGGCGTTTGGATCGTCTATCTCCAGCGCCACGAGTATCGGCCCGTTGAATCCCGGCCCGAAGCCTTGCGAGAGCAAGTCATACGCCCGGCGGGTCGTAGATGACTCAGGATTGCTGCCCGCGTCCGCCGATCCCAGCCTCATGGAGAGTATAGGGCTAGCCAGTGTGAGGAGAAGCGCCAGAGACAAAATCAGGAAGAGTAGTGGCGACCGGCGCAACATGCGACTCCACCGCGCCCCAGCCCCCGCGTCGGCAGAAGTACGGCTCCCAGCGATGAAGCTGATGGACAGCCTGTTGATGTGTCGACCGACGAGTCTCAGGATGGCCGGGAGAACGAGTACCGCAACGATCACGAGGGCAGCCACTAAGCCCAAATCCACCGAAGGGATGACTATGCAGCAGCGGAACGGGCGATAGGGGCAAGGGAGGGCGATGGTCCAGGCACGATTTGGGGTAGAGGGGGGCCGGTGTTTGTCTTCAGTTGCCGCGGGGAGACTTTGTGACCGTCTGCGAATGTTGGTCAGGGCGAGATAGCGGGGAGAGGACACAGCAAGAGGCACTCGCAGACCGGACTGGCGCGAGTTCGCGGGGACGTTCGGTTGGCCGGATGGCGGCCGGTTGCCGCCGCCGCCGTCAGGCAGGGAGTGGCAGGGCGCGCAATCGGGCCAGGGCACGATCGAACTGGGCTTCCCAAGGCCAGCGCTGTGGCAGATGCAGTGTGAGGCGGCGCGCCGAGCGGGTGATCCGTCCGGCCAGGGAGAAGAACCGCCGCCGGAGGGTCTTGGTGGTCACCACCTGCTCGCCCAGACCGATGCGCGCTGTCCAGCGGGCGATGTTGTGGGCCATCACCTGTACCGCCAGCCAGGCGGCGTTGGCGGCGAAGCGGCCCGAGGGGAGATGGTTCAACCCCACACCGTGCTTGAGGTCTCGGATGGCATTCTCGATCTCGGCGTGGCGGCGATGGTCGGCCTCCAGTTCGAGCATCTCCCCGTCCCGGTCGGTGATGAAGCCGTGATAGCTGTAGGTGGCGAAGAGGGCCAGCTGGGAACCGGGCGTGGGCTTTCACACGCCGGACGATGAGCCGCACCGGCGCGGCGTCAGGTTCACTCTGGAAGGGAGTGCAGGTGGTCTCGGCCACATCGGCGGCGCCGTCCATCCAGTAAGGAATCGGCGTCCAGGCATCTTCGGGTATCGCCTCGATGAGATTGTGCAGGCTGTTATGCTGGCGGATGGTGATGGAGAAGCGGACATCCATCTTGCGGCAGACGGATACCACGCCATGAGTGTAGAACCCGCTGTCGGCCCGTAGCGTGAGTCGTCCGTTGGCCCCGGCGTAGCGCACCCGTCCCACCGTCTCCCGCAGGAAGTGGGCGGCGCCGCGGGCGGTGTTGGCCCGGCCCTCGCGCAGCCGGGACATCAGCACGTCTCCGGTGCCGGCGGCGATGGCCAGCAGTGGGTGGTAGCCCCGCTTGCCGGTATAGCCGTGGTGGCGGGCGCCCTCCTTGGCCAGTCCGTAGGTCTCGCAGATGGTGGAATCGAGGTCGATGGTGAACGGCGCGTCGCCGGGTCCGGCCCCAGCGGCCCAGGCCCGGGCCAGCAGCTCCCGGCTCACCCGGTCCAGCTGGCGGACGTGGCCCCACCGGAAGCTGCGCAGGAAGGTGCCCAGGGTGGATGGCGCCTTGACCGTGCCGCCCAGGGTGCAGGCCGTCCCCCCGGTGCGCAACACATCAGCGTCGTCGATGCAGTCGCCGCCAGCCATGGCTGAGGCCACCAGGGTCATCAGCTTGTCTCCGGTGTTGGCCCGCCCCGGCGCGCCGCCCAGGTCAAGGTGATGGTCAACGAGTTCCCGCAGGCCCAGATGCCGGGCGAGGGTGGCCGGCAGGAGCAGACCGGCATTGGCCACCAGGCGGTGATCGTCAAAGACGATACGGATACGGTCGGGCTGGTTGCGTGGTAGCATCTATTGGGTGCTCCTTCTCTGGGACTGTTTTGCTGTTACAAAACCATTATCCCAGATTCAGAAGAGCACCCTCTGGCCACTTCAGGATGCTAACCCGACGCCCTCCCTCGGTGGATTCGGGCTTAGGTGGCTGCGGCTGTCGCCACCCATCCGAGGAAAGGTATGCCACTGGCCCATAGCCCCATAAGTGCGATAACCACGACCGTGCCCGCGAAAAGAACCGCCCTACCGGCCGTTGTCATAGCCCTGGCGATGGCGTCTTCCAACGAGAGTCCGGCCGCGGTCCCCTCACGGAACCTGGTCGTTATCAACAGAGCGTAGTCGATGCCCACACCTATGCCGATCATCGACGCAAATTGGGGAGTGAACGAGGCCATATTTACGAACGCCGAGGCCACTCCAATGATCATGAAGCCCGGAATAAGGCCCATCGCGACTACGGAGCCGAATGCTACCAACAAGATGACGATAGCAGCTGCAAAACCGATCAGCTCGGACTCTCCAGGCGGTTCGATTTCTCCTACAACGGCGACGGGTCCGCCCAACTCCACCGTCAGATCGTCGGTTGAGACTTCGGCACGGAAATCGAATAACTCTTCGATGTGATTGACCTCAACTTGGAACGCCGGTTCGGCGTACCTCACGTCGAACCGGGCAATCGTGCCATCCTGCGAGATAGACCCTGGGACGTCGTATGGTGTTGCGACCGACGCGACTCCGGGAAGCTCACCAAATCCCGTGATCAACTCCTGGACCTGCTCTTGCCTAGCGGCAGAGTTAATGTCGGTGTTCGAATGAACAACGGCTGTGGCGACGTCCCCGGACTGTTGGGGAAACCGCTCCAACAAGACGTCAAAGGCTTGTTGGGACTCGGCGCCGGGGATGCTAAACTCGTCGACGAACGATCCGCCCGCCGCCACATTCGCCGTTATTAGACCGGCGACGACGAGTGCCGCGCCGGCGAGGACCCGCCAAGGATGGCGTGCTGCGAACCGCGGCCAACGGTCAAATAGGAGCGAAGGTCTAGTCGAGGTCATTGTTACTCCTTCGGTTATCGTCGTGTTGTGTTGGGATCTGGCTAGAGAGGGTAGGACGGCGAAGACGCCATGTCACTAGCGAAACGCGCCAGTCTACTAACATAATATGCCAGCCGGCACTCGAGGCGGCAGCGAGCACAAGGGAGCGTGCTAACATTCCGGGTCGACCCGGCACCGGATAAACCAAACGGAGGATGTCCATGGGAATAGATCCGTTCGAAGTCGACGTCGTCCGCACTTTCGTCGAGCCCGTCGTTCTGAAGGACGAGCGGGCTCCTTGCCCTTGATCGCGAGGACATGAGCGCTCTGTTCTCTAGCGACGGCGGTCAGACCTGGGAGCGCAGCGGACCGCTGCTCAATAGACGTGGTGACCCCGTGGTCGGCGAGGAGTTCACGAGGGCCTACATCGTGAACCTGCTCAGGCTCAAGTCCGGCGAGATCGCGCTGAAGTTCGAAGTCCAGCAGGAAGGCCCGGACGACCTCGCGTCGCCACGGATCGTCGCCTATTTCACCAAGAGCACGGACGAGGGAGCGAGTTGGTCTGACCCGGTGCGCATCACGCCCCTCGAAACGCCTTCAAACGCGACGTGGCTCGTCGAGACCAGCGAAGGCAACCTGGTGCTCCCGAACGAATACGCCTACTCACAACCGGGAGATGGCCGGCGCACCAAGATGAGTATCTGTACCGTTTTCACGTCCGCCGATGGCGGTCAGTCGTGGCAAGAGTCGCAGGACGGCCTGTGGCTGGACGACAACAAGGGGGAGGTCAAAGGCCTCTGTGAGGTGCCAGTCGTAGCGGAGACGGTTGAAGGGCGGCTCATCATTTTCATGCGGACCAAGTACCAGCGCATCGCCGAGACGACAAGCGACGACGGCGGGCAGACCTAGTCGCCGGTGCGGCTGAACGACCTCGTGAGCAGCAACGCCGAGATGTACCTGGCGCGCATCCCGTCGACGGGCGACCTTCTTTGCGTTTGGAATCAGGCCACCACTCGCGAGATCGAGACGGGTTTCTATCGCGCCAGGCTCACAGCGGCTGTATCGACGGACAACGGAGCGACGTGGGGGCACTTTCGTACACTGGCTGACTCACCCGGCCAAGCTCAGGTTGGACGTATCGAGGACGCAGGTCCGAGCTACCTCCAAACCCCTGCGCCCGTACCGCCCGAAGAGCATATGGTCGACGACGAATTTCATATGAACAGAGCACCGCGGGTCAGCTTCATTGGGGACGACGTCTACGTGGGGTATACCCACCGGAGATACAGGTACGTCGGCGGCGAGCGGGTGCGGGAGCACGATGGTGTGAGGCTGCGAGTGCTGCCCGTCGAGTGGTTCTACGCAGGGAGTAGTTAGCCTTGCATGTAGGTTTCGACTACACCCGACCTATCGTACTGTCATTCCGAGCGCAGCGAGGAATCTAGGAGACCTATCCGCCGACTACGGTCTCGCCAATGAGACACCACTTTAGATTCTTCAATCGCTTTGCTCACTCAGAATGACAGGCAAGGTGGTACGTCATAGCTGTTCGAGGAGCTTGCGCTTCTTCGCCTCGAATTCTTCGTCTGTGACGACGCCCTGCTCCCTCAGCTTGCCCAGCTTTTCGAGAGACTCGTAGGCGTCCTGCGAAGGCTTCTTGTCCTTCTCCATGTCGCCGACGATCTTCTTGCCCTTCTCGAGAAGGTCAGCATAGGCGTCCTTCGCCCAGTCCATGTCGACGTCGACCAGATTGCCCTTCGACTGGAAGTGGCTTCGGGCCACCTGTCCGACCGCGTAGGTCGACGCGCCGGACATGACGGACATCGAGATGCCGCCGACGACTGTGCCCACTCCGGGAACCGCTTTGACCAGCGATGCGCCAATCCGAGCGAAGGTGCTGCCGGTGAGGGCCGAGACGAAGGTCTTGCCGGTGGCCTTCGAGAAGTCGGCCTCGTACAACTCGGCAAGCTGCTTGAGCATGTCCATCTGGACCGCGGTGACGGCGGCTATGTCGAACAGTGGCACCGGCATCAGCCCAGCGCCCAACGACCAGACGACGTGGGTTGTAATGATGTTCTCTGCTTCGTCTCCTTTGGTCATGTCCGCGTACCTCTCGAATTCCTGGATTTCATGACGCGATGATAACGGTCCGGACCGACCTTACGGAGTGACAAACGTACCAACGGCCCTTGCAGAACGCACCAACGCCGTTGATGCCACACGCCACCACGAGTATGATTGCCGGGCCAATCAGGGCTACCGGTACGTTCGGGGTATCGCCAAATGAATCAACCGCAACGACAACAGCCGCCGCGTTACGGCATCATCTTCAACTGGGACGGCACGCCCCTGGGATATCTCGAGCCGCCCTACTCTGCCGACGACCTGCTTGACATCATCTACGCTCCTCTCAAAGACACCCAGGTCGGCGCCATGTCCTGGTGCGTCGGCACCCACGAGGCGGCCTGGCCTTCGGACGCCCTCTCAATGGTCGGTGATTCAGAAGGCCGCCTCTATTCTTCGGTGAAGGGGATGCGGCGGGCCGAGGGGATCCGAGATCTCTTCGATCGGGGTGAGGACTTCTACGGGAAAATGGTCGCCCGGGGCCACGAGTTGGGCATCGATGTTTACGCGTCGATCCGCATGAACGACAACCATTTCTGGTCCGACTCAGCCAGGCGAGCGCAGCCCTTGAAGCCTGAGGAGATGGCGGGCGTCACCAGGCCGGGTCTCACGCAACTGCGCAAGGACCATCCCGAGTGGACGCTCGGGGCCGACGACGCACCGCGCTGGGCCGCGACGTCGTGGAATTTCGCGGTCCCTGAAGTCAGAGAGCATATGTTGCAGTACATCTCAGAGGCTTGCGCTCAGGCCGACTGGGACGGCGTCGAGCTGGACTGGCAACGCCACGCGTTCCACTTGCCCGAACACGACGCGTACAGGCTACGCTACACCCTGACTGATCTGATGCGAGCGGTACGGCGGATGACCGACGGAATAGCCGAGGAGCGCGGAGCGCCCTTCCACGTCGCGACGCGCGTCGGGGCGTCAATGGAGACGTGCCGCCGAATCGGGTACGACGTCGAGACGTGGACCTACGAGCGGCTCTGCGACATCGTCGCGACCAACGCCAACTCAGGGACTGACCCTGGCGTCGAGATCGAAACGTACCTCGAACTCATGCGGGACACTGGAGTGACCCTCTACCCAGGCTTCGACAGCCATGGAGAGGGCGGCCAGGGAAGACTCGTGCCGACAAGGACCTGGATGGACGCCTGGTACAGCGGGCTCGCTCAAGGCTACTATCGGAGGGGAGCCGCCGGTATTCACATATTTAACTGGAAGGCGACAGCCGACACGCACCGGTCTCTTTTCACGACCATCGGATCGCTCGACACGTTGGAGCGGACCGACAAGGTCTACACGGCCGTCAAGAGAATCATGAGGCCGCGCAGCGAGATCAGGTATGGCGCCGAGCGGGACGACAGGTTGCTGGGCGAGGTGCCCGTCGACCTGTACGGTACCCTCACGGGGGAAGGACCCCTCTTCCACGTCGACGTTCACGATGACTTGGTCGCGGAAGACGAAGCAGGCCGACTCGAAAGTGTGGAGCTACAGATCGAGATCAACCACATGTCACCGGCTGACGTCGTCGAGATCACGCTTGACGGGACGAGTCTAGGCGAGCCGGAAGTCAAGAATACGGCGGCATTGGACGCGAACATCCCGACCGACGTGGCGGAGAGCTCATGGCTCGTATGGCAGCTGACGCCTCAGCAGGTGGCGTTGGGTGTTCGCGAGGTCCGGGTCCGTTTGGTTGAGCGCGACGCTCGGATCAGGCCCCCCTTGGTGGTCGAAAACGTGGAGGTCCACGTCAGGTACTAGGGGTAGGAGTTGACGGGAATAGGCGGCCGTTCTTTTCTTGCTGGAAAAGACGCCCTCACCTCAATCCTCTCCCCAAGGGAGAGGAGGTTGGACGCCCCTTTTCTTCCAGGGTAGCAGCGGGTTGGCGAAGCCTAGAGCTCACCTCCGCAGGCCTTGATCATCGTTTTCTGGACGAGCAAGTCGTGCTCCGGTGAGAACCGGGGCTCGCGCTCCCCGCGAATGACCTCGACGAACTCTCGGAGGTCGCCCACGTAGCGGGGACGGTCTTCGACCGGGACCTTCTGCCAGCCCGCCCTATATGATCCCTTAGGTTCGCGCAGGCTCAAGTCGACCTTCGGTGGCTCGATGGGTTCGAGCACGATGCTGCCCTCCAGGCCGTGGACCTCGACTCGCCTGTGGGGCCCTGGGTCCGTCTCCAGGGAGGTCGCCTCGATTACGGCGATGGCTGCCCGCTCCTCGAATTCGAACACTGCGACGGCGTTGTCGACGCCTTCCGGTAAGCCGTCAGAGCCCCGCGCGTCGGACCGTAGAAACGGTGTGATCTTGTCCGGTTTGCCGAACATCCATACCATCTGATCGAACAGGTGGGACGATTCCTCCTGAAGGATGCCGCCGGGAAACCGGTCGACGTGGTTGCGATGGTAGTACTCGGGGGTGCTGCCGGCTCGAAAGCGGCCGAACGTTACCCGCCCCAGCAGGCCGTCGCGGACCGAATCCTGGAGAAATTCGAAGCCGGCGTTGAAGCGCCACTGGTACCCCATCTGGATGAACAGGCCCTTTTGCTCGGCCAGCTCGTAAAGCGACCTCAAGCCCGGCAGTGAAGTCCCCGGAGGCTTGTCGAGATGGATGTGCTTCCCCGCCTCCAGGGCCTGTCTCGCCCACCGCTGACACTCCCACGGCCACGTCTCGATAAACACCGCCTCGATGGTTGGGTCATCGAGTAGCTCGTCGACCGACTCTATCCAACGCACGTCCTGGTAGGCTTCGTTGTCGTGGCGAGCCTCCCACAGTTTTGGGTCCGGCTCGTGGATGTCGACGAACTCCACGTCGAGGCGTTCGAGGAGTGCCCTCGACGGCGGGATGACTGCTTTTGTCGCGTGAGTGTGGGCGACTCCGATCTGACCGATTCGAAGAGGCATAGTCGGTCCTTTTGGCCGTCCGTCTCAAGTCCGGCGGAAAACCGTCCTAGAACAGCACCGGCCCCCGACTCGAATCAGTCGGGGGCCGGATGGTCGGCATTGTGACGGCGCGGCGTTTGCTCGCTAGTAGCTCTGGGCCCCGGACTGTCCGCTTAGTTTGATGCGTGGATCGACCATGATCAGCAGCAAGTCCGATATCAGGACGCCGAGCACTGAGAGCACCCCCAGCATCAGAATGATCGTGCCTGCAAGGTACATATCCTGGGACATGAGGGCGTCCAGCATCAGCGGGCCCAGCGTCGGCAGGCTCAGGATCACCGAGACAATCACGCTGCTGCCCAGCAGACCAGCCATCATGCCGCCGATGCCGCTGATGAAGGGGTTCAGAGCGATCCGTACCGGATATTTGAGTATCAGCCGCCACGCGGGCAGTCCTTTGGACCTGGCCGTTACGACGTACGGTTTATTCAGCTCGTCCAAGAGGTTGTTGCGCATGACACGGATCAGGCCCGCAGTGCCTGCCGTTCCGAGAACCACGCCCGGGATGATCAGATGCTGGAGCATGTCGATGAACTTGCCGATGCTCCAGTCGGCGTTCTGATATCTACCGGAGAAGAGCCCTCCCACACTCCAGCCGAAATAGGCAAAGAAGAAGTACATCATCACCAAACCCAATAAGAAATCGGGCACAGCGAGGCCAGCAAATCCAAGGAAGGTGAAGGTATAGTCTCCTATCGTGTGCTGGCGCACGGCGGAGTATATGCCAACAGGAAATGCAAATATCCAAATGAGTACAGTCGTGAATGCAGATAAGGCGATCGTGAACTGAAGACGGTCGGCGATAAGGTCTCTGATCTTGCCGTAGTAGCGGTAGGAATAACCGAAGTCGAGCTGGAAGACAATCCTGGAGATCCACTTCCAGTACTGGTACAGCATCGGCCGGTCGAGCCCGTAGTACTCACGAAGGGCGTTCGCCTCCTCCATGCTGAGGAAGTCGCCCTGCGCCTCCAGCTCCTCAATGTACCTGTCCACGTAGTCGCCCTCGGGCAACTGGATGACCGTGAACGACAGCAGTGACATGATGATCACTGTGAAAGCGGCCAGCATCATGCGCCTTGCCAGATATGCAGTCATCGGGTTCTTACCTCACTGGATTCTTGGCTACTTGTTCTGACGCGCCCGCCGGTTGGAGGAAGAGGAATCCTGGCGCCGCTGATAGTTGTCAAAGACTAACACAAGGCCGCCGAACGGCACAAGCAGATCGGTAAAGCTATCGAGATCGTCAAAGTCGTCGTTGGATCCTCTTTCACACGTCTACGCGATATGCACCAATTCGGATTCACTGAACGTCCGGCACCAGCCTGCCTCTCGCGTCAGGCCAGGGTCAACGTCGGGGCTCGCAGTGGAGGGGCCATCTCCTCTTCCGTGAGCGGGTAGGCTTCTTTCTTGTAGATCTGGATCCGGCAATCGCGATCGTCCGGAACAAACATGTGGCCTTCGTCATCCACCCTCACAGACCTGGGATGACGGAAACGCTTCTCGAGTTCGCGGTTGGCCATCGAGTGGATGCGCTGATAGCGAGCGTTGCGAGTCATCGCACGAGCGAGAGTCGACTTCGAGAGCGTAGCGTCGCCGATGAACTTGTCGATGTACGTCCCCTCGTGGTCGAAGAGCTGGACCCGGTCGTTGCCATAGTCCGCCACGTAGATGTCGCCGTCCCGATCGACGGCGACGCCGGCCGGCCGGTCGAATTCGCCGTCTCCGTTACCAAAGTGCCCCAGCTGGAAGATGAACTCTCCCTCCGCCGTCAGCTTCTGGACCCGGTTGTTTCGCCAG
This sequence comes from Dehalococcoidia bacterium, assembly GCA_965197985.1. Lineage (GTDB taxonomy): Bacteria > Chloroflexota > Dehalococcoidia > Lucifugimonadales > CAUZJF01 > CAUZJF01. The sequence continues at coordinate 99,938 of CBDAOG010000005.1, read as the reverse complement.
TCGGCGATGTAGACGTCTCCGATCTCGTCGACGTGGATGCCCCACGGCATGTTGAACTGTCCGGGTCCGTCACCGAAAGCCCCCCAGGCAGTAATGAACCTGCCGTCCTTCGTGAACTTCTGCACCCGGTGGTTCATCGTATCTACGACGAGTAGGTTCTCGTCAGCGTCGAATGCGATCCCGGATGGCCTATCGAACTGGCCGGGCTCAGAGCCGTGCTCCCCCCACTTGCCCAGGAACTCACCCGCTCTGTTGAATATGGATACGCGGTCGGTGGCCTCATCGGAGACGTAAATCAGCTCCTCTTGGTCGACGAGTATCTGCACCGGCCACATGAGAGCCCCATCCTGTATCGGCCAGTCCTGGATGCCCTGGTTGCATTTGTGAGAGGGATGTCGGAAGCCAAAGCCAGGCGCGCCGAAGCTGCCCAGGTCTTCGTCATCGATGTCCACGATCGAGATCGGACCTGAATTTCCGCCACAGAGCACAAAGATCCGGCCTTCCTGGCCAAAAGCCACGTCAAAGGCGGAGCTCGTGTTGGTGAACTGTCCAATCGTCTTGAAATATGGGAAGCCCGCTCTCAGCAGTCCATAAGGCCTAGCCAATGTGTCACCTCCAGCAAGAAAAGGGGTTGGGGGTTGGGGCGTAGGGGTTAGGGGTTGCGGCCCAACCCCCACAGACCTGAACGCGTCCTATCCAAATTGGTATTCACGAGTCGAAACGATCAGCTGCAGCATCCTAAGTATGCGCGTATCGCTGTCTGCCCGTTCGGCCTTTGTGTCGAATGTCAGGCTCCCTCCGGACTCCGCGTAATCGAGAAGGTCATCGCGGGTATCTTCCTCAACGGCCACGGGCCCGGCCAGCTGGATGCACCTGTCGACGAACTCCGGTGGCGGCAATGGAGCGCCGGAGTCGCGTAGGCGGGCGACGATTTCCCGGATGCCAGGCTGGGAGGCGTCGGTGAGCTCGTCGACAGCGAAGTTGACTCGTGTGTTGAGCGTTCCCCCGTCGATCCACTCCGGACCGGTGTGCCAGCCTTCAACGGTGAAAGGGTTCATCAGGTTCTGTCCCATCGCGCCGATGGCCGATGGAAACCTGCCGAAGCGGGGATCCGGGTATCGGCTCAAACCTACCAGCTTTACGACGCCAGCCACGACCTCAGTCGGGCTCTTTACCCGTTTGAACTGCGACTCTTTGAAGAAGTCGGAGTTGAACAGGACCCTGAGGATATGTCTGAACTCTCCGTCCGACTCGACGTAGGCATTCCCGAGAATGTCGATCGCCCCAGGGTCCCGTGGAGGCGTCTCGTTCCACGACGCGACGGCCGGTTCGTCGGCCACGAAAAACGTGTAGAGGTGCCTCGAGATAAACCTGGCGGTAGCCGGCTGCCTCACGATCAAGTCGACGATGTCCTCACCGTTGAAGCGGCCGGACTCCCCCAGGAACGTCTTCGGTCCGTCGTCGTGATCGCCGGCCTTGTAGACGAAATCGGACCAGTGAACATAGTTGGGAGGAAAAATAGGCGTCTTGAACGACCAGCCCGTGAAGGCGCGAGTTGCCGCCTTCACGTCCTCCTCGGTGTAGTTTCCGACACCCATGGAGAACAGCTCCAGCAATTCGCGTCCATAGTTCTCGTTCGGCGCCTGCTTGAAATTCTCGTTATTGTCCAACCACATGATCATGGCCGGGTCGTGCGACAGCTCCACGAGGATGTTCCGCAGACCGCCAAGGCCTAGCCTGCGGAACATGTCGATTTGACGCTCCATCTGCCAGCCGGACTTTTCGGCGCCGGTCGCGAACACGTGGTGACAGAACAGCGCCATCTTTTCGACAAGGGGGCGACGTGTTTTCACCATCGTGTAGAACCACGGTGACCCTATCTTGGTCCGGCCGTGGTAGCGGTCGTCCACGTCGAGGTCGTCCTCGTGGAACTTCTCGGGGCTCAGAAGGTCTTCGACGACTTCTTCATAAGGGCGAGATGCAAGCTGTTCGAGCTCTTCAGCGCCGGCGCCGAATCCGGCTCGGCGCATTAGATGCGCGTGCAGGCTAACGTCGACTCGTGACATCAGTGCCTCCGGTGCTTCGACAAGCTCAGCAAGAGCGGTGTGGGACTTCGGTGGTTGAGGAGAGTCGGGTCCGTTTGTCGACGTCGGGCTGGGAGAGTATAGCCTTATTCACAATTGACGTGGGTGCCTTCAACCGTCGCCTCCCATTCCTCGCGGACGGAGTAGATTAAACAGACACTACCCCGCGAAGCTTGATTCTCTCGTAAAAAGTCTGTGCAGGTCGAATTAGAACAACCGTACCCTTGCCTGGGTACAATATACAGTCTCTGTTCCGTGTCCTACCCCAACATACGGTAGCGCTCACATGTGCTAAAGCGCTGGAACTTCCTCAAAACGGGTTTTTACGAGGGAATCAAGCTTGCCCCACCGGTTACAGGTATTAACTGTCCGGTTATCCACCGGGCTTGCTCCGAAGCTAGAAAGACGATGACGTCGGCGACATCGTCTGGCTCTCCTAGTCGTCCCAGTGGCGTTTGACGTGCCGCCTCCTGCTCGTGCTCTGGCGTGATGTATCCGGTCTGCGTAGCGCCAGGCCGGACAACGTTCACTGTAATGCCGTACCGTCCCATATTGGCAGCTGCGGAGTAGCTGTACGAGGCCACTGCGTTCTTGCTTGCCGCATAGCTGATGTTGAAACCATGTCCCAACGTCGTGACCAGAGTGATAATCCTTCCCCAAGAAGCTCCTCGTCGAATGTGGCGTTGCAGGTAATCGTTCATCAGCAAGGCGGCCGCACGGGCGTTCACTGCGAAATGCCTGTCGATTCCCTCAGCGTTTGGCAGTTTGAGCACCGGGCGCTCTTCCGACACTATTTGGGGGTCGAACGTTTCGTATACCGAGTGCGCGTGGTTGGCGATGAGGATATCGACGGGACCCAAGTCAGCTTCACACTGGTCAAAGAGAGCAGAGATGTTGTCCGCCTGCCCCAGGTCAATGTCCAGAGCAGCAGCCTCACCTCCAGCGGACCGAATGGCCTCCGCGACTTCTTCGCCCGATTGTTGCTGCATCGCACGGTATAACGAGTCGCCACCAATTCCAGATAGACGGGCTTCTTCCAATTCATCGTCCGTGTAATCGGAGTGTGGGATGTAGTAGGTGATGAACACCTGGGACCCAAGGGCTGCCAACTTCTTCGCAGTGGCTTCGCCGATCCCATGATTCGCGCCGGTGATAAGAGCGATCTTGCCATCGAGCTGTGGGTCGATCATCTCTCCCCCTTCGACGGGTGTCTTAATATTTCCGCTGAAATCACGGTGTACACGGAAACGCTCGGTCGACCAATACTATTAAACAAAAGAAATGGAGGTCTTCATGAAGAGAAGACTGGTGTGACCACCGCTCGCTAGTCGTGAGATTACGAGAATAATGAATAGCGCTAAGAATATATGGGCCGAGGCTCTTTAGTAACGGGGAGCGGGACTGGGTACATTCGGCGGACTGTCATCCGACGCTGGGTGATATTCGGGCCAACGAATGTAGCTGACTTGTGGACGGGCGGGGCTTCGGCCCCGCCCGTCCACAATACCTTAGGAGTGTCTACGTAAGAAGCTCCGGCTAGTTCTTGAACGCTGGGATCTGCTCGAACGTCCCGCCAACGATGGGGGCCGCCTCCATACCCATATGCTGCTCCAGGATCGTCGAGTAGAGTCCCCTGAAGTCGTAGGTATGGGCCAAGTCCTCGCCGTTCTCGAGCTTCTTCGGGTCTAGCGACGGGTACTCGGCGTACAACCTGCCCTTGACAGGGCTGCCGATCAGGAACGCGCCGCCGCCAGCGCCGTGGTCGGTACCGCTGCCGTTGTCGGCAACACGACGTCCGAACTCGGTGAACACGAGGGTGACGACGTTGTCAGCAGCGTCGTGGTCCTCGAGATCTTGGTAGAAGTCCATGATGGCACGGGACACGTCGCTTATGAGCTGCGGATGGGTCGGACCCTGGTTCGCGTGCGTGTCGTAGCCGCCATGCTGCGTGTAGAAAATGCGGGTGCCGACGTCGGCCGTTAACACCCTAGCCACGTCGCGCAGGCTGCGGGCGATCTCGTTGCCGGCGTACTCGACGTTGGACTCGTACTGACCCGGGACGGTCTTGAGGATGTCGCCGCCGGAAATGACGCCCAGGCCGGTCTGGGATAGGTATTCCATGACCGGGCCACTACCCATAGCGGGCGCGTACATCTCTTTGAAGCGCTCTAGCGCCTCCATTCGGCCGTCTTCTTCGGAGATGCCGGACATCAGTCCGTAGTTGTCCAGGTCACCAACCGACGTAACCGGGACGCCCTTGGACACCATGGCCTGTGGAAGACCGCGCCCAAAGTTGACGCCCAGCAATACGTTCTCGTGGCTCGGGTCCATCTCGCCGATGGTCATACCGAGCCAGCCCTCTGTCACGAGCTTCACCGGCTCGCAAGTGTGCCAAATGTACATGCTTCGAAAGTGGGACCGGCTGCCGTTCGGATATCCTACGCCCTGGATGATGGCCATCTTGCCCTGGTCGTAGAACTCCTTCAGCGGTGCTGCCGCGTTGAAGATGCCAAGCCCGCCGTCTATCGGCAGGATGTCGTCTTCCGGCACGCCGAGGGTTGGCCGCCAGTCTCGATAGTGACTGTCGTTATATGGGACGACAGTGTTCATAAAGTCGTTGCCGCCGCTCAACTGAACGACGACAAGGATTGGGTCTTTGCCGTTTCCGTTGGTCGCCATGTCGGGTAGCCTCCTAAGGTATGCCGATACGGTCTACTTCGGATGTCTGAAGCTGGTGTGCCCCCTCTTCCACCTACACCGGACCGACCGGCCCCGGCTCTGATCGGACTACTAGTCCGGTCGCCTAGGACCCCAGCGTGGCGGCAAGCTACGGCCTCCGCCTTCGTGGTAGCGGGCAAAACCAACCCCAGTGTATGCCCACGTATATCATGAGTCGTTTTTCATGTCAAGCTACGCGTAGGCGTTTTCGACCAAGATGCACGACCAAAGAACATACTGCATGTAGTTCCCGCAGGCTCCGAAACGCAAGATGTCGCCCGTATAACTAGATGGTTCTTCTTTTCGCCGGGACCACCTGGCACGGTGTTGGGACCGGGTCCACCCTAGGGTCCTTATTGTTGTCTACGTGCCTACCGTCGTCTCAGATGGGAACATTTGTCGTTTCTTGACGGTATGTTTGCGCCTACGTACAATTGGTTAGCAATCTCACAGCGAGACTGCTAATCTCAACCGTTCAAGACGAGTACGAGGAGTACACGATGGCGAAAAAGCTAACCCATAAGGACGAAGCGCGGGCCGCGTTGATGCGGGGCGTCGATATCATGGCCAACACCGTGGGCATCACGCTCGGTCCCCTCGGCCGCAACGTCGTCCTCGACGACGACTTCGGTCCGCCGAAGGTATGCAGCGACGGCGTTACCATTGCCAAGGAGATCTCGCTGGAAGACCCCTTCGAGAACATGGGGGCTCAGCTTCTCAAAGAGGCTGCCAGCAAGACCAACGACACGGCCGGCGACGGCACGACCACAGCCACGGTACTCGCTCAGGCGATCATTCGAGAGGGCTTCAAGAACGTCGCCGCCGGTGCGGACCCGATGGCTCTGAAGCGCGGCATAGACAAGGGGGTGATCGCCCTCAAAGAGTCTATCCGGAAGCTGTCGACACCCGTAGGCGGTCAGGGACAGATCACGCAGATCGCGTCGCTCTCGGCCCACGACGACGACATGGGCGGGCAGATCGCGGAGATCATCGAAAAGGTCGGCAAAGACGGCGTCATCACGGTCGAGGAGTCCAGAGGAATCGGATACGAGCAGGAGTTTGTCGAGGGGATGGAGATCGACCGCGGCTACATCTCCCCATACCTGGTGACCAATCAGGACCGAATGGAAGCCGACATCGAGAACCCCCACATTCTGATCACCGACAAGAAGATCTCCGCGATGAGCGACTTCCTTCCGGCTATCGAAAAAGTGCTCCAGATTGGGAAGAACGTCGTTATCATCGCGGAAGACATCGAAGGCGAGGCGCTGGCGACGTTGGTAGTCAACAAGATGCGAGGCACTATGAACGTCCTCGCTGTCAAGGCGCCGGGGTTCGGCGACAGACGGAGAGCCCTGCTCGAAGACATGGCCGTCCTGACCGGTGCGCAGGTGATCAGCGAGGAGACCGGACGCAAGCTCGACTCGGTAACCCAGGCCGATTTGGGGCAGGCCCGTCGGGTGGTCGCCAATAAGGAAGACACGACCTTCGTAGGCGGCGGAGGCTCCGACGACGCAATCAAGGGAAGAATCGCCCAGATCAAGGCGCAGGCCGAGGAGACCACGTCCGACTACGACCGCGAGAAACTGGAAGAGCGGGCGGCAAAGCTGTCCGGTGGAGTGGCCATACTGAAGGTCGGCGCGTCTACCGAGGTGGAGCTAAAAGAGAAAAAAGGCCGGGTCGAAGACGCGTTATCCGCGACACGCGCGGCCTTGGAAGAAGGGATCGTCCCAGGAGGTGGCCTGGCGCTACTGCGGGCCGGCTCAGTACTCGATTCGCTCGAAGCCTCAGGCGACGAAAAGACCGGCGTCTCTGTTCTGAAGCGCGCACTGGAAAGGCCCCTCAAGCTGATCTCCGAGAACGCGGGCACGTCTGGTGACGTAACCCTGGCGGACACCGTCAAAGGCGAAGGAGATTGGGGCTACGATGCTGAGGCGGGCGAGTTCACGAACCTCCTGGAACGCGGAATCATCGACCCCACCAAAGTCACGCGCCTGGCTATCGAGAACGCGGCGAGTGTCGCGACGATGGCTCTGACGACCGAGTCGATGATGACTGAGATCATCGAGAAGAGTGCCTTCCCGGTTGATCCCGGCGCTCCCCCGATGGACATGTAGCTCGGCCGAGAAACGTGAGCCGTGACCCGTAAGACGTAAAACGTGAGACTTAAAGCGCGAACGAGAGAAGCCCCCGACGAACGGGGGCTTTTCTTCTCGTGGACTAAGAGCCCGGCGACCTACTCCCGGCGGACCAACTTGCCCGCCGAGTTGGCGTGGTGAGTCGCGTGGGTCTTCGCGTCGTTTTTCGCGATGACCTCGCGCACGGCCGCCGCGACCAGGTCGGGGTCGAGCTGAAGCAGTGTGCCGATTGCGACGAACAGCACGTCGGTGGCCTCGCTGGCGACACGATCGGGCGTTTCGTGTAAGACCGCGTGGTGAAGCTCTCGGACTTCCTCGTCCTGGATCGGTATGCGGCTTAGCAGCTCCTCGCCGGTGGCCAGGCCGACCTGGCCGAACCGCTGGTGAAACGCCTCGACCGACGCCGCAAGGTCGGCTACCAGGTTCTTGATTCCTTGATCTTTGGTCTGCATCGGTGCCTCGGATTCACCTCCTTAGTGCTCCTCCTGCGGGAGGAGGTTAGAAAACCTCGCCTCCGACCTGCATGAACCGCAAAGCTTGTTCGGTGGCCGACGCGGCGAGCTCGGCGGCGCGCTCGGTCGCCTCGTCGAGGCTCATCGGAGCCGTCGTGATAGCCGCGACGGCGTCGATACCGTGCTCATGTACATCGGCGAAGCCTCTGCCGAGCGAGCCCGACACGGCAACCACCGGGATGCCGCGCTTCTTTGCGAGGCGGGCGACCCCGATAGGCGCTTTGTTATAGACCGTCTGGAAGTCGAGCTGACCCTCACCGGTAATCACGAGGTCCGCCCCTTCAAGTTGGTCGTCGAGGCCGACGGCATCGAGCACAATGTCGACTCCGGCGCGCAGACTCCCGTTCAAAAAGGCGATCATTCCGCCGCCTAGCCCGCCTGCCGCGCCGGCTCCTGATACGTCTTTGATCTCGACACCGACATCGCGCTCGACGACGTCGGCGAAGTGGGCAAGGGCCTCATCGAGCTCGTGCACGATCTCGGGGGTCGCGCCTTTCTGGGGTCCGTACACGGCCGATGCGCCCTCAGGGCCGCAGAGCGGGTTGCTCACGTCGCAGGCAACCGCGAAGATGGACTCGCGGGCCCGTGGGTCCAGAGCGGACATTTCGATCCTGTCCAGGTCGGCCAGCGCCGCGCCACCGACCGGCAAGTCGTCTCCCCTGGCATCGTACAAGCGGACCCCCAATGCCTGGGCCATCCCCGCGCCGGCGTCGTTCGTCGCACTGCCTCCGATTCCCACGATAAAGCTACGGTAGCCCGCGTCGAGGGCGTCCCTAGTGGCCTCGCCAAGCCCGTACGTCGTCGCTCGACGAGGGTCACGCCGGTCCAACGGGACGAGCGCCAGCCCTGAGGTCCGTGCCATCTCTATCACAGCGGTGTTGCTATCGCCGAGTGCGCCCCACTCGGCCGTGACCTTTTCGCCGAGCGGGCCCGTCACCTCGGAGGCCCGTAGCTGGCCGTCCGTGGCCTCGACGAGCGTCTCGAGGGTCCCATCGCCGCCGTCGGCGACCGGCACCAGCACCGTCTCAGCGTCGCTCAAGACGCGGCGAACGCCTTCGCTCATCGCGCGGGCAACCTCGAGGGCCGAGATGCTTCCTTTGAATGCTTGAGGAGCTATGACGACTTTCATACGGGGTTTACTTATGGATTAAGGCGTAAAACGTGAAACGTAATATACAGAACGTGAAGAGTGAGGCGTACCAGAAATCATTGTTGTGGGCGGCGCGATTATATACCATCCACGTCCGGATTCTGTGGCTCCGTCTTGGCTCCTCTGCTAGAATCTGGCCCTGGTTCGCCCTGACCTCTCAAAGACACGTTGTCACCGCCCGGAGCAGAATCGTGGAAGCCAAAAGCAAAGAAGACTTGAAATCAGCCGTCGTCGCCGAGGTCGACCGCCGCGCCAACGAGGTCGTCGGCGTCGCAAAGCAAATCCTCGACCAACCGGAGCCGGGCTTTAGAGAGCAAAAGACCTCGCGACTGGTCGGCGACAAGTTCAGAGAGTTCGGTGTGCCATTTGACGACGGCATCGCCCTCACCGGCCTTAAGGGGATGCTAAGCGGCGGCAGCTCGGGTCCGACAGTGGCCGTCATGGGCGAGCTCGATTCGCTTATCGTCCTTGGACACCCTCACAACGACCCTGAGACCAACGCCGCCCACGCGTGCGGCCATCACGCACAGATCGGATCCATGCTCGGAGTGGCTCTGGGCCTGCAGGCGCCCGGCGTGATGGAGAGCCTGGCCGGGAGGGTCGCCTTGATTGCGGTGCCGGCCGAAGAGTACATCGAGATCGAGTACAGAAACGGCCTGCGCTTAGAGGGCAAGCTCGAGTTTCTCGGCGGCAAGGCGGAGATGATCCGCCTGGGCGCGCTCGACGACGTCGACATGGCCATGATGACGCATACGGAGCAGCGCGACATGCCGGGGAAGCTCGGCGTCGGAGCGACGAACAATGGCATGGTCGCCAAGTGGATCAGGTTCACCGGCGTTGCGGCCCACGCGGGCGCCTACCCTTACGATGGGATCAATGCCCTGAACGCCGCCAACATTGCGCTGACCGGTATCCACGCCCAGCGTGAAACATTCCGAGACGAGGACTCCATCCGCATCCACCCGATTATCACGCAGGGCGGAATCGCTGTCAGCTCCGTCCCGGCCGACGTGCGAATGGAGACCTTCGTGCGCGGCAGCTCGATCGAGGCCATCAAATCGGCTGCAGGCAAGGTGGACCGCGCGCTCAGAGCAGGCGCGATGGCCGTCGGCGGCTCCGTATCTGTGACGACTCTGCCGGGCTATTTGCCGATCAAGCAGGACCAAGCACTCGAAGAGGTCTATGTAGCCAACGCCTCACGGCTGGTCGGCCAAGACCAGGTCGTTCGGATGGGACATCGGAGTGGGTCTACGGACATGGGTGACGTGTCCCAGATCATGCCCGCCGTTCATCCCTATGCCGCCGCGGCTACAGGGAAGCCTCATGGAGCCGACTATATCGTCGAAGACTACGACACCGCCGTCGTTGCCGCCGCCAAGGCGATGGCGACTACCGTAGTCGACCTCCTGGCCGACGGGGCCCGCGGGGCCCTTGAGGTCAAGAGCAAATTCCGTCCTTCGCTAACCAAACGACGGTACCTTTCGCTACTGCGCGGAATGGCCAGCGAAGAGACCTACAAGGAGTAACAGGAGTAGGTCGAGACGGTCGGCTTCCAATAGGCTATGCCAAACCTCGAAGCGCTGAAAGACTTCGCCGCAGCCGCGATCGACGCCAGGCGCAACTGGCTTGTCGAGGTCACCGAGAGCGCCCTTCGCCACCCGGAGACGGGCTTCAGGGAAGTCAAGACCTCCAGGCTTGTCCACGAGAGCCTTGCCGAGCTCGGCATTCCGCACGAGAACGGGATAGCGCTGACAGGAATCAAAGGCTATCTGAAGGGTAGCAACTCCGGACCGACCGTCGCGCTCATCGGCGAGCTCGACTCCCTCAAGGTGCAGGGCCATCCCCACGCCGATTCAGTGACCGCAGCGGCTCACGCGTGCGGCCACCACGCCCAGTTGGGCATGATGCTCGGCGCGGCTGTGGGCCTGATGGCTCCGGACGTGCTAGCCGAGTTGTCAGGCAAGATCGCCCTGATGGCCGTCCCAGCCGAGGAGTTCATTGAAGTCCAGTACCGCTGGGGCCTGCGGCAGGAAGGCAAGCTGGGGTTGCTCTCGGGCAAGCAGGAGTTCATCCGCCTGGGCGCTTTCGACGACGTCGACATGGTGATGATGGCCCACACCTCCGCCAGCCCCGCCGAGTCGAAGTTCTCTGTCGGCGGAACGAGTAACGGCCACCTGGCCAAGCACGTTCGATTCATCGGCAGCGCCGCCCATGCCGGAAGCTCGCCGCATCGTGGGGTCAACGCGCTTCAGGCGGCCATGGTAGCGCTGAATGCGATCAACACCCAACGTGAGACTTTCAGGGACGCCGACGCCGTCCGGCTCCACGGCATCCTCACATCCGGCGGGTCGGCCGCCAATTCGATCCCCGCTGACGTCGAGTACGAAGGGCGCGTCCGTGGAATCAGACCGGAGGCCATCGCCGACGCGGCGACGAAAATGGACCGGTGTTTGCGTGCGGGAGCGCTGGCTTTGGGCGCCAAGGTGGAGATTCTGACGGTCCCCAGCTACCTGCCGATGGTCAACAACGAGCCGATGACGAAGGGGTTCAAGGCCAACTGCGAGCGGATTCTAGGCAACGGAGCATGCAAGGTCTATCCACAGACCCGAACACGTGGTGGCTCGACCGATCTCGGAGACGTCAGCCACATTATTCCCGCCATCCATCCTTACACCGGTGGAGCGACCGGGACCGGACACGGGTCGGACTATATGGTGAAGAACTACGAGCAGGCCGTGATCAACCCAGCCAAGGCCCTGGCGATGACCGTGATCGATCTTCTGGTGGATGGCGCCGCGAAGGCGAAAGAGGTCACCGCCAAAAGCAAGCCTCTAATGACAAAAAAACAGTACCTTAAGCTTCAGAGCAGCCGTTTCTCTGAAGAGGTCTACGATCCAACAGCGCGAGAGCGACGAACGGGGCGCCAATGATTTGCCGCCGGCGAGAGTCGTCCTCTTCTGGGTGCTTTGGAGTCTTGCCTACCGTGCTCTTGTGAGAGGGGGTACTCCAGACGCCGACCCCCGTCGGCTGCTGCTATAATCGCCCCAAATGGCGGCCGTTGACCTGGACCTCTATAGGAACCTGCTTAGGCCGCTCCTTTTCCGTCTGCCGGCTGAGCAAGCTCAAAAGGTCGCCGAGTTCGCCTTGAAGCGGCGCCCCGTCTGGGGCGCCCTGGCTCCTGCCTTTCGTGTCGACGACCTCCATCTGAGCACTCAGCTGTGCGGTATCCCGCTGGTAAACCCCGTCGGCCTCGCCGCGGGCTTCGACAAGAATTGCGAGATGTTGTCGGCCCTGGCCATGCTGGGCTTCGGCTACCTGACGTGCGGCACCGTCACCGAGTCGGCTCGGCTCGGCAACCCGAAGCCCCGAATGCTGCGACTCGCCCGAGAACAGTCTCTCATCAACGCGTTGGGCTTCCCGAACAAAGGGGTGGACTGGTGTGCTCGTCAACTTGAGGAGTTCAGGAGCAAAGGCAACGAGACGCCGCTCATCGTCAGTATTTCCGGCACCGTCGCGGACGAGATCGTGCGGTGTCATCGGCGGCTGGAGCCGCTGGCCGACGCTGTCGAAGTGAACATTAGCTCGCCCAACACTGCCGGTCTAAGAGCATTCCATGAGCCGGCCGTGCTTGGAGAGCTGATGGAGCGAATCAACGAGAGTCGAACGAAACCTCTGATGGTGAAAATGCCGCCATATCCAACGGTGAGGCCGGCGCCCGGCGAAGGGCGCGACGTGGCGCTGGCTCTCGCGAAGATATGCAGGGCCACCGGCGTCGACGCGCTGACGGTGGCGAACTCGAAGCCCACGCAAGACTCGCGTCTATCGACCGGGACCGGAGGCCTCAGCGGAAAAGCCGTCTTCGATGACACGCTGCGGATGTTGGCGGAAATCAGGTCCGAGGTCGGGGACAAGCCTTCGATCAACGCGTGTGGCGGCATCCTCTCAGGCGACGACGCGTGGAGGGCGTTGAAGGCGGGCGCGGCGACCGTGCAGCTGTATACCGGTCTCATATACCGCGGACCGAGCGTCGCCAAGCGAATCAAGCGCGAGCTTCTCGGAATAATGGACCGAGAAGGCGCGGCTGCGCTAGGCTGACTCGAGCGCGGCTTTCAGCTGCTCCACCGTGATGTTCCCGCCGCTCACGACGAGCGCCACTTTCTTGCCCTGAAGCCGGTCCCCTATCTTGATCGCCGCCGCCAGGGAAGCTGCGCCGGCGTGCTCCGTAAGATTGTGGGTGTGCTCGATGTGCAAGACGATCGCCCGTCTCAACTCCTCTTCCGAGACGAGAATGAAGTCGTCGAGGAGGTCCCGCATTATCTCCTGTGTCCATTCGAAGCCTAGACTTGTGGCCAATCCTTCCGCGACCGTCTCCATCTTCGATTCGACGATCCGGCCCTCCTTCCAGGAAAGGTACGCTGCGGGAGCCGCGTCCGACTCGACGCCGATCACTTCCACGTCCGGATTAATCGCGTTAGCCACGATACACGCCCCACAGACACCGCTTCCTCCCCCGACGGGCACGATAATGACCTCGACGTCGGGGAGGTCTTCGAAGATCTCCAGCGCGGTCGTTCCAGTGCCAGGAACGAGTCCCGGCTCGTTGGCCGAATGGACATAGCGGTAGCCCTCTTTTTGGGCCAGCCGCTCAGCATGCTCCCTGGAGTCGTCGAAGTTGTTGCCGTGGAAGATCAGGTTGGCGCCCAGCCGACGTATCGACTCGACCTTGCCTGGGTTCGCGTCGACGGGCACGACCACGTTTGCTTCGACGCCGAAGACCCCACCGGCGTAGGCGATGCCCTGGCCGAAGTTCCCGGACGTCGCGACGATTACGCCTGACTGCTTTTCTTCGTCGCTCAACTGAGCGACGACGTTGAGCGCACCGCGCATTTTGAACGCGCCTAGAAGCTGGTGGTTCTCATGCTTCACATGCACCTCAGCGCCGATGAGCTGGTCCAGCGAAGGGTAGTGATGGAGAGGCGTGCGCGCGACGTACGGTTCGATCCGTCGCTTCGCCTCAATGACGTCGAGAAGGGTCGGTCGGTCCGCCAAGACGGCCTCCTGGTCCGTGTTCGTTGCGAGCGACAAGGATACGTCATGGAGAACTCTCTGGAAAAGCCAGAGAAAGACTGGTGCATTGCCGGAGGTCCGTCCGACCGCGGTGGCTCGACCCGACCGACCGCTGGTACTATTAGCCTCGTAGCTCAAGGTGCCTGGGCAGACACGCAGGTCTCCCCTACTGCTGCATAACGTTCAAGCGACGCCGCATCACGGCTATCTCCATATGCCCATCGTCCAATTGCCTCGCGAAGTATCGTCCAAGATCGCCGCGGGCGAGATCATCGAACGCCCGGCTTCGGTAGTGAAAGAGCTGGTCGAAAATTCGCTCGATGCAAAGACGACCAAGGTCTCGCTGGAGATTCGGTCAGGCGGCATCGAGTACATACGAGTTTCCGATAACGGGACCGGCGTCCCTGCGGACGAAGTGAAGCTGGCGTTCAGCCGGTTCGCGACCAGCAAGCTGTCGAGCATTGAGGAGCTGGAGTCGGTTTCGACGCTGGGCTTCCGGGGAGAGGCACTGCCAAGCATTGCGGCGGTCTCCAGCGTATCGTTCGTGACCAGAACCGAAGATTCGGAAAACGGGATGCTCGTAGAGGTTACCGACGGCAAGCACCCGTCGGCGAAGCCTCAAGGAGCGCCGCCGGGAACGTCGGTCACGGTGCGTCACCTGTTTCGAGGTTTCCCGGCAAGGCGGAAGTTCCTGCGCACTCCAGCGACAGAGGCATCTCGCGTCCAGGCTGTATTGACTCGATACATCCTGGCTTCTCCCGAGGTCGGCTTCGAGATGGAGTCGGACGGTCGAACGCCGCTGTCCAGCCCAGGCTCCGGCGACCTCCAAGAGGCCATCTCCGCTGTCTACGGAGTAGAGACCGCCGAGGCAATGCTGGAGTTGACCCAGGAGCCCAGCGATGATGAGGAACGTGTGACGGTGTCTGGGATGATCGGCTCTCCTTCGCTGCACTGGGCGAACCGCAGCCGCATCAATATCTTCGTCAACGGGCGGTGGGTCCAGGACCGGATGTTGGCCTACGCGCTGGAAGAAGCGTGCCGGGGATTCATGATGGAGCGCCGGTTTCCGATCGCCGTTATCAACCTCGGCGTGCCCCACGAGTCGGTTGACGTCAACGTCCATCCGGCAAAGACCGAGGTCCGATTCCGACATCAGGGCCGTGTGTTCTCGGCCCTGCAGGAGGCGGTGCGGCGCACCCTAACTGCGGTCTCGCCGGTGCCGGAGCTAGGCCGATCGGCGTTCGCGTCGTCCATCGCGCCAGCGAGGCCGTTGGCAGCTACTTCGCCAACCAAAGGCTCCGCTGGTCCCCGAATGCTTCCTTCATTCCAAGCCGCGTCTAGCCATGACATCGTGGATGCGGCCGAGACCGGTCCGCCTCGACCGCCGGTCTTGCCGATGGACGCTCTTCCCGTGCTCCGTGTCCTCGGTCAGGTGCAAACGACCTATATCGCCGCCGAAGGGCCTGACGGAGTCTATTTGATAGACCAGCATGCCGCCCACGAGCGAGTGCTGTTCGAACGAGTACGCGAGGAAAGCCGGTCCCACGGCTCGGAGGCCCAAGCCCTTATGGAGCCTGTCACCGTCGACTTGGAGCCCAGCCAGACAGAGGTTATGGAGTCGAACCTGGAGTTGTTTACCAAGGTGGGATTCCGGGCGGAGGTCTTCGGAGCCGGCTCCTATGTGCTTCGGGCGGTGCCCCGACTCATGTCGAGCAGCGATCCGGGCCGGGGCTTCGTCGAGGTGCTGGACCTGATGGCCGACGGCGGCGGATTCGAGTCATGGGAGGAACGAGCTGCCTACTCGATCGCCTGCCACGGCGCCATCCGGGCGGGCAAGAGTCTGACTGAGGAGGAGATGTCCGAGTTGGCCCGGCAGCTCGAGGCCTGCCAGCAGCCTCACACCTGTCCTCACGGGAGGCCCACGATGGTCTACCTCAGCTCCGCTCGGCTCGAGAGGGAGTTCGGGCGGACTTAAAGCAACACCGGCACCGCCAGACATGACACGGCCCGCCAGTCGCTCCGTTCCATAGGTCCCTTAGGAGACCTCCCATCGACGCGCTGGGGTGCATTTCTGCGGGGGCTTTGGGGGTCGCGTCGACGGGTGTTTCGGACGACTTGGCGGGCCGATGGCGCCTTGTCACAACACTTTATAAACGAACATTTGTACTTCTGTCAAGCGTTGCGAACATGTGTTTTAGGCGAATCTTTGGATCGTCGGGCCTAGGCGGCATCTCCCGAGGTCGCACCGACGTACTTGAAGTTGGAGGCAAAAACTGGTCCATCCGACATCATGACGCATGTATCTCCCTTTACAGCCGAACGCGACGCTAGCTATAATCTCGATGCAAAATATGCGAAACTTCGCGTCCTGCCTACGACGGGAGATGGCTGTTGGCGGTCTTGCCCATACTCGAATTCCCCAATATCGTCCTGCGGAAGCGAGCCAAGAAAGTCCGAAAGATCGATCAGTCGATCCATCGCCTTGCCGAGGACATGATCGAGACGCTTCATGACGTTAGCGGTATTGGGCTCGCCGCCAACCAGGTCGGCGCGCTTCAACGCCTGATCGTGATCCAGCTCCCTGAAGAGGAGGAGCCGCGCGTGTACATCAATCCTGAGATTGTGCATAAGGAAGGCGAACGCGACGTCGTGGAGGGTTGTCTGAGCGTGCCTGGATATCAGGCGGTAATCACCAGAGCGATCTGGGTGAAAGCGAAAGCGCTAGATCGAAGCTCGAAACTGGTGCGCCTCAAGTCCGACGGGCTACTTGCGCAGGCGCTGGAACATGAAATCGACCACCTTAACGGCATACTGTACATCGACCACCTCAAAGAGCATCAGACGCTCGAAAAGGTCGACGCCGAGTCAGAGGAGGCGGCTGCCGAAGTCGCCGTCGGGTGACGCCGGTGCCTAACCGTTGATGGCTCCTCTGAAGGTGTCCGAACCGCGAAGCCTTCTTAGTTTCCCTCCGCTAGTCGCAGTCCTGGCGGGCTTCTTTGCGTCCCGAGATAGCACCGCTTATCTGGTCGGAGGGGTCGTCAGGGACGCTGTTCTCGGGCGCCCCACATCCGACGTCGACGTCGCAGTGTCTGGCTCCGTCCGTGAGATCCGAGAACATCTCGCCGAGTTCCTCGGCGGCCGTGCCGTTGTTCTAGATGCCGACCGTGACATTGCCAGGGTCACAGTTCCCGCAGACAATGGCGGCGGTTTCGTGGACCTGACGTCGATCGACGGCACAATCGACGAAGACCTCCGCCGGAGGGACTTCACCATCGACGCGATGGCGGTCCCAGTGGGAGCCGCGTCGGACGCTTCGCCTTCACAGATCATCGACCCTCTCAACGGGCAGGCGGACCTCCGGGCAGGGCTTGTTAGAGCGGCCTCCCGCGAGTCCCTGGACGCCGACGCCGCGCGCCTCATTCGCGGGCCGCGGCTGGCGGCGCAGCTAGGCTTCGAGATTGAAGAGCAGACCGCGCAGTGGATCAGCACACTGGCCCATTCGATCCGCAGCGTGGCGCCTGAGCGGGTCAGGGATGAGCTGCTGAAGCTCCTGGCGGCACCTTCGCCGTCGCGCTCTCTCACGCTTCTGAACGACCTTGACCTGCTGGACGAGATAATCCCCGAGCTGTCCGAGGCCAAGGGCGTCAAGCAGCCAAAGGAGCACTATTGGGACGTTTTTCACCATCTGATAGAGACCGCCGACCGCGCCGATTGGCTACTCCATAGCCGTTTCGATGACGACGGCCACGTTGCCGAGCTGACGCCCAGCTTCGCGTCGGAGAGAGAGTATTTCGCTCAGGAAGTGAGCGATGGCCACACTCGGTCGACTCTGCTGAAGCTGGCAGGCCTGTTGCACGACATTGCCAAACCCGCGACCAAGTCCATTGAGCCAGACGGACGCACGCGCTTCTTTGGCCACGCCGACCTCGGAGCGGAGATGGCGACGGCCATCATGAAGCGTCTCAGGTTTGGCCGCCGCGGGATCGAGCTTGTGAACAAAACGATCGAACACCACCTCCGTCCAGGCCAGATGGCCCAGAAGGGCGAGATGCCTACTGCCCGAGCCGAATACCGGTACTACCGAGACGTCGGGGACGCCGCGATCGATACGATCTACCTGAATCTGGCGGACTATCTCGCGGCTCGCGGGCCGATGCTGGACCGCGAGGAGTGGGCTGAGTATTGCAAGGTGGCGAGCCACATTCTTCACGCGTCCTTTGGGAACGGACCGACCAGGGCGCCTTCGAAGCTGATCGATGGCGACGACGTGATGAAATTCCTGTCGATGCCCCCTGGGCCCAACGTCGGTCTCTATCTGGAACTGGTGAGCGAAGCCCAGGCCAGCGGAGAGATTGAATCCAGAGAGGAAGCAATAGAGTTGGTAGACACACTATCGAAGGGCCGGATAGCCGATGCGTAGGTACGCTCGCACCATTGCAGTCATAGGCGTGCTCGTTGTTCTCGCCGTCCTGATCCTTTCCTTCAACGTTGTCAAAGTGGGGAACTTCGAGCGGGGTTCCGAGGATACGGTGCTTGGGCTGAAACTCGGTCTCGATCTCCAGGGTGGAAGTGACCTGGTATACCGCGCTATAGACCGCGAAACGGGCGAGCCCGTAGTCCCAACCGCAGACGAGATGGCGGCCCTCAAGCGCTCCATCGAGCGAAGAGTAAACGCGTCGGGGCTCGGAGAGCCCAACATACAGCTCCTCGGCGACAACCGGCTGCTGATCCAGCTTCCCGGCATCCGCGACCTCGATCGGGCGAAAGAACTGATCGGCGAGACCGCCCAGTTGGTATTCAAGCGGCGGCAGCTCAACGTTTCGCGTGAGCTCCCTGGAGTCGCGGCCGAGGACGTCCTCGAGATAGAGCTGACGACAATGGAGCGCCTCGCCGGACAGCTCGCAGCCACGACGACCCAGCCTCGCTCACCGGAGACAGAAGCCGCAATCACCGAGGCACTGGAGGAGGCCGAGCGGGCCGCGCAGGAAACGGCAACCACGACCGACGCCACGCCGGGCCCGACGACCTCTACGGCGGCCACTTCGACTGACGTGGCCTTACCTGAATCGAGCGCCACCACCACTGGCGGGATCCTGCCCGCCGGCGGCGTTACGACGACTCAGACTACCGGTGTGGTCCTGCCCGTCGCGGAGACCTCAGCCGCCACGACGACCAGTGTCGTCCACGGGTTCGATCTCGAGAATGAGACCGGCACTCCCGCTTTGGTGCTGCATCTGGAAGACGGAGCGGCCGACGAATTCCAGGCCGCTCTCGACCGCATGCGCGACAGTATGAACCCAGTTGAGGGCACCGGCAGGTTCTATCCGAACTCACTCCAGCTCGCGACTACAGGCGGGACCGCCTCGCCCTTATCGCTGTTCTACTACCCAACGTTTACCGCACCGGACGGCGGCCTTATACCACTGTTGGACATTGAGCCCCTCATCCGCCGCATCGGAGACGGCAACCGTTTCGCCCTCAACGTCAGCCTCTCGTTCAACGACTTCAACGAGGCTTTCGAGAGATTCGCGACGACGACGGGCGTAAGTTTTGGAGAGATCCTGGGGAAGGTGGACGAGGACGTGCCTGGAGGCCTGACCGGTGAAGACCTTGCCCGGGCGTACCCCGGTCAGCACCATGCGTCCAACTTGCCGATCATCAACATCGAGTTCAACGCGGAAGGGACGGAGAAATTCGCCAGGGTAACATCGGACATTGCCACGGCCGGCGGCCAGGACCTGCTTGCGATCATTCTCGACGATGAAGAGCTGATCTCACCTACCGTGCGTCAGGCAATCACCGGAGGAGTAGCGCTCATCGAGGGTCGGGACTTCACCTTCGACCGAGTCCGCGACATCTCACTGCTCCTGGAGTCCGGCCGTCTCCCCGTGCCTATCGAGCTGATCCAGGAGCGGGACGTCGACGCTATCCTCGGGGCCGACTCTCTCGCACAGAGTGTCCGGGCTGGGCTGGTGGGCCTTGGACTCGTACTGCTGTTCATGGTGTTGTACTACCGGGTACCCGGCCTTGTGGCGGCTCTCGCGTTGTTGATATACGCGGGACTACTTCTGGCGATTTTCAAGGTCCTGCCCGTAACCTTGACCCTTTCCGGCGTGGCAGCCGCCATCCTCTCCGTCGGCATGGCGGTGGACGCCAACATCCTGATCTTCGAACGCATGAAAGAGGAGCTTCGAGCCGGCCGAACATTGTTGTCAGCGATCAATATCGGCTTCAATCGCGCGTGGCCGGCCATACGAGACAGTAACGTGTCGACATTGATCACTTGTGTAATCCTGTTCTGGTTCTCCGATCAGCTTGGAGCAACAGTCGTGCAGGGCTTCGCGATAACGCTGGCCATCGGCGTCGGTGTGAGCATGTTCTCGGCGATCACCATAAGCCGGACCTTCCTCCGACTTGCGGCGCTGACCCCTGCCGGCAAGCGGCTCGACCTTTTCGTCCCCGCCGGTGAGGCAGACCTACCGGGGCGACTTCCTACGGCGGAAGCCGCGGCCGGAGCTTAACAAAAAGAGGCATGAATTGGACTTCGTATCCAAAAGACCGTGGTTCTTCCTGATTTCGCTGGTCGTGCTCGTTCCTGGAATTCTGTTCCTGGCCATCGCTCCTGGGGTAAAGCCGGGCATCGACTTCACTGGTGGGTCGGCGACCACTATGGAATTCTCGGCGCCTGTCGAGCAACAGGACCTAAGAGTCGAGCTGGCGGCCATTGGCCATCCGGATGCCGTGGTCCAGCGGGTCGACGAAACGACTTTCTTCGTTCGCACGAAGGAGCTGTCCGGAGCTAGCGTCATAACCGGACCTCTAGGGGAGGCGTTGGCTCCGATCACGGTCGAAAGCCGCGCCTTCGACCTGGTGTCGCCCGTTGTCGCCTTTGAAACGGTACGGAACGCGTTCTGGGCAGTACTGGCGGCGGCGGTCGGAATATTCATCTACGTCTGGTGGGCGTTCAGAAACGTGCCGAGCCCCTTCCGCTACGGCACGGCGGCCATCGTCGCCCTGGTCCACGATGCGATGATAGTGCTGGGCATTTTCGCAATCCTTGGCGAGCTGTTCGACGTTGAGGTCAACACCATGTTCCTCATCGCGCTGTTGACCGTGATCGGATACAGCGTGAACGACACGATCGTAGTGTTCGACCGTCTTAGAGAGAACGTGCTGCTCTACCCAAACCGCGGTCTCGAGGAGATCGCGAACCTGAGCATCTCCGAAACTCTTGGCCGGTCCCTAAACACCAGCCTTACCCTTATGTTCACCCTTCTCGCGCTGCTGCTTTTTGGCGGCTCGACGATACGGGTCTTCCTATGGGTGCTGGCCATCGGCGTGGTCGCCGGGACGTACAGCTCCATCGCGGTCGCGACTCAGGTGCTCATCGTATGGGAGACTCGGAAACTCGGCCGCTTCTTCGGTAGCGGCCGGGCTGTCGAACCGGCGGAGGCTGGCTAGCCGAGGCCCCGCGGGCGACTCTCACCTACCGGAATGAGCACGACTTCCGCCGTGGCCAGCCCTCCTCCAGTGCGGACCCGCCCGACATAGCTAGATGCCAGAAGCCCCCGAGCAAGAGGTAGTCAAGGACTTTCTGAACGAACACGTTCGGGGAGTTAACATCGAGTCGGCGACTATCCTCAAGCCCAGCGTGCTGCGTCCACTGGCCGGCGACTTCACGACGGACATCGCCGGGCGGCGGATCGAGCAGGTCCACCGGCAAGCCAAGTTCATCGTGTTCCAGCTGTCAGACGACCGCCTGCTCGTGGTGAACCCCATGCTGACCGGTGTGTTCCAGTACTGCGATCAGTCGGAAAAGGTCATGAAACGGACCTGCCTGAAGCTCGCGCTCTCTAACGATCACGACCTCCGTTACCTCGACCTGCGCCAGATGGGACGGGTCCACTACGTGAACCAGCAACAGCTGGCCCAGGTCCCGCAGCTCAACGACCTTGGACCCGACGTCCTGGAAGAGGTCCCCTTCGATGAGTTCCGCCAGCGGATATCGAGCTTCCGAGGGGAAATCAAAGGCGTCTTGACTCGCGGCCGCGTGATCTCCGGTATCGGCAACGCCTATGGAGACGAGATTCTCTACGCGGCGAAGGTCTACCCGTACAGGAAGATCAAGGACCTCAGCGACGACGAACTGCGACAGATTCACGAACAGTCGCCCAAGGTTATCCTCGACGCCATCGAGGTCGTGCGCGGGCGCATGGGCAACGACATTCACGTGAAGATAAGGGACTTCCTCAAGGTGCATCGCAAGGGAGGCGAACCGTGCCCGAGGTGCGGCTCGACTATCAGCGAGATCACGGCGAACCAGCGCATCACCAGCTACTGCAGGCAGTGCCAGCCGGGAATGCTCATCAAGAGCTAGCGTATGCGTGCTGAGAGCGATCTTTGTAGGGGCCCCGATGCCGCATCGGGGTACGCCCGCGTCGCGCCAGCACCTGCACTTTTGCTTGTAGCTGAGACCCCCATTTGCTATAGTCCTACCCGATTGCTTGATAGGAACTGACTCTTTGTTCGACCATGACGTTCTCGTAATCGGCGCCGGCCTCGCCGGAATGAGGGCGGCCCTCGCGGCCCGCGATCAGGGCGTTGACGTAGCTGTCGTTAGCAAGGTCCACCCGGTCCGGAGCCACTCCAACGCTGCTCAGGGCGGGATCAACGCAGCCCTCACCGATCGCGGCGACGCGTGGGAGGACCACGCCTTCGACACGATCAAGGGCAGCGACTACCTGGCCGACCAGGACGCCGTCGAGATCATGTGCCGGGAGGCGGGCCAAGAAGTCATCGCCATGGAGCACATGGGAGTGATTTTCAACCGTGACGACGAGGGCAAGCTTGGTACCCGCGCCTTCGGCGGCCAGCGGAAAGACCGGACCTTCTTCGTCGCCGATTTTACCGGCCAAGCTCTTCTACACGTCCTGTATGAACAACTCCTGAAGGCCGACGTAAGGGTCTACGAAGAGTGGTTCGCTCTGTCGCTGATCGTCGAAGACGGCGAGTGCCACGGCGCTGTGCTTATGGAGATGCGGTCCGGCGAAATCCACGTTGTCCGCGCTAAGGCCGTCATAATGGCAACCGGCGGGCTCGGCAGGGTTTTCGAGCCCAGCACCAACGCCCTCATCTGTACGGGTGACGGCATGGCACTGGCCTACCGCGTAGGCGCACCGCTGATGGACATGGAGATGGTCCAGTACCACCCTACTACGCTGAAGTCCAACGGCGCCCTGATGTCAGAGGGTGCAAGAGGCGAGGGCGCGTATCTGATCAACTCGGAGGGCGACCGTTTCATGGAGCGGTACGCCCCCAACATGATGGAGCTGGCCTCTCGAGACGTGGTGTCGCGGTCCGAGCAGACCGAGATCAACAAAGGCAGGGGCATGGACGGCTGCGTCCTGTTGGACTGCCGGCATCTCGGAGAGAAGCTCATCAATGAGAAGCTTTCCCAGATCAGAGATCTAGCCCGCGACTTCGCCAACGTGAATATGGCAGAAGAACCCGTTCCCATACGTCCGGGCATGCACTATCAGATGGGCGGTATCAAGACAGACGTGAACGGAGTTACACCCGTGCCTGGACTGTACGCGGCCGGCGAGACCGCGTGCGTCAGCGTGCACGGCGGCAATCGTCTGGGCGCCAACTCATTGCTCGACACCCTTGTGTTTGGGCGCCGCAGCGGAGAACACGCTTCGGAGCGCGCTAAGACGACTGACCATGCGTCGGTCACGGACGCCCAAGCCGACGGGGACCGCTCGGAGATCCAGAACATGCTCGACCGTGACGGAAATGGCGAGATGTTCGGGAGGGTACGCTTGGACCTGGGCCAGACGATGAACGACCGCCTGGCGGTATTCCGTGACCAATCTGGCATGGAGGAGGCCCGCGAGAGCGTGAAGGGGCTGGCTGACCGGTTCGGTCGGGTCAACGTCCCCGACAAGGGCAAGACGTTCAACACCAACCTCCTCTTCACTCTCGAGTTGGGCTTCATGCTCGACTGCGCGGAGGCAATCGTGCTCAGCGCCCTGGAACGCCCGGAGAGCAGAGGTGCTCACTACAGGACCGACATGCCCGAGCGCGATGATGAGAATTGGCTGAAGCACGTGCTGGTCGCCCGCGGCCCTGAGGGGCCAGCCATCGAATATCAAGACGTGGTGATCACCGAATGGACCCCGCAGGTAAGAGCGTATTGACGAATTCTTGTCCCTTCCCCATCCGGGGGAAGGTTAGGCTTGTCCTGAGCTCGTCGAAGGAAAGGGGACTCCGTAGGTCTACACTGCGAGGCAAGGACATCGTCTCCGAAACGGCAAGGAAACAATGGAAGTAACCCTGAGCGTAAAGCGCTTCGACCCCGACTCTGACCGACCGGCCCCCTACTTCCAGGAATACCCGCTGGAGGTCGACGATTCGGCCACGGTACTTGACGGGCTAATCAAGATTCGCGAAGAGATCGACGGTTCCCTCGCTCTTCGCTGCTCATGCCGGAGCGCCATATGCGGCTCGTGCGCCATGCGCGTCAATGGGCGCGCCATGCTCGCATGCAACACTAAGATGGCCGACGCGGTCGCCAGGACGGCTAACGGCGCCGTCGTCGTGGAGCCGGCGGGCAACATGGATGTCGTCAAAGACCTCATCGTCGATTTCGCGCCTTTCTGGGACAAGGTGAGGGCTGTCGAGCCGTGGCTGCAGCCTGAAGGCGAGCCGCCAACAGCCGAATACCTAGCGCCCAACGAAGACATGCTCAAGCTGGCCGGCGTTATGGCGTGCATCATGTGCGGCGCGTGCGTCTCGGACTGCACGGTTCTGGAGGTAGACTCGAACTTCCTCGGTCCTGCGGCGCTGGCCAAGGCGTACAGGTTCGTCGACGATCCTCGCGACGACGCGGCGACGTCGCGGCTCAGCGAGCTCAACGAGTACGGCGGCGTGTGGGACTGCACGCGGTGCATGCAGTGCGTCGAGGTCTGCCCAAAGGGCGTCGATCCCATGGGCCGGATCATGTCGCTCAGAGACGAGGCTATGGAGGCTGGGTACACGGCCAAGTACGGGGCGAAGCACGCGACGGCCTTCGCCAACTCGGTCGAGCACGGCGGCCGGATCAACGAGCTCTGGCTCACCATACATACGTTTGGGATGTTCAACATCAAGAAGATGATCGGGCTCATCCCGATAGGGATTCGCACGCAGCTCAACGGAAAGCGGCCGGGTGTCTACCACAAACCCGTTCCCGGGATCGAGCACATTCGCCGGATATTCAAGAAAGTCGAGAATCGCCAATGAAATACGCCTTCTATGCGGGCTGCGTCGCCCGGGGAGGCTGCCCCGAGCTGTACGAAGCTACGGTGAGCGTGTGCGACCTTCTCGGTATAGAGCTCGACCACGAGGCCATGAGGAGCGCGTCCTGCACCGGCGCGGGCATACTGCAAGAAAAGAACCTCAGGCTCGCCGATACTTTGAACGCCCGCAACTTCGCGCTGGCCGAAAAGAGCGGCCTGCCGCTGCTGACCATCTGCAGCACTTGCCAGGGCGTCATGTCACAGACCAACGACAGGCTGAAGGCGGACCCAGACTACCTGTCAGAGATAAACAAGGACCTGGCCGAAGAGGGCCTGGAATATAAAGGGACCGCCGACCCCAGACACCTGTTGTGGATCCTGGTAGAAGACATCGGACTCGAAAAGCTCAAATCGCTAGTGGTCCAACCGCTGACGGGTTTCAAGGCGGCGCCTTTCTACGGCTGCTACATCGTGCGTCCGTCGTCGGCGCTGGGTTTCGATGAAAAGCCCGAACGCGAAGACTCTCTCGAACGGGTCATCGAAGCCGTCGGCGCCGAAGTCGTCGACTTCCCAGGCAAGACTCTTTGCTGCGGATTCCCAATCCTTACGATCAACGAGGCCAACTCGGTCAAAATGGTCGCCAACCATACTCTCGACGCGAAGGGGCGAGGCGCCGACGCAATGGTCACCCCGTGTCCGCTGTGCCACCTTAACCTCGACGGCTACCAGCCCCAGGCGTCGGCGGCCGCCAAACAGCCCATTGACCTGCCAATACTCCACCTTCCTCAGATGCTCGGCCTCGCGATGGGCGTCGAGCCGAAGGCGATGCGCCTCAACAAGCACATCGTCTCGACCAAGCTGGTCTCTGAACTCGTCCTCTCACCGTAGTGCTCACGCGATTGAAGTCGTTGATGGGCGCTTCTTTGCTGGTGCTGCTTGGCGCCGCCTGTTTCAGCCCGGTGAACGCAGCGGCGTTCACGGTTACTTCTACAGACGACTCCGATGATGGCGCGTGTGACGCGGCGCACTGCAGCCTTCGCGAAGCCATCAATGCCGCGAATGGCAGCGCCGGTCTCGACACGATTTCGTTCAATATCGCTGGCGACGGCCCACACACGATCGCGCCGACATCCGAGCTCCCAACGATTACCGATCCAGTCATCATAGACGGTTATACGCAGCCAAACGCCAGCGTCAATTCGAACCCTCCGGTACAGGGCAGCCAATGCGGTCCTGATGATCGAGTTGAATGGGAGCAATGCCGGAGCTTCCGCCAACGGGCTGAATGTCAGCGCCGGGATCACGACAATACGGGGCCTGGCGATCAACCGGTTCGGCGGCGCGGGAATCATCTTTGAAGATCCAGTGGGGATAGGCAGCCAGATCGCGGGCAATTTCATCGGGACGGACATCACCGGGCAGTCCGCATTGGGCAACGACGTAGGTATTGAGATGTCCTGTTCGGCCACTGACAACGTCATTGGCGGCGTAGACCCAGACACGCGAAACGTTATCTCGGGTAACACAGGCCACGGGATAAGTGTGACCTGTTCGGCCGACCGCAACACGATCATCGGAAACCTGATCGGGACAGACTCGACCGGGACGGCACCGCTGGGCAATGCTGGAGACGGTATATCCGCTTCCGACGTTAGCCGAATCATCATCGGCGGCAGGTCCGAAGGCGCACGCAACATTATTTCGGCGAACGAGCTCGACGGAATCAATCTTGATTCTCTCGTAAAAAGTCTGTGCAGGTCGAATTAGAACAACCGTACCCTTGCCTGGGTACAATATACAGTCTCTGTTCCGTGTCCTACCCCAACATACGGTAGCGCTCACATGTGCTAAAGCGCTGGAACTTCCTCAAAACGGGTTTTTACGAGGGAATCAATCTTGGGGACTTCCCCGCCGATCACATCGTCGAAGGCAACTATATAGGCACCGACGTCACCGGCTCGCTGGCCCTTGGCAACGGGAGCCATGGGATCGAGATCTTCTGCTGCGGTACGAGCGTGACAATCGGGGGTACGGCAGTGGGCGCCGGCAACGTCATCTCAAGCAACCGTGGCACTGGAATTTTCGTGGGCGACTCGTCCGTTGGAACGGTCATTCAGGGCAACCTGATCGGCACAGGGCCTCTTGACACACCCCGCCTTGGCAATGGAGACCACGGCATCCTTTTGATCGAGTCCAACGACACAACGATCGGCGGGACTGGGTCCCGGGCGGGCAACACGATCGCGTTCAACGGCGGCGCCGGGGTAGCGCTGGACCTCTTCGGCCAATCTGGAAACGCGATCCTGGCGAACTCGATGTTTTCCAACGCCGGGCTAGGGATAGACCTCGGTGACGACGGACCGACTCTCAACGACCCGAACGACGCAGACACGGGAGGCGTCGGCGGCAACAAGCTGCAGAACTCTCCGCATATCATCCGGGCCGAGATACAGCTAAGCGGAGACCTGGAGGTCGTTTATTGGGTTGACTCTACGACCGGTAACTCTCTGTACCCTCTCAGGGTCGAGTTCTTCGGTGCGGACTCCGATTCTCAGGAAGGCAATGTCCTCTGGAGCAGCGACTCCTGCGCGTCCGGTGAAGCTCAAGCAGAGAAGACCATCGTGATCACGAACGTGACGGGCCTGGGCGCCGCTGAAGGTGGGGTGATCGTTGCGACCGCGACGGACGGAGGTCACAACACCTCCGAGGTCTCCTCGCCTTTCATTCTGAGTGCGGTGCCAACTCCGACGCCAACCCCGACAAATACTCCGACTCCCACTCCAACCGTTACCCCCACACCTACGCCAACCCCGACGCCCGCCAACACCCCGACGCCTACGGCCACCCCTACGCCCACGCCAACTCCGCCGCCCACCGATACCCCAACCCCGACTGCTACCCCGACGCCCACGCCGACACCCACAGCCACGGAGACGCCAATATCGACGGCTACGCCAACGCCGACACCCACTCACACGCCGTCGCCGACGCCGACTGAAACCCCGACGCCGGCTCCGACTGCAACCGGGGCGGCAGTTCCGACAGCGGCACCTACCCAGGTTGCGCAGGTTGCAGCGACGGCCGTTTCAGGCGCCACCCAGACACCGGCCCCGGTGCAGACACAGGTTAGCGAGGCGACCGAGGCTGCAACGCCGGCTGCATCGACCTCCCCGACGCCTTCTACGCCATCAGCTCAGGTCACGCCGCAGGACACCGCCGGTCCGGTGGACGCCGTCACGCCGGCGGCTCCGGGCGAGACGACTGGGGCGGAGGAGTTCGGTCAAGAGACTACATCGACGCCCGAGCCAACAGGGTTAACGTGCGGGACGAACTCGGAGGGAGGGCCACTGACGGCCGGCCTTGCGGACTTCCTGCTTATCCTGGCGCCGCTTGCCCTGAGCTCGAGGGTCAGAAGATGGCTGCGGGCGAAGGCCTGAACGCAGCCAGAGTCTGAGGAGGCCGCTTCGGGCAGCACCCAATAGCGACCGATTCAGGTTCACCATGTCCGGCAATGGACGAGTAGGCCGATCTGCTCGACTATTCGGGCCGCTTCCTAAGACTGTACTCGTTGTAGCTCGCAACGATTTCGTAGCCCAACTTCTGGTAGCAGCGGATAGCTGGGACGTTGTCCGCCTTGACGTTCAAGCCCAGGTGCTCGACGCGCCCCAAGAGCGATTCGGAGAGTCGCGCGGTTGTCGCTGTCGCGAGACCTCGTCTGTCAAGGGCGGTGTGAAAACGTACCAGCGGGGCGGAGCAAAACTGTACCACTGAACGCCGTAGAATGGGCATCAAGGTTCGTGGGGCGTTGGAGATCAGGGTCAGTCAGATAGCTGGCGGCCAGAAGTCTTCTTGCTGTGCTTGAGTCGGTAGCTGTCCTGGGGGCACGGAGTACTCGAGCATCTTGCGCACCGTGTCCCGGTGTAGCCCGAACACTCGGGCCGCCTCTCGGACGCTCATCCCTTCGACGAAACAAGCCTTGCGAACACGGAGGTAAATACCCACCTTGTACATCCAATCCACCTTCAGTCAGGTTCGGTCGTTCCTGATTGAAGGCGACAGGCGGTACGCTTTTCAAGCGCCACATCTCAGCTCTTGAGCCGCCCTGCCGGTACATTATCTCTCCGCCATTCACACCCGTCCCCTGAAGGCGGGTAATGTGGCAATGTTGCCGAGGGCGGCAACGCCACGCCGGGGCGAGAACACGTGCACTCCCGCAGCGCTCACCAACCGCTCTCCTTCCCGGACGCCGAAATACTGTCCCGTAGCCAGCATTGAACGATCGAAGACCTGGTCTCCTTCCACCGTATCTCCGTACGCCTGAGCGTAGAGAGACTCCAGTTCAGCTCCCCTATCCTCGCCCAGGCCGACGACACGGGAAACATCCACCTCGGTCAGTCGGGATCGATTAGTCAGGTACATCTTGTATTGGGCGCTTTTTGTTTCGATCTTGTAGAAGTCCTCGACCGTGTTCTCTAAATCTGGACTGAGGTGACCGTACAGCCGGTCGGAAAGCTGTGGTAGGACTTCCCTGAGCAGCGTCCGCATCTGAGGTTCGTTCGACTCGCAGAGTGCGATCAATAAATGTGGCAAGAACTGGGTGTATGAAAAGCAGACCGCCCGGATCTCGCCTCCTTCTTCAGCAGCGTACCAAGAAGTGTGAGGCCAGTACGGATCGTCCAAGTCGCCGATTGCATAGATGTTGATCGGCGTTTCTCTTTGCAGAAACGCCAAGATACGGTCGCGGTCTCTGATCCGTACGATGTTCAGCGAGCCGCCCAAGCCTACGTGATGGGAACGCTGTCGCCGTGCCAGGGGAATGCGTAGCTCGGCCGGTTCGCGAACCTCTTCATGCCGGCCTCGACACGAATCGTGGTGGCCGGGGGCAGCTCGACGGCGAAGTACTTAGCGTTGATCGGGACAACCTGCTCGGTTAGGGTCTCGGCGCTGTTTATCCATCCCCCGGGATGCAGGACCGGCTGATCTTTCGTATTCTCAAGCGTTCTCAGCTCAGTGAACTGGTGCTCGCCGAAGGCGCCCGCCTGAACGACGACTTTGCGGGTCTTATCGCTGCTGAGATTGACGAGATTGATACCTGCTCGATCGGCCTTGAGCTCGTCGACCAGCGCGGCCACGTCGGAGGGCAGACCTGGACGGGCATTATCCGCGTCGAAGTAGCGGACGGCCGCACGCAACAGACCGCCGTTGTACATCGTTCGGGGCGCGCCCAGCATCACGTGGGTCAGCCCGTTGGTCCGTATCGGGTCGGCGTTCTCGCCGCCGTAGTCGGTCCGGTCGGGGTTGCCCGGGTAGGACGGCGGCCACCGATTGTCGGCGACGATCTGTTCGAAGTCGCGAGAGTCCTGGCGCATCGCCTCGTGCTGGGCCAAGGCGTATTTGTACTCCGCCCGAAGCACATCAGTCGGCCAGTCGGTGTATTTTCCGTCATAGTATTGGAATCGCTGGAACTCGAGGTCCCCTCCCCTACGTCCTCCTTCGGCCTTGACGTGGCTCCAATCTCGCTCGACCTCCCCTGCCCTTAGCCGTGCCAAGAGGTCGTAGTCACGTTGGTCCATGGATGCGTGGTAGAGATGAGCAAGCTCCAGCACTTTCATCGGCTGGTACTCTGACCAGCCTTCCGGCGTCATGCGGGTCGGGACGAGGAGCTGGCCGTCTTCACGGGTCTTGGCATTGTCAATCTGTAGTTCGATCTGGGAACGCAGCAGGTCGAGGTAGCCGTAGTCGCCGGTGAGCAAGAGAGCACACTCGGCCGCTATCGTAATCGCGATAAACAAATGGTCTCCGGACCAGCGGCTATTCCAGCCGTAAAGGCCGCCCCACCATTGGCCTTGCCGCTGCTCCCCGACCTTGCCCGTCGGCCCGACGTTGTCGGGCACGATCCCTCCGTTGGCCCGCATCCGGTCCATCCACGCGTCGACGTATTCGAGCACCCAGCGCTTGTACTTGTCGTCGCCGGTGTACAGGTAGGCGTGGGTGGCCAGACCGGTGGCGGCCAGGTTGTCGGCGACGTCCCCGTTGAGGACGATCTCGTCGAAGAGCTTGACGATCTCTTCCCGCCGTTCGGGATTCTCGTACCAGTCTTCCTCCAGGTCTTTCACAATCGGGTGAAGGTTGGACCGCTGGGCATGCCCCATTGTCTGCCCGGCGACTCGATAGAGAGGATCGAGTAGTGCCTTGACTCGCTCCAGAGGGGCGTGGAACATAGGCCCCTCGCTTCCGTGATAGGGAGAGCGAATGATCTTGTGCACAGGGTCGTAGTTCCGGACGTCGGGGTCGTCGCCGGTGTAGAGGCCGGCGAAGCGGCGAGCGCGCACGACCATCTCGGGGAGCGTGGGGTCCGCGAGACCGAAGTCGTAGAAAGCCTGGTTCCCCTCCCCCATATGGAACCAGTCGGCGGGACCGTCGGCGTTGTAGTACTCGTTATGAAGCTGCGGCCGATAGTTTGGGTGAACGGGATCACCCTTCTGAAACCTGGTCGCGTCGTCGAAGTAGCGCGTGGTAGCGTTCCAAGCGCGGAGCGCCCAATCAAGGAGCTTCGAGTCGGCCCCCATGGAGTAGAAGAGGCCCCAGTTGCTGAAGATCTCGTAGACGTCGTCGACGTCCTGGACGTAGTAGACGTTGCCCGAAGGGCGGCAGTACTTCTCGGTAAACAGCTCGGCGGACTGCTCCATGAGCCCGATGAGCTGGCGCTCCATCAGCGCCCAAGCTGGGGGCGCGTCGATCTCGGTCGCGGTCACCGTCTTCAGTCCGGGAATGGCTACTTGACTTGCGTCAGACATCTATTAACATTTCTCCTTCAAGAATCAAGTTTTCAAGCTAAGAAACAGGAGCCCTCATCTCAGTCTTCTCCCGGAGGAGACCTTTGAGCAACTTAGGTGGTTTTCGATACCCATGGTTGTATGGTTCAGATTGATAGGTTCGCGGCTTTGAGCAGAACCTGTGATAGTCAGGCCCGGCCTACTAATGCTGTTAAAGAGCCGCTTGGACCTCGATTTCGAGGTTCGTTCGACCCTTCAGAGCGCACTCCTCCTAGGAACTCGCGCTTCATGAATAGGCATCAGTCTGTCCGCTCGCCGCAAGTTGTATGCCATGCACTTGAACCACATCTCCGTTGCATTCCGATCAAGACCCATGTATCGCACTCGGCTGTAGCAGTATGTCCGCTTCAACGTACCGAAGACCTTCTCCACAGGTGCTCGCACTCGCGATATCAGTTCGTTGCGCCGCTTCTGCCAGTGAGGGAGTCTAGCCTGGTGCTTGTGAGACCTATGCATCGTCCGGTCCTTGATACCCAGAGACTTGAGCCATTTGCGTCTCTTTTTGGACTCATAGGCCCGGTCACCGTACACCGCCGCCTCGTCCCTCGTCACCAGGTTATCTGCCACCTCGCCGAATCCTGTCCCAGTCGACCGCCTCACCTATGCGCTCCAATCTCTCGTTTCGGCCGACCTGCTCCGGCAGAAAGGCCTCCGCCATCGACTGCTGACCTACCTTGCGGTGCATGAACTCTACTCCTACCTTCTCCCACATTCTTACCGACGATTATCAACTTCGTCGCAAGGTTATGCAAAGGTCTCCAGCGGGAGAAGAGGTAAGGCCCCCACCCCCATCACTAATTACAGCGGCGTTCCAGCCAACGCATCGTATTTAGCCCATGACAGGGCGACTACGTCGAGTCCTTTGCGATTGATCTGCGTATCGAGCAGCGGCTTCAGACCGAGTTCAGCCGCCGCACTTCGCAGGGAGTCAGCTTGCCACAGCGCGCAGAGAATTGCCAGCCGCCCTGCGGACTTGAGCACTCGGTTCATTTCCCGAAGCGCATCGAGTACGACAGGCGTGGCAGTGCTGTCGTACGGCGGCTCGGTGGCGACGGCGTCGAAGCTGGCGCTGCCGAAGGGGAGCCGGCTTGCATCGGCCATGACGTGCTTGTGAGCAAGATCAGCGAGGCCATGACGGAGCACAGGGTCCGAATCGCTGCTCATCACGGAAAAACCACTCGCGGCCGCCTCGATGACCACCCCTCCCGCGCCGGCGAAGGGGTCCAAGAACGCCGGCCGGCCACCGGCGTAGACCAGATTGACCAGCAGGCGGGCGTCGCAGACCGGTAGCCCACGCCGGCTCAAAGGCGCTCCATCGCCCCGGTAACCCCGGATCGGCACGACCTGTTCGGAGCCCGTCTCAAGGAGAAAGGTCCTGCGGTCGGGAGCACTCTCGCGGAGTGCTTCAGCGTCCTCCTCGTAGACGCGATGGAGGCGATAGGACGTGCGGCGCCATCGAAGTGCGCCCGATCTAGACTTGGCAGTGGGCACCGGTTCCATGAGATCGACAGCGCAGGTGTAGCCGAGCCTCGGCATTCGGTCATACGCTGATTCAAGGGCTTCGTTTGGCAAGCTGATCCAGAAAAGGCCTCCTTCTTCGGACAGGGGACCGCCGAAGGGCGCGGTTGCATCTAGATCATCATAGAGTGAAAGGGCCTCGGCGACGGCTGCGGCCCTCGCTTTGTCACGAGCGGGTCTGAGGCGGAAGACCAGGACGGCCTTTTCCATTATCGTTTTCGAGCTGGGGGCGTGCCTCGACAGGCTCAGCACGAGCGATCTGCCGGCTACGCCGACGGTGGAGAGCCACGGCCTTGGTCGGCATACAGGCGGCCCCTTTACCCGCGAATTGCCTCGAGCACCTGGTCGGGATGGCCTTCGGGTTTGACCTGACGCCATATCTTCTGGATGTCGCCCTGCTCGTCGATGAGGAAGGTCTGGCGCCTCATCCCTATGACCGTTTTGCCGAAGCGCTGCTTCTCGCCCCAAGCGCCGTAGGCGTTGGCGACGGTCTTGTCTTCGTCGGCGAGCAGTGGGAAGTTCAGGTCAAACTTGGTGAGGAACCGCTCGTGGGACTCCATGCTGTCGGCGCTGACACCCAGCACGACGGCGCCAGCCTCTGTGAACTTGTCTATCGAACCGCGGAACCCGCAGGCTTCCGTTGTGCAGCCGGGGGTGTCGTCCGCTGGGTAGAAATACAATACGACCTTCTTGCCAGCCTGGTCCCGTAGGGAGATGGTCTCGCCTGTGGTGGCCGGTAACGAGAATTCGGGTGCGTTATCGCCAACGTCTAGGGTCATCTTCAAGCTCCTTCCAAGAGGTTCATGCTTTTACGTAAGGCAGGCGGGCCCCTTTCTCAACGGAGCATCTAGGCACCACACAGGTTACTACATCAGGTCGTGAATAGGGTGGGCGCTTTGGGGACGGGCGCGATGTCGTTTTCGCTCAAGACGTCGCAGTCTTTCTGGTAGACCTGGATGCGATGCGAGCCGTAGTCGGCGACGTACATGTGGCGCTCGTCGTCGACTTCGACGGCCATGGGGCCCCGGAAGCGCTTTTGCGGCTCCATCTGGGCCATGTCACGGAGCCGCAGGGTGACGGCGTTAGCCAGCACGTACTGGCGCCCCGACGGAGACAGGGTCGCGTCGCCGACGAATTTGTCGACGTACTGGCCATGTTGGTTGAAGAGCTGGACACGGTCGTTTCCCCAGTCGGCCACGTAGATGTCCCCGTCCCGGTCGACGGTTACGTTCGTCGGGCGATTGAACTGACCGTCCGCGCCACCCGACGTGCCGAAGGCCATCGCGAAACCGCCGTTGGGGCCGAACTTCTGGACTCGGTCGTTGCGCCAGTCGGCGACATAGACGTCGCCGAGTTCATCGACCGCAAGGCCCCAAGGCATGTCGAACTGCCCGTTGCCTGCGCCGTGTTCGCCCCAGGCAGCGAGGAAGCGGCCGTCGGTGGTGAACCTCTGTACCCGATGGTTCATCGTGTCGGCGACGTAGATGTTGCCGTCGGAATCGAAAGCCATCCCCGACGGGCGGTCGAGCTCGCCGGGGTCGCTGCCGTGCTTCCCCCAACTCCCGAGGAACTCGCCTTCTCTTGTGAACGCGGAAATGCGATGGCTAGCCTCGTCTGAGACGTAGAGGTTATCGTCGGAGTCGGCGATGATCGAGGCGGGCCAGGCGAACTTGCCGTCGGCCGTCCCGGCGCCGCCGATGGCGCCCAGGTCGTCGTCGTCGAAGGTGTAGCGGCGTATCTCCGTCTGCATGCCGCGGCAGAGGATGTAAAGACGGCCTTCGGCGCCCAGAGCGAGGTCGACGGGGTTCGAGGTCACGCGGCGCATGCCGAGGGTCTTGAGGTAGGGGAAGCCAGCTCGAAGAAGGGCGTAAGGTCTGGTCATAGTTGATTCTCTCGTAAAAAGTCTGTGCAGGTCGAATTAGAACAACCGTACCCTTGCCTGGGTACAATATGCAGTCTCTGTTCCGTGTCCTACCCCAACATACGGTAGCGCTCACATGTGCTAAAGCGCTGGAACTTCCTCAAAACGGGTTTTTACGAGGGAATCATAGTTAGCCGAGTCTAAATAGAAAGCTCAGGTTACACAAGCCTCTTGAAAAAATATACCCATCCGCTATACTTACCATAGGTAGAGATAGCACGGGGGTCGTTTTCGTGCGTACTTATCTAGTGGTTCAACTTTTTTGTATTGATGGGTAGAGTGACTTTAGTTTGATGCGCGCATCCTCGGTAGTGAAGCGCCAATCCACTCGTATCACATCCCGGTTGCGTTGATTCTGCCAAGCATTGACCTCGCCGCGCAGGATGTCTTGATTGGCAATCCGTCGGTCCAGGCACTGTAGAGCCAGCACACCGATCTCTATCTCCGCCATATTCAACCAACTCCCGTGTTTGGGAGTGTAGTGTATCTCCAGTCGCTCAGCTATACGCCTCGCCTCAGCAGGCTCGAATGCCTCGTATAGCGAGGACAGCTTGTGAGTGTTGAGATTGTCCATTACCAGCACGATCCGGTCTCTGTCGGGGTAGTCCTCGTCGACCAGTTTCTTTATCACATGCGCCCAGTCCACCTTCGTGCGACGCTCTCTGACCTCGACTCGGCGCCATCCGTCCAACGGTGCAAACAGCATGAACAGGCTGCTCACTCCATTGCGCTCGTATTCGTAGTCGTATGCCGCCGATAAGCCGGGCGCTGCGGGACGCGGCACTCGCGTCTCCTTGACTTGCTGTTTGCTCGTCTCATCCATGCACACCAGAACCTCATTCCCATCGTACGGCCGTTGGTAGACCTCCAGTACGTCTTCCATCGCGCACACAAACTCCGCGCTCTGACCGGGCGGGATGCACCAACTCTGCTTCAGCCACGGCTTCAGTTCGTTTTTTTAAGCGCCTGGCGAACCGTCTCGGTGCTGATGGTCTCGACTATCTCACACTCGACCAACTGGTCAGCCAACAGCTTCAGGGTCCAACTGGCACGCCCCTCCGGCGGTTCCCCGCAGGCCATCGCTATCAACCGTGCTTCACCTTCGCCGTCCAGTCTCTTTTGACGCCGACGCAGTTGCTTTTTGCGATTCAGCGCAGACTCGACCCCCTCCTCCACACAGCGCTTGCGTATTCGCTCGACCGTTGACTGTCCCACACCGAGCGCGCTGGTGATGTCCGCGTCCTTCATTCCCCCGTCCGAGCGTGACTCATCGCTCATCAGCAGAATGCGCGCATGGGTCTGTTTGTACGCCGCAGCCCGACCGCGTGAGACCAAGGCGTTGAGTTCCTGTTGTTCGTCGGTAGTCAGTCTGATACGGTACCTCTTGGTAGACATCATGGTTCCTCCTCGGTTCAACGTTACAATTGAACCCCCAAGAGGAACAATGACTATCATGGTATTCATTTCAATGATGTTGGACCACTAGTGAGGGGAGGCAAAGGGGGACCACCCAACGGACAACAATCATGAAGACTGTGAAGGTCAATTTTACGATACCCGAAGACGTAGTTGCGACATTGAAGGGTCGGGTAAGCGAACGTAGCCGCAGCGCATTCGTGACGGCAGCTGTTCGTGAGAGGCTGCATGACTTGGAACAAGAGGAACTCAATCAGACTCTAAGAGAGGGCTACTCGGCCAGGCGAGACGAGGATGCGGAAGTCAGCAAGGAGTGGGAGGCGCCTACTCTGGAGGGGTTAGGATGATGAAGTCAGAAGAGCGTCCCTACGGGTCAGACCGAATTAGAAATTGTGGTTGAGGCAGCCTTTCCTAGGTACGGAGAAATCTATGACGTCAATCTTGATCCGCTTGTAGGCTCTGAAACCGGAAAACGTCGTCCCGCACTAATCGTTTCCAACGACATCGGCAACCAGTACTCCGACACCCACCGTGACCGTGCTGCCCATTACGGGTCAACCTGCTAAGAAACTGTACCCACTTGAAGTCCTTGTTCCTGAAGGCGTCGCAGGACTCACCACGGACTCTCGGATAAAGGCGAACCAGATTCGCACTGTGGACAAGATTCGACTGGTCGGCTTGAGGGGGTCACTCCCATCGCAATACCTTTCAGAAGCTAAGAAGGCCATAGACACCCATCTCGATCCTTGACGGGCCTGTGCTGGCTCATAAAGCACAGAACAACGTGATGCGTAAAACGTAACGGCGTGTCCCTTTCTGGTTTACGTTTCTTCGAACGGCTTGATCTGCTCGTAGGTGCCGCGCACGATCATGGTTGCATCGAGGCCGAGCCACCGCTCCAGGACCGTCCCGTAGATGCTGCGGAAGTCGATGGTGTGGCGCATGTCTTCGCTGTTCAGCCACTGGTCGTGGGCCAGGGGTGGGTACTCAGCGTACAGGCCGCCCTTCACGCGGTCGCCGATGATGAAGGCGCCCCCGCCGGACCCGTGGTCGGTGCCGCTACCGTTGTCCTTGATGCGGCGGCCGAACTCCGTGAAGACTAACATGGCCACTTCGTCGGAGGAGTCATGGCCTCTTATGTCCTGGAAGAAGTCGGAGATCGCCTCGGAAAGGTTGCCTAGCAGCTTTGGCTGGGCGGGATTCTCTAGAGCGTGGACGTCGTATCCGCCCTGGCTCGCGTAGAAGACGCGGGTGCCCAGGTCAGCTAGGTGGACACGAGCGATGTCTCGAAGGCTTTTCGCGATGGGGTTGTCGGCGTATTCGACGTCGGACCTGTACTTGACGGGCGCTTCTCTCAGGCGGTCGGCGCCTCTGAGGACGTTGATCCCCGTCTGTCGGAGGTAGTCCTTGACAGGCCCGGCTCCGATCGCCGGAGCATACATCTTCTCGAATGTCTCAAGCACTTCGGACCGGCGACTCTCCTCCTTGATGCCGGTCATAACGCCGTAGCTGTCGAGATCGGCGACTGAGCTGACTGGCACACCGGGCGCGACCATGGCCCTGGGCAACCCAGCGCTGAAGTTCACGCCGGTCAGGACGTTCTCGTGCTTGGGGTCGAGGTCATGGATGGCGTTGCCGAGCCACCCATCGGTGACGACCTCGTTGGGCTCGCAGGTGTGCCAGATGTCCATGCCTCTGAAGTGGGACCGGCTCGAGTTCGGGTACCCGATGCCCTGCACAATGGCAACCGATCCCTCGTCGTACAGCTCCTTGAACGGGCCCATCACAGGGTGGAAAGCCAGAGTGTCGTTGAAAGGCAAGACCTCTTCCTGCGGGACGCCCACCGTCGGCCGACTGTCGTAGTAGACCGAGCTCGCGTACGGAATGACCGTATTCATGAAATCATTTCCGCCGGTGAGCTGGACGACGACAAGTACCGGTTTCTTTCCGTTGCGCACAGAGCTCTCTTGGTCCGTCATCAGTGACTCCACCGTTTTAAGCGAACTGGTACTCGACCGATGAGACGATGAGCTGGAGCATGGCTGCGACCCGCGCGGTATTTTCGTCGGCGTTCGATCCGTTTGACGGATCCAAGATACCCGCCGCCGATGCGTGTTCCAATAGACCGTCTCTGGTCTGAGGGTCCACCTCGAGGGGGCCCAGCAACTCCAGGCAGCGGTCGACTAGCTCCTCGGGCTCCAACGAGCGGTGGCTGGAGCCCAAACGTCGCGCGATTTCACGAATGCCGGGTTTGTTGAGATCGCTCATCTGGTCGACCCCGAAGTTTACCCGCTCGTTCAAGGTGGCTCCGTCGATCCACTCACGACCGGTGTGCCACCCTTCTACGGTCGGCGGGTTCATGAGCTGCTGGCCCATGTTGGTCGTGGCGGTGTTCAGTTTCTCCATGCCGGGCTCCGGCTCTTGGAAGGTGCCGACCAGCTTTATCGTGCCCGCGACCAGTTCCGCTGGGCTCTTCACCCTCTTGAAGCGAGCTTCCTTGAAGAAGTCAGCGTTGAACAGCACTCTGAGGATCGCTCGAATCTCGCCGCCGCTTTCTTCGTATGCCTGCTCCAGCGTGGCGATGGCCCGGATGTCCTGCGGCGGCACCCGCCCCCATGCAGGGACCTGGGCCTCGTCGGCCACGAAGAAGTTGTACAGGTGCCTGGAGACGAACCGGGCCGTAGCCGGCTGACGCACGATGATGTCGACGATGTCTTCGCCGTTGAAACGGCCCGTCTGACCGAGGAACGTCTTCACGTCGTCGTCGTGGTCCTCGTCGCGGTAGAGGAAGCTCGACGGGTAGTTGCCGTGGGGGTACAGAGGTATAGGCTGGTCGAAGGTCCAGCCGGTGAAGGCCCGCGCGACGGACTTGATGTCCTGCTCAGTGTAGTTCCCGACGCCCATCGAGAAGAGCTCGAGGAGCTCGCGGCCGTAGTTCTCGTTGGGCTCGTCGCCGTGGTTCTCGCAGTTGTCGAGCCAGTGGAGCATCCCCGGGTCCTTCGACAGCGCGAGGAGGATCGTCCGCATGTCTTCTAGACCGAGGCGACGAAATATGTCGATCTGTCGGACCATAGTCCCTGGGTGTTCGCTCTTATACCAGGCCGTAGCGAACACGTGGTGCCAGAAAAGAGCGATCTTCTCTTCGAGGGGCCGTTTGGAGTTGACCATTCGGTATACCCAGTAGGCTGACGCGAGAGGAAGAGCGTCCGCGTAGTTGAGCTCCGGGTAGTAGCGCCGGACGACGTCTTCATCGATTTCGGGCGCCCTCTCGGGGTGGAGAAGGTCCTCGACTACGTCTTCGTAGCTCTGGGACGCGTACTTCTCAAGCTCGGACGGCGTCGAGCCGAAACCGGCGCGGCGTAGAAGCTGGGCGATCAGAGCTATCTTGTCGTCAGGCATTCTATGTGGTCGCGCTACGGCTCAAACCGTACGACCTTGTTCTCCCGAACGTCGGCTATGAACAACGTGCCGCCTGCGGTTGCAACGACATCCCTCGGCGGAGCGAAGTTGGCGAACGTGACCATCGTGTCGGTACCGCCGCCTCCGCTCTGGCCGTCGAAGAAGACCTCGACTTGCATCTTTTCGCCGAGGACGGCACCGCCGTCGACGGCCGTATTGATGATCCCCGTGGCGAGGTCTATAACGCGTATCCGGTCGTTGCCGGTGTCCGCGATATACAGCTTGCCAGCAGCGATAGAGACGCCCTTTGGCTGCGCCAGCAGCGCGTCCACAGAGGGTCCTCCGTCGCCCTCGAAACCAGCGCCGCCGCCGCCCTCTCGGGTCCCAGCGGCGGCCCTCATGGGGTCTATCGCGGCGCCCAACGCCACCGTGCCCTTGCCGGCGAGGGTCGTGATCACCCCGGTCGTCAGGTCTATCTGTCGAACGCGGTGATTGCCGGTGTCGGCGACGTAGACGAACTTGCCTTCGGGGTCGACTGCTATTCCATTCGGGTCGGCCATTTCGCCTTCGACAGCGGGCCCCCCATCGCCTTCATGTCCCTTCTTTCCCGTACCCGCGATCGTCGAGATGATGCCGGAGGTGTCGATCTTCCGGACGCGGTTGTCGGCGATGAAGTAGACGTTGCCCTGGTCGTCGACATCGACATCGGCCGCCTTCTTGAACCAGGCGTCCGTAGCCGCGCCCCCGTCCCCGGTGTCCAGGACACCACCAACGCGCTTGGGAATTCCGCCTCCAGCCAACGTAGTAATAACCCCGGCGGCAACGTCCACCTTTCTGATCCGGCCATTGTCGCTGTCAGCTATAAGCAGGTTCCCGGACTTGTCGATTACAAGGCCTGCGGGCACCTTCAGATTCGCATCGGTGGCGGACTCCCCATCGCCTTTGTAGCCGGGGGTCCCGGTGCCGGCGATGGTCTCGATAATACCGGTCTTGGCGTCGACCCTGCGGACGCGGTTGTCCGTCGCGATGTATACATTGCCTTCGTCGTCGACGGCCAGGCCCGCTGGACCGTAGAGCTCGGCGGCAGTGGCCGCTTCGCCGTCGCCCCCGAAGCCGGGCCCGCCGGTCCCAGCGTATATCGATACTCCCTGGGCGGCCCCGCTCCCCTCGGGAACGGTCGGGTCGGCGCTGTCCCCGCCCGTGGCCGCGGCCGCTGGCTCCACCGCCGCCGGCTGGTCTGCGTCAGGAGCCTCATCATCCTCCGCGCTGCCACACGCGACCAGCAAGACCGCTAGCAATATCGAGAACGCTCCTGCTCCAAGACGTCGGGTCCACGGTAGCCGATCGATCCGATGAACGATGTAGAGCATCAAGACACCTCCTCGTAGCTAGCTTCGATCAGGGCCGACGTAGTTCAGACTGTTAGCACCGGCGACCTCAAGGGGGGTGCGATATCTTCCGCGGTAAGCGGGTACGCTTCCTTTTTGTAGACCTGGACGCGCATGCACTCGTAGTCGGGCACGAACATGTGGCCCTCGCGGTCCACCCGGACGGACCTTGGCCTACCGAACATCTTCTCCATGTCGAGGCTGCCACTCTCCCGGTGGCGGCGGTAGAGAGAGTTTCTCGTAAACATACGCCGGAGGGTGGATTTCGATAGGGTCGCGTCGCCGGTGAACTTCTGTATGAAGCGTCCGCTGGGGTCGAAGAGCTGGACGCGGTTGTTGCCCCAGTCGCATACGTAGATGTCGCCGTCGGCGTCTACTGCAACGCCGGACGGCCGATCCAGCTCGCCGTCCCGGCTTCCGGATACGCCGAACTCCCAGACGAAGTCTCCATCGGATGTGAGCTTCTGAATCCGGTCGTTCCGCCAGTCGGCGACGTATACAAACCCGAGCTCGTCGACATGAATGCCCCACGGCGTGTCGAACCGGCCTGGGTCGCTTCCATGTGAGCCCCACTTGCCAAGGAACGTTCCGTCCTTCGCGAACTTCTGGACCCGGTGGTTCATAGAATCGACGACGTACAGGTTGTCGTCGGCGTCGAAGGCCAGCCCCGTCGGGTGGTCCATCTGGCCGTCGCCGGCGCCGCGTTCGCCCCAGCTACTTATATACTCTCCGCGCCGGTCGTAGACCGTGATGCGGTCGGTAGCCTCGTCGGAGACGTAGATAAGCTCGTCCTGGTCGACGGCAATGTGCGCCTGTCTCAGGAGGGCTCCCTCCTGGACAGGCCAGTCGTTGCCCATCTTGCATTTGTAGGAGGGTTGCCTGAGGCCAAAGCCGGGCGCTCCGAAGCTGCCCAGGTCTTTGTCTTCCATGTTGAGGATCGAGACGGGCCCGGAGCCGCCGGAGACCAGCACGTAGAGCCTGCCTTCCTTGCCGAAGGCGATGTCGAGAGGCCAGCTGGTGGTGGTGAACTCGCCGATGGTCTTGAGGTACGGAAAACCGGCCCTCAGTAGCGCGTACGGTCTAATCACTCCAGCTCCTGTTCCAAGTCGTCACTTCTACACCGTAAGGACCGGCGAGCGTAGCAGCGGCACGATCTGCTCCTCGGTGAGGGGGTAGGCCTCTTTCTTGTATACCTGGACGCGATGGCCTTCGTAGTCGGCGACGTACATATGACCCTCATCGTCGACGCGGACCGACTTGGGCTGGCCGAAGCGCTTCTCCAGCTCCAGGCTGCCGCTCTCGCGCTGACGCCGGTAGAGGGCGTTTCTCGTGTGCATCCGTGCCAGCGTGGACTTCGACAGCGTACCGTCGCCCAGGAACTTCTGCACGAAGCGCCCCTCGGGGTCGTATAGCTGGATGCGGTCGTTGCCCCAATCGGCGACGTAGATGTCGCCGTCCTTGTCGACTGCAACGCCGGCCGGCCTGCTCAGCTCGCCGTCGCCGCTGCCGGACTTCCCGAACTTGGAGATGAACCGGCCTTCCGAGTCGAACTTCTGGACCCGATCGTTGCACCAGTCCGACACGTAGATGTCAGTCAGCTCGTCGACATGGATGCCCCACGGTGTGTCGAATTGGCCGTCGCCCTTGCCGTGGGAGCCGAACTTGCTCAGGAACTGACCGTCCTTGGTGAACTTCTGCACGCGATGGTTCAAGGAATCGACGACGTACATGTTCTCGTCGGCGTCGAATGCCAGCCCGGCGGGATGGTCGATCTGGCCGTCGCCGGAGCCGCGCTCGCCCCATTTGCCTCGGTACTGCCCGTGGCGGTCGTAGATCGTGATGCGATCGGTGGCTTCGTCGGAGATATAGAGTAGCTCGTCCTCGTCGACCACGAGCTGAACGGGTCGCAGGAAGCCACCGTCCTCGACGGGCCAGGCTCCGCTTCGTGGGGGGCACTTGTAGTTGGGAAGGCGGAACCCGTGACCGGGAGCGGCGAGCGCACCGAGGTCCTCGTCGTCCAGGTTGGTGATGGAGATAGGCCCGGAGTTGCCCTCGCACAGGCAGTAGATGCGCCCTTCTTTACCCAGGGCGACGTCGTCGACCATGCTCGTTCGGACGAACTCGCCGAGGGTCTTTAGGTAGGGGAAGCCCGCTCGAAGCAGTGCGTAGGGCCGAGTCATGGAGCCTCCAGAAGAAGGGGTTGGGGGTTGGGGTCTAGGGTTTGGACGTTGGGGCCCTAACCCCTAATCCCCAGAACCTAACCCCTTCCTAATTGAATTGGTATTCGCGCGTTGCGACGATGAGCTGGAGCATCCGGGCGACTCGCGACTCGGTCTCGGTCCGCCGGTCGGTGTCGAACCTCAACTCGCCTTCAGACTCGGCGTGGCGTAGCAGGCCATCGCGCGTGTCCTCGTCTACGACGACGGGGCCGGCCAGC
This sequence comes from Dehalococcoidia bacterium, assembly GCA_965197985.1. Lineage (GTDB taxonomy): Bacteria > Chloroflexota > Dehalococcoidia > Lucifugimonadales > CAUZJF01 > CAUZJF01. The sequence goes on along the minus strand of CBDAOG010000005.1, from coordinate 56,075 downwards.
TCGAGGCACTCGTCGACGAACTCGGTAGGCTCCATCGGACGGACTCACTGAGCCGGCGGATGATGCCCTGAATCCCCGGCATCGACGTATCCGCGACCTGCTCAGCGGCATAGTTAACCCGCTCGTTCAGCGTGCCGCCATCGATCCACTCCTTGCCGGTGTGCCACCCCTTCGACGGTCAGCGGGTTCATCAGGGCCTGGCCCATGAGTCCTTCTTTGCCGTGGCGGCCGAAGGCCTGCTCCGGGAACGGGCGAAGGTCCTCGTCAACAAGCTTGACGACGCCCATGATGAGCTCAACAGGGCTTTTGACCCTCTTGTAGCGGGTGGCCTTGAAGAAGTCGGAGTTGAAGAGCACTCTAAGGATCGATCTGAAATTGGCGTCTGAATCGTAGTAGGCCTGCAGTAGAGTGTCTATCGCCTCGGCGTCCTGGGGTGGCGTCTCGTTCCACGACGCCACGGCCGGCTCGTCGGCGACGAAGAAGTTGTAGAGGTGCCGGCAGACGAACCTCGCGGTCGCGGGTTGCTTGACGATGATCTCTATGACGTCCTCGCCGTTGAAGCGGCCCGTCTCGCCGAGGAAGGACTTCTGTTCAAGGTCGTGGTCGTCGGAGCGGTATATGAACTCCGTGGGGAATCCACCCTCTCGCGTAGAGCCACCCGGCACCGGCGTTTCGAATGACCAACCCGTGAAGGCGTGTGCTGACGACTTGACGTCTTCCTCGGTGTAGTTGCCCACGCCCATCGAGAACAGCTCTAAAAGCTCCCTGCCGTAGTTCTCGTTGATCTCGGTCCGGTGGTTCTCCTGGTTGTCGAGCCACATGATCATCGCAGGGTCGGCGGACAGCCTGGTCAGCACCGTGCGCAGGTCTTCGAGGCAGACTTCCCTGAACATCTCGATCTGGTCCGAAACGAAGGGCCCCGACTTCTCCGATGCCGTCGGGAAGAGGTGGTGAAGGAAGAGCGTCATCTTCTCGGTCAGGGTCCGTTTGCTGACGGCCATGCGGAACATCCACGGAGCGCAGACGCGGTCGAGGCCGTGTGGGCTGCCGAAGCGCCGGAGCAGGTCGTCCTCGACGTCGGGGTGCTGCTCCGGATGCAGCAGGTCTTCGACCGCCGCCTCGTAGCCCATGGCGGTGTACCGCTCGATCTCGTCCCGCGTGGCGCCGAATCCGGCGCGGCGCAGCAGGTGCGCTGTCAGAGCCAGGTCTTCCTTCGACATCGCAACCTCCGGTCGGTGGGTCGTTCGCACATTCTAGTGTACGCATGTGATCGGTACAACTTGGAGATGCGCGACCCCTTAGCTTGCAAACCGGTTCCACCGCGATCACGGGAACGGCTTCGTGTCGCTTCGTAGAGGTTTGCCGGAGACGAGGGAACCTCGCACTTGTTTTACCTCCGGCTTCCGCAAGGGCTGCCGTTAATGGTGAATTGCAGTCAGTCGTGGCAGCTTTCTTCCACCAACATGACAGGTGCCTGTCATCAAGATGGTAGAGCAGGTGATTGTGGGAGTCCAACACCGAGAGTAAGTTCTGTGCAACGCAAACGTCGAGGCCGAGGAGGCTGAGTGATGATCAAGAGATACCGTCTGACTTTTTTCTTCGGAATTTCCTAGTTTAAGGTCTTGACTTCCTTAACTTCTCATGCCGATGGCCCTTAGATTGACTATGAATCCCTCCTGAGTTCCTGTTCCCTTCATTGAGTTGTATGCGTTACAAAGCAATTGCAGGTTATCTATGTGATCCGTTCCGCTCTTAGACTGGGGAACGATGTGGTCAATAGTCATGTTTCTGAAGGGAAACATCACCAGACAACCCCCGCATAGCCCCTCCTGCTTTCCAAACAGGGTATGCTTATGCGTTTTGTAGTTGGGTAGCTTGTCTAGGTCCGTTCGTATTGGTATATCGGTTCGATGCGTCCCTTGCCAGAATAGCCCAATCTCTTTGTGCAGTCGCATTTTAACCAAGTCTGATTCCCTCGTAAAAACCCGTTTTGAGGAAGTTCCAGCGCTTTAGCACATGTGAGCGCTACCGTATGTTGGGGTAGGACACGGAACAGAGACTGTATATTGTACCCAGGCAAGGGTACGGTTGTTCTAATTCGACCTGCACAGACTTTTTACGAGAGAATCAAGTCTGCTGCCTTGGGAGATATGTCGACGCCGGCCCATTGACGGTTCAATTTTTCTGCGGCGACACAAGCAGTGGCGCAACCGCAGAATGGATCAAGCACCACGTCGCCCTCGTTGGAGGACGCCTTGATGATACGCTCCAGAAGGGCTAGGGGCTTTTGCGTGGGGTAGCCAATTTTCTCCTTGGCAGACGCTTCGAGCTTCCCAATATCGGTGAAAACGTCTTCGACAGCTATCCCGGCGGTCGATTCCAAGTAACGTTTTAGAGAGGGCATTCGTCCCCGTTCCGGCCAGTGGATGAGGCCCGCTGCATCAAGCGCCTCCAAGCGAGCCTGAACGGTGGACAAAGCATCGGGCCAGCCCTGTATCAGACCATGCTTGATTATGTAGTCATTCATGCCGCCTTGAGTCGGGGTGTTCCAATGTCTTCCCACTTGCCCGGGGTAAATACCTCTCCAAGGTTCACCTGACTCACCGTACCGTGGGCCGCTGGCGGTCAGATCAGCTTACCGCCAGCGGCCCAGTTCGTCTTCGTTACGATACGCCCTGGCGAGGTAAGCAGGATCATGCCCCGTGTACTGGCGATTCCACGTGGCTCCGCGCCTTGCATAGAGCAGCAACACATCGTGAACACGGCCAAACTGCTTACCGTCAGAGCGTCCCGCAGTCCTCTTCCACACCACTTCGTTCCTGAAGTTTCCCGACCCGAACACTGCATCCATCAAAGCCTTGAGGTAATGGCTGGCGGTCGGGTCGCAGTGCAGATAGATGCTCCCAGTGGACTTTAAGACACGGCGCATCTCCAGTAGCCGAACCGCCATCATAATCAGGTACGACTTCATACCTTTGCCGTGAGACTGTCTAGCAGCGTCTATAATGGCGTAGAGTGCTGGTTCTCGGTCAGCTATTTCCCCATGCCATGCTTCGTCTACATCCGATAGTGTCCATGTGTCCTTGAAGGCTGCTCCCGCAGCTTCCGAGCCTATGGGGGCTGCATAGTTGCGGTTGGAGTTGAAAGGGGGATCGAGGTAGATGAGGTCAACGCACTCCGCGTTCATGCCCCGGAGGATGTCCAGGTTGTCTCCCGTCCAGACGGTCTGATTAGAGAAGTTGGCAGGAATGGCTAATCCTCCAATGGCAAAGGCAGTTTGCTATTCATCTTGGGGAAGGCTCGCGCAAGGCTGCGCTGGAAAGCGTTCCAGTTCGGGGCTGCCCGCATCAGGGCACTAACGGCTGCTAGGTGTTCTTTCAATCGGGGATGGCCAAGCTCTGGCGTAAACCATTGATGATGGCGATGTTTTCGCCCACCAGTCGACAGTGTTGGATTCTTACTACGCAATTCTTCCAAGAGGCCCGGTGCGATACGACCATAGACAATATCGTTCGTATAGTGGCCAATCACTGAGGGGCGTTTGATGGCGTAGAAATTAGGCCATCCTTTTAGCCTGATTATTTCTAGGTAGAAGTCATAGGGGAAGGTCTTGGTCCACGGCTGGAGTTCCTTGGCTATAAACGCCTCTAGGATTTTTGCGAGGGCGCGTTGTGGCCGGATGTCCTGATAGCCGGTAGCTTCATCCACCAAGGCGATGATGCCGACCGTGGCGAGACCATGTAATAAAAGCTCACATCGCTCCGCTATGTGAGTGTGCACGGGTGACAAAGTGCCAGCCCGCCGAGATGCCAGAACCGCTCCACAAATGTCCTTCAAAAGCGTTGCTGGGTAGCCTAAAGCAATGCCTCCCCCAACTGGATTTTTGAAGCGGACCGGACGTTTCAAGGCCGGCATAGAACCCTCCGAAACGTATTCGGCAATGCTCCTGGAGGCCATGAATTGAGGCATTCTAAAGCCGGCGTCTGGGTTAAGACCTATGCCTGCCGTAACGCCGCGCTGACTCAAAACCCGTGTCTCATTCTCCAGGACATAGCAGGGTATCTCTATGTCCCCGATTACCAGTGGTCGATCCGGTGCTCCGGCGATAATCTTCAAAGGCTCTGTACTCATGCTGCTACTCCTAGCCCTCGATTGATGGTCTGATCAAATGCTACCAGGGATTCTGTGTGGCGAAGGTTGTAGCGATAGCAGAATTCGTCCACGTAGCGTTGTAGACGCCTTCGACTCACACTATGGTACTGGCCGAACATGCCCCGCTTGAGCAATGCCCAAAACCCCTCGATGGTGTTCGTGTGAATATCGCCATCGACATACCAGTCTTGATGCTTGATAACGGCGTGTGGGAGCACCTTACCCATACCCAGGTAGCCTTTGTACTCATCCGTGACAAGGGCTGCACTGGACGTGTTGACACGCTCACGGACAAAGGCTCGAAGGTGGTATCCCCGGAGTTTGGTCTTGTCGGTCGCCTTTGCCGTGACCTTGCCGCCGCGTTCCACGGCCCCAACCACGGGGGTCTTACTGGTGCCTCGCCCCCGGAGATGCTGGCCATCCGGCCCGTCGCCTTTCGTGCCCCTGCGAGGCTTGCCGCCGATGTAAGTCTCATCCATTTCGACAATGCCTGTGAGAAGACCTCGTTGCTCTGCTTGTGTCATGGCCTTGCGGATTTGCATAGCGATTCTCCAGGCGGTGTTCTTGTTCACCTGGAGATCACGGGAAAGTTGCAGGGCTGATAACCCCTTTTTAGCATTCAGCATGAGGGTGACGGCAAGGAACCACTTCTGAAGGGGCATATGGGTATGGTGGAAAATGGTACGGACCGTCACGCTGAAAGAGGTCTTGCAAGTGTAGCAACGGTGACGATGCTGGAGTGGCTTGGTATTGGTGGAGGTGCAGTAGGGGCAGGTTACTTGATCGCCCCAACGGGCCTTTTCCAGGTGTTTGACGCAATCTGATTGAGTTGGAAACCGCTCGAAAATTGTTATAATGTTCATGACTGCTGTCCTTCCTAGTGCGTAATCACTGTTGACACTATGATTATCGCACAGGGAGGGCAGGAAGTCAAGACCTTAAACTAGGAAATTCCGAAACCATTATCCCAGATTCAGAAGAGCACCCTCTGGCCACTTCAGGATGCTAACCCGACGCCCTCCCTCGGTGGATTCGGGTTTACCTGGTACCGAGAACCCACAGCTGTTCAATTACCAACAGCACGAGAGGCTGACCGACGATACCCGAGAGCTCTTCAGTTACGGAAAGCGACACACATCGTCCAATACCATCGCAGTATTTAACGTCGAGCACATCACCTACTACGCGGAGCGTGAACTCACCGCCGCTGGCGGCCTATCGTTTCCACCGAATATGTACCACCACGAAGACGACTACCCCGTGCGTAACTCGGTGATGCTAATTGGAACGTATCCATCCGTCGGCGGCCTCCCTTTGATCCCTTTCGAGATCTCCCTTGCGCATGAGATCGGCCACATGCTGCTGAACTCAGGCCTCCACGAAAGTGACAAAAACAACCTCATGAGCGGTTCCGGGACCGGGCTCACATCAGAACAGTGCGAGAGAATGCGTGCCAATCGAGAATGGCTCTTTGGCGAAGAAGCGGTTCCTGACCCTGGGCCTCCATAGCAACTTCGTTATCGCACGTCTTATCCGAATACGAGCTGCACAAAGCAACAGATACAGACAGAGGAGGCACCATGATTAAGCTAGGATGGTCGACTCGGGCCCCGGAGCCGTCGGGATATGCGAGCCAGGTCGAGTTCGCCAAGGAACTGGGGCTCGACATCATAGACTTCCACCTTCAGGGGATACCAAATGACCCGGTCTTCCTAGGTCAGCTAAAGAAGCAGTGTCTCGACGCCGGACTGCCCATCGGCTATCTCGGGTCGGGGACGCTGGCGGGGCCGGTGGAGGCGAAGGACGACAGGCTCGGCAAGGCCAAAGGTGACGTCGACATCGCCGCGTTCCTTGGGGCCCAGTCGCTCCGCATATTCGCGAGAGGCAAGTGGCCGGAAGAGCGAGAAGAGCAAGAGGCGATGTGGGGCCCGATGATCGAGTCCTTCCAGGAGCTTTGCGACTACGCGGCTGACAAGGGAGTAGCCATCGGGCTTCAGAACCACAACCACGGCAGCTTTGCTATGAACGCCGATCAGGTACTCAAGATACTATCGGACACCGAACGCGAAAACCTCACCTACATTATGGACACGGGCCAGTGGGAGGGCTCGCTGGGCGGGTCTCCTCGTGGATGGATGAACGTCGATGTCGACATCTACAAGGACCACATGGAGCGTACGGCCCCGTACGCCTCATGCGTGAGGGCGAAGATATATAAGATCGATGGCGGCCGAGAGGAGTGGCTCGACTACCTTCGGATCATGGGCATCCTTCAAGAGGTCGGATTCAACGGCAACGTCTCAATCTGTCTAGAAACCGGCGACCGGAACGAGTGCAGCCAAGAGGAGTGTCTGAGACTGGCGGCGCGACATCTTCGAGACGTAATCGCGGAAGTGTATCGTTGAGGCGCTGTCATTCCGAATGCAGTGAGGAATCTAAGAGACGTTTCGCTGATCCAGCCTGGGCTATAGCTACCATCTTAGATTCCTCTTTCGCTGTGTTCAATCAGAATGACAGACGAGTCGGTGCTTCGATGTCGGCAAGTGTGAACGTCACACTCTCGAATTGCTGGTCATAGAACAGCTAGTCCTCCACGATCCAGTCGTCGATATCCCTCTGGTAGTCGATGATCTCGTCTGGCGTGAAGAACAGGTCGATCTCGGACTTCGCCGACTCTGCTGAGTCGGAGCCGTGGACCAGATTGAACCCGATGGAGATCGCCAGGTCGCCCCTGATGGTCCCAGGAGTCGCGTCCACCGGGTTGGTCGCACCCATGGTATTGCGCACGGCCTCGATCGCGTCAGTGCCCTGCACAACCATTGCGACGACGGGGCCGCTCGTGATGAAGTCTATAAGCCCGGCGAAGAATGGCTTTCCTTCGTGGGCGGCGTAGTGTCTGCGTGCCAGCACGTCGTCGATCTGAATGAGCTTCACCCCTACCAACCTCAGGCCGCGGCCCTCAATGCGAGATATCAGCTCCCCGATCAGCCCACGCTGGACGGCATCGGGCTTGAGTAGAACCAGGGTCCTTTCCACTTTCTTATCGTCCTCCTTCACTTTTGCGTCTTTTGCCGTGCGGCGTCGAACTGGGAACCGCGCATGTAGCTCGGCTGCAACGTTGCGGGGTCGTCTGTGTCAGCCGCGAGTAGGCGCGCGAAACCCAGCCTCGCTAGCACGCCTGGCCTTCGTGTGGGCGGCGCCACGTCGGGGATTACCGCCAGCTCACCCAATCTCTCTCGTAGAAGGTCAGCCACCGATCCAACGGCCTCCCCACAGAATACCGTCCGCGTCGAGATCGACCCAATCGCTTCGTCGTGGGTCTCGACTTCGACGGCTGCTTCGGCCGGCGTCCCATCTGGGCCATATCGTGCGACGTACAGCTTGTCCTTGCCTGCCTCGATCGCGGCAAATACCGGCAGCCCTAGGCCGACGTAAGGCCGTGCCTCGACCTCCAACGTCCCTATCGCTACCAGAGGAATCCGCCTCGCCTCAGCAAAAGTCTTTACGATGCTAACCCCAACTCGAAGGGCGCTGAATCCACCTGGCCCTTTGGCCACGAATACCGCATCGATCTCGGACGGCTCGACGCTCTGGCGTTCCATCAACGCCAGCAAGGCCGGCATGACCTCGATGGAGTGGTTCTGCTCGGACCGCCACGAGGTCTCCGCCACTATCTCGCCGTTGCGAGACAGAGCCACGGAGGCGTATCGGGTGGAGGTGTCTATCGAGAGTTCCATCAAGGTCCAGCTGAAGCGAATTCGGTGACTGTTCGTGCCGCAAATCGCCTAGCCGCACTCTCCATTCCACGGCTAGGTAGCGAACGTGCGTGGTCTAAGTCTTGATCTGATCGGGCACTAGCAGCCCTAGAACTAGACAATCGTCTCCCGTTCGAGAGTTTCAAGATCGTGTTCGAGGTCCTTCATATCATATTGAGCTGGGACCTTGTTCGACCTAAGAAAGGCCATCATTTCCCAGAGAGAAACGCCGGCTTGCTTGGCTGCTTGGCCGGCGCTTACCTTCCCCTTTGCGTACTGCCCGGCGAAATGCTTCAGCTTCCGGGTTTCAACGGCCAATCGGCCCTCCCGGGCTCTGCTAGTATGAGCCATCGTCAACGACCTCCAGAATCTCTCCGTACTCTCCGCTTAGGTCGACGAACCGGATACGTCGTTCTTCCTCGGCGACGGTCGAGATCCATATCTGAAGAGACTCCGTTGAAAGCAGCTCGGGCACCCTGTCGGCCCACTCGACGATGCAAAGGCCATCGCCGCCAATGTACTCATCAAGGCCGATCTCGACACCCTCCAGCGGATCGTCCAACCGGTAGAGATCGATGTGGTAGACGCGCAGTCGGAGGTCATGTTCAGCTACCATCACGAACGTTGGGCTTCGGGCGAACTCCTCGCCGCCGAGGCCCCACAAGACACCTTGGGTCAGGCAGGTCTTGCCTGCTCCGAGGTCGCCGAGGAGGAGGAAGACGTGGCCCGGCTGAGCGTATTGGCCCAGCACTCTGCCAATTTCTCTCGTTTCGTCCGGGCTTCGGCTAGTGACCTCCAGCAAGGAATCTTTCAAATGGCTACTCTGAACTACCGGCAGGAGAACCGACATGACATGGACAGTCCGGAAGGCTCGTGTATTATAATCGTGGTCATTGTCGTACTCAAGGAGCTGAGTTGCGTTCCATAATCGTATCTGACATACACAGCAACCTCGAGGCCCTGCAGAGCGTCCTGAAGGACGCAGAACAGCGAGGCGGATTCGACGAAATTTGGTCGTTAGGAGACCTCGTCGGCTACGGGCCGGACCCAGTAGAGTGTATCGATCTGATACGCCAATACGAGACACGAAGCGTTGCGGGAAACCACGACCTTGCGGCTATAGGCAGGCTCAGTGTCGAGGCGTTCAACGTCTACGCGGCAGCGGCAGCGGCGTGGACCACGACCCAGCTGTCAAGCGAGCACCTAGACTACCTCGGCGGACTTCCATTGAAGATAGAGACAGAAGGCTTCACGGCGGTCCACGGTAGCCCGCGTGACCCCGTCTGGGAGTATGTGGTCTCGCCGGCGTCGGCGACCGGCAGCTTCCACCATTTCGATACGCCCCGATGTCTTGTCGGACACTCCCACATCCCTTTTATCTGCCGGCCCAAGGACAGCTCGGCCGTGTTCCTCGAATTTCCGAATAACAAGCCCGTGTCACTAGGCTCGGACCGCCTGATCGTCAATCCCGGAGGGGTCGGCCAGCCGAGAGACGGCGATCCGAGAAGCAGCTACGCCATATACCAGTCTAACGACGGCGTCGTAACTCATCACAGGGTCGAGTACGACATCACGACCACTCAGGAGAAGATGCAGGCTCGGGGCCTCCCCAAGTACCTCACGGACCGACTAGTGTCCTGAGTTATGAATCCGATGACAAAATCGGGCGATGGTAGCTAGTAGCTGGTCTGCGGTTTTGGTCCAGATGAAGGGCTTTGAGGCAGCGTTGTGCTGGTCAATGTACTGTTCGATGGCTTGCTCCAGTTCCCGAGTGCTGCGGAACACCCCGCGGCGCAGTTGCTTCTCTGTCAGCACCGCGAACCAGCGCTCCACCTGGTTCAGCCAAGAGCTGCTGGTGGGGGTGAAGTGCAGGTGATAGCGCGGCCGCCGGGCCAGCCAGCGCTGGATGGCGGGGGTCTTGTGGGTGGCGTAGTTGTCCAGGATAAGGTGCACGTCGAGGTCCGGGGGTACGGTCGCATCGACCCGGTCGAGGAAGCGCCGGAACTCCGTGGACCGGTGCCGACGGTGGCAGGCGCCGATGACCTCTCCCGTCTTCACGTCGAGGGCGGCGAAGAGAGAGGTCGTACCATGACGACGGTAGTCATGGGTCCGGCGCTCGATCTGCCCCGGGCGCATGGGCAACAGCGGGGCCGTCCGGTCGAGGGCCTGGATCTGGGACTTCTCGTCGACACACAGGACCAGAGCCCGCTGGGGTGGGTTGAGGTAGAGCCCCACGATGTCACGGACCTTCTCGATGAACAGAGGGTCAGACGAAAGTTTGAACGTCTCGGTCCGATGCGGCTGCAAGGCAAAGGCCCGCCAGATACGGCTGATGGCGCTCTGACTCAGGCCGGTACGCGCAGCCATGGAGCGCGTGCTCCAGTGGGTTGCATCCGCCGGCGTCGTCTCCAGGGTGAGGGTCACGACCCGCTCCACATCGGTGTCCGTGATGGAGCGTGGGCCGCCGGGCCGCGGCTCGTCAAGCAGGCCGTCGAGGCGGCGTTCGATGAACCGGGCCCGCCACTTCCCCACCGTTTGCTTGGCCAGACCGATCTCCCCGGCCACGACGGTATTGGTCTTGCCCTCGGAGCAACGGAGAATGATCCGGGATCGCAGAGCCAGCGCCTGGGCAGTGGTTGGACGCCGCTTCCAGCGCTCGAGGCTCTCGCGTTCGTCGGAGGAAAGGTGCAAGGGAGGAATGGGGCGTCCGATGGCCATGGTGACCTCCATGAGCGTTTCGTGGAGGGTACACCCCAGCAAGTACTTTTGCAATGCTTTCATAACTCAGGACACTAGCAACCGGCCGCTAAACATCGGCATCCACTCAGTCGCTCCGCATTCCTCGTTCTGCCGGCCGCTCGGCACACCTCCAGTCTCTCGGAAACCCATGCCATCGTGAAGGCCGCGCAGTACCGAGGACGATCTCTCGACTACATAATGTTGGAGCCAGACGACTATCGGCCGGAGCACTCCTATCCGCTGGTGGTCCTGCTTCATGGTTTCGGGTCTCATATGGGCGATCTGGCCGGCTTGTGTCCGGTGATCGATTCCAGTGATTATCGTTATGTTTTGCCGAACGCGCCGATTCCGATGCAGGTCAGCTACGGCAACACAGGTTTCGCCTGGTTCAGCCTGGACGAGGATGGAGACAACGCAGCAAGCGCCGAGGAAGCGAAGGCCGCCGAACAGCAGATCGCAGACCTGGTCGACGAAGTGACGGACCAACACGAAGTCGAGCCACGGCGCACCGTCCTGGGAGGCTTTTCCCAGGGCGGTATGCTGACGCTGCAGTCAGGCCTGACGAGACCAGAGGTCTTCCGTGGGCTGGCGGTACTCAGCGGCAGATTCCCGGAACCCGATGAACTGGTACCTCGCCTACCGGAGCGACGCGACCAGTCGATCTTCGTCGCTCACGGTACAGCCGACGACATGATTGCGGTAGAAGAAGGCCGCGAGGCGGTCGACCTCCTAAAGCAGGAGGGGTACAGGCCCGAGTACCATGAGTACGAGATGGGCCACCAGATAACGGCGGACGTCGTCGCTGACCTCTCGACTTGGCTCAGCGCGGTTTTACCTCCCACGCGGTTCTAGGATCGACGATATGCGTGCGATTCGTCGACCAGGCTCTTCAGTCGTCGAGCCGCCTCGTCATCCGGGGCGTGCTAACCGCGACGGCACGAACACGTTGCACCTGTTAGTAGGCTGGCAGGCGTATAACAGTCAGCGCTACGCGACGTCCGTTGGGGATATCCTTGACACCCTCTCCGGAGCTACGCATAATCGTTCTAATGGTTTTCGTCCGCTTCAGCGTTACCGGTGGCGCTGCCGCTCGGCAGGTCGTCCTAGTATGAGAATCGTCCGTAGCTTTACCCCTGTTGTGTTGCTGCTAGCGGCTCTGGCCTGTTCTTCCTCCTCGGCCGCTCAGGACACCGAGTACGAGGCCGCCCTTGCACTCAAGGACCAGGAGCGATGGGCGGAGGCCTTGATCTCCCTGGACGCAGTGCTGGACCGCGACCCGGAGAACGCCGACGTCTGGCTCAACCGGGGCGTAGTACACGAGGCGTTGGACCAGACCCAGCTCGCCATCAACGACTTCTCAGAAGCCATACGGCTCGCCCCTGAGCTGATGGACGCTTACGTTAAACGAGGCGAGATCTACGTCGAGAGAGAGCAATTCGAGGAAGCCGCGGCAGATTTCACTGCGGTCCTAGAAGTCGTTCCCTCTGACATCGATTCCTTCTTCGGCCGTAGCGCGGCATATCGTAAGCTCGAACGCTACGACGACGCCATATCTGACCTCGGGAAGATATTGGAGCTCGATTCTGAGTCCGATACGGCCTACGCCGAAAGAGCGGCCGCCCATGGGGAGGCCGAACAGTGGGAAGAGGCGATCGCGGACCTCGACGAGGCTTTGAGACTGACCGAGGATAACGTTGAGTACCTGAACGCTCGGGCGACAGCACACGGCCAGATCGAACAGTACCAGGAAGCGGTCGACGACTTCACCGCGGTGATACGCGAAAACCGAGACGATCCTGCCGCCTATTTCAGGCGCGCCAATGCTTACAGCGACCTCGGCGACGAGGAGCAGGCCATTCGGGACTACGACGAAGCGATCCGCCTAGACCCCGAACACACGGACGCCTACCTGCTCCGGGGAGCGAGCTACAGCGTTTTGGGTCGGCCGGAGAAAGCTATCGAGAACTACGACGTCGCGCTTCGCCTCGACCCGGACCTGATAGACGCATACCTGTTCCGTGGCACGTCCTACAGCGAGCTCGGGGGACACGTGCAGGCAGTCCAGGACTACAACGAGGTCCTTCGGCTCGACCCGGAGAATGCCGCGGCCTATACGAACCGCGGTAACTCCTTTGCATCCGTCGGCCAGATGGAGCCTGCTCTCGAAGACTTCGAGGAGAGCGCCAAACTCGACCCCACGATCCCCCAGACGTTCAACACCAAAGGGGTGATCTACTACCAGATGGGCGAATACCAGCTGGCGGCCGATGACTTCACCGAGGCTATACGGCTGGCGCCGAGATACCTTGGCGCCTACTTGAACAGAGCCTCGACGTGGCTATACCTTGGGTACTTCGACAGAGCGGTGGGCGACCTGGATTTTGCGCTGGACATGGAGCCTGAGATTCCAATGGCATACGTGAACAGGGCGGTGGCTTACACCATGTTGGGCCAGGACGAGAAAGCCGCTTTGGATGTGGAGCAGGCCGCTGGTTTCGGGGTCAACCTGGTCGCGGCGTCGCAATTTCTCCAGTCGATCAGGGAGCAACGGGATGAACGGCCGGCGCCCCAGCCCTCCCGGGACCCGACCGGCGGCGGGATACTGCCCTAGCAAGCGACGCGACTACCTCTCTGACTCGCCCCGTTCCGATTCGTTCTCTGCCTCGCCCGGCTCGGTCACGTCTGCTTCGTCGTCAGCAGCCTGCGAGGATTGGACCTCCTCCTGCATCCGCTGCGACGCCGCCCGCATCTGGTCGTCCATCCACCTTTTGAACGCGTCCTGGGCCGGCGGAGAGACGTAGAAGACCTTAACGTCGTCGGGGAACTGGACCCTGTGATCGGGCCGGATGAAGAGGACTCCCGCTTCGCCGCTTTGCAGAGTGTCCGCGATGCGCTTCCCGATATGAGCGTACCGGCTATCTGTAGCCTCACAAAAGCGCTGGACGGCCGTGTCCATTACCTTCATGCTCATCAGGCCGATAGAGATGCAACGCTGCCAGTCGGTGCTCTCTTCGAGGAGCTCCTGGTTGTCGGTGGCCTCCAGCCGCGCGTCCGAGTGACACATCGCGCGGATGAACGAAACGGACTTGGGGTTCAAGCTCTCGATCATGCCCATTCCGGCATCGCCATCGACGAAGACCGCCTCGTGATAGACGTGGGATACTTTTCCCAGAGTCCGTTCGAGGTTTTCGATATGATCGCGGACCTCGGACCAGTAACGGTCCAGTAGCGTCTGTCCATCGTCTGGCGCGTCGGGAGCAAGCATGTACGTGGGCACCAGGAATAGCTTGCGGGTGTCCTTGTACTGTTCAGCCCCCGGCTTGGGCATCTTCGTGATCGGCGTTGCCATCGGTCAGTCACCTACTTGGAGAATCAGTCGCTGAGAGATTCGAGCTAAACGGGCGCGGTCTGCCTGGCACGGTCCGGTCGGTCCTGCCTTGCCGTCTCCGTTTTCTCGATTCGCACCGCGCACACCTTGTACTCAGGGATCTTCGAGTCCGGGTCGTGTGCCGAGTTCGTGAGGAAGTTGGCGGCGTGCTTCTGAAGCTTGACGAAGGGCACGAAAACCTCACCGGCGCGCATCTTCTCCGTGTAGGTCGCGCGCGCTTCCAATTCTCCGCGCTTCGACCGCAACCGTACCCATTCGCCATCCGCGACCCCATACTTTTCGCCGTCCTCAGCGCTCATAGCCACCTGTAGCTCGGGGGACCGTGCCAGCAGGCCGGCCGAGCGACGTGTAATCGTGCCCCCGTGCCAGTGGTAGAGTATCCGTCCGGTGTTCAGGATCAGCGGGAATCGCTTCGAAGGCATCTCCTCCGCCTGAGGGCCCTGGTCGAAGGGCACGAACTTCGCCCGAGGGCCACGCGGGAAGTCCTTTTCGTACAGGAACCGGGTGCCCGGATGGTCCGGCGTCGGGCAAGGCCACTGGATCCCGCCCTCGTTGTCCAGTCGCTCGTAGGAGATACCGGCCATACTCGGCGTAAGGGCGGCCATTTCTGCCCATATCTCAGAGGGGTGGCCGAAGCCGAACTCCGACTCAACGCCTAGCCCCAACCGGCGGCTCATGCGCCGTCCCAGATCGCCGATGATGTCCCAGTCGGGGCGGCTTTCGCCGATCGGCTCGATAGCCTTCCGGACCCGTTGTACCCTCCGCTCGCTATTGGTAAAGGTGCCGTCTTTCTCCGCGAACGTGGTGGCTGGAAGCACGACGTCGGCGATCTCGGCAGTTTCGTGGAGGAATATGTCTTGGACGACCAGGAACTCGAGGTTCTTGAACGCCTTCTCGGCCTCGTTGAGGTCCGGCTCGCTCAGCAAAGGGTTTTCGCCGGTAATGTACATCGCCTTGAGACGGCCTTCTCTGGCCGCCTCGACCATGTCGGTCACCACCATTCCCTTCTCGGCCGGGAGCCCGGCGCCCCACGCGTCCTGGAACTTGTCGACCGTGCTCTCGCTAATCACCTGGTACCCCGGAAAGACGTTCGGCAGACATCCCGCGTCGCCGCATCCCTGTACGTTGTTCTGGCCGCGCAGCGGAGAAATCCCGTTGCCGGGCTTGCCCATCTGGCCGGCCACCATCGCGAGGTTGAGGAGGCCGTGGGCGTTTGGGGTACCGTTGGTATGCTGCGTTATGCCCATGCCCCAGATGAGGCACGAACCGCTAAAGGGCGGGCTCGCGTATATGCCAGCCGCCTTCGCAATGTCTCGAGCCGGCACGCCCGTGATCTTCTCGGCGTAGTCCAGGGTGTATTTGTCGATAACGGCCCGCCACTCCTCGAACCCTTCAGTCCGATCTCGGATGAAGGCTTCATCGGCCAGCCCTTCGTCGAGTATCACCTTGGCCATGGCGTTCAGCAAGGCGACGTCCGTCCCAGGTCGGGGCCTCAGCCACAGCTCGGCGAAATCGCACATCTCGATGCGCCTCGGATTGATCACGATAAGCTTGGCCCCGTGCTCGATGACGGCGCGCCGCATCCGGGAAGCGGCCACGGGGTGGTTCGAGTTGGCGTCGGACCCGATAATGACCAGACACCCGGCCTCCTCGTAGTCGATGTACGAGTTGCTGGTCGCGCCGCTGCCCAATGAGGTCAACATGGCCTCGACGGAAGGCGAATGGCATAGTCGGGTGCAGTGGTCGATGTGGTTCGACTGCATGACCAGTCTGGCGAACTTCTGTTGGACGTATCCGTCCTCGTTGGTAGCCTTCGCCGAGCACAAGGTCGCGAAGGCGTCGCCCCGGTACTCGGCCAAGCGCTCGACCACGTAGTCCAGAGCTTTCTCCCATGAGGTGGGTGCAAGCTTGCCGTTTCGTCGCACCAGGGGCCGCGTCAGCCGGTCCTGGTGGTGCACGAAGGTGTACCCGAACCGTCCCTTGACGCAGAGCATCCCGATGCTCGACTGGTTGTCAGGATCGTCGAGCATCTCGATGATGCGGTCGCGCTCATCGACCTGAGCTTTGATCCCGCAGCCAACACCGCAGTACGGACAGGTGGTGGTCACGCTTCGGACAACGTTGTCTACCGGTTCTTTCACCTGGATTGCGCCGGTCGGACAAACAGACAGGCACTGCCCGCAAGTCGTGCATACCGACTCAACGAGCGGCTTGTCCATAAACGTCCCGATGCGCGCGCCTGTAGCTGCGCCGAGGATATCGATGGCGCCGATGAACTGGTGGCCGTCCTGACACGCCTGCGCGCATCGGCCGCACATAATGCAGTCGTCCATGGCGATGTTGAAAACGGGGTTGCTGTCATCGACGCGCTGTCGCGACCGTCCGTCCCAGCGAGTGCCTTCGAGGTCGTGGTGCTTGGCTGCGACGGAGATCTCCTTGTAGTCCTGACCGGCGGTCTTTCCGTTCTTCGGGAACATCGCCAGCGTCAGCTCGACGACTCCGCTTCGCACGGCACGGAGCTCAGGGGTGTCCGTCCACACCTCCATTCCATCGACGGATGGAACTGAGCACGACGCCGGAAATCCCCGCTGGCCGTCGATCTGGACAAGGCAAGTGCGGCAGGCCCCGATGGGTTTCATGTCGGGGTCTTTGCACAGCTGGGGCACGTAGGCGCCCGACACGTTGACCGAATCCAGCACCGAGGAGCCGTCGGGAACCTCGACCGGGCTGCCGTTAATCGCGAGTGTGATGCTCATTACGTGGTTTCCTGTCTATCCGGATTGCGAACACCCTACTTCGGCGGTATTTGGAGATCTCTACATATCTTGCGAGCCAAGACGTTACTTATTTCGTTGTGCCGCGGGACCGCAGACCTTCTGTTTAAGGAGGGATTCTGCCACCAAGAATGTCGCTTTCCCTCTCTCAGCAACTCGCATCCGTGGGAGCGGAGATGCCGAATGAACTCGCCGCGTTTCATACGGCGATAGGTTCTTCCTCGTAGTCCCCATCAGCTGCGGCTATTGCATCCTGTCTATTCAAATCGAGAGCTTCTTGCAGGGTTACCTTGAGAGTCTCCAAGAGGTCCTCACGAGTCGATTCCTGGCAGTTCACGCCAGGCAACTCTTTTACCCAGCCTATCCACCAGTTTCCGTCCTGTTTTATGACCGCCGTATATCCACTTTTCATAGTTCACCTCAGGCGCGATGAACACCAAGCTTACTTGCCCTGTCCGCAGCGATCAACTGCTCATCCCGAAACAATTGCCAAAGCCACTGCCTCGTCACCGAAGAAGTGGAGAGCGCTGTTGATGGGCGCGCCAGCCGCCTGGCCAAGGCCGCAGAGCGACGCAAGAGATACCACTTTTGACAGATAACACAGCTCGTCCAGATCGCCGGGCCGAACCGCCATACGACCTGGAGCGCTCCGGGGGGCATCGACCTTCACGTATACACCTCACTCCGGTGCCCGACTGCGTAGACCGTTACGCTTTTATTCGAATCGTCGCTTTGGTAGCGTACGCGATACGCTCCCACTCTGACCCGATAAGAATTTGTGCTTCCAACGAGCTTGCGGCACTGGCTCGGCCTTGGCTCTGAGGCAAGGGACTGAATCAACCTGAGTACCCTTGTTCCGCGTCGCGGAGATAGCTTCTCCAGCTCTCGTGTCGCTGTTCGCTTTATTTCGACTCGGTAATCTGCCACCTATCTTCCAGCCTCTTCCTTACGATTTCAAACGGCTCGGCTGGCTCATCTTTCCGCTCCGCCATCACGGCAAGGTCCTCCAGACCTTCCAGGAGCTCCCGATATTCTCCCAAAGGGATTACTACCGAAGTCTTCCTCCCATTCTCATCGACCAGAAAATGCTTCTTTGCTCTAGCCATACGATTCTCCTCAGATTTGAACATCCAGGCTCATGTATTACGAAACACCTGCCAGCGCCGCCATCTCCTCGCCGAAGAAGTGGACGGCGCTGTTGATAGGCGCCCCCGCAGCCTGGCCTAGTCCGCACAACGACGCAAGGGACACCACCTCCGACAAATATCGCAGCTCGTCCAGGTCACTGGCCGAGCCGTTCCCTGAAATCAGCCGGTCGAGGGTGTCGACGATGCGAGGCGTACCTTCGCGGCAGGGTGTGCACTTGCCGCACGACTCCGCCGCATTGTAGGCGGCCAGGCGCCGGACTACGTCGAGCACGTTCGTCCTTTCGTCGAGCGCGACAACGCCGCCGGCTCCGAGCATAACGCCGGACTCGTGGAGCTGGCCGGGAGCGATCGGGGTGTCGAGCATGGACACCGGGAA
Organism: Dehalococcoidia bacterium; assembly: GCA_965197985.1. GTDB lineage: Bacteria > Chloroflexota > Dehalococcoidia > Lucifugimonadales > CAUZJF01 > CAUZJF01. The sequence continues at coordinate 37,743 of CBDAOG010000005.1, read as the reverse complement.
CACGCCGCTGGACGGCCCGCCTACAGCGACTCCGGTGAGTGTGTGTCCGGTCCGCGGCCCTCCTCCGATGCCGGTGATGATCTCGCGGAGCGTCGTGCCCATCGGTACCTCGACGACGCCGGAGCGTGACACCGACCCGCTGAGGCTAACGATCTTGGTCCCCGAGGCGTCCTCCGCCCCGATCTCGGCGAAGGCGGCCGCACCGTTGGTTATTATGAACGGCACGCTTGCTAGAGTCTCGGCGTTGTTGATCACCGTCGGTTTCGCCCATAGGCCGGCCTCGGTCGGGAACGGAGGCCGAAGCCGCGGTTCCCGGCGGTACCCTTCCATCGTGTTGAGCATCGTTGTTTCTTCGCCGCAGACGTAGCCACCGGCTCCTCGGAGAATCTCGACGCTCAAGTTGTACCCCGAGCCCAGAATATCGTCGCCCAGCAGGCCAAGCTCCGCTACCTGCTCGACCGCCCGGTGCACTCGGTCGGCCGATAGATTCGCCTCGGCGTTGATGTAGACGTAGGCCTGTTCGACGCCCGACGCATAGGCCGCAATGATCGCCCCTTCCAGGACCCGATGGGGCACGCCCTCCATCAAGTGGCGGTCCTTGAAGACACCAGGTTCGCCCTCCTCGGAGTTGACTACGAGATAACGGGGTTCGACTTCAACCTTCCGAGCCCCCTCCCACTTCAGGGCGGCGGGGAAGTACGCGCCTCCTCGACCTCGGAGTCCCGACGCCTTGACCTCCTCGATAACCTCTTCAGGCGATATCGACAACGCCCTTGCGAGACCCGCGTATCCGCCACTGAGGATGTAGTCGTCGGCCTCGGTAGCCTCCATCTCGCCACAGCGGTCGAGAGCGACACGATGTTGCTTCTCGAGAAATTCCGCCGCCCGCCGATCCAACACTGCGGACGGGTCAGCCGCTCCGGAGAAGTACGCTGCAATCGTTTCAGCGGCTTCGGGTGTGGCGTGGGCGAACCTCGTGTATGGGCCGTTTTCCCGCGGAATCAGCACCTGCGGAGCCGCGAAGCACGCCCCGTCGCAGCCTGCTATTACCACATAGGCGTTGTCCGGCATCGAACTCGAGAGGGAGTCAGCCGCGGCCGGTGCGCCCACGGCCTGCGAGCAGTGTCCGACCTGGACTACGACGCGGGCCTTGCCTGCGCGTTCAGAGTCGAAACGCCTCTGCGCCGCGTCCTTCAATTCGTTTAATGCGTTGATAGGACTGGTAGCCATCACCTAATCGCGCCTTTACGGAGCAGGGCACGGACCGAATCGGCCGTCACCCTGCCCTGCCACTTCCCGTCCCACTCGACGGCAGGCGCCACTGCGCACAGGAATCCACACGGTGTCTCTTCGAAGGTCACTCGCCCGTCAGGCGACTCCCCGCCGTTCAGCTCATCCTTCGCGGCGTCGACTATCCCGTCGCTGCCGTTAGTCCAGCAGCTGAGACCGGTACAGACGCGAAGGACGTGCTCGCCGGGCCGTTCAATGCGGAGCTCGGTGTAGCTGGTCGCGGCCCCGTAGACCTCGCTCGCCGGTATGCCCAGATGCCAACCGACCACCTCCATGGCCCAGTCCGGCAGGTAACCGAACTCGTGCTGCAAGAAGTGAAGGGCGGGAAGGAGCTGGCCGTGGTCTCTAGCGAACTTCTGGCGCAAGGTCGAACGGAGCTCGTTTCTTTCCGAGGTCATGATTCAAGCATCCGAGCGGGCACTAGGTCCATGGGTCAGACCGGAGCCTCCTGGCGTGCCTTCTGGGATTGCGTTTGCGCTGGAACTACATCGAGCAACTCCAACTCCCGCAGCTTTTCGTCCGGTATCATGCCGTCTTCAGTCCAGCCGCGGGCGCCGTAGTACGACCGGACCATCATGTCCAGATCCTCGCGAGTCAGGCCGATCCCCTCCACCATCCCAGTCGTCAGCTGTTGCTCGAGTACGCGCGAAGGCAAATCGTCGTCCTCCCGTGTCCAGCCCTCGCGGATGTTGAAAAGCTTCTTGAGGTTGTTGATGCGCTCCCCCGCACGCCGCAGATCGTCGGCCGTCATCGGCCAACCCGTGATGTGCTCGTAGACCTGTGCGGACTCCTCGTATAAATCGTCGAAGGCCTTCCGCAAGAACTTGCACCAGATGAGTGAGTCGAGCACCGCCGAGAAGTCCTCGCCCTCCATCGTGATGCGACCGCGCTTCTCGTCGGCTTTGAGGCGATCTACCCTGGACGAGAAATCGGCCTCATAGGCTGACGAGCGGTTATGGCAAGCTCCACGGGTGCTGACGGCCAGCCCGAGGGCCATCGTCTTGAGACTTCGCGGCTCGTAGCCGGGCATCTCGAGGCCCTTGACGTGCATCGCCCAATCGGCGGAGCCCTGTCCTACCACCTGAGCAGCCGCCCGGCTGCCATCGGCAAGCAGGTCTCCGATTCCCTCTCGTTCGGCGATGAGCCGAAGCGTCGCCGACAGTGCGTCGGCATTCCCGAACCGCAGCTCGATGCCATTTGTGTCGTTCGAGGTGAGGATCCCGCGTTCGAAGCACTCCATCGCCCAGGCAATGGTCGCGCCAGAGCTGATCGTGTCCATGCCAAGCTCGTCGCACAGGTGCGAGGCCCGTATAACGGCGTTGGCGTCGCCGACGCCAACCAGAGGTCCAAGAGCGAACGTGCTCTCGTATTCCATCCGGCCCTTGGAGGGCGTGCCGCCGTCCGTGGTGGCCATGATGTGCTCGCAACCGATCGTGCAGTTGGCGCAGTGGGCGTTCTTGACGTGGTGGTCCTTGACGAACTGCTCGCCGCTGACCTCCTCGGCGAGGTCGAAGGTCGATTGCTGAAAGTTCCGGGTTGGGAGCGTGCCCAAGCGATTGAAAACCGCCACGTTCGCCATCGTGCCCAAGGTTCGGTACTTCTCGGTCGCGGGGCCCAGGCTGCGGCGCGTCAGGTCGTTGCCGATCGCCTTCAGGCTCTCAGGCTCATACACCGGCACTGGTTCGCGGCCGCGCACGGCGATAGCCTTGAGGTTCTTCGAGCCCATCACGGCGCCGGGGCCGGTCCGGCCCGCTTGCCGTCCGCCGTCGTTGGCTATGCTCGCGTACCGGACCAGTCGCTCGCCGGCGGGCCCGATGCACGCGACCCGTGTCATGCGACCCAGCCGCGTTTTGACCGCTTCTTCGGTCTCCGAGGTGCTGAGCCCCAGGAGGTCTGTCGCGTCGAGAAACTCGACGTTGCCGTCTTCTATCGACAGCAGCGTCGGAGACGTGCTTTTTCCCGTAATCACCAGCGCGTCGCAACCCGCTTTCTTCAGCTCGGTCGCCAGGAAGCTGGAGGAGAGCGAATCGCCGATGAAACCGGTGAGCGGCGACTTCGCCAGAACCGCGAACTTGCTGGACGTCGTCAGCCTGCTGCCGACCAGAGGGCTCGTGACGAAGATGAGGGGGTTCTCCGGGCCCAGGGGGTTGGCCCCGGGTGGGCAGAACCGATACAACAGGTAGGTGCCGAGGCCCGTGCCACCAATGAACCGTCTCAGAACATCTTCTGTGAGGGGGAACCAGTCGACCCCCCGCGTCGTCAGGTCAACCAGCATCGCCTTCCCATGATAGCCGTACATGTGGGTCAGCCCCCCGCCTGGCTCGAGAACAGCAGCAGAGAATCGCCGTGCTTCAGGCGAAGCGGCCCTTTGTCGACAAACTCGCTTCCGTTCAGGTTCAGCATGAAGCTTTCGAGCAGCCCGGAGCGGTCCTCCCGGATAGCCTTGCCTACAAGCTCGGGGTGAGCATTCGCAAGGGTCCCTGCGATCTCAGGCGCCGAGACTGTTGGAGGAACACGTAGTGACACCTGGCGCCGTCCGACCGTGAGTCTCGCCGAGCCGAAGAGCTCGACTCGTATCGTGACCAATTCGGACGCCGCGTCCTTCAATTCAACCAACCTTCGAAGCCCTCAGGCGGTTGTCAGGTCGGGATTCCCTTTCGGCGACCAGGGCCGTCGCCCGGTCGAGGTCCTGCTGCGTGTTCACGTTGAAGAAGCTCAGGAGCTCCGGGTCGAGCCGTTCGACTTCAGGCTGTAGGACGTAGTTGACGCGCACGTCGTCGAAAAACCGCGCGATCTTGAGGTCTCCGGCCTTCAGATAGGGTTCGATGTAGGTAAGACATGCCTTCGAGTACACGGCGTGGGTCGGCTCCGGGCGGCCGTCCAGCTCAGGGACCACCACGTCGAAGCCGTCGCGCGAGGCCAGCAAATGATTGAAGAGATCAACATTGAGGAACGGCATGTCGCACGCGACGACGACCCCCCAATCGGCCTCCATCGCGGTCAAGCCCGTGAAGATGCCCCCCAAAGAGCCGCTGTCCGGGTAGATATCGACGACAACTCTCGCGTCTGCGCCGATAGCCAACTCGTCGGCCCTGGCGGCGTGGTTGACGACCACCACGGTCCCAGCTGTCACCTCGGACAGGCGACGGATCACCCTGTGGAGGAGCGGTTCGCCTCCAAGCGGCTCCATGGCCTTATCGCGGCCGAGCCGCCTGCTCAGCCCTCCGGCCAAGACTATGCCCCAAGCGTCGGTTGGCGTATCCATAGCGTTTCGTAGGAGAGCGTAGCATAGTTCAATCCTAGCTGCTACCTATCTCAGCTATAACCTCTCCCGTGCGAGAAGTGTCGTAGCCGCCCAGGCTGTCGACCTGCTGTTTGAAGTCCTCGCTCACGATAAGCTCCAGCAGCGGCGCAAGAAATCTGCTCTCGTAGAACTCGACAGGGATGACCAAATCGTATTGCTCGTCCGCGAGAGGCACGAAGTCCAGCCCCAGCGCCCTGGCCGCAGACAGCACTCCGAGCCCGGCAGCTGCCCGACCGCCCGCCACCGCGGCGGCTACGGCGAGGTGCGTGTACTCCTCCCGCTCGTAGCCGTCTATCTGCTTCGCCCTGATACCAGCGCCTTTGAGCGTGTGGTCGAGCAGCAGACGAGTCCCCGACCCTCGTTGTCGATTGACGAATGTGACCCCCCTACGAACAAGGTCTTCGAGAGAGGTGATCGACTGCGGGTTGCCTTCCTGGACGATGAGTCCCTGGGTCCGGCCAACCAGGCGCACGAGAACGACATCGCGATCCCTGAGATACCGCTTCACGTATGGGACGTTGTACTCGCCGGTTTCCTCGTCCATGAGGTGGCACCCGGCCAGATGGGCCTCTCCGCGCTTCAGTGCTGTGAGACCACCCAGGCTGCCGACATTCGAAGAGACCAGGCTTGCACCAGGATGACGGCGGTGGACCTCGCTGGCGAGCAGGTCCAGTGATACGTCGTGGCTTCCAGTAGCGACGATGGCGTGCTCGATTGCCTCGAGCGGTCTTAGAAGCTCAACCTCGACCTCTTCACCAGCGGCGATGCCTTCGGAGAAACGAGGGATCAGGGCCAGACCGTCGGCGCGCACTAGCGACATGATAACTCCGGCGCCCCGCTGGACCGGCGTGGCTACCATTCTCTCAGCCACGACTCCCAGCCTCACCCGCAAGAACTCGTCCTCGCCCATCGGCGAGGAGACCTTTCTGGTAACGGTCGCGGTGACCTTGTCCCGCCTTTCTACTGCGCTCCCGAGCCGCGCTTCGATCAGAGGTCGGACGAAGAGCTCACATGTCAGGGCCGCTGACACCGGGTAGCCGGGTATCCCTATGACCGGTTTGTCGTCGATGACCCCCAACACCACGGGGTGTCCCGGCCTGACGGCAACGCCGTGGACTACCAACTGACCCAGACCTTCGACGACCTTCGCCGTGTAGTCTTCCGAGCCTGCCGAAGACCCGGCGTTGACGACCACGATGTCGTACTTGCGGACGGCTTGGCGGACCGCGGCGGAGATCTGCTCGTAGTCGTCGGGCACCGGGTCCCATCGCGTGGCATGCCCGCCCCAGTCGTCGATCATCGCGGATAGCATGAGCGAGTTTGACTCGACGATTTCGCCCGGCCGCGCTTGAGATCCCGGCGACACTAGCTCCGTACCAGTGGGGATTACGGCCACCGTCGGTGTCCGCCGGACATCGACACTGGACAGGCCGGCAGCGGCGCACGCCGCCAGGTCCTGGGGCCGGAGGCGGTGATTTACCGGTAGGACCAACTCGGTCGCCACTATGTCTTCGCCGAGCGGCCGGACGTGCTGGTATGGAGCAATAGGAGATTGGAGCTCGATGGTGGCCTCGTCGACCTGGTGGACGACCTCGACCATCGCGACAGCGTCGTAGCCATCGGGCATCGGGTCGCCGGTGTCGAGCCACACGGCCTGCTCGCCCACCGTGAGCCGGACGGGAGCGGTCTCGGTAGCCCCGACGGTCTCTCGCGACCTTACGGCGACGCCGTCCATGGCGGACGCGTCGTAGTATGGCGAGGAGGACTTCGCCCACACCGGCTCTGCGGTAACCCGCCAGCTGGCCTGGTCTAACAGCACGTCCTCGGCCGGCGAACGTTGGAGCCAGCCTGCGTCCCGCAAGGCCGCGTGAAACCGTTGAACGGCCTCGTCTAGGGGGATGTCTTCGAGGTAGTAGCGCCGCTTCCGACGATGCTGGCTCATTGTCCACCAGCGGTCTGGAGCCACATCTCGCGGCCAATGCAATGAAGAGCCGTGGTTACTTCCCTTCCTCGTCTTTCCCCTCAAGGATAGTGTTCACAACCTGCGTAACGGACCCTATGGATTGGCGCACCATGTCGGCGACTGAATCTGCGAATTCCGAATCCAGACTGTCACCGGTGCGCGTGTCGTCAAGAATAAGCCACCGGTCGTCTTCATGCACGTTGCCGAGCGGCTGTAATTCTTGCTTTAAAGCCACTAGTGGTCCAACATCATTGAAATGAATACCATGATAGTCATTGTTCCTCTTGGGGGTTCAATTGTAACGTTGAACCGAGGAGGAACCATGATGTCTACCAAGAGGTACCGTATCAGACTGACTACCGACGAACAACAGGAACTCAACGCCTTGGTCTCACGCGGTCGGGCTGCGGCGTACAAACAGACCCATGCGCGCATTCTGCTGATGAGCGATGAGTCACGCTCGGACGGGGGAATGAAGGACGCGGACATCACCAGCGCGCTCGGTGTGGGACAGTCAACGGTCGAGCGAATACGCAAGCGCTGTGTAGAGGAGGGGGTCGAGTCTGCGCTGAATCGCAAAAAGCAACTGCGTCGGCGTCAAAAGAGACTGGACGGCGAAGGTGAAGCACGGTTGATAGCGATGGCCTGCGGGGAACCGCCGGAGGGGCGTGCCAGTTGGACCCTGAAGCTGTTGGCTGACCAGTTGGTCGAGTGTGAGATAGTCGAGACCATCAGCACCGAGACGGTTCGCCAGGCGCTTAAAAAAACGAACTGAAGCCGTGGCTGAAGCAGAGTTGGTGCATCCCGCCCGGTCAGAGCGCGGAGTCTGTGTGCGCGATGGAAGACGTACTGGAGGTCTACCAACGGCCGTACGATGGGAATGAGGTTCTGGTGTGCATGGATGAGACGAGCAAACAGCAAGTCAAGGAGACGCGAGTGCCGCGTCCCGCAGCGCCCGGCTTATCGGCGGCATACGACTACGAATACGAGCGCAATGGAGTGAGCAGCCTGTTCATGCTGTTTGCACCGTTGGACGGATGGCGCCGAGTCGAGGTCAGAGAGCGTCGCACGAAGGTGGACTGGGCGCATGTGATAAAGAAACTGGTCGACGAGGACTACCCTGACAGAGACCGGATCGTGCTGGTAATGGACAATCTCAACACTCACAAGCTGTCCTCGCTATACGAGGCATTCGAGCCTGCTGAGGCGAGGCGTATAGCTGAGCGACTGGAGATACACTACACTCCCAAACACGGGAGTTGGTTGAATATGGCGGAGATAGAGATCGGTGTGCTGGCTCGACAGTGCCTGGACCGACGGATTGCCAATCAAGACATCCTGCGCGGCGAGGTCAATGCTTGGCAGAATCAACGCAACCGGGATGTGATACGAGTGGATTGGCGCTTCACTACCGAGGATGCGCGCATCAAGCTAAAGTCACTCTACCCATCAATACAAAAAAGTTGAACCACTAGATCGTCCGGGGAAAACCATCCTACCCTGTCGCTCTCATCGCGGTTCTTGACCTGGTCCCTCTTATCACACCGGAACCTTACCTTTACCTCGAACGGCGCGGACTGAGAGGCTTTGGGAAGAAGTAACTGATACCTCATAGAGTTGTTACCCCATGGCGGCCATGAGTACCATAGTTGATAGTAGCGATTGACTGGGCCAACGCCCGCCCATCGACTCTTCCTGTCCGGTTTCAAGTCATCGGGGAGTTCCTCAAGAGCTTCAAAGGCCACCGTTCTGAAGAAGCGCGTGACCTCATCAAACCGACCGCGTCCTGCCCGGTTCCTGATCCGCCCGAGCATGACATCGTCTACGAGGTTACGTCAATAGGTGTGTAAACGACATCAGGCGGCGACCTTCTCAGCCGTTGATTCAATGGCGATTCCATCCGCATACTGTGCACCGAGATAGACGTCTTCGATCAACTCAGGGGCCTTCAGACGCCTGAAGCGCTGTTCGGCGACCATCAACATTTTCCAGATCACCGCTATCGCCCGATCGACCCTCTTGTAGCGCTTGGCGGCATCGGTCCGAAGCCTGAGGGCCGCGAAGGGTGATTCTACCGGGTTCGTCGTGCGAAGGTGCCCCCAGTGCTCCTTTGGGAAGTCATAGAAGGTGATCATGCGGTCCCAGTCCCGCTCCAAGGCCTCTGAGGCCGCCTCGTAGGAATGGTCGCCGCACCACCTGGTGAACACCGTCCTGAGCCGCTCAGCCTCTGTCCGAGTCTGGGCGTAGGGGATAGTACGCAGCATGAGCTTGGCCTGGTCCTGTTGTCGCTTTGGAAGCTTGGCGAGCACGTTTACGATCTTGTGGTTCCAGCAGCGTTGCTCTGCCGCCTGCGGATAGACGTTGCGCAGAGCTCCCCAGATGCCCAGGTGTCCGTCTCCAACCACCAGCCTCGGGCAGCTCAAGCCCCGGCGCTTGATGTCCCTGAGCACCTCGGACCAGTTCTCTGTGGACTCCCTGTATCCGGGAACAGCGCTCACCACCACCTTTCTCCCGTCGCTCAGGGCCGCCATCACCACCAGTACCGCCGCCTTCTCCTTCTCAAGACCAGCCTTGACGTAGACTCCATCCACCCACATGTAGACCACTTCCAGGTCATCGAGGGGCCGGCTGCGCCATTGGGCAAGCTCATCGTTCCACTTGGACTTCAACCGGGCCACCGTGCTCGCCGATACCGGTGCGTCCTCTCCCAGCAGCCCCCGCAAAGCCAGATCGAAGTCGCCTTCGGATAGACCGTGCAGGTACAGCTCGGGGATCAACTCAGCAACCTTCCTGGTCCTGTTGACGAACAGCGGCAGCAGCCGGCTCTCGAACTGCTCCTCGGTATCGCGGACTCGTGGCCGCCTAAGCTGTATCGTGCCCGAACTCAGCGTAAGCCTCCGGGCTCTGCCGTATCCGTTCCGATAGCCGGTATCTGAGTCCGAGTCGGACCTGAGCGCCGACTTCGCCCTTCCCAGAAACGCCGTCACCTCCTCCTCCAGCAACTCTTGGACCAGCCTCTGGACCTGGCTTCGCACCCAATCCTCCAACTGCTCCCACTCCGGCCTTGACTCCGACCTACTCTCAGTGCTTTCCTTCCTCATGGGCGGTGTATCTCCTCTCTTGGGCCTTGAGCCCGTCTTGTTCAGAGAGAGGGTACACCGCCTGACCGGTTACACACTTTTTGAGGGTACCTCTCGTCTACTCCTGGAATAGGCAGAATCGTGGTGGTCTGTATATAGAAACTGTCGCTGGCCTGGTCGTGGTAGGGGGTGAGCTGAACGCATGTAATCAAGGCTTCGCTCAGAGCCTTATCGTTCAACCACTGAACAGCAGACGTAATTTCTGGCGCGAACCGATGACTCGCCAAGACTATTCGCTGCTCGTTGTTTAGCCCTTCTAGTGTCCTGAGTTATGAACTCATTGCAAAAGTACTTGCTGGGGTGTACCCTCCACGAAACGCTCATGGAGGTCACCATGGCCATCGGACGCCCCATTCCTCCCTTGCACCTTTCCTCCGACGAACGCGAGAGCCTCGAGCGCTGGAAGCGGCGTCCAACCACTGCCCAGGCGCTGGCTCTGCGATCCCGGATCATTCTCCGTTGCTCCGAGGGCAAGACCAATACCGTCGTGGCCGGGGAGATCGGTCTGGCCAAGCAAACGGTGGGGAAGTGGCGGGCCCGGTTCATCGAACGCCGCCTCGACGGCCTGCTTGACGAGCCGCGGCCCGGCGGCCCACGCTCCATCACGGACACCGATGTGGAGCGGGTCGTGACCCTCACCCTGGAGACGACGCCGGCGGATGCAACCCACTGGAGCACGCGCTCCATGGCTGCGCGTACCGGCCTGAGTCAGAGCGCCATCAGCCGTATCTGGCGGGCCTTTGCCTTGCAGCCGCATCGGACCGAGACGTTCAAACTTTCGTCTGACCCTCTGTTCATCGAGAAGGTCCGTGACATCGTGGGGCTCTACCTCAACCCACCCCAGCGGGCTCTGGTCCTGTGTGTCGACGAGAATTCCCAGATCCAGGCCCTCGACCGGACGGCCCCGCTGTTGCCCATGCGCCCGGGGCAGATCGAGCGCCGGACCCATGACTACCGTCGTCATGGTACGACCTCTCTCTTCGCCGCCCTCGACGTGAAGACGGGAGAGGTCATCGGCGCCTGCCACCGTCGGCACCGGTCCACGGAGTTCCGGCGCTTCCTCGACCGGGTCGATGCGACCGTACCCCCGGACCTCGACGTGCACCTTATCCTGGACAACTACGCCACCCACAAGACCCCCGCCATCCAGCGCTGGCTGGCCCGGCGGCCGCGCTATCACCTGCACTTCACCCCCACCAGCAGCTCTTGGCTGAACCAGGTGGAGCGCTGGTTCGCGGTGCTGACAGAGAAGCAACTGCGCCGCGGGGTGTTCCGCAGCACTCGGGAACTGGAGCAAGCCATCGAACAGTACATTGACCAGCACATCGCTGCCTCAAAGCCCTTCATCTGGACCAAAACCGCAGACCAGCTACTAGCTACCATCGCCCGATTTTGTCATCGGATTCATAACTCAGGACACTAGGTCATCAGCGTCGATGTGTTCCTTTAGCTGAACGATCGCCTCTTCCTCGGAGACCTTGGCATGAGCGACCAGCATATCCACGATGTCATTCGGTTTCGCGTGCTGGAAATAACTCGCGTATTTGATTGCCTGCCAGTGGACTTCTGATCCGGTATCGTCCCTTTTCAGTTCGATGACGACGACCCGGCCGTCGGTGTCCACGGCCACGATGTCCGGCCGCTCCCGTGTCCTGTCGAATCCGCTAAACTCCTTTGCGATAACGAGGAGGTCTTCGCCGAGAATTGTGGGATGAGCAACGATCCATTCCTGAATGTCGCTCCGTTCGCGGAATCCCGCTGCGGCGAATTCGATCTCCGTCACCGCGTCCGCACTCTTCGCGGCCGGGTCGATCTTGAACAGATTGGGTCCAGTGCTCATAACCCCACCTTCCATAGAAACGTAGAGATTGGCTGATGGCTCAGTACACCCGCACGTCGACCTCTTCCCCTGCGTAGAGCCCGCCCTTGTCCAGCGGAACGGTTACCGACCCCTCGGCGCGGACTAACGTGTAGATCAGGTTGGACTTCCCGAACAATGGCTCTGCACTCAAGACGCCGTTCTCGCTGACAAGCCTCACCTGGACGTGGTCTTCGCGTCCGGTGACCGAAGGGACGTCGCGTTGTAGCCGTGCCTTCATGGTGCGAGGCTCGGGCGGCGACGTGCAGCCTAACAGAGCGTAGATCGTCGGCCGCACCACCATGTCAAAAACGACTATGGCCGAAACGGGATTCCCAGGCAGGCCGAAGGCAGGCCTGCCGTTCAGCAGAGCGATGATAGTCGGCTTGCCCGGCCTGTGGGCGATCCCGTGCGCTAGCACTCCGGGCTCACTCAGGTCGGCGAATACCTCGGCCGTCATGTCCCGGCTGCTTACGGAACTACCCGCGGAAAACACGAGGACGTCCCCCTGCTCAAGGCCCTGAACCGCAGCCGTGCGCTGGGCCTCGAAGTCGTCGGGGACCACCGCGATCGGGACTGGTATTCCACCAGCCTGCGCCACCAACGCGGAGATCGTGTAGGTGTTGATGTCCCTGACCTGTCCGGGCCCGGGCGAGGAATCCGGCGCCACGAGCTCGTCGCCGGTCGAGACTATGGCCACCCGTGGCCGCCGGGCCACGTCGACCTCGGTGATGCCGAGCGCCAGCAACCCCCCGATGTCCTGGGGCCGGATGACCCTACCCTGCCGGATGACAGTATCGCCCGCTCGCACGTCCTCGCCCACCTGGACGACGTTCTCGCCGGGCGCCACCGGCCGCAGCACCTCGACGGTCGACTCGTCGACGGCCTGTGTGTGCTCGACCATCACAACGGCGTCGGCGCCGTCCGCCAGCATCCCGCCCGTGTAAGCCCCCGCCGCCTGACCCGCGGAAAGCTCCACGTCCGGCGCCCTCCCCATGGCCACCTCGCCGGCAATCTCGAGATAGGCCGGCATACCTTCGGAGGCGCCAAAGGTGTCCGCCGACCGCACGGAGAAGCCGTCCATTGTCGATCGGGAGAACGCCGGGAGGTCCTCTGGGGAAACGACGTCGTGTGAGGTGACGCGGCCAAGGGCCTCGCTGGTGGGGACCTTCTCAGGCTCCACAGCGGCGTCCAATCGCTGGAGCACGATGTCCAGGGCCTCGGACGGCGGAAGAACGTTGAAAAACTCAGTCATAGTCGGTACGCCGCAAGGGGCCCATTATAGCAAGCACCCAGGAGCAGCAACGGGTCACCGAGGTTGCGACTAGACGTGCTGTCCGTCCTCTCGTAGGGGCGCATTGCGTGCGCCCGCTTGGGTGATCTGGGCACACAACGTATCCTGCACATCCCTTACCCGCATGAGGTACGCGCTTGCTGGTCGCATACTTTTGTTGTAGCCTGCGCCCGACCTACGGGAGCACTCGGCACATAGGATCGGACACCGCAAACAGAGGGGGATAGCCATGAAAGCAGTCGTCTACAAGAAGCCGTTCGAGGTCGCCGTCGAGACCGTTCCGGACCCGAAGATCGAGCACCCCAACGACGCGATCGTCAAGATCACGTCGTCCTGTATTTGCGGCTCCGACCTACACATGTACGAAGGCCGGACAGCCGCCCAACCCGGAATCGTATTCGGGCACGAGAACATGGGGGTAATCGAGGAGGTCGGGTCAGCGGTCAAGGAGCGCAAGGTCGGCGACCGCGTGGTCATGCCCTTCAACGTCGCCTGCGGGTTTTGCAAAAACTGCCAGCGCGGCTTCACGGGCTTCTGCACGACCGTGAACCCAGGGTTTGCAGGCGGGGCCTACGGGTACGTCGCGATGGGACCGTGGGTCGGTGGACAGGCGGAGTACCTTCAGGTGCCATTCGCCGACTTCAACTGCCTCGTGTTGCCTGGAGGCGACCAGAACGAGGCCGACTATGCACTACTCGCTGACATCTTTCCGACTGGGTACCACGGCGCGGAGCTGGCCGACGTCAGTCCCGGAGAGAGCGTGGCGGTGTACGGCGCGGGACCCGTCGGCCTGATGGCGGCCTATAGCTGCGTGCTCAGGGGCGCCGCCGAGGTGTACTCCGTCGACCATGTCAAGGAGCGCCTCGACAAAGCTGCCGAAATCGGCGCGATCCCGATTAACTACGACGAGGGCAATCCCGTCGAGCAGATTCAGGAGCGACGCGGCGGCGAAGGCACCGACAAGGGCATCGACGCCGTGGGATACCAGGCGACGTCGGCTGGCTCGTCGGCTGCTGGTGGCGAGCAGGACGAGGTGCCTAACATCGTCTTGAATCAGATCATCGAGACGGTCAGTCCGACGGGCGCTTTGGGGATACCTGGGCTGTACGTCCCGTCGGACCCGGGTGGGGTCGACGAGGGCGCGAAACGCGGTGCGCTGTCCATCAACTTCGGCAAGCTATTCGAGAAGGGCCTGCGGCTCGGCACCGGCCAATGCAACGTCAAACGATACAACGCGTATCTGCGAGACCTGATCACGGTCGGCAAGGCCAAGCCGAGCTTTGTGGTGTCACACGAGGTGTCGCTGGAGGACGCTCCCGGGGCGTACCGCAAGTTCGACCGCCGCGAGGACGGCTACACCAAGGTGATCTTGCAGCCATAGCATCCCCGTCCTCTCATTCGGCTGATCGACGCCGCATCGCGGTAGTCCTGGACTTCGACGGTACGCTTGTTCTCCAGGACGTCGGTGCGACACTGCTGGACGAGTTCGCCTCCCCCGAATGGCGAACGGAGGACGCCCACTTTGGTTCCGGTGCGATCTCGTTCAAGGATCTTATCCAGCGCGAGTTCGGCTACCTGCCATCTTCAAAACGGGATGAGATGGTCGGGTTCGCACTCGCCAAAGCATCCATTCGCCCCGGCGCACTGGACCTGGTCGACTTCTGCAGGGCCAAAAACGTTCCCCTGGAGCTGGTGTCAGGGGGCCTCGACCTGTACATCACGCCTCTGCTACGCGAGTTTGGAATGGATGACATCCCCGTCCGGAGTTGGGTAGCCGACTTCGATCGAGGCGATTTGGTCGTCCCGACCTGCCCACCGGAAGTCGAGGTCTGCGAGAGAGTCGGCGTCTGCAAGTGCTCCCGAGTCTGGCACTACCAGAAGAAAGGCTACACGGTCCTGTTTGCGGGAGACGGCGCCTCCGACCAGTGCGTCGTGGGCGAGGCGGACCGGGCCTACGCCCGCTCGTCGCTGGCGGCCTACTGCGACCGGACCGGCATCGAGTACACGCCATTTGAGACATTCGACAACATTTTGGATGGCCTCAGACTCGCGATCGCGGCACGGGTCGACGATGAAGGCGGGTTGTAGTGCCGGCACCCAAGAGCTCCTATTCAGTCGTCGTCGACCGAAACGTCCCCGCTACGATGCGCGACGGAACAGTCCTGCGCGCCGACGTTTACCGACCGAAGGCCCAGGGCAAGTACCCGGTCCTCGTCGAGCGGACCCCGTACAGCAAGGAGCGAGACCCAGACAAGGGCACGCGAATCTCCGAGCGGGGTTTCGTATATGTCGCGCAGGATGTCCGCGGCCGATATGCGTCCGACGGCGAGTTTGGCGCCGGCTTCTTCCGCGCGAAGCACACCGATTCGGAAGACGGCTACGACACCGTAGAATGGGCCGCCGCCCTGCCCTATTCCAACGGCAACGTCGGTTCAGTCGGCACGTCATACGCCGGCTGGACTCAGATGGAGCTGGCCCACGCTCGACCGACGCACCTGAAGGCGATAATGCCGCAGGCGATCGCGGCCAACCTCCTCGACCGCGAGATGAGCGGGGTGCTGCGGCTGGGTAGGGTCCTGTGGTGGACAATCAACACCCTCGCCCCAGACCAGCGCAGACGCGCCAACGCGCCATCCGGCACCAGGGACACCGACGAAGCCGAAAGGCTCTGGGCCGAGCGGGACCGCAGCAAGTGGCTCTGGTTCCTGCCCCTCAAGGACATCCCCGACGACGCGATGTTTGGGTTGGGGCCTCACTGGCGACACTGGCTCGACAACCACGCCGTCGACAACTTTAGGTTCGAGGCCAAGCACCGGAAAATCGAGGTCCCAGCTCTCGTCACGACGGGCTGGTACGACCAGCAGATCGGCTCGATCAAGAATTTCACCGGAATGGTCGAGAATGCAGGAACGACACATGCCCGAACTAGCTCGCGGCTCATCGTCGGCCCTTGGACGCACGTCGGGCCAGACTTCGGGCGTACTGTCGGCCGGTTAGACTTCGGCGCAGATGCGGCCCGGGACTACTACGATATCGTCGACCGGTGGTTCAGCCACTGGCTTAAAGGTGATGGCACGGACCTCGACGACTGGCCCCGCGTCCAGCTTTTCGTCATGGGAGCGAACCGCTGGCGCTACGAGGACGAGTGGCCGGTCAAGGGCACGCGGTACTCTGAATTCTTCATCCACGGCGGCGGTGTCCTCTCGAAGGAGCCCCCAGGCGACCAGCCGCCGGACGAGTACGTTTACGACCCAAGAGACCCGGTGATGACTCTTTACTCAGCCGCCGGCCAGAGCGAGCCCCACGATCAGCGGCTTCTCGACGAGCGGACAGACGTCCTCAGGTACGCAACCCAGCCCCTGGAACAGCCGGTCGAGGTCATTGGACCCATTACGATGAAGCTATGGGCCGCGTCATCTGCAGTGGACACGGACTTCGTCGTCAAGCTGATGGACGTCTGGCCCGACGGCTTCACCCAGGAGCTCTGCTACGGCATCGTAAGGGCGCGGTACCGCGAGTCGTTCGAGGAGCCGTCGCTACTCGAGCCGGGCCGTCCCTATGAATTCACGATCGCCGTAAACCCAACCAGCAACCTGTTCAAGACCGGCCATCGGATACGGGTCGACGTGTCAAGCAGCGATTTCCCGAACTTCGATCGCAACCACAACACCGGCGGAGACGACTACGCGGAATCGACGCTAGTCACGGCCAGACAGACCGTATTCCATGATCGGGAGCATCCATCCCGGATCATACTCCCGGTGATGCCGTAGCCGGCGAGGGGGTAGTAGGAACGGTGTGGGGTGAGCGAAGGGATTCGAACCCTCGATCTCCAGGGCCACAACCTGGCGCCTTAACCAACTTGGCCACGCTCACCACGAGGACAGGCAAAGTCTAGCACCAGCGTTCGCGGCCGGTCAACGTGGCGAGGAAGGCGTTGGCGGTTGTCCGAGCCGACCTAGACTACCCTGGGGTCTGCTGGTCGCCGGTGGCGCGCTTATCCGCGGACTTGGATGTTAGCGCGTCGAGGAGGTCGGAAACGAGGATGTCCTGCTTGGTGTGGTGACGGAGAGGGAGAGCCGGGTCGACGCGATATACGTTCTTGCGCCCAACGCGACGTCGTTCGATGTACCCCACACTTTCAAGGTCTGAGATTATCGTATGCGTCGTCCGTTCGGTGACCCCTATGTAGTTCGAGATCTCCCTAGCCGTGTGACTCGGGTGGTGCGCCAGATAGCTCAGCACGAGCCCGTGGTTGGTGACTAGAGTCCAGGACCGGGTTGTCATAGCGGGCAACCTCGCTGATGAACTGCGTTCGTTCCGCCGAAAGCATTAGTCGACTTGATCAATGGCCAAAAGATGATAAACGAACTTTAGGAACCAATGAGACCGCGAGGGAACGGGTATCGTATATCACAAACGATCAAGACTTGGCAAGATTCATGGCCAGTCTGACTAGCGTTCGGACTGGCAGCCCAGTGGCGCCTTTCGTCTTGTAGCCCTTGACGCCCTCGGACCGTGCGGTGCCCGCGATGTCGAGATGCGCCCAGGAGGCCTCGCCGGCGAACTCGCCGATGATCTGTGCGCCGGTGACCGATCCGGCGGCCCGTCCCCCGGTGTTCTTGATGTCGGCAACATCGCTCTTGTACTGCTCCTTGTAGTCGTCGAGCACGGGCATCTGCCAGGTTCTCTCACCCACTTCGCCGCCCGCCTCGATTACCTGGTCGACCAGGTCCTGATCGTTCCCGAAGACGCCGGTGTACACCTTACCTAGAGCCGTCACCATCGCGCCGGTGAGGGTCGCGACATCGACAATCCTCGGCAAACCCAACGAGCTGGCATACGCCACCGCGTCGGCCAGCACGAGCCGCCCCTCGGCGTCGGTGTTGTCGATCTCGATGGTCTTGCCGTTCATGGCCTTGACGACGTCGCCTGGCCGCTGCGCTCCGCCGCCCGGCATGTTCTCGGTGGCAGGGACGATGGCCGTCACGTTGATCCTGGGCTTGAATTTGCTGATGGCCTGCATGGCCGAAATCACAGCGGCACCGCCGGCCATGTCGGTCTTCATTTCGCCCATGTTCGCTGCAGGTTTGATCGAGATCCCGCCGGTGTCAAAAGTGATCCCCTTGCCAAGAAGACCGATGCTGTTCGACTCGTCCGACGGATCACCTTTGAATCGGAGCACGATCAGCTTGGGAGGCTCACGACTACCCTGAGCGACTCCGAGAAAGGCGCCCATGCCCATCTTGGCAATGCTGTCTCGCTCGAACACCTCTATTTCCAGCCCACCCGACCTGGCCACCTCTAACGCGACCTCGACCATCTGTGTCGGCGTCATGTGATTGGCCGGCTCGTTGACCATGTCGCGGCACACGACCGTCGCTTCGGCCAGGATCGACCCTTCTTGCACTCCCCGCTCGAGCTCCTCCACCTTGCTCGCGTCGTGCTCGACAATAGTTAGCTCGCCGAGCCGGCGCGATTCGTCTTTGGAGGACTTGTACTTGTCGAACCGGTAAAGGCCAAGGATAGAGCCCTCGGCGATAGACCGGCCTGAGGACTTCGCGTCCATACCACCGATTCCGGCCCCGTGGGCTATCGTAGCCGCCGAACCGCCGGGTAGTTCTCTAAGCCGTCGGCACGTCTCGGCGGAGACACTCCGGACCGTCTCCTCGTCGAAGTCTTCTTGCTTGCCGAGACCAGCAACGAGCACCCGGTCCGACGGCATCTTGCCGAAGGTGTGAATCAGGGTCAGCTCGCCCCGCTTACCTTTGATCTCACCCTGTTCGATGAGCGTCGAGATGGCGCCTTCGAGCATCGTGTCTACGGCCCCCGTCGCACCGCTGGGGCTCGTGACTCCCTCGAAAAGGTTGACAACGACAGCGCCTACCTTCTGTTTGGTGATGTCGCCCGAAACGACTTTGATTTCCATTGTTCTCGTTAGCCCGAATCCACCGAGGGAGGGCGTCGGGTTAGCATCCTGAAGTGGCCAGAGGGTGCTCTTCTGAATCTGGGATAATGGTTTTGTAACAGCAAAACAGTCCCAGAGAAGGAGCACCCAATAGATGCTACCACGCAACCAGCCCGACCGTATCCGTATCGTCTTTGACGATCACCGACTGGTGGCCAATGCCGGTCTGCTCCTGCCGGCCACCCTCGCCCGGCATCTGGGCCTGCGGGAACTCGTTGACCATCACCTTGACCTGGGCGGCGCGCCGGGGCGGGCCAACACCGGAGACAAGCTGATGACCCTGGTGGCCTCAGCCATGGCCGGCGGCGACTGCATCGACGACGCTGATGTGTTGCGCACCGGGGGGACGGCCTGCACCCTGGGCGGCACGGTCAAGGCGCCATCCACCCTGGGCACCTTCCTGCGCAGCTTCCGGTGGGGCCACGTCCGCCAGCTGGACCGGGTGAGCCGGGAGCTGCTGGCCCGGGCCTGGGCCGCTGGGGCCGGACCCGGCGACGCGCCGTTCACCATCGACCTCGATTCCACCATCTGCGAGACCTACGGACTGGCCAAGGAGGGCGCCCGCCACCACGGCTATACCGGCAAGCGGGGCTATCACCCACTGCTGGCCATCGCCGCCGGCACCGGAGACGTGCTGATGTCCCGGCTGCGCGAGGGCCGGGCCAACACCGTCCGCGGCGCCGCCCACTTCCTGCGGGAGACGGTGGGACGGGTGCGCTACGCCGGGGCCAACGGACGACTCACGCTACGGGCCGACAGCGGGTTCTACACTCATGGCGTGGTATCCGTCTGCCGCAAGATGGATGTCCGCTTCTCCATCACCATCCGCCAGCATAAAAGCCTGCACAATCTCATCAAGGCGATACCCGAAGATGCCTGGACGCCGATTCCTTACTGGATGGACGGCGCCGCCGATGTGGCCGAGACCACCTGCACTCCCTTCCAGAGTGAACCTGACGCCGCGCCGGTGCGGCTCATCGTCCGGCGTGTGAAGCCCACGCCCGGTTCCCAGCTGGCCCTCTTCGCCACCTACAGCTATCACGGCTTCATCACCGACCGGGACGGGGAGATGCTCGAACTGGAGGCCGACCATCGCCGCCACGCCGAGATCGAGAATGCCATCCGAGACCTCAAGCACGGTGTGGGGTTGAACCATCTCCCCTCGGGCCGCTTCGCCGCCAACGCCGCCTGGCTGGCGGTACAGGTGATGGCCCACAACATCGCCCGCTGGACAGCGCGCATCGGTCTGGGCGAGCAGGTGGTGACCACCAAGACCCTCCGGCGGCGGTTCTTCCCCCTAGCCGGACGGATCACCCGCTCGGCGCGCCGCCTCACACTGCATCTGCCACAGCGCTGGCCTTGGGAAGCCCAGTTCGATCGTGCCCTGGCCCGATTGCGCGCCCTGCCACTCCCTGCCTGACGGCGGCGGCGGCAACCGGCCGACATCCGGCCAACCGAACGTCCCCGCGAACTCGCGCCAGTCCGGTCTGCGAGTGCCTCTTGCTGTGTCCTCTCCCCGCTATCTCGCCCTGACCAACATTCGCAGACGGTCACAAAGTCTCCCCGCGGCAACTGAAGACAAACACCGGCCCCCCTCTACCCCAAATCGTGCCCGGACCATCGCCCTCCCTTGCCCCTATCGCCCGTTCCGCTGCTGCATAGTCATCCCTTCGGTGGATTTGGGGTTAGACCAGTCTGTAGGGATCGCGGGCGCATTATACGGTACAGCGCCGTGCCTAACCATACGACGGCCCTCTGCTATAATTCGACCCGTCTCCAAGCTTCCAAATTTTGGCCCCATCCAGGAGAACTCGGTGCCAGACATCAAGATCGATTCCGCGCAGCAGACGGTCCTCGATAAAGCACAAAGGCTGCTACCGGGCGGTAGCAATGGCAATACGATCACGATGGACGTCGTGATTCGCGGCGGCCGTGGAGCGCGGGTCTGGGATCTCAGTGGGAACGAGTATGTCGACTATGCTCTGGGCTCCGGACCGATGTTGGTCGGGCATGCCCACCCTGAGGTCGTCGAAGCTGTAATAGAGCAGATCGAGCACGGGAGCACGTTCTTCGGCTTGAACGACCAGGCCATCCGCCTCGCCGAGGAGATCGTCGACGCAGTGCCGTGTGCGGAGCAGGTCCGGTTTACGAGTACGGGGTCCGAGGCAACCTTCTTCTGCATGCGAGTGGCCCGGGCCTACAGACAGCGCGACAAGATACTCAAGTTCGAGGGCGGATATCACGGGATGAACGACTACGCGCTCATGAGCATGGCTCCGCACGACGCGCACGACTTCCCGGACGCCAAGCCCGATTCCGCAGGCATACCCGAGACGCTCCTGTCGGAGACTCTTATCGCTCCGTTCAACGACTTGGAAACCGCGACGGCGCTCATCGAGCGTTACCACGACGAGCTCGCGGGAGTGATATTGGAGCCCGTCCAGCGGGTCCTGCCGCCGCGGCCCGGATTCCTCGAAGGGCTGCGAGAGATAACACGCCACTTCGAGATCCCGCTAATCTACGATGAGATCGTGACCGGATTCCGGCTAGCCTACGGTGGCGCCCAGGAGTACTACGGCGTCGAGCCTGATCTGTGCGCGCTCGGCAAAGTGATCGGCGGCGGATACCCTCTTGCCGCCGTGGCCGGCCGCAAGGAGATCATGGACCACTTCGACGCAGACAAAGTCGACAAGAGCAACTGGGTGATGCAGGAAGGAACACTCAACGGCAATCCGGTCGCCGCCGCGGCAGGGCTGGCAACTTTGCGAATCCTGAAGCGCGAAGGTGTCTACGAGCGGCTGTTCCATACCAGCGAAACGATCAGATCGGAGCTGGAGCGCCTCCTGTACGAAGCCGAGATTCCAGCGCAGGTGTCGGGTGTGGGACCTATGTTCGACGCTCTGTTTCAGGAAGGCGAAGCCATTGACTACCGCTCTGTGATCGACCGCGATTATCAGAAAACGATGCGACTTAACCGGCTGCTGCTCGAGCGCGGCGTTTACAAGAACGACACCAAGGTCTACGTCTCGACGGCTCACGGCGACGAGGAGGTCGAGCTGACTGTAGACGCGTTCAAGTCGGCCATCCAGCAGCTCGCGACGGAATAACTCGGCCAAGTCGACGTTGCCCTTCTCCTTTCCGCTGGCCGTGCGAGTTCCGTCTTCGTCGGCGAAAGCCTCACCAGAACATGACGTGATTTTCCGGAATCCATTATCTTGATACGGTTTGGCCGCAAAAGTGCTACAAAAGTCCTTGACAAGCTCCACGGTTCCCAATATGGTTCGGGTATCGGGGCTTGGAAAAGACGTAGTTGGATTTCTGGTAGTTCTGGGCCCGGCAGCCGTGCAGCCTCTGCGTTTGGAGCTCCTTACCGGCACGCAGTAGGGTTGCCCGAAGCCCGCTAGCCGCGACACCGAGTCTAGCCAGGTCTACACTCCACAAACGGCAGGGCAGCTGGCGCTACGATCAACCTCGTCCGTACGTGACTTTCTCCGTGTAGGATCCACTTTTTCGGGGTACGCTAGTAGACCAACATCCTTGAAATGACGGGTGGAAAGCCGGACTGCCCAGCGGCTGTCTCCAAAAGCCAGGCATGGCGGGGAAAGCCCCCGTGCCAATCAACCAATCATTACAAACATTTCGGACCACTAGCTTGGAACCGCCCTCCGACAGGGTGCCCTTGGAATCGAAGTCTTCCGGTCCTGCATTTTTTCGAAACGCCGGCCGCGCTTCTCGAGGCGCGCACCAGTCGGCCACAAGAGGTGACTCATGCCGCTCGGAGCTTCTTCAGTCAACGGAGCTACTTCAGTTAACGTGGTGAGCGACGGGACCTTCCTGCTCGACGGAGGGGCCATGTTCGGTCCGGTGCCCAAGGCGGCTTGGGAAGTGAACATGAAGCCCGACAGGAAAAACCGAATACGCTTGGGTCTGAATTGCCTGCTGATCCAGACCGCGGCCAAGACCATCCTGGTGGACACAGGAGCCGGGTCCAAGCGGACTGACAAGTTCCGTGATCTCTACGGCCTTAATGGCAACAAGCTACTCCGAGACCTTCGAAAGCTAAACCTTACCGCCCGAGACATAGACGTCGTCGTACTCTCTCATCTGCATTACGACCACAGCGGCGGCTGCACAAAGCTAGACCGAGCCGGGAACGCCGTTCCTACGTTCCCGAAGGCGGAGTATCTCGTACAGCGAACGTGCTGGGAAGAAGCAAACGAGCCCAACGAACGCGACAAGGGGACCTACTACGAGGACGACTTCCTCCCTCTCGAGGAAGCAGGCGTCTTGAAGTTGCTCGACGGCGACGCCGAGATCGCTCCTGGAGTCAACGTCAAGACGACGAACGGTCATTCGGCCGGGCACCAGATCGTATTCGTCGAAGCCGGCAGCGAAAGGATCGCCTACGTCGCGGACCTCATGCCGACCCCGTTCCACGTGCCTCTCACGTGCATCGGCGCCTTCGACCAGTCCCCAAACGACACGTTAGCCGAAAAGCGCGAGATGATACAGACCGCGATAGAGGGCGGATGGCTGCTCGTCTTCGGGCACGCCTTCTCACAACGCGCCGGCTACATCGAACAGCGCAATGGAAAGCACCAGCTCCTGCCTGTGGAAGTCTAAGCCGCGCTAAACAGAGACCGACCCGTTCGACGAGCCGCCGTCTAACTCGGCGATAACCAGCTCGCCGCTCTGACCTACCAGCCGAGCCGGTGTAATCGTGTTTCGCAGCGGTCGGTCGCTCTCGGCAACGACCCTGATGTAGTTATCGGTCAGACCGACCCACCGATCGGCGCCGTTGTGAGTTCGACGTTCCTCCCACAGGACCGGCCGTGTGATCCCCAACGACCGACTTCTAAACTCGTGGGCGTGCTTCGAGGAAAGGCCTATCAGCTCACCCACCCGTTGAGACTTCGTAGCGGCGTCTACGTGTCCGTCGAAATGGGCTGCGCTGGTACCCGGCCTTGTGGAATACGGGAACACGTGCATCGATGAGAAACCCACACGGTCGCATAGCTCGTACGTCTCCCGGAAGTCGTCGTTAGTCTCGCCTGGAAACCCCAGAATCACGTCAGTCGTTAGCGATGCCCCGCGCACGGAGTCTCTTACCATTTCGACTGTTTCAAGGTACTCACGGGACGTGTACCGCCGCCGCATTCGGGCCAACACGGCGTCGCTGCCGCTCTGAAGGGCCAGGTGGAAGTGAGGGCAAAGACGTGGGTCTTCCCACAACCCGAGCAGGTCTTCGCTGATCTCCTGGGGCTGCACCGACGAGACTCTCAGCCGAGGTACGTCCGTTTCCGCCAGGATAAAGCGCAGCAGGCCGGTCAGGTCGATGTCGGGGAGATCGAAGCCGTAGGACCCCAGCTGGGTGCCTGTCAGAACGATCTCCTTGTACCCGGCGGCGAGGTACTGCTCGATCGTCCTAACGACGTCCCCCGCCAGAATGCTACGTTCTCGTCCACGGACTTTTGGCACGATGCAGTAGGCGCAAATCTGGTCACACCCCTCTTGTATCTTGACCATCGCCCTGTTACGGCCACTACGCTCGACCTGGTCTGAACCATCCGCGCATGGAGTGACCGACTCTTTGCGCCACTCTATGACCTGGCGGACGAGCCCTGGTTTTTCGAAGTTGCCCGCGACGAGATCGACCTCTTCAAGGACTCGCAGTGCCTCTGGGGCGCGCTCCGCGTAGCAGCCCGTCGCGACCACGGTGGCGTTGGGATTGCGGCGGCGGGCAGCTCTGAGCGCCTGTCTAGCTTTGCGGTCCGCGACGTGGGTTACGGTGCAGGTGTTGACCAGGTACACGTCCGCTGGCTCGTGGCTCTCGACCAAGCGGAATCCGGCGGCCACGAACTCAGCGGCCAGTACCGACGAGTCGGCCTGGTTGAGCTTGCAGCCGTGAGTCTCTACGGCGACTGTTGGAGGTCGGGCGGTAGTATGGTGCATATGGACCTCGGACTCTATCGGAGGCTGTCGCGACAGCCTCCGACATTATAGCCCCCTGACCAGTTGTGCCCTTGAGGCTGAGAAGGCGTTTGCTACCCGCGCAACTGCTACCCTTCCGTCGGTGACAGGTGTTTTCTAATGAAATCAGTTCTGCTAACCCTGTGGTGTTGACATAACCCTGTTGACATGAGGGTTTTCCCTTAGGGGTTTCCACTTATTGCCTCCCAACGTGAATCGGGCTATGTTGGAACACTGCCACTAGATACGTGCTTTGTAGCTATCAAGCCAGCTGGATGGTTGAGCGACTGTTAAACTGTTAAGCCCGAATCCACCGAGGGAGGGCGTCGGGTTAGCATCCTGAAGTGGCCAGAGGGTGCTCTTCTGAAGAGGTACCCTCAAAAAGTGTGTAAACGGTCAGGCGGTGTACCCTCTCTCTGAACAAGACGGGCTCAAGGCCCAAGAGAGGAGATACACCGCCCATGAGGAAGGAAAGCACTGAGAGTAGGTCGGAGTCAAGGCCGGAGTGGGAGCAGTTGGAGGATTGGGTGCGAAGCCAGGTCCAGAGGCTGGTCCAAGAGTTGCTGGAGGAGGAGGTGACGGCGTTTCTGGGAAGGGCGAAGTCGGCGCTCAGGTCCGACTCGGACTCAGATACCGGCTATCGGAACGGATACGGCAGAGCCCGGAGGCTTACGCTGAGTTCGGGCACGATACAGCTTAGGCGGCCACGAGTCCGCGATACCGAGGAGCAGTTCGAGAGCCGGCTGCTGCCGCTGTTCGTCAACAGGACCAGGAAGGTTGCTGAGTTGATCCCCGAGCTGTACCTGCACGGTCTATCCGAAGGCGACTTCGATCTGGCTTTGCGGGGGCTGCTGGGAGAGGACGCACCGGTATCGGCGAGCACGGTGGCCCGGTTGAAGTCCAAGTGGAACGATGAGCTTGCCCAATGGCGCAGCCGGCCCCTCGATGACCTGGAAGTGGTCTACATGTGGGTGGATGGAGTCTACGTCAAGGCTGGTCTTGAGAAGGAGAAGGCGGCGGTACTGGTGGTGATGGCGGCCCTGAGCGACGGGAGAAAGGTGGTGGTGAGCGCTGTTCCCGGATACAGGGAGTCCACAGAGAACTGGTCCGAGGTGCTCAGGGACATCAAGCGCCGGGGCTTGAGCTGCCCGAGGCTGGTGGTTGGAGACGGACACCTGGGCATCTGGGGAGCTCTGCGCAACGTCTATCCGCAGGCGGCAGAGCAACGCTGCTGGAACCACAAGATCGTAAACGTGCTCGCCAAGCTTCCAAAGCGACAACAGGACCAGGCCAAGCTCATGCTGCGTACTATCCCCTACGCCCAGACTCGGACAGAGGCTGAGCGGCTCAGGACGGTGTTCACCAGGTGGTGCGGCGACCATTCCTACGAGGCGGCCTCAGAGGCCTTGGAGCGGGACTGGGACCGCATGATCACCTTCTATGACTTCCCAAAGGAGCACTGGGGGCACCTTCGCACGACGAACCCGGTAGAATCACCCTTCGCGGCCCTCAGGCTTCGGACCGATGCCGCCAAGCGCTACAAGAGGGTCGATCGGGCGATAGCGGTGATCTGGAAAATGTTGATGGTCGCCGAACAGCGCTTCAGGCGTCTGAAGGCCCCTGAGTTGATCGAAGACGTCTATCTCGGTGCACAGTATGCGGATGGAATCGCCATTGAATCAACGGCTGAGAAGGTCGCCGCCTGATGTCGTTTACACACCTATTGACGTAACCTCCTTCTGAATCTGGGATAATGGTTTTGTAACAGCAAAACAGTCCCAGAGAAGGAGCACCCAATAGATGCTACCACGCAACCAGCCCGACCGTATCCGTATCGTCTTTGACGATCACCGCCTGGTGGCCAATGCCGGTCTGCTCCTGCCGGCCACCCTCGCCCGGCATCTGGGCCTGCGGGAACTCGTTGACCATCACCTTGACCTGGGCGGCGCGCCGGGGCGGGCCAACACCGGAGACAAGCTGATGACCCTGGTGGCCTCAGCCATGGCCGGCGGCGACTGCATCGACGACGCTGATGTGTTGCGCACCGGGGGGACGGCCTGCACCCTGGGCGGCACGGTCAAGGCGCCATCCACCCTGGGCACCTTCCTGCGCAGCTTCCGGTGGGGCCACGTCCGCCAGCTGGACCGGGTGAGCCGGGAGCTGCTGGCCCGGGCCTGGGCCGCTGGGGCCGGACCCGGCGACGCGCCGTTCACCATCGACCTCGATTCCACCATCTGCGAGACCTACGGACTGGCCAAGGAGGGCGCCCGCCACCACGGCTATACCGGCAAGCGGGGCTACCACCCACTGCTGGCCATCGCCGCCGGCACCGGAGACGTGCTGATGTCCCGGCTGCGCGAGGGCCGGGCCAACACCGCCCGCGGCGCCGCCCACTTCCTGCGGGAGACGGTGGGACGGGTGCGCTACGCCGGGGCCAACGGACGACTCACGCTACGGGCCGACAGCGGGTTCTACACTCATGGCGTGGTATCCGTCTGCCGCAAGATGGATGTCCGCTTCTCCATCACCATCCGCCAGCATAAAAGCCTGCACAATCTCATCGAGGCGATACCCGAAGATGCCTGGACGCCGATTCCTTACCCCGAATCCACCGAGGGAGGGCGTCGGGTTAGCATCCTGAAGTGGCCAGAGGGTGCTCTTCTGAATCTGGGATAATGGTTTTGTAACAGCAAAACAGTCCCATAGAAGGAGCACCCAAGCTGATGACCCTGGTGGCCTCAGCCATGGCCGGCGGCGACTGCATCGACGACGCTGATGTGTTGCGCACCGGGGGGACGGCCTGCACCCTGGGCGGCACGGTCAAGGCGCCATCCACCCTGGGCACCTTCCTGCGCAGCTTCCGGTGGGGCCACGTCCGCCAGCTGGACCGGGTGAGCCGGGAGCTGCTGGCCCGGGCCTGGGCCGCTGGGGCCGGACCCGGCGACGCGCCGTTCACCATCGACCTCGATTCCACCATCTGCGAGACCTACGGACTGGCCAAGGAGGGCGCCCGCCACCACGGCTATACCGGCAAGCGGGGCTACCACCCACTGCTGGCCATCGCCGCCGGCACCGGAGACGTGCTGATGTCCCGGCTGCGCGAGGGCCGGGCCAACACCGCCCGCGGCGCCGCCCACTCCCTGCGGGAGACGGTGGGACGGGTGCGCTACGCCGGGGCCAACGGACGACTCACGCTACGGGCCGACAGCGGGTTCTACACTCATGGCGTGGTATCCGTCTGCCGCAAGATGGATGTCCGCTTCTCCATCACCATCCGCCAGCATAAAAGCCTGCACAATCTCATCAAGGCGATACCCGAAGATGCCTGGACGCCGATTCCTTACTGGATGGACGGCGCCGCCGATGTGGCCGAGACCACCTGCACTCCCTTCCAGAGTGAACCTGACGCCGCGCCGGTGCGGCTCATCGTCCGGCGTGTGAAGCCCACGCCCGGTTCCCAGCTGGCCCTCTTCGCCACCTACAGCTATCACGGCTTCATCACCGACCGGGACGGGGAGATGCTCGAACTGGAGGCCGACCATCGCCGCCACGCCGAGATCGAGAATGCCATCCGAGACCTCAAGCACGGTGTGGGGTTGAACCATCTCCCCTCGGGCCGCTTCGCCGCCAACGCCGCCTGGCTGGCGGTACAGGTGATGGCCCACAACATCGCCCGCTGGACAGCGCGCATCGGTCTGGGCGAGCAGGTGGTGACCACCAAGACCCTCCGGCGGCGGTTCTTCTCCCTGGCCGGACGGATCACCCGCTCGGCGCGCCGCCTCACACTGCATCTGCCACAGCGCTGGCCTTGGGAAGCCCAGTTCGATCGTGCCCTGGCCCGATTGCGCGCCCTGCCACTCCCTGCCTGACAGCGGCGGCGGCAACCGGCCGACATCCGGCCAACCGAACGTCCCCGCGAACTCGCGCCAGTCCGGTCTGCGAGTGCCTCTTGCTGTGTCCTCTCCCCGCTATCTCGCCCTGACCAACATTCGCAGACGGTCACAAAGTCTCCCCGCGGCAACTGAAGACAAACACCGGCCCCCCTCTACCCCAAATCGTGCCCGGACCATCGCCCTCCCTTGCCCCTATCGCCCGTTCCGCTGCTGCATAGTCATCCCTTCGGTGGATTTGGGTTAAGGAGAAAACATCACAGGGCCATCTGCTCTGGAATCAGTTTGTACAGTCGGTGGGGCCTTGGCAGGCCTCTTCGGTTGAGCGTAGGAGCGCATATGATCTCGTCGAACGACAGCTCAAGTAATATCCGAATCAGACGATCGCTTCTAGGCCTTATCTTGGTGGGCCTGGTGCTGTTCGCGCTGCCCGCCGTCGCTCTGGGCGCCTCGGGCGACATCAGCACCGTGGCCGGCACCGGAGCGTTTGGCTATAACGGCGATGACATAGCCGCCACCGCTGCGGACCTTAATGCTCCTCGGGGAATCGCGTTCGACAGCGCAGGGAACCTCTATATCGGCGACCAAGGCAACGCTCGGGTCCGGAAGGTAGACACCGGCGGCACCATCACCACCGTGGCCGGTACGGGCGTGGGGGGGCTCTCCGGCGATGGGGGACTTGCCACCGACGCAAGATTGATTCCCTCGTAAAAACCCGTTTTGAGGAAGTTCCAGCGCTTTAGCACATGTGAGCGCTACCGTATGTTGGGGTAGGACACGGAACAGAGACTGTATATTGTACCCAGGCAAGGGTACGGTTGTTCTAATTCGACCTGCACAGACTTTTTACGAGAGAATCAAGATTGAACGCTCCCAGAGATGTTGTGATCGACAGCGCGGGGAACATCTACATTTCTGACTCCAACATCCACAGGGTCCGGAAGGTCGACACCGGCGGGATTATCACCACTATAGCCGGTAACGGCCTCGCGGGCTATACCGGTGATGGTGTCGCCGCCACGTCGACTCGCTTGAACAGTCCCCGCGACCTGGCTCTCGACAGCTCGGGCAACCTCTACATCGCTGACTTATCGAACAACCGTATCCGGAAGGTGGACACGAGCGGCATCATCACCACGGTGGCGGGTTACGGGCGTGGCGGGTTTCAGCGGCGATGACGGAGCTGCCACCTCTGCGCAAATCAGCAGCCCGATTGGGGTGGAGTTCGACAGCACAGGGAACCTGTACATCGCCGACTTTTCCAATCACTGTGAATGGCGGAGAGATAATGTACCGGCAGGGCGGCTCAAGAGCTGAGATGTGGCGCTTGAAAAGCGTACCGCCTGTCGCCTTCAATCAGGAACGACCGAACCTGACTGAAGGTGGATTGGATGTACAAGGTGGGTATTTACCTCCGTGTTCGCAAGGCTTGTTTCGTCGAAGGGATGAGCGTCCGAGAGGCGGCCCGAGTGTTCGGGCTACACCGGGACACGGTGCGCAAGATGCTCGAGTACTCCGTGCCCCCAGGGTATCGACGGCAACGACCGGCTCGCAGACCGAAGCTCGATCCATATGAGGGTGTGATGGACCAGATCCTGGAGCAGGATCTGAGCTCACCGAAGAAGCAGCGTCACACCGCCAAGCGTATCTACGAACGGCTCAGAGACGAACACGGCTTCCCCGGCAAGTACACGATAGTCAAAGACTACGTTCGAGAACGCCGTCGTCATACCCGCGAGATGTTCTTACCTCTGTCCCACCCTCCGGGACATGCCCAGTGCGACTACGGCGAAGCTCGAGTGATCATCGGCGGAGTGGAACGCAAAGCCCACTACTTCGCCCTGGACCTCCCTCACAGCGACGGGTGCTATGTGAAGGCGTATCCCGCCGAGACGACGGAGTCATTCTGCGACGGACACGTCTCCGCCTTCGCGTTCCTGGGCGGAGTGCCTCAGAGCATCCTCTACGACAACACCACGCTCGCGGTAGCCAGAATCCTGGGAGATGGTCGCCGGCAGCGGACCAGGGTGTTCTCCGAGCTTCAGTCCCACTACCTGTTCGAGGACCGGTTCGGCCGTCCAGGCAAAGGGAACGATAAGGGCAAAGTAGAAGGTCTGGTCGGCTATGTCCGCCGGAACTTCCTGGTGCCCATTCCATCGTTCGAGAGCTTCGATGCCCTCAATGCTCATCTGGAGCAACACTGCCTCAGACGGTTCGAAGATCGACTCCGCGGCCACAACGAGACGATAGGAGAACGGCTGGAGCGGGACCTGGAGAAGCTGCTGCCTCTGCCGGCCGTACCGTACGACGCCAGCGACAAGCACGCGACGAGGGTCAGTTCTCTGTCCCTGGTCAGATACCGGACCAATGACTATTCGGTCCCGGTGGCCTACGGTCATCGGGACGTTCTGGTCCGCGGATATGTACACGAGGTTGTGATCAGCTGTGGCGCTGAAGTCATCGCCCGCCATCGGCGGTCCTACGATCGAGACGACTTCGTCTTCGACCCTCTCCATTACCTGCCGCTCCTTGAGAAGAAGACGAGGGCATTGGATCAGGCGGCGCCGCTGGTTGGATGGGAGTTGCCCGAGGAGTTCGGAGTGTTGCGGCGGTTGCTGGAGTCTCGGATGGGCAAGCGAGGAAAGAGGGAGTTCGTGCAGGTGCTCAGACTGATGGAGAACTTCCAGCCGGAAGAAGTCCACGACGCCGTACGAGACGCCATTCGACTCGGGGCTGTGAGCTTCGATGCTGTCAAGCACCTGGTGCTGTGCAGGATCGAGGGTCGACCGCCTAGACTCGACATGGAGTTGTACCCGTATCTGCCCAGGACCAACGTTGCAACAACCTCGACCAGGGACTACATGGCTCTCCTGGCGGGGAGCCGGTCATGACCAACAAGTCCACGATGTTGCTCGAACACAACCTCAAGCAACTCAAGCTCCCCACGTTCCTGAGGGAGTACGACAAGCTGGCATCCCAGTGTGCCAGTGAGGGAGCCGACCATCCGGACTACCTGCTGCGACTATCGGAGTTGGAGCTGATCGACCGTCACCATCGCATGGTGGAACGTCGGATCAAAGCAGCCCGCTTCCCGACGACCAAGAGTCTCGACACCTTCGACTTCCTGTCTATGCCGTCCCTGAACAAGGCTCTGGTTCTGGAGCTGGCACGATGCGAGTACATCGAGCGCCCCCACAACGTCATCGCTCTCGGCAACAGTGGCACCGGCAAGACCCATATCGCCCTCGGTCTCGGTCTGGCTGCGTGTCAGAGGGGACTGTCCGTGGGCTTCACCACCGCCGCTGCTCTGGTTCACGAGCTGATCGAGGCCAGGGACGAACGGCGTCTGCTCAACCTGCAGAGAAGGCTCGCACGACTCAAGCTTCTGATCATCGACGAACTGGGCTTCGTGCCCTTGTCCAAGACTGGCGCCGAGCTGCTCTTCGAGGTGTTCAGCCAGCGTTACGAGCGTGGATCGGTCCTGGTGACCTCCAAGTGAGCCCTTCGTCGAGTGGACCGAGGTGTTCGGCTCTGAACGGCTGACCGGAGCTCTCCTCGACCGCCTCACCCACCATGTCGACATCCTGGAGATGAACGGGGACAGCTACCGACTCAAGCACAGCAAGAAGACTTCTGGCCGCCAGCTATCTGACTGACCCTGATCTCCAACGCCCCACGAACCTTGATGCCCATTCTACGGCGTTCAGTGGTACAGTTTTGCTCCGCCCCGCTTGTACGTTTTCACACCGCCCTTGACAGTGCAGCTAGCTGGAGTTCTGGGACGAATCGGCCGCCTTAGGGTAGAGGGGCCAGGCCCACTCGACGCCCTCGCCTTTCGGGGTCTTGACGGCGGCTTTATTACGGATTACGTGGGCGGCGTAGTCGATGAGGTCCTCGGAGCAGTCGTTGCAGTAGCCGTAGGACGACTCCAGACGGTTCTTGATCGCACTCCTCCGCTGGGACCATTCGACGCGTTGCCTTGCGAATCTCGGTTGCGATAGTCCGCGCTCGACCTGGCGCCTCGCCGGGAACAGGCGCGTCTCGATCGCGACCTTTAACCTGGGCTCGGACGCGTATGTGAACGACCAGCCTCTCTGCTTCCAAGCCGAGACCGTTCGGTTGATCTCCTCCCGGAATTCCCCTTTGTTCATCTCCTTAACGCCTATAGGCCGCTCTATCTCACGCATGTCGCGTTCGGTGGCTGCCGCCGTACTGTCCCTCGAGTCTCCTGGAGCGGTGCCATTCGTGAAGGCGTCGATGTTGGCAAGGTAGGTCTCGAGGAGCATGTTGGCCGACTCCTCGAAGGATTCATCGTAGGCCCTCTGGACCTCCTGTATCGCCAGATCGCTGTACTCCTTCACGGTTTCAGCGACGATGGCGACGTACCGGGCAAAGGTCTCCATCTGTTCGAGACTGACGTTCTCTCCCAGGCCGCGCCAGAGGCTGTCGAGGGCAGCTAGCGGCGATATGCAAGAGATTTCCGGCAAACTCGCGACGGCGCCTATGCGGTTCATCACGTACCTGGGCGAGATCCCCTGCATGCCCTCTGCCGGGTGGTGACGCTGAATCTCTCGCAGGTCCTGGTCGGTGTAAGGGGTCACCATCTGGCCGTCATAGAGATGGAGCTTGTCGAGGAGGCTCATGCCCTGCTTGTAAGGCGACTCGAGCCTGGTCAGGGCCGCGAAGGTGCTGGCGACAGGCAGTGTTAGAGGCGCGAGGTGTACGTCCTCTAGCTTGCTGTTCCGCATCATCTTCTGGTAGATCTTGACCTCTTCCTGCACCCGAAGGTTGTATGGGACCTGGACGGCGATGATTCGGTCCCTCAACGCCTCGGAGGTCACCTCGGCAACGAAGCTGTCGAAGTCTCCCTCGTTCGAATGGCCGATGATTGCCTCGTCGGCATAGACCGACCCGAACCGCAGGTTCTTGATCACCTGTCCTTGGGCGAGGTCAAGCAAGGCGTTGAGCATATGCCGGTCCGCCTTGAACATCTCAACGAACTCCATGATCCCTCGGTTCGCGATGTTCAGCTCGCCGTCCAGCCGAAACGCCTTGGCGGCTATCTCCCTCCGGTCTTCGCCATTCATCTCGGACTCGTCGATGCTTCCGACCAGGCGAGAGGCGTCGGCAGGGTTGGCATTGGTGGCAAGGTAGTGGCCGATGCCCATCGCCTCGCGTTCGTCCACAACGACCCGCTCAACCGGCATCTCGGCAGCCTTGCCCTTGTATTCCGTGCGGAGCAGGTGGAGACATCTCGGGCAAAGGTCGCCTTCGACGTAGATCCCGTACTGCTGCTGCAGGGTTTCCCTGACGTGGTCGGGCACCAGGTGTAGGGGTTCCTCTTGCATCGGGCAGCCGCGAATCGCATATACCGCCCCGGCATCGGTGCGCGTGTATCGTTCTACCGCGCGCTTGATGAGGTCGACGACGGTCGACTTGCCGCTGGCCGGCGGGCCGAGCAACAGGAGGATCCTCTTGCGCACCTCGAGCCGCTGGGCTCCGGCCGCGAAGTACTGCACGATCGTGTGCAGGTGTCGTTCGAGGCCGAATATCTCCCCCTCGAACAGCTCGTACACGGGCTCGCGATTAGGCGGAGTGTTGGTCCCCTCCGCCACGATGGCGTCGTGGACCAGAGCGTGAGAGAGCCGAGACAGGGAAGGGGTCCTGATGACCATCCGAAGATAGTCGGCGAACGTCCCTTCCCACTCGAACCTGGTGACCTCTCGATCGCTCTCGGCCAGTATGGCTTCTATTGAAAGCTTGCTCGTCACTGCACTTCAATCATGCCCCGGCGGGAGCCGTTTGGCAATGCCGTCCAAGGCTGGGGTTCCTGGACCTTGGTCCCACCGGACACGAACACAGTCCCTATGCTACCGGAGGGCCCGAAATCATGGTGATCACGATGGCCTGGCCGATGAAGGCGACGACCGCTCCGCCGAGCAAGGCAAACCACCCTGCCACAGCTCGCAGCCCCTGGAAGGCGAACCCGAGCGTGAAGAACATCATGCCCGCCAGGACCGTAAGAGCCAGCGTCGCTCCTGACAAACTGAGCCAGACAGACTCGTTGTACCGGTCGGCCAGGTCGCCCAGACCGGGGTTGGCGTAGTAGATGAACGCCATTGCCGTCGACGCGGCAAGGAAAGCGCAGTAAAAGCCGATGGCCCGTTCATCGAAGTCCCACAGGCCGTGAGCCGCCACCGCAATCGCGTAGAGTGACCACGTAACGATCAGGGCCTTCATGACCGTCAGCTCCGCGAGGTTCTCCTCCGGGCTGACCAACCCTGTACCCATTCCGTTCAACAGGACCGGTTGCAGGAAGACCGCTCCCAGGACCACTATTCCCAGTCCTCCGACCAAAATCGCCATCGTTCTTCCTTCCGAATACAGACCCAGTATGTACCAGGACTGGGAGAACAATGCCGCCCCTATCAGCAACAGAAAAATTCCTTCCATGTGGCCCCCCTTGAGCGATATGTTTTCTAGCTCGGCTCCGGAAGCGCCCGCTGACTGCGCTCCTCAGGTCTGACCGATTTTTGACGAAACTCGTATTTAGATAATTTCACATATCGACTTGAACTTGTCTAGGGTTTGTAACCTACCTCAAAAGAGCAATCTGGAGAAGCCACGTTTGGAAAACGGAGGAGATGGGGTAGACTCGAGGTCTTCGCCTGCCGATCAGAAGTGCCGGGCCCTCAGATTTGTGGGACGAGCCCCCCACCGATGACGACGCCGCGCTACTTGAACAGCGCTCCAGGCCGTTCGATAGCCTGCTGAAAACGGCGCAGGAACCCGGCAGCCACGGCGCCGTCGATGACCTGGTGGTCGACCGTCAGGCTCACGGTGGCCATCTCTCGCACCACCACCTCTCCTCCCCTCACGACGGGCTTCTCGACGGACCGGCCCACGCCGAGGATCGCACTCTGCCCAGCATTCAATATAGGCGTGAAGCCG
This sequence comes from Dehalococcoidia bacterium, assembly GCA_965197985.1. Taxonomy (GTDB): domain Bacteria; phylum Chloroflexota; class Dehalococcoidia; order Lucifugimonadales; family CAUZJF01; genus CAUZJF01. Next base: position 2,115 of record CBDAOG010000005.1, on the reverse strand, counting down.
TCGACGGTCCCGAGAACGCTGATGGTAAAGGTGCCGCCGGTGACCTCGTCCGAGGATAGCGACCCCTCCCTGGCCTTCTCGGCGAGGGCGTTAGTCTCAGTCGCGATGTCGAAGATGCTTTTAGTATCGACCTGTTTCAGTACTGGGACGATGAGTCCATCCTTCAACGACACGGCGATGCCGATGTTGACCTCGTCGAACTGCAGCACCTTGCCATCGACTAGCACGCTGTTGTGCTCGGGATGACGCTTCAGCGTCTGGGCGCAGGCTCTGGCGACGACATTGGCCAGGGTGACCGTAGCGTCGTTGGAACCGGACGCCTCACGACGCATACGCTGCGCCTCAGTGACGTCCACCTCCAGGAAGAAGCTCAGCTGGGCCGTGTTGGCGACGCTATGGCGCATATGGTCGGCGATGGTCTTCCGGATGCCCTCCAGCGGAACGACCTGTGCAGGCTCGGGTAAGCCCCATCGCCGCCGGCCCGACGGATTCGCCCTTCTGGCCGTCCGCGAACGCGCGGACGTCGTCTTCGACTATCCGGCCGCCGGGTCCTGACGGTGTCACCTGAGAGATGTCGACGCCGAGCTGCGCCGCCACCTTGCGAGCGCCTGGAGTGGACCGCGCGGCCCCGTCGCCGGTAGGTCGAGGGCGTCGGGCGCCGCGCTCGGAAGGAGCCACGGTTGCCGTCGAAACAGGCGCGGGAGCCGCCACCTCTGGTTGCGGCGCTTCCTCGCCCTCCGCGAGCAGATAGCCCACGACTTCGTCTACGGGGATCACGGCGCCTGGGGCAGCGACTTGGTGAAGGATGCCCTTCTCGGTCGCCTCCAGGTCATAGTTAATCTTCTCGGTCTCGATCTCGGCGATAACCTCGCCAGCCTGGACGACCTCTCCGGCGGACTTCGTCCAGCGGGCGACCGTCCCTTCGGACATCACCATCCCCAGCTTGGGCATTACGATCGGCACGGCCATCGGGCGATTGTCCTCCCTACTCCAGTACCGAGAGAGCCGCGTCGAGGACACGCTCTTTCGTGGGAAGGTAGAGGTCTTCGAGGGGCATGGCGTACGGAACGGGAGTATGTGGCGCCGTCACTCGGCGAGGCGGCGCGTCGAGATAGTCGAAAGCGAGCTCGGCGACGAGGGCCGATATGTCGCTGGCGATGCTGCAGCGCGGATAGTCCTCGTCTACGATCACGATCTTCCGCGTCTTCTTCACCGACTCGAGGATCGCCTCCTCGTCCATCGGCGACAGCGACAGCAGGTCGATCACCTCCGCCGAATAGCCCTGGCTGTCCAGCACTTCTGCAGCTTGATGGCAGAGCAGCGTCGTGTAACCGCAGCCGACCAGAGTGACGTCCTCACCTTCACGCGCGACGTGGGCCTTGCCGATCTCGATGGTGTACGGCTCCTCCGGCACGTGACCCCCTGTCGCCACGCCGGGTCCGACCTCCGGCTTCTGAGTCCGTCCCATGAGGAGCTTGTGGTTGAAAATCACCACCGGATCGTCGTCCCGGATGGCAGCAGTGTGGAGCCCTTTCGCAGTGTACGCGTCGGACGGGCAGACGCACTTGAGCCCTGGGAAGTGGACGAATACGGAGTAGAGCGTCTCGGAGTGCTGGGCCGCCGATGCGGTGCCAGCGCCGATACTGGTCATTATGGTTAGCGGGAGCTTGACCTTGCCACCAAACATGTAGTGCATCTTGGCGGCGTTGTTGATGATCTGGTCGCCGCAGACGCCGAAGAAGCCCGAGAACATCAGGTCGACGATGGGTCGCATGCCCGCGGCGGCGGCCCCCACGCCTGCTCCGATGAAGCCTGCTTCGGAGATCGGCGTATCCCTGACCCGCTCCTTGCCGAACTGCCCTATGAGCCCTTTCGTCAGTCTGAACACGCCTCCCCAGGCGTCCTCGAAGTCCTCACGTCCGGCGCCGCCAGCGATGTCCTCCCCCATGATGAAGATGCTCTGGTCGCGCTCCATCTCCTGTCTGATCGACTCATTGACGGCCTGAACGTAGGTAAGCGCCCCGACGGCCTCTGCCTGCACCATGAAGTCCTCCCGGGAACGAACCAGATTGTGAAGTTCAGCGATGTAACCGGCCAAACGCCGCGGTGCGGCTA
>CBDAOG010000004.1:0-591068 GCA_965197985.1 Dehalococcoidia bacterium | reverse complement strand
ATAGTACGCAGCATGAGCTTGGCCTGGTCCTGTTGTCGCTTTGGAAGCTTGGCGAGCACGTTTACGATCTTGTGGTTCCAGCAGCGTTGCTCTGCCGCCTGCGGATAGACGTTGCGCAGAGCTCCCCAGATGCCCAGGTGTCCGTCTCCAACCACCAGCCTCGGGCAGCTCAAGCCCCGGCGCTTGATGTCCCTGAGCACCTCGGACCAGTTCTCTGTGGACTCCCTGTATCCGGGAACAGCGCTCACCACCACCTTTCTCCCGTCGCTCAGGGCCGCCATCACCACCAGTACCGCCGCCTTCTCCTTCTCAAGACCAGCCTTGACGTAGACTCCATCCACCCACATGTAGACCACTTCCAGGTCATCGAGGGGCCGGCTGCGCCATTGGGCAAGCTCATCGTTCCACTTGGACTTCAACCGGGCCACCGTGCTCGCCGATACCGGTGCGGTCCTCTCCCAGCAGCCCCCGCAAAGCCAGATCGAAGTCGCCTTCGGATAGACCGTGCAGGTACAGCTCGGGGATCAACTCAGCAACCTTCCTGGTCCTGTTGACGAACAGCGGCAGCAGCCGGCTCTCGAACTGCTCCTCGGTATCGCGGACTCGTGGCCGCCTAAGCTGTATCGTGCCCGAACTCAGCGTAAGCCTCCGGGCTCTGCCGTATCCGTTCCGATAGCCGGTATCTGAGTCCGAGTCGGACCTGAGCGCCGACTTCGCCCTTCCCAGAAACGCCGTCACCTCCTCCTCCAGCAACTCTTGGACCAGCCTCTGGACCTGGCTTCGCACCCAATCCTCCAACTGCTCCCACTCCGGCCTTGACTCCGACCTACTCTCAGTGCTTTCCTTCCTCATGGGCGGTGTATCTCCTCTCTTGGGCCTTGAGCCCGTCTTGTTCAGAGAGAGGGTACACCGCCTGACCGTTTACACACTTTTTGAGGGTACCTCGCTGTATCGCGGGGATCGTTGTGGAGTCGTCGGGTTTTCGGACCCTCACCTCAGTCCTCTCCCAGAGGGAGAGGAGGCCAGAATCCTGCTACTCTTCCACCTCGGTCTTGCCCTTTTCGATGGCTACTTTGACCTGCTCCGCGAACTCCTTGAGGTGGTCTGCGGGCGGCACGCCATTTTTCGCGAGTCTTTCTTTGAACTGCTCAAACAGCGTAGCTGTTTCCGGCCATGGCAACGCCCGGGGAATCTACAATGCCATTTCCAGCGGCAACCCAGCGTCCCTGACCGGCTACGTCTCAATCTCCGGGGAGCGCCTGGACACCCGAATCGTTACATGATTCACGTTTACGGCACCAGTGCACTTACGATCAGGTGCGTGACCCAGTCGTCGCCGTCGTTGATGAAGGCGTGCTGGGTCTCGGCAGGTATGTATATAGCGTCGCCATCCCGGACCTCGAAGGTCTCGTCGCCGAGTAGCATTTTGCCCCGTCCGTATGTGAAATAGTAGACCTGCTCCTTGCCGACGTGCTCGTGCGGCCCCTCTTCTTGTCCACCTGGCATCATGTGCATCGTCAGCGCGTGGAAGCCTTCCAGCGGCGCCTGCTCATACGACCGTTTGCCCTCGAAGTAGGCCTTCTCGGCCAGGATCGACCACCCGACCGCACCGTGACTCATGTGGGGTGCTCCAGCCCTCCAGTTCCGGATGACTGGGTCGGTCCGCCCTCTATCCGCGGCCTTTCCGTCCCCGTTCATTGACCAGTGGGGTATCGCGCTGATCACGAGGTGTTCCAGGAACTCGTCGCTGTCGTTGATGATCGAGTGGACGCCTTTCGCGGGCATGAACACCGCGTCACCCTCCTTGACGTCGAAGAAGTCGTCGCCCAACTGGACCTTCCCGTGCCCCTTGATGACGTAGTAGACGTGCTCTTTGGCATCGTGGGAGTGGGCCGGCTCCGTCATGCTCGGCTGGAGCATGCGGAAGGTAATCGCGTGGACGCCCAGAAGCGGCGCAACCTCGTAAGGTCGATCTAGCCGACCCCGCTCGGTGAGGACTTTCCACCCCACGGCGCCGTGGCTGTTGGCGGGCTCCTGGTCTCTCCAGTTTCGTATCACGCCGGCAGAATTCATCGTTAACTGGCTTGTTCCGACATTCGGATCCGTGTCGTCTGGCATGGGCTGGACCTCACTAACGGCGGTGTTGGTGCGGATTGTACCATCGCAGGCGGGTCACGGCGCCCCTCGGAGCAAAACCCTAGGGTCTTTTCATTGTCACCCTGAGGCCTCTCGGGACGAAGGGTCTGGGGCGGGGTCCCTTCCTACCCAGATGCTTCGCGGGGCCTCAGCATGGCGAAGTGCGTGATTCCGGGACTTTGAAAAGACCCTAGGTCTGGCCGCATGAGTGTTGAACATACCGAACGGATGTGCTAGTATGTCTACCCGGACTGACTTGTTTTGTGGAATCGTTTTTGTGCACCCGTTTTTGTGGAATCATTCTTGTGGAATTGCCTCTCTGCAGGCATCGTCTGCCCTAGGTGCGATTCAACGGAATTGCACACTTTGCAGGACATCCTCCGGCGGCCCTTGGAGGCGGCCCCACGCTGGGTGGGGTCTGGAGGAGGGTCCCTCCCCACCCCGGATGCTTCGCGGGGCCTCAGCATGACGAAGTGCGTGGAATTCCGGGACTTTGAAAAGCCCCTAGCGAAACCCCCAGAGAGGTACCCTCAAAAAGTGTGTAAACGGTCAGGCGGTGTACCCTCTCTCTGAACAAGACGGGCTCAAGGCCCAAGAGAGGAGATACACCGCCCATGAGGAAGGAAAGCACTGAGAGTAGGTCGGAGTCAAGGCCGGAGTGGGAGCAGTTGGAGGATTGGGTGCGAAGCCAGGTCCAGAGGCTGGTCCAAGAGTTGCTGGAGGAGGAGGTGACGGCGTTTCTGGGAAGGGCGAAGTCGGCGCTCAGGTCCGACTCGGACTCAGATACCGGCTATCGGAACGGATACGGCAGAGCCCGGAGGCTTACGCTGAGTTCGGGCACGATACAGCTTAGGCGGCCACGAGTCCGCGATACCGAGGAGCAGTTCGAGAGCCGGCTGCTGCCGCTGTTCGTCAACAGGACCAGGAAGGTTGCTGAGTTGATCCCCGAGCTGTACCTGCACGGTCTATCCGAAGGCGACTTCGATCTGGCTTTGCGGGGGCTGCTGGGAGAGGACGCACCGGTATCGGCGAGCACGGTGGCCCGGTTGAAGTCCAAGTGGAACGATGAGCTTGCCCAATGGCGCAGCCGGCCCCTCGATGACCTGGAAGTGGTCTACATGTGGGTGGATGGAGTCTACGTCAAGGCTGGTCTTGAGAAGGAGAAGGCGGCGGTACTGGTGGTGATGGCGGCCCTGAGCGACGGGAGAAAGGTGGTGGTGAGCGCTGTTCCCGGATACAGGGAGTCCACAGAGAACTGGTCCGAGGTGCTCAGGGACATCAAGCGCCGGGGCTTGAGCTGCCCGAGGCTGGTGGTTGGAGACGGACACCTGGGCATCTGGGGAGCTCTGCGCAACGTCTATCCGCAGGCGGCAGAGCAACGCTGCTGGAACCACAAGATCGTAAACGTGCTCGCCAAGCTTCCAAAGCGACAACAGGACCAGGCCAAGCTCATGCTGCGTACTATCCCCTACGCCCAGACTCGGACAGAGGCTGAGCGGCTCAGGACGGTGTTCACCAGGTGGTGCGGCGACCATTCCTACGAGGCGGCCTCAGAGGCCTTGGAGCGGGACTGGGACCGCATGATCACCTTCTATGACTTCCCAAAGGAGCACTGGGGGCACCTTCGCACGACGAACCCGGTAGAATCACCCTTCGCGGCCCTCAGGCTTCGGACCGATGCCGCCAAGCGCTACAAGAGGGTCGATCGGGCGATAGCGGTGATCTGGAAAATGTTGATGGTCGCCGAACAGCGCTTCAGGCGTCTGAAGGCCCCTGAGTTGATCGAAGACGTCTATCTCGGTGCACAGTATGCGGATGGAATCGCCATTGAATCAACGGCTGAGAAGGTCGCCGCCTGATGTCGTTTACACACCTATTGACGTAACCTCCCCCCAGACCTTTCGAACCCCAGCTTGTATGCTATGGGGCGATCAGCGACAATATCGCCTGCTTGATGGCCATATGACGATCACTAACGTAGAGCTGTTCCCCGTCCACCCTCCGCTGGCCAAGCGGTACCGACACGTCCGAGCCCGTACCGGGTTCGAGAGCTGTGTCGCGGCGAAGGTCACCACCGACATGGGTATCACCGGCTACGGCGACTACGACGGCCCACCGGGAGTCGTCCCGACGATCGAGTCGTTCGACGCAATCATCGAAACAAACCCCTTCGACTACATCGGTCCCAACCTCTACTCGGCCGTCGTCATGGCCCTTTACGACATCATGGAAGACATACGAGCGGGTCGGCAATGAGGGTTGGTACGTTGAAAGGCGAGGTTAGCCGATGAGGCTCACCTTCCTGGGAACGTGTGCCGGCACGGAGCCTATGCCGGGCAGACGGCACAGCTCGTTTGTGGTCGAGCACAACGATGCACTCTACTGGTTCGACACAGGCGAGAACTGCTCTTATGCGGCCCATCTCCTCGGTATCGATCTGCTGTCCACGCGGGCGATCTTCATTACGCACCGTCACGTCGACCACGTCGGCGGGCTCCCCAACCTGCTGTGGACGATCCGGAAGCTCAACACCTTCTCGGAGCTAGACCCGAAACCGCTGCACGACAGGACCGTCCAGGTGTTCATGCCGGACATGAGCATCTGGGACGCGGTATGGGGGCTCGTCAAGAAATATCCTGACTTCACGTTCCCGATCGAAGCCGCGCCACCGGAGGACGGGCTGGTATTCGAAGAAGATGGGCTCAGGGTCGTTGCTGCCCACAACAACCACCTAGGCCAACCGGCCGAAAACGAGCCGTGGGAGTCGTTCTCCTACCGGATCGAGGCGGACGGCAGGCGCGTCGTGTATTCGGGCGACATCGCAGCTCCTTCGGATGTGGAACCGCTTCTCGGGCGCACAGACCTGGTGCTCATGGAGACCGGCCACCATACCGTCGAAGACGTGAGCACGTATCTGCGCGACTCCGGCCACACCATCGGGCGGCTCGGGTTCGTCCACCACGGTCGGGCGGTCCTCGCCGATCCAGACGGCGAGCTGAAAAAGGCGCAGGGGATCCTCGGCGACGGAGTCTTCCTGGCCGAAGACGGCATGTCCCTCGAGGTATAGAACCGGAGGTACGGAATGGCGGAGACTGAGTCGAGCCAGCCAAATATAATCGTGGTCCTCGTTGACGACCTGGGCTTCTCGGACATCGGGTGTTACGGGTCGGAGATCAACACTCCCAACATCGACGCCCTTGCAGCCAGCGGCCTCCGTTTCACTCAGATGTACAACGCCGCAAAGTGCTGCCCGTCGCGGGCCGCGCTCCTGACCGGCATCAACCACCACCAGGCCGGCATCGGCCACATGACGGACAATTACGGCTCGCCCAACTACCAAGGGTACCTGAACGACAACTGCGCGACCCTCGCCGAGATGCTGAAACCGGCCGGCTACCGGACGCTGATGTCCGGCAAATGGCACATCGGCGCCGATTACGAAGACCCCGACATCTCGAGCTGGCCGGTCGGGGACCCGGAGCACCCCGTCCCGACCCAGCGCGGCTTCGACCGGTTCTTCGGCCTGCTGGGAGGCGCCGGCTCCTTCTTCAACCCACCCGGCCTGATGCTCGACGAGAGCTTCTTCCCGGTCGAGTCGACCGACTTCTACTTCACCGACGCAATCGGCGACCAGGCTGCCCAGATGATCGAAGAGAGCGTAGGAATGGACAAGCCATTCTTCCTGTACACAAGCTTCACGGCTCCCCACTGCCCGCTCCACGCGCCCGAGGAGGACATCGCGCGATACGAGGGGACGTATCGAGACGGATGGGACGCCATCCGCACGAACCGCCACGAGGGGCTTCTCGGCAATGGAGTCCTCGACCCAAAGTGGAAGATCACGTCGCGCCCGAAATACATCCCGGCCTGGGAAGACGCTCCCCACAAGGACTGGGAGAACCTCAAGATGGCCGTCTACGCCGCCTAGGTCGACACCATGGACCGGGCCGTCGGGCGGATCATGGACCGGGCCGTCGGGCGGATCATGGACAAGACCCGCGAGCTCGGAAGTAGACGACAACACTCTGGTGATGTTCATCTCCGACAACGGCGGCTGTGCAGCTAGTGTCCTGAGTTATGAACTCATTGCAAAAGTACTTGCTGGGGTGTACCCTCCACGAAACGCTCATGGAGGTCACCATGGCCATCGGACGCCCCATTCCTCCCTTGCACCTTTCCTCCGACGAACGCGAGAGCCTCGAGCGCTGGAAGCGGCGTCCAACCACTGCCCAGGCGCTGGCTCTGCGATCCCGGATCATTCTCCGTTGCTCCGAGGGCAAGACCAATACCGTCGTGGCCGGGGAGATCGGTCTGGCCAAGCAAACGGTGGGGAAGTGGCGGGCCCGGTTCATCGAACGCCGCCTCGACGGCCTGCTTGACGAGCCGCGGCCCGGCGGCCCACGCTCCATCACGGACACCGATGTGGAGCGGGTCGTGACCCTCACCCTGGAGACGACGCCGGCGGATGCAACCCACTGGAGCACGCGCTCCATGGCTGCGCGTACCGGCCTGAGTCAGAGCGCCATCAGCCGTTATCTGGCGGGCCTTTGCCTTGCAGCCGCATCGGACCGAGACGTTCAAACTTTCGTCTGACCCTCTGTTCATCGAGAAGGTCCGTGACATCGTGGGGCTCTACCTCAACCCACCCCAGCGGGCTCTGGTCCTGTGTGTCGACGAGAAGTCCCAGATCCAGGCCCTCGACCGGACGGCCCCGCTGTTGCCCATGCGCCCGGGGCAGATCGAGCGCCGGACCCATGACTACCGTCGTCACGGTACGACCTCTCTCTTCGCCGCCCTCGACGTGAAGACGGGAGAGGTCATCGGCGCCTGCCACCGTCGGCACCGGTCCACGGAGTTCCGGCGCTTCCTCGACCGGGTCGATGCGACCGTACCCCCGGACCTCGACGTGCACCTTATCCTGGACAACTACGCCACCCACAAGACCCCCGCCATCCAGCGCTGGCTGGCCCGGCGGCCGCGCTATCACCTGCACTTCACCCCCACCAGCAGCTCTTGGCTGAACCAGGTGGAGCGCTGGTTCGCGGTGCTGACAGAGAAGCAACTGCGCCGCGGGGTGTTCCGCAGCACTCGGGAACTGGAGCAAGCCATCGAACAGTACATTGACCAGCACAACGCTGCCTCAAAGCCCTTCATCTGGACCAAAACCGCAGACCAGCTACTAGCTACCATCGCCCGATTTTGTCATCGGATTCATAACTCAGGACACTAGCATCAGCGAGAACCCTACCGGCGGGAAGCAGCTACTCTACGCGACCCTCCCGACGGTCGAAGGCAAGCCGATACGGATGGGCGACCGACCTGACATCCGACCCGGTCCGGCCGACACGCACCAGGCCTACGACGTCTGGTGGGCCAACGCCAGCAACTCGCCCTTCAGGATGTACAAGAACTGGGCCCATGAGGGCGGCATCTCGACGCCTTTCATCATCCATTGGCCCGACAAGCTGCGGCAGAAGGGTATCGTCCACGAACCGGCCTACATCAACGACATTACGGCGACTTGCCTTGAGGCCGCTGGCGTGGCATACCCGAGCGAAATGAACGGTAGCCCCGTCCACCCCATCGAAGGTGAGAGCTTCATACCGTTGATCGAGGGCGGCGGATGGTCGCGCGAGAAGCCCATCACCATCGAGCACGAGGGCAACCGGGCCGTCCGGTCCGGCGAATGGAAACTCGTGGGCGAGTACGGCGGCGAATGGGAGCTCTACAACATGGATGAGGACCGCACCGAGCTCAACGACCTGGCTGACCGCAATCCCGAGAAGGTGGCGGAGCTGAGCCGAGAGTACGACAAGTGGGCCGAGCGGTGCGGCGTCCTGCCGTGGCCTGTCGACCCGAATGTAGTCGGCTCGGCCGAGAGCTGGCGCAGGAGATGGGGTGTCGAGAACGAGTAAGAACGCCTGTCTGTCATTCCGAGTGAGCGCAGCGAAAAGGGGAATCTAAGGTCGTCGCTATTGTCGACGCTGCCGCCCAGGATAATCCCTAGATTCCTCACTCCGTTCGGAATGACAGCGCCCTTAGCCCCAATACAACCAGCCCTCCAACCCACTAACCCAAAGGAGTCCAAATGCCCGATAACTCAACCGTCCTCGTGGTCTCGCCCCATCCCGACGACGCCGAAGTCGGCGCCGGGGGCACTATCGCCCATTGGGCGGCCCTAGGCCGTAAGGTCGTCCTGGTCGTCTGCACTAACGGCGATAAGGGGACCAGCGACCGCGATGTCGACCCCGAAGACCTGTCCGACACCCGGCTGAAGGAGCAGCATGCCGCAGGCGAGGTCCTTGGAGTCTCTGAAGTTGTGATGCTTGGCTTTCCCGACCAGACGCTCGAAGATACGACCGAGTTCAGGGAGCGCATCGTCCGAGAAATCCGCAAACACCGTCCGCACGCGATTCTGACGTGCGACCCGAACCGAAAGTACATCAACCACCGCGACCACCGGACGGCTGGTCGCGTCACTCTGGACGCCGTTTACCCTTTCGCCCGCGACCACCTGGCGTACCCGGAGCACCTCGAAGAAGGGCTGGAGCCGCACAAGGTTCGCGAAGTCTACCTGTGGAGCTCCGACGAGCCCGACTGCTTTCTCGAGATCTCGGAACAAGCCTTCAAGGCCAAGCGAGACGCCCTTTACTCGCACGTGAGCCAGTTCGGCGAACGTAACGAAGAGCGAGAGAAGGGTGCCCGCTCCGGCCCAGAGAGCATCGGAAGGAAGATCGGAGTGCCTCTGGCCGAACAGTTCAAGCTCGTGACCATCGGTCGCTGAGGACAGGAGCCGCCCGGCTCGAGGAGATATCTCATTGCCAATCGTTGTCCTGAACGGGAACCCGCAGGAGCAGCAGGCAGAGCCATACACAAGCCTGCTGGAGAGTGCCGGCTTCGAGCTGCGCTGGGTCGATAGCGACCGCTTCTCCGAGGGTGGAACGACCGACGACGAAGTGATTGAGCTCCTGCAGGGCGCTTCGGCCGTTATTGCCAGGGCGACGCAGTTCCCTGCCGCCGTCCTGGACGCCCTGCCAAACCTCCGGGTTGTGGCCCGCGCCGGTGTCGGCTTCGACAAGGTAGATGTCGCGGCCGCCACCGCCAACGACGTCGTCGTCACGATCACGCCCAACAGCAACTACGAGGCGGTCGCTGAACACGCGCTCTCGTTGATATTCGCGCTGGCCAAGACGCTAGTCAGCGGAGACAAAACTGTGCGAGCCGGAAAATGGTCCCGCATGCCGCGACGGCCTCTGAGAGACAGCACCCTCGGCATCGTGGGACTCGGACGCATCGGCAAGAGCCTTGCGCTCCGCGCTCTGGCCATGAAGATGCACGTTGTCGCCACCGAGCAACTACCCGACGAGTCTTTCGTGGAAAAGCACGACATAGAGCTTGTCGACCTCGACAACCTGCTCGAGACCGCCGACTTCGTCAGCCTCCATTGCCCCTTGACCGACGAGACGCGCGGCATGATCAACAGTGAGAGGCTCGCCCTGATGAAGCCAACCGCGGCTCTGGTGAACACGGCCTGCGGGGGCCTAGTCGTCGAAAGCGACCTCGCGGACGCGCTCGAGTCTGGCGGGATAGCGAGCGCTGGGCTGGACGTCTTCGAGCAAGAGCCTGCGGCGCGGGGCAACCGGCTGTTCGAGCTGGATAACGTGATCGTCTCGCCTCACGTCGCCGGACTCGACGACCTGTCGACCAAAGCCATGAGGACCGAGGCGGCCAACTGCATCATCAGCCTGTCCAAGAGCGAGTGGCCCGACGGCGCCGTCGTCAACGACGAACTCATCGGACGCTGGCGCTGGTGAAGAGGCCGAGAGACTTGAGATGGCGGTAGAGGCCGGAGAGGGGTCGAACGATACCCAGAACGCAGGTGCGAAATCCTGATAGCCGCTTAGGTGGTCGTGATCGCGACAACTGAGTCCCTGTGGAGAGGCGGTCCACGATAGGCTTTAGCCCGAATCCACCGAGGGAGGGCGTCGGGTTAGCATCCAGAAGTGGCCAGAAGTGGCCAGAGGGTGCTCTTCTGAATCTGGGATAATGGTTTTGTAACAGCAAAACAGTCCCAGAGAAGGAGCACCCAATAGATGCTACCACGCAACCAGCCCGACCGTATCCGTATCGTCTTTGACGATCACCGCCTGGTGGCCAATGCCGGTCTGCTCCTGCCGGCCACCCTCGCCCGGCATCTGGGCCTGCGGGAACTCGTTGACCATCACCTTGACCCTGGGCGGCGCGCCGGGGCGGGCCAACACCGGAGACAAGCTGATGACCCTGGTGGCCTCAGCCATGGCCGGCGGCGACTGCATCGACGACGCTGATGTGTTGCGCACCGGGGGGACGGCCTGCACCCTGGGCGGCACGGTCAAGGCGCCATCCACCCTGGGCACCTTCCTGCGCAGCTTCCGGTGGGGCCACGTCCGCCAGCTGGACCGGGTGAGCCGGGAGCTGCTGGCCCGGGCCTGGGCCGCTGGGGCCGGACCCGGCGACGCGCCGTTCACCATCGACCTCGATTCCACCATCTGCGAGACCTACGGACTGGCCAAGGAGGGCGCCCGCCACCACGGCTATACCGGCAAGCGGGGCTACCACCCACTGCTGGCCATCGCCGCCGGCACCGGAGACGTGCTGATGTCCCGGCTGCGCGAGGGCCGGGCCAACACCGCCCGCGGCGCCGCCCACTTCCTGCGGGAGACGGTGGGACGGGTGCGCTACGCCGGGGCCAACGGACGACTCACGCTACGGGCCGACAGCGGGTTCTACACTCATGGCGTGGTATCCGTCTGCCGCAAGATGGATGTCCGCTTCTCCATCACCATCCGCCAGCATAAAAGCCTGCACAATCTCATCGAGGCGATACCCGAAGATGCCTGGACGCCGATTCCTTACTGGATGGACGGCGCCGCCGATGTGGCCGAGACCACCTGCACTCCCTTCCAGAGTGAACCTGACGCCGCGCCGGTGCGGCTCATCGTCCGGCGTGTGAAGCCCACGCCCGGTTCCCAGCTGGCCCTCTTCGCCACCTACAGCTATCACGGCTTCATCACCGACCGGGACGGGAAGATGCTCGAACTGGAGGCCGACCATCGCCGCCACGCCGAGATCGAGAATGCCATCCGAGACCTCAAGCACGGTGTGGGGTTGAACCATCTCCCCTCGGGCCGCTTCGCCGCCAACGCCGCCTGGCTGGCGGTACAGGTGATGGCCCACAACATCGCCCGCTGGACAGCGCGCATCGGTCTGGGCGAGCAGGTGGTGACCACCAAGACCCTCCGGCGGCGGTTCTTCTCCCTGGCCGGACGGATCACCCGCTCGGCGCGCCGCCTCACACTGCATCTGCCACAGCGCTGGCCTTGGGAAGCCCAGTTCGATCGTGCCCTGGCCCGATTGCGCGCCCTGCCACTCCCTGCCTGACGGCGGCGGCGGCAACCGGCCGACATCCGGCCAACCGAACGTCCCCGCGAACTCGCGCCAGTCCGGTCTGCGAGTGCCTCTTGCTGTGTCCTCTCCCCGCTATCTCGCCCTGACCAACATTCGCAGACGGTCACAAAGTCTCCCCGCGGCAACTGAAGACAAACACCGGCCCCCCTCTACCCCAATCGTGCCCGGACCATCGCCCTCCCTTGCCCCTATCGCCCGTTCCGCTGCTGCATAGTCATCCCTTCGGTGGATTTGGGTTTAGGTATCGGACGGGTCTAAGGGCAACGTGGCCGTGACTTGCGTCCCTTCGCTAGGATCGCTGCGGATAACGCACTCTCCCCCCAAAGACTCAGCGTAATCCTTCATGCTTGCCAAACCGTCTCCACGCAACGCAGTGTCGACTACGAATCCGACGCCGTCATCCTCTATTCTAAGCCGCAGCAACTGAGCCGAAAGCTGATCGAGCTCGATCTTCACAGCCGTAGCCTTTGAGTGCTTCAAGACGTTGGTCAAGGCGTTTTCAGTGATGCGATACGCCGCGAGCCTCACAGATTCCCGAATCCACCGGACATCTGCTCTCTCGCGGCGTTCAAGCTCCCGGTCGAAGGTAATGTTGATTCCCTCGTAAAAACCCGTTTTGAGGAAGTTCCAGCGCTTTAGCACATGTGAGCGCTACCGTATGTTGGGGTAGGACACGGAACAGAGACTGTATATTGTACCCAGGCAAGGGTACGGTTGTTCTAATTCGACCTGCACAGACTTTTTACGAGAGAATCAATGTTAATCGTAACGGCCGATTCGAACCTGTCGCTCAACGATTGCAAGGCCGGAACAAGGCCACGCCGAAGAATTGCCGGATAGAGCTGCTGGCTGAGAGAGTCGAGATCTCTCTCCGTGACTTCGCTTAGGATCCTACGGGTGTCGGTTAGCTCGCTGCGCGACCCTTCGGCGGCCTCTCGTGTCACTTCATCCAATCGGTGGTTCAACACGATCAGCTTACTCTGCACCGAACTGTGTAAACCTTGAGCGATTTCTTTCCTGATGGAGTCTACGGCTTGAAGCATCCGGGCCTTTGATCGAAGGAGGTCTTTGGCCCTAGCTGTCTCAACCGCACGCTCAACCAATAGCTGCTCTGAACGTTTTCGGTCACTGATATCACGGGAGATTGTAGAGAACGACTGTAATTCGCCGCTTGGCCCCTTATGGGAAAGAATCGTGATTGACGTGAAAGTCTCAACGCCATCTCGGCTGATCCAAGCTCCCTCGCCGCTCCACGAACCGCTTTTTATAGCCAACGGGAACGCCTGCTCTGAGAGCAGAGAATTCGTCCAGTCCGGATGAGCGTCGCTCACGACAAGATCGACGACGTCCTCGTCATCAGCGAGACCCATCGCCTTTCTAGCAGCGGGATTCAAGTAGACGAATCGCAAATCTGTGGCGTCGGCCAAGCCAACGAAGTCTGTCGTGGCGTCCATTATGGCCTTGATCCATTGAAGCTCCGCTTCGGCCTGCACTCGATCCGAGATTTCGGTCCGAAGGTAGTCGTTGGACGTTTTCAGGTCCCGTTCAGCATTCCGAAGGGTAACGATAAGGGGGACCCATTGTGCGAATCCCACCAGCATCAACACCCCGCCTAACATATAGCCGCCATACCACCGTAGAGAATCGGCGTAAGCGGCACGGCCATTGAAAACGTACTTTCTCAGAGTCGGGAAGTCGTCGGACAAGTCGAGGATTAGACCCATCAAGATGAGGGCGATGCCTGCGGATACGAGCAAGTATCCTCGCTGGCCAAACAGCCGTTGTCTGAAGCCGCGCCAACACAGGTAAGCAACAATCGAACCCGTTATCAGCACTAGCGAGCTATCGATAAACTGCTCGGACGACACGCAACCCTGCCTGCAATGAAGGAATGCTCAGTGGTCAATATTGTTCCACATCACGGGCGCCACGGCCAACTTGAGCTGCACGCTGGACGTTGACCCCGCCCCCATATTGAAAAGCCCGCGCAGGACCGCCATAGCGACTAGCCGCTCCCGCTTCCTAGAACACGTGCCCGTGCGCGCCGCGTTGCCTCGTAGGCAACGATCTTGCATCGCAAGCGTACCTCTGATGCTCAAGAAAGAACGGCGCAAGCTATCGATGACGATACTGGACGCCGCTACCTCGGCACAAAGGACAAGAACTTTAGGATCATCGAAAATCTGAGCCTTGACGGGCCCCCGGTCGGATGTTAGCGCCCTACGATTCGACCCGCGCGAACCGTCAAGACCGGCTCCAGGCACCGGCCGCTCCGGCTTTCGCCGCCAACCATCGCCAGCGGCACCGGCTCGCTCCAGCGCATCACCGTGAGGTCGGCGTCTGCGCCGGGCGCCAAGGTGCCCACCTGACCGGACATCCCCAACACTTCGGCGGGGCGCTTGGTCGCCCGCGCCAGCGCCTCGGTCTCCGGCACCCCGATGGCGATCATTCGCGATACTGTACGCGCCAGGTCGTGGGGTGGGTCCCACCTGAGGTGGTTGTTGTATACGTCGCTCGAGATCGTATCCGGTAGGAACCCGTCGGCTATGGCGTCGGGCCCGACGCCCATGTCGTCCGTGCCCTTGCCGTGGCCGACGTCGAACAAAACGCCCCGCTCGCGGGCCTCCCAAGCTTGATTCCCTCGTAAAAACCCGTTTTGAGGAAGTTCCAGCGCTTTAGCACATGTGAGCGCTACCGTATGTTGGGGTAGGACACGGAACAGAGACTGTATATTGTACCCAGGCAAGGGTACGGTTGTTCTAATTCGACCTGCACAGACTTTTTACGAGAGAATCAAGCTTCCTCGACAACCTTGCCTTCAGCAACGATGCTCTCGGCGTCGCTTTGGAAGCAGTAGGTAAGCACATCACCCGGCCGCAGGAGCGCCAGCTGCTCGGCCAGCGGGCCAGTCAGACGGCTCTCTTCGCGGGCCATACAGAATCGGCCGGCCCGTGCGCTCGGCGATCTCGAGCGTCCTCCGCATCACCTCCCGAGGGTCGTTGTCGCCACAAGCTTTCGCCGTGAGGTTGGCCGCGACGCCCCAAATATGCTCGCCCCCCTCTTCGATCGTCGCGACACAGGCCTCGACGTCGACCTCGTGCAGGTTGATGAAACAGCCCCGGTCTTCAAGCTCACCCTTCACCGAAGGGCTGATTGCCAGCTTCACGCGAGTCTGTGAGCCTTCGATGAAGGTCTTCAGGAACACCGGCCAGGTGTGGGCTCCGGCGTCGCCTTGCGATAGGACGGTCGTCGTGCCTCGAGGCAGTATCTCGATATCGGGGTCGATGCCGAATCGCCAGTCCGGTAGACCGGGATGCGCGTGCAAGTCGACGAGGCCCGGTAGAAGCACCCCGTCGGGGAAATCCAGCGAACCTTCACTGGCCTTCGTGACGTCAGTCCCGGAGGCCACGATCGTTCCGTCCTTAACCCAAATCCACCGAAGGGATGACTATGCAGCAGCGGAACGGGCGATAGGGGCAAGGGAGGGCGATGGTCCGGGCACGATTTGGGGTAGAGGGGGGCCGGTGTTTGTCTTCAGTTGCCGCGGGGAGACTTTGTGACCGTCTGCGAATGTTGGTCAGGGCGAGATAGCGGGGAGAGGACACAGCAAGAGGCACTCGCAGACCGGACTGGCGCGAGTTCGCGGGGACGTTCGGTTGGCCGGATGGCGGCCGGTTGCCGCCGCCGCCGTCAGGCAGGGAGTGGCAGGGCGCGCAATCGGGCCAGGGCACGATCGAACTGGGCTTCCCAAGGCCAGCGCTGTGGCAGATGCAGTGTGAGGCGGCGCGCCGAGCGGGTGATCCGTCCGGCCAGGGAGAAGAACCGCCGCCAGGGTCTTGGTGGTCACCACCTGCTCGCCCAGACCGATGCGCGCTGTCCAGCGGGCGATGTTGTGGGCCATCACCTGTACCGCCAGCCAGGCGGCGTTGGCGGCGAAGCGGCCCGAGGGGAGATGGTTCAACCCCACACCGTGCTTGAGGTCTCGGATGGCATTCTCGATCTCGGCGTGGCGGCGATGGTCGGCCTCCAGTTCGAGCATCTCCCCGTCCCGGTCGGTGATGAAGCCGTGATAGCTGTAGGTGGCGAAGAGGGCCAGCTGGGAACCGGGCGTGGGCTTCACACGCCGGACGATGAGCCGCACCGGCGCGGCGTCAGGTTCACTCTGGAAGGGAGTGCAGGTGGTCTCGGCCACATCGGCGGCGCCGTCCATCCAGTAGGGAATCGGCGTCCAGGCATCTTCGGGTATCGCCTCGATGAGATTGTGCAGGCTTTTATGCTGGCGGATGGTGATGGAGAAGCGGACATCCATCTTGCGGCAGACGGATACCACGCCATGAGTGTAGAACCCGCTGTCGGCCCGTAGCGTGAGTCGTCCGTTGGCCCCGGCGTAGCGCACCCGTCCCACCGTCTCCCGCAGGAAGTGGGCGGCGCCGCGGGCGGTGTTGGCCCGGCCCTCGCGCAGCCGGGACATCAGCACGTCTCCGGTACCGGCGGCGATGGCCAGCAGTGGGTGGTAGCCCCGCTTGCCGGTATAGCCGTGGTGGCGGGCGCCCTCCTTGGCCAGTCCGTAGGTCTCGCAGATGGTGGAATCGAGGTCGATGGTGAACGGCGCGTCGCCGGGTCCGGCCCCAGCGGCCCAGGCCCGGGCCAGCAGCTCCCGGCTCACCCGGTCCAGCTGGCGGACGTGGCCCCACCGGAAGCTGCGCAGGAAGGTGCCCAGGGTGGATGGCGCCTTGACCGTGCCGCCCAGGGTGCAGGCCGTCCCCCCGGTGCGCAACACATCAGCGTCGTCGATGCAGTCGCCGCCGGCCATGGCTGAGGCCACCAGGGTCATCAGCTTGTCTCCGGTGTTGGCCCGCCCCGGCGCGCCGCCCAGGTCAAGGTGATGGTCAACGAGTTCCCGCAGGCCCAGATGCCGGGCGAGGGTGGCCGGCAGAAGCAGACCGGCATTGGCCACCAGGCGGTGATCGTCAAAGACGATACGGATACGGTCGGGCTGGTTGCGTGGTAGCATCTATTGGGTGCTCCTTCTCTGGGACTGTTTTGCTGTTACAAAACCATTATCCCAGATTCAGAAGAGCACCCTCTGGCCACTTCAGGATGCTAACCCGACGCCCTCCCTCGGTGGATTCGGGCTTAACCTCGACCCCTCCCAGGCCGTCGAGTCCGATATCAGCGCAGAAGACTCTGCCGGCGGTTATGGTCAAACTCGAATGTATATTGTTCATTTCAACTCCCGGAATTAGACGGTGAAGTGCGTCATGCCTTGAACGGCTCGCCGGTTCTCCTGAGTTCCTTCGTTACCGCTATCTGGCACGTCACGTACCCGCTGGCTTCCCTACCCCGCCGGTTCATCGTGCCGGCGGAGTAGCCGGGGCGGGCGTCGCCGATGGTGCCTACGATGAGGTTCGCGTGCTCCGTGGTCGTGTCGTAGACGTCCGCGATTAGTCCGACCATGTCCGCCCACGCCGCCTTGACCGCATCGGGCCAGGTAGCCCCACGACCGCCGGTCAGGTACTCTTCCGGGCCTTCGGCGACGTTGGTCGTTTCGACGACCGGGCTCGAAGCCGAAAAGCCCTTCGAGCGACTGACCCTCAGTGTGATCTCCGAGTCTATCTCTACACCCGTTCCGGTGAGCTCCCCGTCGGACATCCGTGCGTGGACGTCGCCCAGTGTCAGGTAGCCACCAGGCTTCTGAGCGCGGATGTGGACTGTGCTGCCAGGACGAACCGAGTTGAAGTCCATGTTGCCGCCGTGGTCGATCTCATACGGCGCGACCGAATCCAGCTGAATGACACCGATCATCGGGCGGGCGGGCACGACGAAGTCCGGAGGGAAGTGCACCAGCCCGTCCCGAACCGGTGCGATCAGGCGGACACTTCCCCACAACGGGCCTCCGTTACGGTAGAAGCCGTACGGCCCTACCTCCATATCCAAAATCTCGAACGCGACCCAGTCGCCCGGCTCGATTCCCTCGATCAAAAATGGCCCGCCCGGCCGCGAATGCCTCGGAGTCTTGACTTCCATGACCATGCCGGGCTTCAGCTCGCCGTCGATCTTCAGGTCCTGGTCATGCCCACCGACTGTCTCGATCACGACGGTCTCGCCCAGCTTCAAAGTGCCTCGAACTTCGCCTCGCTCTGGGTCATCGGGCCCGCTGTAGTAGGGTGTTCGCGTGAAGCGTCTCATTAAGTCCTCCTGGTTTTGATGCTACACGTCCGGCCTGCTTGGTCTCCCAGAGGTAGGCCAACCCCCGTGCGGCAATAATGTATATTATGCTGGCCCATCTTCCCATCCCTCGATCAAAGCATCACGCAAACCAGGACTGACCACGGAGACACGCGAATGACAAACACCGTGCCGGTTGTATCCAACCGTGTCGCCCACGAGATCGCGGCGGCTCTAAAGACGAACGGCGTTCCGTACGTCTTCGGGATCCCAGGCGGCGGGAGCTTGATCGACCTGATCGAAGCGTGCAACGACCAGGACATCCCCTTCGTTCTAACCCAACATGAGACGACAGCCGCGATGATGGCGGTGGTGTCAGGCGAGCTGACCGGCACCTGCGGCGTATGCCTCTCGATCATGGGGCCCGGTGCGACCAACACGGCCAGCGGTGCCATCTACGCCTACCTGGAGCGGCATCCGTTGCTCTGCGTGACCGAACGCTATTCGCCGGCCCAGGCTCCGGCTACCTCGATGCAGAAGATCGACCAACCGCAGTTCTTCCGCCCCGTCTCCAAGACTTCCGTCACTCTCACCGCCGACGACCCTCAGCAACAGATAGCGCATGCGATACGGATCGCCGAAGCCGAGAGGCCGGGACCCGTACACGTCGACTTCCCTCAAGACCTCGACTCCACAATGCCCAGTGCCCCGACCGACGGCATGCTGGGACACGCTGACGAGCCGTCGCGAATCGTGGGCGACCTCGATGCCGTAGTTTCCGCAATCGACGCCGCCGAGAAGCCGATACTCGTCGCGGGGCCCATTGTGGTGCGACAGGGAGCAAGCCGCAGCTTGATTTCCTTGGCAGAGAAGCTCCAGGCCACCGTCATGGCGACGTCCAAAGCCAGAGGCGTGATACCCGAGGACCACCGCCTGTACGCCGGGGTCATGTCAGGCGTGTACGCTCCGAAGACTCTCGAAACGCGCCTGATCGGCCAGAGCGACCTCGTAGTTGCCGTCGGCTTGGACCGCGTGGAGCTCCTGAGCCCCTGGAAGCACCCCCAGAAACTCGTCACGCTCGATGCGATACACGTCGAACCCAACGAGGTCGTTGGAGAACCTGCGTACACCGCGACCGGGCCCCTACCCGACCTACTCGCCGCGCTGACGGACGGCGTAAAACGGCGCGACACTTGGAGCCCGTCGCAGATCGAAGGTTTCTGGAACGATGCCATGAACGAGCTCGGCGCTGCGGAGACCGACCTGAACGCCACCAATGCTCTCGTCGCTGCCCGCCGCATGGCGCCGCGCGACGCAATCCTAACTACCGAAGCCGGCGTCTACGGCAGAGTGAATCTGTACGCCTGGAAGGTGTACGACCCCGCTACGTATTTCGATTCGAGCGGCGCGAACACTATGGGGTTCTCGGTCCCCGCCGGCCTCGCCGCATCGCTGGTCAGACCTAACCAGAAGACCATTTCTCTTGTCGGCGACGCCGGAATGCTGATGCGCGCCGGCGAGCTTGAAGTCGCGGCCCGTCTCAAGCTCGCACCCGTCATCGTTGTATTCGACGACGCGACGCTGGGGATGATCAGGGTCAAGCAACGCTCGAAAGACTACGCGCGCGAAGGCGTCGACCTCGCGCAAACCGACTTCGTCCGGCTCACTGAGAGCTTCGGAGGCGTCGGTAGCGAGGTGCGCACCCTGAGTGAGTTCGAGTCCGCGTTAGCAACAGCCCTCGACTCGGACCGGCTCCACCTGATTGACGTGCGCGTAGACCCTGACATCTACGCCGCGCACGTCAAGCCTGTCCGCGGCACATGACACGTCGGACCAAATCGCAGCCGCAGAGACGGGCGTCTCTACCGGGGCCAAATTGCGAGATAGCCTTGAAGCACACACCTGTCTGAACCGTATCCAAAATTACAGGGCGCCCGTCCTCGCGCCCAACCATCCAACACTAGGAGAACTGAATGGCAATCCCAACCCACGACATGCCAACCATCCGCGGGTCCGACCTCGGCCCACCACCCGCCTGGGCGCTCCTCCAACGCCGCCTCATTACGACCATGGAAGAGGCGGCCGACTTCTTCGTCGAGAAGTACTGCCGCTCCGACCTGAGCACCTACTACGTTCAGGACGTCGACGACATATACGAGATCACACACAACTGGGGCCTCTTCTACGCCCTCGGCGCCGACGCCCGGATTCTCGACTATGCCCTCGGTTTCTGGAATGCCACGACCCGCTACTACGAAGAAACCAGCGACGGCGGCAAGGCCTCGAGCCACCCCTTCTACATGGCGCAGCTCAAGAACGAGTACTGGAACCTGAACATCCCGTACAACTCCGACTGGTTCCACATGGGCGAGGGCTCACAGTCCTTCTATGATTTCGGGTTGGCCAACCCGACTCTGGAAGACAACATCAGCCGCGCAACCAGGTTCGCCGGACTGTACATGGGCGACGACCCTGACGCCCCCAACTACGACGCCAACCACCGCATCATCCGGTCGCCCTACCACGGCAGTGACGGCCCTCTTCTCCACGCCGGCAGCAAGGTCCCGCTGCTCCACTCAACCGGCAAGATCACCGAGGACATCGAGTTCGTGAAGGCGTGGCTTGACCACCCCAACTACGGCGGCTTCATGCACCGGTCCATCGTCCGTGACTGGGACCGTTGGTCCAAAGGCAACGTGAAAGATGTCGGCGTCGACACCCACCATCAACTCTACCCGAACATCAAGGACCTGGAGCCGGAGTGGTGGAACAGGCCCGACCGGCGCCGCGAAGTCGTGGAAGTCTTCGACAAGATGGCCCTCGACGGCGACGTTCCCGAGAACTTGGGCGCCACCGCCATGGTGACCAACGCCTATCTCTACACGGGCGACGACAGGTATCGCCGTTGGGTGCTCGACTACGTCGACGCCTGGATCGACCGTACCCGCGAGAACGGCGGAATCATCCCAGACAACATCGGCCCAACCGGCAAGATCGGCGAGCACCGCAACGGTCAGTGGTGGGGCGGCGTGAAGGGCTGGGCCAGCGAACGTGGCGCCGACAGCCTGCTGATCTCAGTTGCGATCGGAGCCGAGTGCGCCCACCTGCTCACAGGCGACACCGGCTACCTGGAGCTCCTGCGTTCGCAGATCGATGGACTGCTCGAGCGTTCTAAGACCGGCGAGGATGGCGACCTGCTGGTCCCGATGCGCCACGGCTTCGCGCCGCGCGCCGCAGTCGCCGGAGGCGACGTCTCGCCGGAATGGCGCGACTTCGCGAAGCTGAGCGTGTACGAGATGTCACACCTCTACCACGCGTCGATGTCGGACAGCGACAGGGACACCCTGCTGAGGATGCGCGACGGCGACCCGCACCACGACTGGAACGACGTCGGCAGCGAGCGCGACCGACGCAGCGGCGACACAGAGCACGCTCGCTTCCAGTACTACGACGGCAAGAATCCCGACTGGCCCCTCAGGGTCCAGGACGCCGAGCTGCGCTTCGTTCTGGTAATGCTGGAGTCGATGAGAAAGGACCCCCGCGACGTCGAGACCATCATTCACGAGAACCACTGGCCACCGCTGCACCCCGAGTACCCCGAGCGTCTGGACTACGGCTGCGAGGCGGCCAATCCGCTGGTGCTGAAGGGCCTGACACAGGTTACCACCGGCGCGCCGCAAAACATCTACAACGGCGGCCTCCAGCGGGGCAACGTGCGCTATTTCGACGTCGACCGCAACCGGCCGGGCTTGCCACTGGACGTCGCGGCGCTGGTCGACAAGCTGACGCCCGACACGACAGGCCTTCAGCTCGTCAACACCAGCACGACGCACACCCGAAAGCTTGTCGTGCAGGCCGGCGTGTTCGGAGAGCACCAATTCACCGAAGTCAAGGTCCTGACCAACACTGGCACCGCTTCAATCTTGGACCCGCTCAGCTGGCTGGCGGAGAGTAAGAACCACGCCGAAAGCGTCGTTCCGGTCAACGGCAAGCGCTTCGCCGTCGAGCTTCCGCCGTCGACGTCGGTGCGGGTCGAGGCAGGCGTGAAACGCTTCGCGAACCAACCGAGCTATGCCACGCCTTGAAGGCAAGTACACTCAAAGTTGATTCCCTCGTAAAAACCCGTTTTGAGGAAGTTCCAGCGCTTTAGCACATGTGAGCGCTACCGTATGTTGGGGTAGGACACGGAACAGAGACTGTATATTGTACCCAGGCAAGGGTACGGTTGTTCTAATTCGACCTGCACAGACTTTTTACGAGAGAATCAAAGTTGCCTGTCATTCTGAGAGCTTGTGAGTAAATTGATTCAGTTCGCTGGCGTGGTTGCGAGGTGATGGAGGACAATAGGAAAAACTGAGGTCTGGAGGTATCCGGTGAGCGAAGATACGCTGTTTGAACTGCCTGCGGCCGAGGCTGGGCCCCCTGGGTCGCCGACGCAGCCTGAACAGGCGCGAGTTGTGCGACCGGTACGCGAGCAACTGCAGTGGGTCGCCCGGGACCTGGAGGCTTCGGTGGCTCAGGACCACCCGGCCAGAGCTATCTGGGGGCTGTTGGAGGAGTTGGACTTGTCGGCCTTCTATGGTTCGATCAAGGCGGTGGTAGAGCGCCCTGGTCGCCCAACGACGGATCCCCAGGTACTTCTGGCCCTGTGGCTTCTGGCGACAGTGGATGGGGTGGGGAGCGCCCGGCGTCTGGCCCTCCTGTGCGAGGAGCACGACGCCTATCGCTGGGTTTGCGGTGGGGTGCCCATCAACTACCACATGTTGTCGGACTTTCGGGTGGCCCACCGGGCTGCCCTGGACGAGTTGCTGACCCAGATCGTGGCCTCGTTGATGGCCGCCGATGCGGTGACCCTGGAACGGGTGGCGCAAGATGGGATGAGGGTGCGGGCCAGCGCCGGAGCCTCTTCCTTCCGTCGACAGCAGGGGCTGGATGCCTACCTGAAGGAGGCGCAGGCCCAGGTGGAACGGCTGGCCTCGGAGCGGGAGCATCCCGACCCCGGGGTAAGCAAACGACAACAGAGTGCGCGGGAGCGAGCGGCCCGTGAGCGGGTGGAGCGGGTGAACAAGGGCTTGGGATACCTGCCGCAAGCCAAGGCCGCCAAGAAACGTCAGCAGCAAACTCTGGCCAAAAGGAAACGAAAAAAAGTGACGGCGCCCCGGGTCTCCAGCACGGACCCGCAGGTGCGGGTGATGAAGATGCCGGATGGAGGCTTTCGGCCGGCTTACAACGTGGAACTGGCCACCGACGGCGCCAGTGGAGTGATCGTGGGGGTCGATGTCGTTAGCACAGGGGATGCTGGGCAGGCGTCGCCCATGGAGGCCCAGGTGGCCCAGCGTACAGGCCAGCATCCCAAGGCCTACCTGATAGATGGCGCTTTCGCGGCGCGGGCCGATATTACCACCCTGGAGGGACGGGGTGTCACAGTGTACGCGCCGGTCCGACTGCCTCGGGACAAAAAGGAGGAGGAGCGGTACCAGCCACGCTACGGAGATAGTCCGGCAGTAGTGCAGTGGCGACAGCGCATGGCTACGCAGGAGGCTCAGACCGTCTACAGGGAGCGGGGCGCCACGGCGGAATGGGCGAATGCGCAGGTACGTCAGCACGGGGTTTCCCAGTTCACGGTACGAGGCCTCCACAAAGCCACCGCAATCCTGCTCTTGGTGGCGGTGGCACATAACTTGTTGCGTTGGATAGCCCTGACTCCCATAGCTTCAGCCAAAGGGGAGGGCACGTAGGCCAAAGGCCTGCGTGACACAACGATAGTCCGTCCCACCAACGGGTCAGAGGTTACGTCAATAGGTGTGTAAACGACATCAGGCGGCGACCTTCTCAGCCGTTGATTCAATGGCGATTCCATCCGCATACTGTGCACCGAGATAGACGTCTTCGATCAACTCAGGGGCCTTCAGACGCCTGAAGCGCTGTTCGGCGACCATCAACATTTTCCAGATCACCGCTATCGCCCGATCGACCCTCTTGTAGCGCTTGGCGGCATCGGTCCGAAGCCTGAGGGCCGCGAAGGGTGATTCTACCGGGTTCGTCGTGCGAAGGTGCCCCCAGTGCTCCTTTGGGAAGTCATAGAAGGTGATCATGCGGTCCCAGTCCCGCTCCAAGGCCTCTGAGGCCGCCTCGTAGGAATGGTCGCCGCACCACCTGGTGAACACCGTCCTGAGCCGCTCAGCCTCTGTCCGAGTCGGCGCGTAGGGGATAGTACGCAGCATGAGCTTGGCCTGGTCCTGTTGTCGCTTTGGAAGCTTGGCGAGCACGTTTACGATCTTGTGGTTCCAGCAGCGTTGCTCTGCCGCCTGCGGATAGACGTTGCGCAGAGCTCCCCAGATGCCCAGGTGTCCGTCTCCAACCACCAGCCTCGGGCAGCTCAAGCCCCGGCGCTTGATGTCCCTGAGCACCTCGGACCAGTTCTCTGTGGACTCCCTGTATCCGGGAACAGCGCTCACCACCACCTTGCTCCCGTCGCTCAGGGCCGCCATCACCACCAGTACCGCCGCCTTCTCCTTCTCAAGACCAGCCTTGACGTAGACTCCATCCACCCACATGTAGACCACTTCCAGGTCATCGAGGGGCCGGCTGCGCCATTGGGCAAGCTCATCGTTCCACTTGGACTTCAACCGGGCCACCGTGCTCGCCGATACCGGTGCGTCCTCTCCCAGCAGCCCCCGCAAAGCCAGATCGAAGTCGCCTTCGGATAGACCGTGCAGGTACAGCTCGGGGATCAACTCAGCAACCTTCCTGGTCCTGTTGACGAACAGCGGCAGCAGCCGGCTCTCGAACTGCTCCTCGGTATCGCGGACTCGTGGCCGCCTAAGCTGTATCGTGCCCGAACTCAGCGTAAGCCTCCGGGCTCTGCCGTATCCGTTCCGATAGCCGGTATCTGAGTCCGAGTCGGACCTGAGCGCCGACTTCGCCCTTCCCAGAAACGCCGTCACCTCCTCCTCCAGCAACTCTTGGACCAGCCTCTGGACCTGGCTTCGCACCCAATCCTCCAACTGCTCCCACTCCGGCCTTGACTCCGACCTACTCTCAGTGCTTTCCTTCCTCATGGGCGGTGTATCTCCTCTCTTGGGCCTTGAGCCCGTCTTGTTCAGAGAGAGGGTACACCGCCTGACCGTTTACACACTTTTTGAGGGTACCTCTCGCCAAGCTTCCAAAGCGACAACAGGACCAGGCCAAGCTCATGCTGCGTACTATCCCCTACGCGCCGACTCGGACAGAGGCTGAGCGGCTCAGGACGGTGTTCACCAGGTGGTGCGGCGACCATTCCTACGAGGCGGCCTCAGAGGCCTTGGAGCGGGACTGGGACCGCATGGTCACCTTCTATGACTTCCCAAAGGAGCACTGGGGGCACCTTCGCACGACGAACCCGGTAGAATCACCCTTCGCGGCCCTCAGGCTTCGGACCGATGCCGCCAAGCGCTACAAGAGGGTCGATCGGGCGATAGCGGTGATCTGGAAAATGTTGATGGTCGCCGAACAGCGCTTCAGGCGTCTGAAGGCCCCTGAGTTGATCGAAGACGTCTATCTCGGTGCGCAGTATGCGGATGGAATCGCCATTGAATCAACGGCTGAGAAGGTCGCCGCCTGATGTCGTTTACACACCTATTGACGTAACCTCTCGTGGACGGGGTAGAGGCGTTTGATATAACGCAAGTAAGGGAAGTTACCGCACAAGGCCGGACAATGCTGGACTTGCGGCGTCGATTCATTGAGTTGACCGGAATATTCACGACATGAAACTATGGCCTTTCGGACACGAAACAAGGGATGATTCTTACACCGACGCGATTGTTGCCGCCATAACTGCGCGGGTAGCAGGCGGGCAGGCTATCGCTTTGCCGTCGGCTACTGGTGCGCTTGAGGCATGCGCCGGCGTGGTAGGGCGCGGCTTTGCCAGTGCTGAGGTAGGCGGTAGGGACGCTGTGACGGATGCGCTCACCCCGTCCATCATGGAGCTTGTCGGACGGTCCCTAATCCGCGTGGGTGAAGTCGTCTTTTTGATGGACACCACGGGCGGACGGATGCAGATACTACCCTGTGAGACGTGGGACGTGGAGGGCGGGCCATTCCCTGATTCCTGGGAGTACCGCTTGACCCTCGGCGGTCCTTCACGGACGTTGACCTATAATTTCGTACCATCTACCAGCGTCCTACACTTTCGTTACGCTTGCGATGCCGCCACACCCTGGCGCGGCAACTCACCCCTCGAAGTGGCTACCCTTGCCGGACGCCTAAGCGCGGAGACGGTCAATCAGCTTGCCGACGAAAGCAGCGGGCCGGTCGGTCGGCTCCTGGGCATACCCTCGGATGGTGAAGATGCGACGGTGCAAGGGTTGAAAAGCGACATTAAGAACTCGAAGGGCCGCGTCGCACTCATGGAAACCGGCGATTGAGACAACGCCGGTACCGCAGCGGTAGACCTTGCGACTAAGCGATTCGGTGCTGACCCACCTGATGGCCTTGTCAAGCTCATGGAAGTGGCAAGCCGTGAAGTGTGGGCCGCGTGTGGATTCAACGCCAGCCTGTTTGAAGGGAACCAAGCGGCGGCGGTGCGTGAGGCGTGGAGACTGGCGCTATTCGGCGTTCTGTCACCCCTGGGGCGGCTTGTCCAGACGGAACTACGGGCCAAGCTCGGAGACGTAACGCTGGACTGGTCGGAGCTGCGGGCGTCTGACTTGAGCGGACGGGCGCGGGCGTTTCAGTCTATGGTCGGCGGCGGTATGCCGGTTGCCGACGCCGTAGCGATTGCCGGGCTGATGGTAGACGACTAGCGCCGCGTTACTTCAATGCGCAACCCCTCGCAGTCTGAGTCATTAGCCAATTCTTGCTTATACTCATTCAAATTGGCTTCTAATCTATCCACCTTTGCCGGGTCAACGCCTTGAACGTGAATGGACAGGGCTAAAATCGTCGGTGGGGCAGAACCGGGTCTGATCTGGTAACTGTCTTGGACTGTCATAGGTGACCTCCGCTATAGGGATAGTAGCACACCGTCGCCGAGGAGTACTAATCTCATGTGGTGGACGACTAAATGAAAGTAGTACCAGATACTACTTTGACCCTATTTTGTAGCTGAATAATGGCTCTGACCATAGGAGACGGCTCGTGGCCCACCTACAAGAGCCCGACCCGCACAACGCCCACGTGCATGGCTACGTGAACACGTCAATACACCCGGACTCGCTCGAAAAGATCCTGCGTGACTACTTTGCTCAGCGCGGCTGGCCGCTCGTGCGACCGATCAACAGGGTCAGTGCGCGTCCCGGTATCTTGGACCTCCACAGCATCGAACCGAAGGGCAAGGTCCACTTCGAGCTTCTCTGGACCTACAAAGAGGCCGTCGGGATCAGGCCTGCCGACGGCGTTGAAAGCGGGTCGAACCTGCTGCTGTGGAATCGCGTCTACATTGAGGATTTTTACAGGAGCTTTCGATTCAGGAACGTTGGTCCCCAAGCGGAGGAGGCGCTTTCGATCTACTTCGAATCCGAACACTGGCTTGAGGGTCTCGAGATCGCCGCGCAGTCCAACGTCCCACATATGCATATCAACGTTGAGACCAGCCTCCATCCGGACGAAATCGGGCGCCGCGCCCTGAGCGCCCTCCGGACGAAGGGCTGGGAGGCAGACTACCTGTGCCCCAACGCCTTTCTGCTAGGGGACAGGTACGTCGGGAAGATCGTGTTCATGGGAAAGAAGCCGGAGAAGGTGTACGACATCGGGTGGAAGTTCAATCCCGACACGATCATCAAGCCCACGGACCACGCGTGGATGTTTCCGGATAGCGTCGGGTACGACGTGATGACTTCAGAGCAGTTCGAAGCTGAGCTGGGCCGACATTCCTACGTCAAGCTCACCAACGAAGAGGTCGCGGCGGTAGTAGGTTAGCCATGGCACGAGAGCTTCCAAGCAATGCCCGTGTCGTGATCATTGGCGCCAGCATCGCCGGCTGCAGTGTCGCGTACCACCTGGTCACCGTGATGGACGACTATTTCCCGCTTCATATTGGCTCACACGCTACAGCGGGACATGACTTCCAACTCCTTCATCAAGATGGTCCGGGAAGCGGTGGAGAGGACCGGCACGGATCAAGTTACTAATTGACAACACGCAAGATAACGACGAGTAAGGACCGGAGAAAAAGATGTTTGACGTACTGATCACGGGCGGAATCGTAGTGGACGGCATGGAAGCCCCTGGTTACCCCGCCGACATCGGGATTACCGGCCAGCGTATCGAAGAGATCGGCGATCTGTCGCGGTCCGAAGCGCGCCGCGTCATCGACGCGTCGGGCCTGACAGTGGCGCCAGGCTTCATCGACACCCACGTCCACTCGGAGGGCGATCTCCTGGTCAACCCGCAACACGCCTGCGGGCTGAGGCAAGGCATCACGACGGAGCTCCTCGGCATCGACGGCATGTCCTTTGCCCCGCTGTCGAACGAGAACTACCGCACGTATCGCCGGTGGCTCAAGGGCCTGCTGGGCGAGCCGCCGGAGGACCTCGACATGAGCAGCGTGGAGGCATTCCGCGCCAACTACCACGAGAAGGTCTCCATTAACACGGCCTACTTGGTGCCCAACGGCACGATGCGTCTTGAGGTGGTCGGCTTCCACGATCTGCCGTTACAAGGCGAAACCATGGAAGCCGCCAAGCGCCTTGTGCGCGAGGGCATGGAGCAGGGCGCGGTCGGCTTCTCCACCGGCTCCAGCTACTACCCGGGCCCATGGAGTAGCACCGACGAGCTCGTGCAGATATGCGAGGTCGTCCGCGACGCCGGCGGCATATATATGGCCGAGCCGCGGCGTGCGAATCCAGAGCGAGCATTCCAAGGCGGGGGTATACCGGAGGCGCTTGAGATCGCGCGCCGGTCCGGAGTCAAGCTACACCTGGCTCACTTCCGCACCGACCCCAAAACTGCCGGCAAAGTAAAAGAGCACATGGCCCTAGTCGACGAGGCCAAGGCGGATGGTGTCGACGTCACGCTGGACATCTATCCGTACGCGAGTGGCAGTTCGATACCGATCAGTTTCCTGCCGAGCTGGGCCCAAGACGGCGGGCCCGCGGCCATTGTCGAGAGGCTCAAAGACCCGGAGACGCGCAAGAAGATCGTCCACTACCTGGAGTACGACTACTCGCGGTCGCTGGACGAGGTCGTCTTCTCGTATGTCCCCGGGAACAGCCAGGTGGAAGGGATCAGCCTCCCAGAGTTCGCCGAAATGAAGGGTGCCTCCCTCGGAGAGGCGCTGTGCGACCTGCTGCTTGAGGAAGACCTGAGCATCGGACACACAACGCCGCCGCCGACCAGCTACGGGCTATGGCGGCAGGTAAGCCGCGATTCGATGGAGTTGCTGGCACGCGATGACTACATGGTCTGCAGCGACATCACGCCGGCCGGAGGAATGCCGCACCCTCGCTCTTACGGCGCATTCCCAAGGTTCCTGGGACGTCTGCGCAGAGCGTTCGGTGGCATCTCGCTAGAGGGAATGGTCCACCGCATGACGGACCGGCCCGCGCTGCGCTTTGGCCTGGCGGACCGCGGCCGCATCGAGAAGGGCCATTTCGCGGACGTGACCATCTTCGACGCCGATCGTGTCATCGACACCGCGACATACGACGACCCAGTCCAGTATCCGGCCGGAATCCCATACGTCTTGGTCAACGGGCAGGTCGCCCTGGACCAAGAGCGCTGCACCGGGATCATGGCCGGCCACGCGGTCCCGTAGTCCGCCGAATCGAGGGCCTCGCCGCGACGCGCCCGGTCTTTGGGAGGCCGCGATCTATGCCTCGGTCTCCAACGACTACCCGCATCGTCGGATCGTTCTCGAACCGGCTCATGGCGCTCGCGCTCGCCGCCGGTCTGTAGAGGAACCAGAGTCCCTGGGAGTGGGGGTCGCGGGCGAAGGCGTCGGCGGTGGCGCTGAAGCCTGCTGCGTTGATGAGTTCGAGAGGGAGGCCGTTGGAAAGAACGAGGAGCATCAAGGACCTGCACGAGCTAAGGCTCATGGCGCTGCTTCACGACCTGGTGAGGAAGCATCAGCGCAAAGGAGCGGGGGAGATGCTGGGCGTCGATCCCCGGACGGTGAAGGCGTGTCTGGAGCAAGGAGCGCTCTCCAAGTGGATGCGGACCGCATTGGAAGCGCAGCTGCTGTCCAGGGAGAAAGCGGCGATGGCGGCCCAGCAGGAGCGCATCGAAGCCCTGGATCAGCGCATGGGGGCGTTGGAGCAGCAGATCACCAGCGGCCTCGGAGAGATGCGGACCACTATGGAGGGCGAGATCAAGGCGCTCAAAGACGAACACGCGGGGGCGCTGCGGCAGTGGGAACGGCGTCTGGCCCAGGTGGAGGCGGGATACGGCGGAGCGTCAGCGGCCAGTGGGGTCAGAAAGCCTGTGGCCCGTGTCCAGTCCCAGCGGAAGTATCCCGAGCTGGTGACCCGTGAGCCTGCGCCAGACGACGAGGAGGTCTATGGTGCGGCGTGGCCGCTGGTTGAGGAGTGGCGAAGGCTCAGGGATGGCCATCCCAACGACGGCAGGAGCCTGTCGTGGCTGGTGACGGAGGAGCGCATCCTGAATCTGGAGCTGGCTATGGCCGAGGAGCACGGGCTGACCCTGCCGCCCGAGACCCAGCCCCTCGCGGGGGTGTGGAGGAACGGGCAGCGACGCTCGATAGAAGCGGCCCTGGGAGACACCCGGTGGGCGCGGACCAGGCGGGAGCGGCTCAGGTGGGTGCGGCGGTTCTTCACCGTGGGACTGTGGTGGAAGTAGGCGCTGCGTCATCTCCGCACCATGTTTGCTGCATGAGTGCAAGTGATGTGGGTGGTAAGGCCCCGAAAGTATTGCCAAAGGGGAGATGGGGCGTAATACTGAGACCGTTATCAGGTTTTCCCAGTGTTTCTTTGCCTTAGAAACCTGGGGGGGCCTTTCCCTGAGCCCGGGATGTACCAGAGGGATCGAGCCAGGCTCTCCCAACGGCCGCCCAAGAGGGATGCTTCCACAAAGGCCGGAGTGCGTCCTGCGTTTCGACCTTTCGATACGACGGTTGGAGTGCCCCATGCCTGCGGCGTAGCTCTTCAGACAGCTAGGCCGCAGCTTCACCACGCGCCGGTCTGCCATTTGCATCGCAGGCTGGCCGCTTCGCGTCTTCGCAGCCTCCCCAGAGTCGGCGCGCCATATTGACCCTGGTCGAGCTGTGCCCTTATTCACCCGCGCCTGTTCTGTGACCACACGTCATGGGCGGTCCGCTTCCCAGTTGTAGCAGCTCCCCAGAGTGGTGGCCCATAGTGACCCTGGTCGAGCTGTGCCCTCTCTCTCAATGCGCCGTCCTGTGACCACACGTCGTAGGCCGGCCGCTCCCCTGTCGTCGCAGCTTCCCCAGAGTCGTGGCCCATATCGACCCTGGTAGAGCTGCGCCCTTTTTCATCCGCGTCTCCCCCGTTCGATTCCTCGTCGGACTGCGGATGGCGGCGGAACGGCAATACGGATTCATGGAGTCAACAGCAACAAGGAGGTAACGACGGTATGGCTACTGAACGGACGGCAACGGCGAAGGAGGAGCGCACATGACGGAACGGTACACGGGACCGAGCGCGAAGCGGATCGCAGACCTGCTTTCGCACCGGGTCAGCTTCGACCGGGGCTGGTTCTGGACGACGACGGCGATCTGTCACGACGGCAGGTCGGACGGGCTGGCGTTCAGGCAGAGGCCGGACGGCGAGGGCATCGACGTGCGGTGGCACACCGGGGGCTGCTCACGCGGCGTGGTGACAACGCACCTGGAGGCTGCCATCGGGCTGCCCATCTGGACGGCCTACGCGCCGGTGAGAGAAGCGGCGGTCGAGGCCCCTGAGAAGCTGCCGTGGCGGAAGCGCAAGCGGGTCGTGGTGGCCGGGGTGGTCGCCCTGGTCGTTGCGGCGCTGCTCATCACCGGGGACGTGGAGGTCTTCGCGTTGAACGTCGTCGGCCTGGGCATCGGCGCGCTGCTACTCAGGCGGTTCCTCGCGCGGCGCACGGTTCGGAGGTTCCGCCGCTGACGGCTTCGGGCCGCTCACAACCCATCCCAACACGCAAGGGTCGTCTCTTTCGAGTCGGCCCTTCTTCTTTGCCCGCAAGCGGGCGCAATCCAAAGGCAACACAACACGAAGGAGGTCGTGATGACGACGGCAACATTGGCAACTGGCAATCGGACGATGGAGACGGCGGTGCGGCCCCGGCGCAGCCTCGAAGAGCTGGTAGACCGGCTCATGGCGGCGCTGCTCTCGGAGCAGCCGCAGACGGAACCGGCGACGGAGACACTGAGCGTGGCCAAGAGCGTCCACGAGGCGCGGCGGCTCAGGCAGGCGGGGGACGTGGACGGGGCGCTGGCGGTCCTCGCCGGCATGGACACGACGAAGGCTGAGCCGCATCAGGCTCGGTGGGCCTACGCCGAGTGGACGGACCTGGTTCGGCGGCGGTTCGGGGACCGGGACGCGCTGGTCTACAGCCAGGGCACTGGCAGGGCTGCCGCCCTGGTGCCCACCGGCGACGGCGGGACGCTTGAGGTCGCGGCGGTCCTGGGGATGCGCTGGCGGCTCAGCAACATCGTCTCGCGGCGCAGCCTGCGGGGGCTGAGGCCCCTGGGAAAAGCTTGCCCTCGGCCCTGACCGGAGAGTGGCCCGGCGCTGTCGTAGCGCAAGCAACGGTTGACGACCCGTAGGGCAAACGTGGCGCTTAAGTGCCCTGCTTGGACCCCGGGTCGTCGCCTTCCTGCGACTGCTTGAACGGGCGCTCCGTTCCACCAGGCAGCACCCCGCACGGGGGTCGCTGCCTCCCCCACCCGCTCCCCCTTCCCCCAACCCCACACGCGTCGCACAGGTCTTCTCCCCGACTCCGGTCGGGGGCAGGACCTGTGCCCCGATGCACGACGGAGCCTGCCCCGGACTTGATTTCGGGGGCTTGGCCCGCACACGGCCTTCCGCAGAGGCTGCCCCGGACTGGATTCCGGGGGATGCCGCACTGGCCATTCGCCACGGCAACAACGCCACCCAAGGAGACAGTCCCGACCATCGGGACACGGATTCGAGCGGGACTGTCTCCGACAAGGGGGCGGTCCCGCTTCTTCATTACAGGAGGAAGCGACATGACGACTACGAGCATTGACAGGACCGAGAGCGAGCTCAGGGCTGCGGCGAGGCGGCGGGGGCTCACGATGAAGGAGCTTGCGGCGCTGATGGACGTGTCCGTTGGCTACCTTTCGCAGATTGCGAACGGGAAAAGGCCGTGGACTCCGAAGATGCGCGAGAAGGCCATGGCGGTGCTGGGAGAGGTCCCCGGGCAGGGAACCGTCTACCGCCAGGGCGGCGTCGTGACCGGCGAGAGCAGCTTCATCCGGGAGCGCGCCCGCACCCTGGGCATGACCATGCAGGACCTGGCCGACCGCGTTGGCGTGTCCTACAGCTACATGACGCAGGTTGCCCGTGGCCGCCAGAGCATGGGCGTCAAGGTCCAGGCCAGGGTCGAGTCGACGTTGCAGGCTCCGGCGAAGGTCGCGCCCGCCAAGTGCGCCAACCGCCAGGGCGTCGTCGTGGCCGGGGAGAGCAGCTACATCCGGGAGCGGGCCAGGGAGCTGGGCATGAGCCTGCGGGACCTGGCCGACCGCGTGGGCGTCTCCTACAGCTACATGTCAATGGTGGCGCGGGGTCATAGCAACATGGGCGTGAAGGTCCAGGCCAGGATGGAGTCGGCGCTGGAGGCTCCGGCGAAGGTCGCTCCCGCGCAGCCAGCCTGCATCGACCGGGAGGCCGTGTGGGACCGGATGAACGCCCACGGCTTCAGCCAGAACGAGGTCGCCCGGCGCGCCGGCATCAGCTCCTCCAATCTCTCCCAGATAATGAACGGCAGGAACAACCCGTCGCCGGTCGTGCTGAAGAAGCTGCACGGCGTCCTGTTCCAGCCGACGAAGGCGGAGCGGGTCATGCCCGCCGAGGTGAAGGTGCTGGGCTGGCGGAAGGGCGAGCCGAGCGGGATGGTGGTTCGCGGCGCCGCAGTCCGGGTCGGTGGCCGGGTGCCCTGGCGCGCGAAGGCGGAGTTCGCCTACCGTGCGGGGTACGACGGCACGGGCCGGGTCTCGGTGACGCACGTCGTCGAGAGGGGCTACTCCGCCATGCTGACGCTACCTGAGCTGCGTGCTGCCTAGTCCTCCTCTAGCGGGCAAGTGGGCTTGAAGAAGCAGCGAGAGGCCGAGCCGGACAGCGAGGGGCGCTGGGCCGTCACTCACATTGGGGGAGGGTCATCGTTAGGATTTCGATGACCCTCCCCCAACAGATTTATGTATGGTGGTCTTTTTTGGTGCCTATTTTCAACGGGGTATTGAAGCTATTTCTGTGTATGTACTATAATTCAAGCACCAGGACTCTCTCGGAAGGAGCAAACCATGGAAGTCAAGAAGAAGAGGCTCACATTGGATTTGGAGCCAACCTTTCAGCGCAGGCTGAAGGTGGTTGCCGCCCTCAAGGGAGTGACCATGCGCCATTACTGCTATACAGCCATAGATAAAGAGTTGGCGCAAGACGAGACACAGGGCTTCGGCAGTCCTGTGTCCAGTTGGTCTGACGCCGAGCGTTTCGAGGAACTCCAGAAGAAGTACTTCGGTGACAAGGTGCTTCCCAGCAACGGAGCCGAGTTCATTCGAGAGGCGCGGGAGGCTAGGGACGCCAAACTAGAGGGACTAGGGTGAGCGGCTTCGTGGTTGTAGACGCCAGCCTTGCCTTCAAGTGGTTGGTGAGGGAAGAGCACACTGACAAGGCTCTGGCGATTCTTCGGGTGTGGCATAACGAGGACGTTACTCCGGCCGCTCCCCACCTGCTGCCGTTCGAGGTATCCAACGCGCTCCACAAGAGAGTGACCCGAGGGGAGTTGAGCGTTGAGGGGGCGGTTGACCTTATCGGAAACCTGCTCACCTCTCAGATCGAGTTGCATCAGCCGTGGAATCTCCACGGAAAGGCGTTGGAGATGGCAAGTCGATTTGGTCAGGGCGCCGCCTACGACGCCCACTATCTGGCGCTTGCCGAGAGCCTCCGTTGCGAACTGTGGACCGCGGACGAGAAGTTCTACCGGTCTGTAGGGCAGGAGATGGGGCATTTGCGCTGGATAGGAGAATTCGTTGTATCTGAATAGTGGTGCGGGAACAGCCGGTCGTCTCATGGATTCCCGTTTGAGACGGAGACTCAGATCATCAAGAGGGCTTAGGTGGCCGGACAGATAGACTACAACGACCCTCAGTACGCCCAATCCGCCGCAGAGATTCTGCGGCGGCACGACAATGGCGAGCCCGAGGCGAATATCACCAGCGCAGTGCGCGATTTCCTCATCGTCACGGGGCTCGTGATGCCCGATGAGATCGTTGAGGAGAACCCGCCCGCACAGGGCTCGCGCCGCGCCGTGGACCTCGCCGCCCTCGACACCTTCATAGAGTTCAAGCGCAGGATCGGGACTGCGGGAGGCTTCAACCTCAATCCCGAGTACGGCCAGCAACTCGACGACTACCTGGAGCAGTCAGAGGAGCAGGGCCGTTTGCGCATGGGCATCCTCGCCGACGGGAGGCGCTGGCTGCTGCGCTGGCCCAACGCCGGTCCGGTCAAGACGGTCCTGCCTTACGCTTTCACGCTGGAGGATGCGGACAGCTGGATCACCCTCTTCGAGTGGCTCCGCGACCACGCTCTTTCCGCAGAGGTAGGCAAGCAGCCGTCCCGCTCCGCCATCGAACAGCACTTCGGCCCAACGGCCCCATCGTATGAGCGGGACATAGCGACGCTCAAGGCCCTCTACGACCAGCACGCCAACTCCAGCACCATCAGAGTCAAGAGACAGCTGTGGGAGAACCTGCTCACGGCGGCCCTGGGTGAGATCGCCAGGTCAAGCGATCAACTGGACGACCTGTTCGTCCGACATACCTACCTGAGCGCCGTCATAGGCATGGTGGTCCAAGCGTCCTTCGGCGGCGACATTAGGCGCTTGGCGGAGAACGATCCGGCGGACCTCCTCCTTGGCCGCGACTTTCGAAGCAAGACCGGTCTTCAGGGGGTCGTGGAGTCGGACTTTTTTGCGTGGCCCACCGAGGTGGGAGGGATGCCCCTGCTCAGGACCCTGGCCCGGCGCATAGCCAGGTTCGACTGGCAGAAGGCTCCCAACGACGTTGCCGCCATCCTCTACGAGACCGTCATACCACCCGATGAGCGCCGCCAGCTCGGAGAGTACTACACGCCGGACTGGCTGGCGCGCGCCATCGTGCGGGAAGTGGTGACCGACCCGCTGGACCAGTACGTCCTCGACCCCGCCTGCGAGTCTGGAACATTCGTCGCCGAAGCAGTCACCCACTTCATAGAGGCAGCCAAGGCCACTCCCCTCGGTCCCAAGGACGTGTTGGAGTGGCTGCGTTTCTCCGTCGCCGGCATCGATGTCCACCCGGTGGCGGTACATCTGGCCAGGGCCGCGTGGGTGCTGGCAGCGCAGCCCGCGATACGGGCAGCGGTCGAGGAGGGCTTCGCAGCAGATGTCACCGTCCCGGTCTACCTCGGAGACGCCCTCCAACTCCGATTTCGCACCGGTAGCCTAGGGAGCGGCAAACCCTGCGGGAGACCATCGCCTCCATGCAGCGACTGCACGCCGAGGGCCGCAACCACATCTGGGCCTACTACACCCGCAATCTGGTGAGGCCAGTGGCCCTGTCACGCCGCAAGGTGAACGTGATTGTTGGCAATCCGCCGTGGCTGATCTACCGGAACACCGCCAGCACCCTGCGGACTGAGTTGGAACGACAGAGCAAGGACTTGTACGGCATCTGGGTCGGTGGCAGGCATGCCAACCACCAAGACATATCCAGTCTATTCTTCGCGCGTTGCGTGGACCTGTACCTGAAAGACGGCGGTGTGATAGGCATGGTGATGCCTCACAGCGCCCTTCAGACGGGCCAACACTCCAAGTGGCGCACGGGGGTATGGCAGACGAAGCCGGTTGGCAGAGGAAGGAAGCGCACTGCGGGCCGTGTACTCTCGGTCGACTTTGATCACAAGATGGCTTGGGAGCTTGAAGGGTTGGAGCCTAACCCCGGATCCACCGAGGGAGGGCGTCGGGTTAGCATCCTGAAGTGGCCAGAGGGTGCTCTTCTGAATCTGGGATAATGGTTTTGTAACAGCAAAACAGTCCCAGAGAAGGAGCACCCAATAGATGCTACCACGCAACCAGCCCGACCGTATCCGTATCGTCTTTGACGATCACCGCCTGGTGGCCAATGCCGGTCTGCCCCTGCCGGCCACCCTCGCCCGGCATCTGGGCCTGCGGGAACTCGTTGACCATCACCTTGACCTGGGCGGCGCGCCGGGGCGGGCCAACACCGGAGACAAGCTGATGACCCTGGTGGCCTCAGCCATGGCCGGCGGCGACTGCATCGACGACGCTGATGTGTTGCGCACCGGGGGGACGGCCTGCACCCTGGGCGGCACGGTCAAGGCGCCATCCACCCTGGGCACCTTCCTGCGCAGCTTCCGGTGGGGCCACGTCCGCCAGCTGGACCGGGTGAGCCGGGAGCTGCTGGCCCGGGCCTGGGCCGCTGGGGCCGGACCCGGCGACGCGCCGTTCACCATCGACCTCGATTCCACCATCTGCGAGACCTACGGACTGGCCAAGGAGGGCGCCCGCCACCACGGCTATACCGGCAAGCGGGGCTACCACCCACTGCTGGCCATCGCCGCCGGCACCGGAGACGTGCTGATGTCCCGGCTGCGCGAGGGCCGGGCCAACACCGCCCGCGGCGCCGCCCACTTCCTGCGGGAGACGGTGGGACGGGTGCGCTACGCCGGGGCCAACGGACGACTCACGCTACGGGCCGACAGCGGGTTCTACACTCATGGCGTGGTATCCGTCTGCCGCAAGATGGATGTCCGCTTCTCCATCACCATCCGCCAGCATAAAAGCCTGCACAATCTCATCGAGGCGATACCCGAAGATGCCTGGACGCCGATTCCTTACTGGATGGACGGCGCCGCCGATGTGGCCGAGACCACCTGCACTCCCTTCCAGAGTGAACCTGACGCCGCGCCGGTGCGGCTCATCGTCCGGCGTGTGAAGCCCACGCCCGGTTCCCAGCTGGCCCTCTTCGCCACCTACAGCTATCACGGCTTCATCACCGACCGGGACGGGGAGATGCTCGAACTGGAGGCCGACCATCGCCGCCACGCCGAGATCGAGAATGCCATCCGAGACCTCAAGCACGGTGTGGGGTTGAACCATCTCCCCTCGGGCCGCTTCGCCGCCAACGCCGCCTGGCTGGCGGTACAGGTGATGGCCCACAACATCGCCCGCTGGACAGCGCGCATCGGTCTGGGCGAGCAGGTGGTGACCACCAAGACCCTCCGGCGGCGGTTCTTCTCCCTGGCCGGACGGATCACCCGCTCGGCGCGCCGCCTCACACTGCATCTGCCACAGCGCTGGCCTTGGGAAGCCCAGTTCGATCGTGCCCTGGCCCGATTGCGCGCCCTGCCACTCCCTGCCTGACGGCGGCGGCGGCAACCGGCCGCCATCCGGCCAACCGAACGTCCCCGCGAACTCGCGCCAGTCCAGTCTGCGAGTGCCTCTTGCTGCGTGTCAAGGGCGGTGTGAAAACGTACCAGCGGGGCGGAGCAAAACTGTACCACTGAACGCCGTAGAATGGGCATCAAGGTTCGTGGGGCGTTGGAGATCAGGGTCAGTCAGATAGCTGGCGGCCAGAAGTCTTCTTGCTGTGCTTGAGTCGGTAGCTGTCCCCGTTCATCTCCAGGATGTCGACATGGTGGGTGAGGCGGTCGAGGAGAGCTCCGGTCAGCCGTTCAGAGCCGAACACCTCGGTCCACTCGACGAAGGGCTCACTTGGAGGTCACCAGGACCGATCCACGCTCGTAACGCTGGCTGAACACCTCGAAGAGCAGCTCGGCGCCAGTCTTGGACAAGGGCACGAAGCCCAGTTCGTCGATGATCAGAAGCTTGAGTCGTGCGAGCCTTCTCTGCAGGTTGAGCAGACGCCGTTCGTCCCTGGCCTCGATCAGCT
Organism: Dehalococcoidia bacterium; assembly: GCA_965197985.1. Taxonomy (GTDB): domain Bacteria; phylum Chloroflexota; class Dehalococcoidia; order Lucifugimonadales; family CAUZJF01; genus CAUZJF01. Next base: position 552,250 of record CBDAOG010000004.1, on the reverse strand, counting down.
CGTGAACCAGAGCAGCGGCGGTGGTGAAGCCCACGGACAGTCCCCTCTGACACGCAGCCAGACCGAGACCGAGGGCGATATGGGTCTTGCCGGTGCCACTGTTGCCGAGAGCGATGACGTTGTGGGGGCGCTCGATGTACTCGCATCGTGCCAGCTCCAGAACCAGAGCCTCGTTCAGGGACGGCATAGACAGGAAGTCGAAGGTGTCGAGACTCTTGGTCGTCGGGAAGCGGGCTGCTTTGATCCGACGTTCCACCATGCGATGGTGACGGTCGATCAGCTCCAACTCCGATAGTCGCAGCAGGTAGTCCGGATGGTCGGCTCCCTCACTGGCACACTGGGATGCCAGCTTGTCGTACTCCCTCAGGAACGTGGGGAGCTTGAGTTGCTTGAGGTTGTGTTCGAGCAACATCGTGGACTTGTTGGTCATGACCGGCTCCCCGCCAGGAGAGCCATGTAGTCCCTGGTCGAGGTTGTTGCAACGTTGGTCCTGGGCAGATACGGGTACAACTCCATGTCGAGTCTAGGCGGTCGACCCTCGATCCTGCACAGCACCAGGTGCTTGACAGCATCGAAGCTCACAGCCCCGAGTCGAATGGCGTCTCGTACGGCGTCGTGGACTTCTTCCGGCTGGAAGTTCTCCATCAGTCTGAGCACCTGCACGAACTCCCTCTTTCCTCGCTTGCCCATCCGAGACTCCAGCAACCGCCGCAACACTCCGAACTCCTCGGGCAACTCCCATCCAACCAGCGGCGCCGCCTGATCCAATGCCCTCGTCTTCTTCTCAAGGAGCGGCAGGTAATGGAGAGGGTCGAAGACGAAGTCGTCTCGATCGTAGGACCGCCGATGGCGGGCGATGACTTCAGCGCCACAGCTGATCACAACCTCGTGTACATATCCGCGGACCAGAACGTCCCGATGACCGTAGGCCACCGGGACCGAATAGTCATTGGTCCGGTATCTGACCAGGGACAGAGAACTGACCCTCGTCGCGTGCTTGTCGCTGGCGTCGTACGGTACGGCCGGCAGAGGCAGCAGCTTCTCCAGGTCCCGCTCCAGCCGTTCTCCTATCGTCTCGTTGTGGCCGAGACGACGGAGTCGATCTTCGAACCGTCTGAGGCAGTGTTGCTCCAGATGAGCATTGAGGGCATCGAAGCTCTCGAACGATGGAATGGGCACCAGGAAGTTCCGGCGGACATAGCCGACCAGACCTTCTACTTTGCCCTTATCGTTCCCTTTGCCTGGACGGCCGAACCGGTCCTCGAACAGGTAGTGGGACTGAAGCTCGGAGAACACCCTGGTCCGCTGCCGGCGACCATCTCCCAGGATTCTGGCTACCGCGAGCGTGGTGTTGTCGTAGAGGATGCTCTGAGGCACTCCGCCCAGGAACGCGAAGGCGGAGACGTGTCCGTCGCAGAATGACTCCGTCGTCTCGGCGGGATACGCCTTCACATAGCACCCGTCGCTGTGAGGGAGGTCCAAGGCGAAGTAGTGGGCTTTGCGTTCCACTCCGCCGATGATCACTCGAGCTTCGCCGTAGTCGCACTGGGCATGTCCCGGAGGGTGGGACAGAGGTAAGAACATCTCGCGGGTATGACGACGGCGTTCTCGAACGTAGTCTTTGACTATCGTGTACTTGCCGGGGAAGCCGTGTTCGTCTCTGAGCCGTTCGTAGATACGCTTGGCGGTGTGACGCTGCTTCTTCGGTGAGCTCAGATCCTGCTCCAGGATCTGGTCCATCACACCCTTATATGGATCGAGCTTCGGTCTGCGAGCCGGTCGTTGCCGTCGATACCCGGGGGGCACGGAGTACTCGAGCATCTTGCGCACCGTGTCCCGGTGTAGCCCGAACACTCGGGCCGCCTCTCGGACGCTCATCCCTTCGACGAAACAAGCCTTGCGAACACGGAGGTAAATACCCACCTTGTACATCCAATCCACCTTCAGTCAGGTTCGGTCGTTCCTGATTGAAGGCGACAGGCGGTACGCTTTTCAAGCGCCACATCTCAGCTCTTGAGCCGCCCTGCCGGTACATTATCTCTCCGCCATTCACAGATGCCCGGAGGCATGGCGATCCTCGTCACCGAGAGCTTCCAGATGAGCTTCTTCAAGGAGCACAGCTAGACAAGCGGCCCCGCCGGGCGCAGGCGCAACGGCGGCACGGCGGGGTCTGAGACGGCTGGATGCCGCCGGCGCTCGCCCGTTCCGTCGGCTCCGGCGGCCCAGCCGCACACCTGTATCGAGAGGCCAGCGGCCCACCACCCGCCGCTGCGAATACGCAACATGAGCAACCTCAAAAGAAGGGAGCATGAAAGTGAACGATAGACTGCTACGTCGTCGAGAAGTAGAGGAACTTACCGGATTGAGCCGCGCCTCGATCTACAGGTTGATGCGAAGTGGAAGATTCCCTCTACCTGTCAGGGTCAGCGCTACGGCCGTCAGGTGGAAGGCAAGCGACATCACCGTCTGGATACAGTCCCGGCCGGTAGCGACGAGCGAACTCGGGTCGTCGCCCGCCGCCTGGGAATCGGCTGATTGACATGGCGCGGCTAGGCTGTGAGGTAGTCCGCCCACTGCTGCATGAGCATCCGGCGGCGGTCGAACAGGTCGGACCGAGCATATGCCTGCTCGACAGTGCCACCAAGCTGATGCGCCAGCGCAGCCTCCCCGACCGCCCAGGGCGTGTCCGTCTGTTCCATGGTCCAGGTTTTGAAGGAAGTGCGGAACCCGTGAACCGTCGCCCGGTCCGCAAGACCGGTCGAACGGAGTATCTTCGTCATGGTCATGTCGCTCAGCATCCGGCCAGGTCGCAGCGGGGACGGGAAGCAGAGCCCGGACCCATCTTCAAGATGGTGTGTCAGTGTCAACACGTCGAGGGCCTGGTCGCTCAGGGGTACCCGATGCTCTACGCCTGCCTTCATGCGTGAGCCGGGTATCGTCCAAGTTGCACCTTCGAGGTCGACCTCGTCCCAAGTCGCTCCCCTCGCCTCCCCTGACCGCGCGGCCGTGAGAACCAGAAACTTCAGACAATGTTTCGAAGCAAGTGACGTCTGGGACTTATCGACGGTCTTGAGAGCCGAACCCACCTCCTGGTAGGGAAGCGCCCGGAGATGTGCCTTGACCTTGGGCATTGACGGCAGGGCCCCATCTATGGCTTCTCCCGCAGGGTTCGTCTCGATCAGTTCATTCGCCATGGCCCATCTGAATATCGTTCGCATCCTCTGCCGCACGCGCCGGGCGGTCTCGGGGCGCGTCGACCAGATGGGTGTAAGGACGGACAGCACGTCAGTGCGGCTTACCGTGTCGATCTTCTTGTTACCAATCTTGGGGAAAGCGTGTCGCTCAAGGGTCTGAATCCACGCTGAGGTGTGGCTTCCGTTGCGCCAACGAGGTTTGTTGGCTTCGTGGACAGTATAGGCGGCCTCGCTGAAGGTGGGCATCGCGGGCCTGTGCTTCTCCGCGACCGGATCCCTTCCACTGCTAATCGCCTCGCGATTCTCCGTTGCGCGCCTCCTCGCATGCGCCAGCGATACAGTCGGATACCCGCCCAGGCCGATATCTCGCCGTCGACCGTCAGCGGTTATCCGCTGCACCCAACTCCTGCGGCCGTTCTTGTGTATAAACAGATGCAGGCCGTCGCCGTCCGAGTAGCGCCCGGGGTCCCTGAGCGCCCTCACCCTTGTTGCCGATAGCTTCAACAGTCTGTGCCTCCGAAGAAAGTGTTACCACAATTGATGCGAGATAACAAGGGATTGCGAGAGATCGCGAGAGATCGCTGGGGAGGCCTCGACCAGCTATTTAGGCCTTAGTGATACCTAACTTAGCTACGTTTAGGAGGCTTACTGAGACATTCAGAGGCGGACGGGGAAGGGTAGAGAATGGGTCGTGGTGGTGGAGCTGGGGGGACTCGAACCCCCGACTTCCTCCGTGCAAGGGAGGCGCTCTCCCAGCTGAGCTACAGCCCCACGGACCGTCTGGCCAAGAAGTGAAACAAAACGAAAGGGCCGGTCTGCATTGTGCGGACTGGCCCCTTGCATCTTAACTGCTGGATAGTGGAAGGAAACATTGAGTTTCTGCTCGAAAACGGAGCAGTCGTTTGTGACAGTGGGCTGTCTATGGAGATGACATTTAGCTTCCGAGGAGCTCTTCCCGTGTGAAACGGGATCCGGCTCTACCCGGCTATTCGTGACACCTCACCCACTGACCGACCTAGGAGTCCCTCCCGACGAATCGGGAAGAGTCCCTACTCCCTAGAAAGGAGGTGATCCAGCCGCACCTTCCGGTACAGCTACCTTGTTACGACTTCGTCCCAGTCATCGACCCCACCCTCGGCGCCTGCCGCCCCGACGAATCGGGGTTGGCCCAGCGACTTCAAGTGTTGCCGACTTCCATGACGTGACGGGCGGTGTGTACAAGGCCCGGGAACGTATTCACCGCAGTGTGCTGACCTGCGGTTACTAGCAACTCCAGGTTCATGCAGGCGAGTTTCAGCCTGCAATTCCAACTGGGGCCGGCTTTATGGGATTAGCTCCGGATCGCTCCTTGGCAACCCTCTGTACCGACCATTGTAGCGTGTTTGTAGCCCAGAACGTAAGAGCCGTGCTGACTTGACGTCGTCCCCACCTTCCTCCCCCTTTTTAGGGGCAGTCTCGCTAGAAAAAAGCAACTAACGACAAGGGTTGCGCTCGTTGCGGGACTTAACCCAACACCTCACGGCACGAGCTGACGACAGCCATGCAACATCTGTGCATCTGTCCCGAAGGAGGCCTCGGTTTCCCGAGATTTCAGAAGCATGTCAAGTCCTGGTAAGGTTCTTCGCTTATCATCGAATTAAACAACACGCTCCGCTGCTTGTGCGGGCCCCCGTCAATTCCTTTGAGTTTTAGCCTTGCGGCCGTACTCCCCAGGCGGGATACTTAACGCGTTAGCTACGGCACAGAGGGGGTCGATACCCCCTATGCCTAGTATCCACCATTTAGGGCATGGACTACCCGGGTATCTAATCCGGTTTGCTCCCCATGCTTTCGCGCCTCAGCGTCAGAGACAGCCCAGAAAGCCGCCTTCGCCTCTGGTGTTCCTCCAGGTATCTACGCATTTCACCACTACTCCTGGAATTCCGCTTTCCTCTGCTGCCCTCAAGCCTGTCAGTTTCCCATGACCCCTCCCGGTTAGGCCGGGAGATTTCACATGAGACTTAACGGGCCGCCTACTCGCCCTTTACGCCCAGTAAATCCGGACAACGCTCGCCTCCTACGTATTACCGCGGCTGCTGGCACGTAGTTAGCCGAGGCTTATTCCACGGGTACCGTCCTCACTCTTCCCCGAGAAAAGGGGTTTACAACCCGAAAGCCTTCTTCCCCCACGCGGTGTCGCTGCGTCAGGCCTTTTAGCCCATTGCGCAAGATTCCCTGCTGCTGCCTCCCGTAGGAGTGGGGGCCGTGTCTCAGTCCCCCTCTGCCCGTTCGTGCTCTCACACCGGATACCCGTCTTCGGCTTGGTGAGCCGTTACCTCACCAACCACCTGATAGGCCGCAAGCCCCTCCCCAAGCGGCTTCCCAACAAGTTGAGAAACCTTTCCTCACCCCGACGCATCGGGGCGAACGTACGCGGAATTAGGCCCGATTTCTCGGGATTATCCCACTCTTAGGGGCAGGTCACTTACGTGTTACTCAGCCGTCTGCCACTTTCTTACCACGACAAGTCGTGGTTCGATCGTTCGACTTGCATGCATTAAGCGCACCGCCAGCGTTCGTCCTGAGCCAGGATCAAACTCTAAGAATTGTTTCCTTCCACTATCCAGTTGTTAAGGTGCGACCGAGAGATACATATTACCTGGGAGAACAGGCCCTGTCAAGGAACATCCGTACGTATGTGATAGGTCAGTGATTGTGACACCCCTTAACTGTTCAGTGAAAATGTCACCATGGAGACAATCACATTGAACAGGAAAGAGCAGCAGCGGATCATAGTCTTGAATCGGGTGGAGAGTAGAGAACTGACGGCCGCCCAGGCGGGTGAGCTGATGGGTTTGTCAGTGCGCCAGGTCCGTCGGTTGTTGGCGGCGTACCGGCGGGAGGGAGTGGTCGCCATCGCCCACGGCAATCGTGGCCGCCGGCCCCCGCATACGGTCAGTGAGGCTGTTCGTGAGCGGGTAGTTGCCCTTGCCGCCGGCCCGTACGATGGTGCGAACCACACGCACCTGAGTGAGTTAATGGCCGAGCGCGAGGGCCTGTTCCTGTCCCGGTCCACCGTGCGGCGGGTGCTACTACAGGCGGGCATCAAGACGCCGCGCCGCCGGCGAGCACCCAAGCACCGTCGCCGGCGCGAACGCTATCCTCAGGAGGGGATGATGCTCCAGGTGGACGGCAGCCGCCACGACTGGCTCCAAGGACGCGGTCCCTGGCTCACGCTCATCGGCGGGATAGACGACGCCACCGGCACCGTTCCCTACGGATGCTTTCGTGAACAAGAAGACTCATACGGCTACATGCAGTTGTTGCAAGGGGTCATCCAACGCAAGGGCATCCCCCTTACCCTCTACAGCGATCGCCACAGCACCTTCACGGTGAGCCGTGCTCAGAATGAGACCTTGGAGGAGCAGCTGACGGGCCAGACTCCCCAGACGCAAGTGGGCCGTGCGCTCAATGAGCTGGGCGTCCGGTTGGTACTCGCCCATTCGCCCCAAGCCAAGGGCCGCATCGAACGACTCTGGGGGACCTTCCAGGACCGGCTGCTGATGGAGCTGCGCCTGGCCGGAGCCAGCACGCTAGAGGAGGCCAATGCTGTACTGGCGGACTTCCTGCCACGGTTCAACTCCCGGTTCGGCGTTCCCGCCGCCCGGCCGGGTGCCGCCTACCAGTGCGTCCCTGCGGGAACGGACCTCGCTGGCATCCTCTGCTTCAAGTACCAGCGGACTGTGGCGGCTGACAACACCGTGCGTTTCGAGGGTCGCACGTTGCAGATACTGCCCGACCCCCATCGGGCCAGCTATGCCCGGGCACGCGTCGAAGTCCAACTACGGCTCGACGGAGAGCTTATCGTCACCTATCAAGGACGTGCCCTCCTCTCACAGGACGCTGCCCCAGGTACCACTTCTCTCCGTGCACAGAACCGGCCACAGCGCAATGGTAACCAAGACACTGCTAGAGGCAAGGCGCCCATCGGCGACTCGCCTCTACCTCGAAAACCAGCCCCCCACCACCCCTGGCGAAGGCCCTTCAAATCACCCGCCAGGACAAATTCACTGAACACTTAGGGGTGACATATTGACTGGACAACGACAGGAACATCCGTACGTATCGAAAAGCGCGAGCGAAGGGACAGGCGCATGCAATGCGCTCCTACATGCCCCCGCCAAGATGTGGAGAACCTTCAAACACCTACCGCCTCTGACAACACCCACGGATTCCGCTCGCTTGACAGCCGCCCGTCGAGCCTCTAGCTTGTACTCGCCTTAGATACACTTACGACGAAACGCGACGAACCATGCACTCGTGACAGTCAGCTCTGCCTATCCACCACCCAGCCGCCCCGTCGTCATGGGCGTCGACGGTATGGTCTCCGCCGGGAACCCTCTTGCCTCGATGGCGGGGGTGAACGTACTGGCTGAGGGAGGCAACGCCTTCGACGCCGCCATCGCTGTGGCGACCACCCTGGGCGTCGTCGAGCCGTACATGTCGGGTCCCGGTGGGTCCGGCGTCGCGATCGTCCGGCTCGCCGGCGAGTCTCGTCCTCGCGCGCTGGACTTCTTCGGGGTTGTGCCCAAGGCGGCCGACCCTTCGCGCTACACCGCCGAAACGAAGGATCTCGGCATCCTCTCCCCCCTGGTCCCGGGCAACGTCGCGGGCTGGCTGGAGCTCCATAGCAAGCACGGTACATTCGAATTGGAGCGCCTTTTTCAGCCGGCCATCGATTACGCGGAGAGCGGCTTCCCTACTACGTACCAGAACAGCGCCGTCGTCGCCGAGTTCGCCGACCGCCTCCGGCCCTTCGCCAGTTCCGCTGCGGTCTTCCTCGACGGCGCGGGCAAGGCTCCGGCGCCGGGAACGCGGCTGCGGTGGCCCCAGTTCGCGGCCTCGCTGCGCATCATTGCAGAGAGGGGACGGGACGCCTTCTACACCGGCGAGTTGGCCGGGCGAATCGCGGCTGCCGTTCGCGAGATGGACGGATTCTTGACGGCAGACGACTTGGCCGAGTACCAGGCCGTCTGGCGGGACCCGATCGGCGTCGACTATCGCGGATATCAGGTCTACGCGCCGCCCCTGGCGTCATGTGGGTTCCAGGCACTGGAGAACCTCAAGCTCATTGAGCAGTTCGACTCCGACGAGCTGGCGTTCCATAGCGCCGATACGGTCCATGCGATGATCGAGGCGGCGAAGCTCTGCGCGACGGACCGTATCGCTTACGCGGGAGACCCGGGGTACGTCGACCCGCCGATTGACGGGCTCCTCTCGACAGACTACGCGGCTGCGCAGAAGCAGCGTATCGACATGACCGCGGCGTCGGTGGTGTCCGGCGAAAAGTACACGTCTGACAGGCCAGCGAACGCCCTCTCGGCCGGCGACCCTCGGCTAGTCGGGGGAGGGAACACTACCCATTTCGAGGTGGCGGACCGCGACGGGAACGTGGTCGGCATCACCCAGACCATCGGGCACTTCTTCGGCTCGGGTGTGACGATTGGGGACACTGGAATCTTCCTGAACAACATGACCCATGCCGCCGACCTCCCGGATGACGCCCCCAACCGACTCGTGGGCGGAAGGAGGATCGCCACGGCGATGGGCCCGACCCAGACCTATCGGGACGGCCGGTTCGTGACGAGCCTCGGGATGCCGGGCGGATGGGCGATCTTGCAGCGGACCGTTCAGATCCTTGTCAATTTCCTCGACTTCGGGATGGACATTCAGCAGGCCATTGAAGCACCGCAGTTCCGGCTCTATGGCGGACGCGAAGTCCACGTGGAGGAACGGCTGCCGGTGCAGGTACGCCGAGAGCTCGAGGCGCGTGGCCACGAGGTGGGCACGCTCGAAGGGTGGTCGATGCGCGTCTCGGGCGCCCAGGCGATCCAGATCGACGAGGAGTCCGGAGTCTACCTCAGCGGCTGCGACACGCGCCGCGACGGGTACGCGATCGGCTTGTAGCAAACCTTTATTAATTGGCCGGGCGACAGTTCGACAGGCTCAGTGTGAGCGGATCCCAAAACGGAATGCAGACATGACGACCTGGAAGGACCATACGCCTCCGAGCCGCCCCGTGGCGATGGGCGTCAACGGGATGGTGAGCTCGGCGCACCCGATGGCGTCGGCGGCCGGCGCGCGTATCCTCGCACTGGGCGGGAACGCCTTCGATGCCGCAGTCGCGACCGCCGCGACGCTGAACGTCGTCGAGTCTTACATGTCCGGCGTCGGCGGCATCGGCATTGCACTCGTCCACGTCGCCGGCGAAGGCAGGGTCAGAGCGCTGAACTTCTCGGGACGAGCGCCGAAGGCCGCGGAACCCGACCGCTACACCGACGAGACGAAGCGGACGGGCATCTTCGCACCGCTGGTGCCGGGCAACCTGGCCGGCTGGCTGACGCTCCACCAGACCTACGGCACTATGGAGCGCGACGCTCTATTCGCCCCAGCCATCGCCCACGCAGAGAACGGCTTTCCGGTCACGTACTTGAACAGCCGTGTCATGAGGGCCAATGAGGAGCGACTCCGGCAGTTCGACTCCTCGTCGGCGATCATCCTCGACAGAAACGGCAATGCGCCTCGTCCGGGAGCAAAGCTTGCTATGCCCCAGCTCGCCGATTCCCTGCGGTTAATCGCACGGGACGGTGCAGAGACGTTCTACCGTGGCGAGATTGCCCAGAGGATAATCGCTGGCGTCCGCGACCTGAACGGGCTGCTGACCGCCGAGGACCTCGCCGAGTACGAGGCGGAATGGATGGAGCCGATCAGCACCTCATACCGCGGGTACGAGGTCTTCGCGCCGCCGCCGAACTCGTCCGGGTTCCAGATCCTGGAGACGCTCAACCTGATGGAGGGGTTCGACCCCAGCGAACTGGTCTCCCAGGACGCCGTGACTCTCCACCTGCTGATGGAGTCGATCAAGCTGGCCGTCGCTGACCGCATCAAGTATGGCGGCGACCCGGACAACGTCGAGGTTCCGCTGAACAGACTGCTCTCGAAGGACTACGCGGCCAGCCAGCGGGGTCGCATCGACAGAGAGCACGCGGCGGTCTCTCCGGGCGAGCACTATGCTCTCGAAGTGCCCGAAGGCGCTCTGGCGCCCGGGGATGCATCGGCGTTCGATGGCGGCATGACGACTCACTTCGCGGTGGCCGACCGGGACGGCAACGTTGTCACGGTGACGCAGACCCTCGGCGGCTCCTTCGGCTCGGCGGTGGCCGTTGGCGACACTGGGATCTTTCTCAACAACATGTGTGCCTGGTTCGATCTGGAGGAGGGCAGCCCCAACCGCATCGGCCCCGGCAAGCGGGTCGATTTCGTCGTGGCGCCGACTCAGACGTTCCGCGATGGCAGGTTCGTCCTCAGCATAGGCACCCCGGGGAGCTGGGGCATCCTCCAGACCACGCCACAGATGCTGCTCAACTTCCTTGAATTCGGGATGAACGTGCAGCAGGCCATCGACGCCCCGAGGTTTCGGTACTGCGAGGGCGCACGCGTGGGGATGGAGGAGCGTTTCCCAGTCGAGAGCCGGCGCGCGCTAACCGAACTCGGCCATGAGGTCGAGGTTCTCGACCCGTGGACGCCGACCGTCGGAGGCGCTCACGGAATAGCCATCGACGTCGGGCAGGGCGTGTTTCAAGGCGGCGCCGATCCGAGACGAGACGGCTACGCTTTCGGTCTGTAGCGGAGGGAGAGATGGCAGAAGCCAAGATATTCATGTCGCGGCCGTACCATCCGGAGGCCGCCGAGTTGCTGCGCGAGAACTTCGAGATCGAGGTCTGGGACAAGGAGACCTCCCCACCCAGGGACCTGTTGCTCGAAAAGGTCGCGGAGTCCCAGGCGTTGTTTGTCGAGTCCTACGACCGCATCGACGCCAAGATGATGGCGGCCGGCAAGTCTCTCCGAGTGATCTCCAACAGGGCCGTGGGCACCGACAACCTCGACATTCCGGAGGCCACCAAACGGGGCATTCTTCTCGGCAACACGCCGGGAATTCTTCAGGAGTCGTGTGCCGACTTCACCTTCGCTCTCATCCTGGACGCTGGACGGCGAATCACCTTCTCCGACCGCGATGTGCGGGCGGGCAACTGGACCTACCTAACTCAGACGCCCTACATCGGCACGGACATACACGGCAAGACTCTCGGCATCGTGGGGCTGGGCGGCATCGGCCATCGCGTCGCCAAACGGGCACGCGGCTTCGATATGAGGATCATCTACCACTCGAGGACGCGAAAGTCGGAACTTGAAGAGGAGCTGGGCGTAGAGTGGATGGCCGACCTCGACTCGCTGTTGAGCGAGGCCGACTACGTCTCCTTGCACATGCCCTTGACGCCGGAGACCGAAGGGCTAATCGGCAAGTCGCAACTCGAGCGGATGAAGCCGGAGGCGTTCCTGATCAACACATCGAGGGGAAAAACTGTCGACCCAAAGGCGCTATACGACGCTCTATCGGTAGGCACGATCGCTGGCGCGGCCATCGATGTCGCGGACCCGGAGCCCATACCTATGGACGACCTGCTACTGACACTGCCGAACCTGGTGATCACGCCCCACATCGCCAGCGGAAGCTCAGCCACCTTCAAAGCCATGGCCAACATGGCCGCTCGCAACATCATCGCGGCCTTAACCGGCCAGCCGATGCCTTCGTGCATCAACCCAGAGGCGCTAGAACACCTCCGGGGATAGTTCACCGCTGAGACCGCAGAGACTAATTGTTAAGTTCTCTGTGGGCTCTATCATCTCCGTGGTTGGTCTTCTTCACTCCGACGGGCGGCTGGCCTCCACGTCGCGAATCTTGGCCTCGATCTGGCCCAGCTTCGCGTACTCTTCTTGTACAAGGTGGTAGCACCGCTGCAGGTAGAGATCGGCCAGCTCCGCGCTCCGGCTGTCAGAGGACTTCACGGCCTCAACGAGTCGCTGGATGTTGTGGTTCTCGGGAAGGTGCTTCGACAGAAGACCGATGCTATCCTCGGTCTCTCGAGTCATCGTTTCGTCCGAGCCCTCGACGGCGAAACGCAGGCTGCCCACGAGCTTCGTCAGTTCGCTCAGCTTGTCGCTTTCGCTCATCAGGCTGAAGAGGACCTCGTTGACGCCAAACTCGCCCGCATCCTCTTCCTGTTCCCCTTCAGCCTGGACGACGCCACCCGCGACCTGCGAGTATATCTCCGCATAGCGCTGCACAGCGTCGTTGATCGACATCATCGCCGAGGGCACGTCGTTGGGGTCGAACCGACCGGCCGAGATGATGTCGTCGTTGCGTAGCTCCGCCATCTCCTCTAACGCGCCATAACCTTCGATACGCTCCGGGGCTGGAGGGAACGCGAACGCCGAAAGGTCCTTCGGCCCCATCTCCCCAACCTGGTTCATGAGAAACGGGGGAACATACTTCGAGACGTCGACGGTGATGGGGAGAATGACGAGATACGTAACCCATATCTCGTCGGGGTCGGAAGAGCTTCTGAAATAGAGGAGAGCATGGCCTTTTGGCCTTTCGTTACTCCCTCTGTCGAATGCGATGTCCATATAGGAAACTCAAAGCGTACGGACGCTATTATACTCCAGGCCGACCGTCAGCCTTCGCCGGTTGACCGCGCCTCGCCGATCGCCTTCTGTACGGCCGCGGGGTTCATCGGCAGGTGGCGCATCCGCACGCCGATGGCGGCATGGATGGCGTTTGCCATCGCGGCCAGCGGCGGCGATATGTTGGCCTCACCCACGCCTCTGACGCCGTAGGGATGGCCCGGGTTCGGAACCTCTACGAGGACGGTTTCTATCATCGGTAGATCGAGGCTGGTCGGCATTCGATAGTCCAGGAGGCTATTGTTCAGAAGGCTGCCATCGTCGGCCAGGAAATACTCTTCGTTGAGCGCCCACCCTATCCCCTGGGCCGTCCCGCCCTGGACCTGTCCCTCGACGTAGCTCGGATGGACAGCTTTGCCAACGTCCTGGAACGCCGTATAGCGCAGAATCTCAACCTTGCCGGTCTCGGGATCGACCTCGACGTCCACGATGTTGGCGGTGTAGGAGCCACTGGAGCCGCCCGGGTTCATGTTTGCTCGTCCGACCACAGGCCCGCCGGTCTCGTCGAGTAGCCCGGCGATCTCCTGGAAAGTCATCTGAAGCGCAGGGTCGGACACGTGGCTGAGCTTGCCATCCGCGTATTCGACCTGGTCCTCCGGCACGTCCCAGACAGCGGCCGCCCGCTGAACAAGCTGTCTCTTGACGTCCTTAGGAGGCCTCGTAAGCAGCCCACCCTGACTTGAAGACCACCCCACTGCCACCCGTCGCCGACGTGTACCCGATGGTGTCAGTGTCCGCCACCTGGGGGATGACGTCCTCGACCGGGATGCCCAGTACCTCGGCAACGTGCTGGGCCAGCGCGGTGCGCGTGCCCCCGATGTCGACGCTGCCCTCCACCAGGCTGACAGTGCCGTTCGACAGCACGTTGACGACCGCCGATGTCATGCCTGAGTTGTTGCGACAGAACCCCATACCGACGCCCCGTCCACGCCACTTCCCGTCGTGGGGCGCGCTGTAGTGGGGGTGAGACTTGACCGAATCCATCACCTCCTCGGCCCCAATGTGGATGTTCATGACGCCGTCGGACCTGCGTGATCCGTGGCGGGCGACGTTGAGGAGACGGAACTCGATAGGATCTATGCCGAGTTCTTCCGCGATCTCGTCGACGAAGCTTTCGGTAGCGTAGGCGACGATCGGGGCTCCCGGAGCGCGATACGCCGTTCGTTTTTGGCTTGTTGTCGACTACGTCATATGCCTCGACGTGGACGTTCTCGATGTCGTACGGCGCGAACACGGAAGCGGCGGCCTGCACTACCGGCGCACCAGGAAACGCCCCTGCCTCAAACGCAACGAATGCGTCCGCCGCCGTAATGCGTCCCTCGTTGGTGACGCCCATTTTTATGCGCATGTAGCTCCCGGAGGTCGGGCCGGTCGCTTCGAGCACCTCTCCTCGGTCCATGGTCATTTTCACCGGTCGCCCGCTCTTCTTCGACAGCACAGCGGCGACGGGCTCCAGGTAGACCGGTAGCTTGCCGCCGAAGCCGCCTCCAATCTCTGTAGCCACGACCTTGACGTCCGAAATCGGGACGCCCAGGATGCGTGCGGTGTTGTCCCTAACTCCGAAGTGGCCCTGGGTGCTGCACCAGACGGTCAGGCGATCGTTGGGCGACCACCAGGCGGTGGCGTTCTGCGGCTCGATGTACCCCTGATGCACGGTCTTGGTCCGGTACTCGCGCTCCATCACCAGATCGGCGGACTCGAAGCCCCCACTCAGGTCGCCAAAGCTGTGCTCCTCTTTCCCTGCGATGTTCGTACCGGCGGGATGGTCGTCGTCGGTCCAGTGCTCGTGCAGCACCGGTGAGTCGGACGCCATCGCCTCCTCGACAGACGTGACCCCGGACAGTGGTTCGTACTCGACGTCGATGAGCGACAGCGCCTGCTCGGCGGCATGAGGGCTGGAGGCGGCGACAGCCGCGATCGCGTGCCCTCGATACAGCACCTTGTCGACGGCGAGGATGTTTCGGCTCGGCGTCTGGCCGAGAACGACCTCGCGCGCCACCGGTCCGGTCGGCGCCAGGTCCGCCGCGGTGGCGACGGCCTTTACGTCCGGATGGGCCTCCGCTCGGCTGGCATCGATAGACTTGACTCTCGCGTGCAAGTGAGGGCTGCGTAGCACCTTGCCGTGCAGAAGTCCGGGGAGCGCGACGTCCGCACCAAACACGGCGCGCCCGGTCGCCTTGTCCACGCCGTCGTGACGTATCGGGCGGGTCCCTATTATCTTGTATTCTCGCTTCTGTTCCGTCGTCGTTGCCATTTCGCCTACTTGTACTCCTCACGCGGCGGGGAGAAGATGTCCAACGCAAGGGCCCACCCCTCAAGGCCTTCGATGCCGTGCTCGACACCACCGGGGATCACGTAGGAGTCGCCGGGGCGCATCCTTCGAGTCTCGCCGCCGATGGTCATGTCGAACTCGCCCTGCAGCACCATACCGGCCTGCTCATGGGGGTGGGTGTGGATCGGCACCACCGCGTGGGGAGCGCTTTCGATGACGCTCATCATTACCTTGTCGCCCCACATAGTGCGAATCACCACCCCCGGCGCGATCTCCTTGCGCTTGACTTCCGAGGAATCGAAGAAATACGTCAATTCGACCTCCTTCTTATTTATGTGCCCGCAGTCGCGGCCCGATTGTGCGCCACAGACAGACAGGCGGCGATGAAGTCGTTCACCGGGGTGGCGACGCCAAGCTCAGATCCGAGCCTCGAAACCGCGCCGTTGAGGACGCCTACCTCCAGCCGGTTTCCTTTCATGAGGTCCGTGTACATCGAGGAGACTCCGTCCCGTCCAGACGACTGGTAACGCGCCATAGTTTCTCCGACGATTCCATCACCCAACGTGACACCCTTTGCTCGTGCAACCACTTCCACTTCCCGCAGAACGCGCTCGGTAAGCTCGAGGGTCTCAGGTGTATCGAGAACCTCGGCGAACGACGCCCTGGTAACGCATGTCATTCCGCTGAACCCACATATGTAAACCAGTTTAGCCCACACCTGACCGGCTATGTCGAGTGACAGCGTCACGTCGATGCCCGGAACGTCGAGCGCCTCCCGGACGGCGTCGGCGCGGGAAGTCCCCTGCCCGTCCTGCCTGCCGAATACGATGTCGATAGCCCCGCCGAGCTCGGCTACGACGCCGGGCCCGTTTCGCGTGGCATCGATGTACGTGACTCCCAGATGTACGGCATCTGGATCGAAGGCGGCCGCCAACTCATCGCCGCCACCTATGCCGTTCTGGAGCGTCAGCACGGATGTGCCCTTTCCGATGGCGGGACGCATCGCCTCGATGGCGGCCGGGTTATCGTATCCCTTGACGCAGAAGAGCGCCAGTTCCGCAGTCCACGATCCGTCGAGCCTGTTCACGGCTCTGGGGTGGATAGTGAAGGAGCCTGAATTGGCGCTTTGAACGCGAAGGCCGTGCCGCTCGATGGCCTTCAGGTTCTCCCCGCGAGCTAGGAAAGTCACCTCGTGCCCGGCCCGTTGCAGCATGGCGCCAAAGTAGCCTCCGACCGCGCCGGAGCCCACAATCAGGACCTTCACAGACTCACCCGCCGCCTGACCAGTGCCGCCCCGACCGGCCCCAGCAGTAACAGCATGTTCGGGACTCCGCCCGCTCCGTCCTCGCCGACCAGACAGCCGCCGCCGGAGGGCGCCGGAGGCGCCTCCGATTCAGCCGTCAGGACAGTCGGCTGTATCTCGGGGGCGACAGAGCCGGACTCGGCAGGAGTCGGGCTCGTCGCAACCGACGCCGCGGGCTGGGCCGTGGCCGTGGCCGTCTCGGTCGAGCTGGCTGCCAAGGCGGTCGTGGCTGTCGGCACAGTGATGGCAGTGGCCGCCGACGGCCGCGGCGTAGCCGTCGGCACGGTTGAAGGCACGTCCGTTGGCGTCGGTGATACGGTCGGACTCTGTTGGACTGCTGGTGTGGCCGTCGGCGACACGACCGGCGTCGTTCCAATAGCCACAATGACGGTCGGCGAGGCGGTGATACTCGGCGTCGGCACAGGGGTCGCGGTGGCAGGCGGTACTACAGTCGCGGTCGTTAGCGGCGAAGGCGTGGCCGTGGCTGGAGCCTGGGTCGTGGCAGGCGCTGGAGAGGCGGTCGGAGTCGAAGACGGTGGCAGGGGAGTCGACGTCGGCGACGGGGGTACCGGCGTGGAGGTCGGCGCCAGAGTCGCTGTCGGCAAGGGCGTCGAAGTGTTGGTCGGAGTTGCGGCGGCCTCACCTCCTGGAAGCGGTGGCGCGGGAGCGGCCCTCGCAGTCTCCTCGACTACCTGCACCTGGACGTTTACGTTGATAGGCCCCACGGACCCTTGTTCGAGCTCCGAGAAAGCGGACACGGTCTCCCCGCGACGTACATGGTCACATACGGCGGCGATGGTCACAGTGGCGTTATTCGGTGAGTACTGAAGGACGTCGTCGATCGAGCCTTCTGTTCTGAGATTCGTCACGTCGAGAGCATAGAACCCGTTCTCGGCGGTCATCGTGTTTACCCTCAGCGACTTCGCGTCGGTCACCAAGGTCTCGCCGAAGAACACCTGGACGCCGATGCGCATATAGACGAGGCACTCCGCAGCCGGGTCGCCTTCTTCATCGAAGACGGTACCAGCGAGGATGTCCGGTGGCGTGAACAGCGGTAGTTGGGGGAGAGCCACCTGGTAGTCCTGGCTGGCTTGACCGCCCGATACGATGCGATAGTGCACCATGTTGCCCGGACCTGGAACAACTCCGACGGCCCGGACGCGGTGGGTCCGTCGATTCAGGCGGCCTTCGAGCTCGCCTCTCTCGTCTTCCGTAATCGAAAAGCTGCCCGACCTGTTCGCGAGGTCCGTGGCATTCACGGCCCATTCGACGTGGCCGTCCTCCTCGTCCGGTGACACCCAGGTAACGGTTATCCCGTTTATCTCCGGCTGCACGTCCCTGGCCGGGTCGAAGCTGAGATCGAGAGAAGCAGAGGCCGGCCACATGAACACCAACAACACCACGGCGAAGAGAGCGAACAGCGTGATCGCGCGCCACCGCCGCTCCGTTAGTCGTCGTCCGAACCGCAAACGTTGCTACTCCCTAAGATCGGACGAGGGACCTCCGGTCATTCTAAGAAGTCCCGACGCCACATAGGGACGAAGAACCTGGGGCTGGGGTGACCTCCCTAGAGCCGAGACTTTGGCCCCACCGTTCCCAGATCAGAACGTACTGATCGAGTTCTCGTAAGTACGCCGCTCTCGCGTCCCATCCTCGAACTCCGCCACCAACGCTTCGCCCTCGACGACGACCGTCATATAGTCCCGCTCGTGGAGGTGCCACGGGCTAGCCTCTCCCGGCTCGACGATCAGGTTCCAGACCTTGACCTTCTCGTTTTCGAAGAGCACGACGGTGGCGATGTCCCCCAACTGCCGGTCGGAGTCGGGCATGGTCTCCTCCAAGCTAGGGCTGCGTATCCGAGCTCGGCTTCGCGAAACCCAGTCCCTTTTCCTTCAGGCTGACGTGGCTCTGGCCTCCGATAACGATATGGTCGAGAAGTTCGACGTCCATCATCTCCGCGCCGGACGCGATCTGCCTTGTGATCAGCACGTCCTCGGCGCTCGGCGACGGGTCGCCCGACGGGTGGTTATGCACCACGATGATCGATGGACAATTCTCTCGTAACGCCGGACGCAACACCTCCGCGACCCTCACGATGGATGCGCTGACGTTCCCCACGTAAATCTCGTGTATGCCGAGAACCTCATTCTTCGTGGACAATAGCAGCATACGGAGATGTTCTTGGTCGAAGAACCCCATTTCGGCGGACAGCAGGTTGGCGACGTCTCGGGGTGAGTGGATCACAGTCCGCTCTTCAGGACTGAGCGACACGAGCCTGCGTCCGAGCTCGAAGGCGGCGAGCAGCTGGCACGCCTTGGCATCGCTGATGCCGTTCATCGAGCAGAGCTCGCCGTAGGAAACACGTCCCATACCCGCGAGGCCGCCGACGCGTGATAGCACGTTGCTCGACATGGTAAGGACGCTCTCGCCGCCCGTGCCAGTCCTGAGCAGAATGGCCACAAGCTCGGAGTTGCTGAGCGCCGACGGCCCGGCCTGCTTGAGCCGTTCGCGAGGCCGTTCAGCGCGTGGCAGGTCGCGAATCATCGTCGTGTAACGCGCTTTGCTCTCGTCGGCCACGTGCGGTCTCCTGTCCACGCCATATGCGCCGGTGTAGTTTACTGTCTAGGGCGCTACGAGTCCACGAAACTGCGTTGATGGTTAGCCAAGAAGGGCGGGTCTAAGACCCGCCCCTACCAGAGGCGCGGCAGTTGTTTACTCGTAGGGCAGGTCTCAGACCTGCCCTCTTGGTGCCCCGTCGACATTGGTTGACACACACGGCCCTTTCCCCGACCATTTCGCCAGCGCGGCGAGCGAACCAGGAGGACACATGGCGGTCTCAAAGAAGATCAAGACGTTCATGGAGCAGGGCTCCTGGATCCGAAAGATGTTCGAGGACGGGATCGCCTTGAAGCAGCAGTACGGCGATGAGAACGTCTTCGACCTTTCGCTGGGCAACCCGATCATGGAGCCGCCCCCGGAGTTCTCCGCGGAGCTGCGCAGAATCGCCGACGACCCCACACCGGGCATGCATCGGTACATGCCCAACGGCGGCTACGCCGAAACGCGTTCCGCCGTCGCCGCGCAGCTGAGCGAGGAGACAGGGCTCCCTTTCGCCGCCGACCACGTCCTGATGACCGTCGGCGCCGGCGGGGCACTGAACGTCACGATGAGGACGCTCCTCGACCCGGGCGACGAGGTCGTCATCTTCGCCCCGTATTTCGTCGAGTACCTCTTCTACGCGGACAACCACGGGGCGACATGCACGGTCGTGCCACCGGACGAGGCGTATCTTCCCGACTTCGACGCTCTGGAAGAGAGCTTCACACCGAGGACGCGCATGGTCATGGTGAACTCGCCCAACAACCCGACGGGCATCCTATACAGCCCGGAGGTGCTGGCGCGCATCGGCGATGTCATCCGCCACAAGGAGACCGAGTTCGGGACCGAGATATTCCTGGTCAGCGACGAGCCCTACCGCAAGATCCTCTTCGACGGCCTGGCCTATCCGCAGGTGTTTCCGCACCATGTACGAAGCATAGTCGCGACGTCCCACTCGAAGGACCTGGCGTTGCCGGGAGAGCGAATCGGCTTCATTGCGGCCAACCCCGAATACGTGGACGTGGGCGAGCTAGTCGACGGGATGACCTTCAGCAATCGGATTCTCGGCTTCGTGAACGCCCCGGCCTTGATGCAGCACATCGTGGCACGCCTTCAGGCGGTGACCATCGATGTCGGGGAGTACCAGGCCAAGAGGGACATACTGTATGACGCGCTGACCGAGATCGGATACGAGGTTGTCCGGCCCGACGGCGCCTTCTACATGTTCCCCAAGACGCCCGTCGAAGACGATGTAGAGTACGTCGCCGAGCTACGCGAACATCGCGTGCTGGTCGTGCCAGGTCGTGGCTTCGGGGTGCCCGGACACTTCCGCATCTCGTACTGTGTCAGCGACGCCACGCTGGAAGGATCACTGGCCGGGTTCCGTGCGGCGTTTGAGCGCTTCTCGTAGGGGCGGTCCTACGTGAACGCCCGCTTTAACGCAGCGCACGACGCGCATAGAGGTCGGCACGAGCACCCTCCGGGATAAGAGAGCGGAAGTTTACCTCTTCCCCTGCGGGGGAAGATTGAGAAGGGGGCTCCTTCCGTTGTGCCTAGTGGTCCAACATCATTGAAATGAATACCATGATAGTCATTGTTCCTCTTGGGGGTTCAATTGTAACGTTGAACCGAGGAGGAACCATGATGTCTACCAAGAGGTACCGTATCAGACTGACTACCGACGAACAACAGGACGCCTTGGTCTCACGCGGTCGGGCTGCGGCGTACAAACAGACCCATGCGCGCATTCTGCTGATGAGCGATGAGTCACGCTCGGACGGGGGAATGAAGGACGCGGACATCACCAGCGCGCTCGGTGTGGGACAGTCAACGGTCGAGCGAATACGCAAGCGCTGTGTGGAGGAGGGGGTCGAGTCTGCGCTGAATCGCAAAAAGCAACTGCGTCGGCGTCAAAAGAGACTGGACGGCGAAGGTGAAGCACGGTTGATAGCGATGGCCTGCGGGGAACCGCCGGAGGGGCGTGCCAGTTGGACCCTGAAGCTGTTGGCTGACCAGTTGGTCGAGTGTGAGATAGTCGAGACCATCAGCACCGAGACGGTTCGCCAGGCGCTTAAAAAAACGAACTGAAGCCGTGGCTGAAGCAGAGTTGGTGCATCCCGCCCGGTCAGAGCGCGGAGTTTGTGTGCGCGATGGAAGACGTACTGGAGGTCTACCAACGGCCGTACGATGGGAATGAGGTTCTGGTGTGCATGGATGAGACGAGCAAACAGCAAGTCAAGGAGACGCGAGTGCCGCGTCCCGCAGCGCCCGGCTTATCGGCGGCATACGACTACGAATACGAGCGCAATGGAGTGAGCAGCCTGTTCATGCTGTTTGCACCGTTGGACGGATGGCGCCGAGTCGAGGTCAGAGAGCGTCGCACGAAGGTGGACTGGGCGCATGTGATAAAGAAACTGGTCGACGAGGACTACCCCGACAGAGACCGGATCGTGCTGGTAATGGACAATCTCAACACTCACAAGCTGTCCTCGCTATACGAGGCATTCGAGCCTGCTGAGGCGAGGCGTATAGCTGAGCGACTGGAGATACACTACACTCCCAAACACGGGAGTTGGTTGAATATGGCGGAGATAGAGATCGGTGTGCTGGCTCGACAGTGCCTGGACCGACGGATTGCCAATCAAGACATCCTGCGCGGCGAGGTCAATGCTTGGCAGAATCAACGCAACCGGGATGTGATACGAGTGGATTGGCGCTTCACTACCGAGGATGCGCGCATCAAGCTAAAGTCACTCTACCCATCAATACAAAAAAGTTGAACCACTAGGACAACCTGCATCCATTCCCAATCACGAAATTGACGCGACATCCTTCAACCCGGACCCCGTCACCGGCAGCAGCACTGAGTCCCCCTTCCCTATCCCACCGTCCCTGACTAGCTGCTTGATCCCGGCAAACGCCGCTGCGGACGTCGGCTCGGCGAAGACGCCCTCTTCCTCGGCGAGCAGCCTATGCCAGCGGGCTATGTCGCTCTCGCCGACGGCCACGGCCGACCCGCCCGATGCCCTAAGCGCCGCGACCATCTGAAGGATGCGCGGCGGCACGGCCACGGCGATGCCTCCGGCTGCCGTCGAAGTCGCCGTCGCCGCGTCCCACGGCTCGCCATTGAACGCCGCAACTACCGGTCTGACGGCGCTGGCCTGGACCGCGTGTATGCGAGGGGCTGACGTCGCTCGGCCGGCTCGGCGCAGCTCCTCGAAGCCCTTCCAAGCCCCAATCAGCAGCGAGCCGTTGCCGACAGGGAGGACGATATGGTCCGGCGGCTCGTCCTCGAGTTGCTGCAGCACCTCGTAAGCGAAATGCTTCGTTCCCTCCGCGAAATAGGGGCTCAGCGCGTGCGAGGCGTAGACAATGTCGCGCTCGATGCTGAAGTTGACCGCGGCCTTGGCGGCCGCCTCCCTCGGACCTTCGATAGCATGCACCTCGGCGCCGTATACGGCGATCTGGCGCAGCTTGCCCTCAGGCGCGCTAGCTGGGGCAAAGATGTGGGCCTTGATTCCTGCACTGGCCGAGTACGCCGCTACGGACGCGCCGGCGTTGCCGGACGAGTCCTCCACCAGCTCCGTGACGCCGTGCTCCCGAGCCGCCGAGACCATTACCGCCGAGCCACGGTCCTTGAACGAGCCCGTGGGGCTCATGAACTCGAGCTTGGCGTGCAAGCGCCGCAGGCCAAGCACCTTAGCGATGCGGCTCAACTCGATCACCGGCGTGTTCCCCTCACCGAGAGTCACCGCCGAGCCGGGGTCATGGAGCGGACTCGGCACGGCGTCACTGCCTGCCATTGTCGCTGCGCTGCTGTCTCCCAGGTACTCGACGTCCAGCGGCCCACCGCATTCGGGGCATGTCACCGTCGCCATATCGGCGACGTGTTGGGCGCCGCAGTCAGTGCAGCGCAAGGCTGTGTGCGACATTGCCTTCCTGTAGAACCGGGTGTGCTAGGATATTCTATCCACCATCACCGCCCAATGAGCGAGCGGATAACATACGGACCATGCATCAAGGCCAAGAACCAGAAGACACCGCTGATTCCGGCCCCTCTGACTTCATCCGGGCCATTATCGCCGAGGACGTGCAGGCGAACAAACACGAGGGACGCGTCGCCACTCGCTTTCCGCCTGAGCCCAACGGCTACCTCCACCTCGGCAACGCCAAGGCGATCTCCATAAACTTCGGCATCGCCGAGGAGTTCGGCGGCACCTGCAACCTCCGCTTCGACGATACGAACCCGATCAAGGAGGATGTCGAGTACGTCGAGTCGATCAAGGAGGACATCCGCTGGCTGGGCTACGACTGGGACGAGCGCCTCTACTACGCGTCTGACTACTTCGACCAGTTGTACGGATTCGCGGTCAAGCTGATTGAGTCGGGCAAGGCGTATGTCTGCGACCTGAGCGCTGAGGAGATCAGGGAGTACCGGGGAACGCTGACTGAGCTCGGCCGGGAGAGCCCCTATCGCAACCGGTCCTTCGAGGAGAACCTTGACCTCTTCGAGCGCATGCGTGCCGGCGAGTTCGAGGAGGGCTCACGGGTCCTTCGCGCCAAGATCGACATGGCGTCGGGCAACCTGAACATGCGCGACCCGGTCATCTACAGGATCCTGAAGACGCCTCACGACCGGACCGGCGACAAGTGGTGCATCTACCCGATGTATGACTTCGCACAGGGCCAGGCGGACTCGATCGAAGGCGTCACCCACTCCCTCTGCTCCATCGAATTCGAAGACCATCGGCCGCTCTACGACTGGCTCCTCGACAATATTGACATCTTCCACCCTCAGCAGATCGAGTTCGCCAAGCTCAATCTCAGTCACACAGTCCTCGGCAAGCGGTTTCTCATTCAGCTTGTGACCGAGGGGCACGTGACCGGCTGGGACGACCCGCGTATGCCGACCATCTCCGGAATGCGCCGGCGGGGCTACACGTCCAAGGCGATCCGAGACCTGTGCGAAAGCGCTGGAGTCGCGAAGAGGCCCTACACGGTCGACATTGCCAGACTGGAGCACTCGGTCCGCGAAGACTTAAACAAGCGGGCTCCCCGCGCGATGGGCGTTCTCGACCCGCTCCGAGTAGCCATCGAAAACTACCCGGAGGGCCAAGTCGATGAGCTGGAGGCGGTCAACAATCCCGAGGACCCCAGCGCCCGAACGCGCAAGGTCCCCTTCTCACGCGAGCTGTACATCGAGCGCGACGATTTCCGCGAGGACCCGCCCCGCAAGTTCTTCCGTCTGGCGCCGGGCAGAGAGGTCCGCCTGCGCTACGGCTACTTCATCACGTGCACACACGTGGTCAAGGACGCGACGGGTAATGTCACGGAGCTACGGTGCACCTACGACCCGGAGACTCGTGGAGGCCAGGCTCCTGACGGGCGCAAGGTCCGGGGGACCATTCACTGGGTCTCCGCCCCGCACTCCGTGCCCGTGGAGTTGCGCCTCTACGACCACCTCTTCACGACTGAGAAACCCGGCGCAGACGGCGCAGACTTCAGAGACAGCCTGAACCCGGAATCCTTGACGAAGCTGACGTCTTGCCGGGTCGAGCCGAGCCTAGCCGAGGCCGAATCCGGCACCACCTACCAGTTCGAGCGGCAGGGGTATTTCTGCGTCGACCCCGACTCCACCCCCGGCGCGCTGGTCTTCAACCGGACCGTGTCCCTCCGCGACTCGTGGGCCAAGATCGAGCGGAAGCCGAACGGGGCGAGGTGACTCACCACTCCAACGACTGACTTGGTGCACTGGCTCCGGTGATGCAGTCCTCTGATGTTCTTGAGATCATTCGGTGGTTCGAAAGCAACGGCATCGACATCTGGTTGGCAGGCGGCTGGGGGGTCGATGCCTTACTAGGGAAAGAGACACGCCTGCACTCGGACCTTGACGTCATCAACCGGCTGGAACAGGCGCCGCTCGCTTTCGATTTGCTCGGTTCCGAAGGGTTCACGCTGAAGGAAGGGGCCCCTCCGACCTGCTTTGTCATGGCCGATGCGAAGGGCCGCGAGGTGGACCTCCATCCCACCACATTCGATGAGGCGGGCAACGGTATCTATCGGATGGAGAACGGTAAGGACTATGTGTTCACTTCCCGCGCGTTCAGCGGATCAGGGATGATCGACAACGTACCGGTCCGCTGCCTCTCAGCCGAGCAGCAGGTCCGCGACCATACCGGATATAAACTCCATGAAAGCGACTTCCTTGACATGGCCCTACTCCACGAACGCTTCGGCGTAGAGCTACCCGCGGAGTACCAAAGATAGCGTCTGCACGTTGAGAGGGTGGAGCTCGGCTGCGGAACGGGCCCCTAAGCCCACGGGCCTAGCTTCATATGGCGCCGGCCAGCATAAGAGCGCCGATCAGGACGAATACCACGGCGGCACCCCGTGACACCCAGCTCATAGGGACCGTCCTGGCCACCACGTTTCCCGCCAGCACTCCGATCAGGGTGAGCAACGCCAGCGCAAGCGCGCCCCCGAGAAACACCGACACTGGACTGCCGGTCTTGGCCGCCATGCTCGCAACAGCAAGCTGGGTCTTGTCACCCATCTCAGCTACAATTCAGCTCTCGTGCACTGAGCGCTGGGCGCGCACCAACGGCGTGACGAGAACGACAGGCCTCGCTACTTCCACTCGACCGTCACGACGTCGTACAGCCGCAGATGCGGCACCGTGAAGCTCACCCTGGTCGAGTCCTCGGTCGCGACGAGCTTCTCGGAAACATCAGGGTCCGGGGACAGTACTCTGATTTTGTCGACCGACTTGCCGTCTGGCGTCCGCAGCTCCACAAACATCCCCATCGCGGACGTGACCGGATCGTAGTTGAGCAGGTGGATCAGCGTCATGTTCTTCTCAGGCTTCTCGGCGATGTTGAGCACCGTCGTGTTGGGTGCCTCAATGCTGATCTGCCGGTCGCCCCGTAGCGCATAGTCGATCGCCTGCTCGATCATTTCGAGAGGCCCGGGCATCGCATCCCGCCAGAATGCCTCTTCCGGATGGCCCGGCAAGTAGACCGACAGTCCCTTGCCAGACTGGTTCTTGATTGGACCGCTTGCCGGTGCGCCATTGTGGTACCCGAATACGTCGGCGAGGGCAAAGTCGTCCCGGATGCGGTTCCTCTCGTCGTACAGGGACGTCTCGCACGAGGCCACCACCGCCCCGCCAGCCTCGACGAACTTCCTGATCGCGGCGACGTGGGCATCGCTCAAGCAAGCCGAATTCGGCAGGACCAGCACCCGATAGCCGTGGTCGGTCAGGATCTGGTCCTCGACCAAAACGTTAAACGGAATGTGGAGCTCGGCCAGCGCCTGTGCGAAGCCCTGGATGCTCTTCGGCAATTCGTCCCCATGGGCGACCTGGTCGGGGTAGTAAAACTTGACCGTCGGGCTCGACATGAAAATGGCGACGTCCGCCGGTTCGACTACGTCGGTGTATAGCTCCTCGTTGTCCTTCAAGAAGCCGTAGTAGCGCGCCACGCCCTCTCGCTTGACGTCCTCCTTTTCGAGAACGTTGGCGATGATGTAATTGTAGAGACCGCCGAACGCGATCGATTCAGCGATACCGAGCATCGACTCCTCGGGGGAGTACGTGTTGGTCGGGGAGTGGGCACGGGAAAAGATCGGCTTGTTGCTAAGGGCCGTCGCGTACTTCCAGTCGACGGCCGCGTTGATGGGCCGGGGCTGTCCGCCCGTGTACTCAATCCGCGGCTGCGTGTCCCCCTCGAACAGCAGGACGTCCACCACATCGGCAAGCTCGTTCGTAGCCGACCCCTTGGCGCCTCCCCCACCCATCCAGGGCGGGCAGACGTTCGGATACACGATGATGTCCGGCTTGAGCTCCTTGGCGTACTCGACAATCATCTTCGTGACGTCGACGAGGGCCTCATCCCTGAAGTCTATGAAAGCCTGCCATACCGGGTGGTCCCAGTCTGGAGTCACCGGCAGGTCGCAGGCCCAGCCCAGCTTCTTTTGCGTGTAAGTCTTGAACTGCTCCGCGCAGGTGTCGCAGTAGCAGGCCCATGCCTCGGCGAACCCCTCCTCGACCGACCCCTTCAGCTGCCTCGGGACGAAGTGGTTGTCGTAGAAGAGCCCGTCAACGCCGACGTCGACGGCTTCCTTGATCATCTCCTTCAGGAAGCCTCGCCAGCCGGCGTTGTTCAGGCAACCCATATACCTCGCGGGGTCACGCCCGTATAGAGCCGGGCTGCCGTCCTGATAGACCATGATCCAGTCTTTCGACTCGGGCCGCTCGTGGAACATGGGCTTCCACTGAATGCTCGTCGTCTTCATGTAGGTGCTGACCTTGAGGTCTTCCTTGTGAGCGCGCTCTATGAAAGACTTGATCATCTTCCATTTCCACTGCTCCCGTTTGCCCGTTGTACCGGTGAAGCCCACCATCGTGAGATTCACGTTGACCTCTCTGGCGAGATTGATCAGCCGGTCCCCGTCGAGGTTGTCGTAGTTGCTCGACATGTATCGGACAGTACCTCGTCGTGCCCACGTCTCTTTGTTTGCCATCGTCATACCCTCCTTTTGCGGATCGCCGTCTAGCTAGCAGGACCTCGACGGAGGCTTACTTTCCCCGCGTCATGTCCTCGCGGGGCCGATTATATTGGCCGCGCAGCGCCGTAACAATCCCCAAAGACCCCCAGTTGCACAAACCGGGGTCGTCTGTCACGATGGGCCCATGAACGTTGGCGACTTCGAACTCGACGATTCGGCCCCAGAGATGCGGGAAACCCTCGCCTTCGCAATGCTCAGGCCGTGGATCGACGTCGGCAAAGTGGGGAGCCTGGTACTCAACAGGATCGAAGAGCATCTGGGGGCGTCCGAGCTGGGCAGACTGGCGCGCCCGGGCAAGTTCATGAATTTCACTGAGGTGCGCCCGACGATGCGCTTGATCGAGGGACGGCGGGTGCTGAACATACCCAACTCCGTGGTCAAATATGCCCGTGACTCTGTCGCGGAGCGAGACTACATCTTCCTTCACCTGCGCGAGCCCCAAGCCATGGCTGAGGACTTCACCGACTCGGTCATCGCTCTGCTCAAGCATTTCAACGTGACCGAGTATTGTCGAATCGGCAGCATGTACGACTTCGTGCCACATTCGCGACCTCTGAAGATCACTGGGACACTGGGCCCTGCTCATGAGAAAAAGGCCGCCGGAATCGTGGCTGTCCGGAAGAGCAACTACCAGGGGCCCACCAGTATCGTCAACTTAGTAAGCGACGCACTGCCTGAAATGAAGGTAGCGTCCACCAGCCTGATGGTCCATCTACCCCACTACGCGACGTTGGAAGAAGACTATGCCGGAGCCGCCAGAATCACAGAGGCAATATGCGCGATATACGGCTTCCCTGAATCGCTGTCCGAGTCGGATCGCGGGCAACAGCAGTACTTCCAGATAAACGCCGCAGTCGATAGCAACCCGGAGGCCAAGAAACACGTCAGCAAGCTCGAAGGAGACTACGACCGCGAGCTGGAGACGGAACCGGAGGAGCCTGTCACGATGTCCCCGAAGCTCGAGAGTTTCCTCCAAGAGATGGGCGAGCGCCTCGAAAAGGGCAACGACTCCGAGTAGTGCCCACGCCTCCCCGACTTTTAGCATAGACGCCTTCGAGATCTGGCTCAGCTACACTTCGCCTTGGCTTGTTTGTGCCGGACGTCTATCTCGACGATTCGAAACTGGCAGGTTTGGAAGAGACCCTCATGAAACAGCTGACCATCCAACAATTCGAGAAGGCCGCAGAATTCGTTAAGTCCCAGGCGCGCCCATTGGACCAGGCGCTGTTCTCGTATCACTTCGAGGGCGGGCCGGCCGGCGCTGTCATAGCTGAACTCGAGCGGTTCCAAAACGGCGATGGCGGGTTCGGCAACTCTCTTGAGCCAGATATAAGGCTAGCGGCTTCGTCCCCTATCGTTACCACAGTGGCCTTCCAACATCTTAGGGACATAGGAGCCTCCGACTTAGAAAACATCGTAAAACGGGGCGTCAGCTACTTCGTGTCGACCTATGATGCCGGAAGAAAGGGCTGGGCCACGGTCTCAAAAGAAGTCAACGACGCACCCCATGCCCCCTGGTGGCAATACAACGAAGATGACACCGTCCTCGAGCAGACCGGCTGGGCCAATCCCAGCGCCGAGATAGTCGGCTATCTCCACGAATATTCGAGCCTCGTCCCGGCCGGTCTGCTATCAGAGGTAACGGAACGCGCCCAGACCGATGTCGAGGCCTTGCCTGACGCTATCGATACCTTCGCCATGTTCTGCTATCTGAGGTTACTGGATACGGTACCCGAAACGATTAAAAGCCCTTTGCTTGATAAGCTGAAAAGGTCGGCGCGACTCGGACTGGATTCAGACAAAGAATGGCCCGGCACAGGAGCGGAACTACTTTGGTATGCTCCGTCGCCCGACTCCTATCTGGCCGAAACACTGGCTGACGAAATAGAGGCACAACTGGACGTGCAGATAACAAAGCAAGCAGATAATGGCTCTTGGCTCCCGGACTGGACGTGGGGCGGCCAGTACGAGGAGGCGTGGCAGGTGGCGGAGCGCGAGTGGAGGGGCTACCTGACCGTTCAGACCTTGAAGGTGCTCTGGGCCTACGGCCGCATCGAAGGCACCTGAACGCTTGGAGTTGCCACCCTTAAGCCCAAATCCACCGAAGGGATGACTATGCAGCAGCGGAACGGGCGATAGGGGCAAGGGAGGGCGATGGTCCGGGCACGATTTGGGGTAGAGGGGGGCCGGTGTTTGTCTTCAGTTGCCGCGGGGAGACTTTGTGACCGTCTGCGAATGTTGGTCAGGGCGAGATAGCGGGGAGAGGACACAGCAAGAGGCACTCGCAGACCGGACTGGCGCGAGTTCGCGGGGACGTTCGGTTGGCCGGATGGCGGCCGGTTGCCGCCGCCGCCGTCAGGCAGGGAGTGGCAGGGCGCGCAATCGGGCCAGGGCACGATCGAACTGGGCTTCCCAAGGCCAGCGCTGTGGCAGATGCAGTGTGAGGCGGCGCGCCGAGCGGGTGATCCGTCCGGCCAGGGAGAAGAACCGCCGCCGGAGGGTCTTGGTGGTCACCACCTGCTCGCCCAGACCGATGCGCGCTGTCCAGCGGGCGATGTTGTGGGCCATCACCTGTACCGCCAGCCAGGCGGCGTTGGCGGCGAAGCGGCCCGAGGGGAGATGGTTCAACCCCACACCGTGCTTGAGGTCTCGGATGGCATTCTCGATCTCGGCGTGGCGGCGATGGTCGGCCTCCAGTTCGAGCATCTCCCCGTCCCGGTCGGTGATGAAGCCGTGATAGCTGTAGGTGGCGAAGAGGGCCAGCTGGGAACCGGGCGTGGGCTTCACACGCCGGACGATGAGCCGCACCGGCGCGGCGTCAGGTTCACTCTGGAAGGGAGTGCAGGTGGTCTCGGCCACATCGGCGGCGCCGTCCATCCAGTAAGGAATCGGCGTCCAGGCATCTTCGGGTATCGCCTCGATGAGATTGTGCAGGCTTTTATGCTGGCGGATGGTGATGGAGAAGCGGACATCCATCTTGCGGCAGACGGATACCACGCCATGAGTGTAGAACCCGCTGTCGGCCCGTAGCGTGAGTCGTCCGTTGGCCCCGGCGTAGCGCACCCGTCCCACCGTCTCCCGCAGGAAGTGGGCGGCGCCGCGGGCGGTGTTGGCCCGGCCCTCGCGCAGCCGGGACATCAGCACGTCTCCGGTGCCGGCGGCGATGGCCAGCAGTGGGTGGTAGCCCCGCTTGCCGGTATAGCCGTGGTGGCGGGCGCCCTCCTTGGCCAGTCCGTAGGTCTCGCAGATGGTGGAATCGAGGTCGATGGTGAACGGCGCGTCGCCGGGTCCGGCCCCAGCGGCCCAGGCCCGGGCCAGCAGCTCCCGGCTCACCCGGTCCAGCTGGCGGACGTGGCCCCACCGGAAGCTGCGCAGGAAGGTGCCCAGGGTGGATGGCGCCTTGACCGTGCCGCCCAGGGTGCAGGCCGTCCCCCCGGTGCGCAACACATCAGCGTCGTCGATGCAGTCGCCGCCGGCCATGGCTGAGGCCACCAGGGTCATCAGCTTGTCGCCGGTGTTGGCCCGCCCCGGCGCGCCGCCCAGGTCAAGGTGATGGTCAACGAGTTCCCGCAGGCCCAGATGCCGGGCGAGGGTGGCCGGCAGGAGCAGACCGGCATTGGCCACCAGGCGGTGATCGTCAAAGACGATACGGATACGGTCGGGCTGGTTGCGTGGTAGCATCTATTGGGTGCTCCTTCTCTGGGACTGTTTTGCTGTTACAAAACCATTATCCCAGATTCAGAAGAGCACCCTCTGGCCACTTCAGGATGCTAACCCGACGCCCTCCCTCGGTGGATTCGGGTTAAGTCGCAGGGGGTACCTTCGGCACGGCGCAAAGGATCGCTAGCCCACCGACGATGCCCGCGAGGAAGAACGCCGCCGAGACCCGCCTCCAATGGCGCCATTCGCGACGCATGGTCGTTTGGAACCCGAAAGCGATCGACGCGATTACCCCAAGCCAAAGCCCTGTGATCGCGTTGAACCCGATGTCTACCCATGCGCGCAAAAAGAAGAACGCGACAAGCACGCCGCCGATAGCGCTCAATACATCTTTCATGTAGAGGTCTCTCTGTCTATCGAGAGGTCCGAGTCGCTGCAGTGTTTACGGGCCCGAAGACCATCGGCCCGCCGCGCTGAGCCAGAGGGAGCGGGTCGCCTGTCGGACCTGCTAGAGGTTGAACTGCGGCTCGATGTAGTCGTTTAGCTTGTTGTAGATCTGCAGGCGCGAGCGCTGCGTGTCGGCAATTAGCACTCTCGACTTCCCCGCGTCGAACTCGACGGCCACAGGTAGGGCCAGCCGCCACTCCGGTTCGAGTGTGTAGACCCTGCGACGCGCCTTGATCACGTCGGCGTTGGAGTCGACCTGCTGTTGCTGCCACTTCGCGAGCTGTTGGGCGTCGCCTATCAGGCCAATAGCGAACTCGCCATCGGGACCGAAGACTTGCACACGATTGTTCGCCCAGTCGCAGACATATACGTCGCCGTCAGGGGCCACGGCAACGTCGCTGGGGCGGTTCAGCTCCCCGTCTCCTACGCCGTAGCTCCCAAACTCCGCGATGTAGTCGCCATCCGAGGTGAATTTCTGCACCCTGTGGTTCTTGTGATCGGCGACGTAGACGTTTCCTTCGACGTCGAGTGCGATGCCCCACGGCGAATTGAACTCGCCTGGTCCCGCTCCCAGGCTTCCCCAACTGGAGATGTACTTGCCGTCGCTGGAAAGCTTCTGGACCCGGTGGTTGAGGCTGTCCACGACGTGGACGTTGTCGTCACCGTCTATCGCGATGCCGGACAGCCGGTTGAACTCGCCGGCGCCGCTTCCGGCCGAACCCCAAAAGACCTGGAAGTCGCCGCCTTTGTCGAACACCGCCACCCGGTTCATCCACTCATCTGTGACGTAGACGTTCTGGTGACTGTCCAAGGCGACCCCCGCCGGCCAGATCAGCCGCCCCTCGCCGTCACCGTAACCACCGAAAGAGCCGACGTCTTCCTCGTCGCCTGCCTCCGTCCCTATGGTGTACATCTCGATTTTGGCATGGACTCCGGTCTTATTCCAAGGGACGCCCGAGATCTGCTCCTGCTGGCGGTTCACGACATACACGAGGTCGTCCGGGCCAACGGCGATCCCGATGGGATTCCCCATGTCGCGCCTTCCGACGGCATGGCTATAGTCGTATACGCGGCTGCCCGCTACCTGAGTTAGCACCCTTCTCCTTGCCTGCTCGTCGGTGTGGTGTTGGGCGGGTCTAAGACCCGCCCCTACGAAACATCGTTTTCTGGTAGGGGCAGGTCTCAGACCTGCCTGCCCTCACGCTGCCTTCTCGATCACGGCCGGCTTCTCGAACGCGCCGCCGACTATCGAGGTTGCGTCCATGCCCATCCAGTCTTCCAGAATCGTCGAGTAGAGGCTCCGGAAGTCCAGGTTTGGAACGAGATCGCCCTGCTCCAGGTCCTCGAGCCGAGTCGAAGGGTACTGGCTAAACTGCCCGCCATTCACCGCGTCTCCGATGACGAAAGAAACACCGGCCGCGCCGTGGTCGGTACCGGAGCCGTTATCGTGTGTCCGGCGGCCGAACTCGGAGAAGAGCAGCATGACGACGTTGTCCGCCGCATCGTGCTCGCGGAGATCGTCGAAGAAGTCCTGTATCGCCGCCGACGCCTCGCTCCATAGGCCCGCGTGCAGACCCGCCTGGTTCGAGTGGCTGTCGAAGCTGCCGAGATCGCAGTAGAAGACGCGGGTTCCAAGACCCGCCAGGTGGACCTGGGCAACGCCCTTCAGCTTTCGCGCGATGGAAGTGTCCGCGTACTCCACGCTGGAGGTGTACCGCTCCGGCGCTACCTTCAGGATGTCTGCGCCCTGAAGAGCGTCCAGCCCAGTCTGGCCAAGAAAGTCCATCACGGGCCCGCTCCCGATGGCCGGCGCATACAGTCGCTTGTACCTCTCCAGGATCCGGTCCCGCTGCTGCCTCTCAGAGATACCCGTCAGGAGACCGTAGTTCTCCAGGTCCTCGACACACGCAACGGGCACACCCGGCGAAGCCAGGGCCCTGAACAGGCTCGGCCCCATGCTGACTGCCGTGACCACGTTCTCCTTGTTCGGGTCTATCTCCTTCACGACACGTCCCAGCCAGCCTTCGGTGCCCAGGCTGTCCGGCTCGCACGTGTGCCAAATATCCATCGACCTGAAATGCGACCGGGGCGAGTTCGCGTAGCCGATACCGTGCACGATGGCGACGTCTCCTGCGTCGTACATGCTTTTGATCGGCGCCATCTCCGGGTGAAGCCCGACCCGGTCGTCCAGCGGCAGCACTTTGTCATCCGGGATTCCGACGGTCGGCCGGTAGTCGCGGTATCGCGAGTCGTTGTATGGAATGACCGTGTTCAGGTAGTCGTTGCCGCCCGTAAGCTGCAATACGACCAAAACCGGGTCTTTCGTCGTCAACGTCATCCTTCCACTCCTATGCACATATCTCCGCTCATGGTGAGCCCTGCCTTCTGCTCATAGTGAGCTTGTCGAACCATCCCTTTTCGTCGGGGCAGCGCCCTCGTCTCCACATTCGCCTCGACCGTAGGGGCGTCCTGATGCGTCGGGACATGCGCCCGCTCCAAGCCAACGCGCAAGTTAGGCCGTCACACGAATTGATAATCCCGCAGCGCTACGATCAGCTGCAGCATCTCCCCTACCCGACGTGTCGGATCGGAGCCGTTCCCGCTCGTGTCCCAGCGTAGGGGTCCGTCCTCGCTCGCGTGACTGACGAGCTCGTTCCTCGTGCCCTCGTCGACGTCGAGAGGGCCCATCAGCTCGAGACAGGCGTCGACGAACTCCTCAGGTGACAAGTCCCCGCCAGCCCTCAGGTCGGCGATGATCGCCTGGACGCCGGGTCGGTCCGTGTCTCCGACCATGTCCGCGAAGAAGTTAGTGCGTCGCATCAGCGAGCCGCTGTTGATCCACTCGGAGCCGGTGTGCCAGCCTTCCACACTGGGCGGGTTCAGGAGGTCTTGCCCCATGTAACCGGTCTGCATCGAGAGGTTGCCAAGTCCAGGGCCAGGGAATTCAGAGCCCCCGACCAGCCGTAGCGTTCCAACGACCACCTCTGCCGGGCTCTTGAGCCGCGAGAACCGCGCCTCTTTGAAGAATTCCGAGTTGAATAGAAGCCCAAGCACCAACCTCATGTCGTAGTCCGAGTCGCGTAGCGCGGTGGCGAGGAGATCGATGGCCTGCGGGTCCCTCGGAGGAGTGACCGACCACGCAGGGACCTGTGACTCATCAGCCACAAAGAAGTTGTATAGGTGCCTGGCTATGAACCGCGCTGTGGCCGGCTGGGCACAGATGATGTCAATGATGTCTTCACCGTTGAGCCGGCCAACGTATCCAAGGAACGACTTCTCCTCGTCGTCGTGGTCGTCGGGCTTGTATTCGAAGTACCAGTCGAAGCGGTTCACCGGGAACCGCGGCAGCTTGGGTGTCATCGTCCAGCCAGTAAAGGCGCGCGAGCACTCCCTCACGTCCTCCTCGGTGTAGTTGCCTACGCCCATAGAGAAGAGCTCCAGGAGCTCGCGTCCCCAGTTCTCGTTGACTGCGGTCGAGTGGTTTTCATTGTTGTCGAGCCAGTAGATCATTGCGGGATTCTTGGAGACGTCGAGTAGGACCTCCCTGAAGCTCCCCAACCCTTTCGTGCGGAACCCATCGACCATGTCGACGATCTCGTCCCAATGGTCGACCTTGGACACCCCGGTGGCGAAGACCCCGTGCCAGAAGAGGGCCATCTTTTCCTCTAGCGGCGCCCTCGTGTTGAGCATCCGGTAGAGCCAGCTGGCGTGGCCCATCCCATAGATCGTGCCCGGCTTCCACGTCCACGGGTGGTACCGGTACAGGTCATGGATGTCGACCGGCTGCTGTTGCTCCGGATGCAGCAGCTCCTCGACCGTGGCCTCGTATCCGGCCTTCGTTCGGCGTTCAAGCTCATCTTTCTTCGCTCCGAACCCCGCCCGTCTCATGAGGTGAGCAATCAATGCTCGATCAGCGCCACCCATTCAGAATCTCCCTGACTACCCGCAGTTTCGCTTGTGCCGGATGCCAATTGTAGCTCATGTTGTATACCTAACGCGACCCGCTCAACCACCTGGGCGCAGGACGTGTGAGCGCCGTAGTGTCGTTGTCCAGTCAATATGTCACCCCTAAGTGTTCAGTGAATTTGTCCTGGCGGGTGATTTGAAGGGCCTTCGCCAGGGGTGGTGGGGGGCTGGTTTTCGAGGTAGAGGCGAGTCGCCGATGGGCGCCTTGCCTCTAGCAGTGTCTTGGTTACCATTGCGCTGTGGCCGGTTCTGTGCACGGAGAGAAGTGGTACCTGGGGCAGCGTCCTGTGAGAGGAGGGCACGTCCTTGATAGGTGACGATAAGCTCTCCGTCGAGCCGTAGTTGGACTTCGACGCGTGCCCGGGCATAGCTGGCCCGATGGGGGTCGGGCAGTATCTGCAACGTGCGACCCTCGAAACGCACGGTGTTGTCAGCCGCCACAGTCCGCTGGTACTTGAAGCAGAGGATGCCAGCGAGGTCCGTTCCCGCAGGGACGCACTGGTAGGCGGCACCCGGCCGGGCGGCGGGAACGCCGAACCGGGAGTTGAACCGTGGCAGGAAGTCCGCCAGTACAGCATTGGCCTCCTCTAGCGTGCTGGCTCCGGCCAGGCGCAGCTCCATCAGCAGCCGGTCCTGGAAGGTCCCCCAGAGTCGTTCGATGCGGCCCTTGGCTTGGGGCGAATGGGCGAGTACCAACCGGACGCCCAGCTCATTGAGCGCACGGCCCACTTGCGTCTGGGGAGTCTGGCCCGTCAGCTGCTCCTCCAAGGTCTCATTCTGAGCACGGCTCACCGTGAAGGTGCTGTGGCGATCGCTGTAGAGGGTAAGGGGGATGCCCTTGCGTTGGATGACCCCTTGCAACAACTGCATGTAGCCGTATGAGTCTTCTTGTTCACGAAAGCATCCGTAGGGAACGGTGCCGGTGGCGTCGTCTATCCCGCCGATGAGCGTGAGCCAGGGACCGCGTCCTTGGAGCCAGTCGTGGCGGCTGCCGTCCACCTGGAGCATCATCCCCTCCTGAGGATAGCGTTCGCGCCGGCGACGGTGCTTGGGTGCTCGCCGGCGGCGCGGCGTCTTGATGCCCGCCTGTAGTAGCACCCGCCGCACGGTGGACCGGGACAGGAACAGGCCCTCGCGCTCGGCCATTAACTCACTCAGGTGCGTGTGGTTCGCACCATCGTACGGGCCGGCGGCAAGGGCAACTACCCGCTCACGAACAGCCTCACTGACCGTATGCGGGGGCCGGCGGCCACGATTGCCGTGGGCGATGGCGACCACTCCCTCCCGCCGGTACGCCGCCAACAACCGACGGACCTGGCGCACTGACAAACCCATCAGCTCACCCGCCTGGGCGGCCGTCAGTTCTCTACTCTCCACCCGATTCAAGACTATGATCCGCTGCTGCTCTTTCCTGTTCAATGTGATTGTCTCCATGGTGACATTTTCACTGAACAGTTAAGGGGTGTCACAATCACTGACCTATCACACACGCGTGAGCGCCGGAGTTGACGCGTTTCTGACCTGTCTTTACACTGATATTCGCGGTCGCTGGGCAGAGAATCAACCGACCGCCACCTTCACGGCAATCATGGTAGACAAAACCGACATATCCCTAATGGCCCATCTAATGCGCCGCGCGGGCTTTGGCTCGTCGCGGACCGAGATCGAGACACTCGTCGAGCAGGGCTACGAGGCAACCGTCGAGCAATTCCTTAATCCGGAGGAGCGGCCCGACGTCGACGAATACACCCTGTTCCGCTACCACCCGGCTGCCGAGAGGCCCCAATTCCCGGAAATGGGCCAATTCAACTGGCTCTACCGAATGGTAAACACTCAGCGGCCCCTCCAGGAGAAAATGGCCCTCTTCTGGCACCACGTGTTCGCTACCGGCAACTCCAAGGTCGAGGGGCCCTACCAGATGCAGGACCAGGTCGAGCTGTTCCGCGATCGCGGCCTCGGCAACTTCCGTGACCTGCTGGTCGAGGTAGCCAGAAACCCCGCGATGCTCTACTGGCTCGACAATAACGAGAACCACAAGCGCGCCCCAAACGAGAACTGGGGTCGGGAGCTGCTCGAGCTCTTTTCGATGGGCGTCGGTAACTACACCGAGGAAGACGTCTACGAAGCCTCGCGGGCCTTCACCGGATGGACGATGGGCAACAAGATCCATTGGCTGCTGTGGGGTCCCCACCTGTGGGATTTCGAATACCACGGCGACGACCACGACGTGACCGAAAAGCGCTTTCTAGGCGAGACCGGAAGGTTCAACGGCGAGGACGTCGTCGACATCATCGTCAAGCAGCCGGCCTGTCACATCTTCATCGCACGGCACATCTACAACTTCTTTGTCGCTGACGAACCCCAGGTGCCGGCCTGGGCCATCGAGCCACCCCACGACCCCGAAGCCATCGAGACGCTGACCAGGGCTCTGGTCGACTCCGGTCTCGAGATGAAGCCCGTGCTGCGCACCCTTTTCAACTCCGATTTCTTCAAAGAGGCCATGTACAAAAAGGTCAGGAACCCGGCCGAGGTCGCAGCGGGCACGATCAAGATGACCGGCGACCTTAACGGGCCCGACCCGAGATGGATCAGGACAACACTAGAGCCCACGGGCATGGGCCAGTCCATCCTCGACCCGCCCAGCGTCGAGGGCTGGCACACCGGCAAGGAGTGGATCAACAGTGGCGCGCTGATGACCCGCGTAAACTTCGTGGCCGACCGCGTCTCCAACACGGACCTGCCAGGCGTCCGGGACATCGTCAGGAGGATCGCCGCCAGCCCCAACGGCAGGGCGATGACCCCCGAGGCGTTGGTTGAGCGCTGCCTCGACCTGATCGGGCCGGTCGAAGTGAACGATTCGACGCGTAGCGAACTGATCGGCCACGCGGCGACCGGAGGGCCCTTCGACTGGAAAGGCGACTACGAGAACTCAGCGCGGCGGGTTGGCGAAGTTCTGGCACTGATCGCCGGCACCAGGGAGTACCAGTTCGGCTAGGTACCCACGGCGACTCGCATTGAGCCGCCCAGGAGGTTTCCGAGTGACAACCACGGAAAAAGACCCGGTACTCGTCGTACTGCAGCTTAGCGGCGGGAACGACTACATGAACACGGTGGTCCCGTACGCCAGCCGCCACTACCATGATAACCGCCAAGCGCTCCGCATTGAGGAAGGCGACGTCATCAAGATCGATGACGAGCTCGGCCTGAACCCGAGCATGGGCCCGCTCAAGGAGATATACGATCGCGGCGACATGGCGATCATCCACGGAGTCGGCTGGGACGGCTCGGGGCGGTCCCACTTCCGCTGCATGGACATATGGCACACGGCCGAGCCGGACAAGGTCGGCACCGAGGGGTGGCTAGGCCAGGCCATCCGAGCGCTCGACCCCAAAGGCGAGAACCCCATCACCGCCGCCAGCGTGGGCCACGGACTGCCCCGCGCTCTTGTCGCCCCCGGCGCGTCCGTGGCTTCCGTCGCCGACCTGGAGACCTACGGCCTCCTCACAGCCATAGAGGAGGAAGACCGGCGCAACAGGATGCTGGAGCGGTTCGCGGCCATGTATGCCCCAGCCGTCGGCACCGGCCCGGTCATGGACTACTTCGGCCAGACAGGCAGAGACGCCCTCAGAGGCGCCGAGATGCTGAAGACGGCGCCGGAGGTCTACTCGTCGAGCGTCGAGTACGCAGCCAACCCTCTGGGCAACAAGCTCAGGGACGTCGCGCGGATACATCTCGCCGGCCTAGGGACTCGTATCTTCTACACCGAGCACGGCGGGTTCGACACGCACGCCGCGCAGGGCGCCAATCATCGGAAGCTGTGGACTGAGGTGTCCGAAGCCGTCGCCGACTTCTGGGACGACCTCAGAGAGCATGAAGCCCACGACAACGTGGTGATGTTCATATTCTCCGAGTTCGGGCGCCGCGTCCGCGAGAACGGCACGGGGACCGACCACGGTGCTGGGGGTGTTGCCTTCGCCATCGGGCCCCGCGTCATAGGCGGAATGCACGGTATCTACCCCGATCTGCGCCCCGAGGCCCTCAGAGACGGCGACTTGGCGCCCAACCAGGACTTCCGCGGCCTCTACACGACGATCCTGGAAGACTGGCTCCACGTAGACCCGGTCCCGATCGTAAACGGCACGTTCGAAAAGCCCGCATTCATCGCGGCGTAACGTCTTATCCCCTCTCCTCTCCCGCCGCTGGGAGAGGGTTAGGGTGAGGGCATGATCACCACCACCGCAGCCGGACGGGCCTGGCACTTCAGCCACGGCCTCGGCCGGCCAACCAACGAGCACAACGGTAAGACCGGCGGCTACCGCTACCCGGTGTCCCTGGCCATCGCCCCCAACGACATCCTCTTCGTACTGAGCAGAGGGACCGGGTGGATCATGGGTTCCGGCGAGCTGGTCGACCACGGGCGAATCGGAAAGACGACCCTCGACGAAGAACACATCGGTGACTTCGCGCGACAGGACTTCACCTGGCCCGCGTGCATCGCCCGGGCCCAAGACGGCAAGCTCTACGTATCCGACGAATACGAGAACACAATCTCGTGGTACGACCCGGACGCCGTTCAGCCCTATCCTGAGTACAACCCCGACGGTGAGCGACTCGGCCAATGGGGGGAGAAGGGCTCTCGCGAGGGCCAGCTCGACGGGCCAACCGGCCTGGCCTTCGATGCCAACGGCGATCTCTACGTGGCCGACAGCCGCAACGACCGCATCCAGAAGTTCACCAAGGACGGCGCGTTCCTGCTGGCCTGGGGATCATCCGGCTCCGCCCAAGGACAGCTCAGCCGACCATGGGGGCTCACCATCGACCACGAGGGCAACGTCTACGTCTCCGACTGGGGTAACAACCGCGTCCAGAAATTCTCGCCCGACGGCTCATACCTCACGACCTTCGGAGCAGGTGGCGGCGCCAGCGCCGAGCTAGACCACCCGGCCGACGTGGCGGTCGACAGCGACGGCGACGTCTACATTACCGACTGGGGCAACAGGCGCGTCCAGATCTACGACGCCAGCGGCGACGTCCTCGCCTCGCTGTACGGCGATGCCGTCGAGCTCTCCAAGGCCGGCGAGTACATCATCCGCCGCGACCCCGAGACCATCCGCGCCTTCCGGCAGGTCAAGGACACCACGTCGATGGGCCGGTTCCAGCGTCCAATCGGCATCGAGGTCGACGCCGAAAACCGCGTCATAGTCACCGACGCCTGCGGCCGTCTCCAGGTCTACCGCAAGGAAAGCGCCTTCGTCGAGCCAGAGTTAAAGCTCGAGCTGGAGTAAAGCGCGCAAGAAGGGCAGGTCTGAGACCTGCCCCTACGAAACCAACCGCGTCGCGGTAGGGGTGGGTCTCAGACCCACCCGCCCTCCCCGCTCAGGGCCCCTCACCAGCATACATAGTTCCACTCACCCTGAGCCCGTCGAAGGGTCCGCCCCAACCATCACACTAATCTCAGCCCGCTCACTCTCGGTCATCACCCACTCGGCAGCCTCGACGTTCTCCTCGATCTCCGACGACTTCCTCGCCCCAGTAAGCGCTACCGTGATCACCGGGTTCGACAAGACCCAGGCGAGCGCCAACTGGGCGACCGTCTTCCCCTTAGCGGCCGCGATCTCCTTGAGCGCGTCTACCCTTTCCAGGTTTCGCCGGAAGTTCTCCCCTTCGAAGAGGGACAGCTTGAACGGGTCCATCCTCCCCCGCCAGTCACCCTCCTCGAACTTGGTGTCGGCGCTCATTGTCCCCGTAAGAAGGCCATGGGCCAGCGGACCGTAAGCCATCACCCCCAGCTTCTCGTCGCGACAGTACGGAAACATGTCTTGTTCATTCCGCTTGTCGAACAGGTGGTACCCGACCTGATTGCAGACTATCGGGAAGGACTCCTTGCACTCCCCCATCTGATCGATGCTGAAGTTGCTCACGCCACCGTACCTGATCTTGCCCTCGCTCTGAAACTGCGCGAAGGCCTCCATTGGTTCCGAGAGGGGCCGCGACTCGTCGGGCCAATGGACCAGGTAAAGATCAATGTAGTCGGTCTGGAGACGGCGCAGACTGTCGTTCAGGCCCTCGGTTAGAAACTCCCGCGAGCTGACGCGCTCGGTCGGCTCGAAAGGGTCGCCCCAGCGGATGCCGCCCTTGCTGACCAGGACCACCTTGTCGCGCTTGCCTTCGAGGGCCCGGCCCAGCAACTCCTCGCCCTCTCCCCAACCATAAACGGCCGCCGTATCGAACAGCGTGACGCCATGGTCGATAGCCGAGTGGATCGCATCGATCACCTCTTGTTCGTCGACGGCGCCGTAGTGGCCCTTGCCCATGGGCCACCCGCCGAATCCGATCACCGAGCTGGTGAGGTTGAACTTGCCGAAATGACGGTACTGCATAGTTAATCCTTCTTACCCAGGCCGCGTCTTCACGCCTCCAGGAGCACTTGAGAGTCACGTAAAACCTTCTGAGGTTTCGCGTGATCATCCAGCCCACGATCGGCCCGAACGCCTTCATCGGCCAGCGCGGCGACATCGTGAGCGTGAATTCCAATCGCGTACCTCCTTGGACATCTACGAAGGTGTACACGCCCTCGACGGGCACTGGCCCCGACCTGCTCTCGAACCTGATCCGCTCGTAAGGCCGATATTCGACGATCTCGTGGACCGTCACCGTGGACCAGCCGGCCGGTCGATGACAACGCTATGCTCGATAGTCGGCACGTCCGGTTCGCCTCAATGACCCGGGATGTACAGGCTTCGGTCCGCCACCGGAACGTCGATCCTCGCGCCGCCTTGCACATGCGAGTAGGCCGCGCCGAACTCGGCCTCCAGTGCGTGCATCGTCACGTCGATGTTTCCCGACGTCTGCTCGCCCGTCTCGAGCTCGCGAACGATCTCCCGCACGGTAGCTACCGTCGGGCTCTCGCCGGCCGGCCGGATGCGTGTCTCCTCGACCGTCGCGCCGCGCCGCCTGACGAAAAACTCGTCGCCGTCGTCCCACGCGACCGCCCGCCCTTCACTGCCGTGCACCTCGAACTCCGTGCGGCCCGACCTCGGCACGAAGACCCCTTCGGCACCATTCTCGTACCCGACCCGCGCGAATCCCAGAATCGGCTCGGCGTAATCGAGACCGTCCGGCGGGACGAACTGGTTTCCCGCCGCGTCGTACGTCGGTATCGGAAGCGGTCGTTGGTGCATGTCCGCGCCTTCCCGTGGGCCGAGTCTCGAATCGCCGGGGTCGAGGGCGTCGCCCCGCCCCGCCAGCCGTCCCTCGACCCATGTCGGCTTGGGGTCGCCCAGCAGCATCGACACCGTATCGAAGGAGTGGGAGTGGTGCTTCATTAGGTCGGTGCGCCAGAAGCAAAACGCGAACTCCGGCTCGCCGATGTCGCCCCGCTCGACGGCCTGGCGGAGCGCGATGTACCCGTCGTGGTGACGCCGTTCGGCACCGTAGTTGAATACGACGTTGTTCGTCTTCACCGCCGTTGCGATTTGGTCACCCTCGTCCAGCGACGCGCACAGCGCCTTCTCGGCAAATATGCCTTTGACCCCATGCTCCGCGGCAAACACCAGCGGTTCGGCCCGCTTCCACGCCTGGGTTGTGACGCTGACGATGTCCGGCTTCTCCTTCTCGATCATCTCGCGATAGTCGAGGTAGGTGTTAGCGAT
The DNA here is from genome assembly GCA_965197985.1 of Dehalococcoidia bacterium. Lineage (GTDB taxonomy): Bacteria > Chloroflexota > Dehalococcoidia > Lucifugimonadales > CAUZJF01 > CAUZJF01. Next base: position 509,029 of record CBDAOG010000004.1, on the reverse strand, counting down.
GCCGAACCGATCGGTAAACATCTTGAGGCGGCCTTCGCTGTGCCCCGCGACGGCCACGACCTCGGTCTCCTCGACATAGTTGTAGGCCGCGAAGTGGCCGTGGGGCTTCCGGTACCGGTTTGGCGGCGCCTCGTCCTCTAGCAACCCGCCCATCCGGCCGGCCCCGATAATCGCCACCCGATACTTCGCCTCACCCATTCACTGTCTCCTGCGTTTGGTAGAGGCGGGTCTCAGACTCGCCTTCCTGGACCTCGCCCTACTGCCGGTACCGAACGTGGACCTCCACATGGTTCACGACCAGCGGCACTCGGACCCGCACGTCTCGCTCGACAAGCCGCACGTGCACTCTGTGCGGGCCGCGGTCTGCCTGTTCCGACCGCAGCACAAAGACCAGCCAGCTATTCTCGTCGACGTCCTCGGGCACGTTCGGGTCCTCGGCGGCCACGTTCCGTACAACCGGTTCACTCAGCGGCTCCCCGTCCAGCAGCACCTCCACGCGGTCGCCTGTCGGCGAATAGTGCTCGAGCTCGATCTGAAGCTCCAAGGCGTCCAGATCACCTCGTCGGTCCGCTTCCACAACGTCGTCGTGCACTGGGATGTCGAACGTCGGCCCCTCCCCAGTAAGGGTGCGGTTAAGCACGACCGGCGTCTCGGCATGGATGCGGTCGTGCATGTCAGCACCGGCTCGCAAAGTGCCCTTTGGTGCGTTGGTGCCGTGCACCGCGGCGTAGACTTTGTCGATCCGCTCAAGCGTCTCCGGATTGCCGATCGTCGTCAGCAGGTTGCGGCGCGTCTCCTTCGTGGCGTGCCAGTTGAAGGCGTACATTCCGTCGGCGCCACGGTCCCAGAAGCCGGCGGCCAGCCCGCGGATCCAGGCGTCCCGCCACTGGAGGTGTGGCATCAGCCGGCGAGCATTGAGCCGGAAGTCGGTGTCGAGGCCCGGGTACAGCTTCACACCAGTGCCGTCAAGGATTCGTGCGAAGCCCTCCATGTCGATGTCGGGGTCGAGGCCGGAGTTGCCGGCAGGCACAATGATGTCGCACAGTCCTTCCCTCGCCCACGTCTCCACGTCGTACCCGATGCGCCGGCACGACTCCAGCGTCGCGGCAACTCGAACCGAAACATGGAACGGCCGCCCGCGCCGTTCCGCGATTCCGTCTGCCAACTTGCGCGCGGCGCGCTGGAGGTCAGTCAGCGTGTAGCGGAGCCGGTAGCCGTCGTGCTCAGGCAGGTGGAACGAGTGCCGCTGCCAGTCCAGTCCTATGCCGTCCCAGTCGGCTAGCTCGCAGGCCTCTTTTATGAACTGGAGTCGCAGCTCCCGCACCTCTGGAATCGCCATGTTCCACGAGGTCGACGCCCATGGCGGCGCGCCGTCTCCAAGACACCATTCGGGGTGGTCCTTCCGCGCTTGAGTGAGCTCGCTGGCCGTCGTCTTAGCCATATCCTCAGGACGCAGAGCCGCCGTCGCGTCGGACATCCAGTACGTCCGATCAACCGGATGGGCTGCCTCGCCCTTCGGCCCGACGGCCCAGAAGTGATTGTCGTTCATGCGTACCGACGCCCAGACGTGCAGCCCCAATTCGCGTCCACGCGCAACTATTGCGGCATATGGGTCTTCGCCCCGCTCGAACAGCGCCCGGACGTTCTCTGTCCCCCGCATGGCCAGCAAAGTGTCGTACCTGCGGTCCACTGCGTCGCCGATCATCGGTATCTCGGTCGAGGGCCATTTGGCCTCGTGCTGCCCCGCGCACCAGAAAAGAGCGCCTACCTGAGTGTTTTCAATGGGCGCGTACACCTTTGCCAGGAAGGCGTCGAGGGACTGCGGATACTCGGAGTAGCCGTGCGGGTTGCCGTCCCAGTTATAGATGATCCCGTAGGGCGGAGGCGTCGGCCTTTTGGCTTTCGCGAAAGCCGCGTGAGCGGTTTGTGTCATAGGCCTCTGCGAGGGGCATGCGGTCTAATCTCTTCTCCCGCCTCCGGGAGAAGATAGTCGAAGATCCCGAGCCTGTCCGGGAGATGAGGGCTCCTTGGTCGAACCGACACACACACCGTCATCTCAAGACGGCTTCTCAAAAGCCCCAATCTCTTTAGCGTACTGTTCCTTGCTATAGACCTCTTTCTTATTGAGCCACCGCCCCTCGTGCGGATATATCTTTAGGTTGCGGTCTTCCAGCGGTAGCTTCACCGGAGCGTGCTCCCGACGGTGCGATTCCCGCAGCGCGATCCCGATCTCAAGCGCCTTGCGCATGCTGTCCCCCGGGCACGCTGGGTCGGACCCGTTCTCGAGCGAGTCGACTATCGACTGGATGCCCGACATCTGCCTGAAGCCTGGTACGCGTAACCCGTCCTCCGCGTATGACCGGTCCCCAATGTTTGAGTCGGGGAAGCGGCCCTCGAGCTCGTGGAGATCGGACAGCCGAGTTCCGCCATCCGGGTTCATCGTCCATATGCGGAACGAGTACCAGTCGCTGTAGAAGACGCCACGACTGCAGACAACCTCGATACCCTTCTTGGCGGCGTCCTTGAAGTGGATGAAACACTCGACGCCGTTGACGAAGCGAACGTAGCCGCCCATGCCTTGGTCGTCGTCGCTGAACGGGTCGTTGGCCACCCATCCGGTCACCCAGTCCACATCTGCGTCCCAGGCAAACATCCGCGTCACGCTCAGGCCCTGGCAGCCGCCGCCGGAAATCTCGTTGGTCGGCTGATACAGGTTGATGCTCTGGACATCCCCAAGGTCCCCCGCCTCGATCATGGCGCGGGCGTCCCAGAGCTGGGGGAAGCTCCTGTAGGAGTCGCCGCAGGCAAATGGGATGCCCCGAGACTTGCCCTCCTCGACCATGCGATCTGCATCCTCAAGGCTCGCCGATATTGGCTTCTCCGAAAAGATGGCCTTGACCCCCGCCTGAGCGCAGGCCACAACGGCGTCGGGATTCGCGATGACAGGCAGAATCGGCGCCGCGATATCGATCTGCTCCTTTTGGAGCATCTCTTCGTAGCTGCTGTACCCGGCGGTCACGTTGAACCGTCTACAGAACAGGTCGAGGTTTTCCTGGTCCGGGTCAGCGGCCGCGACCACCTCCGTCATGGGATGCGTCTGATACCCACGGGCGTGCCCCGTCCCCTTCCTCCCACACCCGATCACTCCAACCCGGTACTTTGCTTCGTTAGCCATTCCTGCTCCTTCCTTAACCCGAATCCACCGCGGGAGGGCGTCGGGTTAGCATCCTGAAGTGGCCAGAGGGTGCTCTTCTGAATCTGGGATAATGGTTTTGTAACAGCAAAACAGTCCCAGAGAAGGAGCACCCAATAGATGCTACCACGCAACCAGCCCGACCGTATCCGTATCGTCTTTGACGATCACCGCCTGGTGGCCAATGCCGGTCTGCTCCTGCCGGCCACCCTCGCCCGGCATCTGGGCCTGCGGGAACTCGTTGACCATCACCTTGACCTGGGCGGCGCGCCGGGGCGGGCCAACACCGGAGACAAGCTGATGACCCTGGTGGCCTCAGCCATGGCCAGCGGCGACTGCATCGACGACGCTGATGTGTTGCGCACCGGGGGGACGGCCTGCACCCTGGGCGGCACGGTCAAGGCGCCATCCACCCTGGGCACCTTCCTGCGCAGCTTCCGGTGGGGCCACGTCCGCCAGCTGGACCGGGTGAGCCGGGAGCTGCTGGCCCGGGCCTGGGCCGCTGGGGCCGGACCCGGCGACGCGCCGTTCACCATCGACCTCGATTCCACCATCTGCGAGACCTACGGACTGGCCAAGGAGGGCGCCTGCCACCACGGCTATACCGGCAAGCGGGGCTACCACCCACTGCTGGCCATCGCCGCCGGCACCGGAGACGTGCTGATGTCCCGGCTGCGCGAGGGCCGGGCCAACACCGCCCGCGGCGCCGCCCACTTCCTGCGGGAGACGGTGGGACGGGTGCGCTACGCCGGGGCCAACGGACGACTCACGCTACGGGCCGACAGCGGGTTCTACACTCATGGCGTGGTATCCGTCTGCCGCAAGATGGATGTCCGCTTCTCCATCACCATCCGCCAGCATAAAAGCCTGCACAATCTCATCGAGGCGATACCCGAAGATGCCTGGACGCCGATTCCTTACTGGATGGACGGCGCCGCCGATGTGGCCGAGACCACCTGCACTCCCTTCCAGAGTGAACCTGACGCCGCGCCGGTGCGGCTCATCGTCCGGCGTGTGAAGCCCACGCCCGGTTCCCAGCTGGCCCTCTTCGCCACCTACAGCTATCACGGCTTCATCACCGACCGGGACGGGGAGATGCTCGAACTGGAGGCCGACCATCGCCGCCACGCCGAGATCGAGAATGCCATCCGAGACCTCAAGCACGGTGTGGGGTTGAACCATCTCCCCTCGGGCCGCTTCGCCGCCAACGCCGCCTGGCTGGCGGTACAGGTGATGGCCCACAACATCGCCCGCTGGACAGCGCGCATCGGTCTGGGCGAGCAGGTGGTGACCACCAAGACCCTCCGGCGGCGGTTCTTCTCCCTGGCCGGACGGATCACCCGCTCGGCGCGCCGCCTCACACTGCATCTGCCACAGCGCTGGCCTTGGGAAGCCCAGTTCGATCGTGCCCTGGCCCGATTGCGCGCCCTGCCACTCCCTGCCTGACGGCGGCGGTGGCAACCGGCCGACATCCGGCCAACCGAACGTCCCCGCGAACTCGCGCCAGTCCGGTCTGCGAGTGCCTCTTGCTGTGTCCTCTCCCCGCTATCTCGCCCTGACCAACATTCGCAGACGGTCACAAAGTCTCCCCGCGGCAACTGAAGACAAACACCGGCCCCCCTCTACCCCAAATCGTGCCCGGACCATCGCCCTCCCTTGCCCCTATCGCCCGTTCCGCTGCTGCATAGTCATCCCTTCGGTGGATTTGGGCTTAAACGCCTGCGCGGCCCACCGTTCACCTTACGCGGTCCCTTGCATCCGCCCCCCTCTCCGTGCGACGGAGAGGGGGAACGGGGGTGAGGTCACTCACGTTCACACGTCGCGTTGGGACAGTGAAACACCTTCAGATCGATATCCGCGAAATCGAAGTAGCTGATGAGCCCGAATCCGTCGCTGCCCGTCGTAATCGAGGTGTACCAGCCAGTATTACTGTGAGTGTCGGCCGTCAACGTGGACGCCGAGCTGCACCGCACGTCGTCGCAGCGTGCAACCTTCAGGTCGCCCTTCTCCGCGTCCCAGTAGCTAATTAGGCCCAGCCCATCGCCGCCGATGGTGATCGAGCTATACCGGCCGAACTTCCCTTTGGAGTCTATCGTGAAAAGCTCGGCTTTCGAGCATTCGACGTCCAGACAGTGGGCGACCTTCAGATCGCTGTTGGTGTCGTCCAGATAGCTGATCAGACCGAGCCCGTCGGCCCCTATGGCTATCGACGTGTGCTGGCCGACGTCCCCTTCACTGTCCAGTGTCGCCGTGTCTGCGCCGGAGCATTCCAAATCCATGCATCGAGCGACCTTCAAGTCCCTGTTGGAGACGTCGAAGTAGCTGATCAGCGCAAGGCCGTCGGTACCTATCGCGATGGAGGTATACATACCAACACGGCCATCGTCATCGAGGACGCTGGTCGTCGTACTGTTGCACCCCATGTCTTCGCAGTGGGCAACCTTGAGATTGCTGTTGCCCACGTCCCAGTACGAGATAACGGGCAAGCCATCGCTGCCAGCAGCTATGGACGAAAACCTGCCCACGTCTCCCCCACTGTCCACTACGGAGACGGCGGCACTGCTACATTCGACGTTCGAGCAATGGGCCACCTTGAGATCGCGGTTGCCGACGTCCCAGTAGCTGATGATCCCCAAGCCGTCGGACCCGACCGTGATCGAAGTGTCTCGGCCCACTTCGCCGTCGGTGTCGAGGACCGCGGTCGTCGCGCTGGTGCATGCGACGTCGGAGCAGTGGGCGATCTTCAGGCTACCGCTGCCCGATTCCAGCGGGCTCCCGTAGACGAACTCGGCCGCCACGGACGTGGCCGTACCACCGAGCAAAAGCCCTGGTCCCGAGTCCAGGTAGCTGATCAGCCCCAGTCCGTCGGACCCCGTCGTGATCGACGTATACCGCCCGATGGATCCCTCGTTGTCGAGGGCCGGTGTGCCGCCCGACCCACACGCCAGCATACCGCCGGCCGCGCTCGAAACCAGGACGGCGCCCAGGACAAGGAGCAGCCGACTGCAGCGCGTGACTCTGATGGCATTGGGGTCCGGCATGCTTTCGCTCGGGCGGAGGCAGATTGGACGGGAGTGTACGAGCGGCTACCTACGCTGTCAACTACGGTCTAGCCATGTGTGATAGGTCAGTGATTGTGACACCCCTTAACTGTTCAGTGAAAATGTCACCATGGAGACAATCACATTGAACAGGAAAGAGCAGCAGCGGATCATAGTCTTGAATCGGGTGGAGAGTAGAGAACTGACGGCCGCCCAGGCGGGTGAGCTGATGGGTTTGTCAGTGCGCCAGGTCCGTCGGTTGTTTGGCGGCGTACCGGCGGGAGGGAGTGGTCGCCATCGCCCACGGCAATCGTGGCCGCCGGCCCCCGCATACGGTCAGTGAGGCTGTTCGTGAGCGGGTAGTTGCCCTTGCCGCCGGCCCGTACGATGGTGCGAACCACACGCACCTGAGTATGGGTCGGCTTGCTAAAGAACGTCGCCCTAGCGATCGTCTGGGTAGTGTTGTTTCCCATCTGGATAGGAGACATCGTCGCGGCGTTGCTCCGCTTTGTCTGGCCTTATCTACTCCGGGGATGGCTTACGGTGATCATTGGGGCCGGGTTCATATGGTGGGGCCTGGCGATAAAGCGCGACGCACCCTTCGCCGCGGGCTCGTCTCTCGTCATCGCCGGCGTAGGCCTCATGGCTCGAAAAGCACTGCAACGGACCGCGATGACGCCACAGACCGTCGACCGCGTCGCGTTCACGGCCACCGGACTCGTGATGCTGGCGTTCTGGATAACACCTATCAACCTCTTAGAGCCGCTGACCGGTCAGCTCGAAGGCGACTTCGAGATGATGTTCGTCTCGGGGATCTTCATGGTCGGCGCGGCCGTCTGGACGATCATGTACAACGCCGACCTGCTCGTGAAGGCGCTTACGTCGGCTACCGGTCGCATGGGCAAGCTGCGGCCCGTCATGGTGACCGCCGTGGCCTACCCGATGAGCTCCAAATTCCGCACCGGCCTGACCCTCGCGATGTTCGCGCTGGTCATCTTCACAATGATGGTCATGTCCGTGCTCACGGAGAGCTTCAGCACTTCTTTCTCTAATCCGAGATCCACCGCATTCTCAGCCTTTCGATGGACCAGGCTGCTATCGTTCCCGCAGCCATTACTTGCTCAGACTCACTAGTGGTTCAACTTTTTTGTATTGATGGGTAGAGTGACTTTAGCTTGATGCGCGCATCCTCGGTAGTGAAGCGCCAATCCACTCGTATCACATCCCGGTTGCGTTGATTCTGCCAAGCATTGACCTCGCCGCGCAGGATGTCTTGATTGGCAATCCGTCGGTCCAGGCACTGTAGAGCCAGCACACCGATCTCTATCTCCGCCATATTCAACCAACTCCCGTGTTTGGGAGTGTAGTGTATCTCCAGTCGCTCAGCTATACGCCTCGCCTCAGCAGGCTCGAATGCCTCGTATAGCGAGGACAGCTTGTGAGTGTTGAGATTGTCCATTACCAGCACGATCCGGTCTCTGTCGGGGTAGTCCTCGTCGACCAGTTTCTTTATCACATGCGCCCAGTCCACCTTCGTGCGACGCTCTCTGACCTCGACTCGGCGCCATCCGTCCAACGGTGCAAACAGCATGAACAGGCTGCTCACTCCATTGCGCTCGTATTCGTAGTCGTATGCCGCCGATAAGCCGGGCGCTGCGGGACGCGGCACTCGCGTCTCCTTGACTTGCTGTTTGCTCGTCTCATCCATGCACACCAGAACCTCATTCCCATCGTACGGCCGTTGGTAGACCTCCAGTACGTCTTCCATCGCGCACACAAACTCCGCGCTCTGACCGGGCGGGATGCACCAACTCTGCTTCAGCCACGGCTTCAGTTCGTTTTTTTAAGCGCCTGGCGAACCGTCTCGGTGCTGATGGTCTCGACTATCTCACACTCGACCAACTGGTCAGCCAACAGCTTCAGGGTCCAACTGGCACGCCCCTCCGGCGGTTCCCCGCAGGCCATCGCTATCAACCGTGCTTCACCTTCGCCGTCCAGTCTCTTTTGACGCCGACGCAGTTGCTTTTTGCGATTCAGCGCAGACTCGACCCCCTCCTCTACACAGCGCTTGCGTATTCGCTCGACCGTTGACTGTCCCACACCGAGCGCGCTGGTGATGTCCGCGTCCTTCATTCCCCCGTCCGAGCGTGACTCATCGCTCATCAGCAGAATGCGCGCATGGGTCTGTTTGTACGCCGCAGCCCGACCGCGTGAGACCAAGGCGTCCTGTTGTTCGTCGGTAGTCAGTCTGATACGGTACCTCTTGGTAGACATCATGGTTCCTCCTCGGTTCAACGTTACGATTGAACCCCCAAGAGGAACAATGACTATCATGGTATTCATTTCAATGATGTTGGACCACTAGGCCCGCCAGATCTGCAGATTCGAACGCGTGGATGGGCTTCTTGTGGCCGGACACAACGCCTTTATGGGACAGGCTCTTTAGCCCAAATCCACCGAAGGGATGACTATGCAGCAGCGGAACGGGCGATAGGGGCAAGGGAGGGCGATGGTCCGGGCACGATTTGGGGTAGAGGGGGGCCGGTGTCTGTCTTCAGTTGCCGCGGGGAGACTTTGTGACCGTCTGCGAATGTTGGTCAGGGCGAGATAGCGGGGAGAGGACGCAGCAAGAGGCACTCGCAGACCGGACTGGCGCGAGTTCGCGGGGACGTTTGGTTGGCCGGATGGCGGCCGGTTGCCGCCGCCGCCGTCAGGCAGGGAGTGGCAGGGCGCGCAATCGGGCCAGGGCACGATCGAACTGGGCTTCCCAAGGCCAGCGCTGTGGCAGATGCAGTGTGAGGCGGCGCGCCGAGCGGGTGATCCGTCCGGCCAGGGAGAAGAACCGCCGCCGGAGGGTCTTGGTGGTCACCACCTGCTCGCCCAGACCGATGCGCGCTGTCCAGCGGGCGATGTTGTGGGCCATCACCTGTACCGCCAGCCAGGCGGCGTTGGCGGCGAAGCGGCCCGAGGGGAGATGGTTCAACCCCACACCGTGCTTGAGGTCTCGGATGGCATTCTCGATCTCGGCGTGGCGGCGATGGTCGGCCTCCAGTTCGAGCATCTCCCCGTCCCGGTCGGTGATGAAGCCGTGATAGCTGTAGGTGGCGAAGAGGGCCAGCTGGGAACCGGGCGTGGGCTTCACACGCCGGACGATGAGCCGCACCGGCGCGGCGTCAGGTTCACTCTGGAAGGGAGTGCAGGTGGTCTCGGCCACATCGGCGGCGCCGTCCATCCAGTAAGGAATCGGCGTCCAGGCATCTTCGGGTATCGCCTCGATGAGATTGTGCAGGCTTTTATGCTGGCGGATGGTGATGGAGAAGCGGACATCCATCTTGCGGCAGACGGATACCACGCCATGAGTGTAGAACCCGCTGTCGGCCCGTAGCGTGAGTCGTCCGTTGGCCCCGGCGTAGCGCACCCGTCCCACCGTCTCCCGCAGGAAGTGGGCGGCGCCGCGGGCGGTGTTGGCCCGGCCCTCGCGCAGCCGGGACATCAGCACGTCTCCGGTGCCGGCGGCGATGGCCAGCAGTGGGTGGTAGCCCCGCTTGCCGGTATAGCCGTGGTGGCGGGCGCCCTCCTTGGCCAGTCCGTAGGTCTCGCAGATGGTGGAATCGAGGTCGATGGTGAACGGCGCGTCGCCGGGTCCGGCCCCAGCGGCCCAGGCCCGGGCCAGCAGCTCCCGGCTCACCCGGTCCAGCTGGCGGACGTGGCCCCACCGGAAGCTGCGCAGGAAGGTGCCCAGGGTGGATGGCGCCTTGACCGTGCCGCCCAGGGTGCAAGCCGTCCCCCCGGTGCGCAACACATCGGCGTCGTCGATGCAGTCGCCCCCAGCCAGCGCAGACGCCACCAGCGTCATCATCTTGTCGCTCGTGTTCGCCCGCCCCGGGGCATCGCCCAGGTCGAGGCGCTGCCGGACGAGTTCGGGCAGGCCGAGGTGCCGCGCCAAGGTGGCCGGAAGGAGCAGCCCGGCATTGGCCACCAAGCGGCGGTCGTCGAAGGTGATTTGGATCCGGTCGGGGTGGTTGCGTGGCAGCATCTACTGGGTGCTCCTTTTCCGGGGCCGTTTTTTTGCTACAAAACCATTATCCCAGAAGCACAGGAGCACCTTCTTGCCGCCTCAGGACGCTAACCCGACGCCCTCCTTCGGTGGATTCGGGCTAATGACCCCGAGACGGTGGCGGGAGGCTGGGACGTCAGGGGCGACGTTAGCCTCAGTACTCCGATCGACGATATTGAAACGGCCATCGCAGACGCACCGAATCTCGATGCGGCGGACTTGGAGGCGATCGGAGGATACACCAGGGTCGAAATGGAGGCGCGACAGGTCGGCGCGGACAAGGCAGGAGTGGAGTGACCACCCGGTCCGAGCGGCCGACGAGGCCTTCCTCAAGGCGGCCCAGTACCGATTGAAGCTGATTGCTGATGGCTACGGCACGTCCGCAGACGAGCTGTGGCAGAAGGTAATAGACGAGCCTAACCTGGCGGTTGTCGAAGGTCAGATCCTGGGCACTCATACCAACCCAGATAGGGATTTCCTACCCTTCTCTATCGAAGGACCCCCGTTCTACGACGACGACACTATGACCCCGGTAGAGGTGGAGGTCCGTGACCCGAAGAGCGGTGCGGTAGTCAAGCTTGATTCTCTCGTAAAAAGTCTGTGCAGGTCGAATTAGAACAACCGTACCCTTGCCTGGGTACAATATACAGTCTCTGTTCCGTGTCCTACCCCAACATACGGTAGCGCTCACATGTGCTAAAGCGCTGGAACTTCCTCAAAACGGGTTTTTACGAGGGAATCAAGCTTAAGGTCGTGGGCGTCCTCGACGTGATCCACGAGTCTCTCGAAGAGGATGTCGCGGGCATGATCATCTCGAAGGCTACTTTGGACAAGGCACTACCGTTTCCCGTACCAATCGCCACCTACCAGTTCAGGCTGGCCGAGGGAGCAGATGCCGAACAGATCGCCAGGGATATCGAGGCTACGTTCGTAGAGAACGGAATGGAGACCACTGCGCTGGTCGAGATGATTCGCCAAGCGATAGGTGCCTTCAGGGCCTTCTTCTCCATATTCATTGGGTTCATGGGCCTGGGCATCGTGGTCGGAATTGCCGCTCTGGGCGTGGTCAGCACCCGCGCCGTTGTCGAGAGACGCCAGCAGATAGGCGTGCTCCGCGCCATCGGCTATCGCCGTCGCATGGTCCAGCTGAGCTTCCTCCTGGAGTTCTCCTTCGTTGCTCTGCTCGGCACGACTTTGGGAATAGTCCTCGGCTTGACGTTGGGATACCAGGCTATCAACGACATACGGGCAGAGGAAGCCGACGAAAACATCAGATTCGCCGTGCCGTGGATCCAGATAGCCGTCATAGTCTCCTTCACCTACGTTTTCTCCTTGCTAGCCACGTTCCTACCGGCCCGCCAGGCCTCCCGCATATACCCTGCAGAAGCCCTCCGCTATGAGTAGGCGAGGTTGCAAGGCATTCGCAAGACTTGTAGGGGCGTCCCGATGCGGCATCGGGACATGCGCCCGCCGCCGATCCAATCTCCGATGTGAATGGCGGAGAGATAATGTACCGGCAGGGCGGCTCAAGAGCTGAGATGTGGCGCTTGAAAAGCGTACCGCCTGTCGCCTTCAATCAGGAACGACCGAACCTGACTGAAGGTGGATTGGATGTACAAGGTGGGTATTTACCTCCGTGTTCGCAAGGCTTGTTTCGTCGAAGGGATCAGCGTCCGAGAGGCGGCCCGAGTGTTCGGGCTACACCGGGACACGGTGCGCAAGATGCTCGAGTACTCCGTGCCCCCAGGGTATCGACGGCAACGACCGGCTCGCAGACCGAAGCTCGATCCATATAAGATTCTCTCGTAAAAAGTCTGTGTAGGTCGAATTAGAACAAACGTACCCACACCTGGGTACAATATACAGTCTCTGTTCCGTACACTACCCCAACATACGGTAGCGCGCAGATGTGCTAAATCGCTGGAACTTCCTCAAACCGGGTTTTTACGAGGGAATCATATAAGGGTGTGATGGACCAGATCCTGGAGCAGGATCTGAGCTCACCGAAGAAGCAGCGTCACACCGCCAAGCGTATCTACGAACGGCTCAGAGACGAACACGGCTTCCCCGGCAAGTACACGATAGTCAAAGACTACGTTCGAGAACGCCGTCGTCATACCCGCGAGATGTTCTTACCTCTGTCCCACCCTCCGGGACATGCCCAGTGCGACTACGGCGAAGCTCGAGTGATCATCGGCGGAGTGGAACGCAAAGCCCACTACTTCGCCCTGGACCTCCCTCACAGCGACGGGTGCTATGTGAAGGCGTATCCCGCCGAGACGACGGAGTCATTCTGCGACGGACACGTCTCCGCCTTCGCGTTCCTGGGCGGAGTGCCTCAGAGCATCCTCTACGACAACACCACGCTCGCGGTAGCCAGAATCCTGGGAGATGGTCGCCGGCAGCGGACCAGGGTGTTCTCCGAGCTTCAGTCCCACTACCTGTTCGAGGACCGGTTCGCCCGTCCAGGCAAAGGGAACGATAAGGGCAAAGTAGAAGGTCTGGTCGGCTATGTCCGCCGGAACTTCCTGGTGCCCATTCCATCGTTCGAGAGCTTCGATGCCCTCAATGCTCATCTGGAGCAACACTGCCTCAGACGGTTCGAAGATCGACTCCGCGGCCACAACGAGACGATAGGAGAACGGCTGGAGCGGGACCTGGAGAAGCTGCTGCCTCTGCTGGCCGTACCGTACGACGCCAGCGACAAGCACGCGACGAGGGTCAGTTCTCTGTCCCTGGTCAGATACCGGACCAATGACTATTCGGTCCCGGTGGCCTACGGTCATCGGGACGTTCTGGTCCGCGGATATGTACACGAGGTTGTGATCAGCTGTGGCGCTGAAGTCATCGCCCGCCATCGGCGGTCCTACGATCGAGACGACTTCGTCTTCGACCCTCTCCATTACCTGCCGCTCCTTGAGAAGAAGACGAGGGCATTGGATCAGGCGGCGCCGCTGGTTGGATGGGAGTTGCCCGAGGAGTTCGGAGTGTTGCGGCGGTTGCTGGAGTCTCGGATGGGCAAGCGAGGAAAGAGGGAGTTCGTGCAGGTGCTCAGACTGATGGAGACCTTCCAGCCGGAAGAAGTCCACGACGCCGTACGAGACGCCATTCGACTCGGGGCTGTGAGCTTCGATGCTGTCAAGCACCTGGTGCTGTGCAGGATCGAGGGTCGACCGCCTAGACTCGACATGGAGTTGTACCCGTATCTGCCCAGGACCAACGTTGCAACAACCTCGACCAGGGACTACATGGCTCTCCTGGCGGGGAGCCGGTCATGACCAACAAGTCCACGATGTTGCTCGAACACAACCTCAAGCAACTCAAGCTCCCCACGTTCCTGAGGGAGTACGACAAGCTGGCATCCCAGTGTGCCAGTGAGGGAGCTGACCATCCGGACTACCTGCTGCGACTATCGGAGTTGGAGCTGATCGACCGTCACCATCGCATGGTGGAACGTCGGATCAAAGCAGCCCGCTTCCCGACGACCAAGAGTCTCGACACCTTCGACTTCCTGTCTATGCCGTCCCTGAACAAGGCTCTGGTTCTGGAGCTGGCACGATGCGAGTACATCGAGCGCCCCCACAACGTCATCGCTCTCGGCAACAGTGGCACCGGCAAGACCCATATCGCCCTCGGTCTCGGTCTGGCTGCGTGTCAGAGGGGACTGTCCGTGGGCTTCACCACCGCCGCTGCTCTGGTTCACGAGCTGATCGAGGCCAGGGACGAACGGCGTCTGCTCAACCTGCAGAGAAGGCTCGCACGACTCAAGCTTCTGATCATCGACGAACTGGGCTTCGTGCCCTTGTCCAAGACTGGCGCCGAGCTGCTCTTCGAGGTGTTCAGCCAGCGTTACGAGCGTGGATCGGTCCTGGTGACCTCCAAGTGAGCCCTTCGTCGAGTGGACCGAGGTGTTCGGCTCTGAACGGCTGACCGGAGCTCTCCTCGACCGCCTCACCCACCATGTCGACATCCTGGAGATGAACGGGGACAGCTACCGACTCAAGCACAGCAAGAAGACTTCTGGCCGCCAGCTATCTGACTGACCCTGATCTCCAACGCCCCACGAACCTTGATGCCCATTCTACGGCGTTCAGTGGTACAGTTTTGCTCCGCCCCGCTGGTACGTTTTCACACCGCCCTTGACAGACGCCCGTCAGATAGCGCAACTCAGGCCTTCACACTAATTCAACCCCCGGTGGGCGCGCTGGCGCAGGCCACTCAGACGATCACATTGTCTGAAGAACCAGTCAGCGAAGAAGAAGCGCTTTACGAAGGCACGGTGCGGCTGGACGTGAACGTGAGAGGCAACATGGGGCTCGTGGTCAGTTTCATGAAGACGCTCCGTGAACGTCCGGAGCTACGCCTCTTGAGGTTGTCGAACCAGCCGGAAGGCGGGGTCAGCATCACGTTGGGGCTGCGGGAACCTGTCCGCCTGAGGGAGATCGTGTCTGACATGGAAGGCGTCTTGGACGCTGGCGAGGCCGCAAACGGGGCCTCGGGCGACGAAGCGGTGTTGGCGGTGACGCTTTCCGGGTGAAGACCGGTCGTTCGTAGAGGCGTGGAGACGCCCCGGCCGGGCGTCTCTACCTGGGGCCGGTCAGGATCGTGGGTCGGGGTAGCGCGTCGAGAGAGGCCCAATCCAACCGCGCGTCGCCTTCGACACGACGGAGCCAGCCAGATGCGTCCTGTAGCAGTTGTCCCGTGTGCACGCCCATATAGACAGGCGGGAATATCCGGAGCAGCAATACCCCATCAGATAGCTTGACCCGAGCGCCGTGACGGTTGCGGCGGCCAAGGTGGTAGAAGCCTACGGCGACCTTGATGAGGGCGTGGTAGAAGAACCTCAAAGGGTACGCGGTTTCGAGCCAGACCTCCTCGAGGGTCTCGTGACAGTCCCAAAACCCGCCGCCGTTGAACTGGTCGACTGCCCTGTACACCTGGGAGGGTGTCTCGCGGGGCAGCTCTGGCAAGAAGTGGCGCAGCCCGCGGGCCTCCAGCTCGGCGATCCACGCCTGCTCCAGCCTGCGGCGGTTGCCCTTGGAAGGGCGAGCGGGCAGGTCTTTGCCCGGCTCCCACACCCACGACGGGCCGTCCGCGCGACGGCTGCTCACGTTAGATCCACCCGCGCCAACGGAAGAATAGCAGCATCGAGCCGGCTATCGTCACCATGAAAGCCACGACTACGGCGAAGGCATACTGGGTGTCCCCCATCGGCAACGTCAGGTTCATCCCATAGATCCCGGAGATCAACGACAGGGGCAGCAGGATCGTGGAAATGATGGTGAGAATACGGATGATCTGGTTGGTCTGGTGGCTCGTCAACGAGCTGTGGGCGTCGCTCAGGCCCTCGACAACCTCCTTGAGCTCCTCAAGCTCGGCCGAAATGCGTCGAACGTGGTCCGCCAGGTCCCCAAAGTAGACGTCTGGGTCGACCTTCAAGAAGGGGTAGTCCTCTTGCTCCAAGACTTCGATGACACCGATCAGAGGCCTGATTATCCGTCTAAAAGCGATAACGTCACGCCTGACGACCGATATCTCACGTACCAGGCGTTCGCTGCGCTGATCGAAGATGCTGAGCTCGATTCGGTCGACGTTCTCGCTAACCTTCTTGAGGATCGGGAAGCCATATTCCACGAGTACGTCTAGGACCTGGTACGCGAGGTAGCCGCCGCTCCGTTGGAGGACGGCCTTCCGCACCTCTTCGTCCGTTTCGCAGGTCTCGAAGAGGGCGGCCAAGGGTGCAAGCTGTCCATGATGGACGGTCACGACGTAGTCGGGGCCGACGAACACGTCGACTTCGGCGGGGAGGGTTATGCGCGCCTGCGCGTCGAACACAGGGAAGTGGAGAACGACGAAGAGGTAATCGTCGTAGTCGTCGACCTTGGGCATCTGGGAGGGACTGAGGCAGTCGTCCAGCGCGAGGGGATGGAAGCCATACCTGTCTCGGAGCCAGTCCATCTCGAGCTGGGTAGGCGGCTCGATGTCTACCCAAGCCAGGCCAGCCTGCTCCAAAATCCGTATATTTAGGCCAGCAGGGGGCTCAGTCAAGGGTTATCAATCGAACCTCATCGCGGAGTCGCAACAAGCATCCCGTCCCCGCAGTGCCCGACCGTCTTACCTGGCGAGCATCTGCTCCAGAAGCGCCATGCGCATGAAGAGCGCGTTCTCGGCCTGCCGGTAAAACGCTAATCGGTTGTCTTCGACCTCAACTGGGAAGTCGCCGCTTCTCTGCATGGGGTCGAGGATAACGCAGTGCGGCTGCAGAGTGGCCATGAAGTCAGCGTCGATGCGGAGTTTGAAAGAGCCTCGAGCCCGAAGCAGCTGAGCGTGGGCTACGGTACGTGGACCGTTGAGATAGATGGCGTCCGCGTATTTGACCGCCTCGACGTCTTCGGACGTCGTGAATTTGACCCCTCGCTGTTCGCAGTATGAGACGACTTCAGGGTCCGCCTGACCGCTGAACGGTATCAACGTGACGCTTATGTCGTCGAACAGGGCCAAGCCCTTCAGGAGAGCGCTCACGTTCCGGTGTTCGAGGCGCCCGACGATCGCTATTTTCAAGCCGTCGACGCCGCCCAGGTCCAGGTTCAGCGTGCAAAGGTCGGCCAGCGCTTGCGTGGGGTGATCGTTCAAGCTGCCGCCGTTGATGACAGGGAGGGCGTCGACCTCAACGGCACGCTCGACGGCTCCGGGCTCGCTGCTTCTGAGGACAACCAAATCGATTCGTAGGCTAGCCAGGATGCTTATGATATTATCGACGTAGCTAGGCGTGCTAACCGGGTAAAACTGCGACGCGTCCTCGGTGTGGTACGCAGTCCCGCCGAGCAGACCGATCGCGCGCTCGAAGGATGTCCGTGTCAAGAATGAAGGCTCATAGAAAAGGCAGTAAAGCGACCGTCCCGCGAGCGAGTCGGCGGGCTTCCGCTGACGTAGCTCCTCCGCAAGCTCGAACAGCCCGGACTCCAGCCAGTCTCTATCTAACTGATCAGTCGTGGTGAGGTTGCGTATTTCGCGCATCTAGTGGTCCCGGTCTTTCGGAATCGGACAGCTTTGCTTGCGGCTGTCGTAGCGGCTGACCGAGTGTACACCAAAGGTCGCTACACCGCTATCAGTTCTAGCCTACGGATGGCCAAGCTATGCCAAGCAGCAAACACTTAGAAACTATCTCAAAATCTGAACCACAAATGCATTGATCGGTTTCTAGGACGATTCGTATGGTTTCTCCAAAAGCATCGGGAGGGACCGCATGGGGAAACAAGAGACGCTAGAGACCATCTGGGAAGTACCGGACGAGCTTTGGGAACGGATCGAACCTATCATCCTGGAGGAAGACCCGCCCAAAGCCCGGGGCCGCAAGCGCTCTGACCCACGACAGATGCTCAACGGCATCATCTTCCGGCTGCGCAGCGGGTGCCAATGGAACCGATTGCCGAAAGAGCTTGGGGACGACAGCACCATTCATCGCACCTTTCAACGGTGGGTGGGGACGGGCGTCTTGCACCGAATGTGGGGAGCCCTGGTGGAGGGGTGCGAAGAGTTGGATGGCGTGGACTGGGAATGGCAGGCGGCAGACGGAGCCATGGGCAAGGCACGTTTTGGGGGGACCTGATTGGGCCCAACCCTACGGACCGTGGCAAGGCTGGTACCAAGCGCAGTCTCCTTGTGGATGGAGAGGGCGGCCCCTTGAGCATTGTGGTTGCGGGAGCAAACGTGCACGATGCCAAGCTGTTGGAGGCGACCCTGGACGCCATTGTGGTCGAACGACCACAGCCCACCGAGGAGGAACCCCAACACCTGTGTCTGGACAAAGGGTATGACAATCCTTCAGGCCGTGGGGCTGCCGCCGGACACGGCTATAGGGAGCACATCCGACGCATCGGCGAGGAGAAGCTGGACGCCTCTGGCGACAAGCGGTATCCGGCGCGCCGGTGGGTTGTGGAACGGACGCTGGCATGGCTCTCCAAGTGCCGTGCGGTCCTGGTCCGGTACGACAAGAAGGCAGCGAACTACCTCGGTGTGTTACAGCTCGCATGTGCGCTCTTGTGGTTCCGGCGACAGTGGCGTCTGGCCATTTTGAGATAGTTACTTAGTCCTATACTGGGCGCCGGCGGTCGCCTGGATGGCCGCGATCTTCGCCGTTTCGAGCCTTCAGCCGGCTACGATCGAGAACACATCCCCACTGTCGGTTTCGTCTGCAGTTGCCCACACCGTCGAGTACACTGTTCTTTCGTTGCCGCTGTCGAGGTTGGTGCTGGCTGGGGGCAGGTACTCTGGCATTTCGATGTGGGGGATCGTACTGGCCGCAACGATCGCCTACGGACTCTCCGACGAGCTGCACCAGGCGTTCGTGCCTGGGAGGGTTTCGAGCTGGGTGGATGTCCTCTACAATTCCGTCGGCGCCGTCGTGGGGCTCACGGTGGCCGAGCTGGCGACACGTTTGCTCCGGACGATGGGCCTCAACGGGCTGGCAGCGGTCGTTACGGGGTCTCCGCAGCCGGACCGGACGACCGCGCCATTGCGGGGAACAGACTTGCCTGTCATTCTGAGTGAGCGCTGCGAATGAAGAGCCTAAGGTGATGGCTTCCACCGGAAGCGGCGGTCGGCGGGCGAGGTCTTTTAGATTCCTCGCTGCGCTCGGAATGACAGTGCTGTCAGTCTCGTACTCGTCGAATCTTGATTCTCTCGTAAAAAGTCTGTGTAGGTCGAATTAGAACAAACGTACCCACACCTGGGTACAATATACAGTCTCTGTTCCGTACACTACCCCAACATACGGTAGCGCGCAGATGTGCTAAATCGCTGGAACTTCCTCAAAACGGGTTTTTACGAGGGAATCAATCTTGCACACGGCGTTAGCTAGGAGGTTGAATTGAGCTCTTATGAAGGGATGATCGCGGAGACGGTGGGCCTTATTGGTCACGATGGGGACCAGACATCGGGTTACTTAGCCCGCCCCGTTGGCGCCGGCCCGTACCCCGGAGTTGTAGTCATTCACGAGATCTTCGGGCTTGTTACTCATCAGAAAGAGGTGGTGCGCAAGCTGGCCGCCCGCGGGTACGCGGCCATCGCGCCCGACCTCCATCACCGGGAAGGCCCGGGCGACCCAGAGGACGTGGCAAAGGTCGTGGGGGCGGCCGGCGGCAACCCCGACGCCCGCACTATCGGCGACGTCGAGGGCGCCGCGGCGTTGATGCGGTCGTTGCCGTATTGCAATGGCAAGGTGGGCGCTATGGGCTTCTGCTCCGGCGGACGCCAGACGTATCTGGTCGCGTGCAACATCCCCAGCCTCGATGCCGGCATCGTATGTTACGGAGGCAGAATCGTCGCGCCGCCGGACAGTCTCAACGAGCGGCAGCCCAAGGCGCCGATCGACATGACCGAAGGGTTGAACTGCCCTCTGATGGGGCTGTTCGGTATCGAGGACACGAGCCCGTCGCCGGAGCAGGTAACGATGATTGAGCACGAGCTAAAGCGCCACGGCAAAACGTACGAGTTCCACACGTTCGAGAACGCGGGACACGGCTTCTTCGCCGACTACAGGCCCAGCTATCGACAGCAGGCGGCCGTCGAGGGCTGGCGGTTGGTCTTCGAATGGTTCGACAAGCATCTGACGTAGAACGATGCACCTAGATACGGAGGTGTCAAAAGATGTGTAACGGACGGGTTGAGCTGGCCGAAGTCAACGGCAGCGCCAAGGGGGCACAGGGATGGTTTCCAGTCCACCGGGCGCAAGTATCCTACGATCACCCTTTTCACGCTCAGATGGATGAGGCGATTCTCATCGACTTCGACAATCCGGATAGGGGGGCCAGCGCACGTCTGTCGGTTGAGCTGAGCGCGGATTCGGCCAGAGCGTTGGTCAAGGTCATCGAGGACGCCCTCGCGCACCCCGGCGAGCATGGCTGAGGTCCTGCCCACGGGTCAGAGGACCGTAAGAGCCGCCGGGCTGCTAGCCATCCTATTCGCGGGGGCACTAGTGGTTCAACTTTTTTGTATTGATGGGTAGAGTGACTTTAGTTTGATGCGCGCATCCTCGGTAGTGAAGCGCCAATCCACTCGTATCACATCCCGGTTGCGTTGATTCTGCCAAGCATTGACCTCGCCGCGCAGGATGTCTTGATTGGCAATCCGTCGGTCCAGGCACTGTCGAGCCAGCACACCGATCTCTATCTCCGCCATATTCAACCAACTCCCGTGTTTGGGAGTGTAGTGTATCTCCAGTCGCTCAGCTATACGCCTCGCCTCAGCAGGCTCGAATGCCTCGTATAGCGAGGACAGCTTGTGAGTGTTGAGATTGTCCATTACCAGCACTATCCGGTCTCTGTCGGGGTAGTCCTCGTCGACCAGTTTCTTTATCACATGCGCCCAGTCCACCTTCGTGCGACGCTCTCTGACCTCGACTCGGCGCCATCCGTCCAACGGTGCAAACAGCATGAACAGGCTGCTCACTCCATTGCGCTCGTATTCGTAGTCGTATGCCGCCGATAAGCCGGGCGCTGCGGGACGCGGCACTCGCGTCTCCTTGACTTGCTGTTTGCTCGTCTCATCCATGCACACCAGAACCTCATTCCCATCGTACGGCCGTTGGTAGACCTCCAGTACGTCTTCCATCGCGCACACAAACTCCGCGCTCTGACCGGGCGGGATGCACCAACTCTGCTTCAGCCACGGCTTCAGTTCGTTTTTTTAAGCGCCTGGCGAACCGTCTCGGTGCTGATGGTCTCGACTATCTCACACTCGACCAACTGGTCAGCCAACAGCTTCAGGGTCCAACTGGCACGCCCCTCCGGCGGTTCCCCGCAGGCCATCGCTATCAACCGTGCTTCACCTTCGCCGTCCAGTCTCTTTTGACGCCGACGCAGTTGCTTTTTGCGATTCAGCGCAGACTCGACCCCCTCCTCTACACAGCGCTTGCGTATTCGCTCGACCGTTGACTGTCCCACACCGAGCGCGCTGGTGATGTCCGCGTCCTTCATTCCCCCGTCCGAGCGTGACTCATCGCTCATCAGCAGAATGCGCGCATGGGTCTGTTTGTACGCCGCAGCCCGACCGCGTGAGACCAAGGCGTTGAGTTCCTGTTGTTCGTCGGTAGTCAGTCTGATACGGTACCTCTTGGTAGACATCATGGTTCCTCCTCGGTTCAACGTTACGATTGAACCCCCAAGAGGAACAATGACTATCATGGTATTCATTTCAATGATGTTGGACCACTAGTAGCTTGCTCCAGCGAGCCCGCCTCGTCGGCGCCGGAGCTCGCCGCGCCGCTTGCGGCGTCTCAACCGGCTGCTGCAGCAGAGCCGTCTCCTCAGCTGGTCGAGGAACCTGGCTCCTTGCCCGTCGACCAGGTGGCGTTAGAGTTCGACGCGGACAAGCTGATCGCAGGACCCGGCGTCGGGACCTTCATACCGCTTACCGACCCAGAGTTCGTCACGGCAGGCGAAGCGACGTTCCTTGACGATACCGATATCGTGCTCGGGCTGAGCCATAGAGAGGAGCATCGCGCCTACCCGCTCCGACAGATCGCCTTCCACCACATCGTCAACGACGCCGTCGGCGGCACCCCCTACCTGATAACGTATTGAATCGTCTGCAGCTCAGGGGTTGGGTTCAACCCCGCGGTCGACGCCCAGCGGCTCACCTTCGAGCTTTTCGGGCTCTACAACGGCGTCTTCGCGATGAAGGATCTCCAGACCGACTCCGTGTGGTCGCACCTCGACGGTGTGGCTCTTACAGGTGAGCTGGCAGGCACGCGGATGGAGCTGGCCCCAGTGATGCACGCTACCTGGGACGAGTGGAGACGCCTGCACCCGGACACACTTGTATTGTCTGAGGACACGCGATGGAAGCGAAGCTATCGGAACCCGGTCCTGGGTAGGCCTGGGCTCGGTGGGAGCTTCGTTGAGTCGGTGCTACGCTGGGACTCTAGGCTGCCCCAGTCGACGCTGGTGGTAGGCGTGGAGGTCAACGGTTCGTACGGCGCCTACGTGCTAGACCTGCTCGACGAGACCGGGCGTGTCGCCAACGACGAGATCGCCGGACAGCCGGTCGTCGTGTGGTACGCGCCGGAAGCGGTGTCGGCGGCAGCCTATTCGCGGCTCGTCGGCGACATGACTCTCGAGTTCCGTGTTGTCTCTGAGAATCGCTTCGAAGACGCGGCGACTGGCTCGACGTGGGACCTTCAAGGGCTGGCCGTAGCGGGTGAGTTGAAGGGCACGCGGCTCGAGTACGTTCCCTCGTTCATCACGGAGTGGTACGGCTGGGCGGCCTTCCATCCAGAGACGGCTATCTACGACTACGAGCTTGCGAAACAGGTCGTCGGGGTCGCCGCTGAAAGCGACGCGCGGAGAGGGTTGCGGTAGAAGCAGGGCCTAGCTCTTGTTCTTCCAGGGGATCTCCTCGACGAGCAGGCCTGGGATCCCGTCGGGCAACTCCGTTGGGACCGGTCTGAAGTTCAGGTCTGAAAGAATAGACGGCTCTCTCGGTACTTCGCGGCACCTGTAGGCCCTGACGGGTGGGAGATCGCTCACCCATCTTTCCACAACGTCGGCGAAGCCATCTGGCACTTTTTTCACGTCAGGAGTACCCGTGATTACACGTATGTCGCCCGGCGGAAAGGTGCAGTACTCCCAAATCGTCCCGTCGACGATGCGGGAGCGTAGCGCCTGCCGTTCCTGATCGGTGGCGCCTTCCATCTCCACTATCAGGAGGGGCGCGACGGGCTGAACGGCTGCCTCGCGCCGGGCAGCTGGTCGGGCTGTCGTTTCTGTGGAGCGAGGCGCTGCCGTCGGGCTTTCGACGGCAGCGCTGGGTGAGGACTCGGGTGCGGGCGCCGGCTCCGGTCTTGGGTCTTGAGTGCACGCCGACAGCACCACCACCAGGGTCACTAGTGCGAGCAGCAGGTAGGCGCGGTTTCTTCGTCTCATCGTGCGGAGACCCCCTTCTCAATCTTCCCCCGGAAGGGGATGAGGTAGGACGTAAGCTCGCTCGCTACAGGCTAGCTCCGTTGACGATCCCTTTCCTCTGCGGTCTCAGCGGTCTCGGCGGTGAGTACTCCGGGTCAGCTGTTCTGGGCGGCGTGGAGCTGCTGCATGATGCGGGACTTGCGGCGGGACGCGTTCCCTCGGTGAAGGGCGCCCTTCTGGGCGGCCTTGTCGAGGGCGACGACTGCTTCCTTGACGGCGGTCTCGGCGGTGTCGAGGTCATTGGCCTCGATGGCGCGTCGCGCCTTAGTCACGAAGTTCTTGGCCTTCGTCCGAAGGGGAGCGTTGCGCTGCCGCCTTCTTTCAGAAACACGAGCCGATTTTGCGCTGGGCAAACGTTACCTCCTAAGAGCAGACTAAAGTGTAATGCGTAAAGCGGAAAACGTAAAGCGGATGTCAGCTCTTGGCTGCAACTAGCTTCCGCGGCGTGAACACGTTCACGATCCTATCAACGCCCTTCGAGTTTCGAGAAGAGGCGACTGAGCTGGTCGATGCCGACGATGTACACCGTGAGCGAGATGACGCTGATGTTGGGTGTGACGTCTGAACGATTAATTATCGCAAGCTGCCCGCTTCCCTGGCCTTCCAAACGGGCTGTGAAACTGGGCTTGGACGTTTGCGCGGCCACCGAGCGTACGATACGCTGGATGGCCCGACCCAACCAAGCCCGCCGGTGACGCGATAAGGAACGCCAACAACATGAGCCCCCAATTGTTTCAAGCGCCTCGAGGCACCACGGACATCCTGCCCGATCAACAGAGGTCCTGGCGTGCGGTGCGTTCCATTGCGGAGGAGACGGCCGAGCGGTTTGGCTATGAGCGGATCGACACCCCTCTGTTCGAGGACGCCCGCCTCTTCGTGCGCGGCGTCGGCGAGGTCACCGACATCGTCGAGAAGGAGACGTACACCTTCGAGGACAGGGGGGGCGACTTGCTCACCTTGCGCGCCGAGGGTACGGCCCCCGTATGTCGGGCCTACCTGGAGCACGGTATGCACAACCTCTCTCAGCCCGTGCGCCTCCACTACTTCTGTCCGGTGTTCCGGTACGAGCGGCCTCAGGCGGGCCGGTACCGACAGCATCACCAGTTCGGAATTGAGGCGCTGGGCGACGCGAGCGCGCACGTCGATGCCGAGGTCATCGAGTTCGGATGGCGCCTCCTCGACGCCGCCGGAGTTGAGGAAAAATTCCTGCTGCTTAACACGACAGGGGACCGAGAGTGCCGCCCGGCGTACGTCGAACGGCTCCAGGCCCACTATAGGCCGCAGTACGACAGGCTCTGTGAGAACTGCAAGCGTCGCCTGGAAGAGAACCCCTTGAGGTTGCTCGACTGCAAGGAGGAGCCGTGCCAGCCAATCATCGCAGAGGCGCCGCACAGTATCGACTTCCTCTGCGGCGCTTGCGAGGAACACTGGAAGGCCCTGCTTACGAATATGGAGGCGATCGGGCTGGAATTCCGCATCGATCACACGCTCGTACGGGGATTCGACTACTACACGCGGACCGTTTTCGAAATCGTACCTCCGGGAGCTGGAAGCCAGAGCACGCTCCTTGGCGGAGGTCGGTACGACGGGCTCATCGAAGAGCTCGGTGGACGGCCCACGCCGGGGGTGGGCTTCGGCTTGGGGATCGAGCGTGTCCTAGCGAACGTAACGCGGGACGACGATGAAGGGTCGACAGGCGAGCGGGATGTCAAGGTCGTCGTCGCCGCGCTGGGGGCCGAGTCCGCGGCCGCTGGCATCGAGCTCTCATCGAAGCTACGACGCAACAGTGTATCCGCGATCATGGGCCCATCGGACCGGAGCCTCAAGAGTCAACTGCGTTACGCGTCGTCGATTCGCGCTACCCACGCAGTGATCATCGGGGACCAAGAGCTGGCGAAGGGCACGGCCACCCTCAGGGACCTGGTCAAGAGCGACCAGCAAGAGGTTGGCCTGGACGAGCTCCCACGGCTTCTGAATCCCCAGGAGAGCGACAGCAGCTAGGCCCGCTCCATCACAACCCGCTACGTCGAGCGCTCGCAGCCCGCAGATCGACAGTTTCAGTCTCTTTGGGTTGCGGGCATAGCAAGTGGACCGACCGTAACATGGTGTATCGCAGACCGATTATTGCTAAGAAGGCGCTAGGTAGAGCGCGAACCCCTCGCTCTCGAAGTCCTCGTCGAAAGCCAACGCAGTGTCAACCCCTTGCTGACGCATCACAACGAAGCTGGCGCAGTCCACCAGGCTAAGGCGGCGTCTTCCTCCCTGTGCGAGCAGAGCAACGGCCCGCATGTGGTCCTCTTGACTGACCCAATGGACCTGGAAAGCCTCGGCCTCTCTTAGCCCGAATCCACCGAGGGAGGGCGTCGGGTTAGCATCCTGAAGTGGCCAGAGGGTGCTCTTCTGAATCTGGGATAATGGTTTTGTAACAGCAAAACAGTCCCAGAGAAGGAGCACCCAGTAGATGCTACCACGCAACCAGCCCGACCGTATCCGTATCGTCTTTGACGATCACCGCCTGGTGGCCAATGCCGGTCTGCTCCTGCCGGCCACCCTCGCCCGGCATCTGGGCCTGCGGGAACTCGTTGACCATCACCTTGACCTGGGCGGCGCGCCGGGGCGGGCCAACACCGGAGACAAGCTGATGACCCTGGTGGCCTCAGCCATGGCCGGCGGCGACTGCATCGACGACGCTGATGTGTTGCGCACCGGGGGGACAGCCTGCACCCTGGGCGGCACGGTCAAGGCGCCATCCACCCTGGGCACCTTCCTGCGCAGCTTCCGGTGGGGCCACGTCCGCCAGCTGGACCGGGTGAGCCGGGAGCTGCTGGCCCGGGCCTGGGCCGCTGGGGCCGGACCCGGCGACGCGCCGTTCACCATCGACCTCGATTCCACCATCTGCGAGACCTACGGACTGGCCAAGGAGGGCGCCCGCCACCACGGCTATACCGGCAAGCGGGGCTACCACCCACTGCTGGCCATCGCCGCCGGCACCGGAGACGTGCTGATGTCCCGGCTGCGCGAGGGCCGGGCCAACACCGCCCGCGGCGCCGCCCACTTCCTGCGGGAGACGGTGGGACGGGTGCGCTACGCCGGGGCCAACGGACGACTCACGCTACGGGCCGACAGCGGGTTCTACACTCATGGCGTGGTATCCGTCTGCCGCAAGATGGATGTCCGCTTCTCCATCACCATCCGCCAGCATAAAAGCCTGCACAATCTCATCGAGGCGATACCCGAAGATGCCTGGACGCCGATTCCTTACTGGATGGACGGCGCCGCCGATGTGGCCGAGACCACCTGCACTCCCTTCCAGAGTGAACCTGACGCCGCGCCGGTGCGGCTCATCGTCCGGCGTGTGAAGCCCACGCCCGGTTCCCAGCTGGCCCTCTTCGCCACCTACAGCTATCACGGCTTCATCACCGACCGGGACGGGGAGATGCTCGAACTGGAGGCCGACCATCGCCGCCACGCCGAGATCGAGAATGCCATCCGAGACCTCAAGCACGGTGTGGGGTTGAACCATCTCCCCTCGGGCCGCTTCGCCGCCAACGCCGCCTGGCTGGCGGTACAGGTGATGGCCCACAACATCGCCCGCTGGACAGCGCGCATCGGTCTGGGCGAGCAGGTGGTGACCACCAAGACCCTCCGGCGGCGGTTCTTCTCCCTGGCCGGACGGATCACCCGCTCGGCGCGCCGCCTCACACTGCATCTGCCACAGCGCTGGCCTTGGGAAGCCCAGTTCGATCGTGCCCTGGCCCGATTGCGCGCCCTGCCACTCCCTGCCTGACGGCGGCGGCGGCAACCGGCCGACATCCGGCCAACCGAACGTCCCCGCGAACTCGCGCCAGTCCGGTCTGCGAGTGCCTCTTGCTGTGTCCTCTCCCCGCTATCTCGCCCTGACCAACATTCGCAGACGGTCACAAAGTCTCCCCGCGGCAACTGAAGACAAACACCGGCCCCCCTCTACCCCAAATCGTGCCCGGACCATCGCCCTCCCTTGCCCCTATCGCCCGTTCCGCTGCTGCATAGTCATCCCTTCGGTGGATTTGGGTTAAGAGAGCAACTGCCGCCTTCCGGGTAAACGACTGGGCGCTCAACCAGATCGACCCGGACGGTCTGAGGTACGTGGCGACCATTTCTGTCAGAGCGCACTGGTTTGTAATCGCTGTATTACTTTTTGAACTGGTGTATCGCCCCTATCTGTATTTCGGGGTTGCCAGGGATGCCCCCTTTCCGCTGCTCCTCCTCGTGTTGATCGGGTTCAATGGGTACATTCACCACCGTCTCCTGTCCAACAGGCCGATCACATGGCACTGGCCTGTGGCTCTCTACGCCTTGGACGTGTTCCTTGTTTCGGCAGCGGCGGCGTTAAGCGACGGCTTTAGCCACTCCTTCCACCACCTGTTCTACTACCCTGCGCTGGCCGGGTTGGCGGTGCTATTCACTTCCTTCAGGCTCAACCTGGTGTGGGTGACGATGGCGTCCTTCGTCTATGTGGCGATCAGCCTGACCGTGGGGGATGGAATAGACATCGAGGCAGGGGACGAGAAGGCGTTGCTGGCCAGGATAGCGGTCATGTATTTTGTCGTTGCAGCGGTCAACCTGGCAACCAGGTTCGAGCGGATCAGGTGGAAGCAGGCCGTGGAGCGCGAGCGGGCGCTTGAGCGTGAGCGGATCGAGCTGTCCCAGGCCATTCACGACACCGCGGCCCAGTCTGCGTACATGATCGGGTTGGGCATCGACACGGCGAAGGCGCTTGCCGGAGACGCGGACCCAGCGTTGACCGCCACGCTTGAGGCAACGTCCCGGCTGTCCCGGTCCATCATACTGGAGCTGAGACATCCCATAAACATGGGCGGCATCTACGAGGGCAGGGAGTTGAGCCGGGCTCTCAGCTCGCACGCGTCCAGTTTTACGAATGTCACCTCGGTGCCCGTCGAGATGACTCACACGGGGGTCGAGCCGCCACTGTCGGTCGAGGCCAGGAGCCTGCTCTTCTCGATAGCGCACAATGCGCTCACCAACGCATACCGCCATGGCGGAAGCGAGCAGGGTGACTATAAACTTGGAGTTTGCCGAGAAGGATAGTCGCCTGTCGGTGTCGGACGATGGCGTCGGGCTTCCCGATGATTACGCGGAGCGCGGTAACGGCTTCACGAACATGAGCAGGGCCGCAGAGCGGCTGGGCGGGCGTCTCGTGGTGGAACAGCGAGGCGCCATGGGCGGCGCGACCGTGACCTGCGTGATCCCGCGGGAACGATAGTGAGAGGAGGATCAGGATGTCAGCGGGCGAGCGCATAAGGGTGATGATCGTTGACGACCATTCAATCGTGAGGGTCGGACTGAAGCAGCTCCTCGATCAGTCCGGCGAGTTCGAGGTGGTGGGACAGGCGGCGGATGGCGAGGAGGCGGTCAGGGTGGCAGCAGACGTGTCGCCGGACGTGGTGGTGATGGACGTGATGATGCCGAAGAAGGATGGAGTGGAGGCGTGCAGGGAGATCATGGAGTCCGCGCCAGAGACCCGCGTGCTCATGCTAACGGCCTCGACGGAGGAGGACGCCGTCGTGGAGGCCGTGGCCGCCGGCGCCACCGGATACCTCCAGAAGGAGACTGACAGGGAGCGGCTGCTCTCAGCCGTGCGGGACGTTGTCCGGGGCGAGCTCCGATTGCCCGCTGACGTTGTGAGAAGGACGTTCGAGGCGATACGCGGCGCAGGAAAGACGGAAGATGCCGCCGCCTCCGCCGGGCTGACTCCGAGGGAGCGGGAGATACTCGTCTCCTTCGCACAGGGTATGTCCTACGCTCGAATCGCGGAGGAGAGGGAGATCAAGCCGGTGACGGTCCGGAACGCGATCTACGGCATTCAACAAAAATTGAGTGTCGGGACGATGCAGGAGCTGGTGCTCTGGTGCGTGCGTAACGGGCTGCTGGACTACTAGCGACACGGACCGCTTTCAAGCAGAATCGTCTCCCCGCGCTCTGCCAGGTCTGGACGTCGGGTCGGGCGCTTGGAGCCGTGAGCCGACAGGCTACATGGAGGTATTTCTATGGATACCCGCTGGACTATCTTCGCAATTGCCATACTAGTCTTCGCCTGCTTGTCGTGCGGCGGCCCCGAAGCCGTCAGGATGGGTACCGAAGGGGCGTATCCTCCCTACAACTTCATCGACGACGAGGGAGAAGTCGACGGCTTCGAGCGGGAGTTGGGTAACGAGCTGTGCCGCCGGGCCGACCTCGAATGCACCTGGGTGACCAACGACTGGGACAGCATCATACCCAACCTGGTGGCTGGGGACTATGACACCATCCTCGCCGGGATGAGCATCACCGACGAGCGGGACGAGGTCATCGATTTCACGCAGCCGTACTTCCCTCCCGGCCAGTCAGTCTACCTGGCACTGGCCGGGGCTGGCGGCGATGTGGTAGACGGCAAGGTGGCTGCTCAGGTGGCTACCATCCAGGCGGGCCACCTGTCGCAGTCAGGCGCGACGCTCCTGGAGTACGAACTGGCCCCTGAGGTGGTCTCGGCCGTCTTGAGCGGAGAGGCGGATGCGGCGTTGGTCGACCTGGAGTTCGCCCGGGAGGGTATGGCGGAGCATGAAGGAAAGCTGGCCCTGGTGGGCCCGCGCGTCGAACTGGATTCCGGAATCGGCGTGGGCGTCAGGGAGGACGATAGCGACTTGAAGGACAAGCTGGACAAGGCCATCGCCGACATGAAGGAGGACGGCTCTCTGAACGCCCTCATCGAGAAGTGGTTCGGGCCCGATGCCGAGAAATTCTAGTTCAAGGTCATGCTCCTCCAGACGGCCTCTGAAGAGAAGGTCAACCCCTAACTCAGGCTGGTTGCAACGGCATAGGCACGGGCGACATTGGCCGCCGGCGCTGCCATCCTGTCATAATCATGCGGCAGCAGCCCTTGGTGAGTCTCACAGTCCCAACGACATCTCAAAGATGGTTCTGTCTACCGTCAAAATAGGCCCACCGTACTGTCACATTAATCTGCGACCCTATGCAGGGTAACCCCCCATCCAAAGCAAGGAGATAGCAGGCGGAGCTCGGCGCTGATCGGCTCGGCTTGGCGTGCTGGGGTTCTCGCCATTGACGCCGTTCCAGCAGTTCGGCGTGGTGACAGCGATCACGATCGTGTACGCGCTGACTGCTGCCGTGCTGGTAGTGCTGCGGCGATGATCGTGTGGGGGGTCGTACCAGAACCTGCGACTGCGCCGCGCCGTGGAGCGAGCGGGAACCGAGCTCGGGGAGCAGCCATAGCCAGTCTCTCTCCGGCATCGCTTGCCACTCACCATGGGCGTAGTGAGGGTGATGCGCTATGAGCAGGGCGCTCAACTGGCTGAGCTGGCTGGTGACGGTGCGCCCGTGGGTCACGCTTGTCGTCATCGCGATCGTGACACTGGTGTTGGCCGCCGGGCTTGCGAAGCGTGCGCCGGTAGCAGAGAACGAAGCCTTCCTCCCCCGGGATAGCGGCGTCGCCAAGGCGTTGGAGGAGATCGAGACCCTCTTCGGGGACTCCAATGTCGTCGTGGTGACGCTTGTCTTCCGTGGTGAAGTGCTCACGCCCGATGGACTCGCCCAGATGGACGGCTTGCTCGGCCGCATCGTTAGCGACCCGGGCGTAGGGGAACTCCTGCCGCCTGTCGACGCAATCACCGCCCCTACGTTGCTGATGAAACCCCTGCTCCAGGTGACCGACTTCGACTCGGTTACGCAGGCGCAGATCGATGCGGCGCTTGACCATGTCCGGGCCACCCCGGAGCTCCACCCGGCGCGAACGGCGCTCGACATGATGACCGGAACGGACACGGATGGCACCCCGCTCGCGGTCGCCACCATCCGGCTACGCGATACCAGCGACGAGGCCGTTGACGACGCGCAGCTGGCGATCAACGACCCAGCGGAGGCGGACGAGGGCCCGCTGAGCGTGGGCAGCGTGTCGCCCGCGGTGATTGAGGAGGAGTATCAGGAGGCCACGAGCCGCGGGGTGCTGCCGCTGCTGGGGCTGGCGCTGCTCGTGATCGCGTTGCTGACGCTGCTCTTCATGCGCACGCTCTCCGACTTGCTGCTCACGCTGACGGGGCTTGTACTCGCGCTGATCTGGACCGTCGGGGCGGAGAGCTGGCTCGGTCCAGGCGCCTTAGATCTGATCGGCCCACCGAACGCGCTCACGGCAACGGTGCCGCTCATCCTGATAAGCCTCGCGGTGGACTATTCGATCCAGACGGTGTCGCACTACCGGGAGCAACGGATAGCCGGCGAGCCGGTGGCGGTAGCGGTGCTCGCGGGGCTCCGGAACGTCATCATCCCGCTGGCGCTGGCCGCCATCACCACGAGCGTAAGCTTCCTGGCGAACCTGCTCTCGCCGATCTCGGGGATCGGGGACTTCGGCGTGGTGGCGGGGCTGGGCGTCGGGTTGAGCCTGATCGTGATGCTGACGCTGGTCCCAGCCGTGCGAATGATCATCGACCGGCGTCGCGAAGCCCGCGGACCGCTTCCTCCGCCCCGTCCGATCGCAAATGCAATCCCCGGCATCGACCGGCTAGCGGAAAGGCTGGGGACATCCACCACGCGGCGGCCAGCGCCCTACCTCGTTGTCGTGGTTGCGGTGACGGTTGGGCTCGGGTACGCGGCCTCGGGGATCACCACGGACTTCACTATCCGCGACGTCCTACCCAGGGACGGGAACTTGATCGAGGACCTGAATTCGCTCGATGCGGCCGTCGGAGGCTCAACGGAGGTTGTCAGCGTCCTGATCAGAGCAGAGGTAACGGAGACGCGCACGCTCCACAACCTGTTCTACATGACGGAGGCGTTTGAGGACGACCTAAGCCGGCCACGGGCCGCGGATGGCGCGATGGAGGCTTCGCTCCCTCTGCTCGTGCTCGACTGGACCACGGACGACGGCACGCCAGGTGACAGGTACGACCCCGAGCTCGATCGGCTGTTCGCGGAGGCGACAACGGGGCTGCATGTCGATCCTGCGCTGATTCAGAAGTTCCTTGATGCGCTCGCCGCCACCGATCCCAAAGCCGTGGCGCGGGTTCTAGTCGAGGACCCGGAGGGCATCGACACCACGCTGCTCCAGTTCCGGGCCTTCTCGGGCGATCCTGAGCGAACCGAGGGGATGGTAGAGGACATTGACGGGCTGTGGATCGGCGACGACGACGCTATCGCGATGACATCGCAGGACATCATCGTGCTCACCTCCTCGGACGAGATAAGGGATCGCCAGACAGAGGCGATCATCACGACGATCGCGGCAGCTCTCGGCATCCTCACGATCTTCTTCTGGATAACGCTGCGCCAGCCCGCGCTGGGCTTCATCGCGGTAGGACCGATAGTGCTCGTCCTCATCTGGGTGCTGGGCACCATGGCGCTGCTGGGCATTCCATACACGATCATCACCTCGATCACCACGGCGCTCTCGATCGGGATCGGCGTGGACTACACGATCCACGTGATCTATCGCTACCGGGAAGAGTTCGCCAAGCGGCGCAACCCGGAGACGGCAGCGATCCGGACGCTCGCCACCACCGGCTCGGCTCTGCTGGGCTCAGCGCTGACGACAGCGCTCGGGTTCGCGGTGCTGACGCTGTCGCCGCTGCAGTCATTCGAGCACTTCGGCATCACGGCGGCGATCACGATCACGTACGCGCTGATCGTCTCCATCCTGGTGGTGCCGCCCGCCATGACGGTCTGGGGCGCCTACCAGAACATGCGGATGCGCTCGATGATAGAGCGCCTGTGGGACGAGCTTGACGTCGCCATCGAGGCCACGCACCGGCGCCACGAGAAGGACCAGGGTACGTCGTAGGACGGTATCCGAGGGCGGGTCGCCAGAGGTCCGCGACCTCGATGGTGTGGCCTGCGGCGGCGGCGCAGATACGCGAACAACCGATATGGGACGTAGTGTCTTACGAAACTCGCCGCGTCCTCGCAACACTACGGCTAAGAGGCCTCTTCAGAAGGGAGTAGAGCTTAGCCCAAATCCACCGAAGGGATGACTATGCAGCAGCGGAACGGGCGATAGGGGCAAGGGAGGGCGATGGTCCGGGCACGATTTGGGGTAGAGGGGGGCCGGTGTTTGTCTTCAGTTGCCGCGGGGAGACTTTGTGACCGTCTGCGAATGTTGGTCAGGGCGAGATAGCGGGGAGAGGACACAGCAAGAGGCACTCGCAGACCGGACTGGCGCGAGTTCGCGGGGACGTTCGGTTGGCCGGATGGCGGCCGGTTGCCGCCGCCGCCGTCAGGCAGGGAGTGGCAGGGCGCGCAATCGGGCCAGGGCACGATCGAACTGGGCTTCCCAAGGCCAGCGCTGTGGCAGATGCAGTGTGAGGCGGCGCGCCGAGCGGGTGATCCGTCCGGCTAGGGAGAAGAACCGCCGCCGGAGGGTCTTGGTGGTCACCACCTGCTCGCCCAGACCGATGCGCGCTGTCCAGCGGGCGATGTTGTGGGCCATCACCTGTACCGCCAGCCAGGCGGCGTTGGCGGCGAAGCGGCCCGAGGGGAGATGGTTCAACCCCACACCGTGCTTGAGGTCTCGGATGGCATTCTCGATCTCGGCGTGGCGGCGATGGTCGGCCTCCAGTTCGAGCATCTCCCCGTCCCGGTCGGTGATGAAGCCGTGATAGCTGTAGGTGGCGAAGAGGGCCAGCTGGGAACCGGGCGTGGGCTTCACACGCCGGACGATGAGCCGCACCGGCGCGGCGTCAGGTTCACTCTGGAAGGGAGTGCAGGTGGTCTCGGCCACATCGGCGGCGCCGTCCATCCAGTAAGGAATCGGCGTCCAGGCATCTTCGGGTATCGCCTCGATGAGATTGTGCAGGCTTTTATGCTGGCGGATGGTGATGGAGAAGCGGACATCCATCTTGCGGCAGACGGATACCACGCCATGAGTGTAGAACCCGCTGTCGGCCCGTAGCGTGAGTCGTCCGTTGGCCCCGGCGTAGCGCACCCGTCCCACCGTCTCCCGCAGGAAGTGGGCGGCGCCGCGGGCGGTGTTGGCCCGGCCCTCGCGCAGCCGGGACATCAGCACGTCTCCGGTGCCGGCGGCGATGGCCAGCAGTGGGTGGTAGCCCCGCTTGCCGGTATAGCCGTGGTGGCGGGCGCCCTCCTTGGCCAGTCCGTAGGTCTCGCAGATGGTGGAATCGAGGTCGATGGTGAACGGCGCGTCGCCGGGTCCGGCCCCAGCGGCCCAGGCCCGGGCCAGCAGCTCCCGGCTCACCCGGTCCAGCTGGCGGACGTGGCCCCACCGGAAGCTGCGCAGGAAGGTGCCCAGGGTGGATGGCGCCTTGACCGTGCCGCCCAGGGTGCAGGCCGTCCCCCCGGTGCGCAACACATCAGCGTCGTCGATGCAGTCGCCGCCGGCCATGGCTGAGGCCACCAGGGTCATCAGCTTGTCTCCGGTGTTGGCCCGCCCCGGCGCGCCGCCCAGGTCAAGGTGATGGTCAACGAGTTCCCGCAGGCCCAGATGCCGGGCGAGGGTGGCCGGCAGGAGCAGACCGGCATTGGCCACCAGGCGGTGATCGTCAAAGACGATACGGATACGGTCGGGCTGGTTGCGTGGTAGCATCTATTGGGTGCTCCTTCTCTGGGACTGTTTTGCTGTTACAAAACCATTATCCCAGATTCAGAAGAGCACCCTCTGGCCTCTTCAGGATGCTAACCCGACGCCCTCCCTCGGTGGATTCGGGCTTAGGAGTCAACCTCCGGCGGGGGGTCTCTGCGCCGGGCTGACTCAGAGGGAGCGGGAGATTCTCGTCTCGGTCTCCCAGGGTATGTCCTACGCTCGGATAGCGGAGGCGAGGGGGGTCAAGCCGGTGACGGTTCGGAACGCCATCTATGGCATCCAGCAGAAGTTGGGTGTCGGGTCAATGCAGGAGTTGGTGCTCTGGTCCGTGCGGAACGGACTGCTGGGTGACTAGCGACACGGACCGCTTTCGAGGTCATGCTCCTCCAGACGGCCTCTGAACTGACATTCCGTCGGCTCGCGTATACGGTGTTAGTGCGAATCACTGCTAGTGGTCCAACATCATTGAAATGAAGACCATGATAGTCATTGTTCCTCTTGGGGGTTCAATCGTAACGTTGAACCGAGGAGGAACCATGATGTCTACCAAGAGGTACCGTATCAGACTGACTACCGACGAACAACAGGAACTCAACGCCTTGGTCTCACGCGGTCGGGCTGCGGCGTACAAACAGACCCATGCGCGCATTCTGCTGATGAGCGATGAGTCACGCTCGGACGGGGGAATGAAGGACGCGGACATCACCAGCGCGCTCGGTGTGGGACAGTCAACGGTCGAGCGAATACGCAAGCGCTGTGTAGAGGAGGGGGTCGAGTCTGCGCTGAATCGCAAAAAGCAACTGCGTCGGCGTCAAAAGAGACTGGACGGCGAAGGTGAAGCACGGTTGATAGCGATGGCCTGCGGGGAACCGCCGGAGGGGCGTGCCAGTTGGACCCTGAAGCTGTTGGCTGACCAGTTGGTCGAGTGTGAGATAGTCGAGACCATTAGCACCGAGACGGTTCGCCAGGCGCTTAAAAAAACGAACTGAAGCCGTGGCTGAAGCAGAGTTGGTGCATCCCGCCCGGTCAGAGCGCGGAGTTTGTGTGCGCGATGGAAGACGTACTGGAGGTCTACCAACGGCCGTACGATGGGAATGAGGTTCTGGTGTGCATGGATGAGACGAGCAAACAGCAAGTCAAGGAGACGCGAGTGCCGCGTCCCGCAGCGCCCGGCTTATCGGCGGCATACGACTACGAATACGAGCGCAATGGAGTGAGCAGCCTGTTCATGCTGTTTGCACCGTTGGACGGATGGCGCCGAGTCGAGGTCAGAGAGCGTCGCACGAAGGTGGACTGGGCGCATGTGATAAAGAAACTGGTCGACGAGGACTACCCCGACAGAGACCGGATCGTGCTGGTAATGGACAATCTCAACACTCACAAGCTGTCCTCGCTATACGAGGCATTCGAGCCTGCTGAGGCGAGGCGTATAGCTGAGCGACTGGAGATACACTACACTCCCAAACACGGGAGTTGGTTGAATATGGCGGAGATAGAGATCGGTGTGCTGGCTCGACAGTGCCTGGACCGACGGATTGCCAATCAAGACATCCTGCGCGGCGAGGTCAATGCTTGGCAGAATCAACGCAACCGGGATGTGATACGAGTGGATTGGCGCTTCACTACCGAGGATGCGCGCATCAAACTAAAGTCACTCTACCCATCAATACAAAAAAGTTGAACCACTAGTGCGATTGAGCTACGCCTTGATGCGCATCGCAGCCCACCACCTCATCCACGCTGGCGAGATAGTCACGGTCCGGTCGTGCTTGGGACACGACACGGACAAGCTTGGCCGCCCCGACTGGGGCCGCCCCGACTGGGGCCGCCCCCTGGCCTGACGTACAGCCTCTAGCGGTAGCTACCCGCGGTTACTACGCCTCTACTCGTCAACTTCAAGAGACTGCATCCATTCTCCGTCGGCTGAGTCGTCGACTGTGGACCATTAGGCCCACGCCTCCAGACGCCAGGGCTGCGCCGATTCCCACGACCAGGGCTGTTGCCCAGACCGGTGGGCTGTAACCGCCGGTACTTGGAAGTGGCGTGTCTTGTGGTTCTTCGGGCGCTGGTCCGCCGGTCCCGGCTTGAGGAGCATTCCCCTCCCCGAGAGCGTCGATGTCGGCCTGCGCTTGCCCAAGGAGGGCGGTCCGACTGCATATG
Source organism: Dehalococcoidia bacterium (assembly GCA_965197985.1). GTDB lineage: Bacteria > Chloroflexota > Dehalococcoidia > Lucifugimonadales > CAUZJF01 > CAUZJF01. The sequence goes on along the minus strand of CBDAOG010000004.1, from coordinate 472,035 downwards.
CCAACAGTGTATCCGCCGTCAGCATAATTACTGTCGTGACCGTAGACGATGTACTCTTCCCCTTCGACAAAGGTGAACCCGCAGCTGCCGCCGGTTGGTGGTGTGGTGATGTACATGTCCTCGTGGACAGTGCCCTTCCACACAGCGCTGACCTCGAAGCCAACCGTGGTGCGGTCCTCAGGGGAGACAGAAGCTGCCTTGGGATCATAGGAGTGTTGGATCGAGACTGCTCTCCCCGCGAAAACTGCAGAAAACTTCTCCAGCTCTTCGGAAGGAGTCCCAGGTTGCGCACACTTACACGCGTGGACCTGCCCGGGGTCCCCAAGGAACCAGAGGACACCCACCATGAGCGCGAGGCTCAATACGGCTGCTCGTACGGCCGTGGACCCAGTCCCCTGCCGCTTTGCAATCACTGGCCGCATGACCTATTTCCTTGTATCTTGGTTTGGTGTGTAACAATCACTTCACTTAGGTGGATCGGGGTGCGGCAGACCGACTATTCCTAGGTCGTAGCAGGCCGTGAGAAAGCGAGGGTCGCCGCACCCCCCACGAGTTAGAGCCCGAACAGTTGCCTGGGCCAACCAAGCCCGCATCTTGCAAGGACGGGCCAATAATTCGCAGGAGGTACTGATGGAACAGGAAGCGACCTACGTAGGCATCGATGTAGCTAAGGCCCAGGTGGACGTTGCGGTGCGTCCCACGGACGAAAGATGGGAGGTCTCCCATGACGATGCGGGGATCCGGCAGCTGATCTCCAAGCTGAAGACCCTGGAACCTGTCATGGTGTTGCTTGAGGCTTCGGGCGGCTTGGAGCTGCCTCTGGTGGCTGCTCTGGCAGCCGAGGCGGTGCCCGTGGTCGTCGTCAACCCGCGCCAAGTGCGGGACTTTGCCAGAGCAACGGGGAAGCTGGCCAAGACCGACTCCCTTGACGCGGCGGCTATTGCTCACTTTGCCGAAGCGGTCCGACCTCCCGTGCGCCCTTTGCGGGACGCCGAAACCCAGGCCCTCAACTCCCTGGCTGCCCGAAGGCACCAGGTGATGACCATGCTGGTCTCGGAGAAGAACCGCCTCGGCACCGCCACCGTCGCCGTCCGTCCCCGCATCGAAGCCCACATTGCATGGCTGGAGCGGGAGTTGGACGACCTGGACAAGCGTCTGCGTCAGACTCTGCGCCAGAGTCCCGTGTGGCGGGAGAAGGACGACCTTCTGCGCACCGTCCCCGGCGTGGGCGAGCAGCTCTCCCTCACTCTTCTGGCCTACCTGCCGGAGCTGGGCACCATGGATCGCCGGCAGGTTGCCGCCCTGGTGGGAGTGGCTCCCTACAACCGGGATAGCGGCACCCTGCGTGGTAAACGCACCGTCTGGGGCGGACGCGCCCGGGTCCGCACCGCCCTGTACATGGGAGCATTGGTGGCCAGCCGCTACAATCCCGTCATCCGAGACTTCTACCAGCGGCTGTTGGCCGCTGGTAAGCCGAAGAAGCTGGCCCTCACAGCCTGCATGCGCAAGCTGCTCGTTATCCTCAACTCCATGCTCAAGCATCGCTCGCCCTGGCACGACATGACTTCCACATTCGTTGTTCATTCCTCTTGACTTTCAAGACAGTTGCTTTCTCCTGGTTGACTCTGCTCTACGCCTCTATTGAGTAAGACGCTGCGAGAACCTGGATGGTTCCAATGAGTCTGCGTCCGCCGCGGAATCAGGAGTTAGTCCTCGCTGCGCATTCACAGCCGACATTCCCCACATCAGGCTGCGGGTGTCCAAAGAACCCACCATCCTTCACGACGGTGATGGTAGCGGCATCCACGAACGCAATCAACTATCCCATCGGGCTCGCAAAACCATCTCTCGGTGCCGTGAATTAGCGTCCGCCAGGCAACGGAGGCGGCGTTCAGCACGTTTGCACACGCTTCAACTCATCCAGGCGCACAGCTCCCCCTTGGCTATCCTCGTCACCTCCGATGATCCCAAGGATACTCCTAACCCTGGTGCTGCATGGAGCCCGCCGATACGCTCCAGCACTTGTCGAAATACCTCCCGAGGCACTGCTACCTCGGCTAGCTGAAACACCAGCCGCCGGGCGTGGCGAACTAGTGGTTCAACTTTTTTGTATTGATGGGTAGAGTGACTTTAGTTTGATGCGCGCATCCTCGGTAGTGAAGCGCCAATCCACTCGTATCACATCCCGGTTGCGTTGATTCTGCCAAGCATTGACCTCGCCGCGCAGGATGTCTTGATTGGCAATCCGTCGGTCCAGGCACTGTAGAGCCAGCACACCGATCTCTATCTCCGCCATATTCAGCCAACTCCCGTGTTTGGGAGTGTAGTGTATCTCCAGTCGCTCAGCTATACGCCTCGCCTCAGCAGGCTCGAATGCCTCGTATAGCGAGGACAGCTTGTGAGTGTTGAGATTGTCCATTACCAGCACGATCCGGTCTCTGTCGGGGTAGTCCTCGTCGACCAGTTTCTTTATCACATGCGCCCAGTCCACCTTCGTGCGACGCTCTCTGACCTCGACTCGGCGCCATCCGTCCAACGGTGCAAACAGCATGAACAGGCTGCTCACTCCATTGCGCTCGTATTCGTAGTCGTATGCCGCCGATAAGCCGGGCGCTGCGGGACGCGGCACTCGCGTCTCCTTGACTTGCTGTTTGCTCGTCTCATCCATGCACACCAGAACCTCATTCCCATCGTACGGCCGTTGGTAGACCTCCAGTACGTCTTCCATCGCGCACACAAACTCCGCGCTCTGACCGGGCGGGATGCACCAACTCTGCTTCAGCCACGGCTTCAGTTCGTTTTTTTAAGCGCCTGGCGAACCGTCTCGGTGCTGATGGTCTCGACTATCTCACACTCGACCAACTGGTCAGCCAACAGCTTCAGGGTCCAACTGGCACGCCCCTCCGGCGGTTCCCCGCAGGCCATCGCTATCAACCGTGCTTCACCTTCGCCGTCCAGTCTCTTTTGACGCCGACGCAGTTGCTTTTTGCGATTCAGCGCAGACTCGACCCCCTCCTCTACACAGCGCTTGCGTATTCGCTCGACCGTTGACTGTCCCACACCGAGCGCGCTGGTGATGTCCGCGTCCTTCATTCCCCCGTCCGAGCGTGACTCATCGCTCATCAGCAGAATGCGCGCATGGGTCTGTTTGTACGCCGCAGCCCGACCGCGTGAGACCAAGGCGTTGAGTTCCTGTTGTTCGTCGGTAGTCAGTCTGATACGGTACCTCTTGGTAGACATCATGGTTCCTCCTCGGTTCAACGTTACGATTGAACCCCCAAGAGGAACAATGACTATCATGGTATTCATTTCAATGATGTTGGACCACTAGCCTCCCCCCGATCTTGATAAGTTTGACCTGGAGGCTTCGCAACGACCAGTGCTTGACCGCCCTGGGCAGGCATAGCCTGCGCAGCAAGTTCCCCAGGTTGTAGGCTAGTATGAACAGAGCCAGTCCCACCTGGTTGGCCACGAACCTGTGGCAGGACAGCCGGGTCCACCAACGCATACGGTAGATACCACCATCTTCGAAATGTGGCTCGGCAACATATCGACGCACCAAGGTCTCTCAATTCCTGTAGTGTGACGCGTCGGGACGCAGGGACGCTGATGCGTCGTCACCGGGTAGTAGGCCGACACGGATGGTAGGTGGGGAAGTCTTCCAGATGTGGCCTGCGACCCTAAGTAGGCCCGAAGGATCGGTTCGATCCTCTCCGGGTGGACTGTCCGTGGGCTTCACCACCGCCGCTGCTCTGGTTCACGAGCTGATCGAGGCCAGGGACGAACGGCGTCTGCTCAACCTGCAGAGAAGGCTCGCACGACTCAAGCTTCTGATCATCGACGAACTGGGCTTCGTGCCCTTGTCCAAGACTGGCGCCGAGCTGCTCTTCGAGGTGTTCAGCCAGCGTTACGAGCGTGGATCGGTCCTGGTGACCTCCAACCTGCCCTTCGTCGAGTGGACCGAGGTGTTCGGCTCTGAACGGCTGACCGGAGCTCTCCTCGACCGCCTCACCCACCATGTCGACATCCTGGAGATGAACGGGGACAGCTACCGACTCAAGCACAGCAAGAAGACTTCTGGCCGCCAGCTATCTGACTGACCCTGATCTCCAACGCCCCACGAACCTTGATGCCCATTCTACGGCGTTCAGTGGTACAGTTTTGCTCCGCCCCGCTGGTACGTTTTCACACCGCCCTTGACAATTCATCGCTCTTCTAGGTATCGGGTTGGGAGTAGTGCTTGGAATGGTACTGTCGTACAACCTGATAGCCGAGGTCGGTCCTGGTTTCAGATAGTCGTCGTGGCAGTGATTGCGTACGTAGCGTCTCTCGTTACGACCTTCCTGCCGGCTCGTCAGGCTTCCCGGGTCTATCCGGCCGAGGCCCTCCGCGCCGAGTGACTCGTGCTCACAGATGCCGAACATCATGGCGCGTGATCACAGAGGATCCCTGTTGCAGACGATAACGGTACTCATAGCGGACGACAGCGCATCCGACCGTCACGGGCTTCGCGGCATACTACGGGCCTACGACGACATAAAGGTTGTCGGGGAAGCGGACAGCGGCGACACGGCCGTATCCCTAGCCACGGAGATGCGGCCCGACGTCATCGTGATGGACGCTCAGATGCCCGGCGTGGACGGTCTAGAAGCGACCCGCCGCATCAAAGACCGAGCCCCCGACTCGAAGGTCTTGCTGCTGACTGTGCATTCCGCACTGATGGACGAAGCCCTTGACGCCGGCGTCGACCTCTACATGCTCAAAGACGCCGGCCGCGAGCGATTGGTCCAAGGCATCCGCGAGCTGGCGTCCGGCGGCAACGAGAGCTAGCACGCTGCCTGATCTCGGAACCGAAGGCCGCCGGGCCCGCCGGCTCGTTCGACCGGATGATCGGCACGTACCACAGCGGCTCCGTACTTCGTTTGCTACACTGTTGGTACCATTTTCCGGAGTAGCGCAGCATGAACCTACCCGACCTTTCACCTTCGATGCTCTGGGCCTTCACCGCGATGGCGTTCGTCTACGGCACGGGCATGACCCTGACGGTCGCGATCTTTGCGGTCGTTTATCTGTCGACTTCGGGCTGATCCGTGACGACTGAAACGAAGAAAACCGTCCCCGATTGGGTCACGTTCCCCGAGGACGACTGGACCGAGATCACTCCGGAGGAGGCCGGACTCGACCCCGAGGGGTTCCAACGGTTCCTGAATGGATTCGACGTTCGAGGCGCCGGATTTGGAGGCGAAGACCACACTGACGGCAGGTATGGAGCCGTTCTCACACGCGGCGGTTACCTAGTCCACACCTGGGGAGACCGTCATTATCGGTTCCAGACGGCCTCTGTTGGCAAGGCCTTTTCCTGGGCACTGATCGGGCTCGCAGTTGCCGACGGACTCATCAACGCGGACGAGCCCATCAATAAGACATGGACCGGCGAGGGCCAGCTGTCGCATCCACACAAGTACCTGACTGCCGGCCACCACCGAAGCCTGACCTGGCGACATCTTGTCGGGCCCAAGGAGAAGAGCGAGCATTATGGCGGGTTCCCGATGGAGCTCGGACTCAGGTGGCGTAATGGGCAGAGCGGCATGGAGGACCCGGTAGAAGGGGTGCAAGAGTGGACGACGTGGACCGGCGACCCCTTCTACGACCTCTATTCCCATGTCGAGCCGGGCACCATTGGCCACTACAGTAGCGCGGGGTTCTGGCGGCTGGGCCAGGCGCTGACGGCGGTCTGGGACGCTGACCTCAAGGATGTCCTCGACGAAAAGCTGTTCGGCAAGATCGGGATATCGCCAAACTCTTGGGACTGGCTGACCGGCGAGTATGTCAAGGACCGCAAGTACTTCTACCCTACGTTACCAGACTCATACACCTATCTCGATCCTCCGTACGAGATCAACGGCCATCCGGTACGAAGCGGCCCAGGATGGGTCGTCATCAGCGCGTCCGACCTCGCTCGCTATGGCCATCTCAACGCCACCGGGGGTGTTTGGAAGGGAGAGCAGGTCATTGATCCACAGTGGCTTCGGGGCCATAGCGGCGGCAACAAGAGTGGTCAATGCGGGGAGGGTGAGTATTTCACGGCGATGGGCGCCGTGACGACCGTGGGCCTGGACCACCCATACGCGACCGCTACGGCTAGCTTCATCCCTAAGGGGGTGTTCATTGACACCGTGCGACGCTCAAATCCGGCCTACGGAATGAGTCGATGACCTCTGAGGGACAACTCGTTTGAACCCGACCGATGCAGCTCTCCTAGTCGAAGGCGGACAGCACGACGGTGAGTCGATGCCTCTGGGTCCTCGTCTCTTCTCCATCGGTCGTCAACAGGGCATCGACCTGTTCATAGACGACGTGTCGGCTTCTCGGCACCATGCCGAGATCGTGGAAAAGGACGGCGACTACTATCTTCGTGACCTGGCCAGCACCAATGGGACCTTTGTCAACGGCCATCGTATGGGGGACAAGGAGCTGCTGTTGCAGGACGAAGACAAGATACGAGTGGCCGGCAGCGAAGTCACCTACGTCTTCCAGTATAAGGGATACAAAACTCAGCAGCTGACCGTGGCGCTGTCTACCGATAGGCCGCCTGACGTAACTGTGGAAGAAGATGCGCCTGACTCGGCATCCGTAGAGTCCGGCGAACTCTACGACGGAACGGTCCGGCTACGGGTCGTCGGGGATACCGGTCTGCTGGTTGAATTCGCCAAGAACCTGCGCAACAGGCCGGGCCTTCGTTTACTGCGCCTGGCTAAACACGGTAACGGCGACATGGGACTTTGGGTAGGTCTCCGAGAACCGATGGACTTGACGGCCGAGCTCAGGACGATCGCTGGTGTTAGCAACGTAAGTACGCCTGGAGGTCGCGATCTGAGCCCCAAAAGCCAAGATAACCCTCTCACGGTGATGCTCGACCTCCAGAATCCCGAGCGCTGCTACTACTGCGGCGGCATGTTGAGGCCTGGCTCCAACGTCTGCGACACCTGCCGGAAGACTATGGCCTAGACATCCGGATTCGCGGACTGCAGCCGCTTTACCCCGAATCCACCGAGGGAGGGCGTCGGGTTAGCATCCTGAAGTGGCCAGAGGGTGCTCTTCTGAATCTGGGATAATGGTTCTGTAACAGCAAAACAGTCCCAGAGAAGGAGCACCCAATAGATGATACCACGCAACCAGCCCGACCGTATTCGTATCGTCTTTGACGATCACCGCCGGTGGCCAATGCCGGTCTGCTCCTGCCGGCTACCCTCGCCCGGCATCTGGGCCTGCGGGAACTCGTTGACCATCACCTTGACCTGGGCGGCGCGCCGGGGCGGGCCAACACCGGAGACAAGCTGATGACCCTGGTGGCCTCAGCCATGGCCGGCGGCGACTGCATCGACGACGCTGATGTGTTGCGCACCGGGGGGGACGGCCTGCACCCTGGGCGGCACGGTCAAGGCGCCATCCACCCTGGGCACCTTCCTGCGCAGCTTCCGGTGGGGCCACGTCCGCCAGCTGGACCGGGTGAGCCGGGAGCTGCTGGCCCGGGCCTGGGCCGCTGGGGCCGGACCCGGCGACGCGCCGTTCACCATCGACCTCGATTCCACCATCTGCGAGACCTACGGACTGGCCAAGGAGGGCGCCCGCCACCACGGCTATACCGGCAAGCGGGGCTACCACCCACTGCTGGCCATCGCCGCCGGCACCGGAGACGTGCTGATGTCCCGGCTGCGCGAGGGCCGGGCCAACACCGCCCGCGGCGCCGCCCACTCCCTGCGGGAGACGGTGGGACGGGTGCGCTACGCCGGGGCCAACGGACGACTCACGCTACGGGCCGACAGCGGGTTCTACACTCATGGCGTGGTATCCGTCTGCCGCAAGATGGATGTCCGCTTCTCCATCACCATCCGCCAGCATAAAAGCCTGCACAATCTCATCGAGGCGATACCCGAAGATGCCTGGACGCCGATTCCTTACTGGATGGACGGCGCCGCCGATGTGGCCGAGACCACCTGCACTCCCTTCCAGAGTGAACCTGACGCCGCGCCGGTGCGGCTCATCGTCCGGCGTGTGAAGCCCACGCCCGGTTCCCAGCTGGCCCTCTTCGCCACCTACAGCTATCACGGCTTCATCACCGACCGGGACGGGGAGATGCTCGAACTGGAGGCCGACCATCGCCGCCACGCCGAGATCGAGAATGCCATCCGAGACCTCAAGCACGGTGTGGGGTTGAACCATCTCCCCTCGGGCCGCTTCGCCGCCAACGCCGCCTGGCTGGCGGTACAGGTGATGGCCCACAACATCGCCCGCTGGACAGCGCGCATCGGTCTGGGCGAGCAGGTGGTGACCACCAAGACCCTCCGGCGACGGTTCTTCTCCCTGGCCGGACGGATCACCCGCTCGGCGCGCCGCCTCACACTGCATCTGCCACAGCGCTGGCCTTGGGAAGCCCAGTTCGATCGTGCCCTGGCCCGATTGCGCGCCCTGCCACTCCCTGCCTGACGGCGGCGGCGGCAACCGGCCGACATCCGGCCAACCGAACGTCCCCGCGAACTCGCGCCAGTCCGGTCTGCGAGTGCCTCTTGCTGTGTCCTCTCCCCGCTATCTCGCCCTGACCAACATTCGCAGACGGTCACAAAGTCTCCCCGCGGCAACTGAAGACAAACACCGGCCCCCCTCTACCCCAAATCGTGCCCGGACCATCGCCCTCCCTTGCCCCTATCGCCCGTTCCGCTGCTGCATAGTCATCCCTTCGGTGGATTTGGGTTTACGCGGCCATCCCTGATCACGCCAGACAAAGTATCCGTGCGGCTTTGATCGCCATCGTTGGAAGCGGCTCTACCAGTTTACGCAGCTTCGAACTCACCCAGGCAGCGGAGAAGCCGATGGCTGCCGCCGCGATAATGTCCAAGGGGTAGTGGACCCCCGCGTAGACGCGTGAGAGTCCGAACAGGGCCGCGAGCAGCGTTAGTGCCGTCCCTAGGCGTCTGTCGATGCCCCACACCGCGGCGGCCAAGCCGAACATGGCCGCAGCCGAGTTAGCCGGAAAAGAAGAGTTCGTGGGCTCGTAGAAGAGCAGACTAACGTCTAGGTCAACAAAAGGCCGGTCCCGGAAGTACACGACGTTAAGGGCGAACACGCTGCCACTGGCGATAGCCATCGACGCCAGCGCGACGAGCACGCCCACCTGGTTCCGCATCCGCGCGGCTGAGTCGCGGCCGGCGAACCAGAGTCCCAATAGAGTAAGGGCCATCGCGGCCGGGACGAAGTAGTCGCTCACGACCCACTCAATCGCGGCATCGAGGGGTCGGAAGGCGCCGACCAGACCGTTTATCCAGAGAAATACGACTTCGTCTGCGCGCGCCAATTTCTCCGCCAGTTTCGAAGGCTGAGATGAACTGCTCTCAAGTAGCTCGTCTGCGTCAAGGCCTCGAGCCCGTCTCGCGACGTCGGCTCCCGGCCGGTCATTCGCCTGTTGACAACGGAAGTAATCAGTGACGTAGCCAAGGTCGCGCTGATGGCTGCCAGAAGGAAGAGCAGGGCCTGGTCGTTGCCGTCCAGGCCGCCCTCGTAGTCGTTGATGTTGCGAGTCTCAGAGGTGAAGAACCAGACGAAGGCCGCCACCGGTGCTGCCAGGCCCAGGGTACGAGCGAGAACCGGAGGCTTGAAGACCAGGAGCCCTCGAAGATTGCCCAGCGAAGCGGCTACCTGAATCACCCCTACGCTGGCGACCAACGCGAACAAGTAGTAGTCAACGGCGAAATTAAACATCGCACGGCGCCGCGCGTCAGGCCTTGAGGGGGACGACGGTGCACCAGTCGAGGTACTTGGGATTGTTGCCCTTGATGACGTCGGCGTAGATGCCTTGAATTGACCGAGTTGTGTCGCCGACTTCCCCGTCCCCTATGGCGCGGTTGTCGACGTGGCCTACGGGCGTAACGTGTACCGCGGTCCCGGTAAGGAAGATCTCGTCGGCCAGGTACAACTCGCTGCGGTAGACATGCCGCTCCACGATGTCGAGGCTCAGCTCTTCTCTTGCTATAGTGAACACCGAGTCTCTGGTGATGCCGGTTAAGTTGTTGTCGCCCAGTTCCGGTGTCGAGATCACGCCTTTCGAGACGAGGAATAGACTCTCGCCGGTGCCCTCGGCGACGGTGCCGTTCTGGTTCAGCAAAATGCCCTCGTCGAAGCCGGCCAGCGACGCCTCGGTCTTCGCAAGGATCGAATTGACGTAGGTACCCGAGACTTTGATCCGGGTGGGGATGTTCGTGTCCTCGAGCCGGCGCCACGACGACGTGCAGCACTTGATAGCTCCATCGGTGTCGATGTACGCCCCGAAGGGAATTACGATGATGGCAAAGTCACTGGCGAGCTCGTGAAGTCTGAGGTTGGCGACGAGTTCCTCGCTCTTGTAGGTGATCGGCCGAATATAAACGTCTTCTGCGTACCCGCAGCTCTGAATCAGGTCCACGGTTATCTGACATAAGTCATCGACGGAGTATGGGATGTCCATCATCATGATCCGGCATCCCTGGAGCATCCGCTCGTAGTGTTCTCGCAGTCTGAAGATGAACATCTTGCCCTGTTCATCGTTCCAGTTGCCCCGGACGCCCTCGAATACCGCCGTCCCGTAGTGGAGGGCGTGCGTCATGATGCTGACTCTGGCATCCGAGATCGGCACGATTTCGCCCCGAAAGAATGCCAGTTGTTTGGGCATATCGAGTCTACTCCTTGCAGAAGGTGCCCGCAGATTATAAGTCGTGGTCACGTCCCGTCAAGTGGTGTAAGCCCGAATGTGATAGGTCAGTGATTGTGACACCCCTTAACCCGAATCCACCGAGGGAGGGCGTCGGGTTAGCATCCTGAAGAGGCCAGAGGGTGCTCTTCTGAATCTGGGATAATGGTTTTGTAACAGCAAAACAGTCCCAGAGAAGGAGCACCCAATAGATGCTGCCACGCAACCACCCCGACCGGATCCAAATCACCTTCGACGACCGCCGCTTGGTGGCCAATGCCGGGCTGCTCCTTCCGGCCACCCTGGCGCGGCACCTCGGCCTGCCCGAACTCGTCCGGCAGCGCCTCGACCTGGGCGATGCCCCGGGGCGGGCGAACACGAGCGTCAAGATGATGACGCTGGTGGCGTCTGCGCTGGCTGGGGGCGACTGCATCGACGACGCCGATGTGTTGCGCACCGGGGGGACGGCTTGCACCCTGGGCGGCACGGTCAAGGTGCCATCCACCCTGGGCACCTTCCTGCGCAGCTTCCGGTGGGGCCACGTCCGCCAGCTGGACCGGGTGAGCCGGGAGCTGCTGGCCCGGGCCTGGGCCGCTGGGGCCGGACCCGGCGACGCGCCGTTCACCATCGACCTCGATTCCACCATCTGCGAGACCTACGGACTGGCCAAGGAGGGCGCCCGCCACCACGGCTATACCGGCAAGCGGGGCTACCACCCACAGCTGGCCATCGCCGCCGGCACCGGAGACGTGCTGATGTCCCGGCTGCGCGAGGGCCGGGCCAACACCGCCCGCGGCGCCGCCCACTCCCTGCGGGAGACGGTGGGACGGGTGCGCTACGCCGGGGCCAACGGACGACTCACGCTACGGGCCGACAGCGGGTTCTACACTCATGGCGTGGTATCCGTCTGCCGCAAGATGGATGTCCGCTTCTCCATCACCATCCGCCAGCATAAAAGCCTGCACAATCTCATCGAGGCGATACCCGAAGATGCCTGGACGCCGATTCCTTACTGGATGGACGGCGCCGCCGATGTGGCCGAGACCACCTGCACTCCCTTCCAGAGTGAACCTGACGCCGCGCCGGTGCGGCTCATCGTCCGGCGTGTGAAGCCCACGCCCGGTTCCCAGCTGGCCCTCTTCGCCACCTACAGCTATCACGGCTTCATCACCGACCGGGACGGGGAGATGCTCGAACTGGAGGCCGACCATCGCCGCCACGCCGAGATCGAGAATGCCATCCGAGACCTCAAGCACGGTGTGGGGTTGAACCATCTCCCCTCGGGCCGCTTCGCCGCCAACGCCGCCTGGCTGGCGGTACAGGTGATGGCCCACAACATCGCCCGCTGGACAGCGCGCATCGGTCTGGGCGAGCAGGTGGTGACCACCAAGACCCTCCGGCGGCGGTTCTTCTCCCTGGCCGGACGGATCACCCGCTCGGCGCGCCGCCTCACACTGCATCTGCCACAGCGCTGGCCTTGGGAAGCCCAGTTCGATCGTGCCCTGGCCCGATTGCGCGCCCTGCCACTCCCTGCCTGACGGCGGCGGCGGCAACCGGCCGACATCCGGCCAACCGAACGTCCCCGCGAACTCGCGCCAGTCCGGTCTGCGAGTGCCTCTTGCTGTGTCCTCTCCCCGCTATCTCGCCCTGACCAACATTCGCAGACGGTCACAAAGTCTCCCCGCGGCAACTGAAGACAAACACCGGCCCCCCTCTACCCCAAATCGTGCCCGGACCATCGCCCTCCCTTGCCCCTATCGCCCGTTCCGCTGCTGCATAGTCATCCCTTCGGTGGATTTGGGGTAAGAGTGCGTCATCCTGTTGATGTTGTTTAGCCCGAATCCACCGAGGGAGGGCGTCGGGTTAGCATCCTGAAGTGGCCAGAGGGTGCTCTTCTGAATCTGGGATAATGGTTTTGTAACAGCAAAACAGTCCCAGAGAAGGAGCACCCAATAGATGCTACCACGCAACCAGCCCGACCGTATCCGTATCGTCTTTGACGATCACCGCCTGGTGGCCAATGCCGGTCTGCTCCTGCCGGCCACCCTCGCCCGGCATCTGGGCCTGCGGGGACTCGTTGACCATCACCTTGACCTGGGCGGCGCGCCGGGGCGGGCCAACACCGGAGACAAGCTGATGACCCTGGTGGCCTCAGCCATGGCCGGCGGCGACTGCATCGACGACGCTGATGTGTTGCGCACCGGGGGGACGGCCTGCACCCTGGGCGGCACGGTCAAGGCGCCATCCACCCTGGGCACCTTCCTGCGCAGCTTCCGGTGGGGCCACGTCCGCCAGCTGGACCGGGTGAGCCGGGAGCTGCTGGCCCGGGCCTGGGCCGCTGGGGCCGGACCCGGCGACGCGCCGTTCACCATCGACCTCGATTCCACCATCTGCGAGACCTACGGACTGGCCAAGGAGGGCGCCCGCCACCACGGCTATACCGGCAAGCGGGGCTACCACCCACTGCTGGCCATCGCCGCCGGCACCGGAGACGTGCTGATGTCCCGGCTGCGCGAGGGCCGGGCCAACACCGCCCGCGGCGCCGCCCACTTCCCTGCGGGAGACGGTGGGACGGGTGCGCTACGCCGGGGCCAACGGACGACTCACGCTACGGGCCGACAGCGGGTTCTACACTCATGGCGTGGTATCCGTCTGCCGCAAGATGGATGTCCGCTTCTCCATCACCATCCGCCGGCATAAAAGCCTGCACAATCTCATCGAGGCGATACCCGAAGATGCCTGGACGCCGATTCCTTACTGGATGGACGGCGCCGCCGATGTGGCCGAGACCACCTGCACTCCCTTCCAGAGTGAACCTGACGCCGCGCCGGTGCGGCTCATCGTCCGGCGTGTGAAGCCCACGCCCGGTTCCCAGCTGGCCCTCTTCGCCACCTACAGCTATCACGGCTTCATCACCGACCGGGACGGGGAGATGCTCGAACTGGAGGCCGACCATCGCCGCCACGCCGAGATCGAGAATGCCATCCGAGACCTCAAGCACGGTGTGGGGTTGAACCATCTCCCCTCGGGCCGCTTCGCCGCCAACGCCGCCTGGCTGGCGGTACAGGTGATGGCCCACAACATCGCCCGCTGGACAGCGCGCATCGGTCTGGGCGAGCAGGTGGTGACCACCAAGACCCTCCGGCGGCGGTTCTTCTCCCTGGCCGGACGGATCACCCGCTCGGCGCGCCGCCTCACACTGCATCTGCCACAGCGCTGGCCTTGGGAAGCCCAGTTCGATCGTGCCCTGGCCCGATTGCGCGCCCTGCCACTCCCTGCCTGACGGCGGCGGCGGCAACCGGCCGACATCCGGCCAACCGAACGTCCCCGCGAACTCGCGCCAGTCCGGTCTGCGAGTGCCTCTTGCTGTGTCCTCTCCCCGCTATCTCGCCCTGACCAACATTCGCAGACGGTCACAAAGTCTCCCCGCGGCAACTGAAGACAAACACCGGCCCCCCTCTACCCCAAATCGTGCCCGGACCATCGCCCTCCCTTGCCCCTATCGCCCGTTCCGCTGCTGCATAGTCATCCCTTCGGTGGATTTGGGTTTAGGCGGCTGTCGCCTCCGCGAGATCGGCCTCTGGAAGAGCTTCGTTGAAGGTCAGCACGACAGGTGTGATGTATCGACGGCCAACGGCCCATTCGTCGTGCTGCTCAGCCAGGACGGCGCCAACGAGGCGGCGCACGGCCGGCCGGTTAGGGAAGATGCCCACCACATCGGTGCGTCGCCGGATCTCCTTGTTGAGACGCTCCTGTGGGTTGTTGGACCAGATCTTCTTCCAGTGGGCGAGTGGGAAGCTGGAGAAGGCCAGGACGTCGGGTCCGGCCTCGTCCAGTAGAGAGGCGACCTGAGGGAACCGGTTCTGGAGTTGATCGGTCACCCTGTCGAGTTGGGCGTGTACCTCATCGGGGGAGGGTTGTTGGTAGATGGTGCGCACCATGGTGGCTACCCATGGCTGGGCGCGCCTGGGACCCGAGTGAGCAGGTTGGTCATGAAGTGGGTGCGGCACCGTTGCCAGCTGGCTCCGCCGAAGACTGCGGCGATGGCGCCTCGGAGTCCCTGATGAGCGTCCGATACCACCAGTTCCACCCCGCCGAGGCCCCTGGCGGACAGCGAGCGTAGGAAGGCCAGCCAGAAGGCGCCGTCTTCACTCGTACCCACGTCCATCCCGATGATCTCCCGCTTGCCCTCGCCATTGACCGCCGTCGCCACCACCACGCTGACGTTGACGATCCTGCCGGCCTCCCTGACCTTCTGGGTCAGTGCGTCCAGCCACAGGTAGGGGTAGGGTCCACCGTCCAGCGGACGGCCCATGAAACCATCCACCACCACGTCCAGTTCCTGACAGATGCGCGACACCTGGCTCTTGGAGATACCCTCACACCCCAGGGCCTTGACCAGATCGTCCACCCGCCTTGTGGATACACCTTCCACGTAGGCCTGCTGGATCACAGCCAGCAGAGCTCGCTCGCTGCGACGCCGTGGCTCCAGCAGGCTCGGGAAGTAGCTCCCCTCTCTGAGCTTTGGGATGTGCAGATCCATCGTCCCTACACGGGTATCCCACGCCCGGGACCGATACCCGTTGCGCTGGGTCACCCGCTCAGCGCTGCGTTCTCCATACTCAGCACCGATCCTCGATGACACCTCCGCATCCATGATCCCCTCTACCAGCACTCTCAGTGCCTCCCGTAGGAAGTCCACGTCACCGTCCATTCCCCCCTTGCGCAATAGCTCCAGCAGGTCCATCCTTTCCTTGACCACTGTTCTCCTCCTTTCTCGAGCTTTCTTCTTTGCCCGCTAAGGATGACGCGGTGGTCTCTCTTTCTCCAGACCCTCTCCCTCTTATTACACCACTTCCTGGGACTCTACTAAGTCGTGAGACACGATACGTAAACGAAGCACGGCCTTATGAAGGGTTACGCTATAATGGCAGCTACGTTCACTACCGCCTCGGACCCCTATGATGAACGCCCCCAGCGCGAGCACGCAGAGCTCCGAACAGACCAACTATCGGCGAATCGTCGTTAAAGCAGGGACGACCCTACTGACCGACTCTGCGGGCGGCCTCGACCTGGAAACGATGGAGGCCCTCGTGCGGCAGATGGCCCAGCTCCATCGCGACGGCGCCGACGTGATCTTCGTCACGTCGGGGGCGGTGGCGGCCGGGCGCCACGTGCTCGACACGATCACGGACAGTAAAGACGTTCCATTCCGACAAGTCCTTGCGGCGGCCGGTCAGGGCCGCTTGATGCATACTTACGAGCAGCTCTTCGGCGGGCACGAAATCACCGTCGCTCAAGCCCTACTTACGCGCAAGGACCTTCAAGACCGGCTTGGCTACCTGAACGTACGCAATACGCTGCTGGCGCTACTCGAGCTGAAGGTGATCCCAATCGTTAACGAGAACGACGTGGTTTCGATCGACGAGCTCGAAGGGGAGGTCTTCGGCGACAACGACAACCTTTCGGCGATGGTCGCCAATCTGGTCGACGCCGACCTTCTCGCGCTGCTGGGTCAGGTAGAAGGGCTGTATACCGCCGACCCGCATGTGGACTCCTCGGCGAAGCTGATTCCTACCGTGGACAGGCTGGGCGACGTCGAGGCCCTGGGTGGACGGTCGTGGGACGGTCAGGGGCAGGGCGGAATGGCCACAAAGCTCGAGGCCGCAAGACTGGCCACTGCTTCGGGAATTCACGTAACGGTGGCCGGCGGTCGTAACCCTGAAGTGCTGACTCGCCTCGCCGGCGGCGAGCGAATCGGGACCTTCTTTCCGGCAACGGGAAGCAAGATGGAGAGCCGCAAACGCTGGATGCTCAGCGGCGTGTCGACCAAGGGCGAGATCGTGGTCGATCAAGGCGCATCAACCGCCGTCGTTGACCGCAACCGTAGCCTGCTGCCGGCCGGCATAAAAGAGGTGGAAGGCTCCTTCGACCGCGGCGACATCGTGTCGATCTTGGCTCCCGGAGCCGGTCAGATCGCGGCGGGTATCGCCAATTACGGCTCCGACGACCTTACGCGCATCAAGGGACGGCGGTCCGACCGTATCGAGGAACTTCTTGGTCATCACTACGGAGACGAGGCGGTCCACCGCAACAACATGGTGGTCCTGTAGCGGAGCAAGTCAATCGCTCGCGAGACTGTGAGACAATGGGAACGAGATGGTAGCGACACAAGTAGACCTTGAGACCCTTGGCAAACAGGCGAGGGAGGCCTTGAGGGAGTTGGCACGACTTCCCGCCCGCGTCAAAGACCTTGCCTTACGCAACGTCGCCGACGGACTGGCGTCTCAAAGCGACGAGATACTCGCGGCAAACGAAAAGGACATACAGGCGGGCCGGCGCGATGGGCTCAGCGACTCGATTCTCGATCGACTGCTCCTGAACGCGGAACGGCTCTCCGCTCTGGCCGATGATGTCCGCGCCGTGGCAGCACTCCCGGACCCTCTCGGCGAAAGCTTCGACGTACGCGAGTTGCCCAACGGACTCAAGGCAGGAAAGCGACGCGTGCCTCTTGGGGTGGTCGGGGCCATCTACGAGAACCGGCCCAACGTCACCATCGACATCGCGGTCCTGTGCCTCAAGTCGGGGAACGCCGTCATCCTGCGAGGCGGCCGGGAGGCGATCAACTCGAATACAGCACTGGCCGGGCTAGTCCAGGACTGCATCGGCGAGGTCGGGGTGCCTAGGGACGCCGTCCAGTTCGTCGAGTCCACCGACAGGGCTCTCGTGGGTGAGATGCTCAAGATGCGCGAGCACATCGATCTCATCATTCCGCGCGGTGGTTCGGAACTGGTCAGGCGTGTCGCCGCTGAAGCGACGATGCCTGCCGTCACAGGGGGGATCGGCGTATGCCACGCGTACATAGATCGGACCGCTGACGTCGGCAACGGCGTCGCGATAGCCCACGACTCCAAGGTCTCACGGCCGTCGGTCTGCAACGCTCTCGATACGCTACTCGTGCACTCGGCTATCGCGCCGGCCTACTTGCCCAAGCTGGCCGAGGATTGGGGTCGGGCCGGGGTCGAGATGCGGTGCGACCGCCGGGCGCTGAGCATACTGGGTAGCATCGACGGCCGGGCCCTGATCCCGGCGTCTGACGATGACTGGGGCACCGAGTTCCTGTCACTCACGGCCTCGGTGAAGGTCGTCGATTCACTGGACGAAGCGCTTGAACATATCGAGACTTACGGCTCCGGACACACCGATGTCATCGTGACCGAGGACTACTCCGCTGCGAACCGGTTCCTCGAAGAGGTCGATTCCGGGGTCGTCATGGTCAACGCGAGCACGCGGTTCAACGACGGCGGCCAACTGGGGTTGGGCTCAGAGGTCGCCATAAGCACCAACAAGTTGCATGCTCGCGGCCCGATGGGGCTCAAGGAACTGACCTCGTACAAGTGGACGGTGCAAGGCAGCGGCCAGGTAAGAACGTAGTTGACCCGGAGTCCCGCCTTCTGGCCGGGGTCCGGACCTGTCCCGAACAAAGCCGAAGGGATGAAGCCCCAGTTCCATGTTAGGGTGGATGGGATTCAACGGGACCTGCTGACGTTTCACGCCAGCTATACAGACAACCGGTAGGTGAAAATGGCAGACTTCTACTTCGAACGAGAGTGCAGAACAGCTTCATCCGAGTGTCATACAATCCTTCAGGACGAGAACGCAATCGGGCGTGTCGACGTCCACTTCGCCAATCCCGATATCCACGCAACCCTCAACGTCGCCGAGAGCTTAACGAACGACGACATCCAGGATCTGATCGATACGGTCGACGAGGAGATACTCGACTCCGTGGGTATCGTGAGGGGGGAGGTCATAGTCCACGTCCACCAGGGACAGGACCTTGGCGTTTTCAGCACACGCAACTTCACTGGGAACGGTGGTGGCGGGCACCAGCACAACAGCTAGGAGGCCCGGCGTACTGTCGAGGTAGGTTTCGCCGAGATTCGTCTAGGTGGCGTTGTGGGACAGGGACCTACCGCTGCTACTTCCTAACCGTTCGATGTTGCCGAGCGAATGTTTCCCAAGCCTCTCGCGACGAGTAGTTGAGCTCCATCCCCGAAGCCTGCCTGAAGCTGTCCGCGCTGGCCGTCCAGCGGTACCTGACGAAGTTCAACCCGCTCGAGCGCGAGTCCGACTGCAGTCGTAGCGCCCAAGTCGTATCGGTGGCTGCGTAGAGTAGCGGCGCCGGAATGCTGACGAGCCGCCGGCCCAATGCCGCGGCCATCTCGCTCCACTGGACCATGCCGTCGCCGGCGATGTTGAACAGCCCAGGTACGCTGTTCAGCGTGCAGTGAACCAGGGCGTCTGTTAAGTCGTCTTCGTGCAGGAGCTGCATCGGGGGATCGGCGCCTCTCACGGCCACCAGAAAGCGCCTTAAGAAGGCCCGTGCGATGAAGTTGTCGGCGCTGGGCCCCACGACGGGACAAGCCCGAAGAATTGTCGATTGGAAGCCCTGCTGGAGCTTGGTGAACACCTTGATAAGCGATTCAGCGGAGAGCTTGTCTTGACTGTATTCGAACCCCTCGACGGGGCGTGGCGGGTCGTCTTCAGTGAGAAACTCGGGATTGTCGGCGTGCGCTCCGTAAACGCTAGTGCTGCTGAGGTAGACGATCCGCCCTACGGCCGCCTCGGCGCACGCTACGAGGACGCTCTCGGTGCCGACGACGTTGGCGTACCGGACCGGGGCTCGGTCGCGGCTCGGCTTCAGGATGAACGCCAGGTGTACTACGACGTCGATCTCATGAGACCGGAACGCTTCGGTCAAGGGCGCGGCGACGTTTTGTTCTAGGAAGACGACCTTGTTGTTGTGGGTGTAAGAGAGGGGACGGACGTCGATTGCGAGGATGCGCTCTATCTGCGACTCTCGTTCGAGACGCCGGACTAGCCTTCCGCCGAGGTAGCCGGATGCGCCGGTGACGGCGATCCGTCGGGGGCCGTCACTCATCCGCCACGATATCGGTGAAGTCGAACTTCAGTGTGCCCAGGCCCGGGACCTCGAATCCCATCTCGATCCTATGAGAGCCAGGTTGCAGCTTATCGCCGTCGACCCAAACGTCGATGGCCTTGTTCATCGGGAGCGTGAACGGACTCTCTTCGGAAATGGAATCGAATGCGGTCTCCTGCCCGTCGAGGACGAAGAACGTTCGGTCTGCGGCGATCTCTTCGCCGTCGACTGCGATCGGCAGCATTCGTTTCGCGTAACCCGAGCCCAGCCCGTTCTTGAGCTGGAACTCGTAGCCTACTTCGCCATTTTTGAGGCTCTCTTTAACGTAGAGTCTTCGCAACAGGAATCCAGGTACCGATACCATTAGGCGGAGTCTCCTAGAGGTCGTAGTTTCGTTGCGTTGATCCTCAAATTGGTGCGTCTAGTCGCGCGGCGAAGTCGATAATAACGTCGGCCAGTTCGTCCGGCCGCTCGAATTGAACGCCGTGGCCGCATTTCAGCCACTCGACCTGGAGCTTTGGGTAGAGGGATAGCACGTTCTCGACTTCGTTTCTTTTGTAGCCTCCCTCCGTCGCGGCCGCGAGCAGGACCGGGCAGCGGATCGCGTTGTAGGTGTCGAGGCCAGGAAGGTCATGTTCTTCGACCGCCCGGGGCATCGCCATGAAGTGGTCAATCGAGTGGTGAAGGCGCAGAAGCCCGTCACTCCCTTCCACGAAGCCGCGTCGCAGCCCGACTGCCGATGGTTCGCTCGGGTCGCTGGTGGCCTTCGTCCTGACCCAGTCGAGCAGGTCGTCGAGCTCGGCAGGCGTCCCTGCGAATTCAATCGCACGAGATATGACAGGGTGCGTTCTCAGTTGCTCTTCGAGCCGGACGAAGTCATCCTCGGTCATTTTTTTCTGCTTTCCAATGGAAAAGCCGTCTACGCAGACGACGCCGGCGCAGCTTGAATAGAGGGCCGCATATTTCAGTCCGATCAAGCCACCCCACGAGTGTCCGACCACGATAGGCTCGTTAAGGCGCAAGGCCTCGACGATGGCCTGGATGTCTCCGGCGAGGGCATCGTACGAATAGTCCTCGGCGTCGTCCGACTGGCCGTGGCCTCGCTGGTCATATGCGACGGCCCTGAACGGACCGACCATCCGACGTGCAAATGCGTCCCACGACGTCAGGTTAGGGCCCGGCCCGCCATGTACGAAGACAAGCGGCTGGCCTCGGCCCCCATAGTCCCGTACAGCGAGCCGAACGCCGCCGGAGTCTATGAAGAGGTCGGTCGTTTCAACAGGTCCCGAGGACGGGTTCCCGTGAGTCATCGCGCGTTCTCTAGTGTGGATTGCCGTCGATCCTTCTGCGCATTTCGTAGATCGCCTTCTCAGCCTCAAGGACTACAGTGGGGAGGGCGGGGACCTTACCAAGCAGCGAGGCGTGGACGAAGACTTTCGCCGCGCGTTCGGTGAGCTCGCACACGTCCAGAGCTTCGGCCAGGTCGCGGCCCACCCCGACGGCGCCGTGGCTCCTGATGAGCGCCGCGCCCCGGTCGCCAAGCGCTTCGCACACATTGTCGGCCAGCTCCTGGCTCGAGGGGAAGGCGTATTCGGACACCTTTATAGCCCCTCCCACGACGACGGCCATCTCATCGACGATCGGCGGGATTTCGATACCGGCGACAGCGGCCACGGTGGCGAAGATAGAGTGGGTGTGTATGACGGCGCCGACGTCTGGTCGGGCCCGGTAGACTGCCACATGCAGCAACGCCTCCGACGACGGCGGCGGCCCCGGCTCGACGGGCTCGAGGTCGAAGTCGACGATCGCGACGTTGTCGGGCCCGCGATCGTCAGATCGCGCACCCGCCCCCGTGATCGCCAGTAGCTCCTGGGATCCTTCATTGGCCAGCCTGACGCTGACGTTGCCGCTGGAGCCCGTCGTCAGGCCCAGCTCAGCGATGCGCCGTGCTGTCTCGACGACGTTGCGCTTTTCGGATTCCCATCTCGAAGTCATGATCGCCCTCGCGCCTTATACAGGAAGGCGTCGCATTTCCTTTTCGAGTGTAGCCCATCTTTGGTAATGGTCCGCATACTCTCCGGCAGTCCTCGGGTCAGGCTCCAGTACGGTCGCGGAGTACCTAATACTCCCAGCCACTTCATCGAGAGACGCAAACTCCCCGATCGCCGTAAGCGCGCAAAGATAGGCGCCCGTCGCACTGACATCCGGAGTCGAAGCAACGCGAATGGGTCTCGCAAGAACGTCTCTCAAGATGTCGACCCAGGTTTTAGTCCGGGTCATGCCGCCCCCAACGGCGACCTCCGCCAGCGTCTGACCGATCGCCGCTTCGGCCTGTTCCAGGTTTGCCCTCACGGCGTAGGCTATCGCTTCGAGCGCCGCCCGCGCCAGGTGACCCCTGCTAGTATCGCTGAAGGTGAGAGGAACAGGAAAGACGATCCCGCCGGTCCTGAGGCCTAGGGCCGCCATGTCCATGCGGGACGGTCCGAGGAACACGGCGACTCCCTCCGATCCAATAGGCGCGTCGGAGGCCATCGCGTCCATCTCTTCGAAGGAAGACGGGTGCCCACCCAAGACCGTGTCTGCAAGCCATCGGTACGAGTTGCCCGCGTCCCCTGCCGTGCTCTCCAACACCCATTTGCCTGGAGTAAGAAAACAGCCCGCCCATGTTCGTTGGTCCGAAGACAAGACAGGTCGTCCGGTGATTGTTTGTAGCGTCACGCTCCACCCGGCGACGACTCCTGCTTCGTATTCGTCGTGCACCCCCATGCCCAGAAGGCCACATTGGGTATCGGCGCCGCTCGTAGCTACCACCGTGCTGGGAGACAGCCCCGTCGACCGCGACGCCTGCTCCGCTACCGCTCCCACGGCGCTTCCTGCCTGCGCCAGCGGCAAATGCCCGATGTCGACGAAGCCCAGCTCACCCAGCAGCCCGGTAGCCCATCGCCGTTCGGCGATATCGAGAAGGCCCACTTCCCCGGCCAACGTGGCTTCGCTGGCCATCACGCCCGACAGCCTGTACACGAGCCAATCGGCTATGGTCAAGACCGTTACGACGTTGCTGTAGAGGTCTGGCCGATTGTTCTGGAACCATCGCAGCTTGGCAGGGGCGAATAGGAACGAAGGCGTGTGGCCTGTAGTCGTATAGACCCTGGAGCCCATCTCCTCGTCGATGGCTCCACCTTCGAAGACGGCTCGGAGGTCGAGGTTCGGCCCAGCGTAAAGCTCGCGCCCTGCCGCGTCCAGGAAGACGACCGCCTGGCGCTGGCTCGTGGCTGTAACGGCAGCGACCTCGCTCGGCGAGGCGCCAGACTCGTGTAACGCGCGCGATATCGTCTCGCAGATACGGAGCCAGGTGGCGTCCGCATCGAACTCGCGAGCGTACAGCGAGATGTCGTCCGTGGGCCTGTAGGCCCAGGCGCCGGCTTCGGTGGCCACGATTCGCCCGCTCTTGTCGAATACGTGGCATCGGACGGCGCTGCTACCCGCGTCCAGAACGACGATGTATCGCTCAGCCACGACGGTCCCACGCCTCAGCGTTCACCAGGTTTCGGGGCTGCTCTCCGTCGAGGAACCGCAGTATGTCGTCGGTCATCATTGTCGAGTGTCGCTCGATCGTCTCGGCAGTCGCTCCGCCAATGTGGGGCGTCAACACGACGTTGTCCAACGTGAGAAGCGGGCTGTTTGGCGCGACAGGCTGGGTTTCGAAGACATCCATCGCCACACCCGCAATCCTCTTCTCGCGGAGCGCGTCGACGAGCGCCTCTTCGCCAACGATGGACGCGTCTGACAGGTTCACGATGTAGGCCGTAGAGGGCATTAGACCGATCCTGCGGGCATCCAGGAGCCCGGCCGTCTCGGGCGTCGCCGGCGCATGAATCGCAACGACGTCCGACGCAGCCAGCAGGTCGTCCAGCTCAACCATGCGAACGTCATCCGGCGGTTCGTCCACATATGGGTCGTATGCGAGGCAGGTCATGCCAAAGGCCTGTGCCAGCGCCGCGGTCTTTCGACCAACGGCTCCCAGGCCAATGATCCCAAGCGTTCGTCCGGCGAGCTCGACACCCCGCATTGAAAGGTACGGCTCTACCGGGTTGTCCCACCGGCCGTCTTTGACGTACCGGTCGGCCTGAGGGACCTGCCTCGCCAGCGCCAGCATCAGGCCTAACGCATGCTCAGCCACGGCCTGCGCATTCCTGGCCGGTGTGTTCACGACGAGCACGCCATGCTGAGTCGCGGCCTTGATGTCGATCTGGTGTGTTGCCGCGCGACAGATGCCGACGAACCTTAGCGACGATGCGCCCGTAAACGCCTCTTCGAACACGAAGTCCGACTCCACGACGAGAACGTGTGTACCGTCGTCGCGCAGCCGTGCCGCGAGCTGATCCGGGTCCTGCAGCCGCCGCGTCTCCATCCAGCTTTCGTAGGCTACCGTCATGCGTTCACGTAGTCTGCCCAGCTGCTCGTCCGTAAAGGGTGCGAGCACAAGCGCCGTGGGTTTGTGAGACTGTTCTGCCAAACTACGACTGCGCCGCGCTGCGTTCTCGCTCTGCGACGAGGTCGGCAGCGAAGACGCCGCTGCGGACCGCGCTCTCCATCGTCGCGGGCCAGCCTGTTTGCGTCCAATCCCCAGCCAGATAGAGGTTCGGGATCGGCGTCGCTTGGGGTAGGCGATGTTTCGCTGCGCCCGGTAGGGAGCGGAAGGTCGCGTTCAGCTCCTTTACGACGTGGAACCGCTCGAGCGTAGCGTCGGCCGCCCGTGGAAAGAGTCGGGCCATTTCGGCCGTGAACTGCTCGATCAGCTTTTCCTTGGGTACGTCTGAGAACGCCCACGCGCCGCTGAGAGACACGCAGACGTACTGGCCGTTCTCGCTGCCGCGATCCTGAATGAAGTTCTTGTTGAATACCCATTGCACGGGGCTTTCGAGGAACGCTACGAAGTCCTCGTCCATGATCTCTCGGTCGTACCACAGATGAATCCCGACTATCGGCGACGAATCAAGCTCGTCGGCAACGCTGAAGTGGGGGCTAGAGCTCGCCTCTTCGGGCAGGACTTCGAGCAGCGTTTTATGGGGCAGGGCCGATATGTAGGCGTCGCCCTCCAGAAGATCGCCGTTGGAGAGCTTTAGTCCGCTAACTCTCCCGTCATTGACAAGGACCGAGCTCACGGACCGGCCCAGTGCCAGCTCGCCTCCCTTCGCCTCGATGTAGCGCTGCGCGGGCTCGCCGTTCAGGGACGTAAGCCCCACTCTCGCGAGGCCAATCGACGCATCCTTGGGCCCTTTGAGGAGCGCCTCCTGAAAGACCATGAGCCCCATGTCGGCGCTGACGTCGCGAATGTCGTCGTTCAAGGCTGGCAATATGAAAAGGTTCCAGAGATTATCTATCGAACGGTCTGTCTGGCCGTGCCGTTTGAGCCAGTCGTAGAAGGACTCGCTGTCGAGGTCCGCCGACCGCTTGGAGCGACGAGTCAGCTTGACCACAAGTAGCCCGTAGACGACGAGCAATTTGTCCTTCAGTCCGATATGGGGGTAGGCCAAAAACGACGGGAGGAGGTGCAGCCGGCCCAGCCAGGCCTTGCTGGCCAGCGTTGCGGAAACTCCGTTTCTGACGACCTTGGTGTGGAGCTTGTCCGGGAGATACGTCTTGTCCGTGGCTCCGATGGCGTCGAGGTAGTCCCGGTAGTAGGAGTTGCATCCGAGGAAGACGTGCTGGCCGTTGTCCACTTCGACAGTGTCGTCTCCCTCGCCCTCGCGGAAGGAGAACGCGCGTCCGCCGAGAAAGGGGCGCTTTTCGACCAGGGTGACTGAGAATCCATGCTCAAGCAGGCGACGGGCAGCGGACAGCCCGGCCAGCCCCCCGCCGAGGACGATTATCTTCTTAGGGGATACGCGGCCGGTAGCAGGCTCGTCGCCCATAACCTCGCCATGAGAAGCCATTTCTGCCTGGAGGTTAGCCCGATCCGACGCTGGAAGACGTCGAAGTCGGCCGCCTCGATTCGATCAAGGATCGCGCTGTATACGGCATGGAGCACGGCCGGACAGGCTCGCGACTGGGGTGGGAGGAGGGGGAAAAGCTGCTTACCCTTATCGAAGTACTCCCTGGCCCGCGCTATTTGGAACCGCATGAGTGCCCGGAAAGCGTCGTTCACAACGCCCTCTTGCAGCTCGCGTTCAGAGTACCCGAACCTGTAGACCTCGTCTAGCGGGAGATAGATGCGGCCCCTGGCGGCGTCCTCCCTGAGGTCCCTCACGATGTTCGTAAGCTGCATCGCCAGACCGAGGTCGACCGCGTGGTCCTCTGCAACGGGCTGCTCGTACCCGAAGACCTTGATGCTAACAAGGCCGACCACCGATGCGACCTTGTAGCAGTATTCTCTCAGCTCGTCGAAGCTCTGATACCGGGTCACGGCGAGGTCCATCTCGACCCCGTCGACTATCTCCTCCAGATAATCTCCGGGCATGTCGAACGAGTCGATAGTGTCCTTCAGCGCGACGAAGACTGGGTCCGCCCCGTCGCCGTTCAGACGGTTGCGGATATGATCACGGATTTCGGCGAACTGCCGTCGCTTTTCGTCCGATGTTTCGTCGCCATCGGCCACGTCATCGCACAGGCGGCAGAAAGCATATGCCGCGTGAATCGCGCGGCGTTTAAGCGGTGGAAGCGTGCGAAAGGCGTAGGAGAAATTCCTCGCCTCGGCCTTGGTGATCCGCTCGCAATGTGCGTAGGCCAGTTCCAGTTCCGTAGCCATTTGTCGTGTCGTTTTGTCAGTCCCTTCCAGTTTCAGCCGAGTACTAAAACGATTGCCTATCATTCCGAGCGGAGCGAGGAATCCAAGCGACCCCGTCGCAGAACGTGGTGTCTGCCGTAAGCTGCGACCTTAGATTCTTCGATTGCTCCGCTCACTCAGAGCTTGTGAGTTTTTGGGTTCTGTGGTGGAAATGAGATGATCCTGGGGGTTTATCGGCCTGGCTTAAATAAACGGGATTCGCTGTGGCTGGCGAGTTGACCCGTTGGTGGGACGGACTATCGTTGTGTCACGCAGGCCTTTGGCCTACGTGCCCTCCCCTTTGGCTGAAGCTATGGGAGTCAGGGCTATCCAACGCAACAAGTTATGTGCCACCGCCACCAAGAGCAGGATTGCGGTGGCTTTGTGGAGGCCTCGTACCGTGAACTGGGAAACCCCGTGCTGACGTACCTGCGCATTCGCCCATTCCGCCGTGGCGCCCCGCTCCCTGTAGACGGTCTGAGCCTCCTGCGTAGCCATGCGCTGTCGCCACTGCACTACTGCCGGACTATCTCCGTAGCGTGGCTGGTACCGCTCCTCCTCCTTTTTGTCCCGAGGCAGTCGGACCGGCGCGTACACTGTGACACCCCGTCCCTCCAGGGTGGTAATATCGGCCCGCGCCGCGAAAGCGCCATCTATCAGGTAGGCCTTGGGATGCTGGCCTGTACGCTGGGCCACCTGGGCCTCCATGGGCGACGCCTGCCCAGCATCCCCTGTGCTAACGACATCGACCCCCACGATCACTCCACTGGCGCCGTCGGTGGCCAGTTCCACGTTGTAAGCCGGCCGAAAGCCTCCATCCGGCATCTTCATCACCCGCACCTGCGGGTCCGTGCTGGAGACCCGGGGCGCCGTCACTTTTTTTCGTTTCCTTTTGGCCAGAGTTTGCTGCTGACGTTTCTTGGCGGCCTTGGCTTGCGGCAGGTATCCCAAGCCCTTGTTCACCCGCTCCACCCGCTCACGGGCCGCTCGCTCCCGCGCACTCTGTTGTCGTTTGCTTACCCCGGGGTCGGGATGCTCCCGCTCCGAGGCCAGCCGTTCCACCTGGGCCTGCGCCTCCTTCAGGTAGGCATCCAGCCCCTGCTGTCGACGGAAGGAAGAGGCTCCGGCGCTGGCCCGCACCCTCATCCCATCTTGCGCCACCCGTTCCAGGGTCACCGCATCGGCGGCCATCAACGAGGCCACGATCTGGGTCAGCAACTCGTCCAGGGCAGCCCGGTGGGCCACCCGAAAGTCCGACAACATGTGGTAGTTGATGGGCACCCCACCGCAAACCCAGCGATAGGCGTCGTGCTCCTCGCACAGGAGGGCCAGACGCCGGGCGCTCCCCACCCCATCCACTGTCGCCAGAAGCCACAGGGCCAGAAGTACCTGGGGATCCGTCGTTGGGCGACCAGGGCGCTCTACCACCGCCTTGATCGAACCATAGAAGGCCGACAAGTCCAACTCCTCCAACAGCCCCCAGATAGCTCTGGCCGGGTGGTCCTGAGCCACCGAAGCCTCCAGGTCCCGGGCGACCCACTGCAGTTGCTCGCGTACCGGTCGCACAACTCGCGCCTGTTCAGGCTGCGTCGGCGACCCAGGGGGCCCAGCCTCGGCCGCAGGCAGTTCAAACAGCGTATCTTCGCTCACCGGATACCTCCAGACCTCAGTTTTTCCTATTGTCCTCCATCACCTCGCAACCACGCCAGCGAACTGAATCAATTTACTCACAAGCTCTCAGTATGACAAATCTGGCCAATATACCGGTCGTGGCCGCTTGGGAATCACCTGGCGTTCCCTGCGAGTTTCAACCTAACCGCCGTACCCGCCATCATTCGTAGTTTCGCCGCTCTCGAAAGCGCCGGACGCCGGCTCAGGACGTCGTAGTCCTGAGCTTCGATGGCGTCAAGCACCTTGATACCGCCTTTCGTGAACAGGGCCACGTCCAGTCTCAGCCGGCCATCGAGCTCGTCGGCCAGTCCTACGCCCTTTCTAAACAGTTCGCGGGCCCGCTCCACCTCGAATGCCATCAGGCCCCTGAACTGTCCGGTGACTTCCCGTCGTGCCAGCTGGTCCTCGGAGTAGTCGAAACTCTTCATGTCTTCCTGGGGTATGTAGATTCGCCCCATGGCGAAATCCTTCGCAACGTCCTGCCAGAAGTTGGCCAGTTGCAGGGCAGTACATGTGTAGTCGGACAACCGCTGGCGGCGTTCGTCTCTATATCCGAACACGTGCAGCACCAGGTGTCCGACCGGGTTCGCTGAGTGCTGGCAGTAGTAGGTGATGTCGTCATAGGTCGGGTAGCGGAATACTCTCTGGTCCATACGATTGGCTTCAATCAGTCTCAGAAAGGGCTCGATCGGGATGACGAACTCTTCAATAGTCTCTTGAAGGGCGACCATGTAGGGGTGGCTTGGCGAGCCGCCGTAGCAAGCTCGCAGGTCGAGTTCCCAGGCGTCTAGGGCGGCAAGCCTGTCGCCTTCGAACTCGTCGCCCAGGTCGTCTACGAAGCGACAGAAGGCGTAGATGGCATAGACGTGGTGGCGCTTGTTGCGGGGAAGGAGCCAGGAACCTACGGTGAAGTTCTCGTAGTGGGTCCTGGCGAGCTGTGCGCAGCGGGCGTAACCCTCCTCCGCACTGCAGTCCGGGACACTGCCGGGGAGGACCATCTCCATCTGGACGTCAGACCCCCATCACCTGCACCAGGATCTCCCGGTCTTCCTTCTTGTCGTCGTCGAGCTCGACCATGAAAATGTGCTGGTACTGGCCCAGGGCCAATCTGCCGTCGATAACCGGAATCGTTTCGCTACTCCCGAGCACCAGGTGTTGACAGTGGGAATGTCCGTTCGGGCACTCGTCTTCGTGCATGTGCACCGTGCGGATGCTGAAGTCGTTGTGGCCGTACCGAGCGTTGCGCGGGGCGAGCTTCTCCAACAGACTCGACAGATCGTTTATGAGCAGTGGCTCGTTCTCTTGAATGGTAATCGCTGCGGTTGTGTGTCTGGAGAAAATGACGGCGACTCCGCTGCGAATCTGAGAATCGTACACGGAGTCCGCGACACGATCAGTGATATCGATGAACTCCGGCATACTTGTCGATGCCACGTTCAACGAGAACTCGCAAACCCGGTACGTAACCTCGGTCTCTCTCATTTACAAAACCTCATTCGGAAGTCGCCGTCAACCATATTGTCTGGTCGAAGTCGTAAAAGCGCGAGCATGATTATAGCGTCTTTAGCCTCGAACGCCTAATCTGGCTGAATTCGTAAGCCGGCCATTCCGTGCTGTGTACTTGACCTCACTCGGTGCGCGGCCGTCCAAAAAGGCCCTGTACCGCCCAAGCGCCGTTAGCGGCCAGTAGTTGCGGTACATGTGGTATTTGATCATGAACCCGGCCGGAAGCTCGGCGCCCTGGTAGCCAGGGTCTCCAGGCTTCGGATATCGTCGCGGGCGTTTCCCGACGCCGTAACCTGGGAATCCGGTGCCGGTGAAGTAAGGCCCGTCCCACGATCCGTTGCTCCGTTGGGTGCCCGTCAAGTGTTCTATACCTCGCCGGGTCGATGGGTTGGTGCCTTCGCCCGCGGCAATAAGAGCTATGAGTGCCCACGATGTCTGCGAAGGAGTGCTCGGCCCCCGCCCGCGATACGCCGGGTCGACGTATGAGGCGCAGCTTTCGCCCCACCCTCCGTCGGCATTCTGGTGCCTCACGACCCAGTCTACCGCCCTCTTGACCGCCGGCATGGTCATGTCCACGCCCAGCGCCTCCAGCGCAGGTAGGACGGCGCCCGCGCCGTATATGTAGTTCACTCCCCAGCGGCCGAACCAGGGCCCATCGTCTTCCTGTTCGGCGAATAGGTAGTCGAGAGCCTTGGCCACGGCCGGATGATCGGCGCCGAAACCGAGGCGCGCGAGAGCCTCGAGCGCGTGAGCCGTAACGTCGACACTGGGAGGGTCGATAGTCTCGCCGAAGTCGGCGAAAGGTATTCTGGCGATGAATGACTTGGTGTTGTCCTTATCGAAGGCCCCCCATCCGCCGTTTGAGCACTGCATCCCCAGGACCCACCGGACGGCGCGGTCTATCGCGTCCTGTCTTCCCTCTTGCGGCGGGAGGTCCGACCTGGATAGGGCAAGCAGTATTTCAGCCGTGTCGTCGATGTCCGGGTATACGTCGTTGTGGAACTCGAAGGCCCAACCCCCCGGCGGCACGCCCTTCGCCCTTACCTGCCAATCTCCCCGGTCCAGAATCTGTCGGTCGAGTAGCCACTTGGTCGCTTTTACTATAGAGGGGTGGTCCGGTCGAAGACCGG
The DNA here is from genome assembly GCA_965197985.1 of Dehalococcoidia bacterium. Lineage (GTDB taxonomy): Bacteria > Chloroflexota > Dehalococcoidia > Lucifugimonadales > CAUZJF01 > CAUZJF01. Next base: position 441,298 of record CBDAOG010000004.1, on the reverse strand, counting down.
AGTCAAGCATCGCGTTCATGGCCAGACCGGTATCCCAGATAGGCGATACGCAGGCCTGCACTCTTAGCGTGTCCCCATCCTCGATGGCGAAGTTCTCGAAGCCTGCCAGTCCTTTCGCGATGGCAGGGTGTTCCCGCGGGTACCCCAGACTCGACAGCGCCATCAAAGAGTAAACCCAGGGCGGCTGGATCCCGCCCCAACTGCCATCGGCTTCCTGGTGTTCCACGATCCACCGCTCCGCCTTCTTGAGCGCCTGCCCCCTGGTCGGATTCCATGGGAGTTTCTCAAGGTAGCGAAGGACTGTGTCGCCTGCGTAGAAGAAGGTCTCCCAACCGACCAGCTTCTTTGGCCTTGCGATGGAGTAGTCCGTTTGGGCACGGGGGAGCGGGTAGAGCTCGTCGATGTTGGCCCAATCAGGCACGGGCCGTACCGGCTTCTTGTCAAGCAGCACGAGCAAGGGGACGATAGTGCCTCGGGCCCAGCTGGCGAAATCGTAGATATTGATCGGCGCCCAGTCTGGCACGAGCATGAGCTCCGGGGGCATGATGGGCACGCCCTTCCAGTCCCACTGCCCTAGGAGTGCCAGCCATATTTTTGTAAAGACCCGTGTCTTAGGGACACCACCTTTCGCGACGATGAAGTCGCACGCCTTGCGCATAAAGGGCTCGTTGGCAGAGTAGCCGGCGAGCTTCAGCGCGAAGTAGCACTCGGTCGAAGTACTGAGGTCACCCGGGGCATCGTAGAACTGGCCCCACATCCCGTCGCTCCGCTGGCGTTGCAGTATATGGCGGGCAAGCTTGATTCCCTCGTAAAAACCCGTTTTGAGGAAGTTCCAGCGCTTTAGCACATGTGAGCGCTACCGTATGTTGGGGTAGGACACGGAACAGAGACTGTATATTGTACCCAGGCAAGGGTACGGTTGTTCTAATTCGACCTGCACAGACTTTTTACGAGAGAATCAAGCTTGTCCCACCGTTGCTTCTCGGCGACGCCCAAGAAGTGGGTCAGGAACTGGTACTCGGCCTCCATCGTCGGGTTCGACTCCAGCTCTCCCCACTCCCTTTCGCCCGCATAACGAAGGCGTTCCGCTCTTCATCCAAATGCTCAAACCGTTGATCGAGACGACTTTCGACCGCGCGATACGACCGATCAGACGGGGGCTGGGCGCCGACCCAAGCAGCGAACGCTTGGGATTCATTGACTTTGATTCGGCAGCATAGATACAATGATGTGTGGCTGTTTGCCCGAATCTCGCTTGCGACGGGAGCCAGAATGACACAGGTCAGAGAAAAAACGAAGCCGCTCACAATCTCGATTTCCAAAGAGGCTGCCGACCATGTCGGCGACTTTGCTGCGCAGGCCGGCAAGCCCGACGCGAACCTCCGAGTCGGTGTAAAGGGTGGGGGGTGCTCCGGGTTAACCTACGTTCTCGACCTCGTGAACGAGCCGGGCGAAAACGACAAGTTGATCGAAGAGCACGGCCTTAAGCTCTACGTAGACCGTAAGTCGTACGTGTTCCTCGCGGGCACGATACTGGAGTATTCGGGCGGCTTGAACGGCAAGGGCTTCGTGTTCAACAACCCTAACGCCAAGACGACCTGCGGATGCGGGACCTCGTTCGGCGTCTAACCTCGGCAGATATCTAGCTTCCAACACGCCCCGGTTCGTCGGGGCGTACTTGTTTCACGGCTTATGAGCACCACTCCGACAATAGACAAAAAGGGCTCGACCGACAGGTTGCCGGTTCCGCAGGCATACTCCACACTAGAGGAAGAGTACGACGCACTAACGGGCGGTGTGGGCGTCGTGGACAGATCGGATGCCGGCCGTCTCCGCGTGTCGGGCGACGATGCCAGTGACCTCCTGAACCGGCTGACGACCAACGAGCTGATGGATCTCCAGCCGGGCACGGGTGTGCCGACCGTTCTGACCTCGAACAAAGGCCGCGTCCTCGACCTACTGTACGTCTTCAAGCAGGACGACCACTTGCTCGTCATGACGTCTGGCGACGCTCGCCAGAAGGTCATCGATTGGATCGACTTTTACACCATCATGGAGGATGTCGAAGTCCGTGACGTCACGACCGAGACAGCGATGCTCTCGGTCGTCGGTCCCGAGGCTGCGAATCTACTCGGGGTGCTAGCCGGCGACATGTCGTCCCTAGCGCCCTACGGTTCCTTTCGGGATTGGACGGTTGGACTTGAGGCTGAGGCGTACCGCACCGATTTCCTGGGGCTTCCTACCTACGACATTCTCGTTGCCGCCGCGGATCGGCAGCAATTGTGGGACCTGATCCTCGAGACAGGGCAGAGCATGGGCGTCATTCCTATCGGCTATCAGGCCTCGGAGGTCGTCAGAATTGAGCAGGGCGTCCCCTCATTCGGCGCTGAGCTCAGTGAAGACTTCAACCCGCTGGAAGCGGACCTCATGGACCTGATCAGCTTCACGAAGGGCTGCTACGTCGGGCAGGAAGTGATCGCGCGGCTCGACACCTACAAGAAGGTGCAGAAGCAACTCGTACGCATGCGCTGGAGCGGCGACGAACTCGTCCCCAATAGCAAGCTGACATACGAAGGGAATACTTCTGGCGTGCTGACGTCGGTCGCGGCGCATCCCCGTCTCGGAAGCTGGATCGGCCTGGGCTACGTGAAGAAGGCCCTGGCCGCGTCGGGAACGATGTTGGTGGCAGAGGACTCGGAGATCGCCGTCGAGGTGGTCGAGCCCCCCCGATAGGCTGCGCGACCAGTCGACTCCGCTACTCTTCCGCTTGTTTCGGCAGGTCGGCGGTGAGCGTCCCGCCTCCGTCGACGACGATCACCTGGCCTCTTATCGCCGACGCTTCGTCGGTGCACAGGAAGGCCACTACCCGAGCGATGTCCTGCCCTCTCAGCATCCTCCCCAGCAGAGTCTGCTCACCCGCCGCTAGCATGTCGTCCCGGTTCGGGAAGTGGTCCAGTGCTCCCGTTTCGACGAAGCCGCCCGACACCGCGTTTACCGATATGCCCTTCGGCGCGAGCTCTACCGCCAGATAGCGAGTCACGGCTTCGAGTGCTGCCTTCGAAGTGCCCACCGAGAAGTAGTTGGGTAGCACGCGCTGTGAGCCCAAGCTGGTGATGTTTACGATGTGCCCCCCGTGACTCATCAGCCGCGAGGCCTCAACCGAGCAGAGCCACGGCGCCTTTGCGTTTATGTCCATCGTCCAGTCCCAGTGCTTCTCCTCAAGCTCCGCTGCTGGCCTCTGAACGCCTGACGCCGCGTTGTTCACCAAGATGTCTAGAGTACCGAACTCCTCCTCTACATCGGCGAACAGGCGCTTGATCTGATCGGTGTCGCCGAGGTGGGCACGGATCCGCTGGCATCGCACGCCGAGCTTCTGGATCTCGGCCTGTGTAACGCCCGCAGCCTCGTGGCTGCGCATATAGTTGAAGGCGACGTCGGCACCATGGCGGGCGAACTCGAGGGCGATGGCCTTGCCGATCCCCCGCGAGCCGCCGGTGACTAGCGCGACCTTGCCTTTGAACGTCATCTGGGCTCGTTGGTCGGTCGACGTGTGCTGCTATGCAAGATCGCCGTTTGAGAGCGTAACCCTAGACGGCCAGGCCGCCGTCGACGCTCACCACCTGGCCCGTGATGTACTTTGACTCTTCACCGGCGAGGAATACGACCAGACTAGCGACGTCGTTGACTTCGCCGAAGTGGCCCTGCGGGATCATGCTGTTCCAGTACTCTCGCTGCCGGTCCGACAGCACCGACGTCGTTTCGGTGTCGAAATAGCCTGGAGTCACGCAATTCACGGTGATGTTCCGCGTCGCGACCTCTTTGGCAAGAGCCTTGGTGAAACCGATCATCGCCGCCTTCGACGCGGTGTAGTTGGTCTGAGACGGATTGCCCCTCAGACCAACTATCGACCCAATGTTGATGATGCGGCCCCAACGCTTACTGACCATCTTTCTCAGAACGGCGCGCGTGCAATAGAACGTCCCGTGGAGATTCACGTCTATGACACGATGCCACGCCTCGTCAGACATCCTGAGCAACAGCTGGTCGTTAATGATGCCGGCGTTGTTGACGAGGATGTCCGTCTGGCCCCAGGCGTCATCCACGGTCTTGACCATGGAGTCGACCTGCTCGCGGTCGGAGACGTCGGCTTGCACCGTCAGAGCCTCCCCGCCGTGCTCGGTGATGCGCTCGGCCACCTCGGCCGCCGCATCGGGCGACGAATTGTAGTTGACGGCGACCTTCACGCCCATCTCGGCCAGTTTGATGGCGGTCGCGCGCCCGATGCCCTTCGACGCACCTGTGACCAGCGCCGTCTTTCCGTTGATCTCGTTGTCTCCCAAGGTTTCCCTAACTACTCGCCGACTGCTTGTTTGACCCGCGCCAGCTCTTCGTTCAGCTTTTCCACGAACCCCACTTCCACCGTACGTCTCGCGGTCTCGATCGCACGCCGGACCGACTCAGCCTTGCCACGCCCGTGTCCGACTACGCTGACACCGTTGACTCCGAACAGAGGCCCGCCCCCATACGTCTCGGTGACGTTGTTCATCTCGTAGACCTCGCGAGTCAAGTCCGCAAGCTCAGTCTCTGGGAGCTTGCCGTCCAGACGGTCCTTGAGCTGTTCCGAGATTGCGCTACCCAGTCCTTCCACGAGCTTCATGACGACATTCCCAACGAAGCCGTCGCAGACGGCAACGTCGGTCCGGTTGTAGGGCAGGTCATTGGCCTCGACGTTCCCGATGAAATTTAGGCCACTCTTTGCCAGTAGCTCCGTCGTCTCCCTGACCTGACGATTACCCTTGCCGATCTCGGCGCCGACGCTAAGGAGCGCGACGCGCGGACGCTCGATCTCCCAGAACTGGCGGGCAAAGACCTCGCCGATCACCGCGAAGCTCAGTAGCTGAGCAGGACGGCAGTCCACATTCGTGCCGACATCGATGACAGCGGTGTGGGGAGCCAATCCTATAATGGGCCCGCCAAGGGCAGGTCTCTCGATTCCGTCGATTACTCCAAGAACGACGGCGCCCGCAGCCATGGCTGCCCCCGTGGAGCCCATCGTGACGGAAGCGTCGGCCATGCCCTTCTTGACCAGTCCTGTAGACACCATTACCGAGGCCCTGGGCTTCTGCCGCAGAGCTATTGCGGGTTGCTCGTTCTCATGGATGACTCCTTCGGAGGGGACTGGCATGATGGGCAGGCCGTCGACGTTGTGTTTGGCCAACTCGGCCTGGATCGCCTCCATCTCCCCCACAAGACCGATCTGCACCCCTCCCGCTTTGGCGGCCTCAACGGCGCCAGGTACGGTCTCGCTTGGACCGTAGTCGCCCCCCATCGCGTCAACTGCTATACGGATCAGTCCGCTATTCGAAGTCAATCGTTACTCCTCAGGCGCGTATACCCGGGCCGTCCGGGTATCCTCACGTCGTCACCCTGACCACCGCCTCGCCTGTCACCGCCGATTCGCCGTCAGGCTTGCGTACACCCACCGTGCAGATGACTTCACTCGCACGGTTGGCCTTTCTAACACGTTTGACGTTCCCGAAGGTCACAATCTTGTCACCGGGCTTGACCGGGGCCCTGAATCTCAGCTTAAGGCGGCCGCTCTCAGCCCAGTCGCGAGCGAACCCCGCAGCCATCGCCTCCGACACCAACGCCGCGACCAGCATGCCGTGCGCTATCGTTCCTCCGAACTGCGACGATGCAGCGAACTCCGAGTCAATATGGATCGGATTGAAGTCCCCCGACGCCTCAGCATACCGCTGTATACGTTCCTGCGTAATCAGCCGTTCGACCACTGGCAAATCGTCGCCCTCGCGAAAAGCTGACGCCATTTCAGGAAGCCGCAGCAGGCACCATCAGGGTGCTCTTGCCAGACATCACGGCGTGTCCGCTCCCGTCGTTCGCCGACAGATCGATGATTAGGAACCGCCACTCTCCTCGAACGGAGTTCTGGCCAACGGTCGCGCGGCAGCTTAACTTCTCGCCGACCTCGACTGCGTCGATGAACTCGATCTCTTGTCCGGCGTGCAGTGTCCCTGGCTGAATCGCGAGCTCGTCGAGCACGGACCTTAGGCTTCGAGCCGCGATGGCCATAGGTGGGACCGGAGAGCGCGGGTCGTCTGGATCAAATATCCCGGACTCGTCCCCGACCGCGTCAACATAGGCCGAGACCGACGACGCGTCCATCTCGAATTCCGTGTCAGAGATGGTCTGGCCCGGTTCCAGAGAAGCGTACTCCATTGCCATTAGCTATCGATACCCCCTAGGCGCCGGTCGGATTATATAGGCAAGGCACGGGTTTCCGGAAGTCTCGGCGAAGCCGTTCCACACCGGCGGCTGACACTAGTAGACCAACATCCTTGAAATGACGGGTGGAAAGCCGGACTGCCCAGCGGCTGTCTCCAAAAGCCAGGCATGGCGGGGAAAGCCCCCGTGCCAATCAACCAATCATTACAAACATTTCGGACCACTAGGTTGCCGTCTACGTTGCGTCGCTCGAACCCGTGCGCTGCAACTCGGCCTCTTCCAGCCACCGTTCAAGCAGAATGAACGATTCCTCAACGCCGAGGTCTAGCGACGCGATGGACACGGCGCGGAACAAGACTCCTGTAGACACCCGAGCTGTAGCGGACTCGCCAAGCGCCGGGAGCTTCACGCCCAACGCTTTCGCCATGTAGCCAGCGGCGGCCATTCCCTCACGTGTCAGATAGCACTCCACGAGCACCTGCCCCTGATAGAACAGCTTCAACCCATCCCCGTCTTGGTGAAGTTCGAGCGCCAGATGTGCTCTCGGGGTGGAGAGCAGCTCGTCAGCGAAGTCCGTGACGTTGGTATGAGGTTCAGCCATGTTCCCGTCGACCTCTGGTAGCGGTGGCCCGGAGTAGCGCCGCATTATAGCCTAGTAAGCGATCATCTCGCGGGCGCCGGGAAGTGGGTTCTCTGGTCCCACGTTACGCCGTTCGAATCCAGGCCGGTTCGTTCGGGCTGTGGCGATCAGAACAACGCCGAACCGGCCGCCGCCATATTCCTTGACGCCCTTCTCAGGCAAGCCATAGAATGGCCTTTGTCAGGTACGGCTGGACTTCTAGCTACACGAAGGGATTTCGTTGAAGAAGGCATTTCCCTGGCTTCGCGATAAGCAGGAGCCCGCACAGAACGGGAACGTCCTGATCAAGGGCGAGAAGGTGGCGATCCGCGAGAAACGCGTTGTCGACGTCGTCGATGACTACGCGTGGCGAACGGACGAAGAGTTGGCCCGCCTCGACGCGACTCGGCCTATTAGGATGACCTACGAAGAGTTCTATCGCTTTTCCAAAGACGAGATCGCCAACGCCAGCTCGACCTCGCATCGGCTGGCTATCGATACCTACGACGGCTGGCACATCGGCAACTGCATGTACTACGACATCGACCGGAAACGCGGCGAGGCCGAGCTTGGCATAATGATCGGAGACCGAGCCTACTGGGGGCGGGGCTACGGCACCGATTCGGTCAACACGTTGGTCGAGCACATCTTCACGACGACCGGTCTTAGCCGCGTATACCTCCACACCTTGGAATGGAACGAAAGGGCCCGGCGTTCTTTCGCGAAGTCAGGCTTCCGCGAGGTCAAGCCGGTGCACCGAAGTGGCCACGACTTCATTCTCATGGAGATCTTCCGCACTGATTGGGAGAGCCGCGGTGGCTCTGAGGACGGCGCATCCAATCTAGAGACTCAGGCCGCTAGTGGAAATGGGGCAGCGTCATAGATACTGCTTGATTGCTGAAGAAATGCGGTCGCCGGCATTAAGCTAGACCCCAGTGTCATGGACCCTTCAGTCTACCTCTGGCTCGCCGTACCATCCGTGAACCATAAAGAATGCGGCCATGCCTCCGGCGTTTGCTGACTCGATGGCTCCAGTCCACCCTTGGATATCCCCGGCTGCCCAAAGTCGATCGACGTTGGTCTGCTGCATCTCGTTTGAGGCGACATGGCCATACTCGTTGAGTTCAAGCCCGAGATCATCTACCAAGTTTTGTACAAGTGGAGAAGGCTTTTCCGGTGGTGTCCATAGCAGCGTGCCGACCTCGACCCGTCCACCGGTGTCGAGGGTGACCGCATAAGCCTTTCCATCGTTGTGATGGATCTCGGTGATGGCGCCGCGGTGTATCTTTATCCTGAGCTCTTCGAGTTGTGCCTGGTAGGCTGCGTCCAGTTCGGCGTCGACGGCCAGGATGACTTTGATATCTGACGTCCAGCTTTGTGCCATGAGCGGGAAGCTTGAAACCTCGTCGGCGGAGGCGCCGACGATGCCCCAGATACGATCCCGGTTCTCGTAGCCGTCACAGAATGGACATGGAATGATCGTATCGCCCCAGCACTCGGCGAAGCCTGGTATGTTGGGGTGGATGTCGTGGTACCCAACGGCGAGAATGATGTGGCGAGCAGAAATCTCATAGCCTTGTTCGCTGGTCACCAAGAAGTCGCCGTTAACGTCGAGGCGGATGTCCACGATGCGTTCGTGACGCAGTTCGGCGCTGTTGTAGCGATCGATCTGCTCCCACGCGACGTGCCGGATCTCGGCGGGCGAGAGCCCATCGAGGCCGAGGAAGTTGTGTACGCCGTGGGAGGCTGCGTTGCGTGGCGGCTGGGGATCATCGAAGACAACGATCTTCTTGCGAGTACGGGCCAGTACCAACACGGCCTGCATGCCAGCAGGGCCACCGCCAATTATGGCGACTTCGAATATGTTGTTCTGTTTGCTCATGATTGTGCCCCTCCTTCCGTGCTGAGATCGTACCGCGTGGCCGCATCGCCTTGGGTCAGACCTATCTTGATCCTCACCTTCACGAGCTGAGTTCCGAAGTCCAAGGGCTCTTATACACCAGAGGACCAGTGCTGTCGACGAGATACCCGAAGTCTACCTCCGGAAACTCACACAACTTCTCCCACATTTCCCATATCAACCCTGCAGGACGTGCCGTAATCAGCAACAGAGCTACCTGATGTAGCCGAATAGCCGAGCGCAGTGCTTGTCATGAGTGCTAGACTGGTCGTGAACGACTGCTTTAGTTCTTTATAACGTATCCGCTCTGGAGGCACCCAATGGGTGAAAGCACGAACGTCTGCGCCAAGCTCCGTTTCGACCACCGCATACGATTGGAGTTCCACGGCGCCACTATTACCTCAGACGCCGGACTGTTGGCCTGTCGCGAGTTGGATGATGCGCTGGGACTGACGGAGACGGTGAGTGAGTGTTTGCAGGAGACTCGGGGCGGTCGTAACGTGCAGCACCGATTGGTGGGCCTTCTCAGGCAGTCGGTATACAGTCGTCTGGCAGGCTACGAGGATACCAACGACGCTGAACGGTTGGCTGTCAAGGGCGGTGTGAAAACGTACCAGCGGGGTGTCGACGTCCAGCGATTATGTCAGGGTAATGGACCAGCGATTATGTCAGTGGTTGCTGTGTCAAGCCAATAGTTATCCAGTTCGATGATTGAGAAAGCCCCCACCTCCAGCTTCGTGTGACACCGTGGGTGGCAGTGATGGTGACTCGATCCGAGCGGAGCAGCCCGCGGATAAATGGACAACCCTGGCGGGATTGCCCACTTACCCACAGGCCGGTTGTTATGGACCGAAGGCGGTTCCACATGATCAAGAGTGAGCAGCGAGCTCCCTGTCCGGATAGACAGGTGGACTTGAAGCCTCAACGTACTTTCGGACGGTGATGCGGGATATGCCCAATTCCCGGGCGATTGCCCGAAGAGAAAGGCCTCGACGCTTGGCCCTCTGCACTGCTTTCCAACGGGCTCGCTGACGAGGCGTCGGCGGTCTGGGTGGTTGAGCCTTAGGGTGGACGGCTTCACTCTCGCGATCCGTGGTCAATCTCCCTGCGGCGAGTCCCCGGCCGATCGCGGTCATCGCTCCCAGTCTTTCTCGCTCGTGACCACCGATCCCGTTGGTGTCCATGCCTGCAGCGAGGTTCTCCACGGTGACGCTGCCAAGACCTCGAGTGGCGTTCAGAGTCCGGAGGACACCAGGACGCGGTGGCGCTTCCTGGGTAGGGACGATTTGGTTTTGATAGCACACTACTAGTGGTTCAACTTTTTTGTATTGATGGGTAGAGTGACTTTAGCTTGATGCGCGCATCCTCGGTAGTGAAGCGCCAATCCACTCGTATCACATCCCGGTTGCGTTGATTCTGCCAAGCATTGACCTCGCCGCGCAGGATGTCTTGATTGGCAATCCGTCGGTCCAGGCACTGTCGAGCCAGCACACCGATCTCTATCTCCGCCATATTCAACCAACTCCCGTGTTTGGGAGTGTAGTGTATCTCCAGTCGCTCAGCTATACGCCTCGCCTCAGCAGGCTCGAATGCCTCGTATAGCGAGGACAGCTTGTGAGTGTTGAGATTGTCCATTACCAGCACGATCCGGTCTCTGTCGGGGTAGTCCTCGTCGACCAGTTTCTTTATCACATGCGCCCAGTCCACCTTCGTGCGACGCTCTCTGACCTCGACTCGGCGCCATCCGTCCAACGGTGCAAACAGCATGAACAGGCTGCTCACTCCATTGCGCTCGTATTCGTAGTCGTATGCCGCCGATAAGCCGGGCGCTGCGGGACGCGGCACTCGCGTCTCCTTGACTTGCTGTTTGCTCGTCTCATCCATGCACACCAGAACCTCATTCCCATCGTACGGCCGTTGGTAGACCTCCAGTACGTCTTCCATCGCGCACACAAACTCCGCGCTCTGACCGGGCGGGATGCACCAACTCTGCTTCAGCCACGGCTTCAGTTCGTTTTTTTTTAAGCGCCTGGCGAACCGTCTCGGTGCTAATGGTCCCGACTATCTCACACTCGACCAACTGGTCAGCCAACAGCTTCAGGGTCCAACTGGCACGCCCCTCCGGCGGTTCCCCGCAGGCCATCGCTATCAACCGTGCTTCACCTTCGCCGTCCAGTCTCTTTTGACGCCGACGCAGTTGCTTTTTGCGATTCAGCGCAGACTCGACCCCCTCCTCCACACAGCGCTTGCGTATTCGCTCGACCGTTGACTGTCCCACACCGAGCGCGCTGGTGATGTCCGCGTCCTTCATTCCCCCGTCCGAGCGTGACTCATCGCTCATCAGCAGAATGCGCGCATGGGTCTGTTTGTACGCCGCAGCCCGACCGCGTGAGACCAAGGCGTTGAGTTCCTGTTGTTCGTCGGTAGTCAGTCTGATACGGTACCTCTTGGTAGACATCATGGTTCCTCCTCGGTTCAACGTTACGATTGAACCCCCAAGAGGAACAATGACTATCATGGTATTCATTTCAATGATGTTGGACCACTAGATTCTAGAGGCCAATGAAGGGTTCCAAAGCACCGGGCGTCCAACGTTTAGAATCACCCCACGACCTGTCCCTTTTAGCGGGCTACGGGTTGGACTTTGGGGCGGGCGCGCCAAGCCTCCCCATCGGCGAGTACCATCTGTGTCCACTCAGCGGACGGCAGGTCGAGCGCAGCCTGATACCGACGTATTGCATCGACGAGCAGATCGTGCGTACTGGTATCGATCGGAGCGTTCGAGAGCCCCCACGATATTCCCTGACCCCCAGTGCCCTCAAGTAACCGGATCTGGGACTCGGCGATGAGGCGCCGGGACTCGTCCTTTTCCCCTCGAAAGTGCACTGCCACCCCGCAACCTAGCAGCACGGTACCGACACCCAGACGGTCTCCAAGGTCGCTCATCAACGGGAGACTCTGATTGTAGAGCTCTATCGAATGGTCCAACTCGTCAGCATCCAGTGCGATGTTGGCCAGGTGGAGGAGCGACCACGCGATCAAAGTCAGGTCGCCAATAACGCTGGCTGGTCTCAAGCACTCGGTTGAGGTGCTCTCGTGCCCGAGTCAAGTCGCCATCAAACCACGCAGCAGACCCAAGGTACCAGCGGCATGATGTCTCCCCCCACTCGAACTCTGCGGCGCGCATGGCCGGCAGGAGCTCGGCGAACACTCGAGTAGACGCCTCGAAGTCCCGCTGGAACCAAAGGATTAGGGCCTCGTAGCTCTGGGCCATCCCAATCCCCTGCTGGTTCTGCAGCTGGACGAACAGCTCCAGTCCTTCTCGGGCCTGCGCCAGGCTTCCTTCCAGGTCATCCAACCTTGATTCTCTCGTAAAAAGTCTGTGCAGGTCGAATTAGAACAACCGTACCCTTGCCTGGGTACAATATACAGTCTCTGTTCCGTGTCCTACCCCAACATACGGTAGCGCTCACATGTGCTAAAGCGCTGGAACTTCCTCAAAACGGGTTTTTACGAGGGAATCAACCTTACGACCGACCGCACAAAGCCGCCCAGAACGAGCCCTGAGGCGCGCGCCTCAGGGGAACCCCCTTCGACGGCCAGTGCCCTATCGAACCACTCCTCGGCCTCAGCCACGTGGCGGCGCACTAGCCAGAACCAGGTAAGGGCCGCGGTCGTTCGCTGTGCGAGCTCCGCATCGCCGGCGTCAATCGCCCAAGCCAACGCGGCGCGTAGGTTGTCGTGCTCTGTCTCCAGCCTGTCAAGCCATTCAAGCTGCTGCGGACCGCGAAGCTCCGGCCCCGCCTGCTCGGCTAGATCTCGGTAGTACCGCGCATGCCGTCCTTTCGCCTCTTCTGCCTCATCTGCACTGAGCCGTGCGTCGGCGTACTGAAGCAGCGGTTCCATCAGCTGGTACCTGATCTTGTCGCCGGTGCGCTCAGTCTGCACCAGCGACTTATCAATTAGTTGGTCTAGGGGGTCCAAAACTTCGTATTCATCTTCGGTACCGTTGATGGCGGCGAAGGCTGCGAGAGTGAACCCGCCCCGGAAGACGGATAGCTGGCGAAAGAGCGCCTGCAGCTCCGGGCTCAGCATGTCGTAGCTCCAATCGATCGCACGCTCGAGAGTCTGGTGGTGTGGCAGCGCATCGATCGGTCCACCCTTCAAAAACTTGAAACAAACGTCGAGCCGGCTGGCGATCTCCGTTGGATGCAACAGCTTCACGCGAGAAGCTGCCAGCTCTATCGCGAGAGGAATCCCGGCGAGTCTTCGCACAATCTGACCGACGGTAGCTGCGGTCTCTTCCGTCAGCTGGAAATCGGGGTTCGCCGCCTGGGCTCGTTGCACAAACAGCTCTACGGCAGCGAACCCGCTCAACGACTCCATGTCCGCGCCGTCCACGGGGACGGTTAGCGGTGGCACCTGGAACTTCCGCTCAGCGGCCAGGTTCAGCGGCTCCCGGCTGGTGGCGATCACGGTGACTCCAGGAGAGGCAAGCAGCTGCTGAACGAAGGAGGCCGCTCCAACGAGCAGGTGCTCGCAGTTGTCGATTATGAAAAGTAGCTGCTTGTCAGAGAGGTAACTGGCCAGGGCATCTTCGCCTATGCCGAAGAGCGAGGCGGCCTCACCGGTCAGCAACCCCGGGTCCGCGATGGGCGCCAACTCGTGGAACCAGACCCCGTCCCGGAACTGCTCGGCGGACGCACGGCCAAGCTCCAGGGCCAGCCGTGTCTTACCCGCGCCGCCAAATCCAGTGAGAGTGAGCAGTCTGGTCGTTTCGAGTAGACCCCTGACCTGCTCGATCTCGGCTTCCCGTCCCACGAAGCTGGAGAGCTGTGCCGGCAGGTTGCCCGAAGATGTGCCATTGGCACTGATCGGGCTCTGTGCCGACGCGTCTGCATCCGATAGGGTATAGTCCCCCTGGCTAAGCCCAGCCCCAGTCTCATCTAAAGAGCTGCCCTCAGGTCCCTTCACCGCGGCTGCGAATTCACCGGCCGTGTTGAATCTATGGTCCGGGTCTTTGTTCAGAACCCTCATCAGAGCTGCTTCCAGACGTCTATCGATCTCGGGGTCGATCGACCTAGGTGTCGGCACTTCAGCATGAATATGTGCGAGCATCGTCTCGGTACCGTTCTTGCCCCGAAACGGTGTTCGGCCTAGGACCATCTCGTAGGCAAGCACGCCGAGGGAGTATATGTCCGAGGGCTTGTCGGGGGCACGACCCAGGGCCTGCTCGGGCGACATGTACTCCGCCGTTCCCACGATCAACCCGCTCGCGGTCAGACGTGTCTCTCTCTGCAAAAGTTTGGCCAGGCCGAAGTCCGAAAGCACCGGCGCGCCGTCCTGGCCCATAAGAACATTGGCAGGCTTGACGTCGCGGTGGATCACCTTGTGTTCGTGAGCATAGTCGAGCGCCTGTGAAAGGGTCGCGATGATTTGCAGCGCATCGGGTCTCGAGACCCCATCCGGTAATCGGTCTTGTAGAGTCCCATTCGTCAGGTACTCCATCACCAGATAAGAGAAGCCCTTGTCTTCCCCGAAGTCATGGACCTGGAGAATATTCGGGTGACTCAGGGACGCGATCGCCCGGGCCTCGTTGTTAAACCGCTCCACGGATACGGCGTTAGCGTCGTGGGATGCCATCACCTTTACGGCGACATCTCGGTCCAGCTTCGGGTCGAAGGCTCTGAACACGGTGCCCATGCCCCCGCGACCTACCTGCTCTATAAGCTCGTAGCGACCTAGTGGTTCAACTTTTTTGTATTGATGGGTAGAGTGACTTTAGCTTGATGCGCGCATCCTCGGTAGTGAAGCGCCAATCCACTCGTATCACATCCCGGTTGCGTTGATTCTGCCAAGCATTGACCTCGCCGCGCAGGATGTCTTGATTGGCAATCCGTCGGTCCAGGCACTGTCGAGCCAGCACACCGATCTCTATCTCCGCCATATTCAACCAACTCCCGTGTTTGGGAGTGTAGTGTATCTCCAGTCGCTCAGCTATACGCCTCGCCTCAGCAGGCTCGAATGCCTCGTATAGCGAGGACAGCTTGTGAGTGTTGAGATTGTCCATTACCAGCACGATCCGGTCTCTGTCGGGGTAGTCCTCGTCGACCAGTTTCTTTATCACATGCGCCCAGTCCACCTTCGTGCGACGCTCTCTGACCTCGACTCGGCGCCATCCGTCCAACGGTGCAAACAGCATGAACAGGCTGCTCACTCCATTGCGCTCGTATTCGTAGTCGTATGCCGCCGATAAGCCGGGCGCTGCGGGACGCGGCACTCGCGTCTCCTTGACTTGCTGTTTGCTCGTCTCATCCATGCACACCAGAACCTCATTCCCATCGTACGGCCGTTGGTAGACCTCCAGTACGTCTTCCATCGCGCACACAAACTCCGCGCTCTGACCGGGCGGGATGCACCAACTCTGCTTCAGCCACGGCTTCAGTTCGTTTTTTTAAGCGCCTGGCGAACCGTCTCGGTGCTGATGGTCTCGACTATCTCACACTCGACCAACTGGTCAGCCAACAGCTTCAGGGTCCAACTGGCACGCCCCTCCGGCGGTTCCCCGCAGGCCATCGCTATCAACCGTGCTTCACCTTCGCCGTCCAGTCTCTTTTGACGCCGCCGCAGTTGCTTTTTGCGATTCAGCGCAGACTCGACCCCCTCCTCCACACAGCGCTTGCGTATTCGCTCGACCGTTGACTGTCCCACACCGAGCGCGCTGGTGATGTCCGCGTCCTTCATTCCCCCGTCCGAGCGTGACTCATCGCTCATCAGCAGAATGCGCGCATGGGTCTGTTTGTACGCCGCAGCCCGACCGCGTGAGACCAAGGCGTTGAGTTCCTGTTGTTCGTCGGTAGTCAGTCTGATACGGTACCTCTTGGTAGACATCATGGTTCCTCCTCGGTTCAACGTTACAATTGAACCCCCAAGAGGAACAATGACTATCATGGTATTCATTTCAATGATGTTGGACCACTAGTGGTCCGAAATGTTTGTAATGATTGGTTGATTGGCACGGGGGCTTTCCCCGCCATGCCTGGCTTTTGGAGACAGCCGCTGGGCAGTCCGGCTTTCCACCCGTCATTTCAAGGATGTTGGTCTACTAGCTTGCCGTCCAATCGCTCCTGGACCACCACGTGCGCTCCAACGTAAGTGGACCGTTCGCTCGAAGGAAGCAGTTGGAGGGTATGCCAGTTGTACTTGACTGTGTTGTCTCTGGCCACCTTGCGGCTATGCTTGAAGCACAGTATGCCTGCCAGGTTCAGGTCCGGATCTGGAGAGCGATATGCGTTGGTGGACTGTGCTGGTGGCACCCCGAAGCGCTTGTTGAAGCGGGTCAAGAAAGCCCACAGGACTTGGTTGGCCTCTGAGATGGTTCTGGCCCCAGCCAGACGTAGTTCGGTCACCAGCCGATCCTGGAAGGTGCCGTTGGCCCGTTCTACCCGACCCTTCGCCTCCGGAGAACGCGCGAAGATCTGCTCCACCCCCAGCTCTGCCATCGCACGACCGAATTGGGTCGGCGCAGGCGATTGATGCGAGCCAGGTACATACTTGAAGACGGCGTGGCGGTCACTGTACAGGGCCAAAGGAACCCCACAACGCCGGATCAGCTCTTGCATGAGGAGGAAATAGCCATGAGTGTCCTCTTCATGGCGAAACAGTGCGTAGGGCACGGTGCTGGTGGCATCATCGATTGCCAACAGCAGAGTGCATCGAGGGCCCCGTTCTTCTAGCCAGGCATGAACGCTGCCATCTACTTGCACCAACATGCCTTCCTGGCTCATGCGCTGGCGACGGACCCGATGCAGTGGGGGTCGACGTCGACGGGGGCTAGCCATGCCGGCGCCTACCAGGATACGCCGGACCGTAGAGCGCCCCAAGACGATCTCTTCCCGCTCTGCCAGGAGCTCGGTTAGGTGCGTATGATTTACTCTTGCATACCGTGTGCGTGCCAGGGCCACAACTTGAGTCCTGGCCTCCTCCGGGATGGAGTTGTTCGCTCGGCGACCTCGGTTCCCATGAGCCAGTGCGGCGGCACCCTCCTTCCGATACTCCGCCAGGATTCGCCAAACGTGGCGTTCACTCACTCCCAGAACCTCTGCCGCCTCATCCACTGATATCTGACCTTCCAGGATACCGTTGAGCACTTGGAGCCTTGCCTGTTCTTTCTGGGTCAATGTCAATCCTTTCATGAACTGACATTTTCCCTGACCTGTTAACTACTGACATAATCGTAGACCATCTACAAGCGGGGCGGAGCAAAACTGTACCACTGAACGCCGTAGAATGGGCATCAAGGTTCGTGGGGCGTTGGAGATCAGGGTCAGTCAGATAGCTGGCGGCCAGAAGTCTTCTTGCTGTGCTTGAGTCGGTAGCTGTCCCCGTTCATCTCCAGGATGTCGACATGGTGGGTGAGGCGGTCGAGGAGAGCTCCGGTCAGCCGTTCAGAGCCGAACACCTCGGTCCACTCGACGAAGGGCTCACTTGGAGGTCACCAGGACCGATCCACGCTCGTAACGCTGGCTGAACACCTCGAAGAGCAGCTCGGCGCCAGTCTTGGACAAGGGCACGAAGCCCAGTTCGTCGATGATCAGAAGCTTGAGTCGTGCGAGCCTTCTCTGCAGGTTGAGCAGACGCCGTTCGTCCCTGGCCTCGATCAGCTCGTGAACCAGAGCAGCGGCGGTGGTGAAGCCCACGGACAGTCCCCTCTGACACGCAGCCAGACCGAGACCGAGGGCGATATGGGTCTTGCCGGTGCCACTGTTGCCGAGAGCGATGACGTTGTGGGGGCGCTCGATGTACTCGCATCGTGCCAGCTCCAGAGCCGTCGATACCCTGGGGGCACGGAGTACTCGAGCATCTTGCGCACCGTGTCCCGGTGTAGCCCGAACACTCGGGCCGCCTCTCGGACGCTCATCCCTTCGACGAAACAAGCCTTGCGAACACGGAGGTAAATACCCACCTTGTACATCCAATCCACCTTCAGTCAGGTTCGGTCGTTCCTGATTGAAGGCGACAGGCGGTACGCTTTTCAAGCGCCACATCTCAGCTCTTGAGCCGCCCTGGCGGTACATTATCTCTCCGCCATTCACATATCGCCGAGATGGTAGGTATCGAGGATGTCCGCAATGGGCACGGCGTCGTCTGGCAGATCGTCGAGATGCTGTGCCGCTACCTCATACCCGTTTTCGTCCGCCTCCTCGAGGAGCGCGGCCTGGAACTCCTCGGGCAGCCCGCGGAACTTCGCGAGATCGTCGCTATCGAGGGTGGCCTCGAAAGGCTGCTCCACAGCAGGCTTTGGGACCGCAGTCGCGGTGGAAGCCGCCACCCGCTCCGACGACGGCACGACCGGGGAATCGCTGCACGCTGTAGCTAAGACTATGATCAGGCCAACGAGTGCCGTCGTTCCTTGGAGTCGGATCTCACCCACCCAACCCTTCGAACCTTGAACCGTCTCATGTCGGCGTCAAGTCCTCATGGCGATTCACATTAGAAACGTCAAAGGCGCACGAAGATAGATTCTGCGATTCTGGAGTGCCCTCAATCCCATGCGACCTAGCGGCAGCGCTAACATCCCTACGGCGAGGGAGGCGGAAGCCACAGGGCTAGAATTTGTGTGGTCTAGAGCGCGAACTCTCTGAGTGTGTCACGGGGGACATTCACGGCGCCATCGGGCTCGACATTTACGCCGAATCGACGGCGTAGGAGATAAGTCGGGTCGACATCTTCGTTCCAATAGAATGCCTCGTGACGATTGTTTATCGAGAGCCAGATATCGTATAGGTCTCTTCCCTTTACGGGCGGGTCAAGTAGAAACCGGAGAACCGTGTCAGCTGAGGCCGGAAACGACTGGACCGAATGCGATTCGCACCATTGTTCGAAGCGAGGCCAGTGCTTGCCAGACTCCGAGAGAAGCATCTCGTACATCACGTCGGTACTAGGGTCTCTACGCCAGGAACGAGGAACCCCGAATTCATCGAGGTCGTTTTCTGAAAGGGGGCCAGGTGGTCCTTTCGACCGATGTTGGAAAATCCTCAAGAAGCCAACCAATAACTCACCCACTGTCGGTCCCGAGTGAAGCCGAACGGGCCCGCTCGGGAGCTGATCCGGCGTGCCGGAGTCAACCACGTTTAGGACTTCGTGGTTGGCGATTCGCCCCTGATGACGACGTCGGTTCCGAACGGTCGCCGAAAGCCGCTCAACTCGACCACCGGCTCGGCTCGCAGCCTCACGAAGAGTACGGAGAGCCGTACCAGGAACTCGCTTTCGTTTCAGCTTAGTCCGTTTTCGTCGTCGGGGAACCCCCCCTTTATGACCGTGATCGCGTCATTGTCAGGCAGTTCAGGTACAGGTGTACCCATTCCTGGAATGTAGGGCGGCGTCTTCTCGTTCTTCACGGTCCCGATGACTTCACCCGTAAGGCCAATCAGCGGAAGCCTATCAGGCATCTTCTCCATGTCGATGGTACCGTCAGCGTTGACCCACGGTGGTGGTGGCGGGACAGGTTCCCGTGCCAGCATGATCCCAACCGTGGCCGCGAAGCCAATGAGGGCGAGCGTCACAAACAGAGCGACTTTCTTGACCATAACGCTGACCTAACCTGTGTGCACTAGATGGGACGTACTATCGCCTGATATCGTGAATCTCGACTTCTTTGACCAGGAATCCGTCCCCGATCCTGAGCGGGATGGCACGGGAATCGTCCACCAACACCAGATCCTCCTGTCGCTCCTATACAGAACTCCTACCGCATTTTCTTCGCAGTCGCCGTTGAAGCACACCTTCGCACTGGTGACAACCCGGGATTTCGTCATACCTGGAATGGCGTCCAAAAGGTCAGGGTAATAAGGGACCAGCGCCGAGTTGGGCACAAAGATACCGTTCTCGGACACGGTGCTGTCGTCGGTAGTCCTCGTCATCGCGTCGTACTCGGCGACAGCTTCACCGTTCAGACTCCTGTACGAGCCGACAAAACCTCCGACGCCAGGACGGCTAACGTGGACCCTTGTGGTTTCGATCAAAGTGTCTACCCATTCGGTCTGTGAGCGATACTCCAGGCGGTGCAACTCCCTGGACGGCTGAGAGGGACGTCCCTCAACGGAGGTCGCGGGACCGTCAATCTCGTACACCATCGTTATTGGGCGGCAGTCGATCTGAACCTGACCCGGCATGGGCGCCGTTCCGGCCGATGTAGAGAAGGAAGGAGACTAGGGAGGTTACGTCAATAGGTGTGTAAACGACATCAGGCGGCGACCTTCTCAGCCGTTGATTCAATGGCGATTCCATCCGCATACTGTGCACCGAGATAGACGTCTTCGATCAACTCAGGGGCCTTCAGACGCCTGAAGCGCTGTTCGGCGACCATCAACATTTTCCAGATCACCGCTATCGCCCGATCGACCCTCTTGTAGCGCTTGGCGGCATCGGTCCGAAGCCTGAGGGCCGCGAAGGGTGATTCTACCGGGTTCGTCGTGCGAAGGTGCCCCCAGTGCTCCTTTGGGAAGTCATAGAAGGTGATCATGCGGTCCCAGTCCCGCTCCAAGGCCTCTGAGGCCGCCTCGTAGGAATGGTCGCCGCACCACCTGGTGAACACCGTCCTGAGCCGCTCAGCCTCTGTCCGAGTCGGCGCGTAGGGGATAGTACGCAGCATGAGCTTGGCCTGGTCCTGTTGTCGCTTTGGAAGCTTGGCGAGCACGTTTACGATCTTGTGGTTCCAGCAGCGTTGCTCTGCCGCCTGCGGATAGACGTTGCGCAGAGCTCCCCAGATGCCCAGGTGTCCGTCTCCAACCACCAGCCTCGGGCAGCTCAAGCCCCGGCGCTTGATGTCCCTGAGCACCTCGGACCAGTTCTCTGTGGACTCCCTGTATCCGGGAACAGCGCTCACCACCACCTTGCTCCCGTCGCTCAGGGCCGCCATCACCACCAGTACCGCCGCCTTCTCCTTCTCAAGACCAGCCTTGACGTAGACTCCATCCACCCACATGTAGACCACTTCCAGGTCATCGAGGGGCCGGCTGCGCCATTGGGCAAGCTCATCGTTCCACTTGGACTTCAACCGGGCCAC
This sequence comes from Dehalococcoidia bacterium, assembly GCA_965197985.1. Taxonomy (GTDB): domain Bacteria; phylum Chloroflexota; class Dehalococcoidia; order Lucifugimonadales; family CAUZJF01; genus CAUZJF01. The sequence continues at coordinate 420,469 of CBDAOG010000004.1, read as the reverse complement.
CGTGCTCGCCGATACCGGTGCGTCCTCTCCCAGCAGCCCCCGCAAAGCCAGATCGAAGTCGCCTTCGGATAGACCGTGCAGGTACAGCTCGGGGATCAACTCAGCAACCTTCCTGGTCCTGTTGACGAACAGCGGCAGCAGCCGGCTCTCGAACTGCTCCTCGGTATCGCGGACTCGTGGCCGCCTAAGCTGTATCGTGCCCGAACTCAGCGTAAGCCTCCGGGCTCTGCCGTATCCGTTCCGATAGCCGGTATCTGAGTCCGAGTCGGACCTGAGCGCCGACTTCGCCCTTCCCAGAAACGCCGTCACCTCCTCCTCCAGCAACTCTTAGACCAGCCTCTGGACCTGGCTTCGCACCCAATCCTCCAACTGCTCCCACTCCGGCCTTGACTCCGACCTACTCTCAGTGCTTTCCTTCCTCATGGGCGGTGTATCTCCTCTCTTGGGCCTTGAGCCCGTCTTGTTCAGAGAGAGGGTACACCGCCTGACCGTTTACACACTTTTTGAGGGTACCTCAGACTAGGAAAGTGAAACGACAACTGCTCCTATGACAACAATGGTTGCCAGAGGCCTGTCAAGGTCTGTTGGAGCTAACCTGTGCTTGTTGATCCCTTCGACCCGAATTGACCCAAGCAGCAAGCAACAGGACGAGTATCGACGGCGCATAGAAGACGCCGTAAGTACCTGTGACAATACCATATGCTAGAAAAAGCAGACCTGCGAGCCATAGATACGTCTTACTCTTGTAAGCAATGACTTCGTTCTTGAGAACGTGGTATAGGATCAGCCCGGTAAATGCTATCGGGGGAGTCATGAACAGAAGGCTCAGCAGTCCGTTCACTTGGACGAACGTTCCGGATACGCTCTCTGTGCCATATGTAGGTACGGCGGCCAACAACGTCGTCATCAAGACCGACAGCGCGAAGGCAGTCCCGCAGCGCACCTGCACTGTTCGCAGGCTTCGGAGCCCAAACTCTCGATCACGGTAGAGCATTTCTACAACTAGAATAGCTTCCGACGTTACGGCGGTCAATCGCAGCGCTTCACCCGTCCTCCACGGAAGCGGGGCCTCTCACAGAATAAAGCCGACACCCACTGTAGCTTTCAAGCTATTCAGGCGTATCAAAACCGTTCTGGCATAGCGTCCACCAACCCGGACTCGGCCATGAACCGGTGAACGTGCAATCGTACTGGTAGTACGTCTGCTTTACGGTCAGGCTCGCTTCCGAAGTGAAGTCTGATTCCCTCGTAAAAACCCGTTTTGAGGAAGTTCCAGCGCTTTAGCACATGTGAGCGCTACCGTATGTTGGGGTAGGACACGGAACAGAGACTGTATATTGTACCCAGGCAAGGGTACGGTTGTTCTAATTCGACCTGCACAGACTTTTTACGAGAGAATCAAGTCTGGCTCGAGGATGGGGTGGGTGAAACGCACCTTTATGTCGCCGTACATATAGGTCGGCCCGGACAGATTGGATCTTCCGGGGACAATAGTGGATAGTCCCCCGACCTACGCCTGATTTCGCGAAATAACTACGCGAAAATACCTAGGCAGCAAGCGCCCCAAACGAGAGTCTGAGCTACGGACGATTAACTTCGACGACAAGGACGCCCCTATTTTCGTTTCTGTGCTCTCGGTGGTCTTTGTGGTTGATCTCCTTCGGCCTCTGCGACCTCAGCAGTCTCAGGGGTGAATTGCTACTTGACAGCCCAGAACGGATGTACTATTCTATCTTCAGAGGGACAGACCCTGCGGGCTGTCTCTTTGTCTTTGTCTTTGCAAACGGGATTTTGAAGGTGAAACGAGACAGAACAAAACGGACCAATTCGAAACACGGGTGTTCCACCGCCAGATAGAGAGAGTGGAACAGTTTCCTGGCCTGATGTACCACCCACCAGAAAGGAAATGGAACAAATGGAGCAGAATGGAGCGGCTGAGCAAAAAACCCTAATCAACAAGCAGCTCGCGGCCCTGCCCTACATCGTCTCCCGCCGGTCGCTATCGGAGGCGGCCGCCTGGCCAACGTCGGGCGCACCACCCTCTACCGGTGGATGCGCGACCCCAATTTCCGCGACGAGCTCGAAATCCGACAGTGAGAGGCGGCGCCCAGGTGGCCTACCGGTCGCCGTACTGCACTCGCGCCTTGACGAAGATCACCGCCGCCGCCATCGCAACGGCCAACGCCGCGACCGCGTCGCGGTGCAGCAGACCGCTCATGGTGAGCAACTATACGTCCGCAGGGCGAACGAAACGTATGGAAGCAACTCCGCTTGCTGCATACGTAGGGGCAGTGCCCCCATGCCTGCCCTGGCACTCCCGCAAGGCCCTCAAAAACCGAGCACTCACTTGATAGCTACGGTCCGCAGCCGGCCTACCGGGCCTGTTGATGCCCTCGGTTATAATGATCAACCGTCCGCCAGTAAACGCCGAAGTCTCTAGTGAGGCCACAAAGATGAACGACAACGACCTCCACTTGATGGCACATCTCATGCGCCGTGCGGGGTTTGGCTCGGGGCGGAACGAGTTGGAAACGCTCACGGCCAGAGGCTACGACACGGTCGTGGACGACCTCCTGAATCCCCAGGGCCGCGACGACGTCGACCAGGACATCCTCGACAGATACTACGCGTCCTCTACCGAAGGAGGCGACCAGGCCATCTCGGAGGGTCATTGGGTGTACCGAATGGTCAACGGCGAAGGCCCGTTGCTTGAGAAGATAGCTCTCTTCTGGCACCACGTTTTCGCCACCGGTGCTGAAAAGGTCGGACATCCCCCCGCGTCCAGGCGCCAGCTCCAGATGTTCCGGCGCGTCGGGCTGACTGACTTGAGTAATATTTTGATCGAGCTGTCGAAAGACCCGGCCATGATAATGTGGCTCGACAACAACCAGAACTTCGGCGACGCGCCCAATGAGAATTACGGCCGTGAGTTGCTGGAGCTATTCTCGATGGGCGTTGGCAACTACACCGAGGAGGATGTTAAGGCCACGACCCAGGCTTTTACTGGCTGGACGTTCACGTGGTCGCTTCGTCAAGCCGGAGCGAGGGATGCCTTTCCGACCTATTTCGAGTTCGTAAAGCAGGATCACGATCGAGCTACCAAGACATTCTTGGGGGAGACCGGTCCGTTCAACGGCGAGGACGCAATCGACGTAATAGTGCGGCAGCCGGCGACGGCCCGTTTCATATCGAGGCACCTGTACACCTTCTTCGTCGCAGACGAGCCGCCCGTCGCGTCGTGGAACGAGACGCCTCCTCAGGACCCAGAGGCCATCGACATCCTCGTCAAGGCATACCTGGAGAGCCAAGCCGACGTTCGTAATATCCTCGGCGCCCTTTTCCGCTCCGATTTCTTCAAGCAGGCGATGTTCAAGAGAGTAAAGAGCCCTGTCGAGCTCGTGACCGGCATGGCGAAGCTCATCGGCCCCGAACCGCTTCCCGACTTCGACAGCTCACCCCACTCCAGCGCTGCCGGCGAGATGGGCCAGTCGTTGGGGAACCCGCTTACCGTCGAGGGGTGGCATACCGGCAGGGAGTGGATCGATGGTGGCACGTTGAGCACCCGAGTGGAATACGCCACAGAGCAGGTGGCGGACGTGACCAAGCCCGGGATCCGGATGATCGTCGACCGCTTGGCCGCAAACGGTGTCGTTTCACCCGCTGACTTCGTCGACCAATGCATTGAGTTAGTCGGGCCGGTGCCAGTCGGGGCTGATACCCGCGAGGGACTGCTTACCCACGCCGAGTCCGAAGGAAACCTCAGCTTCGTAAGCGATGCTGACCGGGACCGGAACGAGGCTCGTATCGTAAGAATGCTGCAGCTCATAGTGTCGGCCAGGGAATACCAATTCAACTAGGAAGGGACTAGGTTCTGGGGTTGGGACGAGCCCCCAACACCTAGCCCTTAACCCCTAGCCCCTAACCCCCAACCCCTTCGATCGAGGTGATGCCATGGCCAGGCCGTATGCACTTCTAAGGGCCGGGTTCCCCTACGTGAAGACCCTGTCTTACTTCTACCGTACGCGGGTCTTGTACGACATCGCGATCGGTAAGGAGGGCCGCCTGTACGTCCTGTGCATGGGCAACTCGGGGCCCATCGCCAGCATGAACCTCGATGATGAGGACCTCGGCAGCTTCGGCCAACCGGGATCTGGCTTCCGTCTACCAGCGTTGACAGCGCACTCAGTTCGAAGTTGTGACGTGGAAGGCGGTATCGTTGGCCCGTCCCAGATCATCGCCGACAGCAACGAAGACCTGTACGTATCGGACGAGAAGTGCCACCGCATAACCGCGTATACCCGGTTCGGTGATTTCCTCGGTAGCTGGGGAGAGCGCGGCTCCGGCGACGGCCAGCTTCATCGTCCGTCCGGTATCGCTTTCGATGCCAACGACGACATATATGTAGCTGACACTATGAACCATCGAGTGCAGAAGTTCACTAAGGATGGCCGCTACCTCAAGAAGTGGGGCTCGAACGGGGATGGGGACGGCGAGTTCGACATGCCGTGGGGCATCGCAATAGACGACGAAGGCGACGTCTACGTGGCCGACTGGCGCAACGACCGGATACAGAAGTTCTCCGCCGACGGGGAGTTCATCTTCAAGTTCGGCGACTCCGGCAGCGAAGACGGCCAGATCAGCCGCCCCGCAGGGATCGCAGTGGACAAGGATGGCGACATCTACGTCTGCGACTGGGGCAACAACCGGATCCAGCTCTTCGCTCCAGACGGGCGATTCGTGCAGAAGTTCCTGGGCGACGCGACCTTTTCGAAGACGATGCTGCATCGCATGAAGACGTCGAACAAGAAGGCGTTGCGAATGCGTGAGCGCGCCGGCGTCGAGTTGGAGAAGCTATTCCAAAAGCCAAGGTCGGTAAGAGTCGACCACGAGGGCCGCATGTACGTGCCCGACTTCGAGTCCCATCGCATCCAGGTCTACCAGAAAGAGGCCTACCCGCTCACCGAGGACGAGATCGCGGAGCCTTACAGGGCCCGCACGCTCTCGGTCAACTAGCCGCGACCTACCAGAGCCGCTGCTGATTAAGGCGCTCTTCATCGAGCTCCATACCGTGCCCCGGGCCGTCCGGCACCACAAGGTGCCCTTCCTCGTAGCGCACCGGCTCCTTGACGATCCTCTCGTCGTAAACGAGAGGACCAGCGAGATAGCACGGGAAGTCCATGTTGGGCACCGCGGCAGCCACGTGGGCCCGCGCCGCCGTGCCGATGGACAGCTCGACGGTGCTGCCCAACAGGGCCTTGACTCCGAAGGTCTCCGCGACAGCGAAGATCTTCCTGCAAGCCGTGATGCCTTCATACCCAATGCCGACATTGAACACGTCGACGGCGTTGTAGCGGGCCATCCTCGCCGCGACGGCGGGGTCCGTGATGTGCTCGCCTATCGGCGTGTCGACGGCGTCCTTCACGGCCAGGAAGTCCGACACCGGCGCGTTGTGGCGCCCCTTCACCGGCGACTCCACCAGGTTGGCCTTGAACGGCGCGAGCCGGTCGATGGCCGCGATTGCCGCCTCGACCTCGAAGCGGCCGCTGGCGTCCAGCGCGTTGATCTCGACGGTGTCGCCCCAGCGGCCTCGAAGCTCAGTCAGGAATCGCTCGTCGAGGTCCAGGTCCTCGCCGAAGTAATACCTGATTGTCGAGTGGCCCTGGTCGAGGACACGTTCTATACGCTTCAGATTGGCCGCGACGTCCGCTTCGACTCTGCAGGGCGCCAAGGGGTAGCTGAAGGCGACCCGGTCTCGGTACTTCCCGCCGAACAGCTGGTATAAGGGCACGTCGAGCGCCTTGCCGATGGCGTCGTGTAGTGCGATGTCGACGCCGCAGAGGACCTGGTGCTCCCAGGTCTTGCTCTTCAGCGACTCCTGGATGGCCGTCAGGTCGAAGGGGTCGCGGCCGGCGAGCAGCGGCTCCAGGCGGCCACGCAGGCCCTCGACGACCTCGCGGGACGGAGTGAAATTCACATCGGACATCTCGCCGAGGCCGGTGATGCCGTCATCGGTGTGAAGCTGAACGATGACGTGGTGGGAGACGGCCTTCTCGGGGTCCGACGGACCGGTCTTCCCCATCTCGCGGGTCGAGAAGACTGCAACGAGTTCAAGGCCGGTAATTTTCATGTTTATCCTTTGACTGAAATGAAGGATTTAAGGGTTCTGAGGAGGGACGGCCAGCCATCCCTGGACGAACAGCTAAAGCTCTCCGCGCCTCAGGAGAGCTCGAATCCGCTGGGCAGTGTCCTCGTCGATCTTGTCTTCCGCCAGAAAGCGGCGGACATCCTCGTCGGTGTAGCGTCGGAGGGAGTCCTTTTCTTGGCGTTGCGGTAGGTCCGGCTCTGGGTCTGTTGTTTCCATGTTAGCCTCGGGCGCGCGTGTCCTCGACCTCGGTATGAGGGATCATATGGTAGAGTAGCATCGATTGGAACAAAGCAGGAGGATGGGCTATGTCAGCGATGACAGAAACCCTCGAGAAGCTGTCGGCCGAAGTCGAGGAGCTGAAGAGTAGGATCGCCGTGCTCGAAAACGGCGAGACTCCGGATGAGAATGACGATACCATCCTTCTTCGCACCGCCGCCCACGAAGAAGGGAAGCAAGGGGTCCTTGAATTGTTCCTATCAGAAAAGGGGACTTTGTACTTCTCGGACATTGCCAACCGTCTTCGGCTCGATCTACCGCTGGTCGTGGAGTTATGCCAGGAACTGATTGAGGAGCAGGAGATCGAGGTTGACGACTCTATTTGATGTTGGCGACTCGTTACGCGGCGAGCGCTTGGCTATCAATGCCCGCCGGCTCAGCGACGTTATGGTCGTAAATCAGACGGGCGGTCACAAAGCTCAGTCGATCACGGCCAGAGATAGCGCATACTGTGTCATAGAGATGCCTCTGCGAATTCGTCCTCGCGGCTATCGATCTAGTCAGACCCAGCGTCCACGCAGCTGACGCTGCCGCGTGCCGCGTGCCGCGAGAGTCTGATCACGAATGGAGTTGTCCACTACGGCACATCCATTCGTCGTAGGCGGCGCACTGTCAGCCATAGGAAAACGACTGTAACAAGAACCGCCCCCCCGATCGCGGCCGGGAACTCGATGACCCGCCCGTCGAAGACCTCGAAGCTTTCTTCGTCCACCCCGTGCATTATGCCCAGTGAGTATGCCCGGACCGATAGGTAGCGCACTCCGCTCAGGAACGACGACGCCAGACCTTCCCACAGGAACACGTAGACCAGCGAGAAGGCCAGGGCGCTCTTTGACACGAGACCCAGCCAGTTGAAGATGGCGGCGTACGCTGCGACACCAGCGAACAAAGCGATCCCTATCGCGAGGGCCGCCCGGACGTCCGTATTGCTCAGAAGCGTAGCGCCCACGCCGCTGGCAACCATCACCGGCGCCACCACCAACAAGGACGCCAAATACTTGGGCAACACGATCTGCCACCGGGCGATAGGTTTGAGTACCAGGTAGCTCAAGGTGCGGTCCTCGACCTCGTTGCCCAGGGCGGCCGTGGCAACAGCCATCGTGACGATAGGTAAGATGGCGCCAACCAGCAGCCCGTCGTAGAAGGCGTCACCGGCATCGCCGATCTCCAGTCGCGTGTCCGCCAGCCGGAAGATCATTGAAACGCCGATGGGCATAGCGGCCAACAAAAGAATAATGAGAACTCGCCATCGGCTGACGAGTTGGCGAAGCGACAGCTCAAATAAGGCTAGCATAGGCTTATTTCTCGACCACGTAGCTGAAGACGCTCTCGAGCGACTCGTCGAGCGGCTCCATCCGGAGTAGTCGGATGCCGCGCTCGCTTGCGAGCTGCGGGACCGACCTACGAAGCACCTGCACTTTGTGCGTCAGGACGACCAGCGCCCCGTCCTCCTCGACGGTGACAGAGCCCACCTCGTCCATCTGGACCAGGGCACCCGCCATGGCGCGCGGGTCGTTGACGACGACCCTGAGGTTGTACGGCCGCTCGTCGAGCTTGGCCCGAATCGCTCGGAAGTCCCCGGCCGCCGCCAGCTTGCCGCTTACCATCAGCAGAATGCGGTCCGCAAGGGACTCGACTTCCTCGAGGATATGGGACGAAACGACTATCGTTCGTCCGTCCGACGCCAGCTTTCGCATGAGGTCATGGAACTCGATGCGTTGTCGCGGGTCGGTGCCATTTAGGGGCTCGTCCAGCAGCAGGACCTCGGGGTCGTGCACGAGTGTCGCGGCAAGGCGCATACGCTGCTTCATCCCTCTCGAGTAGCCGCCCAGACGCCGGTGCTGGGCATCCGCCAAGGCGACAGCGTCAATCGCCCGGTCGACGGCCGCGGCCATCGGGTCGAGTCCGTGCATGTGCGCGGCGAATTCAACGAACTGCCGTCCGGTATAGAAGCCGTAGACCGCTTCGTGCTCGGACATAACACCGATACGACTATAGAGAGCAGGATTGTCGCGAACGCGTTCACCCAGGAGCTGGAGCTCCCCGTCTGAAGTCGACGCCAGACCGGCCATCATGTGCAGAAGGGTCGTCTTACCGGCGCCGTTGGGCCCGAGCAGGCCGGTGATGCCCTTCTCGATCGTAAACGAAACATCGTTGACGGCGACGACGTTCCCGTACCACTTTGAAACTCCATCGACCTCGACCACCGAGCTATTTGCCGTATGCGGGGTATCGGGCGTGGCGGTCGTCACAGCGTAATCCTCTGATAGCGCCACCATGCGGCGAGGCCGGGCCCCACTATGAGAAACACAAACCAGCCGACCGGGACGACGTCGGGAAGCTCAGCCAACAGCAAAGAGAGGTTCGAGTTGTTCTCTTTATCGAAGACCAGGTCGCTCACATGCACAGGTACTCTGGTCAGGTCTCCCAAAGCAACCCATTTCGCGAATTTACCGGCCGCCGGCTCGCACTTGACCTCGACAAACTCAACAAACTCTCCCCGTTCTCGCTCTTCGAACTCTTCGCACTCAGTTAGGGCGGCCGTGAACGGCACCGAAATGAAAAACAGGCCTATGATGAACGCCTGGGCGTAGCCACGGCGCGTTGTAAACGCGGACACGGCCAGTGGCAACGTGGCGGCGTAGAGGGCTAGGACCAGGCCACCCCCTAGAAAGCGGGGCACCTCCAGCCAGTTGTCCTGGATGTAGTCGAGCGGCTTGTCCGCGCCTAGCGTCAAACCGGCAAACACGAGCACTTGTCCAAGGTAGAGAACGGCGAGCAGGAACGCGAATACGGCCAGCCACCGGGTCACAACATAGTCGGTCGGCGACATGGGCCTTACAAGGTACAAATGGATAACGTTGTCGCGCCGGTCCGGACAGACCAGATCGGGCGCTATTACGGCGGCGAAAAGAAGCACGAAGAACGACAGTACCTGATAGTATCCGGCCGGATCGATCTGCTCATCGGTCGGGAGGTCCTGGGCAGCTATGATCGCAAAGATTACGGCTACGAGGGCCGCGATCGAAGCGAGAATCGTTGGAATGACCTTCGGCAGCACGCCGCGACCCAGGCCAAGGATCGTCCTTACTCCGTTGGTCCACAAGGCCTTGCGGGCGCGCATCCGGCCTTCGCGGGGGCCTTCGTACCGCTGATACCCGATGTCATATATCTCGCCCGTGGCGTCGTTCATCAGGCGCCGTCCCGGAAGATGTCCGTCAGGTGGCGGCGTCGCGGGGCCAGCCGGCGCAGAGGCGCGTTGGACTCGACCAGCGCGTCTCTGATCGCGTCGTATTGATCGTCGGTAGCCTGGTCGACAATTACCGACAGCTCGTCTACGGTCGCGTCGACTCCGCGGGCCTTGAGAGCAGTCACCAGCTCTTCGTGGCCTTCATCCACGTCGATCGCGAGGACCTGGGTCTCTTCCGTGAATTCGGAAACGGTGCCCTGGGCCATCACCTGCCCGCCTTCCAGGACGACCAGCCGGTCGCACGTGCTCTCCACGTCGCCCATGAGGTGGGACGACAGGACGATGCTTATGCCGAACTCCCGGCCGGTGCGTCGAATGAGCTCGAGCATCTCTTCGCGGCCTCTCGGGTCCAGCCCAGCCGTGGCTTCGTCGAGCATCACGACGACAGGGTCGTGGACCAGCGCCTGGGCCAGCTTGGTCCGCTGCCGCATCCCGGTAGAGTAGCCGCTGATGGGGCGGTATCGCTCCTCATCGAGGCCTACGTGTCTGAGGATGTCGGCAGCGCGGGTCCTTGCGTACGCGGGTGGAAGCCCGCTCACCTGGGCCATGTGAGTCAGGAACTCCGACGCCGACATGTTGGGTGGGAGGCACTCGTGCTCAGGCATGTAGCCGAGCCGTGCGCGACTCTCTACGGTCTCATACGGCCGTTCGCCCATGACCTCGGCTGCACCGGCTGTGGGCTTCAAGAGGCCCAGAAAGAGCTTGATCGCCGTGCTCTTGCCAGCCCCGTTAGGTCCCAGCAGCCCCGTTATGCCTTCGTCGATCTGGAAGTCGACGCCGTCGAGGGCGACGGTGTCACCGTAGTGTTTCGTGAGTCCCTTTGCTGCGAGTAGCGGTGGCATCCGGGCGAGTATACACTAAGCCCAAATCCACCGAAGGGATGACTATGCAGCAGCGGAACGGGCGATAGGGGCAAGGGAGGGCGATGGTCCGGGCACGATTTGGGGTAGAGGGGGGCCGGTGTTTGTCTTCAGTTGCCGCGGGGAGACTTTGTGACCGTCTGCGAATGTTGGTCAGGGCGAGATAGCGGGGAGAGGACACAGCAAGAGGCACTCGCAGACCGGACTGGCGCGAGTTCGCGGGGACGTTCGGTTGGCCGGATGTCGGCCGGTTGCCGCCGCCGCCGTCAGGCAGGGAGTGGCAGGGCGCGCAATCGGGCCAGGGCACGATCGAACTGGGCTTCCCAAGGCCAGCGCTGTGGCAGATGCAGTGTGAGGCGGCGCGCCGAGCGGGTGATCCGTCCGGCCAGGGAGAAGAACCGCCGCCGGAGGGTCTTGGTGGTCACCACCTGCTCGCCCAGACCGATGCGCGCTGTCCAGCGGGCGATGTTGTGGGCCATCACCTGTACCGCCAGCCAGGCGGCGTTGGCGGCGAAGCGGCCCGAGGGGAGATGGTTCAACCCCACACCGTGCTTGAGGTCTCGGATGGCATTCTCGATCTCGGCGTGGCGGCGATGGTCGGCCTCCAGTTCGAGCATCTCCCCGTCCCGGTCGGTGATGAAGCCGTGATAGCTGTAGGTGGCGAAGAGGGCCAGCTGGGAACCGGGCGTGGGCTTCACACGCCGGACGATGAGCCGCACCGGCGCGGCGTCAGGTTCACTCTGGAAGGGAGTGCAGGTGGTCTCGGCCACATCGGCGGCGCCGTCCATCCAGTAAGGAATCGGCGTCCAGGCATCTTCGGGTATCGCCTCGATGAGATTGTGCAGGCTTTTATGCTGGCGGATGGTGATGGAGAAGCGGACATCCATCTTGCGGCAGACGGATACCACGCCATGAGTGTAGAACCCGCTGTCGGCCCGTAGCGTGAGTCGTCCGTTGGCCCCGGCGTAGCGCACCCGTCCCACCGTCTCCCGCAGGAAGTGGGCGGCGCCGCGGGCGGTGTTGGCCCGGCCCTCGCGCAGCCGGGACATCAGCACGTCTCCGGTGCCGGCGGCGATGGCCAGCAGTGGGTGGTAGCCCCGCTTGCCGGTATAGCCGTGGTGGCGGGCGCCCTCCTTGGCCAGTCCGTAGGTCTCGCAGATGGTGGAATCGAGGGCGATGGTGAACGGCGCGTCGCCGGGTCCGGCCCCAGCGGCCCAGGCCCGGGCCAGCAGCTCCCGGCTCACCCGGTCCAGCTGGCGGACGTGGCCCCACCGGAAGCTGCGCAGGAAGGTGCCCAGGGTGGATGGCGCCTTGACCGTGCCGCCCAGGGTGCAGGCCGTCCCCCCGGTGCGCAACACATCAGCCTCGTCGATGCAGTCGCCGCCGGCCATGGCTGAGGCCACCAGGGTCATCAGCTTGTCTCCGGTGTTGGCCCGCCCCGGCGCGCCGCCCAGGTCAAGGTGATGGTCAACGAGTTCCCGCAGGCCCAGATGCCGGGCGAGGGTGGCCGGCAGGAGCAGACCGGCATTGGCCACCAGGCGGTGATCGTCAAAGACGATACGGATACGGTCGGGCTGGTTGCGTGGTAGCATCTATTGGGTGCTCCTTCTCTGGGACTGTTTTGCTGTTACAAAACCATTATCCCAGATTCAGAAGAGCACCCTCTGGCCACTTCAGGATGCTAACCCGACGCCCTCCCTCGGTGGATTCGGGCTTAGTCGCTCCACAGCCAGCCCCTCGTCCTCCTGGTTTCCTTCCTTTTCCTTTAGCCTTATGCAATATTCCGGCGTCTGATACTACATGGGGCTCCCCTCGGTCTCTGACCTCATACACGCCCTCTACGACAATCCTTTCATCGCACAAGCCTGCGGTTTCGACTCCCTTTACGAAATCCCGCACCAATCCACGTTCTCGCGCTTCAATACGAAGCTGTCCAAACGTTGGAACCCCCTTGCTGTCAAGGAAGTCATGCGTGGAATGACGCGTCGGATGTTCCGCGAACTCCCCGACTTCGGCAAGTCCGTTGCTATCGATAGCACCGACGTTAAGGCGTGGTCGAACGGCAACAAGAGGAAGGACATTCCAAGACATCGGATACCCCAAAGTGAGGGGGCGCAACGATGAATGACACGAATATCGACTTTGAAGACTGGGGACTCCGGCTACGTGAGGCTAGGATCGAGGTTGAGAGTGAACGCCATGCCATTGCAGACGCGCAGCAGCAGCTTGACGAACGGATCAAGCGGCTGAAAGACCGCGATGCAGCACTGCGCGAGGGCGAGGAGATTCGGGCGAAGGCGCACAAGTCGTACACCTCACTGTTGCAGCAGAATGGGCGCCATGTGTCAATCGCTGGTGAGAACCTACGCGAAGTGCTCATTATCAACTTCGCTGACGGTGTCATTGTCGGTAAAAAAGCTATCGGGTCGCTGTTGAACATGGGCTACTTTTCTAGCCGCCCAACGGCGGATGGCGCAGTGTACAGCATGCTAGGCAAGCCGCCGTTCCAGAGGGTACGTAAGGGCGAATACCGGATTCCTACCAACTCGAAAGAGTGGCAACGCCTCCGGAATCCGAACCAGTTGACTTTGTCCGAGGGCGACGATAACGCGGCTAGTCCCGAATCGAAGCCACCGCTTCTGACTGACGTTGTTGGATCACTGCTGCGGGATAACCCCGATTTGACGCGGCAAGAGGTCGCGCATCGGTTGGAACGGCTAGGTTGGGACTTCGACGGGAAGAACCCCAGCCACGCTGTTAGCATGGCGTTTGCCAATCTTGCTAGGGGGCGGGGCGGCGTTCCGGTGGGCGGGACATCGGCGTTGGAAACAGCCCGCCAAGTCGCTGTCGACGCGGCCCGACGCGGAGGTGGGTGGATACGGTCTGGCGACCTGACCGCCGCACTTAAAAGCGAAGGGCTACACAGCGGTTTCACCCAGTCTCGCATTCTCAATGGCGACGACTTTGAGAAGACGGAGAAGGGGCTGTATCGCCTCAAGACCTGAGACATCTTAGCCGCTAACACGGCAAGGGCATCTTGGCTGCCACGCCGAGGTGCCCTTCTCTTTTGAATCTTGAATTATGCATAACGCTCGCTCTTCCTTGGCCCGAATCCACCGAGGGAGGGCGTCGGGTTAGCATCCTGAAGTGGCCAGAGGGTGCTCTTCTGAATCTGGGATAATGGTTTTGTAACAGCAAAACAGTCCCAGAGAAGGAGCACCCAATAGATGCTACCACGCAACCAGCCCGACCGTATCCGTATCGTCTTTGACGATCACCGCCTGGTGGCCAATGCCGGTCTGCTCCTGCCGGCCACCCTCGCCCGGCATCTGGGCCTGCGGGAACTCGTTGACCATCACCTTGACCTGGGCGGCGCGCCGGGGCGGGCCAACACCGGAGACAAGCTGATGACCCTGGTGGCCTCAGCCATGGCCGGCGGCGACTGCATCGACGACGCTGATGTGTTGCGCACCGGGGGGACGGCCTGCACCCTGGGCGGCACGGTCAAGGCGCCATCCACCCTGGGCACCTTCCTGCGCAGCTTCCGGTGGGGCCACGTCCGCCAGCTGGACCGGGTGAGCCGGGAGCTGCTGGCCCGGGCCTGGGCCGCTGGGGCCGGACCCGGCGACGCGCCGTTCACCATCGACCTCGATTCCACCATCTGCGAGACCTACGGACTGGCCAAGGAGGGCGCCCGCCACCACGGCTATACCGGCAAGCGGGGCTACCACCCACTGCTGGCCATCGCCGCCGGCACCGGAGACGTGCTGATGTCCCGGCTGCGCGAGGGCCGGGCCAACACCGCCCGCGGCGCCGCCCACTTCCTGCGGGAGACGGTGGGACGGGTGCGCTACGCCGGGGCCAACGGACGACTCACGCTACGGGCCGACAGCGGGTTCTACACTCATGGCGTGGTATCCGTCTGCCGCAAGATGGATGTCCGCTTCTCCATCACCATCCGCCAGCATAAAAGCCTGCACAATCTCATCAAGGCGATACCCGAAGATGCCTGGACGCCGATTCCTTACTGGATGGACGGCGCCGCCGATGTGGCCGAGACCACCTGCACTCCCTTCCAGAGTGAACCTGACGCCGCGCCGGTGCGGCTCATCGTCCGGCGTGTGAAGCCCACGCCCGGTTCCCAGCTGGCCCTCTTCGCCACCTACAGCTATCACGGCTTCATCACCGACCGGGACGGGGAGATGCTCGAACTGGAGGCCGACCATCGCCGCCACGCCGAGATCGAGAATGCCATCCGAGACCTCAAGCACGGTGTGGGGTTGAACCATCTCCCCTCGGGCCGCTTCGCCGCCAACGCCGCCTGGCTGGCGGTACAGGTGATGGCCCACAACATCGCCCGCTGGACAGCGCGCATCGGTCTGGGCGAGCAGGTGGTGACCACCAAGACCCTCCGGCGGCGGTTCTTCTCCCTGGCCGGACGGATCACCCGCTCGGCGCGCCGCCTCACACTGCATCTGCCACAGCGCTGGCCTTGGGAAGCCCAGTTCGATCGTGCCCTGGCCCGATTGCGCGCCCTGCCACTCCCTGCCTGACGGCGGCGGCGGCAACCGGCCGACATCCGGCCAACCGAACGTCCCCGCGAACTCGCGCCAGTCCGGTCTGCGAGTGCCTCTTGCTGTGTCCTCTCCCCGCTATCTCGCCCTGACCAACATTCGCAGACGGTCACAAAGTCTCCCCGCGGCAACTGAAGACAAACACCGGCCCCCCTCTACCCCAAATCGTGCCCGGACCATCGCCCTCCCTTGCCCCTATCGCCCGTTCCGCTGCTGCATAGTCATCCCTTCGGTGGATTTGGGCTTGAGCGCCGCTTTTCGCCCGTGCTAGAATTGGCGCAAGACCAACGCATCTTCCACGGAGATACGATGTCCGGTCACTCCAAGTGGTCGACGATCAAGCACGGCAAGGCAGTCTCTGACGCCCGGCGTGGCCAGCTCTTTACGAAACTGTCGAAGGAGATCATCGTCGCCGCGCGGCAAGGCGGCGCTGACCCCGAAATGAATTTCCGGCTGCGCATGTCCGTCCAGCGGGCCAAAGACAGCAACATGCCCGCCGATACTATCGACCGTGCCTTGAAAAAAGGCTCCGGCGAGGGAGCCGGAGGGGAGCAGATGGCGGAGGTGGTCTATGAGGGTTACGGCCCCGGCGGCACCGCGATCTTGCTAGAGTCGTTGACTGACAACAAGAATAGGACCGTCTCAGACGTTCGCTCGACCTTCACCAAGGCGGGCGGAAACCTTGCGCAGGCCGGCGCTGTGGCCTGGCAGTTCGAGCAGAAGGGCGTAGTGGTCGTCGACGCCGACGACGAACAGGCCGAGGACCTGACTCTGCTGACCATCGACGCCGGCGCGGAGGACTTCGAGACCTTCGACGGCTCGCTGCAGGTCTACTCGAGTCCCGAGCAGCTTGAGGCCATTCGTAAGGCATTGGCGGACCAGGGTGCTGAGATCAAGTCGTCGGAGCTCTCGATGGTCCCCAAGAACACGATTACACTTGATGCCAAGAGTGCCAAGCAGACCTTGAGGCTGCTCGATACCCTCGAAGAACTCGACGACGTCCAGCGTGTCTTCTCCAACGCCGACTTTCCCGACGAAGTCCTCGCGGACTACAGCGGGGAGGAGTGACGCTAACCTTTCGCCAGGGGCACCAGTGCGCGTTCTTGGTATAGACCCAGGGACGTACAAAATGGGCGTCGGAGTCATCGAGTCCGACGGCAGCGACCTTTCTCTCTCACTCTCAACCGTAATCTCGCCCAAACGACGTGACCCCTTGGCCGCTAGGCTGCATCACCTCTACTCCGAGCTATCGGCCATAATCGGTGAGGTAAGGCCATCGGAGGTTGCGATCGAGGAGCCTTTCGTCGGCGAGAACATCCGCTCAGCCCTGTCCATCGGTCAGGCCCAGGCCGTGGCTATGGTAGCGGCGGCGGCGCACGGCCTTGCGGTAACAGGCTACGCCCCTTCGCAGGTCAAACGGGCGGTCACCGACCACGGCGGCAGCTCCAAGGACCAGGTCGGTGAGATGGTCAGGGTGCTCCTCAGGCTGGACGAAGTCCCCTCGCCTTCCGACGCCTCCGACGCCCTCGCTGTGGCGATTTGCCACGTCAACTCCATCGCCGTGCGCGACCTCGTGATCACAGAGTGACCTCCAAACGTTGGAGACGGGGTTGCGGGAACAGAACAGTTGTGCGAACATGGCGTGGACGGGGTCCGCTCGGCCTGGCCGACTATCACCCGAGAGTGTCGCAGACCGACGGCTTTCCCCTATCTGGGCGCGACACTTTGCGACGAAATGCGACAGGGTAAAAAACACGTGCCTTACTCTTCGACTAGAAACCACGGGGTGAGATCCACCCTTTGATCACGTCCATCGAAGGCAAGCTTGCTGGGTTGGGAGGTGGCTGGGTCGACGTCAACCTGGGCGCGGTAACCCTCAGGGCCAGCGTCCCCGATTCTTCCATCGATAGTCTCGGGAGTCCTGGCGACCGGGTGCGCCTCTTCACTTCTCTGCAGACCCGTGAGGACAGCCTGACCCTGTACGGCTTTCCGACCGGCGAGGAGCGGTCCGCTTTCGAGGCACTGATCCAGGTTAACGGCGTGGGGCCGCGCGTCGCGCTCAGCGTTCTCTCTTCGATGTCGCCCGACTCGCTCGCCCTCGCGGTCGCGGCCGGTGACATCGACTCCTTGAAGGGCGTGTCCGGCGTTGGCACGAGGACGGCGAACCGAATTGTCCTGGAGCTCAAGGGCAAGCTCGACGCAGAGCTGCGCATTGCCGCGGGCGGCCCCGCTGACGATGACCTGGTTCAAGCGTTAACGGCCCTTGGGTACAGCGTGTCAGAGGTCACGGATGCAGTGGCGTCGTTGCCCGCCGGAGCCGACCTCTCCCTGGAGGAGCGGGTAAGGCTCTGCATTCAGCACCTGGGAGGCGGCTAGACCGCCTATGCCGACGGACTTCGACGCCTGGGCCGACATCTACGACTCGGTCTACTCATACGTCCGCAACGACATCTCTTTCTACACAAGGCTTGCTCGCGAGGCCAAAGGACCAGTCCTTGAACTGGGGTGCGGCACCGGCCGGGTGACACTTCCCATCGCGGAGTCCGGCGTTGAAGTCACCGGAGTCGACTCCTCTGAGGCCATGCTCGCGGTAGCCCAACGCAAAGCTGAAGCGCGACTGGCCGTTAACGACAAGCTCACACTGCTTCACGGGGACATGCGCGACCTCTTGCTGGAAGGTAGATTCGGGCTAGTCATAGTCCCCTTCCGTGGTTTTCTGTCGCTCTTGACAGTAGAAGACCAGATCAAGACGCTCAGCAACGTCAAGCGGCTTCTCTCGCCGGGTGGCAAGCTCGCCTTCAACATCTTCGTCCCAGACCTGGACATGCTGACCCAGCCGGGCGACGTCCCGTCACATTTCCGGGACGTTACGGATCCCGAAACCGGCGCCAGACAGGTACTCTGGCACCAGAGCAGCTACGATAATCACGCTCAGATAATCGATGCGTGCGTCATCGTCGAGACCCTCGACGGGGACGGAGTAGTTACGAAGCGGCTATACCGTGACTTCCAGCTACGCTATGTACATCGCTGGGAGATGTATCACCTGCTGACGACCTGCGGATTCGAGGTCGGGTCCCTCTACGGCGACTTCGACGAGTCCCCCTTCGACGAGTCCAGCACCGAGATGGTTTGGGTGGCCCAAGCACAAGCTTAGCCCAAATCCACCGAAGGGATGACTATGCAGCAGCGGAACGGGCGATAGGGGCAAGGGAGGGCGATGGTCCGGGCACGATTTGGGGTAGAGGGGGGCCGGTGTTTGTCTTCAGTTGCCGCGGGGAGACTTTGTGACCGTCTGCGAATGTTGGTCAGGGCGAGATAGCGGGGAGAGGACACAGCAAGAGGCACTCGCAGACCGGACTGGCGCGAGTTCGCGGGGACGTTCGGTTGGCCGGATGGCGGCCGGTTGCCGCCGCCGCCGTCAGGCAGGGAGTGGCAGGGCGCGCAATCGGGCCAGGGCACGATCGAACTGGGCTTCCCAAGGCCAGCGCTGTGGCAGATGCAGTGTGAGGCGGCGCGCCGAGCGGGTGATCCGTCCGGCCAGGGAGAAGAACCGCCGCCGGAGGGTCTTGGTGGTCACCACCTGCTCGCCCAGACCGATGCGCGCTGTCCAGCGGGCGATGTTGTGGGCCATCACCTGTACCGCCAGCCAGGCGGCGTTGGCGGCGAAGCGGCCCGAGGGGAGATGGTTCAACCCCACACCGTGCTTGAGGTCTCGGATGGCATTCTCGATCTCGGCGTGGCGGCGATGGTCGGCCTCCAGTTCGAGCATCTCCCCGTCCCGGTCGGTGATGAAGCCGTGATAGCTGTAGGTGGCGAAGAGGGCCAGCTGGGAACCGGGCGTGGGCTTCACACGCCGGACGATGAGCCGCACCGGCGCGGCGTCAGGTTCACTCTGGAAGGGAGTGCAGGTGGTCTCGGCCACATCGGCGGCGCCGTCCATCCAGTAAGGAATCGGCGTCCAGGCATCTTCGGGTATCGCCTCGATGAGATTGTGCAGGCTTTTATGCTGGCGGATGGTGATGGAGAAGCGGACATCCATCTTGCGGCAGACGGATACCACGCCATGAGTGTAGAACCCGCTGTCGGCCCGTAGCGTGAGTCGTCCGTTGGCCCCGGCGTAGCGCACCCGTCCCACCGTCTCCCGCAGGAAGTGGGCGGCGCCGCGGGCGGTGTTGGCCCGGCCCTCGCGCAGCCGGGACATCAGCACGTCTCCGGTGCCGGCGGCGATGGCCAGCAGTGGGTGGTAGCCCCGCTTGCCGGTATAGCCGTGGTGGCGGGCGCCCTCCTTGGCCAGTCCGTAGGTCTCGCAGATGGTGGAATCGAGGTCGATGGTGAACGGCGCGTCGCCGGGTCCGGCCCCAGCGGCCCAGGCCCGGGCCAGCAGCTCCCGGCTCACCCGGTCCAGCTGGCGGACGTGGCCCCACCGGAAGCTGCGCAGGAAGGTGCCCAGGGTGGATGGCGCCTTGACCGTGCCGCCCAGGGTGCAGGCCGTCCCCCCGGTGCGCAACACATCAGCGTCGTCGATGCAGTCGCCGCCGGCCATGGCTGAGGCCACCAGGGTCATCAGCTTGTCTCCGGTGTTGGCCCGCCCCGGCGCGCCGCCCAGGTCAAGGTGATGGTCAACGAGTTCCCGCAGGCCCAGATGCCGGGCGAGGGTGGCCGGCAGGAGCAGACCAGCATTGGCCACCAGGCGGTGATCGTCAAAGACGATACGGATACGGTCGGGCTGGTTGCGTGGTAGCATCTATTGGGTGCTCCTTCTCTGGGACTGTTTTGCTGTTACAAAACCATTATCCCAGATTCAGAAGAGCACCCTCTGGCCACTTCAGGATGCTAACCCGACGCCCTCCCTCGGTGGATTCGGGCTTAGGTCCCCATCCCCGGTCACCCGGCGAGGCGTCTGCGAAGGGCTCGACGGGACCGTGGACTACCCGAATCGCAAGTCCTCTCGTTCTATATCTTGACGGCTCCGCTGCGGAAGCGCGCACCGCGCGGGACAACTTCAAGGACGAGGGGTTGTGATGTTCAAGACACCTAAACTCACGTGGCTAATACTGGCGCTGGTCGCCGTCACTTCGGTGGTGTTGGTGGCTTGCGGCAGCGGAACGGACGAAAGAACGGCACCCGCCCCAGCGGCGGTGGCTCAAGATCAGCCTGGCGGTGACATTGACACCGAAACGCTGAACGCCTTAGTCGCGGCGGCCGTTGCCAAGGCACTCAAGGCCGAGGCCCAACTCGCTCCTCAGCAGGTCGCGACTGAGATGGATCAGCCGGCTGCGGCAATTGAGAACGCGATGGCTGAGCCGGCGCAAACGGAGATAGCTCCAGTTGAAGAGCCCGCGACGCGGCCCGCTGAGCGGATGGCGGCTGTGGAGACGGAACCGGAACGGCAAGCCGAGACTACGGTCTCCGCGGATGCGCCTTCGGATGCATATGGGATTGTCGCCGCTCACGAAGACGTGCTCGCTAGCATCTATGACGCGGTGCTTCCTTCGGTGGTCCGCATTGAGGTGGCGTCATCCGTGGCGGGTGGCCAGACGCCTCAGGGACAGTTGCCGGATGGCTTCCAGCAGCGAGGCGAAGGCTCCGGGTTCGTGTGGAGCCAAGATGGCTACATCGTTACAAACCACCATGTGGTCGACGATGCCGATCGTGTGACAATCGTTTTCGCCGACGGGACCGAGGTCGAAGGCGAGGTCCTGGGCAGTGACCCGGACTCCGACTTGGCGGTGTTAAAGGTCGACCTGCCCGCCGAGCGACTCAAGCCGGTGGCATTGGGCGACAGCAGCGCGCTGAGGGTAGGCCAGTTGGCGGTCGCCATAGGCACCCCCTTTGGACAGGACTTCACGATGACTCGTGGCATTGTCAGCGCCCTCGGGCGCACGATACCGGGCAACGGCGCCTTCTCGATACCCGAGTCGATACAGACCGACGCGCCGATCAATCCGGGCAACTCGGGCGGCCCGCTGCTCGATAAGGACGGCCGGGTAATTGGCATCAACTCGCAGATCAGGACTCTCAGTGGCAGTAGCTCCGGCGTCGGTTTTGCGGTGCCAATCAACGCGGCGAGGCGGGTGATTCCCGAGCTGATCGAACACGGAACGTACGAGTACGCCTACCTTGGCATCACGGGCGCCGACTTGCGGTCCACGGCCGCCGAGGCGAAAGGGCTATCGGAAGACACCTATGGCGTCATTGTGATGGAGGTCCACGACGGTGGCCCGTCGGCCCGCGCGGGAGTCAAGGCCAATACCGGCACGACTACGTTCGGTGGCGATCAGTACCCGGTGGGCGGCGACGTAATTACGGCCGTCGACGGTGTCGCGGTCGACGAGATGGGCGATCTGATTTCGTACATGAACGAGAACACTCGGCCCGGCGACACAATGGCGTCGAGCCTCGTCCGGTCTGACGGCAGCCAGGCGACGGTCGACATAGAGTTGACCGCTCGACCCACAGTCAGCCCGCCCACGGCGTTCGTACCCTAGACTATCAGTTAAATAGACCGCGTACCGCAGCCGGCCTGGTGAGGAGGAGCCAGGCCGGCTGCCTTTGGGATAAGGGTTAGGGTTTGGGTCGGATGCAGCAAGGCCATTCTGCACTCGTCATCTTTCGTTGGCCGCTTATCCCGAGATCAGCTATGATGGACTGACTAGACGTTTGCGACTTCGTTCAGAACGATGGGAACATTTGGATCCGGTACGCGGTAGGCTCGTGGCGGTCGCAGGGCACTGGCTTCGGCCGACGCGTAGCGAGTGACGTCAACTAACCCTAATGCCTGAATTCAAAATCGTCTCGGACTTCAAGCCGACGGGCGACCAGCCACAGGCCATCGACAAGCTCGCCCAGGGCGTCGATCGCGGTCTCACGCACCAGACCTTGCTGGGCGTGACCGGCAGCGGTAAGACTTTCACGATGGCGTGCGTCGTCGAGCAGGTGCAGCGGCCCACCCTGGTTATCGCCCACAACAAGACCCTCGCGGCGCAGCTGGCCACCGAGTTCAAGGAGTTCTTCCCGGACAACGCCGTTGAGTATTTCGTCAGCTACTACGACTACTACCAGCCCGAAGCCTATCTCCCAAGGACCGACACCTACATTGAGAAGGACGCCGACATTAACGAGGAGCTAGACAAGCTCCGTCACTCGGCCACTCGTGCGCTGCTGACCAGGCGAGACGTCCTAATCGTGGCGTCCGTCTCGTGTATCTTCGGTCTGGGCTCTCCGGCCGAGTACCAAAGCTTCGTCGCCTACGTGCGGAAGGGCGAGCGCAAGAACCGTAACCGCCTCGTGCGTGACCTTGTCGAGATGCAGTACGAGCGCAACGACATGGACATGGCCCGCGGCCGGTTCCGTGTTCGGGGCGACACCATAGAGATACTGCCGGCCTACGAAGAGATCGGGATTCGCATCGAGTTCTGGGGCGACGAGGTCGAGCGCATCGTTCAGCTCGACACCTTGACCGGCGAGATCCTGAGCGAGCGCGACGACATCGAGATATACCCCGCCAAGCACTTCGTCACCTCTGAAGAGAAGATGGAGGTCGCGCTTACCGCCATTGAGGAAGAGCTTGACGAACGCCTCGTCGAGCTCAAGGCCCAGGACAAGCTGCTGGAAGCCCAGCGACTCGAGTCGCGGACGCGGTACGACCTCGAGATGATGCGAGAAACCGGGTACTGCGCCGGTGTCGAGAACTACTCGCTGCACCTGTCCCAGCGAATGCGGGGGAGTGCCCCTTATACGCTTCTCGATTACATCCCCGAGGACTACTTGCTGTTCATCGACGAGTCGCACATGACGCTGCCGCAGATCAGGGGCATGTACGGGGGAGACCGGTCGCGCAAGGAAATCCTGGTCGACTTTGGGTTCAGGCTCCCAACGGCGATGGACAACCGGCCGCTGAACTTCGGAGAGTTTGAGGAGCGCGTGAACCAGGCCGTGTACGTGTCCGCAACGCCCGGCCCTTACGAGTATGAGCATACGCAACAGATGGTCGAGCAAGTCATCCGCCCCACCGGCCTGACCGACCCAATCATCGAGGTCAAGCCGACCTCCGGCCAGATCGACGACCTTCTTTACCAGATCAGGCAACGTACCGAGAAGGGCGAGCGCTGTCTGGTTACCACTCTAACCAAGCGAATGGCCGAGGAGCTCGCCGACTACCTTCGAGAAGCTGGCGTCAAAACCCACCACCTCCACTCCGAGATCGATACCCTGGAGCGCAGCGAGGTACTACGAGACCTGCGCCTGGGCGTGTACGACGTAGTGGTCGGGATCAACCTGCTCAGGGAGGGGCTCGACCTCCCCGAGGTGAGCCTGGTGGCCATCCTAGACGCCGACAAGGAGGGGTTCCTACGCTCCGGCGGCTCCCTGATCCAGACCATCGGCCGCGCGGCGCGTCACGTCGACGGGCACGTGATCATGTACGCGGACACGGTCACAGATTCGATGAAGCACGCGATTGGGGAGACCGAGAGGCGCAAGGAGATACAGGAGACCCATAACGCCGAGAACGGCATTACGCCACAGGGCATCCGCAAGACCATCCACGACATCACCGAGCGCGTCAGAGCCGTCGCCGAGACGAAGGCCTCTTACGTCACCGAGGGCGACATCCCCAAAGAGGAACTCGCACGTCTCATCAAGGACCTGGAGTCCCAGATGAAGACCGCTTCGCGAAACCTCGAATTCGAGAAGGCTGCGCTCTTGAGGGACCAGATCGTTGACCTACGCAAGGTGATGGTCGAAGACCCGGTCGCTCCGACAAAGGGCACACGGTCGGGACGATAACTGATTCGATCGCTGGTCGTCGGGCATTGTGCCGGACCACGACGAACGAGACTTCCCTCACAACTATTCAGGTTGGTTGGACAGGTAAATGATTGATCCCATTATACCGTTAGCTGTCGCTGTGGCAGAGGGGCGGGGAACATACGCCCTTCTACTTGGATCCGGAGTTTCTCGAGATGCTCAGATACCGACCGGCTCAGACATTTTCTGGGACACCCTTGGGAATCTACGTCATATGCAGGCGCTTGATACGTCTGACAGACTCGGTCGCGACGAACTTCAGGCGTGGTTCGAGGCTAGCGAATTCAAAGGGCTTGGATATTCAGAGATTCTAGCAGAGCTCCTTCCGTCTCAAGAGGAACGGAGGCGATACCTCAGTGGTTTCTTTCAAGGCAAGGAGCCAGGAGACGCCCATAGGCGTGTCATCGCTCTCGTTAGGGACAGTCTTGTCCGGGTAATCGTGACTACCAACTTCGACCAACTGCTCGAAAAGGCACTTGAAGCAGAAGGTCTGGAGTTTGACTCGGTCTACTCCTCCGAGGATCTCGCTAATATCCGTCCGAGGGAGCATTCGCCGTGCAGGATCGTGAAGCTCCACGGCGACTATAAAAACCTGAACATTAGGAACACCCCTGAAGAACTCGAAACTCTAGAGCCCGCAATCGCTGCTGAATTTAAGGAGATCGTGGATAGATACGGGCTGGTAACAGTTGGCTACTCGGGTGGTGACGCCGGCGTGATGAGCGTACTGGAGGATAGGAGTTCCAAATACACGTTGTATTGGACAACGAGGGGTCAGCCTTCTCAGCGAGTCAAGGATCTGGTCCGTGCTCAGGACGGCAGATTCATCGAGCGGCAGGATGCCGCCGCGTTCTTCGAAGAGTTGATGTCGAAGGTCGCTAGGTTTCAAACGTATCCGTCTGGCGATGACCCCGCACTCGTTGTCGCGCAAACGAAACGAGCAATAAGGTCGGGTGACAGAGTTGCTTTCAGAGATCTAAGTAAGCGTATAGCAACTTCCATCGAGACCTACTGGCATGAAACCTGGAATGGGGTTGAGCGGACCACGCCAGCTGACCAATCGCCGAATTACGTTAATAACCTGCAAGCAAAGGTGAATCTGTTGGTCGCAGCTGGAATGACATTAATCGAATCCGGCAGTCAAGAATGGCTTGCCGAGATATTCGAATCGCTAGAGCGAGTGGAGAAACTTCGGAACGCAAACTCTCTTGGGCAATCAAGGCTATAAGCCCCGAGAGATCGCCGTTGCGCCCACAGGGACGCTGTTGTTTGCCTACGTCGCACTGATGGCGATGGCGATCAAGATGAAAGACGCCGTCTCGATTAAGGAACTGGCGAGTCTGGAGTTTGAGGAAGACGATGGCTTCAAACGCTCAGTCATCTCGAATGGGTTCATTGCTTACCCGATCGCGTTGGGAGGACAGGGTTCTGAGGCATGGACCCATGTGATCGAACAGTGGGACACGTCGGACTGGCTCGAGGAGTTCTTTGTCGAAAAGCCCGAGTACGAAAAGTACGCTCGACAGGTCAATTTCCTGATGTCACTGATCTGTGTTGCCAAACGATACCCGCGACTTGGTGGAGGTCAGTACTTCCCTTTTCCTATCTACCGTATGGGCTCGATCAAGGAAGCAGTCGCACTCTTGAAAACTCTTTCGTACCGAGACAGATTCGCTGTGGAATTGGCGACCACGGTTTTCGCTGAGACGTTTGATGAGTTCATCGCCGCGTATCCGGATAGATGCGGACAATTGAACGCCTACCCCGATCGTGGCACGTTGTGGCATGAAGCACTACCGTGTGACATCTTCCAGAGCAATACAGACTGACGTCCCAACGGAAGCCAGTCAACTGCCTGAGGGAACCTGCGTTCCACCGAATAGTCAAACCCATCGCATGAACCGACGTAGCCGGCGATTTCGCGTTTTGCTGATAGCGCAGCTGAAACAGAATATCCCAAGGCGACTCTGAGCCGCATAACCGCTGCGCCGTGCACAAACGGATGGTCCTGTCGGCGGCAGCCTAAGGGTGCCGACCTCCAGTAACTCCCGCAAATTGTAATGCCGACTCGCCTTGCCACAAGTCCGCCGCTCGCATGTACTATAAGAGATAGTCCCTACGTGACCAGGTTAAGCTGTGGCATTCCTACTTATTCAACGCCCGGGCGAGGCCGACGAGAGGTTTGTGAATGGCGGAGAGATAATGTACCGGCAGGGCGGCTCAAGAGCTGAGATGTGGCGCTTGAAAAGCGTACCGCCTGTCGCCTTCAATCAGGAACGACCGAACCTGACTGAAGGTGGATTGGATGTACAAGGTGGGTATTTACCTCCGTGTTCGCAAGGCTTGTTTCGTCGAAGGGATGAGCGTCCGAGAGGCGGCCCGAGTGTTCGGGCTACACCGGGACACGGTGCGCAAGATGCTCGAGTACTCCGTGCCCCCAGGGTATCGACGGCAACGACCGGCTCGCAGACCGAAGCTCGATCCATATGAGGGTGTGATGGACCAGATCCTGGAGCAGGATCTGAGCTCACCGAAGAAGCAGCGTCACACCGCCAAGCGTATCTACGAACGGCTCAGAGACGAACACGGCTTCCCCGGCAAGTACACGATAGTCAAAGACTACGTTCGAGAACGCCGTCGTCATACCCGCGAGATGTTCTTACCTCTGTCCCACCCTCCGGGACATGCCCAGTGCGACTACGGCGAAGCTCGAGTGATCATCGGCGGAGTGGAACGCAAAGCCCACTACTTCGCCCTGGACCTCCCTCACAGCGACGGGTGCTATGTGAAGGCGTATCCCGCCGAGACGACGGAGTCATTCTGCGACGGACACGTCTCCGCCTTCGCGTTCCTGGGCGGAGTGCCTCAGAGCATCCTCTACGACAACACCACGCTCGCGGTAGCCAGAATCCTGGGAGATGGTCGCCGGCAGCGGACCAGGGTGTTCTCCGAGCTTCAGTCCCACTACCTGTTCGAGGACCGGTTCGGCCGTCCAGGCAAAGGGAACGATAAGGGCAAAGTAGAAGGTCTGGTCGGCTATGTCCGCCGGAACTTCCTGGTGCCCGTTCCATCGTTCGAGAGCTTCGATGCCCTCAATGCTCATCTGGAGCAACACTGCCTCAGACGGTTCGAAGATCGACTCCGCGGCCACAACGAGACGATAGGAGAACGGCTGGAGCGGGACCTGGAGAAGCTGCTGCCTCTGCCGGCCGTACCGTACGACGCCAGCGACAAGCACGCGACGAGGGTCAGCTCTCTGTCCCTGGTCAGATACCGGACCAATGACTATTCGGTCCCGGTGGCCTACGGTCATCGGGACGTTCTGGTCCGCGGATATGTACACGAGGTTGTGATCAGCTGTGGCGCTGAAGTCATCGCCCGCCATCGGCGGTCCTACGATCGAGACGACTTCGTCTTCGACCCTCTCCATTACCTGCCGCTCCTTGAAGAACCAGAGCCTCGTTCAGGCGCCTGTCCAACTTCGCCCAGGCGACGACGTTGCCCTGGGTAGTCAGGGTGTTGTCCTGCGGTACCTCGCGGACGACGCGCGGTCAGGTGATATTACTGGTTTTTTTGGAACAGTCCCCGCGCCGGGAGAATCGACTGTATCTCGGGCGGTAGTCGAGGATGGTGAGCGATGGATGA
The DNA here is from genome assembly GCA_965197985.1 of Dehalococcoidia bacterium. Classification (GTDB taxonomy): domain Bacteria; phylum Chloroflexota; class Dehalococcoidia; order Lucifugimonadales; family CAUZJF01; genus CAUZJF01. The sequence goes on along the minus strand of CBDAOG010000004.1, from coordinate 392,908 downwards.
AGGTCCTCCGCGTTACGCCCTGGCTCCGTTTCGTCGGAGCCGCGGCGGGTTCCCTCGCGGCCATACTCGCCCTCGCTTGGTGGATTATCCGTTGGCTCGTACCCTAGCTCCAGGCGATAGCGAGACCCCCTAGCGCTGGATGAATGACCATTAGAATAAGGGTGATGACCGCGCGGGCCTTAAAAAGCAATCCATGCAGAAATGTGTTTTATTGACACCTTCAGGGGGCGCAGCTAGAATGAATGTGATTCACCGGCTACAGCGAAAACGGGAGCTGTCCTAACATGACAACCTCGACTCTTACGAAAGAAAATGTGCTCGAAGCCCTCAAGGACGTCTTCGACCCGGAAATCCCGGTTAACGTCGTCGACCTGGGGCTCGTATACGACTGCAAGGTCGAAGATGGTGACGTGAACGTCAAGATGACGCTGACCTTCGCGGGCTGTGGGATGGGCCCTTACATCTCCCAGCAAGCCGAGTGGCGGATCGCCGAAATCGAGGAGGTCGAAGACGTCGAGGTGGAGATGGTCTACGATCCTCCCTGGTCCCCCGACATGATCACAGAAGACGGTAAGGCCCAGTTGGGCCTCGACTGACCCTGCGGTCCGTTATAGCCACCGTTCACGGACCCGCGCACCCCGCCAAAGTCCATCCTCACACTTCGATAAACTCACGGCCGGCACTCGATCTTCTTCGGCAACAAGCTATCGCTGAGAATCATTGACGTACATTGTGACCAGCACCCTAAAGGATGAAACGGGCTAATCTTGCCTCCTTCCCGTCTCTGGGAGAAGACTGAGATGAGGGCTCTTTTCACAGTAAGGACTAGTGGTCCAACATCATTGAAATGAATACCATGATAGTCATTGTTCCTCTTGGGGGTTCAATTGTAACGTTGAACCGAGGAGGAACCATGATGTCTACCAAGAGGTACCGTATCAGACTGACTACCGACGAACAACAGGACGCCTTGGTCTCACGCGGTCGGGCTGCGGCGTACAAACAGACCCATGCGCGCATTCTGCTGATGAGCGATGAGTCACGCTCGGACGGGGGAATGAAGGACGCGGACATCACCAGCGCGCTCGGTGTGGGACAGTCAACGGTCGAGCGAATACGCAAGCGCTGTGTAGAGGAGGGGGTCGAGTCTGCGCTGAATCGCAAAAAGCAACTGCGTCGGCGTCAAAAGAGACTGGACGGCGAAGGTGAAGCACGGTTGATAGCGATGGCCTGCGGGGAACCGCCGGAGGGGCGTGCCAGTTGGACCCTGAAGCTGTTGGCTGACCAGTTGGTCGAGTGTGAGATAGTCGAGACCATCAGCACCGAGACGGTTCGCCAGGCGCTTAAAAAAACGAACTGAAGCCGTGGCTGAAGCAGAGTTGGTGCATCCCGCCCGGTCAGAGCGCGGAGTCTGTGTGCGCGATGGAAGACGTACTGGAGGTCTACCAACGGCCGTACGATGGGAATGAGGTTCTGGTGTGCATGGATGAGACGAGCAAACAGCAAGTCAAGGAGACGCGAGTGCCGCGTCCCGCAGCGCCCGGCTTATCGGCGGCATACGACTACGAATACGAGCGCAATGGAGTGAGCAGCCTGTTCATGCTGTTTGCACCGTTGGACGGATGGCGCCGAGTCGAGGTCAGAGAGCGTCGCACGAAGGTGGACTGGGCGCATGTGATAAAGAAACTGGTCGACGAGGACTACCCTGACAGAGACCGGATCGTGCTGGTAATGGACAATCTCAACACTCACAAGCTGTCCTCGCTATACGAGGCATTCGAGCCTGCTGAGGCGAGGCGTATAGCTGAGCGACTGGAGATACACTACACTCCCAAACACGGGAGTTGGTTGAATATGGCGGAGATAGAGATCGGTGTGCTGGCTCGACAGTGCCTGGACCGACGGGTTGCCAATCAAGACATCCTGCGCGGCGAGGTCAATGCTTGGCAGAATCAACGCAACCGGGATGTGATACGAGTGGATTGGCGCTTCACTACCGAGGATGCGCGCATCAAGCTAAAGTCACTCTACCCATCAATACAAAAAAGTTGAACCACTAGTGGTCCAACATCATTGAAATGAATACCATGATAGTCATTGTTCCTCTTGGGGGTTCAATTGTAACGTTGAACCGAGGAGGAACCATGATGTCTACCAAGAGGTACCGTATCAGACTGACTACCGACGAACAACAGGAACTCAACGCCTTGGTCTCACGCGGTCGGGCTGCGGCGTACAAACAGACCCATGCGCGCATTCTGCTGATGAGCGATGAGTCACGCTCGGACGGGGGAATGAAGGACGCGGACATCACCAGCGCGCTCGGTGTGGGACAGTCAACGGTCGAGCGAATACGCAAGCGCTGTGTGGAGGAGGGGGTCGAGTCTGCGCTGAATCGCAAAAAGCAACTGCGTCGGCGTCAAAAGAGACTGGACGGCGAAGGTGAAGCACGGTTGATAGCGATGGCCTGCGGGGAACCGCCGGAGGGGCGTGCCAGTTGGACCCTGAAGCTGTTGGCTGACCAGTTGGTCGAGTGTGAGATAGTCGAGACCATCAGCACCGAGACGGTTCGCCAGGCGCTTAAAAAAACGAACTGAAGCCGTGGCTGAAGCAGAGTTGGTGCATCCCGCCCGGTCAGAGCGCGGAGTTTGTGTGCGCGATGGAAGACGTACTGGAGGTCTACCAACGGCCGTACGATGGGAATGAGGTTCTGGTGTGCATGGATGAGACGAGCAAACAGCAAGTCAAGGAGACGCGAGTGCCGCGTCCCGCAGCGCCCGGCTTATCGGCGGCATACGAATACGAGCGCAATGGAGTGAGCAGCCTGTTCATGCTGTTTGCACCGTTGGACGGATGGCGCCGAGTCGAGGTCAGAGAGCGTCGCACGAAGGTGGACTGGGCGCATGTGATAAAGAAACTGGTCGACGAGGACTACCCCGACAGAGACCGGATCGTGCTGGTAATGGACAATCTCAACACTCACAAGCTGTCCTCGCTATACGAGGCATTCGAGCCTGCTGAGGCGAGGCGTATAGCTGAGCGACTGGAGATACACTACACTCCCAAACACGGGAGTTGGTTGAATATGGCGGAGATAGAGATCGGTGTGCTGGCTCGACAGTGCCTGGACCGACGGATTGCCAATCAAGACATCCTGTGCGGCGAGGTCAATGCTTGGCAGAATCAACGCAACCGGGATGTGATACGAGTGGATTGGCGCTTCACTACCGAGGATGCGCGCATCAAGCTAAAGTCACTCTACCCATCAATACAAAAACGTTGAACCATTAGCCGATGACCCACCCCCACCCTCAGAATCCGCAGGCCGCCGCTCAGGGCCGCGCCAAGATCGAGCAGATGAAGCGCTCCTTCGAACAGAAGAAGGCCATCGCTGACAGTCTCGGCCGCATCAAGAACAAGATCGGCGTCTACAGTGGCAAAGGGGGTGTCGGCAAGACTACGGTCGCCGTCAACCTGGCGGTTACGCTAGCCCAGGACGGGGCGAGTGTGGGCATCCTGGACGTCGACGTCGACTGCCCCAACGTGGTCCGGGCGATGAAGGTCGCGGAGCCTCCTGTGGTTGGGGACGAGAAGAAGCTGCTGCCGCCCGAACGGTTTGGCGTGCGAGTGATGTCGATGGGCTTCTTTCAGGAGAACGAAGAAGAGGCCATTATCTGGCGCGGACCGATGATCCACAACGCAATCAACCAGCTGATTCAGTCGACCGAGTGGGGGGACCTCGACTATCTGGTAATCGACCTGCCGCCCGGGACGTCCGACTCGCCGCTCACGGTGATGCAGACCCTTACCCTGGACGGTTTCGTCGTCGTGACTACTCCTCAGGAATTGGCGAAGATTGACGCCATGCGATCGATCAACATGATCCGCAAGCTGAAGGTCAACGTTCTGGGAGTCGTAGAGAATTTCTCCGGCAGCATCTTCGGCTCCGGGGCCGGAGAGGATCTCGCCAAGGAGATGGATATCCCCTTTCTAGGCAGGTTCGAGCTAAGGGAGGACTACCGGGACACTTCGAAACCCACGGTCTTGAACAGCAAGGCTGTTCGGTCCGAGTACCAGCAGGTGGCCGAGCGCGCCATCAACGAACTCGAAAACGGAGCCGAAGGGGCCGCTTAGCCGACGGTTTCTTGGGCAGGCGCTGAGTCGGCCCTCACTCAGGCGGCTACTCGACGATCGTGCCCGACTCCATCTCGTGACTTCCGACGTGCGCTGCTTTGCGGAGACGGCGTCGAAGCGCCACTGTTCAGGGATCTGTCAATCCTTCCGCCGGCCTCCGAACTGGATTGGATCTCCTGGACGGCTTGGGCCACCATCGTTGCATCGTCTCGGATCCCCGCCACCGCTTCTCTGGCTACGGCTGTCGCCAAGTACTTCTCGGGTCGCTGAAGAAGTAGGTCAACCCTTCCTGATATCGCGAAGAGTGGGCTATTGAGTTCGTGGGCGATGCCGCTGGCAAGCGTGTGGACCGAAGCCGCTGTGGTCTTTCGTGAAGCCCGTCCGTTGCGGGCGCGGAGCTTCCGTTCCTGTGCCTTCAGCACCTCGAGACGAAGTGCGTTTGCACGGTCCTGTCGGCTGGTTCTTAGTAAGATCAGATAAGTGGACAGTAGCGGGGCCGCTAGGAGAAATAACGCCCACCAGGCAGCACTGATCAGCACCACGGCGAGAAAAACAAGCGCAAGCCCGCCTAGCAAAAGAACACCTTGGTTGGCGGCGTTCTTGATCAGCCGGTCACGCGAGCGTGTCACAGGCGTCCTGTCTGCGGCTCTAGTCGCTGCGAAAGCCATTGGCTCACTAATCTCCTGAGGCGGAATATGTCCATCGGACGCCAAGCCAGCATGGCGTCCGATGGACTGGGCGCCGATCGTCCGAGAGACCCGGACTCCGACGCTTCATTGGTCCCGCCGATGAGAGTTGAAAACGACTCAACTCTCTAGTCGATTCCCGACCACCTAAGCCCGGCTTCGGCGATCTCGGCTCCGTTCACCGCGAGGACCGTAGCCGCCGTCGCATGTGAATGGCGGAGAGATAATGTACCGCCAGGGCGGCTCAAGAGCTGAGATGTGGCGCTTGAAAAGCGTACCGCCTGTCGCCTTCAATCAGGAACGACCGAACCTGACTGAAGGTGGATTGGATGTACAAGGTGGGTATTTACCTCCGTGTTCGCAAGGCTTGTTTCGTCGAAGGGATGAGCGTCCGAGAGGCGGCCCGAGTGTTCGGGCTACACCGGGACACGGTGCGCAAGATGCTCGAGTACTCCGTGCCCCCAGGGTATCGACGGCAACGACCGGCTCGCAGACCGAAGCTCGATCCATATAAGGGTGTGATGGACCAGATCCTGGAGCAGGATCTGAGCTCACCGAAGAAGCAGCGTCACACCGCCAAGCGTATCTACGAACGGCTCAGAGACGAACACGGCTTCCCCGGCAAGTACACGATAGTCAAAGACTACGTTCGAGAACGCCGTCGTCATACCCGCGAGATGTTCTTACCTCTGTCCCACCCTCCGGGACATGCCCAGTGCGACTACGGCGAAGCTCGAGTGATCATCGGCGGAGTGGAACGTAAAGCCCACTACTTCGCCCTGGACCTCCCTCACAGCGACGGGTGCTATGTGAAGGCGTATCCCGCCGAGACGACGGAGTCATTCTGCGACGGACACGTCTCCGCCTTCGCGTTCCTGGGCGGAGTGCCTCAGAGCATCCTCTACGACAACACCACGCTCGCGGTAGCCAGAATCCTGGGAGATGGTCGCCGGCAGCGGACCAGGGTGTTCTCCGAGCTTCAGTCCCACTACCTGTTCGAGGACCGGTTCGGCCGTCCAGGCAAAGGGAACGATAAGGGCAAAGTAGAAGGTCTGGTCGGCTATGTCCGCCGGAACTTCCTGGTGCCCATTCCATCGTTCGAGAGCTTCGATGCCCTCAATGCTCATCTGGAGCAACACTGCCTCAGACGGTTCGAAGATCGACTCCGCGGCCACAACGAGACGATAGGAGAACGGCTGGAGCGGGACCTGGAGAAGCTGCTGCCTCTGCCGGCCGTACCGTACGACGCCAGCGACAAGCACGCGACGAGGGTCAGTTCTCTGTCCCTGGTCAGATACCGGACCAATGACTATTCGGTCCCGGTGGCCTACGGTCATCGGGACGTTCTGGTCCGCGGATATGTACACGAGGTTGTGATCAGCTGTGGCGCTGAAGTCATCGCCCGCCATCGGCGGTCCTACGATCGAGACGACTTCGTCTTCGACCCTCTCCATTACCTGCCGCTCCTTGAGAAGAAGACGAGGGCATTGGATCAGGCGGCGCCGCTGGTTGGATGGGAGTTGCCCGAGGAGTTCGGAGTGTTGCGGCGGTTGCTGGAGTCTCGGATGGGCAAGCGAGGAAAGAGGGAGTTCGTGCAGGTGCTCAGACTGATGGAGAACTTCCAGCCGGAAGAAGTCCACGACGCCGTACGAGACGCCATTCGACTCGGGGCTGTGAGCTTCGATGCTGTCAAGCACCTGGTGCTGTGCAGGATCGAGGGTCGACCGCCTAGACTCGACATGGAGTTGTACCCGTATCTGCCCAGGACCAACGTTGCAACAACCTCGACCAGGGACTACATGGCTCTCCTGGCGGGGAGCCGGTCATGACCAACAAGTCCACGATGTTGCTCGAACACAACCTCAAGCAACTCAAGCTCCCCACGTTCCTGAGGGAGTACGACAAGCTGGCATCCCAGTGTGCCAGTGAGGGAGCTGACCATCCGGACTACCTGCTGCGACTATCGGAGTTGGAGCTGATCGACCGTCACCATCGCATGGTGGAACGTCGGATCAAAGCAGCCCGCTTCCCGACGACCAAGAGTCTCGACACCTTCGACTTCCTGTCTATGCCGTCCCTGAACAAGGCTCTGGTTCTGGAGCTGGCACGATGCGAGTACATCGAGCGCCCCCACAACGTCATCGCTCTCGGCAACAGTGGCACCGGCAAGACCCATATCGCCCTCGGTCTCGGTCTGGCTGCGTGTCAGAGGGGACTGTCCGTGGGCTTCACCACCGCCGCTGCTCTGGTTCACGAGCTGATCGAGGCCAGGGACGAACGGCGTCTGCTCAACCTGCAGAGAAGGCTCGCACGACTCAAGCTTCTGATCATCGACGAACTGGGCTTCGTGCCCTTGTCCAAGACTGGCGCCGAGCTGCTCTTCGAGGTGTTCAGCCAGCGTTACGAGCGTGGATCGGTCCTGGTGACCTCCAAGTGAGCCCTTCGTCGAGTGGACCGAGGTGTTCGGCTCTGAACGGCTGACCGGAGCTCTCCTCGACCGCCTCACCCACCATGTCGACATCCTGGAGATGAACGGGGACAGCTACCGACTCAAGCACAGCAAGAAGACTTCTGGCCGCCAGCTATCTGACTGACCCTGATCTCCAACGCCCCACGAACCTTGATGCCCATTCTACGGCGTTCAGTGGTACAGTTTTGCTCCGCCCCGCTGGTACGTTTTCACACCGCCCTTGACATTCCACGGCGACGCCGACCCAAGCGTTCCGATCGCCACAAGCGACCGGCTGGCAGAGTCCCGGACGGACCTCGTGGAGTACGTGAAGGTGCCTGACACGCTGCACGTGGCTTCCTGGAACGCCGACCCAGAGGTCTACGCTGCGGAGGTCGCGAACTTCCTGGAAGAGATATCGCCGTAGGCCGGGCCGGCCGTGGCTCGGGAGCGAAAGGAGCGCCTAGGCGGCGAGCAATTCCTTGACGCGGTCGACGACCTGGTCCGACGGTACGGTCTCGGCGTCTCCACCGGCGCGAAGCTTGATCTCCACGACGTTCTGAGCCAGGTTTCTTGGGCTAACGACCAGCCGGATCGGCAACCCGACGAGATCGGCGTCGTTGAACTTGACGCCCGCGGACTCTGACTGGTCGTCGTACAGCACCTCGATACGCTCGTCCTTCAAGCCACTGTAGATAGCCTCGGCCGCCTCCGCCACATCGTCTTTCTCGACGTTGAGCGCCGTCAGCCAGACCTGGTATGGCGCGATAGTCTTGGGTAAGACCATACCGTTGTCGTCGTGGTTCTGCTCGATGGCGGCTGCCAGCAGCCGGCCGACACCGATACCGTAGCAGCCCATTATGACCGGGCGTCGAGCGCCGCTCTGGTCGGGGAAGTAGGCGCCGAGGACCTCGCTGTAACGGGTCCCGAGCTTGAAGACGTGTCCGACCTCGATGCCCCGGCGTGCCGTGAGCGTGGACTGGCAGTTCGGACAGGAGTAGCCCTCTTCGGCCAACGCGATATCGGTGATTACGTCCGCTTTGAAGTCGCGTTCGTGGTTGGCGTTGCGGAGGTGGTATTCGTCCTTGTTCGCGCCGACTACGAAGTTGGACCCGAGACGGATCGAGTCGTCTGCGATTACCTTGACGCCGTCGACTCCAACAGGCGAAGCCGACCCCGCGACGAGGCCCGCTTCCTTGACCTCTTTTGGGGTCGCAAGACGAAGTTCGTTGGCGTGGAGCTCGTTGCGCAGCTTGATTTCGTTGACCTCAAGGTCGCCTCGAATCGTGATGATAATGAACTCGCCGTCAACGACGTAGAACACGGCTTTAAGTGTCTTGCTGGTTGGCACGTCCAGGAATCGGGCAAGGTCTTCGATGGTCTTGACGCCGGGTGTGTGTACCTCCTCTAGCGGCAGCATATCCGGATCGGCCTCGCCGGTCTTCGTAAAAGCGGCCTTCTCGGCGTTGGCGGCGTAACCGCAGGCCTCGCACAGTAGGACTGTGTCCTCTCCCGAGTCGGCCAGCAGCACGAACTCCTGGGAGTCTTTGCCGCCGATAGCGCCGCTATCGGCTTCGACCATGATAGCGGGCAGGCCGCAGCGTTCGTAGATGTTCTTATAGGCCTGTACCATCGCGTGATAGCTCAGGTCGAGGCTCTCCTCGTCTACATGAAAGCTGTAGGCGTCCTTCATGTCGAACTCTCTGACTCGGAGTAAGCCCCCGCGCGGCCGGGGCTCGTCGCGGAACTTCGTCTGGATCTGGTAAAGCACGAGAGGCAGGTCGCGATAGCTGTTGACGTTGGCCTTAACCATGTTCGTCAGGAGCTCTTCGTGAGTGGGAGCGAGGACCATAGGCCTCTCCCGACGGTCTTCGAGCCTGAACATGTCAGGGCCGTAGTCGTCGTCGCGCCCCGACTGCTTCCACAGCTCCCTGGGCTGGAGCGCGGGCATGCGTAGCTCCTGGCCGTCCGCAGCGTCCATCTCTTCGCGGATGATCTGCTCGATCTTGCGGAGCGACCGCCAGGCCAGCGGCATGTAGCTGTAGACTCCGGACGCGGCCTGGTGGATCATGCCGGCCCGCAGCATCAGGCGGTGGCTCTCTAGCTCTGCCTCGCCAGGATCGTCGCGGAGGGTTTTTCCGAACAGATTTGATAGCCGCATGATTATTAAGAGCCCACCACCGGCGCGGCGACCTCGGCCTCCGCCTCCGCCTTACCGACCTCCTCCATGAGTGCCGTCAGCATCTCGTCCTCAGCGACTATGCGAGACTTCTGGCCCTTGCGGAATATGATCGCGCGGCCCGCGCCCGCGGCTATACCCACGTCAGCATCCTTGGCTTCACCGGGGCCGTTTACCTCACAGCCCATGACCGCCACCTTGATGGAGGACTTGGTCTTCTTGAGCATCTCGTCAACTGTGTTGGAGAGCTTGATGACGTCCACATCGGCACGACCGCAGCTCGGACAGGCCACCAAGACGGGCCCCGCTTTGCGCAGCTCCAACGATTTCAGAATCTCGAACCCTGTGTAGACTTCTTCGCGAGGGTCGTCGCTGAGCGATACGCGGATCGTATCGCCGATCCCGTCGTATAGGAGCGTGCCCAGGCCGATTGCGCTTCGGATGCTGCCTGACTTGGCCGTGCCGGACTCGGTCACGCCCAGGTGCAACGGGTACGGTACCAGCTCTGCCATCCGTCGGTAGGCTTCAACGGTGGTGTCAATATCGAACGCCTTCAGAGATATCTTTATGAGGTCGAAGTCCAGGTCTTCGAGGATGCCTATCTCCCACAGGCCGGTATCCACCATGTGGTCGACGACCGAGTATCGTCCCGCCGTATTCTCGCCCGCCTTTGGCAGCAGGTTGACGCCGTCGGTGTGACGGGACTGCCCCCTGGTCCTGCCGATCCCCCCGACGGGGGGCAGGCTTCCGAAGTTCACGCCGATGCGGATTGGAACGCTACGCGCTTTCGCTTCTTGAACGACAGCGCGTACTTTGTCGCGGTCGCGTATGTTCCCGGGATTCAGGCGAAGGCAGTCGACCCCGCTATTCAATGCCTCAAGGGCCAACTGGTAGTGGAAGTGAATGTCGGCGACTAGCGGAATCGAGACCTGTTTCTTGATCGCCGCCAGGGCCTTGGCCGCCTCCATGTCCGGCACCGCGCACCGGATAATCTCGCAGCCCGCTTCTTCGAGGCCGCGGACCTGAGCGACGGTCGCGGCGACGTCTCTCGTGTCCGTCTTGGTCATCGACTGGACGCTGATCGGTGCGTCGCCGCCGACCGTGACGTCGCCTACCTGAACTGCCTTTGTCGGACGGCGTTGTTTAGCCATCGTGTTCGCTATACCAAGAGTATTGTGAATAACGTGCTCGACGTAAGCTATCTTAGGAAGCTCTCGCCGTTTAGGATTCTCGTTATGTCAGAGTAAGTGATCACGATAATCAGTGTGATGAGTATGGCGAAGCCTACCAGGTGGACAAGGCCCTCGCGCTGCGGTGATATGCGCTTGCCACGCCGTAACCACTCGATAACGACGAACATCAAGCGCCCGCCGTCCAGTGCCGGGAACGGGAGCAGGTTCAGCACACCCAGGCTGATGCTGAGGAGAGCCGCCAGCTGGAAGACCAGTGAGATGCCGAACTCGTCCACGACCTCCTCTGTGGCGTGAGCGATGCCCACCGGTCCGGCGATACCGGGGTTGGTCCTTGTCGATACGCCCTCGAATATACCGTCCCAGGTTAGCACCAGTACGTTCCATATCGTCGTAATCGAGCTGGGGACCGCCTCCCAGATCGGCTCGGTGACCTCGCCGAACTTGAGGCTGACGAGGCCGATTCTCACGCCTATGGCGCCCTGCTCCATCCTATCGCCGATACTGAGGCCGCGGTCATAGCGGTTCGCGTCGGCCAGAGACACTTGATTTGTCGAGTCCGTCACCGCCTGGACCACTGTTAGCCTCGGCGGTTTTTCTCGAGGGACAACGGTCACCGTGTCGAAGGTCATGACCTCCGGGGAGGACGGCATGCCGGCCACGGTCGCACCGCGCATGATGTTCAGCTCGATGCGCTCGCCTGCCCTGTCCCGGACGAGACCGATTAGCTCGCCGGTCGTGAGGACGCGCTCGCCGTCCACGCTCAGGATACGGTCGCCGGCTCTCAGTCCAGACTCTTCCGCCGGGGAGCCCGGAGCCACGGCCGTGACAAGGATGTCGCCGCCCAGCACGGTCGTGTGTGGCAACATGAATAGAACGGTGAATACGACGACCGGAAGAAGGAGGTTCATGAACGATCCGGCCACCAGAACGGCGGCCCTCTTCCACACGCTCTGGCGCGCGAAGCTGTCAGGATGCGTTGGGTCCTCTTCTCCCAGCAGACGCACGAACCCGCCGAAGGGTACCCAGTAGATCGAGTACATAGTCCCTCGCCAGGTAACACCGACCAGACGAGGCGGGAAGGGGAGCCCGAAGGCGAACTCGTTGACCTTTATGCGGAACCACTTGGCCGTCAGGAAGTGGCCAAGCTCGTGTATGAAGACAAGAAAGCCGAGTACGGGAATGATAAGGAGCCAACCGGGTAGGCTGAACACGGCTAGGCGCCTACCGCCGACATCGCTTGTTCCCTGGCCCATGCGCCGGCCGACAGGATGTCCTGTATCGTGGGGTTGGCTTTCGGCTCATGGCGTTCGGTGACCCCCCGTATCACCGACTCGATTTCGAGGAACCCGATGCGCCCGGCAAGGAACATATCGACGGCTGCCTCATCGGCCCCACAGACCACGGCAGGCCACGTCCCGCCCCTTTTGACGACGTCGAGGACAAGCTGGAAGCAGGGGTAGCGCTCGGGGTCCCACGATTTGAAGGTGAGCTCCGAGGTCGCGACCGGGTCGAACCTGGCGACGCGATCGTTGCGCACCCTCTCCGGGTGGAAGAGAGCATACTGGATGGGCACCCGCATGTCCGGCGGGCTTATGTGCGCCTTCACAGAGCCGTCGACGAACTCGACCATGGAGTGGATCATGCTCTGAGGGTGAATCACAACCTCGATGTCCTCCCATGGGACGCCGAAGAGCCAATGGGCCTCTATCACTTCGAAAGCCTTGTTTACCAAGGTCGCCGAGTCAATCGTGATCTTGGGCCCCATATTCCAGGTGGGATGATCGAGCGCTTGCTCCGGAGTCACCGAAGCCAGCTCAGAGGGTGGGGTATCGCGGAAGGCTCCGCCCGAGGCGGTGATGATCAACCTTCGGATAGCCTTACGCTCTCCCTGGAGGCACTGCCAGATGGCGTTGGGTTCGCTATCGACGGGCAGCAGCTCGACGTTTCGCCGCTCAGCAAGGTCGGTGAGGAGGCCGCCGGCCATTACCACCGACTCTTTATTCGCGAGAGCGACCTTCTTGCCTGCATCGATGGCTGCGAGAGTCGGGCCGAGGGCGGTGTCTCCGACGGTGGCCGATACGACAAGGTCGACGTCGGGGTGGCGGACCATGTCCTCCATTGCAGATTCAGTGCAGCCGTTGGAGAGAAGCGAGGCCTTCTCCTCAGCCGATCCCTCACACGAGACCAGCTTGGGGTTGAACTCTCTGAGCTGAGCGTCGAGGGATGCCAGACTCTTGCGGGCGGCGAGCGCCACTACGCTAAAGCGGTCGGGGTAAGACCGCACCACGTCGAGAGTCTGTGTGCCGATTGAGCCTGTCGAGCCCAGTACCGCGAGTCCCTTCATGATGCGGCCCACATAACAAAATGATACACGAGGGCTATGTTGAACACAATTGAATCGAGTCTGTCGAGGACGCCGCCATGACCGGGCAAAAGCCATCCGGAGTCCTTGGCTCCGGCGGCGCGCTTAAACCTCGATTCCAGAAGGTCTCCGGCCTGGCCGGCCGCGCCCATGAAGGCCCCAAGAACCAGTGCTCCCGGTACCGCGAGGGCCAAGGTGAACAACTCGGCGAGCACCGGCGCGGCTACAGTCGCCGCTACGAGCCCCGCTGCAGCCCCCTCCCAGGTCTTGCCGGGGCTGACGACAGGCGCAAGGGGTGTCTTGCCGAAGCTTCGTCCGAACAGGAATGCAGCTGTGTCCGCTGCGAAAGTCACAAGTACAACCAGGTAGACCCACTCGCGACCGTTCTCTAGACCTCTAAGCAGCGGTGCATGAGCAAGCAGCCCGCCCGAGTACAGCGCAGCACCGATAGTGACTGCCCAGTCCGCCATCCCCGCCTTTGGCCGGATTCGGAGTGCGACCCAGAACAGTACGGCCGCGGACGCTCCCCCGACCGCCGGAAGCGCGGCGGCTTCGGCACCGTTGTCGGCCGCGAAGTGGGCGCCAGCGACCAAAGCGACCGCCCAGACCGTCGCGAGAGGGGCGATGGGGCGTCGCCCCCAACCTGTCGCCAGCTGGCAGAACTCCAGCGCTGCGACTCCAGCAGCCGCGGCGACGAGGACTGAAAACCACGCAGCGCCGAGCCAGATCGCCAGGGCCAGGACCGGCAGGCCGACGGCTGCGGTTATAAGGCGCGCAGTCATATCACGGTCTTCTGTGGACTCGGCAATCGGCGGTCCGGGGCCGTGTCGGCTGTCTGTGGGCTCATTTCAGGCAAGAAACGGGGCCGAGTTCAGTATTCGACAATGGCTATCAGTCGGTAAAGGCGTCGTCATCGATACATCAGCGAGGAGGAGCGATCACGCAGGCGATCTGCGGCAAGACCGTTCGATTCGAGCGAGGTCAGTCCTGGACCACGCCGCCATAGCGCCGACGGCGGCGCCGGAAAGCGGCCAGCGCCTTTTCGACCTCGTCTTCGTCGAAGTCGGGCCAAGTCACGGGCGTCGAATAGTACTCGGAGTAGGCCGATTGCCATAAAAGGAAGTTGCTGAGCCGCATCTCTCCAGCCGTTCGGACGATGAGATCGGGGTCCGGCAGTCGAGCGGTGTACAGGTACCGCTCGAAGACCTCCTCGGTGATCTCGGAAGGGTCGAGGCGATCGGTTACCATCGCGCGGACCGCTTCGATCACTTCCGCGCGTCCGCCGTAGTTGATCGCGACGTTGAGCGTCAGCGTGGTGTTGTTTCTGGTAAGCTCCGCGGCCCGCCGCATTTCCTTCTGGAGGCCTGCTGACAGCGCGTCGGGCCGGCCGATGTGCCTAACGCGTACGCCCTCTTCATGTAACGGTCCGACCTCTTCACGAAGTGCGACACCCAGTAGGTCCATCAGCGCCTCGACCTCGGCGGCCGGGCGTGTCCAATTCTCGGTTGAAAAAGCAAATAGAGTCACGTATTTGACGTCGTTCTTGACGAAGCACCTGAGCACGCGTCGTACATTCTCCAGGCCCGCGCGGTGGCCTTCGTACCTCGGCAGGCCCCTCGAGACCGCCCATCGGCCGTTCCCGTCCATGATAACGGCGACGTGATTCGGCATCCCAGGCTCAGCAGTGCTGTTTGCGTCGGGTGGAGAGCCGGTTGACGATGAGATAGTGTCCCTCACACCTCCATTACCTCCGCTTCCTTCCCTGCTCCCTGTTCGTCTATCCTCTGAATGAAGGCGTCGGTCAATTCCTGCAGCTTCTGCTGAGCTCGTCTCGATTCATCCTTCGAGAGCTCTTTCTCTTTCTCCATGTCCCGGAGCAGCTCGATACTGTCGCGCCGGATATTGCGTATCGCGACATGCGAGTCCTCTACCTTCCTGCCTACCAACCGTACCAGCTCGCGACGCCGTTCCTCGGTTAGTGTCGGAATGTTGATTCTTATAGATTCGCCGTCGTTGTTCGGCGTGAGCCCCAACTCCGACTTAAGGATGCTCTTCTCCACGTCCCCGATCGACTGTTTGTCCCAAGGTTGGATGACGATCATCCGAGCCTCAGGCACAGAAATCGAGGCCAGTTGGTTCAGAGGGGTAGGTGTACCGTAGTATTCAACCATCAGGTTTTCGACAAGCGCTGGGCTAGCGCGACCGGTCCGAATCGTGAGTAGCTCGCCGGCGAACGCGTCAACTGATTTCTGCATGCGCACGCTGGTATCGGCCATTACCTCTTGCTCAGAAACCATCTTATGCTCTCCTCGGACGGTAGTTTGTAGCGCCGAGCGATGGAATCGGGTCCGCTGGAGCAGAAGCAGGATCAGTCGGGGCGGGCCTCAGCTATCAATGTCCCTAAGCGATCGCCTCTGATGATCCGCTCCAGGTTCTCGGGCGAGAACAGGTCGAATACGACAATAGGGACGCCATTCTCCATGCATAGCGATAGAGCCGTAGTGTCCATCACCTGGAGTCGTTTGTCGAGAGCGTCGTCATATGTCAGGAACTCGAACTTCGACGCGTCGGGAACGAGATTGGGGTCTGCCGCGTAGACCCCGTCGACCTCATGTTTGGCCATCAACAGCACGGATGCCCCGATCTCGACCGACCTGAGAGCGGCCGCCGTGTCCGTAGTCATGTAGGGGTTGCCGATGCCCGCAGCGAACAAGACAACGCGGCCCTTTTCGAAGTGGCGAATCGCACGACGACGGATGTAGGGCTCTGCCACCTCTTGGATGCTGATGGCCGTCTGAGTCCGAGTTGCGACCTGGTGGTGTCGTTCGAGCGCATCTTGCAGAGCTAGCGAGTTGATGACGGTAGCCAGCATTCCGGCATGGTCCGCAGTGGCGCGATCCATGCCTTGGGCCTCGGCCTCGGCGCCCCGCCAGATGTTCCCGCCGCCGACGACCACTCCCAACTCGACACCCATGCCGTGGACGTCTGCAATCTGCTGAGCCATGTAGTTGACGGCTTCGGAGTCGATGCCATAGCCGCGCTGGCCCTTGAAAGACTCGCCACTGAGCTTCAGAAGGACTCGGCTGTGCACTGGACCCTTGGTGGCCACGGGCACTACTCTCCCAGAGAGAACCGAGCGAACCTGCGGACCTTTACGTTTTCACCCACCTTGCTGATGGTCTCTTTCAGGACGTCTTGCACCGTTACCGTTTGGTCCTTTATGAACGGCTGCTGCAGCAACGAGACTTCCTGTGGGTTGGCCTCGACATCCTCTGGTATGTCCGAGGCATCGACGTAGGTAGGAGCCATAGCGGCCACCTGCATCGCCAGGCTGTGGGCCAACGTCTTGAACTCGGGGGTCCGGGCTACGAAGTCGGTCTCGCAGTTGACCTCGACCAGGGCGCCGAGCCGGCCACCGCTGTGTATGTAAGACTCGACGAGTCCCTCCTCGGTTACCTTGGAGGCCTTCTTCTCGGCCGAGCTTAGGCCCTTCTCTCGTAAAAAAGTTTGGGCCTCGTCCAGGTCTCCGTTCGCCTGCTCCAAGGCCCTCTTACAGTCCATGATACCGGCCCCCGTTATTTCGCGGAGGGCCTTGATTTGATCTGCTGTGATGTCCAATTAGCTCCTCTAAGCTGTCTGCGCGTCGGTCGGCTCGGACTTGGCGGTTTCGTCCGTGCCTGCAGCTTCTTCCGAAGCCGAAATAGGTTCGGGCTCAGGTTCCGCTACGGCTACAGGCGGTTCAAGCTCGTCTGGTGAGCCTTCCGAGAGTTCGGCTTCCATAGCCACGAGCCGGTTTTTGCCTTCTATGATTGAGTCCGCGATCCGCGCGGTAACCAATCGAATTGATCGAATGGCATCGTCGTTGCCAGGGATCGGATAGTCGATAAGGGACGGGTCGCAGTCCGTGTCTACCAGCGCCACTATTGGAACACCTACTCGGCGTGCTTCTGCGACTGCGATCGATTCTTTTCCGATGTCGATCACGAACAGAGCTCCGGGCATTTCGGTCATCTCCTTGATGCCCCCGAGATACCTGTTCAGCCGCGCAATTGCATCGTTCAGCTTCAACGACTCTTTTTTGGTGAGCACCTCGAACTCGCCTCTATCGCGACGGGCCTCCAACTCAACCAAGTAGTCGATCCGCGATTGGATCGTCCTGAAATTGGTGAAGGTACCGCCGAGCCAGCGAGTGCTGATATGGACCGCGCCGGAGCGCTCGGCTTCGCTAACGATTGTATCCGTAGCCTGTTTCTTGGTTCCCAGAAGGAGTACCTTCTGACCCTGGGCGGCTACCTCTTCGATGAATGCCGATGCTTGCTCCAGGTGACGGAGAGTCTGCTGGAGGTCGATGATGTGTATGCCGTTGCGGTGGGCGAAGATGTACTGCCTCATCTTCGGGTTCCAGCGCCGCCGCTGGTGCCCAAAGTGGACGCCCGCCTCGAGCAGGGACTTCATCGTTGTCGCCTGCTGCTGTGGCGGCGGCTCCTGTGTCAACTGTTCCGTCATAGGCCTGACTTAACCCCTAACGAGTAGATTCCGATGTGCCGAAAATACACGGCACGCAAGTATACCATAGATATAGCTACGACTGGAAAGAGGCTTCCCGTCTGCGGTGTCCTTACGGGCTGCCCGGTGGTGTGGAAGGACGAGCGGGGCAACGATACGCTGCAAAGGACAGGAAACGAGGGCGATTAGGACGAGGGGGAGCCGTTGCTTTGACTTTGAGCGATATCTTGGGAGGCGACCGCCGACTGGGTGAGGCCCTCAAGGGACAGCTCCTTGAAGCGATGGCAACTGACGAAGTGACCCGGCCCCGCTTCCTCGAGGAACGGGGTTTCGGTCCTGCAGACGTCCTCCGCATATCGGCAACGCGGGTGGAAGTAGCAGCCGGACGGCGGGTTGGCTGGGTTGGCGACTTCCCCTTCCAGGATGAAACGCTCGCGCCTGATCTTGGGGTCGGGTACCGGTACAGAGAGGAGCAGGGCCTCGGTATAGGGGTGTTTGGGATTGTTGAAGACCTCTTCAGTCCCCCCAACCTCCACGATCTTCCCGACATACATCACAGCCACTCGGTCCGCGATGTGCCTGACCACGCTCAGGTCGTGAGCCACGAAAAGGTAGGTGAGGTTGAGCTGTTCCTGTAACTCCTCGAGGAGATTGATGACCTGGGCCTGCACTGAAACGTCCAGTGCCGATACGGGCTCGTCGTGCACAACGAGCCGTGGGTTCAAGGCAAGGGCGCGGGCTATACCGATTCGCTGGCGTTCACCGCCGCTAAAGGCATGTGGGAACCGCCTCATGTACTCTGGTCTGAGTCCTACTAGCCTCAGCAACTCGGCGACCCGGTCCGCGCGTTCCGTCTGACTCTTCACTCCGTGGACCAGCAGGGGTTCACCGACGATATCCAGCAGCGACATCCTGGGATTCAGGGAGGTGAATGGGTCCTGGAACACCATCTGCATCTCGCCGCGAAGCTCTCGCAGCAGCATCTTGTCCATGGGGGCCAGGTCCACCAATCGGCCATCACGGGTCTGGAACAAGACCTCTCCGGCCGTCGGCTCGATTGCCCTCATTACGCATCGAGCGGTGGTCGTCTTGCCACATCCGCTCTCGCCTACCAGCGCCAGAGTCTCGCCCTGGGCGACTTCGAACGACACATCGTCGACGGCACGAACGTTGCCGACGACTCGCTTGAAGAATCCTCTGTAGATAGGGAACCACTTTACGAGGTGGTTGACTTCCAGGAAGACGTCGTCGCCGCTGGTAACTTCGGCCGTTTGGATTTCCTCAGCCACTATCGGCTACCTCTTGAGGGGGGTGGTGGAGGAAACAGCGCACCGTCTGTGGCGTGCCCTCCAGCGGCAAGAACTGTGGAACGTTCAGGTTGCAGATCCCCTCCATATAGGACGGGCAGCGTGGTCGGAAAGTGCATCCGGACGGACGATTGAAGGGATGTGGAATCCACCCTGTGATGGAAGGAAGCCGCTCGACGCCCTTCGCATATATGCTTGGGATCGACCGCAGGAGACCCTGCGTGTACGGATGCTGCGGGGAGTAGAACACTTCCTCGACAGGTCCCTTCTCCACGGCCTGGCCCAAATACATCACGACCACTTCGTCCGCCATCTCGGCGATAACGCCCAGATTGTGCGTAATCAGCATGATCGCCATGCCGTTCTCTTCTTGCAGCCGCCGGAGCAGAGCCAGGATCTGGGCTTGAGTCGTGACGTCGAGGGCAGTTGTGGGCTCGTCGGCTATCAGCAGCCTCGGATCGCAGGCCAGGGCCATTGCAATCATGGCCCGCTGCCTGAGCCCACCGCTGAGTTGCCACGCATACTCTTTGAGTCGCTGCTCCGGGTTCGGAATGCCGACCAAATCGAGCAACTCTCGTGCCCTCTCCCCCGCTTCCTTATAGGGAATGTCGGTATGGAGCACGATCGCCTCGTTGACCTGGTTCCCGATCGTATGCACGGGGCTGAAGGCAGTCATCGGCTCTTGGAAGACCAGGGCGATATCCTCGCCACGTATACTGCGCATCGCCCTGCTATTCGGGGCAAGCTTGGTGATGTCGATCTCGTTTACGACACCGTTTCCATCGTCGCGGCGCCAGATGATGGAACCGCTCTCAATGCGCCCGGGATCGTCCAGTATCTGGAGGATCGTACGGCCAAGAGTGCTCTTGCCACAGCCGCTTTCCCCGACGATCCCGAGAGTTTCGCCCGGCCTCATCTCGAAGCTGACGCCATCGACCGCCTGGACTACACCTTCCATCGTGGGGAAGTAGGTGCGGAGGTCGGTTACCGACAGGATCGGATCTTCTTTTATTCTGGTCTCTCGGGTCGCTACCATATCAGTCCCCTAGCCCGACATCTTGCCATAAGGATCAGCCGCGTCTCGCAGGCCGTCGCCGAGGAAATTGAAGCAGAAGACGACCACGATGACCGGCAGAGCGACGAACATGAGCCAGGGATAGAGGGCCACCGTCTGTGGGTTCTGTGCCTGCTGCAGCAATATGCCGTAGCTGACCGCCGGAGGCCTTAGACCGAGGCCAAGGAAGCTGAGGCCCACCTCACCGGCGATCATGCCCGGAATCGACAGGCTGATCGTCGCGATGATATGGCTGTAGAAGCTCGGCAGCATGTGCCGGAACATGATGCGCGCCTCGGTGGTCCCAGACAGGCGCGCCGCCGTGACGTAGTCCTCTTCCCGGAGGGCGAGGAACTTCCCCCTGACCGTCCTGGCCATCCCCGTCCAAGCAAAGATCGAGAGAATAATCGTGATGGCGAAGTAGACCTGGAGTACGCTCCAGTCCTGCGGCACCGCCGCCGAGAGGCCCATCCACAAAGGCAGGGCTGGTATCGCCCCCATTATCTCGATCACCCTTTGGATGGCAGTGTCGGCTACGCCGCCATAGTAGCCGGAGATTCCGCCGAGGAACACGCCGCCGATGAGGCTGAGGCCGACGCCGACCAAACCGACTGAAAGGGAGATACGCGTGGCCAACATGACGCGAGACCACTGGTCTCTCCCAAGGTTGTCGGTGCCTAACACAAATGGCGCCGCCCGCTCTTTAACCTGCTCCTGACTGGTGAATCCAATGAGGTGGCGGTTGCTCTTGACTACCTTCAAAAACTCCCAGTCCCAAGCCTGCACGAAGAACCCGATGGGGATCTTCACGTCGGGAAGCAGCTCGTATTCCTTTTTGAAGGCTTCGTCCCTGTACCCTCGGAGGCCGTTTACGTGAGGACTGAAAGAGCCGTCGTCGAAGAACCTGATTGGCTGAGGCCTCAGGTAGTGGAACTGCTCGTCCACCAGCCCCGGCTCACCCATACCGAGAAACTCAGCCACAGGCATCGTCAAGTAGAAGAAGATTACGACGACGACGGACACCAATGCCGGCTTGTGCAGCCGGAAGCGCCACCACATCAAGCGCCACTGGGACGCTACGTTGAACTCCTCCTCGTCCTGGAGGAATGTTGCAGACCCTGCCGCTACTTGCTCTACCATCGGCCGCACCTCACCCTGGTTCAAGTGTCCGCGCACCAAAAAAAGCCAGGAGTCCAGAGAGACAGGCGCCCTGAAAACTGGCTCGGTCAGGCTATAGTATATCGTTCTTTCCTGTCAAGCAGATGACGACAGCTTCGCCTTGCCCGTCGTCATCTGCCGCACTGTGCTAACCGCGTATCGACGAAGTCACACCTGGCCGTATGTTGCGAAGCCACCGACGTGGCAAATCACAGGCGTCAGCCAAGGCTGGACAAGAACTGCTCCGGCGCGATAGCCATAAAGACGATCAAGCCTAGTGACACGACGACGGTGACGGCCCACGTCCCGTACTTGGCCGTCGTGGGGTCATCGGACAGATTGAATCTGTCGATCATCCACGCACCCGGGGCAAAGACAACAGTAGCGATCATTCCCGTAAAGACGATCCTGATTCCTAGCAGAAGCCCGACTGAAGGTGCAAAAACCACAAGGTCCAGGCTCTTCGAAAGAATCTCAGGTATGGTCAGCAGCCCGTTGCCGAAGTCGACGAGGTTGAAGCCTACCGGAATGAATACGGCTCCCGTGACGAAAGGGAACAAAAGCCCGAATGTGACACCCAGGATCACCCATTTGCGGAACCCGCGAGTCTCCCGTTTCTTCCGCGCCAAGAAGATAGGGAGCGGGCCGAACAGCCAGTAAGCGCAAGGTGCTGCGATCAGGGCGCTACCCAGGAAGCCGGCGGTACCGAACACCAGCGTATCCCACAGGGTCAGGCGCTGGACGACGTCGGGGAATTCAATCCGAGCGAGGTGGTTGACCAGCACCGTGGTGATACCGACGGTGCCGCCAAAGATCGTAATACAGATAGCGAACCTGAGCCTGATCCAATCGGTCCCAGTCGACATGTCCTCGGTCGAGGTGACACCCTGTCTGGGCAGTCGTGCGGTCTGTTGCAAGTCGCGGCCTACCTAGCTGTCGATTTGGTAGTGAATTATTCCACAACGACTGTGGGTGGCGCAAGTGACTCTGGCTGCGGAGCGCTAACTACTCGTCGTGGCTGTTGGCCTTGTGGAAGGCCCTGCTCAGAGCCGAAGCTTCCTCAGGGTCCGCACGCTCGAGGAGTCGGATGATAGCCCTCGCGACCAACTGGACCGTTCTGTCGAAGCGGGTCAGTATGCGTTCGAGTCGAAACATCAACCACACGAGCAACACTCCAAGGATGCCGGCGTTAAGAAACGGCGTGAGATCGATCTCCATGTCGCGCGCTATACTCCTTCCAGCAGAAGCTCTCGGGTCACGGCGGTCCACCCCTCGTCGACCGTGAGCTTGTGTCCCTCTACGAAAAAATCCTCGCTGATACCCATCGCCGAGTAACTCACCGTGATTCGGTCCGAGAACCCGCGCTGCAATATGAGCATCATGTTTGCTCTCGAGCCGTTGGGGACGACAAGCCTTAGCACCGTCTTGGGGTCTTTGTTTCGGTCCCGGCGGCTCTGAGCCGTCGCCAGCGCCACGTCGACCTCTCTTGTCCATCGGGCTTCGATCGTCTTGATGCGCTCGCCATGAGCGCTCTTGCTCGAGGCGTCTTCGGCCAGCAACAGTACGGGGTCATCGTAGGTTAGAGCGTTTAGTGTCCTCAGCTTGAGCAGCGTCAGGTATCCGGCCGTGGCTCCGAACTTAACGCGGACGAAGTCCCCTTGCCGTTGAAGTCGGCGGTGTTCGGGTGGCTGACGGTTAGCTCGCTTGATATGTCGGTGCCGAGGCCGTCCTGTTGTGTATTGGCGTCGTAGTCGGTGTTTTCGACCGGCGTCACCTGCCCGCCGACTATGTCGTAGGTCTTGCTTTCGGCCAGGAAGTCCTTAGGTCTCGCTAGACGCGAACTGGGGCTTCTCGGAGAGCGCCCACGCCGTCTGGGCGCCCTGATTGGTTGCGTTCCTTATCCGCATGAACACCATGTTTTCGATGTTTTCGGCGCCATCGTCCCAGACCAGCTCCGAGAAGTAGGGATTTGTCCCGTCATCGGACTCCTTCACCGTGGCAAGGGAACCTGTATGTGGTGCGGCTGTGCGATGGGACCTGTTCTCGAGTCGCCAGTAGCCGTGGCCGTCGACGTAGACGAACCCGTCTTCCTCATATTGAAGCCTGTGGATTTCGGCGGTGGCCTTCACGCCCCAAATCGACGGGCTCCAAGAGGCGGGCACCAGGGTCGTGCCCGTGTCTAGCTGGCGGCGGGCGGGGTCCACGTCGGCGTAGTCCAGGATGTCTTCGAGAATGTCGTCCGAGCTCTGTGGGAGCTGCGAGGAAGCGTAGGTGTAGAGCGTCACGCTGCTGAGGCGTTCCATCTCGTCTAGCGCTCGGACGTAGCAGTACTCAGCCCCTTTTCGAGGCCGAGGATGGATAGCGTCGATGGCGCCGTGGAACAGCGAGACCCAGCCTCCGAAGTTGTCGCAGGTATGGTCGGCCTGGTCGTCGGAGAAAAGGCCGTGCCGCGTGGCGGCGGTGTTGAAGGACGACGTGGTATCGACTACCTCAAGATGATTGATGAACACGCGAATAGAGTCGCCGTGGAGTGCTACCTGCAGGAACTTGGTCGTCGAGGCGCTCCAGGTGTGCGTCGCGGAAGCGATCTGGCTATCGGCCCCGGCGTCCACCTTGCGGACCTCGATGGCGGCGCCGGTGACCCGAAGGTACAGGTAGTTCGTCGTGTTCGAGTACCTGAAGCAAAGCCCGCCGTGGTCGGTCGAGTCGGTGCCACGAGTGAAGTCGCACCCGAAGGAGACATCGGACTGGCCGAAATCGACGGTGGCAACGTAATCTCCGCTGCCCTGGACGCCGTCGGTCTCTGCTGCTGTTCCCGATGGGGCGATGTCGAAACCCTGCAGGTGCTCTGACCACGCAAAGCCGGTGTCGTAGTCGAGATCGTGGTCAGCCAACTGTGTTCCTGCCGCGTCAGTGAAGCTATCGAAGGGGTAGGCGGCGCGGAGCCAGATTGTTCGCCCAGGCTTCAGGTCGCCGCTGAGGGGCGAGCTCGTATTCGGCGGGCTGTACTTGTGGTCGTCGTTGGCGAGCTCGAGCTCCAGCCGGGCGGCCTCGATACGCTCGCTCGCGAGGTCGCGGAAGTGCTCGAGATCGAGCCCCAGCACGTCGGACGTGACGTCTTCGTTGGCGTCCGAAAAGTCGCCGTCGTCATTCCAGTCGACGCATACAAGCCACTTAGCCTGGGCCATTCATTTTTTCCCTAGTGTTGCAATCAGTTGCAATTCGTAACATAGTCCGATGCCACGCCGGATGTCCTCTGAGATGAGCCGCTTGATCTCTTTGGCCAGGGCCCTCAAGGGACGCTCGTCGTCCAAAAAGACCAGGCTGCCACCGCGGGCCCTTCTTGATGCCTCGCCGGGAACATCCGCGTCGGACCTGTTTCTGCTACGGGGGACCGGGACACGCGAGACCGGCGACATTGCCGCCAATGTGACGTTCAAGCCCCGTCTGAGTTCGGCCAGCCGATCGGAGTCAATCACTGTGGCCACCCTGTGGGAAGTCCAGTACGCCGCCGATCTCTGTCACGTACCTGACGGACAGGTAAAGAGCCAGTTTCTCGACGACATCCGCGGGCGTGTCCATCAGCGTTTGCCAGCTCCACCCTGTGGAGGCGATGACGTGCGCCTCGGCAAACTCGGCCGGCACTCGGCCTGCCGCCAGCGCCGAGAACAGCTCCTCGGCCATGTTCTCGGAAGAGCGACGGTCCCACGCCGGCAACACCTCGGCCTCCAGGAGCTCCAGCGCCGCCAGCGTGTCCCCGGGGTCGCGGTGGGGCAGCGAGCTTACGCTCACGTCTTCTCGGAAGCTCCAGGCCACCGTCAGTGATGCTAGAGCCCGATCGGCGAGGTCCGGACCATCGGCGGCCGGTGGCTCGCTTTGGCACGCGCCATTTATAGAGACCCAGTCCCTGACGTGCCGCCAACGCGGCCTCGTCTCGATGTCCCACCAGCCCCCGGAAGGGAGCCGCAGGCGCTTAACCCGAATCCACCGAGGGAGGGCGTCGGGTTAGCATCCTGAAGTGGACAGAGGGTGCTCTTCTGAATCTGGGATAATGGTTTTGTAACAGCAAAACAGTCCCAGAGAAGGAGCACCCAATAGATGCTACCACGCAACCAGCCCGACCGTATCCGTATCGTCTTTGACGATCACCGCCTGGTGGCCAATGCCGGTCTGCTCCTGCCGGCCACCCTCGCCCGGCATCTGGGCCTGCGGGAACTCGTTGACCATCACCTTGACCTGGGCGGCGCGCCGGGGCGGGCCAACACCGGAGACAAGCTGATGACCCTGGTGGCCTCAGCCATGGCCGGCGGCGACTGCATCGACGACGCTGATGTGTTGCGCACCGGGGGGACGGCCTGCACCCTGGGCGGCACGGTCAAGGCGCCATCCACCCTGGGCACCTTCCTGCGCAGCTTCCGGTGGGGCCACGTCCGCCAGCTGGACCGGGTGAGCCGGGAGCTGCTGGCCCGGGCCTGGGCCGCTGGGGCCGGACCCGGCGACGCGCCGTTCACCATCGACCTCGATTCCACCATCTGCGAGACCTACGGACTGGCCAAGGAGGGCGCCCGCCACCACGGCTATACCGGCAAGCGGGGCTACCACCCACTGCTGGCCATCGCCGCCGGCACCGGAGACGTGCTGATGTCCCGGCTGCGCGAGGGCCGGGCCAACACCGCCCGCGGCGCCGCCCACTTCCTGCGGGAGACGGTGGGACGGGTGCGCTACGCCGGGGCCAACGGACGACTCACGCTACGGGCCGACAGCGGGTTCTACACTCATGGCGTGGTATCCGTCTGCCGCAAGATGGATGTCCGCTTCTCCATCACCATCCGCCAGCATAAAAGCCTGCACAATCTCATCGAGGCGATACCCGAAGATGCCTGGACGCCGATTCCTTACTGGATGGACGGCGCCGCCGATGTGGCCGAGACCACCTGCACTCCCTTCCAGAGTGAACCTGACGCCGCGCCGGTGCGGCTCATCGTCCGGCGTGTGAAGCCCACGCCCGGTTCCCAGCTGGCCCTCTTCGCCACCTACAGCTATCACGGCTTCATCACCGACCGGGACGGGGAGATGCTCGAACTGGAGGCCGACCATCGCCGCCACGCCGAGATCGAGAATGCCATCCGAGACCTCAAGCACGGTGTGGGGTTGAACCATCTCCCCTCGGGCCGCTTCGCCGCCAACGCCGCCTGGCTGGCGGTACAGGTGATGGCCCACAACATCGCCCGCTGGACAGCGCGCATCGGTCTGGGCGAGCAGGTGGTGACCACCAAGACCCTCCGGCGGCGGTTCTTCTCCCTGGCCGGACGGATCACCCGCTCGGCGCGCCGCCTCACACTGCATCTGCCACAGCGCTGGCCTTGGGAAGCCCAGTTCGATCGTGCCCTGGCCCGATTGCGCGCCCTGCCACTCCCTGCCTGACGGCGGCGGCGGCAACCGGCCGACATCCGGCCAACCGAACGTCCCCGCGAACTCGCGCCAGTCCGGTCTGCGAGTGCCTCTTGCTGTGTCCTCTCCCCGCTATCTCGCCCTGACCAACATTCGCAGACGGTCACAAAGTCTCCCCGCGGCAACTGAAGACAAACACCGGCCCCCCTCTACCCCAAATCGTGCCCGGACCATCGCCCTCCCTTGCCCCTATCGCCCGTTCCGCTGCTGCATAGTCATCCCTTCGGTGGATTTGGGCTAAGACCCTAGTGGTCCAACATCATTGAAATGAATACCATGATAGTCATTGTTCCTCTTGGGGGTTCAATTGTAACGTTGAACCGAGGAGGAACCATGATGTCTACCAAGAGGTACCGTATCAGACTGACTACCGACGAACAACAGGAACTCAACGCCTTGGTCTCACGCGGTCGGGCTGCGGCGTACAAACAGACCCATGCGCGCATTCTGCTGATGAGCGATGAGTCACGCTCGGACGGGGGAATGAAGGACGCGGACATCACCAGCGCGCTCGGTGTGGGACAGTCAACGGTCGAGCGAATACGCAAGCGCTGTGTAGAGGAGGGGGTCGAGTCTGCGCTGAATCGCAAAAAGCAACTGCGTCGGCGTCAAAAGAGACTGGACGGCGAAGGTGAAGCACGGTTGATAGCGATGGCCTGCGGGGAACCGCCGGAGGGGCGTGCCAGTTGGACCCTGAAGCTGTTGGCTGACCAGTTGGTCGAGTGTGAGATAGTCGAGACCATCAGCACCGAGACGGTTCGCCAGGCGCTTAAAAAAACGAACTGAAGCCGTGGCTGAAGCAGAGTTGGTGCATCCCGCCCGGTCAGAGCGCGGAGTTTGTGTGCG
This sequence comes from Dehalococcoidia bacterium, assembly GCA_965197985.1. Taxonomy (GTDB): domain Bacteria; phylum Chloroflexota; class Dehalococcoidia; order Lucifugimonadales; family CAUZJF01; genus CAUZJF01. Next base: position 365,583 of record CBDAOG010000004.1, on the reverse strand, counting down.
CGATGGAAGACGTACTGGAGGTCTACCAACGGCCGTACGATGGGAATGAGGTTCTGGTGTGCATGGATGAGACGAGCAAACAGCAAGTCAAGGAGACGCGAGTGCCGCGTCCCGCAGCGCCCGGCTTATCGGCGGCATACGACTACGAATACGAGCGCAATGGAGTGAGCAGCCTGTTCATGCTGTTTGCACCGTTGGACGGATGGCGCCGAGTCGAGGTCAGAGAGCGTCGCACGAAGGTGGACTGGGCGCATGTGATAAAGAAACTGGTCGACGAGGACTACCCCGACAGAGACCGGATCGTGCTGGTAATGGACAATCTCAACACTCACAAGCTGTCCTCGCTATACGAGGCATTCGAGCCTGCTGAGGCGAGGCGTATAGCTGAGCGACTGGAGATACACTACACTCCCAAACACGGGAGTTGGTTGAATATGGCGGAGATAGAGATCGGTGTGCTGGCTCGACAGTGCCTGGACCGACGGATTGCCAATCAAGACATCCTGCGCGGCGAGGTCAATGCTTGGCAGAATCAACGCAACCGGGATGTGATACGAGTGGATTGGCGCTTCACTACCGAGGATGCGCGCATCAAACTAAAGTCACTCTACCCATCAATACAAAAAAGTTGAACCACTAGCCCTAAGCCCCTTCCTAGAAAGTCCCCCGTGCAACCGTGCCCTCCACCTGGAGGGAAGCGGTCCACTCGACCCTGTTGCCGACACGGCTCCGCAGCTGGTACGAGAGCACCCAGCAAGTACCGGAGTACTTGACGTCGCCGGCTGTCGAGCCTTCGGGGCCGTACTCGAAGTCGACGGCCGAGGCGTGGGTGCGCAGCGGGCCGAGCACGGCGTCGGGCCCGCTGGTGGCGGTGTCGTCGAAGATCCCGGCCAGCGAGACTGCGACGTCTTCCAGTCCAGGGATGAACCTGGCGCCGCTATCGCCCAGCGCCGTGACCTCGTTCAGGTTCCTGGGCCCAGGGAGTCCGCGGACGTCGGCTAAGAAGGCCGACAGGTCGCGCTGCACGCTGCCCGTGTCGTCGATCAGGAACTTCGATACTTTGGAGTCGAAGAAGGTCATGAGTGATACACGAGTTTCATCACCCGCTCACGCTCTTGACGAACTCGAAGTGGAAGTCGGCGCCGACGTAGAAGCCGCCCCACAGCTTGCGAAGGCCGACGTTGCTGACCGAGACTAAGCGGCCGTCGTCGACCTTGGACCCCCAGGTGTTGTCGCCATCGACGGCGGCTTCGATGCTGCTCGTTCCCAGCGGGTCGATGAACTCGTCGAGCGTGTCGTAGGCCTGCTGTGTGTTGGCCGACGACACGAGCAGGACGACTTTGATCTTTCCTGCGAAGCTGCTGCCGCCGATGGTCTGGGACGCGTCCCGAGACTCGAACAGAACTACGGCGACCGGGAACTCGTGGACCGACTCGGCTGGATAGTCGAGGACCTTCAGACCGGAGATCGTCGAAAGCCGCGAGGCGAGGCCGTCCTTGGCGTCCCTGATCTCGTTGGCCACTAGACGCCGACCCCTATTGCCGCTTTCCTGTACAGGCCGAGGAGCAGTTGAACGTCGGCGTCCAGCCCGGCGGATAGCTTCGCCTGGCCCGTGTCTGGAAATCCGGCGATGCTCGCGAAAGCGCTGTCCCTCCGCGTCCAGAGGCGCGCGGCTTGAACGACCGTCGCCTCGGCGATAGGGCCGGGGTATTCGTAAATGTCGATGGCTGAGCCGCCACCGTGCGAAGCCGCGGTCGTTCCGTTTACGCCGCGCACGACGGTCAGGGTGTTCCCGCTGTAGCTCTTGACGTAGATCTGCTCGGTGTCGACCAGGAGTGTGTGCCCGGCCTCTACGTCGGCGCGGCTCGAAACCGTGACGCTAGAGGTGACCGCATCGGCTATGGCGTCGGCCGTCTCGTCGGCGCGTTTCAAGTGACGCCACCACCCCCACTGGCCGGCGATCTGGACGGTCTGAATTCCTACCGGCCATTCCGCCTTCGAGCCTGCGTCGGTATCGACGACGACCTTCGTGTAGGGGCGGGACTCGGGGTTGTCCGCGCTGGTCGGGTCCGCGTTGGACGGCTGTAGTAGGTAGTCGGTGGCCGCCCAAATCGTCTCGAAGGTGCGGTCTTTGTTGTCATCGGTCTTGAGTCCGTTCGAATCGACGCTGATGAGGTCCGGGACCAGAAGCTCCGACCGGCCGTTGCCGTCGAACTTCCGCGTAGCGTTCAGGGCGTAGAAGTGACGGTTGCAGTAGCGGTCGATCGTCCGGCCCACGTTCTCGAGCAGGCCCAGGAGGCGGGCGTCGTCGCCGGTCCCGGTGATGTTGAGGACCGCCGAGCTCTTGAAGAGGTCGAGGGAAACGTAGGAGTTCACCATCAGACAGCCAGCGCCCGATTGCCCAGTCCATGAAGGCGAAGCACCTCGTCCGCGGTCAGCGCCTTTTGAACGAAGAATGGCCCCAACGGACCGCCCGCGAACTTGCCATCGAAGAAGGCGCCGTTCCCATCGTAGAACGCGAACTCCACCTTGTGGGTCTTGTTCTCCATAGCCACATAGGAAGCGTTATTCGTGGCGGCGCTTGCCTTGACGGCCCCGTCTTCGTAAAAGGTGACACCGTCCATCGCGCTGGCTCCTCCCGCGCCGTCGTAAGGTGACGACCAGGAAGTGCCAGACGTCGAGGCTGGTGGCCGCGTCTGCCAGCCGGAAGGCGCTGACGGCCTGGCTCTCGTCGTAGACGTCAAACTCGAGCTTCCCGGCCGAGGTCTGTCTGAAGCCCCACTCACGAAGGCCGCCCGTCGTCTTGTACTTCGCGAGGAAGGCGTTGCCGTTGGCGTCCATGTTGGCCCACACCCCGACGCTGAAGGGGCTATCGTTGGAGCCGTCGCCCCTGGACCAGTAGGTTGCGTCAGGGGTGTCGGCCTCCTCATCGGCGCCATTGAGCGACACGACTGGCACAATGCCCTGGAAGCCGTCTGGGTCGGCCAGGTCGAGCTTCGTGTCGAAGGAGTTTGGCGCCTCCGACCAGGTGAAGGTCGCCTGCTCGTCTCCCACGGTCTTGAACGTCGTGGCGTCAGGCTGGCCGTGGTCCGGGTCGCCGATTGGAAGCACGGTGCCTGTGCCGCCGAGTATGTTCAGCACTGCTTCGTAGACCGGGCCCCACATCGCCCGGTACAGCTGGAGCATCGAGCCTCGGTTTATTCCTACTTCGAGTCCTGGCATCAGCTGTCGCTCCCGAAGGCGGTCTCGACCGCTGCGTCTTCCGAGACCTCGGCGTTCTTGCGGGCCTGGACCGCGGCGACGGCCGCGGCTTCCTTGTCGGCCATAGCCGTGTCCGCGGCCTGCACCGCGGCAGAAACCTCATAGGCGTGAAGGCGCCGGTATGAGCGGACGCGTTCCTTCACCATGCGCTTGACCGCTTTCTTTGCGGCCTGCCCGTCGGTGAGGCTGACGGCGTCGCTGCCCAGGTAGTCTCTGAGGGCCGCCACCGCGTCCGGCGCGTACGAGTCCGGGTACGTGATCGATATGGTTGCCATTACCTCTCCCTTCTTTTAGTTCGACGAGCCCATCAATGGGCGGTTGAGGTCCACCGTGAGCCGCTCGGCGTAAGGGCAGGTCTCAGACCTGCCCCTACGAGATTCGTGTCCGTTATGAGCTATAAAGCCAAACCGTAGTAGCCATTCATCGCTTCTTTGAGCGCCCACACCTCGTCGCGAGACAGCGCCTTGGCTGCAACGGCCGTCAAGGCGATCTTGCCATCGAAAGCGTCCTGCACTGCGGTCGCGGCGCTGAGACGATGTGCGAGCAGAAGCTTCGAAGTCTTGTTTTCCATCGCCGTATAGGCGCCGCTGCCGATGCTGGTGTCGTCCACACGATTTGCGTCCTTGTACAACCTGATGCCGGGCTCAGCTCTGCTTCCGTCATACGTTCCAACCAGGAGCGTCCATGTCGCGGCGGTGACCGTGGTGGCATCCCGGCGGCCGATGCTGGCCGACGCGCTGTCGTCTCGCAGGCTGAACTCCGGGCGCCCACCGTTGAGGAGGAAGAACCACTCTCTTTGAGTCGAACCGGTCGTCAGCTCGTCTTTCGCGAGTATGGCCTCAGTGTTGCTGTTGGTGTCGGGCCGAACGAGCGCGATCACACTGAAGGGCTGGTCCACGGCGCCGTCCCCAAAGCTGAGCTCGTCGGCGTCGGGGGCGTCGCCCTCTTCATCCGTACCGTTGAAGTGGACCGCGTAGCCGGAGCCCAGCTCAACCGGCTTGGTGTCGAAGGCGGAGACGTCTTCGGACCAGGTAAGAACACGCACGTAGCGAGACCTGTCGGTCAGCGTCGCTCCCGACTTACCCGGTAGCCATATTGCGCGAACGTCTCCAAGGAGGTGCAGCAGCTGACCGACGAATTCCCTATCGACCTGATCGCCTCTACGATTGCGCGACCCCTGCCGTAGCGGATTCGGGCGGTACTCGATTCTCGTGTCTGTGACCATCGCTAAGCCTTGACCGCGTAGAGGTCGACGCCCTCGCCCGCGGTGTCCACGTCTAGGTACACGGCGCTCAGGTCCAGCCAGTTGACGGCGGGGACCCGCAGCGTGTCTCCGGGCGCCAGGCCGTCGTTGGTGGCGGGCGCGACGTTCGACCCACCGACGTAGACCTGGCCGGTGTTCCCCGCCTTGGCGATCAACGTAACGCTCTTGACCCGCTGACTGACCGACGAAAGCGGCTCGGGCGTCCCGGCCACCGAAACGGTCTTCTCCGACGACATGAGTGTGGCAGTCTCCGAACTAGCCATGTGCTAACTTCACCTCCGATAGCTTCATCCTAAAAAAATGGCTCCAGGCGCTCGGGCGTCTCTTTGCCGAGACGTCTAGGCGGTCGGGATGTACTCGATGTACAGGTTGCCACCCAGGCTGGCGGCGTTGGCTGTCAGTATCTTGGCGGTGACGTAGTCGTTGGTCCCGCCCTTCTTGTCCCACTTCCACGACTTGCCCTCGCCGTTGGTGCCGTTGTCCGTCGAGTTGAGGCTGTCGCTGATGCCGGTGGCGTTTGCGTCGACGCCGTCGAAGATGTCGTCGCCGGTACTGGTGGCGCCGCTTACGACGTCGACATCCAGCTCCGAGGAGGCCGTGCCGCCTGCCGTCGTGATGTCGAGAATGCACCGGACGATGATCACGTCCACGGTTTCAGGGTTCTGGACCGCGACGGCGAACGCGTTGGCAACCCCGCTTGTCAGGGCTACCTGAAGCCACTTGGTCGGTAAGTTGGCGCCCGAAGGCGAGAACAGCGCACCGACGTTCTCAGCCGTCGGGTTCGACTTGTTGAATCCCATCGATTCCTCCTTGAACGGTGTTCCTGGTCGTTGAACTGGGCCGGTGGGGGGGCTGGGGTGGGGGTTTAGCCCCTAGCCCCCAAGCCCTAATCCCCGTCGTTACGCGACTCCGGTGATGTCGTACTGCAGGGCCGTGTGGGTCGCGGCTGAACGGCTTCCGCTGCGCTCCGCAAGCGCGTGGCGGAAGCTCACCGTTACCACGGTCTGGCGCTTCTGCGTGTCACGGTCCACGTCGAGGGTCATCTCACGCCTCAACCCCTGGGCCCATTGGGTCCGGTTGAAGATGAGCAAGCGGCCCGTGTCGGCAACGTTCCCACCATCGGTGACCTTGCCGTCGGTGTCTGCCAGCTTCATCTGCTCGGACACGATCACAGGAATGCCCTCAATCGCGCCCAGCATGCCCGTCAGAACGGTCGCGTTCGGCCCGAGCTTGTCCATCGTGCGGTACTGGGTGATCGACTGGGCCCTTATGAAGGTGTTCACGTCCATGACCCAGACCAGCTCGGAGGGCCGTGCCCCGTACTTGCCAAGCTTGGCGCGAATCTCGTTGAACATGTCGTCGGACACCGCCGCACCGTGGTCATTGGACTGGCCCGTGTTGTCGACTAGCGGCAGGTGTATCAGCCCGTCGTAGCCGATCAGCCATTGCCCCTTCCCGGCGTCCGAGGCCGAGATCGTCGTACCGTCGGCGTTGATGTTGGTGCTCGTCGACGTATCAGCGTTTAGCACGATGTCGTCCAACGCCTCGGCCACGTTCCGCACAAGGCCTGCCCGGATCTCCGGCAGCATCGCGATCACCGCGTCCTCTTCAAGCGTGAAAGAGTAGGGGGCCTGGCCGACCAGCTCGTACGCGGCCAGCGTGGTCTTTCCCGTGCCCGGGGCCGTGGACGTTGTGGCGACGTTCTCCGTTCCCGGATAGAAATCGACGTCTCCGAGTTGCCGCGGAAGATCGAAGGGATTCGACGGCATGGCGAAGGTGTGGACCAGGGGCGCTACTAGCGTTTGCAGGTTCACGTCCATCCACAGCTCGCGCGCCTCTAGGGTCGCCACGAGCTCGTCGCCGGACCCGGCCGTCGTGCTGTCCATCGCGGCCCGGGTCATCGATTGGAGGACCGATCTGCCGAACGACTCGAATTGGCCTGTCGGCCGGCTGTCCACGGAGTACCAGTCCTTCAACCTTCGCGCCGCGGCCAGACCGGAGTCCTGTACTCCCGCAGGAGTGACGCTCTCGGCCAGCGCCCGCTTCGCCTCTTCCGTCCGCTGGACCCAGGCGGGCCCGTAAGACTCTCGCCGCTGGGACCTCGCCAGCCGGCGCAGCAGGCCCAGGTCCAGCGGGTCCATGTCGGAGTACGGGCCTTCCGGTACTACCGGCTTTTCGCTCTCCTCGACGTGTCTGGCCAATGCCTCGCGACGCACCGTCCGCTCACGCTCCTGCAGCCGGAGTACCTCGCCGCCCAGCCTCTCGCTCTCCTCCTTCAGCAAAGAGACGTCGTTCGCCACAGGATCGAACCTATCCTGAACGAATGTGTTGATATCGCCTAGTGGTCCAACATCATTGAAATGAATACCATGATAGTCATTGTTCCTCTTGGGGGTTCAATCGTAACGTTGAACCGAGGAGGAACCATGATGTCTACCAAGAGGTACCGTATCAGACTGACTACCGACGAACAACAGGAACTCAACGCCTTGGTCTCACGCGGTCGGGCTGCGGCGTACAAACAGACCCATGCGCGCATTCTGCTGATGAGCGATGAGTCACGCTCGGACGGGGGAATGAAGGACGCGGACATCACCAGCGCGCTCGGTGTGGGACAGTCAACGGTCGAGCGAATACGCAAGCGCTGTGTAGAGGAGGGGGTCGAGTCTGCGCTGAATCGCAAAAAGCAACTGCGTCGGCGTCAAAAGAGACTGGACGGCGAAGGTGAAGCACGGTTGATAGCGATGGCCTGCGGGGAACCGCCGGAGGGGCGTGCCAGTTGGACCCTGAAGCTGTTGGCTGACCAGTTGGTCGAGTGTGAGATAGTCGAGACCATCAGCACCGAGACGGTTCGCCAGGCGCTTAAAAAAACGAACTGAAGCCGTGGCTGAAGCAGAGTTGGTGCATCCCGCCCGGTCAGAGCGCGGAGTTTGTGTGCGCGATGGAAGACGTACTGGAGGTCTACCAACGGCCGTACGATGGGAATGAGGTTCTGGTGTGCATGGATGAGACGAGCAAACAGCAAGTCAAGGAGACGCGAGTGCCGCGTCCCGCAGCGCCCGGCTTATCGGCGGCATACGACTACGAATACGAGCGCAATGGAGTGAGCAGCCTGTTCATGCTGTTTGCACCGTTGGACGGATGGCGCCGAGTCGAGGTCAGAGAGCGTCGCACGAAGGTGGACTGGGCGCATGTGATAAAGAAACTGGTCGACGAGGACTACCCCGACAGAGACCGGATCGTGCTGGTAATGGACAATCTCAACACTCACAAGCTGTCCTCGCTATACGAGGCATTCGAGCCTGCTGAGGCGAGGCGTATAGCTGAGCGACTGGAGATACACTACACTCCCAAACACGGGAGTTGGCTGAATATGGCGGAGATAGAGATCGGTGTGCTGGCTCTACAGTGCCTGGACCGACGGATTGCCAATCAGGACATCCTGCGCGGCGAGGTCAATGCTTGGCAGAATCAACGCAACCGGGATGTGATACGAGTGGATTGGCGCTTCACTACCGAGGATGCGCGCATCAAACTAAAGTCACTCTACCCATCAATACAAAACCGTTGAACCACTAGTTCCTTCTTGATTTCCTCGATGTCCGTGTTCGGCACGTCATGTCCTCCTTTGGATTGCTCTCAATCGATCGCGCTTTGCCGCCGTTCGCCACTTCTACGGTCCTAGAGCGGTCCTGATCTCCCTTACGAGGTCCGCTACCACAACCAGGTCCGACAGGCTGATCTCACTGTCCTCCCGCAGAGCGGTCTCGCGTTGATCGCCGGTCTTGGAGCCTTTCTCAACGTCGTCATCTCTCCCCACCAAAGCCACCATCATCCGCCGATGGGACTCCCTGAGGGCGTCCGGGTCGGCGGGAAGGGCTACGATCGACCACTCGAGAAGATCTGAGCGCGTATCTCTCCACTTCCCGTTCTCAGACGGCCCTCCCTCCAGCGGAAGCCAGCTTATGGAAGCTGCCCGTAGGAAACCCTTGTCCCATGCGTTCTTGACCCGCTGCGAAAAGGGGTCTTCTGTGAGGAACTCGAAATCGGCCATGATGCGTCCGTCGGCCGACTTGACCAGCTTCGACGTCCGGCCAATCGGAAGGCCGCCCGAGGGCGATCTACCGACGGCATCGTGGGACCACATCACCACCGGATTCCTCTCGTAATTGGCGGTGGATAGTCCCTCGAAGTCCAGCTCAGGGGGCTGCCGGACCTGCTCGTTGGCCGCAATAGTCACGCGGTAGCTACCTTCGTCCAGCTTTCGTTGGTCGACGATGTCCATGTACGCAGACCGGACCGGTCTCTCCATTCCTACCTCCGCAATCAGTTCCTAGGTTCGACGCTCCGGGATGCCGCCGTCGCTGCGGAACTTCCGTGAATAGTACTCAGCCCCAAGAGACACAAAAAGCCCCCGATCCGGCCTTCTTCGGCCTTCGATCGGGGGCGTTCCACCCTCTGAATCGGCTCCGTCGCGGAGCGCTTAACCTTCGGCTAAAAAGAGATTAGCACAATCGTTCTATTCTTGTCAAGCGCCGTTGGCCCAAGATAGCAGCGTCAAAATGTCCCAAAAATTGATTGAAAAGTACTTGTATTCATTCTCGTATATGTATAAAATAGGCCTTGCTTTGGGGTATGCATCGGTTAGCATGGGGGTGCACGGACCGTAATCCTGGGGTCAGCATACATTCTCCGGGGTAGGTGCACGGGGCGTTGTAACTGTTTCAGGTCGTTTAGGCCAGCGTAGGCCCTCCTCAGCTTTTGGTGTCGCATACCACCGACCGGTTTAGCGTCGTCTGGATGTGCATCCAAAAAGGAGGACCACCGTGGTTATTACAGCGCCTACCCGTTTCGCGCCGAGTATCGAGGTTATCCCTCAGCCTGTCCCGCGTCGTGAACCGACGCCACCCGTCGACCCGCGGCGAGAGTGCCCCCGTTGCTACACGAAGCTCGTAAAAGACTACGATGAACCGCTGTGTATGAAGTGTGGATTCCAGGACTACGAGCACGTCGCTCCCCCGAATGGTCGCGGTAAGAGCATTCTCAGCACTGCCACGAGGTACGTTCTCCGATACGTCGGCGATTCACGAACGTTGAATGAGACCCTCGCCCACGTAAAGGTCGAACGGCTGCGGAACCGTGTGATCTACAAGGTCAACTGCCCGTTCTCCGAATGTCAAAAGACGATGGAGCAGTCCTCCCTTTCCGGGAAGCGGCCGGTCGTACAAGAACAGCGATACAAGTGCGACGACGGACATCGCGTATCGCTCGTACCCGGCAAGCATGGTATGCTTGGCTGGAAGTAACCAGCCCGATCGACTCTTAGACCCGAGTAGACGCTGGGGGCACTTCCGGCAGGCTGCCTCATGACGACGATCGTCGAACGGCGGGCCCACGACCCCGACGCCGTCATCTTCGTTTGCGATTTCTCTCCACCCCGCGGGCCTGACCCAGAGCTTCTCGAACCCGCACGACGCCTCGACGCCGATTACATCTCCGTCGCCTACAACCCCGGCAAGTCCATCAGGGTCAATTCGGCCCTCGCCGCTCACTGGATCACCCAGAACACCGGTAAGGACGTACTCTTTACCTTAGCGTCACGAGACATGAACAAGGTCGCCGCGCAAAGCCTCCTTCTTGGGGCGGCGCTGCTTGGCCTCCGGAATCTGGTGATCGTGAAAGGCGACGAGTTCAGCGAGCGCGAGCTATCGGTCGTCAAGGCCGTGGACGACTTCAAGCCGACCGAATTTGTTGACTCGGTGAGGTCCATGAACGAGGGGCTTGACTTCAAGGGGGCGAAGCTCCGTTCTCCGACCGACTTCTGCGTAGGGGCAACCATCGACCTTGGGCGAGGCATCGACTCGCAGCTGAAGCTGACGCGCCGCAAGGTCGAAGCGGGCGCCCAGTTCTTCCTGCTGCAGTCGCTGTTCGACACTCAGCCTCTCACCGATTTCCTCGACCGGTACGCCAGCAGCTATGGAGAGGCCCTGACCGCGCCCGTCTTCTGTGGGATTCAGGTCATGGCACCTGAGGGCATCGTTTTCGGCGACACACCGAAGTGGGTCACGGACGACATGGCTAAAGGGCGGACAGGCGAGGAAATCGCGCTCCAGGTGCTGCACCAGTTCGTCGACGCCGGTTTCAGGTCGATCTACCTGGTGTCGCCGATTTTGCGCGGAGGAAGACGCGAATACTCGGCGACACAACGGGTGATGGAGTCGTTTCGGGCCTAGCTATCGCTCGGGGTGGGGAGAACGTCCGGTCCGAGAAAGCTCAGACGGCCAGCGCCTCTGTTGCAGCGGCGTGCTGCTCATCAGCGTGGTACGAGCTTCTGACGAGCGGCCCCGACGCCACATGACGGAACCCGAGGGCTTCGGCCTCTCGCGCCAGCTCATCGAACTCCTGCGGCGTATACCATCGGCCCATAGGCACATGTTTGTCGGATGGGCGGAGGTACTGGCCTATCGTGAGCAACTCGCAGTCAACGGCGCGTAGTTCACGCATCGTCTCGACTAACTCGTCCCACGTCTCGCCCAGGCCCACCATCACGCCGGACTTGGTCACGGCGTTAGCGTCAATGGCCTTGGCGCGCGCCAGCAGCTCCAGCGACTGATCGAAATCGCCTTTGGGCCGGACGCGGTGGAACACTCGCCGCACCGTCTCGATGTTGTGATTCAGCGTGTCCGGCGCCGCAGCCATAACCGTCGCAACGGCGTCCCAGTTGCCCTGGAAGTCCGGGATCAGCACCTCGACCTTGCACGCGGGCAGCCGCTTGCGGATCTGGCTGATGCACTGGGCGAATATGAACGCGCCGCCGTCGGGAAGATCGTCGCGGTTTACCGATGTGATCACGGCGTACTTGAGGCCCATCCTCTCCACGGTCTCGGCCAGTCGGACCGGCTCTCCGAGGTCGAGGCCGGTGGGTTTACCGGTCGTGACGGCGCAATAGGCACATGCCCGGGTGCAGATATCCCCCAGGACCATGAACGTCGCAGTGCCGCGCTCCCAGCAGTCGCCAATGTTGGGGCAGTGGGCCTCTTCGCACACCGTGTGCAACTGGCCGCTTCGCATCAGGTCCTTCAGCTCGAGGTAGTTCTGCCCCCCGGGCATCCGAACCTTCAGCCACGATGGCAGCCTTCTCGTTTCAGCCATTCGGTCTCCTAGGTCTAGCGGTGGCACAATCATACCAAATCGGCACCCTCCGACCTGCGCTGGTTGCAACATAGGTGGGCTTGCCATCGAGCATAACGACGGAGAGAATAGCGTTCGTCGAATCTCCCGGAGGCACTTTCATGAGCAGGCTCTACTACACCGAAAGCGGCCATGGCATCCCGACGATGGGTGAGGAGGTCACCACGTTCCGCCACGCGCGGAAGGTGCTCGAGCTCGAACCGACCTCGAGTCCCGCTACGCTCTACGTTCTGGCCCGCAGCTATCCGGGCGCCACGGCACCCTTGCGGATCGCCGTCAACGGCGTGGAGACCACATCCGCCGAACCTTATTCCCGCGAGGTCTATCGCTGGCACCAGATGGAGATCGAACCGAGCTTGCTCAGGCCCGGCAAGAACACCTTCGAGATCTGGTGCGACTCGACGGCGATGAACGCATGGTCGTTGGGCCTCGAAGCGGGCCATGCCGAGCCCGACAGCTACGTTAGCGACGATTCCGGCGCAACGTGGCGCAACGATCACATGGGCTACCTGAACGTATTCCGGTGCGAGTACATCGTTCGATTGCGCCTCGCCGAGGGCGAGAACGGACCCCCACCGCCGTTCGTCTGGGAGGACTCGACGAATCCCCGGCTTGAGTCCCTGAGGCGGCGGTTGCCCGAGACGGCAGGGGAGGGTGGGCCGATTCTCGATCGAGTCCGCGCCCTCACCACGTGGCTCGCGTCGAGTTGGGAGCACGCCAATTCGGCCGTTGCGATGCAGTTCGCGCCCTGGGACGCCGAAACGGTCCTCGACTGGGGCGCGGCCCAGCGTGGGCACAACGGCCAGCGTCCCATCGTTCACTGCGTCCACTTCTCGTCGACTTTCGTGAGCTGCTGCCAGTCTGTGGGCATTCCGGCAAGGGGGGCTGTCTTCACGAACCAACAGCCCGACGGGTGGTTCGGCCACTTCACCGCCGAGTTCTGGTCCGACGAGCACGAGAAGTGGGTCATGGTAGACCCGCAGATCGACGCCCTGTTCGTGGACAACGGCGAGCCAATGTCTGTCAATGAAGTCCAGGCCGCGCGGTCGGAGCTATCCAAGTACACGGAGTTCGGCCCCGGCACCAACGAGCAACGAAAGAACCCCAGGCTATACGACTTCATCGACGTCGGGTATCCGGTCGGACGTTCCTTCAAACACCGGTCGGTTTGGTACAGGTCAGACCTGCTGACTCATCCCGAATACAGCCCCCCCGCCCACGGGGCGATGTCCTACTGTGAAACGGGCCTCGTATGGGAGAACCGTGAAAAGGACCTCTTTGGTATGTTCCCGTACCACGGCGACCCAGACTATTTCGACAGCCCTCCGAGCACAAGAACCTCGTAGGGCGCATTGCATGCGCCCGTCCTCTCTTGACTGGCGGCCCTACGAGGTTTAGCCTCCGTTGCATTCTGTTTCACGGGAGGCTGACTTGCCGACGACAGAGCTGACAGGAATGGCCCAGACCGTGCTCGGGCCGCTCGATCCGGCCGAGCTGGGCCCGACGTCCACTCATGAGCATCTTCTCATCGATTTCCTGTGCATGTTCACGCCCCCGTCGGAGGCCAGCCAGAAGCATAAAGCCTACCAGCCGGTCAGTTTGGAAAACCTAGGATGGGTGACCTACAACCCGTTCAGGAACCAAGATAACCTGCTGCTCCTCGACATCGAGACCGCAATCTCCGAGGCGATGCTTTTCAAGCGGGCTGGAGGAGGCACCATCGTCGACGCGACGACTATTGGTATCGGACGCGACCCGAAGGCTCTCGCTGCCATCGCGCGGGCCACTGGTATCAACGTCGTCATGGGCGCCGGATACTACGTCGATGCGGTGCACCCAGCGGAATTAAGCGAGAAGACCGAGGCCGAGATCGCCGGCGAGATCGTAGCTGACATCACCACGGGAGTCGATGGGACGGGCGTAAGGGCCGGAATCATTGGCGAAATCGGCTGCACATGGCCCCTGACAGACAGCGAGCGCAAGGTACTGATGGGCGCCGCTCGGGCACAACGCGAGACCGGCGCCGCCATTCTGGTCCACCCCGGGAGGAACGAGGCCGCGCCCTTCGAGATACTTGATGTCCTGGGAGGATCGGGCGCCTCGATCGACCGAGTCGTTATGTCACACCTTGACCGGACCATCCAGGACACGGACATGGTTCTGGAGCTCGCCCGAAGAGGATGCTATCTGGAGTACGACCTGTTTGGATGGGAGACCTCGTACTACCCCCTTTCCTCCGTCGACATGCTCAGCGACGCTCAGCGCATCGACTACGTCAAGCGGCTCGTCGATGAAGGCTATGGCTCGCGCGTAGTGCTTGCCCAGGACATCTTCGCCAAGCACAAGTTGACGAAGTACGGCGGCCACGGCTACGGACACATACTCGAGAACATCGTCCCGCGCCTGCACGAAAAGGGACTGTCAGAAGAGCAGGTCAACGCTATCGTCGTCGAGAACCCGGCCAGCATCCTGACGTTTGTCGAAGCCAGAACCTAGCTCAAACCGCTTCTTGGTAGGGGCGTTCTTGTGTCTACGCCCGCACCCCGTGTGAAACCGTAAAGCGACCAGCATGTGGGCCCGGCCCCACGGAATCCCGATGCGCAAGCTGATCCTCGTCCGCCATTCGCTCCCGGACATCGACGCGGCTGTCCCCAGCAGCGAATGGCGCCTTTCGGATACCGGTCGCGCTCGCTGTGCGCCCCTCGCGGACAGGCTTGTCGAACACCAGCTGACGGCAATCGTCACGAGCTCCGAGCCCAAGGCGATCGAGACCGGACGAATCATAGACGAAAGGCTCGGCACCCCAACCGAGATTGCGGAAGGGCTCCAAGAACACGACCGGAGCAACGTTGGGCTGCTCGGGGTGAAGGAATTCGAAGACCGGATCGAGGAGCTCTTTGCGAACTGATCCCGAACGCCTGGTCCTGGGAACGGAAACTGCGGGGCAAGCCTACGGCAGGTTCGCCGGCGCGATAAATGCATTAGTCGAAGAGCGGGAGGACGGCAACCTCGCCGTGGTTACACATGGGACCGTCATGACCCTGTTCCTGGGCCACGTCGCCGGCGTTGAACCACTGTCGTTCTGGAAGAGGCTAGAACTCCCGGCGTTTGTCGCGCTGGGCCTGCCCCAATTCCAACTCCTTGAAGTGGTCGAGACTATCGCCAAACCCCCACGTTAGGGGTTCAGGTACAATGCCGCCGCACTTAAGAGCATCAGGAGGCATGCGATGGGAGCTATCGAAGCAAGACTGGATGACCTGGGAATAACCCTACCTTCAGCGCAGGCGCCGGCCGCCAACTATGTACCGGGAGTAAGGACGGGTAACCTGCTGTACCTGTCCGGCGTCGGTCCGGCCGCCAGGCCCGACGGCACTACACCCAAGGGTAAGGTCGGCAATGACCTCACACAGGAAGAGGGCTACGAGGCGGCGCGACTCGTCGGGATCAACATACTCGCCAGACTCAAGGCCGAGACCGGAGACCTGGATAAAATCGAACGGGTCGTAAAGCTCCTGGGGATGGTCAACGCGACCCCCGACTTCTCCGAGCACCCCGCTGTTATCAACGGATGCTCGGACCTGATGGTCGAGGTGTTCGGCGACAAGGGCCGCCACGCCCGCTCGGCCGTAGGCTTCGTCAGCTTGCCGTTCCACATACCGGTGGAAATCGAGATCATTGTCCAGGTGGCGGACTAGAGTTCAAAGCAGACGCCGCCGAGAACGCAGAGGTCAGGGTCAGGACGCGGCTGAATGGATCGTGCCGTACCTTGGCTCGGCTCCTTCACGCCGGCACGCTCATCCCGTAACGAGACTCCATCAGCCTGCCGCTCTCAAACCGGTCGAGCCCGAGCATCGAGACGTCGATAGTCGTCGCCTTGCGATCGACGACCATCTCGGCCATCGCTACGCCGACCATCGGCGCCAGCTTGAACCCGTGGCCGCTGAAACCGGCCGCGCAGTAGAGGCCGTTGATACCGTCGACCTGGTCGACGATCGGGTGCCAGTCGGGGCTGACCGTGAACAGGCCGGACCAGCCTCCGCGGAACTCCGCATCGGACATCCCCGGCATGCGGGTGGACAACTTGGTCGCCACATCTTCGGCGACCGCGGTATCAACCCCGTGATCATACGCGTCGACTTCGACCTCCTCGTCTTCCCCCACGCCGACAAGCGTCAGGCGGCCTGCTTCGGGCCGTGCCGACAGCGAATTCACGATGTCGCCGACGATTGCGTGGTCCGCAGCCAGACTCTCGGGGCGGCGCAGCGTGATCACCTGGTGGCGGACCGTCTGTAACGGCACGTCCACGCCCACAGCCGCCATAAACGCCCTGGACCATGGCCCCGCGGCCACGACCACATTAGGCGTCGAGACCGTCCCTTGAGTGGTAGTTACGCCAGTGACCCGTCCTCCTTCTACGTCGACGCTGATCACGGTTTCATTCATCCGTACCTCCGCGCCTAGCTCCCTTGCACGCTCCGAATATCCCAGAGTTACGGCCCACGGGTCGGCGTATCCGGAGTCCGGCTCGAAGGCGCAGGCTTCGTCGCGGGATACGGCGAACTGCGGCGCCACCTCTTTCACGTCGTCAGAGGACACCACGCTCGTCTTCACGCCAAGCCCCTTCTGCATTTCGATGTTCTGCTCCATCGCCGCTCGGTCGTGCTGTCCAACGATGAGCAAATATCCGGTCCGGAAGTACCCGGATGAACGGCCGACGACCTCTTCGAAGCTACGGAATACCTTGAGGCTCTCCCACGCCATCCGAGTGGTGACCTCGTTGGAGTAGTGCATCCTGAGTATGGCCTGGGACCGGCCCGTCGAACCCGACCCGAGCCCGTCTTGCTCGAGTAGCAGAGCGTCGGTCAGGCCCTTTTCAGCGAGGGCGTGCAGGATGCTGCAGCCCGTGACCCCGCCGCCGACAACGACAACATCCGCCGTTTCACCCATAGCCGCCTCCGGTTCGAAGTCTAGCACCATCACTCACGGCACAGAAACGGCGATCTTCTAATCGAGAGCCGACGACCTTTGCTAGAATGGGCTCCTCAAAACTCTCTTAGGGGCAGGTCTCGGATCTGCCCAGATCCTAGCCCTAGGCGAGGTACCCCATGGCAGGTCACATCGCACTTGTCGGCGGAGACGAATTCCTTAAGGGCTGCGAGGCAATGGACCGCGCCCTCCTCGACGCTACAGGGCGCGACGGGCCAAAGGTTCTCATCATTCCAACAGCCGCGGCCGACCAGAACCCCTCGAAAGCCGCCGCCAACGGCGTGGCCTACTTCTCCAGCCTTGGTGCCGACGCGTCAGAACTGATGGTGCTCGATGCGGTGCAAGCCTCCGACGTGGAGCTCTTGATCCCCGTCGACTCGGCCGACGTCCTGTACTTTACCGGCGGCAGTCCTAGTCACCTGCTCAGCGTTCTCGAAGGATCGCTGCTGTTCGAGAGACTCGAAGCTACTCTCGCCCGCGGAGCCATCGTCGCCGGCTCAAGCGCCGGGGCCATGGTGCTGGGGTCGTGGATGCGGTTCCGCGACTGGACGGAGACGTTGGGCGTCGTCGAGGGTGTCGCCGTCCTACCTCACCACGAGCGCAGCGACCCTGCCACGGTTGCGAAGCAGCTCGAGTCAGGAACGCCGTCCGGTGTGGCTGTCCTCGGTATCGACGCGATGACGGGCTGCTTGAGCGGCCCAGACGGGTGGAAGGTGCTGGGGAAAGGTTCGGTCACCCTCTACGCGAACGGCGGTTGGCGGAAGTTCGCCTCGGGGGAGCAGGTGGCCATCCCCGAAGGCGTGTAGCTGTCCGAGGCTCCTCATGGCTCCTCAGCGCGTGTGTCGCTGAAGAGCAGGGTATCGGGATAGAGGCTCACCCAGGCGAACCAGAAGTGGTCGCCGTGCACGATGGGCTCGAGCTTGTGTCCAGCGAGAGGGCCGGAGACCGCTCGACCCAGTATCGACCAACTGCTGCCGGTCTGGTCGTCCACGATCTGACCGCCCTCGGCCTTGAACCACAGCGTTCGTCCGTCGACGTGTGGGTCGAATACCCCCGTCGAACCCACGTCTCTTGAGCGTTTGATCGATAGCTGGTCGAGGGCCGACAGAGTGCCGGTCTGAAAGAGCACCACCAGCTCCCGGTCTCCTACTATGGCGTTGAGCGCGCCCTCCCGCTCCAGCAGGGGGTATGGGACTGCTGCGCGCACGCCATCAATGTCCAGACCCACGACCCGCGTCTTCGGCGGTGGACCTCCGGTCAACGCGAACCTGGACATATGGGGTAGCCTGGTCGGCTCATCGTAATGCTCGTACAGGTTCCGGCCGTAGGGATACGGAAAGCCCATGGAGTTCGAGAGCACCTCCCCCTCCGGGTACTCCGCTCGGAAGTCGGTGTAGGAGACGATGGTGGTGGGCAAGAAGGTCAGTCGGTTGCCGGCAAGCTCGCCGACGATTGCCTCACCTGTGATCTGTTGCCACCATGACTCCGTCTGGCGGTCCCACATCACTAGGTCGCTCTTGCGCAGGTAGCCCGAGGTGCCGAAGTCGTACGTGACGCCATCGAGCCGCCTGTCGAAGACTACCGCCGAGTTGCAGAGCAGGCAGTAGGTGATCACGACAGGGACGTCGGCGACCACGTCGTTGACGATCTCGTGGAACATCAGGATCTGAAGCGGGTACGCTCTCGCGTCTCCATCGAGATCGAAGGCGATCACGGGCTCTCTGTCGTCGAGCCACTCCGAGGCCCCTTCGACCGTCGTGAACTTCGGTCTGTCCACCGGCCGGATGCTGTCGCGGAACAGTGTTCCGACCACAAGCTCATCGAACGGGACTGTGTTCCGGCTAAACCCAAATCCACCGAAGGGATGACTATGCAGCAGCGGAACGGGCGATAGGGGCAAGGGAGGGCGATGGTCCGGGCACGATTTGGGGTAGAGGGGGGCCGGTGTTTGTCTTCAGTTGCCGCGGGGAGACTTTGTGACCGTCTGCGAATGTTGGTCAGGGCGAGATAGCGGGGAGAGGACACAGCAAGAGGCACTCGCAGACCGGACTGGCGCGAGTTCGCGGGGACGTTCGGTTGGCCGGATGGCGGCCGGTTGCCGCCGCCGCCGTCAGGCAGGGAGTGGCAGGGCGCGCAATCGGGCCAGGGCACGATCGAACTGGGCTTCCCAAGGCCAGCGCTGTGGCAGATGCAGTGTGAGGCGGCGCGCCGAGCGGGTGATCCGTCCGGCCAGGGAGAAGAACCGCCGCCGGAGGGTCTTGGTGGTCACCACCTGCTCGCCCAGACCGATGCGCGCTGTCCAGCGGGCGATGTTGTGGGCCATCACCTGTACCGCCAGCCAGGCGGCGTTGGCGGCGAAGCGGCCCGAGGGGAGATGGTTCAACCCCACACCGTGCTTGAGGTCTCGGATGGCATTCTCGATCTCGGCGTGGCGGCGATGGTCGGCCTCCAGTTCGAGCATCTCCCCGTCCCGGTCGGTGATGAAGCCGTGATAGCTGTAGGTGGCGAAGAGGGCCAGCTGGGAACCGGGCGTGGGCTTCACACGCCGGACGATGAGCCGCACCGGCGCGGCGTCAGGTTCACTCTGGAAGGGAGTGCAGGTGGTCTCGGCCACATCGGCGGCGCCGTCCATCCAGTAAGGAATCGGCGTCCAGGCATCTTCGGGTATCGCCTCGATGAGATTGTGCAGGCTTTTATGCTGGCGGATGGTGATGGAGAAGCGGACATCCATCTTGCGGCAGACGGATACCACGCCATGAGTGTAGAACCCGCTGTCGGCCCGTAGCGTGAGTCGTCCGTTGGCCCCGGCGTAGCGCACCCGTCCCACCGTCTCCCACAGGGAAGTGGGCGGCGCCGCGGGCGGTGTTGGCCCGGCCCTCGCGCAGCCGGGACATCAGCACGTCTCCGGTGCCGGCGGCGATGGCCAGCAGTGGGTGGTAGCCCCGCTTGCCGGTATAGCCGTGGTGGCGGGCGCCCTCCTTGGCCAGTCCGTAGGTCTCGCAGATGGTGGAATCGAGGTCGATGGTGAACGGCGCGTCGCCGGGTCCGGCCCCAGCGGCCCAGGCCCGGGCCAGCAGCTCCCGGCTCACCCGGTCCAGCTGGCGGACGTGGCCCCACCGGAAGCTGCGCAGGAAGGTGCCCAGGGTGGATGGCGCCTTGACCGTGCCGCCCAGGGTGCAGGCCGTCCCCCCGGTGCGCAACACATCAGCGTCGTCGATGCAGTCGCCGCCGGCCATGGCTGAGGCCACCAGGGTCATCAGCTTGTCTCCGGTGTTGGCCCGCCCCGGCGCGCCGCCCAGGTCAAGGTGATGGTCAACGAGTCCCCGCAGGCCCAGATGCCGGGCGAGGGTGGCCGGCAGGAGCAGACCGGCATTGGCCACCAGGCGGTGATCGTCAAAGACGATACGGATACGGTCGGGCTGGTTGCGTGGTATCATCTATTGGGTGCTCCTTCTCTGGGACTGTTTTGCTGTTACAAAACCATTATCCCAGATTCAGAAGAGCACCCTCTGGCCTCTTCAGGATGCTAACCCGACGCCCTCCCTCGGTGGATTCGGGCTAAAGTCCGTCTTCCAATACCTGACGCTGATGTAGGGCGCCATCGCACGTTTGAAGCTTGGGTCTGGCTCGACTGGAAAGGCTCCGGACGACGCATCATCCTCAGACACCGACTTCGTTGCAGGTTGAGCCGTGGGCTGGGGCGGCGGGGTGGATGTTGGTCCGACGGCGGGACTTGTCGGCGCTGCCTCGATAGACGGCTCGCGCTCAGGGGTTGTATCCTGACAGCCCGTGGCGAGTGTGACCGCCAGCACCGCTGCGGTCGCGACGATGCCGACGGTAAGCTTCAAGTCCGGCCTACGATTGGTCATGGTGAGTCCCGCCGACTATCAACGTTGGTTCGATGACTGTCATGCCCGAGTCGATGCTAATCCGCTGGCGTCCATCCTGTGAACGTGACAAAACGAGTAGAGGAGAAAAGCATGATCATCATGAGCGCGCCGATCGGTGAGGACCTCCAGGTTGGGGAGGGCCCCGACGCGAAGGCCCAGCGCCAACAACTCGTCGACAAAGCGGCAACGATGGAGGTCAAAGCTATTACCATCAAGTCGCTTCCGGAAGACTGGACCGACGACGACGCGAGAGAGGCGCGGAGCTTTCTGGACGAAAACGGGCTACGCGTCGGAGAGTTCACAGGTTTTTATAAGGGCACCAAGCCGTGGGGAGGCCTTGGGGGGTACGACCGAGAGGACCATCAGTACACCCTCGACCTGTACCGCCGTCAGCTTCGACACGGGCGGATCCTGGGCGCTCACTTCGTTGGGTTCGGGTTGCTCGTCGGGCGGGGCACGCCGGCGATGTGGTCCGACGAGGTGTGGGCGAGCTGCGTCGAAGGCGTCCGCGAGTTGGTGGAGCTAGCCGAAGAGGCGGAAATGGACGTCGCTGGGCATCCCCATATCCAGAGCCCGCTATACTCCGTCGAGCGATACAAGCAACTCTTCGACTCGGTGCCCTCACCGCGACTCAAGATTCTGATCGACCCGGTCAACCTGACCTGGCCTCACCTGATCTATCGCACAACCGAGCTCGTGAACGAGATATTCGACGAGCTGGGCGAATACATCACCGGTATCCACGCCAAGGACGTCACGATGTCCGGCGGAGGCAAGATCATCGCTCACGTCGGCGAGGCGGTACCAGGTACCGGTACGATGGACTACCACACGATCCTCCGGCGCCTAGGGGAGCTCGACCACGACGTGACGCTCTTCGCCGAGCACTTCCCGTACGCCGAGACAATCCAGGGCCAGCAGTACATTCGCCGGGTAGGCCGCGAGGTCGGGGTCACGCTGAACTGAGGTTTTGGAAGGCTAGGTTCCTCGTCAAGCACCTTGCCGCTTCACCTGGATAAAGGCCACGTACGCGCCCTGAGGGTCATCCATCGAGACGAAACGGCCTACGTCCTCGACCTCCATTGGAGGCATCACCTCTGCACCCGTGGCCTTCGCTCTGGCTATGGTGTCGTCGATGTCGGCCACCGCAAGGTAGATGGACCAGCTAGAAGGCATCTCGCCCCACGCCTTCTGGATCTCCAGCATGCCTGCCGCCGACCTGCCCTCAATGTTGAACTCGAAGTACTCGCTGCCGAAGGCTCCCCGCGTTTTGTTGACCGACCACCCGAATACCTCGGAGTAGAACTTCTGGGCGGCTTCCGTATCGTGGGTGTAGAGCTCGGCCCAGGCCAGAGATCCTGGCTCGCCGAAGAGCTGCGACCCTATGGATTTGTTGGGTTGCCAGACCGAGAAGTGGGCGCCAGTGGGGTCCTGGACGACGGCCATCCGTCCCTCATCCATCACGTCGAAGGGCTCCTGGACAATCGCCCCGCCTGATGCTTTCACCTGGGCCGCGATGGCGTCCGCGTTCTCGACGGTGAAGTAGGCTTGCCAAGCCGGATGAGCGCCGGGGTGCCGCTTCATCTCTTGGCTCATCTCGTAGATCGCGCAGACGTTGTCGCCGCCCTTGCTGAGCATCACGTACGCGCCGCCGTTGGGGACCGGCATCTCAGTCGCCTGAAGGTCGAGGAGCTCGGTGTAGAACTCCGTGGACCCCTTTAAATGGGGTGTGGGCAGATCGGCCCAGCTGAACATCCCCGGTTCGTGTTGCGTGACTTTCATTGTTCGCTCCTTCGAAGTCTATAAATGCGTGGGAGGATATACCAAGTGGCTGTTGAGGTCCCGGCGCACCATTCACAGAAAATGCAGGCTAACGCTGCCGGCTAGGACGGGCTCGTGCCCGGTGCCAGGCCGAGCTTGTCCTTTACTCCCTCCAGGACGTTGAGGACGACGCTGTACAGCCCGAACGGAGGCATGAAGTACGCCCCCGCGACTGACCCGTAGACGTCGCGCAACAGGTCCTGAGAGAGCTCGACTCCAACGCCGGCAGCGCCATCGCCAGCCTCGCTGATTCGTTCCCTTACCTCGTCCGGGATCACCATGCCGGGCACTTCGTTGTGGAGGAACTCGGCGTGCCTCTCACTCCGAAGGGGCAAGACGCCGAGAAGCACCGGCGCTGGGAAGCCGCCCAGACGCTGTCGCGTCTGCTCCACCAGCTCGGCTGAGTAGACAGGCTGGGTCAGCATGAAGTCGGCTCCGGCGTCGAGCTTCTTGTCGAGTGCTCTCAGCTCCCTGTCCATGTTCTTGGCGCTCATGTTGAAAGCGCAGCCGACATTGAATGACGTTGCCTGCTCTATCGGCCTGCCCGACACGTCGACCCCCGAGTTAAAGCCCTTGATAAGCCTGATTGAATCGGATGCGGTGATGTCGGCGATGGCGGTCGCGTCGGGATAGTCGCCGGTACTGGGAAGATCGCCCATGACTACGAACACGTTCCGGACGCCCAGCGCGTGGGCGCTGAGGAGCTCGGAGTGGAGGGCGACGAGATTGCGGTGCCGCAGCGCAAGGTGCATGACCGTCTCCATGCCCAGCCTCGTCTGGATCAGGCTGCTCATGGCGAGCGCACTCATGCGACTCCGCGCCCGTGGGTTGTCGGCCACGTCCATCGCGTCGACCAGACCGGAGTCCCGCAGCTCCGACAACGTTTCCAGGGTGGACGAGACATCGAATCCGTTGGGCGGGTCCACTTCAACCGTCACGGCGAACTTCCGCCCGAGCTTTTTCGCAAGGCCAGTAGGGCCGGCAGTACTGGGCGCGGCTGTCGCGGCCTGTCGCTTCGCCGGCGGTGCCACAGCTGGTCTCGCCCGGGGAGACCGGACCCCTTGAAGGGCGTCCCTGACGGCCGCCAGGTGGTCGGGAGAGGTGCCGCAACAGCCTCCAATGATCACGGCTCCAGACTCGACCATCCTCCGGGCGTAGTCAGCGACGTACTCCGGGGACGCTCGGTAGATGAACCGGCCGTCCTGGTATGCCGGGAACCCGGCGTTGGGCTGAGCCGATAGTGGTAGGTCGCTCACCTTCGACATAGCTTCGACGACCCTCAGCATCGGTTCTGAGCCCACGCTGCAGTTTGTCCCGACCGCCTGTACGTCCAGGGACTCCAGGGCCTCGACGACATCTTGAGGAGTGTCCCCCGAAGGGGTCGCGCCATCTTCATTGAAGGTCATGTGGGCGACAATCGGGAGACTCGTCAGCTCTCTGGCCGCCTCTATCGCTTGCCGTATCTCTCGAAGGTCGGTAAAGGTGTCCAGTACCAGAAGATCGACGCCCGCGTCGGTTAGGGCTCGAACCTGCTCGGCGAAGACCCGTTTCGCTTGCGTTGTCTTCATCGGTCCGAGCGGTGCAAGGGGGCGACCCGCCGGTCCTACTGTGCCCGCAATCCAGATCCGCTGGCCCGTGAGACTGCGGGCCTCTCTGGCTATCCGTACCCCGGCTTCGTTGATCTCAGTAACGAGACCCTCCAGCCGGTGTTCACTGAGCCGCATCCGGTTCGCGCCGAACGTATTCGTTTCGATCAGCTCGGCCCCGGCGCGAATGTAGTCGAGGTGAACGGCTTTGACCAGATCGGGGTCTGAAAGGTTCAGTTCGTCCAGGCACCGATTAGACGTGCCCACGCCCCGTTCGTATAGCTGAGTCCCCATAGCGCCGTCGCCGAGGAGGGGACCGCGCTTCAGCCGCTCGACAAAGGCTTCCTCCATCTTCCTCCTCCCTTCAGTCCGCCGCGAGGGTGTGCTGCTTCATCTCTTGCCGGTACCATGCATCGCCGTAGAGGTCTCTCTTCGAATTCCAGCGGTAGGGGACCGGATACATCTTGTGGTTTCGGTCCTCCAGGGGCAGGCGGATTGGGGCGTGGTTTCGCCGGTGGGATTCCCTGAAGGCGATGGAGACCTCCATTGCCTTTAGCTGGTCTGCTCCGCTGCACCGAGGCTCGATGCCCAGTTCCAGCGAATCGACGACTGACTGGACGTGAGCCTCGATGCGTGGCCCCGGCCTGATCCAGCCGTCCTCGTCGAACTGCTCGCGGTCGCGTTCGTCGATATCCGGTATCGCATCCTGTACCTCGACCAGGTCGTTGAGGGCGGGCGGCTCGGTCGTCTCTTGAGTCTTCCAGATGCGAAAGGTCCTGTTGTCCGACTCGAATACCCCCTTGGTACAGACGACCTGGACCCCCCTCTTGGCCGATGGGCGGAAAGTCACCATACCCTGGATACCGTTGGTCCACTGCAGATAGCCACCCATACCGTCGAGCCCTTCGTCCCCTTCAGCAAAGGGGTCGCCGCTCACCATCCCGACCACCCACTCGACGTCCGCGTCCCATCCGTACGTCCCGCGGATCGCCTGGCCGGGTGCGAACATCATCATGGTCGTCAGGGAGTTGCACCCGCCCTGGACGACGTTCGTGTAGAGGTTGATGCTCCGCACGTCTCCAAGCTCGCCGTCGGTGATCATCTTGCGGGCTGCCCAGTACTGTGGGTAGTTGCGGTCGACGTGTCCTGCCGCATAGGGAATGCCCCTCGACCGGCACTCCTCGACCATCCGGTCAAGGTCCTGCAGCGTCCCGGCGATGGGCTTCTCCGACGCGATAGCCTTGACGCCCGCCTTCGCACAGCCGATGACCACCTCGGCGTTGGCCCGGACGGGCAGCACGGCGCAAGCGATGTCAATGCGTTCCTTCTTGAGCATCTCCTCGAAGTCGTTGTAGCCGGGCACTCCGAAGCGCTCTTTGAACACGTCGAGAGTATCGTTGCTCCGATTGACGCCGGCCACGACCTCGGTTTTCGGATGCACGGCGAAGGCCCGGGCGTGGCGCGTGCCCGCCCTACCAACCCCGATCATCCCGACGCGATACGTTGCGCCACCGTTGTCAGCCACACTGCCTCCAAGGAAACGGAGTCCGCATGGTTATATTACAGCAACCGGACTGGGTGACCTCGCGACTGAAATCCCTTTGGCAAGGGGCCGTTGAATCAGGTCATAGATGCCAGCCAGTCTGATATCCTAATAAGGGGGAGCGACAGAAGCACCGAGAGGACAGGTGCACAGTTCGGAGTGGCACGGTTGCGGGTAGCAGTCCCAGCAGAACGTTTCGAGGGCGAGCGCCGAGTGGCGCTCGTTCCTATGTCTGTGGCTGCCTTGACCACGGCTGGAATGGAGGTCGTCGTGGAGTCCGGAGCAGGTGTTCCCGCCCATTACCCCGACCGGCAATACGAGGACGCGGGGGCCGGCCTGATAAGCGACCAGGCGGAGCTATTCCAGTCTGCCGACGTCGTCCTCAAGATTAACAAGCCGACCTCGAATGGTGATTCGGTACCGCGTGAGCTCGATCTGATGCGCGAAGGCGCCGCGATAATCGCGTTCCTCGAGCCGTTGACCAGTCCGGACCTGACCGAACGTCTACGTAGCGGCAAAATCACCAGCTTCAGCATGGACGCCGTGCCCCGGATCGCTCGGGCCCAGAGCATGGATGCGCTGTCGTCCATGGCCTCGGTAGCCGGCTACAAGGCGGTGCTGATCGCCGCCGGTTCCCTTGGCAAGTATCTGCCTATGATGATGACGGCCGCGGGGACCGTCGCGCCCGCAAAGGGACTGATCCTCGGGGCCGGAGTCGCTGGGCTCCAGGCCATTGCGACCTCACGCAGGCTTGGCGCGGTGCTGTCGGCCTTCGACGTGCGCCCCGCCGTAAAGGAGCAGGTCCAGAGCCTGGGAGCGACCTTCATAGAAGCGGAAGCTGTGGTGGCCGAAGCCGAGCACGAGTCCGGGTACGCTCAGGAGCTGTCCAAGGAGTCTCAGCAGCGGGAGCGCGAGCTCCTCGAGCAGCATATTCGTGACATGGATTTCGTAATCTCCACGGCCGCAGTACCTGGGAAGCGCGCCCCTACCTTGATCACGGGCGAGATGGTCAAGAGCATGAAGCCCGGCTCTGTGATCGTGGACATCGCCGCCCCTACGGGTGGCAACTGCGAGCTTACCAAGCCCGGAGCCGAGATCGTCGAGCACGACGTAATCATCCATGGGCCGCTCAACCTTCCGAGCACGATGCCCACTCACGCGAGCCAGCTGTACTCAAAGAACATTTCCAACCTCTTGCTTCACCTCGTCACGGACGGACAGATTGAGCTGGACTTCGAGGATGAAATCGTCTCTGGTTGCTGTATTACGCACGACGGCGAAATCGTACACGGGCCTTCCCTTGCCGCGGCCAAGCTGGCCGCCAGCGCAGTCGAGTCGTCCGATCGATGAAGGTCTCACGGCGAGTCCGGGTTCCGTATTCTTATCGTTCGATTTCCGTTTCTTCGGGGGACCCGGTTATGGCCCCTCCAGGAGCTCACGATGATAGGCGCAAAAGTACGGTAGAGACGCCTCGCCGGGGCGTCTCTACCCCTGTTTGCGAGGAAGCGCTGTATGTTTGAAAACACCCTGCTGATCGAGCTGTACATATTCGTACTCGCGGTGTTCGTTGGTTTCGAGGTCATAACCAAGGTGCCGCCGACCCTCCACACGCCCCTGATGTCCGGCGCCAACGCCATATCGGGAGTCACTGTGCTCGGCGCTTTGCTTGTCGTGGGGCAGACTGGTGAAACGGCGGCCACGGTACTGGGGCTACTCGCCCTGATACTGGCGACGGTGAACGTGGTCGGCGGATTCATGGTCACCGACCGCATGCTGCGGATGTTCAAGAAGAAGCCCGATTCGCGAGAGTAATGGACCTTTCCTCCGAAGACATGCTGATCGTCATAGGCGCGCTGTATCTGGTAGCGACGGCGCTCTTTATCTTCGGGCTCAAGAGGTTGGGCTCACCGGCCACGGCCAGGTCGGGAAACGCCCTGGCCGCCCTCGGGATGCTCGTCGCCGTGGTCGCGACCCTGGTCGACCGCGAGATACTCTCCTACGAGTTGATAGTGGTCGGCATCCTCATCGGCTCCGCCATCGGCGCGACGCTGGCCCGGACCATTCTCATGACCGCTATGCCCCAGCTCGTCGCGGTCTTTAACGGGTTCGGCGGCGCCGCCTCGGCGCTCGTCGCCGCCGCCGTCTTTCGAGAATCGTTGACAGGCCCCGAAGAGCTTTCGATCGACGCCTCGATAACGGTAATGATCGGCACCCTGATCGGCGCGGTGACTCTGACGGGCAGCATTGTGGCCTTCGGCAAACTTCAGGAGATCATCGCCGGCCGGCCCGTAACCTTCCCTCTGCAGAAGACCGTCAGCGGCGTGCTCTTCGTAGGGATTCTCGCGTCCATTGTGTACATGGTCGCCGAACCGAACATGGAAATTTACGTCGCCATGGCGGTTGCGTGTCTCCTCTTGGGAGTGCTTCTGGTAATCCCCATCGGCGGGGCGGACATGCCGGTCGTGATCTCGCTGCTCAACTCGTACTCAGGGCTCGCCGCGGCCGCCGCCGGATTCGCGTTGGGCAACGTAATGCTTATCATCGCGGGGTCGTTAGTGGGCGCCGCCGGCCTCATACTGACGCAGATCATGACGAAGGCGATGAACCGTTCCCTTGCAAACGTCATATTCGGAGCCTTTGGGGCTACTGAAGAAGGCGGAGCGGTCGCGGGTGGCGTGGAGGCTCGACCGGTCAACGAGAGTGGCCCGGAAGACGCCGCCATCATGCTGGCCTACGCCCGCAAGTCGATATTCGTACCAGGCTACGGCCTCGCGGTCGCCCAGGCTCAGCACCAGCTCAGGGACCTGGCCGACCTGATGGAGGCGAGAGGCGTCGAGGTCAAGTACGCGATTCACCCGGTGGCAGGCCGGATGCCGGGCCACATGAATGTGTTGCTGGCCGAGGCCGAAGTCCCCTACGACAAGCTCTACGACTTGGACCAGATCAACGACCAGTTCGAGGAGACGGACATAGTTGTCGTAATCGGAGCCAACGACGTGGTGAATCCGGCTGCAAGGGAGAATCCTGGGAGTCCCATCTACGGGATGCCGATCCTCGACGTCGACAAGGCCCGCCACGTGCTCGTGTTGAAACGCAGCCTGAACCCCGGCTTCGTCGGGATCGACAACGACCTCTTCTACAAGCCCAATACCTCGATGCTCTTCGGCGACGCCAAGGAATCACTGAACAAGGTGGCCCGGGAGATGGAAGAGGTGTGACGGCGGCGGAGTGCCAACGGCACTTGATCTACCAGAACATTGGCCCAAGCCACCACGGCGACTCCTCCCGCCGCTGAGAGAAGATAGAGCCTGTTCTGAGTCTGCCGAAGGGATGAGGGCTCTCCTGTCGGTTCGGGACCGTGCCTTTCTCCCCACGCAACCGAATGCGACAAGTTGCAGCCGCAAATCAAAAACCTAGCTACCGGCTCGTGCCTCGATCGCGTTATATGACTTGAAGCTGGAGCCGGTGTATCATCGAACCGAACGGGGCCCTACGAGACCGGAGAACACGACGTCGAGAATCATGGAAAGCCACGCGCCATAAATGCAAGCCCGGCCAATCGGAAGCGCACCCGAAACCGAGCGAGAGCACCCGATATTGGGGAGCGGCGGCGGCTCGCGTGAGAGTCTCCTCGACGGCGTCGAGACGCTGGTGCGGAACGTCTCAAGCGCTGTTGTCGCCAGGCCGGAGGTGATCCGACTGAGTGTCGCCAGCCTCCTCGCGGGCGGCCACCTGTTGCTGAACGACCTCCCCGGCGTTGGCAAGACCCTCCTGGCGCGGTCCCTGGCCTCGTCTATCGGCGGGAGCTTCAACCGCATCCAATTCAACCCGGACCTGCTCCCGACGGACATCACCGGTTCGTCGATATTTCACCAGGCCAACGGTCGGTTCGAGTTCATCCCAGGGCCGATCTTCGCCAACGTCGTGCTCGCCGACGAGGTCAACCGCTCAAGCACGCGCACCCAGTCCGCTCTCCTCGAAGCAATGGCCGAAGGACAGGTAACCGCCGACGGCGAGACTTACCCCTTGCCAGAGCCCTTCTGGGTTGTCGCAACGCAAAACGAGGTGGACAGCTATGGGACCTTCCCGTTGCCCCAGGCCCAGCTCGACCGGTTCACAATGTCCTTGAGCATCGGCGATCCGAGCACCGACGACCAGGTGTCGATTCTAGAACGCAACCAGACGGGGGACCCCGGCGTCGAGGCCGTCTTGAGCCGCGACGACGTCTGGGAGATGCAGCGGCAAGTCCGCGACGTAGAAGTGGCCCGGCCGGTCCGCGAGTACCTGGCCAATGTCCTGGTAGCGAGCCGCGATCATCGTGAGCTGAAACTTGGGGCTAGCTCGCGCGGTGGAGTGCTCCTTCAAAGAGCGGCGCAAGCGGAAGCGGCCATGCGAGGCAGCACCTTCGTCGCACCTGAGCATGTTAAGTCCGTCGTGATCCCGGTCCTAGCGCACCGCGTCATTCCCGCGCCAAACGCCGCCATGGGGCCAGAGGACGTCATCCGCGACATATTACAGACGGTCCCGGTTCCCGCCTAGCCTGCCGCTCCGGCCCCATCCGTGGAGGTTACGTCAATAGGTGTGTAAACGACATCAGGCGGCGACCTTCTCAGCCGTTGATTCAATGGCGATTCCATCCGCATACTGTGCACCGAGATAGACGTCTTCGATCAACTCAGGGGCCTTCAGACGCCTGAAGCGCTGTTCGGCGACCATCAACATTTTCCAGATCACCGCTATCGCCCGATCGACCCTCTTGTAGCGCTTGGCGGCATCGGTCCGAAGCCTGAGGGCCGCGAAGGGTGATTCTACCGGGTTCGTCGTGCGAAGGTGCCCCCAGTGCTCCTTTGGGAAGTCATAGAAGGTGATCATGCGGTCCCAGTCCCGCTCCAAGGCCTCTGAGGCCGCCTCGTAGGAATGGTCGCCGCACCACCTGGTGAACACCGTCCTGAGCCGCTCAGCCTCTGTCCGAGTCTGGGCGTAGGGGATAGTACGCAGCATGAGCTTGGCCTGGTCCTGTTGTCGCTTTGGAAGCTTGGCGAGCACGTTTACGCTCTTGTGGTTCCAGCAGCGTTGCTCTGCCGCCTGCGGATAGACGTTGCGCAGAGCTCCCCAGATGCCCAGGTGTCCGTCTCCAACCACCAGCCTCGGGCAGCTCAAGCCCCGGCGCTTGATGTCCCTGAGCACCTCGGACCAGTTCTCTGTGGACTCCCTGTATCCGGGAACAGCGCTCACCACCACCTTTCTCCCGTCGCTCAGGGCCGCCATCACCACCAGTACCGCCGCCTTCTCCTTCTCAAGACCAGCCTTGACGTAGACTCCATCCACCCACATGTAGACCACTTCCAGGTCATCGAGGGGCCGGCTGCGCCATTGGGCAAGCTCATCGTTCCACTTGGACTTCAACCGGGCCACCGTGCTCGCCGATACCGGTGCGTCCTCTCCCAGCAGCCCCCGCAAAGCCAGATCGAAGTCGCCTTCGGATAGACCGTGCAGGTACAGCTCGGGGATCAACTCAGCAACCTTCCTGGTCCTGTTGACGAACAGCGGCAGCAGCCGGCTCTCGAACTGCTCCTCGGTATCGCGGACTCGTGGCCGCCTAAGCTGTATCGTGCCCGAACTCAGCGTAAGCCTCCGGGCTCTGCCGTATCCGTTCCGATAGCCGGTATCTGAGTCCGAGTCGGACCTGAGCGCCGACTTCGCCCTTCCCAGAAACGCCGTCACCTCCTCCTCCAGCAACTCTTGGACCAGCCTCTGGACCTGGCTTCGCACCCAATCCTCCAACTGCTCCCACTCCGGCCTTGACTCCGACCTACTCTCAGTGCTTTCCTTCCTCATGGGCGGTGTATCTCCTCTCTTGGGCCTTGAGCCCGTCTTGTTCAGAGAGAGGGTACACCGCCTGACCGTTTACACACTTTTTGAGGGTACCTCCATCCGTGCCCCCAACGTCACAGCCCTCCGCGCGGAATCCCGTTCCCAGGAGCGGCTGTCCGTGATCCCGACCAAGCGTGGTCCGACTATAGTCGTTGTCGGGGTCGGGGTCGTGCTGTACGGGCTGGCGTGGCTGACGAGCATCGGCTGGTTCTACGTCGCCGACTCTATGGTATGGGCCGTCCTCGCAGTCAACATGCCCTTGCCTTGGCTTAACGTCCGGGGACTCGTGGCGCAACGAGGCGTGGGCGCTTCAGCCGCGGGCGATGTCTTCGAGGACGACACCGTCAAGGTCACGATAAGCCTTCAGAATCGCTCGCTGCTGCCCAAATCGCTAATCGGCATCCAGGAGCGCTGCCCTCTGGCTGCCCCCGATGAGATGGACAAAGGCTTCTACGTCGGAACGATTGTCCCCTTCGGCAGCGAGGAGGCGACCTACGAGGCCCGGTGCTATCGGCGCGGTGTCTACACGTTCGGGCCGCTAAAACTGGAGACCTCCGCCCCCTTCGGCCTTTTCCGCGCCCGTAGGTCGGTCGAGGCGCCGCTAGCTGTCACCGTCTATCCGCAGGTCGTCCCAATTGACTCCTTCGTGAACCAGGGCGCTCTACAGGGAAACAGTCCGGTGCTGAGTCTGCCGGGCCCGAGCGGTGAGTTCCGAGGAGCCCGCGAATACCGGCCCACCGACCGGCGTCGCGACATACACTGGCGTGGCTCCGCCCGACGTGGTCAGCTCATGGTTAGAGAGTTCGACCGGATCCCTCAGGGGGAGGTACGGGTTGCTTTCAATCCCGAGTTCGATCTGGGCGTCGGGCGTGACACGACCTTGGAATACGCAATCAAGATCGCGGCAAGTCTGGCCCTTCGATGCTTCCAGGACGGGCGTCCGTTCCGGATGTGGCCCAGCCCCGACGAGGGAGCAGCGGGCTCGTGGCACCGGGTACTCGAGTTCCTTGCTCGGCTGCAGCCGGGACGCACCGGCTCAATAGGCGAGCTCCTTGGGCAGAGCAACCGCCTAGGGGTCTCCATCGCGGTGGTTTCAGCCGCCGACCCCGATAGTTTGAGCGCGATTGAGCGCTCAGGGCACTCTAGCCGCCTGACGGTGGTGGTACTCGAAGGGTTCGACGATGAAGAGGATGCCAGGCCGACCTCGGTCCTCGCCGGCTCCGGGACCGACGTCGTGTCCTGCACGCCCGGGCACCTGCCCGAAACCGTTCGAGCGCTGGGACGCGTCATCTCCGTTCCGGAATCCAGGAGCCGTGCAACGAAAGAGGCTGTCAGGACCCGATGAGCGAAACAGCGCCCGACAACACATCTCAGACTCGCGCAGATGCGGGCCCCTGGGAGGGAGCCGGCAGGCAGGGCGTCACGGCGCTTTATGTCCTCTCCTTTCTCAGCGCGGCCGTGGCCATCGGGTCGGTGGCGTGGGTCTCCAACGGGGCCACGCTATACGCGGCTCTCATAGCGGTCGCCGCCATAGGGCACGTCTTTTCGAACATCATGGCGCGGCGCAGGGTGCGACTGGGTGTCGTAATCTATCTCGCTGTAAGCGTCGTTGCCGTTGCGATGCGCTACGAGCTGCTCGGTGTTCTTACCGGAGGGTCTCTGTTCCCGCTGGCGAAGCTGCTCGCCATCGTCCAGGCGTTGGTCAGCTTCAACATCCGAAGCCTTCGGAGCCTCTACGACTACTTCCTACTCAGCCTCGCCATCATTCTGCTGGTGAGCGAGAGCGCTCTCTCAGTGCAGTTCGCCTTGTTCCTTGTGCTCTTCGCGGTCGTGGCATTGGCGTTTCTGGCGGCCGCCCACGAGGTCGGCGAGTCGCGCAACCGGCAACTCATCGGCTCGGCGCGACTGCTGGGGCTGGGTTTGCCGGTCCTCGGCACCATCGTATTGACCTTCGGCGCCGCCTTCTTGATTTTCCTGGCGCTGCCCCAGGCTCACCGCGTCCAGGCGGCAGCGCCGCTGCCCAGCCGGCTCGATCTGACCGTCGGGCGTCCGCCTGCGCCAAGTGAGACCGCCGGCGACAGTTCGCCGCCCGCTGCCGGCGTACTACCGTCCCGTGACGAGGCCTCTCCGGAGTCGGGGACCGGCGGTAGCATAGACCCGACCCAAACGGGGTCGCCGGAAGCCGGGTCGTCGGCTCCAACGGCGACCCCCGACACGAACCTCGATGCCTCGCTCACCGAATACGTCCCGCTGGGATATACGGGCCCGGAAGAGAAGGACGTTGTCATGTACGTCAGGAGCCCTCTCGCCAGCTACTGGCGGGGCGGGGTCCTCGACGAGTACGACGGACGCGGCTGGGTTGCCTCCGATGGCGGCGAGCTCCAGCTCGAGGTTGACCGGTATGGACGGCTGCGCTTCAAAGACGCCCCTTCGCAGTCTCTTGAAGGCCGGTACGTCCACTCCTTCTTTCCTCGGGTCTCACAACCGGACGCCATATTCACCGGGTATAGCCCAGGCTACGTTGGGTTCCAGGACATCTTCCGTGAAGGGAACGCGACGGCCAGGGCCATCGAGAACGAGCGACGTCTGCGGGAGGCCGACAGCTATCGTGTCGTCTCCTCGGTGCCGGCTCTAACGCCGGAGGCGTTGGTAAGAGATTCCGTCGATTCCCGCTATCTGGCGTCCGTATCGGACGCCATCGTGCCCGAACGGGTCCTCACATTGGCGAACGAGAGCGTCGACGGGGCACCGTCCGAGTTTCATGCCGCTGCACGCCTCGAGCAGTACCTTCTCACGAACTACAGCTACGACCTCCGAGTGCCGCCCCTGACCCGATCGAGTGACGCCGTCGACAGCTTCCTGTTCGAGCGAAGGTCTGGCTACTGCGCCCAGTTCGCCACGGCAATGGCGGTCATGGCGCGGGCCGTGGACCTGCCCGCACGGGTGGCCATCGGCTACGTCCCGGGGGAGTTCAACAGCCTGACGGGGGCCCACACGGTGCGATTGCAAGACGCCCACGCGTGGGTCGAGATCAAGTTCAATAGACATGGGTGGGTGCCTTTCGACCCGACTCCGAGGCCCGACTCGCCGTGGGCCCTGGATCCTGGATACACACAAGCCACACGAAGCCTCCAGGAGGTGCTTAGGTCGCAGGTCCGAGGGGTTTTTCTGGATGCGCCAGCGGCGGCCGTCGGCGCTTTGACGTCTTTCATTGCGGTACCTCTGGCCGCGGGACTGTTGTTCGCAGCCATCGTTGCGGTAGGACTAGGTGTCGCCCTGCTTGTCGCGCGGTACAGGGCGGTCGCGCTCCGGGACCGTTCGGTGGCGTACACGCTTCTCGAAGGTCGAAGCCGCGACGAAGTAAGAAAGCTGTACCGGAAGGCAGTCAGGACGCTCGAGAAAAAGGGATTCCCGCCTCGGGAGTCATACGAGAGCCCGGAGGACTACGTGGCGAGGCTTGAGGACTCCGACGTAGCGGTTCCCGATGCCTTTCGGCGAATCAGTAACTTAGCTGGTAGGGCCCTCTACGACCCTGCACCGCTAGATGATGGCGTGTCGGAAGAGGGCGTACGGCTGCTCCCCGAGCTGAGGGTCACGCCGAAGCTTACGTAGCAGGATCCGATGAGTTCTCTACGAAATGTCTCAATGGCGGCGGTATATCGTGTCTCCATAGCGCGTCACCTGAATGTCAAATATTATTTGACGTATTGATGACGCAATTGCCGAAACGCAACTACCTGAAGCAAGGGTGTGGACTACGGTCAATAGGAACTCAGACTTCGTGATTGACGTCCTCTGCATGTATGCTAGAAAGAAGAAAGTCGAAACCATATGCCACAGACCTCACCATCTACGAAAGGAGTTCCTGAACGAGTGACGGAGATCGATGTATGGATGGATCGCCGCCGAACGAAGGACAATCGCCTCTACGAGCGATACGGCAAGCCATTGGAGAAGAAGCATTGGGGCGAGCTGGTAGCTATCGGGCCTGAAGGTACCGTTCTATTCGGTGAGGACTCAGATAAGCTGTTCTCGGACGCCATCGAGAAATTCGGCAGCGGGAACTTCGCCTTTACCAGAATCGGAGAGCGCGCTATCGGCAAATGGCTGGCTCTCTAACCAGTTCTGAATTTCCCTATGTGCCAGTCCGCGTTGAGATACGCGGCAAAGTGCATGAGGGCTCAGCCCTGGTCGATACGGGCTTCGATGGCAAACTAATCGTTCCTGCGAACTGGGTCACGATGGACATCGGGGACCCGGATGGCCAGAGCGAGTGGAGACTTGCAGATGGGCGGGTTACGTACGCGCCCTCTTACAGAGGTGATCTCTGGCTCGGGGACGACTTCGCCCATTTTAGCCGACTACGCTGTGACGCTCTCGGCGACCAGTACATCGTCGGTCTCGAAATCGTCTCTCTATTCGGCGTGAATCTCGATCACGGAGAGCGCCTTATCTTCGAACCCTAGAGAATTCCACTTGAAGCCTACCCCGTAAGCTACGGGCGGGGATTTGTATACAGCTCGGTGGCGGTTACACTCCATCGGTTTCTCCTCGGTCTGTACAACTATGAGGGATCAGGCTGAGTTACAGGCGATTGTGCTTTGCGGCAGCATTCCTAGGCCCTACTCTTCGAAACGCCTGATCACGAGACAGGCGTTCTGGCCGCCGAAGCCGAAGCTATTCGAGAGCACGGTGTCCACCCGCTGCTTCCTCGACTCGTTGGGCACGTAGTCGAGATCGCAGTCCGGGTCGGGGTGTTCGTAGTTGATGGTCGGATGGATGTCGCCGGTCAGAATCGTCTTGATCGCGGCGACCGCCTCCAGCGCTCCGGCGCCGCCAAGCGCATGCCCGATCATCGACTTAGTGGCGCTAATGGGTACCTTGTAGGCCTGATCGCCGAACACCGTCTTGATCGCCAACGTCTCGGACAGGTCGTTCAACTGCGTCGAGGTCCCGTGGGCGTTGATATGATCGATCTCGTCGACGGCGACGCCGGCGTCGTCCAGAGCCCAACGGATGGCCCGCGCCGCGCCGCTACCGTCTTCGTCGGGCTGAACAGCATGGAACGCGTCGGAGGACACGCCTTGACCGAGCACTTCGGCGAGTATTGTGGCGCCCCTATCGACCGCATGCTCCAGACTCTCGACCACCAACAGGGCCGCGCCTTCGGCCGGCACGAAGCCGTCCCGCTCGGCGTCGAAGGGCCGGCTTGCCCCGGTGGGGTCGTCATTGCGCCGGGAAAAGGCCTTGATGGTGTTGAACCCCCCGAGGCCAAGCTGGCAGATCCCTGCCTCGCTGCCCCCCGCGAGGACTATGTCGGCTGACCCCCTCCTGACGATCTCCGTGGCCTCCCCGATGCCCTGGGTTCCGGCCGCACACGCCGTGATGATAGTAGACGTGTAGCCTTTCAGCCCGAACGTTCGGCTTACATTTGCCGCGGCCATGTTGGGGAGGATCATAGGGATGAAGAAGGGGCTCATCCTCATCCCACCCTTGTCGACAAGGACTCGTGCATTCTGCTCCGTGGTCGGGAACCCACCGTTGCCATTGCCCATGACGACGCCGATGCGCTCCTGGTCGACTTTGTCGAGGTCCAGCCCGGCATCCTCTATAGCCTGGCCTGCCGCTGCGACCGACAGTTGTGAGAAGCGCGCCATCCTCTTGGCCTCTTTCGCGTCCATGTACTTGGCCGGATCGAAGTCCGAGACCTCACCCGCTATGTGAGAGGGGAAGTCTGACGCATCGCACTGTGTGATTGGTCCAATTCCGGACCTCCCGGCCACGAGCGCGTCCCAGAACTCGGAGACGGTCTCCCCTAACGGGGTTATCGCGCCCATCCCCGTTACGACCACTCTCTTCCTACCGTTCCTCATGACCACCTCCCTGCCGTCGCCGTTCAGGTGCGCTCGAACTCCGGATACAGCTCCGGCGTAACGCCTTCCAACTCTTCGATCACCTCCGCCGCCACGAACAGTGAACCTGTGCCCAAGACGAGGTCTCCCTCGCCTGCCAAAGCCAGGGCCTTTCGTAGGCCACCGGCTACGGTCGTCGAGACGCCGACGACTTCGAGCCCTTGTTCCCTGGCGACGTCCGCGATGTGCTCGGAATCCGTCGCTCTCGGGTCTCGCGATCGGACCG
This sequence comes from Dehalococcoidia bacterium, assembly GCA_965197985.1. Classification (GTDB taxonomy): domain Bacteria; phylum Chloroflexota; class Dehalococcoidia; order Lucifugimonadales; family CAUZJF01; genus CAUZJF01. The sequence goes on along the minus strand of CBDAOG010000004.1, from coordinate 328,029 downwards.
CGACAACCGTGAGAGGCAGGTCCGTCAGCTCTGCCAGCATATCCGTTACGAGATGTCCGCCGCCGGCGCCGAACACAACGAAGAGACGTCGGAACTCGAACGTTTGTCGAATGGCGTTCACGAGACGCCGCGTCGAGTCCGGATTGTGCGCGCCGTCTACTACAACCTGCGTGGCGCCGGAGACCCGTTGGAGCCTTGCCGGCCAGCTCACCGTTCTTAGTCCCTCGACGACGCTTTCCGGCGAGACGTCGAACCCCCTGTCCATGAGGGTTTCGACGGTCGCGACGGCCGTGGCTGCGTTTTCGATCTGGTGATCGCCAAAGAGAGGCAGCCTCGTCCGGTAGCTTGCTCTCAAGCCGTCGATCCGGACCGGCCGCCCGTCTCGATCTGACCGGCCCCCGCTCCAGGAAAGCTCCTTTTCGACGTCCACGACGGCTGCACTCTTGGATGAAGCCGTCCCCGCGATTACGGTCATCGCTTTCTCACTCTGCGGTGACACCACGACCGGGACTCCGCTCTTGACGATACCGGCCTTCGCGAGGGCGATTTCCCCGATGGTGTTCCCTAGAGTCGCGACGTGGTCCAAGCTGATCGAGGTAATAATGCAGGCCTCCGGACTTACGAGATTAGTGGCATCGAGCCGACCGCCAAGGCCTACTTCGATTACCTGGAAGTCTGCTTCAACCTCGCTGAAGTGAAGGAAGCCCATCGCAGTGAGCAGCTCGAAAAACGTGAGCGGACCGTGTCCACCGTCCCGCCCAACCTCCTCCACGTCCGGCCAGATGCGCTCGACGAGGTCCGCGAATCTCTGAGGGTCTATCGGTTCGAGCCCGATTCTGATCCGCTCGACTACTCGATGGAGGTGAGGTGACGTGTAGAGGCCGACTCGATGACCTGCCGCCGTCAGAATGGAAGTGACCATGGCCGCAGTGCTGCCCTTGCCGTTCGTGCCTGCTACGTGAACGGTCGGGACCTTGAGATGGGGACTGCCGAGACGGTCGAGAATCAGGGACATCCGGTCGAGGTGGAACGTCGAATGGCCCGGACTGCGTTTGGAACGCTCGAAGTCGGGCAGACTCATAACGCGTCGGAGAGCGCCTTGGTAATCGAGCCTTGAAGCGACTCTAGACATATGCGTCCCGATTTCCTGTTCCATCCCGTTCCTGAATAGAGTCGGGATGGACGAGCTAGTGGTCTCTAATATGTGCCGGCATGGAGCCGAGGTTGATTCTAAGTGCGTCCAACAGGCCGATGTTCGCCACGTAGCCGATGCCGTCTCGAAGTGACCGCGGTTCGAATCCGAATGTCTTCTCTATGGCGTCAAGGTCCGTGGTGTTGTCGAGCCGGAGCATTTTGAGCTGCTCTCGGGTTACCGGCGGGCGAGGCATGAGCAACTCCATCATCGCTGCCGCGGGCCTCACCAGCGCAACCGGGACGTGGACTTTGGCGATTCTCGCGCCAAGGGTCTCGGCCACGAGATCGACCATCTGCTCGTAGGTGAAATACTCCGGCCCGCCGACTTCAACAGTCTGCCCGGTGAGGTCGTCGCGATCATGGGCGAAGGCCAGACATTTTGCGACGTCGGATACGGCTATCGGCTGGAACCGCGCCTTGCCGTCGCCTGCTATGGGCACCAGAGGTGAGAGCTTGACCTGGGCAGCCAAAACGGTGAAGAACTCATCGCCCTCGCCGAATCCGACCGAGAAGCGAACGATTACGTGAGGTACGGGGTTGCGTTTCGTCTCCTCCTCGGCCATCCAGCGTGAGTGCAGGTATGGCACGGTCGGGTCCGAAGTAGTCCCGATGGCGCCAGCCAAAACGAACCGACTCACGCCCGCCGCGGCTGCGGCCTCCAGGACGTTCTTCGTCCCCTCGTAGTTGACCCGTTGGAAGGTCGACTTGCCGCTCTCGCGCACCAGGCCCACCAGATGGACCACTCCTTCGACGCCGTCGCAGGCGGGTCGCAGCGACTCTGGATCGGTGACGTCGCCGTAGGCCAGCTCGACGTCGTGGCTCGCGAGGACTGGGGCCCGCGACTCGGAGCGGAGCAATGCCCGCACCTTGTGTCCGTTAGATGCGAGGGCCGCCACGACCTGACGCCCGACATACCCCGTCGCTCCGGTTACGAGAATCATTGGGGGCGCTCCCTATACGTCACGGCTTGGAGAGAAGTCAAAGGTCGAACCGAGTATGAACGCAAGAATGAACAGGAACCGCGCCGAGGGCGCAACCGTGCAGTCGCAATACACAATCATCTTGATCAAGCGGTTTTGGCACCGCACGCATATTCAGTACATCCCATTATCGAGAGCCCGTCACCTTTGGAGAGTGTATCAAGAAGGCTAGGCTGGAAAAAGGCTTGAGGCAAAAGGACTTGGCCGAGGCGATTGGGCTGAACGAAACGACGCTTGGCCGTTGGGAGTACGCACACTCGATCCCAAGACAGATATACCAGAAGGTCAAGAAGCCGGTATTTCCCATATCGGGAGTCTTCAGACTCAAAGGGCAGCCCAAACGAGATGGTAGCATCATAGTCAAGTCCTGCAAGGCCAGTCAATCGCCGGTCTATCCGATAAGGGATGCGATTCTTGCCGTGAACCATGCTTCTTGTCCGTTTTTGTCGTCTTCGTGTCCCTGCCAGTGTGGTGAAACCGCATTGAAGACAAGGCGACTCCCTGAAGCGCTCTCCCGAGGTACCCTCAAAAAGTGTGTAACCGGTCAGGCGGTGTACCCTCTCTCTGAACAAGACGGGCTCAAGGCCCAAGAGAGGAGATACACCGCCCATGAGGAAGGAAAGCACTGAGAGTAGGTCGGAGTCAAGGCCGGAGTGGGAGCAGTTGGAGGATTGGGTGCGAAGCCAGGTCCAGAGGCTGGTCCAAGAGTTGCTGGAGGAGGAGGTGACGGCGTTTCTGGGAAGGGCGAAGTCGGCGCTCAGGTCCGACTCGGACTCAGATACCGGCTATCGGAACGGATACGGCAGAGCCCGGAGGCTTACGCTGAGTTCGGGCACGATACAGCTTAGGCGGCCACGAGTCCGCGATACCGAGGAGCAGTTCGAGAGCCGGCTGCTGCCGCTGTTCGTCAACAGGACCAGGAAGGTTGCTGAGTTGATCCCCGAGCTGTACCTGCACGGTCTATCCGAAGGCGACTTCGATCTGGCTTTGCGGGGGCTGCTGGGAGAGGACGCACCGGTATCGGCGAGCACGGTGGCCCGGTTGAAGTCCAAGTGGAACGATGAGCTTGCCCAATGGCGCAGCCGGCCCCTCGATGACCTGGAAGTGGTCTACATGTGGGTGGATGGAGTCTACGTCAAGGCTGGTCTTGAGAAGGAGAAGGCGGCGGTACTGGTGGTGATGGCGGCCCTGAGCGACGGGAGAAAGGTGGTGGTGAGCGCTGTTCCCGGATACAGGGAGTCCACAGAGAACTGGTCCGAGGTGCTCAGGGACATCAAGCGCCGGGGCTTGAGCTGCCCGAGGCTGGTGGTTGGAGACGGACACCTGGGCATCTGGGGAGCTCTGCGCAACGTCTATCCGCAGGCGGCAGAGCAACGCTGCTGGAACCACAAGATCGTAAACGTGCTCGCCAAGCTTCCAAAGCGACAACAGGACCAGGCCAAGCTCATGCTGCGTACTATCCCCTACGCCCAGACTCGGACAGAGGCTGAGCGGCTCAGGACGGTGTTCACCAGGTGGTGCGGCGACCATTCCTACGAGGCGGCCTCAGAGGCCTTGGAGCGGGACTGGGACCGCATGATCACCTTCTATGACTTCCCAAAGGAGCACTGGGGGCACCTTCGCACGACGAACCCGGTAGAATCACCCTTCGCGGCCCTCAGGCTTCGGACCGATGCCGCCAAGCGCTACAAGAGGGTCGATCGGGCGATAGCGGTGATCTGGAAAATGTTGATGGTCGCCGAACAGCGCTTCAGGCGTCTGAAGGCCCCTGAGTTGATCGAAGACGTCTATCTCGGTGCACAGTATGCGGATGGAATCGCCATTGAATCAACGGCTGAGAAGGTCGCCGCCTGATGTCGTTTACACACCTATTGACGTAACCTCGGCTCTCCCCCTCTTGGCAAGATCGTGGTTGTACCCTCCCTCAGCTTGGTGTCAGCGATAACCGGCCGATTCGATCCAGCACTCCCTGGAACAACCGTCGAGGAACCGACACCTCGGACAACTGAAAGATCAATCGCCGGGAGTGCCGCACCAGACGGCCTCCCATCTTGATCAGCTTGACCTGCACGCTCCGCGGCGACCAGTGCTTGACCGCCTTGGGCAGACACAGCCGGCGAAGGAAGTTCCCAAGGTTGTACGCCAGGACGAACAGAGACAGACGCACCCGGTTGGCCACGAACCGATGGCACGACAGCCGAGTCCAGTTCAGGGCGTACTTGCCCTCCTTGATCCACTGCTCGGCTGTCCCTCGACCATTGTAGAAACGCACCACTCCTTCGGGGCCAGCCGTCATGTTCGTGACGATGAAGCCCACTCGAGGGAACAACTCTCCCCTATGCCACTCCACCTTGGCCACCACCCGCCGTGCACGGTCCCAACTCTCAGCACGATACCAAAAGTCGTCGTATAGGATCACTGGACGCTTCGGCGGCCTCCCCACAGGTCGTATCAGCAGTGGAGCGATCTCCCATTGCAGCACTTTGTTGCTCGGCAGGCGTATTGCGTAGAAGACTCGTCGCTCCTCCAGGTACTCATAGATGTCCGGCTTGGCGAATGCGGCGTCCGCGCGAAAGTATCGCCGCAGCCCCATCTCCCCATAGCGCGACAGGATCGGATCCAATACATCACGCCACCTGTGTGTGTGAATGGCGGAGAGATAATGTACCGCCAGGGCGGCTCAAGAGCTGAGATGTGGCGCTTGAAAAGCGTACCGCCTGTCGCCTTCAATCAGGAACGACCGAACCTGACTGAAGGTGGATTGGATGTACAAGGTGGGTATTTACCTCCGTGTTCGCAAGGCTTGTTTCGTCGAAGGGATGAGCGTCCGAGAGGCGGCCCGAGTGTTCGGGCTACACCGGGACACGGTGCGCAAGATGCTCGAGTACTCCGTGCCCCCAGGGTATCGACGGCAACGACCGGCTCGCAGACCGAAGCTCGATCCATATAAGGGTGTGATGGACCAGATCCTGGAGCAGGATCTGAGCTCACCGAAGAAGCAGCGTCACACCGCCAAGCGTATCTACGAACGGCTCAGAGACGAACACGGCTTCCCCGGCAAGTACACGATAGTCAAAGACTACGTTCGAGAACGCCGTCGTCATACCCGCGAGATGTTCTTACCTCTGTCCCACCCTCCGGGACATGCCCAGTGCGACTACGGCGAAGCTCGAGTGACCATCGGCGGAGTGGAACGCAAAGCCCACTACTTCGCCCTGGACCTCCCTCACAGCGACGGGTGCTATGTGAAGGCGTATCCCGCCGAGACGACGGAGTCATTCTGCGACGGACACGTCTCCGCCTTCGCGTTCCTGGGCGGAGTGCCTCAGAGCATCCTCTACGACAACACCACGCTCGCGGTAGCCAGAATCCTGGGAGATGGTCGCCGGCAGCGGACCAGGGTGTTCTCCGAGCTTCAGTCCCACTACCTGTTCGAGGACCGGTTCGGCCGTCCAGGCAAAGGGAACGATAAGGGCAAAGTAGAAGGTCTGGTCGGCTATGTCCGCCGGAACTTCCTGGTGCCCATTCCATCGTTCGAGAGCTTCGATGCCCTCAATGCTCATCTGGAGCAACACTGCCTCAGACGGTTCGAAGATCGACTCCGCGGCCACAACGAGACGATAGGAGAACGGCTGGAGCGGGACCTGGAGAAGCTGCTGCCTCTGCTGGCCGTACCGTACGACGCCAGCGACAAGCACGCGACGAGGGTCAGTTCTCTGTCCCTGGTCAGATACCGGACCAATGACTATTCGGTCCCGGTGGCCTACGGTCATCGGGACGTTCTGGTCCGCGGATATGTACACGAGGTTGTGATCAGCTGTGGCGCTGAAGTCATCGCCCGCCATCGGCGGTCCTACGATCGAGACGACTTCGTCTTCGACCCTCTCCATTACCTGCCGCTCCTTGAGAAGAAGACGAGGGCATTGGATCAGGCGGCGCCGCTGGTTGGATGGGAGTTGCCCGAGGAGTTCGGAGTGTTGCGGCGGTTGCTGGAGTCTCGGATGGGCAAGCGAGGAAAGAGGGAGTTCGTGCAGGTGCTCAGACTGATGGAGAACTTCCAGCCGGAAGAAGTCCACGACGCCGTACGAGACGCCATTCGACTCGGGGCTGTGAGCTTCGATGCTGTCAAGCACCTGGTGCTGTGCAGGATCGAGGGTCGACCGCCTAGACTCGACATGGAGTTGTACCCGTATCTGCCCAGGACCAACGTTGCAACAACCTCGACCAGGGACTACATGGCTCTCCTGGCGGGGAGCCGGTCATGACCAACAAGTCCACGATGTTGCTCGAACACAACCTCAAGCAACTCAAGCTCCCCACGTTCCTGAGGGAGTACGACAAGCTGGCATCCCAGTGTGCCAGTGAGGGAGCTGACCATCCGGACTACCTGCTGCGACTATCGGAGTTGGAGCTGATCGACCGTCACCATCGCATGGTGGAACGTCGGATCAAAGCAGCCCGCTTCCCGACGACCAAGAGTCTCGACACCTTCGACTTCCTGTCTATGCCGTCCCTGAACGAGGCTCTGGTTCTGGAGCTGGCACGATGCGAGTACATCAAGCGCCCCCACAACGTCATCGCTCTCGGCAACAGTGGCACCGGCAAGACCCATATCGCCCTCGGTCTCGGTCTGGCTGCGTGTCAGAGGGGACTGTCCGTGGGCTTCACCACCGCCGCTGCTCTGGTTCACGAGCTGATCGAGGCCAGGGACGAACGGCGTCTGCTCAACCTGCAGAGAAGGCTCGCACGACTCAAGCTTCTGATCATCGACGACCTGGGCTTCGTGCCCTTGTCCAAGACTGGCGCCGAGCTGCTCTTCGAGGTGTTCAGCCAGCGTTACGAGCGTGGATCGGTCCTGGTGACCTCCAAGTGAGCCCTTCGTCGAGTGGACCGAGGTGTTCGGCTCTGAACGGCTGACCGGAGCTCTCCTCGACCGCCTCACCCACCATGTCGACATCCTGGAGATGAACGGGGACAGCTACCGACTCAAGCACAGCAAGAAGACTTCTGGCCGCCAGCTATCTGACTGACCCTGATCTCCAACGCCCCACGAACCTTGATGCCCATTCTACGGCGTTCAGTGGTACAGTTTTGCTCCGCCCCGCTTGTAGATGGTCTACGATTATGTCAGTAGTTAACAGGTCAGGGAAAATGTCAGTTCATGAAAGGATTGACATTGACCCAGAAAGACCAGGCAAGGCTCCAAGTGCTCAACGGTATCCTGGAAGGTCAGATATCAGTGGATGAGGCGGCAGAGGTTCTGGGAGTGAGTGAACGCCACGTTTGGCGAATCCTGGCGGAGTATCGGAAGGAGGGTGCCGCCGCACTGGCTCATGGGAACCGAGGTCGCCGAGCGAACAACTCCATCCCGGAGGAGGCCAGGACTCAAGTTGTGGCCCTGGCACGCACACGGTATGCAGGAGTAAATCATACGCACCTAACCGAGCTCCTGGCAGAGCGGGAAGAGATCGTCTTGGGGCGCTCTACGGTCCGGCGTATCCTTGGTAGGCGCCGGCATGGCTAGCCCCCGTCGACGTCGACCCCCACTGCATCGGGTCCGTCGCCAGCGCATGAGCCAGGAAGGCATGTTGGTGCAAGTAGATGGCAGCGTTCATGCCTGGCTAGAAGAACGGGGCCCTCGATGCACTCTGCTGTTGGCAATCGATGATGCCACCAGCACCGTGCCCTACGCACTGTTTCGCCATGAAGAGGACACTCATGGCTATTTCCTCCTCATGCAAGAGCTGATCCGGCGTTGTGGGGTTCCTTTGGCCCTGTACAGTGACCGCCACGCCGTCTTCAAGTATGTACCTGGCTCGCATCAATCGCCTGCGCCGACCCAATTCGGTCGTGCGATGGCAGAGCTGGGGGTGGAGCAGATCTTCGCGCGTTCTCCGGAGGCGAAGGGTCGGGTAGAACGGGCCAACGGCACCTTCCAGGATCGGCTGGTGACCGAACTACGTCTGGCTGGGGCCAGAACCATCTCAGAGGCCAACCAAGTCCTGTGGGCTTTCTTGACCCGCTTCAACAAGCGCTTCGGGGTGCCACCAGCACAGTCCACCAACGCATATCGCTCTCCAGATCCGGACCTGAACCTGGCAGGCATACTGTGCTTCAAGCATAGCCGCAAGGTGGCCAGAGACAACACAGTCAAGTACAACTGGCATACCCTCCAACTGCTTCCTTCGAGCGAACGGTCCACTTACGTTGGAGCGCACGTGGTGGTCCAGGAGCGATTGGACGGCAAGCTAGTAGACCAACATCCTTGAAACGACGGGTGGAAAGCCGGACTGCCCAGCGGCTGTCTCCAAAAGCCAGGCATGGCGGGGAAAGCCCCCGTGCCAATCAACCAATCATTACAAACATTTCGGACCACTAGTAGACCAACATCCTTGAAATGACGGGTGGAAAGCCGGACTGCCCAGCGGCTGTCTCCAAAAGCCAGGCATGGCGGGGAAAGCCCCCGTGCCAATCAACCAATCATTACAAACATTTCGGACCACTAGTAGTGTGCTATCAAAACCAAATCGTCCCTACCCAGGAAGCGCCACCGCGTCCTGGTGTCCTCCGGACTCTGAACGCCACTCGAGGTCTTGGCAGCGTCACCGTGGAGAACCTCGCTGCAGGCATGGACACCAACGGGATCGGTGGTCACGAGCGAGAAAGACTGGGAGCGATGACCGCGATCGGCCGGGGACTCGCCGCAGGGAGATTGACCACGGATCGCGAGAGTGAAGCCGTCCACCCTAAGGCTCAACCACCCAGACCGCCGACGCCTCGTCAGCGAGCCCGTTGGAAAGCAGTGCAGAGGGCCAAGCGTCGAGGCCTTTCTCTTCGGGCAATCGCCCGGGAATTGGGCATATCCCGCATCACCGTCCGAAAGTACGTTGAGGCTTCAAGTCCACCTGTCTATCCGGACAGGGAGCTCGCTGCTCACTCTTGATCATGTGGAACCGCCTTCGGTCCATAACAACCGGCCTGTGGGTAAGTGGGCAATCCCGCCAGGGTTGTCCATTTATCCGCGGGCTGCTCCGCTCGGATCGAGTCACCATCACTGCCACCCACGGTGTCACACGAAGCTGGAGGTGGGGGCTTTCTCAATCATCGAACTGGATAACTATTGGCTTGACACAGCAACCACTGACATAATCGCTGGTCCATTACCCTGACATAATCGCTGGACGTCGACCAGCGGGGCGGAGCAAAACTGTACCACTGAACGCCGTAGAATGGGCATCAAGGTTCGTGGGGCGTTGGAGATCAGGGTCAGTCAGATAGCTGGCGGCCAGAAGTCTTCTTGCTGTGCTTGAGTCGGTAGCTGTCCCCGTTCATCTCCAGGATGTCGACATGGTGGGTGAGGCGGTCGAGGAGAGCTCCGGTCAGCCGTTCAGAGCCGAACACCTCGGTCCACTCGACGAAGGGCTCACTTGGAGGTCACCAGGACCGATCCACGCTCGTAACGCTGGCTGAACACCTCGAAGAGCAGCTCGGCGCCAGTCTTGGACAAGGGCACGAAGCCCAGGTCGTCGATGATCAGAAGCTTGAGTCGTGCGAGCCTTCTCTGCAGGTTGAGCAGACGCCGTTCGTCCCTGGCCTCGATCAGCTCGTGAACCAGAGCAGCGGCGGTGGTGAAGCCCACGGACAGTCCCCTCTGACACGCAGCCAGACCGAGACCGAGGGCGATATGGGTCTTGCCGGTGCCACTGTTGCCGAGAGCGATGACGTTGTGGGGGCGCTCGATGTACTCGCATCGTGCCAGCTCCAGAACCAGAGCCTCGTTCAGGGACGGCATAGACAGGAAGTCGAAGGTGTCGAGACTCTTGGTCGTCGGGAAGCGGGCTGCTTTGATCCGACGTTCCACCATGCGATGGTGACGGTCGATCAGCTCCAACTCCGATAGTCGCAGCAGGTAGTCCGGATGGTCAGCTCCCTCACTGGCACACTGGGATGCCAGCTTGTCGTACTCCCTCAGGAACGTGGGGAGCTTGAGTTGCTTGAGGTTGTGTTCGAGCAACATCGTGGACTTGTTGGTCATGACCGGCTCCCCGCCAGGAGAGCCATGTAGTCCCTGGTCGAGGTTGTTGCAACGTTGGTCCTGGGCAGATACGGGTACAACTCCATGTCGAGTCTAGGCGGTCGACCCTCGATCCTGCACAGCACCAGGTGCTTGACAGCATCGAAGCTCACAGCCCCGAGTCGAATGGCGTCTCGTACGGCGTCGTGGACTTCTTCCGGCTGGAAGGTCTCCATCAGTCTGAGCACCTGCACGAACTCCCTCTTTCCTCGCTTGCCCATCCGAGACTCCAGCAACCGCCGCAACACTCCGAACTCCTCGGGCAACTCCCATCCAACCAGCGGCGCCGCCTGATCCAATGCCCTCGTCTTCTTCTCAAGGAGCGGCAGGTAATGGAGAGGGTCGAAGACGAAGTCGTCTCGATCGTAGGACCGCCGATGGCGGGCGATGACTTCAGCGCCACAGCTGATCACAACCTCGTGTACATATCCGCGGACCAGAACGTCCCGATGACCGTAGGCCACCGGGACCGAATAGTCATTGGTCCGGTATCTGACCAGGGACAGAGAACTGACCCTCGTCGCGTGCTTGTCGCTGGCGTCGTACGGTACGGCCAGCAGAGGCAGCAGCTTCTCCAGGTCCCGCTCCAGCCGTTCTCCTATCGTCTCGTTGTGGCCGCGGAGTCGATCTTCGAACCGTCTGAGGCAGTGTTGCTCCAGATGAGCATTGAGGGCATCGAAGCTCTCGAACGATGGAATGGGCACCAGGAAGTTCCGGCGGACATAGCCGACCAGACCTTCTACTTTGCCCTTATCGTTCCCTTTGCCTGGACGGCCGAACCGGTCCTCGAACAGGTAGTGGGACTGAAGCTCGGAGAACACCCTGGTCCGCTGCCGGCGACCATCTCCCAGGATTCTGGCTACCGCGAGCGTGGTGTTGTCGTAGAGGATGCTCTGAGGCACTCCGCCCAGGAACGCGAAGGCGGAGACGTGTCCGTCGCAGAATGACTCCGTCGTCTCGGCGGGATACGCCTTCACATAGCACCCGTCGCTGTGAGGGAGGTCCAGGGCGAAGTAGTGGGCTTTGCGTTCCACTCCGCCGATGATCACTCGAGCTTCGCCGTAGTCGCACTGGGCATGTCCCGGAGGGTGGGACAGAGGTAAGAACATCTCGCGGGTATGACGACGGCGTTCTCGAACGTAGTCTTTGACTATCGTGTACTTGCCGGGGAAGCCGTGTTCGTCTCTGAGCCGTTCGTAGATACGCTTGGCGGTGTGACGCTGCTTCTTCGGTGAGCTCAGATCCTGCTCCAGGATCTGGTCCATCACACCCTTATATGGATCGAGCTTCGGTCTGCGAGCCGGTCGTTGCCGTCGATACCCTGGGGGCACGGAGTACTCGAGCATCTTGCGCACCGTGTCCCGGTGTAGCCCGAACACTCGGGCCGCCTCTCGGACGCTCATCCCTTCGACGAAACAAGCCTTGCGAACACGGAGGTAAATACCCACCTTGTACATCCAATCCACCTTCAGTCAGGTTCGGTCGTTCCTGATTGAAGGCGACAGGCGGTACGCTTTTCAAGCGCCACATCTCAGCTCTTGAGCCGCCCTGCCGGTACATTATCTCTCCGCCATTCACAAACTGGATAACTATTGGCTTGACACAGCAACCACTGACATAATCGCTGGACGTCGACACCCCGCTGGTACGTTTTCACACCGCCCTTGACATTCCGGGACCCGCACCGGGGACCTCTTCAGGTTCGCCTCTCTCCTATGGTCGATACCCGTATCGCAGGGGTACGGTCGCAGGTTGCGGTACCTTGTCAGAGATCGGGCCAACGGCAAGCTAATTGGGATCTTCGCCTTGGGCGATCCAGTCTTCAACCTCCGGGTCCGCGACGAATGGATAGGCTGGAACCAAGCGGATCGGAGAGAGAGGCTCGTCAACCTCATGGACGCGTACGTCGTGGGCGCCGTGCCTCCCTATGCCGAGCTGTTGGGGGGCAAGTTGGTAGCCTCGCTCATTGCTTCAGAAGAAGTAGCGAACAAGTTCGAGGAACGCTACGGGAGCAAAGCCGGACTCATCAGCCGAAAGGAGAAACGGGCTCGGTTGACTCTTGTCACAGTCACCTCGGCCCTGGGTCGCTCATCGTTGTACAACAGGCTAAGGCTCATGCCGATCGCAGAAAGCGAGGCCGACAGTCCTGTGGTCGATCTGCGAAAACTTGGCGTGACGACGGGCTACGGTCACTTTCAGATTACGGACGATCTTTTCTCGCAGTTGCGAAAGGTCCTCCAGGAAAGATGGGCACAAGTATGCTGACGGACACCAATTTGGGGATGGTCCCAACTGGCGTATCCGTGTTGCCAGGATAGGGCTGCAATCACTTGGATTGAACCCCAATGGGGTTCTGAGGCATGGGATCAGGCGCGAAGTGTACGCCATGCCGATTGCAACCAACGCATGTGCGTTTCTCGCCGGCGGAGATGAGGAACCGCTCTTCGATTGCAAGACCGTCAATGAGATCGCCGACCTCGCGCGGAATCGATGGCTGATACCAAGAGGTGAACGTAGACCGTCCTACCGACAGTTTCGCCGAGAAGATCTTCGCGATGTGATGACACCAGCAACTATGGAGACGTGATCTGTGTCAGACGACAACTTCAACAAGTTCTGCGAACAACTGCTCGTTCAGTACAAACGCAGGAATACGAAGGCTGTTACGAGGCACTTCAAAAGCGTGTGTGACATTCTCAGACATGAGGACGACCACGTGGTTCAGACCAAGTTTGGTGGTTCCGTCCAGAAGGACACTTACGTGACGGGCCTCAGTGACGTCCTACACTGCACGGAGCCCCCACAGACCGGCTAAGCGGTCAAGTGGTCCGTAGTCCCACGCCCCACGTATACCTAAACTTTTTGTGTCGATTGGATAACTGATATCCTGGCCCAGGAGGTTACCAGGGGCATGCGAGAGGCTGCTTCACGAGGATTCTGGGTCGCAAGTTCGGTGCCCTACGGGTACGCCAGAGTCTCTGTACAGGACGGAGCAAAGAAGCGCCCTAAACTGGAACCTGACCCGATGACAGCACGGGTGGTCCAGCGCATGTACCGCATGGCGGAGTCGGGAAGCAGTGTGCTGGACATCACCAAAATGCTGAACGACGAGGGCATCGCCAGCTCCAACGGCAAGCTCTGGTCGAAAACCATGGTCCACTATGTCCTCACCAACGAGGTCTATACCGGAACTCTTGTCTGGGGAACCAATGCCAAGGACAAATCGGAACCGGTTCGCGTGGAGAACACCTTTCCAGCAATAGTCTCACGAGACCAGTTTACGCGCATCGCTGCCATGATGCGATCCAGGGCGCCGAGCAAGGTCAACCCCAGGCGCATTTCCAGCTCCTATCTTCTTAGCGGACTTGTCAAGTGCGCAGAATGTGGGAAGGCACTTACAGGCCATGAAGCGAAGAGCGGCAAGTATGCTTACTACATTTGCCAATCCCTCGCGAAGCGGGGCAGCGGAGCATGCAGCGCTCCCAGACTGAACGCCAAACGCTTTGAGCAGCAAATTGTCGGTCAGATACGGGAGAATATTCTTACCGAAAGCAACATCCGTGACCTTGTTCAGATGGTCGACGAGGAGATGGATGGTGTGGCCCGTGAACACCGAGACCAGCACGAAGCTATCCAGGGGGAACTAGCGGAAGTGCGCAGGCGACTGGACCGACTTTGGCACGCAGTTGAGACTACCGAGTTGGACATAGACGACATTGCGCCCCGAATCAGAGGGCACCGCGAGCGTCAAGAACGCCTGGAGGTCGCAGCAGAAGAAGTGCGTTCCCTGCTCTCGGAACGTAGACACCTCCTGGATGACGTGGAGACGATCACCATATTCGCTCAGGACATGAGCCGCTTTCTCACTGAAAGCCCAATCACAGAGTCCAAGGCATTTATCAGGTCCTTCGTGAAGGAGATCGCCATCCGTCCCGATAGCGCCACGATCCGGTACACAATCCCCATGCCGAAAGATAGCCCGATTGGTGGTAAGGATGCGGACGAGATCGCTCTCCGAAGATCGGTTCTGTCTTCAGTAAGGTCTGGTACCCCTGGCCGGACTCGAACCGGCGACACACGGTTTAGGAAACCGTTGCTCTATCCGCCTGAGCTACAGGGGCAAGGCAATGCCCGAATCATGGTAGTCCATCGTTGCAGTACGCGCCAACGACCGAGTGCTACGCTTTCCGAGTCTGAACAGCCATCAGAGCTCGAGTGACGTAGCCCCAGCGACCGCCGATTGCCAGTGCCAGAAGGCTTGCCATAGTTATCAAGCCCCACCAGCGCACGGCCGGCACGGCTGCTATAAGCGACCCATTCCCCGCCCATTCGACCGATCGCAAGAACAGCTCCTGAGCATCAGGACGCGTTCCATCGAGCAGCGCTTCGTTTGCATAGTCAGTCCAGTTGGCGAGATAGATCGGACCCAGATAAACGGCTCTCCCGCTGCCGACCTGCCACGCCGCGCTGTCGTCGCTCGTCTCGTTTCGCGTCAGCACCGTGGCGCCAGCTTTGACACCCCCACCGTAGTTGTCGTAGTCCGGGTTGGCAAAGGTGGAGAGACCTTCGGTGATCGGATGACCGCCGACAACGGTAACGAGGCCGCCTGTCTTGAACTGGGTGCCCTTGGTAACGGGGAGCACTGTCAAGGGCGGTGTGAAAACGTACCAGCGGGGTGTCGACGTCCAGCGATTATGTCAGGGTAATGGACCAGCGATTATGTCAGTGGTTGCTGTGTCAAGCCAATAGTTATCCAGTTCGATGATTGAGAAAGCCCCCACCTCCAGCTTCGTGTGACACCGTGGGTGGCAGTGATGGTGACCCGATCCGAGCGGAGCAGCCCGCGGATAAATGGACAACCCTGGCGGGATTGCCCACTTACCCACAGGCCGGTTGTTATGGACCGAAGGCGGTTCCACATGATCAAGAGTGAGCAGCGAGCTCCCTGTCCGGATAGACAGGTGGACTTGAAGCCTCAACGTACTTTCGGACGGTGATGCGGGATATGCCCAATTCCCGGGCGATTGCCCGAAGAGAAAGGCCTCGACGCTTGGCCCTCTGCACTGCTTTCCAACGGGCTCGCTGACGAGGCGTCGGCGGTCTGGGTGGTTGAGCCTTAGGGTGGACGGCTTCACTCTCGCGATCCGTGGTCAATCTCCCTGCGGCGAGTCCCCGGCCGATCGCGGTCATCGCTCCCAGTCTTTCTCGCTCGTGACCACCGATCCCGTTGGTGTCCATGCCTGCAGCGAGGTTCTCCACGGTGACGCTGCCAAGACCTCGAGTGGCGTTCAGAGTCCGGAGGACACCAGGACGCGGTGGCGCTTCCTGAGTAGGGACGATTTGGTTTTGATAGCACACTACTAGTGGTTCAACTTTTTTGTATTGATGGGTAGAGTGACTTTAGTTTGATGCGCGCATCCTCGGTAGTGAAGCGCCAATCCACTCGTATCACATCCCGGTTGCGTTGATTCTGCCAAGCATTGACCTCGCCGCGCAGGATGTCTTGATTGGCAATCCGTCGGTCCAGGCACTGTCGAGCCAGCACACCGATCTCTATCTCCGCCATATTCAACCAACTCCCGTGTTTGGGAGTGTAGTGTATCTCCAGTCGCTCAGCTATACGCCTCGCCTCAGCAGGCTCGAATGCCTCGTATAGCGAGGACAGCTTGTGAGTGTTGAGATTGTCCATTACCAGCACGATCCGGTCTCTGTCGGGGTAGTCCTCGTCGACCAGTTTCTTTATCACATGCGCCCAGTCCACCTTCGTGCGACGCTCTCTGACCTCGACTCGGCGCCATCCGTCCAACGGTGCAAACAGCATGAACAGGCTGCTCACTCCATTGCGCTCGTATTCGTAGTCGTATGCCGCCGATAAGCCGGGCGCTGCGGGACGCGGCACTCGCGTCTCCTTGACTTGCTGTTTGCTCGTCTCATCCATGCACACCAGAACCTCATTCCCATCGTACGGCCGTTGGTAGACCTCCAGTACGTCTTCCATCGCGCACACAAACTCCGCGCTCTGACCGGGCGGGATGCACCAACTCTGCTTCAGCCACGGCTTCAGTTCGTTTTTTTAAGCGCCTGGCGAACCGTCTCGGTGCTAATGGTCTCGACTATCTCACACTCGACCAACTGGTCAGCCAACAGCTTCAGGGTCCAACTGGCACGCCCCTCCGGCGGTTCCCCGCAGGCCATCGCTATCAACCGTGCTTCACCTTCGCCGTCCAGTCTCTTTTGACGCCGACGCAGTTGCTTTTTGCGATTCAGCGCAGACTCGACCCCCTCCTCTACACAGCGCTTGCGTATTCGCTCGACCGTTGACTGTCCCACACCGAGCGCGCTGGTGATGTCCGCGTCCTTCATTCCCCCGTCCGAGCGTGACTCATCGCTCATCAGCAGAATGCGCGCATGGGTCTGTTTGTACGCCGCAGCCCGACCGCGTGAGACCAAGGCGTCCTGTTGTTCGTCGGTAGTCAGTCTGATACGGTACCTCTTGGTAGACATCATGGTTCCTCCTCGGTTCAACGTTACGATTGAACCCCCAAGAGGAACAATGACTATCATGGTATTCATTTCAATGATGTTGGACCACTAGCTTGCCGTCCAATCGCTCCTGGACCACCACGTGCGCTCCAACGTAAGTGGACCGTTCGCCCGAAGGAAGCAGTTGGAGGGTATGCCAGTTGTACTTGACTGTGTTGTCTCTGGCCACCTTGCGGCTATGCTTGAAGCACAGTATGCCTGCCAGGTTCAGGTCCGGATCTGGAGAGCGATATGCGTTGGTGGACTGTGCTGGTGGCACCCCGAAGCGCTTGTTGAAGCGGGTCAAGAAAGCCCACAGGACTTGGTTGGCCTCTGAGATGGTTCTGGCCCCAGCCAGACGTAGTTCGGTCACCAGCCGATCCTGGAAGGTGCCGTTGGCCCGTTCTACCCGACCCTTCGCCTCCGGAGAACGCGCGAAGATCTGCTCCACCCCCAGCTCTGCCATCGCACGACCGAATTGGGTCGGCGCAGGCGATTGATGCGAGCCAGGTACATACTTGAAGACGGCGTGGCGGTCACTGTACAGGGCCAAAGGAACCCCACAACGCCGGATCAGCTCTTGCATGAGGAGGAAATAGCCATGAGTGTCCTCTTCATGGCGAAACAGTGCGTAGGGCACGGTGCTGGTGGCATCATCGATTGCCAACAGCAGAGTGCATTGAGGGCCCCGTTCTTCTAGCCAGGCATGAACGCTGCCATCTACTTGCACCAACATGCCTTCCTGGCTCATGCGCTGGCGACGGACCCGATGCAGTGGGGGTCGACGTCGACGGGGGCTAGCCATGCCGGCGCCTACCAGGATACGCCGGACCGTAGAGCGCCCCAAGACGATCTCTTCCCGCTCTGCCAGGAGCTCGGTTAGGTGCGTATGACTTACTCTTGCATACCGTGTGCGTGCCAGGGCCACAACTTGAGTCCTGGCCTCCTCCGGGATGGAGTTGTTCGCTCGGCGACCTCGGTTCCCATGAGCCAGTGCGGCGGCACCCTCCTTCCGATACTCCGCCAGGATTCGCCAAACGTGGCGTTCACTCACTCCCAGAACCTCTGCCGCCTCATCCACTGATATCTGACCTTCCAGGATACCGTTGAGCACTTGGAGCCTTGCCTGTTCTTTCTGGGTCAATGTCAATCCTTTCATGAACTGACATTTTCCCTGACCTGTTAACTACTGACATAATCGTAGACCATCTACCAGCGGGGCGGAGCAAAACTGTACCACCGAACGCCGTAGAATGGGCATCAAGGTTCGTGGGGCGTTGGAGATCAGGGTCAGTCAGATAGCTGGCGGCCAGAAGTCTTCTTGCTGTGCTTGAGTCGGTAGCTGTCCCCGTTCATCTCCAGGATGTCGACATGGTGGGTGAGGCGGTCGAGGAGAGCTCCGGTCAGCCGTTCAGAGCCGAACACCTCGGTCCACTCGACGAAGGGCTCACTTGGAGGTCACCAGGACCGATCCACGCTCGTAACGCTGGCTGAACACCTCGAAGAGCAGCTCGGCGCCAGTCTTGGACAAGGGCACGAAGCCCAGGTCGTCGATGATCAGAAGCTTGAGTCGTGCGAGCCTTCTCTGCAGGTTGAGCAGACGCCGTTCGTCCCTGGCCTCGATCAGCTCGTGAACCAGAGCAGCGGCGGTGGTGAAGCCCACGGACAGTCCCCTCTGACACGCAGCCAGACCGAGACCGAGGGCGATATGGGTCTTGCCGGTGCCACTGTTGCCGAGAGCGATGACGTTGTGGGGGCGCTCGATGTACTCGCATCGTGCCAGCTCCAGAACCAGAGCCTTGTTCAGGGACGGCATAGACAGGAAGTCGAAGGTGTCGAGACTCTTGGTCGTCGGGAAGCGGGCTGCTTTGATCCGACGTTCCACCATGCGATGGTGACGGTCGATCAGCTCCAACTCCGATAGTCGCAGCAGGTAGTCCGGATGGTCGGCTCCCTCACTGGCACACTGGGATGCCAGCTTGTCGTACTCCCTCAGGAACGTGGGGAGCTTGAGTTGCTTGAGGTTGTGTTCGAGCAACATCGTGGACTTGTTGGTCATGACCGGCTCCCCGCCAGGAGAGCCATGTAGTCCCTGGTCGAGGTTGTTGCAACGTTGGTCCTGGGCAGATACGGGTACAACTCCATGTCGAGTCTAGGCGGTCGACCCTCGATCCTGCACAGCACCAGGTGCTTGACAGCATCGAAGCTCACAGCCCCGAGTCGAATGGCGTCTCGTACGGCGTCGTGGACTTCTTCCGGCTGGAAGGTCTCCATCAGTCTGAGCACCTGCACGAACTCCCTCTTTCCTCGCTTGCCCATCCGAGACTCCAGCAACCGCCGCAACACTCCGAACTCCTCGGGCAACTCCCATCCAACCAGCGGCGCCGCCTGATCCAATGCCCTCGTCTTCTTCTCAAGGAGCGGCAGGTAATGGAGAGGGTCGAAGACGAAGTCGTCTCGATCGTAGGACCGCCGATGGCGGGCGATGACTTCAGCGCCACAGCTGATCACAACCTCGTGTACATATCCACGGACCAGAACGTCCCGATGACCGTAGGCCACCGGGACCGAATAGTCATTGGTCCGGTATCTGACCAGGGACAGAGAACTGACCCTCGTCGCGTGCTTGTCGCTGGCGTCGTACGGTACGGCCGGCAGAGGCAGCAGCTTCTCCAGGTCCCGCTCCAGCCGTTCTCCTATCGTCTCGTTGTGGCCGAGACGACGGAGTCGATCTTCGAACCGTCTGAGGCAGTGTTGCTCCAGATGAGCATTGAGGGCATCGAAGCTCTCGAACGATGGAATGGGCACCAGGAAGTTCCGGCGGACATAGCCGACCAGACCTTCTACTTTGCCCTTATCGTTCCCTTTGCCTGGACGGCCGAACCGGTCCTCGAACAGGTAGTGGGACTGAAGCTCGGAGAACACCCTGGTCCGCTGCCGGCGACCATCTCCCAGGATTCTGGCTACCGCGAGCGTGGTGTTGTCGTAGAGGATGCTCTGAGGCACTCCGCCCAGGAACGCGAAGGCGGAGACGTGTCCGTCGCAGAATGACTCCGTCGTCTCGGCGGGATACGCCTTCACATAGCACCCGTCGCTGTGAGGGAGGTCCAGGGCGAAGTAGTGGGCTTTGCGTTCCACTCCGCCGATGATCACTCGAGCTTCGCCGTAGTCGCACTGGGCATGTCCCGGAGGGTGGGACAGAGGTAAGAACATCTCGCGGGTATGACGACGGCGTTCTCGAACGTAGTCTTTGACTATCGTGTATTGCCGGGGAAGCCGTGTTCGTCTTCTGAGCCGTTCGTAGATACGCTTGGCGGTGTGACGCTGCTTCTTCGGTGAGCTCAGATCCTGCTCCAGGATCTGGTCCATCACACCCTTATATGGATCGAGCTTCGGTCTGCGAGCCGGTCGTTGCCGTCGATACCCTGGGGGCACGGAGTACTCGAGCATCTTGCGCACCGTGTCCCGGTGTAGCCCGAACACTCGGGCCGCCTCTCGGACGCTCATCCCTTCGACGAAACAAGCCTTGCGAACACGGAGGTAAATACCCACCTTGTACATCCAATCCACCTTCAGTCAGGTTCGGTCGTTCCTGATTGAAGGCGACAGGCGGTACGCTTTTCAAGCGCCACATCTCAGCTCTTGAGCCGCCCTGCCGGTACATTATCTCTCCGCCATTCACACTCACCCCCCTTCCGCTTTCCTCACGCCGTCCATCGGTGTCCTTCGGTGGATTCGGGCTTAGGAGGAAGATTAGGAAGGGGGTCCTCGCATCGGGTCAAGTGTGACTAACAACTAGCGGCCAGCGTATCAGGGCCTAGCTGTGCTAGTCCACCGCGACCGCTTGCTCTTCGCGATGTCCGTTCCCGGCTAGAGGACCTTCTCCGCTTCGGTCCCCGTCCAGCTCAGCATGCAGGTCCTCAAGCACCGCGACCACTACGGAGACGAGCTCCAGGGTGTGGCGCCCTTTTGTCGTGATCTGGTAGACCCCCAGGTGATTCTTGGCTAATGGTGGATTAGGGCTTAGCCTGATTCGGCCCCAAGTCCGTGAGACTTGGGTCCCACGGTAGCTTCGATATATGAAAAAGACGGGCCAGTCCTGCCCTCTCTGTCTGGGTCCGGACACTCCGCTCTTCTTCTCGAGCGTTGGCTCGCCCCACGAACGCGACTTTCACCTTTGCCAGGTCTGCGACCTGATGTTCGTGCCAGCACGCTTCCACCTCGACGAAGAGGCCGAGGTGGAGAGGTACCGGCAGCACAACAACGACCCGTCCGACGAAGGCTACCGAGAATTCCTTTCCAGGCTGATGTTGCCGCTAATCGACCGGCTAACCAATGGCGCAAGCGGACTGGACTATGGGGCCGGCCCAGGTCCGGCGCTGGCGATCATGATGAGGGAGAGTGACTTCGACGTCCGGCTCTACGACCCGCACTTCCATCCGGATAAGGCCGCTCTATGCGGCGCCTACGACTTCATCACCTGCTCCGAGACCGCCGACCATTTCTCGCGCCCGCGGGCTGAGTTCGATACCTTCGAGCGCATCCTGAGACCTGGGGGTTGGCTCGGCATAATGACAGGCATGCTGGATAGCTGGAGCGAGTTCCCGGAATGGTATTACCACAGGGATCCGACGCATATCTCCTTTTACAGCGAGAAGACAATGGCGTGGATGGCCGAGACATACTCCGGGGAGATATTCTCCCCACGCCCTAACGTGACCTTATTCGCAAAGAGTATCAACCGATATTTCCCAGATGGAATCCAGTGCTTTCATAAACACACCATCCTGAGACAGTCCAGACTATAAGATCGCCTGCTGAAGTTGTCAACTGCCACCAACCGCGCTAATATCACTTCATCTAGAGAAACAGGGTCTCCAAACCACTTGGAAAGGCTCTAAACGGATTATTCAGACCGAACCTCACGCTGCAAGTCGCGCACCTTGCTCAGGGCAGCCTCGATATGATCACGATTCCCTAACAGACACATGCTCCTATCCAGGATTGAAACGAAGTCTCCCTATCCGCTCCAGCATTTCATCGAACATCTCCCTGGTCACCATCACCTCGGCAAGCTGGAACACAAGCCTCCTCGCATGACGCACCAGTCGCCCGCCTATCTTGATGAGTCTCGTCTGAATACTTGTCAGGGACCAGCTCTTTATCGCTTCTGGCAGAGCCAGCCTTCTGAAGAAGTTGCCCAGATTGTATGCCAGGATGAATAGCCACAGCCTCACCTGATTAGCCACGAACTTATGGCACGAGAGCCGAGTCCAATTGAGGGCGTATTTCCCCTCTTTAATCCACTGCTCTGCTGTGCCTCTGCCATTGTAGAAGCTGACTATTCCCTTCGTTGGATAGCTCAGGTTGGTTACGATGAAGCCTACTCTTGGGAACAGTTCTCCCTGATGCCACTCCACCTTGGCCACTACTCTTCGAGGAACATTCCAACTCTGGGCCTGATAAACGAAGTCGTGATACGAGACGATGGGCTTTTGAGAGGGCCACTCGGTAGGCCGTACCAACAGGTGAGATATTTCCTTCTGAAGCACTTCGTTCGCCGGAAGCCTTATGGCGTAGCCGATATGCCTTGTCTCCAGGTACTCGTAAATCTCAGGCTTGGCAGAAGCAGCGTCTGCTCGAAACAGCAGCCTCACCGCCAGCTTCAGGTAGCGCTCGACGATGGGATTGATGAACTCCTTCCAGCCATCGGCGCTGTGGACGTTGCCTGGTCTGAGAACCGCCCCTTCGCAATCTCCAAACTGGTTGAAGCAGAACAAGGGGTGATAGCACATGCATCCAAAGTGGCCGTTGTAGGCTGCTTCCTCCTGCTCGCCATGCACCGGACTCTCCGAACTGTCGATGTCCAGGATGATACGCCTGTGTACGGTCTTGGCTAATCCCGAATCCACCGAGGGAGGGCGTCGGGTTAGCATCCTGAAGTGGCCAGAGGGTGCTCTTCTGAATCTGGGATAATGGTTTTGTAACAGCAAAACAGTCCCAGAGAAGGAGCACCCAATAGATGCTACCACGCAACCAGCCCGACCGTATCCGTATCGTCTTTGACGATCACCGCCTGGTGGCCAATGCCGGTCTGCTCCTGCCGGCCACCCTCGCCCGGCATCTGGGCCTGCGGGGACTCGTTGACCATCACCTTGACCTGGGCGGCGCGCCGGGGCGGGCCAACACCGGAGACAAGCTGATGACCCTGGTGGCCTCAGCCATGGCCGGCGGCGACTGCATCGACGACGCTGATGTGTTGCGCACCGGGGGGACGGCCTGCACCCTGGGCGGCACGGTCAAGGCGCCATCCACCCTGGGCACCTTCCTGCGCAGCTTCCGGTGGGGCCACGTCCGCCAGCTGGACCGGGTGAGCCGGGAGCTGCTGGCCCGGGCCTGGGCCGCTGGGGCCGGACCCGGCGACGCGCCGTTCACCATCGACCTCGATTCCACCATCTGCGAGACCTACGGACTGGCCAAGGAGGGCGCCCGCCACCACGGCTATACCGGCAAGCGGGGCTACCACCCACTGCTGGCCATCGCCGCCGGCACCGGAGACGTGCTGATGTCCCGGCTGCGCGAGGGCCGGGCCAACACCGCCCGCGGCGCCGCCCACTTCCCTGCGGGAGACGGTGGGACGGGTGCGCTACGCCGGGGCCAACGGACGACTCACGCTACGGGCCGACAGCGGGTTCTACACTCATGGCGTGGTATCCGTCTGCCGCAAGATGGATGTCCGCTTCTCCATCACCATCCGCCAGCATAAAAGCCTGCACAATCTCATCGAGGCGATACCCGAAGATGCCTGGACGCCGATTCCTTACTGGATGGACGGCGCCGCCGATGTGGCCGAGACCACCTGCACTCCCTTCCAGAGTGAACCTGACGCCGCGCCGGTGCGGCTCATCGTCCGGCGTGTGAAGCCCACGCCCGGTTCCCAGCTGGCCCTCTTCGCCACCTACAGCTATCACGGCTTCATCACCGACCGGGACGGGGAGATGCTCGAACTGGAGGCCGACCATCGCCGCCACGCCGAGATCGAGAATGCCATCCGAGACCTCAAGCACGGTGTGGGGTTGAACCATCTCCCCTCGGGCCGCTTCGCCGCCAACGCCGCCTGGCTGGCGGTACAGGTGATGGCCCACAACATCGCCCGCTGGACAGCGCGCATCGGTCTGGGCGAGCAGGTGGTGACCACCAAGACCCTCCGGCGGCGGTTCTTCTCCCTGGCCGGACGGATCACCCGCTCGGCGCGCCGCCTCACACTGCACCTGCCACAGCGCTGGCCTTGGGAAGCCCAGTTCGATCGTGCCCTGGCCCGATTGCGCGCCCTGCCACTCCCTGCCTGACGGCGGCGGCGGCAACCGGCCGACATCCGGCCAACCGAACGTCCCCGCGAACTCGCGCCAGTCCGGTCTGCGAGTGCCTCTTGCTGTGTCCTCTCCCCGCTATCTCGCCCTGACCAACATTCGCAGACGGTCACAAAGTCTCCCCGCGGCAACTGAAGACAAACACCGGCCCCCCTCTACCCCAAATCGTGCCCGGACCATCGCCCTCCCTTGCCCCTATCGCCCGTTCCGCTGCTGCATAGTCATCCCTTCGGTGGATTTGGGCTAATGCACGTTTTATCCATTCGACATTCAGCCGCTCAATGCCCTTGAGGTTTTCCTTTTGTGTCAGCAACTCCGTCTCGAACCTACCCATCTCGCTGGTGCTGGCCGCGTTCCTGTCAGGGCCTTTCCAGCCTACCACTACTCTCAGGGCTGGGTCTTGGGAAAGGCGGTCGGCATCATTGGTGTCGTCGTATCCAGCGAGGCGGCTGTAGACTGACTGTCTCAGCAGTGGGATTAGCTGATGCAGGATGTTTTTGCCCGTTCGACTCTCTTTGAGGAATTCGTCGGCAGAGTCGGTCAGGCTTAGGGCGTCATCAAGCTCTCTGCACGCCAGCAGTCCTGCGTCTGAGGTGATGGTAGCACCGCGAAACTCCACGCGAACTTTGGAGTCAAAGTCGAGCTTGAGAGGGGTCTTTTCGTCGTCACCCATAAGGTGCCTCCAACACGATTACGTAATCAGAAGCCAGAACCTATATTCATGGGTGTATTATAATGTATAGACTCCCATTATATCCGTTTAGTAATCAGAATATTCATAGTAATCACAGGAACGCCAATCACCACTTGGGTCTATCTGGGAAATCCAGGCTAAGCCATGTGATTAGGAGGTGATGTGATGAGAAGCACTAAGAGATTGCCACTCTGTCTTCTGGGCGGCGTTGCCTCTGTCATAGCGATATTCGTCGCCGTCCTGATAATCAGCTCACCGGGTGTCGCCGGTGGTGGTGAGGTCAGAGAGATGGTGAGCGCCGAGGGTCGGATCAGAGTAGCTCTGGTTCAAAGCTATGCGGACTCCCAGGAATCTCACGGGCAGTTTCCTGACGTGGCGCCCGGTAATCTTAGCTCCGTCTACGTACCATCCTATCTTCCCGAGGGTCTGAGTCATAGCCACACCCGACTACTTACGGAATCGTCTGCTGGACAGCTCTTCGAGGGCGGAGATACGACGTTGATGATTGTCGGGGCCTCTCATGCCTCACCAACCGCTAAAGCAGGGTTCGTGGAGGCCATTAGCGTCAATGGCAGATCGGCGTTCTTGGTTAACGGAGGTTGGACCAGCTTCGATAGATCGGCAACATGGGACCCAGACAAAAGTATAACCCTCTTACTGGAAATGGACGACGGCATTGTCAACCTGCACAGTGACGGGAGTGGCTTGACCGAACAGGAGATGGTCCGAATAGCAGGCTCACTTGAATCGAGCCAAGATGCCCTGGCGAGCTTGACCGTGACAGATCCCGTATCTGCTTTACATGAGTATTGTACCAAAACACAGGGCGGAAGTCACTGAATATCCTTTTGGAAGGTAGGTCGGCGCATACAGAGTACCGAATTCCTTGCCCATCTCATTGATGACGCGTTCGTAGGGATTGGACTAGACAATCAAAGGCAGCGGGAGAGAATCAAGCTTGGGTGCGAGGTCCCGGGCCTGTAACGCGGGATGTTGCTCGTGTAGTTGCCGGGCCAGAGCCACGTCCGCTTCTTCCAGTGGCCACACCTCCACTGACGCGCTTGCCAACAGCTCTAGCGTCGCATCAAAGGTTTGCAGTCTTCCAGTGGGCAGATAAACATGGGCCAGTTCCTGCATGACCTCCGCAGACGTGCACAGCGGCGTCCCATTCCGATTGGCTTCGATGAAGAAGTCCTGGGCGGATGCCTGGAGTACGTGAGGGCGTCCCACCGCGTACATGAAGACGTTTGTGTCTACGAAGATCACGTCCCCGTCACTCCTGTCCCGCGCGACTCGTTCATAACGCGCAGGTGCTCATCCCAATCCGGTTCCGTCTCTGGACCATCCAGCACTGCGCAAGACCGGAAAAACTCCTTTACGTCATCCGGGGACTCGAACAGTTTGACGCGCTGGCGTGCTTCGAGGCGCTCACGGGCAGCCACCCGCAACCAGGCGCTAAGCGACATTCCCTCCCGCCGTGCTTGATCGACAAAGCGGTCTCGGTCAGCATCCGGCATTACCAATTGCACTCTGGCCATGTCGCCCTCCAGTCAGATTTAGGTGTGTAACATAATTACACACCTGCTCTCCCGAAGTCAAGGGGAGCAAGTGTGCGTTCAGGCACATCACCTGAGCGACCTTTGACCAATGAGTTGGGCGAGCGTACCGGAGAGGTTCTTGAGGGCACACCCGATTCTGAGTGGTCAGCCTTGACAGCTGGCCGATTACATAGGGCCGCTATGGACTGCGAGCGCTTACAACTCGCGTGCGCACGATCTTGTCCCATACGCACTGGCGGTCGCTGTCCCATATGCACCACAACGCTGCAACGACGAAGGTAAGCCCGAGAATGGCACCGCCCACTTGCTCGCCCAGCACAGCCACCAATACCCCATTGACTGCACCGAAAGCGATGGCACGCACAACCAAGTCCCTGATCAGCATCCAACCCAAGTCGGCCGATTGACCATCGTCACGGATAACGCGCGTACGCAGGAGTTGCTTCGCTGGGCTCTGTCCGCCTCGCGCCACGATCAGGTACCAGATGACCCAGCCGATACCGAGTGTGAGCACGAAGAGGAACACGTCCAAGACGGCACCGGCAAGTCTGCGACCTTGGCTGGCAAGCTCAGCGTCATTGCTCTTCACGTCGCCTCCTCCTAACAGCTCCAGTTTGAATTTCAAGCTGAAAGTTCTCGATTTTGTCAAGTCTGGTGGGCCTGCACGTACCGAATTGCGACCTTTTCGGTGGGAGGTCCTAATATGAGCTTGTCTCAGAAGCCTGACACTCCCCGGGTCGTCGATTTCTGGATGTCGGCTCTCGCTGGCATTACGTTGTTCTCTGCCGTATTTCCAACCTTGTCACTCCATAGAACGCTAGAATCAGTCTGCCCGCCTAGCGTGAACCCAGTCAAGGGACTTTGTGAGACGGGCTCAATACAGTACACGTAGGCCGAAAAAAGTGGAGTTGGCAGCGCCATATAGCCAACGATCTGTCGGCGGGTCCAAGGACGGCCACGATACATGGTCGGATAGGGACCGCGGGTGAAGGGATACTCCCTGGGCAAACCCAGGTCAGATGCATAACCCCGACCAGCCACATCCTCCTTGATATATAGTCGGCTTGCTCCACTCCGGACACGGCTTGGAAGCCATCCTTGCGTTCGCCTGTTGCTGCTAATGTTTCTTGCTCTCCATTGATATCGAGCCCTTGGCCCTATGTTCCATAACCCTGTTCTCCATGTTGGGACAGGTCCAGGCCTTCTTCTTCCTGCCCCTCTTCGACCCGCAATCCGAGAGTGAACTTGAGGGCGAAGAGGATCAT
The DNA here is from genome assembly GCA_965197985.1 of Dehalococcoidia bacterium. Lineage (GTDB taxonomy): Bacteria > Chloroflexota > Dehalococcoidia > Lucifugimonadales > CAUZJF01 > CAUZJF01. Next base: position 300,371 of record CBDAOG010000004.1, on the reverse strand, counting down.
CAGTGTCATCCCAAAGCCCCACGCCCAAGTAACACCGATACCTCCCAGCTGCCGCACGATCTGAGCTCCCCGGCTAAGGTCAGTCAGCTCGGACAAAGTCAAAAAGCCCACTCCCACGAACAACCCCGCAGCCAACATACCCCAGGTTGACCCGATGCCATGAACTCCCCAGACATCCAAAGAATCGTCCAGCTTGACCTTGTCCTTGAACCATACAGCGGTATAGCAGAATACCCCTGCGCCGAACCCGATGAGGATAGCAGGCATTGGACCTACAAACCCCGATGCGGGGGTGATGGTCGCCAGACCAGCGACAGCTCCGGTGGCAGCTCCCACGGCGCTGACCTTCTTGGTGAAGTGCATCGACAGAGCAACCCAAGTTAGAGCTGCTGTGGCGGCTGCGGTATTGGTCACCACAAATGCATTGGTGGCGCTACCGCCGGAGGTGAGAGCACTCCCGGCGTTGAAGCCGAACCAGCCAAACCACAGCAAGCCAGCTCCGAGAATAACGAAGGGTACGTTGTGGGGCTCCATCGGGTCGGTACCAAACCGCAGGCGCTTGCCGAACACCAAGGCTGCTGCCAGCGCACTTGCTCCAGAGCTGATATGCACCACGGTCCCTCCTGCAAAGTCCAACATACCCCAATTTCCCAACCAACCACCATCGCCCCAAACCCAATGAGCGAGAGGAGCGTAAACGATAGTTGACCACGCAACGATGAAAATCACATAAGAGCTAAATTTCATTCGTTCCGCGAAAGCCCCTGTGATGAGAGCTGGCGTGATGATGGCAAACATCATCTGAAACACCATAAAAGCTTGGTGGGGGATTGTACCGGCGTATGGTCCTGGGTCTGTCGCCGAAACATCACGCAAGATCACATAATCCAGCTTGCCGATAACACCGCCCAAGTCAGGGCCAAAGGCCAAGCTGTAACCCCACAGTATCCAGACCAAGCTGACCAAGGCGATGGCCATAAAGCTGTGCATGATGGTACCCAAGACGTTCTTCTCCCGAACAAGCCCGCCATAGAAAAACGCCAAACCGGGAGTCATGAGCAACACCAAGGCCGACGATACTAATATCCACGCTGTATCCCCGCTGTCAATAGCAGCCATAGGACCCACCGTTCACCTTCATCTATGAGCACATCTGGGTTTCAGAAAGTACAAGAGTACCCACCTGCCGATTACCGATAGTGCGCCTTCAGGTGCTTCAGGTAGAATACTTGATTCTCTCGTAAAAAGTCTGTGCAGGTCGAATTAGAACAACCGTACCCTTGCCTGGGTACAATATACAGTCTCTGTTCCGTGTCCTACCCCAACATACGGTAGCGCTCACATGTGCTAAAGCGCTGGAACTTCCTCAAAACGGGTTTTTACGAGGGAATCATACTTACTTACAGATTGAAGGTCAACTTTTTCCTAATGAGGTACGCTCAGGAGGTGCGTAAACAGTCAGGCGGTGTAAGTCTCTACCGGAACGAATACCCTAGCCTCCTGAGGTTGGCGCTCAGTTCGGGAACGATCTTTACAGTAGGTGAAAGCTCTCGAGGAAGAAAGTATGAACAAGGTCGAAGCATTCATCCGACCCGAAAAGCTGGACAACGTAAACCCGAATCCACCGAGGGAGGGCGTCGGGTTAGCATCCTGAAGTGGCCAGAGGGTGCTCTTCTGAATCTGGGATAATGGTTTTGTAACAGCAAAACAGTCCCAGAGAAGGAGCACCCAATAGATGCTACCACGCAACCAGCCCGACCGTATCCGTATCGTCTTTGACGATCACCGCCTGGTGGCCAATGCCGGTCTGCTCCTGCCGGCCACCCTCGCCCGGCATCTGGGCCTGCGGGAACTCGTTGACCATCACCTTGACCTGGGCGGCGCGCCGGGGCGGGCCAACACCGGAGACAAGCTGATGACCCTGGTGGCCTCAGCCATGGCTGGCGGCGACTGCATCGACGACGCTGATGTGTTGCGCACCGGGGGGACGGCCTGCACCCTGGGCGGCACGGTCAAGGCGCCATCCACCCTGGGCACCTTCCTGCGCAGCTTCCGGTGGGGCCACGTCCGCCAGCTGGACCGGGTGAGCCGGGAGCTGCTGGCCCGGGCCTGGGCCGCTGGGGCCGGACCCGGCGACGCGCCGTTCACCATCGACCTCGATTCCACCATCTGCGAGACCTACGGACTGGCCAAGGAGGGCGCCCGCCACCACGGCTATACCGGCAAGCGGGGCTACCACCCACTGCTGGCCATCGCCGCCGGCACCGGAGACGTGCTGATGTCCCGGCTGCGCGAGGGCCGGGCCAACACCGCCCGCGGCGCCGCCCACTTCCTGCGGGAGACGGTGGGACGGGTGCGCTACGCCGGGGCCAACGGACGACTCACGCTACGGGCCGACAGCGGGTTCTACACTCATGGCGTGGTATCCGTCTGCCGCAAGATGGATGTCCGCTTCTCCATCACCATCCGCCAGCATAAAAGCCTGCACAATCTCATCGAGGCGATACCCGAAGATGCCTGGACGCCGATTCCTTACTGGATGGACGGCGCCGCCGATGTGGCCGAGACCACCTGCACTCCCTTCCAGAGTGAACCTGACGCCGCGCCGGTGCGGCTCATCGTCCGGCGTGTGAAGCCCACGCCCGGTTCCCAGCTGGCCCTCTTCGCCACCTACAGCTATCACGGCTTCATCACCGACCGGGACGGGGAGATGCTCGAACTGGAGGCCGACCATCGCCGCCACGCCGAGATCGAGAATGCCATCCGAGACCTCAAGCACGGTGTGGGGTTGAACCATCTCCCCTCGGGCCGCTTCGCCGCCAACGCCGCCTGGCTGGCGGTACAGGTGATGGCCCACAACATCGCCCGCTGGACAGCGCGCATCGGTCTGGGCGAGCAGGTGGTGACCACCAAGACCCTCCGGCGGCGGTTCTTCTCCCTGGCCGGACGGATCACCCGCTCGGCGCGCCGCCTCACACTGCATCTGCCACAGCGCTGGCCTTGGGAAGCCCAGTTCGATCGTGCCCTGGCCCGATTGCGCGCCCTGCCACTCCCTGCCTGACGGCGGCGGCGGCAACCGGCCGACATCCGGCCAACCGAACGTCCCCGCGAACTCGCGCCAGTCCGGTCTGCGAGTGCCTCTTGCTGTGTCCTCTCCCCGCTATCTCGCCCTGACCAACATTCGCAGACGGTCACAAAGTCTCCCCGCGGCAACTGAAGACAAACACCGGCCCCCCTCTACCCCAAATCGTGCCTGGACCATCGCCCTCCCTTGCCCCTATCGCCCGTTCCGCTGCTACATAGTCATCCCTTCGGTGGATTTGGGGTAGAGGATGCCCCGGCTAACGAGGGCATCCTGGGCTTGAGCGTGATCCAGGTAACCGGTCGAGGGGTCCAGAGGGGCGTCCGAACCGGCGGCAGAGGAACCCAGAGCTACATGGCGAGCATGCTTGATTCTCTCGTAAAAAGTCTGTGCAGGTCGAATTAGAACAACCGTACCCTTGCCTGGGTACAATATACAGTCTCTGTTCCGTGTCCTACCCCAACATACGGTAGCGCTCACATGTGCTAAAGCGCTGGAACTTCCTCAAAACGGGTTTTTACGAGGGAATCATGCTTCACCAGTCGAAGATCGAGATAGTGGTCAGCGATGCGGATACTCAGAAGACCTGTCAAGGGCGGAGTAATCTAGCGCGCACGGCCTCGGCCTGCCGGCTCTGCTTGAGACGGTAGCTCTCGCCGTTCATCTCCAGGATGTGAACACGGTGAGTGAGGCGGTCTAGCAGGGCTCCGGTCAGCCTCTCAGAGCCGAAGACCTCGGTCCACTCGTCGAAGGGCAGATTTGTGGTGACCAGGATAGACCCTCTCTCGTATCTCTGGCTGAAGACCTCGAAGAGGAGATCGGCTCCGGTCTTGGAGAGTGGGACGAAGCCGAGTTCGTCGATGATGAGCAGCTTGAGACGGGCCAGCTTCTTCTGGAGGTTGAGCAGCCGTCGCTCGTCCCTGGCCTCAATCAGCTCGTGGACCAGCGAGGCGGCCGTGGTGAAGGCGACCGACAGTCCCCTCTGGCAGGCGGCGAGCCCCAGGCCGAGGGCCACGTGGGTCTTGCCGGTCCCGCTGTTGCCGACGGCGATGACGTTCTCACGCCGGTCTACGTACTCGCAGCGTGCCAGCTGCATGACCAGGTGCTTGTTCACCGACGGGATGGCCAGGAAGTCGAAGGTGTCGAGGCTCTTGGTGGCGGGGAAGCGTGCCGCCTTGATCCTGCGGTCAACCATCCGATGATGGCGGTCTATCAGCTCAAGCTCAGAGAGCCTCAGCAGGTAGCCCGGATGGTCGACGCCCTCGGCGGCGCACTGGCCGGCCACCTTGCCGTACTCTCTCAGGAACGTCGGCAGCTTCAGCTCCTTGAGGTGATGCTCCAACAGCACCGTAGACCTCTCGCTCACCGCCTGATCCCCGACATGAGCGCCATGTAGTCGCTGGCTGCTGTCTTCGTCACGGTGACCCTGGGCAGGTAGGGGTACAGCTCCAGGTCGAGTCTCTGGGGACGGCCCTCTATCCTGCACAGCACCAGGTGGTTGATGGCGTCGAAGCTTATAGCGCCGAGCCTGAGGGCATCACGCACGGCCTCGTACACCTCCTCCTTGCGGAAGTTCTCCACCAACCGCAGCACCTGTACGAACTCCCGCTTGCCTCGCCTGCCCATCCTCGACTCCAGCAGTCTGCGCAGCATGCCGAACTCCTCCGGCAACTCCCACCCGGCCAGCGGAGCAGCCTGGTCCAGCGCTCCCGTCTTGCGCTCCAGCAGCGGCAGGTAGTGGACAGGGTCGAAGACGAAGTCGTCGCGTTCGTATGAGCGCGGATGCCGGGCTATCACCTCTGCCCCGCAGCTGATCACCACGTCACCCACATAGCCCCGGACCACCACCTCCCTGTGACCGTAGGTCACGGGCACCGAGTAGTCGTTGGTCCGGTACCGCACCAGGGACAGGGAGCTGACACGGCTCACGTGCTTGTCGCTGGCGTCGTATGGCACGGCGGGGAACGCCAGCGGGGCTTCCAGGTCACGCTCCATCCGCTGGCCTATCGTCTCCCTGTGCCCACGCAGCTGTCTCCCCATCCGTTCCAGGCACCTCTCCTCAAGGTAGGCGTTGAGCGCATCGAAGCTCGGGAACGACGGCACAGGCACCAGGAAGTTCCGGCGAGCATATCCCACCAGCCCCTCCACCTTGCCCTTGTCGTTACCCTTGCCGGGACGGCCGAACCGATCCTCGAACAGGTAGTGCGACACCAGCTCCGAGAACACACGAGTACGCTGGCGCCGGCCGTCTCCCAGGATCCTGGCCACCGCCAGTCTCGTGTTGTCGTACAAGATGCTCCGCGGCACGCCGCCCAGGAACGAGAACGCCGAGACGTGACCGTCGCAGAACGCCTCGGTCGTCTCTGCGGGGTAGGCCTTGACGAAGCACGCGTCGCTGTGGGGTAGGTCCAGCACGAAGTAGTGGATGGTCTGCTCCACTCCTCCGATGACCGCCTTCGCCTGGCCGAAGTCGCACTGGGCATCACCAGGAGGATGGGAGAGCGGAACGTACATCTCGCGTGTCCGGCGGCGGCGCTCGCGCACGTAGTCCTTGACTATCGTGTACCTGCCACCGAACCCGTGCTCCGCTCTCAGACGGTCATAGATCCGCTTCGCCGTGTGGCGCTGCTTCCTCGGAAGACTGCGGTCCTCTTCCAGTATCCGGTCGATCACCCCGTGGTACGGGTCCAGCTTAGGGCGACGCGGCGGTGACTGTCGACGGTACCCGGGTGGCACCGAGTACTCCAGCATCTTGCGCACCGTGTCCCGGTGCAGCCCGAACACCCGGGCAGCCTCTCGCGTGCTCATCCCTTCCACCATGCAGGCCCGGCGCACTCGAACGTACAGTTCCACTTTGTACATCCTTCACACCTTCCATCGAGTTGCCTCCAACTCTATAGAAGGCGGCGGGTGGTCCAGTTTTGCAGCGCCACTCCCGAACGCTCACACCCGCCTCGCCGGTCCATTATTACTCCGCCCTTTACACAAGCCGTCCTTCTTCAAATATTCGGGTGCTGACCCCGACGAAGAAGGCATTCCTCCACAGGAAAAAGAGAGTCGGCTATGGGACTGGTGCAGAGCATTGCGAAAATGGGTTGAAGAATTAAAGGGCAACGCGACTGCCAATCGTGCTGATGTTGTGGTGGCACTGACGGTGCTTAGCCGAAGACGAGAGGGAAGGCACTGGTCCCAACCTATTGAACATGAAGCCCAACCAGACCTTGGTCGTGCCAACCTCCAAGGGTGGAAGATGGTTAATGATGAAAATGTCCTACACGACCCCGGCCTGCGTCTGTCAGATGCCTATCTTGAGGGAGCGTCCATGTCAGGATTCCACATGGAAAACAGCCCAATATTGGGCATTCAAATACAACATGAGATGACGCAATCCCTCGTTCAACCCAGGTCGCTTGTAGGTGTACATGTCCTTGCTCTAACCCTCAGAAACGCCCAGTATTTCCCTATCCTGGACTGCGCTATTTTGTCTTACGCCCACATGGATGGCGCGAAATGCCGGAACGCTCGCTTTCGGGGTGCTGTATTAGTTGGAGCAGACTTCAGGAATGCAATGGCTGGAAATGCAAAATTCGGATGTGCGAATGCCAGCAGAGTTAAGTTTGACGGGGCTGACTTAAGCTACACCGAGTTCGTCGGAGCTCTCCTACATGGTGTCAGCTTCCTTGGGGCTGACCTGAGGCACAGTGAATTCTACGGCGCAGTCTTCCAAGAGGTGGAACTTGAAGGGGCGCTTTTGGTTGGTGCAGATCTCACCGGAGCAAAGGGACTTGAAGCGGGAATGATCGAACGGGCCTTCGGGACAACAGACACACGCCTGCCCAGCGATGTAGCCAGACCAAACCATTGGGCGGACGAGGCTTCCGCTGTTCAGGAATGGACCAAATTCAAAGGAGAACGAGGACTTGGCGTGCGCGTTTGAATACCAAGAAGGGTACACAATCTTTCCTCTCGCCTCCAGGAACGTAAACGCCGGAACAGACCCTAATCCCGAGGAAGCAGGGGGGCGATAAGAATCGCCGCCAGGGTCATGTAGAGACCATTCCCTCTCAAACTTCCTCCAGAACACAATCCCAGGTTGCCGCCTGCCTTCAATAGGCCCAACAGCAATGCTTGGTTCAACCGCAATTCGGCAGGGGTTCCTATAGGGGCGCTCATGTGTGTGCTCCCTTACAGGCCCACCAACACAGGCCCACCAGACTTGACAAAATCAAGAACTTTCACCTTGACGCTCGTCTTGGACCTGTAGGCGGTCGTTGGTCCCCACCTTCGGCGGCTGGTCTCATATCGGCGAGCGGCGCGGTCACTGAAGAATGATCGTTCGATTTTCATGCTGCCAGTCTTGCCGTCTCGTCGATGCTGCGCCGCCCGGCGTTTCGGATTGGTGGTCTTGCCGATATAGGTCGTCCTGCCTCTGCTTCGGAGGGAGTACACGTAATGTCTGCGGGCCATAGCCAAGGTCCCCCAGTAGTTGAGCTACGTGAAGGATGCACCATTTGCTCGGATGAGGTCAAGTTACTTCCAGGAGGGTGTAGGCAAGGCCTTCGCCAAACCCATGGTCACGGCGGTGGCCAACGGCAGGATGATCCACACAACTGGCCGATCAGAGACCCCCACCTTGAAGCTTGTTCTGGAGCTGCGGCCAGGCTGTCGCACCGGCCCTGACAAGCCATAGCCCAATTGGTGGAGAGCCAAGGTCATAGGTCAACTGGCAGATGTCGCCAAGAGATTCGCCGTTCCTCCAGTCTGGAGTGGACAGCGTCGGCGGTGAACCGCATACTGTGGAGATGATTCAGTTCTTGGATAGTTGCGGCTTCAACGGAGTGGGGATAGAGAGCGAGCACAGTCTGGTCGCCTAGAATGAACTAGTGAGTCTATCGAGGAATCTGCCCAACGACGACGTGCTGCGTGCAGCACTCAAGGAGTACCGAGAGGTCACGACCTACTGGTACGTCCCAAAGGCGCGGACGTTAAACGACGAGAACGTCGCCGTTTGCGCAGAGATTCTACACATCATTTTTGAGGACTTCCTCGGCTCGGCTTGGACCACCGAGACTCAAGACACGCTCCTAGACCGACTTACCGAGACAGGAGTCAACGAGCCCCGCGTCTTGGGCGGAACGCTGCAAGACCGGACCGCGCTGGTTCGCATCATCAAGGTGCTTTTGGAGACGCTCGGCCTCCTTTGGGTACACGAAGACCAGGAACTGGTTATCACTGATGCAGGGCTGGAGCTGCTGCTTGCACGGGGTGACGCCGACGCCCAGCGCAAGCTGATGGAGACGCAGGTAGCGAAGGTTCAGTATCCGAACCCGTTGTTAAGCCAACAATGGGCGAACGATTTTCGAGGCATCCTCCCACACCTCTTCTTGCTGCAAATTCTACAGAGGGTTGACTACCGTCTTACGTTCGAGGAGTACGAGCTATTTGTGAACCTCGCTGTTGCGCAAGCCGATGTCGATCGAATCGTCCGTTACATCGATCGCTGGCGTATGATCGGTGAGAGCGACAGAGATGTGTTTCGCAACACCTTTCAGCGAGTGCCCGTTCGCCGGCCCAATCAGAAAGTCCCTCGGCTGCGGCGCCCTCGGAAGGCGGAAGGCACGGGCGCACGTCTTAATCGTATCCGACTCGACGGTTCCTACCAGCGAGCACTCTACGGCTATCCCTCGTCGTTGTGCGTCGACAACGCCATGGGAGAGATTCGCTGTACTTCACGAGATGCGGTGGACACATTGGTCAGCGAGAAGATCAGCGACCTGAGGCTTACGACCTTTGAGAGCCCGGAGGCTTGGTTCGCGTACTTTGGAGACCCCGAGCAGCAGCCATCGTGGTTTACGTACGTGGCACTCGCTGTCGAGGCGGCGGCCTCAGCAGAGGAAGCAAGGTCGGAGATTGAGCAAAACGAAGAAAAGCTTTCGAAGGAGGAAACCGCGACTCTCCGACGGTTGCAGATCGAAAAGGCGATTGAGTCTTCGTATGCAGAGCACACCGACTTGCTTCACACACTGGAGCCAGGGCTTGAGTATCGGGGGCGCCAAGTTGAGACACCCATCGGTCGGATTGATCTGCTCTGCCGCGGCACCGACGGTAAGCATGTGGTGATTGAGATCAAGGCGAATGAGGCCACCGATGCGGTGTTCGGCCAGATCCTGCGGTACATAGGATGGATCCACAGAAACTTCGAGGGTGGGGAGGACAACGTGAGAGGAATAATCCTCGCCAGTCACTTCCCCGATAGGGCACGCTACTCGCGCATAGGTCTCCTCCGACACGATGCCGACCTCCACTTGAAGTTTCGCCAGCACGGCTTCGCTACAAAAGAGGCTTGAGGAGTATGCTCTACCGCATACCGGATCCGGGGAACTGGTCAAGTGGGCACGGTGATCGCATTATCCATGGGGACGCGTAGGAAGTACTGTCCAAACTCTCGGACGAGTGTGTGGCACTCGCCGTGACGAGCCCAACGTACTGGAACGTTTTCGACTACGGAATACAGCCTGTTCTATTCTGACCGACGGCGTCTCCGTTTTCTTCGTTTCTGGCGTTTAGCCTTAGGCACTGTGAGGTCTTCTACCCATGCGCTGCAGTCGTTTGCAGTACGTCTGACTTTGAGACGCACACCTAGGTCGCCATACTTTCGTAGGTTACATAGGCTTGTCAAGACATCGTGGGCCTGAATGGCATACCCCATGTGCTTGTCAACGTCCTTTCCTATAACGAAGCCTCTGATGGAGTTGGTGCCGCTCAGGTTCAATCTGACCCATCCAAGATATCTAAGTAGTTGGCCGAGAGCCGCATCGCTCGCCATGTCTCGCTTCAATTCAACTACGACGTAGTTGTTCTGGCTGTCTCTTGCTAGAATGTCTATACGCCCAGCACTACTAGTCTCGTATTGGCGTTCAATCAATGAGAGCCCCGGCTCTATGCGTTCGAGATGGTCAACTAGCCAGTCCTCGATAGCCGCCTCTCCGTTGATACGGCACCGATAATCCTCAGCACTGTCATTCAGCGCAGCCATGCCTTGCCGAATCGCTTCCTCGTAGGCTGTAACGGCTTCTTTCGTGTCCCCCATCTTACGATAGTAATCTGCGGCTAGAAGTGGATTCGGGGTTGTGTCTAACCCGCCGTAATGGAAGAACCAATCTTTCGGGGATTTGAAGACAATGTGGGTGTTGTGACCCTGATCATACCAGGCGAGAATCCTCTTGGCCTCTTCATGATCTGAGATCGAAACCTGCCCCGGGGCGAATTCCAAGTACCGCGGCAACGTCAAGAAGCGAGCAGCATAGGACCACAGCCTTTCCAGTTTCTTGTAGAACTCTCTGTCAACGCTATCGGAGAACTCCTCCCGCTTCTTATCAGAGAGATTGCGATAAGCGTTCAGTAGAGCCCACACCGTCGATATCTCTGAGTGGTTCTGAACTCTCATGACGAACAGTATGAATTCGTCCTTCCTTATCGGGGTGGGGTAGCTGCGTAGGAGAAGCTTCAAGAGAACGTAATGAGGAACGGTGCGGATTGACTTGGCAAGTGCTGGATCAAGTTGAGGATTACCAGGTTGATACTTTCTAACTTGGTGCTCTAGTAACCTGATTGGGTCAGAAGACTGCAGAAGCTCCCACCCAACATCAGTTAATTGGATTCTGTTTTGAGCCGTAACCCAAGCCGTCCCTAACAGGTTAAAAAGTGTCTTCAGCTCTCTAGCCCAGGCATCACCTGATCCTGGCCTTACCCGAGTAGCGAACTGTTGTTGAGTATCACGATCCCAGATCAGTTCACGCTGTGCAAAACCCTCTAGAACTCGATGATAGTTCACTACCTGGTCGATAATCTCTTCGCGGACAGACCGAGCCTTTGTGAAAGACCAGAAGCTCTCTGTCGAGTTGAACCAAGTCAGATATCTTCGCAGGCGCTTTGGAATGGACATGTTCCTAATCGTAATTGATTAGCGGATGGCGGGGGAGGTTCGGCGTGATGGTGAGTGAAGCGGATCGCCGCTGAAGAGAGCGCAGAGCCGATCCACCACAGATTGGTCGTCGCCATTGCGCTCCAACGTCCTGATTACGCTGGTGAAAGCCGAGAACGCATCGGCCCCCTCCTCGTTCTTCGAGCAGTGTGACACCTTCCGCGCGATCACCGCCCCACGAAGCGCTCGCTCAGCCCGGTTGTTGGTCGGCTCAATGCTCGGATCATCCAGAAAGCGCAGCAAGCTGCCCTGGTCGTCGTGCCAACCCAGTTCGTTCTGCAGCCGGTAGTTGTCCGCATCCGCCATCGGACGGTCGCGGAGATGATAGCTCACCTGGCGCTTCAACCGCTCGGCCTGCACACCAAAGTCGACAGCCTCACCTCGGTGATATGCCTCCCGCAACTCCATCGCCTCTCGCAGAAGGCCGCTCAGACGCTTGCCGAAGCTGCGGCCTCTCCCCGTCTTGCTCTTGACCACCTCGCTGATCGAGCGCAGCACGTGCGCCAGGCACTTCTGCTGTCTCACCTCGGACAGCGCCTGAGCATCGTAGCTGCGACCCCGGTCCGTCACCATCACCCCTGCGTAGTCCGCAGGAACCACCTCGCGCACCTCTTCGTTCCGGTGACGAGCGCGAACCTGATACACCGTCGCCTCTTCCGTCTCGAACGCCATCAGAAACGCCGGCTCGCCTCCAACTCGCCAGCCCGTGTCGTCGGTGTGGACAACCGGACTCGCTCGCACCGATGTCCGCAGCGTCCGGTAGGCGTCTCCCACCGCATCGGCACTACGGCGCAGCGCGTCCTGGCTGATCGCCCCCTGGCTCACTTCAACCCCGGTCAGCGCTCTGAGAACAGCGGGAATCCTCCGTACCGGAACACCCACCCCATAGTGGAGTACATGGGCCGCAGCCTTCACTCGGTCACCCAAGCGGTGCGCGCTCGCACCATGCTGGGCGGACCCTATATCGGGATGCTGGCCTCGCACAGCCTTGCCGCACGACCGGCACCGGCATACCTGCACTCGGTACGCTCTCACCTGCGGACGCCGAACAGGGGGTATGTCGGTTACATAGGCAATACTCTCTCCCTCATCCACAAGGCTGCCTCCACATCCGGGGCATCTGTCCCACGACACCGGCACCTCTACAACCGGCCCGGTGACTTCTTCGGCCGATGGCGGCTTGCGGTAGCTGAACAGGCCCATACCAGACTTGCGGCCAAGACGCTTGGGCTTGCTGCTGCGCTTGCCCTTCGAGAACGGTGCCGCCTGCCGCCTGCCGCTCCGGTGGGACTCCGCGAGTTGCCTCCGCAACTCCTCGTTGGCCGCCATCAACTCGGCGTTCTGCTCTTGAAGCCGCGTCACCAGTGCGATAATCTCATCGCGCTCAGAGGAAGACATGCCTTTGGACCTGCACATAGCCCAAGTCTAAGCCAGCGCCCAGCATTCACCGCAACCCCTCTACGGGCCACTAACCCGCTAATCAATTACCCCTGATCAATGCTCGGTAAGGGTAAACTGGCTTGGTAGGTTCTTGTCGCAATCTGCAAGCCGGCGCAGCTTGATATCATACCTCCGATTCTCCATTGTCTTGACAAGCCGATCTTCTGCAATCTCTGTGAAGGCGGGCGACACGTCAATTGATATGTAGCGTCGTCCAAGAGTCTTTGCTGCCACGGCGGTCGTACCGATGCCACCGAACGGATCAAGCACGACATCGCCATGGAAGTCAAGATCGTGAACCCGCCCGAATGTGTACATTCTAATGAACCTTGCTGGGAGTAAGACCGGAAACGGGGCAAGGTGAATACCATTTCGTGCCACGTCTTCAGGATACATCCACCAAACTTGCCGCGTGAGATCCATCCACTCGTCAGACGTAAGGATATTGGCGTTCTTAACCTCAGGGATAATCTTCCTGGGAGATCCACCCTTAACGAATACGTTCACGAATTCGATGGTGTTGTTTTCGTATATATTAGGAGGGAAAGGATACGATCCAAACATCTTTTCAGTGGTCTGCTTCTGCCAGACATATAGACTAAACCTAGCGAGAGTTGTCCCTTGCAAGATCGTCCCTTCGATGTCGTTGTTCAGATTCTTGAGCTCCCGGGTGTGGCGCTGAGGAGTTCTGGATTTGGGCACTGGAACGATAGGTGTGTTGATGCATAGTTTTCCATTAGGACGTAGAACGCGCTCACATTCGATCCATACATCAAGCAGGTCATCTAGATACTGACGGTAGCTCGACTGGCCGATCTGGCTATGGATTCCGTAGTCGACCAAATCCCAGTAGGGAGGACTCGTGACAATTAAGCTGATGGACTCGTCGGGTATCTCCTTCATCACAGCCCGAGAGTCACCACACACTGTAGTGTCCGGCATTGGGGTGACCGGCTGTCCACGAGAGGCAGGTCTCGTATCGATTTCCATGCGGCTCTGTTCCACTACCATGATTCCAATGCTCCCTCCTGTGCCAATATACTAGCTAGAGAATATATCTTTGGTGTAACCCCCGCAAGCGATTGGGCAGGTATTTGCGCATGGATCGCAGTATCTGTCCACGTCACTGGGGATCTCTGCTAGGCTGGCCATATGGCCCCCTCCGACCGACAGCTGCTCGACTCCCTCAGCCGTATGCCTTTCGTCGATTCGGCGGAGTTGGCACGCATCCTAGGCGAGGCCCACACGACCATCCATCGCACCCTGACCGGCCTGCTGGCTGACGGCATCGGAGGGAGGGTGAGTCTCACGGCACTGCACACCTGCCGTCGAGCCAGAGATTCCACCTTACGACCAACGGCATCAGGCAGGCCGCGGCGCTGCTCGGCTTCGCCACGCCCTCGGACTTCGTGCGGGCCTACCCCATGTCCAGGGAGTGGCTGACGCTGCTCATCTGCAGGATGGACGCGGTGGCCAGCGTCTACCGCATCGCAGCCTCGATGTCCCTGGCGCGAGGAAGCTTTTGTCGTTGCCGCGTTCATTCTCACGTTCGTCACTCATTCAGCTTCCTCCGGGCGATATTCCCCATCAGCAGATGGGCGGGAATCCTCTGTATGCTTCGACGTCCACTCAACGACCCCGCCACACGTCGGACAGACTGGATCGCATTCCGGACAGAGACCACCGCACTTGCAGACCTTTTGTACGCGAGCACCGGATTCACTCATTCAAGTCCCTCCACTCGTAAGCTGGTCGGAGAGGTCGTCCAGGTGGGTCCCATCCTCCCAGACGGTGTTGCCTATGCCTATGCGCGGTGTGCCTGAGCCGATCTCCAGTTGGATGTCGGGGTCGTCGGTGGTCGTGGCGGCATTGTGCTGCTCGTTGAACCTGCCCAGCCTCTCGTACAGGGGCTCCATTCGCGGGCCGATGTTCTGAACGAACCGCATCCCGGCGCGAACGTCGTGGCTCTGAGGCTCGACACCGTGCTCCAGCGGGACCACGCAGAGCAGGAACCCAACCCCGCACTTCACTGCCTCCTCGGCCTGCCTCTCGGACATCCGCACTTTCTGTTCACGGCTGGCCTTGACCTCGACCAGCCAGGTGCGGTTCTTGCGCCGCAGCTCCATACTCATCACATCGATCTCGAAGTCGGAGCCGGTCCCGGTCCGTTTGACGGTGAACCTCTCGGCCTCCAGCCCCTCCCTCACCAAGTCCTCCACCAGGCGTCCTATGCGCCCGTTCTCATTGATGCGCTCTATCGACTCCTTCCTCTCCTCAAGGTGAGAGAGCAGATCGGGGTCCGCCTGCATAACCTCAATGATTGTGTGTACATCGCCCAGCCGGTCGCCGGCCGAGACCAGGATGGTGTTCAAGGTTTGGCGCAGGACAGGGACTGCCTCCTCACTGTCCGCCGTGAGATGCACCGAGAGGTCGAGCTCCGAGATGTCGAGAGCTTTCAGGAGCCTCAGGGCATCATCATTGTTTCTCAGGGCCCACCTGCCCTTCAGCAGACGGGCGAGGGACCGCGCACTGGCGCGGTCTCGGGCACCCTGAGACTGCGGGACCCAGCTGTTCTCGATGATGGGCACCAGCCACATCGCCGGATAGTAGGTGTGGCTGGACCCGCACTCGCAATCCGCGGTCTGGATATCCACTGCCCCTTTGTCATATCTGATGAGCCACTCCGTCAGGAAGCGCCAGAAGAGGCGCGCAAGCTCCTGGCTGTCTCGGACTCGTGCCATGACCCCAATCTTCACCCTGCTGAGATGAAGTAGATCAGTCATTGGCACATCATCGAGCGTCCTGTGTTCCCTGTCCTCTCTCAACGCCCCTTCCGGGATGAAGTGCCTGCAGGGCCTGTCCGTATAGACAAGAACACCATGTCTTGTGAAGCCGTGGTCACTGAGGGCCCGCCAGTCATCCATGCTGGGTATGTGATATTGCGAACTCAATCAGTCTGAGATGCAGGTCGAATGCCTCATCGATAAGGGCCTCATTCGTGCGGTTGGCCTCATTCTCGGCCTGCCCGAGGTAGATGCCGTCACGGTTCTCGGTCGGATGAAAGAGGAGGCTGTTGATGACGGCCGGTGAGCTGAAGGTCTCCGTACTGACCAGGGGGAACCCCAGAAAGAGCCTTGGGGTATCCTCTGGTGATAGGCAGGTTGTCTCTTTCTCAGTCGGTTCGAGCGGGACTATAACTGATGCCCGTGCGCCCCTCGCCAGGAGGTAGTCCCTTTCTGTGTGGGACGGTGCCTGGGTCACTCTGACTGTGACCCTGTCTAACCCCTCCTGAAGGACCTCGCGGTTCCACACCTCAAAACTGGTCGTCCCTTCGGATGAGACAATCTCGATGCGGCGGAACTGGTGGTTGAAGGCGACCACGTACGGCGCGCTCTGCTTCAGTGCCTCAATGCCCTCGGCCACCACCCCGGCCGACTCCTCCGAGAGAGGATAACGGAAGCGTGTTGTAAAGCTGTCTGCCGGTGCGGTATCAGATGTGGGGGCATTCTCGATGCACTCGTTGAAATCGTTCCACGCCACATCCATTGAGTCGCTTAGCTCTCCGGCAGAGCCAATCTCACGTCTCAGGAGAAAACTGAATACTCTTCCGTCGTCGAGCCGCCCCCAGACGTCTATCTCGGGTGAGAGCATGTGGGTTGTTAGGAAGCCGCTGCCGTACTGTCCGAGTGCCGCCTTGTCCTCCAGCTTGGTGGTGCCGTGGAAAATGAGGTGAGCAACCTCCTCAACACGGAAGTCGCGGCCGTTATGCTGGAAGACCAGCTCGCCCGCCTCAGACTCGACCCGGGCAACTATGCCCTCATCCGTGGAGGCATCGCGCGCATTCTGCAGGAGCTCCCAGATCCACCGCCTCTGAGTATGCTCCCGATTATTCTCGTGCTCTCTGAGCTTGTTGAGGACAGTCTGAGCACTGTTCTCTCTGACCGCGCCATGACGGACAGCATCTTTGTCAAACTGTGTGGCCATTACTTCCAGCCTCCTGTTCCGTGCGGGGCATCAACGGCCGGCTTGAGGGTGAAGAGGCCGGCGACCAGGAGCAACGCCGCCAGCAGCAGCAGCGGGCCGGCCCGCCGGAGCGGCCTTATAATTCCAGCCAGCCCCGGAGAGTCGGGGCAGGGGGGGTAAACGGGCCGCGGAGCCTCCCATCCGAGCGGGAAGACTCCTGCGGGTTGCGGTTGCGGTTCATGTGGTCGGACACGGCACTATCCTCCCTTGACGTAGAGAGTTCCATCGCCTCGCTCATTGCAACGAGAGACGAGGAGGCCACAAATAGCCCATATTATGTCTGCGGCAACTATATCGCCAATGCAAAGTGTCATGCAATATGGCACCTGGCTCCCTGGCTCATCCACCAATCCCTCCGGGCAGGTCAAGACTCGGCTCGACCCCATACGCTGGCGCTGCCACATGGCGGTTGCCCACCGGGGCGTTCGATCGTTACTCTCGACGCATGGCCCTCTCAGATCGAAAGCTGCTCGATGCCCTCAGCCGGACGCCGTTCATAGACTCGGCAGAGCTGGCGCTCATCATCGGCGAGCCGCATACGACCGTCCACCGCACCTTGGCCGACCTGCTGGCTGAGGGCATCGTCGGGAGGGTGAGCCACGGCACCGCCCACCTGCCGTCGAGCCAGAGATACCACCTGACGACAGGCGGGATCGCCGAGACCGCTTGGGTGCTCGGCTTCACCACACCCTCGGACTTTGTGCGCGCCTACCCCATGTCCAGAGAGTGGCTGACGCTGCTCATCCGCAGGATGGACGCGGTGGCCAGCATCTACCGACTCGTCGCGACCATGTCGCCCGGCATCGACGGCCTCAGGTCCCACGTAGAGTTCCACCGCAGGGGGCGCTTCGACGCCACCATCACCCTCCACGACGGCCGCAGCTTCGGCGTGATGCGCCAGGGCCTGGCCCTGCGGCGCCGGTCTCGCTACGACCGGCTGAGGGCCATAGCCGAGTACGACTACAGCCGACGTCCCGGAACCGTCCTGATCCTCGTGCCCAGCGTATGGTAGGAAAGGCTGACGACGAGGTTCTGCGAGGACCGGAACATCCCGGACTGCTACGTTGCCGTGGAGTCCAGGGACGCGATTGAAAGACGGGACCTTCGCCTCTGGTGTTGCACCTCGTGGGTGATCGGCAGCCAGTTCTTCTCGCTGAAGGGCGTGATCTCCCGAGCCAGCCCTGGTCGAAGGGTCTCCGCCGAGTCGCCGGAGCGGAAGCGGGCATCGATACCCAACCCTGAGCGGATGGCGCAGGCCGCGCCGGCATTCGGACTCAGTCCGTCTGAGAAGCGGATGCTCGACCTCATCACTGACCACCCGATGATCCCCCGTGAGCACCTGGCCACTTGGCTCGGAGTCTCGGAGGGTCGTGTCAGCCAAATGATGCACAGCCTCGTGAATACATGGGGCCTGTCCGGCAGGCTGGAGGTCATCAAGGCGGAGCTATCCGACGTGAGGAAGCGTCTTGAGAAGCTCTACGAGGCCATTGAGACGAGCGAGTTGACCCTTGAGGTCCTGTCGCCCCGCATCATGTCTCTGAGGCACCGTGAGGAGCAGCTGGAGGCTGCGAGAGAGGACGCCGAGACCCAGCTTGAGCAGAGGAGGGTGGAGCTGCCCGACACCGAGGAGATAGCGCGGTACGTTGCGGACTTCCGGGACTTCCTTAAGGACGGGACAATTCCCGAGCGGAAGGCGCTCATCCGCAACTTCGTTGAGGGCATCCAGGTGATGGGAGACGAGGCGACGCTGACGTACACGGTCCCCATGCCGAGCGACGGTGCGATGTCGGAATCGGCCTCGGTTCTTGATTTCGTCAAGTCCGGCCCACCTGAAAAGGCTCGAACCGGCTGTGGACAACGAGATCGCAGGCCCATTTGTTGTTC
Organism: Dehalococcoidia bacterium; assembly: GCA_965197985.1. GTDB lineage: Bacteria > Chloroflexota > Dehalococcoidia > Lucifugimonadales > CAUZJF01 > CAUZJF01. Next base: position 281,958 of record CBDAOG010000004.1, on the reverse strand, counting down.
CGGTTCACCTATACGGGCGCTTCCAAATCGACTGCCCACGAGTACCTCAGTTTTCCGTTACTTTTTCCGTTATTATTGCGTCGCACCCATGAGCACTGCGGCGAAGCTCACCGCCTCCGACCGCACGGATGACGACGAGTTCGGGGATTCGGTAGCGGTGGACGGTGACACCGTCGTGGTCGGGGCCCACAACAATAATGCAGCCTACGTCTTCACCAGGCCCGCTACCGGCTGGGTCAACGATACAGAGACACTCAAGCTCAGTGGCAGCGGGAGAAGCAGTTTCGGCAGGTCGGTAGCAATCGACGGTGACACCATCGTGGTTGGGGCCATTGGACAAGATGACGATAGGGGTTCGGCTTTCGTGTTCATCAAGCCCGCCACCGGCTGGGCCAACAGCCCAGGCACTGAGGTGGCCAATCTCACGGCCTACTCCCGCAATAAGGACGACAGATTCGGGCGTTCAGTAGCCATCGATGGTGACACCATCGTGGTCGGGGCCTACGGGAACGACAGCAATAGGGGTTCGGCCCATGTGTTCACCAAGCCCGATACCGGCTGGGCCAGCAGCCCAGGGACTGAGACGGCCAAACTTACCGCCTCCGTCCGCAACGCCGAAGACCACTTCGGACAATCGGTAGCTGTGGACGGTGACACCGTCGTTATTGGGGCGGACGGCCTGAACAACGACGAAAACCCAGGATCGGCTTACGCCTTCACCAAGCCGGAGAGCGGCGGCTGGGCCGACAGTACCGAGGCGGCCAAACTCACCGGGTCCGGCACCGCTAATGGTGACAGGTTCGGGCTTTCCGTGGCGGTCGCCGGCGTCACCGTCATGGTCGGGGCAAACGGGCAAGGCAGCAACAGTCAGGGGGCCGCCTACCTTTACGACATCGCGGTGTGGGCCGACATCGCTGGGAGCACGGGAGAGACCAGGTCCCACTTTGCGACCGGCCTGACCAACGGCTTGGAGCACACCTTCGCCGTCCGCGCAGTGAACGACGGCGGTGCAAGCGGCCGGTCTAATCAGGCGTCAGAGACCCCGGCGGGGGCCGCCTCGCTACCCATCAAACCCAGGAACTTCTCCGCGGTGCAGACTGGCGCAGACGAGGTGCGTTTGGAGTGGGAGCGGAGCGTCCAGCCCCTGGCCGTCGCCGGTTATCGCTTCATCCAGGACAACACCTCTAGTGACGATGACGTCCCCGCTTGGACTCCCATTTCCGGTAGCGATTCCAACACCAGCTCCCACAACGTCACCGGGCTGACCGAGGGAGACACCTACAACTTCGCCATCCGCGCCTTTAACAGCCAGGGCGACAGCGACTCCTCTAACTCTCTGTCAGTCACGATCGTCGCCGCGCCCGCGGCGCCCACGGGGTTCACCGCCTCCGCGGGCGACAGCCATGTGGAGCTGAGTTGGGGAAATCCCGGCAATTCGTCCATAACCATGTACCAATACCAGCAAGGGGCGAACGGCGCGTGGACCGACATCCCGGGAAGCGGAGCTTTGACCACCTCCCACCTGGTTTCCGGCCTGACCAACGGCACCGAGTACACCTTCAGGGTCCGCGCGGTGAACGCGGCCGGAGAAGGTGCAGAGTCCCAGTCGGAGACCGCGACCCCGAGGCGGGCCGGCTCGCGCCCCGCCCGGCCCGACAACTTCGCCCCCGCGCAGACTGGCGTCCACCAGGTGGAGTTGACGTGGGACGCAGCTTCTCAGCCCCGGGTCGTCACCGGTTATCAGTTCACCCAGAACGGCGGTTCCAGTTGGACCAACATCGACCGCAGCGATTCCAGCACCGTCTCCCACACGGTCTCCGGTCTGACCGAGAGGGACACTTACACCTTCGCCGTCCGCGCGATAAACAGCTCCGGCGTAAGGACCTCGGATTCCATTTCCGTGACAATAGTCGCCAAGCCAAGTCAACCCGTCGGGCTAGGCGCTACCGCCGGCGACACGCAAGCGACGGTCGACTGGAATCAGATCGTCGATACGAGTGATGATACGAACGATGCGCCAATTGACAAGTACTAGCTATTGCAGGTCCCCCTGAGCAAGTTGATCGCCGAAGGCGGCGCTGACAACGACGAGTTCGGGTATTCCGTAGCGGTTTATAGCGATGAGGAGGACGGCGACACCGTCGTGGTTGGGGCGCACCAGCACGACGTCAACGGCAACGTCAACGCCGGTGCGGCCTACGTCTTCACCAGGGGCTCCAGTGGGTGGGTCCAGAGGGCCAGGCTGAGCGCCGAGGACGGAACCAATAACGACGAATTCGGGATTTCCGTAGCGGTGGACGGCGACACCGTCGTGGTCGGAGCATACGGTGACGACGGCAACAGGGGTGCGGCCTACGTATTCACCAGGCCCGACGGCGGTTGGACCTCCACCACCACCGCGGCCAAGCTCACCGCTTCCGACGGCGAGGAGGACGACAGGTTCGGGCATTCCGTAGCGGTGGTCGGCGACACCGTCGTGGTCGGAGCATACGGTGACGGCGGCAACAGGGGTGCAGCTTACGTATTCACCAAGACCGGCGGCGCTTGGATCTCCACCACCACTGCGGCCAAGCTCACCGCATCCGACGGCGAGGCTAACGACGAGTTCGGGGTTTCCGTAGCGGTGGACGAAGATACCGTCGTGGTTGGGGCCCACCTGCACGATCTCGACGTCGACGGCGCCAGTATGCTCGATGCCGGTGCGGTCTACGTCTTCACCAAGCCAGCGGCCGGATGGACCAGCAGCACTGAGTCGGCCAAGCTCACGGCAACAGACGGCGCGGCGGGGGACGAGTTCGGAATTTCGGTGGCACCATCGACGGTGATACCGTGGTGACCGGGGCCTACAGGGATGACAGCATGGTCACCGACAGCGACGATGGCCTTGATTCCGGTTCGGTCTACGTATTCGACAGGGACCCTGGATCCGGCAAGTGGGGCCAGACCGTCAAGCTCACCGCTTCCAATGGCGATGGGGGCGACGAGTTTGGAGTGTCCGTAGCCGTGGGCGGCGATACCGCCGTCGTCGGAGCGTACTTGGACCACCGTGACAACGCCGTTCATGATTCCGGTTCGGTCTACGTGTTCACCAACCAGTCAGGTGTGTGGAGCGAGGCGCTCAATCTCGCCGGCCCCAAAGCCGAACAGCACGACCGCTTCGGGCGTTCCGTTGCGGTATACCGCGGTATCGTCCTGGCGGGCGTGCCTCAGGTCGACGAAGATCGCCCTGATGCCGGTTCGGCCTACGTGATGGACACCTCGAATGCGATGTGGGAGGACCTCAAAGCTGAAGAATTGACCGTATCCTACGAAGTCAAATACTTGTCAGTAGAGGAAGGATACTTCTACCGGGTGCTCGATCTGACCAACGACCAGGAGTACGCCTTCCGGGTGCGTTCGGTGAACGCCGCCGGCAACCATCCGTCTGCGGAAACCGTCAGCGCCACGCCCAAGCTTGGCAGGCCGGTCAAGCCAACCGGGCTGGTTGCGGAGGCAAGAGACCGTGCGGTGGAGCTGAGCTGGGACCTCTCCGACGATTCGACCATAAAGCACTACCAGGTACTGCAGCATCCCGAGCAAAGCAGGTTCACCGCGTCCGACGGGGCGGGCGGCGACCAGTTCGGGAGTGCCGTGGCAGTGGACGGTGGCACCGCCGTAGTGGGTGCGCCCCAGTACGACGACAACGGTGACAATTCCGGCTCGGCGTACGTCTTCACCAGGCCCGAGAGCGGCGGCTGGGCCGACGCCACTGAGACGGCCAAGCTCACCGCTGCCGACGCCGCGGTGGACGACGAATTCGGCATCTCCGTGGCTGTGCACGGTAACACCATCGTGATCGGGGCGTACCAACACGACCCCGACAGCAAATCCGACGCCGGTGCGGTTTACGTATTCACCAAGCCCAACGGCGACTGGGTCGCCACCAGCACCGCGGCCAAGCTCACCGCTTCCGACGGGGCGGAGGGCGACCGGTTCGGGTACTCCGTAGCAGTGCACGAGAATACCGTCGTGGTTGGCGCGTACCGCCACGACACCAATGGCAATTCCAATGCCGGCGCGACCTACGTCTTCACCAAGCCCGTCGGCGGCGATTGGACGTCCACGAGTACCTCCTCCAAGCTCACCGCATCCGACGGCGTCGCAGTCGACTATTTCGGGCACTCCGTTGCGGTCCACGGTGACATCATCTTGGTTGGAGCGTTCCGGCACGACCTTACTGGTGCGGCCTACGTATTCACCAGGCCCGGCGGCGGCTGGGTCGCCACAAGTACCGCGGCCAAGCTCACCGCATCGGACGGCAAGCACGACGACCAGTTTGGGCGTTCCGTGGCGGTGGACGGTGACACTGTCGTGATCGGGGCTCAGCAAGACGACGGACTAAGGGGTTCGGCCTATGTCTTTACCGACGCCATAGAGACGGCCAAACTCACCGCTTCCGACCGCGACGCAAATGATTATTTCGGATCCTCCGTTGCGGTCCGGGGTGGCACGATCGTGGTCGGGGCGTACGCCGCCAACGTCGACGTATGCGATCCCGACGAATCCGACGACGACTGCGACGAAGACCCTCGTTCCGGTGCGGCTTACCTCTTCACCAAGCCGGCCGGCGCAGTCTGGGCCAACGATCCGAACGAAGACTACAGAACGGAGTCGGACAAGCTCATCTTACCCACCGACGAAGAAGAAAGGGGCGACGAGTTCGGAAACTCCGTCGCCCTGGACGGCCAGAGCATCGTGGTCGGGGCACCCGAGGGGAACGATGGCTTCGGTTCGGTCCACGTGTCGGACATCCCACAGTGGGCCCATATAGACGACAGCAAAGCTACGACCGTATCCCACAGGGTCACAGATCTGGAGAACGGCGTCGAGCACACCTTCCAGGTCCGCGCGGTGGACAAGGTAAGCGATGTCGGCGAAAGCCCGCCCTCGAACATCGCCCGGGCGACGCCTCTGGTGCGCAACCACGCTCCTGAATTCGATCTCGGCGAGAGCGCAACCCTCGCCGTCGATGAAGAAGAGCCCCCGGGCAACCACGTGGGCAGCGCCGTCACCGCCACAGATCCCGAAGGCAATACCCTCGCCTACTCCCTCTCAGGAACCCACGCGTCTTCCTTCGACATCGACGCCTCCAACGGTCAGATCGCCGTGGGCTCCGGGACCACGCTCGACTACGAGTCCGGCCGCAGGGAGTACAGCGTCATCGTCTCGGTCCACGATCGTCTTGACACCGACGGCGACCAAGACACGATGAACGATGACTCCATCAACGTCACCATCAATGTCAACAACGTCGACGAGGCCGGAACCGTCTCCATGTCTACCACCTGGCCGCGGGAGGGGACTACGCTGTCCGCCTCCCTGACCGATCCGGACGGCTCGGTGTCCGACACCTCCTGGCAATGGGCCAGGTCTGCCAACGGCTCGACCGGGTGGCGCGACATCGTCGGAGCCAACTCCTACAGGTACGGGCCGGTCGCAAACGACGGGGGCAACTACCTCCGCGCCACCGCCTCCTATACGGACGGCCACGGCTCGGGCAAGGAGGCCGCGGTAGTTTCCACCAATAGGGTTCGTAGCCTCGACAGACCTGAAACCAGTCCCCCTCCTACGCCGACTCCGGTGCCCATCACTGTGGTCCCCCCAGGTGTCGGAGATGCGGCAGTCCCCCCAGGTGTCGGAGATGCGACAGTCCCTCCAGGTCTGCTGTTGGTGATCGGACTCATGGGCATGCTGCTGGTGATCGCGGGGAGCATAGTGATCCGCGAGCGCAGATCGAACAGGCGACTCTGATTGTCTCTCTGATTCCCAGCATCACGCAGGCCGACTCGAACCCGCCGTTGGCTCGGTCAACATCAGCCCGGCGGAAGGTCCGCCTATCACCAGCGCGCGTGCGTCCCCCGTCATACCTGTATGTGTTAGCTAATTCGTTGACAGATTGGCGTGAGAAGATAGGCCGATCTGGAGACGAAGATGACCGTGACCGGCCCCCGATCTTTGTACGACCCGTTATGTTAGTCCTGCAAGGACTGGGACAGGGCAGGCAGGACGACTTGCGGTGCCGGTGGTCTGTAGCGCAGTGAGTTTTGTGGCCTGATGCGGTTGTAGGTCTGTCTGTACTGCTCTGTGAGTCGAGGTACCCTCAAAAAGTGTGTAAACGGTCAGGCGGTGTACCCTCTCTCTGAACAAGACGGGCTCAAGGCCCAAGAGAGGAGATACACCGCCCATGAGGAAGGAAAGCACTGAGAGTAGGTCGGAGTCAAGGCCGGAGTGGGAGCAGTTGGAGGATTGGGTGCGAAGCCAGGTCCAGAGGCTGGTCCAAGAGTTGCTGGAGGAGGAGGTGACGGCGTTTCTGGGAAGGGCGAAGTCGGCGCTCAGGTCCGACTCGGACTCAGATACCGGCTATCGGAACGGATACGGCAGAGCCCGGAGGCTTACGCTGAGTTCGGGCACGATACAGCTTAGGCGGCCACGAGTCCGCGATACCGAGGAGCAGTTCGAGAGCCGGCTGCTGCCGCTGTTCGTCAACAGGACCAGGAAGGTTGCTGAGTTGATCCCCGAGCTGTACCTGCACGGTCTATCCGAAGGCGACTTCGATCTGGCTTTGCGGGGGCTGCTGGGAGAGGACGCACCGGTATCGGCGAGCACGGTGGCCCGGTTGAAGTCCAAGTGGAACGATGAGCTTGCCCAATGGCGCAGCCGGCCCCTCGATGACCTGGAAGTGGTCTACATGTGGGTGGATGGAGTCTACGTCAAGGCTGGTCTTGAGAAGGAGAAGGCGGCGGTACTGGTGGTGATGGCGGCCCTGAGCGACGGGAGAAAGGTGGTGGTGAGCGCTGTTCCCGGATACAGGGAGTCCACAGAGAACTGGTCCGAGAGGTATCTTCAAAAAGTGTGTAAACAGTCAGGCGGTGTACCCTCTCTCTGAACAACATGGGCTCAAGGCCCAAGAGAGGAGATAGACCGTCCATGAGGAAGGAAAGCACTGAGAGTAGGTCGGAGTCAAGGCCGGAGTGGGAGCAGTTGGAGGATTGGGTGCGAAGCCAGGTCCAGAGGCTGATCCAGGAGTTGCTGGAGGAGGAGGTGACGGCGTTTCTGGGAAGGGCGAAGTCGGCGCTCAGATCCGACTCGGACAACGATACCGGCTATCGGAACGGATACGGCAGAGCCCGGAGGCTTACGCTGAGTTCGGGAACGATACAGCTGAGGCGGCCGCGAGTCCGCGATACCGAGGAGCAGTTCGAGAGCCGGCTGCTGCCGCTGTTCGTCAACAGGACCAGGAAGGTTGCTGAGTTGATCCCCGAGCTGTACCTGCACGGTCTATCCGAAGGCGACTTCGATCTGGCTTTGCGGGGGCTGCTGGGAGAGGACGCACCGGTATCGGCGAGCACGGTGGCCCGGTTGAAGTCCAAGTGGAACGATGAGCTTGCCCAATGGCGCAGCCGGCCCCTCGATGACCTGGAAGTGGTCTACATGTGGGTGGATGGAGTCTACGTCAAGGCTGGTCTTGAGAAGGAGAAGGCGGCGGTACTGGTGGTGATGGCGGCCCTGAGCGACGGGAGAAAGGTGGTGGTGAGCGCTGTTCCCGGATACAGGGAGTCCACAGAGAACTGGTCCGAGGTGCTCAGGGACATCAAGCGCCGGGGCTTGAGCTGCCCGAGGCTGGTGGTTGGAGACGGACACCTGGGCATCTGGGGAGCTCTGCGCAACGTCTATCCGCAGGCGGCAGAGCAACGCTGCTGGAACCACAAGATCGTAAACGTGCTCGCCAAGCTTCCAAAGCGACAACAGGACCAGGCCAAGCTCATGCTGCGTACTATCCCCTACGCCCAGACTCGGACAGAGGCTGAGCGGCTCAGGACGGTGTTCACCAGGTGGTGCGGCGACCATTCCTACGAGGCGGCCTCAGAGGCCTTGGAGCGGGACTGGGACCGCATGATCACCTTCTATGACTTCCCAAAGGAGCACTGGGGGCACCTTCGCACGACGAACCCGGTAGAATCACCCTTCGCGGCCCTCAGGCTTCGGACCGATGCCGCCAAGCGCTACGAGAGGGTCGATCGGGCGATAGCGGTGATCTGGAAAATGTTGATGGTCGCCGAACAGCGCTTCAGGCGTCTGAAGGCCCCTGAGTTGATCGAAGACGTCTATCTCGGTGCACAGTATGCGGATGGAATCGCCATTGAATCAACGGCTGAGAAGGTCGCCGCCTGATGTCGTTTACACACCTATTGACGTAACCTCTGTGAGTCTCTGCACCTCCTGCAATGTGTAGAAGATGTCCCGGTCTAGCAGTTCATCCCTGAGGTTTCCGTTGGAGCTCTCCACGTATCCGTTCTCCCATGGTCAGCCTGGCTCGATGTACAGCGTTTTAGCTCCCACCTTTGTCAGCCACTCCCGAGTAGCCCTGGCCGTAAACTCTGGCCCGTTGTCAGAGCGGATGTGACGGTCTGCTCCTTTCATGGGGTACTTTACCCTCGCTTCAGGAGCTCACACCACTCTCAGACTCTCGGGTTTTCCACCCCTCTCAGGTGTCCCATTTTCGCTGACGGTTTACACCAGCTATGCAACGAACACCGTGAAAGGAGACCTCTACCTGGGCGGACTGGCGGGGAGGAACACGGGGTCCATCAAAGCCAGCTACGCCGCAGTCGCGGTGACCGGCTCCGCCAGCAGTGAGGCATACGAGGAGTTGACAGAGGCGTATCGCAGGGAGCGCGCTGCGCACCGCAGAACCAAACGGATGGCTCGAACCCTGGGCGTGGTCGCCGTCACGCTGTTCGCGCTGCTGGCCGTTGGCATCCTTGTGACGTGGCGTCTGTTCACGTAGGAGGGCTTGCCCCGATTGCACAAATGCAATTCTCAAAGCTGGCGATGTCCTCTTCGACCCTATTTCTCCGATTGCACTTCTGCAATCTCCAAAGCTGCGACTGTCCTTGTATGTTGGTTCTGGGTGGTAATAATGACTTCACTTAGGTGGATCGGGGTGCGGCAGACCGATGTGTCCTTGGTCATCGAAGACCGTCCTACAGCGAGGGTCGCCGCACCCCCAGGGGTTAGAGCCCGAACAGTTGCCTGGGCCAATCGAGCCCGCATCGTGCAAGGACGGGCCAGAGCTTTACACAGGAGGTATAGATGGAACAGGAATCGACATACGTAGGCATCGATGTGGCAAAGGCCCAGGTGGACGTCGCCGTCCGCCCTACAGGCCAGAGGTGGGCTGTCTCCTACGACGAGTCCGGGGTTGGGGAACTGGTCGCCCAACTGGAGGACCTGGATCCTGCCTTGGTGCTGCTGGAGGCGTCGGGCGGCCTGGAATTGCCATTGGTGGCAGCTCTGGCAGCTGCGGCGCTGCCCGTAGTCGTCGTCAACCCTCGTCAGGTTCGAGACTTCGCCAGGGCCACCGGGACTCTGGCAAAGACCGACGCCTTGGACGCGGCCGTCCTGGCCCACTTCGCCGACGCCGTTCGTCCCTCTGTGCGTCCTCTACGGGATGCCGAGACCCAGGTACTCAACTCGTTGGCTGCCCGCCGGCACCAGATGATGACCATGCTGGTCTCGGAGAAGAACCGCCTGGGCACCGCCATCAGCGCCGTCCGGCCCCGCATCGAGGCACACATCGCCTGGTTGGAGCAGGAGTTGGACGACCTTGACGAAGGGCTGCGCCAGACTCTCCGCAGCAGTCCCGTGTGGCGGGAGAAGGACGACCTCCTGCGCACCGTCCCTGGCGTGGGGGAGCAGCTCTCCCTCACTCTGCTGGCCTACCTGCCGGAGTTGGGCACGCTGGACCGCAGGCAGGTCGCCGCACTGGTGGGCGTGGCTCCCTTCAACAGGGACAGCGGGACTCTGCGGGGCAAACGCACCGTCTGGGGTGGACGGTCCCGCGTGCGGGCCGCCCTCTACATGAGGACGCTGTCCGCGACCCGCTGCAACCCCATCATACGAGACTTCTATCAGAGACTGTTGGCCTCTGGTAAGCCGAAGAAGGTGGCCCTCGTCGCGTGCATGCGCAAACTGCTCGTCACCCTCAACTCCATGCTTAACCCGAATCCACCGAGGGAGGGCGTCGGGTTAGCATCCTGAAGTGAGGTACCCTCAAAAAGTGTGTAAACGGTCAGGCGGTGTACCCTCTCTCTGAACAAGACGGGCTCAAGGCCCAAGAGAGGAGATACACCGCCCATGAGGAAGGAAAACACTGAGAGTAGGTCGGAGTCAAGGCCGGAGTGGGAGCAGTTGGAGGATTGGGTGCGAAGCCAGGTCCAGAGGCTGGTCCAAGAGTTGCTGGAGGAGGAGGTGACGGCGTTTCTGGGAAGGGCGAAGTCGGCGCTCAGGTCCGACTCGGACTCAGATACCGGCTATCGGAACGGATACGGCAGAGCCCGGAGGCTTACGCTGAGTTCGGGCACGATACAGCTTAGGCGGCCACGAGTCCGCGATACCGAGGAGCAGTTCGAGAGCCGGCTGCTGCCGCTGTTCGTCAACAGGACCAGGAAGGTTGCTGAGTTGATCCCCGAGCTGTACCTGCACGGTCTATCCGAAGGCGACTTCGATCTGGCTTTGCGGGGGCTGCTGGGAGAGGACGCACCGGTATCGGCGAGCACGGTGGCCCGGTTGAAGTCCAAGTGGAACGATGAGCTTGCCCAATGGCGCAGCCGGCCCCTCGATGACCTGGAAGTGGTCTACATGTGGGTGGATGGAGTCTACGTCAAGGCTGGTCTTGAGAAGGAGAAGGCGGCGGTACTGGTGGTGATGGCGGCCCTGAGCGACGGGAGAAAGGTGGTGGTGAGCGCTGTTCCCGGATACAGGGAGTCCACAGAGAACTGGTCCGAGGTGCTCAGGGACATCAAGCGCCGGGGCTTGAGCTGCCCGAGGCTGGTGGTTGGAGACGGACACCTGGGCATCTGGGGAGCTCTGCGCAACGTCTATCCGCAGGCGGCAGAGCAACGCTGCTGGAACCACAAGATCGTAAACGTGCTCGCCAAGCTTCCAAAGCGACAACAGGACCAGGCCAAGCTCATGCTGCGTACTATCCCCTACGCCCAGACTCGGACAGAGGCTGAGCGGCTCAGGACGGTGTTCACCAGGTGGTGCGGCGACCATTCCTACGAGGCGGCCTCAGAGGCCTTGGAGCGGGACTGGGACCGCATGATCACCTTCTATGACTTCCCAAAGGAGCACTGGGGGCACCTTCGCACGACGAACCCGGTAGAATCACCCTTCGCGGCCCTCAGGCTTCGGACCGATGCCGCCAAGCGCTACAAGAGGGTCGATCGGGCGATAGCGGTGATCTGGAAAATGTTGATGGTCGCCGAACAGCGCTTCAGGCGTCTGAAGGCCCCTGAGTTGATCGAAGACGTCTATCTCGGTGCACAGTATGCGGATGGAATCGCCATTGAATCAACGGCTGAGAAGGTCGCCGCCTGATGTCGTTTACACACCTATTGACGTAACCTCCCTGAAGTGGACAGAGGGTGCTCTTCTGAATCTGGGATAATGGTTTTGCAACAGCAAAACAGTCCCAGAGAAGGAGCACCCAATAGATGCTACCACGCAACCAGCCCGACCGTATCCGTATCGTCTTTGACGATCACCGCCTGGTGGCCAATGCCGGTCTGCTCCTGCCGGCCACCCTCGCCCGGCATCTGGGCCTGCGGGAACTCGTTGACCATCACCTTGACCTGGGCGGCGCGCCGGGGCGGGCCAACACCGGAGACAAGCTGATGACCCTGGTGGCCTCAGCCATGGCCGGCGGCGACTGCATCGACGACGCTGATGTGTTGCGCACCGGGGGAACGGCCTGCACCCTGGGCGGCACGGTCAAGGCGCCATCCACCCTGGGCACCTTCCTGCGCAGCTTCCGGTGGGGCCACGTCCGCCAGCTGGACCGGGTGAGCCGGGAGCTGCTGGCCCGGGCCTGGGCCGCTGGGGCCGGACCCGGCGACGCGCCGTTCACCATCGACCTCGATTCCACCATCTGCGAGACCTACGGACTGGCCAAGGAGGGCGCCCGCCACCACGGCTATACCGGCAAGCGGGGCTACCACCCACTGCTGGCCATCGCCGCCGGCACCGGAGACGTGCTGATGTCCCGGCTGCGCGAGGGCCGGGCCAACACCGCCCGCGGCGCCGCCCACTTCCTGCGGGAGACGGTGGGACGGGTGCGCTACGCCGGGGCCAACGGACGACTCACGCTACGGGCCGACAGCGGGTTCTACACTCATGGCGTGGTATCCGTCTGCCGCAAGATGGATGTCCGCTTCTCCATCACCATCCGCCAGCATAAAAGCCTGCACAATCTCATCGAGGCGATACCCGAAGATGCCTGGACGCCGATTCCTTACTGGATGGACGGCGCCGCCGATGTGGCCGAGACCACCTGCACTCCCTTCCAGAGTGAACCTGACGCCGCGCCGGTGCGGCTCATCGTCCGGCGTGTGAAGCCCACGCCCGGTTCCCAGCTGGCCCTCTTCGCCACCTACAGCTATCACGGCTTCATCACCGACCGGGACGGGGAGATGCTCGAACTGGAGGCCGACCATCGCCGCCACGCCGAGATCGAGAATGCCATCCGAGACCTCAAGCACGGTGTGGGGTTGAACCATCTCCCCTCGGGCCGCTTCGCCGCCAACGCCGCCTGGCTGGCGGTACAGGTGATGGCCCACAACATCGCCCGCTGGACAGCGCGCATCGGTCTGGGCGAGCAGGTGGTGACCACCAAGACCCTCCGGCGGCGGTTCTTCTCCCTGGCCGGACGGATCACCCGCTCGGCGCGCCGCCTCACACTGCATCTGCCACAGCGCTGGCCTTGGGAAGCCCAGTTCGATCGTGCCCTGGCCCGATTGCGCGCCCTGCCACTCCCTGCCTGACGGCGGCGGCGGCAACCGGCCGCCATCCGGCCAACCGAACGTCCCCGCGAACTCGCGCCAGTCCGGTCTGCGAGTGCCTCTTGCTGTGTCCTCTCCCCGCTATCTCGCCCTGACCAACATTCGCAGACGGTCACAAAGTCTCCCCGCGGCAACTGAAGACAAACACCGGCCCCCCTCTACCCCAAATCGTGCCCGGACCATCGCCCTCCCTTGCCCCTATCGCCCGTTCCGCTGCTGCATAGTCATCCCTTCGGTGGATTTGGGCTTAAGCATCGCTCCCCCTGGTGCGGCGTGACTCCGGCAGTCGTTTGTCATTCCGCTTGACTTCCAACACAGTTGCTATAGGGGTAGAAGGAGCACCGGAATCGGATTGCTTGCTCCGATGTGGCAGGCTGGCCCATTCACCCTGATTTCAGCTACGGAATCGCCCAACCTGCAACTTGCTGCCCCACGAGTTTTTCTGTACACGGGTAGTACACCACCAACGACCCCGGGAATCTCGTGCCCTGTGAGGGGGGACCTGTGCATGAGCCTGTGTCAGGACCGCTGCCGCCGGAGCATCATGTTCTCCCCAGTAGTCAGCAGTGTGTACCCTTGACATTATTAACGCTATACGTTAACATCAGCAGCAGTGCACCGATTTAGCCCAAATCCACCGAAGGGATGACTATGCAGCAGCGGAACGGGCGATAGGGGCAAGGGAGGGCGATGGTCCGGGCACGATTTGGGGTAGAGGGGGGCCGGTGTTTGTCTTCAGTTGCCGCGGGGAGACTTTGTGACCGTCTGCGAATGTTGGTCAGGGCGAGATAGCGGGGAGAGGACACAGCAAGAGGCACTCGCAGACCGGACTGGCGCGAGTTCGCGGGGACGTTCGGTTGGCCGGATGTCGGCCGGTTGCCGCCGCCGCCGTCAGGCAGGGAGTGGCAGGGCGCGCAATCGGGCCAGGGCACGATCGAACTGGGCTTCCCAAGGCCAGCGCTGTGGCAGATGCAGTGTGAGGCGGCGCGCCGAGCGGGTGATCCGTCCGGCCAGGGAGAAGAACCGCCGCCGGAGGGTCTTGGTGGTCACCACCTGCTCGCCCAGACCGATGCGCGCTGTCCAGCGGGCGATGTTGTGGGCCATCACCTGTACCGCCAGCCAGGCGGCGTTGGCGGCGAAGCGGCCCGAGGGGAGATGGTTCAACCCCACACCGTGCTTGAGGTCTCGGATGGCATTCTCGATCTCGGCGTGGCGGCGATGGTCGGCCTCCAGTTCGAGCATCTCCCCGTCCCGGTCGGTGATGAAGCCGTGATAGCTGTAGGTGGCGAAGAGGGCCAGCTGGGAACCGGGCGTGGGCTTCACACGCCGGACGATGAGCCGCACCGGCGCGGCGTCAGGTTCACTCTGGAAGGGAGTGCAGGTGGTCTCGGCCACATCGGCGGCGCCGTCCATCCAGTAAGGAATCGGCGTCCAGGCATCTTCGGGTATCGCCTCGATGAGATTGTGCAGGCTTTTATGCTGGCGGATGGTGATGGAGAAGCGGACATCCATCTTGCGGCAGACGGATACCACGCCATGAGTGTAGAACCCGCTGTCGGCCCGTAGCGTGAGTCGTCCGTTGGCCCCGGCGTAGCGCACCCGTCCCACCGTCTCCCGCAGGAAGTGGGCGGCGCCGCGGGCGGTGTTGGCCCGGCCCTCGCGCAGCCGGGACATCAGCACGTCTCCGGTGCCGGCGGCGATGGCCAGCAGTGGGTGGTAGCCCCGCTTGCCGGTATAGCCGTGGTGGCGGGCGCCCTCCTTGGCCAGTCCGTAGGTCTCGCAGATGGTGGAATCGAGGTCGATGGTGAACGGCGCGTCGCCGGGTCCGGCCCCAGCGGCCCAGGCCCGGGCCAGCAGCTCCCGGCTCACCCGGTCCAGCTGGCGGACGTGGCCCCACCGGAAGCTGCGCAGGAAGGTGCCCAGGGTGGATGGCGCCTTGACCGTGCCGCCCAGGGTGCAGGCCGTCCCCCCGGTGCGCAACACATCAGCGTCGTCGATGCAGTCGCCGCCGGCCATGGCTGAGGCCACCAGGGTCATCAGCTTGTCTCCGGTGTTGGCCCGCCCCGGCGCGCCGCCCAGGTCAAGGTGATGGTCAACGAGTTCCCGCAGGCCCAGATGCCGGGCGAGGGTGGCTGGCAGGAGCAGACCGGCATTGGCCACCAGGCGGTGATCGTCAAAGACGATACGGATACGGTCGGGCTGGTTGCGTGGTAGCATCTATTGGGTGCTCCTTCTCTGGGACTGTTTTGCTGTTACAAAACCATTATCCCAGATTCAGAAGAGCACCCTCTGGCCACTTCAGGATGCTAACCCGACGCCCTCCCTCGGTGGATTCGGGTTTAGAGATGACGACGCGCAACGCCTCTTCGCCGGACAAACGGTTCGGCGATTGCCGCCCGACATCCAGCGCAGGGCGCGTTTGAGGTTACAGCGAGTGGTAGCCGCGGCGGCGCTGACCGATCTTCAGGTGCCGCCATCCCATCGGCTGGAAGCATTGCGGGGAGACCGGGAGGGCCAGTACAGCATCCGCATCAATGACCAGTGGCGCGTGTGCTTCATCTGGACAGACCAGGGTGCGATGGAAATAGAAATCACCGACTACCACTGAGGAGGAAACCCATGACCGTCCCCGAACCGATACATCCGGGCGAGCATCTGTCGGAGATCATGGAGGAGTTGGGCATCACCCAATATCGCCTAGCAAAGACCATAGGAGTGCCCCCGATACGCATCCACGATATTGTCCACCGTCGCAGGTCCATCACAGTGGACACCGCGCTGAAGATAGGAAAGGCCCTGGGGACAACTCCGGAGTTTTGGCTGAATCTCCAGAGGATGTACGACCTGGATGTGGCACGAGCCACTACCGACGTAAGCGGGATCGAGCCGCTTGTGGAGGTATCGGCCTGAAACCGCCGGGAACCTTTGCGATAGAACGAGGAGGCTCAAGGAGGACAGCATGAAGAAGCACCAAACACCAACACCGGCGGCCCTGTACGCCAGGGTGTCCAGCGACAGGCAGGACGTGGACCTTTCGGTGGCGGCCCAGCTACGGGCGCTCAGGGACTACGCTGAGAAGAATGGCTACTCTGTAGCCCGCGAGTACGTGGACGAGAGCGGCCGGGTCGCCGACCGGCCCCAGTTCCGGGAGATGATAGAGGAGGGGAGCAGGCCCAATGCTGCCTTTCAGGTGATTCTCATCCGCCAGACGCAATAGACACGGAAAACTCAAGTACTCGTGGGCGGTCGGTTTGGGTCCATTCAAGCTAGTGTCCTGAGTTATGAATCCGATGACAAAATCGGGCGATGGTAGCTAGTAGCTGGTCTGCGGTTTTGGTCCAGATGAAGGGCTTTGAGGCAGCGTTGTGCTGGTCAATGTACTGTTCGATGGCTTGCTCCAGTTCCCGAGTGCTGCGGAACACCCCGCGGCGCAGTTGCTTCTCTGTCAGCACCGCGAACCAGCGCTCCACCTGGTTCAGCCAAGAGCTGCTGGTGGGGGTGAAGTGCAGGTGATAGCGCGGCCGCCGGGCCAGCCAGCGCTGGATGGCGGGGGTCTTGTGGGTGGCGTAGTTGTCCAGGATAAGGTGCACGTCGAGGTCCGGGGGTACGGTCGCATCGACCCGGTCGAGGAAGCGCCGGAACTCCGTGGACCGGTGCCGACGGTGGCAGGCGCCGATGACCTCTCCCGCCTTCACGTCGAGGGCGGCGAAGAGAGAGGTCGTACCATGACGACGGTAGTCATGGGTCCGGCGCTCGATCTGCCCCGGGCGCATGGGCAACAGCGGGGCCGTCCGGTCGAGGGCCTGGATCTGGGACTTCTCGTCGACACACAGGACCAGAGCCCGCTGGGGTGGGTTGAGGTAGAGCCCCACGATGTCACGGACCTTCTCGATGAACAGAGGGTCAGACGAAAGTTTGAACGTCTCGGTCCGATGCGGCTGCAAGGCAAAGGCCCGCCAGATACGGCTGATGGCGCTCTGACTCAGGCCGGTACGCGCAGCCATGGAGCGCGTGCTCCAGTGGGTTGCATCCGCCGGCGTCGTCTCCAGGGTGAGGGTCACGACCCGCTCCACATCGGTGTCCGTGATGGAGCGTGGGCCGCCGGGCCGCGGCTCGTCAAGCAGGCCGTCGAGGCGGCGTTCGATGAACCGGGCCCGCCACTTCCCCACCGTTTGCTTGGCCAGACCGATCTCCCCGGCCACGACGGTATTGGTCTTGCCCTCGGAGCAACGGAGAATGATCCGGGATCGCAGAGCCAGCGCCTGGGCAGTGGTTGGACGCCGCTTCCAGCGCTCGAGGCTCTCGCGTTCGTCGGAGGAAAGGTGCAAGGGAGGAATGGGGCGTCCGATGGCCATGGTGACCTCCATGAGCGTTTCGTGGAGGGTACACCCCAGCAAGTACTTTTGCAATGAGTTCATAACTCAGGACACTAGGTCGGATTGCTGGACAGTAGCGTGACCCACAACAGCCTGCCGAAGAGGGTCGGGCCGTTGGGAACGGAGTCGCGCGCAATCTAGGCACTGAACCCTGATACCCCGTCCGGAGCTAAGCTGGCCCACCCCGGATGGAGCAATGCGGCTTGAGTACACGGTAGACGGTACTATCTTCGAAATATGGTTGGGCTGTGAATGGCGGAGAGATAATGTACCGGCAGGGCGGCTCAAGAGCTGAGATGTGGCGCTTGAAAAGCGTACCGCCTGTCGCCTTCAATCAGGAACGACCGAACCTGACTGAAGGTGGATTGGATGTACAAGGTGGGTATTTACCTCCGTGTTCGCAAGGCTTGTTTCGTCGAAGGGATGAGCGTCCGAGAGGCGGCCCGAGTGTTCGGGCTACACCGGGACACGGTGCGCAAGATGCTCGAGTACTCCGTGCCCCCAGGGTATCGACGGCAACGACCGGCTCGCAGACCGAAGCTCGATCCATATAAGGGTGTGATGGACCAGATCCTGGAGCAGGATCTGAGCTCACCGAAGAAGCAGCGTCACACCGCCAAGCGTATCTACGAACGGCTCAGAGACGAACACGGCTTCCCCGGCAAGTACACGATAGTCAAAGACTACGTTCGAGAACGCCGTCGTCATACCCGCGAGATGTTCTTACCTCTGTCCCACCCTCCGGGACATGCCCAGTGCGACTACGGCGAAGCTCGAGTGATCATCGGCGGAGTGGAACGCAAAGCCCACTACTTCGCCTTGGACCTCCCTCACAGCGACGGGTGCTATGTGAAGGCGTATCCCGCCGAGACGACGGAGTCATTCTGCGACGGACACGTCTCCGCCTTCGCGTTCCTGGGCGGAGTGCCTCAGAGCATCCTCTACGACAACACCACGCTCGCGGTAGCCAGAATCCTGGGAGATGGTCGCCGGCAGCGGACCAGGGTGTTCTCCGAGCTTCAGTCCCACTACCTGTTCGAGGACCGGTTCGGCCGTCCAGGCAAAGGGAACGATAAGGGCAAAGTAGAAGGTCTGGTCGGCTATGTCCGCCGGAACTTCCTGGTGCCCATTCCATCGTTCGAGAGCTTCGATGCCCTCAATGCTCATCTGGAGCAACACTGCCTCAGACGGTTCGAAGATCGACTCCGCGGCCACAACGAGACGATAGGAGAACGGCTGGAGCGGGACCTGGAGAAGCTGCTGCCTCTGCCGGCCGTACCGTACGACGCCAGCGACAAGCACGCGACGAGGGTCAGTTCTCTGTCCCTGGTCAGATACCGGACCAATGACTATTCGGTCCCGGTGGCCTACGGTCATCGGGACGTTCTGGTCCGCGGATATGTACACGAGGTTGTGATCAGCTGTGGCGCTGAAGTCATCGCCCGCCATCGGCGGTCCTACGATCGAGACGACTTCGTCTTCGACCCTCTCCATTACCTGCCGCTCCTTGAGAAGAAGACGAGGGCATTGGATCAGGCGGCGCCGCTGGTTGGATGGGAGTTGCCCGAGGAGTTCGGAGTGTTGCGGCGGTTGCTGGAGTCTCGGATGGGCAAGCGAGGAAAGAGGGAGTTCGTGCAGGTGCTCAGACTGATGGAGAACTTCCAGCCGGAAGAAGTCCACGACGCCGTACGAGACGCCATTCGACTCGGGGCTGTGAGCTTCGATGCTGTCAAGCACCTGGTGCTGTGCAGGATCGAGGGTCGACCGCCTAGACTCGACATGGAGTTGTACCCGTATCTGCCCAGGACCAACGTTGCAACAACCTCGACCAGGGACTACATGGCTCTCCTGGCGGGGAGCCGGTCATGACCAACAAGTCCACGATGTTGCTCGAACACAACCTCAAGCAACTCAAGCTCCCCACGTTCCTGAGGGAGTACGACAAGCTGGCATCCCAGTGTGCCAGTGAGGGAGCCGACCATCCGGACTACCTGCTGCGACTATCGGAGTTGGAGCTGATCGACCGTCACCATCGCATGGTGGAACGTCGGATCAAAGCAGCCCGCTTCCCGACGACCAAGAGTCTCGACACCTTCGACTTCCTGTCTATGCCGTCCCTGAACAAGGCTCTGGTTCTGGAGCTGGCACGATGCGAGTACATCAAGCGCCCCCACAACGTCATCGCTCTCGGCAACAGTGGCACCGGCAAGACCCATATCGCCCTCGGTCTCGGTCTCGCTGCGTGTCAGAGGGGACTGTCCGTGGGCTTCACCACCGCCGCTGCTCTGGTTCACGAGCTGATCAAGGCCAGGGACGAACGGCGTCTGCTCAACCTGCAGAGAAGGCTCGCACGACTCAAGCTTGATTCCCTCGTAAAAACCCGTTTTGAGGAAGTTCCAGCGCTTTAGCACATGTGAGCGCTACCGTATGTTGGGGTAGGACTGCCAAGCGGTGCAGTTTACGTCAATGCTTTGGCTTAGGGCTTGGCTTGCGCGGCTTTGACGTGAGCTCGGCCACGTCCTTGCTCGACACGAAGCTAAGGCGGCCGCCCGGGTGAGGAGTGGTATCGCGCACAGTGAGGTGGCCACGACGAATCCACGCGTAGAGGGTGTTGACACGAACGTCGAACGTCTTGGACGCCTCCGCCAGGGTGATGAGCCCCTTGGTCGGAGCTGGTCGTTTGGGCTTCGGTGCCTTCGGCATGATCTCGGCTTGCGCCAGGACCACTTGTCGGATCTGATTCTCGGGGATCCCGAACCGTCGCATGGCGTCGATCCAGGAGCCGCCGTTTGTATCTGTACTAGGCGCAGATTCTAACAGCACATCTATCTGGGGGCACGTCCAAAGCGTAGTTTTCAGGTTCCGATCTTCGGGGTCGCCAAGCCTGTGACTGTGGCCTGCCGCATACCCACTCTGAGCGTCGATGTGCTCTTCCCAACCCCCGGCCACGACCGTTGCCCGTATCGCAGTCCGTACTTCACGGTCGGTACGCGGCACGGAACAACGTTGCAAAGCGGCCCGCATCTCGTCCACGTGGTCATCGTGGTCGGAACTCAATAGAGACGTAAACTCTTGCAAGGCATTCAACCTGAACTGCTCTGCGAGGAAGGCATCCAGCAGGAACGGCGGAAGCTCGACGACTCTCAGCCGGTTCTTCAGCGTCGACTCGTCAACATCCAACTCCGCTGCCAGAGCGCGCTTCGTAAGCCCGACCTCGAAACGGAGCCTGTTTGCGGCCGTACCGAGCCCCCCGAGTACGTCGGCAGGTGGGGGACGTTGGATCCTGAGCGTCATCTGAACAGACCCGCGTGGCAGCCGGGACACCCTTCCGGCCCTTCGAAAAAAAGGCAGTAGATCATGTGGAAGACGTCCCGGAGTTCTCGTTTTGTATCTGGCGACCCCGACCGGATTCGAACCGGCGATCTCTGCCTTGACAGGGCAGTGTGTTAAGCCACTACACCACGGGGCCGTTGTATGAATTCTAACTGGGCCCGGAAGCGCTGGTCAACCGTATCCGCTATGTCGTTGCCGCTTCGAGCTCGTCTTTCGTGATCTCGACACCGAAGCCCGGTGCGTCGGTGGGTACGAGGTAGCCGTTCTCTGGCACTGCCATGCCCGGTGTTGGCCGGTACCCGCGTCGAAGCGACTCCCCGGGAGCCGAGCCGACGAACATCTCGCCCCACGGCATAGCGGGCATCGCATATCCGACGTGCTGGCCGTAGGCGTCGTTCATGCCCGCGTGAGGCACCACCGAGATTCCGGCCGCCTCGGCGATGTGGCATATCTTGACCACTGCCGTCACCCCGCCTGCCCACTGGATGTCGGGCTGCAGCACGTCCAGCGCTCGGTTGCTGGCCGCGAAGAAGAACGGGTGGGTCGAGTACCAGTGCTCTCCGGCTGCAAGGCCGGCCCACGGTAGTCGCTTCCGCATTTCGACAAAGCCCTGTAGGTCCTCTGGGATGAGGCAGTCTTCCACCCACCGGAGGCCGTACGGGCGTAGCCTGTCAGTAAGCCGGACCGCGAACTCCACGTCGAAAGCCATCCAGCAGTCCAGCATCAGGTCGATGCTGGGGCCCACGAGGTCGCGGGTTTTTGCGACCAGCTCCTCGTTCTTCTCCAAGGCGTCGAGTCCATCGGCGGGGCCGTATGGACACCCGATCTTGGTCGCCTTGAACCCGAGCTCCATATACCAGTCCGTGTCGAGTCCCGTGGCGTAGCAGGTGATCTTGTCCCGGACCGGTCCTCCTAGCAGCTCGTACACGGGCCGACCCAGCAGCTTGCCCTTCAGGTCCCAGAGGGCCAGGTCGACGGCGCTGATGGCGTAGCTGGACAGCCCAGCCGCGCTGTACAGCGCCGCCATTCGCGTCATCACGTCCCAGAGTTTCTCCGTCGCCGTGCACTCCTCGTCGACGAGTAACGGCCCCAGGTGGTCGTTGATGATCGAAACCACGGGCCCGCTGTAAGTGGTCATCCCCAGGCCCCACGTCCCGTCCTCCGCCTCGACTACGCACGCCACCTGCTTCCACGGCGGCGTCCAGGACGCGTCGGAGCGGAACCGGTCGTACCTCGACAGCGGCCTCGCGAGCGTCGGGTCTTCGACCCACGACGGCCTGCGCGCCTCGGTCTCGCTGGGCTCCTGGGGGAGCCGTACCTCAGCCGCTTTGATGGACTTGATCTTCATTGCCCGACCTCGATCGCGAAAGGCGGTTGGCCTCGTTCAGTCTCTAATCACCAGCCGAGGGACGTCCAGCTCATCAGACTGGTCCTCGAACCACTTAACCACGTCCCGATGGAGCGGGATTCCATTGGCGCGGCGTTCCTGCTCCTCCTCGTGCTCCATGAGCCCTGGATAAAGCACCCGGTCGTGGCCCGGAATCGGCTCTGTCGTCCGCAGGGTTTCGAGCATCCGGTCCATGTTGTCCTTGAACTCGTCTACGTCCGAGAAGGCTGCTATGTCGTATGCGGCAAAGTAATGCTTATCGGTACGGGTGTCCTCCACCATGCTCGACTGGATACCTGACAGTACCGTCGTGAGGACCTCCACCATCATCGCGAGGCCATAGCCCTTGTGGGACCCGTTCTCTCGAGTACCCCCGAGAGGCAGAGGCAGATGCTCGCCCATCTCCAGCGGCTCGATCTCCTCCATGATTGGCACGCCGTCCTTTTCGGCCACCCACCCAGGGGCTAACTTTGCCCCGACGCTTCGGGCGATTTGTATCTTGTTCCCAGAGATGGTCGTTGTAGCGGCGTCGAACAGGAATGGCGCCTCGTGCCTTGTGGGAGCCGCTACGGCGATAGGGTTCGTCCCCAACCTGGCGACCGACCCGAAGGTCGGGTGCATGTACATTCCTGCCGCTGTCATCGCGACGCCTACCATGTCCTCCTTGGCGGCTACCATGGCATGATGGCCGATGGCGCCCGAGTGGGCGCTGTTCACGATCGTGACGATGCCGATGCCAACCCGCCTGGCCTTATCGATGGCCATCCGCATCGCTTTGGGCGCCAAAATGACGCCGAGCCCAAGGTCACCGTCGGTGACCCCTACGCCGGGGGTCTCGCGAAGCACAGTCCATTTGGCGTTGGCCTTGATCGTGCCGTCGCGGTAGTACTTGAGGTAGACGGGAAAGGTGACAGAAACGCCGTGGCTCGATACTCCCCTGAGATCGGCTGACACCAGCGTATCCGCCGCCAGAGCCGCGTTCTCGGGGCTCTCGCCCATTTTCTCGAATATCGCTGCCACCGTCGTGCGAAGCGACTCTTCGGGGACGCGGACCTGGTCCCCTACGGGGACCTTGAAGCGATCAAGCACGGATAGCACCTCGCCTGTCGTAAAGCGAGGGCGATTGTAACACGGGGGTGCCTGGGTTCTAGTTCAAGTCACGGACGACTTGCGCTAGCTCGCGAAGTGGTCGTAGCAGGTCCTCGCGAGCTGTCCTATGAGCTGTTCGCCCGCGAACTGCGCCGGCATCCCGTCGGGCAACGCGAGCGGGACGTGGTCCGTGAAGACGGTGAGTACGAACAGCGGGTCGTCGCCCTGGAACACGACCCCGGCGTCGTTGTGCTCCCGCGAGTCCATACTGGTGCCGGTCTTGTGAGCGACCTTCGTTCCGTAAGGCAGCCGCGACGGGAGCGCTGCGCTCAGCATCTGCTTCGAGAGAATGTCAATGGCCAGGTTGCAATGCTCGGGCAGGCAACCAAGCCGGTCCGCGACCTTCGGCTCGTTACTGCCGCGCTGAATCAAGTCCAGCAGGTGCCCGACGTCGCTCGGCGTCGTCGCGTTCACGGCGGTCACCGGGTGGCCCCGGTCGAGGCCTTGAGGTGGGACCGCGAACCTGTGAGTTGTTCCCGTCATTCCAACGGACTCGCAGAAGGCGTTGATAAGGTCGATTCCCAGCATATCGACGATTGTGCCGGTGCAGGTATTGTCACTGAGGATGATCATCATCGTCAGAGCGTCCGCCAGAGTGATGCTGAACCCGGACGAAAGGTGGCGAATCGGCCCGAAGTCGTTTTCCTGATACTTCGCCTGAATCTTGATACGCTGTTCGAGACTGAGTGAACCCTCGTTGACTGCCCGCATGGCGCACATCATGATCGATATCTTCCGAACGCTGGCCGAAGGGACCACGGTGTCGCCGTTTCTGTCGGCCGTCTCGCCGGTCCGAAAGTCCTTCACGTACCACCCGACGTGGAAGGGCTTGTCGTCGCAAACGTGATTCATCCCATCAACCAAAGTCTGCATCGGGGCGCTCCGTTCTTCGAGGTCGACACCATATTAACGCGAGCATAGGCGACGCGGACCAGGGACCGCCGACCATCTGAGTGGGGCTAAGGTGCGTCGGTCGTGTACAGCTCCGTGTCCTGATGGAAAGAGTACCAGCCGAACCAGAAGGACATGTGGGTGGGGACTCGCGCCAGCTTTTCGGACGAGTCCCTAGCGTTCACGAGGTGCTCTTCCAGCACATTCCAGGTCACTCCGCTCGAGTCGACCAACTCGCCTGGGATGCCTTCACTAGTGTCGTCTGGGCCCAAGGAGAATGACTGCCCGTCGCGCTCGTATGCGCGGGCCCCCTGGGACACCGAGGAGCCGACGACCACGATCTCCTCCCCGCCGAGCACATCGTTGACGACTCTTTCGCGTTGCAGTATGTCGACTGGATACGCCTTGTACGCTTCGCCTATCCCTACTCCCAGTACGACAGCCTTCGTTGCGAGTACCGCGCTGCGGTCTGGCACGGGAAACCAAGTGTGTGCAACGCTAAAGTAGTCGTTGTAAACGGCCCGAGGGTCGGACTCTACGGCATATGTGCTGGAGGCATACAACCCGGTCTCGATGGACAACACGGTCGTGTCCGGGTGAAGGTCGACCCACTCCTCCCAGGTCGCCAGCAGCAGCGGGAAGAAGGGCAGCTTGATCCCGCTGTCCGCGAGCGGCCCGACGATGGGCTCTCCTGTGAACTGGTGCCAGAGGCTCTTCGTCAGCCGGTCATACATGACCTTGTTGCTACGGAACAGCAGCCCGGACGTCCCGAATGTCGTTGGCTCCCCTTCGATCTTTGCGGAATACACGATTCCGGTGCCGCAGAGCGTTCAATAGGCGAGGGCGATGGGCTCGCCCCCAAGGATGTCGTTGGCCATCTCGTGGGGGTTCATGATGCGCAGCGGATAGGCCCGGTGTTCCCCATTGATCGAAACGCCGAAGACGCGGTCGTCCGGCAGTAGGTAGCCTGCCTCGCCCGCGGAAATCGTCGGCGCGAATGCGAGGTCTGGAATCCCGTCGGGGCGTACCCCACCCCATACCAGTTCCACGGGGTCGATCCGCGAGTTGTCCGCGGCCGGGGCAAGGAACTCGGCGAATCGAGGGTCGATCTGTGAAAAGAGCCCGATCTTCCATTCTACGTAGCCCTCAGGGGGCTGGTATTTGTCGAGGTTCCGGAACAGCCACTCGCTCCACCTATACCACGCGGTCCCATTAGCTTCGATTGTCTGACCGGTAAGTGCCTGCAGAGTCGCGGGCGCCTTTTCGTGAAACTCCTCGTTCCTGAGAAATTTCAGCAACTCGATGATGATAGGCACCTGAGAGACGTCGCGGTTCTGCTCGGCTTCGACCATGGCCTGGAACATGAACTCGGGAGCAAAGGTCTTGGGCGTGTAGAGCCTTAGCATCGTGGCGGTAGGGTCGTACTCCGGCCCGCTGACGGTCACGGGCGCGGTCGGCATCACCGTTGCCCCCGCAGTTGCGGCCGTCGTACTTTGTGCCGCGGCGGGTGCCGATAAGTCGTCAGAAGGTTGCCCGGAGCAAGCAATCAGAGTCCACGCCGTGAGAGCCGGCGCGATCATCAGGAGTCTATACGTCAGGTTGGTCGGAGCCATCGTTACTTGAATTACGGAAATGAGCAGATGTGCGGATGCAAACCTCACCCAATACCGAGTCGCCTTTAGTCTTCATGCCTTTCTCCCCTCTCCGTGCACGGAGAGGGGCCGGGGGTGAGGTGCTCTCCTACTCCTCAGGCTTGAGAAGCTCTTCTCGCAACCGGCGGATCACGGTCTCAAGCTCGCGGTCATCGAGGTTGAGGGGGTCGACACAGAGCTCGTGAGGCCCGCCTCTGGAGTGCAGGTAGATCGGGGGATCGCCTTCCGTCATTCGCGAGTACACCTGGTCCCGAGAGGGCCCCGACCAGTCTGTCGTAAACTCCATGAGGACGGTCGGAATATGGTAGTTGATGTAATCGTGTTCGACGCTGACCTCTAATCCGGGGACCTCGATCAGCGCGTCAACCGCCCGCCGGCACATCTCGCGATAGCGCCGGTTCTCGGCGCTCTCATCCTCCTCGACAAATATTCGCAGGGCGGTGATGAGCCCGACTATCTCCTCCTTGGCGACCTTCATGCTGCGCCCGATGAACTGGTTGGGCGCCGCGTTGGCCGCGGCCGCTTCGATCAAGTCGGCTCGACCGCACAGGATTCCTGTCCCTTGTGGGCCACGCACCGCCTTGCCTCCGCTGTAGATCACCATGTCCGCACCCTGCTCGGTGTACTCCCTAAGACGGGCCCTAGGGGGCAGCATCGATGCGGCATCCACGATGACCGGTACGCCTCTTTCGTGGGCGATTTCGCATACCTGCTCCAGAGGGATCGCACGTTGCGAGACAAAGTCCGCCTTCAGGTACGCCACGGCGGCCGTGCGCTCGGTGAAGGCGGCCTCGAGCTGCCAGGGCTGGCACCGCCGGCCGTCGCCGACACCTACAAGCTTCGCGCCGGCCGCTCGATACGCCTGGTCGTACGGGAACCGGTGGCTGTTGTGGATGATGATCTCATTCTTTAGGCCGGTCGTATCGGGTAGCTGCACCATTTTGGCCGGCTCCGCCCCGGCGATGACTGCAGCAGCTTGAAGGACCAGCCCCGACGCTGCGCCGCCCGAAACGTGGCCTGCCTCGGCGCCGGTTATCTCGGCGATGACCTTCCCGGCTTGGCGGTTTAGTTCCCCCATCTCCACCATGACCGTCGCGGCTTTGTTCATCGCCTCCATCGCCTCGGGGCGCAGCTTCGTGCCGCCGTGCTGTGTCGATGTTCCCCCGGCGTTGATGATGGGCTTTACGCCTAAGGCGTGGTAGACGTCGGCTGGGTCGTCGGAACGCGCCATTCGATACCTCGTTGCAACTGAAGTTGGGAGTGTTTCTGGGCGCCCATTCGGACGCCCGGAAGATTATATCACCGGGCACGAGACATCTTGGTTTTTCGCCCGCGACCTCTTTGTGCGGCTGCAATGGATCACTGCCACAAGACTGCCACCGTACCTCGTCACTGTAATGTAGAAACGCCCCAGCGGGGCGTCTTCCGGGGCCTGACCGCCGCCCCGGGGTCCATCGTGGCAAAGCACCGTCGGCTTGGCTAGAATACGTCTAGCAACGAAGAGCACCTCCGGCGCGAAAAGGAGAACACATCTGTGGCACCGTTGACCACGGAAGAAAAAACGCAGCTCAAGGAGTTCTTGGACGAACCGATGATCGCGGTCGTCGCGACGGTGGGCCGGCGGGGCATGCCGCAGCTCACTCCGAACTGGTACGCCTACCTCGACGGCAGACTGGTGATCTCGACGACCAAGGAACGGGTGAAGTACCGGAACCTGACGCGCGACAACCGCCTTGCGGTCTGCATCTGCTCTGAGCCTCTGGGCAGGCGTTACGCGACGGTCCAGGGGCGAGCGGCGGTGATAGACGACGAGTCGATCTGGCCCGACACGCAGGCGATCGTCGAGCGCTGTGTCGCCCCGGACGGGGTCGATGCCCGCATGCAGAACCTTCGGCAACAGGACAGGGTGATCATCAGCATGGTCCCGGACCACGTCGTCTTCAGGACGTAGACCTGTAACACCGTTGCCCCGGGCCTCGAATAACGTATCGACGTAAACCAGCCCGCTGTAGGGGCGCATTGCATGCGCCCGCTCTGGACTTGAGGGGAACTACCCGCAAACAAACAAGGAGGAAACGCATCGTGAGCAGCACAATTCCAGAACTCGCGGAACGGCTCGAAACAGCCCAGACACAGCTACTCGACGCACTCGACGGCGCGACCGATCGGGAACTCTACACGACGCCATCGGAGGACGAGTGGACCGTTGCCCAGGTTTGCGCTCACGTCGCCGAGCTCCAACCGCTATGGATGGGCAAGATCGCCGCGATGAACAGCGAGCCGACGGTTGCCCGTAGCGAGGCCGACGCGGCCGCCCGCGCCGCAGCCATCACGGATCACGCATCGGACCCGCTGGCCATGATCGTCGAGAGGTTGGGCGACGCCAACAGCCAGGCTATGGAGCTTCTGCGAGGGATGTCGTCGACAGACCTGGAACGGCGCTCTAGTTCAGGCAAGGCCGCGACGGAGTTAATCGAAAGTCACGTGATCGATCACGTTGAGGCGCACGCCCGGCAGATCGGCGAGACGCGTCGCTCCGTGTAGTGTGCGCGGGGTGTTTGCGCGCGTCAGTTCTTGAAGGCGGCCGTGGACGCCAGAAGTGGTTGGCCGCTGTTTGCCAGCGGGGGGTAGAAGAGGCCCACCTGAAATTGCCCGACTCCGCCTTGAGCGTCTATTAGCTCTTCGATCGATAGGGGTCCTGATCTCTGTTGGAACCCGACGGTTCTATCACCTTCGTCGCTGCCTTGATCGCCGGTCCGGTCCGGCGCGCGGCGGCGGCGACGTAGAAGGGCTCGAATACGGCTTTGGACGATAGGTGCGTCGATGGGGAAGCGCAGATACTCATCCGCACCCTGCAACAGGGCGCTCGCGATCGCAGTTTCGTCACCGGCCCCCACCACAACTACCGAGGCATGGGTCAGCCTGCGAATCAGAGGTAACAGGTCTTCTCCGTCAAACGGTTCGGGGAGCTCCGGTATCATGACCACGTCGAGCTGTCCCTGAATGACCAGCCTGACCGCTTCGCTGGCGTCGTAGGCCTCGCTGACCCGGTGGCCGGCGTCCGCCAGGACGGGAACGAGCGCTTCTATGTCGCCGGTCGAGTAGACCAGTACTCGTGCCATGTTGATTCTCCTCTACACGTAGGAACGTAGCACGGCGAGAATTACTCTAGTCTTACTTAGGATGATCGAAATCAACGTCACTACCGAAGCCTGCCCATTTAGGGTTGCTCAGTCGAGTCTTGCCGGATGTGTGCGGCAGGTGTGGAGCGTACTTGGATTTCGATGAAGCCCCTGCGCACTGAGGCCGAATCCGCCTTTCACCAACCGAAGCAGACCCTGAGTTCATTTCAGTGCTGCCACCAGGACAGACCCCACGGCAGAACCGAGAGCCAGCGCGAACGTCTTATCGGCGAACATGGCCCCAATCCGATCGCCTATCCATTCAGGAGCGATGCTACGAATCTCCCGCAGGTCGCTATACAGGAGAGCGATCTGCTCGGGAATCGGGGCGTCCGGCCGCTCGAGGCCCACAAGCTGGTTCCGAAGGTATCTGAGGTTTAGGATCAACATGGTCTTGAAATCCGCAGTGAGCTCACGACGTTCGGCTACGGCGTCGGAGAGCTCTCCGATCATGAGATCGACCTGCCTGACGAATCCCGATTGAGACAGAGCAGCGTCTTTGCCGTTGCTCGATGGTCTTTCCGTGACCTCCTCGACGACCAACGCGAGATCGGTCTCCAGGGCGGAGGCTAGCTCCCACAGTGCAATTCCCGGGCGACGAGGCAGCCGGCCGTTTTCCCATCTGCCCACCGTCTTCGGTGAGACCGAGAGTCTCTCCGCGAGGCCGTGCTGCGGCACCCTTCGCGCCTCCCGGATCTCCTTCAGTTTCTGCGCAACAGCCGTCACTACGTCTGAGTCTGCCGCGTTTAGCTCGTGAGCAGCGTCCTGGTCCATCGAACCTACGATTCACCTGTGACAGTTAAGCCGAGATCCACCGCATTCTCAGCCTTTCGATGGACCAGGCTGCTATCGTTCCCGCAGCCATTACTTGCTCAGACTCACTAGGCCCGCCAGATCTGCAGATTCGAACGCGTGGATGGGCTTCTTGTGGCCGGACACAACGCCTTTATGGGACAGGCTCTTTAGCCCAAATCCACCGAAGGGATGACTATGCAGCAGCGGAACGGGCGATAGGGGCAAGGGAGGGCGATGGTCCGGGCACGATTTGGGGTAGAGGGGGGCCGGTGTCTGTCTTCAGTTGCCGCGGGGAGACTTTGTGACCGTCTGCGAATGCTGGTCAGGGCGAGATAGCGGGGAGAGGACGCAGCAAGAGGCACTCGCAGACCGGACTGGCGCGAGTTCGCGGGGACGTTCGGTTGGCCGGATGGCGGCCGGTTGCCGCCGCCGCCGTCAGGCAGGGAGTGGCAGGGCGCGCAATCGGGCCAGGGCACGATCGAACTGGGCTTCCCAAGGCCAGCGCTGTGGCAGATGCAGTGTGAGGCGGCGCGCCGAGCGGGTGATCCGTCCGGCCAGGGAGAAGAACCGCCGCCGGAGGGTCTTGGTGGTCACCACCTGCTCGCCCAGACCGATGCGCGCTGTCCAGCGGGCGATGTTGTGGGCCATCACCTGTACCGCCAGCCAGGCGGCGTTGGCGGCGAAGCGGCCCGAGGGGAGATGGTTCAACCCCACACCGTGCTTGAGGTCTCGGATGGCATTCTCGATCTCGGCGTGGCGGCGATGGTCGGCCTCCAGTTCGAGCATCTCCCCGTCCCGGTCGGTGATGAAGCCGTGATAGCTGTAGGTGGCGAAGAGGGCCAGCTGGGAACCGGGCGTGGGCTTCACACGCCGGACGATGAGCCGCACCGGCGCGGCGTCAGGTTCACTCTGGAAGGGAGTGCAGGTGGTCTCGGCCACATCGGCGGCGCCGTCCATCCAGTAAGGAATCGGCGTCCAGGCATCTTCGGGTATCGCCTCGATGAGATTGTGCAGGCTTTTATGCTGGCGGATGGTGATGGAGAAGCGGACATCCATCTTGCGGCAGACGGATACCACGCCATGAGTGTAGAACCCGCTGTCGGCCCGTAGCGTGAGTCGTCCGTTGGCCCCGGCGTAGCGCACCCGTCCCACCGTCTCCCGCAGGAAGTGGGCGGCGCCGCGGGCGGTGTTGGCCCGGCCCTCGCGCAGCCGGGACATCAGCACGTCTCCGGTGCCGGCGGCGATGGCCAGCAGTGGGTGGTAGCCCCGCTTGCCGGTATAGCCGTGGTGGCGGGCGCCCTCCTTGGCCAGTCCGTAGGTCTCGCAGATGGTGGAATCGAGGTCGATGGTGAACGGCGCGTCGCCGGGTCCGGCCCCAGCGGCCCAGGCCCGGGCCAGCAGCTCCCGGCTCACCCGGTCCAGCTGGCGGACGTGGCCCCACCGGAAGCTGCGCAGGAAGGTGCCCAGGGTGGATGGCGCCTTGACCGTGCCGCCCAGGGTGCAAGCCGTCCCCCCGGTGCGCAACACATCGGCGTCGTCGATGCAGTCGCCCCCAGCCAGCGCAGACGCCACCAGCGTCATCATCTTGACGCTCGTGTTCGCCCGCCCCGGGGCATCGCCCAGGTCGAGGCGCTGCCGGACGAGTTCGGGCAGGCCGAGGTGCCGCGCCAGGGTGGCCGGAAGGAGCAGCCCGGCATTGGCCACCAAGCGGCGGTCGTCGAAGGTGATTTGGATCCGGTCGGGGTGGTTGCGTGGCAGCATCTATTGGGTGCTCCTTCTCTGGGACTGTTTTTTTGCTACAAAACCATTATCCCAGAAGCACAGGAGCACCTTCTTGCCGCCTCAGGACGCTAACCCGACGCCCTCCTTCGGTGGATTCGGGTTAAGAGATGTTCGGAGTATTCAATACGAGAACCACGGAAGACAAGCGGTCTGAAGTTCACTTTGTCCGAGCACATAAGTCGGTGAACCAATCGTTAGAAGAGGCGTGAGACGGTGAAAACGCTGTAGCTAAGGTCAGGAAAGGAAGGGGGTGTCTTACCTCTTCTCCCGGCCGCTGGGAGAAGATTAGAGATGAGGGCTCCTGGCCTTCGGCAACAGTTCGAAACGCCTCGACGCTATCGTCGCAGCAGATTCTGCGCCTCGAGTCCCGTAAGTTTCGTGATGCCGTTCAGCAGGTACGTCACCGCGATAGTCAGCACTATGACCGACGGCACCGCGATCACTGGGAAGCTCAGGGCCGTCATTCTGCCCAGCTCCTCGTTGAAGGCCGTCGTCCCGGCGGGGCTGACCACGATCATCCGCGCCAGGATGTAGTTCAGGATGGCGGAGAGCAAGAACGAGGCGCCAACGATGTACGTCGAGCGAACGAGCCGCTTCTCAAAGGCCTCGACAGTCCCTTTCTCCTGCAGCGCCGCTTCGACCTCGTCGAGCTTGATCATCTGGCCGAGCAGCTTCCGGACGAGCTGAAAGCGCGTCCTCAATGACCCGACAATGACGGCTCCTATGATCAACGGGATCCCCGCCTCCTTGATGGCGATCCACTGTACGTCGAGCTTTAAGAGGCCGACGCCGCCCGTCAACAGGATGCCGATGAATCCCAGCCCCGAAACGAAGTTCAGGTTTCGGCGCCGGATAAAGTCGTACAGCCCGTACGTCACCGGAAAGGCGAGCGCGACCAGCAAGCCGTACACCGGTCCAAGCCTGTCGTCGCCGCTGAACCGCATGAGAACAATGACCGGAACAAGGACGTTCAGCCCTATGCTTAGCAGCGGGTTCTCCCGCTTCTTGTCAGCATCCGCATCAACCGTTGGTCGCTGGTCCACCATAGGTGCTCGCCTTCCTCGATTTCCAGGCCGTAATCTTCGTTCATAGTAGGACGCCCCGAAATGCTCCGTCAACCGACCACCTGTTTCTTCCGTAGGGGCAGCGCCCCCCTTTGTCGCCCCAGGAAATGGGAAGGCCGGAGACCCTCCCCTACGAGAACCGGGCGTAGGGGCAGGTTCTCAGACCTGCCCGCGGTTTGGCCACCAGGGTGGGCCCGATGTTCCGTAGGGGCGCGTACGTGCCCGCCCGAACCACCGCCCAACCGCTCATGGTGAGCTTGTCGAACCACGCACCTTGACTCTGCAACCGCGCTCGCCAATAATTCACGCCAGCACAAGTCAGAACGCAGCGAAGCTGTCCGCGGACGCGGAACGAGCGGCAGCAAAAGGAGCAGTTCATGGGTGACAAAGACATAGGATTCGTTGGTCTCGGGATTATGGGCAGGCCCATGGCCAGGAACCTGATCAACGCCGGTTACTCACTGACCGTTTACGACATCGTTGGTTCGGCCGTTGAAGAGCTCGTAACCGACGGCGCCGACGCGGCGGCTACCGCGAGCGAGGCCGCAAGCACCGCGCCCCTGACCATCACGATGGTGCCCGACTCCGCGGACTCGGAGGCCGCCATCATGGGCCCCGACGGCGTGCTCGAAGGTGCCGAGAAGGGAGCGACCGTCATCGACATGAGCTCCATCGCGCCCGGGTCGTCGCAGAAGATCGCCGCTGCCTGCGAAG
Organism: Dehalococcoidia bacterium; assembly: GCA_965197985.1. Classification (GTDB taxonomy): domain Bacteria; phylum Chloroflexota; class Dehalococcoidia; order Lucifugimonadales; family CAUZJF01; genus CAUZJF01. The sequence goes on along the minus strand of CBDAOG010000004.1, from coordinate 248,752 downwards.
CGGCCGGCGTCGACTTTCTAGACGCTCCGGTTAGCGGCGGTGAGCCCAAAGCCATCGACGGCACTCTGGCCATAATGGTCGGCGGCAAGCAGGGCGTCTTTGACAAATACCAGGACCTGCTCGGCGTCGTCGGCGGAAGCATAGTCCTGTGCGGCGACTACGGCGCCGGCAATACCACCAAGCTCGCGAACCAGATCATCGTCGCGGCCAACATCGAGGCTCTGGCGGAAGCCCTCGTCCTCGCCAAGAAGGCGGGCCTCGACCCCCAGGTCGTCTTCGAGGCCATCAGGGGCGGTCTCGCCGGCAGCACCGTTATGGAGGCCAAGGCTCCCATGATGATCGCCGGCGACTTCAAGCCCGGCTTCCGCATCCGTCTGCACCAGAAGGACCTCCAGAACGCCCTTCTGACAGGCAAGGATCTCGGTGTCCCCTTGCCCGTAACGAGCCTGATCCAGCAGATGATCGGCTCTCTGATCAACGACGACAAAGGAGACCTCGACCACTCCGGCATCGCCAACTTCATCGAAGACATGGCCAACACGACGGTCAGCGGCAAGTAGCTCGGAGGGGAGTTAACGATAAGCCGGGCTCGGTCTAGTCGGCGAACGACCGATGCGCATTTCCGCTGAAGAGTTCCGAACGAAGGACCTGCGGGTCCATTCGTTTCTGGCAGATGTCCCGCTTCACGATGTGACCGTTTTGCGCCTACACGGCGGCGGCGCCGGCCGCACGGTTCTCGACTTTCAGGCACTGTTCTCCGCCGACAGTCTGCAAGGAGCGAACTTCGTCGTCGCCGCCCTCTTCGAGTTTCGATCGGTCATGGGCGGCCTGTTCCGCTGGGAGGAACTAGATATGCAGCCAGCTCAGTCGGCATATCTTGACCGGTTGACTGAGGACGACCGCGCCCGCTCGCTGGTTCCGCCGGGCAACGATCACGATATCAGCCCGCTGACCGTCGTTTACGCTTTCGAGCACGAATCACTCTACTAGTTACGGAACGCTACCGGACACCACTTCCTCGCATTCGCCATCGAGCCGTCCGACGTTGGCTACACCCTGTACTGGGCCGTGTACGTCAAACGAACGAGCTTGCTCACTCCCCTGTATATGGGGTTGATAGACCCGCTCCGCCGTTTCCTCGTATACCCTTCGATCGTCAAGACGCTAGAACGAGCCTGGGAGAAGGAGTACCCTCAATAACTGATAAGTTTCGTCGCACTTGACGGCCGCTCCGACGCCCAATATGCTATCGATATCGGCTAGGAGGCGGGAGAGCAAGACAATGCAAGCAACAGCGATACCGACGACACCAAAGGAAATCAGAGAGCGCATCCGTAGCCGCGAGATCACCGGCTACACCAGCGGGATGGCGCCCGGCCACGTCCAGGCCAACCTCGTCGTTCTACCGAAAGACCTCGCCTTCGACTTCCTGCTCTTCTGCCAGCGCAACCCCAAGCCATGTCCGCTCATCGAGGTCGTCGAGGCTGGCTCGGCGGAGCCGCGACAGACGGCCCCCGGCGCCGACCTCAGGACCGACCTGCCTAAGTACAAGGTCTACGAGTACGGAGAGATGGTCGCTGAGCCCGACGACATATCCGACTACTGGCGCGACGACATGGTCTCTTTCCTGATCGGTTGCAGCTACTCCTTCGAAGCGGCGCTGATCCGGGCTGGAATCTCTCTTCCTCACTTCGAAAAGGGCACCAACGTGTCCATGTTCATCACCTCGACCGAGACGACGCCCGCCGGCGTCTTCTCCGGACCGATGGTCGTCTCCATGCGGGCCATACCCGAAGACAAGGTCATCAAAGCCGTGCAGGTCACCTCGCGCTTCCCCGCCGTCCACGGGGCGCCCGTCCAGGTCGGCAACCCCGAGGTGATCGGCGTTTCCGACCCGACCGTCCCTGACCTCGGAGACCCGACGGAGTTCAAGGACGGCGACGTGCCCGTCTTCTGGGCTTGTGGAGTCACGCCCCAGGCGGTAGCGATGAAGTCGAAGCCGCCGCTGATGATCACCCACTCGCCCGGCCACATGTTCATAACCGACCTCCGCGACGAAGACGTCTCTGTCCTCTAACTCTTACCTCCTCCCCCAGCAGGGGAGGATTGTCGAAGATCCCGAGCCTCTCTGGGAGGAGGGGCACGGGTACCCGACCCCAGGGGTCCCGCTTCGTAGGGGCGCATTGCATGCCCCGTCGACCGCGAACAGCGCGGAGACAGCTCCCCCCTACGTGGTAGGATTGACGCCCGCCGATCTAATCGAAGTGAGGAGAAACGCCATATGACCGTCGAAGACATAATCCTCGACCGCGACGGCCGCGGAATATCGGCCCTACGACCCCACCTCCCACCCGACTTCTGCGACCAGGCGGCCGGCCTCGTCCTCGACCATCCCGGCACGGCCATCGTGATCACGGGGTTCTACATCCTGGCCGCGGGCGCTACGGAGACCGACGGTCCGCCGGGAGCCATCGTCATCGGCGATGCGCTTCAGTCCCTGGGCTACGAGGTCGTCTACGTTACGGACCGCCTCACCGAGCCCTTGATGTCCGCAATCGTGGGCGACAGAGCACGCGTCGTCGACTTCCCTATCACCGACGAAGACGCCAGCAGGAAGTTCGCCGACGAGCTACGCTCCGAGCTCGACCCCTCGGTGATCATCGCCATAGAGCGCTGTGGCCTGACCGAAGCCGGTGTCTACCTGAACTGGAAGGGCAAGAACATCTCGGAATACAACGCAAAGATCGACTACCTGTTGACCGACCACCCGCACACCGTTGGCATCGGCGACGGCGGCAACGAGATAGGTATGGGGAACCTTGCGTCGGTGATCGCCACCGTGCCATCACTGGCCAATGACCCTTGCATCACGACGTGCACGAATCTGGTAATCAGCAGCGTCTCCAACTGGGGGGGGTACGGGCTCGTCGCGTCGATGTCGAAGCTGGCCCGCAAGAACCTCCTCCCTTCGATCGAGGCGGAGCAGGAGCTGGTGAAGCGAAACGTCGCTCTGGGTGCCGTCGACGGGATAACGACAAAGTCGGTGAACAAGGTTGACGGCTTCACTCTGGAGGAAAACAGCCAGACCCTGGAGCATCTGCACGCTCTGCTTGCCGCCGATGGCATTGCTGCAGCCTAGCCCCCGAGCCGGAGGCCGAGTCCCATGGTCTACAAACTCCGCCCACTGGAATTGGCTCTTGAATTCGAAGACCGGCCCTACAAACTGGGCGATACGATCTACGTGAGATTGGACTTGAAGCCTAACGGGGACGTATCTGTGCGAGAGGTCAGGGTAGACCTGGAGTGCCAGCAGCGCTACTGGGAAAGCTCGACTCTCACGATGGAGGTCCCAGTTATCATCCACAGTCTTCAAGGGGGAGAGGGCGTCTCCGCGCCTAGGCAGACTGGAACCGACACCGTCGTCAAGCAGGTCAGCAAAGAGCTTAAAGAGTCCTTTATGCACAGCAGCGTCGAATTCCTGAACGGCGAAACGCTGCGAATGGGTTCGCCGAGGACTGCGGAGGTGAAACTGGAAATCGAACCGGTCCCACCTCCTCACGCTGCCGAGGCCAAGGAGCTAGTGAAGGATTCCGGGAGATCGTGGTCTTTCAACTGGACTCTGATCGCGGAGGTCAACGTCGTCCGGGGTCGCAACCCCAAACAACGACGGGTGGTCCGGATCGCAATCGAGTAACCCGACCCCGGAGGACACTGATGGCAAAGCTGACGGGAGCCATCGTCGACAAAAAGACAGGACGGCGCATTGAGGCGAAGGTTAACGTGCTGAGCGCGGGCGGCAACCACGTCACGCCGCGCGACCCCATTCTCAAAGTCGGCACCGGCACGCCTTTCTTCTACTCCGATGGTGGGTTCGAGGTCGACGTCGGCAAAGGCTGGGCTCGGGTCACGGTCGAGCGGGGCACCGAGTACATCCCGGCGCAGCTAGACCTTGAGGTGCCCTCCTCGGGCGCCCTCACCGTGGACGTCGAGCTTGAGCGGTGGTCGGAGCTCGGCGACAGCGGTTGGCATCCCGGCAACACGCACATTCATTACGACGAGAAAGAGGGCCGGCCCGACGAGCGGCTTCAGCTCGACCCTCGCGTCGAAGACCTGAGGATGACCGCTGTCAGCGTCCTCAAGCGATGGGACCTGGAGTACGCGTCCAACAAGTACGCGCCGGGCGCGCTGACCGAATTCTCCTCGACCGACTACTACGTCCAGTGTGGGGAGGAGAACCGGCACAACGCCAGGGGTTCCCACGACGTAGGGTACGGGCACATCATGCTACTGAGCATCCGCAACGTCGTCGAGCCCGTCAGTCGCGGACTGCTGGTGGATGCCTTCGACCCCGACTACCCGCCGCTAAGCTACGCATGCGACGACACCCATCGGCAGGGTGGCATCGTCATCTGGTGCCACAACGGCAAGGGGATGGAGGCGCCCGTCGCGGCGGCGTTGGGGAAGTTGGATGCTTACAACCTCTTCGACCCGACGTGGAAAGACAGCGAGTACGACATCTACTACAAGATGCTGAACGCCGGAATCAAACTGCCCGCTTCCACCGGGTCCGACTGGTTCATCTGCTCGGGAAATCGGGTGTACGCCCACACGGGCCAGGACTTCGAGTACGAGTCGTGGGTCCAGGCCCTCAAGAGAGGGCAGACTTTCATTACCAACGGCCCGGCCCTCTCCCTCTCCGTGCAGAGCGAAGCGCCGGGCGGCGAGATCGAGACGAAGCCGGGCGAACGGCTGTCCACGCTGGCCAGCTGGACCTCCCATTATCCGGTCTCGCGCGCAGAGGTCCTTTTCAACGGGAACGTGGTGGCCAGCGAGTCCTTCCCGGCCGGCTCGAAAGAGGGACATCTCGAGACGGAGGTCGAGGTCCCTTCGGACGGCTGGGTCGCCGCCAGGATCTCCAGCAGCGCCCGCGACAGCTACAATCAGCCGGTCTACGCCCACACGAGTCCGGTATACATCAAGGCAGGCATCGACAGCCAAGAGAAACAGGCAGCCGCCCGATGGTTCGACGACCACATCGAGCGCTCGCTGGAGTGGGTGCGGACCAAAGGCAAGTTCTACACCGACGCCCAGCGTCGGGAGGTCGTGGACCTTTTTAGGCAGGGGCAACAAGTCGATGGTGCCGTAGCCCCACTGCTGAGACCAAAAGACTAGTGGTAAGTCACGCGTAAGATGGTGTGGGCGGCAGCGAGTAGGGGCCGGCTCTTCCCCCCTTTTCAAAGGGGGGTTGGGGGGATTTGACCCACGGTGATTAGATACAAACGCAAGCTGAAAGAGAAGGCTCGTCGCCTCCGTACGCAGATGACCGACAGCGAAAGTGCGCTGTGTGGCAGCAACGTACTACGAAGGGATGGGAGGGACCCATGCCAATAGGCCCGTACCCAAATTAGTGGTAAGTGATGCGTGAGATGGTATGCGCGGCAACCGCTAGGGGTCCGGCTCTGTCCCCCCTTTTGAAAAGGGGGGTTGGGGGGATTTGACCCACGGTGATTAGATACAACCGCAAGCTGAAAGAGAAGGCCCGTCGCCTCCGTACGCAGATGACCGACAGCGAACGTGCGCTGTGGGCAAGGTTGCGCCGCAAGCAGGTCCAGTCGGTCCAGTTTTACAGACAGAAGCCAATTGGCAACTACATCGTGGACTTCTATGCTCCAAGGGCTAAGATAGTCGTCGAGGTGGATGGCTCCCAGCATATGGAGAGCGAGCAAGCAGCACTGGACCAACAGAGGGATGCCTTCCTCGCGTCCCAGGGTCTGCGGGTGCTCCGCTTCGACAGTCGCCAAGTGCTAAAGGAGATCGAAGGAGTGATGGAAGTGATACTTGATTCCCTCGTAAAAACCCGTTTTGAGGAAGTTCCAGCGCTTTAGCACATGTGAGCGCTACCGTATGTTGGGGTAGGACACGGAACAGAGACTGTATATTGTACCCAGGCAAGGGTACGGTTGTTCTAATTCGACCTGCACAGACTTTTTACGAGAGAATCATACTTGGGGCAATCTCGGAGTCACTGGAGGCAAATCCCCCCTGACCCCCCTTTCCACAAAGGGGGGCTCAATCCGTTCCCCCCTTTCGTAAAGGGGGTTAGGGGGATTTGTCGCTTGGCTTCCCAGGATGGCTGTCTCGTGGGACTAAAGGCCCGGCTTCCCCGGCCCGTAGCGTCGGTGCTCCGAGCTGCACGGGCTGTCCTTATTGTTGTCGTCGTTCTTGGAGTGCTGGTGCGATTCACTACGCTGGTCGACCGTTTCTTCATCTTTTTCCCCGAGGGCGACCTTGACCGGACCCCGGCCGATCGCGGGCTGGAGTTCGACGACGTGTTCTTCCAGGCCTCGGATGAGGAGCGACTCCACGGCTGGTTCGTTCCGGGCACAACGGATAAGACCATCGTCTGGTTCCACGGGAACGCGGGCAACATCGGTCACCGTGTCGACAACATCGTCGAGTTGCACGACCGGCTCGGAGTGAACATCTTCATCTTCGACTATCGAGGCTATGGGCTCAGCGATGGGAGCCCATCGGAGCAGGGAATGTATCTGGACGCCGATGCGGCCCTGTCGTACGTCGCCGCCCGGAGCGACGTCCGTGAGGGCGACCTGGTCTATTTCGGGCGCTCCCTCGGTTGCGCCGTCGCTGCGGAAGCAGCACGACGAAGCCCTCCGAACGCCCTCGTGTTGGAGTCGGGATTCACCTCGGTCCAGGAGATGGCCTCCTTGCACTACCCGGTCATCGGAGTGTTTGGACGGCTGATGCAGACCAAGTTCGACTGTCGCGCGAAACTCAAGGCGGTAAATGTCCCAGTCCTGGTCATGCACGGCGACCGAGACGACATCGTGCCGATCGATATCGGACGCAAGCTGTTCGACGCCGCGAACCCGCCCAAGCGGTTCTACACGATCAGCGGTGCCGGGCACAATGACACCTACGTGGCCGGCGGCGAGGAATACTACGACGAACTAGCGCGATTTCTGGACGACCCGACGGGAGGCAAAACGATCGAATGAAAGCGGTCTACATCACCGAGCACGGCGGCCCGGACGTCCTCACGTATGGCGACCTTCCAGAGCCCGAAACTGGCCCCAACGACGTAAAGGTCCGCGTCGGCGCCTGCTCCCTGAACAGGCTCGACGTCTTCACTCGGCTGGGCGTCCGGGGGACTCGGCTCGACCTGACGGCCCCCCACATCCTTGGAGGTGACGTTGCCGGGGAGGTCGTAGAGGTTGGCTCTGAGGTCAGCCGGCTCAAACCAGGCGACCGCGTCGTGGTCAACCCGCGGCTGACTTGCGGGCAGTGCCGCCACTGCATCGCAGGAGAGGCGGAGCTGTGCTTGAGCCCAGGCCGGATGGGCCAGACGACCGCGGGAGGCTACGCCGAGTACGTTCAGGCGCCGGCCGTCAACGCCGTCAAGATACCCGACACGCTGTCATACGAGCAGGCCGCGTGCCTACCGACGGCCTTCGTGCCCTGTTGGAACATGTTGCTGCGTCGGGCGGACCTAAAGCCATGGGAGACCGTACTCGTGCTGTCCGCCTCCAGCGGGGTGGGGACCGCGGCGACTCAGGTGGCCAAGAACGTCGTGGGCGCCAGGGTGATTGCGACCACCAGCACTGACAACAAAGCCAAGATGGCCTCGGACCTTGGCGCGGACGAGGTGATCAACTACTCGAACGAGGACGTCGAAGAGCGGGTCAAGGAGCTGACCGGCGGCCGGGGCGTCGACGTAGTCGTGGACCACGTAGGCTCGGACTTCTGGCCGGCCGCCTTCGCCTCGCTGGCTCCTGGGGGACGCTACGGCATCTGCGGCGTGACGAGCGGGTACAAGGCGGAGCTGCAGATGGGCATGCTCTTCCTGAAGAACCAGACCGTGTTCGGCGTCTTTATGGGCCGCCAGGAAGACTTGAGGCAGATCGTCGAGACGGCTGGCAAAGGCGTCATCCGCGCGATCATCCACCAGACCTTCCTGTTGAAGGACGCCGCGAAAGCCCACGAAGCAATGGAAAGCCGGGACTTCTTCGGCAAGCTGGTGCTTACCATGGATTCGGGCTGACCGCCGCCGCGAGCCTCAGGAGCCCGGTCTGACGCGCAGAGCACCCCTTCTGTCATGCTGAGAGCTTGTGAGTAAATTGATTCAGTTCGCTGGCGTGGTTGCGAGGTGATGGAGGACAATAGGGAAAACTGAGGTCTGGAGGTATCCGGTGAGCGAAGATACGCTGTTTGAACTGCCTGCGGCCGAGGCTGGGCCCCCTGGGTCGCCGACGCAGCCTGAACAGGCGCGAGTTGTGCGACCGGTACGCGAGCAACTGCAGTGGGTCGCCCGGGACCTGGAGGCTTCGGTGGCTCAGGACCACCCGGCCAGAGCTATCTGGGGGCTGTTGGAGGAGTTGGACTTGTCGGCCTTCTATGGTTCGATCAAGGCGGTGGTAGAGCGCCCTGGTCGCCCAACGACGGATCCCCAGGTACTTCTGGCCCTGTGGCTTTTGGCGACAGTGGATGGGGTGGGGAGCGCCCGGCGTCTGGCCCTCCTGTGCGAGGAGCACGACGCCTATCGCTGGGTTTGCGGTGGGGTGCCCATCAACTACCACATGTTGTCGGACTTTCGGGTGGCCCACCGGGCTGCCCTGGACGAGTTGCTGACCCAGATCGTGGCCTCGTTGATGGCCGCCGATGCGGTGACCCTGGAACGGGTGGCGCAAGATGGGATGAGGGTGCGGGCCAGCGCCGGAGCCTCTTCCTTCCGTCGACAGCAGGGGCTGGATGCCTACCTGAAGGAGGCGCAGGCCCAGGTGGAACGGCTGGCCTCGGAGCGGGAGCATCCCGACCCCGGGGTAAGCAAACGACAACAGAGTGCGCGGGAGCAAGCGGCCCGTGAGCGGGTGGAGCGGGTGAACAAGGCCTTGGGATACCTGCCGCAAGCCAAGGCCGCCAAGAAACGTCAGCAGCAAACTCTGGCCAAAAGGAAACGAAAAAAAGTGACGGCGCCCCGGGTCTCCAGCACGGACCCGCAGGTGCGGGTGATGAAGATGCCGGATGGAGGCTTTCGGCCGGCTTACAACGTGGAACTGGCCACCGACGGCGCCAGTGGAGTGATCGTGGGGGTCGATGTCGTTAGCACAGGGGATGCTGGGCAGGCGTCGCCCATGGAGGCCCAGGTGGCCCAGCGTACAGGCCAGCATCCCAAGGCCTACCTGATAGATGGCGCTTTCGCGGCGCGGGCCGATATTACCACCCTGGAGGGACGGGGTGTCACAGTGTACGCGCCGGTCCGACTGCCTCGGGACAAAAAGGAGGAGGAGCGGTACCAGCCACGCTACGGAGATAGTCCGGCAGTAGTGCAGTGGCGACAGCGCATGGCTACGCAGGAGGCTCAGACCGTCTACAGGGAGCGGGGCGCCACGGCGGAATGGGCGAATGCGCAGGTACGTCAGCTCGGGGTTTCCCAGTTCACGGTACGAGGCCTCCACAAAGCCACCGCAATCCTGCTCTTGGTGGCGGTGGCACATAACTTGTTGCGTTGGATAGCCCTGACTCCCATAGCTTCAGCCAAAGGGGAGGGCACGTAGGCCAAAGGCCTGCGTGACACAACGATAGTCCGTCCCACCAACGGGTCAACTCGCCAGCCACAGCGAATCCCGTTTATTTAAGCCAGGCCGATAAACCCCCAGGATCATCTCATTTCCACCACAGAACCCAAAAACTCACAAGCTCTGAGCTCTGCGAAGAATCTAAGGAGGTTGGCTACCACGACGTTCACCATGAATCGGGCTGGACCCTAGGTCCTTCGTAGCCGACTCCTCAGGACGACATTTAGCCGGCGCCTAACTGTAGGTGGCCAACGAGACTGGAGCGATGAGAACAGAAGACAAGGTGACGAGGAGCGAAAGAGGCGTTAAAAGCCTGATGAAGGCGCTTTCCGGCGACCCGGACTTTCTAGCCGCGAGCAGCGTTCTTGTTCGAGGAGAAGCTGCTGCCAAGCCAACGGTTGCGCTGGCATCAGCCGAGCCCTCGAAGTCCTTCGTACATTCGAATTGGCTGGTGACAGAGAATCCAGGTATTCGCGATCTGTTGGAGAACAATCAACTAGCGGATCGGGTGGTGGTGACTACCGACCCATTCGTGCGGTCCAGTGCCTACGATGTCGGTGTGTTCGTCCACGACGCGTTCACAGCGGACTCGACGGTTCTCTTTGAAATGTCCAGGCTGATTCTAAACAGCAAGGCGAAGAAGGCTTTTGTTCTTACTCACAAAGGGACCGGAGCCCAAAGGTTGGCACGACGAATGGCCGACGAGCTTGGGTTCCAGGTCTCGTTGGAAGCGAGAGGGTCCGGTGGTATCAGAGTGTTTAAGGTAGGTGCGAGCGGAGAAACTGGAAGGCTCGACCCACCATACCAACGTGTCGACGTCTCCGGGCCCGGCCAACCGGCGCTCGATCTCCTGACGACTCCGTCGCTCTTCTCGCCTGACAGGGTCGACCCTGGGTCGATGATGTTGATCGAATACGCGCTAAACCTGATCGGCGACGAACGCCGCGAACAATGCCTGTTGGACCTCGGGTGTGGATACGGCGCGGTTGGGCTGTCGCTTACGTCGCGGCTGCCAAATACGAATGTGGCAATGACCGACGCTGACGCCCGTGCTGTCTACGTGTGCAGAAAGAACGTCAGCCAGCTGAGCCAGTGCCCGGGTCATGCTTACCGACGGCGTACAGGGGGTAAAGGGGGAGTTTGAACTGATCGTTTCGAACCCTCCTTTGCATTCCAGCTTTACGGGCCTAGTGTCGATATTTCGTGACGCCCTTCAATTGCTGAAACGCAAAGGGGCCATGGTGTTGGTCGTGCAGACCTCGAAAGTCGATAGTCTGAACGCTATGGTCAACACTGCTGGCGTCGCCAGCGAAGTGGTTCGCGGCGAAGGTCACAGCATTATAAGAGCGACCGCCGGTTCTTAGTTGGCGTTCAGGGTAGGGACCTTGAAGGGCGGAATGATCTGGGACTCGTCCATCAAGTAGGCCTCTTTCTTGTATATCTGTACCCGATAGTGCTCGTAGTCCGGCACGTACATGTGCCCTTCTTTGTCGACCCTGACAGAGCGTGGACGGGCGAACCGCTTCTCCTGCTCCAGGTTTGAGGCGTCCCGCATACGCTTCTGCCGGCCGCTCCGCTGGAGCATGCGCTCGAGTGTGTCCTTCGACAGGGTCGCGTCCCCTAGGAACTGCTGGACGTATCGCCCTTCGGCGGTAAAGAGCTGAATGCGGTTGTTCCCCCAGTCGCAGACGTAGATGTCGCCGTCCTTGTCCACCGCTAGACCCGCCGGACGCTTTAGCTCGCCGTCGCCGCTACCCGAGGTACCGAACATCCAGATGAACCCCCCGTCGGCAGTGAACTTCTGGACTCGATCGTTCCTCCAGTCCGACACATAGACGTCGCCTGCATCGTCGGTAGCTATTCCCCACGGCATATTGAACTCGCCCGGGCCCGAACCGAGGGAACCCCATGTAGAGAGGAAGATGCCGCCTCGAGTGAACTTCTGGACCCGATGGTTTTGTGAGTCAACGACGTAAATGTTTTCGTCTCCGTCGAAGGCGAGCCCCGCGGGGCGGTCTATCTGGCCGTCGCCGGAGCCGTGCTCTCCCCACTTACCGAGATACTCACCGTGGATACTGAAGATCGAGATCCGATCGCATGCCTGGTCGGAGCAGTACAACTCCCCGTCGCTATCCAGGATCATCTGGCAGGGCCACATGAACTCCGCATCCTCGACTGGAAAGTAGTCGGCCTTCCACGCGAAGCTGCCGAGATTGTCGTCGTCCAAGTTCGTGACGTGAATAGGACCCGACTTGCCCTTCGAGTACCGGCTGCCGTACCCGAGGGTAAACAGGCGCCCGTCGCCCGCTACGACGATGTCCACGGGAAAGTGCATTCGTTTGAACTCGCCGATGGTCTTCAGGTAGGGATATCCCGCCCTCATTAGCGCGTACGGCCTGGTCATTGGTCTTCCTCCTGGATGGTGGGTCTCGGGGCCCTAACCCCAACACCTAGAACCTAACCCCTAATCCCTAGTTAAACTGGTACTCTCTCGTCGACACAATCAGCTGCAGCATCCGAGCGACGCGGTCTTCGCTCTCCATCCGCTCGACGTCCGAGTCGAACTTGAGGTCGCCGCCGGCCTCGGCGTAGCCCTGCAGTCCTTCGCGTCCGTCTTCGTCCACGACAACCGGCCCTGCTAGGTCGAGGCACCGATCGACGAACTCGGTAGGAGACAGCGAGCCGCCGTTGGCCGCCAGCCTTTCGACGATGTCCCGGATTCCCGGGACACTCGCGTCAGGCAGCTCATTCACCGCGTAGTTGACCCGCTCGTTCAGGGTCCCTCCATCTATCCACTCGGGGCCTGTGTGCCACCCTTCGACCGAAAGCGGGTTCATCAGCTGCTGGCCCATGCCGCCGGTGACGCCGACGTGCTTATTGATGTCTGGATCCGGGAACTGGTAGGTACCGACCAGCTTGAGCACTCCGGCAACCACTTCAACAGGGCTTTTGACCCTGGTGTACCGGGCCTTTTTGAAGAAGTCGGCGTTGAACAGTACGCGTAGGATCGAACGGACGTCGCCACCTGTGTCCGTGTAGGCCTTTGTGAGCTGGTCGATGGCCTCGGGGTCCCGAGGGGGCAACTCGTTCCAAGAGGCCACCGGCGGCTCGTCGGCCACGAAGAACGTGTAAAGGTGTCTGGCAATGAACCTGGCTGTTGCCAGCTGCCTGACGACTACGTCTACGATGTCTTCGCCGTTGAAACGGCCGCTCTCTCCTAGAAAGCTCTTGGCGCCGTTGTCGTGCTCGCCGGCCTCGAATACGAAGTCCGAGCTATAGCCACCGTACTTGCTGCCAGCCCCCGGGATCGGTACTGAGTGGGTCCATCCCGTGAAGGCGAAGGCGGAGGCCTTGACATCCTCTTCCGTGTAGTTGCCGACTCCCATCGAAAAGAGCTCCAACAGCTCCCTGCCAAAGTTCTCGTTGGGCTCCTTTTTGAGGTTCTCATTGTTGTCCAGCCAGAAGATCATCGCGGGGTCCTGGGACAGCTTCGTGAGAAGCGTTCGGATGTCGGTCAAGGCGATCGACCTGAACAACAGTATCTGGTCGTGGGACGACTTCGAGTGGCCCGACTTCGCGCTGCCGGTGGCGAAGATACCGTGCCAGAAAAGCGTCATCTTCTCCTCGAGCTGACGCGGGGAGTTGAGCATCCGGAACCACCACAGGGGGTTCTCCCCTTGTTGGCCTGTTCCGTAGTAGCGTTCGAGAAGGTCGATTTCGACGTCCTCGAACCGCTCTGGGTGGAGCAGGTCTTCGACGACCTCTTCGTAAGGCCTCTTGGCGAGTTCTTCGAGCTCCGACCGCCTAGCCGAAAAGCCTGCGCGGCGCGTCAGGTGTGCGTAGAGTGCTAGGTCATCCGCCATCTTGGCCTCCTGTAGGGCACCGTTTGGTTCGCGAATTATACAACACCGCCTTTTACGCGTTCGACCGCGTTCAATCCTCAAAGCATAGTCAACCGGATGTACGTGTTCTTAGATCCGCTGGACTGGAGGGATGGGGGCTTACCTCTTCTCCCGCTTCTGGGAGAAGATTGATTCTCTCGTAAAAAGTCTGTGCAGGTCGAATTAGAACAACCGTACCCTTGCCTGGGTACAATATACAGTCTCTGTTCCGTGTCCTACCCCAACATACGGTAGCGCTCACATGTGCTAAAGCGCTGGAACTTCCTCAAAACGGGTTTTTACGAGGGAATCAAGATTGAGATGAGGGCTCCTTCGGCCAGCCCTCACGCACCCTATGTTCACGGTAATGACAACGCTATTGGACTGCTGCTGTCCCGTTGATCGCATAGTCGAAGCTCTCGTAGTTTCGAATGGAGCCTTGGGCACGGGCGGCGTACTCGTCACTCAAAGGAGCAGAGAGTATGAAGGGGACTTGCCTCTCGGCCAGACCTCCGTGGGAGCGGAGGCGGTGGCCCTCCAGGGCCGAAAGGTCGTGGGCCTCCTCCGATGAGCCAACGGCGGTCGCACCGTCGGCGATCACTACGACGTCGCCCTCGCCGTCGAGGGGCAGATCGAACTCGGCGCACGCCGTTGCCGCGTCGTAGACCGCGGCGATGCCGGGCACATCTTGTACGAGGTCCATGACGGCTTTCGGTGTCGTGGCGGCCATGCAGTAAACGCGGGCGAAACCACCTAGCGAACCGTGGTGGACAACATATGGGTCGGTGATTGGTAGGACCACCTTCGTAGCTCTCTCACCCAGTGTCGTATCGAGCTTGTCCTGCAAATAGACAACGTTCGGTGAACCATCGGGCCTCGATTTGTCGCTCATTCCATGATCGGCGGTCACGGCAACGATGGCGCCGAGAGCGGCCATCCGGCCGACGGCGTCGTCCAAGCCAGCGAAGAAGCCGTCGCTCTCCGGGGTCCCGGGGGCGTACTTGTGTTGAATGTAGTCGGTCAGAGACAGGTACATCAGAAGCGGCGGGGCGGTCTCCAGTAGTCTAACTCCCGCTTCCAGGGTGAAGAGCGATAACTCAGCCGAATAAACGTCAGGGATCGGACGACCGACGAGATCTAGAACGCCGTCGATGCCATGCTCTCCTTGTGTGCACTCGTCTGCTCGTTCGGCCGAGAAGATGGAGCTCGTCTTCAAGTCCACGCCCTTCGCGAGGATTCTTCGAAGCTTGATTCTCTCGTAAAAAGTCTGTGCAGGTCGAATTAGAACAAACGTACCCACGCCTGGGTACGATATACAGTCTCTGTTCCGTATACTACCCCAACATACGGTAGCGCTCAGACGTGCTAAATCGCTGGAGCTTCCTCAAAACGGGTTTTTACGAGGGAATCAAGCTTGTCCTTCGCCGTGATCGCGACCTCTCTAGTTCCCCGCTGCGAGAACCCGGCCAGCACCGACTCGCAGCGAACGAACTTGGGGTCGTTCATCATGACCTCGGCCCCGGTCGCCCTGTCGAAGAAGTAGTTGCCCGAGACACCATGGACCGATGGCGGCGCCCCGGTGATGATCGAGACGTTGTTCGGGTTCGTGTAGCTCGGCATCGCGCTCTCGGCGATCGCGCCGAAGCCGCGTTCCTCGAACGCCGCGATGTTGGGGGCTATTCCCGCCGACCGAGCGTGATCGAAGTATGCGGGGTCCCCGCCGTCGACACAGACCACCACCACGGGGCGGGTCGGCCGCCTATAGGCGATGCCGTTGACCGTGACTGCGGGCGAGCTCAACGATCGGCCGACAGGCGGGCCAGCTCACTCTCGATGTGAGCTCGCGGGTCGTCGACCTCCTGGCCGTGGCCGGGCCCGATCATGCGGATATCGTAGTCCAGCAGCTTGCGTAGCGATTCTAGATACAGGCTCAGCTCGCCAACCTCGGGGTTCACTTTGACGATCTGGCCATTGTTCCTGATCGTGTCTCCCGCGAATAAAAGACGCTGCTCTCGGTAATATGCGCTGAGACTGCCGTAGGTGTGTCCCGGTGTGAAGACATATTCGATCGTCGCTCCGCCGAGGTCGAGGACTTCACCTCCGGTCACTGTCGCAGTGACCAGCGTTCCCGGCGCCGCATCTTCGATCGGCTCCTTCTCGACCAGCGACGAGACCACTGGCGCCCCTATCGTCTCACCTAGTCTGGCCGCGCCTGCGCTGTGATCGCCATGATGATGTGAGACGATGACTGCCGCGATCTCTGGCCTGCCGGCCTCTTTCCACAATTCGAGCACGGAATCGACGCTCTCGTCGGTCTCATAGCCGCTGTCGAAGAGCACTGCGCGCTCCTCACCCATGATCAGATAGACGTTGTTGTCCCCACCGACGATGACTTTGTGGACGTTCTCAGTAACCTTCATCTCTGCTCCTTGGATATCTTCTCGCCGGCTGCGCCATTAGGGGACGGTCTTGCCAATCTCGTATTGAACGGCCGGACCGCCGTCTCGTATGTAAGTAGACTCGATCGTGACCGATGGGCCGCCGTCTGTGACGGCAAAGCGGTCGCCGGTCAAAGGATCGACAGGCGGCGCGCCATAGACGCCCGCGTTCTGCGAGTCCAATGCGTAAAGGAACACGGCGAGGCTTGCGCTCGTCCTCTCTTTGACAAAGACGAACCTCGTCAGCCACACCGGGACGCCTAGGGATAGTACCACGCTCCCGACTGGGTTCTTCAGCAGCGAGACCTGGTTGGTGCGCTCCGCCTCGTCCTCATAGGCCTTGAGGCCACGTTCGACTTGATGAAAGGGAGCGATCCCAAGGGCAACCAGGTCGACAAACTGGTCGTGCTCCACTTTGAGAGCCTTGTTGACGTCATAGACCGGCCACGGCCACCCGAAGATGCAGAGCCCACGAGGTACTCCCTGGCAGACGTCGCTCGGCCTGTCCGCAACAGACTTCCTCAGGGTCAGGTATTCCCGGGTTATCGCTCCGACGAAACCCGAATCGAGTCTGTCTCGGACGCTCTCCACCCTGAACCGCAACTCCGCATCGTTGGACAGCTGTCGGCTATTGTCGTCGTCTAGATAGAACGCGACGAGATTCGAAGAGATTTCCATGCCAACAAGGTATTGCACCATGACTGAGCGAGACGAGACCAGGTTTTCGGCGACCTTCCAGAGTCTTATGTACTTAGTAACTATCTCAAAATGGCCAGACGCCACTGTCGCCGGAACCACAAGAGCGCACATGCGAGCTGTAACACACCGAGGTAGTTCGCTGCCTTCTTGTCGTACCGGACCAGGACCGCACGGCACTTGGAGAGCCATGCCAGCGTCCGTTCCACAACCCACCGGCGCGCCGGATACCGCTTGTCGCCAGAGGCGTCCAGCTTCTCCTCGCCGATGCGTCGGATGTGCTCCCTATAGCCGTGTCCGGCGGCAGCCCCACGGCCTGAAGGATTGTCATACCCTTTGTCCAGACACAGGTGTTGGGGTTCCTCCTCGGTGGGCTGTGGTCGTTCGACCACAATGGCGTCCAGGGTCGCCTCCAACAGCTTGGCATCGTGCACGTTTGCTCCCGCAACCACAATGCTCAAGGGGCCGCCCTCTCCATCCACAAGGAGACTGCGCTTGGTACCAGCCTTGCCACGGTCCGTAGGGTTGGGCCCAATCAGGTCCCCCCAAAACGTGCCTTGCCCATGGCTCCGTCTGCCGCCTGCCATTCCCAGTCCACGCCATCCAACTCTTCGCACCCCTCCACCAGGGCTCCCCACATTCGGTGCAAGACGCCCGTCCCCACCCACCGTTGAAAGGTGCGATGAATGGTGCTGTCGTCCCCAAGCTCTTTCGGCAATCGGTTCCATTGGCACCCGCTGCGCAGCCGGAAGATGATGCCGTTGAGCATCTCTCGTGGGTCAGAGCGCTTGCGGCCCCGGGCTTTGGGCGGGTCTTCCTCCAGGATGATAGGTTCGATCCGTTCCCAAAGCTCGTCCGGTACTTCCCAGATGGTCTCTAGCGTCTCTTGTTTCCCCATGCGGTCCCTCCCGATGCTTTTGGAGAAACCATACGAATCGTCCTAGAAACCGATCAATGCATTTGTGGTTCAGATTTTGAGATAGTTTCTTAGTGTTCGCCGTCCTGGAATCGCCGGCGGTTAGCAAGCCCCGAATCTGTCGCAGCTCAGCATCGGATATAGCCTCGACCGCCGCGAAGTCCGGGACCTCACTGCCAATGAAGAGACCGTCTCGCGGCGGTGAAACGATGGTTTGTTCCAGAAGCGCCAGGATGTTGGTCCTCTGCTGCTCGGAAGCGGCCTCGTCGCCTCGCAGATCGTCTGTCAGTGTACCTAATAGCCTCCAGGCCCGGGTTTCTGAGCCGAAATACCGCGAGACCCACAGCTGCTCGGTAAAGGGACGCTCTTCAGGGTAGTTGGCAAAAGAGTAGATGTTCAATGCGATGGCTGGACCGTTGACCGTGCCCGCCCATGCCAGCAAGGCGACAAGCGCCGCGACCGCCGGCTGGCGGCCACGCTTTGCCAGGGATATGTATACGAGCGGTGGCAGCCCGACCCAGGAAGCCAGAATCACCATCCCGACAGGGTGCAATGGGACGGAGAATAGGGCCCACGCCCCGAGTGCCAGCGCGATGACGGCCGAGACGCGAAGGTAGTTACGGATGAGGTCCCCGCTCACGTAGTCGGCCCTTACGGAGAACCGCCCGTAGCGGAACGCCACGACACCTGAGACGAACCACGTAACGGCGGCCAACCCGACGAGGGACGCGGCCACGATAGCGACGTAATAGGGACTGGGGTCGGCGATGTCCTGGAGGCCGAAGTTCAGGGTCAGTGCCGCGGCCAGCAGAAGGCTTACGACCAGGACGCTCTCGACCACGGAGAGGGCGAGCACGGACCTGTTCCCCTCCAGCCTCGTTCCGCAGTTCGGACAGACCGGCCACGAGTGTAGGGGGGTCAAGAAGAACGCTCGGTAGGGCAACCGAGCGTCACAACGTGGACACAGTCTCAACCGGATACCCCCAGGGAGAGCGACGTGGGCCAGGCGATCAACGGTGGACTGTCTTCGTTGAAAGCAACCTTGATTCCCTCGTAAAAACCCGTTTTGAGGAAGTTCCAGCGCTTTAGCACATGTGAGCGCTACCGTATGTTGGGGTAGGACACGGAACAGAGACTGTATATTGTACCCAGGCAAGGGTACGGTTGTTCTAATTCGACCTGCACAGACTTTTTACGAGAGAATCAACCTTACGTCCGTAGGGCGGACCGAATCCAGGCGAATAACCGTTGCTGACCAGTTACTCGATAGATCGGTATGTTGCGAAAGCGGATCGTGCGATTGAGTAGGCACAGCGAAACGCCTGCGGCGACGTTCTTAGTCGATACGTCCGCCTTCGTAATCCACGTATGCGATAGGTAGGCCGATCTCCTGCAGGCCGGGTTCCACTGTCTCGCGGTCGCCGACCACAAGCACGACCAGTCGGTCTCCACCGACCCTCTCTGCAGCTACACGATGCAGGTCCTCGAGGGTTACGGCGTCTATCGCTGCAAGAAGCGTCGAATAGTAGTCGTCGGGGAGGCCAAACGTAACCAGCCGGCTCAACTGTTGCAACATCTGGCCCCTGGCCTCGAACTGAGCGGGAAAACCCCTGAAGAGGCCGTCCTTGGCAGTGTCGAACTCGTCCTTCGTGACGGGCCTGTCGCCGCGGATATCGTCGAACTCCTTCAGGGTCTCGATAACCGACTCTTTGGTAACTTTCGTCTCGACCGCGCCGCCTGCGAACAACGCGGACGGACCGCTGAGCCAATCGATCTGCGAGTAGTAGCCGTAGCTGTATCCTTTGTCTTCGCGGAGGTTCATGAACAGGCGTGCTGTAGGGTTGCCGCCGAAGACGTAGTTGGCCAGGTTGAGCGCCTGGTAGTCGGGATGGTGGCGCGGCACCATCAACTGGCCGACTCTGATTACCGACTGGGCCGCGCCCGGCTTGTCGGCCAGGTAGATCGTGGTCTTCTGCGTCGGGTCGCCTTCTCTCTCGTCAGAGGCCGGCTCTGGTCCGCTGTCGCCGGCCCAATCGCCCAAGTACTCCTCCGCGTGCTTTAGCAGGTCCTCGCGACCCACGTCTCCGACAGCTATCAGCGTCGCGTTTTCCGGCGAGAAGTGGGCATCGAAGTGCCCGACGAGCTCGTCACGGTCCAGGTCCCCGACCGACTGCTCGGTCCCGCCCAGAGGATGTCCGTATTTGCTGTTCGGCCCGTACAGCAGGGCCCGCGACAGTCTCTGTGAGATAGCAACCGGGTCGTCCTTGATCCGTTTGAGGTCCGCCAGCCGTTCCTTACGGACCCTCTCGAGCTCCTGAGCCGGGAACGTTGCATTCTGCAGAACGTCGGCTATAACCTCGAATACCTTCGGCGTATGCCCGGACACGGTATCGGCCGATACCAGGACATGCTCGCGACTCGCGGAGCTGTCCAGTTCTGAGCCGATGAACTCCATCTCGTCCGCAATTTGCTGACTTGAACGTTTGGCGGTGCCTTCACCGAGCATCCCGGCCGTCATCTGAGCAAGGCCGGGCCTACTGGCTGGATCGGCGGCCGCGCCGCCGCCCAACACAAGCCCAAGGGCGACCAGAGGCATCTCCCTGGACTCGATGTGCAGTACGTCCAGGCCGTTCGACAGGCGTGCGCGCACCGGTACGGGAGGCGAATACTGGCGCGGTGCAGAGCCCTCCGGCATAACCGCTCGATCGATTGCCGCCGCGGACGCGCTGGCCGCCTTTTCGGGCAGAACGGCAAGACGCACGCGATTTTGGTCCAGCACGGAGCCCACTACTCGGACTACGTCGTCTGCCGTGACCGCGTTGAAGCGCTCCAGGTCGGTGTTTATCCGGTCCGGGTCTCCAGCCATGACGTTGTAGTAGTTCAGCTGATCGGCCCGTCCGCCAAACCCACCCACCCGCTCGAGTTGTCTTATGTGCCGGCTTTCGACGAAATTCTTGGCACGGTCGATCTCTCGCTTGGACGGTGGCTCGCGCAGCAGACGCGCAAGCTCCTCTTCTACCACTTCTTGGAGTTCTTCAACTGTATGGCCGGGACTGGCAGTCACCTGTATATGAAACTCGCCGGCGATCTCCTGTCCATGAGCGCCGACCATCACCTGACGGGCGATCTGCTTTTCGTGCACCAGCGACCGGTACAGGCGCGAGCTCTTGCCATCTCCCATGACCGTAGCCATGACCACCAGCGGCGCCTCGTCGACGTCGAACAGCGATGGGCCGGGGTACACGAGGTAGAGCCTCGGGAGCTGGACCCGATCTTGGATGGTCAGCCGGACTTCCCCCGACAAAGCCGAGCTCATGCGCCCAACGCGATTGATGGCCGGTCCAGGGGGAATGTCTCCGAAGTAGCGTTCGACTCGGTCCTTGACGTCTCCGATCTCGAAATCACCGGCGATGGCGAGGCTGGCATTCGACGGAGCGTAGTACTGGCGAAAGAAGTCCTTTACGTCTTCCAGGGACGCTGAATCCAGGTCCGCCTGCGAGCCGATGACGGGCCAGTTGTAAGGATGTGGGGCGGGAAAAATGGCCGGCTGGAGCAACAGGTACGCTTTGCCGTAAGGCCTGTTCTCGTAGCTCTGGCGGCGCTCGTTCTTGACCACGTCCCGCTGGACGTCGAACCGCTTCTGGTCCAGTGCGTCGAGCAGAAATCCCATCCGGTCGGCTTCCAGCCACAGGGCCAGATCGAGATAAGTCGACGGAAGGTTCTCCCAGTAGTTCGTTCTGTCCGAGGTCGTGGAGCCGTTGATGTTGGCGCCGACCTTCTGCAACGGCTCGAAAAAGCTGTGGTTGTGGTTCTTCGAACCCTCGAACATCACGTGCTCGAAAAGGTGCGCGAAGCCCGTCTTGCCGACCTCCTCGTCCTTCGACCCGACGTGGTACCAGACGTTAACTGCAACGTTGGGCAGCGAATGATCCTCGTGCAGAACGACCTCGAGGCCATTCGACAGAGTGAACTTCTCATGCGAGATCGATATCAATTAACGACTCCATGGTGGGGTAGCGGGAGGGCGCGGAGATTATAACACCGGAGCGCTCCAGCAACCGCAACGGTGCTGAAGTCGGCTGCCCGCCAGCATTCATGCAGCTGACTCGCTTGATTCTCAAGCACAGGTATAGCTGATGGCAGCAAAACCCATACTTTTTGGCGTGCTCATTTGTATATATAGTAGGCGGCCAAGTCCCGGCGCCGCTTGGGGGGCTAATGGATGAGCGGGACGCGGTCTCGCGGCTGCGTGAC
This sequence comes from Dehalococcoidia bacterium, assembly GCA_965197985.1. Classification (GTDB taxonomy): domain Bacteria; phylum Chloroflexota; class Dehalococcoidia; order Lucifugimonadales; family CAUZJF01; genus CAUZJF01. Next base: position 226,974 of record CBDAOG010000004.1, on the reverse strand, counting down.
GGTGACATCGGCGGCCTAGAAGCTTTGGTCAAGGACTACCAGCGACCGGCTTTTAAGGCTGCGTTCTTGGTCACCCAGGACCCCGCCCTCGCCGAGGACCTCGTCTCGACGGCGTTCCTCAAGGCTTACGATCGCATAGGTCAGTTCGACATGCGACGTCCGTTCGGTCCCTGGTTTCTTCGGATCGTAGTCAATGATGCGAAGAACGCGTTGGCTTCCAAGAATCGAGACTTGTCGCTCGACGCAGCCAGCCCTACGGACGAACCGAGCCTCTCTTCCTTAACTGACGTTGGGCCTAGTCTGGAGGAGCTTGCGGAGCAATCCGAGGCACGCTATGCCGTCGGGGCCGCCCTCACCAAGCTCTCACCCAAGCAACGCGAGGCTGTAGTACTGCACTACTACCTTGGCCTAGGCCAGGCAGAAGTGGCGACCCGGCTTGGGAAATCAGTGGTAACGGTGAAGGAGCATCTGCACAACGCTCGAGGCAGGCTGCGTTCGATGCTGAGCGGCAAAGTGGGAAATGATTAGTATGCGGCAGCTACGCGACAAAGGAGTCTGCAATTTGGCACTAGAGGCTGTGGAGGAGGTGGAGCAATGACAGGAGAGAACCCGGTTGGCCGTCTCGGGGAGGTGCTTTCGAGCTATGCCGAGTACGTGACGCCGGAGGAGATGGACCTATGGCCGGCAGTGCTTTCAAAGCTGAGAGCGCGAGGAACGGCGGTGGGCGAGATTGGCCAAGAACCTCCGGTTCCTGCGATGGCCACGGGCCGGCGGCATTGGTCCAGCCTGGCCCTGGTCGCGACGGTCGTCGCCGCGGTTGTGGTTGCCGCGTCCGCATATCTGAGCTTGCGGCCGGGAATCATCGGCGATCAGGCCCCTGCGCCGTCGGAGACGGTGGTAAATGTCCAGGCGGCCGACGACTACATGTCTTCGTACGACCAGTTCAGCGGGTGCGTCCTACTGTCTAAGGGCGACGAAGTCCTTTTGAGCAAGTGCTACGGTATGGCAGACTACGAGGAAGGGATTCCCAATACACTTCAGACAATCTTCCCTATTTCGGCGGTCACGACGCACTTTACTGCGGCGGCGATATTGCTGTTAGAGGAGGAGGGTCTGCTAGACGTTGGTGCCCCGATCGGAGATTATCTTCCCAACTACCCGAACGGCGAGAAGATCACCGTTCATCACCTGCTAACCCACACCTCAGGTATACCGGAGTACGTCTCGGCGCTGGAGAACCCGTTGGATGCTCTCAGCTCACAAATGTCGGCGGACGAAGTAATGGAGTTGTTCCGTGACAAGCCGCTGGACTTCATCCCCGGAGAAATGTTCAGTTACACCAATTCGGGCTACGTGCTCCTTGGCTTGTTGATTGAGGAGCTGTCAGGCTTATCATATGAACAGTTCCTGAGAGACCGCCTCTTTCAGCCAGTCGGCATGGCCAGCACGGGGTATGATCGACCTGGAGACTCCGTGCCTCGTCGAGCCAAAGGCCACAACTATGACCGGACACAGCCTCAGCAGTATCACATGGCCTCTACTCATGGGTCGGCTGCGCTCGCTTCCACTATCAGTGATCTGCGCCTCTGGTTCCGCGCATTGAATACTAAGAGCGTGCTCACTCGGGCTTCGATTGACAAGATGCTCACGCCATTTGCGAAAACACAACCCTCAGTCAGGATTGCTCCCGACGTCACTGTGCCGGGTACCCGCGAGTTTAGCTATGGCTGGTATATCGAGACGGCCTCCGATCCCCCGCACGTCGGGGCCGCCGGAGGACTTCCCGGCTACCAGGTTATGCTTCGTATATACGAAGATGAAGATGTCATTGTCATCTTGTTGGGCAACACATTGACCTGGGGGGCAATACGCACTTCCAAGATGTGGAGCGCCAGCGGGGTGCTGGCAACAATAGCGCTTACTGAATAGCCAAGCCCCGCCCGCCGGTCCAAGAACCTTACGAGCAGAGGTGACGAAGAGATGGTCTACAAGCTCAAACCGCTTGAGCTGAGCTTCGACATCGAAGACCGCAGCTACGCAGCGAGCATCGGGTCAGTTATGCTGATCGTATCTGGAGCTCGACATTTCGCGTGTTATACTGGCCCTGTCAAGGGCGGTGTGAAAACGTACCAGCGGGGCGGAGCAAAACTGTACCACTGAACGCCGTAGAATGGGCATCAAGGTTCGTGGGGCGTTGGAGATCAGGGTCAGTCAGATAGCTGGCGGCCAGAAGTCTTCTTGCTGTGCTTGAGTCGGTAGCTGTCCCCGTTCATCTCCAGGATGTCGACATGGTGGGTGAGGCGGTCGAGGAGAGCTCCGGTCAGCCGTTCAGAGCCGAACACCTCGGTCCACTCGACGAAGGGCTCACTTGGAGGTCACCAGGACCGATCCACGCTCGTAACGCTGGCTGAACACCTCGAAGAGCAGCTCGGCGCCAGTCTTGGACAAGGGCACGAAGCCCAGTTCGTCGATGATCAGAAGCTTGAGTCGTGCGAGCCTTCTCTGCAGGTTGAGCAGACGCCGTTCGTCCCTGGCCTTGATCAGCTCGTGAACCAGAGCAGCGGCGGTGGTGAAGCCCACGGACAGTCCCCTCTGACACGCAGCCAGACCGAGACCGAGGGCGATATGGGTCTTGCCGGTGCCACTGTTGCCGAGAGCGATGACGTTGTGGGGGCGCTCGATGTACTCGCATCGTGTCAGCTCCAGAACCAGAGCCTCGTTCAGGGACGGCATAGACAGGCCCACGAAGTGCCTAATGGACGAACCAGAAGCGATAGAAGCCATGCAATGGGTCCGCGACAGGATGTGGGACGACAAGATCATGGCTACCTTTCTCGACGTCCAGAATCTAGTGGTCCAACATCATTGAAATGAATACCATGATAGTCATTGTTCCTCTTGGGGGTTCAATTGTAACGTTGAACCGAGGAGGAACCATGATGTCTACCAAGAGGTACCGTATCAGACTGACTACCGACGAACAACAGGAACTCAACGCCTTGGTCTCACGCGGTCGGGCTGCGGCGTACAAACAGACCCATGCGCGCATTCTGCTGATGAGCGATGAGTCACGCTCGGACGGGGGAATGAAGGACGCGGACATCACCAGCGCGCTCGGTGTGGGACAGTCAACGGTCGAGCGAATACGCAAGCGCTGTGTAGAGGAGGGGGTCGAGTCTGCGCTGAATCGCAAAAAGCAACTGCGTCGGCGTCAAAAGAGACTGGACGGCGAAGGTGAAGCACGGTTGATAGCGATGGCCTGCGGGGAACCGCCGGAGGGGCGTGCCAGTTGGACCCTGAAGCTGTTGGCTGACCAGTTGGTCGAGTGTGAGATAGTCGAGACCATCAGCACCGAGACGGTTCGCCAGGCGCTTAAAAAAACGAACTGAAGCCGTGGCTGAAGCAGAGTTGGTGCATCCCGCCCGGTCAGAGCGCGGAGTTTGTGTGCGCGATGGAAGACGTACTGGAGGTCTACCAACGGCCGTACGATGGGAATGAGGTTCTGGTGTGCATGGATGAGACGAGCAAACAGCAAGTCAAGGAGACGCGAGTGCCGCGTCCCGCAGCGCCCGGCTTATCGGCGGCATACGACTACGAATACGAGCGCAATGGAGTGAGCAGCCTGTTCATGCTGTTTGCACCGTTGGACGGATGGCGCCGAGTCGAGGTCAGAGAGCGTCGCACGAAGGTGGACTGGGCGCATGTGATAAAGAAACTGGTCGACGAGGACTACCCCGACAGAGACCGGATCGTGCTGGTAATGGACAATCTCAACACTCACAAGCTGTCCTCGCTATACGAGGCATTCGAGCCTGCTGAGGCGAGGCGTATAGCTGAGCGACTGGAGATACACTACACTCCCAAACACGGGAGTTGGTTGAATATGGCGGAGATAGAGATCGGTGTGCTGGCTCGACAGTGCCTGGACCGACGGATTGCCAATCAAGACATCCTGCGCGGCGAGGTCAATGCTTGGCAGAATCAACGCAACCGGGATGTGATACGAGTGGATTGGCGCTTCACTACCGAGGATGCGCGCATCAAACTAAAGTCACTCTACCCATCAATACAAAAAAGTTGAACCACTAGGAACGCGTGACGCCTTCGTCGGAGGGCGGGTGGCAATGGTCGAAGACGGTTCCTGGGCCCTCAAGGACATCCTGGCGGGCTCTGACTTCCGAGTTGGCGTGGCGCCGTTTCCGGCCGGCCCCGCCCGCCGCGTTACGCTGGCCACAACAGACGGCTATGGGATTTACGCAGGCACCAAGCATCCCGACGAGGCGTGGGAGTTGGTAAAGTTCCTCGTAAGCAAAGACTGCGGTCGAGCGATGGCTCGCGCCAACTTCCTGCAGCCGGCCAGGGCCTCGCTGGTGGACGAATGGGTCGGATTTATCCGTGAGGAGTTCCCCGAGAAGGCGAAGGACGTCGACATCGCGGCATTCGCGGACGGCCATATAAAAGGCTACTCCGTGACCTCCGAGGTCTTTGCCAACATGAACGATGCAAAGCGCGTCGCCTACGAGGCTTGGGACCAGACCTTCACCCTCGGGCAAACGCGTGTCGACGCGGTGCGAGCGGCGTGCGGCGAGATCGAGGCGCTTCAGCCGGGAGCTTAACTGTGGTGGCACTAAGCTGGCGCGCCGCCGTTCGTCCTCTTCAACGAAGCCTCCGTACCAAGCTCATAGCTTGGTTCTTCATCCCCACGGCTATCATTCTGGTCGCCGTCGCACTGGTCACCTTCTACTCGTCCCAGGAGGTGACGGAGAAACTGGTAGTCGAGCGCGATGAGGACGTCACGCGGCTGTCCGCCAGCCGGCTGGCTAGCTCACTGGCCGAGTACGTCGACCTGCTGTCGGGCCTGACCCGTTCTTCGGACATGTCGAGGGCCGACCCCGACGCGCAGCAGGCTGCACTGAGTCGTTCGCGCTCGCAACTCGTGGTCTTCGACGGGGGCGTCGTCGTCCTGGACGCATCCGGCAAAGTAGTCGCCACCGAACCGAAAATGCCAGCGATTCTGGGTCAGGACTGGTCTGCGAGTGACCACTTCCGACAAGTACGACGCTCACCCGTGCCGCTTTTCTCCGACGCTCACTCCCTAGGTCCGGGAACGGAGGCAGTTGTCGCCGCTGTGCCGGTCCTCGGCGAAAACAACGAATTCCTCGGCTCACTCATCGGTATCTTCCGTCTTCAAGCGGAGAGCGCCAGCGCCTTCTACGGCGGAATCGTGAAGCTTCGGCTCGGACGACAAGGACGTACTTATCTGGTTGACGCCAACGGTCGAGTGATATTCCACTCGGACAGCACTCAGATCGGAGTCGACTTTTCCGGCCAACCCGTGGTCCAGCAGGTGTTGGCCTCGCAGACCGGTGCTGTGCGCACAAAGGACTTCGGAGGCGTCGAGATTGTGGCCGGTTTCGCTCCGGTTCCAGGCACGCCGTGGGGTCTGGTAACCGAAGAGAGCTGGGAATCGCTGACGGCCGACAGCCGAACGTACCGGAGCTTCGTGTTTATTCTCTTGGCCTTAGCCCGAATCCACCGAAGGACACCGATGGACGGCGTGAGGGCAGCGGAAGGGGGTGGGTGAGGGAGCTACAGGGGAGATGGCCTGGGGTCTTGGGGTAGATGGGAGGCCGGCGGCCGGTCTTCAGTCGCCGCACAGGGCCCCTAAGGCCCTATGCGGGAGTTGCGATGCGCGGGAAGGCGAGAGGATACGCAGCAGGGGACTCTCGCGACCGGGGTGGCGCGAGATTGCGGGGACGTTGGGTCAGTTGCAGGCTGGCCGTCAGGCCGGGAACGGAATGGCTTGCAGCCGGGCCAAGGCGCGACTGAACCGGGTTTCCCAAGGCCAGCGCCGGGGGAGATGCAAAGTGAGGCGGCGCGCCGAGCGGGTGATCCGTCCCACCAGAGCGAAGACCCGCCGCCTGAGGGTCTTGGTGATCACGGTCCGCTCGCCCAGACCAATCCGCGCCGTCCAGCGGGCCAGGTTATGCGCCATCACCTGGACCGCCAGCCAGGCGCCGTTGGCGGCGAAGCGCGCCGACGGCATGTGGTTCAGCCCGACGCCGTACTTGAGGTCGCGTATGGCGTTCTCGACCTCGGCGTGGCGGCGATGATCGGCCTCCAGTTCCAGCGTCTCCCCATCGCGGTCGGTGATGAAGGCGTGATAGCTGTATCTGGCGAAGAGGGCGAGCTGGGAACCGGGCGTCGGCTTCACCCGCCGGACAATGAGCCGCACCGGCGCGGCGTCCGGCTTGGTCTGGAACGGGGTGTAAGTCGTCTCGGCGACATCGGCGGCGCCGTCCGTCCAGTAGGGAATGGGAGTCCAGTCCTCCTCTGGTATCGCCTCGATCGGGTCCCGCAGGCTGGCGCGCTGGCGGATGGTGATAGAGAAGCGGACATCCATTTCCCGGCAGGCGGCAACGACAGTGTGGGCGTAGAAGCCGCTGTCGGCCCGCACCGTGAGTTGTCCCCTGGCCCCGCCGTAGCGCACCCGCCCCACCGTCTCACGCAGGAAGTGGGCGGCGCCACGGGCGGTGTTGGCCCGGCCCTCGCGCAGCCGGGACATCAGCACCTCGCCGGTGCCGGCGGCAATGGCCAGCAGCGGGTGATAGCCGCGGGCGCCGGTATAGCCGTGGTGGCGCGCTCCCTCCTTGGCCAGTCCATAGGTCTCGCAGATGGTCGAGTCCAGGTCGATGGTCAGGGGCGAGTCGCCGGGTCCGGCCCCAGCGGCCCAGGCCCGGGCCAACAACTGGCGGCTCACGCGGTCGAGTTGACGGACATGCCCCCACCGGAAGCTGCGCAGGAAGGTCCCCAGGGTGGATGGCGCCTTGACCACGCAGCCTAGAACACCGACCGTCCCACCAGCGCGCAGCGCATCGGCGTCGTCGATGCAGTCGCCGCCTGCCAGCGCGGAAGCGACCAGCGTCAGCATCTTGTCCCCAGTGTTCGCCCGTCCCGGCGCTCCGCCGAGGTCAAGGTGATGGTCGACGAGTTCCCGCAGGCCCAGGTGCCGGGCTAGGGTGGCCGGCAGGAGCAGGCCGGCATTGGCCACCAGGCGATGGTCGTCAAAGAGGATGCGGATACGGTCGGGTTTGTTCTGTGGCAGCATCTATTGGGTGCTCCTTGTTTCCGGGCGGGTTTCTGTTCCAAAACCATTATCCCAGATTCACAGGAGCACCCTCTGCCTTCTTCAAGGGCTGTCCCCAAGGACGTCCTTCGGTGGATCCGGGCTAAGGCGTTGCGTTGCCTGCCGGCCTGGTTGCCGTCGGGCTCCGCCAGCTCATGCGTCCTGTTGACGACCTGATAACCGCCGCCGGAGAGGTGGCCCGTGGGAACTTCGGTCAGGCGATCGAGTCTCCATCCGATGACGAAATAGGAGTACTGGCCAAGGAGTTCAACGTGATGGCCTCACGGCTCCGAGAGTCATATGACACCCTAGAGCAGAGGGTAGCCGACAGAACGGAAGAGCTCCGAAGCACCAACCAGACCCTGAACGCTTTAATACACGCCTCACCGCTACCGATCGTGACGCTGAACATGGAGGCTCATGTCCAGTCGTGGAACCAGGCGGCAACCGACGTGTTCGGGTGGACGGAAGACGAGATCCTCAGCAGACCATATCCTCTCGCACCTGGAGAGAAGGAAGAAGAGCTCCACGAAGTATTCAACCAGGCGGTTCACGGCGACCACCTCGAAGGTTTGGAGACCCGCCGCCAGCGTAAGGACGGCTCTTGGGTCGACGTCAGTATCTGGACGGCGCCGTTGCAAGACTCCGCTGAAAGAATGAACGGTTTCATGGCGGTCCTCGCCGACCTCACGGAGCACAAACGAGCAGAGACCGCGGTCCGGGAGCTTGCTCTTTTCGCGGAGATGAACCCGGCGCCCGTCCTTCGGTTCGACACAGACGGCTCGATCGTTTCCGCAAATCCAGCGGCCCTGGAACTGATGGGCGACCAGGCCAAGGCCGGTACGGAGCTGACGTCTATATTACCGGGTCTGGTCGAGATCGACCTGGCGGCTTGCATCAGGGAAGGCCAGTTGGTCTATCACGAGGCCGTGTTTGGGAAACGCCACTTTCAATGTGCGGTACGAGGCGTACCCGAGCTGCAAGTAGGGCACGTTTACGCTACCGATATCACCGGGCTGAAGCGGACCGAGATTGAGCTCCAGACCAGCGAGGAGAGGTATCGGGCACTATTCGAGGAGTCCAGCGACGCAATTTTTGTTAGCGACGCTGACGGCAAGGTTATCAGCGCCAACCAGGCGGCCCTCGATCTGTTCGGTTTCCACGGCGAGGATGCTATCGGCTCAGACGTCGGAGAGAGGTTCTCCGACGCGACAGATCGAGAGTCATTCAGGCGAAACGTAGCTGAGGCGGGATCAGTGAGGGACTTCGAGGTGAAGCTGGTTAGGAAAGATGGTACCGTTATGGACTGTCTGATGACTGCGTCGAGGAGGTTCGACGAGACGGGACGCAACGCCGGACTACAAGGAACTATCCGAAACATCACGGAACGAAAGCTGGTCGAGCGCACCCATCGAGACTTGGCCGTCGTCGGAGAACGGAACCGTATGGCGCGTGAGATTCACGATACGCTCGCCCAGGGGTTTACGGGCATCGTGTTGCAACTCGAAGCGGCAGAACAGGCCTTCGACCAGAGCCCGGAAGAGGCAGCCGAGTACCTAACAAGAGCGAAAGACCTCGGCCGGGAAAGCCTCCAGGAGGCAAGACGCTCCGTATTCAATCTCACGCCGAAAGCACTGGAAGACCGTCCTTTGGTAGATGCTCTTCGCCATGAGGTCGACAGCTGGTCCGAGGACGGTTCCGAAAGCGCCGCTCTTGTAATCTCGGGGCGGCCGGGCGAAATGTCATTGGATGCTCAGACGGCCGTACTGCGAATATGTCAGGAGGCCCTGGCCAACGTCAGGAAGCACGCCGAGGCCTCCAGCGTGCAAATAGACGCGTCATTCTCGGACAAGGCGGTCAGGTTGCGAATCAAAGACGACGGAGTCGGATTCGACCCGCAGTCGAACCGTGACGTTGGGGCCGAAGGCGGCTTCGGCCTTACCGGGATGGAGCAGCGCGCCACATTGTTAAGCGGTACTCTCACAGTCGCGAGTGGCAAGGGCCAAGGCACGACGGTCAAGGCGACGATACCAGTCTAGTAGCGGTCCGTTGCCTCGCACGACGGCCTTTGGGGCTAATGCGTCGCGTCAAAAGCCGACAGGTGAGGCGAAGGGAATCGAGGAATGGACACAATCCGCGTCCTGATCGTAGACGACCACATGGTCGTGAGAAACGGCTTGGCCAACATGTTTGATTCCCTCGTAAAAACCCGTTTTGAGGAAGTTCCAGCGCTTTAGCACATGTGAGCGCTACCGTATGTTGGGGTAGGACACGGAACAGAGACTGTATATTGTACCCAGGCAAGGGTACGGTTGTTCTAATTCGACCTGCACAGACTTTTTACGAGAGAATCATGCTTGGAAGACAGCCGGACATCGAGGTGGTCGGCGAGGCAAAGAACGGGCTGGAGGCTGTCGATTCGGCGCGGTCGTTGAAGCCGGACGTCACCTTGATGGACCTGCGCATGCCGGAGCTCGACGGTGTCCAGGCCATGCTACGCATCCACGAAGAGGTCCCCGACGCCAGGTTCATCGTTCTCACAACCTTCGATACTGACGAGTACATCTTCGACGCCATCGACGCCGGCGCGAAGGGATACCTTCTCAAAGACGTTTCTCGCGAGGAGCTGTTCAGAGCCGTACGGGCGGTGCATCGTGGTGAGTCCCTCATCCAGCCGGGAGTCGCCGCCAAGGTCCTCGACCGTCTCGCGTCCCTGTCCCGTCAAAACGCCAACCAAGTCCCTGCCGAAGGCCTCTCGGAGCGAGAAGTCGAGGTCTTAGGTCACATGGCGAAGGGCGCAGCCAACAAGGAAATAGCCGCGGCCCTGTCAATCAGCGAAAGCACCGTCAAGACGCACGTCGCAAACATCTTTACCAAGCTCGACGTCAATCACAGGACAGAGGCGGTCACGAAAGCGGTGCAGAAGGGCATCATTAGCCTCTAGCTCCCGTTGCGGGCCGGTCCGCGGACCGCCATAGGCCTTCTGTCGGGTGGCAACGGGTTGAGCTTTGATTTACAATGCCTCAGTCTGACGACTCCCGTGGTGACGGCACCACGTAGGTGTGGAAAGCATACGGTCAGATCCGGGGACACTCTCGACGGAGCGACAAAGGCAGGGAGGTCATTGATGGCCCTTGCGAAAGCAGGCGGTCCGCTGGACATTCTGCTTGTTGAAGACAACCTGGCGGACGTCAGGCTAACTCAAGAAGCGCTCAAAGACTCGGCCGTACCCCACAATTTGCTGGTGGCGGAAGATGGCGGCTCCGCAATGTCGATACTCCGGACTGAGGGCCGCCGCCCGGACGTGATCCTTCTCGACCTTGGGCTGCCCGGTACGAACGGCCGCGAGGTGCTCGCTACCATCAAGTCGGATACCGAGCTCGAGGACATCCCCGTGATCGTCCTCACGATGTCCAGGGACGAGTTCGACATCCTACTCAGCTACAACCTCAAAGCCGATAACTACATCACCAAGCCCGTAGATGTCGCCCGTCTAAGGGAGTTGCTCGAGGCCGAGCTGGAGTCAGACTCGTAGCCAGCGACCCAGGATCACAAGACGGTGAGGGCCGATGGTAGCTGAAGGAAGTGCGCCAATCGAGATACTGCTCGTGGAAGACAATCCTGGGGACGTACGGCTAACCGAAGAGGCCCTGAGGGACTCGGGCGTCGACCATAACCTAACGGTTGCCGGAGACGGTGAAGTCGCGCTGGCGATGCTAAAGAAAGAGGGCGACCACTCGAATGCACCTCACCCCAGCATGATTCTCCTGGATCTCGGCCTCCCAAAGATGGACGGCCGGGAACTCCTGACCAAGATCAAAGAGGACCCCGACCTCAAGAATATCCCGGTAGTAGTTCTAACCATGTCCAGCTCGGAAGAGGATATTCTGCGAAGCTATAATCTTCAAGTAAACAACTACCTCACCAAACCACTGCAGGTCGGCCATCTGAAGATGGTTATCGGAACGGTGCAGAACTATCTGCGCGCGATCGCCAAAATTCAGAGATCGCCAGGCGACTAAGGCAAGACTCATTCCTTCGGAGCCTGCGCTCTCGGAACGAGGAGAGACCATGGTGGTCGGCGCCAAGCTGAGCAGACCTATCGAGATTCTCTTAGTCGAAGACAACCCTGCCGGTGTGCGCCTGACCGAGGAAGCGCTATCAGAGGGTAACATCCCCTACCATCTGAACCCACATTTCCCATATCAACCCTGCAGGACGTGCCGTAATCAGCAACAGAGTTACCTGATGTAGCCGAATAGCCGAGCGCAGTGCTTGTCATGAGTGCTAGACTGGTCGTGAACGACTGCTTTAGTTCTTTATAACGTATCCGCTCTGGAGGCACCCAATGGGTGAAAGCACGAACGTCTGCGCCAAGCTCCGTTTCGACCACCGCATACGATTGGAGTTCCACGGCGCCACTATTACCTCAGACGCCGGACTGTTGGCCTGTCGCGAGTTGGGCTGATGCGCTGGGACTGACGGAGACGGTGAGTGAGTGCTTGCAGGAGACTCGGGGCGGTCGTAACGTGCAGCACCGATTGGTGGGCCTTCTCAGGCAGTCGGTATACAGTCGTCTGGCAGGCTACGAGGATACCAACGACGCTGAACGGTTGGCCGACGATCCGACGATGCGGGTAGTCGTTGGAGACCGAGGCATAGACAGACCGGCGGCGAGCGCGAGCGCCATGAGCCGGTTCGAGACCGAGGTGCTTACGCAAGACAGCAACGTGGAAGGGTTGGGCCGAGTGAACGCTAAGTGGGTGGACGGAGCTATGTCCCGCACGCCGCACCGGCGGGTGATCTTGGACATGGACAGTTCGGAGAGTCGGGTACATGGAGAACAGGAGGGAGCGTCGTACAACGGACACTTTGGGAGCACGTGCTATCACCCATTGTTCGTGTTCAACCAATTCGGTGACTGCGAGGGCGCGATGTTGCGTGCGGGGAACGTACATAGCGCACACAGGTGGCGTGATGTATTGGATCCGATCCTGTCGCGCTATGGGGAGATGGGGCTGCGGCGATACTTTCGCGCGGACGCCGCATTCGCCAAGCCGGACATCTATGAGTACCTGGAGGAGCGACGAGTCTTCTACGCAATACGCCTGCCGAGCAACAAAGTGCTGCAATGGGAGATCGCTCCACTGCTGATACGACCTGTGGGGAGGCCGCCGAAGCGTCCAGTGATCCTATACGACGACTTTTGGTATCGTACTGAGAGTTGGGACCGTGCTCGGCGGGTGGTGGCCAAGGTGGAGTGGCATAGGGGAGAGTTGTTCCCTTGAGTGGGCTTCATCGTCACGAACATGACGGCTGGCCCCGAAGGAGTGGTGCGTTTCTACAATGGTCGAGGGACAGCCGAGCAGTGGATCAAGGAGGGCAAGTACGCCCTGAACTGGACTCGGCTGTCGTGCCATCGGTTCGTGGCCAACCGGGTGCGTCTGTCTCTGTTCGTCCTGGCGTACAACCTTGGGAACTTCCTTCGCCGGCTGTGTCTGCCCAAGGCGGTCAAGCACTGGTCGCCGCGGAGCGTGCAGGTCAAGCTGATCAAGATGGGAGGCCGTCTGGTGCGGCACTCCCGGCGATTGATCTTTCAGTTGTCCGAGGTGTCGGTTCCTCGACGGTTGTTCCAGGGAGTGCTGGATCGAATCGGCCGGTTATCGCTGGCACCAAGCTGAGGGAGGGTACAACCACGATCTTGCCAAGAGGGGGAGAGCGCTTCAGGGAGTCGCCTTGTCTTCAATGCGGTTTCACCACACTGGCAGGGACACGAAGACGACAAAAACGGACAAGAAGCATGGTTCACGGCAAGAATCGCATCCCTTATCGGATAGACCGGCGATTGACTGGCCTTGCAGGACCTGACTATGATGCTACCATCTCGTTTGGGCTGCCCTTTGAGTCTGAAGACTCCCGATATGGGAAATACCGGCTGAAGGTAGCCGGTGATGGCGAAGAGGCTCTGGCGGTTCTGCGCAAGATCGGCGACTACCAGGACGCGGCGCGACCCGACCTGATCCTCCTCGACCTCAACCTCCCAAGGAAAGACGGCAGGGAATGCCTTGCAGAGATCAAGGCTGACCCTGAACTGAAACGGATACCGGTCGTCGTTCTAACGACCTCCCAGGCCGAGGCCGATATTCAACGATGCTACGAGCTACACGCGAACTGCTATATCACCAAACCGGTCGATTTCGATAGATTTACCAACGTCGTCAGCGCCGTCGAGGAGTTTTGGCTCAAGGTCGTTGAGCTCCCGATCACTTAGCGACGGACGATATTCACCATCCTGTCCGGCAGCAGCCCAGCCCTGTATTACTCCGACCTCGCGGCACGAATGATTCCCCATGCGTTCTTCACGTAATGGCCTTGGTCGATCAAGTGATGCAAAAGCGTACACCACGGGGGCCGTCAACGACAGCGATTCCCCAATCAACTCAGGAACATGAGCATACGAATCGAAGGTAAGGTATCCGACGCCTCGGGCCGGGCACTGGCTGGAACGCTGGTGTCGAACGGCGAGTCAGTGGTTCGCACAGACTCCGAAGGGCACTATGCCATCAAGGCCGAACCTGGAACACACTCCTTCGTCTTCGTGACGGCGCCCGACGGCTACGCTACACAAGAAAAGTTCTACAAGACCACGCCTACCCGCCCGGCCAACATCGACTTCACCCTCGATCCGGCGCCGAAAAAAAAGAGCCGGGACTTCAATCTGGCCCACCTATCCGATACCCATCTCGGCACCGAAGAGGAGAGGGTACCGACGCAAGACCTGCTGTCTACGGACTTACAGGAGCTTGAAGACTCGGAGACGCCGGACCTGATCGTCTGCACCGGCGATTTAACCGAAGAAGGGACTCCTTCGGAGCTGGACCTGCTGCGAGAAACACTCGCGAGGACAACCGCTCCCTTCGTCCCCGTGTGGGGCGGGCACGACAGCGCGTCGGAGTACGTTATCAACGGGCCCGGAAGTACGTGTACCAGCAATTTCGAGGCAGTGCTCGGACCGGTGTGCTTCAGCTTCGATCGGGGCGGTCGGCATTTCGTCGCCTACGCCGCCGAAGACGAATTCTTCTCCCCAGAAGACGCCGAGCGCAAGGAACGGTGGCTCGTCTCCGATCTGACCATGAAGCCTAAGGGGCGAGAGACCGTAGTCCTGATGCACCCCCCGCCCACCGTCGAGCTCCTGGACCTACTTTCCGACTACGACGTTTCCCTCGTGCTGCACGGCCACACGCACATCAGCAATGTGTTCACCTACCGGGGCATCGTGGTCGCCTCGGTTACGCCGACGAGCTTCGGAGGTATAGACACGAACCCCCGCGGCTATCGGATGGTGCGATTCACCGAGACCGGTTTCGGCATGGAGCTAAAAGCGCTTGGTAGAGGCGAATCAAGCGCCGGACAGTCGACGTCGGGTTCAAAAAGACCGGCTTCTTCGAGTGCCAAGCTGGAGTGGGAGTTGGAACTGCCCGGACATCTGCACCGCTCCGAGCCGATTGCCCGAGGAACAGACCTGCTGCTTGCCCTTTCGGACGAGCACGGGCGCGGCGACGCCGGAGTGTACTGCCTATCGACGAACACCGGCGAGCGACGTTGGCACGCCCGGACCGATGCGTCAGTGAGGAACAACGTGACGCTTGCCGAGAACGGAAGGGTCGTGGCCCTTTCGACGACCGGCGGGCTGTACGCGATCGACGCCTCATCTGGCGCCATCGAATGGCGCGCGACTCTACCCGAGTTCCCGTCGGGTCGCACCGCCACATCTCCGGCCACGGCAGGTGGCTTCGTGTATGCAGGGGCACAGCTGGGGTATGGAGCCTTCGCCCTGGAGACCGGAGAGCAACTCTGGTACACCCCCTTCGAAGGTACAAACCGTCCATGCTACGCCAGTCCAACCGTGTTGGACGATACGCTGGCAGTGCATATACCCAAGAGGGGCATCGTCGGCCTCAGGCGACGTGATGGTGAGCCGGCCTGGGAGCAGAGCCTGGGGGTGGAGTTCCAGTATCCGGCGGCGATCGCCAACGGCGATACCCTTGTGGCGGCGGGGGACCCAGGCAAGCTTGTGGCCCTCGATGTCCGGTCCGGAGAGGTCGTCTGGCACCGCGAGGCAGTCGAGTACACTTGGGCCCCAGGCACGTCGAAGTACCTGGACGGGAACATGGAGTATGGCTACCAGTACCCAACCTCGATGGTGGCCGATGAAGACCGGCTCTACTACACGACTTCGGGCGGTACCGCTATCGCACTCGACCTCGAGACCGGCGACATACTATGGACGCATGGGTGTGGCAGCGACCTGCTCGACATGACCCCGCATCGTCGCGGACTTCGGTCGATCCTTGCCCGGCCGGTAGTGGTGGGCAACGAGCTAATCGTGTGTGGGATCGACGGCGTAGTGTACGTGCTCGACTCTTCCTCAGGTGAGTCGAAGCGAAGCATCCAGCTTCCCGCCCCGATTGCCGCCGCGCCTGTAATCACGGAAGATGGCCTGTGCGTAGGCACCTGGAACGGTCACCTCTACTGCTTCTCGGACTGGTAGGGCTTCGACGGGCCAGCTGGCTAGCAACTTCGCAGGAGGCGTCAATGCGCGTTATACAGCTCGGCGGCACGACTACCGAGATCCCTGAGATCGGGCTCGGCACTGCGGGCTACACAGTAGGCCCCGAAGCTCTTCGAAGGGGCATCGCGCTCGGCGCGACCTTGCTCGATACCGCCGAGTCGTACAGAACGGAGGACCGGGTCGGCGAAGCCGTCGCTGGCATTCGGGACCAAGTCTTCATCGCAACGAAGATATCTCGGTCGCACTCCAGGCTCGACGACATTATCACGGCCGCCGACCGGAGTCTCGGCCTCCTGGGCACCGACCACATCGACCTCTACCAGCTACATCAACCCGGCGTCGATGTCCCCATTGAGGAGACGATGGCGGCAATGGACCGCCTCGTCGATGCCGGCAAGGTCAGGTTCATAGGAGTCAGCAATTTCTCGTTAGAGCAGCTCAACGAGGCGCAGGCCGCGTCTAGGCACAAGATCGTCGCCAACCAGGTGCAGTACAGCCTGTTCGCCAGGAGCATCGAGGAAGAGAAGAGAACTGCGCCGCTTCAGGCTGGCGGCTTTCGGAGGGGCACATGACCCTACTCGAGGAAGCCTTCAAGTAGGGGTCCCTTCCACACGGCTCACGTCGTAGTCGTCAGCCGATCCCCTCGCGAACCACTCGCAACACATTCTCGCCCAGGATCTTGGCGGCGTTTTCTTCGCTGTACCCGTGCTCGATCAACGCGCCTGTGAACTCGCGCCATTGGGGTACGTTCTGGAAGTGTGACGAGATACCCACGTGGTCGATTCCCGCGATGTTGACGGCGTGGTCGATGCTCTCAAGGTCTAGCTTGGTGCCCCACGAGTAGGCGTCGGCGAGCTTGGCCGCCGCCAGCTCGAAGGGGTCCGGGTAGGTCTCGGCCAGCCGCGCGTCCCTGCGCAACCTCGCCTCCTGAGGCTCCTGTGAGGTCCGCGGAGCGGGCGCCAGGATGCCTACGACGCCTCCGCCGTCCGCAACCGCTCGGATGACATCGTCGCTCATGTCGCGCATGGCGTTCGAGATTGCACGGCACTTGGTGTGGGTGGCGACCACCGGTCGCGTCGCCACCTCAAGGGCTTCGCGGCAGGTCTCGTCCGAAGCGTGTGCCAGGTCGATCAGGACCCCGATGGCGTTGCACTCGGCGACGACTTCGCGGCCAAACTTGGTCAGCCCAGGCGGGTCGTTCAACTCCGCTGTCGAGTCGGACCAGTCCATCGCACCCAGATGGCACAGGGCCATGACCGTTACACCCCAATCCCGGTATTGGCGCAAGATCCTCAGGTCGCCGGCGATCACGCCCGAAACGAGCATCAGGACCATGGCGATCCTACCGCTCTTCACGATATCCTTTACGTCCTGCTCACTCCGGGCCAGTCCAATATGGTCCTCGTATGCTTTGACGAATGCCAGGTGCTCTTCGATGTTTATCCGGATACGCTCCACCAGGTCTGGCCCCTCGAACACATGCTTCCACGTCCGCACTCCCGTTGGCGGAGGGCCAGACGAGGCGTGAGTCGGTATTCGGACAAACAGCTCCTCGGCCCCTAGCGCCTGGATTACGACGTCGATTCCGCCCTGGAGCAGTTGCTCGAGGTCCACGGCGGCGGAATAGGCGTCGACCACCGTCATCTGCGCGTGCAGCTCGTCCCACTCGCCCCTGGCGTACCTATCGTCTGTCACGGGCTTGGTGGTCGGATCGAGAAGGCCGATCTTCCTCCCCAAGCCGAGCCCCAGGCGCTCGGTCTCGCGGCTGCTAACGTGATTCCTGGCCAGTTCGGGTCGGTGGGTCATTGGGCTAGTGGTTCAACTTTTTTGTATTGATGGGTAGAGTGACTTTAGCTTGATGCGCGCATCCTCGGTAGTGAAGCGCCAATCCACTCGTATCACATCCCGGTTGCGTTGATTCTGCCAAGCATTGACCTCGCCGCGCAGGATGTCTTGATTGGCAATCCGTCGGTCCAGGCACTGTAGAGCCAGCACACCGATCTCTATCTCCGCCATATTCAACCAACTCCCGTGTTTGGGAGTGTAGTGTATCTCCAGTCGCTCAGCTATACGCCTCGCCTCAGCAGGCTCGAATGCCTCGTATAGCGAGGACAGCTTGTGAGTGTTGAGATTGTCCATTACCAGCACGATCCGGTCTCTGTCGGGGTAGTCCTCGTCGACCAGTTTCTTTATCACATGCGCCCAGTCCACCTTCGTGCGACGCTCTCTGACCTCGACTCGGCGCCATCCGTCCAACGGTGCAAACAGCATGAACAGGCTGCTCACTCCATTGCGCTCGTATTCGTAGTCGTATGCCGCCGATAAGCCGGGCGCTGCGGGACGCGGCACTCGCGTCTCCTTGACTTGCTGTTTGCTCGTCTCATCCATGCACACCAGAACCTCATTCCCATCGTACGGCCGTTGGTAGACCTCCAGTACGTCTTCCATCGCGCACACAAACTCCGCGCTCTGACCGGGCGGGATGCACCAACTCTGCTTCAGCCACGGCTTCAGTTCGTTTTTTTAAGCGCCTGGCGAACCGTCTCGGTGCTAATGGTCTCGACTATCTCACACTCGACCAACTGGTCAGCCAACAGCTTCAGGGTCCAACTGGCACGCCCCTCCGGCGGTTCCCCGCAGGCCATCGCTATCAACCGTGCTTCACCTTCGCCGTCCAGTCTCTTTTGACGCCGACGCAGTTGCTTTTTGCGATTCAGCGCAGACTCGACCCCCTCCTCTACACAGCGCTTGCGTATTCGCTCGACCGTTGACTGTCCCACACCGAGCGCGCTGGTGATGTCCGCGTCCTTCATTCCCCCGTCCGAGCGTGACTCATCGCTCATCAGCAGAATGCGCGCATGGGTCTGTTTGTACGCCGCAGCCCGACCGCGTGAGACCAAGGCGTCCTGTTGTTCGTCGGTAGTCAGTCTGATACGGTACCTCTTGGTAGACATCATGGTTCCTCCTCGGTTCAACGTTACGATTGAACCCCCAAGAGGAACAATGACTATCATGGTATTCATTTCAATGATGTTGGACCACTAGTCTAGTGAAACGTAAGGCGTAAAACGTAAATTCAAATGCGCTTTTACGTTTCACGTTTTACTCCGTTCCCTTGTATCTGACATGAATCTCGACATGTGCGACCACGAGCTCGGACCTGATCCGGGCGTCGCGCTCCAACAGCAAAACCTTTACCTCGTGGCGCCCCCGGGCGGCCTGCTCCGGAGACAGGGACCATACGAGCCAGCTATTCTCCGCCACGTCCTCGGGAACGTTCGGGGCCTCTGCTGCCACGTTGCGGATAGCCGGACCGCCTAACTCGTTGCCATCCAGGGTCACCGCGACTCGGTCGCCGGGCGCGAAATGCTCGATCTCGACGTGAAGCTCGGTGCCAACGAGCCGACCCGCGCTCGATTCCGACACAACATCGTCGTGAACGGACACGTGGAAAAGAGGCCCATCTCCAGTGAGCGTACGATAGAGAACGACGGCCGTCTCCCCATAGATGCGATCGTTCAGACCGCTGCCTGCGGCCGCGTCCCCGCCCGCAGGTGGCCCCCTGTGGATGGCGGCGTATATCTTGTCTTTGCCGTTCAAGGTCTCGCGCGAGCCGATGGTCGTCAGTAGGTCGCGTCGTGTCTGCGAGTCGGCGTGCCAGTTGAACGCGTAGACTCCGTCGACGCCCCGGTCCCAGTGCCCGGCCGCCGTTGCCCAGAGCCAGGCGTGCTGCCAGGTCCGGTAGGGCACCAGGCGCTTGGCATCTTGCCTGCCGTCGGTGTCATAGCCGGCGTATAGCTTGATGCCGGTGCCGTCGAGGAGATCCCTGAACGCTTCCACCTCCGTATCGGGGTCCGTGCCCGACCCGCCTGCGGCTATGACGATGTCGCAAAGCCCGTCCCGGGCCCAGGTCTCGAGGTCGTAGCCGATACGGCGACACGACTCCATGGTCGCCGCCACCCGCACGGCCAGATAGAAGGGCTTGCCCCGCTCGTCCGCGATACGGTCCGTCATCTCGCGGATAGCTCGTTGCAGGTCGGTCAACGTGTACCGAAGCCGGTATCCGTCGTGCTCCGGAAGATGGAAGGGATGTCGTTGCCAATCGATTTCCACGCCGTCCCAATCGGCCTGCCGGCATGCTTCGGTGACGTACTGGAGGCGGTGCTCCCTCACCTCCGGGAACGCCATGTTCCAAGAGCCGATACCACGTTGCTCGGGAACATCTTCCGGCTGGAGGCACCATTCAGGGTGGTCCTTGCGGATCTGAGTGAGGCCGTGCCGCACGGTTTTGGCCATGTCCCGGGGCAAGATGCCGTAGAAGTGGTTGTCGTTCATCCGAACGGAGCAGTAGACGTCGACGCCCAGCTCGTGTCCGCGCTCGACCATAACCTGATAAGGGTTCTCGCCCCGTTCGAACATGGCGTGGACGCCTTCGTCGTGTCGGACGGCCAGCACCGAATCGTACACTCTTCCGACCGAATCGCCCGTGTACTCCAGGCTTTCGGTAGGCCATTCTGTCTCGTGTCCGCCGACGGACCAGAAGTGAGCTCCCACCTGGGTGTCCGCTATGGGAGCGTAGACTTTCTCGAGGAACTGCTCCTGGGACTGCGGGAATTCGGAATAGTGGAGAGGCGCGCCGTCCCAGTTGTAGATGATCCCATAGTCGCGCGGAGGTTGACGATTACCGTCTGGCATTCCGGTCTCCTATCGTGTCTGACCACTATTTAGCCAGCGCCAAATCGACGTCTTTCTAGTGGTTCGTGCTCTGAAGAGTTGTCGACTGCCCAACGACGCGGGCAGGTCTGAGACCTGCCCCATCAGTACGCTTCGGGCAAATGGTCTCAGGTAGTGGGCGCGCCGAGTGTGCTCCATTTCGCGGCGGCTGTCATCTGCCCCGTAAAATCGATGGGTGTCTCCGTTCGAATGACCACGCTACGAGGACTGACGAACTCCCCTCCCTTGATGTTCGCGCGCCTTTCGGCCTGCTCCGGGGTGAAACAGTCGGTTCGCAGCTCGAAGGGAGGGTCCATCGTGAACGGCGTGAAATCGCCAATGCGTCCCAGCGCCGCCTTGGTCTTCTCGCCTATCAGGTCGTCGGCGTCTTTGGGGTGGAGGGAGACGGCCTGGTGGGTACCCAGCCCGACCTTGGTAGGCGCGATTTCAACATCGCCGAGCCACTCCTGGGCCTCGCGACAGCCAGCCTCGTCCGCGGATACCATCGCCACCGGCACCCCCGATACTCCGAGCTGCAGCGCTTCGACGGCAATCTCGCCGATTCGGCTCCCATTGAGCCACATGTTCTCGATCTCGGCCGAGCTGAACGTGTGCGCCATCACAGCGTCCTCGACTCCGGCCATGGCATGATGCCCAAGCAGGATGGCCGCATCGAAGGTCGAGTCGACGACCCGCCATATCGGCACGCCGCCCAGGGCTATGCGGATACCTCGCGGCAGGTCGTCGTAGTGCAACACAAGGCCACCCGGCGAGACGCCTCGAATGAACCCACCGTCCTGCACGAGGATCTCTGTGGCCCCGGCTTCACGCGCCGCCTCTACGGCGGCCGACGTCTCCTCGGTCGCGCGCTTCCGGATGTACTCGCCCTGCCACGGGCCATACACCGTGTCAGGGTCTTTCTCCCGCGTGACGCACGCCTGCCCTTCGCTATCGGTGAGTATGTAGACTTTCATGCTGTACCCTTGACCAATCTGGAATCTCTGCGGACTCCGCGCTCTCCGTGGCGAATCACTCCGGCTCAGCGATGCCATCTGGCGAGACAGCCCCGACGGCCAGCTTCGCTACTCGTGCGATCGCCTCCGCGCCGTTCTCCTCGTTGTCAGTCGCCAGCGCAAAAGCCGATATGACCAACGGGCCGGTGGGCAGGTACACGATGCCAACGTTCGCCTTGATACGGCCGCTAGACCCACTCTTCTGCGCGACTTCGATGTTTGGCGACAGGTATTTCCTGATCATGCGCAGTTCGCGCGCCACCTTCAGAATCTCGATCATCTGCTCGGACGCGTTTCTGTTGACGACCTCTCCGGCGTGAATGCGCTTCAGGAGAGAAGCCATTTCGCGAGGCGTCGCAACGTTGTTGTCCAACGAGCCGGTGAAAGAAACGGCGCCGTAATCGATACCGGGGTCTTTAGCCCGAGCCGTGTATAGCCTATCGTTGGCGGAGCTGGTCGGCACGTTGTCGAGTCCGACCATCCTGTAGTGGTAGCGTCCCATGGTGACCGGCGTCCGGGTGTTGGGGTAGCCGAGGGCGTCTAGGGTCGCGTTGATGTTGGCGTTGCCGACCACCGCCATGAGCTGGTCGGTGGCGATGTTGTCACTGACGGTGATCATTAGCCGGCAGTAGTCGAGAAGCGTGAGCTCAGGCGAGTCTTCCAGCATGCTCAGCGCGCCAGAGCCGTGGGTCGAGATGTCGTCGTCTAGGTATCGCCGGTCGCTCAGGTCAAGCTTCCCTTCGTGGGCCTGTTTGAAGAGCTCCACCATCACGGTGATCTTGCACTCGCTGGCGGTGGGGAAACGCTCATCTGCCTTGTGTTCGTGAGACGCCCTGGTGGTTAGGTCCTCGACGTAGAAGCCTACGTCGCCGCCAAAGCTGGCGTCGATCTGGTCCATTTCGGAGGCTGGAAATGTCGGCGGCGTTCCCACGTATCACCTCGCCAGCGCAAGTTAGCGCGGCGCTGTTAAGCCCGAATCCACCGAGGGAGGGCGTCGGGTTAGCATCCTGAAGTGGCCAGAGGGTGCTCTTCTGAATCTGGGATAATGGTTTTGTAACAGCAAAACAGTCCCAGAGAAGGAGCACCCAATAGATGATACCACGCAACCAGCCCGACCGTATCCGTATCGTCTTTGACGATCACCGCCTGGTGGCCAATGCCGGTCTGCTCCTGCCGGCCACCCTCGCCCGGCATCTGGGCCTGCGGGAACTCGTTGACCATCACCTTGACCTGGGCGGCGCGCCGGGGCGGGCCAACACCGGAGACAAGCTGATGACCCTGGTGGCCTCAGCCATGGCCGGCGGCGACTGCATCGACGACGCTGATGTGTTGCGCACCGGGGGGACGGCCTGCACCCTGGGCGGCACGGTCAAGGCGCCATCCACCCTGGGCACCTTCCTGCGCAGCTTCCGGTGGGGCCACGTCCGCCAGCTGGACCGGGTGAGCCGGGAGCTGCTGGCCCGGGCCTGGGCCGCTGGGGCCGGACCCGGCGACGCGCCGTTCACCATCGACCTCGATTCCACCATCTGCGAGACCTACGGACTGGCCAAGGAGGGCGCCCGCCACCACGGCTATACCGGCAAGCGGGGCTACCACCCACTGCTGGCCATCGCCGCCGGCACCGGAGACGTGCTGATGTCCCGGCTGCGCGAGGGCCGGGCCAACACCGCCCGCGGCGCCGCCCACTTCCTGCGGGAGACGGTGGGACGGGTGCGCTACGCCGGGGCCAACGGACGACTCACGCTACGGGCCGACAGCGGGTTCTACACTCATGGCGTGGTATCCGTCTGCCGCAAGATGGATGTCCGCTTCTCCATCACCATCCGCCAGCATAAAAGCCTGCACAATCTCATCGAGGCGATACCCGAAGATGCCTGGACGCCGATTCCTTACTGGATGGACGGCACCGCCGATGTGGCCGAGACCACCTGCACTCCCTTCCAGAGTGAACCTGACGCCGCGCCGGTACGGCTCATCGTCCGGCGTGTGAAGCCCACGCCCGGTTCCCAGCTGGCCCTCTTCGCCACCTACAGCTATCACGGCTTCATCACCGACCGGGACGGGGAGATGCTCGAACTGGAGGCCGACCATCGCCGCCACGCCGAGATCGAGAATGCCATCCGAGACCTCAAGCACGGTGTGGGGTTGAACCATCTCCCCTCGGGCCGCTTCGCCGCCAACGCCGCCTGGCTGGCGGTACAGGTGATGGCCCACAACATCGCCCGCTGGACAGCGCGCATCGGTCTGGGCGAGCAGGTGGTGACCACCAAGACCCTCCGGCGGCGGTTCTTCTCCCTGGCCGGACGGATCACCCGCTCGGCGCGCCGCCTCACACTGCATCTGCCACAGCGCTGGCCTTGGGAAGCCCAGTTCGATCGTGCCCTGGCCCGATTGCGCGCCCTGCCACTCCCTGCCTGACGGCGGCGGCGGCAACCGGCCGCCATCCGGCCAACCGAACGTCCCCGCGAACTCGCGCCAGTCCGGTCTGCGAGTGCCTCTTGCTGTGTCCTCTCCCCGCTATCTCGCCCTGACCAACATTCGCAGACGGTCACAAAGTCTCCCCGCGGCAACTGAAGACAAACACCGGCCCCCCTCTACCCCAAATCGTGCCCGGACCATCGCCCTCCCTTGCCCCTATCGCCCGTTCCGCTGCTGCATAGTCATCCCTTCGGTGGATTTGGGCTAAGCCTAGCGAGGTGGCATAGTATCGCTGGCGAGAGCAACTAAGCCCGAAATGCTTGAATCGCGAACGCCGCCCACCTTATAATCTGGTGCGACCTCAGATTGTCGCGCCCCAGGAGGGTCCCACCGAAATGACGTACATCATCGCCGAACCATGCATCGACGTTAAAGACGCAGCCTGCGTAGACGTGTGTCCAGTCGACTGCATCTACACGAAGGACGAAGACAACATGTACTACATCAACCCCGAGGAGTGCATCGATTGTGCGGCATGCGAGCCGGTGTGCCCGGTAGTCGCCATATTCGCCGAGGAGGATACTCCCGAGCAATGGGAGAGCTACATAGACATTAACTACGAGTATTTTGGACAGTCGCGCTAGCGAGCTGTTGACCAGATCGGCAGGCAGCGATGTAGCACGGCATCGCAAAAAGAGTGGAATAGGCGGCCTGGGGCTTTCTTAGGTTCCCCGGGCCGCTGACGTTTACCCAGCAGATGTTTGGAGGATGACGTGATGCCAGCCGTGGAATCCACGCCGGAGATGGTCGCGAAGACCTACGCTACCATGCGGAGGAACATCGAGGTCGTCCGCGAGAGGCTCGCTCGACCTCTCACTCTGGCCGACAAAGTCCTGCTGGGACACCTGGACGACCCGGCGCACCAGGAGATGGTCCCAGGCCAGAGCCTTCTGATGCTCCACCCAGACCGCGTCGCGCTCCAGGACGTTTTGGGGCAGACGGTTATGCTTAACTTCATGCAGACCCTGCGCACAAGAACAGCGGTCCCCACGACAGTCCACTGCGACCACTTGGTCCAGGCAAGGGTGGAAGGCGGCATCGATCTGGTGCAATCTCTCGAAGAGAACGAAGAGGTGTACGGCTTCCTTCGGTCGGCGGCCGCGAAGTTCGGCGCAGGCTTCTGGGGTCCCGGCGCGGGGATCATCCATCAGGTGGTCCTGGAAAACTACGCCTATCCCGGCGCCCTGATTATCGGCACCGACTCGCATACGCCGAATGCTGGAGGACTCGGGGCCTGCGCGGTCGGGGTCGGTGGCGCGGACGCGGTTGAGGTGATGGCCGGCCTCCCATGGGAAGTGCTGTACCCAAAGCACATCGGCGTGCACCTGACGGGAAAGCTGAGCGGCTGGACGGCCCCCAAAGACGTCATCCTCTACCTCGCGGGAGAGCTCACAGTAGCCGGCGGCACCAACGCGATCATCGAGTACTTCGGTCCCGGCGCCGAGTCGATAAGCTGCACAGGCAAAGCGACCATCACGAACATGGGCGCCGAGCTAGGAGCGACAACCTCGATTTTTGCCTACGATAAGTGTATGGCGAGGTACCTCGGGGCTACGGACCGCGGTGAGCTTGCAGACCTGGCCAACGAGCACAAAGACCTCCTTGGACCCGACGCAGAGGTCGAAGCCGACCCAGCAAGCCACTTCGACAGAGTCGTTGAGGTCGACCTAGGCACCCTGGAGCCTCACGTTGTCGGTCCGCACTCTCCTGACAGGGCGCGGCCAATATCGGCGTTAGCGCAAGAAGTGCGAGACACGGCCAACGAATTCATCGACAAAATCGACACGTCGCTCATCGGAAGCTGCACGAACTCCTCGTACGAGGACATGAGCCGCGCCGCCGACGTGGCGGAGCAAGCGAGCGCCCACGGCATCAAGGCGGCCACGCCGCTGATGGTAACGCCCGGGTCCGAGCAGGTCCGCGCCACGATCAGCCGCGACGGCCAGCTTGACTCCCTCGAAGCCATCGATGCGACGGTGCTGGCCAACGCCTGCGGCCCCTGCATAGGACAGTGGAAGCGGGAGAAGCTCCTCGAAGGCCTTCCCAACACAATCGTCACGTCCTACAACCGCAACTTCCCAAGACGGAACGACGGCCGGTCCGAGACGATGAACTTCATCGCCAGCCCGGAGGTCGTGGTTGCCCTTGCTTTGGCGGGCAGGCTCTCATTCAACCCATTGAAGGACACCCTGGACGGTGCAGGCGGAAAGCAGTTCAGGCTAGACCCCCCGGCCAAGGCGCCTGAGGTGCCGCCGAAGGGATTCGACCCTGGCGAGTCGTCCTACGTGGCGCCTCCCCACGACGGCAGCGCTATCGAGATTGCCATTGATCCCGACAGCGACCGTCTCGAGAAGCTCGAACCGTGGCCGGAATGGGACGGCAACGACTTCCTCGAAATGCCTGTCCTGATCAAAGCCGAGGGGAAGTGCACGACCGACCATATCTCACCTGCCGGACCGTGGCTCCGGTACCGGGGGCACCTGAGCAAGTTCAGCGAGAACATGTTCATGGGCGCGATCAACGCCTTCACCGGAGAGACGGGCAAGGGCCGCAACGTGCTGACTGGGGAGACCGGCCAGGCGATCTCGAGGATCGCAGGACACTATAAGGACAAGGGCGTCCGATGGGTTGTCGTAGGGGACGAGAACTACGGTGAGGGCAGCAGCCGGGAGCACGCCGCGTTGTCGCCGAGGTTGCTCGGAGGAGCCGCGGTCATCGTCCGGAGCTTCGCCCGCATCCACGAGTCGAACCTGAAGAAGCAGGGACTGCTGCCGCTGGCCTTCGACGACCCGGCCGACTACGACCGTATCCGCGAAGACGACCGCATCAGCCTTACGGGGCTGCGGTCCCTGGCGCCCGGCCAGCCGGTGGATTGCACAGTCCGCCACTCCGACGGCACGACGGAGTCACTTTCCCTAAACCACTCTTTCGGCGCCTCTCAGATAGAGTGGTTCAAGGTGGGATCCGCCCTCAACCTGTTCCACCGCAAGGCGGCCTAGGCGCCCAAAAGACAAGGGCGGGTCTAAGACCCGCCCTTACGGCGTTCGCTGTTCTCTGCGCTCCTCGTTTACGCAGCCCCGGTGCCGACCCAGCCGGCCTGTGAGATGTCTATCATCACCCCGTCGGGGCCGCTGTATTTCATCTCGACGTTGCGCCCGTGGCCGTTTCCACCCACGCCAGCCTTGAGTGCTGTATTCACTCTGTTCATAGGGTACGACTCCGCCTTTTGAAGTCTGGCGTCGGTCGCGGACACGTCGTTCACCTGGAAACCTATATGGTGTATGCCGTTGTACGACAGCCCGAAATCACCGGTCACGGCCTCGTTCTTGAATTTCAGTATGGCCAGGTTTATGTTTCCGTCGCTGAGGTAATAGCCCTCTGCGTTCTCGCCGTCGACCTTGCCTACCATCTCGAGCTCGAATACGTCTTTATAGAACGCCGCTGTGGCGTCCGGGTCTTGAGTCGCGATCGCGATGTGCTTAATCTTCGCCATGCTTCTCCTTCGTACGTTTGCGCATCTAATGGATGCCGGAGAGCGCCCGTCCAAGCCTGAGACACTATACAGGAGCCGCAGAGAGGCGTGTCAACAGTGAAAACCCCGAATCCGAAGACCGATAGAAACGCTCCACTGGCGGGCCATCCTGGAGTCGCTTTCAGTTGACATCGCGCCTGGCTGGACATAGAGTCTCGGTGAGCCGGAGGGGAGCATTAGCGTGGTAGAGACCGCCAAGCGCGACGCCGACTATATCTTCTACGAACTGACCCGCAGCGTCTGCCCGAAGTGCCTGGACACCATCGACGCCCAGATACTCTTGAAAGATGGTCGCGTCGTGATGCGGAAGAGGTGCCCTGCACACGGCTGGTTCGAGTCACTCGTGAGCTCGGACGCGGACATGTACATCGATTCACTTCGTTACAACAAACCCGGCACGATGCCGTTGGGTTACAGCACCGAGGTTGTGGACGGCTGTCCCAAGGACTGCGGCCTCTGTCCGGAGCACAAGCAGCACACCTGCCTAGGCCTGATCGAGGTCAACAGCCACTGCAACCTCGACTGCCCGATCTGTTTCGCCGACGCTCAGTCCGGCTTCAGCCTCACGATGGCCCAGGTGGAGCGGATGCTCGACCGCTTCGTGGAGCTGGAGGGCGACCCCGAGGTCGTCCAGTTCAGCGGCGGCGAGCCCACCATTCACCCTGACATCCTCCCGATGCTCAGAATGGCCGGAGACAAGGGCGTAAAGGTGGTGATGCTGAACACCAACGGGATTAAGATCGCCCGGGACGACCGTTTCCTCGCAGGCCTCGCCGACGTCGGCCCGACGGTCTACTTGCAGTTCGATGGCTTCTCGACGCAAACCCACCAGACCATTCGAGGCAAGGACCTCCTCCAGACCAAGCTGAAGGCTTTAGACCGGCTGGCCGAGGCCGAGCTCGACGTAGTCCTTGTGCCGGCTATCGAGAAAGGCGTGAACCACGACGAGATCGGGCCAATCGTGCAGTTTGGCATCGAACATCCCGCCGTGCGCGGTGTCGCCTTCCAACCGGTAACCCACTCCGGCAGGTTCGTCGCCTTCGACCCTCTCGACCGTGAGACGGTCGCCGACGTAAATACATGGAGTGGCCGAGCAGACCGACGGCATGTTCGTGGAGAGCGACTTCATTCCAGTGCCGTGCTGCCACCCGACCTGCCGTTCAGCGACCTATGCCTACGTCGAAGACGGCAAGGTTACGCCGTTGCCTAGAGTGGTCGAGGTCGATAAGTACCTCGACTACATCACGAACCGGACTCTGCCGGAGATACGACCAGATGTCCTTGAAGCCTTGGAGGGCCTATGGTCCGCTTCGTCGGTGCCCGGCACCGACCCGGCCGCGCGCCGGTTCGACTGCGCGGCCTGCGACCTCTCCTTCTCCAGCGAGACGGCATACCTCAAGAAGCACGTGTTCACGATCGTCGTGTAGGGGTTCGCCGACCCGTATACCCTCGACCTGAAGGCCCTGATGAAGTGCTGCATCGGCGAGCTGATCCCCGACGGGCGGATCATTCCTTGTATCTTGGTTTGGTGTGTAACAATCACTTCACTTAGGTGGATCGGGGTGCGGCAGACCGACTATTCCTAGGTCGTAGCAGGCCGTGAGAAAGCGAGGGTCGCCGCACCCCCCACGAGTTAGAGCCCGAACAGTTGCCTGGGCCAACCAAGCCCGCATCTTGCAAGGACGGGCCAATAATTCGCAGGAGGTACTGATGGAACAGGAAGCGACCTACGTAGGCATCGATGTAGCTAAGGCCCAGGTGGACGTTGCGGTGCGTCCCACGGACGAAAGATGGGAGGTCTCCCATGACGATGCGGGGATCCGGCAGCTGATCTCCAAGCTGAAGACCCTGGAACCTGTCATGGTGTTGCTTGAGGCTTCGGGCGGCTTGGAGCTGCCTCTGGTGGCTGCTCTGGCAGCCGAGGCGGTGCCCGTGGTCGTCGTCAACCCGCGCCAAGTGCGGGACTTTGCCAGAGCAACGGGGAAGCTGGCCAAGACCGACTCCCTTGACGCGGCGGCTATTGCTCACTTTGCCGAAGCGGTCCGACCTCCCGTGCGCCCTTTGCGGGACGCCGAAACCCAGGCCCTCAACTCCCTGGCTGCCCGAAGGCACCAGGTGATGACCATGCTGGTCTCGGAGAAGAACCGCCTCGGCACCGCCACCGTCGCCGTCCGTCCCCGCATCGAAGCCCACATTGCATGGCTGGAGCGGGAGTTGGACGACCTGGACAAGCGTCTGCGTCAGACTCTGCGCCAGAGTCCCGTGTGGCGGGAGAAGGACGACCTTCTGCGCACCGTCCCCGGCGTGGGCGAGCAGCTCTCCCTCACTCTTCTGGCCTACCTGCCGGAGCTGGGCACCATGGATCGCCGGCAGGTTGCCGCCCTGGTGGGAGTGGCTCCCTACAACCGGGATAGCGGCACCCTGCGTGGTAAACGCACCGTCTGGGGCGGACGCGCCCGGGTCCGCACCGCCCTGTACATGGGAGCATTGGTGGCCAGCCGCTACAATCCCGTCATCCGAGACTTCTACCAGCGGCTGTTGGCCGCTGGTAAGCCGAAGAAGCTGGCCCTCACAGCCTGCATGCGCAAGCTGCTCGTTATCCTCAACTCCATGCTCAAGCATCGCTCGCCCTGGCACGACATGACTTCCACATTCGTTGTTCATTCCTCTTGACTTTCAAGACAGTTGCTTTCTGCGCGTACAACAGCGTGGGTTACAGGGAAAAGGTGCGCGCCGCGCTGACAGCCGGCGAGATGTAGACGCCGAACGCATCGGCTGCGACGTACGCGTATGGTACACTCCCGTCAGCCATGATCGCCGATTCCCATGCTCACGCTTTCCCTCCCATGGGAAGCCCGTCGGGTCACAGTTCCACCGCTGAGCACATGCGCTACGCTCAGCTAACGTTGATGTTCCACCATCAGCCGTCGCGTCGTGTCACCGACAATGCTGCGGTCGTCGAGCAGATGTTAGTCATGCCTGAAGAGCCGTCGATCGAGGGGCTGACCGACGTGACCATGCGCGGTGGGGAGTACGGCAAGTTCACGTGGACGGTCGACGGCGCCGACTTCACGAAGCAGTACCTGCCGCCCACCTTGGCCAAGCTCGAAGCCCCCCCTGAGCTGATGCTAGCCCAGATGGACTACGTCGGCGTCGACAAGGCGATGCTCCAGACGGGCCACGTCTACGGTCGGCTGAACAGCTACTTGGCGGAGGCCGTTCACGAGTACCCAGACAGGTTCTGGGGCCTGGCGATGGTGGACGAGTGGCGCGCCGACGACCCCAGCCAGATCCAAGAGCTCGACCGGGCCATCGGCTCGCTAGGCTTGCACGCCCTCTGGTTCCAGTCAGGCAGCCTGCGTCAGCACGGGCGTTCCGAGATGCTCGACGACCCCGCATTCCATCCATTCTGGGACCGCGTCCGAGACCTGGGCATCCCGGTGTTCTGGTTCGTCACGTCGGCGTTTCCGGGCAAGGAACCGTACCTCGCCGAGCTCGCGGCGTTCGACCGCTGGCTCCGGCGCTACCGGGACGTCCCAGTCGTCCTGACCCACGGACTGCTCCTTTCACGGTTCATGGAAGACGGCCTAGTGAACATTCCCGACGAGGCCTGGCAACCTCTGGAGTCTCCCAACGTCTCGGCAGAGCTGCTATTCCCGATTTTCCAGGGCGCCGTCTGGGACTACCCCTACGAGGAAGCGCGGCCGGTGATACGAGAGTACTACGAGCGAATGGGGCCCGACAGACTGATGTGGGGCTCGGATATGCCCAACGTCGAGAGGCACTGCACCTACAGGCAGTCCCTCGACTATCTGAGATTGTACTGTGACTTCATCCCACTCGAAGATATGGCCAAGATCTGCGGCGACAATCTAGCGGGGCTGTTCGGCGAGGCGTGAAATGATCCGGCCCAGCGACCCAAAACGTACGGTCGCCGAAGGCTACGACCGGATCGGTGACTCTTTCCAGGAGCAGACGAAGACGTGGCCATCGACAGGAGCTATCAGCCGCTATACGGCTGAGCTGATCCAACGCATGCCCAGTGGCGCCGCTCTGCTGGACCTTGGATGCGGAATCGGAGTGCCGACCACACGAATCCTCGCTGGCCACTTCGAAGTGACCGGCGTAGACATTTCCGCTAAGCAGATCGCACGCGCTAGCCGCAATGTTCCCAACGCCAATTTTATTCAGAACGACATGATCACACTCAGCTTCGAGTCCGGTACTTTCGATGTCATTACCGCCTTCTTTTCCATAATCCACGTGCCCAGGGATGAGCACTCTAAATTGTTCCGCGACATAGGCACTTGGTTGCGGCCAGAAGGCCAATTCGTGGTAACACTGGGCGCCCAATCATTGGACGTGGGTTTCGAGCAAGACTGGTTTGGAACTCCGATGTTCTGGAGTCACTTCGATGGTCAAACGAACTGTCGCCTAGTCGAGGAGGCCGGCATGCAGATCGCGAGCAAGGAGGAGGTCGTGGTCGAGGAGGACGGTGTGCCCACCACGTGGTTGTGGATTGTGGCGACAAAGCAGTAACTGCCGTAATAACCAGCGAGGAAATCAAACGAATCTCTGCTGGCTCCGCAGTCTCAGCGGTGAACCCTGAACGTGATCATAGACTTCCACACCCACATCTTTCCGCCGTGGCTGCGCGACAACCGCGAGCAGTACATTGAGCGGGATGCTACTTTCGGCGAGCTGTTAGCCGACCCTAGGGCCAAGATGGCCACGGCCGAGGACATCGTCCAGGCAATGGACGAGGACGGCGTCGACGTGTCGGTGGTCATGGGGATCGGCTGGACCGACTATGCCCTCGCCCGCGAATGCAACGACTACCTTGTCGAGGCGACTCAGCGGTATCCCGACCGGCTTGTAGGATTCGCGGGAGTCAGCCCCATCTGGGGCGAAGATTCAGCCCGCGAGGCTGAGCGCTGCGCGACTGCCGGTCTACAGGGGGTCGGCGAACTTCACCCTGATTCTCAAGGCTTCGACCTAGGCGACGAAAGCGTGATGACGCCGCTAATGGAGGTCGTGAAGCAGCACGGGTTGATCGTCACGACCCACTCCTCGGAACCGGTGGGACACTCGTACGCCGGTAAAGGCGAGACCCGCCCACAGGTGCTCTGGCGCTTCATCCAAAGCTTTCCGGACGTAATCGTTGTGTGCGCCCACTGGGGCGGAGGGCTGCCTTTCTACGCCTTGATGCCAGAAGTGTCGGAAGCGCTAACCAACGTTTATTTCGATACCGCCGCGTCGCCGTTCCTGTACGAACCGCAGGTGTTCCAGACCGTTGCCGCTCTCGTGAGCCCCGAGCGAATCCTGATGGGCAGCGACTACCCTTTGATGCGGAGCAAGCGGCTGCTATCCCAGATCGCCGATTCGTCGCTGCCGCGAAGAGACAGAGACGCTATCGCCGGGGGAAACGCCGCGCGGTTGCTAAGCATCGCCGACGGGCGGGTCTGAGACCCGCCCCCTGCGGGTTCCGGCCGTACCCTGCACCCTATACCCTAATCCCGTTTCGGGCGGAAGATACCGAACGAGCTCGTGTATCCGTGGAGAAACGTCGTGTCCCCTACGGGACCGATCTCTCCGTTGCAGAAGAAGCCGGTCAGCGGCATGGGCCTCACGACGTCGCGGAACATGTCGGTGTCGTGGTCGGGACGTCCGTAGAGGCCTAACCCGCGCCCGAGGCATGAGAACAACAGGGCACCGCTACCGTCTTCGACCGTGTTCTCGCCGGAATACCTGGAAAGGAGAGCGTTGAGGTCCTGGGAGGCTGTCTCTTTGTCCCTGAGATGGAATTGCACGGTCTGCCCCTCTCTCAGCGCCTCGTCCACGGCCACAATTCCAGTTTTTTCGTTTACTCCGATGATGTTCCGTATCTTGAAGTCGCCGAGCTGGGGCGAGTCGTTGAACTCGTCCATAGCGACGCCGATAAACAGGGACTGGCGGAATAGCTGCTGGTCGCGCTCATTCGACTTCGCATATATCTGGCGGAGCACCTCGAACGGAGCCGAGCCATCGACCTCCTCGAGGATGTTCTTGGTGCACGACGTGACCTGCAGCGGCCAGCCGATCGGCCGGCAGCCCTGAGCCACGACGGTGTCGACGGCAAGCGCGCCGGACATGGCAACGCCCACCACGCCGTTATCGAAGAGCTGGTGCCCGAGGTAAAGGGCGTTGCCTCCAGGTTGTGTGGCGCCGCTGGCAATCCCTCCGATTTTCACACTACCCGGGAAAGCATAGTCCAGCCCGACGACGAGGTCGTCGGTGCGACTACTGAACGGATCGGCAAGCAAAATGAACTGCGGCTTCCCAGCAGGAGCCACGTCAACTAATGCCTCCCAGCTATCCGGCGGAGCGTCGGCGTTGGGCAGGTCGTCGCCGGTGAGGTGAAACGGAGCGATCTCCACATCGGGAAGGTTCGCCGATGCGATGGCAAATCCAGGGCGGTTCTCGACCTCCCTACCCGCCCCGATGACTCCACCGCTAGAGCAACCTACCAGTAGACCGTCGCCACAGTGCTCCCGCACAAGCTCGGGGACTCTCCCATACACCGGGGCGTGGTGGGCTGAGACGAACACCACAGTGAGATCGCGGGAGAGATCGCCAAGCTCGTCACCCAGCATCGCGACGCACTCTCGGACGGCCTCGACGAGGGACGGGTTGTCCGAAACCGCTGAACTCCACTTCATGCGATCTCTCCTTCGGTCGGCCGCGAGCTCAGGACTTCAGCCTGTCGCCAGTCGGATCGAACAGCGGCTCCCGCACAACGGTCGCGGGGAAACGCTGCCCGAAGTAGAGCACGTCTACGGTCATGCCTTCGTTCGCAAGCTCGGCCGGCAGGTACCCGTACACGATGCTCCTGTGGACCGAGTAG
This sequence comes from Dehalococcoidia bacterium, assembly GCA_965197985.1. Lineage (GTDB taxonomy): Bacteria > Chloroflexota > Dehalococcoidia > Lucifugimonadales > CAUZJF01 > CAUZJF01. Next base: position 192,657 of record CBDAOG010000004.1, on the reverse strand, counting down.
CCGTAGTCGGCGCTGGTGACGTAGCCGACCACTTGGTCGGCGTCCATGAGCGGTTCGCTGCCCATCACGACCTGGTTCGGGTCCTCCAGCGTCATACAGCAGAGCTTTCGTGAGACGCCCTGCTTCCTTACCTCCATCAGAGCGTCGCGGCCCAGGAAATCGCCTTTGTTTCGCCTCACAGCGAAACCCATCCCCGCCTCGTACGGATTGTACTCGGTATGTATCTCGGCCCCCCAGAGCCTGTAGCCTTTCTCCAACCTTAACGAATCCAGCGCCCCGAGGCCCATAGCCGTAATGCCATGAGGCTGGCCCGCGTCCCAGAGGGTATCCCAAACCCTGAGAGCGTTCTCCGACGCGACGTAGAGCTCCCAACCAAGCTCGCCGACGTAAGAGATACGCACGGCCAGGATCGAAACGTCGCCGATCGCCACCCGCTTTGCCGCCAGGTACGGGAAGCCTTGGTCGGAGAAGTCGTCGTCGCTGACGTTCTGTACCAACTCGCGGGCCCTCGGTCCCCAAACGGAGACACAGCTCAAGGCGCTTGTGACGTCGGTCACCTGGGCGGAGCCATCCGAAGGCAGATGGCTGCGGACCCAGGCCTGGTCGTGCATGCCCAAGCCACCACCGGTGACGACCATGAAGCGGTCGGCGGCCAGCCGCACGACAGTCAGATCGCACTTGATTCCACCGGCCTCGGTGAGCATGGGCGTGTACGTGACCGTGCCCGGAGGCTTGTCCATCTGGTTGCCGGTGATGTACTGCATGAACGGGAGCGCGCCGGGTCCCGTTACTTCGAGCTTGGTAAACGGCGTCGAATCGAATATCACAACGCGCTCACGGGCCCCGCGGTGCTCGGCGCCGATGATCGGCGACCAGTACTGGGCGTCCCACCCCGTCCGGTTTGGCCAGTCCTGGTCTGCGAGGAGGTTCGCGTTGGCCTCGTACCACTGAGGTCGCTCCCATCCACCGGCTTCGAAGAAGACGGCGCCGAGGTCCTGCTCCCGTCCGTAGAAAGGGCTGACTCGCAAGCCGCGGGGGTCTTTCATCTGCTGCCGAGGATGGATGATGTCGTAGACCTCGCGGTACTGCTGGGCGGAGCGCTTCTTGATGTAGGACGAGGTATGGACGTGGGAGTGGAATCGCTTGATATCGCACTCGCGCATGTCGAGGCTGGGAGTGCCGTCGACGATCCACTCGGCCACGGCCTTCCCGACGCCGCCGGCGTGGGTTATCCAGACGGCCTGCGCCGACCAGAACCCCTTGACCTCCGCCGACTCGCCGAGAAGCGGCATGCCGTCGGGCGTGAAGGAGAACATGCCGTTGACCTTCCGGGCCAGCTCGGCGCCTTCTAGACAAGGGACAAGCTCACCGGCGGCCGCACGGGCGTTCTCGAAGATGCCGGGCTCCCACTCCATCATCGACGGCATCACCGGTGCGTCGCCATGTGTAAGGATATCGTCGGCGTCGACCAGAAGCGGCTCGTGGCGGTAGGAGCCGATCACGAAGTGGTCGGCCCGCTGTCGCAGGTACATCGCCTCGTCCTGGTGCCGCAGAATAGGGTGCCTGAACTCGTCAGTCTCACCCACCAGCTCAGGGATCGGGACCGTGTGGGCATACTGGTGCCTCATCGGTGACAGCGGAATCGGAACGCCCGCCATCCGGCCGATTCGAGGGCCCCATATCCCTGCGGCGGCCACCACTGTATCGGTGCGGATGGTCCCGTTGGAGGTCTCGACTGCCTCTACACGGCCGTCGGACACCGCGATTCCGGTAACGCTAGTGTCTCCATGGAAGGTTGCACCGCGCTGCTCGGCCTTCTTCGCCATGGCCTCCGTCACCCAGACCTGCTTGGCCGCACCGTCACCGGCCGAAAACATGGCGCCGTGTATCCGGTCCGAAAGCAACGGGACCCTCTCGCGAACCTCGATGGCGCTCAACAGCTCGACGTCCAGCCCCCAAGCCCGGCCGGCGCCGGTCTTGCGTTTCAGGTCCTCCCAACGCTCCTTCGTCCACGCCACCTCCATACCACCGACTCGGTGGAAGCATGGCTCGTCGTTGAGACTCAGGCTGCCGTACAGCTCGACGGTGTACTTCGCGAACTGAGACATCGTCTTGGAGAAGTTGACTTGGTATATCAGCCCGGGTGCATGTGAAGTGGAGCCGCCGGTCTCGAAGAGCGGACCCTGCTCGACCACGACGATGTCGCGCCACCCCAGCTCGGTGAGATGATAGGCGACGCTGCACCCGACGATCCCCGCGCCGATTATGACGACGTTCGCCCGGTCTTCCATCGCGGTTACCTTACCCTCGGTTGCCGCCGTATGTCGAGTGGAGGGCTTGGTCCTCCTCGAAGCGTGTTGCCCGGAGCGGTGCGATATCGACCGTAGTTGCGCGGCCGTTTACTATCCGCTCGGCGAGGCATAGCCCTATGGCTGGGGCCAGCTTGAACGAGTGGCCGCTGCCGCCCACGGCTAGAAACAGTCCCTCGACCCCCGGCGCTTCGTCGACGATCATGTTCCAGTCGGGCGTGATCGTGTAAAGACCGGCCCAGCTGGCAACCAGGCCGCTGCCCTCCAACATCGGGAGCCGGTGTACGATACGCTGGCTGGCCTCGCGGATGAAACCGGGGTCGGCGTCGTGGCTGAAGCTGTCCGGGTCGGCCGGTTCGTTGGCCTTGGGGTGTCCGGTCCCCACAAGGATGTTGTGGTCGCCTTCCGGCCTGAAGTAGGTCTTGTCAACCATGTTGGAGACCACCCGTCGTAATGGTGGCGCGTCGTCTGGAGGCCGAATCACGATGTCCTGCTCCCGCGATATCTCCAGAGGCAGGTCCAGCCCGGCCCAACGCCCGACTATCCCTGCCCACGGGCCCGCCGCGTTTACCACGACCGGCGTGCTTATCTCACCGTCATCGGTCGCGACGGACCTCACGCGGCCGTTAGAGACAACCAGCCCAACCGCCGGGGTATCGACTCGAACCTCGGCGCCCGCCCCGGCGGCCTTGCCGGCGAGGTTGCTTGTGAATAGGTGCGGGTCGGCGTATCCGGAGTCGGGCTCGAAGGCGACGCGGGCGATACCTTCGGTGTTCAGCCCCGGCAACTCGTCTGCCGCTTCCTCGACCGAAATCTCCCACGTCCTCACGCCCAGGCCTTTCAAACGGTCCATGTTCTCGTCGAATACAGACGACGCTTCAGGCGGGCATAAGAACAGCCAGCCGGTTTGGGTGAAAACGTCGGCACCGTCGAACTCGTCGGGAAAGCGCTGGAGAATCTCTAGGCTTAGCTTGACGAGCCGGATGCTTACTTCGTTGGAGTAGTGCTGGCGCACCATCGCCGCCGTGTCGCCCGTGGAGCCCGACGCCAGAGCACCTTTCTCGAGCAAGACCACGTCGCGCATGCCCAGCCGGGTAAGGTGGTAGAGGACGCTCGTGCCGATCGCGCCGCCGCCGATGACCACGGCATCCGCTGTCCTACGCATGTATCACGGGCGAGGCACGCAGATGGATACCACTAGGGATCCCAACATAAACAACTCGCTTGGCGGGGCTGCCCTTTGACGGGCTCAGCACGAACGGGTTTTGATGGAATTATCTAGTCTCTATAGACTCCGTGATCTCTGTGGTTAATTCTTGCCGGGGAGCCACTTTTCGAAGAACCGCTGCCAGTTACGGTACAACACGTTCTCGACGTTCTCCCGGCTGTACCCCCGTCGATCGAGTACGTCGGCCACCTTCTGGTAGTCTGCAACCGTGTCGACCTCGTAGGGCGCGCCGTCTCGGCCTCCTTGGCCGTCTGTGTCTCCCCCAATGGCCGCGTGGAGCGAGTTGCCGGCGAGCTGACAGACGTAGTCGATGTGATCCACGTAGTCATCGAGGGTGATCGACTCTCGGGCGAAGACTGTCCGTCTCGGCGGGATTTCACCACCCCAATCGAGCTGGTGCGTGGAGTTGAGCATCCACGTGTCCATGGACGCTCCAACTACCCCTCCCCGCTCGATGACCCAGTTAAGCTGCTCGTCGGGGAACTGACGCTCGCCGGGCACGATAGCCCGGCAGTTCTGGTGACTGGCCAGGACCGGGCCGGTGAAGATCTCTAGCTCCTGACGCACGGACTCGTCTGAAGTGTGGGAGGCGTCGAGTACCATACCGAGGTCGTCCATCTCTTTGAGGAGCTCGTCGGCGCCCGGCTGAAGGCCGCCGTCGGTGCCGGTGCCCGAGCCGTGCGAGTAATAGCTGACGCCGTAGTGCGACAGGCTGATGACCCGAACGCCCGCGTCCCACCAGTAGCGCACCTGCTGCGGCCAGACGATAGCGTCGGCGCCCTCCATGCCGATAACTAAGCCCACCGGCAGCTCGCTGTGGTCCTCGGCCTCTGACCATGTCTGCATGTGCTCCGCGAAGTCTTCGCTAGTGGTGAGTATTCGCGCCTCGCCTTTGGCCTCTAGGAGCCGGTAGTACGCGAGCTGGCCCCTGGCTGCTGCGTGGGCGATGTCGGCGGTACGATACTCGCCGTGAGGATGGCCAGGCTTCACCACGCACGCCACCACCTTGACCAGAGCGACTGCGACGTCACCTTTGCGCAGCTCCGGTAGTGACGCCATTGTCTCGGCATCGGACCACTGCCTATAGCGTTTGAATCCACCAGTGGCTGCACGGACCTCCTCGATGGGCCGCGTCAGGTCGCGGTCCATATCGAGAGCGCCAACGGCCATCGGGTAGTCGCCATCGATTATCAGCATTGGATCAGCCTCCAGACCTGAGCCTCCGGGTCTCCGTTTCGTCTAACTCCATAGTCTCCGCGTCAATCACGACGCAATACGCTTTTCGAGCGCGTTGCATCGACACCAGCCCTTCTAGCACGTCGTGGCGGACGGCCTCGGCGTCGCGGTGCCTGGGGTCGCCCCAACCACCACCCCCGGGAGTCTCCGTCACGATGACGTGATCTGGCTCGATCCGCGTGGTGATCTTGGATGGAAGATTGCGTTCGTCGCCGCCGGGACCAGTGACGACACACCGAGACGTACGAGCAGGCATGCCCCCAAATAGGCCCCACGGCTGCACTTCGCTCCGGTCGGAGCTCAGCGTCAGCTGCACCGGCTCGCCGTCGATACGGAGGGTCCGGCGCAGGCCGACGCCCCCACGGTACTCTCCTGCGCCCTCGGAGTCGGGCACCAGCTCATACGACTCCACTCGCAGAGGGTACGCGACCTCGATGGCCTCGACAGGGGCGTTGCGTGTGTTCGTCATATGGTTCTGAACAGCATCCATTCCGTCCTGGCCCAGCATGGCGCCCTGTCCGCCCGCGTAGGTCTCGATGTAGTTGTAGTAGATATCGCTCCGAGGGTCGAGGCCACCGATATTCAGCAGGTTCATCGTCCCCGAGCAGGCGGCCTGCACCTTTTCAGGGATAACCTGAGACAGCGCGCCCAACAGCACGTCCACGATCCTCTGCGACGTAATGATGTTGGCGTTGCAGACCGCCATTGGATAGACAGCAGATAGGAGACTGCCAGGCCTCACGTCGATTTCCACCGGCCTGTACGCGCCTGCATTCGGTGGTAGATCGGGGTCGAGGACCGCCTTGAGCACGTAGTAGACGCCCGCCGCTACCGACGGCCAGCGGCAGTTTAACGGGCCGAGAGACGCGTCGTCCGTGGCGGTGAAGTCCGCTCGAAGCGAATCGCCTTTTGCCTCGATCGTCACCCTTATGGTGAACAGGTCGTCTGTAATGCCATCACCCTCGATTACGTCCTCGAATGAGTAGGAGCCGGGCGGGATCGTGGCGATCGCGGCGCGCATCCGCCGTTCAGAGTAGTCGAGCATCTCCCGGAGGTACTGAGTCACCATGCCCTGGCCGTACCTTGTCGATCAGTTCACCGAGACGCCGGGAGCCGACCGAGTTGGCTGCGAACTGGGCCTGGAGGTCGCCGCGCACCTCATCCCTTGGGCGGATGTTCTGAGAGATCAAAGCCCACAGCTCTCTGTCCAGCTCACCTCGACGGAACAGCCGCACAGGTGGGATCTGAAGGCCCTCCTGGAAGATCTCCGAGGCCCCGAAGGGCATCGACCCCGGCGCGAACCCGCCCATGTCGACGTGATGGGCCTGGTTTGCGCCGATGGCGACGAGCTTGCCGTCGTGGAAGATCGGTGAAACGATGCAGAGGTCGTTGAGGTGACCCGGTCCCGCGGGATAAGGCATGTTGTGAGCGATTGCGTCGCCAGGGTCCAGCTCCTCGAAGTTGTACGCCTCCATGGCAGACCATACGGCCGACGACATCGTGCCCAGGTGAAGAGGTGTCCCGATCTCGCTCTGGGCGACGACGACCACTTCGCCAGTAGCGGTGTAGATCGCGCAAGATGTATCGCGCCGGTCCTTGATATTCGTCGAGTAGCTCGCCCTCACTAGCGCGGCGATCATCTCGTCCGCGATTGAGTAAAAGCCGTTGCGCATCACCTCCAGCGTGATCGGGTCGACCTTCGTCGTGGTCATCGGTCCACTCGCTCGATTACGAGGTTCCTGAATCCGTCGACCCGTGCCGTCTGACGGGGCCATACGACCGTAGTCGAGTCCAGTTGTTCGACGATAGCCGGGCCCTCGATTACTCCGCCCGGCGCCAGCTTCGTTCGGTCATAAATGGGCGTGGAGACGTACTCTCCGTCGAAAAACACGTCGCGCTGCGAATCGACCGCGATCGCTTGACTTTCGGCCACCTCTAGTGGTTCAACTTTTTTGTATTGATGGGTAGAGTGACTTTAGTTTGATGCGCGCATCCTCGGTAGTGAAGCGCCAATCCACTCGTATCACATCCCGGTTGCGTTGATTCTGCCAAGCATTGACCTCGCCGCGCAGGATGTCTTGATTGGCAATCCGTCGGTCCAGGCACTGTCGAGCCAGCACACCGATCTCTATCTCCGCCATATTCAACCAACTCCCGTGTTTGGGAGTGTAGTGTATCTCCAGTCGCTCAGCTATACGCCTCGCCTCAGCAGGCTCGAATGCCTCGTATAGCGAGGACAGCTTGTGAGTGTTGGGATTGTCCATTACCAGCACGATCCGGTCTCTGTCGGGGTAGTCCTCGTCGACCAGTTTCTTTATCACATGCGCCCAGTCCACCTTCGTGCGACGCTCTCTGACCTCGACTCGGCGCCATCCGTCCAACGGTGCAAACAGCATGAACAGGCTGCTCACTCCATTGCGCTCGTATTCGTAGTCGTATGCCGCCGATAAGCCGGGCGCTGCGGGACGCGGCACTCGCGTCTCCTTGACTTGCTGTTTGCTCGTCTCATCCATGCACACCAGAACCTCATTCCCATCGTACGGCCGTTGGTAGACCTCCAGTACGTCTTCCATCGCGCACACAAACTCCGCGCTCTGACCGGGCGGGATGCACCAACTCTGCTTCAGCCACGGCTTCAGTTCGTTTTTTTAAGCGCCTGGCGAACCGTCTCGGTGCTGATGGTCTCGACTATCTCACACTCGACCAACTGGTCAGCCAACAGCTTCAGGGTCCAACTGGCACGCCCCTCCAGCGGTTCCCCGCAGGCCATCGCTATCAACCGTGCTTCACCTTCGCCGTCCAGTCTCTTTTGACGCCGACGCAGTTGCTTTTTGCGATTCAGCGCAGACTCGACCCCCTCCTCTACACAGCGCTTGCGTATTCGCTCGACCGTTGACTGTCCCACACCGAGCGCGCTGGTGATGTCCGCGTCCTTCATTCCCCCGTCCGAGCGTGACTCATCGCTCATCAGCAGAATGCGCGCATGGGTCTGTTTGTACGCCGCAGCCCGACCGCGTGAGACCAAGGCGTCCTGTTGTTCGTCGGTAGTCAGTCTGATACGGTACCTCTTGGTAGACATCATGGTTCCTCCTCGGTTCAACGTTACGATTGAACCCCCAAGAGGAACAATGACTATCATGGTATTCATTTCAATGATGTTGGACCACTAGTTTGTCCGGCTCCATCCTCGGCCGAGGCGTAGACGCTAGCGACGTCACTCGAAGATTCACGACTTCGATGGAGCTCTCCGGATTTGAGTAGCCGTAGAGGCTGGCATGGGCCTCGTGGAAGCTTTCCAACGTCTTCCCTACGTGCTCTGAGTCCAAGGTCCCGCCGGGGACCGGCACCTGTATTTCGAACCCCTGGCCGAGATATCGCAGATCCGCCAACCGAACAAGGCTGGTCTTCTCCCCCTTGGTGCCTTCGCGGGCCATCTGGGCAACGGCTCCGGACTCCATCTGGCCGTAAAGGGCGTTCAGCCTTTCGGCGTCGATCTCGTTGCTTCGAGCGAGAACGGTCCGCACGTAGTCGTGTCTGAGGTCAGCCATCAGCAGCCCCAACGCTGAGGTTACCCCGGGCGCGATCGGCACTAGGACCCTGGGAATGTCCATCTCGTAGGCAAGCTCCGCCGCGTGAACGGGACCAGCACCGCCGAACGCCACCAGACAGAAGTCCCGTGGGTCGTAGCCCTTCCCAACAGACACTACACGGATACCCTTGGTCATGCCGGCGTTTACGATTCTGACGATTCCTTCGGCGGCCTCTTCGAGCCCGATGCCCAAAGGCTCGGATATGCGAGACCGAACGGCCTCACGTGCCAGATCGGCATCGAGGGACATCCGGCCTCCGAGGAAGCGCTGTGGGTTCAGCCGTCCGAGCACCAGGTTGGCGTCCGTAACCGTCGGCTCGTCGCCCCCATGGCCGTAGCACGCTGGACCGGGTTCAGCGCCGGCGCTTTTGGGCCCCACGCGCAACGCGCCACCGGGATCGATCCAGGCGACGCTGCCGCCGCCTGCGCCCAGAGTGTGGATGTCCATCATTGGGACTTTGACCGGAAGCCTGTTTATCTCGCTTTCCTGAGTGCGTCGTATCTCGCCCTGGTATGCGAGACATACATCGAAGCTGGTGCCGCCCATATCGACTGAAATCGAATTCAGCTCGCCGGCCTGCACGGCCAGAGCGGCGCTGCCGATGACTCCTGCAGCCGGCCCAGACATGATAGTGTGAACGGGCATTTCGGCGGCGGCCGCCGCGGTCGTGGTGCCTCCATTGGACTGCATGACATAGACGTTCGACGCCACTCCGATGTCCGCCACCGCCTTTTCAAGTACGCGAAGGTAACTGCCCACGATTGGAGCCACGTACGCGTTGATAGCCGTCGTGCTCATTCGCTCGTATTCTTTGAATTCGGGCAACACTTCACAAGACAGCGACAGTGCGACGTTTGGCAACGCGGCTCCGATGGCGCGTCCGATTGCCTTTTCATGGGCCGGATTAGTGTAGGAGTGGAGCAGGCAAACGGCTACAGCCTCGACTTCAGAGTCGCGTAGACGAGCGATCACCTGCTGGATTTCGGCCTCGTCGAGAGGGGTCTCCACTTCGCCCGTGTACAGCACGCGCTCTCGGACCTCGAACCTCAGATGACGCGGAACCAGCGGCTCAGGCCTTCGCAGCTTCCAGTCGTAGAGGTGTGGGCGTTCCTGCCGGCCGATCTGGAGAATGTCGCGGAATCCGGCGGTGACGATGAGCGCCGTCCGGGACCCACCGCGCTCAAGCAGGGCGTTGGTCGCGACGGTCGTTCCGTGAATGAAGAACGCAATGTCGCTAGGAGGAGCGTTGAGCCGGTCGGTCAGCTCCTCGACGCCGATGGCGACGCCTCGGGCCTGGTCGCCAGTCGTCGACGGGGTCTTTGTGAACTCCAACTGGCCGGTCTCGACGTCGTAGAGCGCGAGGTCGGTGAACGTGCCTCCTACGTCTACGCCAAGTCGGTAGGCCATGTTTCCGTTTGTGTGGCGGTCGCCCTGGGGATGCGTCGTCCCCACGCGGCCGGTGCCGGTGGGCAGGACGGCGCCGAGTGTACCATTGGGCCTTATAGGTCGTCAATGACAATTGACACGTGAATGACTGATGGATAATCTTGATTCCCTCGTAAAAACCCGTTTTGAGGAAGTTCCAGCGCTTTAGCACATGTGAGCGCTACCGTATGTTGGGGTAGGACACGGAACAGAGACTGTATATTGTACCCAGGCAAGGGTACGGTTGTTCTAATTCGACCTGCACAGACTTTTTACGAGAGAATCAATCTTGGGCGGCACAAGTAAGAACGATGGAGCTGTCCACCTGAATCCGCTCTATGACTACGCAGGTGCTGTGGACAGAAGGAGTTGCCAACCCAATGCGTGTGCTAATGACCGGCGCTGCCGGTAAGGTCGGAACCATCCTGGTTAACGGGTTGAAGGGGCGACACGAGCTCCATGGTTTCGATCAGGTGCCTGTACCGCTGCTAGACCACTCCACCGTCGGCGACATCGAGGATTTCGAGACCGTGTTGAAAGCCACACGAGGGATGGACGCGATCATCCACCTGGCGGGTGGTGAGTACGAGTGGGAGCGCTGTCTTAACCCGAATCCACCGAGGGAGGGCGTCGGGTTAGCATCCTGAAGTGGCCAGAGGGTGCTCTTCTGAATCTGGGATAATGGTTTTGTAACAGCAAAACAGTCCCAGAGAAGGAGCACCCAATAGATGCTACCACGCAACCAGCCCGACCGTATCCGTATCGTCTTTGACGATCACCGCCTGGTGGCCAATGCCGGTCTGCTCCTGCCGGCCACCCTCGCCCGGCATCTGGGCCTGCGGGAACTCGTTGACCATCACCTTGACCTGGGCGGCGCGCCGGGGCGGGCCAACACCGGAGACAAGCTGATGACCCTGGTGGCCTCAGCCATGGCCGGCGGCGACTGCATCGACGACGCTGATGTGTTGCGCACCGGGGGGACGGCCTGCACCCTGGGCGGCACGGTCAAGGTGCCATCCACCCTGGGCACCTTCCTGCGCAGCTTCCGGTGGGGCCACGTCCGCCAGCTGGACCGGGTGAGCCGGGAGCTGCTGGCCCGGGCCTGGGCCGCTGGGGCCGGACCCGGCGACGCGCCGTTCACCATCGACCTCGATTCCACCATCTGCGAGACCTACGGACTGGCCAAGGAGGGCGCCCGCCACCACGGCTATACCGGCAAGCGGGGCTACCACCCACTGCTGGCCATCGCCGCCGGCACCGGAGACGTGCTGATGTCCCGGCTGCGCGAGGGCCGGGCCAACACCGCCCGCGGCGCCGCCCACTTCCTGCGGGAGACGGTGGGACGGGTGCGCTACGCCGGGGCCAACGGACGACTCACGCTACGGGCCGACAGCGGGTTCTACACTCATGGCGTGGTATCCGTCTGCCGCAAGATGGATGTCCGCTTCTCCATCACCATCCGCCAGCATAAAAGCCTGCACAATCTCATCGAGGCGATACCCGAAGATGCCTGGACGCCGATTCCTTACTGGATGGACGGCGCCGCCGATGTGGCCGAGACCACCTGCACTCCCTTCCAGAGTGAACCTGACGCCGCGCCGGTGCGGCTCATCGTCCGGCGTGTGAAGCCCACGCCCGGTTCCCAGCTGGCCCTCTTCGCCACCTACAGCTATCACGGCTTCATCACCGACCGGGACGGGGAGATGCTCGAACTGGAGGCCGACCATCGCCGCCACGCCGAGATCGAGAATGCCATCCGAGACCTCAAGCACGGTGTGGGGTTGAACCATCTCCCCTCGGGCCGCTTCGCCGCCAACGCCGCCTGGCTGGCGGTACAGGTGATGGCCCACAACATCGCCCGCTGGACAGCGCGCATCGGTCTGGGCGAGCAGGTGGTGACCACCAAGACCCTCCGGCGGCGGTTCTTCTCCCTGGCCGGACGGATCACCCGCTCGGCGCGCCGCCTCACACTGCATCTGCCACAGCGCTGGCCTTGGGAAGCCCAGTTCGATCGTGCCCTGGCCCGATTGCGCGCCCTGCCACTCCCTGCCTGGCGGCGGCGGCGGCAACCGGCCGACATCCGGCCAACCGAACGTCCCCGCGAACTCGCGCCAGTCCGGTCTGCGAGTGCCTCTTGCTGTGTCCTCTCCCCGCTATCTCGCCCTGACCAACATTCGCAGACGGTCACAAAGTCTCCCCGCGGCAACTGAAGACAAACACCGGCCCCCCTCTACCCCAAATCGTGCCCGGACCATCGCCCTCCCTTGCCCCTATCGCCCGTTCCGCTGCTGCATAGTCATCCCTTCGGTGGATTTGGGCTTAACAATATCCAGGGAACATACAACGTGCTTGAGTCGGCCCGACAGAATGGCGTTCGTCGAGTGGCGTACGCCAGTCGTGCCGGGCTATTGCCCTCCGCCGTCTATCCCAGAAGCATGGAGCGCACGGTAGATATGATCCCTCGACCTGACAGCTACTACTCGCTTACGAAGGTCTTCGGCGAGAACCTGGGCTCGATGTACCACGACCGCTTCGGCATGGAGTTCGTAGCCGTGCGTATCGGAAACTGCAACCCTGACCGACCGCTACCGGAGCATCCTCATCAGCTCAGTCACGCGGACGCTGTCCGAGTCTTCGAGCAGGCGATCACTTACCCCTGGGCGAGGTTCGAAATCGTATTCGGAGTCTCAGACAGCAACTGGCCCCTCTACGATATAGGACACGGCCGCAGGGCCATCGGCTATCATCCGCTGGACCGATCGTACGTTCCCGAGAATGATTGGGAGTAGGTGCGTCCCACTGAGAGCGGATTCCTAGAATGGAGGAGAGTCCTCGCTCAGCAAGGCGGCGATTTCGGCCGTGATCTGCCACTGGACCGCGTTGATATAGGACCTCGTCGTGGGCCCCTCGACTCTCGTCTCTAGGCCATAAGGCCCGAATCCTAAGACGATTTGCTCTTTGATCGCTTTATCGGCGCTGTCGAAATAGTAAGGCCGCGTGCCACTCAAGAGCTTCGTCGCCGCATCACCCAACGGCCCGAGGTACCTCCCTGGCTGGACGATGTCAGAGCGGTATATGATAGGGTTCGCAAGGACAGCAAGCGGCTGGTTGGAGGTCGGATCGGCGTCTCTCCAGTCTACCTCTACGTCAGCCAGTAATGTCTTCTCCGCTGGCTCCGGGGCCCAGAGCGCCATGGAGTACGTCGGGCCCGGCTCAACCCACCCCTCGACTTCCTCGCGCACCATCACGTAGTCATCCCACTTCCGCAGCTCGGCAAAGTGGTCGCCCGGCAGAGGCGTGTCGGCCTCGTACAGCTCGTGACGACCACCTGAGCGCAGGTCGTTGAAGACTGCGAACCAGTTGGCGTATCCCCGAACCGCCCGGGAGAATCGGGTCGTGTAGCTGGCCTTCGGCGGCCCCGCGCCGTCGACGATGACTAGGTGCGGCATCTCGTCGCAAAGCTCCCTGACGAAGTCCTTGGGGAACGCCGACGGTACGTTGAGGCGCATGGTGCTGTGAGATGGCACCGCGTCGTACCTGATAGCGAAATCGTTGGACAAATACTCTTCGAGGGGCTCGACGACGAACATGCGGCCGTAGCCGCCGCCCCAATACTGCGCTTTATCGTTGCCCACGACAACGATTCGCCTATTGGAGCGCGTCCGAAATACCCTCAAGAAGTCCAAGAACCCGACGGCTTCGAGCGCCGCTCGCTTCGCCTCCTGGAAGTGCCTATCGCTGAGCGAGAACTCCTCTAGGACTTCGGGAGGCGGCAGTTCCTGGAGTTCCTCGAACTCCTGATACAACTCTTTGTCTGGCCGGGTTCCGTATGAGGCATGGGCGCCCTTCCACCTGAACTTCGTGAATTCCAAGTCTCGTTGCAGTGTGTGGCTTGGGTCAAAGCGGCCGCTGCGTGTCTCCCTCCTCAGCCGTTCCAGCTCGTTCAGCAACCCGTCGAATTCTCCTGGTTGGCCGAGATGCTGAAGCACGACCGGCGTTAGTATGATCCCGTCAGCGTTGAAGATGTTGGTCCGCCGGAGATAATCACCCAGACGGCCCACCCTGCCGATGACCTCACCGATAGGAAGGGTCTGCTCCCAACGCTCGACTCCGCCGAGTTCGACTCTAAGCCCGGCCTGCTCTACGGCTGCCCTGACCATCTTTTGCATCTTACCCATCCGAGCGCTCAGTCTAGATCCGAGAGAGGCTCAGGCCGCGCAGTATGGCCGCATCGGGCCCGAGCCACAAACGACACAATAACACAGGGCCCGGACATTTCTGCCCGGGCCCTGCGACTTCTACACTATCTTTCGGTCTGTACCTCTACTGAAGCGCGAAGCTCCAGCTGCTGTACTTCTTCGACCTGTTCCCAGGATGGTTCGCGTTGTCGATTCCATCCTCGAAGTAGTGCAACTCGTTGAAGTGTCCGTACCCTGCCGTCAGGCCGTCACGCCACCAGTTACGTACGTTGTTTCGCACGTAGCCGATCTGCGGCGAGAACCCAACGATGTTGAGCTGGAGATGGTTCTCTACGATCGTCCTGTAGATCTCCTGACCAATCTCTATGCGACGCGGGTCGTGACTCGCCAACTGCTTGCCCTCGCGATGGAGCTCCTGCAGATCGACGAAGATGCACTGCACGTCGGACGGGTAGGTACCTGCACACGCCTGGTTACCGTATACGTCCGTGAACGACGGGTCCGGGCCCGAGGGCGCCCAGCCCTCTTCGCCACCGGTGTAGTAGTACGCACCGGCCTTAGGCGAAGGACCGCGGTCCTTGTACATCGGAAGCATTTCCGAGTAGTAGATCGTCCACGGCGTCTCGTCCTCTAGCTTGCCAAACGGTCCGATGATGAACTGTTTGCCCTGGGCATACTCGCCCAAGAAGCCTTCAGCGCCCCACCAAGCCATCAGGCCTAGATCTGTGGCGATCCCGACTTCGTTCAGGTCTTTGGCAACCATCTGAGCAACCGTGTGGCCGGTGTAGCCACCGCGGTAGTTCTCACCCGACTTCCACGCCAGCGTCAACGGGCCGGTGCCGTCCAGACGGTCAAGCCAGCCGTCTCCGTCGGCATCCTGATAGCCCATCTTCGTCATGAGCGCTCGAGCCGAGTCCTTGTCGGGACCGATCTCGAAGCTCGCCCACTCGGGGCCAGGATAGTACGGAATGCTGGGATGCGGGACCTTCTGCTGCACTGTCGCCAGACCCGCAAACGCTACCTCATTGATGGCGTCACGGTCGATAGAAAGGCTTACCGCACGCCGGAAGTCCAGCGTCCGGACCAGTCGCCCGATCTCAGGGTCCGCGTCGTAGTCATGGTTCCAGACGAACCCGGAGTCGTCTCCCGAGAACCGGACCCAGCCAAAGATGCTGAAATCGCCGCGCTCCATGTTCTTGTGCCACAAAGGCAGATCAGAGGTGCCCCAGCAGCAGCGAGGACCGTCCGACTCACCCGCCATCGCCCGGAAGACCTCGATCTCACGGCTCTCTACCATCACGGTCTGCGCTCCGTCAAGGTACGGGAGCTGGTTACCATGAGGGTCTACCGCTCCAAAGAACGGGTTCGCAAGAGTGAACGGGTTCGTCGTCTTGAACTGACCGGCAGGACAGGCCGTGCACTTCGTGCCCCAGCCTACACGCCAGTCCGCCACAGGGGTGGCAAAGTTGCCTAGTACCGGTACCGCCTGACCAAACTCAGGATGGAACCGGAACACCACCTTCGTCCAATCGTCTACACCCCAGTACTCCTGCTGGGCCTTAAGGTCCGCAGGGTCTGCGTACTTCGGGTGGAACTGCTTGAAGAACGGCGCGTGGACCATCGTCGTCCCGCCGCGGCAGCCCCAGCAAGGGCGGCCCGACCAGTCAGACAGCGCAGTGTAGTTAGGCGTGTCGTAGGTCAGAGACCAGGTCCACTCGTCGACCTGACCAAACTGCGGGTCGTTACCCGTGACGCCGTCTTTGCCCGGGTACGTCAGCCCGTCCGGCATTAGTTCCTTGTTGTAGTTGAAGTCTTCCCAAGCTACGACGAAGTCCTCCATGTTCAAGGGCTTGCCGTCGCTCCACTTCCAACCCTCGCGAAGGGTGAAGGTGTATGTTCGGCCATCGTCGCTAATGCTCTGGGCCTTGCCTACGCGAGCACCCTCGGTCGCAAACAGGCCCTGGCCCGAAAGATCCGCAACTACCTGACCGCCGGTCGTGTAGAACCGTTTCGTACCGCCGTGGACCCCGATCTCGTACGGCGGCTGCATTACCAGGATGTCTGACGGTACCGGCAGCCTGTCCGCTATCGCAGGGCATGCCTGCGGTCCGCCGTCAGTCGACGGCGAAACGCTTGGGCCGTGGTAGGTTCCGCACGGCTGGCCTTTCTTCACAAGCTCGGCAAACAACGGGGCCTCGGTGAATTTCGTCGGCCGGGGGCCGTCGTACACCCAGGATGGAAGCTCGCCGGGAGCATAGGTCGGTGCCGTCCACACCACGTAACCCAACTCTTCCTCCATCATCGCCGGCTCGTCAGGTGCCTGGCGCTCTTCCTTCGCCGCCCCACCACCGGGAACGACCTGCGTGGAAGGCTGGGCAGCATCGGGCTGCGCGGCAGGGGCAGAGTCCGCCGCCGCTTGCGGCGCGTCCGGCTGCACCTGCGTCTGTGACGGCGCATCTACCGTGGTCGAGTCCGCCGTCTTCGCCGGGGATGCAGCCTTGGCTGCCGCCGGCGCGTCCGGCTCCGCCGCTTCGTCGGCGGAACAAGCTACCGCCGCTACCAGGCTCAGAGCGGCTGCAATCATCACAAGCCACCTAAGCTTCAATAACCTAGACGCCATACGTCTCCTCCTCGTGGGATTTCATCATTTCCGCACTTCACGATTCCGCACTACGATATCAATCCTCATACCTGGACGAGTATGGACGGTACCATGTGCCGCGTCCAAATGTCAATCCCACCTCGGCGGGCTATGTATGCCCATTGCACTTACGAAAAACACAGGGCCCGGACATTTCTGCCCGGGCCCTGCGACTTCTACACTATCTTTCGGTCTGTACCTTTACTGAAGCGCGAAGCTCCAGCTGCTGTACTTCTTCGACCTGTTTCCAGGATGGCTCACGTTGTCGATCCCATCCTCGAAGTAGTGCAACTCGTTGTTATGGCCATATCCTGCCGTCAGGCCTTCGCGGTGCCAGTTACGTACGTTGTTTCGCACGTAGCCAACGTTCGCCTTGAAGCCGACGAGCTCTATATGGTAGAAGCCCTCGATCAACGTCCTGTAGACCTCTTTGCCCATATCGATCCGGCGCGGGTCGAACTCCGGAAGCTGTTTTCCTTCTCGGTGAATGTCCTGCAGCCTCACCCAGTCGCCCAGGATGTCGGTTGGGTAGGTATCGGCGGGGGCCATCTTCCCGAAGATGTCGGTGTACTCGGCGGTGCCGCCGGTAGGCGCCCAGCCCTCTTCACCACCGGTGTAGTAGTACGCACCGGACTTCGGCGAGGGACCACGGTCGCTGTACATCGGGAACATCTTCGACCAGTCGATCGTCCACGGGCTGTGCCCGTACGAGTCGTCGTACGGCCCGGAAAGGTAGTAGTCGCCGATCTTGTAGCGGTCGTTCAGGCTCTCGTTCGTCAGGTCGACCTTAACCCCTATCGCTTCCCAGTCGGCCTTGACCAACTCGCCGATGGCGAGATAATCGTCGCCCTCGTCCGCGGTGGAGGAGAACTCGATGGTCAATGCGCCGGTGCCATCCAGACGGTCAAACCAGCCATCCCCATCCCCGTCTGTGTAGCCCATGTTCTTGAACAGGTCTTTGGCCTTGGCCTGGTCCTGCTCGATCTCGAAGCTCGCCCACTCGGGCCCAGGGTAGTACGCGACGCTTGGATGCGGTACGTGGTTTTGTACCGTCGCCAGCCCAGCGAACACGGCCTCATTGATGGCCTCCCGGTCTATCGCAACGCTCATCGCCTGCCGGAAGTCCTTCGTCCTTACCAGCCGCCCGATCTCAGGGTCTGTGTTGTAGTCGTGGTTCCACGTGTACGTGGCATCGTGGCCGTCCAGACGGATCCAGCTAAAGATGCTGATGTCGCCGCTTTCCATGCTCTTGTGCCACAGCGGCAGCTCACCTGCGCCCCAGCAGCAGCGAGGACCGTCCGACTCACCAGCGAGAGCACGGAAGACCTCAACGTCTTTGCTCTCCACGATCTCCGTCTCCGCGCCGTCGAGGTACGGAAGCTGGTTCCCTTGCGGGTCTACCGCTCCGAAGAACGGGTTCGCCAGCGTGTACGGGTGTGTAGTCTTGAACTCTCCGGCGGGGCAGGCGGAGCACTTCGTACCCCAGCCTACGCGCCAGTCGGAAACCGGAGTGGCGAAGTTGCCTATCACCGGTACCGCCTGTCCGAACTCAGGGTGGAACCGGAACACTACCTTCGTCCACGAGTCTACGCCCCAGTACTCCTGCTGCGCTTTCAGGTCGGCAGGGTCCGCATACTTCGGATGGAACTGGGTGAAGAACGGCGCGTGGACCATAGACCAACCACCCCGGCAGCCCCAGCAGGGCCGGCCGGACCACTTGCCTTCCAGCATCGTGTAGTTGGGTGTGTCGTAGGTCAGAGACCACGTGTTCGCGTCCACTACTGCGAATGTCGGGTCGTTGCCCGTGACGCCATCCTTGCCCGGGTATGTCAAGCCGTCCGGGTGGAGTTCCTTGTTGTAGTTGAAGTCTTCCCATGCGATCCGGAAATCTTCGATGTCTATGGGTTTGCCGTCGCTCCACTTCCAGCCGTCACGCATCGTTGCCGTGTACGTCCGGCCATCGTCGCTCAGCTCAATGGTCTTGCCCGCCCGGGCGCCGTCGCCGGTGAACAGGGCCTGGCTCGACAGGTCGGCCACAACTTGGCCGCCCGTCGTATAGAACCGCTTCATCCCGCCGTGGATCCCGATCTCGTATGGCGGGGCCATAACGAGGACGTCCTCCGGTACGGGAAGCCGGTCCTCAACAGCGGGGCACGGCTGCGGTCCACCGTCGACCGATGGGGAAACCGAGGGGCCGTGATACGTACCGCACGGCAGGCCCTTCCTCACCATTTCGGCAAGCTTCGGGCTCTCAGTGAACTTCGTCGGCCTGGGGCCGTCGTAGAACGTGGTCGGAAGGTCGCCCGGCCCGTAGGTAGGCGCCGTCCACGCTACATAGCCCAGGTCGTCGTCCTCCATCATCTCATCGTCCGCCTTCGCTGCCGAATCATCCATCTTCTCGTCGTCCGTAGTGTCCGACGCTGCCGGCACATCGGGCACCGTAGTATCCGGGACCGTTGTGTCGGTCGCCGCCGTCGTCGGCTCTTCCTCGTCCGCGCTGCCACAAGCCACAGCCGCTACGAGGCTCAACGCCGCCGCGATGGCAATCAGCCACCTAAGCTTCAATAACCTAGACGCCATACATCTCCTCCTATTGAGAGTATTCTCTCTGCCATTCTATTCCGCGCTACGTTCCTGCTGTCTCGACAGCATGCGAAATTACCATACGCACCGCACAATGTCAATCGGGCCTCGTGTAGCTAGGCATTGCGCGCCATCCAGGCCTCTCTCGCTACTACTATGCATTCAATACGGCCCGAGCCCACGGCCCGGTTTCCTCGACACTCGAAGACAGGTTGACTCTTTACGTCATCACCGCCCCCGGGGATCGTTCGGCTCCAAGGCGTCGTGGACGTTTCTCCTGGCGGATATCGGGTTAATCAGTACGCCCGATCGATAAGTCCGACGGGGTAGTGGGATCAATGCATTGGGGTAGTGGGATCAATGCACTAAGGAATATTCCATGCCAGTCGCCACAGTGTCAAGGGCGGTGTGAAAACGTACCAGCGGGGCGGAGCAAAACTGTACCACTGAACGCCGTAGAATGGGCATCAAGGTTGATTCTCTCGTAAAAAGTCTGTGCAGGTCGAATTAGAACAACCGTACCCTTGCCTGGGTACAATATACAGCCTCTGTTCCGTGTCCTACCCCAACATACGGTAGCGCTCACATGTGCTAAAGCGCTGGAACTTCCTCAAAACGGGTTTTTACGAGGGAATCAAGGTTCGTGGGGCGTTGGAGATCAGGGTCAGTCAGATAGCTGGCGGCCAGAAGTCTTCTTGCTGTGCTTGAGTCGGTAGCTGTCCCCGTTCATCTCCAGGATGTCGACATGGTGGGTGAGGCGGTCGAGGAGAGCTCCGGTCAGCCGTTCAGAGCCGAACACCTCGGTCCACTCGACGAAGGGCTCACTTGGAGGTCACCAGGACCGATCCACGCTCGTAACGCTGGCTGAACACCTCGAAGAGCAGCTCGGCGCCAGCCTTGGACAAGGGCACGAAGCCCAGTTCGTCGATGATCAGAAGCTTGAGTCGTGCGAGCCTTCTCTGCAGGTTGAGCAGACGCCGTTCGTCCCTGGCCTCGATCAGCTCGTGAACCAGAGCAGCGGCGGTGGTGAAGCCCACGGACAGTCCCCTCTGACACGCAGCCAGACCGAGACCGAGGGCGATATGGGTCTTGCCGGTGCCACTGTTGCCGAGAGCGATGACGTTGTGGGGGCGCTCGATGTACTCGCATCGTGCCAGCTCCAGAACCAGAGCCTCGTTCAGGGACGGCATAGACAGGAAGTCGAAGGTGTCGAGACTCTTGGTCGTCGGGAAGCGGGCTGCTTTGATCCGACGTTCCACCATGCGATGGTGACGGTCGATCAGCTCCAACTCCGATAGTCGCAGCAGGTAGTCCGGATGGTCAGCTCCCTCACTGGCACACTGGGATGCCAGCTTGTCGTACTCCCTCAGGAACGTGGGGAGCTTGAGTTGCTTGAGGTTGTGTTCGAGCAACATCGTGGACTTGTTGGTCATGACCGGCTCCCCGCCAAGAGAGCCATGTAGTCCCTGGTCGAGGTTGTTGCAACGTTGGTCCTGGGCAGATACGGGTACAACTCCATGTCGAGTCTAGGCGGTCGACCCTCGATCCTGCACAGCACCAGGTGCTTGACAGCATCGAAGCTCACAGCCCCGAGTCGAATGGCGTCTCGTACGGCGTCGCGTGCTTGTCGCTGGCGTCGTACGGTACGGCCGGCAGAGGCAGCAGCTTCTCCAGGTCCCGCTCCAGCCGTTCTCCTATCGTCTCGTTGTGGCCGCGGAGTCGATCTTCGAACCGTCTGAGGCAGTGTTGCTCCAGATGAGCATTGAGGGCATCGAAGCTCTCGAACGATGGAATGGGCACCAGGAAGTTCCGGCGGACATAGCCGACCAGACCTTCTACTTTGCCCTTATCGTTCCCTTTGCCTGGACGGCCGAACCGGTCCTCGAACAGGTAGTGGGACTGAAGCTCGGAGAACACCCTGGTCCGCTGCCGGCGACCATCTCCCAGGATTCTGGCTACCGCGAGCGTGGTGTTGTCGTAGAGGATGCTCTGAGGCACTCCGCCCAGGAACGCGAAGGCGGAGACGTGTCCGTCGCAGAATGACTCCGTCGTCTCGGCGGGATACGCCTTCACATAGCACCCGTCGCTGTGAGGGAGGTCCAGGGCGAAGTAGTGGGCTTTGCGTTCCACTCCGCCGATGATCACTCGAGCTTCGCCGTAGTCGCACTGGGCATGTCCCGGAGGGTGGGACAGAGGTAAGAACATCTCGCGGGTATGACGACGGCGTTCTCGAACGTAGTCTTTGACTATCGTGTACTTGCCGGGGAAGCCGTGTTCGTCTCTGAGCCGTTCGTAGATACGCTTGGCGGTGTGACGCTGCTTCTTCGGTGAGCTCAGATCCTGCTCCAGGATCTGGTCCATCACACCCTTATATGGATCGAGCTTCGGTCTGCGAGCCGGTCGTTGCCGTCGATACCCTGGGGGCACGGAGTACTCGAGCATCTTGCGCACCGTGTCCCGGTGTAGCCCGAACACTCGGGCCGCCTCTCGGACGCTCATCCCTTCGACGAAACAAGCCTTGCGAACACGGAGGTAAATACCCACCTTGTACATCCAATCCACCTTCAGTCAGGTTCGGTCGTTCCTGATTGAAGGCGACAGGCGGTACGCTTTTCAAGCGCCACATCTCAGCTCTTGAGCCGCCCTGCCGGTACATTATCTCTCCGCCATTCACACTATGCGTCTGGGTCGGCAACAGGCTATGCCAGCGGGAGCGCCACGGGGTACGCATCGGGCAGCGCGACGGGATATGCCAGCGATACCGCCACCGGCTACGCCGAGGACACCGCGACGGAGTACGCATCCGACACAGCCACGGGTTACGCGTCGGACACAGCCACAGGCTATGCCAGCGACACCGCCACGGGTTACGCATCGGGTTACGCCACCGGCTACGCATCCACGCAGGTCACGCTACCAGGTCGCACCGAGCAGACCACCGTCAGCGAGACGGTGACGCAGCCCGGCCAGACGCAGGGACAGACGGTCAGCGAGACCATCGAGATACCGGGACGCACCGCAGAGCGGGAGGTGAGCGAGGACGTGTGGATCGAGGGGATCGAGGTGGAGCAGGAGGTCGAGGTTGAGGTGGTCATACCCGCCTACACCTCGGCGGAGGTGACGGAGACCGAGCCACTGGTGCGCGAGTACCGGGAGACCGCTTCGGCGTCCTTCGCATTCCTGTCCGACGCACCGTATGAGCCGCTCCCCGATCCACCGGAGGGCTCGGAGGTCCCGTCGCAGGTCGCGCAGTACGTCCTGCTCCTGGAGGAGGAGGACGACGAGGGACGATGACGGCGGGGAGGACACGAACCCGTACAGGGAGGCGCTCGACCGCTTCTCCGGCTTCGACCTGCACCCCGACGAGGCGCTGATGCTCTACTCCGCCCTCTACGTCGCCTGGCTGGACAGCCTCACCATCTCCCTGGAGGCCCGCGAGGTCATGGAGGAGCGGGCGGGAGGGGTCGTCTCCGACAGGAGCTATGAGATGGAGGACATCCCCGGAGAGGCCGTCGACACCCAGGAGCTCTTCAAGGAGCTGGTGGGGGAGGAGCTGAGGTGATGCGAATAGCCATCAACCGCCCGTTCGCCGTGGCGCTGCTGATCGCCTGCGCCCTCGTCACCGTTGGGGCTGGGGAGGAGGGTACTGAGATGCTGGAGGAGTTCAACCGGCTCCTGAACATCCTCATCTTCCTGGCGGGGGTGCTGGCGGTCTTCAGCCTGGTGTGGGGCGTCTTCACGGCCATGTGGGACACCGACCCGCACAACAGGGGACGGTCCAGGAGCGCCGTGGTCGGCGCGCTCACCGGCCTGCTGCTGGTCATCATGGCCAAGGGCCTGATGGTGCTCCTGGTGGACAGCACGACCGTGCTGCTTCCGACCCGATAGCGATCACCTAGATGACAACCGAGCTACAGCGACACAAAGACAAGGAGGAACGACATGAGTACAGCGGACACGATTCTATTCCTGGGCCTGGTGGCCCTGGCCTACCGGCTGGAGGAGGTGCGGCTACAGGCGATGGCCGGAGGCGTGGGCATGGCCGCCGGCCTGACCGCGATGGCGCTGGCCCCGTCTCCGTGGGTCGGACTCACCGTCCTGATAGCGGGTATCTACCTGGTGGCGGCCGCGATACGCGCGGCGCGGGCCGCGGGCAGCAGCAAGGAGGACGAGCGATGAAACGCCGCAGGACGAGGAACGGCAGAGAAGCGTCGGAGAACGGGGCGCAACCCGGCAGGCGCCGCCGCAGGCGCTCGACGCGCAGGGCGCAGCGACGGTTCCTGCGCCAGGACAGACAGCAGCAGAAGGCGGCCCTCCGCGTTCTGCTCAAGCGACAGGAGGAGCGCTCATGAGGGCCGCCGCTCCTCTGTGCTCGGGAGCGGGCCTGTGCCTGAATCGGCCCTATCGGCCTCTGCGCCGGTGGTCAAGACCGTCTCGACCGGCTCCTCCGACCGGCGTGGCTTCGCGGTGGACGGGTGAAGCCGTTGCCCCGTCCTCTGCCTGCCCTGTCTACCCGTGCGTCCCCTGCGAGTGCGGATACTGACGAGCCGCAAGGGACGGCCACGGAGCGGTCCACGGGTACGGACGTGGAGGCGAAGGACGGTAGGGGGCTGAACCCGTTCAAGAGGAGACGGCGAGGCAAGAGACGGCCCAAGCAGCCTAAGCCCCTGGGCCGCTACTTCCCCGTAGCCCGTGTGGATGAGGAGACCGTCGTCCGCCCGGGAGGCGTGGAGGTCTCCGTAATGGAGGTGCGGGGAGTCGAGGTGGAGCAGCCGCTCGTGGCCGCCTTCGCGGGCGTCCTCAACGCCCTCGACTTCTCCGTACAGCTCCTGGTGCGCCAGCACCCGCCCAGGCTGAAGAGCCTGCGGGAGGCCATCGCGGGGCAGCGGCCGGACGGTCTGGCTAAACCCGAATCCACCGAGGGAGGGCGTCGGGTTAGCATCCTGAAGTGGCCAGAGGGTGCTCTTCTGAATCTGGGATAATGGTTTTGTAACAGCAAAACAGTCCCAGAGAAGGAGCACCCAATAGATGCTACCACGCAACCAGCCCGACCGTATCCGTATCGTCTTTGACGATCACCGCCTGGTGGCCAATGCCGGTCTGCTCCTGCCGGCCACCCTCGCCCGGCATCTGGGCCTGCGGGGACTCGTTGACCATCACCTTGACCTGGGCGGCGCGCCGGGGCGGGCCAACACCGGAGACAAGCTGATGACCCTGGTGGCCTCAGCCATGGCCGGCGGCGACTGCATCGACGACGCTGATGTGTTGCGCACCGGGGGGACGGCCTGCACCCTGGGCGGCACGGTCAAGGCGCCATCCACCCTGGGCACCTTCCTGCGCAGCTTCCGGTGGGGCCACGTCCGCCAGCTGGACCGGGTGAGCCGGGAGCTGCTGGCCCGGGCCTGGGCCGCTGGGGCCGGACCCGGCGACGCGCCGTTCACCATCGACCTCGATTCCACCATCTGCGAGACCTACGGACTGGCCAAGGAGGGCGCCCGCCACCACGGCTATACCGGCAAGCGGGGCTACCACCCACTGCTGGCCATCGCCGCCGGCACCGGAGACGTGCTGATGTCCCGGCTGCGCGAGGGCCGGGCCAACACCGCCCGCGGCGCCGCCCACTTCCTGCGGGAGACGGTGGGACGGGTGCGCTACGCCGGGGCCAACGGACGACTCACGCTACGGGCCGACAGCGGGTTCTACACTCATGGCGTGGTATCCGTCTGCCGCAAGATGGATGTCCGCTTCTCCATCACCATCCGCCAGCATAAAAGCCTGCACAATCTCATCGAGGCGATACCCGAAGATGCCTGGACGCCGATTCCTTACTGGATGGACGGCGCCGCCGATGTGGCCGAGACCACCTGCACTCCCTTCCAGAGTGAACCTGACGCCGCGCCGGTGCGGCTCATCGTCCGGCGTGTGAAGCCCACGCCCGGTTCCCAGCTGGCCCTCTTCGCCACCTACAGCTATCACGGCTTCATCACCGACCGGGACGGGGAGATGCTCGAACTGGAGGCCGACCATCGCCGCCACGCCGAGATCGAGAATGCCATCCGAGACCTCAAGCACGGTGTGGGGTTGAACCATCTCCCCTCGGGCCGCTTCGCCGCCAACGCCGCCTGGCTGGCGGTACAGGTGATGGCCCACAACATCGCCCGCTGGACAGCGCGCATCGGTCTGGGCGAGCAGGTGGTGACCACCAAGACCCTCCGGCGGCGGTTCTTCTCCCTGGCCGGACGGATCACCCGCTCGGCGCGCCGCCTCACACTGCATCTGCCACAGCGCTGGCCTTGGGAAGCCCAGTTCGATCGTGCCCTGGCCCGATTGCGCGCCCTGCCACTCCCTGCCTGACGGCGGCGGCGGCAACCGGCCGCCATCCGGCCAACCGAACGTCCCCGCGAACTCGCGCCAGTCCGGTCTGCGAGTGCCTCTTGCTGTGTCCTCTCCCCGCTATCTCGCCCTGACCAACATTCGCAGACGGTCACAAAGTCTCCCCGCGGCAACTGAAGACAAACACCGGCCCCCCTCTACCCCAAATCGTGCCCGGACCATCGCCCTCCCTTGCCCCCATCGCCCGTTCCGCTGCTGCATAGTCATCCCTTCGGTGGATTTGGGCTAAAGCAAGGGCCGCCGACTCCCTGGACGACTCCCTGGACGGCTTCCTGGTGAGACTGGAGGGGCAGACCGGAGTGGTGGACCGACGGTTCTACGCGGTGTGCGAGAGGTCCCGGTCTGACGAGCTGCACGGCCTCATATCAAGAGCGGGATTCTCCGTCTTCCCGCTGAGAGACAGGGCGCTGAGCTCCTTCGTACGGGCCGCGCTGTCGGGCTGTGCGCCACCTGTGCCCGACGAGGAGGGGCCGCTGTCCGTCACCCTCCGACGCAACCGCATCGAGATAGGAGGACGTGTTTTGAAGACCCTTCATTTGACCAGGTGGCCCCGCTCCCTGCCGCCGGGATACCTTCAGACGGTGCTGTCTCTGGGCATCCCGATGGACGTGTCGCTGCACGTCTCGTCCATCGCCACCGCCCAGGCGGCAAGGACCCTGGAGTGGCAGAAGGTCAAGATGGAGTCGGCGGCCTCTCTGTCGCTGCGGCGTGGGAGAACGGCCCCGCCGGAGGCGGAGATAGCCCTTCAGGACGTGGCCCGCCTCAGAGACCAGGTGCACCGGGGCAGAGAGCGGCTCTTCCACGCCTCGGTCTCCATCACCATATACGCCGATGGCGCGGAGCAGCTCAAGGAGCGCGAGCTGGCGCTGCGGGGCCTCTTCGCGGGTGCGCTTGCCTCCCTCGACCGGCTGGCCTTTCGCCAGCACGAGGGGCATCTCTCCAGTCTGCCCCTGGCCATGAACGCCATAGCCGCGTGGCGCACGCTCGACACCACCTCGGTCGCGATGCTGATGCCCTTCGCCCCTCCCGATCTCGACACCCGAAAAGGCACCCTGTTCGGCCTCGACCTGCGCTCAGGGTCTCCCGTGACCTTCGACGCCTTCGACGGGGCCTTCCTCAACGCCAACACGGTGGTGATGGCGCGGTCGGGCGCGGGCAAGTCCTTCTCGATGAAGTTGGGCCTGCTGAGGGGCATATCGCGCGGGATCGTCTACTACGTCATCGACCCGGAGGGCGAGTATTCCTCCATAGCGGAGGCGGCAGGGGGAAGGGTGCTCACCCCAGGAGTTCCCGGACACGGCCTCAACCCCTTCGTCCTAGAGCAGGGGGACGAGGGCGAGGTGCTGCAACGTGTCGGCGGTCTGCGGAGGCTGATCGAGGTGATGGTGGGCGAGCGTCTCAGCCCGGAGCAGAGGGCCACTCTCGACCAGGCCCTCACCGCCTACTACATGGCCGAGAGGTCGAGCACCGGCTTCCACGACTTCTTCAGGTTCCTGGAGACAGGGGAGCACCAGGGCTTCGCGCAGATGGCGTCGCTGCTCCGACCCTTCTCCACCGGCAGCCTCCGTCACCTGCTCACAGACCAGGGGGCGGACCTTCTCGGAAGGGAGCTTCCGATCACCGTCTTCAACCTCCGGCTGCTGGAACCGGAGCTGAGGCCCGCCGCGACCCTGGTGTGCGCCGAGGCGGTCTGGGGCATGGCTTCACGCGACCCCAGGCCCAGAGTGCTGGTGGTGGACGAGGTCTGGTCCATCATGCAGCACCCGGAGGGAGCCAGCTTCCTCGTCAGCCTCGCGAAGAGAGCACGCAAGCACAAGCTGGGGCTGATCTCGATCACCCAGGACGTGCAGGACTTTCTCGGCGAGGACACGAGCCGCGCCATCGTGGGCCACTCGGGCCGCGTGCTCCTTCAGAACAGCGCCTTCAAGCTGCTGCTCCAGCAGGACGCCGCCGCGCTGGCGGCGGTGGCGGAGTCCTTCGACCTGTCGGCCTCAGACGTGCAGTGGCTCCTGTCCGCTCCGAGAGGGGACGGGATGCTCATCGCCAGAGGGGGAAGGTTTCCCGTGCGGGTCTTGGCCACGCCAGAGGAGCACCGGCTCATCGACGCTGTGCGAGGGACAGGCAGCTCGACGACGGAGACAGAGCAGGCAGGCACGAGCAACAGCCAACAGTGAGGCCATCGACCACGGGACCAGAACAGCTAAGCACGGGCCGCGGCCGCCGCAACTGAGGCCGTCGCCGACAGACACGTAACACCCCAAGTGACAAGGAGGTCACCATGAAACTCTGGAACAGAAACAACCAGGAGAAGAGGGTCGAGCTACTGACGATAACGCCTCCCAGGACGGGCGAGCGCACACTGCTGGGCGTCGAGAACCTCCTGCAGGCCCTCGCGGTCGATGAGGCGTTCTCACTGGAGATATCGGGGACCGCAGACGGGGCGTCCTTCCTGGTCCGCACCAGGTCTCCCGGAATCTTCCAGCAGCAGCTGGCCATCCACTACCCGCAGGCACGCATCCGCCCCGTGCCGCCGGAGGAGGACCCCATGCGTCCCAGAGAGGGCGAGCAGGCGTTCACGAAGGTGCTCACCCTGGCCCGGCAGGAGTTCCTGCCCCTGCGGACCTTCCGCGACGACGACCTGCTGGACGCCGGGTCCGACCCGCTGCTGGCGGTGCTCGGAGCCCTGAGCAACCTGAGCGGCGAGCAGCGTCTGGGGGCGCGGCTGGTGCTGCGCTCCCTCGGCCCGTCCTGGTCTGAGCAGTACGAGCGAAAGTCGCTGGTGCCGCCCATGTCGCCGGTCATGAACCCGTCGTACCAGTACCAGACCAGGCCCCTCAAGGTCGAGGGGATCGGCATGATTATCCTGCTGGGGCTGATCGGCCTGGGGCTCCAGAACCAGATATGGCTGAGGGACGGGATGCTCATCAAGGCGATACTGCTCGATACCGCCGTCGCCGCCGCGGTCATAGCCGCCGTGCCGCTGCTGTGGAGATGGCGCCGCAGCGCCTCGCGCATCTACGACCAGAAGCTGATGCAGGAGAAGATATCCCGCCCGGCATACCTGGCCGAGCTGCACCTGACGGCCATCGTGCCGGAGGATGAGGAGGCGCAGCCGACGCAGGAGGGCAACTCCGCAGAGAAGCTGCTCAACGCCCTGGCCACGGCGTTCCACCACTACGACCACGCCTCGGGCAACGCCTTCAAGGACGGCAGGCTGCGCGAGGGTATACCCGAGGACCCCCTGGCGATGGTGACATACAGGCCCTGGCGGGGTCGCAGCGTCCTCAACACCCGCGAGGTGGCCACCCTGTGGCACATGCCCAGGGGAGGCGACGAGGTGCCCCTGCTCGAACGCTCCGGCGCACGCTCCATCCACCCGCTGGCGAGGGGCATCAGGGAGGGCGCGCCGGTGGGCGAGTCTGTCACCGGCAGCAGCCAGCGGACCGTCCACTTCACCGGCGACCTGCTCAGACAGCACCACCTCTACGTCGCCAAGACCCGCATGGGAAAGTCCACACTCATGCAGCACGTGGTCGCCCACAAGCTGAAGGCGAAGGCAATGGGGCAGGACGACGACGCCATCATAGTCGTCGATCCCCACAGCGACCTGGTGCGGTCGCTCCTCAATCTTGATTCCCTCGTAAAAACCCGTTTTGAGGAAGTTCCAGCGCTTTAGCACATGTGAGCGCTACCGTATGTTGGGGTAGGACACGGAACAGAGACTGTATATTGTACCCAGGCAAGGGTACGGTTGTTCTAATTCGACCTGCACAGACTTTTTACGAGAGAATCAACCTTGTCCCAAAGGAGATCGTCGATCAGGTCTACCTGATCGACCTCTCGGACGACGAGCGTGTGGCCGGAATCAACCTGCTGGACACGCACCTGTTCCCCGACAGGGACCGGGCCACCGACAACGTCGTGCAGGTGGTCAAGAACCTGTGGGAGCAGTGGGGGCCGAGGATGCAGAGCATCCTCGAGCACACCCTCAAGAGCCTCTACGAGGCGAACCGCCATCCCAGCGTGCGGCGCGACCGGCAGTACACCATACTGGACGGCCTCCACATGCTCTCAGACAACAGCTTCCGCAAGCGGGCGCTCTCGAAGGTGTCAGACCCCTACCTGGTGCGCTGGTGGGCGAGGGACTTTCGGGAATGGCACCGCCAGTACCGGGCCGACGCCGTCGCCCCCGTGCAGACCCGGCTCGCCTACTACGCCTCGTCGAAGCGGGCGAGGGCCATCCTGGGACAGCCCGCCTCGACACTTGACCTGTACGACATAGTGCGCGGAGGCAGGGTGCTCTTCGTCAACACCGCCCAGGGGCAGGTTGGCCGAGACGTGGCAGCCCTCGTGGGAGGCACTCTCCTGAACCTCGTGGACGGCGTGATCCGCTCCCAGGAGGCGCTGCCGGCCCAAGAGCGCAAGCGGGTGACAGTCGTGGTCGACGAGATGCAGGCCATCCCCGGAGCCGACTACGAGGCGATGCTCTCCGAGCTGGGCAAGTTCGGGGCGAGCTTCGTCATGGCAACCCAGTCCCTGACACGCCTGGAGGACCTGAGCCGCACCCTGCGAGAGACCATCTTCTCCAACATCGGATGCCTCGTCTCCTTCCAGGTCAGCGCCTCCGACGCGCGATACCTCACGTGGGAGCTGGACCGCGACCAGGTGACCGAGGAGGACCTCACGTCCCTGCCGGTACACCACTGCTACGTTAGAGCCACCGTGGGAGGCGACAAGCTCCCCACCTTCTCGATGGCCCTGAGACCGCCCGATGCCGGGGACGAGACGGCTGCCGAGGCCGTACTGCAACGGGTGTCGGAGTACACCCTGAGCAGGAGCGTTGTGACGACCCGCTTGGAGGAGGAGGCCGAGAAATACGTGAGGGCCTTCCGCAGGGACGTGCAGGGCGTCGAGACCGTTCCGATAGACGAGGGGGACGTCGAGGACGCATCTCCGGACGGTAACGGGAGAGGCCGGAGGCAGCGGAGGAGCAGGCGGACCCACGAGCCCGATGCGACGGGACCGGACGGGGAGGTGCGGGAGTGACGGCGACCGGCCCGGCCGCCGCCGCGCCAACCGTGAGCGCCCGCTCCGGGGGACGGGACACGTCGGAGGTCGAGTCCGACCTTCTCAGGTGGCTGGCGGTCATGCCGTTCCTGTCGTACCGGGAGATGGAGACCCTGGCCGAGTGGTCCGATACCGCCGTCTACGACGCCCTGAGCGCTCTTGAGCGCGGGCGGCTCGTGGCTGCTGCACACGTGTCGGCGCCGGGCGCATCCGCCACGCGGCGCTGGTTCCTCGCCCCCCCCCCCCGGGGTGGAGGCCGTCGCAGCCATCAGCAGGGTGGGCTTGCAGAAGGCCCTCCGCACTCGCCCCGTCTCCGCCCACTGGATAAGGCTGCTCGCAGAGCGCATGGACGCGGTAACTCCCATCTACCGGCTCGTCTCCGAGCTGGCCGGTGTGACGGGCATCAGGGGCTTTCGATGGTATCGCGGCCACCCGCTGGACGCCCTGGTCGCGGTGCAGGGAGGCAGGCTGCTGGGGGTCATGCGCGAGGGGAGGTCGGCGCTGCCGTCCCATCTCGGCCAGCGCATCCGGTCCCTCATGCACGGGCGTCGGCCCGACGCCATCGCCGTCCTGGCACCCGACTCCCTGCGCCTCCGCGACTGGACCGCCATGATGGAGCGCTCGCCCATAACGGCCATCCTCGCCCTTGAGCGGGATGTCATGGCAGGCGACCATAGTGCGGCCATATGGCATTTTCCCTCGGACCCGGACCCGAGGCCCCTGCGCAGGGCCGTACGGCTGGCAGAGGGAGGCTCCGTGCCCGTCGAGCAGCCCCTCTCCCGCGTCTCTCCGCCGCCGGTGGATATCCAGGGCGAGGTGCGAGAAGTGGCGGCGGGAAGGACGCAGCTCAGGAACGAGGATCACCTGCTGTCTCTGGCCCTCGACGCCGGGAGCAAGCGCGTCCTCGACCTGGTAGCCCTCTGGCCCTGGATCGGACTGGCCGATCTCAAGGACCTGTTGGGGGTGTCTAGGGCCAGGACGTATCAGCTGCTGGACAGACCCCTGCGCCTCGGGCTGGTCGTCCGCACCAGGCACGACGGGCGCGCCAGGTACGCGCTGGCAGACAGGGGCATCGCATTCCACGCACGCAGGGACCGTGTGGCGACTTCGATGGCCCTGCGCCGCTGGAGTCCCTCCCGCAGTGGGCCGGAGTCGCCGCTCTCATGGCAGAGCGTCAGGGGCTCCAGGACCCGGCAGCTGGCAAGGCACATCGACCACACCGCCGCCGTACACTCCTTCATGGCGGCCACCTCCCGCCAGGCACGCGAGACGGGCGGCTCCCTCGTCGAGGCGGAGCCGCCGCACCGGGCCGGGCGCACGTATCCCGCCTATGGCGGCGCGTACGGCTCGGTCAACCCCGACGCATACGGGCGCGTCGAGACGGGGCGCGGCGTGCTCCACCTCTTCCTGGAGGTGGAGCGCAGGGCCGGGTGGAGAGGGCGTTTCCTCGACAAGCTCCGGCCATACCTTCGCTACTACGCCAGCGGGCAGCCCCTGCACACCTTCGGGGCATGGCCTTCGGTGCTATTCGTCCTCCGCGACGAGATCGCCGGGACGGGCCTGTTGCGGATGAGCGAAGGCGAGACCGAGCGCTACGAGGTCGACGACGTGCTGTCCATACTCACGACCACCGAGGGCCTCGTGGCGGAGCACGGCCCCCTGGCCTCCATCTGGACCGGCAGTCCCGGAGGGCCTAGAGTCCCGCCGTGGCCGGGGATGGTCTCAGTCTAACCGCAGCGACGCGCCCCCATTTCCAGACGAACACGCCGGGGAGCGGTAGCCGAGATTGAGGAGCCGCTCAGCCTTCTAGCTGCGGGGCATCCGGGCGGCCGTCCTCTTCGTCGATGGGAAGGTCGGTCGTAGGGATCCTGCTCTCAGCTTCATGACGCAGGGGGTCTCTTCTGTGGCGGTTCCTGACCTTCTCGGCGGAGTTGGATAACTGGCCCAGCAGATTCAAGACAACGGGGTCGTCGGGACTCACGCGGGGGTTAAGCGGCCGTAAGCTCATCTCTACATGCACCTCTTCGGTGCCGATTGGGACGACAAACTTGATTCTCTCGTAAAAAGTCTGTGCAGGTCGAATTAGAACAACCGTACCCTTGCCTGGGTACAATATACAGTCTCTGTTCCGTGTCCTACCCCGACATACGGTAGCGCTCACATGTGCTAAAGCGCTGGAACTTCCTCAAAACGGGTTTTTACGAGGGAATCAAACCTGGCAGCCTGATCTTTCGCGCTCTGTATGGCTCTGAGCACGATCTGTCCCAGGTCCTGCTCCAGGGTTTGCCGCATAGAGATGGTTGCGGCCTGCTCGTCTAGGTCCCGCTCATGCCTTAGCATCTCCATAGCCTTGTCGCAATCCCATGAGCACAGCTCTGCAACAATCAGGTCTCCAGTCCTGGGAAAGGTGGAGGCGGAAAGGTCGGGTGGCGAGCCACGGAAGGTCGCAAATCCTAGATCTCCGTCCTCGTCTTCCATTATGCATAACTCAGCCCACGTGGAATCCCCGCTCTTATTCCGTCGCATCAACTCGTCTGCGACCTGCTCCATGAAGTACATCCGGCGCCTGTCCTCCTCCGGCATGGTCGGGTCAAAGTCCCACCACGGGCGGGATGAGTGAAGCCCTGGACGGAGTGATCGTCTATGGGGCGCGAGGATCGTGAACAGGGGGATGCCCAGTTCTTCTGCCACCTGAACTGATTTCGTCGGACGGTTGGTCCGAACGATCTCGACGAAGGCCATCGGCTCGTGGTGCGTATTGAGGATTGTCAGGTCGGGACGGCATCTTCCGCTGGCCGGAGCGGACTGATACTTCTCCATTACGACGGACCCAGCTCCACGCAGCAGATCGTAGGCGTGGGGGTGCATCCGTTCACACGTCCACAGTATTTGCTGGGATGGCTCACCGTGTCGCGCCCCGTACGTAGGAGCGTGACTATCCGGACTCTTTCCGAACTCGCAACTGATACACCCGCTCAGCTTGCGGTCGAGGTGGTTGAAGAGGTCGCGTTTCCACTGTTCGTGCTGTTCGGATGGCATAGAGCCTGAGCCCTAGATCGTCCATTGGGACTGTCAGATCGTCCTGCGGTCGTGGGGGTGCTTGGCGACGAGGCGCGTTGGGAAGGTGGCGGGAACGCTGTCCGTGAGAGGCTACTCCGCTTCCAGGTCCGAGGGGTCCAGCTGGTGCCAGAACACCTCGCCTGACTCGATGCTCTCGTCTATCCGGTCGTCCCGGCGAAGACCCGCCACCGCGGCGACGGACCGCTTGCCTGTGAAGGCGGTCAGGAACCCGGCGTTGCGGACGGCCCTGGTCGTATCCCTGCCGTTGGCGGTGAACGATATCTCCACGGCCACATAGCAGGTCTCGCCCTCACCGTCCGTGACCTCCATAATCAGGTCGGCCCTACGGAAGCTCCTCAGATCGCCTGCGGAAATGTCCGCCGTGCTCTCGGACCGGCTCAGTATCCTGACCTGCTCCGAGGTGAGGGTCCGCACTAGGGCGAACCCCATGTCCTCGGCGATCAGACCGGCCTCTCTGACAGCGGCGCTCCTGACGTGGGCTCCCTTGAGTGGGGCGATGTCGTCCCTGAGCCCGCTTATGTCGCCTTCAACCTTGTCGAAGCGTTCATTCATCTCGCCTTCGATCTTGTCGAAGCGCTGGTCCACCTTGTCGAAGCGCTGGTCAACCTCCGCGAAGCGTTCTTTCATTTCGCCTTCGACCTTGTCGAAGCGCTCGTTGGTGCCGGCTGCGAACCTGGCGAGCGTCTGGGGCAGCTCGATCAGCTCGCGCGTCAGCACACGGGCGCGCACGGCGTCCAGCCACCTGGGATTCTTGTCCAGCAGCTCTACCAGGTCCTCTATGTTGTTGATGGTCGTCATGTGTCTCCGCCTATGGAGATTATACCACTTAGGACGGCCGGACATGGTCCGGTGGAGTGTCCGTTCCATGCAGCAGGATATCGCGGCCGCCTGGAACCGTGTCGGCGAACATGAATAGGGCGTACAGATAGACGGGGCTGGGACGCTTGTTGCCCGAGCGCCACTCCCTCATCACGCTGGGGGTGGTCCCCAGCGCGAGGGCGATCTGATGCCACGAAAGCCCGCTCGCCTCCTTCAGCCGCTCCAGCCGCTCTGGGAAGACGGGATTCACTCGAATATATGTTGGCCTGGGTCTGAGCATCCCCCCTACCTCCCATCCTTCCGGGGCGGCCGAGTGCGGCCATCCTGGGGAGCATCGCCAAGGAGCATCTGCTGTCCGTTGGGAATGATCTGAACCAGCCGGAGCAGGGAGAGCATCGCCCCTCCGCCAGGCTTCGCGCCTTCTTTTCTCCAGCGGTACATCTGCCTTTGACTGACCCCCACCACATAGGCAAACTGGGTCCACGGCAGACGGGTGGCCTCCTTGATGGCCACCAGCCTCCTGGGGAAGTCTTTGGGCATCTCCGTCGACCCGGGCGGCAGTATCGCAGCCAGAGACACCTGCGTCCCATCCGCGATGGAGTCCGCCTCTCGCTTTATCCTGACCGCCAGGTCCGGGCCTTGAGCGTCCGGCCCGACCACGATGAACAGCTCGTCTGGGCCTACGTCGCCGAAGAACCTCTGGATACGCCGCTGGGTCCTCGGCGAGAGGGACCGCGTTCCGTTCAACAGCTGGGACATGAACCCCGTCGACAGTCCGAGAAGCCGCGCCAGCTCGTTCTGGGACACCTTGAGCCTGTCCTGGAGGTCCCATACGGGTTGGGGGTTCAACCGTGCCCTCGATTGTGAAGGTGTACCGGGCATGTGGACCACGCTGTCTGGGGTGCATCTCTAGCTGCTGCCGTCCCGCCGGTTGTCCTGGGCTGCATAAGGGCTGTATACTGGGGCCTTCAGAACGTACGTTCTGAAGGCATCGACCAAGACTACCGCATTCAGGCGCAGGATGCAATGCCCTGAGCGATAGGGCCGCTGCTGAGAAGGCTGCGAGGCAGGATGGGGCTGAGAGAGGCCCACCGCATATCCAGCGTCTCCGCCTCGATGCTCTCCCAGATCGAGAACGGCAGCAAGCGCCCCGGCCCCCGCACCTTGAGGAAGCTGGCCACACTTTACGGAGTGGCGGTACGCGACCTGCTGGCCAGGGCGGGCCATGTCGACGACGGGCAGCGGGACCCGGACAACGGACCGCTGGCGACCGGGGACGTCGAGAGGGCCTACCAATTCATGCTGGCCGACCCCAGACTGAGGACCGGCGTGAGGCCGAAGGAGCCTGTCTCGATGGAGGCCAAGCGCTTCTTCGTCCACATGTACGAGCGCTTCACCGGCAGGAGCCTCCTGGGGTGAATTGACGTTCGACGTGCCCGACCGCCCAAAATCGTTAGCTCAGTTTGCTGACGGCTGCGGGCCTCTTTCCTGAATAACATCTCAGCCCCGCTACGTCGCGGCACCTGCCGTCGCTCCCCTGCTCCCCCTCCATGTGCTTGGCCACCTGTCCGTTCTGTCATCGTTTGCTGACTCTTCGGGCGGATAGGTCTCCCTATCGCCTATCTGGACGTCGGGTCCGCGACGGGTTCTACTCTTGCGCCAGCAGCTCGTCTCCCAGTACGGAGGTTCGTGACGCTCCCCTACGACCGTTTGCACATCCCCGTTAGTACGACGTGCAAGGGGGGCCTCTGCGGAGACCCCCCTTGCACGACATTCCCAACCGCTCAGGTCCGCTTCACAATAGGTATAAGAACTGATGTTCGGCACAACGGTCGGCCACCGGAGGACCGGGACCCGTGGAGGGGACGTTATGGAAGAGACCAGGAGACAACGCAAACCAGAGAGGGGCGGCAGGGCCGGGACGGAGCCGAGGGTGGTGCGGATCGACTGCGATCCCGGACCCGACGCCGAGGACCGGCTGCGCCGCCTGTTCACACTTCTCGTCAAGCTCGCTGCCAGGGACAAGCTCCCTGCGCGGGAGGACCGCACAGGGGACGAGGGCTGATGCGCTCCGCTCCTCGAATGACGGTCGTCAGCCTCGGCGGGGGTGTCCAGTCTACCGTCATGGCGCTCATGGCCGGTGGGGGCGCATTCGGACGAGCGCCTGACTGCGCCATCTTCGCCGACACCGGCTGGGAGCCGCCGACTATCTACGAGCACCTGGACTGGCTGGCGGACAAGCTCCGCTTCCCGCTCCACGTCGTCGACAGTGGGCGGAGCCTCAGAGAGGACGCCAAGGCTCTCGTCAACCGCAACTTCCTGGACATGCCTGTCTACCTCAAGGGAACGGACGGAAGCGGCGACGGTATGGGACGACGGCAGTGCACCGAGCACTACAAGGTGCGACCGATCCGCCGGAAGATACGCCGGCTGCTCGGGCTGAGGAAGAGACAGAGGATACCCTCCGGCACCACCGTCGAGCTGTGGCTGGGCATCTCGACCGACGAGGCCATCCGCATGCGAACGTCCCGCGACAGGTGGATACGCAATCGCTATCCCCTGATCGAATCGGGGATGTCGAGGCAGGACTGCCTGGCTTGGTGGGAGGCACGTTACGACAGGCCCCTGGAAGAGGTCGGCCTGCGTCGGCTGCCCCTACCAGTCCCGCCGGAGATGGGTCGAGACGAAACGGCGGTTCCCGGAGCTGTTCCGCGAAGCGGTGGAGATCGACTCGAACATGCGGGGCCGCCTAGCCTTCGCCAAGGAGCCCTACCTGCACCCCCTGCGGATACCCCTTGCCGAGGCTGTGAGTCTCGATGAGGAGCAGGTGGGACCCGATCAGCGTCGCAACGGGTTCGGCAACGAGTGCGAGGGACACTGCGGAGTCTGAGGCAGAACGTCTCTCCGGTTGTCCGCGCTTTGACTGCGCCCCGCCAATCAGGTATGATGCTGGAAGAGGTTGGCCCGGCGGTGCGTCAACACCCCGAGCCGTGGCACCACCTGAACGAGCAGGTGACGCGAGTAGATTGTACTACGCGCAGACCCGCTCATGAAGGACGAGCGGGTCTTTTTGTTGTCAGGGAAAACAGAGGAGGAAGTCATGGAGAGAATTACAGGGCAGACTCAGCAGGCAAACGGGCTCCGGGCGGCCATCTACGCCCGGGTATCGGACAAGAGCCAGGCAGAGGAGGACAAGACCTCCATCACCGAGCAGACCAACGAGATGGAAGCATACTGTGAGGACAAGGGGCTTACCATCGCCGCACGATACCAGGAGGTGGGCCGAGGGTGGACGAAGAAGCGTCCTGAGTTCCAGCGGATGCTGGAAGACGCCCGCCAGGGACGGTTCGACACCATCGTCTGCTGGAAGTCGGACCGCCTCAGTCGGGGAATGTACCCCGCCGCCGCCCTCATGGAGGTCGTCGAAGCCCATCAGATTCGACTTGAGGCCGTCATGGACGCAATCGACATGAAGACCTTCGGCCTGATGGCGGCCATAGGCAAGATCGAGCTGGACAACTTCAGGGAGCGGGCGACTATGGGGAAGCGAGGGTCGGCCAAGCAGGGCAGAATGCCAACCGGCTCGATCCCCTACGGCTACAGTATCGGAGAGGACGGCAAGCCCGAGATATACGAGCCGGAGGCCGAGGTCGTGCGACGCATCTTCCACCAGTACGCCCACGAAGATGTTAGAGTCCCAACAATCACTCGGCAGCTCGCCTACGAGGACGCCCCCAGGAGAGTCCCCGGCTCTCGGTGGCATGAGGCCTTCGTAGGTTACCTTCTGAAGAAGGAGGTCTACAAGGGAATCTGGTGGTATGGCCAGGCCCGCCACGTTGCGATGGAGGGTGGAGATAGAGTCTACGAGCAGCCGGAGGACACGTGGATTGGAGTCCCGTTCCCACCTCTGGTGGACGAGGAGACCTGGGACCGTGCGCAGGCGCTGAAGAAGGAGCGGCTGATCCGGTCCAAGCGGAACACCAAGACGTTCTTCCTCCTGCAGCACATGTTGAGGTGCGCGGAGTGCGGGCTACGCTTCGCCTCCCGCTCGACCAGTAAGAGATACACCAAGTCCAAGGGCAAGGTGTACCGTTATGACCTCAAGGTCCCGTACCGGAACTACCAATGCTATGGGATGCGGCGTGAAGGCCAGCAGTGCCGGGGACGGCCCTACATAAGAGCCGACCAGCTAGTGTCCTGAGTTATGAACTCATTGCAAAAGTACTTGCTGGGGTGTACCCTCCACGAAACGCTCATGGAGGTCACCATGGCCATCGGACGCCCCATTCCTCCCTTGCACCTTTCCTCCGACGAACGCGAGAGCCTCGAGCGCTGGAAGCGGCGTCCAACCACTGCCCAGGCGCTGGCTCTGCGATCCCGGATCATTCTCCGTTGCTCCGAGGGCAAGACCAATACCGTCGTGGCCGGGGAGATCGGTCTGGCCAAGCAAACGGTGGGGAAGTGGCGGGCCCGGTTCATCGAACGCCGCCTCGACGGCCTGCTTGACGAGCCGCGGCCCGGCGGCCCACGCTCCATCACGGACACCGATGTGGAGCGGGTCGTGACCCTCACCCTGGAGACGACGCCGGCGGATGCAACCCACTGGAGCACGCGCTCCATGGCTGCGCGTACCGGCCTGAGTCAGAGCGCCATCAGCCGTTATCTGGCGGGCCTTTGCCTTGCAGCCGCATCGGACCGAGACGTTCAAACTTTCGTCTGACCCTCTGTTCATCGAGAAGGTCCGTGACATCGTGGGGCTCTACCTCAACCCACCCCAGCGGGCTCTGGTCCTGTGTGTCGACGAGAAGTCCCAGATCCAGGCCCTCGACCGGACGGCCCCGCTGTTGCCCATGCGCCCGGGGCAGATCGAGCGCCGGACCCATGACTACCGTCGTCACGGTACGACCTCTCTCTTCGCCGCCCTCGACGTGAAGACGGGAGAGGTCATCGGCGCCTGCCACCGTCGGCACCGGTCCACGGAGTTCCGGCGCTTCCTCGACCGGGTCGATGCGACCGTACCCCCGGACCTCGACGTGCACCTTATCCTGGACAACTACGCCACCCACAAGACCCCCACCATCCAGCGCTGGCTGGCCCGGCGGCCGCGCTATCACCTGCACTTCACCCCCACCAGCAGCTCTTGGCTGAACCAGGTGGAGCGCTGGTTCGCGGTGCTGACAGAGAAGCAACTGCGCCGCGGGGTGTTCCGCAGCACTCGGGAACTGGAGCAAGCCATCGAACAGTACATTGACCAGCACAACGCTGCCTCAAAGCCCTTCATCTGGACCAAAACCGCAGACCAGCTACTAGCTACCATCGCCCGATTTTGTCATCGGATTCATAACTCAGGACACTAGAGGGCCTCGTGTGGAACGAGGTCAAAGGGATGGTCCAGAACCCCGAGCTGATAGTGGCCGGTATCGCGTCTCTGGACGCCGATGAAGATGGGGGGCTGGAAAAGCAGATCGCCAGTACCGAGCGAGAGCTACAGCGGGTCCAGCTGGAAGAAGACAGGGTGATCAGGCTCTACGTGTCAGGCAAGATCACCGAGGAACAGCTCGATCGTCAACGCAAGTTCATCACCGAGCGTCTGGAGGCGGTGCGGGCAGAGCTTGACGACTACCGCGCCCGACGGTCCTCGGCAACGGAGAAGCGGGAGCTGATGGAGAAACATCGTGGAGTGGGCTGCGAGGTTCGGGCAGGAACTGGATGACCTGCCTGACGAGCAACGTCGGGATGTCTTGCGATTGATCGTCGAAGAGATAGTTGTCGACGGCGACAACAACGTCCGGATTACCCTCGGCATCCCAGCCAAGAGTTTAGTGTCTTTTGCGAAAGAGCGATCTCGATCGCGCTCAGGGCCGAGTTTATGATCACGCCGCCCCGATACCGGTTGTGAAGGAACATCACCTGCCAGTGCCGCTCGATGTCCGCAGCGTCCTTGCCTATGATCTGCGGGCCGATCTGTCGTACCGCCTGGGCGATGGTGGGAGTCTGATTCACGAGAGACCCTTCGCCCCAGCCGTGGACGCCCTCGTCGGTCTCGACCTTTACGAAGACCCAGTTACGAAAGCCAGTCAGCTCGGGCTGGCTTGACTCCGCACCTCCAGCCCACATCTCATACGGTTCGATGGCCGTTATCTTCATGTCATCTCCATTCGCCCGGCGCTCGGAAACACTCCGCTCGCCCTCCCAAAGTCCGCTCACCCTGAGCTTGTCGAAGGGGCGCTGCGCAACACGAGCAGCTACACCTCCGGCATCCGCACGCCCAGCCCAACCGCCACCTCGTTGAGCGCCTCCCAAGTCGTGTCCGGGACCTCGACCCCGTTTTTGAGGTTGCGCCGCCGCATTTCCTCGCTCCGCTCGCCCGGAGCAAACACGTGTGAATGGCGGAGAGATAATGTACCGGCAGGGCGGCTCAAGAGCTGAGATGTGGCGCTTGAAAAGCGTACCGCCTGTCGCCTTCAATCAGGAACGACCGAACCTGACTGAAGGTGGATTGGATGTACAAGGTGGGTATTTACCTCCGTGTTCGCAAGGCTTGTTTCGTCGAAGGGATGAGCGTCCGAGAGGCGGCCC
Source organism: Dehalococcoidia bacterium (assembly GCA_965197985.1). GTDB lineage: Bacteria > Chloroflexota > Dehalococcoidia > Lucifugimonadales > CAUZJF01 > CAUZJF01. Next base: position 151,507 of record CBDAOG010000004.1, on the reverse strand, counting down.
GAGTGTTCGGGCTACACCGGGACACGGTGCGCAAGATGCTCGAGTACTCCGTGCCCCCAGGGTATCGACGGCAACGACCGGCTCGCAGACCGAAGCTCGATCCATATAAGGGTGTGATGGACCAGATCCTGGAGCAGGATCTGAGCTCACCGAAGAAGCAGCGTCACACCGCCAAGCGTATCTACGAACGGCTCAGAGACGAACACGGCTTCCCCGGCAAGTACACGATAGTCAAAGACTACGTTCGAGAACGCCGTCGTCATACCCGCGAGATGTTCTTACCTCTGTCCCACCCTCCGGGACATGCCCAGTGCGACTACGGCGAAGCTCGAGTGACCATCGGCGGAGTGGAACGCAAAGCCCACTACTTCGCCCTGGACCTCCCTCACAGCGACGGGTGCTATGTGAAGGCGTATCCCGCCGAGACGACGGAGTCATTCTGCGACGGACACGTCTCCGCCTTCGCGTTCCTGGGCGGAGTGCCTCAGAGCATCCTCTACGACAACACCACGCTCGCGGTAGCCAGAATCCTGGGAGATGGTCGCCGGCAGCGGACCAGGGTGTTCTCCGAGCTTCAGTCCCACTACCTGTTCGAGGACCGGTTCGGCCGTCCAGGCAAAGGGAACGATAAGGGCAAAGTAGAAGGTCTGGTCGGCTATGTCCGCCGGAACTTCCTGGTGCCCATTCCATCGTTCGAGAGCTTCGATGCCCTCAATGCTCATCTGGAGCAACACTGCCTCAGACGGTTCGAAGATCGACTCCGCGGCCACAACGAGACGATAGGAGAACGGCTGGAGCGGGACCTGGAGAAGCTGCTGCCTCTGCTGGCCGTACCGTACGACGCCAGCGACAAGCACGCGACGAGGGTCAGTTCTCTGTCCCCGGTCAGATACCGGACCAATGACTATTCGGTCCCGGTGGCCTACGGTCATCGGGACGTTCTGGTCCGCGGATATGTACACGAGGTTGTGATCAGCTGTGGCGCTGAAGTCATCGCCCGCCATCGGCGGTCCTACGATCGAGACGACTTCGTCTTCGACCCTCTCCATTACCTGCCGCTCCTTGAGAAGAAGACGAGGGCATTGGATCAGGCGGCGCCGCTGGTTGGATGGGAGTTGCCCGAGGAGTTCGGAGTGTTGCGGCGGTCTTCGGCGTCACCAGGAACTAGGTGGCGGAGACCTGCTACGAGGAGAACGCCACCCATCTCATCACCCACGTGGAGGTGACCCCCTCGAGTGGGAGCGACACCGACGTGAGCGTGCCGGTCGTTGACGGGCTCGCGGAGCGGAAGGTCCGACCGGACGAGCTCTTCGTCGACACGGCGTATGGGTCGGGCCGCAACGCCTTCGAAGCCTCGCGCCGGGGAACGGAACTGGTGAGCCCGGTGGCGGGGTCGGCGCCGGGGAACTCGCACGAAGGAGAGCGTGACGGACCACCGCCGCTCACCGCTGCGGACTTCCAGATCGACGTCACAGGGGAGCAGGCCACGGTGTGCCCCGCCGGCCACCCGTCCATCAAGGAGTACGAGTTGGAGGATGCGCCGGAGCGAGTAGAGGTCCACTTTGCCAGGACAACATGCGAGCCCTGCCCCTTGCGGTCCCGTTGCCCAGTGAAGCTGGACCGGCGTGCGGGGGACTACGTCCTCAAGGCGGACCTGGTGAAGGTAAACATCGAGCGGCGCCGGAGGGCCGAGGCCACCGAGGAGTGGCGCAAGCGGTATGCCATAAGGGCCGGGATCGAGGGAACGAACTCCGAGCTGAAGCGCGCCCACGGGCTTGGGCGCTTGCGGGTGCGAGGGGGCCGTCGGGTGCGGCTTGCCGTCTACCTGAAGGCGTTGGCGTGCAACTTCAAGCGGATGGTCCATGCACGCCTGGTGGAGATGGAGAACACGGCTCAGCGGGCGGTCGGGACGGTACCTGCGGTCGCGGCCGCATGAGGGCGCCGCTCCACAGCTTCCACCGGGTGCCCTGAGCCACGGAAGGGGTACCGCAACGGGATCACGCTTGTCCTGAGCGCGGCAGATGGTGCGGTGAGGCCAGCAGCCGGCATCCCGTGGCCTCCTCCCTTCCAGGCCCCTTCGCACGCCAGGGTTCATCTCAAACAGGCCTTTTTGCGAGGGAATCAACTTTGATTCTCTCGTAAAAAGTCTGTGCAGGTCGAATTAGAACAACGGTACCCTTGCCTGGGTACAATATACAGTCTCTGTTCCGTGTCCTACCCCAACATACGGTAGCGCTCACATGTGCTAAAGCGCTGGAACTTCCTCAAAACGGGTTTTTACGAGGGAATCAAGTTTAGCCAGGCGACGCTGAAAAGCGCGTCTGCTAAAAGCGTTAGGTCTTAGAAAACGAGAGTCATGATTACTTCCTGCGACACAATGGTGGCGCTGCCAGACGCCACTCGTGGCCGGCACACAGTGTTCTCGAAGAATAGCGACCGGCCTGCGGAGGAGTGCCAGCCGCTGGAGCAGCGGAAACGCGCCTTCCATCGCAACGGCGGCAGCGTCGGGTGCCAGTACGTCGACGTGCCGCAGGTGCGCTCGACCTTCGCTCACGTCGGCTCCCGCCCCTACTGGGGCTGGGGGTACGAGCACGGCTTCAACGAACACCAGGTCGTCATCGGCAACGAGGCGCTGCCTTCGAAGCTGCCAGCAGCCAAGGAGCCCAGGCTCTTCGGTATGGAGCTCGTCAGGCTGGGCATCAAGCGCGGACGGACGGCGGCCCACGCGGTAGACGTGATGACTTCTCTGATCTCCAAGTACGGCCAGGGCAAGTTCGAGGGCGTCGAGGGCGGCAGTTACGACAACAGCTTCATCGTCGCCGATCCGCGCGAGGCCTACGTCGTCGAGACGGCGGGCCGCGAGTGGGCCGTCAAGCGGGTCGAATCGACGGTGGGCATCAGCAACGTCTACTCGCTCAGCACCGACTGGGACCGCGTGTCACCGGACGCCGAGGCGACAGCCGTGGAAGGCGGCTGGTGGGAGCCGGGCAGCGGGAAGCTCGACTTCGGAGGGGCCTACAGGGAGCTACCCGCCAGTCAACTCGGCCGGAGTCCTCAACGTCAGGCTCGCTCCTGCGCGATACTGGATCGGAGCGCGCGGAGCGTCGACGTCAGCACGATGATCGGCATCCTGCGCGACCACTCGGACGGCGCCACTCCCGACGAGGAGCTCCGCACCGCGATCTCGCCTACCCGCTCCATCTGCACCCACTACAGCGACTCCGTCAAGAGCAACACGGTGGCGAGCCTGGTCGCCGATCTTTGCTCCGACGGGTCGCGGGTCCCGGTCTACTGGTGCAGTCTTTACTCGCCGTGTCTTTCGGTCTTCTTGCCCATGTTCCTGGAGGGCGAGATCCCCCACGAGCTCGCCCTCGGCGGCCAGAGCCCCAGCGACGATAGCCCGTGGTGGGTATTCCGCAACATCGAACGCAAAGTCCGCCCGGGGGACGACTTCGATGCCCAGGTCGTTGGGCAGATCAGGGCGCGCTGGACCGACCTGCAGGACGAGCTCCTCAGGACGGCCTACGACCGGGCCAGCCGCGCCGGCACACTGATCGACGAGGGCGAGGAAGGCCAGCTCTCCCGCATGTTGACCGAGTACATGCGCGAGAACTTCGACCGCTCCATGGTCATCGCGCGAGGGATTCTGGCGGACTTGTGAAGACCTCACCGGTGCCATAGCCTACACGTCGCGGACCCCAGCGCGGTTGACCCGCCGGCGTGATGGGCGTTTAACATTTGTAAGTATCGCTTTGCGTGCTTGATTCCCTCGTAAAAACCCGTTTTGAGGAAGTTCCAGCGCTTTAGCACATGTGAGCGCTACCGTATGTTGGGGTAGGACACGGAACAGAGACTGTATATTGTACCCAGGCAAGGGTACGGTTGTTCTAATTCGACCTGCACAGACTTTTTACGAGAGAATCATGCTTGCAACCCTCGAATCCTCGGAATCATCTCGGCTAATGGCCGGCCGCTCGGGGATTGTTGGGCTTCGCAAAGATGGCACCAAATTCCCGCGGAGGCCGCTATATCGCAGATTGATCTGGAAGGGGAGAAGGTCTCCAGCGTCATCCTCGCCGACGTAACCGAACGCCAGGAATCAGCGAAAGCGCTGCAAGGCACCAAGGCCTGGCTATCTGTCTCTGTGCGAAATAGCGTCTTTTGACTACGAAGAACCCGGCTGCGGAAAAGACTCCGACAAGAGCCAGTGATATCCCGACAATCGCTATTAACGTTGGAAAAGACGGTCGGTCTTCGGTATTAGATGCCGGTGACTCCACGTCCATCGTCACATCGACCACGAAGCTCCCCAGGCGGGCTCCGGTGAATGAGACGGTCGCCGCTCCGGCGTACGCGTCGTCCTGTAGCCCTGCCCTGTCTACCGAGAACGTGACGTCTAGGCTACTCCCCGGTTCCAGCTCGAAGGAAACCGGACTGGCCGTCAACCATGGGCGATCAGTATTGACGGTGTAGGCTACAGTACCGCCGTCCACCGCCAGGTTTGTTAGAGTGATCGTCTCGGTGGTCAGCTCCGGTCCGAGATCGATCGATCCAGGTCGCACGTACATGCTGTCCAAGAGGCGGTCGACCCGTACCTCGTAGGAGCCCGCTTGTGGTTTGAAAGCGAACGATACCGTTTGGCTGTCCCCAGACAGAACGGTTACAAGACGGCTGATGTGGACGCGCCGGTTCAGCCATAGGACTACGTTATGGCGAGCTGTCGTCGTTCCGTTGTTGACGACCTCGGCCTCGACTGTGACGCTCTGTCCTTCAGTGATCTGGTTTGGGACGATTCTCAGGTTGTCAACCCGTACTTGCATAGGTGGCAACTCTGAACTTCCAGACACAGCCCAGAGCGAGAATTGGGCTGGCGGGACCGTGTAGAAGACCCGTTCCTGGTCCTCTCCCACGACCTTTTGGCGATAAACGGGTCCCAACTCCCTGTTTCCTCGTTGTGACGGTGCATCGTGATAGACCAGGGGTGGACGTTATTCACCTCTAACCATCTCTTTTCCAATGCGAAGGTAATGTGTGCAACACCTATGTCTTCCTGCGTGAAGTTCAGTGGCGTGACCCGGACATAGGCGTGGACCACCTGACCATCAGCGAACAGCGGAGTATCCGGTGGCGATTCGGAGAGGGCCTCGATAACCACCTCGGCTTCAGGGATCCTGTCAAGGAACCGTGCAAATATCTGTGTGATCGACCCAGAGGAGCCGAGGCTCTCCCAGAATCCACCCGATATCGGGTCGGCACCCTCGATGGGCGGGTCCTCTCGAAGGAATATATCCAGGGCGACCAGATTGCCCAGTGCGGCGAGAGCGCTTGGATTGTTCGCCGTTCCCGCGACGAGAGCGGCTTGGGCTAAACCCGAATCCACCGAGGGAGGGCGTCGGGTTAGCATCCTGAAGTGGCCAGAGGGTGCTCTTCTGAATCTGGGATAATGGTTTTGTAACAGCAAAACAGTCCCAGAGAAGGAGCACCCAATAGATGCTACCACGCAACCAGCCCGACCGTATCCGTATCGTCTTTGACGATCACCGCCTGGTGGCCAATGCCGGTCTGCTCCTGCCGGCCACCCTCGCCCGGCATCTGGGCCTGCGGGAACTCGTTGACCATCACCTTGACCTGGGCGGCGCGCCGGGGCGGGCCAACACCGGAGACAAGCTGATGACCCTGGTGGCCTCAGCCATGGCCGGCGGCGACTGCATCGACGACGCTGATGTGTTGCGCACCGGGGGGACGGCCTGCACCCTGGGCGGCACGGTCAAGGCGCCATCCACCCTGGGCACCTTCCTGCGCAGCTTCCGGTGGGGCCACGTCCGCCAGCTGGACCGGGTGAGCCGGGAGCTGCTGGCCCGGGCCTGGGCCGCTGGGGCCGGACCCGGCGACGCGCCGTTCACCATCGACCTCGATTCCACCATCTGCGAGACCTACGGACTGGCCAAGGAGGGCGCCCGCCACCACGGCTATACCGGCAAGCGGGGCTACCACCCACTGCTGGCCATCGCCGCCGGCACCGGAGACGTGCTGATGTCCCGGCTGCGCGAGGGCCGGGCCAACACCGCCCGCGGCGCCGCCCACTTCCTGCGGGAGACGGTGGGACGGGTGCGCTACGCCGGGGCCAACGGACGACTCACGCTACGGGCCGACAGCGGGTTCTACACTCATGGCGTGGTATCCGTCTGCCGCAAGATGGATGTCCGCTTCTCCATCACCATCCGCCAGCATAAAAGCCTGCACAATCTCATCGAGGCGATACCCGAAGATGCCTGGACGCCGATTCCTTACTGGATGGACGGCGCCGCCGATGTGGCCGAGACCACCTGCACTCCCTTCCAGAGTGAACCTGACGCCGCGCCGGTGCGGCTCATCGTCCGGCGTGTGAAGCCCACGCCCGGTTCCCAGCTGGCCCTCTTCGCCACCTACAGCTATCACGGCTTCATCACCGACCGGGACGGGGAGATGCTCGAACTGGAGGCCGACCATCGCCGCCACGCCGAGATCGAGAATGCCATCCGAGACCTCAAGCACGGTGTGGGGTTGAACCATCTCCCCTCGGGCCGCTTCGCCGCCAACGCCGCCTGGCTGGCGGTACAGGTGATGGCCCACAACATCGCCCGCTGGACAGCGCGCATCGGTCTGGGCGAGCAGGTGGTGACCACCAAGACCCTCCGGCGGCGGTTCTTCTCCCTGGCCGGACGGATCACCCGCTCGGCGCGCCGCCTCACACTGCATCTGCCACAGCGCTGGCCTTGGGAAGCCCAGTTCGATCGTGCCCTGGCCCGATTGCGCGCCCTGCCACTCCCTGCCTGACGGCGGCGGCGGCAACCGGCCGCCATCCGGCCAACCGAACGTCCCCGCGAACTCGCGCCAGTCCGGTCTGCGAGTGCCTCTTGCTGTGTCCTCTCCCCGCTATCTCGCCCTGACCAACATTCGCAGACGGTCACAAAGTCTCCCCGCGGCAACTGAAGACAAACACCGGCCCCCCTCTACCCCAAATCGTGCCCGGACCATCGCCCTCCCTTGCCCCTATCGCCCGTTCCGCTGCTGCATAGTCATCCCTTCGGTGGATTTGGGCTAAAGCAGGGTCTGCCTTCGCCGCCTCGACAACGGTCTGTCTTGTAACGACGTCCTCTGCGGCCGTCGCCAGTAGGGTGCTAACGATTGCTCTGCCTATCGCCTGCGCATCTATTCTTGCTGCGATAACAACTGCCTGGCCTGTGGCCTCGGCGTCTATCTTGGTCGCTTCAACAATGAGGTTGCCTGCTGCCTCCGGATCCGCTTTCGCGGCCTCTACGATCGCCAGCGCTGTAGCCTCAGGGTCGATTCTCACTGTCTCAACTATCGCCTGCCCGATACCACGCCCGTCTATTCTGACGGCCTCGACTATGACGCCTCCCATCGTCTGGGCGTCCGTCTTGAACGCCTCGATTATGAGTGCGACTAACCGCTCTAGGTCGATGGTCGCGGCTTCGACGATCGCCTCGCCGGCGGCCCTTGCATCCGTTTTCGCGGCTTCTATGACCACCTTTACAGTAACCTCGGGGTCGATCCTGGCGGCCTCTAGGATCGACTGTCCCGCAGCCCGCGCATTCGCCTTTGCAACCTCGACGACGACCTGCCCGGTGACTGTCGGATCGATCTCACCCGCAGCGACGATAGTCTGTCCGGTTACTGCAGTGCCCGCGCTTGCGGCGTCTGGGTCGGTCGGGCCAGCGACGTCGGAGGCCGTTTGCGCGGGGTTACCGCCACCGGAGGAGTCCTTCGACTGACGGACCGTGTCGACACGGGCTGAGTCCGTCAATCCAAGGAACTCGGAGCCCCTCGAAAACGTTCGATGGGAGGCGCATCACCGCCAAGTCTGCCAGCCCAACCGACTCTGCGAGGGACGCGCGTCTGACCCTGGTGAGCCGCAACTCGATCGACTCTACGAGACGGACGGCGTCACCCTGAGCGGGCGCGCCTCGGCTGAGGAACTCCAGGCTTACCGACTCGGTTAGACCAGCAAGGTCCAACAAGTCGTTCACCGTCGAGACCGGCGAAGGCACCGGCGGCGGAGAGACGACTGGGGGCGGTGGTGAAGACGTCGGAGGCGGAGGCGGAGGTGTGGTAGGGACCGACGTCCGTGCAACGACCGTCTCGGCCGAGTCAACCAGAGCGAGGATTTCCGCGGAAGACGGGCCGAGCGCGACCGACTCAGCAACGCCGACCGCGTCGGCTAGGTCGGCGGTCTCGCTGGGGCCGAGCAATATCGACGTCGAGTCTGCCAACCCGAGGGCATCCGCCGAGCCCTTCGAGGCCGATACATTGGCGAGCTCTGTTAGGCCCAGAGTGTCAGGAACGGTGACCACCGAGGCGGACAAGAGTTGAATGGTTACAGTCTCCATGACACCTAGGGTGTCGGCCGGCGCTTCGACAACCGGAGTCTGTGCCTGGGCTCCGAGTGTGAGCGAGTCCCTCGGCGAGAGGCTGAGCGAAACTGTGTCACTCAAGCCGACCGACTCGCCCACTACCCAGTCTATTTGGGCCGCCGTTTGAACCGCCTCCGCCAACGTGAGGGTTTCGATCGGCGACAGGCCGAGAGTAACGGCGTCTGTGAGAGTCAGCGTCGCCGACGGAGCTGAGCCCACTCCCTGCTGAGCCGCGTCCGTAAGCGCGAGGTCATCGAAAGGGAAGGGGAACAGCGACACCGGGTCGGCCAGGGCAAGAGCATCCGACGGGGAGCTGCCGACTTCCTGCCGAGCCGCGTCCGTCAGCGTGAAGGCATCGGAAGGCGACAGGCCAAGGGTCACCGAGTCGCCCAGAGTAAGGGAGTCGGTCGTCGCCTCAAAAGCGGTCGCGTGTGTCGACTCGCTGACGGCGAGCGCGTCCATTGGCAACAGGCCAAGCGCGACTGAGTCGCCGATAGAGATCGTGTCGGCCACGGCCTTGGAGGTCGTTGCCTGGGTCGAGTCCGCGACGGCCAGTGTATCCGTAGGCGACAGGCCGAGGGTGACCGAGTCGCCGAGAGCGATACCGTCGGCTACGGCCCTGGATGTGGTTTCATGAGCTGATTCGCTGATGGCCAGGGCGTCTGTCGGTGACAGGCCCAACGTAACCGTGTCGGCGATAGCAAGTCCATCGGCCGCTACCTTGGACGTAGTCGCCTGGGTCGAGTCCGCGACGGCCAGAGTGTCTGTCGGTGACAGGCCAAGCGTGACCGTGTCACCAAGGGTGATGCCATCAGCCACCGCCTTAGACGTTGTTGCCCGCGTCGACTCACCTACGGCCAAAGCATCCGTAGGCGACAGGCCTAGCGTGACAAAGTCACCGAGGGTGATGCCATCAGCCGCTACCTTGAACGTAGTCGCCCGGGTCGAGTCCGTGATGGCCAGGGCGTCCGTCGGCGATAACCCCAGCGTGACCGAGTCGCCCAGGGTGAGTCCGTCGGCCGCCGCCTTAGACGTTGTTGCCCGCGTCGACTCACTTACGGCCAGAGCATCCGTCGGCGATAACCCCAGCGTGACCGAGTCACCGAGGGTGATGCCATCGGCCGCCGCCTTAGCCCAAATCCACCGAAGGGATGACTATGCAGCAGCGGAACGGGCGATAGGGGCAAGGGAGGGCGATGGTCCGGGCACGATTTGGGGTAGAGGGGGGCCGGTGTCTGTCTTCAGTTGCCGCGGGGAGACTTTGTGACCGTCTGCGAATGTTGGTCAGGGCGAGATAGCGGGGAGAGGACACAGCAAGAGGCACTCGCAGACCGGACTGGCGCGAGTTCGCGGGGACGTTCGGTTGGCCGGATGGCGGCCGGTTGCCGCCGCCGCCGTCAGGCAGGGAGTGGCAGGGCGCGCAATCGGGCCAGGGCACGATCGAACTGGGCTTCCCAAGGCCAGCGCTGTGGCAGATGCAGTGTGAGGCGGCGCGCCGAGCGGGTGATCCGTCCGGCCAGGGAGAAGAACCGCCGCCGGAGGGTCTTGGTGGTCACCACCTGCTCGCCCAGACCGATGCGCGCTGTCCAGCGGGCGATGTTGTGGGCCATCACCTGTACCGCCAGCCAGGCGGCGTTGGCGGCGAAGCGGCCCGAGGGGAGATGGTTCAACCCCACACCGTGCTTGAGGTCTCGGATGGCATTCTCGATCTCGGCGTGGCGGCGATGGTCGGCCTCCAGTTCGAGCATCTCCCCGTCCCGGTCGGTGATGAAGCCGTGATAGCTGTAGGTGGCGAAGAGGGCCAGCTGGGAACCGGGCGTGGGCTTCACACGCCGGACGATGAGCCGCACCGGCGCGGCGTCAGGTTCACTCTGGAAGGGAGTGCAGGTGGTCTCGGCCACATCGGCGGCGCCGTCCATCCAGTAAGGAATCGGCGTCCAGGCATCTTCGGGTATCGCCTCGATGAGATTGTGCAGGCTTTTATGCTGGCGGATGGTGATGGAGAAGCGGACATCCATCTTGCGGCAGACGGATACCACGCCATGAGTGTAGAACCCGCTGTCGGCCCGTAGCGTGAGTCGTCCGTTGGCCCCGGCGTAGCGCACCCGTCCCACCGTCTCCCGCAGGAAGTGGGCGGCGCCGCGGGCGGTGTTGGCCCGGCCCTCGCGCAGCCGGGACATCAGCACGTCTCCGGTGCCGGCGGCGATGGCCAGCAGTGGGTGGTAGCCCCGCTTGCCGGTATAGCCGTGGTGGCGGGCGCCCTCCTTGGCCAGTCCGTAGGTCTCGCAGATGGTGGAATCGAGGTCGATGGTGAACGGCGCGTCGCCGGGTCCGGCCCCAGCGGCCCAGGCCCGGGCCAGCAGCTCCCGGCTCACCCGGTCCAGCTGGCGGACGTGGCCCCACCGGAAGCTGCGCAGGAAGGTGCCCAGGGTGGATGGCGCCTTGACCGTGCCGCCCAGGGTGCAGGCCGTCCCCCCGGTGCGCAACACATCAGCGTCGTCGATGCAGTCGCCGCCGGCCATGGCTGAGGCCACCAGGGTCATCAGCTTGTCTCCGGTGTTGGCCCGCCCCGGCGCGCCGCCCAGGTCAAGGTGATGGTCAACGAGTTCCCGCAGGCCCAGATGCCGGGCGAGGGTGGCCGGCAGGAGCAGACCAGCATTGGCCACCAGGCGGTGATCGTCAAAGACGATACGGATACGGTCGGGCTGGTTGCGTGGTAGCATCTATTGGGTGCTCCTTCTCTGGGACTGTTTTGCTGTTACAAAACCATTATCCCAGATTCAGAAGAGCACCCTCTGGCCACTTCAGGATGCTAACCCGACGCCCTCCCTCGGTGGATTCGGGCTTAGACGTGGTTGCCCGGGTCGACTCACTTACAGCCAGGGCATCCTTGGGCGACAAGCCCAACGTAACCGAGTCGCCGAGAGTCATGCCATCAGCTACCGCCTTGGAGGTTGTCGCCTGGGTCGAGTCCGCGACGGCCAGAGTGTCTGTCGGCGACAGGCCCAAGGTGAACGAGTCGGCGATAGCAAGTCCATCGGCCACAGCCTTCGACGTCGTTGCCTGGGTCGAATCGCCGACAGCCAAGGTGTCAGTAGGCGACAGGCCGAGGGTGACCGTGTCGCCGAGAGCAAGCCCATCGGCCGCTACCTTGGACGTAGTCGCCTGGGTCGAGTCCACGATCGCCAGGGTGTCTGTCGGTGACAGGCCCAACGTAACCGAGTCGCCGAGAGTGATGCCATCAGCGACTCCCTTGGACGTAGTCGCCTGGGTCGAGTCCACGATGGCCATAGTGTCTGTCGGCGACAGGCCGAGGGTGACCGTGTCGGCGATAGCAAGTCCATCGGCTACAGCCTTGGAGGTCGTCGCCTGGGTCGAGTCTACGATGACCAGGGTATCTGTAGGCGACAGGCCGAGGGTGACCGTATCGGCGATAGCAAGTCCATCGGCCGCCGCCTTGGAGGTCGTTGCCTGAGTCGAATCGCTGACGCCAATGGTGTCTGTTGGCGAAAGCCCGAGGGTAACCGTGTCGGTTAAAGCAAGTCCATCGGCCACAGCCTTGGAGGCCGTCGCCTGGGTCGACTCCACCACAGCCAGGGCGTCTGTCGGCGACAGGCCCAGCGTGACCGAGTCTCCGAGAGCGATACCGTCGGCCACCGCCTTCGAGGTGGTCGCCTGGGTAGAATCACTAATCGAAAGGACGTCGGAGGGTGAAAGACCTAGCGTGACGTTGTCGGCCAGGGCCAGAGAGTCGCTGGATGGCAGGCCATGGCCCAGACTGGTCGAGTCGGCGACGGTAAGGGCGTCACTCGGTGACAGGCCGAGCGTGACGGAGTCTGTCACACCAAGAGAGTCCGCTGCCGCCTTGGTAGTTGTGGCCTGGATAGACTCGCTCAGGGTCAGCGCGTCGGACGGCTCGGAGACGCCCCTGAAGAAGTATGCCGAGCCGGCGTCGGTGGCAACGGTCGTGTCGTCGAGACGGGCCCCGACGACGACGTTGACTCCGCTGATAGCCACCGACCAGCCGAACTGGTCGTTGAAAGCCGTATCGTCGGCCTCCAGTATGACCTGCTCGCTCCAGGTGACCCCCGAGCGGGTGAAGACATATGCGGCACCGGCGTTGGTCCCCGCGGCGGTGTCGTTGCCGAACGCACCGACGACAGCCGTGTCCCCGTCGATGTCGACGTCGTACCCGAACCGGTCGTCGGTAGCCGCGTCGGACGCCTCCAACTTGGCCTGCCGCGTCCGACGCCCGGTGCCGATCCTGTAACTGTCGTTTTGCAGAGTCCTGCGACGTGCTGACCGGTGCGTTAGCAAATCGGCTAGCAGGTTCGTCGGGCCTCTGACGAGCAACACAACGCTAGCTCGCCCGATTTGCTCCCAGTTCGATAACCCTTTCTAACCCGAGGCGGGGTCTTCGGACGGAGGTCTCCGGGCGGCCCTGCCGAGCAAGTGAAGAGAAACCACCAGGAAAAAAATCGTTGGGGGTTAGGCGGTGGCGCGCCCGGCAAGATTCGAACCCGCGACCCTCGGCTCCGATGACGCAAGGCCAACCCATTTAGCTACGAATCTACACCTCCAAGATTCGAGGTTTTGTAGCTGAATCGGACCACTCTGTCCGGTCCGTACTCCTCTGTCCCGTTCAGTCAAGGGGCAGACAAGGGGAGGACAATCGTGTCGGATATATAATGCCCGACATGGAAACCAGCACCTTCATCGCCGTCGCGCCGCCCCGCGATCTGCTGGCCCTGCTCACTTCGATATTCACCATCTCAACGGGCCTGATTCTGGCGATGGGTGCCGTTTACGCCTACTTCCTACAGCGGGCAAGATACCTAAGGGACATCGAACCTGACTTGCGATTTATGAATGAGTTCCGTGTTAGGGAGCAATATGGCGACTCGATATCAATAGACTTCGAAGTCACCAACGAATCATCGAATACTGGAGAAATGGTCAGGGTAAGCGCCGTCGTCGATGAAATAGACGATGATGGTAGTTTTACGACCTTGGAACCGAGATTGCCGATATTCGCTGACAAGCACAGCCGCCGCCTACTCCCTCGCCGATCCATGACAGACCACTTCGTGTCCTTGTCGAGCAAAAAATCGGGGGCCTACAGAGCCAAATTCGATCTAACCTATGTTTCGCCCAGGGAATGGATAGTCTTCCTTGTTAAGCCATGGCCTCCATTCAGAATGAAGTATTGGCGGACCGCGTCCCTCTCTTGGACCCTCGAAACTGCCCAAAACGGTCGCCTGAATGATCCCGCAGTATTTGTACGTTTGGCTGAGTAGCCGAGGATGCTCAGCTTCCTAGGAGCCGCCTGTTCAGCTCGGCCTCCCGCTGGTTCTCTGCGCTCCCCCTAACAGGTGCCCGTACGTGTCCATCGTCGTCGAGATCGAAGAGTGTCCCACATGTCCGCGATCACCCGCGGATGCACTCCTCCAGCGATCAGCAACGATACGAACGTGTGATGTAGCTCGTGTAACGTCGGCCAGTTGATTGAAGGGTTTTCGACTGGCGCGCCCGGCAGGATTCGAACCCGCGACCCTCGGTTCCGAAGACCGATGCTCTATCCGCTGAGCTACGGGCGCGCACCTTCTGAAGGATAGCCAAAGCGCAGGTGCGACGCAAGCGGCGGACTTCGCGTTCACGAGACCGTCGATTCCGCCCCGCCTATGGTAGACTTCGCTCAACCTCCGATCGGACCCGCAGATGCCTGACGACCCGCAACCCTACCGCTTCAAGCTCGGCATGTTCCTCAACGAGCTGGCGCTGCCCCTGGACGAGGCGTTGGCCGTCGCGAAGGACATCGGCGCGGTGTACGTCTGGTATTCCCGGATCGAAGGCGAGCCTGAAGTCGCCGAAATGACCGACGAGCAGGTCGATGCGCTGGCGGAGCGCGTCGCGGAGCACGATCTCAAGCTGCTGCTGATCAGCGCCGCAGCGCCGTTCAAAGAAATCCACCTTACTGACCTCGACCTCGCGAACCCTCATGACCTTCCCGCGTACCACAGAGACCTGGCTGACCTGGTGCGCTCGATGGAGATCGCCGCGCACCTTGGAGTGGGCGCCGTATCGGCGTACACCTTCGCCTGGCCGGGGGAGTACTCGGCGGGCAAGCCGACCTGGCCCATGCGTTGGCAAACCCGCGGAGGGGTAATCGCCGACGTCGACATGGACAAGCTCGTCCGCGCCTTCGAGCCGGTGCTGGAGGCGGCCGAGCAGCACGACGTGGACGTCGTGCTCTCCATGATGCCCTGGAACTACACGAACACGACAGCGAACTTCCGGCGAGTCGCCGAGCGGCTTGGCTCTCCCAGGATCAAGGTGATGTGGGGGCCCGCGGACAACGTCAACAGCGGTGAGTCCGACGCCGTCACCAGGGGCTTCGACAACGTCCGGCCTTACCTGCACTGCCTGCACGTCAAGGACCTGCACGTGAACGACGGATTGAACCTCGACTTCGACTACCGACCTATCGGCGAGGGCGACGTGGACTTCCCTACCCTTCTCACGAAGATGCGCGACGAGCGCGTCGACGCCGTGCTGTCCGTCGCAACCCACTTCCGGCCTCCCAGCGGCTCGGCGGTCGAGGCCATGCGAATCAACTTCGACAACCTCAGGGGGCTCATCGACGAGGTTGAGTCCGGCCGCGTAGACGCATGACTCGGCGGCTCAACGTAGGCATCGTCGGCTGCGGCCGGATCACACGGATGCACACGCCGAACATCCTGAGCACCCCGGAAATGAACGTGGTCGCCACGATGGACACGAAGGGCGACGCTGCCCACGACGCTGCGGACAAGTTCGGGGCCCAGTACCACACGACGAGCCTCGACCGCCTGCTCTCCGACCCCGAAATCGATGCGGTGCTGGTGCATTCATTTCACGACACCCACACGGAGATCGCGATTCAAGCGTGCAATGAGGGCAAGCACGTCTACGTCGAGAAGCCGCTGGCCATGACTAGTCAGGCGTCCAGCTCATGGGCGGCTGGTGGTTCAAGCACTCGCCGGTTACGAAACGTTTGCGAGAGGTGATCCCGCGACCGTTTTTCGTCCTGTTCACCTGCAGGATCACCTACGATGCGTACAAGCTCCCAGACGACCCCGAAGGTCCGCATGGCACCAACGGAATTCTCGACGCCAGCGGGTACAACCTTCACTGGATATGGCACGTCATGCGGTCACAGCCGGTAGAAGTGCAGGCGATGGGGTTCGGCGGTCAGCCGGCCAATACGAGCACGATCAACATCCTGTTCGAGAACGGTGGTGTAGCCACGTCGGTCTACGGCACCATAGGTTCCGGAGGCATTGTCCCGAAGCACTACGGCGAAGTGCTGGCGGGCCCGGTAAGCGCGGCCACGTGGGGGTTCCGCAATCTCGTATTCGAGGGCACAGACGAACCGGGCATCGAGGAGAACCGGTACCACAACGGCTTCGACGACGAGATGGGCATGTTCGCCCGGCTCTGCCTCGAAGGCGGCCCAAACCCGATGGACGCATGGGAGGCGAGTATTCCTACGCTGATCTTCGAGAAGGCCGTGGAGTCGATGGAGACCCACCAGCCGGCACGCATCGACCTGGACAACGCGTTCTATCTGCCGGATGGTAAGCTGCCGGCGAGCATCGTACGATTCGGGGACCTATGAATCGTTGGCCAGCAGACACGCCGCCGGAGGGAATATCGATAAGGCAGGACGGTTGGTTGAGGACTGTTGGAAGTCGTGGAGTCAATGGTAATCACCGACGCTTTCCGGGCGCCGGACAATTCACCCTCACCTCATTCCTCTCCCATCAAGGGAGAGGAGGTAAGACGGTACAAACCGGATACATTGGTAACCCCAAATCCACCGAAGGGATGACTATGCAGCAGCGGAACGGGCGATAGGGGCAAGGGAGGGCGATGGTCCGGGCACGATTTGGGGTAGAGGGGGGCCGGTGTTTGTCTTCAGTTGCCGCGGGGAGACTTTGTGACCGTCTGCGAATGTTGGTCAGGGCGAGATAGCGGGGAGAGGACACAGCAAGAGGCACTCGCAGACCGGACTGGCGCGAGTTCGCGGGGACGTTCGGTTGGCCGGATGGCGGCCGGTTGCCGCCGCCGCCGTCAGGCAGGGAGTGGCAGGGCGCGCAATCGGGCCAGGGCACGATCGAACTGGGCTTCCCAAGGCCAGCGCTGTGGCAGATGCAGTGTGAGGCGGCGCGCCGAGCGGGTGATCCGTCCGGCCAGGGAGAAGAACCGCCGCCGGAGGGTCTTGGTGGTCACCACCTGCTCGCCCAGACCGATGCGCGCTGTCCAGCGGGCGATGTTGTGGGCCATCACCTGTACCGCCAGCCAGGCGGCGTTGGCGGCGAAGCGGCCCGAGGGGAGATGGTTCAACCCCACACCGTGCTTGAGGTCTCGGATGGCATTCTCGATCTCGGCGTGGCGGCGATGGTCGGCCTCCAGTTCGAGCATCTCCCCGTCCCGGTCGGTGATGAAGCCGTGATAGCTGTAGGTGGCGAAGAGGGCCAGCTGGGAACCGGGCGTGGGCTTCACACGCCGGACGATGAGCCGCACCGGCGCGGCATCAGGTTCACTCTGGAAGGGAGTGCAGGTGGTCTCGGCCACATCGGCGGCGCCGTCCATCCAGTAAGGAATCGGCGTCCAGGCATCTTCGGGTATCGCCTCGATGAGATTGTGCAGGCTTTTATGCTGGCGGATGGTGATGGAGAAGCGGACATCCATCTTGCGGCAGACGGATACCACGCCATGAGTGTAGAACCCGCTGTCGGCCCGTAGCGTGAGTCGTCCGTTGGCCCCGGCGTAGCGCACCCGTCCCACCGTCTCCCGCAGGAAGTGGGCGGCGCCGCGGGCGGTGTTGGCCCGGCCCTCGCGCAGCCGGGACATCAGCACGTCTCCGGTGCCGGCGGCGATGGCCAGCAGTGGGTGGTAGCCCCGCTTGCCGGTATAGCCGTGGTGGCGGGCGCCCTCCTTGGCCAGTCCGTAGGTCTCGCAGATGGTGGAATCGAGGTCGATGGTGAACGGCGCGTCGCCGGGTCCGGCCCCAGCGGCCCAGGCCCGGGCCAGCAGCTCCCGGCTCACCCGGTCCAGCTGGCAGACGTGGCCCCACCGGAAGCTGCGCAGGAAGGTGCCCAGGGTGGATGGCGCCTTGACCGTGCCGCCCAGGGTGCAGGCCGTCCCCCCGGTGCGCAACACATCAGCGTCGTCGATGCAGTCGCCGCCGGCCATGGCTGAGGCCACCAGGGTCATCAGCTGAGGTTACGTCAATAGGTGTGTAAACGACATCAGGCGGCGACCTTCTCAGCCGTTGATTCAATGGCGATTCCATCCGCATACTGCGCACCGAGATAGACGTCTTCGATCAACTCAGGGGCCTTCAGACGCCTGAAGCGCTGTTCGGCGACCATCAACATTTTCCAGATCACCGCTATCGCCCGATCGACCCTCTTGTAGCGCTTGGCGGCATCGGTCCGAAGCCTGAGGGCCGCGAAGGGTGATTCTACCGGGTTCGTCGTGCGAAGGTGCCCCCAGTGCTCCTTTGGGAAGTCATAGAAGGTGATCATGCGGTCCCAGTCCCGCTCCAAGGCCTCTGAGGCCGCCTCGTAGGAATGGTCGCCGCACCACCTGGTGAACACCGTCCTGAGCCGCTCAGCCTCTGTCCGAGTCTGGGCGTAGGGGATAGTACGCAGCATGAGCTTGGCCTGGTCCTGTTGTCGCTTTGGAAGCTTGGCGAGCACGTTTACGATCTTGTGGTTCCAGCAGCGTTGCTCTGCCGCCTGCGGATAGACGTTGCGCAGAGCTCCCCAGATGCCCAGGTGTCCGTCTCCAACCACCAGCCTCGGGCAGCTCAAGCCCCGGCGCTTGATGTCCCTGAGCACCTCGGACCAGTTCTCTGTGGACTCCCTGTATCCGGGAACAGCGCTCACCACCACCTTGCTCCCGTCGCTCAGGGCCGCCATCACTACCAGTACCGCCGCCTTCTCCTTCTCAAGACCAGCCTTGACGTAGACTCCATCCACCCACATGTAGACCACTTCCAGGTCATCGAGGGGCCGGCTGCGCCATTGGGCAAGCTCATCGTTCCACTTGGACTTCAACCGGGCCACCGTGCTCGCCGATACCGGTGCGTCCTCTCCCAGCAGCCCCCGCAAAGCCAGATCGAAGTCGCCTTCGGATAGACCGTGCAGGTACAGCTCGGGGATCAACTCAGCAACCTTCCTGGTCCTGTTGACGAACAGCGGCAGCAGCCGGCTCTCGAACTGCTCCTCGGTATCGCGGACTCGTGGCCGCCTAAGCTGTATCGTGCCCGAACTCAGCGTAAGCCTCCGGGCTCTGCCGTATCCGTTCCGATAGCCGGTATCTGAGTCCGAGTCGGACCTGAGCGCCGACTTCGCCCTTCCCAGAAACGCCGTCACCTCCTCCTCCAGCAACTCTTGGACCAGCCTCTGGACCTGGCTTCGCACCCAATCCTCCAACTGCTCCCACTCCGGCCTTGACTCCGACCTACTCTCAGTGCTTTCCTTCCTCATGGGCGGTCTATCTCCTCTCTTGGGCCTTGAGCCCGTCTTGTTCAGAGAGAGGGTACACCGCCTGACCGTTTACACACTTTTTGAGGGTACCTCTCATCAGCTTGTCTCCGGTGTTGGCCCGCCCCGGCGCGCCGCCCAGGTCAAGGTGATGGTCAACGAGTTCCCGCAGGCCCAGATGCCGGGCGAGGGTGGCCGGCAGGAGCAGACCGGCATTGGCCACCAGGCGGTGATCGTCAAAGACGATACGGATACGGTCGGGCTGGTTGCGTGGTAGCATCTATTGGGTGCTCCTTCTCTGGGACTGTTTTGCTGTTACAAAACCATTATCCCAGATTCAGAAGAGCACCCTCTGGCCACTTCAGGATGCTAACCCGACGCCCTCCCTCGGTGGATTCGGGGTAACAGATAGACCGGAGACATGGGTAACACATTGGGCGAAGATGGGGCCGATCCCATCAGGAGGAGTGTGTTGCCCTGGAAACAGACGAGTCCGGAGGAAGAGCGAAAAGAGTTCCTGGAATGATGGAAGAGGGGGGAAGTGAGCTTCGTGTCGCTGTGCCGACGGTTCGGTATAAGCCGTAAGACGGGATACAAGCGGGTGAATCGGTACCGGGCGTATGGTTTTGAGGGAGTGGGAGACCGTAGCCGAGCTCCGATTCGTCGGCCGAACAAGACGCCTTTGGCAGTAGCCGAGCGTGTGATCGGTGTAAGACGGGCCCATCCGAACTGGGGACCTAAGAAAGTGGTGGCGTCGCTTCGGAATGCCGAGCCCAACGCGTCGTGGCCTGCGTCGAGCACGGCGGGAGAGATCCTTGACCGAGCAGGGCTGGTGAAGCGTCGAAAACGTCGACGGCATGCAGCGCCTTGGAGCGAGCCGTTTGCGGCGGCAGAAAGGCCCAATGACGTGTGGTCTATCGACTTCAAGGGGTGGTTCCGAACGGGAGATAGGACCCGGATCGACCCTTTGACGGTGCAGGATGCCGCCTCGCGATACCTGTTGGTGTGCGATGGGCTGCGGCAACCTAACCACCGCGAAGCTCGAAGGGTGCTTGAGCAGGCCTTTCGGGAGTATGGACTTCCATCGACCATTCGGACCGACAACGGACCACCCTTTGCCAGTGTGGGCTTGGGTAGCTTGTCGCAGCTGGCGGTATGGTGGGTCAAGCTGGGCATCGTGCCTGAGCGGATCGAACCCGGTCACCCGGAGCAAAACGGACGACTGGAGCGACTGCACCGTACTCTGAAGGCAGAGACGGCAAGTCCGCCAAGGGCAACCAGGCGGAGGCAGCAGAGAGCCTTCGACACCTTTCGCCTGGACTACAACACCGAACGGCCACATGAGGCACTGGCACAGCAGCCTCCCGCCAGCCGGTACCATCCGTCCGCTCGGTCTTACCCGCGTCGGATAACCGCCCCAGAGTACGGAGTCGGGGCGACTGTGCGGCAGGTGCGTACCAACGGTCAGATCAAGTGGAAGGGCGACATGATCTACCTCAGCTGGGCACTCAAAGGCGAGCCCGTTGGCCTGGTGCCACAGGATGATCGCTACTGGACCATCTGGTTTGGTCCCCTGTCTATCGGGCTGTTGGATGACCACGATCGAACTGTCTTGCATACGCCTACAAAAGTGTCACCTATGTCCCCGGTTTAAGTGTTACCTATGTCCCCGGTTGCACAGACAGCGTCTCTGCACCGGCATGGAGTGACCCTATGACTGACGATCTCGCGCTGTTGGGCGGCTCTCCTGCCGTCACGCTTGATCACGACTACTACGCCCAGTGGCCGATATACGGGGACGAGGAGGTGCAGGCTGTCACGGACCTGGTCCGCAGCGGCCACCTCGGCAGCCCTCAAGGCGGCGGGCCCATTGAGGAGCTCGAGCTGGCCGTCGCCGAACGGTGGGGCGTGAAGCACGCCCTGGCGCACAACAGCGGCACGTCGGCCCTGCGTTCGGCGCTGTTCGGCGTCGGCGTCGGGCCCGGCGACGAGGTCATCATGCAGTCGGCGGTACACCCCTTTACGTGCATGCCTATAGTCGGATGTGGCGCTGTTCCGGTCTTCGCCGACATCGACCCGGTCACTCGGACCCTAGACCCCGTCGACGTCGAGCGCCGCATCACGCCGCGGACCAAGGCGATCATGGTCGTGCACTGGAAGGGCATACCCGCGGACATGGACGCACTGCTCGACGTGGCGCGACGCCACGACCTGATGATCGTCGAGGACAACTGCGTCTCTCAGGGCACGCTGTACCGAGGTCAGATGTGCGGCACTCTCGGCGATACGGCCGCCATCAGCTTCCAGGACGGTAAGCTGACGTCGGCCGGCGATGGAGGGATGCTGCTAACCAACGACGACGAGCACTATCAGCTCGCCGCGACCCTGGGGCATTATGAGCGGCTGAAGGACCTGCCTGACGACAGGTACCGTGCCGTGTCGGGCTTCGCCTTCGGGGAGAAGTACCGCATGGCGACGTTATGTGCGGCAGTAGGCGTCGTACAGATGCGACACTGGAGCGAACGGCTCGAAATTCGCAAAGAGAACGACCGTAAGCTGGGACAGGCCCTGACGGAGATTCGCGGCTTCGCTCCTGTCGACGTCCCGGACTACGTCGAGTCGCCGTACCTGTGCAGCTCCGTGAGGTTCAATCCCGATGAGCTGGCGGGAATCGACCGCGAGACCCTGGTCGAGGCCCTGACGGCCGAAGGCGCTCGGGTCACGTCGGCTGCGCGGAAGGATACGCGTATCCCCCATACAGACCTGGTCCGGGCGCTCCACCGGCATCCGGTCTTTGCGGGCAACGACGTCGGCACGGATGACCTACTCTGGGAGGCGCTGGGCCCAGCCGCCGAGAGGATCGAGTTCCCAGCTCCCGGCTCGCTGCCCGTGACCGAAGACCCCGAACAGCCTTATGACACGATCAACCTACCGTCGTTCACCCGCCCAGCCGAGGAGATGATCGCACAGTACGAGCGGGCGTTCGACAAGATCGCGACCCACGCAGACAAGCTTGCAGGGAGATAACCACAGAGACCAACGAGACCACAGAGTTCCTCCAACACATTTTTCTCCGTGTGCTCTGTGATCTCCGCGGTAAGAATCTCGTGCTGATCGACTTCCATACCCACATTAGCGATGGCTCCAGCCGCACGATCGAGAACGCTCGCGCCCACATTGCGGAATACGGCGGCGGACGCTCAGTCCTGTTGCCCTTGGCGCCGGGCGAAGCCACCGCGTCGGGCGACAACCAGGGTACGCGAACCGAGGTCGCCATCGAGGCCTTCGACCGTTTTGGCGACGAGGTCATCCCCTTCTGCAACGTCGGTCCGCTGGCTCCAGACGCCCTCGACCAGATACGCCGCTATCACGCCACCGGCAAGTGCAAGGGGTTCGGTGAATACAAGGTGCGTCTAGACTGCGACCATCCGGCGTCGATGGCGATTTACCGGCTGTGCGGGGAGCTTGGGTGGCCAGTGGTAGTCCACTTCGAATACGGCGAGTTCGCGCACAACTTCGAGGACTTCGGCAAGGTAGTAGAGGCGTGCCCCGAGACGACCTTCGTCGGCCACGCCATCTCGTGGTGGTCAAACGTCAGCGCCGAGGTGAACCGCAACCGAGAGTCGCCGGACTACGAGGTCTATCCGACGGGACCCGTGACGCCCGGAGGCCTTACCGACCGCTGGCTCGACGAATACCCTAACCTCTACGCCGACCTTTCGGCGAGGTCTGGCTACTTTGCGCTGAGCCGCGATCCCGATTTCGGCCGTGACTTCGTCCGGAGGCACCGTCCCAAGCTGCTCTGGGGCACGGACTGCCCTTGTCTCGACGGTAAAGGGACGCTGATGGACGGCGGGTACCGCGACTGCCTGGCCGGGCTTACCCTCCCGATGCTGCGGGACTACTGCGAATCGGAGGAGCACTTCGAGGACATAACCTGGCACAACGCCGCGCGGATCTTAGGGTTGTGAGGGGTGCGGGGCGCGCTGAATTCAAACGCTAAACGTAAAACGTAACAGGAGGTAAACCATGACACGATCACACCGCACTATCCTGACGCCCACGGGTGTGGCGCCGCCCGCTGGCAAGTACTCCCACGCGGCGCAGGTCGACGGCGGGAAGCTGCTGTTCGTGGCCGGCCAGATCGCTACCGACACAAACGGCGACCTCGTCGGCGCCGGCGATGCTGGGGCGCAGACCAGGCAGGTCTTCGAGAACCTGCGGGCCGTACTCAAGGGTGCAGGAGCGGCCTTCAACGACGTCGTCGAGTTCACGTACTACATCGTGGGACGGGATTCAGTGCAGCCATTCCTCGACGCGCGCACAGCGATATTCGACGAAGCCTACCCTGCCGGCGACTTCCCGCCTGCCACGTTGCTTATCATCGACGGACTGGTCCGCGAGGAGCTGCTCCTCGAGGTATCGGCGGTGGCGGCAGTGGATTAGGGCTTGGGGATTAGGGTCTAGGGGTTAGGGGAAACGATCATAGGAGGACTGAATGGTCAGTGAACGGGCGTCAAAGCTGCATTTCTCGTCGATCATAGTGGACACTCACTCGGACAGCCTCGCGCGGCCCGTCCGGTACGGCGAGAACATAGGGGTCAGGACCGAGAGCGGGCACATGGACCTTCCGAGGATGCGGGAGGGCAACCAGACGGCCCAGTTCTTCGCCTGCTTCCCATCGCCCAAGTTCATCGAGGAGCGCAAGTGTATCCAGGTGACGCTGGACTACATCGATGCCTTCCACACTCTGTGCGTCAACTACCCCGACCAGATAGAGCAGGCCACGACGGCTGAGGACGTGCGGCGAATCTCGGATAGCGGCAAGCTGGCCGGTATTCTGGCCATTGAGGGAGGGCACGCCATCGACGACGACCTTGCCGTCCTGCGGATGTACTACAGGCTCGGCGTCAGGTACATGACCCTCACCTGGAACAACACGAACAACTGGGCTGACGGCGTCCTGGATGAGCCGAGACACGACGGGCTAACGGACTTCGGCCGGGACGTCGTGCGCGAGATGAACAGGCTGGGGATGTTCGTCGACATCTCCCATGTGGCTCCGAAGACCTTCTGGGACGCCATCGAGACGACGACCAAGCCGGTGATCGCCTCGCACTCGTCGGCCAAGACAATCTGCCAGGCGCCCCGCAACATGGACGACGACCAGCTCAGGGCCTTGGCCGAAAACGGCGGGGTCGTCGGAGTGAACTACGAGGTGACCTTCGTGTCCGAACGATACCGCCGGGAGTCGGATGCGCTTAACGAGCGGAAGGAAAGTGAGATGAAGGAGGCCGAGGAGCTGCACGCGAAAGAGCCCGAGAAGCTCGAAAAGGCTAAAGAGGAAATCGAGGCCAAGTTCAAGGAGCTTCGGTCGACGGAACTGAAGCTTCCAGACTACACCGAAATCGTCGACCACATCGACCACATGGTCAAGGTCGCGGGGGTCGAACACGTTGGGATAGGGTCGGACTTCGACGGGTGCGTGACCCCCGAAGGCATGGAGGACTGCACCAAGGTTCCGAAGATCACCGAGGAACTGGTCCGCCGCGGCTACTCCGACGGCGACATCCGCAAGATTCTCGGCGAGAATTTTCTAAGGGTGATGGACGAGGTCTTGGTCGGGTAGCCGACAGCCAAGGTCGATCGTAGTGGCGGGTCTGAGACCCGCCTGATCTGTCTGTAGCGACGTCGTCGAAACGAGCGGGCAGGTCTAAGACCTGCCCCTACCAGATCGGCGTTCTTCCCAGAGCTGCACGGGTACGCTGCATGCTGTGGTATCGTTCTTGTAGGCCGCTTACGTGTACGGAAAGCGAAAATACTGGTTCGGAATCGGGTTCAGCGCCTTGCTGCTGGCCCTTTTCTTTGTGACCCTTGACGTCGAGAGGCTTTTCGACGCGCTGGCCGACGCCAACTACCTGTATATCGCCCCCGCCATTGGGCTTTACCTGGTATCGCTGCTCTTCAGGACGCTGAGGTGGCAGCTGCTTCTGCGGCATATGCGCCACGTGTCCGTCGCCCGGCTCTACCCCGTCGTCATCGTCGGCTACATGGCGAACAACCTGCTTCCGATGCGGCTCGGAGAGCTGGTCAGGAGCTACCACGTCGGCGAGCGTGAGGGCGTCAGCAAGACGGCCGCGCTGGTGACGATCTTCATCGAGCGCCTGTTCGACGCCCTAACGCTGCTCATGTTTATAGCGGCAATCGCGCTCTTCGTTCCGTTAATGGCCCTGGCGGAGGGCTTCGGAGATAGATCCAGCGTGCCGTGGCCGGTCCTGATCGCGGCGGTGACGCTTCCGTTCCTGGGCGCGTTCGTCGTCCTGCTTTTCCTATCACGTGCGCCGGCGCGGTCCCAGGCGATAGCCAACGTTCTGGTGAGACCCTTGCCCGAAGGCCTGGAGACACGGGCTCGACACCTCATCGACATGGGGCTTCACGGCCTCGCTGCATTGCGGGACGCCAGGACCATCGCGCTGCTGTTCGCGTTGTCAGCTCCTATCTGGCTCTTCGAGGCCGGCCTCTTCTATCTGGTCGCGTTCTCCTTCGGGCTCGATAGCATCTACGGCAGCCTCTGGGAGCTGGCCGTCGCCGTCATAGTCGTGACCGCCGTCGCCAACATCGGGGCCTCGATACCCGCAGCGCCCGGCGGTCTCGGGCTCTTCGAGCTCATTGCCCGCGAGACCCTGGTGCTTCTTCCGTTGGCCGCGGTCGACCGAACCCTCGCTGGGGCCTACGTGGCCGTGGTCCACGCCACCTTGCTTCTACCCATGATCGTCCTGGGGCAGGGGATTCTCTGGGCGCAACACCTGTCACTACGAGCGCTATCGAGTCAAGGCGGTAGTGAGATCGACAAGGCCTCCGAAGCTGGCGTCCCCTCGGCCGCGCGGGCCAGCGGAGACGACGGGCCATGAAGGTCGGGATCGTGGGGGGCGGGGCAGCCGGCCTTGCGGCCGCATACGAGCTCGGCAAGCAGGGCCACCAAGCCATCGTATACGAGAGGGCGCCGTTCCTCGGGGGCCAGGCATCGACCTTCGACGTGAACGGCGCCAGGCTGGAGCGCGGGTACCACCATCTTTTTACCGGCGACACCGACATTCTGGACCTGGTCGATGAGATCGGCCTCGGGGACCGGATGCGCTTCTTCGAGTCGAAAGTCGGCACCTTGTACGACGGCAAAATATACAACTTCGTCACGCCCCTCGACCTCCTACGGTTCAAGCCGCTTAGCTTCATCGACCGTGTTCGCCTGGGGCTGATGACGCTCCGTGTGCGGCGAATCAAGGACTGGCGAAAGCTCGAAAACGTCACAGCCGACGATTGGCTGAGAGAGAATAGTGGCAAAGGGCCGTACGACGTCTTCTGGGGCCCGATGCTCAGAGGCAAGTTCGGCGAGGAACAATACGATAAGGTCGGGATGGCGTGGGTCTGGGGCAAAGTGCACACACGCTTCGCCTCGCGCGGCCGGGGTCTCGCCAAGGAGATGCTGGGCTATCCCATGGGCAGCTTCGGCGAGGTCTTCGACCTGCTGGGCGAGACGGTCTCGGAGCAGGGCGGAGTGGTGCACTTGAACCGGGCTGTGACCAAGATCGTCGTCGAAGGGGGCCGAGCCGTCGGTCTCGAGATTGAGGGCGTGGACGGAACCGAATCGGCCGACGGGTTCGACGCAATCATCGCAACCACGCACTCCTACATGTTCATGAAGCTGGCGCCGACGTTGCCTGAGGAGTACCGGGCGAAGCTTGCCGGGGTGAACTACCTGGCGGCGGTGCTCCTAATCCTCGTCCTCGACCGGCCGCTGTCGCATATCTACTGGCTCAACGTGGCGGACCGGTCCATCCCTTTCGTCGGCGTCATCGAACAGACGAACATGATCAGCCCGGAGCATTACGGCGGAAAACACGTCGTCTACTTGTCGAACTACCTGCACCGGGAGCATCCGCTGTACGACTTGGACCACGAAGGCCTTTTGGCGGAGTACCTCCCTCACCTGCGCAAAATCAACCCGGACTTCGATCCAACGTGGATTCAAACGAGCTACCACCATCGCGTCAATGCCGCTCAGCCGGTGATCGGCCCCGATTACTCGGAGCGGATCCCGGAGCACCGCACGCCCATATCCGGGCTGTACCTGGCGAACACAACCCAAGTCTACCCCGAGGACCGCGGGACCAACTACAGCGTGCGCATGGGCCGGAACGTGGCGCGTATGGCCGTCCAGGACGCCGGCGCATAGCCATTGACACTCCGGTCTGACCCGCGTAGGTTAGGTCGGCAGGCTCCGGAGGTCTTCGTGACCGACGACGATATGGCACTCTCTCAAGACCGACTCATCACGGACCAGCGAGGGGTCGCCTGGCTGCTTATCGCGGTCGTTCTTGCTCTTGTAGCAGCAGGCTCGGCCGGCGGAGTCACCGCGTTCTTCCTTCTCCGCGTCGACGAGCATCCACCGGAACAGACGGCCAAGCTTCTGCCAGCCAATACTCAGGTTTACGTTTCTCTGAACCTCCGCCCTGGTGGAGACCAGCTCGGCAAGTTCCGCGCGATACTCGATCGCTTCCAGCAGCATCCCGGTTTCCAGCAAAAGCTCGACGAGCTTTTCAACAAGATCAACACCGATTCCGGCATCCACCCCGAGGACGACGTTCTGTCCTGGCTCGGCCCAGAGGTTGCGATCGCCGCCATCGACGTGACCGGGGCGGCGATGGCAGCCGCGACCGGTGGAGTCCCCCTCATGGCCGCTTTGCTGGGCACCACGGACCCAGAGAAGTCGGCCGCCGTCCTGCAGCGCTTACTGGAACACCTGAGAGTCGAAGAGGCTCTCACATTCGTCGCGTATACCTACAAGGAGGTCGACGTTTTCGCCCAGGGCGATACAGACCAGTACTACGCGCTGGCCGGCGACTACGTCGTTTTCGCCACGGACCAGAGCCTCGTCGAGAACGTCATTAGCCGCATTCTGGACGGCGAAGAAGCCGGCTCGCTCTTCGGGACGGATCGGTTCACGGCCGCTCGCGACTCCCTACCGGAAGAGCGCTTCGCCACGCTTTACATCGATACCGAGTCGATCTGGAGCGACGCACGACGAGAACTTCTTGCTCCGTTCCTGACGGCGGAGATGCGCAGTGACCTGGACGACACGATACCGGCGTGGGTCGCCGTGGCCGATTCGTTCATCGACAACGGAGTCACCGTGACGGCGTCTTTCCCGACGCCGGCGCAGGCGCTCGAGACGCCGGAACCCGCCAACACCCTCTCCGCTGCGGGGTTTCTCCCAGCGGATACGATGGCGTTCCTCTCTTTCGCCTTCGAGCCGAGTCTCGACCCGATACGCGAACAGCTCAGGGGGCAGACCTTAGAAGACCTCGTCCCTGGGACCGACGCGGTCTCCGAGTTTGGGCTTATGCCCGGCTTCGGCTTTGGCGACGACCAGACCTTAGACGAACTCCTGGACGGCCTGTTAACGACGGTACGGGAGACAGTGAGCATAGACCTGGAGGAAGACGTGCTGGGCTGGATGGGAGGCGAGTTCGCCCTCGGCGTGCTGCCTACCGACTTCCGGCAGGCGACGGCCGATCCGCCGACGGAGGCCTACCGTGCCGCCGCCCTCGTCCAGGTCGATCCACAGCAGCGTGACAAGGTGCTCTTGCTCATGGGCAAGATCGAAGGGCTGCTGCAAGACTTCCTGCTACCTGGGGCACTCGAGGAGGTCACCTACGGTGGAGGTCAGGGAACCGTCATCGACGTCGGCGACCTCGTGGGGGCGGCGTATCAGCCCGGCTACCTGCTCGTCGAGGACCAGCTTGTGATCGCGACCACGCGGGAGATCCTGGAGTCGGCTGCGGCAGCAGGCAGCGGCGGGGAGCCCTCACTAGCCACAGAGCCGGAGTATTCCCGCCTGATCGAGACGCTGACAGGCGACAAAAACCCGCTGCTCTACCTGGACCTGCGGGCGATCAGGGAGGCGATTGTGTCCGCCTTCGATCAGAACACGCGCGAAGACTACGAAAAGGACGGCGAGCCCTTCATCGAGCCGCTGAGATCGTTGATAGCCGCAGTCGACATCGAGGAAGGCGTGAGCCGTTCCACGCTCACCATAACTATCGAATAGAGGACCTAAATGAAGATCACGGACATTGAGCATTTCAAGATCCACCCCCGTATGCCCGAGCGGTACGAGAGCCGGAAGGTCGCCCTGAACGGGATCGACAACCTGGCCGTCGTCAGGATAAAGACCGACAACGGTATCGTGGGCTACGGGGAGAACCGCGTGCGCGGCTACTGGACTCCCCCACCCGACTCACAGATCGAGCCGCTCATCGGTCGCAACCCCTTCGATTTCATCAACAACACCTTCGAGGCCGAGCTCGGCAGCGCCCTTTACGACGTGATGGGCAAACACGCCGACGTGCCTGCCTACAAGCTCATGGGCCAGAAGAAACGCGACGCCGTCACGGTCGCCGCCTGGACACGACCGGCCCCGCCCGAGGCCTTTCGCGACGAGATCACGCGGGCGGTGTCCGAGGGATACAACGTCTTCAAGATGCACACGTCGGCGCAATACGACGTCATCGAGCAGACGAAGCTCGCTGAAGAGGTCGCACCGAAGGACTTCCGTATCCACTACGACTTCAACGGCGGCGGAAGAACCGTCGGCGAGGTAGCGCCGCTGATAGAGCGACTGGCCCGCGAACATCCCATCGTCGGCTGGATCGAAGACCCGCTTCCCAAGACCGACGTCGCCGGATGGCAGGCGCTGCGGCGGAAGTCACGGATACCGATCGTCCATGGCGGCGCGCCGGCCCTCGGCGGGCTCCAGGAGGTGATGCTGGGCTACGCCGATGCTTACATGATCGGAGGCACCATCGGCGATACTCTGGCTAGGGGGACGGCCTGCGGCCTCGCGAACGTTCAGACGATCATGCAGCACACGGGCAACACGTTGACCAAAGCGACCGCCCTTCACATGGCAGCGGTGCTCCCAACGGCGACAGGCCACGCGATCATCCTGGACGACCAGTACGCCGAGGACATCACGACGAAGACCATCCCCGTCACTGAGGGGTTCTCGCAGGTGCCCGAAGGTCCCGGCCTGGGGTTTGAGGTCGACGAAGCGGCGCTGGAACGACTGGCTGGCCAGACACCAATCGAGCCCCCGAAGCACTTGGGCGTGCTACACCTGCCCAACGGCCACAGAATCTATACGCCGTCGATGCCGTCGGTCCAGCGGCTTACCGGCCGCGAAGAAGGCGCGATGCGCGGGCTCCACACCGTGGTCTGGGAAGACGACGGCTCGCCCGAGTTCGAGCGCGCCTACGAGCGGGTCCAGAACGGCGGAATGTTCGAGGAAGCCGCGGGCGCATAGTGCTTGTCAAGGGCGCCTGATCCGACGTTGGACCCGGACGTTCTTCGCCGGCTCGGTCTCGACCACGAAGAGATCGTTGCAGTCGAAGACATCCACGCGAAGGGCACTAGCCGCCTGGACCGAATCACCACGAACGATCGGGCTTTCGTTCTGAAGCAGACCGCACCCAACGATGTCGAGGTTCGCTGCTATGACCTCCTTGCCCGTCTTGGGGTGCCGACACTGACTGTCTACGCCAGGACGGAACAAGCGATTCTCCTCGAAGACCTTCAAAGTAGTCCGGCGTGGAGGCTGGCGACAATCGACGAAGTGAACCGGCCAGATGTCGGCTCCGCGATAGCGGAGTGGTACGCCCGACTCCACAGCGTGAGTAGAGAGCTGTTCAGCGATGAGTCCCGAGTGCCCTCCTGGCTGCGACGCGAGCCAGACGTGCTGAACCCCGACGTTGTGTACGAGACAGGCCGGAAGCTGGGGCTGGACCACCTGCCGGTCTGGCGCCTGGCGGCCGAACAGATCGAGGTATTGAAAGCCGCCTTGCTCAAAATGCCGCAGGTGCTCAACTACAACGACTTCCACTGGTCAAACCTAGCCCTTTCGCGTCTGGAAGACACATTCAAAGCCGTCGTGTTCGACTACGGCGAGATGGGCATCGGACCCCGCTATAGTGACTGCCGTAACGTGATCGGATCGCTCGGCCCTGACGCTAAGGCAGCTTTCTGGCAGACATACGGACCCGTCGATCACATCGAAGCCATACTTGATTCTCTCGTAAAAAGTCTGTGCAGATCGAATTAGAACAACCGTACCCTTGCCTGGGTACAATATACAGTCTCTGTTCCGTGTCCTACCCCAACATACGGTAGCGCTCACATGTGCTAAAGCGCTGGAACTTCCTCAAAACGGGTTTTTACGAGGGAATCATACTTGATGAGCCGGTTTCCGATCTGCACGCACTGGCGATGGCAACTCAGCGACCTCGTTTTCCCAGGTGGGCGAAACCGGTGCTGTACAAAATCGAGGACGGAAGCCTTGAGCAGAGCATCCATAAGACTCTCGCGACCCTTCAGGAGGGGCCAGGCGAGTACGGTCACGCTTGATGAAGGACCATCCCTACGACACGCCCTTGTCCGGCGGCCTACGGTTCGCCGTCGAACTCATCGCGTGGGTGGCCAGCCCGTGGGCGGCGGCCCACGTCGCGCTATGGCTCGCGGTGCCTGCGGCGGCTGTGTTGGTCGACCTGCCGTCCGTCTTTTCGACCAGGGGCGACAAACGTCAGGTCATCGTGGCAACCCCTGGGCCGGTACGCGTCCAATCGAGCTGCTGCTCCACGCCGTGGCGGTCGGGGCGGCCTGGGCCGCGTGGCCGCCGGCGGTCGCGGCGGTTGCGACTGTGGTTGTAGTCGCGGCGCTCATCGTGGGCGTGCCGCGCTTGCGGTGGTTGATGCGAGGTGCGCCGCGTTAGTCGGTTCGCCGTGAGGAACTCCACGAAACGCCTGGTCATGGGTCTATACTTCTACCCTCGGGGAGGTTCGGCCCAGGTGGTTCGTTACCTCGCTGTTCGGCTGGCGAAGTCGATGAGAACGCGGCTCTACACAGGATCGCTCGGCGAGGCCGGCGATCTGACGCATGCCGGCACCTTTTTCAAAGGGATGGACCCTATCTCGATGGACTATACCGCTGCGGAACGCGAGTGGCGAGCCGGAGGCGATCCCCTGCTTGTCGATCCACCCATGCACGGCTCTTTCGAAGATCGGCCTGATGTCCCCGACATCTTCCTGGCGAAACTCAGCCCTGACCTATCGGCGCGCCAGGTCTCCGCGTGGCGGCGGCTCTTTTCGCTTGAACAAGAAGAACCGGAGATTGTTCACCTTCATCATCTGACGCCAATGCACCAAGCCGCGTTCGATCTCTGGACCGGCGCTACGGTGGTGACTCATCTTCATGGCACCGAGCTCAAGATGATCGAGACCATTCGCGAAACGGCGGGTTTGGAGTTCGGAGAATGGTGGATCGATCAGATGCGGGTAAGCGCAGACAGATCGCGTCTTCTCATAACTATCTCTCCACACGATCGAGAGTTAGCGCTCGACCTGTTATCGGTCCCGGACAGCAAGCTCATCACCATTCCGAACGGCGTCGACGTCGATGTTTTCCGACCGCGCGACCTGAGTGACGATGAGAGGGCCTCACACTGGAGACGATGGCTGGTATCGGAACCACGAGGATGGGAGCCGAACGGCCGCCCTGGCAGCATCATGTATTCGGACGCAGATCTCCGTCTGTTCCGGAACGCCGATGGCTCGCTCGCTCCAGTCCTGCTTTTCGTAGGGAGGTTCACGGCATTCAAGCGTATTGACGTACTGCTCGATGCCTACGAGATCTTTCGCGCCAACTCCGAGCAGAAAGCTCCGCTCGTGATCTGGGGAGGATTCCCAGGTGAATGGGAGGGGGACCATCCATACACGACGGTCAGGCAGCGCGGTATAAACGGCGTCTTCTTTGCCGGCTGGCGGGGCCACGATGACCTCCCACTTGCCTTGGCGTCCGCCGATGTCTTCGTGGCGCCAGGCGTTAATGAGCCGTTTGGCCAGGTGTATCTAGAGGCGATGTCCTGTGGGTTGCCCGTGATCGCGACTTCGACGGGGGGGCCTTTGTCGTTTGTGAACGTCGAACCTGAACGAGAGACCGGTTGGCTCGTGAAGCCCGGTGACGCCGAATCGCTAGCTTCCGCGATGGCTGAGGCCGTCGAGTCATCGAGCCTCAGAGGCACGCGCGGCGGGAACGCCCGTCGATACGTAGAGCGCGAGTACTCTTAGGACAGGATCAGCGACCAAGTTGTTGAAGCGTATGAAGAGGCCGCGTCGCATTGATCCTGCGAAACTAAAGGGTGTTGGCATAACCGGCCAGCTCGGTGATGGGTCTCAACCCCAACCGGTCGACGACGTGCGGCACCTCGACGCCCGAGCCCTCGGTCAAGAGCAGACTGCTGACAGGATTGGGGACCTGCCGCCAAGGCCTTGAAACTGTGGTTGGGTCCGACGTCCGCTTGTGCACGAACCCGGTGCGCACCGCGCAAGCGTCGGCGCGTAGGTAGGCGAGCCGGCCTCCTACACCCAACGACGAACCCTGGTTCGGTAGTTAGTCCACTCCTCCGGCCATTTCCTTGAAGTCCTGGATTTCAGCATTTAAGCCCAAATCCACCGAAGGGATGACTATGCAGCAGCGGAACGGGCGATAGGGGCAAGGGAGGGCGATGGTCCGGGCACGATTTGGGGTAGAGGGGGGCCGGTGTTTGTCTTCAGTTGCCGCGGGGAGACTTTGTGACCGTCTGCGAATGTTGGTCAGGGCGAGATAGCGGGGAGAGGACACAGCAAGAGGCACTCGCAGACCGGACTGGCGCGAGTTCGCGGGGACGTTCGGTTGGCCGGATGGCGGCCGGTTGCCGCCGCCGCCGTCAGGCAGGGAGTGGCAGGGCGCGCAATCGGGCCAGGGCACGATCGAACTGGGCTTCCCAAGGCCAGCGCTGTGGCAGATGCAGTGTGAGGCGGCGCGCCGAGCGGGTGATCCGTCCGGCCAGGGAGAAGAACCGCCGCCGGAGGGTCTTGGTGGTCACCACCTGCTCGCCCAGACCGATGCGCGCTGTCCAGCGGGCGATGTTGTGGGCCATCACCTGTACCGCCAGCCAGGCGGCGTTGGCGGCGAAGCGGCCCGAGGGGAGATGGTTCAACCCCACACCGTGCTTGAGGTCTCGGATGGCATTCTCGATCTCGGCGTGGCGGCGATGGTCGGCCTCCAGTTCGAGCATCTCCCCGTCCCGGTCGGTGATGAAGCCGTGACAGCTGTAGGTGGCGAAGAGGGCCAGCTGGGAACCGGGCGTGGGCTTCACACGCCGGACGATGAGCCGCACCGGCGCGGCGTCAGGTTCACTCTGGAAGGGAGTGCAGGTGGTCTCGGCCACATCGGCGGCGCCGTCCATCCAGTAAGGAATCGGCGTCCAGGCATCTTCGGGTATCGCCTCGATGAGATTGTGCAGGCTTTTATGCTGGCGGATGGTGATGGAGAAGCGGACATCCATCTTGCGGCAGACGGATACCACGCCATGAGTGTAGAACCCGCTGTCGGCCCGTAGCGTGAGTCGTCCGTTGGCCCCGGCGTAGCGCACCCGTCCCACCGTCTCCCGCAGGAAGTGGGCGGCGCCGCGGGCGGTGTTGGCCCGGCCCTCGCGCATGTGAATGGCGGAGAGATAATGTACCGGCAGGGCGGCTCAAGAGCTGAGATGTGGCGCTTGAAAAGCGTACCGCCTGTCGCCTTCAATCAGGAACGACCAAACCTGACTGAAGGTGGATTGGATGTACAAGGTGGGTATTTACCTCCGTGTTCGCAAGGCTTGTTTCGTCGAAGGGATGAGCGTCCGAGAGGCGGCCCGAGTGTTCGGGCTACACCGGGACACGGTGCGCAAGATGCTCGAGTACTCCGTGCCCCCAGGGTATCGACGGCAACGACCGGCTCGCAGACCGAAGCTCGATCCATATAAGGGTGTGATGGACCAGATCCTGGAGCAGGATCTGAGCTCGCCGAAGAAGCAGCGTCACACCGCCAAGCGTATCTACGAACGGCTCAGAGACGAACACGGCTTCCCCGGCAAGTACACGATAGTCAAAGACTACGTTCGAGAACGCCGTCGTCATACCCGCGAGATGTTCTTACCTCTGTCCCACCCTCCGGGACATGCCCAGTGCGACTACGGCGAAGCTCGAGTGATCATCGGCGGAGTGGAACGCAAAGCCCACTACTTCGCCCTGGACCTCCCTCACAGCGACGGGTGCTATGTGAAGGCGTATCCCGCCGAGACGACGGAGTCATTCTGCGACGGACACGTCTCCGCCTTCGCGTTCCTGGGCGGAGTGCCTCAGAGCATCCTCTACGACAACACCACGCTCGCGGTAGCCAGAATCCTGGGAGATGGTCGCCGGCAGCGGACCAGGGTGTTCTCCGAGCTTCAGTCCCACTACCTGTTCGAGGACCGGTTCGCCCGTCCAGGCAAAGGGAACGATAAGGGCAAAGTAGAAGGTCTGGTCGGCTATGTCCGCCGGAACTTCCTGGTGCCCATTCCATCGTTCGAGAGCTTCGATGCCCTCAATGCTCATCTGGAGCAACACTGCCTCAGACGGTTCGAAGATCGACTCCGCGGCCACAACGAGACGATAGGAGAACGGCTGGAGCGGGACCTGGAGAAGCTGCTGCCTCTGCCGGCCGTACCGTACGACGCCAGCGACAAGCACGCGACGAGGGTCAGTTCTCTGTCCCTGGTCAGATACCGGACCAATGACTATTCGGTCCCGGTGGCCTACGGTCATCGGGACGTTCTGGTCCGCGGATATGTACACGAGGTTGTGATCAGCTGTGGCGCTGAAGTCATCGCCCGCCATCGGCGGTCCTACGATCGAGACGACTTCGTCTTCGACCCTCTCCATTACCTGCCGCTCCTTGAGAAGAAGACGAGGGCATTGGATCAGGCGGCGCCGCTGGTTGGATGGGAGTTGCCCGAGGAGTTCGGAGTGTTGCGGCGGTTGCTGGAGTCTCGGATGGGCAAGCGAGGAAAGAGGGAGTTCGTGCAGGTGCTCAGACTGATGGAGAACTTCC
Organism: Dehalococcoidia bacterium; assembly: GCA_965197985.1. Lineage (GTDB taxonomy): Bacteria > Chloroflexota > Dehalococcoidia > Lucifugimonadales > CAUZJF01 > CAUZJF01. The sequence goes on along the minus strand of CBDAOG010000004.1, from coordinate 115,554 downwards.
AGCCGGAAGAAGTCCACGACGCCGTACGAGACGCCATTCGACTCGGGGCTGTGAGCTTCGATGCTGTCAAGCACCTGGTGCTGTGCAGGATCGAGGGTCGACCGCCTAGACTCGACATGGAGTTGTACCCGTATCTGCCCAGGACCAACGTTGCAACAACCTCGACCAGGGACTACATGGCTCTCCTGGCGGGGAGCCGGTCATGACCAACAAGTCCACGATGTTGCTCGAACACAACCTCAAGCAACTCAAGCTCCCCACGTTCCTGAGGGAGTACGACAAGCTGGCATCCCAGTGTGCCAGTGAGGGAGCTGACCATCCGGACTACCTGCTGCGACTATCGGAGTTGGAGCTGATCGACCGTCACCATCGCATGGTGGAACGTCGGATCAAAGCAGCCCGCTTCCCGACGACCAAGAGTCTCGACACCTTCGACTTCCTGTCTATGCCGTCCCTGAACGAGGCTCTGGTTCTGGAGCTGGCACGATGCGAGTACATCGAGCGCCCCCACAACGTCATCGCTCTCGGCAACAGTGGCACCGGCAAGACCCATATCGCCCTCGGTCTCGGTCTGGCTGCGTGTCAGAGGGGACTGTCCGTGGGCTTCACCACCGCCGCTGCTCTGGTTCACGAGCTGATTGAGGCCAGGGACGAACGGCGTCTGCTCAACCTGCAGAGAAGGCTCGCACGACTCAAGCTTGATTCTCTCGTAAAAAGTCTGTGCAGGTCGAATTAGAACAACCGTACCCTTGCCTGGGTACAATATACAGTCTCTGTTCCGTGTCCTACCCCAACATACGGTAGCGCTCACATGTGCTAAAGCGCTGGAACTTCCTCAAAACGGGTTTTTACGAGGGAATCAAGCTTCTGATCATCGACGAACTGGGCTTCGTGCCCTTGTCCAAGACTGGCGCCGAGCTGCTCTTCGAGGTGTTCAGCCAGCGTTACGAGCGTGGATCGGTCCTGGTGACCTCCAAGTGAGCCCTTCGTCGAGTGGACCGAGGTGTTCGGCTCTGAACGGCTGACCGGAGCTCTCCTCGACCGCCTCACCCACCATGTCGACATCCTGGAGATGAACGGGGACAGCTACCGACTCAAGCACAGCAAGAAGACTTCTGGCCGCCAGCTATCTGACTGACCCTGATCTCCAACGCCCCACGAACCTTGATGCCCATTCTACGGCGTTCAGTGGTACAGTTTTGCTCCGCCCCGCTGGTACGTTTTCACACCGCCCTTGACACCTCAAGTCCGTCGGTCCTTGAGCGTTTGCCCTTGATTGCGTATCTGCCATGCTAACTTGGGCCAGAGCGGCTGGTCATCCGCACTTCGGCCGCTTCCACTTCTCCAATCGTACGATTGAGCGCTAGTCCTTTCGGACGACCGCGCCTGGCGTAGCGGATGACCAAACTAGCCTGGGAGACATCAGCGAGTTCTAGGACTCGGCGCACGCTCGCCCCACTCAACCGGGTAGAGGGAAACACTCGCACCGCGGGAGCCGTATGGGGCCGGCGCAGTCTTAGGAATGGGCCGACACGGCGTCGCCGTGGGCGTCCCACATTTCGTCGAATATCGCCCTTATGCCGTCGAGGGGGAGGACGGCGGTGAGCGGGTCAAGCATGACGGCGTGCAGCGCCGCCTTCCGGTTACATTCCAGGACCGCCTCGCGAAACTCTACGGCGACTGACTTGAGATCGACGGCTGGCTGCTTGCGCCCTTCGCCTATTGACAGAACACCGTCACGGAGAAATTCGGAAGGATCCTTCCAAGCGGTCTATGGACTCCATTGTCGCCTTCACGGTCTCGGGCTCTAGAAGCCGTCCGATTCGAACGACATCTACCGAATCCTCGTTCAGCAAAGCTTCGAGACATGCAGCAGTCTGATGAAGACGAGCAGTCCTAAGTTGTACAGGCAACTCTGGCCGAGAAGCAGGAAGGACACCTCTCTCAAGAAGTTCCGCCCAAGCCAAATGGGTTACACATGACAAGGCCTGTTCATGCACAGCGTCCAAGTCACCTATCCGATACACCTTGAACAGCCGACCAAGTGAATCGGCCGCTCTTTGGCGGGATATGGCAGGAGAAGGTAGAGGTAGTCCAGCCTTCCAACGAGCTAGGACTTGATCCCAATAACCTCCTCGCTGGAATAATATGTGCCCATACTTGACTGCCCAGGCCAGCACGTCATGGCCTTCCGCCAACAATCTGTCGACGACACTACGAGAGTAAAGGCGAATATCAATCTCTATTGGTCGGTCGACAGAGAAGATCTTCTTGTTTTTGCAGATAATCATCAGATCGAGATCAGTACTTCTAACGTTCGGTCTAACAGCCGAGCCGATAGCAACGACTACGACCACATTGGGGTCGTCTTGGGCGGACTCTAAGAACTCAGAGGTCCAACCTTTGGATCGAGCCGTCGGCCATCGAAGAATCAGATTGGACAAGGAGCGCTGGCGATTTCTTGCTACAAGCGGCAAGGCTACTTCGTTCCTGCCACGGTTGTGGCGACAGACGTTACGTATCTTTCGACATCTACGGCAATGTCCTGAGCGTCCAAATCAGGCATCTCAACATCGCCGTACGCTACCGCCTTTCTGGCATCATTCAGGTCGGCAAGCAGTTGTTTGATGTCCGGCAGCCCGTGCCTTCGGTGTAGCTCTCTGGCCACGTCGACTTTCTCCCAGTGTTTTTTGGACATCGCCATCCCGAAATGCAAAGCAGCCGCCTCGACCGCTGCCTCAAGACAGTAGAAGCCGTAGAGGGATAGGTCGTCCCAGTCAGTTGGATCATCCCAAGCCGCCAGTACTGGCTCGAGGTGCTTTTCAGCAAGAACGAGCTTCTCTTCTTTTGTTGTCATTGATCCATTCGATCTGATCCGCTAAAGCACTCGCCTCGGAACCCGCGTTGTGGCTAGCCTACAGAGTGGACACTCCAATTGAGACAGATTTCATTATATCAAGAGCAGTCGTTCACGAATTTGGGAGCGCTCCGTGAGTAACGTAATCCCGATCTCTGCGGTAATCCCAACCCGGTCGGGCTCAGGAGTAGGCGGACAATGCGTCGCCGTGGGCAGCCCACATTTCGTCGAACATGGCCTTGATACCATCAAGGGGAAGGACGGCGGCGGTTAGCGGGTCGAGCATGACGGCGTGGAGCGCTGCCTCGCGGCTGCGGTTCAGTACCGCCCGGACTGCTAGTTCTTGTAGGGCGATGTTGGACTGGACCAGAGCCGCCAACTGAGGCGGGAGCGTGCCGACGGTGGTGGGCCTTAGGCCCAGCTTGTCGACGGGACACGGCACCTCGACGCACGAGCTCTCGGGCAGGTTCGTGATCGAGCCGTTGTTGGGCACGTTGCCGTTGATCACTGCGGGCCGGCCCGTCTCCATTGCCTCCATGATGGTGGCGGCGTACTCTTGTGACCGCTCGACGGTAATGGGCAAAGAGCCGTCGGCCTCTCCCCTCACCTTCTCATAGTGTGCGTCCGCCCGCCCGTTGACTCTCGTAAGCTCGACGGTGATCTTGTCGAGGCCGAAGCGGGTAATGCGTTCGGGCTGCGTTCGGAAGTAAGGCACGTACTCGGACATGTGGCGGGTGGATTCGGTCACGAAGTAGCCGAAGTGCTTCATTACCTCGAACCGGACGGGGTCCTTGGCGTAGGTCTCCGGGTCTTCGAGGGCCTTCCACAGCTCGGGGTAGGCGTCCTGGCCATCCTTCTCGAACCGCAGGAACCAGGACATGTGGTTGATGCCCGCCACCCACGCCGAGACGCTCTCCCGCTCGGCCCCGATATATTCGGCGAGCTGGTTCGTCGTACCCTGGACGCTGTGACACAGGCCTACGACGTTGACGTCGGTGGCCTCGGCGATGGCCCAGCACGCGATCGCCATCGGATTCGTGTACTGCAATAACCAGGCGTCAGGGCAGAGCGACTCGATGTCGCGGCAGATATCGAGGAGGACCGGGACCGTCCGCAGCGCCTTGAATACGCCGCCGGGCCCGATTGTGTCGGCGACCGACTGGTCGACGCCGTGCTTCAGCGGGATGGCGTGGTCAATCTCGATGTCGTCGCCGACGCGGATGGTCGTAATGACGTAGTCGGCGCCTTCCAGAGCCCGCCGGCGGTCGGTCGTGGTCTCGATCTTGGCGGCGACGCCAGTCTCGGCGACCAGGCGCCGCCCGTACGCACCCATTAGCTCCAGGCGCTCGGAATCGATGTCCATGAGCCAGATGTCGGCGTCCGACAGGACCGGCGTGCTCACGATGTCCTGGAGGAGCCGGTGGGTGAAGACGACGCTGCCAGCGCCGATGGTGGCTATCTTGGGCATACTTTCAGTTTGAGTCGGCTGTGCCTAAGGTCGCGATGCGGGCGGTGGTTCGACAGGCTCACCACGAGCGGAACTCAAGCTACTCACCACTAACGGAGCTTTACCCGCTCGCCCTGAGCTCGTCGAAGGACAGAATAGATCACGAGACACTCATGTGCAAAGCACTGCGCGGCGAGCTACGTTTGACCAGCCTGGTAGAGCCGGGCTGCCAGGGCGGTGCGGCTGTGGATTTCCAGCTTGTCGAATATGTTCTCGAGGTGCTTCTGGACGGTTCGTGGAGAGACGGACAGCCTCCCGGCGATCTCGCCGTTGGTGAGACCTCTGGCCGCGAGGAGAGTCACCTCGCCCTCTCGTTGCGACAGGCCCAGATCTGAAATAGCTGCTGGAGAGACTGCGGAGAAGGGGTCGGAGGAGGTCTCCATCAGGACCAGAAGGTCGCCGCCCGAGTCGGGCGTACCGGGCAGGAACCGGACTGTCAGCATTCTGCCAGGCAGGTGACGGGTGAGCGAGGTACTCAGGGGTATCTCGTCGGCACTCTCGAAGTATGCCTGGCGCATGGCAACCCATCTGTGTAGCTCGTTGGGCAACAAGCCCGAGATGGCCCCTGGGACCTGGAAGTACTCGGCCAGCCACCCCGCCGCCCTTCCGGTCAGGTTTTGTCTCGCTCCGTTCCCGACGAGTACCACCAGTTCGCGCCTTTCCGACTTCCGGGCCTGCAGCGCCAGGGTCAGTGTCTGGGCGTTCCGGTACGCCTGAGCCAGGTGGGGATAGAGATAGCCCAGCATCGTCTGCTCAGCGTCGGTGAAGCCGGGGCTGGCGCGGTTGAGGGCCACGCCGATGACCAGGTTTGGCGGCCCTGGCAGGACGGAGACCGCCATCTGGTGCCGAATGGCCATCGGCCGGAAGAACTCGTTGTAGAGCGCCAGCCGGTGGAACTGATCGTTCGAGACCAGGTCGGAGATGCGCACGGCATCGGTCGTGCGGGTCTCGTGGTAGTAGCGGATGAGAGGGTGCTCGTCGATATGCTCCACGAAGGCGGCCAGCATCGTGTCTGAGACGGCGCTATCGGGCGTCGTCTGGCCTTCATACGCGCCGCCGACGTCGACCTTGTTGTAGGAGACGACGTCGCTTGGTAGCAGACGCTCCGTCCAGCCGAGAACGCGCTCGGCGAAGCCGTCGGCCGTGCAGGGGGCGTACAACTCGGGGAGCATCCCGAGGAGTTTCTCGAGCTCTGAGGCGCTCAATCGTGCCATGGAGTTCCGTTCTCCGCGTACCAATACCTGGCACCACGATCGGGTAGCCGCGCCTAGTTGAATACGCCAGATTACGTATTCTCGCAAACCCTATCGCGGGTTAACCTACCAGTCAAGCGCCTTGGCGACCGCACCAAATGGATTCCGGCTTTCGCCGGAATGACGGCGTGGGCCGGGTCCGGGATGGCGACGCTGGTCTGACTCTCGGTCATTTAGATTCCTCGCCGAGCTCGGAATGACAGACGCCAGCTTGAAGCGCTCGTCTTCTAGTCGCGAGGCTCTGTCTCGTTCGATAGTCGAGAACAGGAGGGTGAAATGAGGACCAAGCTAATTGGAGCGGTGGCGTTGGTGGCGATTCTTGTCGTTATCGCCGTTGCCGCATCGTTCAGCGGGAGCACGCCGGCGCCCGTCGGGGACAGCTCGGCCGAAACAGTAGCAATCGCGGCGGGTGTCGATGAAGACGAGCGCCCGGTCGAGGCGGCGCTAGGCGCTCCACCACAGGTCAACGACGGGACGAAAGAGGGAATCAAGGTCCACGGCCATTGGACCATTGAGGTGCGCGACCCAGATGGGACGCTTCTGATGGAGCGTGCCTTTGAGAACGCGCTGAATCCTCTGGGAGGCCGGTACCTCGCCGATTTCCTAGTGTCCTGAGTTATGAACTCATTGCAAAAGTACTTGCTGGGGTGTACCCTCCACGAAACGCTCATGGAGGTCACCATGGCCATCGGACGCCCCATTCCTCCCTTGCACCTTTCCTCCGACGAACGCGAGAGCCTCGAGCGCTGGAAGCGGCGTCCAACCACTGCCCAGGCGCTGGCTCTGCGATCCCGGATCATTCTCCGTTGCTCCGAGGGCAAGACCAATACCGTCGTGGCCGGGGAGATCGGTCTGGCCAAGCAAACGGTGGGGAAGTGGCGGGCCCGGTTCATCGAACGCCGCCTCGACGGCCTGCTTGACGAGCCGCGGCCCGGCGGCCCACGCTCCATCACGGACACCGATGTGGAGCGGGTCGTGACCCTCACCCTGGAGACGACGCCGGCGGATGCAACCCACTGGAGCACGCGCTCCATGGCTGCGCGTACCGGCCTGAGTCAGAGCGCCATCAGCCGTATCTGGCGGGCCTTTGCCTTGCAGCCGCATCGGACCGAGACGTTCAAACTTTCGTCTGACCCTCCGTTCATCGAGAAGGTCCGTGACATCGTGGGGCTCTATCTCAACCCACCCCAGCGGGCTCTGGTCCTGTGTGTCGACGAGAAGTCCCAGATCCAGGCCCTCGACCGGACGGCCCCGCTGTTGCCCATGCGCCCGGGGCAGATCGAGCGCCGGACCCATGACTACCGTCGTCATGGTACGACCTCTCTCTTCGCCGCCCTCGACGTGAAGACGGGAGAGGTCATCGGCGCCTGCCACCGTCGGCACCGGTCCACGGAGTTCCGGCGCTTCCTCGACCGGGTCGATGCGACCGTACCCCCGGACCTCGGCGTGCACCTTATCCTGGACAACTACGCCACCCACAAGACCCCCGCCATCCAGCGCTGGCTGGCCCGGCGGCCGCGCTATCACCTGCACTTCACCCCCACCAGCAGCTCTTGGCTGAACCAGGTGGAGCGCTGGTTCGCGGTGCTGACAGAGAAGCAACTGCGCCGCGGGGTGTTCCGCAGCACTCGGGAACTGGAGCAAGCCATCGAACAGTACATTGACCAGCACAACGCTGCCTCAAAGCCCTTCATCTGGACCAAAACCGCAGACCAGCTACTAGCTACCATCGCCCGATTTTGTCATCGGATTCATAACTCAGGACACTAGCTTCGGATCGTGCGGTGGGCTCGTGGCGAGTCTCCGTCTACCACCCCACAGCAAAAGTGTGCGAACCGGACCTTTTCTGCTACGTGGTCGAGCCTGGCGATACGTTGGCCGGTCCGAACATCTTCGACAACCTGACGGTTGACGTGCCGGCCGGAGGCGACGACAAAGACAAGCTCGTGCTTTCGGGCCACCTGACGGCCCTTGCGGACGGTACGGTGCGAGATGTCGGGACCTCTTTCACGTTCTGTGCCTCCTCCGTCGCACCTTCGCAATGCGCGGGCGGTACCGGGGTGCTCTTTACCACCACTACACTTGTTCCCACGATCGCTGTGGTCACCGGCCAACAGGTGCTGGTACGGGTCGTCATAAGCTTCTCGTAGCCTCAGGACTCCGTTTCCTCTGCGTCTTGAAAAGCTACAAAGTGGCCCCTAAACCGAACGTAATCTCATTCGCGACTTCGGTTGTCGCGACGATTCTCATCGGAACAGCGACCTTCGCCTTCTGGTCGCAGACCGTGAACGCGCAAGCCGTACCTCCCGTGTCGATCGACGTCATCGAGACGATCAGCGTAAACGATTCGCCTAAGGCAGTGCCGCCGGTATCCGTCGACGTTGCGGAATCGATTGGCGTGGCCGACGTGTCCGCTTCGCTTCCGCCGGTTTCGTTGACAACGACAGAGTCGATCGGGGTTTCAGACGTTCCTCAGGTCGCGCCACCTGCATCCGTGATAACGACCGAGGCGATATCCGTGGCCGACACGGTTCGAGTGGTGCCGCCTGGATCCGCCGACGTTGCCGAGGCCATCGGGGTCACCGACACGCCCGAGGTCATCGTCGTCCCTACGTTCACCTGCGACAAATCGTGGGACCAGCCGGTATCCGGCAACTGGAGCGACGCCACGAAGTGGAGCCCCGCTGGTGTCCCTGACGCAACCCAAGACGTGTGCATGACAACGGACGGCACTTACACAGTGAAGCTGAGCGGCAGGACCCACAGCGTCAAGAGCGTGACCCTGGGTGCCCTTGGAAACATCGGCGTACAGACGCTCCTCTTCGAGAGCAGTGGCGACTATGCCTACCTGACCGTCGCCAACGGGTTCGTGAACCACGGCGCCATTCTGATGGATTCCCCGACATCCAACTGGAGTATGGACCTCACGGTGACGACCAGCACTCTCGTCAACCTGGGAACGATCACGACGGCAGAGATTGGAGGCGCCGGGATCAGCATCGCGGCGAACATCGACAATCACGGCACGTTCGAAGTAGGGACCCTCGACGCGATGACATTGAGCGGAGCGGACCGTGTTTTAAACAATTACGGGGCGGTCACGCTTGGGAACGTCGTGACGGCCAGCGCTGGCGGCCAGATATTCAATCAGATCGACGGGACGTTCGATATCAATAGCGACCTCAACATCACCAACGGGACGTTCAACTTGAACGGCGGAATGCTAGACGCAGGCTCGACCCTTCGCATCACCACGGGCACCTTCAACGCGAACGGCGGGAACGTCACCGGTACGGTCGCGCTGATCAGCTCCGGGTTGAACTACGGCTCCTTGGTGGGAGGGACCGCGACCTTCGAGAAGTGGGGACGGCTGGCCACCAACACCCTCAGCGGCGACATCCCGGCGACACATACGTTGTGGCTTCGGTCGACGGGCGATTACTCGTACGTCACGGCGGCAGAGGGGTTCATCAACTACGGGACGATTCTATTCGACGCGCCCGGGTCGAACTGGGCGCTAACCCTAACCGTCGCTACCGGCACCCTTACGAACATGGGCGACATCTTGCTCAGGGACATCGGTGGCTCCTCGTTCACGATCACCGCCGACATCGACAACTACGGTACTTTCGACCTCGCGACCCTCACTCTGGCGAAGGCAGGCGGGGTCTTCAACAACTACGGTACGTCGACGAATGGGCACACGATCACTGCCACCGCCGGCGGGCAAGTGTTCAACCAGAACGCCGGGATCTTCGACATCGGCTGGATAATCAACCTCACAAACGGGACTTTCAACCAGAACGGCGGGATGCTAAAAGTGGGCCAGGCACTCAATCTGACGACGGCCACGTTCAATGCTAACGGCGGCAATGTGACCGGCACGGTCACGCTGGTCAATTCGGCCTTGAACTACACCGGCTCCGTGGATGGAGTCGCGACCTTCGACAAGCGGGGTAGACAGGCCACTAACACTATCAGCGGCGACATCCCAGCGACACACACGTTGTGGCTCCAGTCGGTCGGAGACTACTCCTACGTCACGGCGGCAGAGGGGTTCACGAACTTCGGCACGATCTTGTTCGAGGCCCCGGGTTCCACCTGGACGATATTACTGACGGTAACCACTGGTACTCTCACGAAATCGTCTTCGCGAAGAATCAGGCCCACGCCGAGTTCATCGCCGAGCGCTTCGACGCCAACTACCCGTGGGTCCCTTTCGTCCGACTAGTACTTCAGTCAGGACATCCTGGCGACCGAAGGATTCATGGCCGAATCTCTCGGCAAAAGGCTCTTCAGCACGCGGCTGGAGTTGATCGGGGAAGGCAATGCCGTGCAGCATTGACTGGTTTACCTTGAACGTACCATTCGTCGTTCGAGCCACAGATTCGATCTGTTGACGTATGGCAGGCGAATTCCAGACGTGCTGAAGGAACGCTCGCTCGACCTTTTCGCTGGACACTCGCGCGGCAATCATCGTGTCCGGGAAAGTCACGTCCGGCATTGTGCATGGTGGGAAGTAGCCCTTGCCAACCAGTCGAATGTTTCCGTTGCCGCGACAAATCAGGAAATCGTTGGCATCCACGGTCTGGTTTGGAGGGGGGGTGACTGGAAGGTGGCGAGCTTTCGGGCCGTTCCGTCGAACGCGGCTCCGGTGATCGCTGAGAGCGTGAGGACTTCCGCGGGAACACTTCCTGCCTTCGAAGGTGAAAGGCCGTTACGAAGGGGGATCGTCAAAGCTTGATTCTCTCGTAAAAAGTCTGTGTAGGTCGAATTAGAACAAACGTACCCACACCTGGGTACAATATACAGTCTCTGTTCCGTACACTACCCCAACATACGGTAGCGCGCAGATGTGCTAAATCGCTGGAACTTCCTCAAACCGGGTTTTTACGAGGGAATCAAGCTTCTTCCAGTTTCGCTCTTGTCCATTTCTTCGGGTTGGCGGCGGGGTCGCCGAACATTTCGAGGAAGATGGACTGGGTGAGGGTGTCGAGTTGTGCGAGGGCGGCGCGGCGTTTGGCCCGCAGCGCGTCCGCCCTGTCCAAGATATCCGCGATTCGCCGCTGCTCGGGGAGAGGTGGGAGAGGAATCTGGAAATCCGCAAGGAAGTGTTGTGGGACGCGGCGCTGGCCAGCGCTGCCGGTCATCTTGCGCTCGCCTTCCTTTCGAACACGATCTTGCCTTAGGAAGTGAACAAGAAAGCGCGAATCAAGTTGGCCGGCGTGCGGTCGTACCACATGAAACTCGGTGGAGCCGAATCCGAAGCGGCAAGTCGGCTTCGCTTGCGCTATCTTCCCGTTCTCGAAGCACGGCGTGATCTTCGCAACCAACACGTCATGGGTCACGAATGGCGTATAGCCTTTGCTGACCTCCTGGTACCTCCGTGTCTCGGTGTCTCGGTGTCGATGGCATCTACGGAGTCGGCATCGACTGCCGACATTGGAAGAAACGACACCTCCTCGTCAACTACAGGTCTTGGCTCCAAGGGGGGGGGTTAGATCAGCCACATCTTGGAGCCGAACCAGCCGAATGCCACCCTTCATCCCAGCATTCCCTCCAGCTCCTTCACACCGCGCCGGATCTCCTCGTCCAACCTCGCAAGCTCCGCCAGGATCTCTTTTGGCGGCCGGTGGTCGATCTCCTGGTACACGATTTCGCTGTAGCGGTTTAGCGAGAGGTCGTAACCCTGCGCGGCAATGTCGGCCTTGGGGACGCAGAAGCTCTGCGCGATGCGTGGACGATCGCGCTCGGTACCGTTGCGCTCCTCCCAGCGCGCGAGCACGTCAGGCAGGTTGTTCTTCGCATGGTCGCCCTCCTCTAGAGCCGTTTTCGGTATAGGGCCGAGCTTGTTCTCTGACAGGAGCGGCGTGCGCTTGTCGTCGAGGCTCCAGCCGTCAGCCTCAGCGCCGTAAAACCATACATGGTCGGTGCCGCCGGAGTTGGTCTTGGTGAAGACGAGGACCGCGGTGGAGACGCCCGCGTAGGGTTTGAACACGCCTCCGGGCAGCGAGATGATGGCGTCGAGCTTCTGGTCCTCCACCAAGATGCGGCGAAGCTCCTTATGCGCTTGGTCGAACCGAAGAGAACGCCATCGGGTACGATAACGGCGGCCCGACCGCCGGGCTTGAGAAGCCGGAGAAACAGCGCGACGAAGAGCAACTCAGTCTTCTTGGTCTTGACGATCTGAAGTAGGTCTCTGGCGGTGTTCTCGTAGTCGAGGCCACCGGCGAAGGGCGGATTGGCCAGCACCAGCGTGTACTTCTCCTCCTCTGACCCATGCTCTTGAGCCAGCGAGTCGCGGTAGCGAATGTCCGGGTCTTCCACGCCGTGGAGCAGCATGTTCATGCTGCCGATGCGGAGCATCGTGTTGTCGAAGTCGAAGCCGTGGAACATACCGTGGTGAAAGTGCTTGCGGAGCTTAGCGTCGTGGAGGACAGTCGGGTGGCGCTCGCGCAGGTACTCGCCCGCCGCGATCAGGAAGCCCGCCGTGCCGCAGGCCGGGTCGCAGATCACGTCGGTGGGTTGAGGCGCCGTGAGCTCGACCATGAGCCGGATTATGTGGCGTGGGGTGCGGAACTGGCCGTTCTGCCCGGCGGTGGCAATCTTGGCAAGCATGTACTCGTACACATCGCCCTTAGTGTCGCGGTCGTCCATGGGCACCTTTTCGAGCAAGTCCACCACTTTTGCCAGGAGCCCCGGCGTAGGGATGGTGAAGCGGGCATCCCTCATGTGGTGCGCGTAGGTTGAATTTGCACCACCGAGCTGACGGGAAGGTCTTCGCGCAAGAAAGGGAAGATGTGCTCACCGACGACGGTAAACATCTCAGCCGGTGCGAGGTGTTTGAAGCGCGACCATCGGAAGTCCTCGTACGGCCGTCCCCTGGGGTCGTTGCCCTCAGGGAAGACCCGGCGCTCCACAGACTTCCTCAGCCGAGCCGACTTGTTTTCCTCTAGCGTGTGCAGGTCGTCGAGTCGACGGATGAAGAGCAGGTACGTAATCTGCTCCATCACCTCCAGCGGGTTGGAGATGCCGCCGGACCAGAATGCGTCCCAAATCTGGTCGATCTGGCTCTTGATGGCACCGGTGATCATAAAGACCTCGCAGATTCTTCGTAAGGCAATACGCCATCGAACCCGGGGCTAGCGTCGGAGTTCGTTTTCTTGGTCGGGGATCTGGTGACCACGGCCCCTCTCCGTGAGCGCCAAGGATGGGCGGATTTTACGCGGGGGTGTGAGTGAGGGCAACCAGAGGGTTGGGTTGCACGGCTGTGGGTTGGTGGGGGGATGTGGTTCGACAGGGCTCACCACGACCGTTCGACTAGCTCAGGGTGAGCGGCTCTGGCTAAGCGGCGTATTCGCGGAAGGTAGTCTCGACGACGTCGAGGGTGTGGTCTATGTCGTCAGAGGTTATGCCGTAGTGGGTGACGAGCCGCCAGGTCGACGCGCCCCGGTCGCCGACCTTGATGCCGCGCTCGCCGATCCGGCGCGCCAGCTCTGACGAGTCGCCGCGGGTGATCTCGAGGAAGACGAGGTTGGTCGGGAGCGCGTCGGGGTCGATTTCGATGCCCGGTATCTCCCGCAGGCCGAGGGCCAGTTTGCGGGCGTTGGAGTGGTCTTCGGCCAGTCGAGTGACCATTGTCTCAAGGGCGACGATGCCCGCCGCCGCGACTATGCCCGCCTGTCTCATGCCGGCACCGAGCATCTTGCGCCAGCGACGTGCCTGGTCGATCGCCTCGTTGGTGCCGCACAGGATAGAACCGACCGGGCAGCTCAGCCCCTTCGAGAGGCAAAAGGTGACGGTGTCGGCGTCCTTGACCAGCTCGGCCACGGGGGTCTCCAGGGAGACGGCGGCGTTGAAGATGCGTGCCCCGTCGACGTGGAGCGGGATGTCGTGGGCGTGGGCCACATCGGCAACGGACTTCATGTCATCGGGCGTGAGCGGCGTGCCGCCAGAGGCGTTGTGGGTGTTCTCCAGCGAGATCAGCCGGGTGCCCGGGTAGTGGCTGTCGTGGGGTCGTATGCTGGCCTCGATTTCGTCGGGGTCCAGCATGCCCCGTTCGTCGGTGGGCAGAGGGTGGTAGGCGACGCCGCCAAGGGCCGACGCCCCTCCGGCCTCCGCGCGATACAGGTGGGCTGAATCGCCCGAGATGACTTCGTCGCCGCGCTGGCAAGCTACGAGGACGCCAATCAGGTTGCCCATGGTGCCGCTCGTGACCAGAACGGCAGCCTGCTTGCCAAGCATCTCGGCCGCCATAGCCTCGAGCTGGTTGACCGTCGGGTCCTCGCCAGCTACGTCGTCGCCGAGCTCCGCCTCGGCAATGGCTCGACGCATCTCCGGCGAAGGCAGGGTCTTGGTGTCGCTTCGCAGGTCGATCTCGCGCATTCGTTGCTCCAGTACGTCTTTGCGTTCCGGCCCACGGCTTTCGCCGGGGCGGGCTTTTCGCCGGAATGACGGCCGATTCAGGGCCAGCCAATTCTAGCAACGGCGCTTGTCAAAAGCTATACCGTCTCCTACCATCAACCTCACCGCAGAGATCGCGGAGATTTGATTACGGAGGTCGGGAATGGAGCAGTCTGAATTTCGGATGGAGAGCGACTCGATGGGGATGCTGCCGGTGCCGGCAGACGCCTACTACGGGGCCCAGACGATGCGGGCCGTCAAGAATTTTCCCATAAGCAACCTGCGCTTTTCGAGGTCGTTCATTCGCGCCCTCGGGAATGTCAAGCTGGCAGCGGCTGAGGTCAACCAGGGGCTCGGACTGCTGGACAGCCGACTGTCTGACGCCATCGTCGACGCCGCGGGGGAGGTTGTCGAGGGGAAGCATGACGAGCAGTTCGTTGTCGACATCTTCCAGACGGGGTCGGGTACCTCGACGAACATGAACGCAAACGAGGTGATCTCCAACCGGGCCATCGAGATCCTGGGCGGCGAGATCGGCTCCCGCGACCCCGTGCATCCCAACGACCATGTCAACATCGGGCAGTCGTCCAACGACGTCATCCCTACCGCGATTCACGTGGCCGCCGTCGACGGCATCCACCACGGCCTGGTACCGGCGTTGGAGATACTCAGGTCGGAGCTGGAGGCCAAAGCGAAGGAGTTCATGCCGGTGGTCAAGACCGGCCGGACACACCTTCAGGACGCGACTCCGGTGCTGCTAGGCCAGGAGTTCCTCGGGTACGCGGGCCAGATCGACCGCGGCATCGTGAGGGTCCGCAAAGGGGCCGACGGGCTCTCGGAGGTGGCTCTGGGGGGCACGGCTGTCGGCACCGGCGTCAACACACACCCCGAGTTCGCCGCGCGAGTGTGCGCCAAGCTGTCGAAGACCGTGGGCGTGCCGGTACGGGAGACGGAGAACCACTTTCAGGCGCAAAGCACGCTCGACGGGGTCGTCGAGTGCAGCGGCACCCTCAAGACGCTCGCGGTTAGCCTTATGAAGATAGCCAACGACGTCCGGTGGCTGGGCTCAGGGCCACGCGGCGGGATCGGCGAGATCGAGCTGCCGGCCGTCCAGCCTGGAAGCTCGATCATGCCGGGCAAGGTTAACCCGGTGATCCCGGAGTCGGTGTGCCAGGTGGCGGCGCAGGTCATCGGCAATGACGCCGCCATCACCATCGCGGGGCAATCGGGCAACTTCGAGATCAACGTGATGATGCCGGTGGCCGCCCACGACTTGCTGGAGTCAATTGAGATCCTGACGTCGGCGTCGCGCAACTTCGCGGACCAGTGCATCAGCGGCCTGACGGCCACCGAGGCCGGCCCGCAGGCGGTCCACCGGGGCCTGGCGATAGTGACGACGCTCGTGCCCCACATTGGCTACGACGAGTCGGCCGCCATCGCCAAGGAGGCGCAGGCGACGGGCAAGACGGTCAAGGAGGTGGCGCTGGCCAAGACGAGTTTTTCAGAAGAGGAGCTCGACCGCATCCTGGACCCGGCGTCGATGACGGACCCGCGGTTGGCGCCCAAGGTGTCGCTGGGATAAATAGGGTTGTCCCTCATCCTAGCCTTCTACCACCAGGGGAGAAGGAACAAGAGAGACGTCCCGGCGGGGTTTCTCTACGAAACCGCTATCAGCAACGGAGACTTATTCGATGACCGGATACCGAGAGCGGCGTTTGGCGGAGATGAGACCGTACGTCGAGAAGGCCCGCCGGGGTTTCTCTACGAAACCGCTATCAGCAACGGAGACTTATTCGATGACCGGATACCGAGAGCGACGTTTGGCGGAGATGAGACCGTACGTCGAGAAGGCCCGCCGGATGAGTGGTTGGACGTTCGACGTCGAGATGAGCCCCCTCGGTCCGCCGATGCCGTGGGATTATGCCGAGCGTGCGCGGGAGTTGCTCGCTGATGCGGCATCAGTCCTAGATATCGGGACGGGTGGCGGCGAGCGTTTCTCTCGAATTCTCCAAGGATACGACAAGCGCGCGGTGGCGATGGAGGGGTGGTCGGGTAACATCCGAGTTGCGGTAGACCACCTAGGCAAAATAGGAGTGCCGGTCGTATATGGCTCAGGGAATCTCTTGCCATTTCGAGACACAAGCTTCGAGGTGGTCCTGAACCGACATGAAGGCTTCAGCCCGGAGGACGCCTCACGGATCGCAGCGGCGGGCGGCCGCGTTCTGACGCAGCAGGTCGGGCACGACAACTGGAAAGAGTTCGCTGACTTTTTCCCCGGACGCCAGCCCTCGTGGGGCCCCACGTTCGGTCCCTATCAGGAAGGGTTCCGTCGGTCGGGCTTAAGGGTCCTGCGCGCAGACTGGCACGAAAGCAAGGTGGCCGTTGCGACTCTGGACGACGTCGCGTATCTCTTGACCGCCGTCCCCTGGGTGGTCCGCCGCTTCAACCTGGAGGGCGATCTGGATACTCTCCTCGAGTTGGAGCGAGAGCTCACTAGCGACAACGGCATCGTACTCACGCAGACTCGCTACATAATCGAGGCGCTCAAGGGAAGCGGCTAGCCTTCTCCCGACGAACCTGGAGACACCCGCCGGCGGGGCGCCTCTACGCGCGATGCCTGCCCTCCAGGGTATGGCGGACCATCGTTTCCTCGTCTTCGCGGGTGGCGAGGAGGCCCTCCAAACGAGCTTTCAGCAGTGCGTCCAGCAGCTCGCCGACCTGCGGTCCCTCGGGCACGCCCAGCGCCATCATGTCGTCGCCGTTCAGGGTGGGTCTCACGTAACGGAGCTCTGTCACGTAGAGCTCCAGGTTTCGCCGGGCGTTCAGGTCATCGGTGGCCGTCGCGCACGCCTCAATGGACTCGACGGCGAGCTCTCGTAGTAGGTCCCAGACCTCGGCCCTGCGGACGCTCGGCTCGCCGAGTCGCGGGATGGCGCTCTTGACGGCGCCCACGTCTCGTACGACTCTCGTCCACGTCGTATTCATGTTGAGGCGAGAGACGAGCTCGTCATAGTCGTCTCGAGCCCCAAAGACTGCTAGCGCCAGAAGGCGCAGTCTCGTCGGCGGCGACCCTGACGCAGCCCTGGCCTTCTCCGCCAACGCGCTGTCGAAGGTCAGGGCCGGGTGTATCGCGGCGAGGACTCCGAGCTCGTCGGCGAGCCGTAGTATCTCGACGGCTCGCGGCTCAGTGAAGATGCGCTCTAGCTCGTGGCGGATCCTGTCGCCACTTATCGTGTCGAGCCGACGCAGATCGCGGTCGACCAGCTTTCGGGTCCCGCTCTCCAGCTCGAAATCGAGGCGGCCGGCGTACCGTACGGATCTGAGGATTCGGGTCGCGTCGTCGACGAAGCTGTCGTTGTGCAGGACTCGAATGAGCTTTCGGTCGACGTCCAGCCGGCCGCCGTGGGGATCCAGCACGTGCCCCCAATTCGGTTCTGCCAGGGAGACAGCGACGGCATTGATCGTGAAGTCCCGGCGGGCCAGGTCGGCCTCGATCGGGGCCGGCGAGACCTTCGGTAGCGCGCCGGGGTGTTCATACACCTCGGTTCGCGACATCGCGACGTCGAACTCGACGTCATCGACGCGGAGCCTGGCGGTGCCGAATTGCGAGTCCGACAGGACTTCGGCTTCGAGTCGTCCGGCGAGGGCCGAAGGGGAGCGTTCGTCGCCGCCCGCGATGGCGACGTCCAGGTCCGCGGGCGTACGGTCGATCAGGACGTCGCGGATGGTGCCACCGACCAGGTAGAGGTCGAAGCCAAGCTCAGCGGCGGACTGCGACGTCCGGCGGAGCAGGCGGAGGTGGGCTGGGTCGAAATGAAAGTCTAGTTTGCTGGCTGGGCCGTTCACAGGGACAGGGTACAAGGTACGGGGTAAGGGGTACAGGTACGGGGGACAGGGGACCGGGGTTCGGGGTTGGGGGTTAGCCCAAATCCACCGAAGGGATGACTATGCAGCAGCGGAACGGGCGATAGGGGCAAGGGAGGGCGATGGTCCGGGCACGATTTGGGGTAGAGGGGGGCCGGTGTTTGTCTTCAGTTGCCGCGGGGAGACTTTGTGACCGTCTGCGAATGTTGGTCAGGGCGAGATAGCGGGGAGAGGACACAGCAAGAGGCACTCGCAGACCGGACTGGCGCGAGTTCGCGGGGACGTTCGGTTGGCCGGATGGCGGCCGGTTGCCGCCGCCGCCGTCAGGCGGGGAGTGGCAGGGCGCGCAATCGGGCCAGGGCACGATCGAACTGGGCTTCCCAAGGCCAGCGCTGTGGCAGATGCAGTGTGAGGCGGCGCGCCGAGCGGGTGATCCGTCCGGCCAGGGAGAAGAACCGCCGCCGGAGGGTCTTGGTGGTCACCACCTGCTCGCCCAGACCGATGCGCGCTGTCCAGCGGGCGATGTTGTGGGCCATCACCTGTACCGCCAGCCAGGCGGCGTTGGCGGCGAAGCGGCCCGAGGGGAGATGGTTCAACCCCACACCGTGCTTGAGGTCTCGGATGGCATTCTCGATCTCGGCGTGGCGGCGATGGTCGGCCTCCAGTTCGAGCATCTCCCCGTCCCGGTCGGTGATGAAGCCGTGATAGCTGTAGGTGGCGAAGAGGGCCAGCTGGGAACCGGGCGTGGGCTTCACACGCCGGACGATGAGCCGCACCGGCGCGGCGTCAGGTTCACTCTGGAAGGGAGTGCAGGTGGTCTCGGCCACATCGGCGGCGCCGTCCATCCAGTAAGGAATCGGCGTCCAGGCATCTTCGGGTATCGCCTCGATGAGATTGTGCAGGCTTTTATGCTGGCGGATGGTGATGGAGAAGCGGACATCCATCTTGCGGCAGACGGATACCACGCCATGAGTGTAGAACCCGCTGTCGGCCCGTAGCGTGAGTCGTCCGTTGGCCCCGGCGTAGCGCACCCGTCCCACCGTCTCCCGCAGGAAGTGGGCGGCGCCGCGGGCGGTGTTGGCCCGGCCCTCGCGCAGCCGGGACATCAGCACGTCTCCGGTGCCGGCGGCGATGGCCAGCAGTGGGTGGTAGCCCCGCTTGCCGGTATAGCCGTGGTGGCGGGCGCCCTCCTTGGCCAGTCCGTAGGTCTCGCAGATGGTGGAATCGAGGTCGATGGTGAACGGCGCGTCGCCGGGTCCGGCCCCAGCGGCCCAGGCCCGGGCCAGCAGCTCCCGGCTCACCCGGTCCAGCTGGCGGACGTGGCCCCACCGGAAGCTGCCCAGGAAGGTGCCCAGGGTGGATGGCGCCTTGACCGTGCCGCCCAGGGTGCAGGCCGTCCCCCCGGTGCGCAACACATCAGCGTCGTCGATGCAGTCGCCGCCGGCCATGGCTGAGGCCACCAGGGTCATCAGCTTGTCTCCGGTGTTGGCCCGCCCCGGCGCGCCGCCCAGGTCAAGGTGATGGTCAACGAGTCCCCGCAGGCCCAGATGCCGGGCGAGGGTGGCTGGCAGGAGCAGACCGGCATTGGCCACCAGGCGGTGATCGTCAAAGACGATACGGATACGGTCGGGCTGGTTGCGTGGTAGCATCTATTGGGTGCTCCTTCTCTGGGACTGTTTTGCTGTTACAAAACCATTATCCCAGATTCAGAAGAGCACCCTCTGGCCTCTTCAGGATGCTAACCCGACGCCCTCCCTCGGTGGATTCGGGCTTAGGCAGATCGGTCGCGTCTGGTGCAGGCTGGCGGGCGGGCGCATGCCCCGGAGCGGCATCAAGGCATCCTTACGAATCGACGGCCTGCTGTGCGGCAGCTAGGGTTTTGAGGTATGAGCGCGCTCCGGCCTCTAGCCACGCCTGGAAGTTGGTCGAGATAAACCGGGCACCAAGTCCCATGTAGTGCCCCACGTTTGCTTCGTTGACGAGGGCGCCCGCGACCCGTCCAGCGGCGACGATTTGCCGGATGGCGGCGTCGACTGTCGCCTGCACTTCGGGCCGCGCCATCTCGCCGGGGTAGCCCATCGTTTGAGCCAGGTCGCCGGGTGCTACGAAGAAGACGTCGATGTTGTCGACCGTGAGGATGTCAGCAAGATTGTTGACGGCCACGATGTCCTCGATCAGTATGATCGCCATGGTCTCGTCGTTGGCCTTCTGCATGTAGCCGTCGACGCCTATGCCCTGACGGCTGGTATACGCGCCTCGCGAACCGACGGGGTGGAACTTGGAGCCGTCGACGACGGCGCGGGCTTCGTCGGCAGTGTTGACGTGCGGGACGACTACCGCCTGTGCCCCCTGGTCGAGGGTGCGGTAGATCACCCCAGGCAGGTTCAGATTCACTCGCGCCACCGACGTCATGCCCCACAGGTCTGCGGCCCTGGTCATGTCGCGAATGTCGGCGAAGTCGATGGGGCCGTGCTCGGCCTCGATCCACACGCCGTCGAAGCCGAAGGGACCGAAACGCTCGATCAGGTCGGGCGTCAGCTCGCCCTGAACCACTGTGGCGAGCTCGCCGCGCTCGAGTTTGTGCTTGATCCTGTTTGGGCGAAGGTCGGGCATGATGGTTCCTCGCAGGTTCGTGTCGGCGAGCAAATCCCCACGCTCCAGATCCTTCGTCGAGGCTCCTCAGGATGACAGAGAAGGTGGAGGCTCCTCAGGAACGACAGGCTGGAGATGGCGACCCGATTATAGAAGCGAGGCTACAGGCAGTCAATCGAACAACAGCGCTCCAGAGGTTCGACAGGCTCTTAAGTAACTGCTTCTTCCTTGAGGGACTCGCGGACGCGCCGGGGCAGGCCACGGGGGCACTGCCCCTACGATGAAAGCAAGCCAGTTGCTTTCATATATTCAGGCCGCCCTGGGGACGTAAAGTTGATTCCCTCGTAAAAAGTCTGTGCAGGTCGAATTAGAACAACCGTACCCTTGCCTGGGTACAATATACAGTCTCTGTTCCGTGTCCTACCCCAACATACGGTAGCGCTCACATGTGCTACATCGCTGGAACTTCCTCAAACCGGGTTTTTACGAGGGAATCAAAGTTGATTCCCTCGCAAAAAGGCCTGTTTGAGATGAACCCTGGCGTGCGAAGGGGCCTGGAAGGGAG
Organism: Dehalococcoidia bacterium; assembly: GCA_965197985.1. Lineage (GTDB taxonomy): Bacteria > Chloroflexota > Dehalococcoidia > Lucifugimonadales > CAUZJF01 > CAUZJF01. The sequence continues at coordinate 94,513 of CBDAOG010000004.1, read as the reverse complement.
GAGGCCACGGGATGCCGGCTGCTGGCCTCACCGCACCATCTGCCGCGCTCAGGACAAGCGTGATCCCGTTGCGGTACCCCTTCCGTGGCTCAGGGCACCCGGTGGAAGCTGTGGAGCGGCGCCCTCATGCGGCCGCGACCGCAGGTACCGTCCCGACCGCCCGCTGAGCCGTGTTCTCCATCTCCACCAGGCGTGCATGGACCATCCGCTTGAAGTTGCACGCCAACGCCTTCAGGTAGACGGCAAGCCGCACCCGACGGCCCCCTCGCACCCGCAAGCGCCCAAGCCCGTGGGCGCGCTTCAGCTCGGAGTTCGTTCCCTCGATCCCGGCCCTTATGGCATACCGCTTGCGCCACTCCTCGGTGGCCTCGGCCCTCCGGCGCCGCTTGATGTTCACCTTCACCAGGTCCGCCTTGAGGACGTAGTCCCCCGCACGCCGGTCCAGCTTCACTGGGCAACGGGACCGCAAGGGGCAGGGCTCGCATGTTGTCCTGGCAAAGTGGACCTCTACCCGCTCCGGCGCATCCTCCAACTCGTACTCCTCGATGGACGGGTGGCCGGCGGGGCACACCGTGGCCTGCTCCCCTTGTGACGTCGATCTGGAAGTCCGCGGCGGTGAGCGGCGGTGGTCCGTCACGCTCTCCTTCGTGCGAGTTCCCCGGCGCCGACCCCGCCACCGGGCTCACCAGTTCCGTTCCCCGGCGCGAGGCTTCGAAGGCGTTGCGGCCCGACCCATACGCCGTGTCGACGAAGAGCTCGTCCGGTCGGACCTTCCGCTCCGCGAGCCCGTCAACGACCGGCACGCTCACGTCGGTGTCGCCCCCACTCGAGGGGGTCACCTCCACGTGGGTGATGAGCTGGGTGGCGTTCTCCTCGTAGCAGGTCTCCGCCACCTGCACCTCGTACCCCTTCCCCTTGTGGCCGCTGTAGGTCACATCCGGGTCGTGGGGCGATTGCAGCGAGTCGGCGGACACCTGCTTCGGGTCCTTCAGGGCCACGGGCACCTTGCATTCCCCAGCATCGTCGTCATCGTCCCCCGGCGCCCGTCCCGGTGTTTGCCCACATGGCACTGCTCCCGCAGCAGCCGCTCCAGCAGCCGGTACTCCTCCAGCTGGGCAGCAGTCGTGCCACGGAACCGGTCCACCAGCCGGTAGAGGTCCCGGGCACAGACCGAAAGGCGTCGCCGACCCTCCCCCGCGTGGGCGTCCTCGTAGTGGGTCGCCTCGTCTTCTTCCTTCAAATAGCGCCCCAGGAGGCCCTCCGGAACCACAGGGCGAAGCTCTGGGTGCTCCCAGCGCAAGGCCCGCAGGAACAACCGCATCGTCTCACAGAACAGGCCCAGCCGGGTGAGTGTAGCGATGTTGCTCATGATGTGGGTGGAGTCCAGCCGTTGCTTTCCGGTGCGTATGCCCAGCGCCTGGATGATCCGGTCCGTGGTCTCCTGGAAAGCCAGCCGGCCACCATCGTGCTGCATCAGGCGAACTCGGAAGTTGTGGAGGGTCTTCTGGGGCAGGTGGGTCTCCTCGATGTCCAGCCGCAGGGCGTGGTGCCAGAGCAGGTTGAACTCTAGCTGCTCCAGGGCTTCACCGTCGGTGAGGTTGAACATCTCTTTGAGAAGGTGGACCCCGAGGACGGTCTGCACCGCTCGGTTGGGACGACCGTTGTCCGCGCAGTACATCGGAGCAAAGAGCTCCTCGTCAATCAGGGGGAGCGCCTCGTTTCGGAAAACCTCGGCCCAACTCCCCTCCAAGCGCTTAGCCTTCTTCGGCGTCACCAGGAACTGGGACTGCCAGAGGCTCTCTTGCGGGTCTCGCGCTCGGAACATGCTCCCCTCCCTCGCCCGGGCGCTGCCCCAACGCCCTTTCCCCACATTATCCTCCCATTGCCCCCGGAGGACGAGGGGTTTTTACGAGAGAATCAAAGTTGGTCACCACGAGCGGAATAAAAGGCCCTCACCACGGCGCTATCTGGGGGTATGGCGTGGCACGAACTGGACACTGATTCTGGCGCCATGTAGGATTGGCGCGAGTTGGTGGAGGCGAGGATTGGTTGACGAAGCGCAGTTTTGCGAGCGGTGCGGCTCGCCGCTCTCGAGGAAGACCATCGAGGGCAAGGAGCGCCAGGCGTGTCCCGCGTGCGGGCATGTGGTGTTCCTCGACCCGAAGGTGGCGGCGGTCGTGCTCGTGAGCATGGAAAGCAAGCTGGTTATGGTCCGACGTGGCATGGAGCCTGCCATCGGGCGATGGGCCTTCCCGTCGGGTTACGTAGACCGGGGTGAAGCCGTGGAGGACGCGGCGGTCCGTGAGGTGAAGGAGGAGACCGGCCTCGACGTCCGGCTCATCGGATTCGTCGGACTATACTCGCGGACGGGTAACACAGTCGTCCTTGCCGCCTACTCGGCCGAAGCGACCGGTGGACGACTCCAAGCGGGAGGCGATGCCTCCGAAACTGCCCTCTTCGATCTCGCCGCTCTTCCTGAATTGCCGCTTCCCCACGACGACCAGATACTGTCAGATTGGAGGAGATTCACCACAGAGGCCACAGAGAAACCAATATCTTAACTCTGTGCTCTCCATGAGCTCTTTGGTTAATTCTCTTCCTCAGCCTCGCGGAAGATGCGAGTGAAGTCCTCGAAGGGGACGGTGTTGTCGACGTTCTGGCATTCCAGAGCGAAAGGGGAGGTTTCGCGGTCGGTGAATCTCCAGGCGGGCGGGTGACTGAAGCTCCAGCGGCGTAGCGACCTGTAGTGCGGCGCCAGAAGCTCGTCGGTCTTTTTGCTGCGGGAGCCGCTGGGATATGCGAATTGCTCCGGGATGAACCCCAGTCCACTTTCGTACTCGACGTTCGACACCTCGATCTCGGCTAACGTGCTTGCGTCGCCTTTTTCCGAAAGGACTTCTTCCAGCTTTGGATGTGTGGCAGTGTGAGCGCCGATCTCCCAGCCGGCTTCTAGGAGCTCCTTGGCGTTATCCCAGGTCAGAAACGGTTTGTAGACGACGCCCTCCGTTGAAGTGCGAATTCCAGCCGGTTTGCCCTGGGACGCCGCCGCGGTCGGCTCGCTGATGACGTAGCAGGTACCCGTCATGCCGAACTCCCTGAGCAACGGCATCACGACCTCGAGAGTGTCGAGCCATCCGTTGTCGAAGTGGAGCACGACTGGTCGCTGTGGCAGGGGCGATTCGCCTCCAAGCCAATCTACTAACTGACTGGTCGATACGACCTCCCAGCCCTCGTCGGCGATATGCGACATGTGGCGCCGGAACTCGGCCTCGCCTATCACTCCGGTCGCCTTGTCAGGCGGCGGCTCAGCCAGCTCCGGGTGGCCTTCGCGATATACGTGGTGGTACACGAGGACCGGTACTTTTTGGCTCATCTCCCCTCCTAATCCTAGTGGTCCAACATCATTGAAATGAAGACCATGATAGTCATTGTTCCTCTTGGGGGTTCAATCGTAACGTTGAACCGAGGAGGAACCATGATGTCTACCAAGAGGTACCGTATCAGACTGACTACCGACGAACAACAGGAACTCAACGCCTTGGTCTCACGCGGTCGGGCTGCGGCGTACAAACAGACCCATGCGCGCATTCTGCTGATGAGCGATGAGTCACGCTCGGACGGGGGAATGAAGGACGCGGACATCACCAGCGCGCTCGGTGTGGGACAGTCAACGGTCGAGCGAATACGCAAGCGCTGTGTAGAGGAGGGGGTCGAGTCTGCGCTGAATCGCAAAAAGCAACTGCGTCGGCGTCAAAAGAGACTGGACGGCGAAGGTGAAGCACGGTTGATAGCGATGGCCTGCGGGGAACCGCCGGAGGGGCGTGCCAGTTGGACCCTGAAGCTGTTGGCTGACCAGTTGGTCGAGTGTGAGATAGTCGAGACCATCAGCACCGAGACGGTTCGCCAGGCGCTTAAAAAAACGAACTGAAGCCGTGGCTGAAGCAGAGTTGGTGCATCCCGCCCGGTCAGAGCGCGGAGTTTGTGTGCGCGATGGAAGACGTACTGGAGGTCTACCAACGGCCGTACGATGGGAATGAGGTTCTGGTGTGCATGGATGAGACGAGCAAACAGCAAGTCAAGGAGACGCGAGTGCCGCGTCCCGCAGCGCCCGGCTTATCGGCGGCATACGACTACGAATACGAGCGCAATGGAGTGAGCAGCCTGTTCATGCTGTTTGCACCGTTGGACGGATGGCGCCGAGTCGAGGTCAGAGAGCGTCGCACGAAGGTGGACTGGGCGCATGTGATAAAGAAACTGGTCGACGAGGACTACCCCGACAGAGACCGGATCGTGCTGGTAATGGACAATCTCAACACTCACAAGCTGTCCTCGCTATACGAGGCATTCGAGCCTGCTGAGGCGAGGCGTATAGCTGAGCGACTGGAGATACACTACACTCCCAAACACGGGAGTTGGCTGAATATGGCGGAGATAGAGATCGGTGTGCTGGCTCTACAGTGCCTGGACCGACGGATTGCCAATCAAGACATCCTGCGCGGCGAGGTCAATGCTTGGCAGAATCAACGCAACCGGGATGTGATACGAGTGGATTGGCGCTTCACTACCGAGGATGCGCGCATCAAACTAAAGTCACTCTACCCATCAATACAAAAAAGTTGAACCACTAGCCTTTACCTGCAGCCAACAACTGACTCTGGGGCAGGCCACGTAAGCGGCGCATGCCGAGAATGGCAATTACCGCGAGAATACCGAGTCCAGAGAACGCCAGTCCCCATTCATACGCTTCCGGTGCGAGATCGAGGACGCCACCGAAGACAATCGGCCCAACGACGCCTCCGGCCAGCCCCAAGAAGGCCTGCATGGCCATGGTCGAGCCGAGTTGGTCTCGGCTGGCAACCTCGGTTATGCCGGTCTGATAAATAGCGGAGTCGGCCGCCGTGGCCCATCCGTAGACGACCCCGATCAGGACGATGACGCCCCAAGGCCAGCCGACAGTCCAGCCGATTCCCCAGGAGCACGCCCCGCTCAGAGCAAAGATCGCCGACGCTGACGTCGCTCGACCCATGCGGTCGGAGAGGAAGCCGCCCATCAGCGGTCCTACGGAGCCGCTGGCCAAGGCCAGGCCCGCTATCGTCGCCGCTACCGGCGCGGCATCGACGCGGTCGGCGCCGCCGGCGACCAAGACGGCGAGAAGAAACAGCGGAAACCATGTCCTGACAGCGTAGAGCTGCCACGCATGAAGAGAATAACCGAGAATCAGGTAGCGCACGGGCGGGTTCCGTAACGCCTTCAGGTCAAGCCTTCCGGTTGCGACACGACCGGCCACGGGCCGAGTGCCGCGCAGAAGGAAGACCGCGAGCGGAAGGCTGGCCGCCGAAATCAAGGAGACCGTGAGATAGGCGTCCCTCCACTCCATAACCGCCATCAGCGCCCCGGACAAGACTAACGAGGCGCTATTGGCGCCATACTGCGCGGTTACGAAGAGTCCCATCGAGGCGCCCCGTCCGTCGCCGCGGAAGCGCTCCGCTACAATTCGCAGACCCGGAACGTAAACGCCGACGAAGCCGACTCCCGCAATGCCCCGCAGGATGACGGCGGACGCGATATCGTCAGCGATCACGGGAAACAGGAGATGGGCGACCACTGAGACGGCGGCAGATCCGAGGAGGATGTTCCTCGGCGGTATCCTGTCTGTCAGTGGGACCAACAGCAACGCCGAGAGCGCGTATCCCGCCAGATACGCTGAGAAAACCAGCCCAGCCTGCGTGTTGTTGAGCCCCCATTCGTCCTGGATGGTCGGTAAGGCGGCGACGTAGCTGGCGATCGGTATCAGGAGCACGAACAGCATCAGCGACATGAGAGCGAGCCAGAGATAGTCTCGGCGACCCTGACTCGGCAACGGGCCGCCGTTCGTCTCCTGCGAGCTCACCGGCTCTCAGCTATGCCGGCCAGGAGCTGTCGTGCTGGAAGCAGCCACGCCTCGTCCTGAGTCAGGGAAAGCACGTATTCGAGGTCGGCGCGCGCGGGCTGTGGGTCGTCGTTGAGGAGGTGTAGCTGGGCCCTCTCAAGGTAGAAGCGGGGCGAGTCAGGTTCAAGTTCGATGACTTTCGTGAAGTCCTCGATCGCGGAAAGCAGGTCGTCGCTGTCGCGGCTGATGATCCCCCTGTGGTAGTACGCCTCCATCAGGTCGGGATCGAGCTGGACGGCCGGCCCTCGTGAAGTTCAGCAGGGCGTCGCGGGCCTCGTCGTTGTTGAAGTGAATGCGCCCTCGATAGTGGTAGGCGATGGCCAGCTGAGAGTCGAGATCGATGGCCCTTTCGAGATAGCCCAGCGCCTGAGGATACTCCCGTCGCGCGAAGTAAACGAACCCCCTACCCGCAAAAGCCAGTGCCAGGTTTGGGTCGAGACGCAACGCCTCCTGGTATGCCTCTTCCGCGTCGGCCAGCTTGCCTTTTTCCTGGAGTTCGAGTCCTCGACTGTACTCGCTCAGCGCGGTGACCTCAGGGCCATCATCTCCACAGGAGGCGGCGAGTATCAGGAGCGCAGCAGAAACCATCGCAGTGCCCCACGTCGCTGCAAGCCATCCGACCGCTCCGCTCACGTACGTCATAGGAGAGATTTTCACAACAAAACATAAGTCTACGCGCCGCCCTCTACGAGTTCAACGAACCGAGAGGTGTCGAGGCGCCGTGTTATACTCGGGCGAACCTAGGAAAAGGGTCTGAACGGTGCCTGTCATCGGCGGGACCCGTTGCCGTCGCCAGCTACCTCGTCTGAAAAAGCCGGACCTGACGAAGTTCGAAAAGGAGGAGCGCGTGCACAAGATCGAGCAAGTGCGGCTGACCTCGTTGGCCAGCTGCGCGGGTTGAGCCTCAAAATTTAGTCCAGACGACCTGGCGCAGGTGCTGCGCCAGCTTCCGCCGGTATCCGACCCCGATCTTCTCGTGGGCGTATCGACCGGCGACGATGCGGCCGTCTACCGTCTGACCGACGAACTGGCGATCATCCAGACGGTGGATTTCTTCCCACCGATCGTCGACGAGCCTTACCCCTTCGGCGAGATCGCGGTGGCCAACGCCCTCAGCGACGTGTACGCGATGGGCGGCCAGCCGCTGCTTGGGCTGAACATAGTCGCCTTTCCGGTGGACCTACCCAAAGAAGTGCTCGGCGAAGTCTTGAAAGGTGGCGCCGCCAAGGCCGCCGAGGCCGGCGTGCTGGTGGTGGGCGGCCACACCATCGACGACAAGGAACCGAAATACGGCATGGCCGTGACCGGTGTCATAAAGCCGGGCGCGCAGATCACGAACGCCGGGGCCAAAGCGGGTGACTCACTGGTGCTGACCAAGCCCATCGGCACGGGCATAATTACGACAGCGGGCAAGAACCAGCAGGTGACTCCACATGTCCTCGGCGGGGCTATCGAGAGCATGAGGGCACTCAATCACGCCGCTTCAGACGTGATGGTAGAGGTGGGCGTGGACTCCTGCGTCGACGTGACCGGCTTCGGCCTGATAGGTCATCTGCTGGGGATGCTTGAGGCCAGCGACCTTGCCGCTCGCATCTCACTCGCGCAGGTCCCGGTGCTGGATGGCACGCGAGACCTGGTCGAGCGAGATGTCGCGCCTAGCGGCACGCGCCGCAACCTCCGCTCCGCCGACCGCCACGTGGTCTGGGGTGCGGCCGATGACGAACCGGCCCGTCTGCTCCTCTGCGATGCGCAGACCTCCGGCGGGCTGCTCATTGCGGTCTCGCCAAAAAAGCGAGAGACGCTCGTCCGCGAGCTGGTCGACGGTGGCGTGGAGACAGTCGCGGTCATTGGCGAGACTCTCGACCGCGACGCTCTCGGTGGCAAGCGTATTGAGGTTGCGGCCTAGTGGTTCAACTTTTTTGTATTGATGGGTAGAGTGACTTTAGTTTGATGCGCGCATCCTCGGTAGTGAAGCGCCAATCCACTCGTATCACATCCCGGTTGCGTTGATTCTGCCAAGCATTGACCTCGCCGCGCAGGATGTCTTGATTGGCAATCCGTCGGTCCAGGCACTGTAGAGCCAGCACACCGATCTCTATCTCCGCCATATTCAACCAACTCCCGTGTTTGGGAGTGTAGTGTATCTCCAGTCGCTCAGCTATACGCCTCGCCTCAGCAGGCTCGAATGCCTCGTATAGCGAGGACAGCTTGTGAGTGTTGAGATTGTCCATTACCAGCACGATCCGGTCTCTGTCGGGGTAGTCCTCGTCGACCAGTTTCTTTATCACATGCGCCCAGTCCACCTTCGTGCGACGCTCTCTGACCTCGACTCGGCGCCATCCGTCCAACGGTGCAAACAGCATGAACAGGCTGCTCACTCCATTGCGCTCGTATTCGTAGTCGTATGCCGCCGATAAGCCGGGCGCTGCGGGACGCGGCACTCGCGTCTCCTTGACTTGCTGTTTGCTCGTCTCATCCATGCACACCAGAACCTCATTCCCATCGTACGGCCGTTGGTAGACCTCCAGTACGTCTTCCATCGCGCACACAAACTCCGCGCTCTGACCGGGCGGGATGCACCAACTCTGCTTCAGCCACGGCTTCAGTTCGTTTTTTTAAGCGCCTGGCGAACCGTCTCGGTGCTGATGGTCTCGACTATCTCACACTCGACCAACTGGTCAGCCAACAGCTTCAGGGTCCAACTGGCACGCCCCTCCGGCGGTTCCCCGCAGGCCATCGCTATCAACCGTGCTTCACCTTCGCCGTCCAGTCTCTTTTGACGCCGACGCAGTTGCTTTTTGCGATTCAGCGCAGACTCGACCCCCTCCTCTACACAGCGCTTGCGTATTCGCTCGACCGTTGACTGTCCCACACCGAGCGCGCTGGTGATGTCCGCGTCCTTCATTCCCCCGTCCGAGCGTGACTCATCGCTCATCAGCAGAATGCGCGCATGGGTCTGTTTGTACGCCGCAGCCCGACCGCGTGAGACCAAGGCGTTGAGTTCCTGTTGTTCGTCGGTAGTCAGTCTGATACGGTACCTCTTGGTAGACATCATGGTTCCTCCTCGGTTCAACGTTACAATTGAACCCCCAAGAGGAACAATGACTATCATGGTATTCATTTCAATGATGTTGGACCACTAGTCCGAATGGCGTGAAACCGTGTAAGCTGGCTGGACCAAAGAGCCCTCATCTCCCCGAGAGGCTCGGGATCTTTGACAATCTTCTCCCAGAGGCGGGAGAAGAGGTAGGATTCCGCCTCCTGTTTTATCCTTCAGGCTGCGTATGCCTGTCTGCATGGATGATTCTGTCGCCAGCTCTTTCCTAAACGAAAAGTTCTCGGCGGACGTGTGCGTCATTTGAACCACGGGAAGGCATCACGACTCTCATTGGCGCTTTGCAGCGCCTTGCTTGGACTCGCGGTCTTCTCGTGCTCAGAGCGCTCTGACGAAGGCGCCGCATCGGCGCAGCAACCTCCGACCGCCAGCCCCACCTTCGTACAACCCTCCCCTACCGAGGCGAGTCTTACGGCGTCGGTCGCCTCGCAAGCGGACGTCCTGGCGAGCGCGACAGTGGCAGTGTTGATCACCCCTAGTCTGAGCCCGACTCGGGTCGCAGACGCATTGCTCACTCCAACACCGAGCCCGCAAGCTGCCGACACAGCCCTGTCCACCGCGTCGCCGACGCAGACCAAGGTAGCCCAACCGAGTTCTACCCCATCGCCCCCGATAACGCCGACTCCGGCGCCCACGGCAACGGCCCGTCCCACCGATACGGCGACGCCTACTATTCCGCCCACCGACACACCGACGCCAACACCCTCTCCTCGGCCGACCGCCACGCCTACGGCGACGCCTACATCGACGGCCACGCCAACTGCGACACCCACGCCGACGGCTACACCAACACCGACCGCGACACCCGAAGGCGTACCAGACGTGCAGATCACGTGCATCTTCTTCGACGGCGTCGAGTCGCGGCAGGAGCCCGACGAATACGTCGAGATCGTCAACCTCGGCGGTGCAGCGCAGAACCTGCAGGGGTGGACGCTGGTGGACATATCGGACGACGGGCCGGTCTTCGAGTTCCCCGGATTCGACCTGGGACCCGGGCAGAAAGTTCGGGTCTACACAAATGAAGTCCACGCAGATTCCGGTGGATTCAGCTTCGGGCGCGGTTCGGCGATCTGGAGCAATTCCGACCCCGACACGGCCGGGCTTTTCACCGCCGAAGACGAGCTAGTCTCGACAAAGACCTACCCGCCTGCATGCCAGTGAACTGGCCTCGCGCGCTGGCGGCTCCCGGCTCTATCTGTTATTTTCTTCGGCGCCGGCCAAGATGTGAGCGCTGAACCATGGCGGAGGGCATGAAAGACCGAATCGCTACGATGGTGACCAAGGCCCTGAAGGAGGCCCAGAAAAAGGGGCTGCTGCCCGACGCCGCCGCAGAGGACCTTGGTATCGACCGTCCCCAGGACCTAGATCACGGCGACTTCGCATCAAGCCTTCCGCTCAAGCTGGCGCGAACGATGCGCATGAACCCGATGGCCATTGCAGAGCAACTGGTGTCCCAGATCCCGACCGCAGGCGACCTGGCCGACGTCTCGGCAGCCCCACCCGGCTTCATCAACTTTACCCTGAGCCAGGAGTGGATTACCGCTCAAGTCGAGCTGATACGTCAGGCCGGCGACAGCTACGGCGATACGGATATCGGAGAGGGCAAGCGAGTCCAGGTCGAGTTCGTCAGCGTCAACCCGACCGGGCCTATCCACGTCGGGCACGCGAGAGGGGCGGTCTTCGGTAGCGCCCTGGCGCAGGTCCTGGAAGCGGCGGGCTACCAGGTCGAGCGTGAGTACTATCTGAACGATGCCGGCAACCAGATCGAACAGTTCAACCTGAGCCTCCATGCCCGCTACCGACAGGAGCTGGGTGAAGACGCCAAGCTACCCGAGGACGGCTACGTTGGCGACTATATGGTCGACCTAGCCCGCGATATCAAGGCCGCCGAAGGCGACAGGTTCGCGGCCATGCCGGAGGCCGACGCCGTTCGCCAGCTCGGCGAGCTCGGCCTGAAGGCGATGGTCGACGCTATCCGCGACGACATGGCGAGGCTGCGGGTCGAATACGATGTTTGGTTCAGCGAGCGGAGCCTCTACACCGACGGCAAGTACGATCATGTGATGGGCCTGCTTCGCGACGGAGGGTTTCTAATAGAGCGGGACGGCGCCACCTGGTTCAAGTCTAAGGCGTTGGGCGACAACGAAGACCGCGTCATGGTGCGCGGTACCGGCGCTCCGACATACCTGGCCAGCGATGCTCCCTACCACTACGACAAGCTCTTCGAGAGGAAGTTCGACAAGGTCATCGATGTGTGGGGCGCCGACCATCAGGGGCAGGTCCTTTCGATGAAGGCCCTGGTGCGGGCCCTGGGTGCAGATCCGGAACGGGTCACGTTGCTGATATACCAGCTGGTAACCCTAAAACGCGGCGATAAGGCGGTAAGGCTGTCCAAGCGGGCCGGGGAGATAGCGACACTCCGGGAGTTGGTCGACGAAGTCGGCCCGGACGCCTGTCGCTTTGTATTCCTTTCCCGGGCGCCCGATACGCAAATGGAGTTCGATCTCGAGCTGGCTAAGCAGGAGTCCTCTGAGAACCCCGTCTACTATGTCCAGTACGCCCACGCGCGCATAGCGGGTATTCTCCGCGAGGCCGCCAAGCGTGAGATCGACCACACGGACGGCGACGTTTCGCTCTTGACTCACGAAGCGGAGCTGACGCTGGTCCGTAAGATGCTCGAGTTCCCCGAACTGGTTGAGATGATGGCGGAGAACCTCGAGCCCCACCACCTCCCCCACTACTCGATCGAATTAGCCACGACTCTTCAAAGGTTTTATGAGCAGTGCCGCGTCGTCTCAAGCAAGCCGGAAGACGCCGAGATGACCAAGGCGAGGCTGAAGCTGGTTGAAGCGGCAAAGGTTGTGTTGTCCAGATGTTTGGGTCTGATGCTGATGGACGCGCCGGAGAGGATGTGAGGGAGGGGGTTAGGGGTCGGGGGTTGGGGGTTGGGGGTTCGCTCGGGCGTTGATGAAGTCCACAATGTCGGCCATTGTCGCGCCGACGGGAAAGACGCCGTCTACGCCGATTTCTTGTAGAGGCTTCACGTCGGAGTCGGGAATTGTGCCGCCGACTACGAGAAGGACCCGCTCCTTGACTCCCCGAGTCTCCAGGGCTTTGACGACCTTGGACATTAGGCGCATGTGGGCCCCGGAGAGGAGGCTAATCCCGACGACGTCTACGTCCTCCTCTTGGGCGGCAGCCGCGACGGCATCGGGTGTTAGCCGCATGCCCAGGTAGACTGCCTCCATGCCGGCGTCTCTCAAGGCCCTGGCGATGATCTTGAGCCCTCTGTCGTGTCCGTCGAGGCCGACCTTGCCCACCGCCACCCTGATGGGCCAGTCTTTTTGGCTCATCTGGAAATCAGACCCATGGCGTCAGAAAACCCCGGGGTCGGTGTGCTCGCCGTAGACCTCTCGCAGGACTCCCATCACCTCCCCTTCAGTAGCGCTGACCTTGGCGGCGGCCAGCACGGCAGGGAAGAGGTTCTCGTCGGTCTCCGCGCCCCTCTTTATGTCGTCCAAGGCCTTATCTACCTCTACGCTGCTACGAGAGCGCCTGGCCTCCTTCAACCTGTCGAGCTGGCGGTCCTCCTCGGCGGTATCGAAGTCGAAGACTTCCAGAGGCTGGGCCGTCTGGGGCCGGTACTCGTTTAGCCCGACGACCACTTGCTCCTTGCGCTCGACGGCCTGCTGGTAGTCGAAGGACGTATTGGCGATCTCCCGCTCGATATAGCCCGATTCGATAGCTGTTAGCATCCCCTTGCGCATGCTCCCGTGCCCCATCTCTTCGATCTTGTCGATGTACGCCTGGGCGCGCTCCTCGACGGCGTCGGTCAGGGACTCGACGTAGAACGAGCCGCCCAGGGGGTCGACGGTATTGGCTACGCCGGTCTCGTGAGCGATGACGAGCTGCGTCGCAAGGGAGACCTTCATGGCGTCCTCTGAAGGGATATCGTAGGCCTCGTCGTACCCGCTCACGTGAAGGGACTGGGTCCCACCCAGGACGGCGGCCAGCGCCTGGAGGGCGCCCCTGGTGATGTTGTTCTTGGGGTCCTCGCGCACTAGGGTCGAGCCCAGGGTCTGGGTGTGGAAGCGCATTCGCATCGATTCGGGACGCTTCGCCTCGTAGCGCGTCTTCACGATGCGCGCCCACATCCGCCTCGCGGCCCGGAACTTCGCGACCTCCTCGAACAGGTCGTTGTGGCAGCCGAAGAAGTAGGAGAGTCGCGGCGCGAACCGGTCGACGTCCAAGCCGCGCTCAATGGCCGACTCGGTGTAAGCCATCCCCTGTGCGAGGGTGAACGCCAGCTCCTGCACGGCGTCGGCGCCGGCCTCCCGGGTGTGATAGCCCGAGATGGACACGGTATACCAGTTGGGGACATGCTCGGTACAGAACTCGATGACGTCGGTGGTCAACTTCAGGGACGGCCCCGGCGGCAAGGCAAAGGTCTTCTGTCCGTGGAACTCCTTCAGCGAATCGTTCTGGACCGTCCCTCGCAGGGCGCTCCACGGCACTCCGCGGGACTCGGCGGTCCCTAAGAACATGGCCAACAGCACGATAGCGGGGTGATTGATCGTAAAGGAAATGCCCACGTTGTCGAGCGGGATCGCGTCGAAAAGCTCGTCGACGTCGCGGATCGTATCGACGGCCACCCCGAGACGCCCCACCTCGCCGTCAGCCAACTCGTGGTCGGAGTCGTAGCCGGTAAGGGTGGGATGGTCGAAATCGGTGCTCAGCCCTGTCTGGCCGTGGTCCAGAAGGAAGCGAAAGCGCTGGTTGGTCGAGCGGGCCGTACCGAAGCCGGCGATCTGCCTGCGCGTCCAGGGCCTGCTGCGGTACATCGACGGGTACGCACCCCGGGTGAAGGGCGGAGCGCCCGGAAAGCCCAGGTCCGCCTCGTAGTCGAGGCCCTCGACGTCTTCTGGTGTGTAGAGACGGCCGACCTCGATTCCAGATAAGGTCGTGAAGGTCTCGCGCGTCTCCGGCGTCCGGTCCAGTGCAGGTCGAAGGTCTGCGGACTCCCAGTCCTGCCGTCGCTTTCGGAGCCTGCCGACCTGCTCCTCGTCATAGAGCCCCATGGTTCCCCTGTTCCTGGTCGGTCTACGCCTGGCCGGCGGATTCGAGGTTGCCCTGCCGTTTGTAACGCAGGGTCTTCTCGATGTAGCTCTCGCAGAGCTCTGAGATAAGCTTCGTATGGCGGTCCTTGACCTCGCCCCTGACCTTGCCGGGCACCCCGACCACCAGAGAGCGTGGCCGGACCTTCACGAAGTCGGCGACGACCGCGCCCGACGCCACCAGGCTATCTTCACCGATTTCGACGCCTTCGTTTACGGTAGCGCCGCTTCCAAGGAGCACCCGATCGCCTATGCTCTTGGCGTGACACAGGACCATGTGTCCGATTACCACCCGCTCTCCGATGACCACGTCGGCATCACCGTGGAGCACCGAGTTGTCCTGGATGGACGTGTGTTTCCCGATGGTCATCTTCCCCATGTCGGCCCTGATCACCACACCGGGCCAGATAGAAGCTCCCTCGCCGACCTCGACGTCGCCGATAACGTACGCGGCCTCGCTGACGAAGGCCTTGGGATGGACGCGGGGCGAGGCCCCGTCGAGGCTTCTGAGCACGGTAAGGACCTCACCGCCGACCCCTCTTCGCGACGCTGAGAGGGGAGGTGCTGCTGTTGCGTTGGCTTGGGGTCGGGTCAGTCTAACATAGCGGCAATGCACCCCACATCAAAACATAGGGGTAGGCCTGGGTGTCTGATCGCCGCCAGGCGACGCAGTCCCGTTGTTGATCGGCGCGCCATCCGACCTACCGCCCTATCGCGTATTAGCCCAAATCCACCGAAGGGATGACTATGCAGCAGCGGAACGGGCGATAGGGGCAAGGGAGGGCGATGGTCCGGGCACGATTTGGGGTAGAGGGGGGCCGGTGTTTGTCTTCAGTTGCCGCGGGGAGACTTTGTGACCGTCTGCGAATGTTGGTCAGGGCGAGATAGCGGGGAGAGGACACAGCAAGAGGCACTCGCAGACCGGACTGGCGCGAGTTCGCGGGGACGTTCGGTTGGCCGGATGGCGGCCGGTTGCCGCCGCCGCCGTCAGGCAGGGAGTGGCAGGGCGCGCAATCGGGCCAGGGCACGATCGAACTGGGCTTCCCAAGGCCAGCGCTGTGGCAGATGCAGTGTGAGGCGGCGCGCCGAGCGGGTGATCCGTCCGGCCAGGGAGAAGAACCGCCGCCGGAGGGTCTTGGTGGTCACCACCTGCTCGCCCAGACCGATGCGCGCTGTCCAGCGGGCGATGTTGTGGGCCATCACCTGTACCGCCAGCCAAGCGGCGTTGGCGGCGAAGCGGCCCGAGGGGAGATGGTTCAACCCCACACCGTGCTTGAGGTCTCGGATGGCATTCTCGATCTCGGCGTGGCGGCGATGGTCGGCCTCCAGTTCGAGCATCTCCCCGTCCCGGTCGGTGATGAAGCCGTGATAGCTGTAGGTGGCGAAGAGGGCCAGCTGGGAACCGGGCGTGGGCTTCACACGCCGGACGATGAGCCGCACCGGCGCGGCGTCAGGTTCACTCTGGAAGGGAGTGCAGGTGGTCTCGGCCACATCGGCGGCGCCGTCCATCCAGTAAGGAATCGGCGTCCAGGCATCTTCGGGTATCGCCTCGATGAGATTGTGCAGGCTTTTATGCTGGCGGATGGTGATGGAGAAGCGGACATCCATCTTGCGGCAGACGGATACCACGCCATGAGTGTAGAACCCGCTGTCGGCCCGTAGCGTGAGTCGTCCGTTGGCCCCGGCGTAGCGCACCCGTCCCACCGTCTCCCGCAGGAAGTGGGCGGCGCCGCGGGCGGTGTTGGCCCGGCCCTCGCGCAGCCGGGACATCAGCACGTCTCCGGTGCCGGCGGCGATGGCCAGCAGTGGGTGGTAGCCCCGCTTGCCGGTATAGCCGTGGTGGCGGGCGCCCTCCTTGGCCAGTCCGTAGGTCTCGCAGATGGTGGAATCGAGGTCGATGGTGAACGGCGCGTCGCCGGGTCCGGCCCCAGCGGCCCAGGCCCGGGCCAGCAGCTCCCGGCTCACCCGGTCCAGCTGGCGGACGTGGCCCCACCGGAAGCTGCGCAGGAAGGTGCCCAGGGTGGATGGCGCCTTGACCGTGCCGCCCAGGGTGCAGGCCGTCCCCCCGGTGCGCAACACATCAGCGTCGTCGATGCAGTCGCCGCCGGCCATGGCTGAGGCCACCAGGGTCATCAGCTTGTCTCCGGTGTTGGCCCGCCCCGGCGCGCCGCCCAGGTCAAGGTGATGGTCAACGAGTCCCCGCAGGCCCAGATGCCGGGCGAGGCTGGCCGGCAGGAGCAGACCGGCATTGGCCACCAGGCGGTGATCGTCAAAGACGATACGGATACGGTCGGGCTGGTTGCGTGGTAGCATCTATTGGGTGCTCCTTCTCTGGGACTGTTTTGCTGTTACAAAACCATTATCCCAGATTCAGAAGAGCACCCTCTGGCCACTTCAGGATGCTAACCCGACGCCCTCCCTCGGTGGATTCGGGCTTAGACTTGGGTACCGTTGTGTTATCCTAGCCGCCGTCCCCGAGGCCTAGGACCGCAGAGAGGTTGGTGCCCCAAAGTGCAGATGGGCGGAAGACACCTGGCGCTTACGGTGGCCGCCGGCGTGGCCTTTATCTCCGTTGCGTGCTCGTCCGGCGCTGAACCAACGGTAACGCCCGAGCCAACTTCGACTCCAATCCCAACTCGCATCGCGACTCCCGCACCCGAGCCCACCGCCACGCCCGAGCCCACATCGGAGCCCGATGACCTGCTCTTCCGGTACACCTCCGCCATACGGATGGTCGAGATCGGCCAGTACGAGGAGGCGATCCCGCGGCTCGATATAGTGATTCGATTCCTCCCTACGCTCGCGCAGGCTTACTACGGACGCGGAGTCGCCTTCATCAACCAGGAGCAGACACAGGAGGAGCTAGGGCTCGCGGACCTGAACAAGGCCATCGAACTGAAAGCCGACTACGCCGAGGCCTACCACGAGCGCGGAGCGCTGCTCCTGAAACAGAATAAGACCGACACCGGCACCGCCGATCTACGTCAGGCCCTTGATCTGTACGAGGCCGACGACAATGACGCAGGCGCCGCTGAAGTCAGGCGACTGTTGGGCGGCTCCTAGCCCCAGGGCAGACGGCCGTAGGGGTGTCTGCGGCGAACCGGTACCCTGTACCCTGTACCCTGTACCCCAGACTCTAACCCCTAACCCCCTTCCGGTACATGTACATCAGCCCTTGATGGCGTCGGGCTCCGGTTAGTCTTAGATCCTCGAACTCCGGCGACCAGAGCCTTTTCATTTCACGAGTAATTTCGTTGTCGGGCAGGCTCGGGAACCGGCGGTAGACATCGAGGCACTGCTCTTGCAGATGGCCGTCTCTCGTCAAGCCCGCCCGAGCGTGGATGAAAGGCAGTACCGCGTTTACGGCGATCTCCTTTGCCCTTGTCGTGCCGACGTACGGCGGAGCGGTAAGCCCCTCGATCAGGTCGGTAGGCCTACCAGCAGCCATCAGGTCCGTCAGGCCCTCCGGCAGCCTCGGGTCGAGGTACCGGTCAAAGAGATGCGTCGCGCCGGATGGTTGGCCGGCCTCACCCGGAAGGTGTGCCATAGGGCCACCGGGACCTGCTTTCTCGTGGGCAGCCTCGGCAGGACGTCGCTCATCCGCCGCAGTTCGGCCTGTCCGGCGTACGCGGCGAGGCCCGCAGCATCGAGCAGCATCGCTTTTAGCGCCAGCAGCCGTGTCGAAGCGGGCTCGCCAGCGACCTCGCGGAGCAGCGCCATGGGAACGGCTTGGGCCAGTGCCCGGAAGGGCTTGCGGTTCGAAGCGTATCCCAGCGCGTCCATGATTGCCTCGTACAGCAGTTGCTCGCCTTCGGACGACCCCATCTGGATGGCGAAGCCTCTGCTCCTGCCAAGCAGTCGAAGATCGCCCGCCCGGTCCAGCAACGGTCCGATCTCGTCGCGCCCTCGGCTACGGAGGACAGACGGCCGGTCGCGGCGAGGGCTCCCAGTGGTCCCCTCTTGGCCGGCCAGCGACACCACAGGCACTACCATGTTCGATTGCTGCGGCGAGGCATCGACGCGTGAGCGGAGAACGACGTGAAGGACGACGCCGTTGTAGTTGGGATCGGTGTGGTGACCGTGGCGGCGCCAGTCGCCAGCGTCTACGTGGAGCTCGACGTCGCCTCTCAACAGCTCGCCGTCGTCGGTCTCGAGGACGCTGTCCTTGAAATCCGGGCCGGCTCGACCGTTAGGCTGGCCGGGGTAGAAGCACCCGGAACTGTCGGCCGTCCTGGGCCGTCAGGTCGGCTCCGAGGAGGTCGGCGTCGAGCCAGAGTTTCGCCAGAGCCCGCTCAGACTGCCTCGGTGGATGGGGTTCTGTGAGCATAGCACCAGAGTGGAGTTAGCCGACGCAAGCCGTGTTCATATCGATACATATTGTACCATATCGTTACTCATATTCAGCCTGCCGCGCCGCCTTTTCCAGGATGAAACGGCGCTACTGTGGCGCCTGTCGGCGACCGCTGATAATATCCTTGAGAAAAGCCAAGACAGGAGGTCCGAGAGAGTGGGAATAGACCCGAACAAACTACGACTGACGGGCGAGAACTCTTTCCTTAGGCTCGGCGACGAACAAGGCGCCGATTCGACTGCGCAGAACAGCCACTGGCGCATTCACGTGTCTCCAAAAGGGGTCGGACATGCCCTTTTTACCAAGAGCGAGTTCACAAACGGCGAGCCGAGGATTTATGCGGACAACATCGCGCTGGCACGCTGGCTGCAGGAAGGCATCATGGCGTCGATGACCCCGGACTATTCCGGCGAGGCCATTCCGATCATCGAGGCCGACTTCTGGAAGCTGGGCGACGCGATGACCTTCTGGACCGAGTACATCGAGTCGGCCGACGAGAAGATCACGCTGACCTGGTACGACTTCGACGAGGCCTTCGCCATCGCCAACGCCCCGGGAGAGAACCCGGGCCAGCCCCACGGGCTATACAACGTCATCGTCCCGGCCCGGCGCGCTCAGATGACCGTAAACGGCGAAGCCGCCGCCGGCAAGGCCCTCCCCCGCGACATCTTCGGCCGGCCGGGCAGCACCTGCTGCCTCGCCCTTTCCGAGACGTGGCTCATCCCGCACGACCACGAGTGGGCGAAGGAGTAGATCACGCCGCGGAGAACACAGAGATTACAGACAAGGGATTCGTAGCAACCTCTGACTCAACCGACTGTCTCGCAAGTTGCCATGCTTCGACGGGCTCAGCACGAACGGGCCTTGGTCAGGTCGTCCAATCCTCTGTGGGCTCTGTGATCTCCGTGGTCAGTTCTCCTTCCGGCGCTGGGACGCGACCCACTTGCGCTTCTGTTCCTGGCGAACCTTGGCGTCGGGTGGCACGAATCGCCGGTTGAAGGTGGCTCGATACTCCTCGAACGTGCCTTCTCGGATGGCGTCCCTCATCTCGGCCATCAGCCGGAGTACGAACCGCAGGTTGTGTATAGTCGCCAGCCGGTAGGCCAGTAGTTCGCCGGCACGGAAAAGGTGGTGGACGTACGCCGCTGGGAAGGTGCACGTATAGCAGTCGCAGTCCTCTTCGATAGGAGACTCCTGCTCACGATGGGCTGCCTTGTCGACGTTGAGACGACCGGTCCGGACAAACAGCGCGCCGTTGCGCGCAATGCGGGTCGGGAGCACGCAATCGAACATGTCGATGCCTCGCGCGACGCATTCGACAAGGTCTTCCGGAGAACCGACGCCCATGAGATAGCGCGGCGCGTCGGCTGGCAGTAGCCGCGTAGCAAGCTCGGTCGTCGTGTACATCTCGTTTTTCGGCTCCCCGACGCTGAGGCCGCCGATAGCGTAGCCTGGGAACCCGATGCCCGTGATGGCTGACGCCGAGCGCTCCCTCAGCTCAGGCGACGTGCCCCCCTGCACTATTCCGAAAAGGTGTTGGTCTTCCCTCGTCTTCGACCTTAGCGAACGTTCGGCCCACCACGCCGTCTGCTCGACTGCCTTGTCTACGTCCCGCGGCTCGGAGCCCGACGGCAGGCAGACGTCCAGAGGCATGATCACGTCGGCGCCGAGCCCCTCCTGGTGTTCGATGGCGGCTTCGGGCGTAAACGTGTGGAGGCTACCATCGAGGTGGGACTTGAAGACGATGGCGTCGTCCGTGATCTCACGCAGGTGCTCGAGGCTGAACCCCTGGAAGCCCCCGCTGTCCGTCAGGACCGGGCCGTCCCACCTCATGAAGCCGTGCAGCCCGCCGAGCTTGCGGACCGTGTCGACCCCGGGGCGAAGGTAGAGGTGGTACGCGTTGGCCAGCACGATGTCCGAGCCTATAGAGCGCAGGTCGGCCGGGTCCAGGGCCTTCACCGAGCCTTGGGTGGCCACCGGCATGAAAGCGGGCGTCGGTACGTCGCCGTGGGCCGTGTGGAGCACTCCGGCCCGAGCGGACCCGTCGGTCTTTTCAAGGGTGAAGATGGACAAGTGATGGTTCCTGAAGAGTAAAACGTAGCACTAAAACGTAAAACGTGAAGGCGTAGCAGCTCTTCTTACGTTTTACGCATTACGTTCCTCAAGATGCGATTCCCTGGACCAGTACCCTTACGCCCATAACGAAGAGCAGGCCAGTCAGCAGCCGCAGTATCCATAGGGTTTTGACCGTGGCGGCCAGGCGGGCTCCCAGCTGGCTGCCGACCACTAGGCCTATTCCAGCCCAAACGAAGGTGGGGTACCAGTCGACGTGGCCCAGGTAAGCGTGGACGGCCGCGCCGGCCGTTGCGTAGATCGATAGGGCGAAGACAGACGTGGAGACGGCGACCCGAACCGGAAAGCCGAAGGCCCTAACGAGCACCGGGGTCCTGATGAATCCGCCTCCGGTGCCGAAGAACGCGGCCAGGAATCCAACTCCCAGGTTCAACATAGCCGCCAGGGCCTCGTTGAACTCGTAATCGAACTCCTGCCCACGGCCCGTGGTCAAGTGCCTTTTCCTGACCGCCGATTGTATCGAGCGTCTGGGACTCTCCGTCTGACGACGTGGCAGAAGCATGTAGACGGCCAAGCTCACGAGTAGCAGCCCGAACAGCACCCTGAAAGCGTCGGGGTCGAAGGCCTTGACCACGAAGGGGGCTGCAATCGAGCCGGGCAACGCCGCGATGCCGAAGAGTAGCCCGCTGCGGCGGTCGATCAGTCCTTCGCGTCGGTATGCGGCTGTTCCGGCGAAGCTGTTGATGGCGACAAGTGTCAGTGAAGTGCCGGCGACTGCGGCGGGCTCGAGATCGGAGAAGAGGAGTAGCAGAGGGACGAGTATGATGCCTCCGCCAGTCCCAACGAGAACGCTGAACGTGCCCGTGCCCAGTCCCAGTGCCGCAAGCAACAGCGTCTCTTCCATTGACGGGGGCCCGCGGGTCAGCCGCGCAGGCCGGCGACCACCTTGCGGACGAGAGTCTCGGGCACGTCGCTCTTCGTCACCGCTCGACCTATGCCGTCGAGCAGGACCCACTGGATGGCGCCGCCGACGGTCTTCTTATCGACGGCCATGGCCGCGTGTATGGCGCCGGCGTCTAGGTCGTGATATTGGACGGGCAGGCCGTAGTTCACGAGGACGTCCCGTTGTCGGTCGAGCTCCTGGGCCGTAAGAAGGCCCGACTCGTTACTGATCATCGCCGCGCCCATCATGCCAATGCTGACGGCCTCGCCGTGCAAGTAGCGGTCGTAGCCCCCAGCGGCCTCGATCCCGTGGCCGATGGTGTGACCGTAGTTGAGGAGTATCCTGCGCCCGGCGGACTCTTTCTCATCGCCAGAGACCACCCGGGCCTTCACGCGGACGCTCCGCCGTATCACCTCCGTCATCGGTTCTCGGTCGCGGGACTGGATGGCGTCCCGCTCCACCTCGAATTTCTCAAGCAGGCCCTCCTCCAGGATCAGACCGTGTTTGATCGCCTCGGCCCACCCGGCGGTGAGCTGCCTGGGCGGCAGGCTCTCCAGGACCTCCGCGTCCTCAAGGACGAACTCGGGCTGGTAGATCGACCCCACCAGGTTCTTGCCCTCGGGAAGGTCGACGGCCGTTTTGCCGCCGATGGCCGCATCCATCATCGCCAAAAGAGACGTGGGAACGTGACAGAGGCGCATTCCACGAAGGTAGGTCGCCGCCACGAATCCCGCCAGGTCGCCGACCACGCCGCCGCCGACTGCGGCGATCAGGTGGCCCCGTTCGGCCCTCAGGCCGGCGAGCCAGGCGTAGACCTGTTCGGCCATTTCGAAGCTCTTGCTCCGCTCGCCGGACGGCATCACGAAGAGGTGGCAGGGAACACCGGCGGCCTCGAGCGATACCTGCGCCTTCCGGCCGTGGGCTCGCGCGCCGTCGTCGGTAATAACGTAGGCGGTGCCAGGGTCGATGGTCCGTTTGGCCCTCTCACCTAGCTCGCCGAGAAGCCCCCAGCCGACCCATATCGGGTACTGTCCGGACGACGCAGAGACCACGGCGGCGCGGTCGCCGGTCTCGGTCGACCCACCGGAGCCCACGTGGTCGGCCAGCATTCGCCATGCTCTGACGACCTCGTCGGCAACCTCGCTGGGCGTCAGGAGGTCCGTGCTCACAGTCCAATGGGCCTGGGCGTAGTGGGGCTGGCGGTCGGCCTTGAGGGCACTGATACGTATCAGCGGATCGTCGTCGACGAGCATCGGCCGGACAATCGGCCCCGCCGAGTCGTCCTGCTCCCTGGTGAGCCTGCGGTGAATGGTCTCGGGCCGGGCCTCCAGGCACAGCACGACACCAGAGCCCTCCATGACGCGCCTGTTGCGTTCGTCCATCACGATGCCGCCGCCAGTGGAGACGACCTGCCGCTCACCCTCGGCCACGATGGAGAGCGCCTCACGCTCCATCTCTCGAAATCGCGACTCGCCGTCGGAGCGGAAGACATCCTCAATGGACCTGCCAGCCGTCCGGACGATCTCGTCGTCAGTGTCGACGAGCCGCCAGCCCATGCGGTCCGCAACGAAGCGGCTGACGGTAGTCTTGCCGGTCCCGGAGAAACCGGTGATGTAGATGTTCGATGGGTTCAAGTCGCTCTCTCGCCGTCCGCGCGATCAGGCGTACGGACCAGGCTGATGGATGCTTCGATGTGAGCGCTAGGCGGTCTGGGCCGAGAGCGCCTTCTCGGCGGCATGAAACATGACTCGGACCGGCGCTTCTCGCTCCGTCCAAAGCTCGAATGACGCCGCTCCCTGGTATACGAGCATCGACAGGCCACCGATTGCGCGCGCCCCCACCTTTTGCGCCTCTATCATGAGAGGGGTTTCCCGGGGAGTGTAGACCATATCGTAGACGAGGGCGCTAGGCGGAATCAGGTCTGCCTTCAAAGGCGTGCTTCCTTCCCCCTCACCGTGGCTCATCCCCATTGAAGTGGCATTCACGATAAGCTGCGCGCCGGCGGCAGCGCGGCGTACCGCCGACTCGTCGCCGAGGGCTACGGCGCCAGCCTCGGCGACCGAATCGCTCACTTCTGCGGCGAGGGACTGGGCGCGGTCTAAGGTCCGGTTGGCGATGGTCATACCGGCGACGCCCTCCCTCGCCAGCCCGAAGACCGCAGCGCGGGCAGCCCCACCCGCCCCCAGGACGAGCACGGAACCGCCGCGCGGTTCGAAGCCTACGTCCTTCCTGAGGCTTCTCAGAAAGCCGTCGGCGTCGGTGTTATAGCCGACGAGGTCACGGCCTGTTTTGACGATGGTGTTGACCGCACCTACCACCTGGGCCCAGGAGTCGACCGAGTCCACCATCTGGGCGACCCGCTCTTTGTGAGGGATCGTGACGTTGGCGCCCAGGTAGTCGCCGCCGCGCAGCGAGCCGACTCTCTCCCGCAAGGCCTCGGGCGCCGTCGGCCACGCCTCGTACCGCACGGGCAGTCCATAGTTATCTAGTGCTGCCTGTTGGAACGCGGGCGAGATAGAGTGGGCGAGAGGGTAGCCGATTATCCCGAGGTGTTTGACCATTGGAAATCGCCGGAGCCGGTCGGCGGCCAGTATAGCAGCGTCACAGTGGATTTTGCGCGGCGAGAAAGATCCGGTGCCGGGTTACTTCCAGTCCACGACGACGAGGTCGTACACCTCGAGAACGGGAATAGTGAAGGCGACCGACTGGTCGTCTTCGGTGAACTCAAGGTCAGATGCCCTGGAGTCGGGCGACAGCAGGCTCACTTGACCGGCGGTCCTGCCCGTCGGCCGGCGGAGACTCACTTCGATGCCGGCCACGCGCCTGGTCTCATAGTTGACCAGATGGACGAGGGTTTTCGCGCCATCAGCCTTCTCCATCACGTTGACCAAGGTGGTCGAAGGAGCGGCGAGCCGTATTAGGGATTCCCCATCTTGCACGACGTGGGTCATGGCCTCTTCGATCGTGGCGAGGTCTCGGGAAAGGCCCTTTAGCCAGAAGTCGTCGACGACCTGGCCTGGGAGGTAAGCGCAGGCACCATCTCCGTACGAGTTCGTGGCGACCCCGTCGACCGGCTCGCCGTGATGGACTCCGAAGACCTCGGTGAGGGCGAAGTCCTTGCGAGTCCGGTATCTTTCGTCGTAGAGGGAGGTCGCGCCGGTAGCCAGGAGTCCTCCCCCTTTCTCGACGAATCGAGTAATCGCGTCGGCCTGTTCGTCGCTCATGCACGCAACGTCCGAGAGGACAAGAACCTTGTAGTCGAGTCCGGCTGGCAGGTCGTCGTCGACGACCACGTTGAAGGGGAGGTGGAGCTCGACCAGCGCTTGCGCGATGGCCGCGACACTCTCTGGAAGCCTACCGGTCTGGGCGACGCGATCGGGCAGGTACCAGTTCGACGTCGCTCCTGACTCGAGAATCGCGACGTCGGCGACAGGTCGCCCGTCCGTGTAGTACTCGGCGTTACGCCTCAGGAAATCGTAGTGAAGCTCGACGCTGGCGGCTTTCGCGGGCTCGTCCTCGAGCACCCTGGCGAAGATATTGTGGTACGCGCCTCCGAAGGACGATGCCTCGGCCATCCCGATCCTCACGTGCCCGGGAGTGTAGCTAGCATCGGCGCCTGGCTCGTTGGTCCGGTACCAGAGCGGTGTGTCTTTGAGGGCCAGGGCGTACCTCCAGTCAACGGCGACGTTAAGGGCCCGGCTCTCGCCCCCCTCTGGCGGCACGCCCAGCTTCGGGGTGCCTCTTCGTTCGAACAGCAGCAGGTCGACAACACCGGCGAGCTGCGTAGTAGCCGAGCCTTTAGTTCCACCGCCACCCTGGAACGGCGGCTTGACGTTCGGATAGACCACTATGTCGGGCTTGAGCGCGTGAGCGTAGTCGACGATCTCCCGGAACGCGTCGACGAGGGTCTTGTCTCTAAACTCGATGAAGGCCTGCCAGACCGGGTCGCTCCAGTCCGGCTCCTCCGGTAGGGCGCACTGCCATCCCAGGGCCTCCTCGGTGTAGGCCCTGAACTGCTCCCGGCAGGTGTCGCAGTAACAGGCCCATCCAAGGCCAGTACCCTCTTCGCGGGAGCCCGTCAGGACGCTGGGGATGAAGCAGTTGTCATAGAAGAGGGCGTCGACTTCGTACTTGACCGCCTCGGCAATCATCTCCTTCAAGAAGGCGCGCCACTCGGGCTTGGCGAGACATCCCATGTACCGGTCGGCGTGGCCCCCGTAGTGAGCCGGGCTGCCGTCCGCGTAGACCATGATCCAGTGCCTCGACTCCGGCCGCTCGTGGAACATCGGTTTCCAGTTGATGTTCGTCAGCTTCATGTAGAAGCTGACCCTTAGCCCCTCGTCGTGGCACCTGCGGACGAAGGACGGGATGAGCCTCCAGTGCCAGCGCTCTCGCTCGCCCGACGTGCCCGTGAAGCTGAGCAGCACGAAGTTGGCGTTGAGCTTCTTGGCCTGGTCGATCAGCTCTTCACCGTAGGTGTTGCGGTCGTCCTTGATGAAACGGGCGTTGGCGATGTCGACCCATCTGTCGGCTGGCGGCATTGCTGGTCCTTCCTGCTGAGCGGGAGTCAGTTTACGACTGGCTGGGATTATAGCGGACACGAACAGAATCGAGCGTGCATGGTCGACCCTCCCACCTAGTCACCCACGATGATCAAGCCGAAGCGCTCCACCAGCAGGTCGTGGGCCTGGGTGGCCGACATAATGGCGCCGGTGAGGCTCGCCATGTCCAGCTGTGAGTTCGAGATGCGTGCTCCGCGTAGGTCGGAGCCGTCGAACGTTGCGCCTTCGACGACGGCTCCCGCGAGGTCGCAGTCCTCGAACGTAGCCTGAGTGAAGTCCGCGCCACTCAGATCGGCCTCGGTGAAGTTGACGCCGACGAGCTGGTAGCTCCTGAACTCCTTAGAGCTCAAGTTGGACATGCTGAGGTCCGCCCGGTCGAGGGTAACGGCGTCCATCTTCGTCTCTCTGAAGTCGACGACGCTGAGTCTAGACCCGCTCAGGTCGACGCCAAACAAGTTAGCTCCGTCGAAATTGCACAGGGATAGGTCGCAGTCGACGAGCCGGGAGAGGTTCAGACGCGCGTTCCTGAACCTGGCCGAAGTCAGATTGGAGTTCAGAAACTCGGCTTCCTGAATGTCCGCCTTGTCGAAGAGGGCTTCTCCCAGAGTGGAGTCGACGATTCGGAGGGTCTGGCATTCGAGTCCGGCGAAGTCGGCTCTTCGAGCGGAGCAGTTCTCTAGCTCAAGCTCCGCGTTGTCGAAAATGCAATCGTGAAAGGCCGAACCGTCCCGGAGAAGGTCGAATAGTTGGTCGGCGTCGGCGATCGTGACGCCCTGATGAGTCGTCATGTTTTCTCGCGCAATCCGAGGTGCTCCCTAAAGATGGCCCCGGAAGGGTACACGATGGAGGCTAGCCAGCATCGGCGATCCGCGGAACTTTGGATCGACCCTTGATTGGAGTCGATGCATGCGGCATTATTTAACCGAGTGGTATATATTCGGAAACCGAAGCTTATCCCGACGTCGCAATTCTTCCAGGAGAATATCTGGCTGAGGAGATCGATGCGCGGGGTATCTCGCAGAAAGACCTCGCCGCGCGAATGGGCCGGCCCAAGAACGCAATTAACGAGATCGTGAACGGGAAGAAGGCCATCACGGCCGAGACGGCCTTGCAGCTCGAGGCTGCGATACCTGAGATCCCGGCGCGGTTCTGGCTGAACCTGGAGACCGATTTCCAGCTGACGAAAGCTCTGATCAAGCGCCAGCAGGAAAACCAGTAGTTCGACGGCTGGTAGAATCCGCTGTAGTTGCCACGCCTGAGGAGTAACCTCTGGGCGGGTCTGAGACACCTGAACAGCGACAATCATTCTGACCGGACGACAACTATTTTGGCCGGTCCGTAGATAGGATGATCTGGTACCCAGGAGGTGCCAGATTGATCACGGATCAACAGGTAGTTCTACTGAGGCAGAAATTGATGGAAGGTAAGACACAGCAGGCAGCGGCGGCAGCGTCCGCCACGAGTGAGAGATCGGTAAGGAGATGGCAGCGGGGAGCGCTGCCTTCAGAGAGGAGTAGGAACAGAAGCGGCTGGAGGACGAGGCCGGACCCATTCGCTGACGTGTGGGAGAGTGATATAGAGCCACTGCTTCGGTCCGATCCCGAGGGTGAGCTGAGTGCGACAACCATCCTCGAGTGGCTCGACGAGAGACACCCCGGCAGGTTCGGCAGTTCCCATCTGAGGACGCTTCAGCGCCGGATCCGCGACTACAGGGCATTTCACGGGCCGGACAGGGAGGTGTACTTCCAGCAGGATCATCCGCCGGGACGTGAGGCGCAGGTGGACTTCACCCACTGTTCGGGGCTTGGGGTGACCATAGGTGGGGAGCCCTTCAGGCATCTGCTGTTCCACCTGGTGCTGAGCCACTCTGGGTGGAGCTATGCCGAGGTGTGCTTCGGAGAGACGTTCGCGGCGCTCGTGAAGGGACTGCAGGGAGCGCTGTGGGAGCTGGGAGGCGTACCGAGGGTGGTCCGCACCGACAACCTGTCTGCGGCGACACACGAGCTGAGGGACAGCAGGGGCCGTGCCATGAACGCCAGTTACGAGGCGGTACTGGCCCACTATGGAGTGGAGGCCACCAGGACCAATCCACGCTCCTCGCACGAGAACGGCGTTGTCGAGCAGAGACACCGTCGTCTCAAGAACGCCCTGGGCCAGGCCCTGATACTCAGGGGCAGCAGGGACTTCGACTCGGAGGAAGAGTACAGGACGTTCGTCAGGTGGGTCGTCGACCGGCGCAACAGGCTGGTGAGCTCCAAGCTGAACAGTGAGCGTCGTCACCTGCATCCACTGCCGCCGGCGCCTGTGCCGGAGTACGTCAACTACCGTGTCAGGGTGCGCAGGTGGAGCACGATCAGAGTGGCGAACCGGACATATTCAGTGCCATCTCGGCTGATAGGCGTGGTAGTTGACGTCAGGCTGTACGCAGACCACATCGAAGTGTGCTACAAGGGCCACCTCGTCGAGAGCATGGAGCGGGTACACGGCACCGGCGAGGCGCAGATCGACTACCGGCATATCATCGGATCACTGGTTCGCAAGCCAGGGGCGTTCGCCCGGTACCGCTTCAGGGAGCAGATGTTCCCTACTCACACGTTCAGGCTGGCGTACGACGCGCTGTGTGGCTGGAGAGGAGAGCGTGCCGATGTCGAGTATGTTCGTATCCTGCACCTGGCCGCGACGACCATGGAGTCGGAGGTGGACAGGGCGCTCGGGAGACTGCTTGAGTCGGGTCTGAGCTTCGACTACGCGATGGTGCGCAGGCTGTCTGCGCCTGCTCCTCCACCGGTACCGGACCTGAAGCTGTCAGGTACGGTGGACCTCGGTGTATACGACCGGCTGCTGGTGGGAGGTGCACGATGATGGTTGATACAGGTGCACCGAGCGCAGTGGCGGAACGTGTCAGGGAGCTGTGCAGGCAGTTCAAGCTGCCCACGCTTGCGGCCGAGACCGTCGGCAGGTTCAGCGAGGCCGGTCATGCCGATGCTCTCGCGACCCTGGTGGAGGTGATGGAGCAGGAGGCTGAGGACAGGAGGGTCAGACGGGTGGACCGCCTGAGGAGAGCGTCGAAGCTGCCGGCCGGCAAGACCTGGGACACCTTCGAGCACGACAGGACCTCGGTACAGTTGAGACAGCAGCTGAACAGACTCGGCGAGGGTGCCTTCGCCGACCGTGGCGTCAACGTGCTGGCGTTCGGGATGCCCGGCACCGGCAAGACCCACGCGATGTGCGCCATCGGACACAGGCTGGTCGAGTCCGGTCACTCGGTGCTGTTCATCCCCGCATACCGACTGGTGCAGGACATGCTGGCCGCGAAGCGAGACCTGGAGCTGCCGCGGATGCTCAGGAAGCTCGACAACTTCGATCTGCTGGTCATCGACGACCTCGGGTACCTGCCGCAGGGGGCCGAGGAGTCAGAGGTGCTGTTCACCCTGATAGCCGAGCGCTACGAGCGTCGGTCGTTGGGAATCACCTCGAACCTGGTGTTCAGTGAGTGGGAGAAGGTGTTCGCAAACCCAATGGCGACCGCGGCGGCAATAGACAGGATCGTGCATCACTCGGTGATACTGGAGTTCGACGTGCCGAGCTACAGGACCAATGCGGCACAGAATCGTCGGGTAAACAAGGAGTCAGACCGGCCAGAATAATTGACGCACCGGACAAAATGGTTGACGTGGTTCAACACCGCCCCGACGTTCGTCCCTCGATGTGCTCAATGGCACCGCGCTCACAGACCTTCGGCCATCGCTAGCAGCTTCGTCACAGTCCGCCAGTTCCGTATCGTGCTGGTTGTGGCCAACGTCAAGTCGAAATAGTGGTTGGTGAGCTTGCTCCGCGCCGTACCGTTGGGGAAATGGAGGAAGACCTCACGGCCGAGGACTTGGAATTCGTCGGGCGGCGAACGGTCAGGGTCCAGCGCCTCGACTCGATTGCGCTCAGGGACGTCGGCGAGAAACGCGACGTTTAGCTTTCCTACGTCGGAGTCCGCGCGCAGGAATGGATTGCTCTCGACCACGTCTCGGAGCTCTTCCGCCGTTCGCAACACCAAGGGCACGCGATAGCCGAAGCGCTCTTCGATTCCGTCCGAAACGAGAGCCAGGACTCTCGCCGCCAGAGCGGTCGTAGCCTTGAAGACCACGTTGCCACTCTGGATGTACGTCTGCACGGCTTCGCACCCGACGCGCTCGAACATCGGGGCAAGGTCCCGCATCGGCAGCCTGTTCTTGCCGGCCACGTTGATGCCTCGGAGCAACGCAACGTAGGCGGAGACCGGGTCGGCACTCATGCCATCAGACCTGGGACGGCAGCCTCAAACTACGGACTGGCCGGCTCGTGGGCTCTGGGGAGGAATGGGTTGTCCGCCGGCTCCTTGCCGCCGTAGAACCACGTGAGCGGGAGCACTTTCAGCTTCTGGTTCGGCGCGCCTTCCTTGTCCCGGCTGCTGAAAAGTCTGGCCTCCGTGGGATGCTCCTCATAGAAGGAGTAGGTGTACGCCACAAGTACCCGGTCCTTCATCACGAACAACGACGGGTAGGCCCACCGGCCATGGAAGTCATAGTCGAGGATGTACTGGGGGTCACGCTCGGGCGCGGGTACGCCGGCCTCGAAATGGTACTCCTCCGGGTGAACAGCCCGGACGGGGCCGGGTTCTACCCGGGTGGCCTCGTGGATCGACTCGATATTCTGGAAGAACTCCCACACTCCTCCGCCGTTCCGGCTGACCGCCGACGATAGTCGCGTCCGGTTGTAGCCTCGCTTGATCTCCTGCTCGTTTTCCTGGTTCCACACCATGAGCAGATGGCCGGTCGCTGGGATCGACCGGATCTGTGCCGGCGTCGTGCTGGCTGCCAGCGGGCTTGGCTGGAGGCGCGTCCAGGTCTCGCCATTGTCGTAAGACCAAGCCTGGAAATGACGCCCCAGCCCCGTCCGGGTCATGGGCAGCAGCGTTCCCGGCGACACCTCGGCGACACTCGGCTCGCCGTTGTAGCTAAAGCTCGTGCTCCAATCAAGAATGATGATCAGCTCGCCGTCTTTGTTCATCTGCCAGGTGCGGCCATCGTCGTCGGAGTAGTACACGCGAGTGGCGCCAAAGTGGGGGTCGAAGAAGTGGGCGCCGGTGGAGACCCACTGGCCGTTAACCAGCTTGCCATTGCCCGGCGGCTTCACGTCTCCGGGGCCGTGCCCCTGGCCAAGCGATATGTACACGGGAAAAATGATCCGGCCCGAAGACGTACGCAGAAGGACGTCCTGGTAAGCGTGGGTACCGACGCCCGGAGGCGTGATCCTTACGGGTGTTTGCCATGTTTCACCCCCGTCCTCGGACCTCCAGAACACGAGGTGTGAGTCGTGCCTGGGGTCGTCTTTTCCCTTCCTCATGCCGGCCAGACCGATGCCTTTGCCGGACAGCTTCACCAATGAAGTGCCGCCGCCGCCCACCTCGTTTCCGTCGACGTCTCGCCGTTGGGACTCCGCCGACCAGGTAAGGCCGCCGTCATCGGAAGTGGTAAATGTCTTGCCTGCGGCGTGCAGGACGCGCCCGTCGTCCAGCTCGACGAAGGTGGACGAATGGAAATACCTGGTCTCGTGCACGGCCAGGACCTCATCGGGTCGGGTCATCGGGACGTTGCTCACAGCGATCCTCCAACGGTTCCGGGATGTTCGCGAGATTGTAGCACTGGCAGAGTCGGGCGGTCGAAGGCCGGGGTAGAATATCGCCATGGAGCCACGAATCGAGTATGCCACTACGGATGACGAGGTTAGCATCGGCTTCGCCACACTTGGAGAGGGGCCACCTACGGTCGTGGCGCCTGCGGACCCCATTAGCCAAGTCCTGACAACCTGGCAGGTTCCTGCGTGGCTCGGATTCTACCGGCGACTAGCCCAACACCGACAGTTGGTGCTTTATGACGGCCGCGGTACCGGCGTGTCCGACAGGGAGGTGACGGATTACAGTCTCGACGCGCAGGTCCTTGACCTCTCTGGCGTCGTGGAACGTCTAGGGCTCGGCCCTTTTGCCTTGTTCGCCCCGCTGAGCTCGGGTCCCTCAGCAATCACCTACGCCGCAGCCCATCCCGAGCGAGTCAGTCGGCTAGTCCTCTGGTGTGCCTACGCAGACGCTTCGGACTATCTCGACTTACCGGCATGGCGGACCCTATATGACCTGATGACCGCGAACTGGGAGTTGTTTGTGCAGACCGTATCCCACGCACGTTTCGGGTCGGACGGCCACGAATCGCCCGATGTCGCCGGGGTTCTCAGAACGAGCATCACACCTGAAATGATGCAAGCACACCCAGATGGGCTCCGAGGTGTCGATGTGACCTCCCGCCTCTCCGATGTGAAGACAGCGACGTTGGTCCTTCACCGGCGGGACCTCCACGTTGGGCCCAGCGTCAACGTTGCCAAGCGCCTGGCGTCTCGTATCCCGAATGCCCGGTTGGCGATTCTCGAGGGAACGTCCGTCGCTCCATACCAAGGCGACGTCGACCCGGTTTTAGCCGCCATCGACGAATTCGTCGGAGTCGCAACGCCCGTGCCGTCGTCGCGCACAAGCGCAACTCCTGCGTCCCAGGAGCTTGCCGAGCCTCTTAGCGGGCGGGAGCTTCAGGTGCTCCAGCTGATCGCGGCTACATTGGCGGCCGCGGGCGTCGCCATCGTTGGGTCGCTGGTAGCGCTGGCCCTCATGCCCGACAAAGACAAGGCTGAGGCACCCGACGCAGAACAAGGGAACAGCGTACCTACTGACCTTGTGCCGGAGGCGGGCGACTAGCCTCGGAATACTAAGTCGGAGCTCCTAAGGCTATCACTCTACAAGGGCGGCCAAAGGAGCTCCGTCGCCTTTACACGGTGGTTCTCGTGCGCTCGCGGGCCAGTGTATAGGCCGACGGGAGAAGTCCGACGAGGACAATGGCGTTCAAGACGAGAAAGAGCGGATCGTCGGAGCGGGCGTAGAGGAAGAACAGGAAAAGGACGATGAAGGTCCGGATGAAGACCGAGTAGGGATAGTACTTGTAGTCCTTCAGATAGACGAACATCGCGATCAACCCGCTGAGGGCGATCATGAACATTCCGACGAGCCGGGGCATTGTGTCCCCGTAGTCTCCGTTCGATTGGAACAAGTCCAACGCGAATTCGGGCATGACGGCCAGACCCAAGCCGCCGAATAGAAGGTATCCGGCCAGATAGGACAGCGTGACCCTCTTCACCTGGATTCCTCCCTAGTCTGAGGCACCTGACACGGTGCCTGGAGAGCGGTGTGGTATGTCGGCTGGCAGGGTATGCGGGTCCCCGGGTGTAGTATCGGCGCCCCAGGCTAGCGGACCGAGAACTCCAGCGGCGTCGGACGGAAGAGATACGGCGCCTGAAATTCGACGTCTTCCAGCATGTCGTAGACGAAGTACCAGCCGGTCTCAAGTTCGACGCTGAGGTATGCAACCCGACCCGGCTCAAGCGCCATGAGCCCGCCCACGGCCGTCCCTGGAGGCGGTCCGCCCGGTCCTTTGTCGTTCTCGTCGATAACCGGGAACGGCGCAATCGGTGAGATCTCCCCTGCCGTTCTGCCCTTGATTTCCAAGTAGTACAGGTCAGGAAAGTCTCCAGACCGCTTCCCTCCCTCTGTCAAGGATATCCTCGCCTCATGGACCAGCTTGCTTTCATTGGCAACCTTGATGATACGAGGGCCGGATGGGATGGCCGCACTCCCGAATCGATCGCGAGTAGCCCGAATACTGTAGTCGTAGTCGAGAATGGTCAGGATCACATCGGCCGTGGGCTCCGTCCCCGGGATGGAGGACGCTGTCACCTCGAACGGCCGCATCAAGTCGACGCCCGGCCGCGCTATCTCGTCTTCGCCTAAGACATACGTCACCCAGACGTAGCTGCCCTCCTGGAGATTCTGCGTCACCACGGCAGTCACACCAGGCGACGTGTCAGCGGGGCCACCTGACGGTAGCGCCCACTCAGGCAGCGGCGAACTGGGATCCTGCTCGATGAAAGACCTGAGGTCCCCCGCAGTCTTGCCGCCGGTCAGCTGTACAAGAGCCATATGCCGGTCGGAGTTGCCTTTGTTCTCGAAACTGATGCGGACCCATCCGGCAGACACCGAGTCGGGTCCCTGTACACCGGCGCCGTCGATCGTGAAGGCGATCTCCGTCGCCTCGCCTGGATCGGC
This sequence comes from Dehalococcoidia bacterium, assembly GCA_965197985.1. GTDB lineage: Bacteria > Chloroflexota > Dehalococcoidia > Lucifugimonadales > CAUZJF01 > CAUZJF01. The sequence continues at coordinate 60,256 of CBDAOG010000004.1, read as the reverse complement.
CGCCACGATCTGGCTGGTCCCCTCTACCCTTCCCACGGTGTCCCCGGCCGTGGGCGAGGCTTGTGCGGGCACCTTGGTGGGCTCCACTGTCCCACTCCCACAGGACAGGGCAGCGGCGACCAGGAGACATGCCTGCACCGTCACCAACCAGCGTTTGCTCATATCGGTCCTCGCTCCGTTCGCTGCGAGGGCGAGCACCAAGGCTATCGGACCCCGAACTCCAGCGCCGTCGGTCGGAAAAGATGTGGCGCCTGAATCTCGGTATCTTCCAGCATGTCGTAGACGAAATACCAACCCGCCTGAAGCTCAACGGCAACGTACGCGACCTGGCCCGGCTGGAGTGCCATCACCCCGCCTACGGCCGTGCCAGGAGGCGGTCCGCCCGGCCCTTTGTTGTCGTCGTCGATCACCGGGAACGGCGCTAGTGGCGCCTCGATTCCTAGCCGCGCCGGCCGGCCCTTTGGGCTCATGTAGTATAAGTCCGGAAAGTCTCCCGACTGCTTCCCTCCCTCTATGAGGGCGATCCTCGCCTCATGGACCAGATTGCTCTCGTTGTCGATTTTGATGATCCGGGGACCGGGTTCAAGACCCGAGCCGCTTTCGTATCGATCGAAACCACCTAGAGTGTCCTGAACGTGGTAGTCGTGGTCGAGAATGGACAAGACAACGTCACCTGTAGGCTCGACCCCCGGTACAGAGGACGCAGTCACCTCGAACGGGCGCATCAAGTCCAGGCTAGGCCGGGCGATCTCGTCATCGCCCAGGACGTAGGTAACCCAGACGTAGCTGCCCTCCTGGAGATTCTGAGTCACTACGGCCGTTACGCCAAGCGAAGTGTCGGCGGGCCCACCGGACGGCAGCGCCCAGTCGGGCAGCGGCGCCTTGGGGTCCTGCTGGATCAAGGCCGTCAGATCGTCGGCGGTCTTGCCGCCGGTCAACCTTATGAGGGCCAGATGCCGGTTGGAGTCACCCTTGTTTTCGAAGAGTACGCGGACCCACCCGGCAGGCGCGGAGTCGGGTCCCTGAACACCGGCGCCGTCTGCGGTGAAGGCGATCTCCGTGGCCTCGCCTGGGTTCGCTGCCAAGGGCTGGTTGGTGCCCTCTATCCTATCCCCGGTGTCCCCTCCCCCAGCGGCGGTTTGTGCGGGAAGTCGGGTAAGTTCCTCCTCTGCCTCATCTCCACCATCTCCACCACCACACGATAGGGCGACGACGACCGCGAAACACGCCTGCATCGTCCAGATCAAGCGCCACTTCTTGCTCATATCAGTCCTCACTCCAGTGGGCGTTGGTCGACCTCGGGCCAATACCGTCGACGTGGCACACATCGTAGTTAAGAGCCGATTATCACGCAACCGGTACGGCCGTACGGCGAGTGGCCACGGGGGACCAACCTATAGTCGTGGTCCTATAAGAAAAGCGGCTGCGTCCACACTCTTGCTCCCGACGACGACAGCACGGTCGCCCTCACGTACCCTTCATCGCCCCGAATCGAGTACGACGGCCGCATGCCGCTGTCCTCCAACAGGACAGTCCCTCCTTTTCCAAAGAACCGTGTCGTGAATTGCTGGGTACCATCAGGCTCTATCGCTAATGAGACTGAGCCAGACGAGATGTCGAGGTCCGCGAGCGCTACCCCAGTCGAAGCGTAGAAGTTCCCAGACGAGAGAGCTTCAAGGACCGTGTCCTCGGTCAGATCGGTAGCCCGAACGTAGACCCAAGCGCGACCGGGATTGGCCTTTTCAAGCGTGAACTCGTCATAGGTATGGGCGTCGTCCGTAGCGATGGCATATATACGCTGGCCCGTAGTAAGGACCTTGTCCCAGATCTCCTCGCAGCTTGGCTTGCCGGGGGCACCGTCGCTGTTCTTGGTCAGACCGCCGGCGTTGTACACCTCCATGAGGGCGGGTCCGGTCACCTGGGTGATGTGCTCGTGATTGAAGCCCCACCGAAAGTTGGGATGGTTCAGAGACGCGATTCCGCCAGCATCGAGGATCGCGTCGACGTTGGCCTGGATCCTCGGGACCACCTCGTCTATCTCAACGAACTCGACGGTCCTCGAGATGCCGAACCCATTGATGTGGACGGTCCCTAAGCCAACCTCCTCGCTGCGGACCATCACGAGATCGTCGCTCTCGACAGGGCTGAAGACATTGTGGTCGGTGATGGCCAGGAAATCGTAGCCGTGGTCGGTGTACCAGCGCACGACGTTCTCCGGCGAGGCGGGCCCGTCCGACCCAACGCCGCTCGTGTGCGTGTGGAGGTTGCCTTTATACCAGAGCATGGGGTTCAACTATGCGAAGTTCCTTCTCGTGCCTCGTTCGCCAAGGCTAGCATAAATCGTTGCACTTCCGCGTATCGCTCCTTCGCCTTCTTTATCGTCCGTATCCCGAGCGCGGCATGCGACTCGAAAGCACCATTGAAGAGACGAGTGTATAGCATAGCTCAAGCGAAGGAGCCGCTGATCGCCCCGCCAACCTGATTCCTTTAACCCGGCGAAGTAACTCGAAAGGACCGATTCCTTCAGTTCTTCCGCTTGATCTAGATCAAAGTCATAGAAAACAAGCGCTTCTCCAACCATGTCCGAGATGTCCGAGATGTCCTCACTAATCGGTCCCGGACCCGCACAGTCCCAGTCGATGACTGTGGTCTGACCATCTCCACCAGCATCCTCTCGTATGAACAGATTTCCCGCGTTATAGTCGCGGTGACAGACCACGCGGGGTAGGCTGTCCTAGCGGCGCTGTCGGCTCCAACAGGACTGTAACCGGAGGCTCCGTCCCGGCGCTCGGAGGCTCCACGGCGCCGGCGATGACGTGGGCCGCTTCGTCGATCGAAAGGCGGTCGACGTTGACGACGAGATCGAAGCGGTCCATGTCGAGCAGGTCGGAACCGAGCAGGTTCCTGTAGACGGACGCCGTTTCTCGGTCCGCCTGTTTCATCCACATTCGCAGCCTCTTCTTCGTCGAGCCCCTGCTCCGTTGCCAGACGCCTGGAGCGGAACTCGGGGGACGCCGCGACGAAAACGTCCACGGACTTGGCGCCGGTGGGGACGAACAGGTGGCTGGCGTGGGAGTGGAGAACCACTTCGCCTTCGGCGACGAACTTCCTGATAGCGCTGCCAAGGACCTCAACATACTGCTTCTTCGTGATTCGCTCCTCGAGCGCGTATCGGTCTTCGCTCAAGGCGTCCGGATAGGCCCAGTAGTAGCCATATTCGTAGGGGCTGGACAACTCCGCCGACACGGCCATGGCATTCAGCAAGCGCGCCCAGAACGACCGGTAGCTGCTTTCGAAGGCCTGGAGCTCTTCGGGGGAGCACCGAAGGCGTTGGCAGACACGCTCGGCGATCTCTTCATCTACCAGCCGTCGGCCCATCAGCTGCGCCACTCTGCTGCCGATGGCCGCCGCGCCGCTGCCCTGCAGGCCGTGGATGGTCACCACGGGGGCGGTTCGGGGGTCTCTCGTATTGCCCCCTCGTCTCGCGTACGACCTGGCATGAATCGCCATTATCGATGCGTTGAGGGACGAGCCATCGGACCGCTTTGAAAGCTCCCTCGTCTCTTCTTGGACGAAGCCGAGCTTCTCGAAGAGGCCGAGGGCGGGCACGTTGTCCTCTGGGACGTTGACCCAGGCGCGCTCGAGCCGAAACTCGTCGAAGATCTTGTCGAGCACGACGAGCACCGCCGCCGTGCCATAGCCGTGACGCCAGTTGTCCTTGCCCCCGATCAGCAGCGATAGCTCCGCGCCGCCTTGGCCGTCCAGCACTAGCTGGCATTCACCGAGGTGCTCGTCGACGGGCGTGTATATCGAGTAGATCAGCTTGTAGGGGTCGCCAAAGACGCGCTGCCACTCGGTGTCGGAGGCCTCGAGCATACGAAGCGGATCGTAGCCTCTGTGGACGGGCTCGCCTCGGCGGTACTGGCCGAACCACTTAGCCGACAGCTCCTCGTCTTGGAGCCACCAGGCGATCCGGTCAACGTCGTCCCGCGAAACGTCTCTGAGTTTAACCTCTGGGAGCATGACCTGTCTCCTTAGCCCGAATCCACCGAGGGAGGGCGTCGGGTTAGCATCCTGAAGTGGCCAGAGGGTGCTCTTCTGAATCTGGGATAATGGTTTTGTAACAGCAAAACAGTCCCAGAGAAGGAGCACCCAATAGATGCTACCACGCAACCAGCCCGACCGTATCCGTATCGTCTTTGACGATCACCGCCTGGTGGCCAATGCCGGTCTGCTCCTGCCGGCCACCCTCGCCCGGCATCTGGGCCTGCGGGAACTCGTTGACCATCACCTTGACCTGGGCGGCGCGCCGGGGCGGGCCAACACCGGAGACAAGCTGATGACCCTGGTGGCCTCAGCCATGGCCGGCGGCGACTGCATCGACGACGCTGATGTGTTGCGCACCGGGGGGACGGCCTGCACCCTGGGCGGCACGGTCAAGGCGCCATCCACCCTGGGCACCTTCCTGCGCAGCTTCCGGTGGGGCCACGTCCGCCAGCTGGACCGGGTGAGCCGGGAGCTGCTGGCCCGGGCCTGGGCCGCTGGGGCCGGACCCGGCGACGCGCCGTTCACCATCGACCTCGATTCCACCATCTGCGAGACCTACGGACTGGCCAAGGAGGGCGCCCGCCACCACGGCTATACCGGCAAGCGGGGCTACCACCCACTGCTGGCCATCGCCGCCGGCACCGGAGACGTGCTGATGTCCCGGCTGCGCGAGGGCCGGGCCAACACCGCCCGCGGCGCCGCCCACTTCCTGCGGGAGACGGTGGGACGGGTGCGCTACGCCGGGGCCAACGGACGACTCACGCTACGGGCCGACAGCGGGTTCTACACTCATGGCGTGGTATCCGTCTGCCGCAAGATGGATGTCCGCTTCTCCATCACCATCCGCCAGCATAAAAGCCTGCACAATCTCATCGAGGCGATACCCGAAGATGCCTGGACGCCGATTCCTTACTGGATGGACGGCGCCGCCGATGTGGCCGAGACCACCTGCACTCCCTTCCAGAGTGAACCTGACGCCGCGCCGGTGCGGCTCATCGTCCGGCGTGTGAAGCCCACGCCCGGTTCCCAGCTGGCCCTCTTCGCCACCTACAGCTATCACGGCTTCATCACCGACCGGGACGGGGAGATGCTCGAACTGGAGGCCGACCATCGCCGCCACGCCGAGATCGAGAATGCCATCCGAGACCTCAAGCACGGTGTGGGGTTGAACCATCTCCCCTCGGGCCGCTTCGCCGCCAACGCCGCCTGGCTGGCGGTACAGGTGATGGCCCACAACATCGCCCGCTGGACAGCGCGCATCGGTCTGGGCGAGCAGGTGGTGACCACCAAGACCCTCCGGCGGCGGTTCTTCTCCCTGGCCGGACGGATCACCCGCTCGGCGCGCCGCCTCACACTGCATCTGCCACAGCGCTGGCCTTGGGAAGCCCAGTTCGATCGTGCCCTGGCCCGATTGCGCGCCCTGCCACTCCCTGCCTGACGGCGGCGGCGGCAACCGGCCGACATCCGGCCAACCGAACGTCCCCGCGAACTCGCGCCAGTCCGGTCTGCGAGTGCCTCTTGCTGTGTCCTCTCCCCGCTATCTCGCCCTGACCAACATTCGCAGACGGTCACAAAGTCTCCCCGCGGCAACTGAAGACAAACACCGGCCCCCCTCTACCCCAAATCGTGCCCGGACCATCGCCCTCCCTTGCCCCTATCGCCCGTTCCGCTGCTGCATAGTCATCCCTTCGGTGGATTTGGGCTTAGCTATCGTCTGAAGTGGAGAATCTTGAGCCATCCATGACTCCTCTTTTTCCTTGGCATTGATCTCTGACAGGAGCCTCTGGTTGCTTTCTAACGCAGTTGCCAACAGAAGGTGCTTCCGATCGATTAGGCTTTGTCAGGCCCTGCCGCCGCGCTTCCGTAGCTAGGGCAGTCCAGCTTGAATCAGTCTGTAGGCACAGTCACGGCACTGGCAATTCGCCAGTTCCCGTGCTTATCGCAGACAGCGTAGTACATCCGATAGGTGCCATCGTCGACCTCGATCACCGACATGTCCTCCGCGTGGACCGCGTCGATGCCGTCCGCACCGTGTCCGCCGCCGTCGATTACACACTCGCCTTCGTCCCATACCAGGCCGTCAGGTGAGTAGGCGACGAAAATCCGTGATCGATATCCCGCCATGTCCGCCGCGATCGATGCAGCGGCAAAATCTTCGCTGCGTCCACTCTCTTCGGCGTTAGGGTCATGGCTCGGATGAAGCGGCACGACGGTTCCGGGGGGTACGTCCTGCCAGGCCGAGTAGACCATCGTCCAGTGGGCCCCTTCGACGGCCGGCGGGATCACCTCGGCGGCCGTAATGCCCACTGTATCGTAGTCCGATTGATTGTCCAACATGCGATAACCCGGCTCGAAGTCGAACCGGAGGCCGTCGGACGTGATGGCGCTGATCACGCGCTGGGAGACTCGCTCGCCACTCCGGTTGAACTCCGAGCCAAAACAATAGAGCCGTCCCGCGCCGTCAGGCAGGGGAAGATAGCGAGGTCCTCCAAGGCCGCCGGCGCTCTGCAGCCGGATACCGTCATCGAGCTCCCAGCGCAGCATGTCGGAAGAGGTGGCGCTGCAGATGACGGTCGGACTATTGGCTGGCCCGCGCGCTTCGAAGTACATCCTCCAGCGGTCCGGGCCCCATCGCGTGACAGTCGGCGCGAGTACCCGGAGAGAGATATGCCGCAACGAGGGCTGCGGGGCCAGCCGAATACCGGGCTCTTTGCGAAAGACTAGCCCGTCGTCAGAGACCGCGCTCAGAATGTACCCCTGGCATGTTGCGTACGGTTTCGCCGGCCCGACGGCAGTGTAGAAGAGGCGGAAGCCCCCGGAGGGATCGCGCACGATGCATGGTGCCTGGATCTTCGAGCTATCGAGAGGGCGTGAGCCTTCCAACCGGGCGCCTGGCTCTTTCCGCCATCGAGGGGGGATCGATTGGGTTCGCATCAACGCTCCTCAGTTTCGGTAGTGTTCCTGTCGGATAGCCCGGCTCCCTGAGCCACGCCTAGGAACAAGCATGGCAAGCGCGGCGGGTACTTGTCTATCAACGCCGAGTAGTCGCGACGACTCCGCCATGCGGTCCGATTCGAAGAGCGCGCGCGCCGCCAGTTTGCTATCAGAACTAGTGGTAAGTCACGCGCAAGATGATATGTGGGGCCATGGGATCCTCGCTATACAACCGGCTACAGCACCTTTGTGAGAATGGACTTAGAGCCAATTCTGTCCCCGCCTTTGAAAAGGGGGGTTGGGGGGCTTTGATCCCACGGTGATTAGATATAACCGCAAGCTGAAAGAGAAGGCCCGGCGCCTCCGCACGCAGATGTGGGGAAGGTTCCGCCGTAAGCAAGCAGATCCCCCCTTAACCCCCCTTTCCGCAAAGGTGGGGACGGATTGTCGCTCCGCTTCCCAGGACGATAAGCAAAACATGCGTGACTTACTACTGGTGGCCCGCTAGCTCGGTTGATCGATACTGGCTGCCTCCACACGCCTGACAGCTATGTATCTGGTGGACAGGACGCGACTCGAACTCGCCCGAACCGTTCGATCCCTAGCTCGTTCAGGTAAGCATATCGGGACGTTGCTCGCTTCGAATGCGTTCCCGCCAGGGGTAGATCTGCCCTTCGTATGCTTGCGGGCCCAGTTTGAAATGGCGGGCCTCTTCGAGGGTCTCGACGAAAGGCATGTTGGGGTCGAACCAAGCGTTGCTTTGGATGGGCCGGGGACCCGCCTTCGAGACATGGCCGAACGTAGGCCGACCAAGGATCTCTTCGAGCATCCAAACGCAGTCGATTAGCCTGTCCAGGTCGACGCCCGTCTCGATACCGAGGTCCTCGAACAGGTGCATCGCGTCCTCGGTGGGCATCATCCCCGTGGCGCGTCCGGTGCCACAATATGGGCAACCTCCGATACCGCCGATCGTCCCATCGAGCTCGATGGTGTCGTCGGAACCGAGTACCCGCATCGCGGCATAGGCCGACAAGAGCGCCATTCCGCGAGCGTCGTGGAGGTGTAGGTAGAACCGTTTAATCTCCGGCCAGTGCTCCTTCACCGCGACGATCTGCTCCTCGACCCGGTGCGGCGTGCACCATGCCATGGGATCCACGAGGCTGACGGAGGTCACAGGAATTCCGACCTCGTCCCAAGTCAGATGGCCGCGTTCCAGAACCTCCATTCGCTGCGCCAGAGTGAATCTGCCGACGAAATTGGATCCCCAGGCGGCCGCGACCCCGATTCCGGCCTCGGTGGCGCCCCGCTCTTGCGCCCCGGCGACGATCTGGGGCCAACGCGCGATCTCCGTCTCCTGCGAGCGGTTGAAATTGCGGCGCGTGAACACGTCGCAGAGGTGGTAGCTCAAGACGGGCCTGGCCGTCTCGATTGTAAGGGGCGGAGAGTAGGGCTTCGCCCGTTCGACGGCCTTCTCGTTGACCAGCAGGGCCGTGTAGGTCACTTCCGGCCGAGGCGTGAACTTTCGGACAATCTCGTCGATACGGGCCATCTGGGGCGTGTATCGGGGGCTGACGAAGGAGCCGACGACGATGTTCTTGAGGCCAGTATCGCTCAACGCGTTGAGCAGCCGCACCTTGTTGTCGACGCTAATGCCGGCGTCTTCAATCTGCATGCCCTCGCGCATGCACTCTTCCTTATACTCCAGCCGGGGCCACTTGAAATCCATGACGGGAGTGTAAGTGTGGCCTGTCGCAGGTGTCAACGAAGCTCTATTACAGGTCCACGGTGCCGCGAACGAAGCCAAGGCTACGCAGCAGTCTCGTCGTAGACCGAGCGACTACCGACCGCCACGTCGGCGGGTTCGGGCTCGTCGCCAGCAGATCGCGCACTCTTTCGGACGCGTTTCCGACGAGAGGCCGCCCGTGCCCGCCACAAAGTACGTCGAAGTCCTCATCAGCCAGCCGGGCCAGCGAAGCGCGATAGTCCTCGGTATTTGACTTCGGGAACGGCGCCGAGCGGCTCACGGTTACGCCATCGCTGAATATAGTGTCCCCAGAGAACAGGACTCCCTCGTCATGCAGCAGGTAGCACACGCTTCCTGGCGTGTGACCGGGTGTGTGAAGCACCTTTACGCCGCCTCGTATCGGTACGATATCTTGGTCCTGAACGGTGCTGCTGATCGAAGCGCCGCTCGACAACCCTGCAGCCGAACGTAGTCGGGAAAGCGCTCCGATGTAGCTGAGGTAACGCTCGCCCGAGCTCACGACCAACGTGTCCCCGGCATGAGCCAAGATACGGGCGCCTGTCCGCTGTGCGGTAGTCGCCGCCGCGAGGGAGTCGTCGGGGTGGCTGTGCGTTATCAGGATGAACTCGACCTCGTCGGGGCTGCGCCCGATGGAGCGAATGTATCGCATTACTGCTCCGACGCCCCACGGCGGACCGGTGTCAACCAGCGCGAGGTTTTCGTACTCGAGCAGATAAGCTCGCGACCATCGAACGGGCACGACGTGAACGCCGTCGGTTACTTCCACCCTTCTGCTCCTGGGCCAGCGGCCAACTACGGCTTAGTGTTATAAGGGTACAATGTGATACTCGCGCGACGCGACTGGTAGCCACTGAGATGTTTACCATTAACCTTTGCCAAGCGAGGAGGCATAGCATCGCTGATGACTCGGTTGGAACCTGATTCCCTAGCTGTCACAGCCCCTTACCCAGGCCAATTGACACTTGATCAATTTCGATGCTAGCATTCAGCTTCATCCGTAGTAGGCGAGGTTAGCTTCTATTGGCCAACCCTGCCCTCGCAATCACCGGTAGCCGGACACCCACACTCCCGGCTATCTTCTCCAGGTATAAGGCTCGGATCGGCGATGCCCTGCGGCTTCGGCTGTCCGGTGAAAGCTTGGCAGCGTCGCCGCTTCTACTCTACTCGATGGGGTGGGCTGACGCCGACGGAAGAGCCATCGTAGCTACCGAGGGCAAGGCGCTCCGCCCTACGCTCTGCCTGTTTGCCTGCGAAGCAGCTGGAGGCATATTAGACCGGGCGATGCCCGCGGCCGTCTCGCTTGAGTTAGTCCACAACTTCTCGCTCATCCACGACGACGTTCAGGATAGAGACGAAACGCGCCACCATCGTCCTACGGTCTGGGCCGTGTGGGGCGACGCGAAGGCGCTCGTTGCCGGCAACGTTATGAACGTGGTCGCCGACGCGTCTCTGGCGGAGCTCGCTCAGCTAGGCGTGTCCCTCCAGGACGCGAACCGAGTGGCCCGCCTACTCACGGAGGCCTACCTTGAAATGATCGAAGGCCAGTTCCTCGATCTGTCGTACGAAGGTCGGAGCGACGTGGGCATGCGAGCGTACCTCGGGATGATCTCGAAGAAGACCGGCGCACTGTTCCGCTGTGCCCTGAACGTCGGGGCCCTGCTCGGCGGAGGTGACACGCCCACGGTGAGGGCTTTCCGCGAATGCGGGCGGCACCTGGGCTTTGCCTTTCAGGTAAGGGACGACGTCCTCGGGATCTGGGGCGACGACGATACGACTGGAAAGCCGGTAGGCGCCGACATCCGCCGCAAGAAAAACTCACTACCCGTCGTGTACGCCATGTCGAAGGCGCGCGGAACAGACGCAAGCGTGCTAGAGAGCGTGTATAGGAGTGAGTCCATCGACGACGAGGCCGTCGACGACGTACTAGGGATCATGGACTGTCTCTCAGTAAAAGACTATGCAGAAGGCCTGGTGGCCGAACACTGCGACGCCACGTTATCGTCGCTCGACGGCGTAGAGATGTCGCCGCGTGACCGACAGGACGTCGAAGAGCTGTGTCACTTCCTATCGGTGAGGCAGCACTAAGCGGTGAGCGAACACTAGCTGTTGGTAGTTCTTCTGAAAACAGAAAGGTCCGAGGGATTTCCTCTGGTAGGGGCGCATTGCATGCGCCCCGTATCTTGGCGTGAATCGCGACGCTGGCAAACATTGTGCCTGGGAGCTGAGGTATGAGCAGACCAATTGAGTTGGCCGTCCGGCTAGGGTGGTACATAGCTAAGAACAAGCTCGCTCGGCGGCGGAGGTTCCCTCTGGTAACGATGCTCGAGCCTCTGGAGAAATGCAACCTGGCATGCGAGGGGTGCGGGCGCATCCGTGAATACGAACCGGTCATCGACCGGATGGTGACGGTCGAGCAGTGTATCGCCGCGGTGGAAGAAGCGAACGCGCCCATCGTCTCCATCGCCGGCGGCGAGCCGACACTCCACCCACAGATCGACGAGATCGTCGCCGGAATCATTGCTCAGAAGAAGTTCGTTTACATGTGCACGAACGCCCTCCTGATGGAGCGGGTGATGAAGAAGGTCCCGCCGTCCAAGTACTTCTGCTGGGTAGTACACCTTGACGGCATGGAAGAGGCTCACGACCGGTCCGTCTACCGCAAGGGTGTATTCAAGATCGCCCTTCGGGGCATTAAGGCCGCGCTAGAGGGAGGATACCGGGTCACCACCAATACGACGGTGTTCAACGGATGCGACGAGGACGATCTGATCGAGATGTTCCAGATGATGACGGACATGGGGATCGAAGGTTGCATGGTGTCCCCAGGCTACAAGTACGATTCGGTGCCTAACCAGGAGCTCTTCATATCACGGAACCGAGCACGGAAGGTCTTCAAGAACGTGCTGGACCCGAAGCGCGGGCTCAGGTTTTACAACAACCCTCTGTACCTGGACTTCCTAAGAGGCGAACGGGACTACCAGTGCACAGCGTGGTCCAATCCGACCTATACCACGTTGGGCTGGCGGGAGCCCTGCTACCTCTTGGGCGACCGGCACACACAGAACGTCGACGACCTTTACAAGGACGAGGTCTGGGAGCGGTACGGCGTTGGCAAGGACCCGAGGTGCGCCAAACTGCATGATGCACTGCGGCTTCGAGTCAGCGTCGATCTTGGAGGCTATCGGCAAGCCAGCCGACGCCTACCGAATGATAAAGGAAGGCGCCATTCAAAACAGTGGCGTCGGCGCCAGCTAGCGCCCCCAAGAATGATTGCTATTATCGCCGCGATCAAGGAAGAAGTAAGCGAGTATCTTTCCGTTGGCGGCTTCGGCCTTGCGTTGAAGACCGACGCGGACGGGCGCTTTTACTCGTCCGAAGAAATCCCCGAAGTCTTAGTTGTGGAGAGCGGCATAGGAAAGCATTCAGCCCAGAAGGCGGTGAAGAAAGCGCTGGACGAATTCGCGCCCGACACAGTAGTTTCGGTGGGATTCGCGGCGGCCGCGAGGCCCGGGCTCACTACGGGAGACCTTTTTATTTGCGACAGTGTATGGGCTATCGAGAGGCCTTTGGACTCCGCGTCCGTTGGGGAATCACGTTCGATAGCTCCGAACGTAGCAACGATCGCCGACAAACTCGATTCGAGTCCACACGGCCGAACGTTCGACTATGCGAGCGGCGGCTGCCTCACGGTGCCCATCGTTGTCCGCACCGCCTCCGACAAGCGTCGAGTCGGTGAGCGTTTCCCAGTGAGCGTAATCGACATGGAGAGCTTCTGGGTCTGTGAGGCCGCCAGCGGCCAAGGGGCGTCGGTGGTCGTCGTCCGGTCCGTGTTCGACCCCATGGACATGACGCTGCCGCCGTTCGTCGAGAGCGTGGCCGCCGACGCAGGCAGCAACAGGTATAGTGCCGCCGTACGATACGCTGTTTCACACCCGACGCGTATCCCGGAGCTCATGAGGCTCTGGGCTCTGTCTCGGAGAGCGAGGTCGTCACTAACCAAGGTCCTGACCGCACTGACCTCACCACGAACGGCGGTCCCGGTCGGCTAATCGAAGATGCATTCCACCTCAGGCCACGTCAACGGTCGGGAAACAGGGCGACATGACGCCACGTTGGCAGACGCCATCGAGAGGGCACAGCAGCACCTTCTCAGCATCCAGTACCCGGACGGCTGCTGGTGGGCGATGACGGGCTCGAACCGCCGACCTTCTGTGTGTAAGACAGACGCTCTAACCAGCTGAGCTAATCGCCCCGAGAGACGGTCCGCCGGAGCTCGTCGCAACGGCGGGTCTATGCGTAGGAAGCGCGCTTGGTGGGACTCGAACCCACGGCCTCAGCCTCCGCAGGGCTGCGCTCTATCCAACTGAGCTACAAGCGCTCGTTTTCGTACGTATCTCATCGTAGGTGCAACGGGTGCTCGTGTCAACGTGGCTCACCGCCCTCTTCCCTACTTCTCACACACCATCGGTCAACTCCATTCATCCGGCAGCCACACTTGGCCCAAACGCACGCGAATCCGCGTATCCACTAGCCTCGCACTAGACCAATCCAAACCGCCAGGGGTTTTCGATGAAGTGGAGGAACGAATCCGGGTTCACGTTAATCGAGCTGTTGATAGTCGTCGGTGTCGTGGTCGCGCTGGCCGAGGCCGTGGTGCCTCATCTGGCTCAGACCAGTGACGCAGGTGCCGCGGTCGAAAAGGCCAACGAGAGGGAGGCGATTCAGACTGCCTTCGAGAACGTGATGAGCGAGATCTTCATCCCGACGATTCCGCAGAATACGGGACAGGCGAAGGTCGCGGTCAATAGTTGGGCGACGCAACCCACCGGCGGGAAGACGCCGCTCTACCCGCGCTACTTCAGCCACCAAACGTCGACCTATTTCTATTGCTGGGCTTCGAGCGGCCAGATTACGTACCAAAGGACATCCCCAAGTGTCTGCCTTAATGACGACTGAGGTTCCTTAGCCCGAATCCACCGAGGGAGGGCGTCGGGTTAGCATCCTGAAGTGGCCAGAGGGTGCTCTTCTGAATCTGGGATAATGGTTTTGTGACAGCAAAACAGTCCCAGAGAAGGAGCACCCAATAGATGCTACCACGCAACCAGCCCGACCGTATCCGTATCGTCTTTGACGATCACTGCCTGGTGGCCAATGCCGGTCTGCTCCTGCCGGCCACCCTCGCCCGGCATCTGGGCCTGCGGGAACTCGTTGACCATCACCTTGACCTGGGCGGCGCGCCGGGGCGGGCCAACACCGGAGACAAGCTGATGACCCTGGTGGCCTCAGCCATGGCTGGCGGCGACTGCATCGACGACGCTGATGTGTTGCGCACCGGGGGGACGGCCTGCACCCTGGGCGGCACGGTCAAGGCGCCATCCACCCTGGGCACCTTCCTGCGCAGCTTCCGGTGGGGCCACGTCCGCCAGCTGGACCGGGTGAGCCGGGAGCTGCTGGCCCGGGCCTGGGCCGCTGGGGCCGGACCCGGCGACGCGCCGTTCACCATCGACCTCGATTCCACCATCTGCGAGACCTACGGACTGGCCAAGGAGGGCGCCCGCCACCACGGCTATACCGGCAAGCGGGGCTACCACCCACTGCTGGCCATCGCCGCCGGCACCGGAGACGTGCTGATGTCCCGGCTGCGCGAGGGCCGGGCCAACACCGCCCGCGGCGCCGCCCACTTCCTGCGGGAGACGGTGGGACGGGTGCGCTACGCCGGGGCCAACGGACGACTCACGCTACGGGCCGACAGCGGGTTCTACACTCATGGCGTGGTATCCGTCTGCCGCAAGATGGATGTCCGCTTCTCCATCACCATCCGCCAGCATAAAAGCCTGCACAATCTCATCGAGGCGATACCCGAAGATGCCTGGACGCCGATTCCTTACTGGATGGACGGCGCCGCCGATGTGGCCGAGACCACCTGCACTCCCTTCCAGAGTGAACCTGACGCCGCGCCGGTGCGGCTCATCGTCCGGCGTGTGAAGCCCACGCCCGGTTCCCAGCTGGCCCTCTTCGCCACCTACAGCTATCACGGCTTCATCACCGACCGGGACGGGGAGATGCTCGAACTGGAGGCCGACCATCGCCGCCACGCCGAGATCGAGAATGCCATCCGAGACCTCAAGCACGGTGTGGGGTTGAACCATCTCCCCTCGGGCCGCTTCGCCGCCAACGCCGCCTGGCTGGCGGTACAGGTGATGGCCCACAACATCGCCCGCTGGACAGCGCGCATCGGTCTGGGCGAGCAGGTGGTGACCACCAAGACCCTCCGGCGGCGGTTCTTCTCCCTGGCCGGACGGATCACCCGCTCGGCGCGCCGCCTCACACTGCATCTGCCACAGCGCTGGCCTTGGGAAGCCCAGTTCGATCGTGCCCTGGCCCGATTGCGCGCCCTGCCACTCCCCGCCTGACGGCGGCGGCGGCAACCGGCCGCCATCCGGCCAACCGAACGTCCCCGCGAACTCGCGCCAGTCCGGTCTGCGAGTGCCTCTTGCTGTGTCCTCTCCCCGCTATCTCGCCCTGACCAACATTCGCAGACGGTCACAAAGTCTCCCCGCGGCAACTGAAGACAAACACCGGCCCCCCTCTACCCCAAATCGTGCCCGGACCATCGCCCTCCCTTGCCCCTATCGCCCGTTCCGCTGCTGCATAGTCATCCCTTCGGTGGATTTGGGCTTAGCATCCGGCTCCAGCGTGTCATATCCGGATCCTCAGAGTGTGAATGGCGGAGAGATAATGTACCGGCAGGGCGGCTCAAGAGCTGAGATGTGGCGCTTGAAAAGCGTACCGCCTGTCGCCTTCAATCAGGAACGACCGAACCTGACTGAAGGTGGATTGGATGTACAAGGTGGGTATTTACCTCCGTGTTCGCAAGGCTTGTTTCGTCGAAGGGATGAGCGTCCGAGAGGCGGCCCGAGTGTTCGGGCTACACCGGGACACGGTGCGCAAGATGCTCGAGTACTCCGTGCCCCCCGGGTGTCGACGGCAACGACCGGCTCGCAGACCGAAGCTCGATCCATATAAGGGTGTGATGGACCAGATC
Organism: Dehalococcoidia bacterium; assembly: GCA_965197985.1. GTDB lineage: Bacteria > Chloroflexota > Dehalococcoidia > Lucifugimonadales > CAUZJF01 > CAUZJF01. Next base: position 44,465 of record CBDAOG010000004.1, on the reverse strand, counting down.
CTGGAGCAGGATCTGAGCTCACCGAAGAAGCAGCGTCACACCGCCAAGCGTATCTACGAACGGCTCAGAGACGAACACGGCTTCCCCGGCAAGTACACGATAGTCAAAGACTACGTTCGAGAACGCCGTCGTCATACCCGCGAGATGTTCTTACCTCTGTCCCACCCTCCGGGACATGCCCAGTGCGACTACGGCGAAGCTCGAGTGATCATCGGCGGAGTGGAACGCAAAGCCCACTACTTCGCCTTGGACCTCCCTCACAGCGACGGGTGCTATGTGAAGGCGTATCCCGCCGAGACGACGGAGTCATTCTGCGACGGACACGTCTCCGCCTTCGCGTTCCTGGGCGGAGTGCCTCAGAGCATCCTCTACGACAACACCACGCTCGCGGTAGCCAGAATCCTGGGAGATGGTCGCCGGCAGCGGACCAGGGTGTTCTCCGAGCTTCAGTCCCACTACCTGTTCGAGGACCGGTTCGGCCGTCCAGGCAAAGGGAACGATAAGGGCAAAGTAGAAGGTCTGGTCGGCTATGTCCGCCGGAACTTCCTGGTGCCCATTCCATCGTTCGAGAGCTTCGATGCCCTCAATGCTCATCTGGAGCAACACTGCCTCAGACGGTTCGAAGATCGACTCCGCGGCCACAACGAGACGATAGGAGAACGGCTGGAGCGGGACCTGGAGAAGCTGCTGCCTCTGCCGGCCGTACCGTACGACGCCAGCGACAAGCACGCGACGAGGGTCAGTTCTCTGTCCCTGGTCAGATACCGGACCAATGACTATTCGGTCCCGGTGGCCTACGGTCATCGGGACGTTCTGGTCCGCGGATATGTACACGAGGTTGTGATCAGCTGTGGCGCTGAAGTCATCGCCCGCCATCGGCGGTCCTACGATCGAGACGACTTCGTCTTCGACCCTCTCCATTACCTGCCGCTCCTTGAGAAGAAGACGAGGGCATTGGATCAGGCGGCGCCGCTGGTTGGATGGGAGTTGCCCGAGGAGTTCGGAGTGTTGCGGCGGTTGCTGGAGTCTCGGATGGGCAAGCGAGGAAAGAGGGAGTTCGTGCAGGTGCTCAGACTGATGGAGACCTTCCAGCCGGAAGAAGTCCACGACGCCGTACGAGACGCCATTCGACTCGGGGCTGTGAGCTTCGATGCTGTCAAGCACCTGGTGCTGTGCAGGATCGAGGGTCGACCGCCTAGACTCGACATGGAGTTGTACCCGTATCTGCCCAGGACCAACGTTGCAACAACCTCGACCAGGGACTACATGGCTCTCCTGGCGGGGAGCCGGTCATGACCAACAAGTCCACGATGTTGCTCGAACACAACCTCAAGCAACTCAAGCTCCCCACGTTCCTGAGGGAGTACGACAAGCTGGCATCCCAGTGTGCCAGTGAGGGAGCTGACCATCCGGACTACCTGCTGCGACTATCGGAGTTGGAGCTGATCGACCGTCACCATCGCATGGTGGAACGTCGGATCAAAGCAGCCCGCTTCCCGACGACCAAGAGTCTCGACACCTTCGACTTCCTGTCTATGCCGTCCCTGAACAAGGCTCTGGTTCTGGAGCTGGCACGATGCGAGTACATCGAGCGCCCCCACAACGTCATCGCTCTCGGCAACAGTGGCACCGGCAAGACCCATATCGCCCTCGGTCTCGGTCTGGCTGCGTGTCAGAGGGGACTGTCCGTGGGCTTCACCACCGCCGCTGCTCTGGTTCACGAGCTGATCGAGGCCAGGGACGAACGGCGTCTGCTCAACCTGCAGAGAAGGCTCGCACGACTCAAGCTTCTGATCATCGACGAACTGGGCTTCGTGCCCTTGTCCAAGACTGGCGCCGAGCTGCTCTTCGAGGTGTTCAGCCAGCGTTACGAGCGTGGATCGGTCCTGGTGACCTCCAAGTGAGCCCTTCGTCGAGTGGACCGAGGTGTTCGGCTCTGAACGGCTGACCGGAGCTCTCCTCGACCGCCTCACCCACCATGTCGACATCCTGGAGATGAACGGGGACAGCTACCGACTCAAGCACAGCAAGAAGACTTCTGGCCGCCAGCTATCTGACTGACCCTGATCTCCAACGCCCCACGAACCTTGATGCCCATTCTACGGCGTTCAGTGGTACAGTTTTGCTCCGCCCCGCTTGTAGATGGTCTACGATTATGTCAGTAGTTAACAGGTCAGGGAAAATGTCAGTTCATGAAAGGATTGACATTGACCCAGAAAGAACAGGCAAGGCTCCAAGTGCTCAACGGTATCCTGGAAGGTCAGATATCAGTGGATGAGGCGGCAGAGGTTCTGGGAGTGAGTGAACGCCACGTTTGGCGAATCCTGGCGGAGTATCGGAAGGAGGGTGCCGCCGCACTGGCTCATGGGAACCGAGGTCGCCGAGCGAACAACTCCATCCCGGAGGAGGCCAGGACTCAAGTTGTGGCCCTGGCACGCACACGGTATGCAAGAGTAAATCATACGCACCTAACCGAGCTCCTGGCAGAGCGGGAAGAGATCGTCTTGGGGCGCTCTACGGTCCGGCGTATCCTGGTAGGCGCCGGCATGGCTAGCCCCCGTCGACGTCGACCCCCACTGCATCGGGTCCGTCGCCAGCGCATGAGCCAGGAAGGCATGTTGGTGCAAGTAGATGGCAGCGTTCATGCCTGGCTAGAAGAACGGGGCCCTCGATGCACTCTGCTGTTGGCAATCGATGATGCCACCAGCACCGTGCCCTACGCACTGTTTCGCCATGAAGAGGACACTCATGGCTATTTCCTCCTCATGCAAGAGCTGATCCGGCGTTGTGGGGTTCCTTTGGCCCTGTACAGTGACCGCCACGCCGTCTTCAAGTATGTACCTGGCTCGCATCAATCGCCTGCGCCGACCCAATTCGGTCGTGCGATGGCAGAGCTGGGGGTGGAGCAGATCTTCGCGCGTTCTCCGGAGGCGAAGGGTCGGGTAGAACGGGCCAACGGCACCTTCCAGGATCGGCTGGCGACCGAACTACGTCTGGCTGGGGCCAGAACCATCTCAGAGGCCAACCAAGTCCTGTGGGCTTTCTTGACCCGCTTCAACAAGCGCTTCGGGGTGCCACCAGCACAGTCCACCAACGCATATCGCTCTCCAGATCCGGACCTGAACCTGGCAGGCATACTGTGCTTCAAGCATAGCCGCAAGGTGGCCAGAGACAACACAGTCAAGTACAACTGGCATACCCTCCAACTGCTTCCTTCGAGCGAACGGGCCACTTACGTTGGAGCGCACGTGGTGGTCCAGGAGCGATTGGACGGCAAGCTAGTAGACCAACATCCTTGAAATGACGGGTGGAAAGCCGGACTGCCCAGCGGCTGTCTCCAAAAGCCAGGCATGGCGGGGAAAGCCCCCGTGCCAATCAACCAATCATTACAAACATTTCGGACCACTAGTAGTGTGCTATCAAAACCAAATCGTCCCTACCCAGGAAGCGCCACCGCGTCCTGGTGTCCTCCGGACTCTGAACGCCACTCGAGGTCTTGGCAGCGTCACCGTGGAGAACCTCGCTGCAGGCATGGACACCAACGGGATCGGTGGTCACGAGCGAGAAAGACTGGGAGCGATGACCGCGATCGGCCGGGGACTCGCCGCAGGGAGATTGACCACGGATCGCGAGAGTGAAGCCGTCCACCCTAAGGCTCAACCACCCAGACCGCCGACGCCTCGTCAGCGAGCCCGTTGGAAAGCAGTGCAGAGGGCCAAGCGTCGAGGCCTTTCTCTTCGGGCAATCGCCCGGGAATTGGGCATATCCCGCATCACCGTCCGAAAGTACGTTGAGGCTTCAAGTCCACCTGTCTATCCGGACAGGGAGCTCGCTGCTCACTCTTGATCATGTGGAACCGCCTTCGGTCCATAACAACCGGCCTGTGGGTAAGTGGGCAATCCCGCCAGGGTTGTCCATTTATCCGCGGGCTGCTCCGCTCGGATCGGGTCACCATCACTGCCACCCACGGTGTCACACGAAGCTGGAGGTGGGGGCTTTCTCAATCATCGAACTGGATAACTATTGGCTTGACACAGCAACCACTGACATAATCGCTGGTCCATTACCCTGACATAATCGCTGGACGTCGACACCCCGCTGGTACGTTTTCACACCGCCCTTGACAGGTCGGAGGGCGTCTCGCTGGTGTTCGCCTGCGAAGGCATAGAAGACGTGCTGCGTCAGCTGTCTGAGCGCGGCGTTGAGATCACGAAGCCGCTGTGGGAAGGTCATTGGGGCGCTCGGGTCGCCGGCTTCGAGGACCCGGAGGGGAACACGGTGCACCTCGAAGAGCCAACCGCAGCTGAGCCGCACTCCCATTGACCCGCACGTCACCGGCACACTTGTAGCGGCGTCACGACGCCGCATTGGGACGGTGCGCCCGCGTCTACAACGGCACCTCCATCAGCTCCTCGCCGAAGATAATCTCGCCCTCGTAGACTGACGCCACGTCCGCCACCGCCCGCTCCATCCGCCCGTGCCCCGCGATGCCGCGGTTGTGGACCAGCACTAGCTTGCCGGCGCCGGCCTCCTGCGCCAGACTGCCGACCCCGACCGTGCCCGCCATGTACTTTTTCTCTGGTCTGTCCGATAGCTCGGCCTCGATGCCTACGCATACGAATACGATCACGTCCGCGCCTTTCGCAAGCTCGGCCACGGTTTCGCAGGGAGTCGTGTCTCCCGTGAAGACGAAGCTGCCATCGGGCGTGTTCACGCGATAGGCGAGCGAATCGAGCCAAGGTTGGACATGCTCGGCCGGGGCGCTGATTACCTCCCAGTCCTTCCCTTGGGTCACCCTGCCGGGTCCGATGTCCTTCGCGTCGAGGCTGGGCGGCTTTCGCGGCAGCACGCCGCCACGGTCGGTGTAGGCGGTGAGACTCAGCGGGTGGTTTATCCGTGCGATCCAGTCATGGGCATAGGCCCCGACCTCTTCGTCCAGGATGCGCTCTGTTAGCTGCTCGGTGAGCTTGGGGCCGTATACGCTGAGCTTGTTCTCCTGTCCCGCCCCCGAGTCCCAGCGTGTCAGCAGAAAACACGGATAGTCGACGTCGTGGTCGAAGTGATGGTGGGTGAAGAAGAGATGGTCGATCTGCATCGGCGTCATGCCCATCCTGACCAGCTTGTATGTTGTCGCCGGTCCGCAGTCGAACATCAGGTACTCGTCGCCTACCTTCAGGACGTACGACGAGCCGTACCTTTCCGGCGTAGGAGCCGGCGCGCCCGATCCCAAGATGTACAGGTTGTTCGTCATTGCGACCTCCAGTCGTTGCCCCAGAATCCCCAGTCCAGCAGCTCGCCGCCCGAGTAGACCACGAAGTCGGGCAGCAGGTTCATGCCGAATCGCTCCCAGGCAATGGCGTCGGGCGTCACCCCGCCGTGAACGGCCACGTATCTTTCGCTGCTCTCCGGATGCGGAAAGACGGCGAAGACTGCGGCTCGCTCGGCAGTGTAGCTCTTGTCGGCGACATGGATAGTATCGCCCTGGAATCGCAGCGGCAGCTTCCCTTCGTATCCTGCGAGTACCGAGTTGGACGCGGGGTTGCCGTAGAGAATCAAGTTCTTGGACGCCAAATCATCGTCCGAGACGTCGACGTCAGCGACCACCGGAAGGTCGACCCAGTTCTCCCCAGGGATTCCGCCCCGGTGGACACCGCCGTTGCTCTGCCGGTACCTTCGAGCGGCGCCCTCGGCTGCCCAGGTAGTGAAGTGGGTCTCTTCGGGCGTCCCTGCCGTACCTGGAACCAAGACGACGCCATCGAAGAACAGGTCGCCGATCGGCCCGGAAGCTCCGTGGCGCTTCTCGCCGCCGGGCACGGTCCCATTGGCGGTCCACGACCCGTCTGAAGCTTGCCGGAACGTGCGCGACTCGCTCAGGTCGGCTTGTCCGACCTCGACGCCGTCGATGACGATGGCACTCGCGTCTTGCCTGGAAATCGGTCCCAGGGACAGCGCACGTACATTCTGCGTCGTAACAGCGACTCGCCCTTCGGTGAGCCGTGCGTCAACGAGCCCACCCGTGCCATAGTGCTCCAGCTGTTCGACAGCGACCCAATAGGACCGGTTGTGACGCAGTCCGTGAGTTGTCACCGAGACGTGGTCCGGCTCCCTTGGGTTCGTCTGGTCGAGCAGCCATGGGACGACCTTGTCCAGCATCTCGGGCGTGCGGCTGTCGTGGCCGGTCGCCGGAAGCTCGGTGTAGGTGTGTGCGAACCCCTTTTCCGCCATCAGCCGCGACATCTGGCGGGAGTGCTCGACGGGAACGCCGCCTCCCAACGCACGGTCCCACTCGCCGTGGACGATCCACATCGGCGTATGCTCCAGGTTCTCCACCAGGAACGCCGCCGAGCGAGACTTCCACGATGGCTCCTCCCACTCGTACATGTGGAAGTTCAGGCCGCCCGGCTTCTCCCAGAGCTGGTAGTCGCAATACCCCGCGATGGGAGCGGCCGCGGCGAACAGATCGGGGTAGTGGGACGACAGGTACCAGACGGTCGCTCCACCCATCGACGCGCCGGTGATGCTGATCCTGTCGCGGTCGATGTCATGGTGGGCGGCCACCTCTTCGATCACTTCGAGAACGTCGACCTCGCCGTAGTTTTGGTACACGCTTCCGGGCCCGCGCCCCGTCGGGCGGACAGCCATGCAGGGATAGCCGTGCCTCGACGCGATCGAAACCAGCTCTTCCGTGTCCGCCACCGCCCTGGCGAGGTCGCTGATGGCTCCCGGGCTGACCTCGAGAATCAGCGGCTTGGGCTCGGCTCCGTTGTCGGTGGCGCAGACGGCGTACGGGTGGAGCTGGCCGTCTACGCCAGAGCGATAGTATTTGACCTGCCCTTTCGGTTGCATGGTTTCCCTCAGTCGTTGTGTCGGTCTCCGACAGGCGCTGATTCTATCAGAGGGCTGTCTGGTAGAATCGGACGCCCATGACCTACGTAGTCGACCTCCATCTCCACTCCCGCTTCGCCCGCGGCACCAGCAAGCATCTCACCCTGGAAAACCTTCACAGCCGGTGTGGTTCGAAGAGACGCGGGCGAAGCTCCGCGACACGGGCGACGGACTCTTCGAGAGAGACGGCGTCAAGTTCGTTTTGGGCACCGAGGTGAACTGCAACGCGGAGCAGGGGGGGCCGAAACCGTCGCGTCCACATCCTTGTCTTCGCCCCCTCGTTCGAGACCGTGGAGGTCATCAACACCGCCTTCGGGAAGATGGGAAAGCTCGAGTGGGACGGCCGGCCAACGCTGCACGTCACTCCGAGGGACCTGCTCGAGACGCTGCTCGAAATCGACGATCGGTGCTTCGTCATTCCCGCCCACCTTTGGACTCCGTGGTTCGGATTGTATGGCTCCAAGTCCGGCTTCGATTCGCTGGAGGAGTGCTTCGGTGATCTTACAGGTCACATCCACGCCATCGAGACTGGCCTCTCCAGCGACCCCGCGATGAACTGGCAGGTGTCCTCCCTGGATAACGTTTCTATAATGTCCTTTTCTGACGCCCACTCGTTGGAGAAGATGGGCCGGGAGCTCACTGCGGTGAAAGGCGAATCGAGCTACGACGGCCTGCTAGCGGCGCTGAAGTCGCAAGACCTCGAATACACGACTGAGTTCTTCCCCCACGAAGGAAAGTACCACCACTCCGGCCATCGGAAGTGCGGGGTCCGGCTTTCACCGGCGGAGGTCGTCGAGAACGGCTCACGGTGCCCAAAATGCGGCAGGCCTATAACGCTGGGGGTGCTCCAACGCGTCGAGGAGTTGGCCGGCAGGACGGTCCAGACGTGGACCGACGAGGACGGACTGGTCCGGTCCGACAATGGGAGGCCCCCTTTCCGGAACCTGGTCGGGTTGCAGCAAGTAGTCGCTGAGGCACTGGGATTCGGGCTGAACACGAAGAAGGTCCGAGAGGCGTACTCGGGGCTCGTAAAGAGGTTCGACAACGAGCTCAAGGTCCTCACGGAGGTCCCGGCTGACGACATCGAAGCCGCTTCAAATGAACGGATCGCCGAGGGCGTCGCGCGGGTCCGCGCCGGAGACATAGCAATCGAGCCCGGCTACGATGGCCAGTACGGGTCGGTCAAGGTCTGGCCCGACGGCTGAGCGTTTCCACGTCGTCGTCACCTGACGCGGACCGAGGCTAGCCCCGCCTGGCGTTGAACATGCCGAACGGATGTGCTATTATGTCTCTGTGGCGACTGACTCCGGTTTCCCCCATTGCCTCTATGCACGCATCGGCCTGCCGGTAGGTGCGATCAACAAGATTCCACAGAATTCTACAGGTGGGGTGAGATCCTCGAACGCCCTCGTTTGCAAACCTGTGGAAACATCGAGGCGCCCTGTGGAACCATCGGGGTGCCCTTCGGATGGCTTAGAGCTTGCCCCGGACCCGATCCGGGGGTGAACGGAAAAACATCTGCCTACAGCAAGAACCGAAAGACCTTCGGTTGAGCCTGCTTGCTTGACGTGCCGGTACGCCGTCACGGTATACTCACCGTCCACTGCGTACGGAATCTACCTTGGCCCCCTCTGCGAGAGGCGGCCAGAGGGAGGACGAGTGTGGCCGGTCAGGAAGTAGTCCTGAACAACGTCTCCCGTGAAGACGTCTCGCGGATCAGGGAGTGGCTCCAGGACGAGGAGGTCGCCGAGAGCTGGTTCGGCCGGTACTCATACGGCGATCCGGCTCACCTAGGCTATCACCCCGAGGAGATGGAACGGGCCTCCGACGACGAGTGGGGCCGCGTTTTCGGTGACCCCGAGCACCGTATCCTCTCTATCTACACCCCCAATGGGGAACACATCGGCGAGGTGCACGTCGCCCTGGAGGAGAGCCTGGGCGACGGCCAGATGTCGATCCTCATCGGCCGGAAGGACCTGTGGCATCACGGCTATGGCACGGCTGGAGCCAGGGCCGCACTGGCGCTGGCCTTCAAGGACTGGGGGCTGTACCGCGTATGGGTAGATGTTCCTGAATACAACAAAGCCGCGAGGGCCATGTTCGAGCACATGGGGTTCGTCCACGAAGGGACGCTGCGGAAAAGCCGGCCGCACGAGGGCTCGCGCTTCGACTCGGTGGTGATGGGGATCCTGGCGGCGGAGTACGCGACGGCGGAGCACGAAGATCACCCCGAGCCACACACCGTCTGAGACTTCGATCGACGTCGGGCGGCGGGGTCTGGGCGAGGAGTCTTAGGCCTTACCTATCCGGAAAACCGTTTTGCCGCAGACTGGACACGTGCCTCGGGTGGCCGGCCTGCCGTTCTTCAGAGTGACGGCCTGCGGGTTCGCGATGTCACGGTGGGCCCTGCACTTCAGACAATATACCCGCATCGGACGCCTCCTCGTGGTTTCACGGGCCGATCGCATCACACCTGCCTCGGCGGCTATTATAGGTTCGGTATCCCCTTCTTACAACAACCTAACCATGCCTTCAGATAGGAGTGGATAGGGTGATGGCACCCAGAACGACGGAGTCACGGCCTGATTGGGAGACGGCTCGACGCCGTGACCGAGTTCAGGTCACGGTTCAGGAAGGCTACTCGATCTGGGCCGATGTCTACGACTAGGGCAACGCACTTATCGAGCTAGAGGAGCGCCGCGTCGAACCTCTGCTTGCAGGCCTGAAGGCCGGCCGTGCCCTCGACGTTGGGGCTGGGACCGGAAGGTATACGCTCAAGCTAGCGAAGCGGGGATACCAGGTTACGGCGACCGACCCCAACCGCGCTACGTTAGACGTCGCCAGAGAATCCGCCGGCCGCGGCTCGCTGGACATCGGTTTCGTCCAGGCTGGACTCGAGAACGGAGTTCCCGCAGTTGGTCACTATTTCGACCTCGTGGTTTGCGCCCTTGTCCTTTGCCACGTGCCAGGCTTTGACCGGGTGGCGGCGGACTTCCACCGGGTTTTGAAGCCGGGCGGTCATTTGCTGATCACGGACTTTCATCCCGATACGATAGCAGCAGGCATCGAAACCGTGGTCAGTCGTGACGGGGTGACCTACCAGTTGCCCAATGAGCACCGCACAACGGACGCCTATCTAGAGGGAATTCGGGGCGCTGGCCTCAAGCTGCTTGAGGTCCAGCACTTACCAACGCGCGAAGCGACAAGAGAGGTGTTCACAGACGAGTACTGGAAGGCGTTGGCGGACACGAACTTCTGCCTCGTTATCCTGGCACAAAAACCCGAGAGTTGACCGGTCAGTTGTGATGAAGTTGATTGCTCTGACAATAGACGTGTCCGAGGGATTTCCTCTGGTAGGGGCGCATTGCACGCGCCCCTATCCCCGCGTGAACCTCGAATCCGGGCGTGAACCCCGACGCCAGGCAGACACGCAGGTCTGCCCCTATGTTAACTAACCTTGATTCCCTCGTAAAAACCCGTTTTGAGGAAGTTCCAGCGCTTTAGCACATGTGAGCGCTACCGTATGTTGGGGTAGGACACGGAACAGAGACTGTATATTGTACCCAGGCAAGGGTACGGTTGTTCTAATTCGACCTGCACAGACTTTTTACGAGAGAATCAAGATTGCCTTCACGGCTGTTGTCCGTCCCTCCAAACGTTAATGAAGACTCGTCGCGACACTGCCACAAAGCCCAGTTTCTCGGCCACGCTCATTGAGGCGTAGTTGTCTTCGCCCGCACTCCAGACCGGCGTCCGTCCCATCTGCTGCAGTTGTCGCGCCACAATAGACGCCGCTGCTGTAGCGTATCCCCGCTCCCGCCACTCTTCGAGGGTGCGTACTCCGATGCTGGCATAGCCGTCGGTGATCCCATTGGTGGATGCTAGCGACACGAGCCTGCCGTCGACGACGGCACCAGCGGCCGCACCGTCTTCCAATAGCGCGGCCACACTCTCGAATTCGTGGTGGAACCAAGAGTTGATTCCCTCGTAAAAACCCGTTTTGAGGAAGTTCCAGCGCTTTAGCACATGTGAGCGCTACCGTATGTTGGGGTAGGACACGGAACAGAGACTGTATATTGTACCCAGGCAAGGGTACGGTTGTTCTAATTCGACCTGCACAGACTTTTTACGAGAGAATCAAGAGTTGTCCAGTAACGGCGCGTCTGGGGCGGCTAACGAACGTACGTCTTCGTTTTCGAAAAGCGCGACCGGCGCCGTGGCCGTGTGATAGACAACGCCCTAGTAGCCGACTCGCCTACCTGACTCCCTTCCGATGATGCGACCGAGTGGCCGCGATAAATCGGGAGCGACGTTGACGCTCTCCCAGCCATCGATAGAGGCGAGCAGGCTCCATGTCGCTTTGGCGTCGGTACCGAAGGCGAATGGCTCGTGGGGTACGCGGTCGCGCCGCACGACCGCGGCTGCGAAACGAGACGGTTTGCCCGATACCACGGCACGGCATAGCCCACGCCTCAAGCTGTGGACGACGACCGCGGTCTCGTGGGTGTCGCCCAGGGCGTTCGCGAGCTCGTGGCGCCCGGACGAATCGAGAGGTGTCGGTTTCACGGCTGGGAGGCCGACGGGTCTAGCTCACTTTCTCCAGCGGAGCGAAGCTGAGCATCAGGCGCTTGACGCCCTGGCTCTCCTTGAAGAACACCGTGATCTCAACGTCGTCTTTCATGCGCTTGTGCGCCGTTACGATGCCCTCACCGAAGGTCGCGTGCTTGACCTTGTCGCCGGTAGTCAGCACGACCTTCGGTTCCGAGGCTTTCGCGCCGTTGGACTTGGCGGGTTTGGAGGTCACCACGGCCGAAGGAGTGCGCTTGCTCCTGTCAGCAGCCCGGCTGGCGGACCCCAGCTTCTTCTTGGGCTCGTCGTGCGGTGCTACGATCAGGTCCTTCGGAATGTCGGTCAAGAAACGCGACGGCTCGGTAGGCGCGGAGCCGCCCCGGAAGCCCCGCCTGAAGGCACGGTGCAGGTACAAGCGCTCTTTGGCACGAGTCACGCCCACGTAGCAGAGCCGGCGTTCCTCCTCCATCTCCTGGGGGTCGTCGAGAGACCGGATGTGGGGAAGAAGCCCCTCCTCCATGCCGACAATGAATACCACCGGGAACTCGAGGCCCTTTGCCTGGTGTAACGTGATCAGAGTGACCGCGTCGGCCTTTTCGTCCATGCTGTCCACGTCGCTCTGCAGACTGACCTTCTCCAGAAAGGCCGTCAACGCTTCCTGTCCGCCGAGGTCAGAGAACTCGTTGGCTGTGTTCCTGAACTCTTGCAGGTTCTCCCATTTGTCCTCGCCCCGCTCGGCCTCGTCCCGCACGTACTTGGCGTAGCCGGTGCGGTCCAGCAGCGCGTCGATAAGCTCGACAAGACTCAGTGACTCGACCTCGGCCGCAAGCCCGTTGATCAGTTCCCGGAAGTGAGTGAGCGCTCTGACGGACCGCGCCGGCAGGGGCACGGCGGCCGGGCCGTTTGTGTTCTCCCCCAAGGTCTCGATGGCGGCGAACATCAATGAGTCAGAGTCTCGCGCCAGCCGTGTGAGCTCGTCCATCGTGCGCTGGCCGATGCCGCGGGTCGGTACGTTGGCTACTCTCGCGAGGCTCACGTCGTCCGGGTTAACCAGCAGCCGCAGGTACGCGATCAGGTCCTTGACCTCCTGTCTCTGGTAGAACCGGAGGCCCCCGACGAGCTGATAGGGTACGCCGTACCTCAGGCAGGCCTCCTCGAAGGCCCTCGACTGGGCGTTCACCCGGTACATGATCGCGACATCGCCGCGCTTGTAATCGCCGGTGCGGACCAGCCTCTCCAGCTCGCGAATGACCGACTGCGCCTCGTCCTTCTCGGTGTACGCCTCGGTCACCACGATGGGCACGCCGCGACCGTTCTGGGTCCACAAGTCCCGCTCGACACGCTGCTTGTTCGGCACGATAAGCTTCTGCGCCGCGTCGAGGATCGTCTTGGAAGACCGGTAGCTCTCTCCCAGAGGGATCACCTTGGCGTCCTCGTAGTCGTTCTGGAAGCTCAGGATGTTCCGGATGTCGGCGTTGCGCCACGAGTAGATCGACTGGTCTGGGTCGCCGACGACGCAGATATTCTTGTAGCGCTCGGCGAGCTGCTTCGCCAGGGCGTACTGAGCGACGTTGGTGTCCTGGAACTCGTCGACGATGAAGTGAACATACCGGCCCTGGTATCTGGCGGCCACGTCGGTGAACTGGTCGAACAGGAAGTGGGTCTTGAAGAGCAGGTCGTCGAAGTCCACGGCCGAATTCTGCGACATCAGCCGCTCGTATATTTCATAGACCCGGTAGACGATCTCGTCGAAGTAGTTCTCTTTCCGCAACCCGAAGGCCTCGACGTCGACGAGCCGGCTCTTGGCGCCTGAAATCACCGACTGAATCGCCCGCGGCGCGAACTTCTTCGGATCGACGTTGGCGTCCTCCATCGCACGCTTGAGTAGCGATATCTGGTCGGAGTCGTCGTAGATCGAATAGTTGCGGTCGAGGCCAATCTTGTCGCCTTCCCGCCGGAGAACCATAGCGCAGAAGGCGTGAAAGGTCCCGACAGTGAGCTCTTTGGCGGCCGCGCCGAGCAGGGGAACCAGCCTCTCGCGCATCTCGCGAGCGGCCTTGTTGGTAAAGGTTACGGCGGCGATTCGGTGCGGGCTCACACCGCAGGTGTTCACGAGGTAGGCGATACGGTGGGTGATTACCCTCGTCTTGCCGCTTCCCGGCCCCGCGATAATGAGCAGCGGCCCGTCGACATACTCGACGGCCTCGCGCTGGTTCGGGTTCAGTCCTTCTAGGATATCGTCGGGCATGCGGCGATTCGGTTCCAGTAAGGGATGTGCAGCGAGATTATAGCACGGCTGTTCGGGGAATGATGGGGCTTCCTCCCTTGCCGGGGGAGGACTGATGGGAGGGTGTCTACCTCCCTACGTCACGAATAGCGGGTCGGCCTTCGTGATGACTCTCGTCTCGGCGGCGACCGCAGCTCTGAGGTACTTCGGCACCGAGAACATGCCCCGGTGAGTCACCCCATCGTAGTGCTTCAGTGTCGTCGTCACCCTCTCGGCTATTCTAGAGTCGATCTCGTCAGCCAGCAGCTCCGTCGGGTCAGGCCCTAGAGAGCCTATAGCGAAGCCCCAGGTCGTCCCGTAAGACGGAACGAACGCGTCGTAGTAGAAAGTCGATGGAAAGACCGCGCCGATCGTTCTCGCCACGGCCGAGAAGCACTGCTCGTAGAAAGCGGGTCCGGTCGGGCCCGACTGGACGGCGATCATTCCGTGCGGATTGAGCCGGTCCCTTAGCAACTCGTAGAATTCTCGTGTATAGAGCTGGTACGCCGGACCGCCCTCTAGAGGATCGGGGACGTCGACGATCACGACATCGAACCGCTGGCTCGTATCTTCCAAGAACTTGAGGGCGTCAGCAAAGCGAAGCTCCAATCGGGGGTCGTCGAAGGCGCCCTGATGGAACTTCGGCAGATGTTCGCGGCACAGCTCGACGACTTCGGCGTCGATGTCCACCATCGTGACCCGCTCGACCGAGCGGTGGGACAGCGTCTCCCGGATGGTGGCGCCCTCGCCCCCTCCAGCAACGAAGACCTCTCGTGGTCCGGGGTGGGCCACCATGGATGGCTGGACTAGCGCCTCGTGGTACACGAATTCGTCGAGCTCGGTGGACTGGGTCTTGTCGTCGAGGAGGAGGGTCCTTCCGAAGCATTCCGTATCGAGGATGCAGACCGACTGGTATTCGGTCTGGCCGGAGTAGATGATTCGGTCAATGCGCTCGACCTGCAAAAGGTCGGGGGTGATGCGCTCGTAGTGCCAGTCGCCCTCAGACGGTGGCGAGGTCAAGCCGGCCATCAGACGGCGGCGGACTGTTCCTGGTGAATGCCGCGCTCAAATTCGGTGATTTGGGGGTTCGGGCATCCCAGGCGTTCGATAATGAGCTCCGCCGCCTTTCTGGGAGTGAACCCCGCGCCACAGGTGAAGATATCGACGGCGGCGTAGCCGTGTTCAGGCCAAGTGTGGATAGCGAGGTGGGACTCGGCGATGGCGACGATCCCGGTCACGCCTCTTGGGTCGAACTTGTGGAAAGACTGGCTGAGAATGGTGGCGCCCGCCTGATCAGCGGCGCCCACCATCGCCTCCCGGATGACGTCGACGTCATCCAGGAGTGCTTCGTCGCAATGTCTCAGGTCCAGCAGGATCTGCGTCCCCAGCGCGTTCAATCAACCGCTCTCCACGGAGTATTCATCGGCGAACCGGGATTATACATGAAGGTACCATTGAGGATAAGGAAGTTAGGTTATCGGTTTTAGATCCAAGCCGCATAGCGCTCTTGCATCGCGCGTACATATGTTCTATACTATTCCAGTCTATCTTGCAGGTCCACGCCATTGACTTATCGATTCTAGGCAGTATATATAGTTGCAATCTGACGCATAGGTACTATAACTGGTAGGATCAATCAGCGCGAAGTCGATCAAGGGCGTGTGGGTGAAACTCAAATAAATTCTGACTCAGGAGAACAGTTGTGGCAAGGGAAGTAAACAAAATCATAAGGCCGACGTTTTCAGATGACGGAGAAGAATACAGACTGAGAGTGGATCGTGCGGACGAGGCACCGCTTGGCAAAGAGTACTATGTATCAGTTGATGTCGGAGGCCGTCAGTTTGAGGCATTTGTTCCCACGACCACAGTGGTTATGAGCGCGGGGTACCCAGTCATATCAGGGACTTTGGTTGGCGTCATAGGCGACGAGGTCATGATCAGCCTTCCGCCGTCCTCTATGGGGACCGCGACTTGGACGATGTCTAAGCACGACGCCATGGAACTTAAATTCGCGGGATAGACGAAATTACTTTTGGTTCTTTCTGACAACGATATTTGGGAGGCCATCGAGACGGGAGACCTAGAAATCCGTCCGCCAGACGGCCTTGGTTTGCTTGTTCAACCCTCTTCGATTGACCTTCGTCTCGATTCGAACATCCACGTCACTAGACCCGAACTCGTGAACGATGCTGAAATCGTAGACCCTACAAAGCTTTCTGACGTCGCCGCCAAACTAGCAGAATGTACCGAGCCCCGTGACCTTCATCGAGATCAGCCATACATATTGGGTCCAGGAAGCTTCGTTCTCGGAGCGACGGCGGAGCACGTCAGTCTGTCGAACGCGTTGGCCGCAAGAATCGAAGGGAAGAGTTCCCTCGCGAGGTACGGGGTTGCCGTCCACCTGACTGCCCCAAAGATTGATCCGGGCTTCTCAAACCAGATTACCCTGGAGATTATCAATCTCGGTCCGTTTCGGGTCTATATCTACCCGATGATGGAGATTGCGGCGCTTATTGTTGAGCGGCTGAGTTCTCCAGCAGCGCAGGTCTACACTGGAAGGTTTTCCTCGGAACGATCTCCGCAGAAGCCAGGTTCGTAAGAAGGACTCCTCGGGTTCTGGATCCTCAGAATACACCCCTGAGAAACTCTCCACTCGCTCTCGAGCAGGCCGTAGAGCAGGGTTTCCCACCACCGGTCTTTGAAGTACTCGTTCTCGCGTAGCCTGCCTTCGAGCTGCAGGCCCGCCTTTTCGAGGACTCTTGCCGATGCTACGTTCTCGGCGATGCACCAGGATGACACGCGATGCAGGCCCAGCTTCCGAAACCCGAAGTCGACCATGGCTCGGGCAGCCTCTGTCGCGTATCCTTGTCCCCAGTGCTCGGACGCCAAGTCGTAGCCGATGTCGGCCTCCCAGTCGTTCTCGGGTTTACGACGAATCCCGCAGCTGCCGATAGCTCGCTCATCGTCCGGCAATGTGACCGCTAGCTGGAATCTCCGCCGGGGTTGCTCCGCCTGTTCGTCCACGAACCTCTGAACGAAGTCTCGCACTTCGGTTTCTGTTCGGTCCGTCCACGGGTAGAGCCGAAGGTACCGAGGGTCCCTTTGGTAGGCGAGGACATCGGGCCAGTCGCTGGTCACGAATTCGCGGAGGACTAGACGGTCGGTGGTGATTCGCACGTCGGCGTAGCGCGATGGGTGAACGGGGAATCCCGTGCTGCCTTATTCGGACAGCCCGAGGGCCGCGTAGATCAAGCCTATATCGACGTGCTCATTCATCAGCTCGACGAATCGCTCCAGTTTAGCCGGGTGGTCGAAGCGGGCGCGATCGGACAGCCCCTTCATCAACTCCATCGTGGTCAAAGTGTCGGGCTGGACGCTGATCAACGGCACTTCCTCCAGCTCCGCTTCGTTGAGTACGTACTCTATAGGCTCGATGCCGTTAGCCAGCAGCATGCAAGCCGTAGGTGTCGCGAGCGCCGCCATCTGGATGTCTGGCCGGTCGCCTCGGATCACGACAGCCTTGTTTTGTCGCAGGCCGAAGTAGGCCTCCCCCGAATCGAGGCCTAGACCGCCCACCAACACGTGCTCCACCAGGCCGTCGCCAGGCTCACTGCCGTTCAGGTACTTTCCATCCAGCTGGGCCACCAGCTCTCCCACCGTTACGCCCAAAAGCCTCCGGTCTTCAGGTATCGCGCCCAGCCGGACGAGTCCGCGAGCCTCCATGGCCGGCGCCAACGTCGACTTGTAGGCAGTACCCTGGTAACGGGTCAAGCCGTTGATTACGAATCCTACTAACCTGTCCCCGAACCGCGCACTGAACGCGGCGAGGTCCTCGGTGTCAACTTCCGCGTCGTATTGGGCCACGACGACTACCCTGGCGTCCAGCGCTTCAGCGAGTTTCGCCGCCTCGTCGTCCGTCGCGCTTGACATTCCTTCCACCAGGACAACGTCGTTTTGCTCAGTGAGCCGGGAGATCGTGGCCCCGATGTCGGGTGACCTGTCGGAGTCCCCCTCGCTCTGCGACCCTCCCAGTAGCTTTTCGTAGGAGGCGAAATCCGGGTCGTCGCCGTCCGACGTGGACGCTGGCTTGAAAACGACAGCCGTCTTGCCGCGCTGACGCAGCTCGTACGCCATAGACGCGCAAAGCGCCGTTTTTCCGGCTCCCGGCCGGTCGGATGCCACGTAGAGGATCGTCAAGAATCGAGTCTCCGTACCCACCTTGTCTCGTGGTTAGGCGGCAGAATTATAGCAAACGGTTAGCTTCTGCTACTCGCTCAGCTGCCAGTCTGGCGGAAGCGGCGGAATTTGCCACGTGGGAGCGGGGGTCCACTCCTCCCAGCCGTCGCCGAACGGCGAGCTTCTCGCCTCTAGTCTTTTGATAGCACGCTTGCCTTCCGTGTAAAACGAGTCCGCTTGGGCCTGGGAAACGAGCCCTAGGGAGACCGCCCCTGCAAGCTCGTTCTCGTCTTTCCACTCCCAGCCAGCCAAATCCGGCCAGATTCTAATGTCCAGAATATGGTCAGTGAAGTCGATACCGATAGGTGTACGTTCATATGAGCTTTCAAGGTTGATTCTCTCGTAAAAAGTCTGTGCAGGTCGAATTAGAACAACCGTACCCTTGCCTGGGTACAATATACAGTCTCTGTTCCGTGTCCTACCCCAACATACGGTAGCGCTCACATGTGCTAAAGCGCTGGAACTTCCTCAAAACGGGTTTTTACGAGGGAATCAAGGTTGACGTACCAGTTGCGGAACCGCCCTCCCTCCCAGATGGCGAAGTACGCGTGATCGTCCCCTGTATACGTCATTCGGACCAAATCGTTTCTCCAGACGTCGTCAACTGCCTCCCATTCGCCAGTTGGGAGGTGGTTTGAATGGTAGGTGCTTCGATTCTTGAACGGAGTGCCAGCTGCCAGATAGAGGACCAGGACCTCCTCTGAATCGACGACCACAGTCATCGGCAGCGCCGCCTGGATCTTCTCGCCCCACATGCTGCGGACGACGATCTCGTTGCCAGACCTCCAACGCTGAACAGTCAAAGGTTGGTCCCGATTCAACTCGAGACGGAGACAGAGTTACGACGTAACGCAGCTATGTTACTCTAGGTGCGAAGTGAAGCGCTCAGGACAACGAATGCGTCTTGTCGGCACGCTGGCACGACGCGGCCTCGCATCCGTCGCCTTGTTCGTCGTACTGACGTTCGCAGTCGGGTGCGATACGGACTCCGGCGTGCCAGACCTGGAACGACGGGCGCAGGAGCTCAACAAGTCGATAATGTGTCCCGTTTGCCCAGGCGAGTCGATCGACCAATCGCAACATCCTCTGGCCGTGCAGATGCGTGGGATCGTCGCCGACAGACTGGAAGATGGCTGGACGGCGGGGCGGATCAACGACTACTTCGTCGACCGCTACGGTCCCAGCGTGCTGCTCGAGCCTCCCCGCGAGGGGTCCAACATCCTGGTCTGGATAGTGCCGCCCCTCGGGGTTGGGCTCGCGGTGCTATTCCTGTATATGGCAATACGGGGGATGCGCCGTCGCGATGCGTCCGGCGAGGCCTCGGAACCGCCGCTCTCGCAAGAGGAGCGCGAACGCTACTTCGCGCGCATACGAGCCATTCAGGACGACGAGCCGGTCGCGGCGTCGCCTGAGCAACCGGCCGGGCCTGAGGGCGGCGTTTGATAGTCGACGCTGGCAGTCTGGCCCTTTGGATTGCGCTCTTCGTCGCGGCATACGCGGTGTTGGCGTCGCTACTCGGCGTTTGGCGGAGCGTCCCCGAGCTCGTGCTGAGCGCCCGGTACGGCTTCTACACCGTGCCGGTGCTACTTTTGATTTCAGCGGCCGCGCTGGTGCGAGCCTTCGTCGGACACGATTTCTCGGTGAGGTACGTGGCCGAGAATAGCAACCTGGCAATGCCCGCGAACTACACGTGGGTGGCCTTGTATGCAGGAAACGCGGGCTCGCTGCTGTTCATCGCCCTGGTCTTTTCCGGAATGGCCGTCCTGGCGGTAAGGAGCATCTCCGGACGGCTTCCCGAAGCGGTGCCATACTCGACGGCTGTGATGGCCGGCGTCGTGGCCTTCTTCCTAGGCATCATGGTCTTCCTGGCAAACCCGCTGGAGCGTCTGCCTGTACCCCTCGCCGACGGGCAGGGCATCAACCCTCTGCTCGTCCACTTCGGCATGTTCATTCACCCACCGATGCAGATGACCGGGCTCGTCTCCGTGGCGATCCCATTCAGTATCGCGGTAGGCACGTTGTTAGCGGGCCGCGGTGGCAACGACGACTGGGTAGACTTGGGCCGGCTGTGGGGGATGGTGTCCTGGCTGATACTGACCGTCGGACTGCTGCTTGGGAGCTGGTGGGCGTACACGATTCTAGGCTGGGGCGGGTACTGGGCGTGGGACCCCGTCGAGAACTCCGCGCTGATGCCATGGCTTGCGACCACGGCCTTCGTCCACTCGATCATGGTACAGAAACGACGGGGCATGTTCCGCATGTGGAACATCATCCTCATCGTCGTGGCCTTCACGCTCGCTCAGATGGGCATGTTCATCAATCGGGGAGGCCCCGTGCCGTCCGTCCACTCCTTCGCTCAGTCGACGATGGGGTGGCTCTTCCTGTTTTTCATGACCTTCACCCTTCTGGGCTCCCTCGCGGCCTTCGCTTGGAGAATGGACACGCTGAAGAGTCGAAGCAGGATCGAAAGTTGGCTGTCCCGCGAGAGCGCCTTTCTCGCTCAGAACACCCTCTTCCTAGCCGTCGCGTTCGTCACCCTGTGGGGCACCATATACCCGGTGATCGCCGACGTCTCTTCAGACGTGGCGATCACTGTAGGAGAGCCGTTCTTCAATAGGGTGAACGGCCCCCTGCTCCTAGTCATCGTCTTCCTGATGGCCGTCGGCCCGCTGCTGCCGTGGCGCCGGGCCAACGGCCGCGTCGTGATGTCCGCGCTGAAGTTCCCATTAGGTGGCGCCGTCGTCGCCGTCGCTGTCTTAGCCGTCGCGGGAGTCCGCGATCCGGTGCCCCTGACTGCCCTGGCGGTGTGCGCGATGGCGGTGACGGGCATCGGCCATGAGTGGGTACGCGGTACGCTTTCGAGGCACGGTAGGGGTGAGAACTATGTGTCCGCCTTCGGGCGCCTGCTCACGGCCAACAGACCACGGTACGGCGGCTACATCGTCCATCTGGCCATTGCGATGCTTGCGATCGGCGCCATAGGATCGTCCTTCTACGCTGTTCAGCGAGATTTTGCTCTTGAGCTTGGAGAGTCGGCGTCGCTGGGAAGTTACACCTTCCGGTATGTCGACTTCGACGAGACCACCTACCCTGACCGTGATGAGGCTGCCGCGCAATTCGACGTGTCGGCAGGCAGCAGCCGAATCGGAACGATGGAGGCAAGGCGAGCCTTCTACCGCGACTTCAGAATAGGTGCGACCCGCGCCGCGATCAGGAGTACCCCTGTGGAAGACTTCTATATCGTGCCGTCGGAGTTCGCTGCGGATGGGAGCGCGGTCTTCCGCGTATACGTGAACCCGCTGGTCTGGTGGATGTGGGCGTCGGGGCCGCTGTTCGTGCTCGGGGCGGTCCTGGCCATCTCTCCGAGGCGCCAGCGTGTGACTGCCCCGGTGGCTTTGCCGGAACACGCCCAACCCGTGCGAGCGTGACCGTCACGTGACCGTCAATGGTCCACACGTTGGGGCGTGTCTCAGTCCCGTCATTGCAATCGTGACCGCGGAATGCTAGTTCTTATCGGTCTTGCTCTTGTCCTCATACCGGCAGTCGCGATCCTCTACCCTTTTTTGAAGAGACCGGGTTCGCTCAATGTGCCCGGGGTCGATCCGTCGACCCCAGCCGAGCTTTCTCTGGACTGGGAGCGGGCCATGGATGGGCTGAAGAACACCGAGCTCGACTGGTCGATCGGCAATCTCACCGAAGACGATTACCAGTTGCTGCGTGAGCAGTACATGACCGACGCTGCGCTGGCGCTCAAGGCCATGGAAGAGCTCGATAGCACGAGTCAAGCCTCGAAGGGTGACGGTGAACCCGGCTCTTAGATCGCCGTTAGCAGCGGTCTTCCTCGGGCTGGCCCTGTCGTTCGGGGCCCTGAGCACACAGGTCGCCAATGCCCAAACCTCAGGGGACGCTCGTGTTGTCTCCGGACAGGTGGTCAACGGCACCGGCGGTGAGAGCGTTGCGCCTGGAGTGACCGTCGTACTCCATCGCGATACCGCTGCAAGGCACGACGACGAAGAGACGGTCACCGATGAAGGGGGGAAGTTCCGCTTCGAGGGCATAAAGTTTGATCCCTCGGTCCGTTACGCCATTTCGGTCGTCTACCAAGGCGCTCTCTACGGTACCGACCTCGACCTGAGTAGCGGCTCTCCTGACCCGGTGACGCTTGCCGTCTACGAAGCTACTCAGGACATGGATGCGCTCGACGTTTCAACGTCCTCTCTCTTGTTGACCGTGGCCGACGATGTTAGCCGCACCCTGTGGGGCCTCGAGATCGTGAAGCTCCAGAATTCGACGGACACGACGTATGTGCCTGGGGCGGAGCCCATGAGCTTGGTCCGGTTCGGCCTGCCGCCGGGCGCGACAGGCCTTCAGGTCGACAGCGCGCTCCCTGGCGCAGAGGTAATTCAGGTCGACCGGGGCTTCGCTTTGATGGCGAGCATACCGCCTGGTGAACACGAGGTCATGTACTCGTATGTTTTTCCTTACGAAGGCGGCCAGACAGAGATATCGAAGTCGTTTCCCTACGGCGCGGAGAGTGTTCGCGTGCTGGCGCCCTACGGAATCGCAGAGCTGCGGAGCGCCGATCTGGGACCGTCCGAGATCGCCGATGTCGGAGGGAAGCCGTACCGGCTTATCGAGGGATCCAACCTTGCTAGGGGCGCGCGTGTTACGGTCAACGTATCGGACTTGCCAGAGCCCTCGATAGGCGAGCGGCTGCGCCGCAGCCTTGAGGACGTCCGGTTCGAGTTTGTCGCGCCAGCTGCTCTTGTTCTGTTGATGGGGTTCGTCGTCGCATTCGCTCTGGTGCGCCGTGACAGAAGTGGCCGTGGCCGGGCCCGATCGGACGACGGCGAAGAGTCGCCTTCCTCGACTGGAACGAACGGCGTCGAGTAGCGAGAAAGAGGACTGAGATCATGGAAACCGATCTGATCGAGCTATCCATCGTGGTCGTGTGCGTTCTGCTCTCGGCCTTCTTTTCCAGCTCCGAGGCGGCGTTCCTGTCGGTCCGACGGACGGCGAGGCTTGCACACCAGGTCCAGGTCGGCGTGCCGGCAGCCGGTCGGGTCGCGCAAATGCTTGAAGAGCCGGGTCGGCTGCTATCGACGATCCTGCTCGGCAACAACCTGGTCAACGTGGCCTTCACCGCCCTGATCACTGCTCTGACGCTTCGCGTAGTTGAAGACGAGGGCACGGGCCTCGTCGTGGCGACGGCAGTCGGCACGATTACCCTCCTCTTGTTCGGCGAGGTCCTGCCCAAGACGGTGGCTGTGCGGTTCCCGATGAGCATAGCCATGTTATATACACGGCCGTTAAGGGCTGTTGAGCTGGCCCTTTTCCCTCTGGTGATCCTACTTCAGTGGGCCACCCGGATCACCAACGTCGCCGGGAGCGACACTGAAGCGGAAGCCTACATCACTAAGGAAGAAGTCCGCACGCTAATCGACATCGGCGAGCAGGAAGGAGAGTTCGAGCCTGAAGAGGCCGAGCGACTGGTGAGGGTGCTCCGTTTTGGCGATAGACAAGTCCGTGAGATGATGACGCCGCGAACGGAGATAATCTCCGTGGCGCAGGGCACCACTCTGGCGGCGTTCTTGGACGTCTATCGCGATCACTCTCACGCACGATTTCCGGTCTATAAAGAGTCCCCTGAGGACATAGTGGGCGTGCTTTCGACGAAGGACATCCTCAAAGGCATGTCCTCGAAGGCGATCAAGCGTGACGAGCCTGTGACCGATGTCCTTCGTGACGTCTATTTCGTGCCGGAGACAAAGCTGATCGCCGAGCTATTCGACGAGATGGCACGAAAAGGTGGTCAGATGGGGATCGTGGTCGACGAGTTCGGTGGCGTAGCCGGGCTGGTAACCCTTAAAAGCCTCCTCGAGGAGGTCTCGGGCGACATTGGCGAAGAGGGAGCACGCCCGGAAGAGGAGTACGAAGCTCTCGGCGCCGGCACCTTTCAGATCGACGGCGGCATGAGCGTAGATGAAGCCGTCGAAGAGCTGGGAATCGAGTTGCCCGAGGGCGATTTCGAGACGGTAGCGGGGTTCGTCTTGGAGGTGCTGGGCCACATCCCCAAGGAGGGAGAACGGTTCGAGTACGGCGGTCTGAAGGTGGAGGTCGCCGAAATGAAGGGCCTCAAGATAGAGGCGATCAAGCTGACCAAGCTAAGGACCTAGGCGGGCTCAGAGTCTGACCGCGCCAGGCTAGCGGTTGGCCGACCCAGAGGTCTCCAGCGGTCGATGCGTGGTTTCGCCATCGGCTTCTCGCGGGAGCAGTCCGACGGTGCTTAGGATCTCGGGGACCAGCTCTTCTTGCCTGTAGGCCATCAGATGTATCCCGCTGATCCCTTCTATCTCGCGGACCTGTTCTATGATCTCGATGCAAACCCGGGTACCTTCGGACTGCTGTTTTCCTCGAGGGACGCCCTTCAACCGAGCAACGATCTCGTCGGGAATAACGACCCCCGGAACGTTGGCTCTCATCCATTCGGCGGTCCGGGCCGAACGAAGGGGACCGACGCCAACGAGAATGTAGACCCGCTCGTGAAGGCCCCGGTCGCGGGCCGCGCTCATGAACGATCGCAGGCGTTCGACATCGAAACAGTACTGGGTCTGGATGAAGTCGGCGCCGGCCTCGACTTTCTTTGCCAGCCTCAGGGGTCGCACGTCGTGAGGTGGGGCGAAGGGGTTGCTCGCCGCCCCCAGGAATAGCTTCGGTGGGGCATCGATCTCTCGACCGCTGAGCAACCGGCCCTTGTCGCGCATGGTACGTGCCGTGCGGAGCAGAGTCATCGACTCGAGGTCGAAGACAGGCTTCGTCTCGGGCTGATCGCCGGCCTGAACCCCGTCCCCTGTAAGACATAGGAGGTTGCGGACGCCCAAGGCCGCCGCGCCGAGGATCTCTGCTTGAATCGCGATCCGGTTCCGGTCGCGGCACGTGAGCTGCATCACGACGTCGTGGCCCTGAGGGATCAACAACGCGGCCATCGCCAGGCTTGACACGTTGGCGCTTGCCCCTGAAGAGTCGATCGTATTGACCGCGTCGCAGGAGGACACGACCATCTGGGCGTGGTCGTAGATGGCCTGGGGGTCGGTGGTGCGCGGAGGGGTCAGCTCCGCGGTGACCGCAAAGCGCCCCGAGCGCAGGACTCGCTCAAGGTGGGAGCCCGACTTCATCACTCCCATCCGTCGGGTGGGGTCCCCGATCTGCCGCTGAGCTCATTTACCCAGGCGGAGCTTCCGGCCATCCTTTGGTCGAGAGGAGGGATGACCTCGAGTATCCTCGCGCCATACCTCGGCATCTTGCTCGAACGTTCCCAGGCTTGTACCCAGACGCAGGGCATGTCCGGCACGACTTCGCAGTGGCCGTTGGGTCGGACGCCTCCGCAAGGCCCGTTGCGCAGGTTCTTTGGGCAGGTCATCGGGCAGGTCATACCGGTGCTGTGAAGAACACAGTCGCCGCACATCTGACAACCGAACAGCGGTCGCTTGGTGACCTTCTCCCCGAAGACGAAAAGGCCCTCCATCTTGCCACCGGGTTTCAGCACGCGGCGAAAAGGTCGCAGCAGTGCGTACGAGGTGGTGTAAGCCAGCTCCAGAAGTCGAGGCCTGTTCTGTAGTCGCCTGAGCATGGATCGTTGCGCCTTGCGCTGGGCCGTTGTCCGGCTCCGGCAGATAGCGGAGGGGTCCGCCCGCAGCCGACAATGATACAGCATAACCAGTTGGGCCGCTGGTCACTCTGCTCACGTAACTGCTGGCCACGAACGGGTTGGGGCCATAACGAATAGGCGGACGGGCGCATGCAATGCGCCCCTACGGCCATCCAAGAGGACGAAGGCCTGCCCCTACGTCTGGGAGCGAGCGAGTTACTTTCCTATGTTCAGTCCGCCTTGCGGGCGTAAGGTTACTCATCACGAGCTTGACCATTTAATCTTGACGCTATTCGCAAGGCGCTGCTACACTCGCTCCGATCGCGGTAGCACAAACACAGGTTAGAGCGAAGGAGCCCATCGAGGTGAATGACCTAGTTGCACAAATCGACGAACTGATCGAGGAGAAGAGCCTCCTCAAGCACCCGTTCTACCAGGCTTGGACCGAGGGCTCACTGCCGGTCGAGTCGCTACGGGACTATGCATCTCAGTACTACCACTTCGAGAAGGCGTACCCGACCTTCTTGAGCGGCCTCCATTATCGCTGCTCCGACCAGCGTATTCGCCAACTGATTCTAGACAACCTCTGGGACGAGGAACACGGCGAGGAAAACCACGTAGAGTTGTGGCTCAGGTTCTGCGAAGCTCTGGACCTCGACAGGGACGAAGTCCGCAAGGGCAAGCCGAACAAGGCGACGGCGAAGTTGCTGGCGACGTACGGAGAGCTGACCGCCGAATCGTCGTTGGCGGCGGGCGCCTCGGCGCTTTATGCCTACGAGTCCCAGGTGCCAGCGGTGGCCAAGGAGAAGATTCGGGGCCTTCGCGAGTTCTATGGTGTCGACGACGCGCGCTCCGTGTCCTTCTTCTCGGTCCACAAGACGCTGGACGAGGAGCACTCCGACGCCGAGCGAGACATGGTGCTTACCCTGGCCGCAACCGAGGAAGACGACGTCGATTCTCTGGACGCCGTGGAGCGCGCCAGTGATGCACTGTGGCGGTTCCTCGACGGCGTGTATTAACTCGCTCGCTTTTTCAGTTAAGGCAATAAGAACCCTAGGTCTCTTTCCGGGCGGCGTTTCCGCCGTCGTCCTGACGGTCGCGTGCGGCGGCACTAACGAGGTGGAGCCGACCCCGGCTCTAACGCCTGCGCCTTCTCCAACTTCGTCGCCGACGGCTGTCGCAGCACCTTCGGTAGCTCCTCTGACTACATGGTCGTACGACGGCACAACCCACTCTGTTGCTTCGGGAATCGCCGTGCCCCTTATTGGATACACATATTGGGACCCGACGCAGCTCAAGCAGATCGTGGTACCGGACGGCGAAGGCGTAGCGGTCTATCTGTCGGACCAGCAGATCAGTTGTCATGACTACCCTTTCTTCGAGCAAGACAGGTTTCCTCAGCTGCCCACCGCTCAGGGCGCCACGATAACCATCAATCTCCCTGAAAAGACCCGCGACTACCGTGATGCGTCCTTCGACGTGGTCAGCCAGGGTTCTGAAGCTGGAGCGAGCACCGACCGGGTTAGCGGCGGCTTCTCCGTGAAGGGCGCGGGTGACGAAAGGCAGGTCGAAGGGTGGCTCGAATACGACAGTGCCGAGCACTACCCGGATACACGCCGGGTCGAGGCAGAGGGTTCTTTTGACGTTCCGCTTTGCTCGTAGGTTAGGTTCAGTCTACCTGTCGCTCCGAGCGCTTTCTTACTCAGCCTGATCGCTCGCCGACACTGGTCCACCGACGATTGCGGCCTCGTTAGCTAGCAGGCGGTCTTGACGGTCCGACGGCGGGACGTCGGCGACTCGGGGCAGCCAATACCACAGGACCCAGGCCCCGCCGATTATCGGCGGGATCAGCCCCCAGAAGACCGCGAACGCGCTGAACACCAGGTCGCCCGAGCTCTCGGCCGTGTTGGTAGACGCCCACACCACGCCTCTGGCCAGCATCGTGACGCCTACGACGTGTAGAAGGTAGGTCCCCGCGCCCAACCCTACGAGCCACCCGATGCGAGGCAGGACCCCGATCCCCACCGCCCCAAGGATCAGAGCGGACAGGAGAATGAGGCCGTAGTGAAGGGCGAAGCCTTCGATGGAGATCGACGCGTGGCTCAGATGCGAAAAGATGATGTGTGAGCCGATCACCCTCAACGAGAATTCGGCCGGTAGGATCGATTCCGCTACGGCCAACCACAGCAGTGGGAGCAGAAGGACCAGTACG
Source organism: Dehalococcoidia bacterium (assembly GCA_965197985.1). Lineage (GTDB taxonomy): Bacteria > Chloroflexota > Dehalococcoidia > Lucifugimonadales > CAUZJF01 > CAUZJF01. Next base: position 16,649 of record CBDAOG010000004.1, on the reverse strand, counting down.
AGGACCCGAAAGGTGAAGGTTAGTAACCTACTGGTCCCGAGCAATCGCCAGCCTCTCGACCCATATGAGCCACAGAACGATGGCGCTCAGGATGATCGCGGTCTGCCAGACCAACAGGTGGGCTATTTCCAGGTATTGAGGGTACGCAGTCCCAGAGAAGGAGCACCCAATAGATGCTACCACGCAACCAGCCCGACCGTATCCGTATCGTCTTTGACGATCACCGCCTGGTGGCCAATGCCGGTCTGCTCCTGCCGGCCACCCTCGCCCGGCATCTGGGCCTGCGGGAACTCGTTGACCATCACCTTGACCTGGGCGGCGCGCCGGGGCGGGCCAACACCGGAGACAAGCTGATGACCCTGGTGGCCTCAGCCATGGCTGGCGGCGACTGCATCGACGACGCTGATGTGTTGCGCACCGGGGGGACGGCCTGCACCCTGGGCGGCACGGTCAAGGCGCCATCCACCCTGGGCACCTTCCTGCGCAGCTTCCGGTGGGGCCACGTCCGCCAGCTGGACCGGGTGAGCCGGGAGCTGCTGGCCCGGGCCTGGGCCGCTGGGGCCGGACCCGGCGACGCGCCGTTCACCATCGACCTCGATTCCACCATCTGCGAGACCTACGGACTGGCCAAGGAGGGCGCCCGCCACCACGGCTATACCGGCAAGCGGGGCTACCACCCACTGCTGGCCATCGCCGCCGGCACCGGAGACGTGCTGATGTCCCGGCTGCGCGAGGGCCGGGCCAACACCGCCCGCGGCGCCGCCCACTTCCTGCGGGAGACGGTGGGACGGGTGCGCTACGCCGGGGCCAACGGACGACTCACGCTACGGGCCGACAGCGGGTTCTACACTCATGGCGTGGTATCCGTCTGCCGCAAGATGGATGTCCGCTTCTCCATCACCATCCGCCAGCATAAAAGCCTGCACAATCTCATCGAGGCGATACCCGAAGATGCCTGGACGCCGATTCCTTACTGGATGGACGGCGCCGCCGATGTGGCCGAGACCACCTGCACTCCCTTCCAGAGTGAACCTGACGCCGCGCCGGTGCGGCTCATCGTCCGGCGTGTGAAGCCCACGCCCGGTTCCCAGCTGGCCCTCTTCGCCACCTACAGCTATCACGGCTTCATCACCGACCGGGACGGGGAGATGCTCGAACTGGAGGCCGACCATCGCCGCCACGCCGAGATCGAGAATGCCATCCGAGACCTCAAGCACGGTGTGGGGTTGAACCATCTCCCCTCGGGCCGCTTCGCCGCCAACGCCGCCTGGCTGGCGGTACAGGTGATGGCCCACAACATCGCCCGCTGGACAGCGCGCATCGGTCTGGGCGAGCAGGTGGTGACCACCAAGACCCTCCGGCGGCGGTTCTTCTCCCTGGCCGGACGGATCACCCGCTCGGCGCGCCGCCTCACACTGCATCTGCCACAGCGCTGGCCTTGGGAAGCCCAGTTCGATCGTGCCCTGGCCCGATTGCGCGCCCTGCCACTCCCTGCCTGACGGCGGCGGCGGCAACCGGCCGCCATCCGGCCAACCGAACGTCCCCGCGAACTCGCGCCAGTCCGGTCTGCGAGTGCCTCTTGCTGTGTCCTCTCCCCGCTATCTCGCCCTGACCAACATTCGCAGACGGTCACAAAGTCTCCCCGCGGCAACTGAAGACAAACACCGGCCCCCCTCTACCCCAAATCGTGCCCGGACCATCGCCCTCCCTTGCCCCTATCGCCCGTTCCGCTGCTGCATAGTCATCCCTTCGGTGGATTTGGGCTAAGCCTGCTGCCGGTCCGACATCGTCGCTCAGCGCGACATTATGAGATTCCTTGGTTCCCGGGGCTCCAAAACGCGGCCCCTTGATCCGTAGCGGCGTACCGGGCGCATGCAATCCGCCCCACGGATGGTTGGCAACGTGGGGATCACCATGGGCCCAGCTGCTTCAGATGGGCGGCACCCTGTTCCTGCCATTCATCACACCCTCGCCACGATTGCTGGTCGTTCCGGTCCACAGCTACAATGGTTTGCATATGGAAGTGCCGCAGCCTCGGCTGTCGACCCTAAACGCAGCTAGGATGCTTGCCGCCCTCAGCGATAGGAGGGCGCTTTTCGGCGTGGCTCTCGCGGTCGCGGTTGGGCTGCGTTTCTACGGGCTCAACTGGGACGACGGATACGACTGGACGCCTCACCCCGACGAGCGGGCCATCCTGATGAGGGTAGGGGAGCTCTCGCCTCCTTCACCGGGCAGCCTCGGCGATCTGCTGAACGCGGACGAGAGTCCGTGGAACCCTCGGTGGTTCCCATACGGTAGCCTAGCTCTATACCTGCTTAAGGGCGTCCAGCTCGCATATAACGCCTGGCCCGGCGCTGAGCTCCACGACCTGCGGGTCGCCGGTCGCGTACTCTCCGCGCTTGCCGACCTCGGCACGCTGGTTCTCGTATACGTTCTGGGGAGCCGTATCTACGGGCGCAGAGAGGGTTTGCTTGCCGCCACGTTACTGGCGTTGGCAGTGCTCCACATCCAGCTCAGCCACTTCTACGCTGTGGACACCATGATTGCGCTGTTCGCGATCGCGACGCTCTTTTTCCTGTACAGGGTGGCGAGCACGGGAAGAACGACCTACTCCGTTTTGGCCGGCGTGTGTATCGGACTCGGCCTGGCGACGAAGGTAAGCCTTGCGCCGATAATCATCCCTTTCGCCACGGCCCACTTGCTCTACTGGATGGCCGGCGACGCGTCGGACGTGGCGTCGGCCGAGAGGCTTCGTCGAGCTATCCGTGGGGTCGTGGTTGGCGCGGTGGTTTCGGCCGTCGCATTCGTCGTGGCCGAGCCGTACGCACTGCTGGACTGGTCACGCTTCTTCGCTGACTTTACCGAGCAGTCTGAGATGGTGCGGCGAATCAGAGACTATCCGTACACACGGCAGTACATCGACACGACCCCTTATTTCTACCAGGCCCGGCAGCTCGCGGCCTGGGGCCTGGGCTGGCCGCTCGGAATCGTCGCGTGGGTCTCCCTTGCGTACGCGGCGCTGCGAGGGCTGCGGTTGCAACTCGGCTTGATGTACCTGGCGTTTGGCTGGGGAGTGCCTATTGGATTGCTGCTCGTCTCGAACAGCGTGCCGGCTATACTGCTCGCCTCCGCTATCGCGTTCGCGGCGCTCCTGGCCACCGTGCCGGTGCGCTCGGCAGACTCTCGCGTAAACGTCATTCTGTTGTCCTGGGTGGTCCCCTACCTGCTCCTCACCGGCTCACTCGAGGTCAAGTTCCTGCGATACCTGATACCTGTAACCCCTGTGCTCGTATTGTTCACGGCACAAATGCTGTTCGCTTTCTGGGGCTGGGCGTCCGACCGGACGCCCACGCTCAAGCCGTGGCTCATGGGGGGTCTGGCGGCGCTGGTAGGCGTGACCGGCTTCTATGCCCTGTCTTATATGGCGGTCTTCTCGCAGCCGCATACCGCGGTACGGACCGCCGAATGGATCAACGCGAATGCGGACCCGCAGGCCATCATCTTGAGGGAGCATTGGGAGGAAGGAATCCCCAACCTCCACGGCTACGAGTTCCGCGAGCTGCCGCTCTACGAGAATGACGGCCCGCAAAAAGTCGACAGCCTTTCGCGGGACTTAGCCGAGGCCGACTACGTCGTCTTCTATAGCAACCGGCTGTACGGCACAATCCCGCGCCTGCCCGAACGCTACCCTCAGAGCCGCGAGTACTACCGGCTCCTGTTCTCCGGCGGTCTGGGCTACGAGCTGGCGAACGTCGAGACGGCCTATCCGAAGCTTCTCGGCGTCAGCCTTGTACACGACACATTCGGCAGGCCCGAGCTTCCGGTGCCTCAGGGACTGGACCAGCACGGAGCGGGCGGGCTGGTTCTCAACCTGGGCTTCGCTGACGAAAGCTTCTCGGTCTACGACCACCCGACGGGGATGGTATTCAGGAACGCAGACCGCCTGGACGCCGCGACGATACGGAGCGCTATCGAAGGACAGGGTCCGGGCGAGCCTGCCGGGCCGCCGGACGCTCGCGTCATGGTCGGCGTACACAAAGACCTCGGTCTTCTCATGTCACCCGCGGACGCCGAGGCCCAACGAAGCGGCGGCACCTGGACCGACATCGTTCGCCCGGACAGCTGGGCGAGCAGGTTGCCGGTGATCGCGTGGCTACTCGTCGTCGAAAGCCTGGCCCTGATAGTCGCGCCGCTCGCCTTCGTTGTCTTCAGGCCTTTGCCCGACAGAGGCTTCCTGTTCTCGAAAGCGCTGGGTCTGCTATCCGTGTCCTTGCTCGTCTGGCTCATGGCAAGCACCCACTGGATGGCCTTCTCTCGCGCGTCGATCGCGGTGACCGTTGCGGTGGTCGCGGCGGTTTCTGTGGCGGTGTTGGCGAGGAACCGCGAGCAGATGATCGAGTTCGTAAGACGGCGCTGGAGCATCCTGCTCATAGGCGAGGCCATTTTCCTGATCGCGTTCCTGGCGTTCGTGTTGCTAAGGATGGCCAATCCGGACCTGTGGCACCCGTTCCGCGGCGGCGAAAAGCCTATGGACCTGGCGTATCTCAATGCCGTCTTACGCTCGAGCTACATGCCCCCGTACGATCCGTGGTTCAGCGGCGGCTTCATTAACTATTACTACTACGGGCAGTTCATGGTCGCCACGCTGATCAGGGCCACCGGAATCGACCCGACGATCGCGTACAACCTGGCCGTGCCCCTCTTCTTCGCGCTGACTGTCGGAGGGGCGTTCTCCCTGGTCTACAACCTGGCCGAGGGGACACTGTCGCGGCGAAGGACGTCTCGTGTGACTGGTGGTGAGGCGGACGTCGTCCACGGTGACCGCTCACGTCTGTCGCCATTGTTGGCCGGCTTATTCGGGGCGACGTTCGTGGCGGTGCTCGGCAACCTCGACGGGGCGATCCAGGTGGGCCACGGCATCTGGCGCGTCTGGATGCGCAATATGTCCTTCGGCGAGTTCGACTTCTGGCGCAGTAGCCGCATGATGCCTCCCGACCCGCCGGGCATCGAGATTACAGAGTTCCCGTTCTTCAGCTTTCTGTTCGCCGACCTCCATGCCCACATGATGGCCCTCCCGTTCACGGTGCTGGCTTTGGGCGTGGCGCTGGCGGTCGTCATGGGTGCGGCGAGGCGGCTCGGGGCCAACGAAGCGGAACGTGGTGCATGGGGTGCGGACGAACTCATTCGGTTGGCGGCGCTCGGCGTGGTGGTCGGCGCCCTGCGGACCATCAACACTTGGGACTACCCCACGTACATGGTTGTCTCGGCGGCCGTCGTCTTTCTCGCCGCATACATTCGACGCGGAGGGCTGGGCCTATTGACCTTGACGGAGACCGCGGCGAAGGTCTTGGTCGTCTTTCTCGTAGGGTATGTCGCGTTTCTGCCGTTCCACATGAACTACGAGGCGTTTTTCAATAGCGTGGAGTCGACGACGAACCAGACGGTGCTATGGCAGTTCCTGGCGATCAGCGGGCTATTCGTCTTCGTCATCGGGTCTTTTCTGGTCGTCGAGTCCAGGGACGCCTGGGTCCCTGTCTGGCGTGCCGTACGCGGGGGCGCAATCAGGCTGGCCCGTCCCCGGTCGGCCGTCGGTGAGCCCATGGCCTCCGAGGACACGCAGCGGACAAGCCTCGTACGTATCGGGCTGATAGCGGCGGTTGCACTCGTGGCGCTTTATTCCGCCTCGATCTTCGTTTCAGGTTGGACCGGCAGCACAATTCCGTTCCTGTTGATATTGGAGGCGATGGTCCTGGTGGTCGCGGTCCGGCTCCTGGCGAGTTCTGGCCCGGAAACGCCTCCCATGGCGTACGTTCTGGTCCTCGTTGGGGTCGCGCTGGCGCTGGCTATCGGGCTAGATATCTTCCGCGTCGAAGGCGACATCGACCGCATGAACACAGTGTTCAAGGTCTACCTGCAGGTCTGGGTCATGTTGGCCTTGGCCTCGGCCTATCTGCTGTGGCGGCTCCTCGCCGGGCTCTGGAGGCCGACCAAGGCGCCGGCGTGGGCCAGGAAAGCGTGGGTGGGACTGCTGACCGCCCTGGTCGTCAGTGCGTCGGTATACCCTGTGCTCGGCACCCAGGACCGGCTGCGCGACCGCTATGACGGACGCGCTCTGTCGCGAACTCTAGACGGCCTCGCGTATATGGATGACCAGGTGTATCACGACAAGGGCGGCGAGATACACCTGTCGTCGGACCGCGATGGGATCCAGTGGCTGCAGGAGAACCTGGAGGGCTCGCCCGTGGTCCTTGAAGGGGTCACGCCCATCTACCGCTGGGGAGGCCGGGTCTCGATATACAGCGGCCTGCCTACTGTGGTCGGCTGGCAGTGGCACCAGGAGCAGCAGAGGTGGGGCTACCGTGACGAAGTGGGCCGCCGGGCCGCTGACGTCCACCGCATGTATAACACAGCTGACGCGAGCGAGGCCCTATCTCTAATGCGCCAGTACGGCGTCGAATACGTGTACGTAGGCGAGTTGGAGCATCTTTACTACCAGAAAGAAGGTCTAGCGAAGTTCGTCGATGGACTCGGCGGCGAGCTCGACCAGGTCTACGCCAATGAGCATGTCAAGATTTATCACGTGCCACAGGGCTAGTGGGGCGGTAGACGGCCGATACCACGCTTTCCTCTGCTCCCTGCCTCATGTCTAGTTAGCGCGTCTTGGCAGGCTCAACGTGGCAGCTAGGTGCTCACTCGGCCCAATAATCCGACCGAATCTCGCCTCGTCGGCCTCAGAGTTTTTCAGAGTCAGCAATTGCCTACCGATTCATCCGGAGATAGTTGACGATCTCCATGATTACCTTGCAGTCCACTTCATTGTAGACGGCGATATCCTGCATGAGCGTGGTCTCGGCCAGTGTGCATCCTCGCTCTTCCGCCTCCAACGCGCACGACCACGCACCGACCATCGCGCCAAGGCCATCAGTAGGGCCGGCCTCCCAGTCGGTTTCTATACAGCCGAGGGCGTGCATCGCTTTCGCCACGGCCTTTAGACCGAAGCTCATCGCGCCACGGACGACTACCGGTTCCTCTCTCATTACTCGCACTAGGAAGTCGAACCATTTCGGGTTGCCCCAGTCCTTCTCGGGATGGCGCTTTTTCGCCGACGTGAACGCGGTCTCCAAGGACGAGAGTTCGGCGTGGGACCAGTGGAAGACGTTCGGATCGTCGCCATCGGAATCCATACGCTGCTTTACCGTGGCCATGTGGGCGAACCAGCCGTCGATAATCTCCGCCTCAGACGTCTCCTTGAGCGAATCTGCGGTGAAACAGGCCCACTGCCACTCGCCGTTTTCAATGTGTCCGCACCCGATCATGAATATCAGCGGCTGGCCGCCTTTTTCCGGAATGCGAGTAAAGTCGTCATCCAAGTCGCTCACTGTCTCGAAATCGACGTAGAACTCGAGAATCGGAGTGGCCCGCCACTCCGACTCCGCAGCATGCACTACGTCGGGGCGTACTGATAATCCATTGACGTCGCGGTTGACTTCCAAGATGGCATCCAGGGTGGTAGCGCGTTTTGGCCCGGTCACTCCTACCATTGAGGCTGTGCACTCAGGATCGGACCAACGCTGTATCCCCTCTTTCATCGCTATGTCCCGACCCTTTAGGGCAACGTGCCACAGCATCGTCAGGTCCTCAAGCTCCACGCCTATTTTCTGCTTCGCATAGTGCCAGGGTTGATCGGAGGTGCTACCCATGTTCGGCATCAGCTCTGGTAGAGAAGGCACTGGCAGGACATTCCAGGCCCCCCCTTCTGTCCGGACACGGCGAACCCAGGCACAGCCGGCGTCGACGGCGTTCGCCAGCAAGCCCTTCGTTCGAGAGACGTAGTCTTGAGGCACGATGCCCAGGCGGTCCAGGCAGTTTGTCCCTCGATCCGTCTGCCCGCTTACCTTTTGTTGCCAGCCCCGGCCGAGAAGATAGGACGCCGGTGGAAGGTATCCCTGAAGTCGACCGAGTATCCGATTGTAGAGGTAGACCTGGACCATATATGCCCAGGTCGAGCCGTGCGTCTCCTGTAAGCTGCCCCCGGCCAGGAAGTGAAGCGTTGTGAACTTGATATCGACAACACGGTAGTGCCAAGGATCGTCGCCAAGGTCTTGCGCCGGGACGCTCGCATCCTCCAAGCTGATCGTACTTGGAAAGAGCCGGTGAAGCTCGTCGCTTCGGACGAGGAGGTCTGCCGCCCCGTAATTTCGACCGACCGCGTCGCGAAGGACAGCCTGGCAAATGATCGATTGACCCCGCTGCATCGCGGCGAAGGTCTCCTGCGCGGCCATCAGGTCACGGCTGCGCTCTGGCCGCGTAGGCACCGTGTGAACTTGGGTTAGGGTCTCTAGATGTTTAACCACTGCGTCTTCGAAGTCCACGCCTTTTTGCATGATAAATGTTCTGAAGTCCGTCCGGGGATCGTAGCCTTCCAGTTCGTCGTCGCGCTTGAAGCCGTGGCCTTCACCGTACAGGCTTAGCCAGTCGAGCAACGGTTCGTTCAGCGTGTAGCTTCGAGTGGATGTGGGGCTGACCCAGCCGAGCCAATCTTCTTCGGTCTCAGGAATCGCGAGAGTGCCGTCGGGTGCCCGCGTGAGCGCATCTAGACCCATGAGATTCTTTCAGTGGGTGCCACGGGCAAACCCCTCGTGTCGGCGGACCGTTGCGATACGTACTCGGAAGGCGGTCATGCTCCCACCAGGCCGCCGAGTCCTCCGCTGTGAGGCTTCCAGACCACCGGCGCCCGCCACGTGTAACGCCGCGATGCTCACGCGGCACGTGACCATTGATGGACGCGGCGATGATAGCGTACTATGTTGGCGTGGGCCAGTAGCTCAGCTGGTTAGAGCGTCCCGATGCGGCATCGGGAAGGCCCCTGGTTCGAGCCTTCATCGAGTAGCGTATGATGTTGTCGTGGGCTAGTAGCTCAGCTGGTTAGAGCGTCCCGATGTGGCATCGGGAAGGTCCCTGGTTCGAGTCCGCAACGAGTAGCGTATGATGTTGTCGTGGGCTAGTAGCTCAGCTGGTTAGAGCGCCCCGATGCGGCATCGGGAAGGCCCCTGGTTCGAGCCTTCATCGAGTAGCGTATGATGTTGTCGTGGGCTAGTAGCTCAGCTGGTTAGAGCGTCCCGATGCGGCATCGGGAAGGCCCCTGGTTCGGAGTCCGCATCGGATAGCGTATGATGTTGTCGTGGGCTAGTAGCTCAGCTGGTTAGAGCGTCCCGATGTGGCATCGGGAAAGTCCCTGGTTCGAGCCTTCATCGAATAGCGTATGATGTTGTCGTGGGCTAGTAGCTCAGCTGGTTAGAGCGTCCCGATGTGGCATCGGGAAAGTCCCTGGTTCGAGCCTTCTCGAATAGCGTATAGTGTTGTCGTGGGCTAGTAGCTCAGCTGGTTAGAGCGCAGTCCTGATAAGACTGAGGTCCCTGGTTCGAGTCCAGGCTGGCCCACCAATTTTCACCGTAGACAGAACCGAGCCGTCCAGGGGCATCTCCTCGGCGTTCCCGCCGGGTATGCGGCTATCGTCGGGCATGGGGATGGTGTAGCGCAGTAGGGCGTCGCCGGGCATGACGACGATCTCCTTGACGAAGGTTTCGATGAAGGCCCTGCGCTCGGTCAGCTCGCTCTCCTTCAGGAACTCGCTCATGTCCTGGGCGTAGGCCGCGATGGTCTCCACATCGTCCAGGTCGGCCCTGCGCTGCGAGAGGATGGCCCTGGCCTCGACCGCCAAGTCCTCCAGTCGCCCCTGGCGGTCCCGGTGCTCTCTGATGCGATCTGAGGCGTCGGTCATCTCGACGTTGTCGGCTGTCTCTATGAAGTGCCAGATGCGGCCCAGCTTCCGCTTCACGTCCTCAAGCTCATCCTCGATGGTCTCTAGCTTCGTCCGCTGCTCTTGGGCCACGCCGTCCATCTGCTCGTCGACGACCTTCACCAGAGCGCGGATATTGCCGTCGGTAAGGACGTTGGAGCGAATCTTGCCCACGACCATCTCCTCGAAGCGGCGGGCGTTGAGCCTGGGAGTCTTGCAGGCATCCTTGCCGCGCTTCATGATCGACTGGCAGACGTAGTAGGAAAACTGCCCGCTCTTGGCGTCCTGTCCGCTCAGCGCCCTGTTGCAGGCCTTGCACTTGACGAGTCCGCTGAGCAGGTAGGAGCTTGCGACTCTCCGAGGGTGGGCGATCTTGGGTGCGCGGGAGCGCATCAGGCTGTTGACCCGGCGGAAGCGGGTCTTGGAGACGATGGCAGGAAACGCCTTCTCCACCCGCACCGGCTCTGCCTTGTCCTTAGACTTGGCGCCCCAGATCAGCGTGCCCGTGTAGACCTCGTTCTTGAGGATGAAGTGGACGGTGTTCTTGGACCAGAGCTTGCCTGCGGGGCTGGCGACACCCTCGTCGTTGAGGGTCTCAGCGATGGGCAGCATCCCCTTACCGGCCTGTGCCATGTCGAAGATGCGCTCGACCACGGGAGACGTGTCCGGGTCGAGTTCCAATGTGGGCCTCTTCTTCGCCCCATCCTGCACCATGACCCTGTTGTATCCGTAGGGCTTCCTGCTGCCGATCCAGAAGCCGCGAGAGGCGGACTCCCGCATCCCCCGCAGGACCTCCTGGGCGAGATTCTCGCTGTAGAACTCGTCCACGCTCTCGATGATTCCCTCAAGCAGCTTGCCGGTGGGGGTGTCGTCGGCCTGCTCGGTGATGGAGACGACTCGGACACCCTTGCGCCGGAGCAAGGATTTGAAGGCGACTGCGTGCTCGCGCTTGCGTGTGAAGCGGGAGAACTTCCAGACCAGAATCTCCCTGAACGGGGCGTTGGTCTTGCTGGCCGCGTCGATCATCTTGCGAAACTCCGGCCTGTCGGCGATGCGCCCGCTCTCGGCCTCGTCCACGTACTCGCGGGCGACGAGATACCCGTTCTTGCGCGCATAGTCCCTGAGCGCCCGCAGCTGTGCGGCAACGGAAAGGTCCACGTCCTGCCTGTCGCTGGATACTCTGGCATAGAGGGCCGCGGGCGTGTAGTCGGTCAGCTGGTCCATCGGTGTGTCCTCCTTGCTCACTCCTGATCGTTCCGGCGGGCCTCGGCCCGTTGGCGGCGCTCTTGCCGCAGCCACGCCCGCTCCTGCATGTACAGGCGGATGGCCTCGCGGAGGAACTCGCTCATGGTGCGGCCCTCCTCCTTCAACACCTGCTGTACCTGCTCGGCCATTTCCGGCGGCATGGAAAAGGTGATGGCCTTTCGGGTCGTGGGCATTCTCTCTTTTTGCCTCTCTAAGTATGACAAAGTCATACCCTTATCATGAACGAAACGGCCTGCGGCTGTCAAGCCATTCTGGCGTGGACTGTTGGCGAGACCTTGGTCGAGGCTCTGCGGAGAGGCCAGCTGGTGCGGCATGGGGAGGACGTACCGAGGACCGGGGATGGGTCCCTGCAAGGGGGACTTCTGGGTGGATTCCCTATTGAGCCTAGCTTCCAGTGATGGCTTCGGCCATCCTCGGCGAATTGGGGCAGGTCAAAGCCAATCAGATGGGCGGGCCGTCAAGCGCCATCTCCTCGGCGTTCCTGCCGGGCATCAGGCCATCGACGGGCATGGGGATGGTGTAGCGCAGCAGGGCGCTTCCGGGCATCACGACGATCTCCTTCAGGAAGGTCTCGATGAAGGCCCTGCGTTCGGTCGTCTGGCTCTCGTGTAGGAACTCACTCATGTCATGGGCGTAGGCTGCAATGGTCTCTGCGTCGTCCAGGACAGCCCTGCGCTGAGACAGAATGGCCTTCGCATCGACCGCTGCGTCCTCAAGGCGCTCCCGGCGCTCCCGGTGCTCCCTGATGCGGTCTGAGGCGTCGGATAGCTGGATGTCGGATGTCTCGATTGCGTGCCAAATGCGGCCCAGCGCCCGCTTCGCGTCTTCAAGCTCTTTCTCGATGGTCTCCAGTCTCTTCCGTTGCTCGCTGGCTACGCGGTCGATCTGCTCGTCAACGACCTCCACCAGAGCGCGGATGTTGCCCTCGGTAAGGACGTTGGAACGAATCCTACCTACGACCATCTCCTCGAAGCGGCGGGCATTGAGCCTGGGAGTCTCGCAGGCATCCTTTCCGCGCTTCATGATCGACTGGCAGACGTAGTAGGAGAACCGGCCGCTCTTGGCGTCCTGGCCGCTGAGCGCCCCGTTGCAGGACTTGCACTTGACCAGCCCGCTGAGCAGATAGGAGCTTGCGACTCTCCGTGGGTGGGCGACCCTGGGTGCGCGGGAGCGCATCAGGCCGTTGACGCGCCGGAACTGGGTCTTGGAGACGATGGCGGGGAACGCCTCTTCGATGCGCACCGGCTGGGCGCTGTCCTTGGCCCTGGCGCCCCAGACCAGCGTGCCCGTGTAGACCTCGTTGCTGAGGATGAAGTTGACGCCTCTCTTGGACCAGAGCTTTCCAGTGGGACTGGCGACACCCTCGTCGTTGAGGGTCTTGGCGATGGGCAGCATCCCCTTTCCGGCCTCGGCCATCTCGAACATGCGCTTGACGACACGGGCCGCATCCTCGTTGGGTTCCAGCGTGGGACGTTTCTTGGGCCCATCCTGCACCATGACCCTGTTGTATCCGTAGGGCGTCCTGCTGGCGACCCAGAAGCCGCGCGAGGCCGCCTCGCGCATCCCTCTGGTGACCTCCTGGGCGAGATTCTCGCTGTAGAACTCGTCCACGCTCTCTATGATGGCCTCCAGGAGCTTTCCCGTGGGGGAGTCGTCGGCGTGCTCCGTGATGGAGACTACCCTGATGCCCCTGCGCCTGAGCATGGACTTGAAGGCGACGGCGTGCTCGCGCTTTCTGGTGAAGCGGGAGAACTTCCAGACCAGAATCTCCCTGAACGGAGCGTTGGGCGTTCTGGCCTCGTCGATCATCTTGCCGAACTCCGGCCTGTCGGCGATGCGTCCACTCTCGGCCTCGTCCACGTACTCGCGGGTGACGACGTAGTCGTTTTTCCGGGCGTAGTCCCTGAGGGCTCGCAGCTGTGCGGCAATGGAAAGATCCACGTCCTGCCTGTCGCTGGACACCCTGGCGTAGAGCGCCGCCGGCGTGGGGGCCTGACGCACGCTCATCCGTCAGCCTCCATGTGTCTGTCCTGTCCGGGCAGTGGTCGGCCGTCCTCCTCGCGGCCGTCCGGCGCGTCGTCGGACGCCGACTCCTGCCGCCTCATGTAGGCGCGGACGGCGACCTCTGCCAGGATGCGGAACCCCTTGAGGACCGTCTCGCGCTGCTTGGGCGTGTAGGACGGCATCAGGTCGGCCGGAGAGTCGTCAGGGGCGTCCCCGGCGAGCCTCTCTCGTCTCTTGTGCCTGTTATGTCCGTTGGTATCTTTCACGTTGCGTAGTCTCAGCGGCGTCTGCTGGGCCGCTGGCCTCTCATTACGGGATTGCGGCTGGGCCGCCGGCGCCGACGGAACGGGCGAGCGCCGGCGGCATCCAGCCGTCTCAGGCCCCGCCGTGCCGCCGTTGCGCCTGCGCCCGGCGGGGCCGCTTGTCTAGCTGTGCTCCTTGAAGAAGCTCATCTGGAAGCTCTCGGTCACGAGGATCGCCATGCCTCCGGGCATCCGCGCTGCGAAGCGGAAAAGGGCGTGCATGGCCCAGCCGCGGGGCTCCACCCCGTTGCGCCACCGGTGGACCAGCTTGGGGTCCACGCCGATGGCCCTGGCGAAGGCGGCCCACGTGAGGCCGCTGACCTCGTGCAGCCGTTCGAGGCGCTTGGGGAAGTCCTCCGCCAGCACGGCGGCCTGGAGCGCCAGGTCCTGTTCCTCGTCGTAGATCTGTTCCGTGATCCCGTCGAATCGGGACGAATCGTTATGGTTCGTCATCTCTATCCTCCATAGTGAAAAGTTGGTCGAAGTCGTCGAAACCCAGGGCCCTGAGCATCCGGCGGCGAATGCGACCGGAGGGTGTGCGCCCCGCGTTGACCAGCATCGAGATGTAGCCGGGGCTGACCCCGACCTCCCTGGCGAGCCAGTTCTGGGAGCGGTTCAGCAGCGTGAGCCGCTCCCATAGGGCCGCCGTGTTGAGCCGGACAACGGTCCGTCCACCACGCCTCCGGGGGCCTTTCTTCTTGTTGTGGTCGTCTTGCGAACGCATGGCTCTCAGCCTTCCTTTGGGGAAGGGAGCGCGAGCCGTCGCGCCGCTTCCCCGATGTCAGTCGTTGGTCATTGCGGCGGCATGGCCTGGGGCGACTGCCAGTCGTCCGGGGCGCGCCATGCGCGTCCCAGCGGCCCCAGCTGCTCGATGGCGGCCTTGTGGGAGACCCACAGGGGCACGGCCACGCCCCTGGCCTGCATCTCTTCCCGCGCCAGGCGCAGGAAGTGGGTCTGGACGATCTCGTCGTCGAAGACGATGAGGACGGAGGGCCGGGTGCCGTGGTCGTCGGTGGGCCGGTGAGAGGAGAAGTAGCGCAGATAGGGGGCGAGGCGCTCCGACATGGTCGAGGGCCGCACGGCCCTCCGCTCCCACTCCAGCAGGAAGGGCCACGTGGTCTCGCCCTTTCTGAGGACGCCGAAGGCGTCGGGGTTGACCGAGCGCATCCCGTCGCCGTGCTTGAAGTGCCGGGAGGCCCTGCGGGGCGGGTCGACCTGGGAGACCTCCCACTCCAGGAGGCCCGCCTGCACGGTCATGGAGGCAAGGAAGGCGTGGACGGCGGCGGTGTGCTCGACGTTCCTGAGCAGCTGGCGGCTCCTCGCGCCGGTCACGTTGTCCCAGACGAACGGGGTGCCGGGGAACAGGGGAGCGGCGCTCCACCGCTTCTTCGCGACAGCCACGGACGTCCGATCCCTGCGGGCCAGGAGGGCCAGGGCCCGGTCGGTGAGGGCCATGCGCCCGCTCCCGGCGATGGGCCGGGTGACGAGGCGGAACCCTTCGAGGGGCGTCACCAGCTGGGAGGCCCTGGGGACAGAGACGCCCAACATTCCGGCCAGGTCCGTCAGGGTGATCCAGGGCCAGTCGGAGATGAGGTCGAGGGCGCGCTTCTCGGCGGGCTTGAGGGTCGCGGGCAACAGATAGTCGGGGACCTTCCACCCCGGACCCTCGACGGAGAGGTCGGCTGGGACCGAGACCATCCGGGGCTCGTCCTCCTCGGGAAGGAGGCTTCCCTTCTCTATCCGGTCGAGGACCGAGCGCAGCTCGACGGAGGCGCTGACCGCGGGTGGGCTCCACACCGGGTCGTCCGGCGACGCCGCGACCGCCTCGCGCTCGAGGGCGAGATAGAAGGGAACGGGGGCGCCGGCCAGCGTCCTGCGGACGTGCCTGAGCCGCACGTCGTCGGCCATCAGCACGAGCACGGCTCCGGGGAGCGGCCCCTGGCGCAGCCTCCACATCCGGTTGGAAAAGCCGGTCCTGTCGGCGGTGAGCCCCTGCCTGACGATGCCGACGGTGCGGCCGCCGGGAAGCTCGACGGCGGCGTCCAGGGTCGAGGCCCTGTACCACCGGAACCGTATGGGGTATGCGACGCCGGAGACGGCGGCCGCCAGCCGGTAGATCGCGGCGAGGGAGTCGAGCCGTCCCATCAGGTTGCGCCGCCACTGGGCGGAGACGGGGCGGTCGCGGACGAGCTCGTCCAGGGAGGCCTCCTCCTCCTCGGCCAGCCGCCCCAGCCCGGCGGCGGTGAGGTGGAAGCGCTGGGTCGATGAGGGGAAGAGGGCGGTGGCGTGGGGCACGGCGGCGCAGAAGCCGCTGGAGTCCAATTTGTCGACGGCCTCATGGACCGCGGCCTTCGACCAGCCGGTGACGGCCACCATCTCCGTCCGGTCGAGGAAGGGCATTTCCGCCAGGGCTCGGAGGGTCCGGGCTTCACATCCTTCGGTTCTCATTGCTCGGCCTCCCCTTCTTCCGTCGTGTTCGCGTTCTTTGAGGCCGTGGCCTTCTCCTTCCCGTCCGTCTCCTCGCCGTCCTTCTCCAGGTCGGCGGCGCGGTCCTTGAAGTCCCGTACCTTCTTCTGGGCGGCTGCCCCGGCGTCCTCCAGGTCCTGGGCCGTCAGGGTGTATGCGGAGGCCGTGCTGCGGATTTGCGCGGCGACGGCGGGGTCTCCGTCCTCCGGCTTTCGCACCATCATCGAGAAGGCGGGCATCCGCTCGATGCCCACGGTGGCCCTGACGTAGCAGTGGTGGACCGGCAGCGACGTGATGTCGTCCTCGGTCACCCGCTCCTTGCCCAGCTCCCACACCAGTTGCCTGGCGTCGTTCCCGGCCACCTGGAAGACGGCCAGGCACCCGACGTTGGCCAGCAGGGTGTCGCGCATGGTGCGGGAGAGGTCGTCGAGCTTGGCGAGGCTCTGGGTGGCCAGCACGAAGGACGCCCCCGAACTTGCCCAACTCGGAGAGCATCGACTCGTAGTCCACCCCGGGCATCGACTGCATCTCGTCCACGACGACCAGCGCGCCGCGTCGCTGGCCGAGTGAGACGCTCTCCTGCTCGCGTATCACCGAGTCGACCAGGTTGAGGAGGGACGCTCCCACCAGGGCGGACACGTCCCTGCCCACCGTGCCCTGGGCGGTGGAGACCAGCAGGATGCCGCCCTCCAGGATGGTCTCCCGCAGGTCGATGGTGGAGCGGCGCTGGCCCAGGATGGCCCGCGCCCGCTTGGAGGATGCGTAGTAGGAGAGGCGGGTCTGCACGGGGGCGAGGGCCTCGGCGCGGTACT
>CBDAOG010000003.1:0-103801 GCA_965197985.1 Dehalococcoidia bacterium | reverse complement strand
TCGTCTACCACACCAGCCGATTCGCCAGGAACAGGGCCGACGCCATCCTGTACAAGCAGGAGCTACGAGGTCTCGGCACAACGGTGGTGTTTGTATCACAGGGGATTATCTCGGGCAACGACAACGACTTCCTGACTGAGGGGATCAACGAAGTCCTTGATGAGCAGTACTCCCGTCCCCCCCCGCTTTACAAAAAGGACCATGTTGCAAAGCGGCGCACTGTTCGAGCTCATCTAGGAAATGGTGGCTGAAGCGCCGCGGCAAGCCCGAGCCAGCCTGGCTGACCGCTATACAAACCGACATTTCCTATATCAAGCTGAGGGAGTCCCAAGGACCCAACATGGCGGTCCCGTTTTTCAGGGCGCTACGAAGTGAATCCTTCAAACCATGAGCTAAAGTCAAAGGTTTTGGTATCGAAAATGGACAGCCATGAATCGGTCACCGGCTGCAACGTGTCGTTTGCTGTATCCAGGACTGCCAAACAACCTTCCTTGAATCCATTTCTCTCCGGCTCCCACCTGGCGGACGCAACGAGGCCGTCGAGGCCAAGGTAGGTCGTGGGGCCGAACGTGGTTGGTCCAGACACTTGGTGGGCGTGCCCGGCGACATGATAGGTGGGCTTGATGCTCTCGATCAGCCGCGTCATCATGTGGGAGCCATGCACATCGCCGTGGTATCCGGTGCTGGTGCCGTAGGGCCCTTCGTGCGTGACCAGGATGTCGATTCTCCCTGGACCAAGGTCCATGAGTGATTGGTACGCCTCCTTATCGATTGCCCTGGCGTCCGAGCGCTCTTCAACTCCGCCGAGAAAGGCGACCTTAGTCCCATCAAATTCAAGCACGGTTCCATCGGGCACATATCGGTACAGATCGAAGGGGTCCACGGCCGCCGACTTCGCCGTGCCGTCGACTTGCAGATGATTCAAGAAATCAAAGTCCTCGTGATTGCCGCGTACAAAGTAGATCGGTCCTGCGAGGCATTCCCGAACCTGACGAAGGTGAGCTGCCAGCTTCCCATCTGCCTTGAGCAGGCGACTGAAATCCGCCTGGGACGGATCAAGGGCCAGGTATCTCTCGGTTGCGGCGTCATTTGGTGTGTTGGGGTAGGCACCCATATCCCCCACCTGGATGAGGATATCGAACCGCTTGCCGGTTACTACTTGCCATGTGGCCGCCAGGGCGGTGGCGTGAAAGACT
Source organism: Dehalococcoidia bacterium (assembly GCA_965197985.1). Lineage (GTDB taxonomy): Bacteria > Chloroflexota > Dehalococcoidia > Lucifugimonadales > CAUZJF01 > CAUZJF01. Next base: position 102,605 of record CBDAOG010000003.1, on the reverse strand, counting down.
TGACCGTGCACATCCCCGATAAACCCGATGATCACGGCAACTCTTCCCTTACCTGTTTAAGATATTCGCGCGTAACGACAAGTGGCCGAAACCCCAGGGCCGCATACATGTGCTAAGCCGGAATTCCCCATATCAAACTGCTTGGGCTCAGACAACGCACCATCCTCGACTAAAGCCATCGTAGTTTCACTCAGGAATGCCGTCAACCCCCCAATCAAGCTCACAAAACCATCTGGCCGCGTCGTGAACTGGCGGGGATTGACACCATCGCCGAGGATTGGGAAGCTCTCCTCGCAGCAAGGGTTCTTGTCACTCTCTCTCGAGCTGTAGAAGGAGGGCTTTACAAAACGGACCCTTTTGTAAAGCCGGGCCCGCGCTCGAGCGCGGCTTTCCTATCTGAGCCGACCCCTGGCCATTGGCCAGTGAGCCCCGATTACTTTTACATTTGTACCAACTCGTAAGCGCCCTCTGTGCTCAGGGAAGGACGAAATGGCAGCAACTCCCTGACGGAAACGACCGAAAGAGACGACCACAAAAGAAGACTTTGAGAGAGTCTGCTCCATTTGGGTGCACCGAGATATTCCGCCCGCTCTCGGACGAATGACAATCGCCTACGCAAGCCTAGAGGCCACCTTGGTTCAGGGGATCAGTTTCAGCGCGACGGAATCGGGCGTTCTCCCTAGACGGCGTCGATTTCGCCTGGTAAACGCTGGGTGGTAGACTGAGGTCATGAAGTTCAAGGATTGGCTTGACCAATCGGGCATGACGGCTCTCAAGATCAAAGTGGGGTTCCTTGAAGCGGAGTGGCAACCCCACGGTGTAGACAAGGACGCTGCTTGGGAGCTGTACATCGAGCTCCTGACTCGCATCACCACCCAGAAACTATCTCCAGACGAGGGAGACGAACAGGCCGCCCTGGAGAGCATCTACTCCCTGTTTTGGCTGACACGCGAAATTGCAAAACGCCAGGGACGCCATTGTATTAATTTCACCAAGTTGGCGATTCCGGTGCTCAATCAGGTGGTCCGCCCCTTCACCGCGAAATGGTATAGACTCTCCCTCGAGGAGGCTTTCGAGGAATCCGACCTGCGCCTTGAATTCCGACAAGAGTTATCTGAGCTACAGCAGGTCTTGAGGACCTACACCAAGATGCTGGCTGACATAGCGGACGTTGAGGACCTGACCGAGCTTGAGGACCAGGACCGTACAATCTCCCAACCGGCGAGCTGACACTACGCCGAACGAAAGGGGGCACACGAAGTGGCTGCTGTACGACACACGTGCTTTATTTCCTATCATCAAGTAGACGAAGACGAGGTGAGGAAGTTCATCGATGACTTCAATGGCGTATTCATTCCAAAAAACCTCGGCCTCTCTGATACCGACGACTTCATCGACAGCACCGACACGGACTATGTCTTGCGCAGGATTCGCGAACTCTATCTGAGCGACTCAATCGTCACAATCGCGATGATCGGTCAATGCACGTGGTCCAGACGGTATGTGGACTGGGAAGTGGCCTCAACTCTCCGGAACGACCCAAACAACAGACGGAGCGGCCTTATGGCAATCACGCTAAAATCGGTCGCTTCTTCTGCTACCAAACAGCTGCCACCACGTGTGGCTGACAACGTTTACGATAGTTCTGGATGTCAAGGGCGGTGTGAAAACGTACCAGCGGGGCGGAGCAAAACTGTACCACTGAACGCCGTAGAATGGGCATCAAGGTTCGTGGGGCGTTGGAGATCAGGGTCAGTCAGATAGCTGGCGGCCAGAAGTCTTCTTGCTGTGCTTGAGTCGGTAGCTGTCCCCGTTCATCTCCAGGATGTCGACATGGTGGGTGAGGCGGTCGAGGAGAGCTCCGGTCAGCCGTTCAGAGCCGAACACCTCGGTCCACTCGACGAAGGGCTCACTTGGAGGTCACCAGGACCGATCCACGCTCGTAACGCTGGCTGAACACCTCGAAGAGCAGCTCGGCGCCAGTCTTGGACAAGGGCACGAAGCCCAGTTCGTCGATGATCAGAAGCTTGAGTCGTGCGAGCCTTCTCTGCAGGTTGAGCAGACGCCGTTCGTCCCTGGCCTCGATCAGCTCGTGAACCAGAGCAGCGGCGGTGGTGAAGCCCACGGACAGTCCCCTCTGACACGCAGCCAGACCGAGACCGAGGGCGATATGGGTCTTGCCGGTGCCACTGTTGCCGAGAGCGATGACGTTGTGGGGGCGCTCGATGTACTCGCATCGTGCCAGCTCCAGAACCAGAGCCTTGTTCAGGGACGGCATAGACAGGAAGTCGAAGGTGTCGAGACTCTTGGTCGTCGGGAAGCGGGCTGCTTTGATCCGACGTTCCACCATGCGATGGTGACGGTCGATCAGCTCCAACTCCGATAGTCGCAGCAGGTAGTCCGGATGGTCGGCTCCCTCACTGGCACACTGGGATGCCAGCTTGTCGTACTCCCTCAGGAACGTGGGGAGCTTGAGTTGCTTGAGGTTGTGTTCGAGCAACATCGTGGACTTGTTGGTCATGACCGGCTCCCCGCCAGGAGAGCCATGTAGTCCCTGGTCGAGGTTGTTGCAACGTTGGTCCTGGGCAGATACGGGTACAACTCCATGTCGAGTCTAGGCGGTCGACCCTCGATCCTGCACAGCACCAGGTGCTTGACAGCATCGAAGCTCACAGCCCCGAGTCGAATGGCGTCTCGTACGGCGTCGTGGACTTCTTCCGGCTGGAAGGTCTCCATCAGTCTGAGCACCTGCACGAACTCCCTCTTTCCTCGCTTGCCCATCCGAGACTCCAGCAACCGCCGCAACACTCCGAACTCCTCGGGCAACTCCCATCCAACCAGCGGCGCCGCCTGATCCAATGCCCTCGTCTTCTTCTCAAGGAGCGGCAGGTAATGGAGAGGGTCGAAGACGAAGTCGTCTCGATCGTAGGACCGCCGATGGCGGGCGATGACTTCAGCGCCACAGCTGATCACAACCTCGTGTACATATCCGCGGACCAGAACGTCCCGATGACCGTAGGCCACCGGGACCGAATAGTCATTGGTCCGGTATCTGACCAGGGACAGAGAACTGACCCTCGTCGCGTGCTTGTCGCTGGCGTCGTACGGTACGGCCGGCAGAGGCAGCAGCTTCTCCAGGTCCCGCTCCAGCCGTTCTCCTATCGTCTCGTTGTGGCCGAGACGACGGAGTCGATCTTCGAACCGTCTGAGGCAGTGTTGCTCCAGATGAGCATTGAGGGCATCGAAGCTCTCGAACGATGGAATGGGCACCAGGAAGTTCCGGCGGACATAGCCGACCAGACCTTCTACTTTGCCCTTATCGTTCCCTTTGCCTGGACGGCCGAACCGGTCCTCGAACAGGTAGTGGGACTGAAGCTCGGAGAACACCCTGGTCCGCTGCCGGCGACCATCTCCCAGGATTCTGGCTACCGCGAGCGTGGTGTTGTCGTAGAGGATGCTCTGAGGCACTCCGCCCAGGAACGCGAAGGCGGAGACGTGTCCGTCGCAGAATGACTCCGTCGTCTCGGCGGGATACGCCTTCACATAGCACCCGTCGCTGTGAGGGAGGTCCAGGGCGAAGTAGTGGGCTTTGCGTTCCACTCCGCCGATGATCACTCGAGCTTCGCCGTAGTCGCACTGGGCATGTCCCGGAGGGTGGGACAGAGGTAAGAACATCTCGCGGGTATGACGACGGCGTTCTCGAACGTAGTCTTTGACTATCGTGTACTTGCCGGGGAAGCCGTGTTCGTCTCTGAGCCGTTCGTAGATACGCTTGGCGGTGTGACGCTGCTTCTTCGGTGAGCTCAGATCCTGCTCCAGGATCTGGTCCATCACACCCTTATATGGATCGAGCTTCGGTCTGCGAGCCGGTCGTTGCCGTCGATACCCTGGGGGCACGGAGTACTCGAGCATCTTGCGCACCGTGTCCCGGTGTAGCCCGAACACTCGGGCCGCCTCTCGGACGCTCATCCCTTCGACGAAACAAGCCTTGCGAACACGGAGGTAAATACCCACCTTGTACATCCAATCCACCTTCAGTCAGGTTCGGTCGTTCCTGATTGAAGGCGACAGGCGGTACGCTTTTCAAGCGCCACATCTCAGCTCTTGAGCCGCCCTGCCGGTACATTATCTCTCCGCCATTCACATCACGCGAACTTTGGAGTCAAAGTCGAGCTTGAGAGGGGTCTTTTCGTCGTCACCCATAAGGTGCCTCCAACACGATTACGTAATCAGAAGCCAGAACCTATATTCATGGGTGTATTATAATGTATAGACTCCCATTATATCCGTTTAGTAATCAGAATATTCATAGTAATCACAGGAACGCCAATCACCACTTGGGTCTATCTGGGAAATCCAGGTTCAATGCATCTCACGTTGCAACTATTCGTACTTGCCATCAGACAAAGCCTTGGCCAAACCTACAGCTTTCCCCGCATACCGAAGATGTCCACCTCATTCGCGGGCTCTAATTGCCGCACTCTACCTGTTGCGTCGGGATACCGCCGATTCCAACTCTCTGACAAACTGGTTAGTTTCTGTATTATTTGCGAACAGGACTTTCTGTCGGAGGTCATCAACATGAGTAACACGGTCTCCGTCAATCAAAAATACGCTCCACCAACTATAGGCCCCGTAAGTTCTATCAGGATTGCGGCCAAGCCCGTAGATACGGCGATCATTGATTTGCGGCATCGATATGAGTGATGGGTACGGCGAAACGTGATCCGCTTCGCCCAACACTCGTAGGGTTATTGAACCACCAGCCTCAATGTTTTCTCCGAGAATCACTCGCTCTATCGTCAGGTTATAGTCGGTCGCAGGCAGTGCGGAAGAAACAGGATCACCTTTTTTTATATTCCGGACATTGTCCTGCTCGTTATAGGAATTTAGCTCACCGCTTCCGATAACTGAAGTCACCCGTGCCACGACTATCGCGTCCATCTTACTCACAAAGTCATCCATATTGGCGGGCGGTGGGACAAACCACACGTTTGAGTTGTATGGGCTGAGGTCGTAATCCGGTATGCTGCTAGACGCGTTAGAGTCCGACCGCAGGACCAATCTTGATTCCCTCGTAAAAACCCGTTTTGAGGAAGCTCCAGCGATTTAGCACGTCTGAGCGCTACCGTATGTTGGGGTAGTATACGGAACAGAGACTGTATATCGTACCCAGGCGTGGGTACGTTTGTTCTAATTCGACCTGCACAGACTTTTTACGAGAGAATCAATCTTACGGAGTTGAGGACGAAGGCCTCATCCATCTTGCACGAGGGACTGGGTGGTGACACAAACCGAGGTTCATGAGTCGCGGTCGAGCCACCCGGCATGATCCGATCCCCTTCCCGCAATTCTAGTCGCTCACCGAAGACATCTACAAACTCGATCGTTTGGGTAGATGCGTTCCAAGAAGTCGGCTCTGGCCAAACGAGCAGAATCGACTTCCGGTTTTCGAGAATCATCCGTACACAACCAGAGGAGATATCGAGTGTGCCTTCGCCAGCGCCTGCTTGATTGAAGGCCTCAGCAGTGCTGGGATCCCATGTGGCAAGGGGCGACTCATCAAACCACTGTACCGCACGTCGCACGCCGGCCAGGTCAAACGTGGCATCATTGAACAACTCAGGCATGCGCGGCACTACCAGGTCGCCACCTGAACGATCGAACACACCATTGTCCAGGCTCACGGTCACGTAGAAATGATCATAGGCTGTGATGCCCGGTGCATCTTCCGTCGTCTGCTCCCGGAGAAACAGAAGAACCTGTTGGCCGCTTCGTACGGCTGTTGCTTCTTCACCCATAGATACCTGATCCACGTCTGGGGCTGACACAATGACCGTAGCCTCTGCCTTACCACGCAGCGTCTCAGTCACTGCAACCTCGTAGAACACGGTGGGAATCCCTCGACCCTCCCTTTCGTCGGGGTCTGCGGTTCCGTAGTCAACCTCGCGAGCTGCGACGCCTTCGACGGTTCCCAGTATCACTAAGTCGGAGGCGGCCGAAAGCTCCTCGATGGAAGAGTAGACCTCATATCCCGGCGAGATGCCTCCAGTAGAAACAGTCCAAGGAGTTGGCTCAGCGGCAGACACCGTAGCGACGGGAGCGGTGGTCGGGCTTGGCGTGGCCTGCCCACACCCGATGGTCGCCAGCGCCAAGAGACTCAATGCCGAGATCGCTATCCTCCTTCTCATAATCACTGTCCTCCTTTTCTTACTGTAATCTTTCCATTCAGTAGCTAAGCCCAAATCCACCGAAGGGATGACTATGCAGCAGCGGAACGGGCGATAGGGGCAAGGGAGGGCGATGGTCCGGGCACGATTTGGGGTAGAGGGGGGCCGGTGTTTGTCTTCAGTTGCCGCGGGGAGACTTTGTGACCGTCTGCGAATGTTGGTCAGGGCGAGATAGCGGGGAGAGGACACAGCAAGAGGCACTCGCAGACCGGACTGGCGCGAGTTCGCGGGGACGTTCGGTTGGCCGGATGGCGGCCGGTTGCCGCCGCCGCCGTCAGGCAGGGAGTGGCAGGGCGCGCAATCGGGCCAGGGCACGATCGAACTGGGCTTCCCAAGGCCAGCGCTGTGGCAGATGCAGTGTGAGGCGGCGCGCCGAGCGGGTGATCCGTCCGGCCAGGGAGAAGAACCGCCGCCGGAGGGTCTTGGTGGTCACCACCTGCTCGCCCAGACCGATGCGCGCTGTCCAGCGGGCGATGTTGTGGGCCATCACCTGTACCGCCAGCCAGGCGGCGTTGGCGGCGAAGCGGCCCGAGGGGAGATGGTTCAACCCCACACCGTGCTTGAGGTCTCGGATGGCATTCTCGATCTCGGCGTGGCGGCGATGGTCGGCCTCCAGTTCGAGCATCTCCCCGTCCCGGTCGGTGATGAAGCCGTGATAGCTGTAGGTGGCGAAGAGGGCCAGCTGGGAACCGGGCGTGGGCTTTCACACGCCGGACGATGAGCCGCACCGGCGCGGCGTCAGGTTCACTCTGGAAGGGAGTGCAGGTGGTCTCGGCCACATCGGCGGCGCCGTCCATCCAGTAAGGAATCGGCGTCCAGGCATCTTCGGGTATCGCCTCGATGAGATTGTGCAGGCTTTTATGCTGGCGGATGGTGATGGAGAAGCGGACATCCATCTTGCGGCAGACGGATACCACGCCATGAGTGTAGAACCCGCTGTCGGCCCGTAGCGTGAGTCGTCCGTTGGCCCCGGCGTAGCGCACCCGTCCCACCGTCTCCCGCAGGAAGTGGGCGGCGCCGCGGGCGGTGTTGGCCCGGCCCTCGCGCAGCCGGGACATCAGCACGTCTCCGGTGCCGGCGGCGATGGCCAGCAGTGGGTGGTAGCCCCGCTTGCCGGTATAGCCGTGGTGGCGGGCGCCCTCCTTGGCCAGTCCGTAGGTCTCGCAGATGGTGGAATCGAGGTCGATGGTGAACGGCGCGTCGCCGGGTCCGGCCCCAGCGGCCCAGGCCCGGGCCAGCAGCTCCCGGCTCACCCGGTCCAGCTGGCGGACGTGGCCCCACCGGAAGCTGCGCAGGAAGGTGCCCAGGGTGGATGGCGCCTTGACCGTGCCGCCCAGGGTGCAGGCCGTCCCCCCGGTGCGCAACACATCAGCGTCGTCGATGCAGTCGCCGCCGGCCATGGCTGAGGCCACCAGGGTCATCAGCTTGTCTCCGGTGTTGGCCCGCCCCGGCGCGCCGCCCAGGTCAAGGTGATGGTCAACGAGTTCCCGCAGGCCCAGATGCCGGGCGAGGGTGGCCGGCAGAAGCAGACCGGCATTGGCCACCAGGCGGTGATCGTCAAAGACGATACGGATACGGTCGGGCTGGTTGCGTGGTAGCATCTATTGGGTGCTCCTTCTCTGGGACTGTTTTGCTGTTACAAAACCATTATCCCAGATTCAGAAGAGCACCCTCTGGCCACTTCAGGATGCTAACCCGACGCCCTCCCTCGGTGGATTCGGGCTAAGACGTAATGTCCGTCGCTTTTGTTCCGATCTCTTCTAGTAGACCAACATCCTTGAAATGACGGGTGGAAAGCCGGACTGCCCAGCGGCTGTCTCCAAAAGCCAGGCATGGCGGGGAAAGCCCCCGTGCCAATCAACCAATCATTACAAACATTTCGGACCACTAGTGGTCCAACATCATTGAAATGAATACCATGATAGTCATTGTTCCTCTTGGGGGTTCAATTGTAACGTTGAACCGAGGAGGAACCATGATGTCTACCAAGAGGTACCGTATCAGACTGACTACCGACGAACAACAGGAACTCAACGCCTTGGTCTCACGCGGTCGGGCTGCGGCGTACAAACAGACCCATGCGCGCATTCTGCTGATGAGCGATGAGTCACGCTCGGACGGGGGAATGAAGGACGCGGACATCACCAGCGCGCTCGGTGTGGGACAGTCAACGGTCGAGCGAATACGCAAGCGCTGTGTAGAGGAGGGGGTCGAGTCTGCGCTGAATCGCAAAAAGCAACTGCGTCGGCGTCAAAAGAGACTGGACGGCGAAGGTGAAGCACGGTTGATAGCGATGGCCTGCGGGGAACCGCCGGAGGGGCGTGCCAGTTGGACCCTGAAGCTGTTGGCTGACCAGTTGGTCGAGTGTGAGATAGTCGAGACCATCAGCACCGAGACGGTTCGCCAGGCGCTTAAAAAAACGAACTGAAGCCGTGGCTGAAGCAGAGTTGGTGCATCCCGCCCGGTCAGAGCGCGGAGTTTGTGTGCGCGATGGAAGACGTACTGGAGGTCTACCAACGGCCGTACGATGGGAATGAGGTTCTGGTGTGCATGGATGAGACGAGCAAACAGCAAGTCAAGGAGACGCGAGTGCCGCGTCCCGCAGCGCCCGGCTTATCGGCGGCATACGACTACGAATACGAGCGCAATGGAGTGAGCAGCCTGTTCATGCTGTTTGCACCGTTGGACGGATGGCGCCGAGTCGAGGTCAGAGAGCGTCGCACGAAGGTGGACTGGGCGCATGTGATAAAGAAACTGGTCGACGAGGACTACCCCGACAGAGACCGGATCGTGCTGGTAATGGACAATCTCAACACTCACAAGCTGTCCTCGCTATACGAGGCATTCGAGCCTGCTGAGGCGAGGCGTATAGCTGAGCGACTGGAGATACACTACACTCCCAAACACGGGAGTTGGTTGGATATGGCGGAGATAGAGATCGGTGTGCTGGCTCTACAGTGCCTGGACCGACGGATTGCCAATCAAGACATCCTGCGCGGCGAGGTCAATGCTTGGCAGAATCAACGCAACCGGGATGTGATACGAGTGGATTGGCGCTTCACTACCGAGGATGCGCGCATCAAACTAAAGTCACTCTACCCATCAATACAAAAAAGTTGAACCACTAGCAGTGTTCGTCAACTCCTGAAGTATCGCCACTAGACGGCGGCCAGCCAGACTTGCTTCGGGATCATCCAAGTCCAGGGGAATCCACCGCGGTCAAGTCCAAGTCGTACCTTATAGCCTTCTATAATAAAGAATACGCATCCACTGCTAGAAACGTTCCCCAGCGAATTACTGGTTCCCATTTGAGGTTACGTCAATAGGTGTGTAAACGACATCAGGCGGCGACCTTCTCAGCCGTTGATTCAATGGCGATTCCATCCGCATACTGTGCACCGAGATAGACGTCTTCGATCAACTCAGGGGCCTTCAGACGCCTGAAGCGCTGTTCGGCGACCATCAACATTTTCCAGATCACCGCTATCGCCCGATCGACCCTCTTGTAGCGCTTGGCGGCATCGGTCCGAAGCCTGAGGGCCGCGAAGGGTGATTCTACCGGGTTCGTCGTGCGAAGGTGCCCCCAGTGCTCCTTTGGGAAGTCATAGAAGGTGATCATGCGGTCCCAGTCCCGCTCCAAGGCCTCTGAGGCCGCCTCGTAGGAATGGTCGCCGCACCACCTGGTGAACACCGTCCTGAGCCGCTCAGCCTCTGTCCGAGTCTGGGCGTAGGGGATAGTACGCAGCATGAGCTTGGCCTGGTCCTGTTGTCGCTTTGGAAGCTTGGCGAGCACGTTTACGATCTTGTGGTTCCAGCAGCGTTGCTCTGCCGCCTGCGGATAGACGTTGCGCAGAGCTCCCCAGATGCCCAGGTGTCCGTCTCCAACCACCAGCCTCGGGCAGCTCAAGCCCCGGCGCTTGATGTCCCTGAGCACCTCGGACCAGTTCTCTGTGGACTCCCTGTATCCGGGAACAGCGCTCACCACCACCTTTCTCCCGTCGCTCAGGGCCGCCATCACCACCAGTACCGCCGCCTTCTCCTTCTCAAGACCAGCCTTGACGTAGACTCCATCCACCCACATGTAGACCACTTCCAGGTCATCGAGGGGCCGGCTGCGCCATTGGGCAAGCTCATCGTTCCACTTGGACTTCAACCGGGCCACCGTGCTCGCCGATACCGGTGCGTCCTCTCCCAGCAGCCCCCGCAAAGCCAGATCGAAGTCGCCTTCGGATAGACCGTGCAGGTACAGCTCGGGGATCAACTCAGCAACCTTCCTGGTCCTGTTGACGAACAGCGGCAGCAGCCGGCTCTCGAACTGCTCCTCGGTATCGCGGACTCGTGGCCGCCTAAGCTGTATCGTGCCCGAACTCAGCGTAAGCCTCCGGGCTCTGCCGTATCCGTTCCGATAGCCGGTATCTGAGTCCGAGTCGGACCTGAGCGCCGACTTCGCCCTTCCCAGAAACGCCGTCACCTCCTCCTCCAGCAACTCTTGGACCAGCCTCTGGACCTGGCTTCGCACCCAATCCTCCAACTGCTCCCACTCCGGCCTTGACTCCGACCTACTCTCAGTGCTTTCCTTCCTCATGGGCGGTGTATCTCCTCTCTTGGGCCTTGAGCCCGTCTTGTTCAGAGAGAGGGTACACCGCCTGACCGTTTACACACTTTTTGAGGGTACCTCGGGGGAATGAAGGACGCGGACATCACCAGCGCGCTCGGTGTGGGACAGTCAACGGTCGAGCGAATACGCAAGCGCTGTGTAGAGGAGGGGGTCGAGTCTGCGCTGAATCGCAAAAAGCAACTGCGTCGGCGTCAAAAGAGACTGGACGGCGAAGGTGAAGCACGGTTGATAGCGATGGCCTGCGGGGAACCGCCGGAGGGGCGTGCCAGTTGGACCCTGAAGCTGTTGGCTGACCAGTTGGTCGAGTGTGAGATAGTCGAGACCATCAGCACCGAGACGGTTCGCCAGGCGCTTAAAAAAACGAACTGAAGCCGTGGCTGAAGCAGAGTTGGTGCATCCCGCCCGGTCAGAGCGCGGAGTTTGTGTGCGCGATGGAAGACGTACTGGAGGTCTACCAACGGCCGTACGATGGGAATGAGGTTCTGGTGTGCATGGATGAGACGAGCAAACAGCAAGTCAAGGAGACGCGAGTGCCGCGTCCCGCAGCGCCCGGCTTATCGGCGGCATACGACTACGAATACGAGCGCAATGGAGTGAGCAGCCTGTTCATGCTGTTTGCACCGTTGGACGGATGGCGCCGAGTCGAGGTCAGAGAGCGTCGCACGAAGGTGGACTGGGCGCATGTGATAAAGAAACTGGTCGACGAGGACTACCCCGACAGAGACCGGATCGTGCTGGTAATGGGCAATCTCAACACTCACAAAGCTGTCCTCGCTATACGAGGCATTCGAGCCTGCTGAGGCGAGGCGTATAGCTGAGCGACTGGAGATACACTACACTCCCAAACACGGGAGTTGGTTGAATATGGCGGAGATAGAGATCGGTGTGAATGGCGGAGAGATAATGTACCGGCAGGGCGGCTCAAGAGCTGAGATGTGGCGCTTGAAAAGCGTACCGCCTGTCGCCTTCAATCAGGAACGACCGAACCTGACTGAAGGTGGATTGGATGTACAAGGTGGGTATTTACCTCCGTGTTCGCAAGGCTTGTTTCGTCGAAGGGATGAGCGTCCGAGAGGCGGCCCGAGTGTTCGGGCTACACCGGGACACGGTGCGCAAGATGCTCGAGTACTCCGTGCCCCCAGGGTATCGACGGCAACGACCGGCTCGCAGACCGAAGCTCGATCCATATAAGGGTGTGATGGACCAGATCCTGGAGCAGGATCTGAGCTCACCGAAGAAGCAGCGTCACACCGCCAAGCGTATCTACGAACGGCTCAGAGACGAACACGGCTTCCCCGGCAAGTACACGATAGTCAAAGACTACGTTCGAGACCGCCGTCGTCATACCCGCGAGATGTTCTTACCTCTGTCCCACCCTCCGGGACATGCCCAGTGCGACTACGGCGAAGCTCGAGTGATCATCGGCGGAGTGGAACGCAAAGCCCACTACTTCGCCCTGGACCTCCCTCACAGCGACGGGTGCTATGTGAAGGCGTATCCCGCCGAGACGACGGAGTCATTCTGCGACGGACACGTCTCCGCCTTCGCGTTCCTGGGCGGAGTGCCTCAGAGCATCCTCTACGACAACACCACGCTCGCGGTAGCCAGAATCCTGGGAGATGGTCGCCGGCAGCGGACCAGGGTGTTCTCCGAGCTTCAGTCCCACTACCTGTTCGAGGACCGGTTCGGCCGTCCAGGCAAAGGGAACGATAAGGGCAAAGTAGAAGGTCTGGTCGGCTATGTCCGCCGGAACTTCCTGGTGCCCATTCCATCGTTCGAGAGCTTCGATGCCCTCAATGCTCATCTGGAGCAACACTGCCTCAGACGGTTCGAAGATCGACTCCGCGGCCACAACGAGACGATAGGAGAACGGCTGGAGCGGGACCTGGAGAAGCTGCTGCCTCTGCCGGCCGTACCGTACGACGCCAGCGACAAGCACGCGACGAGGGTCAGTTCTCTGTCCCTGGTCAGATACCGGACCAATGACTATTCGGTCCCGGTGGCCTACGGTCATCGGGACGTTCTGGTCCGCGGATATGTACACGAGGTTGTGATCAGCTGTGGCGCTGAAGTCATCGCCCGCCATCGGCGGTCCTACGATCGAGACGACTTCGTCTTCGACCCTCTCCATTACCTGCCGCTCCTTGAGAAGAAGACGAGGGCATTGGATCAGGCGGCGCCGCTGGTTGGATGGGAGTTGCCCGAGGAGTTCGGAGTGTTGCGGCGGTTGCTGGAGTCTCGGATGGGCAAGCGAGGAAAGAGGGAGTTCGTGCAGGTGCTCAGACTGATGGAGACCTTCCAGCCGGAAGAAGTCCACGACGCCGTACGAGACGCCATTCGACTCGGGGCTGTGAGCTTCGATGCTGTCAAGCACCTGGTGCTGTGCAGGATCGAGGGTCGACCGCCTAGACTCGACATGGAGTTGTACCCGTATCTGCCCAGGACCAACGTTGCAACAACCTCGACCAGGGACTACATGGCTCTCCTGGCGGGGAGCCGGTCATGACCAACAAGTCCACGATGTTGCTCGAACACAACCTCAAGCAACTCAAGCTCCCCACGTTCCTGAGGGAGTACGACAAGCTGGCATCCCAGTGTGCCAGTGAGGGAGCCGACCATCCGGACTACCTGCTGCGACTATCGGAGTTGGAGCTGATCGACCGTCACCATCGCATGGTGGAACGTCGGATCAAAGCAGCCCGCTTCCCGACGACCAAGAGTCTCGACACCTTCGACTTCCTGTCTATGCCGTCCCTGAACAAGGCTCTGGTTCTGGAGCTGGCACGATGCGAGTACATCGAGCGCCCCCACAACGTCATCGCTCTCGGCAACAGTGGCACCGGCAAGACCCATATCGCCCTCGGTCTCGGTCTGGCTGCGTGTCAGAGGGGACTGTCCGTGGGCTTCACCACCGCCGCTGCTCTGGTTCACGAGCTGATCAAGGCCAGGGACGAACGGCGTCTGCTCAACCTGCAGAGAAGGCTCGCACGACTCAAGCTTCTGATCATCGACGAACTGGGCTTCGTGCCCTTGTCCAAGACTGGCGCCGAGCTGCTCTTCGAGGTGTTCAGCCAGCGTTACGAGCGTGGATCGGTCCTGGTGACCTCCAAGTGAGCCCTTCGTCGAGTGGACCGAGGTGTTCGGCTCTGAACGGCTGACCGGAGCTCTCCTCGACCGCCTCACCCACCATGTCGACATCCTGGAGATGAACGGGGACAGCTACCGACTCAAGCACAGCAAGAAGACTTCTGGCCGCCAGCTATCTGACTGACCCTGATCTCCAACGCCCCACGAACCTTGATGCCCATTCTACGGCGTTCAGTGGTACAGTTTTGCTCCGCCCCGCTGGTACGTTTTCACACCGCCCTTGACAGATCGGTGTGCTGGCTCTACAGTGCCTGGACCGACGGATTGCCAATCAAGACATCCTGCGCGGCGAGGTCAATGCTTGGCAGAATCAACGCAACCGGGATGTGATACGAGTGGATTGGCGCTTCACTACCGAGGATGCGCGCATCAAACTAAAGTCACTCTACCCATCAATACAAAAAAGTTGAACCACTAGTTTCGAATCGCCATAGGAGGTCGCCAGTCTCGAACACGCCGATGTCTTCCATCAATGCGACGAACCGGTGATCCCCGGACGCGAAATATGCGGCGGTGCCGGACAGCACGCCAGCGACCGCCATTACCACTGCGACCCAGATAAATCGCCTCTTCCACCGTCTCGGAACACCTGAGCGGTTGGAGGAATCTATATAGTTCTGGAATCCAGGTAACGCATGCTGTGCCATGTCACGAATGTACTGCTGATTTGCACTTGTTGTCAACGATGGTCACGTCCCATATCGGTTTGGACCGGTACCCGTAGAGGAACAGTGCCACGTACATCGGTGCCAGGAATGTCACCCCGGCAACCAGGTCCCACGGAAAGCCCTCCATGGGTTCCACCGACTCCATGGCAAGGTCCAGCTGTCCTGCCAAGACGAAGTTGTACGCGATGTCCCAAGCGAGAAGTGCCGGCATGAAGACCCGCCAGAAAACCGGGCTCAATATACGCATCCGGGAGACGAATCCGAAGACGCCGACCAGCGCTGAGGCGGCCATCGGCACGTCTAGGCCATCGAAGACCGTGGGGCTCGCGCTGAGTATCGATAGGGCGGAGCCAAAGAGGAACATCGCCAGCAGCAGAAGATATGCGTACCAGGCGATCTCCGGGAGCCGCGGGATTGCGATGACTCTGCTGAGCATGTCAATTTTGTACTGCGGATCGGCATTCATTGTCAACGAGTCCAACCCTATTATGCTCGCTCCCTTCTCTGTAACTACGCATTATCGCGTCACGCGAGCTGGGGCATAGCGATTCTTTCTATGTTTAGCCCACATTTCCCATATCAACCCTGCAGGACGTGCCGTAATCAGCAACAGAGCTACCTGATGTAGCCGAATAGCCGAGCGCAGTGCTTGTCATGAGTGCTAGACTGGTCGTGAACGACTGCTTTAGAGCGAATTTACCGTCGTCACTCATGAGAGCAGCTATGCGAACAGAGTCAACCTTAGTCGCGCTTACTTCGCAAGCGCAATCCGTCCGTATGAAGGAACGGCCAGGGGGCAGCAGGAGATCATGGGTATACTGCTGGACTCCCTGCCTGGGGCGCTTTGGACACGGGAGATGATCCGCTACCGGGAGACCCCCACCACCACGCGGAGGTGCATCGGCGTCGACCCGTCCATCGGCGACGGCGAGACCTCGCATGAGTGCGGCATAGTCGGCGTTGGCCTGGCCGACGATCAAAAACTAGACGTGCTAGGGGATTGGTCTGTACGCGCCTCTCCGCTCAAGTGGGCACGGCAGGTAGTGCACGCCTACCACAAGATCGAAGCCGACTACATTGTGGTCGAGCGTAACGCAGGGGGCAAGGCGCTGCTTAAAATGAACCTTGACCAGGTGGCCCCAGGGCTGCCCACCCGCGACGTGTGGGCCAAGGAGTCCAAGGAAATGCGGGCATCTAACCCTGCGCTCAAGTACGAGCTGGGGCAGGTCTTCCACGCCAAGCCCATGCCGGAGCTAGAGCCGGCCTCGCAGGCATATAGCACAACATTGCCGCCGCGAGCCTTGCGCAGTGAGTATGGCTCCACCCTTTGCACGTCCCCCTCGTAACCCACGTCGACACACAGCCTGTTGGCAGCAGCAAAGCGAATGCGCTCCAGAGTGGAGGCGTTCATGCCCAGGTCCTCGACGGAGCCACCGCCCAGGCCGACGTCGCGAGCTGACTGCCTCCTAGTTCGACCGCCCACGAGTACCTCAGTTTTCCGTGTCTATTGAGTCCGTCGAATGAAGTTCTTGATTTTGTCAAGTCTGGTGGGCGGGCTGGGGTTCGAAGCCAGGACACCCGGATGAAAAGTCGGGCGCTCTGGCCAAACTGAGCTACCGGCCCATGGCTAGAGGCGATGACTGGCGACGGCGCTCCGAACGATGTCTATCTAGAAGAAGTAGAGTCGGACGACGGCTATCACCTCGTCCCTGGTGATGAGGTCGTCGAAGTAGTCATGTACAGCCTGGATGACCTCGTCTCTGTCGATCATCTCGTTGTGGTCGATGTCGTAGGTGTCGCCCGCCTCGCCCAGGCTCAGGTTGGTGACGGCGATGGTCACTGTGACGCTGGCGCTGGCGCCGGACGGGTCGGTTGCGGTGACGGTGACCTGGTATTCGTGGTCCGGGTTGCCGGGGTCCTCGAAGTCCAGCGTGGTGGTTGCGCCGACGCGGATCTGGCCGCTGTCGGCGGCGACCTCGAACAGCGCGGCGTCGGGGCCCGCCAGCGTGTAGGCTAGCGCGTCGTCGCCGGTGGCGGCCACGGGGTCGCCCACGTTACCGCCCCCGGGCGTGTTCTCGGCAACGGAGCGGGTTGTTGTCGCTCCCTCATTGAACATGGGCAGGGCGTTCTGCGGGGTCGCGGACGCGGCTGCCGACCAGGCGCCGGCGCCCCACTCGTTGATCGCCCGGAGCTGCACGTCGTACCCTGTGCCTCCCGTCAGCCCGGTGACCGCGTACTCCAGGTCGCCGGCGCCCGCTGTCCAGACCTCTTCCACAACCGTCCAGTTCGACTCCACCGTCTTGTCGGCGTCGCTCTGAATATGGCGCAGGTCGTAGGCGGTTACCTCCGAGCCGGTGGTCGGGACGGGGGCGGTCCAGGCAACGGCCAGCGACCCGGCGCCGGGGGTGACGGAGTCCACGGTCGGAGCGTCGGGCGTGGGCGCGTGCCCATAGACGATGAGGTTCCACCCTTCGAAGGCGCCGTCCACGACGTGTATGCGGTCCGTCACTCGCAGCTTCCACACCCCGTTGGGGTCTTCGCCCAGGTGCCTTGCCGAGCCGAAGCGGAACGCGCCGCGCAGCGGCACGAAGTCTAAAAGTGGGTCGTTGTAGTCCGTAAAGGTGTCGAAGTGGACCGCCAGCTTGGAGACGGCCCCCGACGGCGACTCCAGCTCGATATCCAGGTCCCGGAAAGAGCGGTGCAGGAACGCGACGTTGACCTCCACGAACTCGGTGAACCCGATGCCCGTGTCCAGGGTCAGCTCGCTGACCACCGTCGTCGGCTCGCCCGTGGGCGGCGCGTCGGGGACGAGCTCGCTCAGCTCGCCCGATCCGACCCCGTCTACCTGCAGCGGCGGAGCGGTCGTCCATCCCTTGGCCAGGGCGACGGCGGCTCCGGCGTCGACCAGGCCGAAGCCGTACTCGTGGTTGAACTGATAGCGGTCCGCGTCGCTGGCGGAGCGATACCTGCGGGCTCCCTCTGCCCAGCCGGAGTTGTCGGCGTCGTTCTTGAGCGCGGAGGCGGCCAGGATCAGCTTCAGGTCCCGCCAGGTCAGCTCCGGGTTGGCGCTGCGCATCAGCGCCGCCACGCCCGAGACGATGGGGGCCGCGGCGGAGGTGCCGCCGAACTCCTTCACGTAGCGGTCGGAGTTCTCGGTAGTGAGAATGGCCAGTGTTGCGCCCCGGGGGCCCGTACGGTTGTTCGACGGGGCGCAGACCCACAGGTTGGCGCCCATCTCCGAGTAGCCGGCTCTGTTGCCGCTGGTGTTCACGGAGCAGACGGCAGTCACGCCAAAGTAGTTGACGAGCTCGTCCAGGTTCGAGTCGTCTCCCATCAGGTGGCCGTTGCCCGCGCTGAAGACGTAGAAGGTGCCCTTCCCGTCGTAGCCGTTGGTGATCCCCGCGTTCACGGCCGTCTCCCAGAACGAGGTGGCGAAGCCTAGCTCCGGGCCGTCGAGAGACCCCCAGCTGTTGTTGGACACGGCCGTCACAACCGCATTGCGGCTCATGGCGTCCACCTCGTTGAAGAACGACGGTGCGGCAAGGAAGTTGTACCCGTAGATCGTGGCTCGCGGGGCCACGCCGCGCACGCCGGCGGCGTTGTCCCGGGCCGCGATGATCCCGGAGACGTGCGTCCCGTGGTGCTCGAAGGGGTCGTAGATATCCCCGGACTCCGTGTAGTCATAGTTCAGGGCGGTGTTTACGTTGTCTCTGAGGTCCACGTGGGTCGTGTCCATCCCGTCGTCCACCACGGCCACGGTGACGCCCTCGCCCTTGGCGCCCTCCGCCCAGGCGGACTCGACGTCGATGTTCGTGTAGTCGGGGCTCTCGAGGTGCCACTGGCACGCATACAGGGGGTCGTTGATCTGCGGATCGTTCAACGCGCGGGTCTTCGCTTCGCACTCCTCCGTGTACTCGGTATACCCCTCATCCTCGTAGGCGTAGATCGTGTAGGGCACGGGACGAGGCGCCAGCTCAGCGGGAGTGGTCACCCGGAGGTAGTACGTGCCCGGGCCGAAGTCGTCCAGAATCCGGAAGCCGTGCCGGAACCGAAAGACGAATCTCACTGTCAGGTGATGGACATTCGCGGAGATCTCCCTGCCCTGGGCGTCCAGCAGGTCGGCGCTGATGGGCGCCAGGTTCGTGGTCCTGGCCTCGATGATCGCGTGCGTCGATTCGGGGAAGTACAGCCTGAAGTAGTCAGCGTCCTCTGCGGTGTCGATCGTACCCCCGGCGGGCGAGCCCAGCACCAGGCGCGCCGCCGTGCCGGTCGAGCTGCCCGGGTCCGTCACCGCCTGGGCGTGCATGGTGTACTCTCCCGGCTCCCCCTCGTAGCTGGCGACAACCACGTAGTAGATGCCCGGGGGCACACTGCTCCGCACACTGAAGTTGCGCAGGCTGCCCGCCAGGAGGCCGTCGTCACTGAATGAGAGCAGGGCCCTGTCGCTGTCATACAGGCCGCCGACCGCATCGTACTCGCCCGTCGCGTATGCCCAGACGTCCGTGGGGCCGGGCGCGCCCGACAGGTCGATCTCGAAGACGTCGTGATCGTCGCCGTGTTCGATGCGTCCCGCCATCGACGACCCCAGCGATATGGGCGTGGCCGTGGCGAAGGTGTCGCCGTGGTCGTCGGCCGTCTGGGCCGACGCGGCGCCCGCGCTCAGCCCCGCGCTCAGGAAGAAACAGAGGGCGATCAACAGGAGTGCGAGCCGCCCCTTTCCCGGGAGACGGGAGATGGGAGATATGGGAGATATGGGTGAGATGGATTTCACTTTGCTTCGACCTCCGTCCGCCAGTTGGGACTGGAGATCAGGACGCCCTCCTGGCCGGCCAGCGCGTTGGCCAGCTCCAGCGACGGGAAGCCCGGTTCGGTCTCGATCAGGAAGCCGTTCCGCAGGAAGCCCAGCTCGGAGACCCTCTCTGCCGGTATCTCGTTCTGGGAGAAGAACCCCCCGACCTGGGCGTCGTCCCAAGCGGGGTCCAGGGCCAGCAGGACGCCGCCCGGCAGCGTCATCAGCCCGCCTCCCGACTCGGAGCGGAACACCGGGCGGGCGTCGGGGCCGTGCCTGGCCTGCCTCCGGACGACGCTGTCCCCGGCTCCCTCCGCGACCACGACGTCCTCGGGCGTGTTGGCGGCGGTCTTCTGGACGACCAAGCCGCCCTGAAGCACCACGCGCATCGTCCTGTCGCCGTCCTCCCATGTGTGGACCGTTCCCTGGTCCAAAGCGGCTGTCGCTTCTGAACGAGTCGCCTGCGTGGAGCGTTCAGTTGGCGGCGGCGACTTGTCTGGCAGCTCGGGCAACTCGATCGGTATGGGCGTGGGCTCAGAGGCCACGATCAGTCCGGTGGGGACCAATTCATACGTGAGCGTACCCAACAGCACCATGGCGATAGCGGCTATGGTTGGAATGACAAGTCTGCTGAGTTTCATGTCGATCCCCTCTTTTCTTTTCGGAATTATCCGGTCTCCGATTGTAGACCGTCAGCGAAAATGGGACAACAGATGGGGTAGAGTAGTTTAGGCCGATATTTCCCAGATGGAATCCAGTGCTTTCATAAACACACCACCCTGAGACAGTCCAGACTATAAGATCGCCTGCTGAAGTTGTCAACTGCCACCAACCGCGCTAATATCACTTCATCTAGAGAAACAGGGTCTCCAAACCACTTGGAAAGGCTCTAAACGGATTATTCAGACCGAACCTCACGCTGCAAGTCGCGCACCTTGCTCAGGGCAGCCTCGATATGATCACGATTCCCTAACAGACACATGCTCCTATCCAGGATTGAAACGAAGTCTCCCTATCCGCTCCAGCATTTCATCGAACATCTCCCTGGTCACCATCACCTCGGCAAGCTGGAACACAAGCCTCCTCGCATGACGCACCAGTCGCCCGCCTATCTTGATGAGTCTCGTCTGAATACTTGTCAGGGACCAGCTCTTTATCGCTTCTGGCAGAGCCAGCCTTCTGAAGAAGTTGCCCAGATTGTATGCCAGGATGAATAGCCACAGCCTCACCTGATTAGCCACGAACTTATGGCACGAGAGCCGAGTCCAATTGAGGGCGTATTTCCCCTCTTTAATCCACTGCTCTGCTGTGCCTCTGCCATTGTAGAAGCTGACTATTCCCTTCGTTGGATAGCTCAGGTTGGTTACGATGAAGCCTACTCTTGGGAACAGTTCTCCCTGATGCCACTCCACCTTGGCCACTACTCTTCGAGGAACATTCCAACTCTGGGCCTGATAAACGAAGTCGTGATACGAGACGATGGGCTTTTGAGAGGGCCACTCGGTAGGCCGTACCAACAGGTGAGATATTTCCTTCTGAAGCACTTCGTTCGCCGGAAGCCTTATGGCGTAGCCGATATGCCTTGTCTCCAGGTACTCGTAAATCTCAGGCTTGGCAAAAGCAGCGTCTGCTCGAAACAGCAGCCTCACCGCCAGCTTCAGGTAGCGCTCGACGATGGGATTGATGAACTCCTTCCAGCCATCGGCGCTGTGGACGTTGCCTGGTCTGAGAACCGCCCCTTCGCAATCTCCAAACTGGTTGAAGCAGAACAAGGGGTGATAGCACATGCATCCAAAGTGGCCGTTGTAGGCTGCTTCCTCCTGCTCGCCATGCACCGGACTCTCCGAACTGTCGATGTCCAGGATGATACGCCTGTGTACGGTCTTGGCTAATGCACGTTTTATCCATTCGACATTCAGCCGCTCAATGCCCTTGAGGTTTTCCTTTTGTGTCAGCAACTCCGTCTCGAACCTACCCATCTCGCTGGTGCTGGCCGCGTTCCTGTCAGGGCCTTTCCAGCCTACCACTACTCTCAGGGCTGGGTCTTGGGAAAGGCGGTCGGCATCATTGGTGTCGTCGTATCCAGCGAGGCGGCTGTAGACTGACTGTCTCAGCAGTGGGATTAGCTGATGCAGGATGTTTTTGCCCGTTCGACTCTCTTTGAGGAATTCGTCGGCAGAGTCGGTCAGGCTTAGGGCGTCATCAAGCTCTCTGCACGCCAGCAGTCCTGCGTCTGAGGTGATGGTAGCACCGCGAAACTCCACGCGAACTTTGGAGTCAAAGTCGAGCTTGAGAGGGGTCTTTTCGTCGTCACCCATAAGGTGCCTCCAACACGATTACGTAATCAGAAGCCAGAACCTATATTCATGGGTGTATTATAATGTATAGACTCCCATTATATCCGTTTAGTAATCAGAATATTCATAGTAATCACAGGAACGCCAATCACCACTTGGGTCTATCTGGGAAATCCAGGTTTAGTTCTTTATAACGTATCCGCTCTGGAGGCACCCAATGGGTGAAAGCACGAACGTCTGCGCCAAGCTCCGTTTCGACCACCGCATACGATTGGAGTTCCACGGCGCCACTATTACCTCAGACGCCGGACTGTTGGCCTGTCGCGAGTTGGATGATGCGCTGGGACTGACGGAGACGGTGAGTGAGTGTTTGCAGGAGACTCGGGGCGGTCGTAACGTGCAGCACCGATTGGTGGGCCTTCTCAGGCAGTCGGTATACAGTCGTCTGGCAGGCTACGAGGATACCAACGACGCTGAACGGTTGGCCGACGATCCGACGATGCGGGTAGTCGTTGGAGACCGAGGCATAGACAGACCGGCGGCGAGCGCGAGCGCCATGAGCCGGTTCGAGACCGAGGTGCTTACGCAAGACAGCAACGTGGAAGGGTTGGGCCGAGTGAACGCTAAGCCCGAATCCACCGAGGGAGGGCGTCGGGTTAGCATCCTGAAGAGGCCAGAGGGTGCTCTTCTGAATCTGGGATAATGGTTTTGTAACAGCAAAACAGTCCCAGAGAAGGAGCACCCAATAGATGCTACCACGCAACCAGCCCGACCGTATCCGTATCGTCTTTGACGATCACCGCCTGGTGGCCAATGCCGGTCTGCTCCTGCCAGCCACCCTCGCCCGGCATCTGGGCCTGCGGGGACTCGTTGACCATCACCTTGACCTGGGCGGCGCGCCGGGGCGGGCCAACACCGGAGACAAGCTGATGACCCTGGTGGCCTCAGCCATGGCCGGCGGCGACTGCATCGACGACGCTGATGTGTTGCGCACCGGGGGGACGGCCTGCACCCTGGGCGGCACGGTCAAGGCGCCATCCACCCTGGGCACCTTCCTGCGCAGCTTCCGGTGGGGCCACGTCCGCCAGCTGGACCGGGTGAGCCGGGAGCTGCTGGCCCGGGCCGCTGGGGCCGGACCCGGCGACGCGCCGTTCACCATCGACCTCGATTCCACCATCTGCGAGACCTACGGACTGGCCAAGGAGGGCGCCCGCCACCACGGCTATACCGGCAAGCGGGGCTACCACCCACTGCTGGCCATCGCCGCCGGCACCGGAGACGTGCTGATGTCCCGGCTGCGCGAGGGCCGGGCCAACACCGCCCGCGGCGCCGCCCACTTCCTGCGGGAGACGGTGGGACGGGTGCGCTACGCCGGGGCCAACGGACGACTCACGCTACGGGCCGACAGCGGGTTCTACACTCATGGCGTGGTATCCGTCTGCCGCAAGATGGATGTCCGCTTCTCCATCACCATCCGCCAGCATAAAAGCCTGCACAATCTCATCGAGGCGATACCCGAAGATGCCTGGACGCCGATTCCTTACTGGATGGACGGCGCCGCCGATGTGGCCGAGACCACCTGCACTCCCTTCCAGAGTGAACCTGACGCCGCGCCGGTGCGGCTCATCGTCCGGCGTGTGAAGCCCACGCCCGGTTCCCAGCTGGCCCTCTTCGCCACCTACAGCTATCACGGCTTCATCACCGACCGGGACGGGGAGATGCTCGAACTGGAGGCCGACCATCGCCGCCACGCCGAGATCGAGAATGCCATCCGAGACCTCAAGCACGGTGTGGGGTTGAACCATCTCCCCTCGGGCCGCTTCGCCGCCAACGCCGCCTGGCTGGCGGTACAGGTGATGGCCCACAACATCGCCCGCTGGACAGCGCGCATCGGTCTGGGCGAGCAGGTGGTGACCACCAAGACCCTCCGGCGGCGGTTCTTCTCCCTGGCCGGACGGATCACCCGCTCGGCGCGCCGCCTCACACTGCATCTGCCACAGCGCTGGCCTTGGGAAGCCCAGTTCGATCGTGCCCTGGCCCGATTGCGCGCCCTGCCACTCCCTGCCTGACGGCGGCGGCGGCAACCGGCCGCCATCCGGCCAACCGAACGTCCCCGCGAACTCGCGCCAGTCCGGTCTGCGAGTGCCTCTTGCTGTGTCCTCTCCCCGCTATCTCGCCCTGACCAACATTCGCAGACGGTCACAAAGTCTCCCCGCGGCAACTGAAGACAAACACCGGCCCCCCTCTACCCCAAATCGTGCCCGGACCATCGCCCTCCCTTGCCCCTATCGCCCGTTCCGCTGCTGCATAGTCATCCCTTCGGTGGATTTGGGCTAAGTGGGTGGACGGAGCTATGTCCCGCACGCCGCACCGGCGGGTGATCTTGGACATGGACAGTTCGGAGAGTCGGGTACATGGAGAACAGGAGGGAGCGTCGTACAACGGACACTTTGGGAGCACGTGCTATCACCCATTGTTGATTCCCTCGTAAAAACCCGTTTTGAGGAAGTTCCAGCGCTTTAGCACATGTGAGCGCTACCGTATGTTGGGGTAGGACACGGAACAGAGACTGTATATTGTACCCAGGCAAGGGTACGGTTGTTCTAATTCGACCTGCACAGACTTTTTACGAGAGAATCAATGTTGGTCAGGGCGAGATAGCGGGGAGAGGACACAGCAGGAGGCACTCGCAGACCGGACTGGCGCGAGTTCGCGGGGACGTTCGGTTGGCCGGATGTCGGCCGGTTGCCGCCGCCGCCGTCAGGCAGGGAGTGGCAGGGCGCGCAATCGGGCCAGGGCACGATCGAACTGGGCTTCCCAAGGCCAGCGCTGTGGCAGATGCAGTGTGAGGCGGCGCGCCGAGCGGGTGATCCGTCCGGCCAGGGAGAAGAACCGCCGCCGGAGGGTCTTGGTGGTCACCACCTGCTCGCCCAGACCGATGCGCGCTGTCCAGCGGGCGATGTTGTGGGCCATCACCTGTACCGCCAGCCAGGCGGCGTTGGCGGCGAAGCGGCCCGAGGGGAGATGGTTCAACCCCACACCGTGCTTGAGGTCTCGGATGGCATTCTCGATCTCGGCGTGGCGGCGATGGTCGGCCTCCAGTTCGAGCATCTCCCCGTCCCGGTCGGTGATGAAGCCGTGATAGCTGTAGGTGGCGAAGAGGGCCAGCTGGGAACCGGGCGTGGGCTTCACACGCCGGACGATGAGCCGCACCGGCGCGGCGTCAGGTTCACTCTGGAAGGGAGTGCAGGTGGTCTCGGCCACATCGGCGGCGCCGTCCATCCAGTAAGGAATCGGCGTCCAGGCATCTTCGGGTATCGCCTCGATGAGATTGTGCAGGCTTTTATGCTGGCGGATGGTGATGGAGAAGCGGACATCCATCTTGCGGCAGACGGATACCACGCCATGAGTGTAGAACCCGCTGTCGGCCCGTAGCGTGAGTCGTCCGTTGGCCCCGGCGTAGCGCACCCGTCCCACCGTCTCCCGCAGGAAGTGGGCGGCGCCGCGGGCGGTGTTGGCCCGGCCCTCGCGCAGCCGGGACATCAGCACGTCTCCGGTGCCGGCGGCGATGGCCAGCAGTGGGTGGTAGCCCCGCTTGCCGGTATAGCCGTGGTGGCGGGCGCCCTCCTTGGCCAGTCCGTAGGTCTCGCAGATGGTGGAATCGAGGTCGATGGTGAACGGCGCGTCGCCGGGTCCGGCCCCAGCGGCCCAGGCCCGGGCCAGCAGCTCCCGGCTCACCCGGTCCAGCTGGCGGACGTGGCCCCACCGGAAGCTGCCCAGGAAGGTGCCCAGGGTGGATGGCGCCTTGACCGTGCCGCCCAGGGTGCAGGCCGTCCCCCCGGTGCGCAACACATCAGCGTCGTCGATGCAGTCGCCGCCGGCCATGGCTGAGGCCACCAGGGTCATCAGCTTGTCTCCGGTGTTGGCCCGCCCCGGCGCGCCGCCCAGGTCAAGGTGATGGTCAACGAGTTCCCGCAGGCCCAGATGCCGGGCGAGGGTGGCCGGCAGGAGCAGACCGGCATTGGCCACCAGGCGGTGATCGTCAAAGACGATACGGATACGGTCGGGCTGGTTGCGTGGTAGCATCTATTGGGTGCTCCTTCTCTGGGACTGTTTTGCTGTTACAGAACCATTATCCCAGATTCAGAAGAGCACCCTCTGGCCACTTCAGGATGCTAACCCGACGCCCCCCCTCGGTGGATTCGGGCTTAGCCTTACACTTTTCTGGTGGCACTCCGGCCCGCTTCTCGTGACGGCGGCGTCTACTGAGACGCCCTGCGACGGAAGAGTTGCTCTGCAACTCGGTGGAGAGCCACCGGCCTTCTTCGACTTCTCCACCAGCTCCGCAGTACCATTGCGGTGGTGGCGACTGCCGTCATATCTTGTGTGCGAAAGGAAGGTATATGAATGAGAGCGTTATTCGGACCGATGGGTTGACGAAGCGATATGGCGACATCCTTGCCGTAGACGACCTGTCGTTGGAGGTGCCCCACGGGCAGGTCTTCGGGCTTCTCGGTCCCAACGGATCGGGCAAGACGACCACCATGGGCATGTTGCTTGGGCTGGTGAGTCCCACATCGGGCAGCTTCAGCCTGTTCGGTGGCAGCACATCCCATCAGAACGCGCTCCATTGTGTCGGCGCCATAGTGGAGACCCCTTCCTTCTATCCGTACATGTCGGGCCGCGACAACCTTGCTTACTACCAGGGCATCACTGGAAGGGGCGACCGGAAAGAGTTGGACGAGTTGCTGAGCAAGGTGGGCCTAGCCGACCGCGCAAAGAGCCGCTTCCGCACCTACTCCCTGGGCATGAAGCAGCGCCTGGGGTTGGCCTACGCCTTGCTCGGCGACCCTGAGCTCCTGTTCCTGGACGAGCCGACCAATGGCATGGACCCGGCGGGCATGGCCGAGGTGCGCGAGATGATCCGGGGCCTCGGCACGGACGGGCGCACGGTGCTGCTGTCTAGTCACCTGCTGCACGAGGTGGAGCAGGTGTGCGACAGCGTGGCCATCCTCTCCAAGGGCAAGCTCATCGCCCAAGGCAAGGTCGCCGACTTGGTGCACACGCGAGCGGGGGAGCGGGTGCGCCTGCGAACCACCGACAACGTGAAGGCCATCGAGGTGCTGTCGGCGCTGGAGTGGGTGGGGGACGTAACGACAGAAGGCGAGTCGGTGATAGTAGAGGCTCCGAGTGAGCGTTCGTCGGAGCTGAGTGCTGCTCTGGGCCGGTCTGAGGTCTACGTCACGGAGATGGCAGCCGACGAGATGTCGCTGGAGCAGTACTTCCTGGACATCACTGGTGACGGTCAGAAGGAGACCGGATGATCGCTCAGGTGGTGCGCCTCGCCCACAGGGAGTGGTTCAAGCTCCGCAAGAGATGGATACCGTGGATTCTCCTGGTCATCGCCGTGGTCGTTGCTCAGTCTTTCTTGTGGAGCAGCTACATTTCGTATGAGACCACGGAAATTGGCGGTAGCTATTCTCTCCCCGGGCCTGAAGAGAGAGACAGGGTGTTGGACCCGAACCAGGACAGGGTGACCCGCACCATTGAGGTAGCGGAAGAGGACCCTGTGATATTCGGATGTGAAGGAGTGAGGAAAGGCGAGCTCCCTCCCGAGGTACAGAGTATGTCCGAGGAGGATCAGGCACAGGTATTCGCAATCTGCGCCGACGAGGCAGAGCAAGAGAGACTGTTGCGCGAGTTATCCCGCAGGAGTTTTATCCTTCCAGACAGCCTGGTAAGAAGCCTCGGTTTCGCGCACACCATCGGTGCGATGCTCGTCTTGATCATGGCCTCATTGGCGATGGGCGTCGAATACAGCTGGGGCACCTTGCGAGGGGTATTGACCAGGGGCGTCCTTCGCTGGCAATTCCTAGGGGCGAAAGCATCGCTGCTCGTGCTGGTGGTAGCGGCTGGCCTGCTCATCCTATCGTTGACGGTTGTCGCAAGCAGCCTGGTGGCTGCACTGCTGACGCAGCACGAAGGCGGAGGGCTTGCCGACTCTGGCGAGTGGCGCACTGCCGCGGTGATGTTCGGCAAGATGGTCTACGCGCTGACCCCCTACGTCATACTGGCGCTGTTCCTATCGGTGCTGACCGCATCATCGAGCATAGGAGTCGCCCTCTCTCTGGCGTACCACCTGGCCGAGATCTTCTTAATGAACACCCTGCTGGAGTCATTAGGCAGCGTCTCAGGACTCCTACTCGGTCCCAGCGTCATCGCCTGGATGGTCGAACCAGGAGCCCGAATCTGGGCGGTCGACAGCATTCCGGTTCCCGTGTCCGATCTGCCGAGCAACCTGCACGCCTTCCTCGTCATCCTGGGGTACGTCGTCGTGCTCAGCGCCGTGGCGTTCTGGCGCTTTCAGCGTAAAGATGTCGCCGGAGCAAGGGGCGAATGATCGCTCAGGTGGTGCGCCTCACCCGCTGGGAGTGGTTCAAACTCCGCAAGAGATGGATGCCGTGGATACTCGTATTCGTTGCCGTCGCCATCGCCCAGGCCACTCTATGGGGCATGTTCTACTCGTACAACGACCGTCCGTCCGTTGAAGAGCAGACCACCTTTTACTTGCCGGGGCCAGTGGATGCAGCTGGGAACTCTGCTGCTATTCCCGTAAGCTGCGTCGACATCTGGGAGGGCACCGCCGACGCCAAGGTGGAACAGAGCGATCAAGCGTATCGAGAGGACGCGCTCAGGATTGTGGCATTCCACCGCGAGGGAGTGTGCCCAGAGGAGATCGAGGAGGAAGCGCGATTCCGCGACAACACTCGCCAGACTTTCGTCCTCCCCAACAGCCTTTCCAATGGCCTCGCCTTCGCTCACACCATAGGGATCATCCTCATCACGATCCTGGCCTCGTCTGTCCTTGGCACGGAGTATGGCTGGGGCACTCTAAGGGCGGTGTTGACCAGGGGCGTCAACCGCTGGCAGTTCCTGGGAGCGAAGGCGTTGTCGCTCCTGCTGATGGGCGCCATTGGGCTCATCATCGTGGCTCTGACCGTCGCCGTTAGCAGCCTGATCGCCGCTTCGCTGCTCGTTGACGACGGAGGGCTTACAGACCCCGGCCAGTGGTCCACCGTGGCTGTCGTGTTTGGCAAGGCGGTCTACGGGCTGATGCCGTACGCCATGTTGGCGATTTTCCTTTCCGTGCTGACCTCTTCGTCGAGCATGGGCATCGCCTTCTCCCTGGCGTACTTCTTCGCCGAGTTAATAGTTTTCCTAACGGTGGGTGGCCTGTTCGACTGGTTCAGTAATGTGGCGGACTTCCTGCTAGGCCCCAGCGTCACCGCGTGGATGATCGAGACGGGTATCCACACGGCCAATCCCCCGCAGACCCTCTTCCCTCTCAAGGACCCGCCGAGCGAGTTGCATGCATTCCTCGTGGTTACGGCGTACATGGTGATCGCTGGCGCGGCCGCGTTTTGGCTCTTCCAGCGCAGAGATATCGCGGGAGCGAGAGGCGAATGATCGGGGTCGCGCAGTCCCCACTCCGGGTCCTGTAGCACCGTTCGGGCCGTACTGCTCCCGAATAATCCAGCTAGTGGCGTCTCGGCATTCGACCGGCCAGCCACTGCGCTTTCCCCTTTCAGGTCCACCGTCCGCAAATGTCGCAGTTAATGGGAGTGCGCGTCTGGTCCATACACTCCTCAACCTAAAGGCGGTCTCGGGGATACTTCATATAGAGGTGTCAGTCCAGACGGGGGTCGGTAAAAGGTGAGCGACCGACAAGACATGGAACGGATGAAAGAGGGCGATATCAACGCCCTTGGCAAGCTGGTGAGCCGATACCAGACGAGCGCACTGCGCGCCGCCTATCTGGTCACTCACGAACTCACTCTTGCTGAGGATGTCGTGAGCGGGGCTTTCCTTCGAGTCTTCGAGCGAGCGCAGCAGTACGACCCAACGCGCCCGTTCGGTCCGTGGTTCTACAGAATCGTCGTGAACGATGCCATCAAGGCGGTCCAACGCCGCGACCGGACTACGACCCTTGATCGTGCAGAAGACACGGGAGGGCGGGACGAGTCGACCGACCCGGAGGCAGCCTCAATCCTGAACGAGGAGCGAAGGGCCGTTCGCGAGGCGCTAGCACGGCTTACGCCGGCGCAGCGAGGCGCAGTCGTCATGCGGTACTTTCTCGATCTGTCCGAGGCCGAGATGGTCGGGCGAACCGGACGCACGCCGGGCACCGTCAAGCGCCACCTCCATGACGCACGAGGGCGTATGAAACGGCTGCTGCAGGGCATAGTACGCGGAGAGTAGGAGGACGATATGAACACGCAACCTGTCGACGAGCTCCTGAACCGGGACCGGCTAACCGACCTAGCCCAGTCCGCAGTGTCTGACGCCCATGACTTATGGCCCCGCATCGAGAGAAGCGTCCGCGACCTCCAACGAGGAAAAACAGGGTTTGGCGCGATGAGACGCAATATGATCGTCGCTTTTGGGTCTCTAGTAGCCGTAGGCGTCCTCGTGGTTGTGCTGGTCACTCCGGGGATCATGTTCTTTGGCGGCGGCGTCGAGGAATCTGAGGAATCCCCTGGCACCAGCAACGATACGATTTACTCCACCGATAGCGAAGAAGCGCATCCTGAGTCCACGGACGAGTCCATGGGGGCAGAATCGTCTTCTGACAACCGCGCAGGAGAGGAGAGTACACCTCCGCCGGAAGCGGCGGCGCCGGAAATCGACGACCCTCCTAGTGACGCGGAGTTGAGAGACTTGCAGCACATCGCCAGCCAAGAAGGGATATCTCTTCAGGAAGCCATCGATTGGTACGCCTGGAACGACAACTTCGCCTTGGCGGTCGAGAAAATCCGTGAAGCGGTTCCCGCCGCTTTCACCGGTTCGGAGATCGTAGACGCTGGTCACGCATGGGTCGCTTTCACGGGCCCCGCTCCCGAGGCGGCACTCGACATAATCGACACCTTCACCAGCAGTCACAGTGGCGTTTCAGTCGAAGTGCGCACCGAGCTGGGTTTCACTGAGGTGGAACTCGAAAGGGCGATCGAAGCAGTCCACTTCGCAGTGCTTAGGGCGCCTGAAGTGCGTGACGCCTCCACCTCGTTCGACTTCGAGGCAGGTCAGATAATGACGACTGTTGTACTGGAGAGCACAGCTTCCGACTCCGTTCTCGATGATCTCCGGGCGGTTGCGGAGAAGAACCTCATTGATGCGACTAGGACGGACATTCTCAACAGCATAACGACCTCCGTGGTCCGCTCAGATGGCCAGGTCTTAGGCGGCGACGAATGAATGCAGTGCTGAGCATTTGGGCGGTGGGTGCGCTGGTCTCCGGGGGCGAGCACTCGGAGCAGGTGATCACGTTGGCCCATTGCAACGAATGCCATGGTAAGGACCATCCAATAATCGGAGGACCTCATGAGTGCCATGAACGACAAGACGACGTCTAACGTCCAGCAAAGCGGGAGATACAAAGTCCCAATCCTTGTTGGAGGCGCTGTCGGCCTAGCCGTAGGCATATTGATTACGGCAGTGAATGTTTTCGTGCTCAACTGTCAAGGGCGGTGTGAAAACGTACCAGCGGGGCGGAGCAAAACTGTACCACTGAACGCCGTAGAATGGGCATCAAGGTTCGTGGGGCGTTGGAGATCAGGGTCAGTCAGATAGCTGGCGGCCAGAAGTCTTCTTGCTGTGCTTGAGTCGGTAGCTGTCCCCGTTCATCTCCAGGATGTCGACATGGTGGGTGAGGCGGTCGAGGAGAGCTCCGGTCAGCCGTTCAGAGCCGAACACCTCGGTCCACTCGACGAAGGGCTCACTTGGAGGTCACCAGGACCGATCCACGCTCGTAACGCTGGCTGAACACCTCGAAGAGCAGCTCGGCGCCAGTCTTGGACAAGGGCACGAAGCCCAGTTCGTCGATGATCAGAAGCTTGAGTCGTGCGAGCCTTCTCTGCAGGTTGAGCAGACGCCGTTCGTCCCTGGCCTCGATCAGCTCGTGAACCAGAGCAGCGGCGGTGGTGAAGCCCACGGACAGTCCCCTCTGACACGCAGCCAGACCGAGACCGAGGGCGATATGGGTCTTGCCGGTGCCACTGTTGCCGAGAGCGATGACGTTGTGGGGGCGCTCGATGTACTCGCATCGTGCCAGCTCCAGAACCAGAGCCTTGTTCAGGGACGGCATAGACAGGAAGTCGAAGGTGTCGAGACTCTTGGTCGTCGGGAAGCGGGCTGCTTTGATCCGACGTTCCACCATGCGATGGTGACGGTCGATCAGCTCCAACTCCGATAGTCGCAGCAGGTAGTCCGGATGGTCAGCTCCCTCACTGGCACACTGGGATGCCAGCTTGTCGTACTCCCTCAGGAACGTGGGGAGCTTGAGTTGCTTGAGGTTGTGTTCGAGCAACATCGTGGACTTGTTGGTCATGACCGGCTCCCCGCCAGGAGAGCCATGTAGTCCCTGGTCGAGGTTGTTGCAACGTTGGTCCTGGGCAGATACGGGTACAACTCCATGTCGAGTCTAGGCGGTCGACCCTCGATCCTGCACAGCACCAGGTGCTTGACAGCATCGAAGCTCACAGCCCCGAGTCGAATGGCGTCTCGTACGGCGTCGTGGACTTCTTCCGGCTGGAAGGTCTCCATCAGTCTGAGCACCTGCACGAACTCCCTCTTTCCTCGCTTGCCCATCCGAGACTCCAGCAACCGCCGCAACACTCCGAACTCCTCGGGCAACTCCCATCCAACCAGCGGCGCCGCCTGATCCAATGCCCTCGTCTTCTTCTCAAGGAGCGGCAGGTAATGGAGAGGGTCGAAGACGAAGTCGTCTCGATCGTAGGACCGCCGATGGCGGGCGATGACTTCAGCGCCACAGCTGATCACAACCTCGTGTACATATCCGCGGACCAGAACGTCCCGATGACCGTAGGCCACCGGGACCGAATAGTCATTGGTCCGGTATCTGACCAGGGACAGAGAACTGACCCTCGTCGCGTGCTTGTCGCTGGCGTCGTACGGTACGGCCGGCAGAGGCAGCAGCTTCTCCAGGTCCCGCTCCAGCCGTTCTCCTATCGTCTCGTTGTGGCCGCGGAGTCGATCTTCGAACCGTCTGAGGCAGTGTTGCTCCAGATGAGCATTGAGGGCATCGAAGCTCTCGAACGATGGAATGGGCACCAGGAAGTTCCGGCGGACATAGCCGACCAGACCTTCTACTTTGCCCTTATCGTTCCCTTTGCCTGGACGGCCGAACCGGTCCTCGAACAGGTAGTGGGACTGAAGCTCGGAGAACACCCTGGTCCGCTGCCGGCGACCATCTCCCAGGATTCTGGCTACCGCGAGCGTGGTGTTGTCGTAGAGGATGCTCTGAGGCACTCCGCCCAGGAACGCGAAGGCGGAGACGTGTCCGTCGCAGAATGACTCCGTCGTCTCGGCGGGATACGCCTTCACATAGCACCCGTCGCTGTGAGGGAGGTCCAGGGCGAAGTAGTGGGCTTTGCGTTCCACTCCGCCGATGATCACTCGAGCTTCGCCGTAGTCGCACTGGGCATGTCCCGGAGGGTGGGACAGAGGTAAGAACATCTCGCGGGTATGACGACGGCGGTCTCGAACGTAGTCTTTGACTATCGTGTACTTGCCGGGGAAGCCGTGTTCGTCTCTGAGCCGTTCGTAGATACGCTTGGCGGTGTGACGCTGCTTCTTCGGTGAGCTCAGATCCTGCTCCAGGATCTGGTCCATCACACCCTTATATGGATCGAGCTTCGGTCTGCGAGCCGGTCGTTGCCGTCGATACCCTGGGGGCACGGAGTACTCAAGCATCTTGCGCACCGTGTCCCGGTGTAGCCCGAACACTCGGGCCGCCTCTCGGACGCTCATCCCTTCGACGAAACAAGCCTTGCGAACACGGAGGTAAATACCCACCTTGTACATCCAATCCACCTTCAGTCAGGTTCGGTCGTTCCTGATTGAAGGCGACAGGCGGTACGCTTTTCAAGCGCCACATCTCAGCTCTTGAGCCGCCCTGCCGGTACATTATCTCTCCGCCATTCACAACAGGAAGCTCCGGACACTTTCGGACTGGCGCTGCAGCACCTCTTCGACCAGATAGTCCCCGATGTACCGGTCGTCGCCGGCGAAGGCCCTTATGAAACCGGAAATGTCTTCGCGCCCCCGCATCGAAAGTGCCGCCAGTTGGAGCCCCGCGATCCAGCCTTCGGTCCGCGTCTCGAGGGCCGCCACATCAGCTGCCGAAAGGTCCAACTCCATCACCCCGTTCAAGAAGGCAGCTGCATCATCGGGCGTGAAGCGCAGATCGGAGGCGCGTAGCTCAGTCAATTCGCCGCGCCCTCGGAGGCGAGCTAGGGGCAAGGGTGGGTCGGAACGGCTAGCGATCACGAGGTGCATCTGCCACGGCAGGTGATCGACAAGAAAGGCGATTGCACTGTGGATAGACTTGGCATCGACAACATGGTAGTCGTCGAGCACGAGCACGAAGCTACGGCCTGAGCCCGTCGAAGGGTCGTCCTCGATCGCATTGATTTCATTGATCAGGGTCGACAAGACCGACTCAATCGGTGCAGGCTGAGATGAATGCAGCAAAGAAAGCGCGTCGTCGCCAACCCCGGGATGCACTGTCTGCAGCGCGGCGATGAAGTAGGCCCAGAAGAGTGCGGGGTCGTTGTCGCCCTGATCAAGTGAGACCCAGGCTGCGGGCCGTTCGGTGGCCGGCGTCGCTGCCACCCATTCCGCCAACAGCGTAGTCTTGCCGAAGCCGACCGGCGCGGAGACGAGGGTCAGCTTGCGCTCGGTCTCCTGGTCCAAGTGTTCGATCAGTCGCGTACGCGGTACCAGACCAGGACGCCACTTGGGTACGTAAAGCATGATTCCCTCGTAAAAACCCGGTTTGAGGAAGTTCCAGCGATTTAGCACATCTGCGCGCTACCGTATGTTGGGGTAGTGTACGGAACAGAGACTGTATATTGTACCCAGGTGTGGGTACGTTTGTTCTAATTCGACCTACACAGACTTTTTACGAGAGAATCAAGCTTGGTCTCAAGTAGCGGGCTTGCGGCGACCGCCTGCCCTGACAGATCAACCATTGGCGGATTATATCGTTAGGCGGCTCATCGAGTGCCGAAGCAGTGGGAGGTTTGCAGGGTTGCACAGCTGAAGGCGTTCGGCGGACTCTCACTACCACGGTGGCAGTCAAATCGACGCTGCGGACCTGGGTTGCTGTAGTCGAGAACGGCCAGGCTGAGCTCAGAACAGTGTCACTACCCTAATAAAGGGCGTACGAGACTAGTGGTCCAACATCATTGAAATGAATACCATGATAGTCATTGTTCCTCTTGGGGGTTCAATTGTAACGTTGAACCGAGGAGGAACCATGATGTCTACCAAGAGGTACCGTATCAGACTGACTACCGACGAACAACAGGAACTCAACGCCTTGGTCTCACGCGGTCGGGCTGCGGCGTACAAACAGACCCATGCGCGCATTCTGCTGATGAGCGATGAGTCACGCTCGGACGGGGGAATGAAGGACGCGGACATCACCAGCGCGCTCGGTGTGGGACAGTCAACGGTCGAGCGAATACGCAAGCGCTGTGTAGAGGAGGGGGTCGAGTCTGCGCTGAATCGCAAAAAGCAACTGCGTCGGCGTCAAAAGAGACTGGACGGCGAAGGTGAAGCACGGTTGATAGCGATGGCCTGCGGGGAACCGCCGGAGGGGCGTGCCAGTTGGACCCTGAAGCTGTTGGCTGACCAGTTGGTCGAGTGTGAGATAGTCGAGACCATCAGCACCGAGACGGTTCGCCAGGCGCTTAAAAAAACGAACTGAAGCCGTGGCTGAAGCAGAGTTGGTGCATCCCGCCCGGTCAGAGCGCGGAGTTTGTGTGCGCGATGGAAGACGTACTGGAGGTCTACCAACGGCCGTACGATGGGAATGAGGTTCTGGTGTGCATGGATGAGACGAGCAAACAGCAAGTCAAGGAGACGCGAGTGCCGCGTCCCGCAGCGCCCGGCTTATCGGCGGCATACGACTACGAATACGAGCGCAATGGAGTGAGCAGCCTGTTCATGCTGTTTGCACCGTTGGACGGATGGCGCCGAGTCGAGGTCAGAGAGCGTCGCACGAAGGTGGACTGGGCGCATGTGATAAAGAAACTGGTCGACGAGGACTACCCCGACAGAGACCGGATCGTGCTGGTAATGGACAATCTCAACACTCACAAGCTGTCCTCGCTATACGAGGCATTCGAGCCTGCTGAGGCGAGGCGTATAGCTGAGCGACTGGAGATACACTACACTCCCAAACACGGGAGTTGGTTGAATATGGCGGAGATAGAGATCGGTGTGCTGGCTCGACAGTGCCTGGACCGACGGATTGCCAATCAAGACATCCTGCGCGGCGAGGTCAATGCTTGGCAGAATCAACGCAACCGGGATGTGATACGAGTGGATTGGCGCTTCACTACCGAGGATGCGCGCATCAAACTAAAGTCACTCTACCCATCAATACAAAAAAGTTGAACCACTAGCCAAAGGAGCCCTGATCACGCACGAGACGGACGGCGGATGGGAGAACTCGCAGCTATTCGACCTGGGCTCGGACCCCTACGA
This sequence comes from Dehalococcoidia bacterium, assembly GCA_965197985.1. Taxonomy (GTDB): domain Bacteria; phylum Chloroflexota; class Dehalococcoidia; order Lucifugimonadales; family CAUZJF01; genus CAUZJF01. The sequence goes on along the minus strand of CBDAOG010000003.1, from coordinate 66,285 downwards.
AACGACGGACTTGGCTTCGAGCCCCCCAGAGATGGTCGCAGAGCTCTTCGAGGTTGTGACAGAGGACCGGAAGCTGGACGGAATCTTGATTCTCTCGTAAAAAGTCTGTGCAGGTCGAATTAGAACAACCGTACCCTTGCCTGGGTACAATATACAGTCTCTGTTCCGTGTCCTACCCCAACATACGGTAGCGCTCACATGTGCTAAAGCGCTGGAACTTCCTCAAAACGGGTTTTTACGAGGGAATCAATCTTGGCCAGACCCGGCGCGTCAGTCAGAATCTAGTACAGCGATCATGGGAAGTCCTGACCAATCCGGCTAAGCTTCAGATCGGAACTGAGTCTGATCGGCTCCCCTTAAACTAGACCAAAGTCTGAGAAAATAGGTCGAAAAAGGGACATGCAAATGGCACGTCTTGTTGCAAAAGCAATCAAAGAAACCTAGAAGAGAGTGCAGACAAATGTTACTTCATCTGAATTATTCGATCCCTACTCGCTAGAGTTTCTTCCGTTTTCAAAAGCTTTTCATTTTCTCCTGCAAAGCAAGTATGATTCTCTCGTAAAAAGTCTGTGCAGGTCGAATTAGAACAACCGTACCCTTGCCTGGGTACAATATACAGTCTCTGTTCCGTGTCCTACCCCAACATACGGTAGCGCTCACATGTGCTAAAGCGCTGGAACTTCCTCAAAACGGGTTTTTACGAGGGAATCAAGTATTCTTACTAGTGGAGAACCAAAATAGAGGTTGAATAACCTTGCCCCACGTTCTCTAGGAAATCCGTCAAAGTTTGTATAACTTCTAAATTGCTTATCCATGATGTCCTTTTAGGTCGCTTATGCAGTTGCAGTCCTGTTCGACCTAACCTTGTCGGCGAGCCCCTTCAGATTGCCGTCGAGGATCTTGCCCATCATCATTTTCATCACGGTCTGACCCAGCAACCAACCAAGCGGACCGAACTTCACACGATAATCCATGTCCCAGGTAACTATCGACCGTCCGTTATCCGTCGGCTCAACAGACATCGCAGAATAGGCTTCGTGGAGAGGCATTGATGACATTTCCGACAATTGGACGCGATATCTCCGTTTTGGCTCCCACTCTGTGACCTCTTCAACCAAAGAGGTGCCGTTCTTAAAATTGTTGCGTCGTTTTGAGCCTATTCCGTCTTTGCCGTCTGTAAGTGCGTCGACTGATACTATTTCGGGTGCAAACTCGTCAATGTGCATGAAGCGACCGAGAACCGCCCATACATCGTCAGGCGTGGCGTCGATCTCTAGGGGGCGTTCGTAGTGTATTATCTTTGACTCCTTAAATTGCGGCGATAACGCCGGGTTTACATATAGGCAGTCGAAATTCCATGAGGGTTCGCTCGTAGCGTATCGTTTTGATTGATTCCGCCCATGCCCCGCATGTCTGACCCACCCACCCACATGTTGATCTAGTTTGAAAAGAGGGAACAAAGGGGGGGTAGACTGTTAGATAGTAACAAAAAACCGAGACTACTCCTATGCCAACCAACTCGTCTCAGACTCTTGTCTTCATAAATTGGGAGCTTGACGGTCGCTACATCGGCAGCGGCTGTTCTGAAGACAGCAGACTACAATCCGTATGTGGTTTCGGTTATTCAGGAGCACTCGTCGTGGGCGGAGGCAGTCGATCACTCGGAATGGCTTGCCGGGAACATGCAAGCCCTTCCACCCAACCTGGGCCAGCACCACCAAGGGATGAGCGTCGCCCCTGGGTCTCAGCCAGCGATTGTAGCAAGCACGGACACGTTCGAGTTCAATACTCTCGAAGGAGCGATTAGATTCGCCGAGGAAGGTGTTCACGACGTTCCAGGTGTTGGACAGACGTGGAGCTTCCTACGCGTGGAGACTCAAGCCAACGGCCGGCTGCGCCTCCGGTCCGCTATCAACGCCCTCCTGCAACTGCGGCAAGGCAAAATCACCGAGCCTCTTTACCAGCTATGGCAGGACTTCGTGTTCCCGGACTTTGAGCTGGCACGTCGGTTCACCGCGCGAATCGAGCCCGACTTGGAGTCACCGGCTCTTAAAGAAACCAACTTCGCGAGACACGGTTGCCTTGTCAAAGAGACGCCGTCGACACCCCACCTGCCACTGTCCTTCTACGCGCCAGGGGCGAAGGCCACCAGTGGCTATCACACCGCGCAGGGGTATTATTTCGCGGTGCCTCGAAACCGCCCTGGGGACTTGCATGAAGTGAAGCGCTTTCTGCGCCGCGCCTCGGACATCACTTTCGAGCTAGGTGGCCGTCCTTATCTGTACGGCTGGCACGATATGGATGGCGAGGATATGCAGTCGAACTACGGGGAAGACTGGGAATTCTACATTCGGGTCAAGAGGTCCGTCGATCCGGATGGTCTTCTTAACAGAGGTCTGTTCGCGCGTTTCGGGCTCAGCTAGCCCGCAGTCGCAGCGATGAAAAGCTCAGGTTGGCCGCTTGCCTCTCTGACGATCGGGCCTAGCCGCTCCTGGATCTCGCGTCGCATGGCCGGGGTCCACCATTCGAGGAACTTGTCGTGGGCGTAGCTGCCGTTCCACTTCTCGAAGGCGGCAAGATGGGCAAAGACCTCCCTCAGGCCGTCGTCCTTGGACCTGTCGCGCCACCTTAGCAGCAAGACCCTTGCGGCGTCGTGGTCGTTGATCTCTCCGAGTTGCTCTTGGAGCTCTGTGAGGAAAGGCGCGACGTCGTGTGCAACAGGGCCCAGGGCGTCTTCGAGGATCTCGAGAGAGTACCGCAAGTGCTTCTCAGCGATCCTCATCCTGTGAAGGGCTCGTGTGTCGGTCAGGTCGGCCGATGACCTGGTCACGAAGCGATCGATTGGCGGACGAATCGCGATCGCGGCCCACTCCCCCACTTCCGGCTCGGGTCCATCACCTCGCCACTTGACCCGGTGCGAGAGATCACGAGCCCTGCCCTTGAGGTCCTGTTTCCTGACCAGTTTATACGCTCTCACGAGCGGCTTCTGGGCCTTCTTGCGTCGCCTGCGGACGCGGTCGATGGCGGCCGCGAGCTGAGGTGTGGTTCCGCCCGCCGACGCGAGGCGAGAAAGCCTCTCTTCGATAACGTCGAGGTCGCGAGCGGGACCAGCTGATCGGCGTGTACGCCTGAGATGAGAGTCCACTTCGCTGCGGACCGAGCGATTCAGGAGCGGTGCGAATAGCTGGATCGCCGCGGTGGCCCTCCGCACACCCACCCGGAGATCGTGGACGTATTCGACGTCCTTTTCCGGATGTTTGGCCGCCCGCGGCAAAAGCCGAGCGACTCGTTTCAGCCGCCGGGAGATGGTCCGACGAGCGTATCGGCTCACCGGCTGTCGCCGGTCTTCGTCTGGGGTCGTCCTTCTGCTTTCTATCGGATCAACCAAGCAGCCCTCATCCCTTCGGTGAATTCAGGACAAGCTCATTATTCTCCTAGAGGCGGGAGAAGAGGTAGGAAGCCGACGCGATTCCAGCTATATGCACTATGCTCAGCTCGTATCACCCTAGTTCTGCCATCTGTTTGGACGTCAGGAACCATTCGATCCATCCACATCGCCCGTATCGGAGCGCCGGCACCTGTAACCTGCACAGCGCTCCCTTTCTGAGTCGAACGACCGGCTCCCGGTCCCCAGTGACGAGGACCGAAACGAGACCGCTCAGGTTCGGCTCGTGGCCCACGATCATGACGCTGGAGGCCGACGAGTACTCCGTCAAGAGCTGGTCCACGAGTCTCGAAGGGTCAGCCGTGGGCGCCAAAACCTCTGAAGTCGATAGTCGACCCGGCGACTCAAGTCCCCGATGGACGATATCCGCGGTCTGGACCGCTCGTACCAGGGGACTGGTGATTATCGCGTCAAGGGAGAGTCCTAACGAATTCAAACCGCGCACCTGGCGGCCTATCCTACGAATCCCCTTTGCGGTCAGGGGGCGGTCGTCGTCGTTGGGGTACTCGTCGCTATCCGGGTCGCCGGCCAGACCGTGCCTCTGGACGTACAGGTCCATGTCAACATGACCTCATCGGGCGTCAACCACGACTGGAGTCCGACGCATCGCTAGCTCTGCCAGTAGGCCCTCCCTCAGCCCAACCCTTGGAATGACGAGGGTCGTCGCCCAAACGACTTTCATGAGAGCCTGGATAACGACGATGGCTGGATAGATCACGTCCGCGCGGTCAGGGTTGAGTCTCAGCTCGCGCCGTCGGGCATCGAAGTCGAGCTCCTCGAGAGCCGACCGTGTTCGTTCTATGTCGCCGACGGCGGCGTACGACGTAGCCTTTTTGCCGGCACGCCGCCCAGTCAGGTCACCTATGGTTTCAACGTTACCCCCCGTCCCAATGAAGAACCCGATCAGGTTGTGCCCGAGTTGGCTCATGATCCACTCACGCGTATCTCCGGCGACGTCTTCGACCAGCTCGGCGAAGCGTGCGGGCCCCTCGCGTTTCTCGGACAGTACTCGTAACATCCGGACCGTCCCGACCTCGTAACTACGGCTGTCGATCAACCGCCCGTCGGAAGTGAGAGCAACCTCGACGCTGCCACCGCCGATATCGACCAGCATGGCCTCGCCTCTGTCAATGTCCAGCTTCTGCGATATCGCGAGGTGCATCAGCCGGGCCTCTTCCGTACCTTCTATCACTCTGACGTCGATACCGGTCTTCGCATATATCTGCTCTGTCAGCGCTCTACCGTTCTCGGCTTCTCTTACTGCACTGGTCGCGATGGCCGCGGTGTGCTCTACCCCGCTGTCCTGAATCGACATGGAGAACTTGTGGAATGCTCCCAACGCCCTGTCGATGATCTCCGGTGACAGCCGTCCCGTTGAAAAGACGTCCCGTCCGAGTCCGACCGGCTCGCGCACTCTCTGGACTACGTCTACCTTGCCATCCTCTCGTGTTTCCCCAATGGCCAGTCGCATTGCGTTGGAACCAACGTCGATGGCGGCGAGTGTTGTCAACGGACGCTTCGCATGTTCGGCTGATATTCGATAATCACCGGCACAACACTCGATTCGTTTAGCGCGGACCGATCCAGGGCGTCGATGCCGCGGGCGCGGCCAGTCTAGCAATAGATGTTGACCTATTCAAGCTGGCGCGCGAGGCCGATCTCAGAACGAGAGCAGCCGTTGCAATTCGGTTTGATCCATCGTAAGATGGCGCCTCTCAAAGGATACCTCAACATCCGCTGAGGCAAACGATGTCGCAAGAGCGAATAAGCGGCTACTACACATACTTTTACGGCGACTCCCACGAGGAGATCGAAGAGCGGCGCCCTATTCCGGACGCTCAGCCCCTTGACGACCCTCTAAATATCGACCCGGAGACCCGCGGCAGGTACTTCCGGGAGAGCATCTACCCGTACGCACAGCGAATGACGTACGAGGAATACTACGCCGAGAAGTTCCCTCTTCAGGTCGAGCTGGTGAGGCTCCAGAACTGGGTTAAGGACGCCGGCCAGCGAGTCGTAATACTGTTCGAAGGGCGAGACGCCGCTGGCAAGGGCGGGACCATCCGTCGCTTCATGGAGCATTGGAACCCGCGGGGCGCCCGCGTCGTCGCTTTGGAGAAGCCTTCGGACGTAGAGCTTGGACAGTGGTATTTCCAGCGTTACATTCAAAACTTTCCGACGTCCGGCGAGATCGTCCTATTCGACCGGTCCTGGTACAACCGGGCAGGGGTCGAAATCGTGCTGGACTTCACGACCGATGAGCAGTACCAATTGTTCATGCAGCAGGCGCCTGTCTTCGAGAAGATGATCGTCGAAAGCGGCATCCATCTCATCAAGCTCTACTTCTCGGTCAGCCGGCCGGAGCAACTCAGACGGTTCGAACAACGTGACAAGGACCCGCTGAAGCAGTGGAAGCTGAGCCCCATCGACATCCTGTCGAAAGACAGGTGGGACGACTACACCAAGGCAAAGGAAGCGATGTTCCTTCAAACCCACACCACCACAGCTCCTTGGACCATCGTCAAGTCCGACGACAAGATGCGCGCCCGGATCAACGCCATGCGCCACGTGCTCCACGTGACGGCCTACGAAGGCAAAGACACGTCTGTCGTGTACGAGCCCAACCCCTCGATCGTCGCGTCGGCCGGCGATGTTTACGACGCGATAGCCGTTGTGCCTGAGCACACGCCGGCCTGATCGGCGCCGTCGGGACCGACCGTACACGAGCAGAAAACCGTAGATGGAACTCGCGCAACGAGCAAAGGTACATTCGGCGTTGGGGGACCCTAATCGACTCGCCATCGTGGACGCGCTCGAGTTGTCCGATCTGTCGCCATCGGCGCTTGCCCGGTCACTTCGGATGGAGACCAACCTGTTCGCCCATCACGTGGCAGTGTTGGAACGCGCAGGCCTCGTACAGCGTTTAGTCTCTTCAGGCGACAAGCGAAGGCACTACTTGCGGCTAAACGCGGACGCATTTGCTGGTTCGGTGGAATCGCGCCCTTCGATCACGGCGGGTACGGTCCTATTCGTGTGCACGCACAACGCCGCTCGTTCCCAGATGGCCGAGGCGCTGTGGAACCGGAACTCGGACATAAAGGCGCGGAGCGCCGGAACGGAGCCCAGCGACAGGGTACATCCCGTGGCCTTGGGAATTGCAACCAAACACGGTCTGGACATGTCCAACGCCAGACCGAAGTCCCTGGACGAGATGCCGATAGAGCCTGATCTTGTCGTCACCGTGTGCGACATGGCCCACGAAAAGGCCAATCGGTGGTCGGTTCCGACTCTGCACTGGTCGGTGCCCGACCCCGCAGAGTCCGGGACCGAAAGCGCGTTCGAGGACACCTTCGCCCACATAGAAAAACGCGTCACGGCGCTGGCCTCGAGAGTGACCAACGGGAAGTGAGCGCCCGGGACGGTAGCAGGCGGAGCCGGCCCAGCTCGGCTTCTCCGAAGAATTGGCTACTTCACGCGAGCCCCATCACGCGGGCCGCCGTGCCGCCGAGGATGTCGGCCCGCTCGGAATCGCTGAGGAAGTCGCAGTGCAGGGTGAACTGGTTCAGGGCCTGACGATAGGTGCAGAACCTCGTGGTCAAGGGCATGTCGGTGCCCCACATGAGCCGGTCGGCGCCGATCCGCTCGACGCACTCCTTGATGGTCGGCTCGGACTCCTTCCACGGGTACTCCCAGACGATGCCCATCATGATCGGGACCAGTAGCTCCAGATAGCACCTAGGGGACTTGAATACGTCCCAGAGCTCCTCCGGGAACGCGAACCGGTCGTCTTCCATGAAGGCGAGCCACGGAAGGCCGTGGGTTATCGTCACGTTGGTGTCGGGGTAGCGTTCCATCCATCGCGACAGGATGCGATGCTCGTCCAGGTAGACCTCGCGCGACGAGCTGTCGAACTCCCGGGCGCGCTTGCCGCCGTTGTAGAGCGTGAAGTAGACAGGGACGTTCAATCCGACGACGGCGTCCCAGTAGGGGCGCATGGGCCCGCCGTCCCAGGGGCTTTCGGCGCCCGCGCCGTAGTACCACCGCGAGAAGAACTGCACGCCACACCTGCCGCCCGATCCTACCAGCCGCTCGATCTCGGCAATCGCACGGTCCGGGTCATTGAGGACCGTAGCTTCAGGCAGGTTGAACAGGGTAACGAAACGGTCGGGGAACCGGCGTACCGCGTCGAGCTGGTAGTCGTTGGTCACGCCGAAGATCGGCGCGGGATGAAGGACCGCCATGTCCACGCCCGCGTAGTCCATCTCTCGAATGAGCAGCTCGGGCGGACATTCCTGGTTGTGGAGCATCGGCGGTAGGTATTGGTTAGTGTAGGTCTCGCCGCGATACGTCCATGACAGACGGCCAAGCTCGCTGGTCCACTCGACGTCGTGGAGCTCGTAGGTGTCGGGGTCCAGCAGGGTGCTCCGGTCGGCGGGCTTGCGGTCACGGATCCGCCAGATGTGCAGGTGGTGGCCGCCGAACTGCCGCTGAACGAAGCGCATCTTCTGCTCAACGGAGTCGAAGCCAGCGGGCGAATCGAAGGGCAGGAATATCCTGGCGTGGCCGTCGACTATCACGGGCTACTGAAGCGGTGCTGGCACCCTGTCGCCGTGCCAGGGGAATGCGTAGCTGGGGTCGTTGTCGAAGCGCTTCACGCCAAGCCGCAGCCTGATGGACGTGGATGGAGGCAGCTCGACCGCAACGTGCCGGCCATCGACTGGGACGGTCTTCTCGGTCGCGCCGGCGACGTAGCTCGCTCCGGTGAAGGTGTGCTCGCCGAAGGCTCCGGCCTGCACGATCACCGTCCTGGTAGCGTCGCGGCTCAGGTTCACCAGCTGGACTGAAACCCGGTCGGCTTTCAGCTCGTCGACGTGGGCGGCGACGTCGAGCGGCAGGCCGGGCCGTCCCCGGTCCTGGTCGAAGTACCGGAGGGTCGCCCGGCTGAGCCCGCCGTAATAGTAGGCCGGCGGCCCTCCCAGGGCGACCTGCGTCAGCCCCTTGATCACGATGGGATTGGCGTGCTCGCCATTGCCGTCCCTGGCGTCCGGGTCCGAGGGATCTGGCGGCCAACGGTTGTCGGAAAGTATGGTGTCGAAGTCTCTATCGTCCTCGCGCATCTGTGAAATGGTGTTCTCGACGTAGTCGATCTCATGGCGGAGTGTGTCTTCCGGCCATTCGGGATAGTGGCCGGAGTAGTACTGAAAGCGCCCATACTCGGCGCCGCCACCGCCCCGGTCACCTCCGGGGCCGCCGGCCTGGTTCCAGTCGCGATCGACGTCACCCTCCCGGACCATAACGAGCAGGTCGTGGTCCTCGTCCGACATCGAGGCGTGGTACAGGTGCGTCAGGTTGTGGATTCGGGTCGACGCGGGCTGGTATGCAATCCAGCCCTCCGGGCCGTACCGGTCCGGGAACATCAGCTGGCGGTCTTCTCCTTCGGTCGAGTTTTTGCTCAGAACGCGAAATACCGACCGCAGGAGTTCCAGGTATTCGCTGTCGCCGCTCAGCAGATGGGCGCACTGGGCGCCGATGGTCGTGCCTTCGAGGATGTAGCGCGCGCCCCAACCGCAGTTCCAGCCACGTAGACCGCCCCACCAAAGCCCTTCTCGTTGCTCGCCGATCTTGCCGGTCAGCCCGACGTTGTCCGGGATGGTCCCGTCGTTCTGACGGGTCCTGTCAAGCCAGGCGCCGACGTACTCCAGGACCCAGTCCTTGTACCGCCGGTCTCCGGTGTAGAGATACGCATTGGTGACGAGGGCGGCCGCCCCGAGGTTCATCGGCACGTCCCCACTGAGGACCATCTCGTCGAAGAGGTGCACGATCTCGTCGCGACGCACGGGGTCCAGGTGCCAGTCTTCTTCGAGGTCCTTCACTACCGGATACAACGTCGATACGTAGAGGCTAGTTCGTCCCGGCCTGGTCGCCAAACGGTGAGAGTAGTCGCCGACCGAACCGGGCTGGAGCCATGCCCTGATCCAGTCGATGTAATCGGTCGTCGTGCCTCCCGACTGAGAGATCGCCGTGTCGCTCTTGGCGTGCAAGAGGGGCCCGGCGGCGCCGTTGTACGGAGACCGGATGATCTTGTGGGCCCGGTCGTAGTTCGGGGTCTCGGGGTCGTCGCCGAGGTACAGCTCCGCAAACCGCCGGGCACGCCTGACGTTTTCCGATACGGTGGGGTCGGCCAAGCCGAACCCGTAAAAGGCCTGAGAGCCTTCGCCCATGTGGTACCAGTCCGAGTTGTACGGGATGGTCAGGTTCCAGAACTCGTTGCGCAGCTGGGGCATGAACATAGAATGGCGCGGGCCGGGGTCGACGGCGAAACGCTCGTCGTAGTATCGCGTCGTCGCCTCCCAGCGCTGGAGGCCCCATTCGAGAATCTGCCTATTGGCACCGATGGCGTAGAACGCACCCCAGTTCTGAATCGACTCGTACTCGTCGTCGACGTCGTGTACAAAGAAAAGCTTGCCGCCCGGGCTGACGTACTTCTCCATGAATTGCTCGGCGGCCCGCTCCATCAACGAGATGAGCCGGCGCTCCAACAACGCCCACGGCGGCGGGGCCATAACCTCGGTGGCCTTGATCCTGACTGTGTCGGGCATGGAAACGGGTTTTTGGGGTACCACTGAAACCTCGATGCGTCAGTCCAGAGTCTTGTCACGCCAACGCGAGCGCGGATCATACGTCACACGATCTGCGCTTCCAGCCTTGCCTCGTCTAGCTCCATGCCGAGGCCGGGGCCTTCGGGTACGACGATGTGGCCTTCCTCGTACCGCACAGGCTCCTTGACTACACGCTCGTGATAGACGAGTGGCCCCGAGGGGTAGCACGGGAAGGTCAGGTTTGGCATCGCGGCGACCAGATGGGCGGCGGCAGCCGTGCCGATCGACAGCTCCACCGTGCTGCCGAGCAGTGTCTTGATACCGTAGGCCTCGGCCAGGGCGAAGAGTTTGCGGGCGGGGGTCATACCTTCGTAGCCGATACCTATGTTGAACACGTCCACGGCGTCGTGCTTCGCCAAGTTGGCGGCGATCCCCGCCGAGGCCTCGGCGACGTGCTCGCCGATGGGTAGCACGGCCTCTCGCCGAACGGCCACGAAGTCTTCAATAGGCGCGTGCTCGCGCCCCTTGACCGGAGATTCGACCACGTTGGGCTTGAAGGGGGCCATCCGGGCGATCGCATCGATCGCCTCCCGCACTTCGAACCGGCCGCTCGCGTCCAGGGCGTTGATGTGGACGTCCTCGCCCCACCGGAGTCGCAGCTCGCTAAGGAACCGCTCGTCGAGATCCAGGTCGGCGCCGAAGTAGTATCGGATGGTCGAGTGTCCTTGCTCCAGGAGCGTTTCGACTCGCCCGAGGTTGGCCTGAATGTCGGCCTCGACCTGGCATGTGGACAGCGGGTACGAGAATGGGATTCTGTCGCGTACTTTGCCTCCGAACAGCTGGTATACAGGGACTTCGAGAGCCTTGCCGATCAGGTCGTGCAACGCGATGTCGACTCCAGCCAGGACCTGGTGGTCCCACTGCTGCCGATACAGGTCGGTCTGGATGGCGGTCAGGTCGAAGGGGTCGCGTCCGACGAGCATTGGCTCAAGTCGAGCGCTCAGATTCCCGATGGCGGACCGCGATACCGAGAAGTTGACGTCGGACATCTCTCCGAGGCCGGTCACCCCGGCGTCGGTCCGCAGGAGGGTGATAACGTGGTAGGAGACGGCCCCCTCGGGGTCGGAGGGCCCGGTTCGTCCCATCTCGCGGGTCGAGAAGACTGGGACGAGTTCGATCGCGGTAATCTTCAATCGGCGACCCAGTGCCGAAAGAGCGGCTTGACGTCGTCGGGGAGCGTTTCGAAGGCGCCGGCTCTGAGCTTGCGCACCACGAAGGGCGCGCGTCCCGCGGCCTCCATGGGCACGCGCTCGGGCGAGTCAGGGTCGAGAATGTTGACGTTAAGCCACCACGGGGCCCAGCAGACCCGCATCGCCGAGCGCGTGCGGTTGCTGATGTTGACTCCTGCGGCGTGCCACGCCCTGGCGTCGAACATCAGCACGTCGCCGGGCTCGCCCTTAACCTGGACCTCCGTCGGGTAGGGTGCGTCTTCGGCTGTGCCGTATCCGCCGGTTGGGTTGTTGTTGGCTTTGTGGCTGCCGGGCACGACGAAGGTGCCGCCCGTCTCGTCGGTGAACGGCGACAGCATCCAGACCGTCGTGACGGTCAGCACGGTGTCGGGGTATGGCGCGATCAGGTGCCCTTCGTAACGTTGGCCGTAGGGCCAGTCGGAGTGGCAGACGCCGTGCTGCCCGGGACCCTTGTCGCGAGCGTCGGGATTGGGCTGCTGCGCGATGTAGCGTGTGAACGAGATTCGGGAGTACGGTCCCCAGAGGGTCCGAAGCACCTCGGTGATGCGCTCGTCGGTCAGGTAGGGCGCGAAGGACTGGTCGTACTCGATGAGGTGGCCGCCCTTGGACTCCTGGTACTCCGGCGACTGGACCGTCGCTTCGACGCTTTCGCGGACCTGCGTCACATCGTCGCGGGGGATGACCTCCGGAGTGTGGCAAAAGCCGTCGGTGGTGAGATGGGCGATGATTTCGTCTTGTGTCATTGCTTGCGCTCCGGCGGGCGGGGAAGGCGCATCGTTACGACCCTTTGCGCTCTTGGGTTGCGGCCACGGACGACGTCGACAGTTGCGACGAGCCACCACTTGAACGCCCAGGCGCTGTTGGCGTCGCGTTCCAGTCCCCACGACTCTTCAAGGTGTGGAGGCGTTGTCAGCTCTATCCGGAGCCGGGCTGGGCGCGGACCGGACGAGCTACTCGACAGCGTTCCTGCGTCCAGGAATTGTACCGTGCTATGTACGAATCGTTCTCTCTTCTCGTCGCCCGCATGACCTGTTTTGCCTGAGATAACTAGTGGTCCGAAATGTTTGTAATGATTGGTTGATTGGCACGGGGGCTTTCCCCGCCATGCCTGGCTTTTGGAGACAGCCGCTGGGCAGTCCGGCTTTCCACCCGTCATTTCAAGGATGTTGGTCTACTAGCCTGGCTGCGCTCATTTGTGAGTACGTGTCCGGTATGAAGGTGCGCCCCATTTGTACGTAGCGCTCTTCGCAAATAAGATCGACGCGGGCGCCCCTTATCTGAGTAGCTGACTGGGGTCGGAGGCCGACGGTCAGGTCTATGGTCTCACCCAGCTGGTAGGGGTGCTTATCGAACTCGAGGTCAACTTCCATAAGCCGCAGTTTGTAGACCATTAGGAATACCTCCTGTGCCGATCCCGGCCATTATAACCGCGCCGCGAAGCCGTGAGTGCTGCATCCTACAGGCCTATCGAGGAGGTTACGTCAATAGGTGTGTAAACGACATCAGGCGGCGACCTTCTCAGCCGTTGATTCAATGGCGATTCCATCCGCATACTGTGCACCGAGATAGACGTCTTCGATCAACTCAGGGGCCTTCAGACGCCTGAAGCGCTGTTCGGCGACCATCAACATTTTCCAGATCACCGCTATCGCCCGATCGACCCTCTTGTAGCGCTTGGCGGCATCGGTCCGAAGCCTGAGGGCCGCGAAGGGTGATTCTACCGGGTTCGTCGTGCGAAGGTGCCCCCAGTGCTCCTTTGGGAAGTCATAGAAGGTGATCATGCGGTCCCAGTCCCGCTCCAAGGCCTCTGAGGCCGCCTCGTAGGAATGGTCGCCGCACCACCTGGTGAACACCGTCCTGAGCCGCTCAGCCTCTGTCCGAGTCTGGGCGTAGGGGATAGTACGCAGCATGAGCTTGGCCTGGTCCTGTTGTCGCTTTGGAAGCTTGGCGAGCACGTTTACGATCTTGTGGTTCCAGCAGCGTTGCTCTGCCGCCTGCGGATAGACGTTGCGCAGAGCTCCCCAGATGCCCAGGTGTCCGTCTCCAACCACCAGCCTCGGGCAGCTCAAGCCCCGGCGCTTGATGTCCCTGAGCACCTCGGACCAGTTCTCTGTGGACTCCCTGTATCCGGGAACAGCGCTCACCACCACCTTTCTCCCGTCGCTCAGGGCCGCCATCACCACCAGTACCGCCGCCTTCTCCTTCTCAAGACCAGCCTTGACGTAGACTCCATCCACCCACATGTAGACCACTTCCAGGTCATCGAGGGGCCGGCTGCGCCATTGGGCAAGCTCATCGTTCCACTTATCCTTCAACCGGGCCACCGTGCTCGCCGATACCGGTGCGTCCTCTCCCAGCAGCCCCCGCAAAGCCAGATCGAAGTCGCCTTCGGATAGACCGTGCAGGTACAGCTCGGGGATCAACTCAGCAACCTTCCTGGTCCTGTTGACGAACAGCGGCAGCAGCCGGCTCTCGAACTGCTCCTCGGTATCGCGGACTCGCGGCCGCCTCAGCTGTATCGTTCCCGAACTCAGCGTAAGCCTCCGGGCTCTGCCGTATCCGTTCCGATAGCCGGTATCGTTGTCCGAGTCGGATCTGAGCGCCGACTTCGCCCTTCCCAGAAACGCCGTCACCTCCTCCTCCAGCAACTCCTGGATCAGCCTCTGGACCTGGCTTCGCACCCAATCCTCCAACTGCTCCCACTCCGGCCTTGACTCCGACCTACTCTCAGTGCTTTCCTTCCTCATGGACGGTCTATCTCCTCTCTTGGGCCTTGAGCCCATGTTGTTCAGAGAGAGGGTACACCGCCTGACTGTTTACACACTTTTTGAAGATACCTCTTGTGGTTCCAGCAGCGTTGCTCTGCCGCCTGCGGATAGACGTTGCGCAGAGCTCCCCAGATGCCCAGGTGTCCGTCTCCAACCACCAGCCTCGGGCAGCTCAAGCCCCGGCGCTTGATGTCCCTGAGCACCTCGGACCAGTTCTCTGTGGACTCCCTGTATCCGGGAACAGCGCTCACCACCACCTTTCTCCCGTCGCTCAGGGCCGCCATCACCACCAGTACCGCCGCCTTCTCCTTCTCAAGACCAGCCTTGACGTAGACTCCATCCACCCACATGTAGACCACTTCCAGGTCATCGAGGGGCCGGCTGCGCCATTGGGCAAGCTCATCGTTCCACTTGGACTTCAACCGGGCCACCGTGCTCGCCGATACCGGTGCGTCCTCTCCCAGCAGCCCCCGCAAAGCCAGATCGAAGTCGCCTTCGGATAGACCGTGCAGGTACAGCTCGGGGATCAACTCAGCAACCTTCCTGGTCCTGTTGACGAACAGCGGCAGCAGCCGGCTCTCGAACTGCTCCTCGGTATCGCGGACTCGTGGCCGCCTAAGCTGTATCGTGCCCGAACTCAGCGTAAGCCTCCGGGCTCTGCCGTATCCGTTCCGATAGCCGGTATCTGAGTCCGAGTCGGACCTGAGCGCCGACTTCGCCCTTCCCAGAAACGCCGTCACCTCCTCCTCCAGCAACTCTTGGACCAGCCTCTGGACCTGGCTTCGCACCCAATCCTCCAACTGCTCCCACTCCGGCCTTGACTCCGACCTACTCTCAGTGCTTTCCTTCCTCATGGGCGGTGTATCTCCTCTCTTGGGCCTTGAGCCCGTCTTGTTCAGAGAGAGGGTACACCGCCTGACCGTTTACACACTTTTTGAGGGTACCTCCTATCGACCCTTCGTAGTGCTACACTCTTCAGGCTATGCGAGGGTTCCGCAGCGGTCTAACTGTGCTCCTGTTGCTAGGGGCGCTGTCGTTTGGCGCCTGCTCAGACTCTGATGAACCTGAGACCACGGCAGCCGCCACTGGGCCGGGCATTTCCGCCGTCGCCGCGACCTCCACTTCCGCCAACAGCGACGCCCTAGAAGCGGCGAACTTCGCGGTCCAGCGACAACGGCTCATCGAAGAGATCGGGCTCTGCGGGGTCACGGAATCGCGGGTGCTCGAAGCGATGGGCGTGGTGGAACGGCACCACTTCGTGCCCGAACGTTACCGCGATCTGGCGTATCGCGACAGACCTTTGCCGATCGGAGAAGGTCAGACGATCTCACAGCCCTTCGTGGTCGGACTTATGACCCAACTCCTCGACGTCGAGCCAGGAGACCGGGTGTTGGAGGTCGGCACGGGCTCGGGCTATCAGGCGGCGGTCCTGGAGGAGATGGGCGTGGAGGTCTACTCGATCGAGATCATCTCGGTGCTGGCGAAGTCCGCCCGAGAGCGCCTGGACCGGCTCGGCTACGACGAAGTCGAAACCCGTACCGCCGACGGCTATCTGGGATGGCCCGATGCGGCGCCTTTCGACGGAGTAATCGTCACGGCGGCTCCGGACCACTTTCCGCCGCCGCTCCGTGAGCAGCTCAAGCCGACGGGCCGAATGGTGATTCCTGTCGGGCCGACCGGCTCCGTTCAGACGCTCTGGCTGGTCGAGCAGCGCGAGGGCGAGTGGGTGTTCGTCAACCAGGGCGACGTCACGTTCGTTCCATTGGTCCGGTAGATCAGCGCCTCGCCTGTTGCGACGACGAATAGCGTAACTCTCACCGGCCACCCACGACAGTGTCACATAAGAGAGTCGGAGAAAGGTCTCGGCTCATCGCTTTCCTAGCTGTCCCGAGTTGCTCTGCAAGGTGCATTTACCATTTCGATAATCGTGTCCTTCCTGTCTGGCCTAGGATGATATCGACACAGGTTTACTCTTGACATTCCCGCCAAGATAAAGCGACAATGAAACAGATCCCCCCTGTCGCTTCGGGTGGCAGGGCCGCAAGACCACCTACCCTGGTGGTCTTTGCATTTATATGGCTGTGAAATGCGCACCAATGTCTACATTGATGGCTTTAACCTCTACTACGGTTCGCTCAAGGCCTATCCTCAGTTCAAATGGCTTGATGTTGCCGAGATGTGCCGAAGGTTGTTGCCAGGGCACACCATCAATAGGATCAGGTACTTTACGGCCCGTGTAGACGCATTGCCACACGACCCACAGGCGCCCGACCGCCAAGATATCTACCTACGCGCCCTTGAGACGATTCCCGATCTAACGATTCACTTCGGTCGATTCGCGACCCGCCCAACTCAAATGCCGACGATTCCATTGACCTATCTGCCAGGCCAAACGCGCCCCCGGCTTGCCACGGTACTAAAGACCGAAGAAAAGCGCTCAGATGTGAATCTAGCTACATTTCTACTGGTAGACTGCTTCGACAACGATTTTGACGAGGCGGTGATTGTCTCCAATGACTCTGACCTGGTGTTACCGATCGAGCAAGTTACGACTAAGTTCGGAAAGCCGGTTGGTGTGATAAATCCGCACCCCAAGGGCAGGATTAGCCAAGAGCTGATAAAAGTTACCACCTTCCAAATCAGAACAATCAATAAATCGGTTCTCAGCAAATCACAGTTCCCCAAAACTCTCACCGATGCCAGCGGGCGTTTCAGGCGACCACGCAAGTGGCAATAGGGACTCGCCACCCGCTAGATATGCAGGCGCTCAGATGGACCGTCCAGCGAAAACTGGAACACGGCCCACGCGACCAGATAGCCAGCCCCCGACGCCACCAGCACCCACGAGAAGCCCCAGCTCAGCGCCATGAGCGCGGCGAGCCCTGAGGCGAGTACAGATGCGTAGCCGTTGGCTCCCCACGCCCAGGGGATCAGCCGAGGCTGCCGTCGCTCCAGCGCCATTATTCCCGACGGGAACGGGACCCCCATCAACAGCGCCAGCGGCGCGATAGCAACGACGGCGAGTACCATGCGGACCGCCAGCGGCAGACCCAGCATGGCCTCGACCAGAGGGCCGCTGATCGCCGCGTATACGATTGCCAACACCGCCAAGGCCAGGATCGCCCAGCGGCGGTTCCTGCCGAGCCGGGGCGACAGGATGCTCCCAAGGCCTGAGAAGACGAGGATGGCGAAGAGGACCACCCCGAACGAGTAGACTGGATGCGCCAGCAGCAATATGAACCGCTGCATTAGCGGGAGCTCGATCCAGAGGAACGCCAGGCCGAGCGTGAAAAAGTAGGCCAGAGCTGCCAGACCACCCGTGCGGTCCCGAGGTGTCCCTTCGTCTTCGGGCGCGGAGCGCACGATCATCAGCGGCACGAGGATCAGCACCCCCGATATCACCGCGGACACAATCAGGAAGCCTATGACGACCAGGAATCCAGCTCCGCCGAAGGGCTGCCACTGCGTCCCGAGGCTGGACAGCACATCTGGGACCTGGCTCCAGCGAAAGAAGTGGAAGAAGAAAGGCCTCCCGTCCGTGGCGGGAGCGACCTCGAAACGCTGCTCTTCCAGGAATTCGTCCCTGGAGTCCGGGTCCATCAGCCGGAGAAATCCGTCGTAGTAGTGCTCTTCTGGAAGGATGAACACGCGGTTGGTCTCTTCGATCTGCAGACCGGGCAGATATGAGACGTCCATGCGACGGGTCCTGACGAAGTCCCGCACGTTGTCGGCCTCCTCTGTCGAGAAGCCGTCTGGCTTGGCGAGCACGGTTAAAGTCTGCAAGGTCCGGACCGCCGCGATTTTGTCAGCCAGCGGATCGGCTCCACGCTGTTCCAGCGCCTGCAGCACGGTGGCGGCGACCCTGAGCTCCTCGCTGGGCGGCGTCTGGACCCATCGCGTCGCCATGAGAACACCGCCTGGGGCCAGGTGCTCCAAGTACTCGCCGAAAGCCTCGAGGGTGTACTCATGGCTCTCCTGAAGGCTATATGCGCCGCTGGTTATGGGCCGGAACGCGTCGCGGAGCGAGAGCACGATGACGTCGAACTCGTCGTCCTGGCGGGCCAGATAGCCTCGAGGGTTCTCGGCTACCACGTCCACGCGTGCGTCGGAGAATACCTGACCGGATGCCGTATCTAGCCGGCCCTCCAGCAAGCCTGCCTCGAGAGGGTTCCCCAGTAGCGCCGCCACCTGACTCGCGCCGTGATGCAGCGCCGTCAGCACGTCCAGCCCTCCACCGGGCTCCACCACCAGCACCCGTGGGTTGTCGACGAAGCTGTACGCGACCGCCGTCGGCAGGAATTCCGTGAAGGTCGCCTCGGCGGCTGTGCTGGCCGTCAGCGTCGTGAGGCGGTCGCCGTCGATCGTGAGGACCGTCTGGTGGGGCAGCGACTCCCCATAGGTAACGCTGAGACCAGGCGCCTGATGGAACGCATCGGAATCGACGACGTCGACTCTGGAGAACGCGTTCCATTCGGTCAGCACCAGGTCAGAGCCCTGCTGGCGTAGCACCTGAGCGAGGGTCTTGTAAGGAGACATACGAGTCTCAATCGCATGAGGTGCGAGCCAGCCGACCGCCAACAGCACCAAAACGCCGAGAGCCACGATCTGATTGACCCGCATCGACCTCCTCTCGAAGGCAAATGCAGCCCACGATACGGTACCCAATGTCAAGACGAGACCGAGAGCGTATGCGGGCCCCAACGCGGCGGGGCCTCCGAGGGCGAGGAGCGACCCGAACCCCGAACCGACTAGTCCAGACCCGTATAGGCTGCCGGACCTGCTCGGGTCGAGAGTAATGGCCCCGCCTATCGTCAGGCCGGCGAAGAAGAATGGGACGACCTGAGCGAGATAGAAGACCGCCATGTTAAGCAGCATGATGCGGTCGACTGTCAGGCGATAAGCGTCGAAAGGGACGACGTTTATGAGCCAGAAGCTTCCGAGGGTCGTGAGAACGAACAGCAGCGCCCCCCAAGCGAGGAGCCTTTCTCGGAGCCGTTTCACCAGCCCAGACGCGACGAAAAGGGCCGTGCCACTGGCACCGAATCCAAGCAGTCCCAGACTTACCGCGAGGAACGCGAAATGGTATCCCTGAGAGACGGAGTAGATTCGGGTGAGGGTGAGCTGGAAAAGGAGGACTGCGGCGGAAAGAGTTACAAGCCCTACGTACTTCACCGGCCGCCACCCGGTTCCGAGTGCAGTCCGACCGTCGACGCCGGGCCGAGTGCCGCTAAGTCAATGTCGAGGCGGGCCGGCACGCGCCCTTTACCGCACGGCCGAGGAGATGGCCGCTTCAACGTCGCGGTAGTCGCCTGGGAGCTCGACAGGCTGATTGGCGAGCTTCGCGCCTACGCCCTCAAGCGCCTTCGTGTGGTAGGCGATCTTGAAATCAACGAACTTGAGGCCGTTTGCCGTCGAGATAACGATGACCCGGTCACCGGCCGGTATCTCCTTCCGCTCGACAAGCTTGCGTAACACGGCGAGGGCGACGCCCGTCTGTGGGCATGCGAATAGTCCCGAGCTGTCCGCCAATGCCGTGGCTTGGGCCAGCTCGTCTTCGGTAGCCTGCTCAACGATGCCGTTGAAGGCCCTGAGGATCGGAATGGCCCGGGGTGCGCTCACGGGGTTGCCGATCTGGATAGCTGTGGCGATAGTCGGCTCCGCGATTACCGGTTCGTATTCCTTGAAACCGCTCAGATAGCTGAGGTAAAGGGGATTGGCCTTCGACGATTGTGCACAGACGAGCCGCGGCAGCTTCTGGATTATCCCCAAGTGCTGCATCATCAGGAAGCCGAGGCCGATCGCCGTCAGGTTCCCCAGATTACCGCCCGGGACGATGACCCAATCGGGGACCTCCCAGTCGAACTGCTGGACGATTTCGATGCTGACCGTCTTCTGCCCCTCAATGCGGAGGGGGTTCACGGAGTTGGCCAGATAGTACCGTTCGTCTTTCGTTAGCTGCTGGACGATCGACATGCAACCGTCGAAGTCGGTATCGACCGCCAGTGTGACCGCACCGTTGGCAAGCGGTTGGATCAGCTGCGCGGGGGATACCTTGTTCTTCGGCAGGACCACGACCGCGGGAATGCCGGCGGACGCGCAATATGCCGACACGGACGCCGAGGTGTCGCCGGTAGACGCGCAAATCACAGCCCGGATGTCGGTGCCCTTGCTTATGATCTCTTTGACCGCGGAGACGAGTACGGTAATCCCCAGGTCTTTGAAGGAGCCGCTGTGGCTATTGCCGCACTGTTTGACCCAAAGGTCTTCAAGCCCTATCGATTCACCAAACCGCTGAGCCCGATGAAGGTTGGTGCCTCCCTCGTACAACGAGACGACGTTGCTGTTGTCGAGGTTGGGATAGACGAGCTCTTTCTTGCCCCATACACCACTCCCATACGGCTCCTGGGTCCTCATGTAACGCTCGTCGAACAACCGCATCCAGGCAGAGGCGCTTCTGCTTTTCAACCGCTCTACGTCATGCTGCACCTCAAGCAGGCTGTCGCATTGAGGGCAGCGGTACACGATCTCGTCCAGGGGATACCGACCTTCGCAGGCGTCGCTGCATTGGAACCAGGCATCGTAACTCATCGTTTACCCTCGGCTCGGCCTCGCGACTCGGTAAGTACGGCATCGGTCATGAGTCTTGGCGTCCCCCGTCCCTCGTGCCGTCCAGCAGTTCCCGGGCGACTTCCACATCGTCTTCTGCTACGAGCAGCCGGACCCCCATCGTGAAAGTCAGCTCGGGCCGCCAGCCGCCTGCGTCGTCAGCGGAAAGCACAGTCCTTATGCCGTTGGCCTCCAGCATGCCCTTCGCGATCTCGGCTTCAGGCCTGTTGCCGAATGTCGCGACCTTGACTAAACCGGACATGCTCGACTCCTCGTAGAAATATACACAGCGTACTTTTGGGCCACTACGACATTGTAACTCTAACGGGTCATCGTTACCCTCGTGGAGTACTGTAAGGTGCCAGCCGCGGCTGTTCGGCGTTTGGCTGGCAAAGGTGACAATCTCGGATACGTGTTCACCTCGTTTGACCAACCTTCGGCGCGGTTGCTAGGATGCTACGCATCCAATACAGGTCAATTGCCATGAGTACCGGCGTTAACAACGGCGAGGCCGTTGCGCGAACGGCTTCGGCTTTCCTTGGTCTGGTATTAACGGCCGGACTCCTGGCCAGTTGTGGCGCGGCGAAGGAAGCCAAGACTCCCGTGCCGCCGGACGTTGGGGATGCAGCAGCTCTGCAGACAGACGCGCAGGCATCGGCACCCACCGCCGATACAGAGCAGCCGCAACTGGACATTACCGTCTACGCGGGAAACGGCGCTGGCATCTTCGCGGGTGATGAAGGCCCGGCGGTTGAGGCTTCGATGCTGCAGCCCGCGGGTCTCGCCGTCGATTCCGCCGGCAATCTCTACATCTCGACCGAGAATCGGGTCCGCATGGTGGACGCCGCTGGTGTAATCACTACAGTGGCGGGGACCGGGCGACCGGGCCGCAGCGGCGATGGCGGGCCGGCTGCTGAAGCGCAGCTTAAAGCGCCATACGGTCTCGCTGTCGACGCGGACGGAAACCTCTTCATAGCCGACGGCGATAATGGCCGAATCCGCCGCATCGACGCCGCAACCGGCGTCATAACCACGGTTGCCGGGGGTGGCATACCCAAAAGGATCGGTGGCGTCCTCGATCCGGGAGACAGAGGGCAAGCCACGGATGCCTGGTTCAAGATCCCTAGAGACATCGCAGTAGGTGGTGATGGGAGCTTCTACTTCACCGCGGACAACAGAGTGAGGAAGGTGGACCCAAATGGCGTGATCACCACGTTGGCTGGGCGGGACCTCAATGAGCTTTCAGGGGACGGCGGTCCCTCTGTCGACTCGGGCGTGGCAAACCCGAGAGGGATTGCGGTAGACAGCGAAGGCAACGTATATTTCGCCGATACCGACAACCAGCGCGTCCGTAGGATCGACGCAGCGACCGGTATCATTACGACCGTGGCCGGTGTCGGCAAACACGCGCCCTCGAGCACGTCCGACATCACGTATCACCCCAAGCCCGAGGGGCAGGGATTCTCCGGAGACGGCGGACCCGGGACCAGCGCCATGCTGTCCGTTCCCGAAAGCGTGGAAATAGGCCTGGACGGCAACCTGTACATCGCTGATACCGGAAACGACCGTGTCCGCAAGTTAGATCTCGATACCGGCGTAATCACCACCTTCGCAGACGGCGGACTGGTCCAGGGCGAGAGAATGGAAACGGCGCACGTCGAGAGTGGAGACCTGAAGGTCACCTTTACTCACTTCTCGCCACCCGTTTCGATCGTGGTCAGTGGCGAAGGTGTCTTTTACGTCGCCGACCGTAAGCAGAACAAAGTTGTGAGAATCGTTCCTTAGGCGGGGCCCATGCACCGCGGGTCGCGGAGTTACAGCTATGCCACACCTCAAGGCCTCCTTCAGTCGCTTTACTCTTCCTTCGCTAGGCGCGTCTATGGCTCTGTTCGGCCTGGTCACGGCTGTTGGGTTGGTCATGTCCTGCAGCTCGGCGGACCAGGCTGAAACTCCCGGACCGGCCGTGGTTGGAGACCAGGCGGCATCCGATGTGCCTCAACCCGATGCGGACAGCACTGCACCCAGCAACGACACCGCCGCGCCGCAGCCCGGAATAACCGTGTTCGCGGGAAACGGCGGAGGCATTTTCGAGGGCGACGGCGGCCCCGCTCTAGACGCTTCAGTCTTCGGACCCGACGGACTCGCCGTCGATGCTGACGGCAATCTATACATCTCCACCGACAATCGCGTCCGCATGGTCGACTTCGCGACCGGAGTTATTACCACGCTGGCTGGCACCGGTAGCCCCGGCTTCGGTGGAGATGGCGAACCGGCCATTGAGGCGCGCCTGAAGTCACCGGAAGGACTGGCCCTTGACGGTGACGGAAATATCTTCATAGCCGACACGGACAACGGTCGAGTACGGAGGATCGACGGCGAAACGGGGGTTATTACTACGTTCGCCGGCGGCGGCATCCCCAAACGGGTGAACGGCATTATCGATCCGGGAGACGGCGGCGCCGCCACCGACGCCTTCTTCAAGAACCCCAAAGACGTAACAGTCGACGGTGCGGGTAACGTCTACTTCACGGCCTCCAATAGAGTCCGCAAGGTGGATGCCAACGGCGTGATTACGACGCTAGCCGGGTCGGGACTCGACGAACTCTCGGGAGACGGTGGGCCGTCCACGAGTGCGGGCATCGCGGACCCGAGAGGTCTGACGGTCGATGAAGAGGGCAACATCTACTTTGCGGATACGTACAACCAGAGGGTCCGGAGGATAGATGGGGCGACCGGCATCATAACGACCGTTGCTGGAATTGGTCACCACCCACCCCAGTTTCACCCCGAGGAGCCCATCAAACCTGAAGGACAGGGATTCTCAGGCGACGGCGGACCGGCGACGAGTGCGATGCTATTCAGCCCGAACGGCGTGGTGATAGGTCCGGACGGGAACCTGTACATCGCGGATACCGGCAACGACAAAGTCCGGAAGGTCGACCTTGCCACCGGCGTGATCACGACTATCGCTGATGGTGGCTCGGTGACAGGCGAAAGGATGGAGACGGGTTTCAGTCAGAGCGGCGAGTTCGAGGTTACATTCAAGAACTTTGCGCCCCCAGTCGCGATCGCGGTCACGGACGACGGCGTCTTCTACATAGCCGACCAGCAGCGGAACAAAGTCATACGGATGGTGCCCTAGCGGTTTCCGGGTTTTTCCATGCGTTACATGATCATTGAAACATTCGAGCCTGCGGACGCGCGGGCGATCTACCAGCGGCTTGGGAAAAGGGGGCGGTCGCTGCCCGAGGGCTTAGCCTACCTAGACAGCTGGGTGTCAGCGGAGATGGACCGCTGCTTTCAACTAATGGAGTGCGACGACAGAAGCCTGGTCGATGTCTGGATGCGCAGCTGGGAAGACTTGGCTACGTTCGAGGTTGTGCAGGTGATCTCTTCGGCAGAGGCGTCCCAGGTCGCGATGGGGACCAGCCCTCGGAATTCAGAATCTGGCGGTCGCAGCTCTTACGGGTCGATCCCGCACTGTTAGTCTCTCATCGCTCGACCGGCCGGTTCAGCATGACCGCTTGCTTCACCCAAGCGGTGACCTTTGCATCGTCGATGTCGGCCATAGTCCACACCTTAACGTGACGCATCTTCGCCCCTGTCCCTTCGATCAGCTTGTCGGGGTCGTTTAGGGCGGCACCGTTGAAGAAGCCCAGCGTCACGTATTTGTCGTTGCACGCCAGGTAACAGACGTTGCCGTCTTTCTCGTACGTGGGGTTGCTCCACTTTATCGACTCTTTGAGGTCTGGCTCGGCGTCGAGGATCAGGTCCCTGAGCTTGCCGGCGATCTTTCGATGTTCGGGATCGTATTCGGCGATCCAGGAGTCGACGTTCTTACTTCTGCCCATCTGAGCCTCCGACGTGTCGTGCAGCAGACGCCCAGGCAAGAGGGCGGGTCTGAGACCCGCCCCTGCAATCGACGTCCGGGCAAGGTGCGGCCTATGTCTCGACTTTGACTAGCTTCTGGAAGGAGCGAAGGTCAGTCGGGGGGTCCATGTGCCGGCCGTACTCGGCAAACGAGACCTCAGCGACGTATATGTCGCCTCTCGAATCGACGGCTAGGGCGTGGGGCGCGTAGAAGCGGCCCGGTTCTTCGCCCGATGGATTCTCGCTCAGGCGGGCCTGTACCTCGCCCGTGGTGTTGAATATCGTCACGCGCGGCCCGACCCTGGTAGCGTTCGAGTTGGAAGCCTGACCGCCGAAGTACTCACCTACGTATACGAGCCCGCTGCCGGCAGGACCAAGGCAAACTCCCGCGGCGCGCGATAGGTTGCCCCACTGGGTCTCGAACTTGCCTTCCGAGTCGAACACCTGAATTCGCCGGTTCTCGCGGTCCGCTACGTACACCCAGCCGTCTTGGTCGACGGCGATGTTGTGAACGATGTTGAAGTGGCCGGGGTCGGTGCCCGACTCGCCCCACGAGAAAAGCAGTTTGCCGTCTGGCGAGTACTTGTGGACACGCGCGTTGCTGTAGCCATCGGCCACGTAGATGTCGCCGTTCCGCGGATCGACGGCGGTGTGCGTCGGCCTGTTAAACGGCTCCCCGCTCATCTGAGGGCCGCCGGAACTGCCAGCGCGCCCAAGCGTCATTAGCAGCTTGCCTTCGGGCGTGAACTTTCGGACCGCGTGGTCCATGTGATCGGTACAGTAGACGGAGTCTTCCGGGTCGATGGAGATACCGTGCATGCCGGCGAACACACCCTCCCCCCACGAACGGAGGAAGTTGCCCTCGCGGTCGTAAACGATGACCGGGTGGCCACCGCGGTTGAATACGTAGGCGTTGTCCTTCGAATCGACGGCAACGGCGGTGCCTTCGTGGTATCCCCATCCTTCCGGCAAGCTGCCCCAGTCCTCACCCGATGCTTCGTAGACGTGATTGCCGCTTCCTAGTTTGACCATGACCCTCTCAGTTACGTCGGCTTAGCCCGAATCCACCGAGGGAGGGCGTCGGGTTAGCATCCTGAAGTGGCCAGAGGGTGCTCTTCTGAATCTGGGATAACGGTTTTGTAACAGCAAAACAGTCCCAGAGAAGGAGCACCCAATAGATGCTACCACGCAACCAGCCCGACCGTATCCGTATCGTCTTTGACGATCACCGCCTGGTGGCCAATGCCGGTCTGCTCCTGCCGGCCACCCTCGCCCGGCATCTGGGCCTGCGGGGACTCGTTGACCATCACCTTGACCTGGGCGGCGCGCCGGGGCGGGCCAACACCGGAGACAAGCTGATGACCCTGGTGGCCTCAGCCATGGCCGGCGGCGACTGCATCGACGACGCTGATGTGTTGCGCACCGGGGGGACGGCCTGCACCCTGGGCGGCACGGTCAAGGCGCCATCCACCCTGGGCACCTTCCTGCGCAGCTTCCGGTGGGGCCACGTCCGCCAGCTGGACCGGGTGAGCCGGGAGCTGCTGGCCCGGGCCTGGGCCGCTGGGGCCGGACCCGGCGACGCGCCGTTCACCATCGACCTCGATTCCACCATCTGCGAGACCTACGGACTGGCCAAGGAGGGCGCCCGCCACCACGGCTATACCGGCAAGCGGGGCTACCACCCACTGCTGGCCATCGCCGCCGGCACCGGAGACGTGCTGATGTCCCGGCTGCGCGAGGGCCGGGCCAACACCGCCCGCGGCGCCGCCCACTTCCTGCGGGAGACGGTGGGACGGGTGCGCTACGCCGAGGCCAACGGACGACTCACGCTACGGGCCGACAGCGGGTTCTACACTCATGGCGTGGTATCCGTCTGCCGCAAGATGGATGTCCGCTTCTCCATCACCATCCGCCAGCATAAAAGCCTGCACAATCTCATCGAGGCGATACCCGAAGATGCCTGGACGCCGATTCCTTACTGGATGGACGGCGCCGCCGATGTGGCCGAGACCACCTGCACTCCCTTCCAGAGTGAACCTGACGCCGCGCCGGTGCGGCTCATCGTCCGGCGTGTGAAGCCCACGCCCGGTTCCCAGCTGGCCCTCTTCGCCACCTACAGCTATCACGGCTTCATCACCGACCGGGACGGGGAGATGCTCGAACTGGAGGCCGACCATCGCCGCCACGCCGAGATCGAGAATGCCATCCGAGACCTCAAGCACGGTGTGGGGTTGAACCATCTCCCCTCGGGCCGCTTCGCCGCCAACGCCGCCTGGCTGGCGGTACAGGTGATGGCCCACAACATCGCCCGCTGGACAGCGCGCATCGGTCTGGGCGAGCAGGTGGTGACCACCAAGACCCTCCGGCGGCGGTTCTTCTCCCTGGCCGGACGGATCACCCGCTCGGCGCGCCGCCTCACACTGCATCTGCCACAGCGCTGGCCTTGGGAAGCCCAGTTCGATCGTGCCCTGGCCCGATTGCGCGCCCTGCCACTCCCTGCCTGACGGCGGCGGCGGCAACCGGCCGCCATCCGGCCAACCGAACGTCCCCGCGAACTCGCGCCAGTCCGGTCTGCGAGTGCCTCTCGCTGTGTCCTCTCCCCGCTATCTCGCCCTGACCAACATTCGCAGACGGTCACAAAGTCTCCCCGCGGCAACTGAAGACAAACACCGGCCCCCCTCTACCCCAAATCGTGCCCGGACCATCGCCCTCCCTTGCCCCTATCGCCCGTTCCGCTGCTGCATAGTCATCCCTTCGGTGGATTTGGGCTTAGACTTTGTCGCCACCACGGTCGCTGGAATACCCCAGACCGAGCCTAAGCTGGTGCGAGTCTGTGGAGGCACCGACATTATACCCGGATACGCTGGCATCAGGCTCACCAACAACGTCCCGTAGGCGGTCGGGCCGGCGGCTCTGGTGGGCCAGTTTTTTGTTGACCGCTGCTCGGGCGAGAAATATAATCGCCACGAGTCTCCTGGCCCACTGAGCTGGGTACCGTTGGCAATGGGAGCGGGTCTTGGCACCAGCAAAGTCAATACTGTGGGTCCACGGCGGCCCGGGTGATGGTCACAAGATACAGCTGACCACCGAGCTGACCTTGATCGGAAGGGCCTCGTCGAACGACATCGTAGTCGACGACGTCGAGGTCTCCCGTCAGCATGCTGGGATACGAGGCGACCGCGGCGGGCACTGGATAGAAGACCTTGGGAGCCGGAACGGCACTTTCGTGAACGGGGTCCAGCTGGAGGGTGAGGGAAAAAGGCTCCGCGACAACGATCGAATCGAGCTCGGCGGAGCCACTTCCGTGTACTGGGTCTTCAGGGAGCTAGGCGCGACTGTCTCGCTGCCTAGGCCCACTTCAATCGACTAGCCACGCCGAGCTCAAATCCCGTGGCTTCCCGACTCACTGGGCCAACCCGACGGTACTTGTCCGTTTTTACAAAACCTCGACACGGTCCTGAGCGATGATCCCTCTAAAGCTCAACGTAAAGAACTTCATGTGCTACCGGGACGAGGTGCCGACCCTGGACCTCGAAAACATCCACGTTGCCTGCCTGTGTGGCCAGAACGGTCACGGCAAGACCGCCTTGCTGGACGCCATGACATGGGCACTCTGGGGTGAGTCCCGGGCTCGGACACACGACGAGCTCGTACACCAGGGCGCCATGGACATGGCCGTCGAGTTGGAGTTCCTCGCGAGAGGCCAACGGCACCGTGTGAGCCGCAGGTACGCCCGCGGCGCTGGGAGCCGCTCGAGCAGCACTCTCCTCGAGCACCACGTCTCTTCTAATAATGGGTTTCGAGCGGTGACAGGGAACACCGTGCGCGAGACCGAAGCCGACCTCAAAGAGCTCCTGCACATGGACTACGAGACCTTCGTGAACACCGCTTTCCTGCTCCAGGGACGCGCGGACAACTTTACGACTAGCACTCCGTCCAAGCGGAAGGAGCGGCTCGCGGAGGTACTCGACCTCCACTATTACGAGTTCCTCGAGGGGCGGGCTAAAGAGAGGAGCCAGGCGGCGCAAGATAGGGTCAGGGAAGTCGACAGCGCGATCATGTTGCGTAGGCAAGAGATCGCGAATAGAGCAGACCTCGAGACCAGGCTGGCCTCCGCGAACCAGGAACTCGAACGCATCGTTCCGGCCGTCGAAACCGAACGATCGAACGTCGAGCGGCTGCGAGCGACGGTCGACTCACTCAAGAGCAGCAAGGGCGAGCTCGACTCGTTGAACAGCCGGTTGGAGACCTCGCGGTCCGAGACGGCAGGCCTGGAGCGACAGCTGGAGGCTCACCGAACGAAGCTCGCCGACTACGAGAGAACGCTAGCGGACGTGGACAAGATAAAAGAGCAGTTCGAACAGTTGAAGCAGGCACGGACGGAGCTGGATAGATTGCAAGCAGTGTCACTTCAGGTTGCGGAATTGGACCGGCAGCGGGCGCAGGTCGAACAGACCGTCGCTGTGAAGAGGGAACGCATCTCCTCCACAATCGCGCAATTGCGTGACCACATGGCCCAGCGTCTCGAGCCGATGGCAAACCGGCTCCCATCAATCGAGGGCGACATCGCGAAGGCGACCCAGGAACAAGCCGGCCTCGATAAGCTAGAAGCATCGTTAGAGTTGAAGCGCAACGAGCAGCGGGAAGCGGCAGCCCGGGTCCAGTTTCTAGAACAGTCCAGCGCCTCGCTTCGAAGCGAGATGGAAGAGACGCGCAAGAAGTTCGACATCCTTGAGAAAGGCGAGGCCAACTGTCCGGTCTGCAGGCGACCCCTTGGAGCTGAGGGCCAGGAACACCTCCGTGCCGAGTACGCTAACGCCGGACAGGACGCGAAGCGCCGTTACAGCGAGCAGGAGTCGGAGCGCAAAACGCTGGCCACCAAGTGCGAGGGCCTCAGTTCGGCCGTGTTCTCCCGGGAAGCGGAGCTAAAGCGCCTTCGACAGGAACTGGAGTCGCGCCTGGCGACCCAGAAGCGTGACGAGGCCGAGGCCCAGCAGGCCACACGCGACCTCGAGCCCGCTCGCGGCGAGCTGGCCCAGAAGAAGGCCGAATTGGAACAAAACGGCTTCGCGGAGGCCGAGATCGGCGAGCTTTCGGGGCTTGAGACGAAGATGGCTGCCCTCAGGTACGACCCAGCGTTGCACGAAGAAACGCGACGAAACGTCGCGCACTTGGAGCCGGCGGCCGAGCTGCACGGCAAACTGGCCGAGGCAACCAGGAACGCGCCGGACGAGAGGGCAGCGGTCGAAGGAGTCGGTCAGATCCTTGACCGTCGGCGAGAGCAAATCGAACATGACATGGCGCGTCGCACCGAGCTTTCGATGATAATCGAAGTTCTTCCGAGCAAAGAATCGGAGTTCAAAGAGACTCTGGCTCGGTACGAGTCTCTGGAGAAGGAACGACAGGACAAGCAAGTCGAGAAGCGCGTGGTCGAGGAGCGGCTCTCATCGATCTCTGAAAAAGAGCGCGAGGTACGCGAGCTCGAGGAGCGTCGACGACAGAACGCCGACGAGAAGGCAATCTACGACGAACTGACCGTCGCGTTTGGGAAGAACGGGGTCCAGGCGCTTATCATAGAGATGGCGATCCCTCAGCTTCAGGACGAGGCCAACGAGATCCTGGCCCGGCTGACGGAAAACCGGATGGCGCTGAAACTCCAGCTCACGGAAGGGCGCCGAGAGCGCCGAATGGGCCTGCCATCCGAGGAGCTCGAAATCAAGATATCGGACGAGGTGGGTACGCGGAGCTATGAGACGTTCAGCGGCGGCGAGGCGTTCAGGATCAACTTCGCGCTACGGATCGCCCTCTCGAAGCTACTTGCCCGACGGTCGGGAGCCCCCTTGCCGATTCTATTCATCGACGAGGGATTCGGTTCGCAAGACGCGGCTGGGCAGGAGCGGCTCAAGGAGGCGATCCAGTCGATCCAAGCGGACTTCCAGAAGATCATCGTGATCACGCACGTAGAGGAAGTCAAAGAGTCGTTCCCGGTGAGGATAGAAGTAACAAAAACGAGCGCGGGGTCTACGTTCGCGGTGGCCTGAGCGCAGCGCGGGCAGACACGCAGGTCTGCCACTACGTGGAGCATCCGACCGGGACCGTAGCAGTACGCCTGTCATTCTGAGCCCGGCGAAGAATCCAAGGAGGTGACGGAGCGCAGGCCATTGACCATACGGCGCACTCCGTCCTTAGGTCCTTCGTGGCAAGCTCCTCAGGACGACAGGAAGACGGTCCCCGTTGAGAATCTATCCGGCGAGTCGGCCGCCCTAGCTAGGACTTATGGCAACAAAAGGGGCAAATCAATTACAACGGAGGCGAAATGGCCCGGAAACAGACGGCGCCCGAGATACAGGTCACCTTCAGGCACGTCGAGGGCGCGATCACCGAAAAGACGAAGCAGTACATCCAGAAGCGGCTTAACAGGGTAATCGGTACACTACCCAATGTCCGCTCGGCGCGGGCAGAGGTGACCTACGAGGCCACTAGTCCGGCCGAAATGAGATACGTAGTCCAGACGACCCTCGCCGCTGACAAAACCGTCCTTAGAGTCGAGGAAAATGGATCGGACCCATTCTCAGCGATCGATCGCACGCACGACCCGCTGGCCCGCCGCATTCGCGACTGGAAAGACCGGGTCTACTATCGAAGGCGTCAGCAGGGGGCGGTGCACAAAGAAGCTCTGACGATCGAGGAAGAAGCGCCGCCCGTCGAAGAGGACGATGGCTCGATCGTACGGCTGAAGAGCCACGAGACGAAACCGATGTTCCCAGAGGACGCGGTCGAACAGATGGAGCTACTTGGCCACGACTTCTTCTTCCCTAACGGCGAGACCGGCCGGCACAACGTGGTCTACCGTCGGAAGGCGGGCGGCTATGGGCTAATCGAGCCTGCGCCGAGAGGCGAGACGGTCGAGCTGCACGCGGCGGAAGGGGAATAGCCAGGCAGAGGCTATGGCGCCCTGTCTTCGCCCTTCAAACGTCTGATCCCCGCCCATACCAACGGCACGCCCGATGCGGCCAGCACTAGCTTGATCGTGTCGCCAATAATGAAGTCTTCAAGGCCCCAGTCATAGACGACCGCAAGGCGCGTGCGGTCGACCATCTCGGCAGCCGGGATGTAGAAGGCCAACCATGGCAGTCCGAAGGCGTAGATCGCGACCTCGCCCGCGAACATCGCCGCAGCGAGCTTGAACGGATTTCGGCCCCAACCCCGCTCGACGAGAAGCCCGACGATGAGCGCCGCGACGGGGTATCCGATCAGGTAGCCGATGCTCGAATTCCCGATGGGACCCGACGGCGCGAAAACCGGCACCCCGGCGATTCCAGTGCCGAGGTAGACGAGCATGCTCGCGGTCCCACGCTTGCTGCCGAGGACGGCGCCGGTCATAAGCACCGCGAACGTCTGGCCGGTAATCGGAACGGCAGGGTTCAGGTAGATCGCAATCTTCGCCGACAACCCGGTCAGGGCGGCGAATCCGACGATCAACACCGCGTCCAGGACCGCGTTGACCGCAGCGGTGCTTTTCGGGATCAGGGCATCCGCGAGGGCGTTCGTCCTTCCGGCTTGGTGCATCAGGTCCTCCCGTTACGGCTGCGTGTGGCGTATGGCGATGGGGTCGTGGGTCCCGACGTTTGATGCCGAGCGAGTCGGCTGAACCAACAAGAGCTACGTCCGTTTTCGCGGGTTCTTGACGGGTGTGAAGATCGAACCCTCAGGGAACGATGGAGGCTTGGACCGGCGGCGCGGCAATAGTCGCGAGCCACCACCGATGGCGACCGCCGCCAGGCCAGCCGCTACCTTCCCGGGAAAGCTGCCTAGGAACTGCCTGCGTGTAACCGGCTTGTCTTCGGCTGCGTCACTCATTCTCCGTCCTTACCGTTTCGTCGGCGCTACATTATAGGGCGCTCGTATTGGGGCCGCAACGGGCCGCAGTCACCGTTCGTACTATATAATTGCCGCCCACAGACCCAAGGAGTGAATAGATGCCAGACGAACCCCTGCCCTTGCTTCCAACGACGGTGATCGGTAGCCACGCGACACCGAGCTGGCTATGGACGGCGTTCGACGAGATCGAGAAGGGCAACTACGGCCGGACAGATATTCGGGAGACCTACGACGACGCAGTTAACGTGGCGATGATGGACCAGGAACGTGCTGGGATAGACATCATCAGCGACGGTGAAATGCGCCGCTTCTTCTTCGTCCAGAGCTTCTATGGCCGCATGTCGGGCCTCGTGGACGAGCCACCCCTCCGGAAAGTTGGCGTTTACGGCTACGACTCCCCACCTCGATACCGAGCGGTCGAGAAGGTCACCATGCCCGAAGGGCTCGGCATCATCGAGGAGTACAAGTACGCCAGGGAACACACGGACAAACCCATCAAAGTCACGTGTCCCGGCCCCTTGACCATCACCATCCATATACGCCCGGGGGAGGCATACAAGAACCGGATCGACTTGGCCTGGGAGTTAGCCGGAGTGATCAACAAAGAACTCAAAGCCCTCGTCGAGGCCGGCGCCGACTTCATCCAGCTCGACGAGCCTTCTTTCGCGATAGTGCCCGGCGAGCTCAACGAATGGATCGACCTGTACAACGCCACCGTCGAGGGCGTCGACGCCAAGCTAGCGTTGCATGTGTGCTTCGGCAACCTGGGCAGCAGACCGCGCGGGAAGCGCACGTACCGATGGATGTTCCCAGGCCTGCTCGAAGCGAAAGCAGAGCAGATCGTCCTCGAGTTCGCCAACCGCGAGATGCTGGAGAGCGACCTCTGGAAGGAGTTCGACATCGACCGCGAGCTCGGCGGCGGTGTGATCGACATCAAGTCCTTCTACGTGGAATCGCCGGAGGACGTGGCCGAACGGATCAGGGAGCTTCTCAAGTACGTCGCCCCCGAGAAGCTCTACGTCAGCCCAGACTGCGGGTTCTTCCAGCTACCCAGGTGGCTCACGGTCCTGAAGCTTCAGGCGCTGGTGAAGGGGACGGAGCTGGTCAGGCAGGAACTGGGGGGAGGGGTTAAGGGTTAGGTTTTGGGAGCAGGATAAGGCAAAAAACAGCACTTGACATATTAGCACGTTTGTACTATTATCGATTTGAGGGACGGACCCCGCAGGGTCCGTCCTTTTCTTTTTACCGGCCGGCCAGCTATCTGCGAGGGCTAACTAACGAGGTGAATGAGACCGACGACTCCCAATTAGAGAAGGACCCGGTAGCGTTCGTACAGGAGGTACTACAAGAGAAGCCATACGACAAGCAAATCGAAATCCTGAGGGCCGTTCCCAGTTCCCGTCGGGTATCGGTGCGGGCCGCGTCGAAGCTTCGGGGCAGGATGTTCCGGACATCCCGGTACGAGATCGACGAGCAGAGCTTCGCGTTGGGGTTCGCCACGAACTCGCCGTACAACCTCCAGGGGTTCCACTCTCCCAACCTGCTGGCCGTCATCACAGAGGCCCACGCCGTGAAGCAGGGGGACATGGACGCGATCCGGCGACTGAACCCGACCCGGTTGCTCATGACCGGCAATCCTTTTGTCAACCAGGGGGTCTTCTACGACTCGCACCACTCCAGAAGGGAGATGTACGAGACCATCCAGATCGGCGCGTCAGACACACCGAACCTGAAGCTTGATTCTCTCGTAAAAAGTCTGTGCAGGTCGAATTAGAACAACCGTACCCTTGCCTGGGTACAATATACAGTCTCTGTTCCGTGTCCTACCCCAACATACGGTAGCGCTCACATGTGCTAAAGCGCTGGAACTTCCTCAAAACGGGTTTTTACGAGGGAATCAAGCTTGGACGGATAGCCGTCCCAGGGATGATCACGCAGGAGGACATCGACGACCGGAAGGAGGAATGGGGCGAGGAGAGCGCCCTTTACGTCGGGGCCGTACTCGGCGAGTTTCCGGACAACCTCGACGACGTGGTCGTGCCTCTTTCGAAGGCCGTGGCAGCGGCGAGACGGGAGCTGGAAGCGGATGGGCCGGTCATTCTGCGGTGCGACGTGGCGCGCTACGGGCAGGACAAGACGGTTGTCATGAGACGCCAGGGGCCGGTGGCTCGGATCGTGTGGCGGACGCGAGGCCGTGACACGACTCAGATATCCGCCTTTCTCCAGGCCTACTGCCGCGACCACCTCGTCGACTCCCTCGTTGTCGACGATACGGGCGTCGGTGGAGGGGTTGTCGATCAGCTGAAGCACGGGAAGCTCGGTAGCACGCGGCTCGAGGCCTTCGTCGCCGGCGCAGCCGCAAACAATAAGGACTACTTCGTCAATCGAACGGCCGAGATATGGTGGGCAATGCAAAACAAATACGTGGCCGACGAACTGGATACCGACGACGACGCGGCGTTGATAGGGCAGGTATCGAGCCGCATGTACACACGGGACGAGAATGGGAAGATCCGCCTGCAAAGCAAGCAGGACATGAACCGGTCGCCCGACGAGGCGGACGCCCTGGCCATGACTTTCGCAGCCCAGCGCGGACGGGTTCGCATCTGGGTATAGACACGCCCTGTTATGGAGGCAAAGAATGTTTTCGAAAGTGACCCTACTGGCACAAACCGTCGGCACGAAGATGCGCGGCTGGCAACGGGCGAACCGTGTCGCTCCCGTCGTGAGCTCGAAGTGGGAACGCGACCTCGGTGTGGGCCAATCGTGGATGCCGCTGTCGTACGGGGAGTACTACCCGAGGTCAGCCCTCGTCTACTCGGCGATCAAGCTGAGGCAGGACGCACTGGCGCGGGTGCCGCTCAAGGTATACCGGAGGCTGGAAAGTGGCGTACGCGACGCGGGGTCTGGTCAGCGCGGACCCACGCTCCATCGACCGCCCGAGGACGGTCGGGTGGCTCTTGCCAGGCGCCGGGCGGAGGTCGTGCGTCCGGACCATCCGGCCCAGCGATTGCTCGACTCGCCAAACCCCTTCCTGACCCGTGGTGACCTATGGCGTGCGACGGAGACGTATCTAGGCCTATGGGGCTCGGCCTTCTGGGGGCTCGAACGTGACGAGTCAGGGCGGGTAGCCGAGATATGGCCCCTCCGGTCCGACAGGATGAGGGTCGTGCCGGATTCCCGAAAGTACGTCAAGGGGTTCGTCTACGTTGGCAATGGGCGCCAGCTAGTCTCCTATGTCGCCGAGGACGTCGTCTGGATCCACTACTTCAACCCGCTGGACGAGTACGCGGGCCTGTCGCCGATGGCCCCCCTCCGGCTCTCCGCCGACATGGGTCTGGACGCCCTGCGCGCCAGCCGGCACTCCCTCACTAACGAGAGCGTGCCAGGCCTCTTCATCGAGACCTCCGACACCCCGACCGACGAAGAGGTGCGAGAGTTCTACGACCGCTGGGAGTCCCGATTCAAAGGCGCCGACAACGTGAGGCGTCCGGCTTTGTTGAGTGGCGGCATGAAGGCTGCGAACCTGGGGTTCAGTCCCAGGGATATGGAGTACCTGCAGACCCTGCGGTGGAGCCTCGAAGACGTGTCCCGAGTCTACGGCGTGCCCAAGCCGATGCTGGGCGACATCGAGCGGATCACGTTCTCCAACTTCCAGACGGCCAGGACGTTGTTCTGGCAAGACACCATCGTTCCCCAGCTGATGTTCTACCAGGAGGCCCTCAACCAGCGGCTACTCTCAGCCTTGGGAGACCCGTCGCTCTTCGTCGAGTTCGACACGGGCGCCGTCGAAGCGTTGCAGGAGAGCGAGAACGACAGAGCCAAGCGCCGGCAGATGTACGTCAACTCCGGAATCATGACGGTCAACGAAGTGCGCCGCGAGATGAACCTACCGCCGGTGGAGGGAGGGGGCTAGGGGTTGGGATCAGGGTGACAAGCAATCACGAGTAACAGGAGGAACACCATTGGACACCAAGATGCAAGCAATCCGCTGCGACCACGACGGCTTGAAGATGGGCGAGGTCAAGAACGGCCACCTGATTCTCCCACGTCAAGATCGTGGCCCTCGCCGAGCTCGAGGCGCCGATCCAAACTGATCATCGGAACGGTTGAGCGGTTCATATCTCAGCCCGGGGAATCGGACAGGCGGGTCGTGGCTTCCTCTTCCGTAGGGGCGCATTGCCATGCGCCCTCTCCCGCTACTCGGGCTCGGCCGCTGCAAGCGCCAGGAGTTCCCTTGGGTCAGCCAGGACAGCGTCGGGCGATGTGTCCACAAGGGCATCCGGATCGTTGGCGCCCCACAGAGCGGCGGCCGTTCGGATGCCCGCAGCACGGGCGCCCTGGATATCGAAAGGGCTGTCACCCACTGCAAGCGCGGCGTCACCAGTTCGCCTCAGCCTCGACAGGCAGACCAAAAAAGGATCGGGAGCCGGCTTGTGATCGACCGAATCCTCGTACCCAACGACGACCTCGAACAGATCGGCCCGCCCCATGCGCTTGAGCTCCCACAGAACACCGCGGTTCGGGTTGCCGTCAGCTCCGACGCGATGGCGAGAAGTGACCAATGCTAGTCGGACTCCATTGGTCCGGAGGCGAGACAGGACCGAGTCAACCCCTGCGAAGAGACTAGGCGGTTCACTTTCGGGGTCATAGTACAGTTGGCGGTACGCTTCCACCAATTGCTCGGCAACCGATGCTCTGCCCCCGGCTAGAACCGCCATTTGGCTCTCCAAGTTCGATCGGCTGTGAACAGCCGTGAGGGACTCCTCAGTCAAGTCGACTTTCAAGACCTGAAGCGCCGCTGCCCGCAAAGCGCCAAGGCGCCCCGACAACGTGTCAGCAAGCGTATCGTCGAAGTCGAATATCACCGCCTGGATGGGTGCCATTGATGCTGTCTTCTCGGCTATGCGTCAGCCCAGCATACAGCAGGTCGACAATTGGGGGTAACTTGCGGGAAAGCGAATGGAAACACGACACCTTCTGCCGTTTAACGAGCATGAGACACTTTGAGACGAGACACTGTGGGAAAATCTCTGTCTCATCGCTCGCGTGGCCGCGTCCGTAGACCGCGCCATCCGAAACACGGTACGCTGTGCCCTATGAACATCTGCTTCACGGTCGACGCCGGCCGTATCGATTACGCTGCCTCACTCGAGCTCCAGAAGGACCTCCAGGCCAGGGTAGCCGACGGCGATCTGCTGGGCATGCTGCTACTTGTAGAGCACAACCACATCTATACCCTGGGTCGCCGTGGCAATAATAGCGACATTCTGGCAGCGCCACAGCGACTCAGAGAGCTAGGCGTCGAGGTGCACCATATCGACCGCGGCGGCGAGGTGACTTACCACGGCCCCGGTCAGCTTGTCGGCTACCCCATCGTTAACCTGCGGACACTGGGTATCGGGCCCCTCCAATACGTACGGAGCCTCGAGCGGGCGATCGTTGCCACGCTGGCGGAGTTCGGCATCTCCGCCACGTCGGACGAGCGGCCCACCGGAGTCTGGGTCGGCGACGCGAAGATCGCCGCCATCGGAGTAAAGATCAGCCGAGGCGTGACGACCCACGGCTTCGCCCTCAACGTGGACCCTGATCTTTCGTACTTCGATCACATTGTCCCGTGCGGTATGCCCGACGTAGCTGTGACTTCGATGGTTGGTCATGGAAGCGAAGGCGTTTCCGTGGATTCGGTGGTGCCCGTGCTGGCCCGTGAGTTTAGCCACGTGTTCGATCTCGACATCGAGTGGACCAGCCTCGCAGGGCTGGGCCAGCCGAGCAAGGCGGCGGAGAAACAGGCAACGGCCACATCCGTGCTCGGTGGATGAACCTTCCGAAGCTGCTATTTCGGCTGGTCCTCGGCCGCCGTCTTCCGATGACCTCGGGCACCCTGACGGTCTCCGGTCTGGACCAGCCCGTCTCGATTAGGCGCGACGCATTCGGTATCCCTCACGTCGAAGCCTCGACGGACGCCGATGCCTGGTACGGACTGGGCTTCTGCCAGGGCCAGGACCGGGCGTTCCAGGTCGAGCTCCTGAACCGCGTGGCTCTGGGCACGCTTTCCGAACTGATCGGCGCCCGCGGTCTGGCCATCGACCGTCTCTCGCGGCGAATAGGCTTCGCCCGCACCGCTCGGCCACAGCTCGAGGCCCTCGACGCTCTGGCTCAGGCCAGAGTCGCGGCCTTCGCTCGTGGCATAACGGACGGGGCGACGATCGGGTCACCACGACGGGCCCACGAGTTCGCATTGCTGCGACGGAAGCCGTCGGCCTACACCGCATCAGACGTGGTGGCGGTCTATCTCCTGCAGGCCTTCGTCCTCGCATCCAACTGGGACATCGAGCTTGCAAGGCTCCGTATACTGAAAGAAGACGGCGTCGAGGCGCTGAAGGCCCTCGACCCGGCGTATCCGGATTGGTTGCCCGTTTCGGTCCCTCCTGGCAAGCAGGCCGGCAAAGCGATCGACGCGCTATTCGAGGACCTAGCCGCCTTTGCGGAGGTCGTCGGGCGCGGGCCTGCCACCAACGCGTGGGCCATAGCACCATTACGTACGTCGTCCGGCCGGCCGGTCCTGGCCAACGACCCTCATCTCAGGCCAGCGATTCCCCCTCACTGGTACCTTGCCCACGTTCGCGCGCCTGAATGGGCCGTGGCGGGTGCCGCATTCGTGGGCGTTCCGGCCTTTCCAGCCGGGCACAACGGCACCGCCGCTTGGGGCATCTCAGCCGGACTGGCCGACAACTCGGACCTGTTCGTCGAGGAGCTTGGTCCTGACGGCCTCAGGGTTCGCGAGGGAGACGCCTTCGTGCCGTGCGAAGTCGTGCGGGAAACGATTCACGTCAAGGGAAGTAGAGCGGTCGTCGAGGACGTCGCGATTACAAAACGAGGCCCTATCGTCGGCCCAGCGCTATCGGCGGCGGACGACGCCATATCGCTTCGCGCTACCTGGCTCGATCCGTTGCCGGTCCAAGGCTTCCTCGCCGTCGAGCGGACCCGCTCCTTCGAAGAGTTCAGACGGGCCTTCGAGCACTGGCCGCACATCTCGCTCAACGTCGTGTACGCCGACACCTCTGGGTCCATCGGCTACCAGCTCGTCGGGGACGTGCCGCGCCGAAAACGGGGCTTTGGCACGGTCCCGACCCCAGGGTCGCACCACGACTCCGGGTGGTACGAATCGCCCGTCAGCTTCGACGAGATGCCCTCCGCCCTCGACCCGGAGGCCGGGTACGTCGCAACGTCCAACAACCAGCCGGCGCCATACGACAGCGGGCTGTTTCTGGGCGTCGACTGGCTGGACGGCTACAGGGTGGCACGGGTCTCCGAGGCGATCGAGGCGCGCAACGACTGGGACGTCGCCGCAAGCCTCGCTCTCCAGATGGACACGCACTCCATCCCATGGACCGAGCTTCGCGAGTCGGTCCTCGGCGTAGACCCCGACGACACGGACGCGCAGCGGAGCGTCGATCTTCTGCGCGACTGGGACGGCTCGGTGTCGGCCGAGTCGAGCGCCGCGACGGTCTTCGAGTTCTTTCTTGCCGAGATGTTCCAGGGCATCGCCGAGTCGCAGGCGCCGAATTCTTGGCGGTTCGCCCTCGGCGAAGGCGTCGGCCCTGTGCACCCATTGACACTGCTGGCCGCCCGCCGAGTCGGACACCTGGTGCGCTGGCTCCGGGAATCGCCAGGTGCGGCTTCGGAGCAGTTGATCGAGGAGGCGCTGTCTCGCGCGTTCCAAAGGCTTCGGTCCACCTACGGTGTCGACCGAAGCAGTTGGGAGTGGGGCGCGGTCCGCCCCCTGACGTTGCGACACCCATTCGGGCAACGGAGCTTATTGCAGCCCGTATTCAATCTGGGCCCGTTCCCGCAGGGCGGCGACGTCAACACGGTCGCACAGGCGGCTCCCAACCCCTTCGACCCAACCGCCGATCCGCTGGCCGTGGCCTCGATGCGAATGGTGCTCGACGTGGGCAACTGGGACGAAAGCCGGTTTTCGCTGCCCGGAGGGCAGTCAGGCAATCCGATGTCGCCCCACTACGACAATCTGTTACCGTTCTGGCTGCGAGGGGACGGCGTTCCTATCGCGTGGACTCAAAAGGCGGTTGAGAAGGCGACTGTGGAAACGCTGCGTCTAGTACCGCGGAGCCAAGGCTAGGGAACCAGGCAGGTTGCCCGACTCAAACGCGACATGCTTCGATCAGTTCAGTCACGTCCTCGGGGCTAGACAGCCGCTCGCATAGGCTCATCAGACGGCTCGGAATATCTGGTGCTACGACGTCCTCCAGCAGCCAGGTCATCTTGTCGAGCAGGCCAGCATCGTCGAACGGGGCGTCCGGGTGGCCTTTCGGCTGGTGGACCTCGATTGCCTCGGTTGAGCCATCCTCAAGGTCTGCGACAAGCCGGACTCCCAGAATTCCATCCTCAGCCATTGCACGGTCCCGTTCAGGGTCGACTACAAGCTCGATTCTGGACATGATGTCCCTGACCTCGTCGGTTTCCCATGGCGCGCCATCGTACTCCCGAAGCGTCAGCTTTCCGCGCATCAGTGCCATAGCCATGACGTAAGGCGTGCTGTGGTCAGCCGCTTCGCGACTTCTGGGCGTGAACGCCTCTCGCGAGCCCTGGACTCCCGAAGCGACATTCCGATGGCCGTAGAGGGTCAGCTTACGTACGTGCTGTGCTCTGACGCCTTTGCGATGGAGCGCTACCGCGGCCTCGACGGCGGCCTGCGTATAAATCTGTGCCGGGTACGCCTTGATGATGTTGCGGAGGCTGGTCCAACGGTGGCCCAGCTGCGCGAATGGTTCCTTGCGAACCGGGAGGTCCGCAAGGGATTCCAAGCGAAAGAGCGCGGTTTCGAGGGCATCGTCAGGCGCTGTGACGCCGACGGCTGCGAGGTTTGCGGCTTCAACCGCACGCTGGGATGCCATACCGACGGCCACCGACTTTATCGACGGGATGCGCTCGGACGGCTTCAGCCACGTGTTCATTACCATGCCCGTAGTGCCGGAGAGACCGGAAGCGTGGACAGCCTCTTCCGGTGTTCCTTCTGACAATCGTGTCGCTACAATTGGTCCGGTCCACGGCACCTGAGCCAAAGCATGAAACCCTCGGCTCATGAAATCGAAAGATTCGGCCAATGCACCCTGTAGCTCGTACGACGCCACCAAACAGGTCAGCAGTTCCTTCCCACTGCGCTGATGCTTCTCAGCGATGGCGATCAACGCCGGAGTTCCATCGCTGAAATGGCCACCTGCCCTGAGTGCCGAGATGTCGTTGGCGTCCAGGTAGCGGACCATGGTGCCGTTGACGAGCGCTGCCATGCTGGACGGCACTCTAATATCGGTTCCCAAAAGGGTCGCATCGTCACTGCCACCAACTTGGAGCGCGTGCTGTCTTACACCCTCAACCGTCTCTGCACGATAGGCGCCGAGTGAACAGGCGAGCGCGTCAGCCAGGTATCGACGTGCGGCCTGAATAACGTTCGGGGGGATGTCCTCGTACCGCAGGGAGAACGTGAAATCAGCCATCTGTCGAGCGAGAGTGGCCACGATGCTGACCTATCTGACGATCCGGCGAAAGGCTTCCTGCTGCACATTGGCGACGAGCAGCTCGTCCATATCGCCTTCTAGGCCCTTCATGACTACCGCGAGGGACTCGGCGGTCGCGTCGGCGGTC
Organism: Dehalococcoidia bacterium; assembly: GCA_965197985.1. Lineage (GTDB taxonomy): Bacteria > Chloroflexota > Dehalococcoidia > Lucifugimonadales > CAUZJF01 > CAUZJF01. The sequence continues at coordinate 24,200 of CBDAOG010000003.1, read as the reverse complement.
AGCTTGATGTCCTCGTCAGTGTGGGCCAGCGTCCCCTTGAACGTCATGTTGCAGTGGACCCCCCGCCTGGCCATCTCCTGGATGAACAACGTTTTCGCTTGGGAGGCGACGGTCTCGTCGGGGGCGTCGATGGTCAGGGTCGGATTGGTGTGGAGGCCGGAGAACTGCGCGGAGATCCCGACCGATTCGATGGCTTCGTTCATAGCCAAAGTGAGCTTCTCACCCAGCTCCTTGAACCCCGACGCTGACTCGCGTCGCCGCAGCTCTCGGATAGTCGTGAGGGACGCCGCCAGCCCGATGTTGTCGCTCCAATACGAGCTCGAAATGAACGCGTCGGCGCCGGGCTCCATCGACTCTCGCGAGCCGACCACCGCGCCCATGGGATAGCCGTTCGACATCGCCTTGGCGACCACGGTCATGTCCGGGATCACGCCAAGGTACTCCTGCGCTCCTCCCAGCGCAATGCGCCAGCCGCACGACACCTCGTCGAAGATGAGGACGGCGCCGTGAGCGCGGACGAGCTCCTTGACCGTCTCAAGATAGCCTTCCTCCGGCACCGTGGATCTCAACGGCTCCATCATGACGGCGGCCACCTCGCCGGCGTTGTCATCGAGGAGTTGCCGCAGCGCCCGCAGGTCGCCTTCGGCGAAGGGGATTGACGTGCCCGCCAGGGCGCGCGGAACGCCTACCGGCTCGACGCCGCTGGCGAGCTTCGGGTCCGATTCGTACTGGGCGGCCTGGTACCAGTCGTGCCAGCCGTGGTACCCGGAAAAGAGGACCTTGTCTCTCCCTGTCGTGGCGCGAGCGATCCGGACTGCGAGAGCGCACGCCTCGCCGCCCGCTTTGGTGTAGCGGACCATCTCGGCGGAAGGGATAGTGGCCACCAGTTCTTCAGCAAGCTCGATCTCCAGGGGCCCGTTCACGGTGTAGATGCTGCCACGGTCGATCTGGTCTTTGACGGCGTTGTCGATCACATCGTCGGCGTGCCCAAGGATGATCGCGCCGAAGGCGCTGACCCAGTCGACGTACTCGTTGCCATCGACGTCGATGAACCGCGAGCCCTTGGCGCTCTTGGCGTAGACAGGGCTGACGCCCTCGGCGAAACCGCGAGCCAGCCGGCTTCGTAGCTGCGTCTTGCCAGGGAAAAGCTGGTTGGCGCGGTCGTACATCTCCGTCGATCTGCGGACACGTGGGTCTATCGGCATTGGTTCCAACCTCGCCAGGACGGGCGCATAGCCCCGATGTGGCATCGGGGCGCCCCTACGGTTTGTATTTTTTGCCTATTGACCATCGTCGTTCTAGGCCTAGTCGCGGCGGACACGAAGATCCGTCGCAAGATTGATTCTCTCGTAAAAAGTCTGTGCAGGTCGAATTAGAACAACCGTACCCTTGCCTGGGTACAATATACAGTCTCTGTTCCGTGTCCTACCCCAACATACGGTAGCGCTCACATGTGCTAAAGCGCTGGAACTTCCTCAAAACGGGTTTTTACGAGGGAATCAAGATTGCTCACGCGTTGCGCCAGTCGAAGACCACGCCCAGCATCGACTTCTCGCGGCGGTACGCCATCTCGTAGGCATCGACTATGTCGGTGTACGGCAGCCGGTGGGTTATCAGGCGCTTGGGTTCGAGCCGGCCGTCTGCCATGAGGGCGAGCACATATTCGCACGCCCGGTCCCAGTCGAAGCGGTCACTTTCCCCAGGATACAGGTAACCGGCGCGTCCGTTGACGGCGATGAGGGAGATCCCCTTCAGGTAGAAGTACTCCATCGCCAACGGGTTGAAGTCGAGAGGCGGCTCCCCCCGGCCGAGCAGGCTGACGATCGAAACGCGGCCGCCGGGACGCACGACCTCGACAGACATTCGGTAGGCCGGCCACGGGTTAGCGGTCAGGATAACCAGGTCAACGCCGGCGCCGCCGGTAAAAGCGTCGAGCTTACTCGGGAGCTCTGGGTCATCAGATAGGAATACCTTGTGCGCGCCCATCCGTTGGGCCATCTCCAGCCGGGTCTCGCTGTTCCCAATCCCGACCACTCTGGCTCCAAATGCGGGTCCCAGAGCGACTGCACCAAGGCCAAGCACGCCCAATCCAATCACGGCGACGTTCTCCCCCGGCTGGAAATGTGCCTTTCGATAGCAAAGGCTGCTCAGGGTGTACAGGTGCGCCCAGACTCCGTCTTCCGGGTCCACTCCATCCGGCACCTTAACGATGGACTGCGACTCGTCGAGGACGTACTCCGACTGGTGTGGCGCCCTCGATACGACCCGGTCCCCAACTCGGAATCGGGTTACGTCGCTTCCGACTCCTCGTACGGTGCCCAGGTTGCTGTCGCCGACGAAGCGCGGGTACCCCGGTGCTCCCGGCACCTGCTCGGCGCCCTCGTAGTTGCCGCGATCGGTCCCGATTTTAAAGGCTGTTATCTCGGTCCGGACCCAGACGTCGTGCGGCTTCAGACTGGAGGCATCCAGCGCGACGTCTTCGATGCGCAGGTCTCGGGGGCCGTGGAGGATGGTTTTCTTCACGATGGGCCCAGTCTATCGTTGGGGGTTGGAGGCGACAAGGGGTTGCCACCGGCGCGGTGTCCGTCCTTCGACAGGCTCAGGTCGAACGGAGGCTTGAGGTCTGAGACCTGCCCCTAAGCCCAAATCCACCGAAGGGATGACTATGCAGCAGCGGAACGGGCGATAGGGGCAAGGGAGGGCGATGGTCCGGGCACGATTTGGGGTAGAGGGGGGCCGGTGTTTGTCTTCAGTTGCCGCGGGGAGACTTTGTGACCGTCTGCGAATGTTGGTCAGGGCGAGATAGCGGGGAGAGGACACAGCAAGAGGCACTCGCAGACCGGACTGGCGCGAGTTCGCGGGGACGTTCGGTTGGCCGGATGTCGGCCGGTTGCCGCCGCCGCTGTCAGGCAGGGAGTGGCAGGGCGCGCAATCGGGCCAGGGCACGATCGAACTGGGCTTCCCAAGGCCAGCGCTGTGGCAGATGCAGTGTGAGGCGGCGCGCCGAGCGGGTGATCCGTCCGGCCAGGGAGAAGAACCGCCGCCGGAGGGTCTTGGTGGTCACCACCTGCTCGCCCAGACCGATGCGCGCTGTCCAGCGGGCGATGTTGTGGGCCATCACCTGTACCGCCAGCCAGGCGGCGTTGGCGGCGAAGCGGCCCGAGGGGAGATGGTTCAACCCCACACCGTGCTTGAGGTCTCGGATGGCATTCTCGATCTCGGCGTGGCGGCGATGGTCGGCCTCCAGTTCGAGCATCTCCCCGTCCCGGTCGGTGATGAAGCCGTGATAGCTGTAGGTGGCGAAGAGGGCCAGCTGGGAACCGGGCGTGGGCTTCACACGCCGGACGATGAGCCGCACCGGCGCGGCGTCAGGTTCACTCTGGAAGGGAGTGCAGGTGGTCTCGGCCACATCGGCGGCGCCGTCCATCCAGTAAGGAATCGGCGTCCAGGCATCTTCGGGTATCGCCTTGATGAGATTGTGCAGGCTTTTATGCTGGCGGATGGTGATGGAGAAGCGGACATCCATCTTGCGGCAGACGGATACCACGCCATGAGTGTAGAACCCGCTGTCGGCCCGTAGCGTGAGTCGTCCGTTGGCCCCGGCGTAGCGCACCCGTCCCACCGTCTCCCGCAGGAAGTGGGCGGCGCCGCGGGCGGTGTTGGCCCGGCCCTCGCGCAGCCGGGACATCAGCACGTCTCCGGTGCCGGCGGCGATGGCCAGCAGTGGGTGGTAGCCCCGCTTGCCGGTATAGCCGTGGTGGCGGGCGCCCTCCTTGGCCAGTCCGTAGGTCTCGCAGATGGTGGAATCGAGGTCGATGGTGAACGGCGCGTCGCCGGGTCCGGCCCCAGCGGCCCAGGCCCGGGCCAGCAGCTCCCGGCTCACCCGGTCCAGCTGGCGGACGTGGCCCCACCGGAAGCTGCGCAGGAAGGTGCCCAGGGTGGATGGCGCCTTGACCGTGCCGCCCAGGGTGCAGGCCGTCCCCCCGGTGCGCAACACATCAGCGTCGTCGATGCAGTCGCCGCCGGCCATGGCTGAGGCCACCAGGGTCATCAGCTTGTCTCCGGTGTTGGCCCGCCCCGGCGCGCCGCCCAGGTCAAGGTGATGGTCAACGAGTTCCCGCAGGCCCAGATGCCGGGCGAGGGTGGCCGGCAGAAGCAGACCGGCATTGGCCACCAGGCGGTGATCGTCAAAGACGATACGGATACGGTCGGGCTGGTTGCGTGGTAGCATCTATTGGGTGCTCCTTCTCTGGGACTGTTTTGCTGTCACAAAACCATTATCCCAGATTCAGAAGAGCACCCTCTGGCCACTTCAGGATGCTAACCCGACGCCCTCCCTCGGTGGATTCGGGCTAAGGCCTTGTCGGCGGTGCCGGTCGGCTGCGGTCCTGTGGAGGCCGGACGTAAAGGCCCATGGGCTGGCCACCGAGGACGTGCAGGTGTCCGTGGCGCTGGGTCTGGAGCGCGTCGTCGCCGAAGTTCGACAGGACGCGGAACCCACCGGGGCAGTGCTCTTGCCCCAACCGGACCGCCAACGAGCCGAGCTTCGACAGCATAGCGCTGTCCTTCCAGATCTCAACCTGGGTCATGTGGGTGCGAGGGACGACCAACAGCATCACGGGCAGCCAGTCGAGTTCGTTGTCGAAAACGACTACGTCGTCGTCTTCGAAGCGCTTACGTGATGGGAGGCTTCCGGCGATGACCTCGCAGAAGGTGCAATCATTGCCGTCCATGCGCAGGGCCCGTCAGCGCGAGGGTCGCGCCCGGGTAGCGCCAGACTGACGCGGGCTCCCACTGCGCCTGGCCGCCTTGTTTCGGTAGTCGGGGGCGTCGATTCTGCAGACCAGTGCAACGGACGTGTCCTGGACCCGCGAGCCCATCGGCCCATGCTCCTTCGTGAAGTCGACCATGCTGGTGACCACTGTCGGCAGCCGCGCATCGTGACGGTGGACGACGATCTGATAGAGCTTCTCACTCGCCCAGGGGCTGCTGTGCTCCTGACCGAGATCGTCCAGTATGAGCAGGGGCGCGGTCTTGACGTCCTCGAATAGCCGGTCGTAGGTGACCGGACTGTCCGGGCTGAAAGTGTACCTGAGGTAGTCGAGGAGCTCGGGAACCCTGGCGAAGAAGATCGACTTCCCCTTCTCGAGCTGCTCAGCGGCGATGGCGACCGCGAGGTGCGTCTTGCCGACGCCGGTCTCGCCGAAGAGCGTCAGCCAGCCGTCGGGGTCGGCCGCGAAGTTCTTGGCAGCCGTACGGGCAGCCTCGATGCTGCGTCTCTGCCCGTCGCTAGGGCCGTTTCCGCGAACGTCGAAGGTCGTGAACGTCATCCGCTTCAGCATGTCGGGATCGATCCCGCCTAACCTGTGCGTGGGGCCCTTAGGCTCGGTCCCTACCCCGAAGATGCGGCTGAGGTCCGGCGATTGAATACGGCTGAGAATGTAAGGGTCGACCTCGTTCAGATCGCCGGTCGTAGTGATGACGGTCGGGAGCTCGGCATTGTACCGCTGGTTGACGATCTGTCGGAGCTTCTCCTCGGCCCAGGGCGTCGTGCTGTGACTGCCCAGGTCGTCGAGGATCAGAAGCGGGGTGTTCCTGACCTGATCGAAGAGCTCGCTGTAAGCCATCTCGCTCGTTGGGCTGAAGGTTGCCCGGAGGTGGTCGAGCAGGTCCGACACGTGAACAAACAAGACGACGTAGCCGCGGTCGAGGCATCGATTGCCGATAGCGGCGGCCAGCCGCACCTTCATCGGATCGTAAGGTCCGGTGAAGACTATCCAGCCACTCGGGTTCTCAGCGTACGATTCAGCCGCCTCGTAGGCCTCGCCGTACCGGCTCTCATTGTCCGGTCCTTCAGACGGCGGTCGCCGTAGGGTCTCGAACGTGAAGCGGCTCAGGGCGCCCAGGTTGCTGTACCGAAGGAGCCTTGAATACCGCTCCTCGTCGACCCGCGGCTCCTGGCACTCGCACAAAACGAAGCGACCGAAGTTGGGGTCGCCGGCTGGGACGTCTGTGGTCAGCCAGCTGCGGCCGCTGCAGACGCCGCAGACTTCGGGCTCGTCGATATCCTGGGGACGCTCTCGCGGCCCGCTATCTCCCGACCCGTTCTTCGAAGCTATTCTTTTTAGGATATCGGACAGGTCTTCCATCGCCCCTTCCATCTCGCTCCCATCGTTCTAGTATCGCGGTGATATACCTCAGGCTACGTTTGTTGTTGCTGACGGCCTCCCGAAAGGCGTCCTCTATCCAACCGTGAGGATAGGCCGCTTCGGTGTGTTTCAGTTCTTCGGCGATCATCGGGCTCAGTAGCCCGATGTTGTCCTCGTAAAGGCCGAAGATGTTTGGACGCTCGCTCGGCTCTTCCTGGGCACTCGGAGGGACTTCTTCTCCGCCCAGCGACGTCTTCGTCACCACCCTGGCCATCGCTCTGCGATCAGGCTCGGTGTTCAGAGCGTAGACGCGCTCCGACGCCCCGGTGCCCTTCACGAGCCCCGATAGGAAGGTCCCCCGGCGTACGGCCGACATCAAGGCTCGGTCGATCGCGGCCTGCGGGTCGGCGCCGTCGCTCACCAGTACACTGGCGAGGACCCTGTCGGTAGCCAGCTCACGACGGGTCAGGAAACGAGGGTAGCTTCTTTTTTCGTGCAGCAGCCACATGAGACGCAACGTGCATTTGAGCTCCGCAATGTCATCTATCTGCTCCAGTAGCTCGCCGAATAGCGAGCTTGGAACGGGTGTGTAACGCACCTTCGACGGAAAGCCCGTGAACGCCACCTAGGCAAACTCCCTCGACCCCACCGACTGGTCAAGGCTCTCGAAACGCACCACGTCGTTGCGGAAATACAGCGGGATGGTACCGGTCGGCCCGTTCCGGTGTTTCGCAACTATGAGTTCGGCTATGTTCTTCGGGTACGGCTCGCTGGGGGACCGCTTCTCCCACTGCTCCTCTGTCGTATAGACGTCCTCGCGGTAGATGAAAGCCACGATATCGGCGTCCTGCTCGATACTGCCGCTCTCTCGAAGGTCAGACAGTATCGGCCTGTGCGAAGGGCGCTGCTCCGGTGCACGGCTCAGCTGGGAGCAGGCCAGTACCGGGATGTCGAGGTCACGCGCCAGGCCCTTCAGAGAGCGGGAGAACTCTCCCATCTCCTGGACCCGGTTGTCGTTCCTCGTGTTTCCAGACGTCATAAGCTGGAGGTAGTCGACGATTACTAGGTCGAGGCCACGTTCCGTCTGGAGCCGACGGGCCTTTCCGCGCATCTCGACTACTCCTTGAATAGGCGTCTCGTCGATGTATATGGGCAGCTCGGAGAGGATGCCGATAGCGTCATGGACCCTACTCTCTTCGGCCTCGCTGACGAACCCGATACGCAGCCGGTGGCTGTCGACGTTCGCCTCGCCCGCCAGCATGCGGATAGCGATCTGCTCGGCGCTCATCTCGAGGCTGAAGATGCCGACGCGGGCGCCCTGCTGCGCTGCGTGCTGTGCGATGTTAAACGCCAGTGTGCTCTTCCCCAGGCTCGGCCGGGCGGCCACGACCACCATATCGGACCTCTGCAGCCCGTTCCCGAGTAGCTCGTCGAGTCTGTTGAAGCCGGTCGGGATCGGAGCCAGATAGCGACCCGGGTCGAGATCGATCGTCGCCGTGTCTTCCATGTAAGCATCAAGGACCTCGCGGATGTGGCGGAAGTCACGCGTGCCCCCGCCTGCCCGGACCTTGTAGAGCAGGTCTTCTGCCTGGCCTAGCGCGGAGTCTACGTCTGGGCCCGCGTCGTAGCCGATGGCAGCGATGTCGCCCGCCGCGGCAATAAGACGCCGCATCGTTGATGTACGTTGGACAATCTTGGAATAGTGCTCGACGTGGACCGACGTCGGCACCGAGCGCACGAGGTGCGCCAGGTAGGCGGTGCCCCCGACGTCATCAAGCCTCTCCTGGCCGGAGAGCTCGTGCGCTACCGTAACCTGGTTGATGGCCTCGCCTCTCTCGAACAGTGCGAGAAAAGCGTCGAAGCACCAGCGGTTTTTGGCGCTGTAGAAGTCGTCCGACTTGAGGAACGACGAGACCTTTGTCAGGGACTCGCCGTCGATCAGAATCGAGCCGATTACGGACTCTTCCGCTTCTGTTTCGTGGGGTAAGAGCCGCTCAGCGTACAAAGTCTGACTCCCTGGATGAACCCCGACGTGAAATCGGGGGCTGGCTCGTCGATGTGAATCACAGAGACCGAAAGGGCGTCTCTATGACCGGCCGGTCGGTTGAATGGTCCGGACGGCTACTTCCTGGTCCGGCTCTTCCTCGGAGGCCTCGTCGACGGCCTCGGGCTGCTCGGTCTCCGACAGCTCGGGCGCCTCGATCGCCGGCGTTCCTACTGTGGCGTGATCAGTCTCCGACACAGTATCCTCCGCAGTACTGGCTGCGTCCGGAACTGGGACGGTATCCGTATCTTCCGCGGCCTCTTCGGACTCGGCTTCAGCCACCTTCCGCCTCCTTTTTTGCCGCAGCCTCTTCCAGCCAACTCGTTAGGAATTCGTCGGGCTCGGAACCGGAGGGATAGACCAGAAGGTTCACGGTGGCGATGACTTCGGGGTGGAGGCGAACATTTAGCTCGAAGGTACCCAGCTCTCGTATAGGTTCGGCCAGTTCAATGGTCCTGCGGTCGATCTCCCGGTCCGTCAACTCGGCGAGCTTTTCCGCCACGATTGCGTTGGTGACGGAGCCGTACAGTCTGCCGCTGGCGCCGGCCCTCATATCGACGTCGACACGAACCCCGTCTAGCACCTCGCTTAGAGCCTTCATGTCTTGCAGCGTCTTGAGCCGTTTGACTTCGGCCTGATTGCCGAGCTTCGCGACCCGCTGGAGCGCATCGCGAGTTGCAGCGGCGGCGAGCTTCTGCGGAATGAGGTAGTTACGGGCGAACCCGTTCTTTACCTCCTTAACCTCGCCCCCGAGAGCGACCCCAGGAACGTCATCCAGGAAAACGACTCGCATTTTGGAAACCCTCTGTGTCTACGCATCCCGCCCATGCTGAGCCTCAGGTTCGCACCAAAGGGACGGAAAACGTCTGTTCTAAATGATACCACTGCTGGGCAAGAATGTCAGCCGGACCGACTCGACAGCACGCCTCAGAAGGGCAGGCGGATTATATCACGGAGCCCTGACGCGAGGCACAGAAATCCCGCGGTTTTCATCGAGTTTTGTCGACCTATTGGCTGGCGTCAAGGCAGTACAAAGGTGCGAGGCGCAACGTCCACCGCAAAGGGACCGCGACATCGCATCGGAGAGTAGGACGTATTCGCGGCCTACTGTGCGCGCGGAGCCTGGTTCGCGACCAAGAGGTCGCTTCTCTCGCCCCACTTGTCCAAGAAGCGTCGGTAGTTCTTTTTGCTAAGGTCTTCGCGCTCGTCCTCGCCAAGCTCGCTCCATACTCGATGCTCGTGGCGGGTGAACGGCAGTGAAGGGTCCGCAACGATTCGGTAGCCTTTATCCTTGAAATGGAAACTGTAGTCGAGATCGAGGTTGCGGTAGAACCTGAAGGTCTCCCGCATCAGTCCGACGACCGGTACACTGCTACGTCTGAACGCGAAACAGTACGCCTGCATCGCGTCCATGTCGCCGCTCTCCCCTTCTCCATCGTGGAAGTGATGCAAGTCGGTCGTGCGCAGTCCGAATGGTCCTGCTACACCTATGGTGTCGTCAGTGAGCAAGCTCTGTAGCGGTTCGAGGAAGTCGCCGACCGCCTCCACGCTGGTATCGAGCAACGTGACGATCCTTCCACGACTCAGTTTCAGCACGATATTCGCGGCAGCTCCCTGGCCCAACACGTGATCGGTGTGCGCTGCTCGCACCCTTTCGTCCTTGGACGCGACCTCCTCAATCCATTCCCCCGTGCCATCCGTCGATCCGTTATCAAGGACGATCACCTCGATCGGCCTATCTCCGGCCCATCTGAGGGCGCTTTGAACGCATCTAGATACGTCGTCGACATAGTTACTCGCGACGATACCTATGGTGAAGTCCACTGTATCCGGTTCGTCAACAAGCGAGTCCACTTCCGCAGACGAAGAGACCTGGTTCCACTCCTCCTGCCTTTTCTCCCAAGTCGACCTCGGGCGGACCAGCGTGCCGGCGGCCGTGTCTTCGATGACGTAACCCGCCTCGGAGAGCTCTTGGCGAACGGCGTCGGCCTGGTCGTACAACGGTTGCCGGGCCTCAGGCTCAGCGGCTTGAGCCTGCTCTCTGAGAATCGATCTCCGAGCAACTGTAGCTTGGATTTCATCGGGGACCTGATAGCCCACGGCTACATTGTCCAGTCCCAGCCCCAGGACACGGTCGAACCCCCGGAGGGTAGCCAGCTTCGTCTGGCTGGGAAGGTCAGATCGGGCCAGTTCCCACGTCAATGCGAGCGCTCCGGGCAGGTCTAGGTTGTCGTTCAGGTGATCGAGGAATTTGCCCCTCCATTCCAGCCAAACGTCGTCGTCGGGTTCGGCTGACCCGGAGAGCAGCTCCCACTCCCAGATCCTGTCTCTCAGGGACTGCAGCGCCTGCTGCGCGGCTCCCAGCGCGGTAAAGGTGAAGTTCAAGCGCGTGGCGTGCTGCGCGGTGAGACAAAGGTATCGGAACGCGAGCGGTTCTATACCTCGAGCTTCGATGTCGGCCAGGATGAACGTGTTCCCCATGGACTTGGCCATCTTCACGCCGTCTGCCAGCAGATGCTGTCCATGGACCCAACGGTTCACGACCTTGCTGCCCGTGAAGCCTTCGCTTTGAGCGATCTCGGCTTCGTGGTGAGGGAACACGTTGTCCACACCGCCGGTATGAAGGTCGAACTGTTGCCCCAGGTACTTCATAGACATAGCCGAGCATTCGACATGCCACCCTGGGAAACCTTCTCCCCAGGGACTGTTCCACTTCAATTCCCGGCCCGGCTCAGCCGCTTTCCAAAGCGTGAAGTCACGGGGGTCACGCTTTAGCGGGTCGACCTCGACCCGGACACCTTCCCTGAGGCCTTCTTCCCCTGTGTTACCGGAGAGTTGGCCATAGTTGGGGAACTTCGAAATCTCGTAGTAGACGTTCCCTCCCGCCTCGTACGCCAACCCCTTTTCCACAAGGCCTTCGGTGATCTTGATCATGTCGCCGATGTGGTCCGTCGCCTTCGGGAATTGGTCCGCGGGAGTGATATTCAGCTTGCCTTCGTCCGAGAGAAAGCGCTCGGTGTAGTTGGCCGCTATCTCGAAGGGGGTCTTGCCTTCGGATAGCGCCGCCGCGACCACCTTGTCTTCGCCGCGCTCGAGCATCTCCTGCCGCATGTGACCGACGTCGGTGATGTTCTTTACCTGGGTGACCGAGACCCCCTGGAACTCGAGGGTCCGTCTGATCCAATCGGCCATCAGGTAGGTACGTAGATTGCCGATGTGAGCGTCTCTGTACACCGTAGGGCCGCAGGTATACATCTTGATTTGACCCTGTTCCAGCGGCTCCAGCTCGGACACCTGCTTCGACATCGTGTCGTACAGCTTAAGCACTTCTCGCCTCCTCGTTCCCGCGCTCAGATAGCATGGCCGTCGGTCTAATATACACTTGCCTATTCGCCAGTCAAGGCGGTGTCGGGTTGGTTGTACGACCGGCGCCCACCGAACAATTCGATGCAGGCGCGTAGCGCTCGATGCGGGCCTGACGCCGAGCAGAACTTTGTCGTCGTTCCGGGGCGTTAGGCTTCGGGAAGGCCTGGCTTGAATCGTTGGGGCAGCGCCGGCAACGGGCGCGACCTACGAACTCCCGCCGGCGCCCGCGCGTCTCCTGCGGGCCGGCTCGATTTATGGGAGCTCATCCTCGCCCTCTACCTAAGTCTTCCGACTCGGATCCGTTGGCGTCGGAACTAGATGCAGCGATGCGCATCTCGGCAGTCGGCGAGTCGCCTTCTCGCCGCGTGATGAGGTATGAAATCAGCATAGTTACGGCAAGAATCCCCACCACGGCGCCAAGGGATATCACCGTCGGTAAGTGGTAGACCTCACTGATAAGCATCTTTACGCCGACGAACACCAACACGAGAGACAGCCCAATCTTGAGATGTCTGAAATACCGTAAAGTGCCGGCGACCAGGAAGAACAGAGCCCGCAGACCCAGAATCGCGAACACGTTCGAAGTCCACACGATGAAGGGGTCTGTCGTGATCGACAGAATCGCGGGGACCGAGTCCATGGCGAAGACAACGTCGGTCGTCTCCACAACCAGTAGCACGAGGAACAGAGGCGTTACCAACCGTTTACCCTGTTCCAAGACGAAGAAATGCTGTTCCCGGTACTCGGAAGTGATGGGCAAGAAGCGGCGAGCTAGCCGGAGGACCGGGTTCCGCTCCGGGTGGACCTCTTCCTCGTTACGCAGCGCGAGCCTGATGCCGGTAAAGACCAGAAACGCCCCGAAGACGTAGATCACCCATTCGAACTGGTTGAGCAGGGTAACGCCGGTGGCGATAAAGACCCCACGCATAACGACCGCACCGACGATTCCCAGGAAAAGCACTCGGTGCTGGAACTGGGCAGGCACTGCGAAGTAGGCGAAAACAATGAGCCAGACGAAGACGTTGTCAACGCTCAACAAGACTTCGATGACGTACCCGGTGAGGAACTCGGTGCCCTTCTCTGAACCTAGCCATGCGTAAATACCGACGTTGAAGAGGGCGGCCAAGCTCAACCAGAAAACGTAGAAGATCGCAGCTTCTCGGAGGCTGACCACGTGGGCCCTGCGATGAAACACGCCCAGGTCAAGGACGAGTAGCACCACGACGAGGCCGACGAAACCACCCCACGCCCAGAGGGGATAGTCGATCGTTTCTATCTTGTCTTCTACCTAGGGATTAGGGTCGGTCTGCGGCACCGCGTTTGGGTCAACGACGCATGCCGGAGAGAATCTCATGCTGGACCGGTCGAAGTTGACTACGCAACAGAAGGTGGCTAGCTACGCCTCCGGAGTACGTACGACACCACATCTTCGAGGGCGTCTCGAGCCGGGTTGGACTCGATGGATGCGAGGCTTTCGATCGCCTCGTCGCAGTAGCGAGCAGCTATCTCGTAGCATTCGGCGATGATCGCCGGGTCTTGTACCGCCGCGACCGCCTCTTCGGTCTCACCGTCGGTCCCCGTGCTCGCCAAGAAACGCGCGATTGGACTATCTGGGCCATGACGCTCGACCGCGATGATGATCGGCAGGGTCATGATGCCTTGAGCGAGGTCGCTCCCAACCGGTTTCCCTATCTCGTCTCCGGAGCCATCGAAATCCAGAATGTCGTCCACGACCTGGAACGCGAGCCCGACGTTGCGGCCATAGCGTTCCATGGCCTCGGCGGTCTTCTCCGGTGCGCCACTGAGGACTGCGCCGGCCTCGGTGGCCGTGCTGAATAGCGAGGCCGTCTTCTGGTATATGCGCTGGAAGTAGTCTTCTCGGGTCTGCGACAGGCTGTAGGCCGAGGCGATCTCGTTCAGTTCGCCCGCCGACAGGTCCATGATGGTCTCCGCGAACCTCCGGATAACCCTGATGTTCCCGGTGTCGCAAACGAAAGTGGCTGACGTCGCAAAGACGTAGTCGCCAACCAGGACGGCCGCGTTTCGTCCCCAGACCCGGTTCACCGTGGCCTTTCCTCTACGTATATAGGAGTTATCGACCGTGTCGTCGTGGACCATGCTCGCGATATGAAGCAGTTCCACCGCCGCGGCCATTATCTCCGCGTTGCGTCCGTCATGGGGGTGGAGCTTCGAAGCCAGGAGCGTTAGAGCCGGCCTCAGCCGCTTGCCTGTCGGCTGAACGACATGCTCCAGAAGCTCGGACAGAAACGGAGGCGGGGTGCCGTCGAGACTTAAAAGGTTCGCCTTGACCCGGTCTAGCCCGACTTTGACGGGCGAGTGGATGCTACCGAGAAGCTCATCGAGCTCCTCGGGAGTCGCGGCCAGGTCAAGTCGGCTTGTCGATGTCGAAGTCAAAAGCTAGCGTCTCCCGATGTTCTACACACCGATCCGTTGAGTTTCCCGTTCGATTACGGCTTCGTCCAGCTTGGTGAACAGCGGCTCCGGGGCCCGAAGTTCTTTGCCGGACTCGATGGCGTCTCGGTCCCAGGTCCATCCATGGGAAGCGAGATCGTCGTCGAAGCCGAGCATTCCGTGCAGCTTCTGGGAGCTGAACGGCAAGTAGGGGTACAGGGCCGTCTTGAGACAGTTGATGACCGCCAAGCCGACCCATAGCGTGGTAGCCGCCTGCCCCCGATCGGTTTTGATCGAATGCCACGGCGACTTCTGGTCCAGGTAGCGGTTCGCGGCCTGGGCGAGGGCCATCGCAGAGCCCAGTCCGGCGCGGAAGTGGCAGAGACCGATGTTCTCGCCCGTCTCGTCGAACCGGTTGGCGGCCTCGTCGAGCAGCTGGGTGTCTTGCTCATCGAGCTCGCCGCGCTCCGGCACACGTCCGTCGAAGTTGCGGTGGGACATGGTCAAGACGCGGTGAGCGAGATTGCCGTACGTGGCGACCAGCTCGTCGTTGTTCCGGCGGACGTACTCTCGCCAGGAGAAGTCGGAGTCGCTGGTTTCCGGCATATTGGCTGCGATGGCGTACCGCAGCGGGTCGGGCTCGAATTCGTCGAGGTAGTCCGGAAGCCAGACAGCCCAATTCCTGCTGGTAGACAGCTTGAGACCTTCGAGCTGTAGGTACTCGTTGGCGGGCACGTCGTAGGGTAGGTTGAGACCTCCATACCCCATCAACATGGCAGGCCAACGGATCGTATGAAACGGCGTGTTGTCCTTGCCCATGAAGTAGTAGGCGCGGCAGTCCTTCTGCCAGAAGTCCTGCCACTTCGTTTCGTCGCCCGTCGACTTGGCCCACTCGATGGACGCCGACAGGTATCCCATCACGGCCTCGAACCAGACGTATATGCGCTTGCCTTCATAGCCATCGACGGGGACCGGAATGCCCCATTGGATGTCCCTGGTGATGGCGCTGTTCTGGAGCCCGCCTTCGAGCCAGCCCAACGACAGGTTCCGTACGTTGGGCCTCCAATGCTGCTGCGGCGCCACCCACTCCCTGAGGCGCTCCTCGAAGGCGGTTAGCTTGAAGAAGAAGTGCTCGGTCTCCCTGAACACAGGCGTGTTGCCGCAGAGCAAGCAGACCATGTCGATGAGCTCTTCGGGGTCGAGGGTGCGGCCGCAGTTGTCGCACTGGTCGCCTTTGGCGCCGTCGAACCCGCAGTGGGGACACTTGCCACCGACGTACCGGTCGGCCAGGAAGCGGTTGTCCGTCTCGCAGAACGGCTGCGACATCGTGTCCGTGTAGATGTAGCCGTTTTCGCGGAGCTTCAGGAACATGTCCTGAGCGACGGCCTTATGGTTGTCCGTGTGGGTGGAAGTGAAGAGGTCGAAGCTGATCCCCAGGCGCTCCCAGTTGTCCAGGAACTGCTCGTGGTACTGTTGGAAAACGTCCTCCGGTGAGACGCCCCGCTTCTCGGCCTCAAGGGTGACGGGCGTGCCGTGGGAGTCGCTGCCGGACACCATCAGCACCTCGTTTCCTTTGAGGCGATGGTATCGAGCAAAGATGTCGGCGGGGATATACGCGCCTGCCGCCTGTCCTAGATGGATCGACCCATTGGCGTACGGCCAGGCGACGGCGACGAGGATGCGTTCAGGCATAGGGGATCTTCAGGCCGGACATAGGCGGTAGCTTTGTTAATATTATCACAAAGTCCCGTGTCCGCCCGATGTCCATCGGCTACGGCGTCGGAGAGGACGGACTCGAGAGATCGGGGCCTTTCCTCTGTTTACCTCACCCCCTGACCTCCTCTCCGTGCACGGAGAGCGGGAAGGGTCACCCGCCGGTTGCGGCGAGGTCCCTGAAATGGAACACCTAGCGATTTTTTCCAGATACGATTGATAGCTGGGGGACCCCTGTTCAACTGTTCCGTTTTCATCCGTTTCGTATGTGGAGCGACGGTCGATCGGGGTGGGCGGTTGTTCCACTCCCTATCTGAGGCAGTATATGGAAAAACGGGGAACTGTTCCAGTTGGCTCCCTCGAAAAGACAAAAGGGACCGACCGTGGGGTCGGTCCGCTGGAAGGACTGTGTCTACCAACACAAACGGACCGACCGCTGGGTCTGTCCCTCAGAACAATAATAGGACATTAGTTCTGTCGTGTCAAGTTCGGTTTGGAGTGCCGAGCCGGCCAGTTCGCGCGGCACTGCGACTTCCTCACCGACTCCGAGGGCGCCCACATACTCGGCGGCGCGGACGCCCGGGTGATTGGTTACGGTCAGCCACTAGAGAAAGACCAGCTCGAAGAAGTTGAATACCAAAGTCTCGGCGGAGTGAGGTCTACGTGGCAGTTGCTCAGGCTTCGACGTGCTCAGCGCGCCGTGAGCCCGAGAAAGGGGCTGTCCCTGTTGCGAGGCCAGATACGCGAACTGACATCTGCTGCCCGTATGTAACCCGGAGCGCGGCGCTCGACCGCCCCGGACGGAAAGCCCAGAGCCAACGGATTTGAAGTCCGATCAAAGGCTTACCGGGTCTTCCCGTGCTTTCACTCTGCGCCCCGTGATATAGGGGTTGAGGGCGGATGGGCGCCATGGATTGTCACGGCGTTTCATCCCGCGTTTTCAGAATTTGGTCGGCAAAATGTCGGCAGTCGGTGCCGATCAGATTCGGCCATATGCCATCAGAAGTGAATCGCAGCCCTCTCCGATCCACGGAGTGGTTTCAAGATACACGAGCCGCAACCTGTTCGGACGGAAGGCAGGTCACCCTGCCCCAGCACGGCCTGGAGTGAATTGGTCCCGCAATATCGGCTTCGCCAGCAGCGGCTTGTTACAGAACCGCCGAGCGAACGAGCTTCGCTTCGGTGTATCGCCTCTTCAGCGTCTTACTCTGAGCTTTTTGCGCGTACGCTTGGGGGTGGGCCCCTCACCCGAGGCATCGAGGTGAGCCCCCGCCACAGGAATCCGATCGCGGCTGAAGCCCACCTCGACACCGGTTCAATTACCTACGGTAGATGTACACCCAATCTGGGCTAAGCCCACCCCCGGTGTCCCCTTGCATACCTAGCGCCAGAAAGTGCTTTTCGACCTGTCGGGCGGTGCGCTCAGAGTCAGCGTGCCACAGGTACCAACCAAGGGGGTTACCATGCTCCTGACGTCGCCTGTCCGGGTCCTCGGTGATACCGATGTACCAAGAAGGAGGGTGAACTACAACGGCGCCGACGGCCGCGATGATCTGGGCGGCCGACATCCTTGCTGCTGTAACCATCAGCCGGGCTCCTTTTGTAACGGCCTCGCGGCCGATCTCACGATCTCGGAGAGGCGTTCGACGCTTAGTTGAGGCCCATAGGCCCCCTGCCTGCTTGACCGTTGGTCCCGAGGACGTTAAAGTCACTGCCGGGACGGTAGTCCCTACGGTCCTCCGCGACTGTGGAGGTCCAAGGAAAAGAGCCGAACCGAATTGCCCGGTGGCTCTTTTCTTTTTGGCTGTCATCTGCTTACCCCAAATCCACCGAAGGGATGACTATGCAGCAGCGGAACGGGCGATAGGGGCAAGGGAGGGCGATGGTCCGGGCACGATTTGGGGTAGAGGGGGGCCGGTGTCTGTCTTCAGTTGCCGCGGGGAGACTTTGTGACCGTCTGCGAATGCTGGTCAGGGCGAGATAGCGGGGAGAGGACGCAGCAAGAGGCACTCGCAGACCGGACTGGCGCGAGTTCGCGGGGACGTTCGGTTGGCCGGATGGCGGCCGGTTGCCGCCGCCGCCGTCAGGCAGGGAGTGGCAGGGCGCGCAATCGGGCCAGGGCACGATCGAACTGGGCTTCCCAAGGCCAGCGCTGTGGCAGATGCAGTGTGAGGCGGCGCGCCGAGCGGGTGATCCGTCCGGCCAGGGAGAAGAACCGCCGCCGGAGGGTCTTGGTGGTCACCACCTGCTCGCCCAGACCGATGCGCGCTGTCCAGCGGGCGATGTTGTGGGCCATCACCTGTACCGCCAGCCAGGCGGCGTTGGCGGCGAAGCGGCCCGAGGGGAGATGGTTCAACCCCACACCGTGCTTGAGGTCTCGGATGGCATTCTCGATCTCGGCGTGGCGGCGATGGTCGGCCTCCAGTTCGAGCATCTCCCCGTCCCGGTCGGTGATGAAGCCGTGATAGCTGTAGGTGGCGAAGAGGGCCAGCTGGGAACCGGGCGTGGGCTTCACACGCCGGACGATGAGCCGCACCGGCGCGGCGTCAGGTTCACTCTGGAAGGGAGTGCAGGTGGTCTCGGCCACATCGGCGGCGCCGTCCATCCAGTAAGGAATCGGCGTCCAGGCATCTTCGGGTATCGCCTCGATGAGATTGTGCAGGCTTTTATGCTGGCGGATGGTGATGGAGAAGCGGACATCCATCTTGCGGCAGACGGATACCACGCCATGAGTGTAGAACCCGCTGTCGGCCCGTAGCGTGAGTCGTCCGTTGGCCCCGGCGTAGCGCACCCGTCCCACCGTCTCCCGCAGGAAGTGGGCGGCGCCGCGGGCGGTGTTGGCCCGGCCCTCGCGCAGCCGGGACATCAGCACGTCTCCGGTGCCGGCGGCGATGGCCAGCAGTGGGTGGTAGCCCCGCTTGCCGGTATAGCCGTGGTGGCGGGCGCCCTCCTTGGCCAGTCCGTAGGTCTCGCAGATGGTGGAATCGAGGTCGATGGTGAACGGCGCGTCGCCGGGTCCGGCCCCAGCGGCCCAGGCCCGGGCCAGCAGCTCCCGGCTCACCCGGTCCAGCTGGCGGACGTGGCCCCACCGGAAGCTGCGCAGGAAGGTGCCCAGGGTGGATGGAGCCTTGACCGTGCCGCCCAGGGTGCAAGCCGTCCCCCCGGTGCGCAACACATCAGCGTCGTCGATGCAGTCGCCCCCAGCCAGCGCAGACGCCACCAGCGTCATCATCTTGTCGCTCGTGTTCGCCCGCCCCGGGGCATCGCCCAGGTCGAGGCGCTGCCGGACGAGTTCGGGCAGGCCGAGGTGCCGCGCCAGGGTGGCCGGAAGGAGCAGCCCGGCATTGGCCACCAAGCGGCGGTCGTCGAAGGTGATTTGGATCCGGTCGGGGTGGTTGCGTGGCAGCATCTATTGGGTGCTCCTTCTCTGGGACTGTTTTTTTGCTACAAAACCATTATCCCAGAAGCACAGGAGCACCTTCTTGCCGCCTCAGGACGCTAACCCGACGCCCTCCTTCGGTGGATTCGGGCTTACGTAGATTATGCCCTGATGGCCCTGGCCGTGTCAAGTTCATTATCGATCGAGGCCATCCCCACGACTATTTCGATATTGACAATACTCGGTATTTATAGTATGAATGAGTCGTAATATATTGATAGTATAGCAATTGGAGGCTCTTATCGATGTCCATAGAGGATATTGTCCCTCGCTTGGTCGAAGCAGGACTAAACGGTGATCGGCGAGCGATCGAATCCTTGGCGATCAAGGCTATTCGTATGCTCCGGCCCAAACATCAGTCCGCCGCGACAGCCATTGCAGACACGCTTGCTGAGCGGACGAAGGGCTCCCTTCCAACTCGCACGTCTACGACAACCCAAATAGACGAACCGACGCAGTTGAGAGCGATCGCGACTAGGACTGCTGATCCGCGACTGATCCCTCCAGTGCTTGGGGGAGAAGAACTCCAGCAAGTCAACCGAGTTCTCCAAGAACGAAGAGCTGTTTCTGAGTTAGCAGCTCAGGGACTATTGCCAACACGATCCATAATCCTTGAAGGCCTTCCGGGTGTCGGCAAAACCTACCTCGCGCACTACTTCGCATCCCAACTCTCCCTTCCTTTGATGACACTGGACTTGGCTGCCGCCCTCTCAAGCTTCCTGGGGCAAACAGGCCAAAACATCAAATCAGCGCTCGAGTTCGCCCATACGACGCCCGTAGTCCTCCTCCTAGATGAATTCGATGCGATCGGCCAAGAACGCAGGACAACCCTGGATGTTGGCGAACTACGACGAGTCGTGAGTGTTCTCCTCCAGGAGCTAGAATCGTGGCCGACCACCTCGCTCCTTGTGGGGGCAACGAACCATCCGGACCTAATTGATGAGGCTATGTGGAGACGATTCGACATGCGTATTAGGTTGACCATGCCAGATCGCCCACGCCGCGAGGAGATATGGTCAAGAGCCATAGGTAGCTTGGAGGCGATTCCTCCTAACGTGATCGAAGCCCTTACTCTCCTAACAGAAAACTGGAGTCCTTTCGACATCGCCGCCTCAGGAGAACGAATAAAGAAACGAACAGCCCTGGAGAAGGTAGACGCGTCAACTACCGCGCTGGAGGATGTCAGCAAGTCCGGAGTCGACAAATACAAGAGACAGATCGGCG
This sequence comes from Dehalococcoidia bacterium, assembly GCA_965197985.1. Taxonomy (GTDB): domain Bacteria; phylum Chloroflexota; class Dehalococcoidia; order Lucifugimonadales; family CAUZJF01; genus CAUZJF01. The sequence continues at coordinate 3,853 of CBDAOG010000003.1, read as the reverse complement.
AAATCGTTCGTCTTGTTTGGCCGGTCGTCAGGGGGCACGCTACCCAAGCCCAGTTAGGGGACTGGCTCCATGTCGGTCAATCCACAGTCTCACACCACTTGAGGGGGCACAGCAGTGACTAGTGGTTCAACTTTTTTGTATTGATGGGTAGAGTGACTTTAGCTTGATGCGCGCATCCTCGGTAGTGAAGCGCCAATCCACTCGTATCACATCCCGGTTGCGTTGATTCTGCCAAGCATTGACCTCGCCGCGCAGGATGTCTTGATTGGCAATCCGTCGGTCCAGGCACTGTAGAGCCAGCACACCGATCTCTATCTCCGCCATATTCAACCAACTCCCGTGTTTGGGAGTGTAGTGTATCTCCAGTCGCTCAGCTATACGCCTCGCCTCAGCAGGCTCGAATGCCTCGTATAGCGAGGACAGCTTGTGAGTGTTGAGATTGTCCATTACCAGCACGATCCGGTCTCTGTCGGGGTAGTCCTCGTCGACCAGTTTCTTTATCACATGCGCCCAGTCCACCTTCGTGCGACGCTCTCTGACCTCGACTCGGCGCCATCCGTCCAACGGTGCAAACAGCATGAACAGGCTGCTCACTCCATTGCGCTCGTATTCGTAGTCGTATGCCGCCGATAAGCCGGGCGCTGCGGGACGCGGCACTCGCGTCTCCTTGACTTGCTGTTTGCTCGTCTCATCCATGCACACCAGAACCTCATTCCCATCGTACGGCCGTTGGTAGACCTCCAGTACGTCTTCCATCGCGCACACAAACTCCGCGCTCTGACCGGGCGGGATGCACCAACTCTGCTTCAGCCACGGCTTCAGTTCGTTTTTTTAAGCGCCTGGCGAACCGTCTCGGTGCTGATGGTCTCGACTATCTCACACTCGACCAACTGGTCAGCCAACAGCTTCAGGGTCCAACTGGCACGCCCCTCCGGCGGTTCCCCGCAGGCCATCGCTATCAACCGTGCTTCACCTTCGCCGTCCAGTCTCTTTTGACGCCGACGCAGTTGCTTTTTGCGATTCAGCGCAGACTCGACCCCCTCCTCTACACAGCGCTTGCGTATTCGCTCGACCGTTGACTGTCCCACACCGAGCGCGCTGGTGATGTCCGCGTCCTTCATTCCCCCGTCCGAGCGTGACTCATCGCTCATCAGCAGAATGCGCGCATGGGTCTGTTTGTACGCCGCAGCCCGACCGCGTGAGACCAAGGCGTTGAGTTCCTGTTGTTCGTCGGTAGTCAGTCTGATACGGTACCTCTTGGTAGACATCATGGTTCCTCCTCGGTTCAACGTTACAATTGAACCCCCAAGAGGAACAATGACTATCATGGTATTCATTTCAATGATGTTGGACCACTAGTAACCCAGATCAACCCAGACGCCCGATACTCGTAAGGGGAGAAACTTATGCATCGGACGTTATCCCAGTCACCAGAGGGGGCCCGAGAGAATACCCACGAACATATGAAGAAGCAAGGGAATACCTGCTCCCGATGGTCGAAATGACTAAGAGTGTCGTCGGATCGCTCTCCTCCGAAGTCGCCGTTAGAGACGCTTACGTCTTGTGCCTGAGGATAGGCCCACGGTTTACGTCGAAAAGCGAATATCCATCTACGCTGTTTGGGCAGGTCGGATGGGAAGAAATCGGTTCCAAACGATGGCATACCATTTCACGTGTTCCGAACGACGATTCAGCCGATTCAAGTACGGAAGACGAGAGCCGAGATTCAGAACAACAGCGTCAACTGACAGCTGGAAAAACCGTCTTTGTTCGAAGTTCTTTGGCAAACCTCGACTTGTTAGAACGTCGACTGCATCAATCTCTGAGCAGCCTCACCAATTCATGGCAGAACGACGTCAGAAAAGTGGAGCGGCTCGACCTTCAAGCTGAAGACGAAGCGCTTCTGGGATTCTCGGAGCACTGGCGCAACGGTGCCGCGGACATAATCCTACATCCGTTCGGGAGGTACACAGATGCCGCTCAGGGGCTGGTCCTGGGGCAGCTCGCCCGGCGCGGTATCGCGACTGATTCAATCCGTGTCTACGAAAGTGTTAGCGGACTAACCTATGTGAATGCCCTCCTGACGCGTGAATCGTTCACCACCTTTGCCACCCTCAACCCGGTTAGAGCCATCATTCCCCTATCAGCTATTGCTCTCCCTACGATGAGGGCCGTTGGCCAAGCTGACGGGCCGCTGCCTCCTGCAACGGAGCAGGGACTAAGGCCCAAGTACTCGGTGGGCATGTTTGATGGCGGAGTAGACGAGACGAATCCTTTCCTGCAGGAGTACGTGATTCACTCAGACGAGCTTAGCCCGAATCCACCGAGGGAGGGCGTCGGGTTAGCATCCTGAAGTGGCCAGAGGGTGCTCTTCTGAATCTGGGATAATGGTTTTGTAACAGCAAAACAGTCCCAGAGAAGGAGCACCCAATAGATGCTACCACGCAACCAGCCCGACCGTATCCGTATCGTCTTTGACGATCACCGCCTGGTGGCCAATGCCGGTCTGCTCCTGCCAGCCACCCTCGCCCGGCATCTGGGCCTGCGGGAACTCGTTGACCATCACCTTGACCTGGGCGGCGCGCCGGGGCGGGCCAACACCGGAGACAAGCTGATGACCCTGGTGGCCTCAGCCATGGCCGGCGGCGACTGCATCGACGACGCTGATGTGTTGCGCACCGGGGGGACGGCCTGCACCCTGGGCGGCACGGTCAAGGCGCCATCCACCCTGGGCACCTTCCTGCGCAGCTTCCGGTGGGGCCACGTCCGCCAGCTGGACCGGGTGAGCCGGGAGCTGCTGGCCCGGGCCTGGGCCGCTGGGGCCGGACCCGGCGACGCGCCGTTCACCATCGACCTCGATTCCACCATCTGCGAGACCTACGGACTGGCCAAGGAGGGCGCCCGCCACCACGGCTATACCGGCAAGCGGGGCTACCACCCACTGCTGGCCATCGCCGCCGGCACCGGAGACGTGCTGATGTCCCGGCTGCGCGAGGGCCGGGCCAACACCGCCCGCGGCGCCGCCCACTCCCTGCGGGAGACGGTGGGACGGGTGCGCTACGCCGGGGCCAACGGACGACTCACGCTACGGGCCGACAGCGGGTTCTACACTCATGGCGTGGTATCCGTCTGCCGCAAGATGGATGTCCGCTTCTCCATCACCATCCGCCAGCATAAAAGCCTGCACAATCTCATCGAGGCGATACCCGAAGATGCCTGGACGCCGATTCCTTACTGGATGGACGGCGCCGCCGATGTGGCCGAGACCACCTGCACTCCCTTCCAGAGTGAACCTGACGCCGCGCCGGTGCGGCTCATCGTCCGGCGTGTGAAGCCCACGCCCGGTTCCCAGCTGGCCCTCTTCGCCACCTACAGCTATCACGGCTTCATCACCGACCGGGACGGGGAGATGCTCGAACTGGAGGCCGACCATCGCCGCCACGCCGAGATCGAGAATGCCATCCGAGACCTCAAGCACGGTGTGGGGTTGAACCATCTCCCCTCGGGCCGCTTCGCCGCCAACGCCGCCTGGCTGGCGGTACAGGTGATGGCCCACAACATCGCCCGCTGGACAGCGCGCATCGGTCTGGGCGAGCAGGTGGTGACCACCAAGACCCTCCGGCGGCGGTTCTTCTCCCTGGCCGGACGGATCACCCGCTCGGCGCGCCGCCTCACACTGCATCTGCCACAGCGCTGGCCTTGGGAAGCCCAGTTCGATCGTGCCCTGGCCCGATTGCGCGCCCTGCCACTCCCTGCCTGACGGCGGCGGCGGCAACCGGCCGCCATCCGGCCAACCGAACGTCCCCGCGAACTCGCGCCAGTCCGGTCTGCGAGTGCCTCTTGCTGTGTCCTC
>CBDAOG010000002.1:0-111158 GCA_965197985.1 Dehalococcoidia bacterium | reverse complement strand
ACCGTCTCAGGACCGCCGTCCCCCTGCTGGCCTCCCACCGCGAGCTGGTCGAGCGGGAGGGGCCGCTGGGACGGGCCTGGTTCGCCCCGGGCGGAGGCTTCGAGCCGGTGCGCCGAGGTACCCTCAAAAAGTGTGTAAACGGTCAGGCGGTGTACCCTCTCTCTGAACAAGACGGGCTCAAGGCCCAAGAGAGGAGATACACCGCCCATGAGGAAGGAAAGCACTGAGAGTAGGTCGGAGTCAAGGCCGGAGTGGGAGCAGTTGGAGGATTGGGTGCGAAGCCAGGTCCCAGAGGCTGGTCCAAGAGTTGCTGGAGGAGGAGGTGACGGCGTTTCTGGGAAGGGCGAAGTCGGCGCTCAGGTCCGACTCGGACTCAGATACCGGCTATCGGAACGGATACGGCAGAGCCCGGAGGCTTACGCTGAGTTCGGGCACGATACAGCTTAGGCGGCCACGAGTCCGCGATACCGAGGAGCAGTTCGAGAGCCGGCTGCTGCCGCTGTTCGTCAACAGGACCAGGAAGGTTGCTGAGTTGATCCCCGAGCTGTACCTGCACGGTCTATCCGAAGGCGACTTCGATCTGGCTTTGCGGGGGCTGCTGGGAGAGGACGCACCGGTATCGGCGAGCACGGTGGCCCGGTTGAAGTCCAAGTGGAACGATGAGCTTGCCCAATGGCGCAGCCGGCCCCTCGATGACCTGGAAGTGGTCTACATGTGGGTGGATGGAGTCTACGTCAAGGCTGGTCTTGAGAAGGAGAAGGCGGCGGTACTGGTGGTGATGGCGGCCCTGAGCGACGGGAGAAAGGTGGTGGTGAGCGCTGTTCCCGGATACAGGGAGTCCACAGAGAACTGGTCCGAGGTGCTCAGGGACATCAAGCGCCGGGGCTTGAGCTGCCCGAGGCTGGTGGTTGGAGACGGACACCTGGGCATCTGGGGAGCTCTGCGCAACGTCTATCCGCAGGCGGCAGAGCAACGCTGCTGGAACCACAAGATCGTAAACGTGCTCGCCAAGCTTCCAAAGCGACAACAGGACCAGGCCAAGCTCATGCTGCGTACTATCCCCTACGCCCAGACTCGGACAGAGGCTGAGCGGCTCAGGACGGTGTTCACCAGGTGGTGCGGCGACCATTCCTACGAGGCGGCCTCAGAGGCCTTGGAGCGGGACTGGGACCGCATGATCACCTTCTATGACTTCCCAAAGGAGCACTGGGGGCACCTTCGCACGACGAACCCGGTAGAATCACCCTTCGCGGCCCTCAGGCTTCGGACCGATGCCGCCAAGCGCTACAAGAGGGTCGATCGGGCGATAGCGGTGATCTGGAAAATGTTGATGGTCGCCGAACAGCGCTTCAGGCGTCTGAAGGCCCCTGAGTTGATCGAAGACGTCTATCTCGGTGCACAGTATGCGGATGGAATCGCCATTGAATCAACGGCTGAGAAGGTCGCCGCCTGATGTCGTTTACACACCTATTGACGTAACCTCACAAGTTGGACTCGGTGTGATAGGTCAGTGATTGTGACACCCCTTAACTGTTCAGTGAAAATGTCACCATGGAGACAATCACATTGAACAGGAAAGAGCAGCAGCGGATCATAGTCTTGAATCGGGTGGAGAGTAGAGAACTGACGGCCGCCCAGGCGGGTGAGCTGATGGGTTTGTCAGTGCGCCAGGTCCGTCGGTTGTTGGCGGCGTACCGGCGGGAGGGAGTGGTCGCCATCGCCCACGGCAATCGTGGCCGCCGGCCCCCGCATACGGTCAGTGAGGCTGTTCGTGAGCGGGTAGTTGCCCTTGCCGCCAGCCCGTACGATGGTGCGAACCACACGCACCTGAGTGAGTTAATGGCCGAGCGCGAGGGCCTGTTCCTGTCCCGGTCCACCGTGCGGCGGGTGCTACTACAGGCGGGCATCAAGACGCCGCGCCGCCGACGAGCACCCAAGCACCGTCGCCGGCGCGAACGCTATCCTCGGGAGGGGATGATGCTCCAGGTCGACGGCAGCCGCCACGACTGGCTCCAAGGACGCGGTCCCTGGCTCACGCTCATCGGCGGGATAGACGACGCCACCGGCACCGTTCCCTACGGATGCTTTCGTGAACAAGAAGACTCATACGGCTACATGCAGTTGTTGCAAGGGGTCATCCAACGCAAGGGCATCCCCCTTACCCTCTACAGCGATCGCCACGGCACCTTCACGGTGAGCCGTGCTCAGAATGAGACCTTGGAGGAGCAGCTGACGGGCCAGACTCCCCAGACGCAAGTGGGCCGTGCGCTCAATGAGCTGGGCGTCCGGTTGGTACTCGCCCATTCGCCCCAAGCCAAGGGCCGCATCGAACGACTCTGGGGGACCTTCCAGGACCGGCTGCTGATGGAGCTGCGCCTGGCCGGAGCCAGCACGCTAGAGGAGGCCAATGCTGTACTGGCGGACTTCCTGCCACGGTTCAACTCCCGGTTCGGCGTTCCCGCCGCCCAGCCGGGTGCCGCCTACCAGTGCGTCCCTGCGGGAACGGACCTCGCTGGCATCCTCTGCTTCAAGTACCAGCGGACTGTGGCGGCTGACAACACCGTGCGTTTCAAGGGTTGCACGCTGCAGATACTGCCCGACCCCCATCGGGCCAGCTATGCCCGGGCACGCGTCGAAGTCCAACTACGGCTCGACGGAGAGCTTATCGTCACCTATCAAGGACGTGCCCTCCTCTCACAGGATGCTGCCCCAGGTACCACTTCTCTCCGTGCACAGAACCGGCCACAGCGCAATGGTAACCAAGACACTGCTAGAGGCAAGGCGCCCATCGGCGACTCGCCTCTACCTCGAAAACCAGCCCCCCACCACCCCTGGCGAAGGCCCTTCAAATCACCCGCCAGGACAAATTCACTGAACACTTAGGGGTGACATATTGACTGGACAACGACAACACAAGTTGGACTCGGCTCAGGGTCTTTCGGTTCTTGCTATTAGGCAGAAATTTTCAGCTCACTATGAGCGGTTTCTTCGTGTGTGTCGAGGACAACCGAAAGGCCCTGGTACTGGCCTATCGACCTGCTTACCCAACTCGCGCCATGTTACGATAGAACTGACGTTTCGTATGGGGACGCGCGGATTCGACAGGGGAGGTCTCATCGGGATTGCAGGCCGAGGCGCCATCACACCTCGTAAAAAGATGGCAAAACAGTAACCGGCAACAACCAAGAGCTGGCTCTCGCCGCCTAACTAGGCGGCGACGTCCACCGGTTCCTCTCCCCGAAGGGGCCGAATGGGCGACGCAAATCGGGGTGCGGTCCGACTGACGCCGATGGGAAAGACCTAAGACTAATCGGCTAGCCCCGGCAGCCCGTGCTGGCCAGAGCTGCCGACGGTGAGACCACCGACCAGCTAAGCCTGTAGTAGATCTCGATTACGGCTTCTTCTGGACGGGGAGTTCGACCCTCCCCCGTCTCCACCACGAACACGCTAGACCTGCCGCCCTATGAACGGAAGAGTCGAAATAGCACGATTGCGCGGACGGTATACACACCCGCCTAATGCCCAGGAGATTTTGAGTGGACGCCCCCCCCCCCGGGGCGAGGTATGATATTCGAGCCGTCAAGAGTGTCAGGGAGCACTCCTATGCCACATCCTCGCACCGTCATAGGGGTGTGCAGTTTACTCCTGGCCATAGTCGCCTGGGGCTGTTCCAGCTCCGACGACTCTGAGACGAACCAGCCGGCCGCGCAGCCGGCCGCTGTGAGCAGTCTGGAGGTCTCAAGTCCCGTTTTCACCGAGATAAGGCCACGTAAGCGCATCCCCAAGGAAAGCACCTGCTATGGGGTAAACTCGTCTCCTCCCCTGGACTGGAGCGAGGTGCCGGTAGGCGCCAAGAGTCTCGCGCTGATAGTCGAAGAGCCGGACGAGCGCCTCTCGGATAAAAGCAACTACTTTAAGGTCACGCTCATATAAGCCTCCTATTTCTGATGTTTGCCCGCCACGTAGAAAACAAGATCAATACCAAGTCCTTTTGGTACGGCTGATATTACGGCTCGTGGTAGCTACGACGCAAGACGGCCCCCTTTTGGAGCATAGGTACTATAGCAGGTGCGGAACAGCAGGCTGGGGCGGTGCTTCGCTATGGCGGGTGGAACGGACAGGACCGAGCCGTAGCTATGAGAAGGCGGCCTCGAACACGCGCTCGGTACGTTCCTGTTGTTTCTGGTCAGGACCAGGCGTAAGAGATACGCCGGAGCCGGCACGGGTGGTTGCCAGATGGAAGACCGGCCTGAACGGAGCTTTGGGCTTGATGGCGACGACCGAACGGGCGTCTTTCGTGTCAACGTAAACGGCGTCCAGCATGGCAAGCAACAGCTTCCGACGCTCTTCCATGTTGGCACCAGCCCATAGCTCAGGCAGCCTCTCTATCAGCTTCCCCGCCTCTGCGGCAGCGGCAGCCTTTGGCACAACGAGGGACTCGAGCTCCATCTCCAGGTTCCGCTTCTGCCGCTTATACTCCTGGTCATCATAAACTCCATCGACATAGGTCTTGGCGAGTCTCCGAAGCCTCTCCTGGACCTTTCGCCGCTTGGCTTGGACTACTTCGACCTCGTCCCTGGCGCTGATTATCGAGAGGAGCTGCTCTTGCCATGCAGGTCCCAGCTCGATGGCCTCGACGATCCTTCCGACCTGCTCATCCGCCAGGCGGCACGGTATCGAGCCACCGTGAGCTGGGCATTGGGTGTTACTGCGAGACTCCCTGTGCTCACGGTAGTACCTTCTTCCGCTTTTATAGGTCTGTGCCCACATCGGCATCTTGCAGTAGGCGCAACGGATGATCCCTTTCAGAAGATAGTCACGCTCAGGGTGAGGGCTCAGGGTCGTTGATCTGCCGCTGTTGTGCCGCATCTTGTCCTGGACCAGATCGAAGAGCTCCTGGCCGACGACTGGCTCGTGGGCTCCCGGTCGGAGTTGCTTCCTGTGCCTGACAAGACCCGAGTAGAAAGCGTTATGGAGGATGCCCCTCACTGAGGCAGTGGTAAATAGCTTCGGACCGGGCGAGAGCTTGCCATCAGCGCCTGCCAGCTGCTTGGTGTTGCGAGTCCGTAAGCCGCTCGCGTTCAGCCACGCGGCGAGCTGGCTTAGTGTGGTCGATCCCGTCGAGTACCGTTTGAACATCTCCTGGACCGCGGCAACCTCGGACGCAATAAGATGAACGCCCCCGGAATGCTCTTTTGGGCATCTGCGCCTGCGCTCTCCGTCCTGGCTCATCCAGCAGGATTCGTATCCAAACGGGATGCCGCCGGTGTGTCTGCCCTCATTGGCCCTCTCATCCAGACCCTTGCTTACGTGAGTGCCAAGCATGTTGGAGAAGAACTGGGCGAAGGACCCCAGAAGTTGAGTCGTCAACATCCCCTCAGGGGTCGAGTAGTCGATGTTCTCGGTGATGGAGACGAGAGCGACGTTGTGCATGCCCAGGTTGGCCAGCGACTCCAGGGTGACCCTGAGGTTGCGAGACCATCGGTCAAGGGTATGGACTACGACGATATCGAATTGATCCCTCTTGGCGTCCTCCATCAGTTGGCGGAAGATAGGGCGCTTCTTCACCGACTCTGAGTGGGCCGACTGGCCCTCTTCCCGATAGACCCTGACGGCCGCCCAGCCTCGGCTCTCACACAGCTGATTGAAGAGCCGCTCCTGGGCGTTCAGAGAGTGCCCGTCCACCTGTGAGATAGACGATACCCTGAGGTAGGCCACAGCTCTCTGGGAGTTCGCGTCGCTCATTCTTCGTCCTCGTCGTTCGGCCTGCGGGCTGCAACGGCCATGGCCACATTGGCAAGTGTCTCAAGGAAGTTATCGATCATGATGGGGTCTGTCTCACCGTATTTGGCAGCACCCGGATTTGTGGCGGTACAGTGTATACGGGAACGTATACACGTCAACCCGTTTTGAGGCACGTTTTGTGGATGTACAGGCGTTCCCAAGGCAGCCGCCTAGCCAGCCGACTCCTGTGCGTCGATCAGGCGTTTGAGCGTTGCATAGCCGATACCCAGTTCAAACGCCGCCTTACGTCTCGATAGTTCTCCCGAGCTTAGGCGCTCCAAAATAGCTCCAAAACGACGATCGAAGCCTCGCCGGTCCGTTACCCTGGGACGCCCTATTCGCTTGCCCTGCCGGCGAGCCCTGTCCATCCCCGCCTTCACACGCTCGCGGATCAGCTCCAACTCGAACTCTGCCAGAGAGCCCAGGATGTTCAACATCAGCCGGCCTACGGCGGTGGTGGTCTCGAAGTTCTCCCTCATGCTCTGGAAGCCTACGCCTACCATCTCCCAGGCTGACAACGTGTCGTGCATGTGCTTGACGGACCTGAACGCCCGGTCCAACTTGAACACCAGGACGGTCTTGAACCTCTTCTTGGCCGCGTCGTCGAGTAGTTCGCGCCATGCCGTCCGATGCACCAGGTCGTTGGCGGGAGCCCTGTCAACGTACTCTCGGTGGACCTCTATTCCGTTGGCGTTGACGAAGTCACGCAGCGCAATCAGCTGGGTCTCAGGGTCCTGGTCCCTGTCGCTGGTGGACACCCTGGGCCGCCAGGTCCTTTGACGTCTCTTCCAGGTTGGAGAGCTTCTTTAGCTTCTTGTTTGTCTCCTCGATCCATCTTGGCCGACACTGCCCGGCACTGTTGCTCCAGGCTCGCCATTGTCCGTGGGTCTCTTTCATACTTGACGATGAACTCGCGCAACTTCTTGTCGAGTTCCGCTTTATGCCGTATCTGACGGACTCTCTGGAGGTTCGCGCCGCTGTCGGACCTGTGGGCCGTGGACTGGCCGGGCCGGAGTGTGAAATGGACGAAGCGGCGTCAGCACGAGTGGGAGTCGGACGGCAATTATGGCACGCCGCCGTCGCCGTTCCATCGGCTTATCACCTTCGCGCCGCGTCCGGGCGAAGTCCTTTGAGGCTCCGGTCGCGCCGGTGCGGGCCTACGATCTGGCCCAGGGTGCGTCTCAGGTGTGAGTGTGCATTACAGATGGGATGTTGTGTCTTGGGTATCTATGGTTAACCTGGTTATAAGACATGACTGACCAGCCGGAAAGACTGTCCACCGACGAACTGCCGCCGGGCTGTCCGGCCTGGGCCGGGACGCTGTTTGGAGAGCTTGCGCTGGAGAGCGACCTGACCAGTTACCGCGTGGTCGAGGTCCTGGGGCTGCTGGAAGCGACGAGGGAGAGCCTGACGGGGGGAGCGATGTCAGGCTGGGGCGAGATCGACGGCGCGCCGGAGTGGTTGTCGATGGTCGTGCAGGCGCACCGCGACGCTGACAGCCGCTTCGGGGCCGCCCACGTCGTGGCGGAGATCGAGGTTGTCGAGAACATACTCGACGATCTGCGTGTCGAGCTGCTGCGGCTGCATTGCTCGGCGGGTGGTGGCCAAGGTGGAGTGGCATAGGGGAGAGCTGTTCCCTCGGGTGGGCTTCATCGTCACGAACATGACGGCTGGCCCCGAAGGAGTGGTTCGATTCTACAATGGACGAGGGCCAGCCGAGCAGTGGATCAAAGAGGGCAAGTACGCCCTGAACTGGACTCGGCTGTCCTGCCATAGGTTCGTGGCCAATCAAGTGCGTCTGTCTCTGTTCGTCCTGGCGTATAACCTTGGGAACTTCCTTCGCCGGCTGTGTCTGCCCAGGGCGGTCAAGCACTGGTCGCTGCGGAGCGTGCAGGTCAAGCTGATCAAGATGGGAGGCCGTCTGGTGCGGCACTCCCGGCGATTGATCTTTCAGTTGTCCGAGGTGTCGGTTCCTCGACGGTTGTTCCAGGGAGTGTTGGATCGTATCGGCCGATTATCGCCGGCGCCAAGCTGAGGGGGAATGCAACCACGATCTTGCCAAGAGGGAGAGCGCGCTCCAGGGAGTCGGCTTGTCTTCAATGCGCTTTCACCCCATTGGCAGGGAGCCGAAGGCGACAAAGACGGACAAGAAGGGTGGTCAACGCCTACAAACGCATCCCTTATCGGATAGACCGGCGATTGACTGGCCTTGCAGGACCTGACTATGATGCAACTATCTCGTTTGGGCTGCCCGTTGAGCCTGAAGACTCCCAATATGGGAAATCCCGGATTAAAGGATTGAGACACCGAACGCAGGAGGTCAGAACGATGGGTGCCATGGTGGTATTCGGCATCGTACTTGCGGTGGCAGGTCTGTCCCTTGCGCTTTTCTTCGACGTTGCAGCAACCCTGCTTATAGCCGTAGGGATAATCATAGCCGTGGTCGGTGGGGCAGCCGCAGTGTACGGAGGCGTACTGGCGAAGGTGTGGGGACTGGCGGTGCTCGTCCTTGGCATCGTCGTAGCCGTCATGGGCGTGTTCATGAGTTTCCTACTCGATCTTTGGATCGTGCAATGGATAATACGGTACGGCGGAGTGATCATGGTCGTCAGCGGAGTCATCATGGCGGCGATCGGACTGATTGGAATGTTCAAAGGCGATGACGACAGGCGTACTGAGAAGATGATCAAAAAGGAACTTAAGAGTATGAAAGACTACTGACTGGCCGCGATGGTTCTCGTTCGCGTTCGCATGAGCCTGGAACCGGTGCACACCTCATTGGACGTAAAATAGGGCCTGCCTTGGACGATTAAGTAGATCGGCGCGACCAAGTCCCGGCTTCAACCCCTGTCGTTGGCATACGATTATGTCAGTGACTAACTGTTCAGGGAAAATGTCGGATTGATTAGCGGGATCGGCGTCGGTAGGGGGGTTGCGGGGTACTGAACAAGTTTGATTCCCTCGTAAAAACCCGTTTTGAGGAAGTTCCAGCGCTTTAGCACATGTGAGCGCTACCGTATGTTGGGGTAGTACACGGAACAGAGACTGTATATTGTACCCAGGCAAGGGTACGGTTGTTCTAATTCGACCTGCACAGACTTTTTACGAGAGAATCAAGTTTTTATACTTTGGCTATGTGTGAGGCCAAAGACTTCCCTCCCTCTGAGCGCGACGCGCTGATGGGGCTGGTCACGCAGTTGCAAGGGCAGGTTGCGCAGTTGACGGCGGCCAAGGAAGAGTTGCACAAGCAAGTCGCCGAGCTCAAGCGAGCAGGAAAGCGCCAGGCGGCTCCGTTCTCCAAGGGTGGGCGAAGCAGCAGACCCAAGCGTCCCGGCCGCAAGCCGGGTATGGGGTCGTTCAGCTATCGAAAGTCGCCGTCTCCCGATGAAGTCACCGAGCCGCTTGTAGAGGTGGCGGTGGCTGAGGACAGCTGCCCCGGATGTGGAGGCAGACTCGAGCATGAGGGAGTGCGAGTTGTCTACGCAACCGACATTCCTCCGGTTCCCAGACCCCGGGTGACGGGGTACCGGGTGCAGATATGTCGGTGCCGGTCCTGCGGTAAGCAGGTCCGAGGGCGGCATCCCGATGTTGCGCCGGACCAGTACGGGGCCAGCGCGCACCGGGTAGGGAGACGAGTGATGGCGGCGGCCCACGTGCTCCACTATGGAGTGGGCGTTCCGGTACGGAAGGTCCCCGCTGTGCTCAGAGCGCTGACTGGTGTGGAGCTGAGCCAGGGGGCGATCAGCCAAGACGCGCTGCGACGTGCCAGGGGTGCAGTGGGGGATGCCTACCATAAGCTGCGGGGTTCGGTGCGTGCCAGTCCACTCGTCCACACCGACGACACGGGATGGCGAGTGGACGGCGGGCCTGCTTTTCTGATGGCGTTCGAAACGGATGAGGCTACGGTGTACCAGGTTCGTGCTCGTCACCGCAACGAAGAGGTACGTGAGGTGGTGCCCTCGGACTATGGAGGGGTGATGGTAACGGATCGAGGACGGAGCTACGATGCTCAGGCTCTGTCGGGGGTGAAGCAGCAGAAATGTCTGGCCCACGTGCTGCGCTCGATCAGTGAGGCGGTCCAGACCAAGAGAGGGAGAGGTCGCAGCTTCGGCAATCGTCTGAGCCGCCTGCTCAGAGAAGCGATGGAGCTCCGGCAGGCATACCACCGAGGAGAGGCGGCGGACTTTGCCGCCGAGGCCGAGCGGCTGAGACGAGAGGCGACCTATCATCTCCGCGACCGTCCCATGGCGGATGCGGACAACTGGAGGCTGCAGAACGAACTCGGTTGGCACCATGACCGGGGCAACCTGCTGCGATTCCTGGATGATCCAAGCATTGAGCCGACCAACAACCGTGCTGAGAGAGCGCTCCGCCCGGCAGTGATCGCGCGGAAGGTATCGCACTGCTCGAAGAACGTCGGTGGTGCGGATGCCTTCTCCGCCTTCACCAGCGTAATCAGGACCCTGGCTCGCAATGGCGGCGATCACTCGCTGGTCAACGGGCTCTGCGGTGTGTTCAGCGGTGCTCCGGTCCCCACCCCTTCCTTCTGAACCCCTCCTCGCACTCCGCTCCGCTAATCAATTACGTAATCTTACAGGAGAGGACGTGATGGAATTCCCGGTAGGGAATCTACCGGAACACCTAGTGTCCTGAGTTATGAATCCGATGACAAAATCGGGCGATGGTAGCTAGTAGCTGGTCTGCGGTTTTGGTCCAGATGAAGGGCTTTGAGGCAGCGTTGTGCTGGTCAATGTACTGTTCGATGGCTTGCTCCAGTTCCCGAGTGCTGCGGAACACCCCGCGGCGCAGTTGCTTCTCTGTCAGCACCGCGAACCAGCGCTCCACCTGGTTCAGCCAAGAGCTGCTGGTGGGGGTGAAGTGCAGGTGATAGCGCGGCCGCCGGGCCAGCCAGCGCTGGATGGCGGGGGTCTTGTGGGTGGCGTAGTTGTCCAGGATAAGGTGCACGTCGAGGTCCGGGGGTACGGTCGCATCGACCCGGTCGAGGAAGCGCCGGAACTCCGTGGACCGGTGCCGACGGTGGCAGGCGCCGATGACCTCTCCCGTCTTCACGTCGAGGGCGGCGAAGAGAGAGGTCGTACCATGACGACGGTAGTCATGGGTCCGGCGCTCGATCTGCCCCGGGCGCATGGGCAACAGCGGGGCCGTCCGGTCGAGGGCCTGGATCTGGGAATTCTCGTCGACACACAGGACCAGAGCCCGCTGGGGTGGGTTGAGGTAGAGCCCCACGATGTCACGGACCTTCTCGATGAACAGAGGGTCAGACGAAAGTTTGAACGTCTCGGTCCGATGCGGCTGCAAGGCAAAGGCCCGCCAGATACGGCTGATGGCGCTCTGACTCAGGCCGGTACGCGCAGCCATGGAGCGCGTGCTCCAGTGGGTTGCATCCGCCGGCGTCGTCTCCAGGGTGAGGGTCACGACCCGCTCCACATCGGTGTCCGTGATGGAGCGTGGGCCGCCGGGCCGCGGCTCGTCAAGCAGGCCGTCGAGGCGGCGTTCGATGAACCGGGCCCGCCACTTCCCCACCGTTTGCTTGGCCAGACCGATCTCCCCGGCCACGACGGTATTGGTCTTGCCCTCGGAGCAACGGAGAATGATCCGGGATCGCAGAGCCAGCGCCTGGGCAGTGGTTGGACGCCGCTTCCAGCGCTCAAGGCTCTCGCGTTCGTCGGAGGAAAGGTGCAAGGGAGGAATGGGGCGTCCGATGGCCATGGTGACCTCCATGAGCGTTTCGTGGAGGGTACACCCCAGCAAGTACTTTTGCAATGAGTTCATAACTCAGGACACTAGATTGCTCAGATCTATTCGATGAGCTTATGGACGATTACAAGAGACACGCTATTGTCCGGCACCGAGTGGACGCGGAGTTCCAGGAGTTTTATCCTAGCAGATCAAAGGCGGTGATCGACCGAATCGACCGGGCGTTGGCCAAGCACTACGGCTTCACGGATGAGGACCTGGATTTCATCATCAACTACGACATCAAGTACCGCATGGGGCGGGAAGGGTGAAAGTTGAATTGCAATGGGAGTAACCGATGAATCAGATAAGTGATGCTGACCTCGCTAACTGGCTGAGGGAAGAAGACTCTAAGTGCTATGAGGATCGGCTATTCCGGCTGAAAGTCCTAGCCGAACGAACACCAACAGAGGGCTACTGGTCGTTCGATGGCTTGACTGGCAAGTATCTGTTCGAAGAAGCACGATATTGCTTCGTTTACGGACAGTTCCTGGCGACCATATTGTTGGGAATAGCATACTTGGAAACTACGCTCGCAGCATCTTTCTATGCATCAGGCCGCAACGACCTTCAAAGGGCCCCTTTCAGTAAGCTATTGAATGAAGCGCTCTCCGACGGCCTGATATCCGTAGACGAGTACCAAGAGATGAATCGAGTGCGCAATGAGCGCAACGCCTATGGCCATTATCGAAGGCCCTCGCATGAGGGACGCATAGAAAGTCGGGCATTTATGGGAGAGGCATTTGAGGGAGAGGAACTACCTTATGACATCATCGAAAGAGATGCGACCGCAGTCATGAGATTGCTACTGCGCATTGCCGGCAAGGGCATTCTATGAGTATGGAAGAGGATAGCGCGTGAAATCACTTGACAGGATTACTTGCGATCCCGCCGTCCTGGGCGGTAGGGCGTGCATTCGCGTTATGCGGGTCACCGTTGGAACGGTGGTGGGCCTCGTGGCGGCCAACTAGAGATCAAGGAGAACAAGGACATGGAGAAGGTGCTGCACATACGGACGACAGTACTGCCGGGAGGCAAGATAGAGATAGTGGACCAGGGGCTCTCCGTGGAGGAGTCCGTTGACGTGGTCGTCAGCCGGTCGCCGGTGTCAGAACGACGATCCGCGGTTGACATACTGGCCGAAGCGCCGGGTGGCTTGGTTTTCAAGACGGCGGCGGACGTAGCGGCCTACTTGAAGGAAGAGAGGGAATCATGGGGGCCTTGCGCGGCGACTAGTGGTGCGAAATCTTTGAAATGAGGGACAGCCTGGCTTGGTGAGAGCTCACGGCGCCGGTGAGCCCCTTCCCCCGTCAAGGGGGAAGGTTGGGATGGGGGTGTCGAACAGCATTCGCGCTACCCTTCATTGCTAGGATGTTGGGCCACTAGTTTGTAATCAAGGAGGACGAGTAGATGCAGAAAGCGTTGCACATTCGGACGACGGTACAACCCGGCGGCAAGGTGGAGTTCGCCAGTCCCGAGCTGGATGCCGGGCAGACGGTGGATGTGGTGGTGCTGCACGAGTCCAACGCGAAGGGGCGTCCTGTCATGGAAATCCTCAACGGCGGTCCCGAGCGCCGCCTTTTCCAGACAGCCGAAGAGGTGAACGCGTACTTGGCGGAAGAGAAGGCGTCGTGGGACCGCTGCGTGGCGACTGAC
This sequence comes from Dehalococcoidia bacterium, assembly GCA_965197985.1. Classification (GTDB taxonomy): domain Bacteria; phylum Chloroflexota; class Dehalococcoidia; order Lucifugimonadales; family CAUZJF01; genus CAUZJF01. The sequence goes on along the minus strand of CBDAOG010000002.1, from coordinate 97,961 downwards.
TTGTGATCAAGGAGGACTAGGACATGCAGAAAGCGTTGCACGTACGAACGACGGTACTGCCGGGAGGCAAGATAGAGATCGTGGACCAGGGGCTTCCCGTGGGGGAGCACGTTGACGTGGTTGTTAGCCAGTCGTCGGCGTCAGAACGCCGGTCTGCCGTTGACATTCTGGCTGAAGCACCGGGACACCGCCTCTTCAAGACGGCCGAGGACGTGGCGTCTTACCTCAAGGATGAGCGGGAGTCATGGGATCGTTAGCGCTTCCGTCTACCGGGCCGGTCTACCTCGACGCCAGCGCGTTCATCTACAGCGTGGAGCTCATCGAACCCTACCGGGCCTTGCTTGAACCCGTGTGGCAACAAGCTCAGGCTGGGCAGTTCTCCGTCGTGAGTAGTGAACTGGTGGTACTGGAGACACTCGTCAGACCACTGCGTGAGGGCGACTCGTTTCTCGAATCGCTATTTCGCTCGCTGTTCGAGGCCAATGAGGTGAGGTTGATTGCGGCCACTCGCTCACTGTGGGAAGAAGCCGCTCGTTTGCGAGCGGAGACGGGATTGAAGACACCAGACGCACTCCACGCAGCATCAGCGTTGCAGGCGGAGTGCACACTCTTTGTGACCAATGATGGCGACTTCCGCCGTGTCCAAGGATTGCCCGTTGTCGTCTTGGACGATCTAATCGAGTCGGAAGCGGAGGCATGACCCGTGCCAGACGATAGGTTCAATGAGTACTGCGAGGCTTTACTCGCACAGTACACCCGCAAGAACACGCAGACCGTCACTCAGCGCCTCCCAGCGAAAAGTCCGCATTCAGTCTTACAAGGCCCACTTGTCCGTTGGGCTAGGCAACTCAATCTGGACAGCGTGGCCGGGTTTCGGCGCCCTCGGCCGCGCGCCACGTCCGTTTCCAGCGGTCCCGCCCTACTCCGGTAGGCTGTTGTGAGGCACGCTAGTGACTAGCAATTCGACCTAGCTTGAGTGGACCCAAATCGACCGCCCACGAGTACCTGAGTTTTCCGTTGCTATTGTGTCTGACGGATGAGAATCACGTCGAAGGGGGCCTTCGGCTTGCTTCCCTCCTCGATCATCTCCCTGAACTGGGGCCGGTCGGCGACGCGGCCGCTCTCGGCCTCGTCCACGTACTCGCGGGCGACGGAGTAGCCGTTGGCCCTGGCGTAGTCCTTGAGCGCCCGCAGCTGGGCGGACACGGACAGGTCCACGTCCTGCCTGTCGCTGGACGCTCGTGCGTAGAGCGCAGCCGGTGCGAGTGGCTGTAGGTTGTGAATGGCGGAGAGATAATGTACCGGCAGGGCGGCTCAAGAGCTGAGATGTGGCGCTTGAAAAGCGTACCGCCTGTCGCCTTCAATCAGGAACGACCGAACCTGACTGAAGGTGGATTGGATGTACAAGGTGGGTATTTACCTCCGTGTTCGCAAGGCTTGTTTCGTCGAAGGGATGAGCGTCCGAGAGGCGGCCCGAGTGTTCGGGCTACACCGGGACACGGTGCGCAAGATGCTCGAGTACTCCGTGCCCCCAGGGTATCGACGGCAACGACCGGCTCGCAGACCGAAGCTCGATCCATATAAGGGTGTGATGGACCAGATCCTGGAGCAGGATCTGAGCTCACCGAAGAAGCAGCGTCACACCGCCAAGCGTATCTACGAACGGCTCAGAGACGAACACGGCTTCCCCGGCAAGTACACGATAGTCAAAGACTACGTTCGAGAACGCCGTCGTCATACCCGCGAGATGTTCTTACCTCTGTCCCACCCTCCGGGACATGCCCAGTGCGACTACGGCGAAGCTCGAGTGATCATCGGCGGAGTGGAACGCAAAGCCCACTACTTCGCCCTGGACCTCCCTCACAGCGACGGGTGCTATGTGAAGGCGTATCCCGCCGAGACGACGGAGTCATTCTGCGACGGACACGTCTCCGCCTTCGCGTTCCTGGGCGGAGTGCCTCAGAGCATCCTCTACGACAACACCACGCTCGCGGTAGCCAGAATCCTGGGAGATGGTCGCCGGCAGCGGACCAGGGTGTTCTCCGAGCTTCAGTCCCACTACCTGTTCGAGGACCGGTTCGGCCGTCCAGGCAAAGGGAACGATAAGGGCAAAGTAGAAGGTCTGGTCGGCTATGTCCGCCGGAACTTCCTGGTGCCCATTCCATCGTTCGAGAGCTTCGATGCCCTCAATGCTCATCTGGAGCAACACTGCCTCAGACGGTTCGAAGATCGACTCCGCGGCCACAACGAGACGATAGGAGAACGGCTGGAGCGGGACCTGGAGAAGCTGCTGCCTCTGCCGGCCGTACCGTACGACGCCAGCGACAAGCACGCGACGAGGGTCAGTTCTCTGTCCCTGGTCAGATACCGGACCAATGACTATTCGGTCCCGGTGGCCTACGGTCATCGGGACGTTCTGGTCCGCGGATATGTACACGAGGTTGTGATCAGCTGTGGCGCTGAAGTCATCGCCCGCCATCGGCGGTCCTACGATCGAGACGACTTCGTCTTCGACCCTCTCCATTACCTGCCGCTCCTTGAGAAGAAGACGAGGGCATTGGATCAGGCGGCGCCGCTGGTTGGATGGGAGTTGCCCGAGGAGTTCGGAGTGTTGCGGCGGTTGCTGGAGTCTCGGATGGGCAAGCGAGGAAAGAGGGAGTTCGTGCAGGTGCTCAGACTGATGGAGAACTTCCAGCCGGAAGAAGTCCACGACGCCGTACGAGACGCCATTCGACTCGGGGCTGTGAGCTTCGATGCTGTCAAGCACCTGGTGCTGTGCAGGATCGAGGGTCGACCGCCTAGACTCGACATGGAGTTGTACCCGTATCTGCCCAGGACCAACGTTGCAACAACCTCGACCAGGGACTACATGGCTCTCCTGGCGGGGAGCCGGTCATGACCAACAAGTCCACGATGTTGCTCGAACACAACCTCAAGCAACTCAAGCTCCCCACGTTCCTGAGGGAGTACGACAAGCTGGCATCCCAGTGTGCCAGTGAGGGAGCTGACCATCCGGACTACCTGCTGCGACTATCGGAGTTGGAGCTGATCGACCGTCACCATCGCATGGTGGAACGTCGGATCAAAGCAGCCCGCTTCCCGACGACCAAGAGTCTCGACACCTTCGACTTCCTGTCTATGCCGTCCCTGAACAAGGCTCTGGTTCTGGAGCTGGCACGATGCGAGTACATTGAGCGCCCCCACAACGTCATCGCTCTCGGCAACAGTGGCACCGGCAAGACCCATATCGCCCTCGGTCTCGGTCTGGCTGCGTGTCAGAGGGGACTGTCCGTAGGCTTCACCACCGCCGCTGCTCTGGTTCACGAGCTGATCAAGGCCAGGGACGAACGGCGTCTGCTCAACCTGCAGAGAAGGCTCGCACGACTCAAGCTTGATTCTCTCGTAAAAAGTCTGTGCAGGTCGAATTAGAACAACCGTACCCTTGCCTGGGTACAATATACAGTCTCTGTTCCGTGTCCTACCCCAACATACGGTAGCGCTCACATGTGCTAAAGCGCTGGAACTTCCTCAAAACGGGTTTTTACGAGGGAATCAAGCTTCTGATCATCGACGAACTGGGCTTCGTGCCCTTGTCCAAGACTGGCGCCGAGCTGCTCTTCGAGGTGTTCAGCCAGCGTTACGAGCGTGGATCGGTCCTGGTGACCTCCAAGTGAGCCCTTCGTCGAGTGGACCGAGGTGTTCGGCTCTGAACGGCTGACCGGAGCTCTCCTCGACCGCCTCACCCACCATGTCGACATCCTGGAGATGAACGGGGACAGCTACCGACTCAAGCACAGCAAGAAGACTTCTGGCCGCCAGCTATCTGACTGACCCTGATCTCCAACGCCCCACGAACCTTGATGCCCATTCTACGGCGTTCAGTGGTACAGTTTTGCTCCGCCCCGCTGGTACGTTTTCACACCGCCCTTGACAGCTCGGCCATTCTGATGTCGGTATCACGCTAAGGACTTATGCCCATGTCCTGCCAGGGATGTCAGAGGATTTAGGGAGCGCGACAGAACGTATTCTGGGCATGGACTCTACCAAAATACTATCACGGAGCGAACCTGGGGCAGAGGCGAAAAGCCCAGGAACGGCGCTATAGACGGCTGTAGCCCACGAGCTCAGAGAAGGTGAAGGACGATTCCCTGAATCGTACCAGTACCGAAACTTCCATCTCGTACCTACTCTAATCGGACAGGGTCTTGGGTACCTGCTCACTCGCTCGCCGGGCCCCGCCGCGAGTCGCATCCAGAGTGCTCGCCGGGCGTTCCCCAAGGACGACCTGTTCTTCCGCGAATTCATTTTCGCCAAGTGCTGGGAACAGGGGCTTCACAGAAGATATGGCGCGCTGTTGCTAGGAGACGAGGCTGCGCCGCTACTTGACCGCATCCGAGACGCGTTTGGCGGGCCGGAAAATTGATGGACGCGCGTGGGATAGAGCTCTAGAGGTCCCGGTCTTCCGGTCCGCTGCCGTTCGTCCGGCTAGCCGAGCCTGAGGTCGCGGCGCCGGAACACGAAGTCGGCGGCCAGACCGAGCACCACGACGATCAACAACAGCACCAGGGCATGGGCGATGTCTATCCCGTTGTATATAGGCTCCGCGCCGTTGTGGTAGTAGTAGGCGAGGCCCACTTGGCCGGCTCCATGAAGGCGGCCACCGTATCCATGTTCGCCTGAGAGCCCACCAATGCCGTCGCTTTTCGCAGTTAGCTGCGTCGGGGGATGACTCAGTTCCTGCCGCAGCACCGTCCGCGGCAGAATTGCTATACTATAAATAGCCCTGCTTGGCCCGGATGATCGTCCTTCGAAGGCCCCTCCGAAGGTTGCTAACTGGTACCCCCAAGTAGCCGCACATTCGACCGAGCAGGGCTTCGCGATTAGTATCGTAACTAGGGATTCATTGTCAAGGCAGAACTCGCGCCGTTGCTACTCATTGAGAGGAGCGACGGCGCAACGCCGTTCGGAGCACAAGTGCTTGCCGCCCTTTCGGTACCTTATCCCATCGTGATCGCCTTCGCCGGCCTGTTTGCCTGTCTGGTGGCCTTCACCCTCTATCTCGGGGTGCGTGGCAGGGTCTTCTTGCCGCGGGCGCCCGAGAAAGAAGACCCGCTGGACAAGGATGCGAGGCTGTACATGGACGCAATGAAAAAGCTCATCCAGGCGGTCGATGCGCAGAGCCCAGACCTAGGTACCGATAGGTTCGGCGATGCCGTCTACCGGGACTTTGTTGAGCAGCTGAGCAGGATGCCGCCGCCTACAGGCAGCCCGTATTTCTCACAGGACGTCGCTTACAGAGGGGCCCTCGAGAGCTTCGTGGAGCTCCGCCTGCGGACCGTCCGTTCGCTGAGGGAGGCCGCGCCGGCTGTCCGAAAGGTGATGGGCGACGGTGTTGTCGATAGTAGGTCTGCAACCAGTGCTCTACGTTTGATGTCGACTTACAGCCCGGCGGTGGACCAGCGACTGGTGGTTCTAAGCGAGGACTGCGCCAAAGAAAAGCGTGCGCATGAAGCACTGCGACATAGTGCCCGCGAGTGGATCGTGGCGACCTATGCTCGCAAGTACGGCGCTGGCCAGGCGAGCGGACGGCCCATTTTCGTATCAGGCGAGAGTGGCCGGGGGAAGGTCGGTTAGTCAGCCGTCGCGAGAACAAAGAAGAGCCCCCGACGCTCAGCTACGCCGGGGGGCCAGCTCAAGGAGGACGCCAGCGACAGATAGAAGAGAGCAACTCAGCACTGGCGCAACAGAATCTACCATATGAAGTGGGCGTTGTCAACCCGTATATCAACATATTGTGATAGGTCAGTGATTGTGACACCCCTTAACTGTTCAGTGAAAATGTCACCATGGAGACAATCACATTGAACAGGAAAGAGCAGCAGCGGATCATAGTCTTGAATCGGGTGGAGAGTAGAGAACTGACGGCCGCCCAGGCGGGTGAGCTGATGGGTTTGTCAGTGCGCCAGGTCCGTCGGTTGTTGGCGGCGTACCGGCGGGAGGGAGTGGTCGCCATCGCCCACGGCAATCGTGGCCGCCGGCCCCCGCATACGGTCAGTGAGGCTGTTCGTGAGCGGGTAGTTGCCCTTGCCGCCGGCCCGTACGATGGTGCGAACCACACGCACCTGAGTGAGTTAATGGCCGAGCGCGAGGGCCTGTTCCTGTCCCGGTCCACCGTGCGGCGGGTGCTACTACAGGCGGGCATCAAGACGCCGCGCCGCCGACGAGCACCCAAGCACCGTCGCCGGCGCGAACGCTATCCTCAGGAGGGGATGATGCTCCAGGTGGACGGCAGCCGCCACGACTGGCTCCAAGGACGCGGTCCCTGGCTCACGCTCATCGGCGGGATAGACGACGCCACCGGCACCGTTCCCTACGGATGCTTTCGTGAACAAGAAGACTCATACGGCTACATGCAGTTGTTGCAAGGGGTCATCCAACGCAAGGGCATCCCCCTTACCCTCTACAGCGATCGCCACAGCACCTTCACGGTGAGCCGTGCTCAGAATGAGACCTTGGAGGAGCAGCTGACGGGCCAGACTCCCCAGACGCAAGTGGGCCGTGCGCTCAATGAGCTGGGCGTCCGGTTGGTACTCGCCCATTCGCCCCAAGCCAAGGGCCGCATCGAACGACTCTGGGGGACCTTCCAGGACCGGCTGCTGATGGAGCTGCGCCTGGCCGGAGCCAGCACGCTAGAGGAGGCCAATGCTGTACTGGCGGACTTCCTGCCACGGTTCAACTCCCGGTTCGGCGTTCCCGCCGCCCGGCCGGGTGCCGCCTACCAGTGCGTCCCTGCGGGAACGGACCTCGCTGGCATCCTCTGCTTCAAGTACCAGCGGACTGTGGCGGCTGACAACACCGTGCGTTTCGAGGGTCGCACGTTGCAGATACTGCCCGACCCCCATCGGGCCAGCTATGCCCGGGCACGCGTCGAAGTCCAACTACGGCTCGACGGAGAGCTTATCGTCACCTATCAAGGACGTGCCCTCCTCTCACAGGACGCTGCCCCAGGTACCACTTCTCTCCGTGCACAGAACCGGCCACAGCGCAATGGTAACCAAGACACTGCTAGAGGCAAGGCGCCCATCGGCGACTCGCCTCTACCTCGAAAACCAGCCCCCCACCACCCCTGGCGAAGGCCCTTCAAATCACCCGCCAGGACAAATTCACTGAACACTTAGGGGTGACATATTGACTGGACAACGACACCCGTATATCAACATATAGTTTGGATTTTTTGGCGCTCCGGTTATTCGCGGCAGCTGGCTCGACGGCTACGGCCGCTTGTTATCGAAAGGGGAGCTTCGTGGGATCGACTAGGACTGGGGTAACGCGCAAGACCGAGTCGATCACCGCGGTCGGGATGGCCCTTTTGGTGATGGCGACTCTCTCCGCATGCACCTCGACGGAGTCTCCCGATCGGACGACTCCCGAATCCGAAGAGACTTCGACTCCCGCCGGCTCCGTCGCACAGGCCGAGCCTGTCGTGGCGTTGGCTTCCAGCGATCTAGCCGTCGGGCCAAATCGTTTCGCTTTCGGGGTCCTCGATGCTAATGGGACGCCTGTAAGGACCTCGTCCGCGACAGCGACATTCGTCTATCTCGGAACCGAGACCCAAGAAGTGCGCGCGCAGATTCAGGCTGACTTCGTTCAGTGGCCTGAGGGTAGGGCCGGGATCTATGTCGCCAACGTCTCCCTTGATGAGTCCGGTCGCTGGGGAGTGATCGTCCAGGTGGTTGACGAAGAAGCCAACGTCATGGTTGCGAATACAGGCTTCGCCGTCGCTGAGCAGAGCGCCTCGCCGGCGATTGGCGACCTTGCTCCTAAAAGCACCAACAAGACCGTCGGCGATTCGAGTGACCTGAGCGACATAACCTCCTCCCGTGAACCTGACCCCGAGCTCTACGGCTCGACGATCTCAGAGGCGGCGGCCAGCGGCAGGCCGACAGTGGTCACCTTCGCGACGCCCGCGTTCTGCCGGACGGCAACCTGTGGCCCTCAGGTTGAGGTCGTCGGAGCGCTCAAGGACAGGTACGAACCGAAGGCCAACTTCATACACGTCGAAGTCTTCGACAACCCGAAAGAGATGATCGGAAACTTTGACCTCGGCCGCATCAGCCCGATCATGGACGAATGGGGGCTCGCAACCGAGCCGTGGACCTTCGTTCTCGATCGCGAAGGTAGGATTGCCTCGAAGTTCGAGGCCTTCGTAACGGAGGAAGAGCTGGAATCAGCTCTCCAAGCGATTCTGGGTTCGTAGTAGGACTACATCGCTACGATGCGTGGTACACCCGTTCCCGTCATGTTCCTGCGAGCGCCCGTCGCCATTGCCGCGGCCTTCGCCGTCTTCGGGGCCGTTGCTTCTGGACCCGTTGCGGCGAACGGCCGGAGCATCGAGGTATTCAGGGCTGTAGAAGGAGAATACGAGATCATCGTGGCGGTTCAGCCCGAGAAGCCGTCAGTTGGCGCGGTACACTTCACGATCACGCCGGTCCATGCCAGTACGTCCGCTCCGGTTGCCGACGCTCGGGTCGAGATCGTGGCTCGTGGGCCCGAGGGAACTCCTGCGTATCACACTGTAGCCGTAAACTCCAGGTCGGAGCCACGCTACTACGATGCGAATTTAACGTTGGGGCGACCTGGACGGTGGACGTTGACCATTGACGTGAGTTCCGAGGCGCTGGGGCAGGCTACCATCTCGATGCCGCTGTTCGTCGACGACCGGCCTCTGGAGCCTGGCCTCGCCAGCACATTCGTGTGGCTGCTGGTCGTCGTCGCCTTTGCCGGTGGCGTCTTCTACCTATGGCGCACTTCACGGCGCCTGACAGCTGGCCGGCCGAACGAGTCCGAGTCTAGTCGGTGATCTCGTCGATCAGACGGACGTCGTCCTCGACGTGGAAGACCACGGTGACCGCTAACCCCTGTAGCATGTGCTCCCGGAGATGTGACGGCCCAACTCCGCGGTAGCGGTTCCCCGCGAAGCTCCAGGTCGTTCCTTCCTCGTCCCTCACCGCCAGCGAGGCCAGCTCGACTATTGACGCTGCCTCGACCTCGACGACTTGGCCCCTTACCGATTCGGTTTTCGTCGCGGGCTTCTGTTCTCCCGAGGAGCAGGCACCGGCCGCCATCGCCATAGAGATGATCACGAAGGCGCCTATCCAGCGTTTAATCCAGTCCGCACTCCGTCGGTCGAGGAGCGGCTTCTTCAATTTCTGAGTACCAAATACCTGACCTTGGACCTGGAGCGGGCACGGCTGTCGACGGTCCGATTATAGCTCCTACCGCGCCAAGTCATGCCGGAGGGCCGTTGCAAGTCGCGGGCTCTTGTGTAATAATCCGAACGCATGTTCCGGCCATAGCTTAAACTAGACCTGGTTTAATCACCAAATGATAGACCGACTTCCAATTGACTGCCGAAAAGGCCCACCGATAAGGTAAATGACACTTGGAGGTATACGATGAAACGACCAGCCATCCTATCAGCACTTTTCGTTATCGTCGCTTTGACAGCAACTCAGTGGAGCGCACCTCGCTACGCATCGGCTGAGGCTCAAGGCCAGCAGATGGCCGTAATCCTGAGCGACGGCGCCGCACTAGGTGCGTTCGACCACGGAACAGAGCTCGCGGACTCCTTCATCGGCCTACTGACGACCCTGCGGCCGGACCTGCCCTTGATGTTCGTCAACGTGGACGATCCTTCGATGGTACTCGGGCCGGTGGCTCGAAGCGACCCGGAGTACCTTCAGATGCAGGGCGATATCGACAGCATTCTCCAGGTCTCAGAAAGGGCCGACCGGGGCGGGCTCGATTACGCTCTGCTAGCCGCGACCGAGTTGTTTGGCGACCACAGAGCTGCTCCTGGTTCCGAGGTCTACGTCATCACAGGCGATGGCGGTGAGATCGACGTCGACCAGCTGTCGCATCGTGCATCCCTGATCGTACCTCGGTTTCGTGACAACGGTTGGCCTATCAATACCCTCAGTCTGCCCGACTCGTCCAGTGAGGTCGTAGGACTGCTTGCCCGCCTGGCGTCCGAGTCTAACGGAAATGCGTACGAGCTGTCCGTCGCCAACGGCTTCAAGCCGCTCACGGACTCGATTCTTAGCGAGGGTTCGAAGGGTTCGCTAAACGAAATCGGCCAGAAGGCTCTGACCCGCACCGACCTCTTTACCTCCGTAGTCAGTATTGCTCCCGGAACCAGGGAAACTACCCTGTTGTTCTTCATGGAAAGCCCATATGGCTCGGTGAGATTGAACAACCCGTCGGGATTCGAGATCTCAGTTGGCGACCGAAGAGAATCATATGTGACCGAGACCCCCAACGTCGTCGTCTGGCGAATGGTCGATCCAACTCCCGGCGACTGGAAGGTAGACGCCAGAGGTATGGAAGGCCTCTTCTCGGCTTGGGAGTACTCATCTAACAAATATAGTCTGGTCATCAGATCGCCGGGCCCGGTTCCTCTAGGCGAGCCGGCTACAATGATCGGCTATATCGCCGATGGCCAGTCACCCGTAATATTGGAAGGCGCGCGATTGACTGCCAGGCTGACGACACCCGAAGGGACGTCGATGGTCCTGGATATGCGAGATGACGGCCAGAAGGGGGACGCTAAGGCTGGCGACGGGTTCTACTCAATGACCTTGCCTCCACTTGCCGTCGAGGGCGAGCACAAGGTGGAGATGGAGCTTTCTTGGGAGGACTACAAACACCGGGTGGCGACCCAGACTACCTTTGAGACGCGCCCCTTCCCATCCTTGGAAGTCGAGAGCGCGAATCTGAGCGGCCTGACACCCGGCGAACGGACCAAAGTCGCAACTGTATTCGTGCACATCGAGGGCGCACCCTACCCCGTGCCGGCCGAGACACTAGTAACGTCCGTGACTTCCCAATCCGGACAGGAGGGCGTGCTCGAGGTCGAGCCCAGGAGGCTGTTTGGCGATGGACCAGCCTGGGAGTACGACGTCTACTTTACTCCCCAGGAAGGCCGTCACACATTGCTGTTCCGCCTTGGCGTGGAGTATGCCGGAAGGAGCTACACGAAGACTTCCGACTCCTTCGTGTTGTCGTCCGAACTCCCACCGTCCCCGGCCATTGCAGAGGTCCTGGCGCCGGTGCCGCTGGCCGTCGCTCCGATTCAAGTGCCGGATGTACCAGCGGTCGCGGGCCCGAGTGTGGTGCCTTCGCTCGTGGTGGAGCCAGCCGGATTCCCGTGGTTGGTACTCTCGTTGACGGTCGTGTTCGTCGGCGGCATGGCGGGTATCTCGGTCTTCCTGCTCACCCGCGCACGACCTCATGGCTACCTGTTCGACGACGGTGACGAGCCGCTGGTCGACTTTGCGAAGGTCAAGCGGCACCCGATTCTAGGTCTACTCTATCGAGGCTACGTCAAGGGGAGTCAATTGAACGTCCCCGGACTCGAAGGGGTCGAGTTCCAGTTCTCTCGCAATGGCGTTAAGATCCGACGGGTTAGCGACGACGCCAGTGTGCGTGTCAACAACCAACCTCTTGTGAACGACGCGTCGATCCGAGATCGAACGTGGATAGGCGCCCGTGGCAAGCTCTACTCTTTCCTGACCTCCTCCGGGCCGATCCAGGAGGGCGCCAGCGCCGACTAGCTGGGCCCTCAGACCAAAAAGAAAAGCCAGCGTCGGGCACTGCATCCCGGCGCCGGCTTTCTTATTACGCTCGATTCTGCTTGGACGAACCTACTCTTCCCGTATGGTTATGGAACTGATCACGTCTTGAGGTCGCTGCCTCAGTCTCTCGATTTGGTGGGGCATCAAGCCGCGCGCCACTTGCAGGCCCTTGACGATCTTCCCGAACACCGGGTGACAGGCTGTCATCCCGGACCCTACGTTGATTGTTTGTGTCGACGCTCCCGTACAGTTCTTGGGAGTGCCGTCCGGATTCAAGCCGTCGAGGCGGGGTTCGGCTCGGAACAAGATAAAGAACTGGCTCCCATTGCTGCCCTTGCCGTCGGCCTGGCCTCGGTTAACCATAGAGACGATTCCTGGGGAGTCATGACGAAGGTCGGCATGGAACTCATCGTCGATGGTATAGCCCGGCCCGCCGGTCCCTTTTCTGTTGGGGTCGCCTCCCTGGGCGATGAAGTTCGGAATCACCCGATAGAAGGTCGTGCCGTTGTAGAAGCCTTCGTTCGCTAGGAACACGAAGTTGTTGACTACATTGGGGACCTTGTCGGCGAACAGTTCGATTTCGATCGTCCCACCCTTCTCCAACTCGATCATAGCCGTATACTTCTTGCTTTGATCGATGGTCATAGCGGGAGGCGCGTCCCATTGCGGGTACTCCGGAATCGGAGTGGGAGTGGGCACCGGAGTTGGGTTGTCCGCTAGTTGGAACCGGTCCTGCATCGACTTCGGCAGCGGCGTAGGCGTCTCCGCGGATTGAAGCCTTGGCGTAAACGGAATAGGCGTCGGCAATGCGTCCGAGTCGCTGCCGCCTCCGCCGCACGCAACGACACCGGAGGCAAGGGCCGCGCAGACAAGCGTTAGCATGAAGGCTAGGCGTTTGTTCCGCATGGTAATCCTAGTATACCTACCTTTCTAGACTACAGTTTCTTCGGGCTTCGTTTGCGCTCGGCTACGGCCGTATCGCTCACACAGAGTGCCCTAGTTTTCCTCGATCGAGACCGTCTTGATAGCGTCCCCTGGCGTCCTTGTGCCCTGGGGGTCACGCCGCGTAATCGAGCTGACGACGTCCATACCCTGGATCACCTTCCCGAACACAGTATGACATGACACTCGTGGCTGAGAGCAGTCCTTTGCGGTGCCGTCGGGATTGTAGCCGTCCAACCCGGGAGTCGGTCCGAAGGTTATGAAGAACTGGCTCCCGTTCGTGCCACGCCCATTCCGTACTCCACCGTTGGCCATTGACAGCACACCAGGTGAGTCATGCCGTCTGATCGGACTGGGTTCGTTGTCGAATTCGTAGCCGGGCCCGCCGAAGCCCGTTCCTGTCGGGTCGCCACCCTGCGCCATGAAACCGTCAAGGACGCGATGGAAGGTCACGCCGTCATAGAAGCCTTCTCTCGAAAGGAACACGAAGCTGTTCACTGTCGTCGGGGCTTCTTTGGGGTATAGCTCTATAACGAACTCCCCTCCCTTCTCCAGGGCGAATGTCGCCGTGTACCGCTTGTCCACGTCGATTGTCATGGGAGGAGGTTCGTTCCACTGCTTAGGGTTCACGGGCTCCGGCTCCTTTGTTGCGGTCGCGGCCAGCACCGGCGTCGACGGAGTCGTCGGGACCGCAGCCGCTGCAGTGTCGGCCGCCGCCGTCTCGGCCGGTTCATCGGCCTCGTCTTCCGAACCGCAAGCCATCGCCGCCGCCAACATGATTGCTATTGCGGCCGACCGAGCGATCCGATTCATGGCCTCAGGCACGCCTGAAGTTCCGATCACGATGCCACGTCTCCAGTCAGGATGTTCCCGGCACCCGGTCCCGCTGAGCCCCTCGGTGGGGTCAGGAGATGCTTGTCGAAGCGCGGTGCTCGCATGTTTTCGGTACTGTCGCCTAATCTCTGCCATCCAGCCCTTGGATCCTTCAAAGGCCACGCTATTCTACCTCCTGTCGCTGGTCGGCGTCTAAATACCCAGCGCTCCAAAGCAAGCGGCCATGATGCTCCCGGCATCAATTTCGTATTCGCGGTAGAGATCTGGCGGGTTGCCCGACTGGCCGTAGTCGGTGACGCCCAGGGGAAAAGTCTTCGTATTGAGAGCGCTGCCTATCCAGGCTAACGAATGGGGATGTGCGTCGGCCACTGTGACGACGGGCGCACCGCCTTCCGCGATCGTTATCAAGTCGGACAGGAATAAGTCCGCCGGCTCACCCCTCATTGTCGCTTGTACCCCTTGCTGGAACCGTTTATAGAGTGGACCGGGGCCGGTAACGTTGATCACGTTGGCGAAAACCTCTTCATCCAGGAGGCTGTTGCTCGCTTCCACCGCCTCCGGCACCATGGCGCCGCAGGCTACTATGTTGACCACGTTGTGTTCGATTCCGTATCCGGGCTCTTGGCTGCGGTCTACCAGTCTGTAGGCGCCGGCCAACACCTGGCGGCGCAGGCGTTCCAACTCCGCCGGGTCGGATGGTGGGCTGAGCAGCGATTGGTCGACTCGTTTGCTCGTCAACCTGAGGTAGGTCGCCTCTTCCCTGAGCCTGATCTTTTCCAGAGCGGAGAGAATGATCCATTCGAGCTCCAGACCGAAACAGGGTTCGTAGAACGCGAGGTCGGGCATCTCTGTTCCGATTGAAGGCGTGATAAGCGATTGGTGAGCTCCGCCCTCCGGTCCCAAGGTCACACCCGATGGGGTCGCGACTAGCAGGAATCTCGACCCCGAATATACGCTGTAGACGAGTGCGTCGAGCCCGCGACGGATAAACGGATCGTAGACGGTGCCGATCGGAAACAGCAGCTCGCCTGTCATCTCGTGAGTCAAACCCAGCTGGCCGAGGCACATGAAGAGATTGTTCTCCGAGATGCCGAGCTCGATGTGCTGGCCCTGAGGCGATTCGACCCATTGGAGTGCGCGGACGATCTCCTCCTCGGGCAGCGCCTCGCTGTCTTCTTTAGCCCAGACGCCCACCCTATTGATCCACCCGCCAAGATTCGTAGAGCTTGCTACGTCGGGGCTGACGGAAAGCACCCGCTTCGCGACGTCCGGGATGTTTCGGGATAGGTCCGTTAGGACCAGACCGAATATCTGCTGAGTCGACATGTCTCCGCGATAACTGCGACCGAAACTCGTCGGGATGTCGAGATCGGGTGGGGCTTCGTCGCGGTGAGGTCCTAGTGCGAGCTTTTTTGCCGTCTCGCGGCTCAGTCTACCCGCGGCGCTGTCGACGTCGAAGCCCGAGGTAAAGTCACCTTCCGGGATCTCGAGCTGAGCTCGTAGCTCTTCCATTTGCTCGGGGCCAAGAGTCACGCTGTGGTTCTGAGGGTCTCCGACGGAAGGAAGCTCCCAGCCTTTCAGTGTGTACGCAAAAAGCACCGTTGGACCCGAGTTCTCGTCTACCTGTCTGAATGCTTCTCTCAGCTCGCCGAAGTCATGTCCTCCCAGGTTCCTGAAGAGGTCTTGTAGCTCGGTGTCGTTCCACCGGCTTATGAGGTTTTCCATATCCGCCGGCGAACTGCTAGTACGAGGTAGCCACTCCCTGAGAGATTCTGGGCCGAGGCGCAGCAGACGTTGGTAGACCTCGTTGGGCATGTCGTCGATGCACTGGCGGAGCAAGTCGCCCTTAGGCTCGGCGAACGCCGCCTGCAGCTTCTTGCCATACTTCGCGTCGACCACGTTCCAACCGTTCGCCTGAAACATTTCCCGCCACACTTGCACCCGAATGCCGGGGATGATGCGGTCGAGGCTTTGGCGGTTGAGGTCGACGACCCACAATACGTTCGGCGTATCCGCGAGCAAAGGTTCGGCGATCGCCTCCCAGACAGACCCTTCGTCGAGTTCGGCGTCTCCCAAAAGGCTGATATAACGTGGCGCGGTCCGGCCTTCCGAGCCGAGATGAGTGTGAACGTACTCCTCGGCGAGCGAAGCGAAGTTCGGCGCGACCGCTCCGAGGCCGACCGAGCCCGTCGAGAAGTCGACTCCATCGGGGTCCTTAGTCCGGCTCGGGTACGCTTGTAGTCCGTGGAAGCCCCTGAGAGTCTTTAAGTACTCGGCGTCGAGGTTTCCGAGCAGGTACTGGATTGCATGGTATACGGGAGAAGCGTGCGGCTTGACCGAGATCTTGTCACCCGCCTGCATATACTCGAAATACAGGTAGGTCATTATGGTGACGACAGACGCGCTGGAGGCCTGGTGACCTCCGACCTTCAAACCGCCCTCGTTTGTCCGGACGTTGTTGGCGTAGTCGACCATGTAGATCGACAGCCAGAGCACTCGATTCTGGATTTCCTCCAGGAGCCGATCGCGTTCGCTAGAAATGCCGGCTTCCGCCGGTGCTTCGGTTGCCATGTTCGTTCGTGGGTTTGCTTAGTAATACGCCGCGGGCGCCGTCAGTGGCTCTCAGGCTGGCGGCCCACAGTAGACCTACCGCAGATAGTTGGCTACCCAGTCAAGCCCGTCCGTAGTTGTCGTCAAGGGTCGGTATTCGCACCCAATCCAGCCCTGATAGCCGATGCGGTCCAGGTGATCGAAAATGAACGGATAGTTGATCTCTCCGGTGCCTGGTTCATTGCGACCGGGATTGTCTGCTATCTGGACGTGACTGATCCTATGGAGGTTCGCCTCAATTGTTGGAGCAAGGTCACCTTCCATTATCTGCATATGGTATATGTCGTATTGCAGCGACAGGTTTTCGGAGCCTACCTCCTCGATGATTGCCACGGCCTGAGCCGTATGCCGTAGGTAGAAGCCCGGGATGTCCCGGATGTTTATCGGTTCGATCAGAAGGCGGATACCGGCTTTCTGCAATTCGCCCGCTGCGAATGAAAGGTTTGACGCGAACGTTTCTTTCAACGTGTCCGCGTCCGCACCGTCGGGCGCGACCCCCGCCAGACAGTTGACCTGCGCGCACCCAAGGGCTCGGGCGTACTCGATAGCTCGCCCCACGTCGTCCCGGAACTCCTCGACCCTGTCCGGAAGGCAGCCTATACCCCGCTCCCCGGCGTCCCAGTCACCCGCGGGAAGATTGTGCAGGACCTGAGTGAGGTCGTTACGTTTCAGCCGATCCGCCAGATGTTCCTTTTCGTAATCGTAGGGGAACAGGTACTCAACGCCTTTGAACCCCGCGTCGGCGGCCGCGTCGAACCGCTGCTCGAACTCGACCTCGTTGAACATCATTGATAGGTTGGCGGCGAACTTCGGCATGACCTGTAGGCTCCCTAAGTACGGTGCGGGAGTAAGTTATATCGAGTCCGGCTGCCTCGTCAAGAGACCGAGCTAGTCTCGGAAACTGTCGTCGTGCATCCACCGGTAGATGGTGGTGCGCCCGACGTTGGCGAGCCGGGCGGCCTCCGATAGCGACCGGAATGAGACGAAGTAGGGCAGGGCTGCAAGCTGCTTGTTGGTCTGGTTTTTTTGCTCAGCCGCTTCATTCTGTTCCATTTGTTCCATTTCCTTTCTGGTGGGTGGTACATCCGGCTGGGAAACTGTTCCACTCTCCCTATCTGGCGGTGGAACACCGGTGTTTCGGATTGGTCCGTTTTGTTTCATCTCTAAAGATCTCCAAAAACAAAGGGACAGACCGGTGGGGTCCGTCCCTCAAACGACATGATAGTACAAATGTTCGGGATTGTCAAGCGAGCGCATGACCTCATAAATATGGTTACCGAACGGGAGAATGCGCCTCAAAATTGCGGTTACCGAGGACCAGGAGGTAACCGTGAACCGAGAGAGCATCCGGGAGTACGTGGCGCGCCAGCAGGAGAGGTACCACAAGGCCACCAGGGCTGAGAAGGGGAGGATCCTGGAAGAAGTGGTGGCGGTGACCGACTACCATTGTCAAGGGCGGTGTGAAAACGTACCAGCGGGGCGGAGCAAAACTGTACCACTGAACGCCGTAGAATGGGCATCAAGGTTCGTGGGGCGTTGGAGATCAGGGTCAGTCAGATAGCTGGCGGCCAGAAGTCTTCTTGCTGTGCTTGAGTCGGTAGCTGTCCCCGTTCATCTCCAGGATGTCGACATGGTGGGTGAGGCGGTCGAGGAGAGCTCCGGTCAGCCGTTCAGAGCCGAACACCTCGGTCCACTCGACGAAGGGCTCACTTGGAGGTCACCAGGACCGATCCACGCTCGTAACGCTGGCTGAACACCTCGAAGAGCAGCTCGGCGCCAGTCTTGGACAAGGGCACGAAGCCCAGTTCGTCGATGATCAGAAGCTTGAGTCGTGCGAGCCTTCTCTGCAGGTTGAGCAGACGCCGTTCGTCCCTGGCCTCGATCAGCTCGTGAACCAGAGCAGCGGCGGTGGTGAAGCCCACGGACAGTCCCCTCTGACACGCAGCCAGACCGAGACCGAGGGCGATATGGGTCTTGCCGGTGCCACTGTTGCCGAGAGCGATGACGTTGTGGGGGCGCTCGATGTACTCGCATCGTGCCAGCTCCAGAACCAGAGCCTTGTTCAGGGACGGCATAGACAGGAAGTCGAAGGTGTCGAGACTCTTGGTCGTCGGGAAGCGGGCTGCTTTGATCCGACGTTCCACCATGCGATGGTGACGGTCGATCAGCTCCAACTCCGATAGTCGCAGCAGGTAGTCCGGATGGTCAGCTCCCTCACTGGCACACTGGGATGCCAGCTTGTCGTACTCCCTCAGGAACGTGGGGAGCTTGAGTTGCTTGAGGTTGTGTTCGAGCAACATCGTGGACTTGTTGGTCATGACCGGCTCCCCGCCAGGAGAGCCATGTAGTCCCTGGTCGAGGTTGTTGCAACGTTGGTCCTGGGCAGATACGGGTACAACTCCATGTCGAGTCTAGGCGGTCGACCCTCGATCCTGCACAGCACCAGGTGCTTGACAGCATCGAAGCTCACAGCCCCGAGTCGAATGGCGTCTCGTACGGCGTCGTGGACTTCTTCCGGCTGGAAGTTCTCCATCAGTCTGAGCACCTGCACGAACTCCCTCTTTCCTCGCTTGCCCATCCGAGACTCCAGCAACCGCCGCAACACTCCGAACTCCTCGGGCAACTCCCATCCAACCAGCGGCGCCGCCTGATCCAATGCCCTCGTCTTCTTCTCAAGGAGCGGCAGGTAATGGAGAGGGTCGAAGACGAAGTCGTCTCGATCGTAGGACCGCCGATGGCGGGCGATGACTTCAGCGCCATAGCTGATCACAACCTCGTGTACATATCCGCGGACCAGAACGTCCCGATGACCGTAGGCCACCGGGACCGAATAGTCATTGGTCCGGTATCTGACCAGGGACAGAGAACTGACCCTCGTCGCGTGCTTGTCGCTGGCGTCGTACGGTACGGCCAGCAGAGGCAGCAGCTTCTCCAGGTCCCGCTCCAGCCGTTCTCCTATCGTCTCGTTGTGGCCGCGGAGTCGATCTTCGAACCGTCTGAGGCAGTGTTGCTCCAGATGAGCATTGAGGGCATCGAAGCTCTCGAACGATGGAATGGGCACCAGGAAGTTCCGGCGGACATAGCCGACCAGACCTTCTACTTTGCCCTTATCGTTCCCTTTGCCTGGACGGCCGAACCGGTCCTCGAACAGGTAGTGGGACTGAAGCTCGGAGAACACCCTGGTCCGCTGCCGGCGACCATCTCCCAGGATTCTGGCTACCGCGAGCGTGGTGTTGTCGTAGAGGATGCTCTGAGGCACTCCGCCCAGGAACGCGAAGGCGGAGACGTGTCCGTCGCAGAATGACTCCGTCGTCTCGGCGGGATACGCCTTCACATAGCACCCGTCGCTGTGAGGGAGGTCCAGGGCGAAGTAGTGGGCTTTGCGTTCCACTCCGCCGATGATCACTCGAGCTTCGCCGTAGTCGCACTGGGCATGTCCCGGAGGGTGGGACAGAGGTAAGAACATCTCGCGGGTATGACGACGGCGTTCTCGAACGTAGTCTTTGACTATCGTGTACTTGCCGGGGAAGCCGTGTTCGTCTCTGAGCCGTTCGTAGATACGCTTGGCGGTGTGACGCTGCTTCTTCGGTGAGCTCAGATCCTGCTCCAGGATCTGGTCCATCACACCCTTATATGGATCGAGCTTCGGTCTGCGAGCCGGTCGTTGCCGTCGATACCCGGGGGGCACGGAGTACTCGAGCATCTTGCGCACCGTGTCCCGGTGTAGCCCGAACACTCGGGCCGCCTCTCGGACGCTCATCCCTTCGACGAAACAAGCCTTGCGAACACGGAGGTAAATACCCACCTTGTACATCCAATCCACCTTCAGTCAGGTTCGGTCGTTCCTGATTGAAGGCGACAGGCGGTACGCTTTTCAAGCGCCACCTCTCAGCTCTTGAGCCGCCCTGCCGGTACATTATCTCTCCGCCATTCACAGGAACGGTTGGGATTGCTGCCCGCCGCGCAGGAGCACGTCTTGGCCCAGGAAGACGGCAAGGAACGCTGCCTCAACGCCGTCCGCGAGCTTTCGCAAGCCTTTGCCCTGGCCGTGCCGCATCCGGAGACGTTTCGCATTCGGGACGACGTTGGCTTCTTCCAAGCGGTGAGGGCGGCGCTGTCGAAGCGGGCAACGGGAGAGGCCCGCCCCGAGGAGGACCTGGACCTGGCCGTGCGGCAGATCATCTCCCGTGCCGTAGCGTCCGAAGGCGTAGTGGACATCTTTGCTGCTGCGGGACTGGACAAGCCCGACATCTCGGTGAGGGAATGCCTCAGCGCAACCTCGCCGTCGAACTTCTACAGAAGCTGCTCAAGGGTGAGTTGTACATCCGCCGCCGCAAGAACGTGGTGCAGGCTCGCTCTTTCGCCGAGATGCTGGAGCATACCCTGCGCCGCTACCAGAACCGGGCTATAGAGGCGGCGCAGGTCATCGAGGAGTTGATCCAGCTTGCGAAGGAGATGCGGGAGGCCAACGCCCGCGGCGAGCAACTGGGCCTGAGCGATGATGAGTTGGCCTTCTACGACGCGCTGGAAACCAATGACAGCGCGGTTCAGGTGTTGGGCGACGAAACCCTCCGCGCCATAGCCCGCGAGCTGGTCGACACCGTGCGGAGCAACGTCACCATCGACTGGACGCTGCGGGAGAACGTCCGAGCCAAGCTCCGGGCGATGGTCAAGCGCATCCTGCGCAAACACGGCTACCCGCCCGACAAGCAGGAGAAGGCAACCGTCACCGTTCTTGAGCAGGCAGAAGTGCTCTCGGAAGGCTGGGCTGTCGCATGAGATGTTGGGTGTAGCCTCAAATGCAGCGAGGCACTATAACCTGACCTCCCAGCGAAAAGTTCGCAATTCGGTACGTGCAGGCCCACCTGAGTTAAGTCTCTTAGGTCCTGCCTAATACATTGGGACCAACGTACCTAGTCCTTGGGCTAATTCGTGCCTAGGTAGCCCGCGAAAACGAGCGTAATACACGCGGCATCGGGCGTACACCATAGCGTCGGAACGTCGAGTTGTGGCAAAATAGACGGCCTACCGACGTTTTGGTTAATCGGGCGGACATACACGAGACCGAGGAGGGGAGAAGATGCCTACGTTCGAAGTGCTATCCAAGTCTGAGGCCGAGCTGAAAACCGCGACGGGAAAGCGGGCGGAACTAACAAAAGAATATCTCGGATATATCCAGGGACTTAGAAAGGGCCAGGCTGGCAAGCTCACTGCGGGCGTAGGAGAGAGTGTTGCCGCGGTACGAAGGCGCCTCGGATCAGCCGCCCGGGCTGCCGGCAAAGACCTGACGATCAAGCGTACCGGCGACGACGTATACTTCTGGATTGCCGAACATGCAGGGAACGGTCGCCGCCGTGGCCGGCCGCGAAAGAACGAGACGTCCTCGTAGTCAGGGTGGCAGGGGCCGGCGCCTATTCCGTGGCCAATCGGGCGTAGCGAGCGTGAGTGACGCATGCCTGCGTGCACCACCAGCTACACATGATCTCGCCGTTCGGTAGCCGGACGGCGTTAGGTTTGCCGAACGCGATGTTATCGTGGCTCGCCGGGTATTCCGGCCGCTGCTCCACACCAAGGTATTCCTGACCGACCGCGTCCCAGACCATCATCTGGTTGTCCAGGTCCCATGTCTTGCCCTCGTCCTCGGAAAGCACGACCATTATTCCGGGGCTCATCCCCTCCCGCCGAGTGTAGGCGGCCACCAACAGGCCGCCTCCCAGATCTACCAGCCAGCTCGTCTGTCCCATGATCCCGGTCGGCTGCGGGTAGCTCCACGTCGAGGCGGCCTCGTCTGAAACCGTTAGATGCAGGTCGAAGTCCTTGGACGCTCCGA
This sequence comes from Dehalococcoidia bacterium, assembly GCA_965197985.1. Classification (GTDB taxonomy): domain Bacteria; phylum Chloroflexota; class Dehalococcoidia; order Lucifugimonadales; family CAUZJF01; genus CAUZJF01. Next base: position 76,112 of record CBDAOG010000002.1, on the reverse strand, counting down.
TGTCCTGAGTCCACTGCAACGCGGCCACGCGCCCATCCAGCATCTGCATGTGGCGGCCGTGGGAGAACATCTTCTCGATGTCGAAAGCGCTGGGTTGTTCGACGGGTCCGGACCAAGTCTTTCCACGATCATCGGAGAATGTCGAGAAGGTCTTAATGTGCAAGGGCTCACGTCGTCCCAGGCCTTCCAATGCTCGCCGGTCAGAAGCCAGCGCCCGTCGTTCAGCTCGATCACCTGCGAAGGTGGGGCTGCCGTCCCTTGATAAGGGAAGTCCACCAGCTCTGGCTCCGACCAGGTGTGGCCGCTGTCTTCCGAGCGGAACAGGACAGTCTCGACAGGGCGCCATCCCCCCGTTTCCGGGTTGTACATCGGTACCTCGGGGTCGACGAAGTCGACGCGGAAGGCTACCAGGACCATGGACCCGTCCCGCAGGAGTGTCCCGTGGGGCGCGCTGTAGTTGTACGGAGTATCGTCTCCGGCAGCGTCCCACACGTGTCCCTCCTGGAACCAAGTCTCGCCGCCATCAGTAGATCTGAGCTTGGCGAGCTTTCCATCGACCGAGTAGAAGGCGGAACCGAGCCGGTAGAAGCAGATCAGCCCCGTGTCGGACAGGGGCACGATATTCGGCAAGAAGGCGCACTCGACCTTGAAACCGGGGTTAGGGTTCTTGTAGAGGACACCTTCCGATAAAAGCTTCAGCTTTTTCATGTTGCTCCTTCTATTGCATCGGAATCCAGCCAGGTCTGGTCAAGGACGGCCGGAGACAGTCACTTGAAACGCTGGAACTCGCGATAGTAGTCATCCGTTGACTTCACTCCCCCCACCCACACAACATGACCGGTAGCCTCGATCTCACCCGAAGGCGTCGTGTTTCGCTCGGCGAAGAGCTCCAAACGAGCGTCGTCGGGCGCCGGAAATGGAGCGCCCGCCCATGCCCAGATGGAGCACTGGAACTGCAGCCATTCGTAGACGTCGGGATAGTAACGCTTTGCCACACGGTCGGCCGCCACGCGTATGCTGACTCCGTTGCGCTCCATGCCGACCCGGACTTGGTCAGACGTCCCTATCAGCTGGTTGTGTCGAGGACCGGTGCCGAACAGCTCTCGCACCTCCTGATGGTGGAGGTTGCCAATTACTTCGCAGAACAGCAGGCCATTGGGTTTGAGCACTCTGAGAGCGGCCTGGATTCGATAGCTGTCGTAGCCAATCGGACCTCGCTTGGTGAACACGAAATCGAAGGACTCTGGTTCGAGTTCTTCGCTGTTTTTGACAAAGTCGAGCAACCGGAACTCGACGTTCATTGCCTCCTTTTCGCGCAGGGCGTCTTCGGCCAGTTTGATGTGTGCCGGGTCGTTGTCGACGCCCAGACCCGAACCAAATCGATGGCTGTTGTCGACGAGCGTTTTGCCGTTGCAGCAGCCAATATCGAGGATGCGCATGTCTGGCCTAAACTCGGCGGCGATCACTTCTCGGGCGGAGAGATTTAGCCGGTTGTCATCGCGGGCCTTGGCAGGCGCCGAGCCGTAAAAGGAGTGCTCGGCTTCGAGAATGGATTTTAGACGGTCTTGGTCAAGCTTGATTCCCTCGTAAAAACCCGTTTTGAGGAAGTTCCAGCGCTTTAGCACATGTGAGCGCTACCGTATGTTGGGGTAGGACACGGAACAGAGACTGTATATTGTACCCAGGCAAGGGTACGGTTGTTCTAATTCGACCTGCACAGACTTTTTACGAGAGAATCAAGCTTCATATTGGTGCTCCGTGGTAGTTGGTCAACTCGTCGTCGTGGACAGGAGCCCTCACCTCAATCCTCTCCCGGAAGGAGAGGAGGTAAGCCCCCCCCACAGTTCGGCGGCATTGTCTACGATTGGCCGCCTGACCGCCAATACTCACCTAGCACAGAGACCGGATTACGTATATTGTGAAAAAATTATCGAAGTACGCTGGCATCCCTGTCCGGATAAAATGGCGATGGCGAGAAAAAGTCACAACGATGTAACTGCGTGCCGAATTACGCCTCGACATCGTGAATAGTGCCGAAATTCACAAACATCTACATTGCGTGAGGGGTGTATGCCTGCTATATTGGTTGAAACCTGGAGGGATCGCATAGTGGTCTAGTGCGGGCGCCTGCTAAGCGCTTAGGGGGAGAAATCCTTCTCATGGGTTCGAATCCCATTCCCTCCGCCACTCGCCAAAGTTTCGACATTGTTTCGGTTCCGATCTCGAGGTACGAGGAGCGGTATACATTGCGAGAGCTGCGTAGTTACAGCATCTGGACGATAGGGTGCCAGATGAACGTGGCAGACTCCGAGCGGCTCGAGAGCGCGATGGGCCAGATGGGGCTCACGCCCGCCGAGTCGGCGCAGGAAGCCGACGTCGTTGTTCTCAACAGCTGCGTCGTCCGTCAAAGTGCGGAAGATAAGGTCGCGGGAATGCTCGGCACATTGAAACCGCTCAAACGAGAAAACCCGGACAAGGTCGTCGCCCTGATGGGATGTATGGTGGGGCCGAATACGGCCTCCTTCGAGCGACGGTTCCCGCAGGTCGACGTCTTCATGCGCCCGCAACAGTATGAGCCGATCATCGACCTACTCGGCGGTCGTATGGGAATCGACCCGGAGGGTTGTATAGGGCCGCTGACGGCGCGCCCGGATGTTACGGCCTACATTCCTATCATCCACGGCTGCGACAAGTTCTGCTCTTTCTGCATCATCCCATACCGGCGGGGTAGGGAGGTCAGTCGGGCGGTTCCCGATATCGCTCGGGAAGCCCAACTTCTCGCCGAGCGGGGAGTGAAGGAGGTCACACTCCTCGGGCAGAACGTCGATTCCTACGGACACGACCTGGAGGATGACGTCGACCTTGCTGATCTTCTCGAAGCCGTGAACGACGTAGACGGAATCGAACGCGTCCGCTTCCTGACTTCGCACCCGAACGACATGAGTGACCACATCATCGACGCGGTCGCGGGGCTGGACAAGGTGTGCGAGCACGTCAACCTGCCATTCCAGGCCGGCGACGACGAGGTACTGGCGCGGATGCGCAGGGGCTACACGACCGTGGAGTACCGTGCGCTGGTAGATAAGATCAGGAGCCGGATACCTAACGTCTCCATGAGCACCGATCTCATCGTCGGGTTCTGCGGAGAAACCGACGATCAATTCGAGCGGACGCTCGACATGCTCCGCGACGTGCGCTTCGACAAGGTCCATTCCGCCGCATACTCGACTCGCGAGAACACCATCGCGGACCGTCAGTTCGAGGACGACGTGCCCACGCAGGAGAAGCGCGCGAGGCTGAAGGCTGTAGACGATCTGCAAGCAGGTATTCAGTCCGAGATCAACAACAAGCTCAAGGGAGACGTGCTCGAGGTCCTTCTCGAAGGGGAAAAGCGTGGGAAGGTCCAGGGCCGGAACCGGAACGACAAGCTCGTTTTCATAGAGGACGGCGTCGACCGCATCGGTGAAGTCCTCGACGTTAGGGTGGACAAGACCAGCCCGTGGTCCCTGCAGGGAACGGTGGTTTCCGCGCAATAACGGGCCGGAGGAGCCGCTATGGCAACTGCCGCAATAGCAACCGAAGTTAGAGAAGAGCGACAGCCGATCGTGCCGATCACTGAGATCGAGCAATCGGCCTTCTGTCGAACGGACGAAACGCTGGAGGCCAAGACCCTCGAGCAGGAATTCGAGGCGGGGGTCAGGTGGCAGAAGATCCCGATCTCGTACCTCAAGGCGACACCTGAAGAGCTCGACGTTCGGATCGGCGAAGCCAGAGCCGCTTTGGGCGAACAGCTGGTAATCCTGGGCCACCACTATCAGCGGAACGAGATCATCAAGTACGCCGATCTTCGTGGCGACTCCTTCAAGCTCTCTCAGTACGCCGCTTCGCAGGACTCCGACTTCATCGTGTTCTGTGGGGTCCACTTCATGGCCGAGACGGCGGACGTCCTAAGCTCGCCGGACCAGAAGGTAATGCTGCCGAATCTGACCGCCGGCTGCTCAATGGCCGACATGGCCGACATCGACGACGTGCTCGACTGCTGGGAGGACCTTGAAGGCCTGTTCGGCAACGGTGGGGTCGTGCCGATTACCTACATGAACTCGACTGCGGCCATCAAGTCGCTGTGCGGCAGGAACAACGGGATCGTCTGCACGTCCAGCAACGCCACGGCGACCTTTGAATGGGCCTTCTCGCAGAGCGATTGCATCCTGTTCCTTCCCGACCAGCACCTGGGCCGGAACACGGCGCTGAAGCTAGGTATCGGCCTCGACGAGATGCTGGTATGGAACCCCTTCAAGCCCCTGGGCGGGCACTCTGAAGACGAGCTGCGGCGTGCCAAGGTGATTCTCTGGCAGGGCCACTGTTCAGTCCACACACGGTTCAACGTCGCCCAGATTGAGGAGGCGCGGCAGAAGTACCCCGAGGTCAACGTCGTCGTGCACCCGGAGTGCTTTGCGGAGGTGGTCCAGGCCGCCGACTTCAACGGTTCGACTGAGTACATAATCAAGGTCATCGAGGAGGCTCCTGCCGGGAGCGTCTGGGCGGTGGGGACCGAAATCAGCCTGGTCAACCGCATCGCGCAGGAGAACCCGGACAAGACGGTGTTCTGCCTCGATTCGGTCGTATGCCCGTGCTCGACCATGTATCGCATACATCCGGCGTATCTCTCCTGGGTGCTCGACGGCATGAACGCTGGCGTCGTCGTAAACCAGATCAAGGTCGACGACGCGACCCGATTCGAAGCACGCATTGCCCTCGACCGGATGCTCTCGGTCGTCTAGCTGTCGGCGAGCGGCAGTGTCAGGCCTGGCACCGGCGTGGCTGCGTGGCTGGGCACTGTGCTTCGACGGGCTCAGCACGAGCGGACTGTTATAGCTGCCCCAAGAGTCATCTGTGATCTCGGTGGGCTCCGTGGTGCACCTTCGGGGGAGTGATGGTCAGGTCCTGGAAGTCTCTGGAAGCCGAGTACCGGCGAGTCACGCCGAAATCACGGGCTCAATGGGAGCGGAGCAGGCAACTCATGCCTGCGGGCGTGATCAAGGGCGAATATTGGCTCCCACCTTACCCCTTCTACGTCGACCGGTCGGAAGGTTGCTATCTATGGGACCTAGACGGCCGACAGATTGTCGACTTCGCCTGCCACCACACGGCTATGATCCTCGGGCATACTCCGCCATTGGTGCTAGAGGCGGTCCAGCGCGAGGTGGAGCGAGGGATCGCGCTAAGTGCGCCCACGGCGATCGAGGCGGAGATCGCGGATGAGCTTGTGAAACGGGTGCCGTCGGTCGAGAAAGTGCGATTCTGTAACTCGGGCTCGGAGGCCACGCAGCACGCTGCGAGGCTGCTTCGTGCCTACACCGGCAAGCCCAAGATCGCCAAGTTCGAGGGTGCCTTTCAGGGCAGTAACGACGCCCTCGAGATTTCCTACAATCCGCCGCTCGATAGTGCCGGTCCGACCGACGCTCCGGCTGCCGTCCAGACCCAGGCTGGCATGCCCCCGGGCGCCGAAGACAACGTGGTAGTGCTTCCATATAGCAATGAGAAGGCCGTCGAGCGGATCCTGACCGAACACCGCGACGAGCTGGCCGGTGTCTTCTACGATGCCAAGCCCGGCATGTTCGACATCCCGAAGGACTTCCACGTCTTCGTCCGCCGACTTGCCCGCGAGCTTGGGATGCTCTTTGTCATGGACGAGGTGATCAGCTTCGCCGTAGGCTACGGCGGGTATCAACGTAAGTATGGCCTGGAGGCGGACCTGACAGTCTTCGGCAAGATCGTCGGTGGCGGGTTCCCCGTAGGAGCCGTCGGGGGCCGCGACGACCTGATGGACGCCTTCGACAATTCGAAGCCCTCGAACCGGACGACGATGAGCGGCACGTTCTCGGGCAACAATTTCACTCTTGCGGCGGGCTTGGCCACGATGCGCGCAATGACCCTGGAGGTATACGAGCACATTGAGCGCCTCAGAGCGAGACTCCACAAAGGCCTGGTCGATCTGTTCACGCGGGCGAACGTCCCGTTTCAGGCAGTCAGCGAAGGCTCGGTTTTGAGCTTCTACCTGACGGACCAGCCCGTGATCGACTACCGAAGCTCGCTGACCGCCGATTCTCTCTTGACAGAGCGCATACGGCTGGGACTTCTCTTCCAGGGTTACAATCTGCGTGTTGGTCTCGTCCGCACGGCCCTCTCGTACCCGATGACCGTGGACGACATCGACGGTCTTCTGGTGGCCTTCGAGACAGTTCTTGCGGGCAGGGATTGAGCCTGTCTTGATAGTCACATCTGAGATTGAAGCTCTGGTCGACCGGGCTCTTGCCGAAGACCTGTCGGCGGGAGATCCAACCACCGACGCCCTGGTCCCATCCGAGCTTGAGGGCAGGGCGGTTATCGTCGCCGACGAAGAGGGGGTCTTGGCCGGCGTCGAGATAGCGCGAACCGCGTTTCTCCGCGTTGACCAATCACTCACTTTCACGGCCATGCTCCGGGACGGCGCGCCTCTCAGCCCTCACGACCCCGCCTCCGGTCGTGAGGGAGACGTAATCGCTAAGATCGAAGGTCCGGTGGCATCGATACTCACTGCGGAGCGGACCGCACTGAACTTCATGCGGCACCTGAGCGGCATCGCAAGCGAAACGGCCAGGTACGTGGAGGCGGTCGCGGGATTCACAGTTCGAATACTCGACACCCGAAAGACGACCCCGGGACTCCGGTCGCTGGAGAAATACGCCGTCCGTATGGGAGGTGGCCGCAACCACCGCTATAACCTCGGGGACGGGGTGCTGATCAAGGACAACCATATCGATGTGATGCGGCGAGCTGGGTTGGACCTCAGGGACGCCGTGAAAAAGGCCAGGGCTGAGGCTCCCCACACGCTTACCATAGAAGTCGAAGTCGAGGACCTCGATCAGGTCTGGGAAGCACTCGATGCAGGCGCAGACGCTCTTCTGCTGGACAACATGAGCCTCGAAGTCGTGAGCCGGGCCGTCGAAATGGCCAGGGGCAAGGCTGTTCTCGAGGCTTCCGGTCGGATCAACCTGGCAAATGTCAGGGACGTCGCAGCGACCGGGGTCGATCTGATCTCGGTAGGCGCACTGACTCACTCATCCAGGGCATTGGACATTAGCCTGGACCTCGTGTAGCTGCCAGTGAAACTGTTCACGCCAGGAACGCGTCCAGGGTAGCTTGGTTAGCGTTTCATCACCGGCGTGGGCGCTTGGTGTCGTCTGAGTCCAGCATGATGGTGACTGGTCCGTCGTTGAGGATGGACACCAGCATGTGGGCCTGAAACCGGCCGGTCTCGACCGGAAGGCCGGTCTCTCTGAAAAGCTCGACGGTGCGCCCGAACAGGTCCTCGGCCTGCTCCGGCGGGGCGGCATCGACGAAGCTGGGGCGACGGCCCTTTCGCGTGTCTCCGTAGAGGGTGAACTGGCTGACAATCAAAAGCTCGGCCCCTATGTCCAGGGCCGAGCGATTGAACTTGCCGTCTTCGTCGTTGAAGATGCGGAGGTTGGCTGTCTTGTTGACTATGTGGAGGGCTTGTTCCTCTCCGTCAGTACCCGAGAAACCTACCAGCATTACCAGGCCCGGTCCGATTGCGCCAACGACGTCGGCTCCGACGGTGACCGAGGCCTCCGAAACCCGCTGTATCAGGGCTCGCAACTCAGCCGCCCTTCCTACTTCTTTACGGCTGACTCCTTCTTCGGCTTCTCTTTGGAGTCGGACTTGCCGTTCTTGGAAGATTCAGCTTTAGGCTTGGACTCGGACTCGCCCGAGTCCTTCGAATCGGAGGTCGAGCCTGTAGCGCCTCCACGCTTGCCGTAGTCGTTTACGTACCAGCCGCTTCCCTTGAAGACGACGGGCACCGAATGGATGACCCGGCGGGCAGTGTTGCCGCAGACGGGGCAGTCGGCCACCGGTTCAGAGGTGAAGCTCTGTTTGAGCTCGAACCCGTGATGGCACGTCTGGCACTCGTAATCGTATCTTGGCAAAAGAGGCCTCCGGCTCCAATCGTGAGCTAGCAGCCACCCGTCGCGACTGCTAGTGTCTATCTCAAATGTAGCTTCGACGCGATTCTGTGTCAAGTTTAAGTTCAACCAGTACCCGAGGTCCGATCCGAGGCGCCTGGAGTCGTGTGTATCGGGCTAACTGTCATCGCATCTTCCCGACCACGACGGGCGAGTGCCCCGATGCGACAGTCGGGGCGCCCCTACCATATGGGCGATTCAAACACCGAGGGCACGCTGCAGGCCTCCGTTCCAAGCGTCGGCCATCTCGTCAACGCTTACATCAATATTGTCCGGAATGATGAAGGAGTCTTCGCCCACATGGCCCAACTGGGTCGTCGGCACCTGCTCCGACGTGCAGATGTGTTCCAGGGCGGACAGGCCATCCGGGTCCAACGAAACGACGATGCGGGACTGGGCCTCTCCAAACAACGCGGCGTCCCACCTACCCGACACAGTAAACGAGGCTTCGAGTCCCACGCGCCCGACGATGCAGCACTCCGCCAGTGCCACGGCGAGGCCGCCGTCGGAGCAGTCATGTGCCGAGCTCAGCAGACCTCCTTCGATCGCGCGTCGACACGCCCGCTGGACCGCGCTTTCGAGATCGAGGTCTATGGTTGGCCGGCCTGCCACCAGCCCGTGCTGCAGCTCGAGATACTCGCTGCCGGCCAGCGTCGACCCGTCTCCGCGCACCTCCGATGTTCCGAGTAACACGACTACGTCACCGCGTCGGTTGAACGCGGAGCCGACGTGCATCGCAACGTCTTCGAGTAGCCCTAGCGCCCCGATCACAGGGGTGGGGTACACGCCCTCGCCGTGTGTCTCGTTGTAGAGACTGACGTTACCGCTCACTATCGGCGCTCCGATGGCCTTGGACGCCTCGGCGATACCCTTGATGCACTCTTCGAGCTGATAGTAGATATCGGCCCTCTCCGGGTTGCCGAAGTTGAGGCCGTCGGTCAGAGCGATAGGCTCCGCTCCCTGGCAGACAACGTTGCGGCACGCTTCGGCCACGGCTATCTTGCCTCCCTCATACGGGTCGAGGTAGCAGTAGCGCCCGTTGCCATCGGTGGCCAGAGCGATGCCCTTTCTCGTGCCTTTGACCCGAAGTACCGCCGCGTCCGCCCCCGGCCCCACGACGGTGTTCGTTTGCACCTGATGGTCGTACTGGCGGTATACGGGCTCTTTGCTTGCGATGTTCGGCGATGCCAGCAGGCGCAACAGAACGGCGTCCGGCGAGTCCGTCGGTAGCGGGACGCCGCTCAGGTCGAAGCTCTGGCGTTCACGCAGGGCCTCCGACTTCGCACCCTGGAGCCGGTACAGGGGCGGGTCCGTCAGCAACTGGACCGGCGCTTGCCCTTGGGGGCTAGCGCCGTCGAATACCCTCGCCGCGCTGTCGTCAGTCACCTCACCTACGGTGCTCCACTGCAGTCCCCATCTGTCGAAAATCGAGATGACCGAGTCGAGATGGTCATGTTCGACGATAATGAGCATCCGCTCCTGGGACTCGGAGAGCATGACCTCATACGGGCTCATACCGGAGTCCCGTCGTGGGACCTCGGCGACGTCGATTCGGATGCCCGTTCCACCTCTATCGGCCGACTCGACCGCCGAGCTGGTCAGACCAGCGGCGCCGAGGTCCTGGATTCCAACAACCTTCCCGCTCGCCGCGACCTCGAGGCACGCCTCCATGAGGATCTTTTCGAGGAAGGGATTGCCGACCTGAACGGTGGGTCTCAACTCGCGTTCTTCCTCGAAGGCCCGCGAGGCGAGTCCCGACGCGCCGTGGATGCCGTCACGCCCCGTGTCCGCTCCGACTAGCAGGAGCAGGTTACCGGGCTCGCCTGTGGTCGCGCTTATCATGCGGTCCTTCTCGACGAGCCCCACGCACATGGCGTTCACAAGTGGATTGCCCGAGTAGGAGCTCGAAAATGCGATCTCGCCTCCGACATCGGGTATGCCTAGGCAGTTGCCGTATCCGGAGATCCCACTTACGACACCGTTGAAGAGCTGTCTGTTTCGGGGTTTGGAGAGCGGACCGAAGCGCAGCGAGTTGAGAAGAGCTATCGGCCGGGCCCCCATGGCGAAGATGTCCCGCACTATGCCGCCGACACCGGTGGCTGCTCCCTGGTAGGGCTCAACGGCCGATGGGTGGTTGTGCGACTCCACCTTCATGACTATCGCCAGGCCGTCACCGATGTCGATAGCGCCGGCGTTCTCCTGCCCCGGTCCAACGAGCAGTCGAGGGCTGTGGCTGGGGAGCATCCTGAGCAGCGGCTTTGAGTGCTTGTAGCCACAATGTTCGCTCCACAAGGAGCCGAACATACCGAGCTCGAGTTCGTTTGGCTCTCGGCCCAGCCGCTCGACGATAGCCTCGTACTCGCCGTCGCTGATCGCGAGCGCGTCCAACGCCTCTCTTGAAACGGTCATGAGATCAGCGACTGGAAGATGAAGCGGCCGTCTTCCCCGCCGACGACGGACTCACAGCACCGCTCCGGGTGCGGCATCATTCCAAGCACGTTGCCGTTGGCGTTGGAGATGCCGGCGATGTTTCGCTGCGACCCGTTGGGGTTCGTTTCATCAATGACGTTGCCAGTGTCGTCGGAGTATCGGAAGATCACCCGACCCGCGCTTTCAAGCTCATCCAGAGTCCCGCGATCGGCGAAGTAGTTGCCCTCGCCGTGGGAGATCGGTATTCGCAGGACCTGGCCGAGGGTGGTCCTATTAGTGAACGGCGAGGACGTGCTCTCGACTCGCAATTCGGTCCACTGGCATCGGAACTGGAGGCTGTCGTTGCGCCTAAGGACGCCGGGCAGCAGGCCGGCCTCACAGAGGACCTGGAAGCCGTTGCAGATGCCCATTACGAGCTTGCCCTGCTCGGCAAAGTCCTCGACGGCGCGCATCACAGGGGAGAACTTGGCGATGGCTCCAGCTCGCAGGTAGTCACCGTAAGAGAATCCGCCGGGTAGGATGACACAGTCGAAGCCCGATAGGTCGGTCTGCTTATGCCAGATGTACTCCACAGGCTGTTCAAATACGTCGTTCAGAACGTGGTAGCAGTCTGTATCGCTCCAGGTCCCGGGGAAAACGACAACGCCGAATCTCATGCTAGGCAGTCGCGGCCGTGATCAAGCCGGGTCGGTGCCCAGGTCTTTCAAGAGTTGGGTAACAGCGCCACTGACCTGTCTGCCCTGGGCCCTGCCTTTAACCTGAGGCATAACCTTGCCCATGACCTTACCCATGTCCTGGGGACCTGCCGCGCCGAGCTCAGCGATCGTTTCGCGGACGACCGCCTCGATCTCGTCGGCGGTCATCTGCTCGGGCAGATACTCTAGGATTATCGCGAGCTCCCCTTGCTCTTTGTCGACCAGGTCCTGGCGGCCTCCTTTTTCGAAAGCCTCAATGCTGTCCCGCCGCTGCTGGGCCTGGCGGCTCAGCACCTCGAAGATCGCCTCTTCGTCAAGCTCGGTCTGGCGTGCGATCTCCTGGTTGTGTATATCAGAGCGAAGGAAACGAATGACGTCGCGCGCCGCGAGGTCGCCACTGCGCATCGCCTGCTTGAGGTCGTCGTTCAATCTCTCTCGAATTGACATTTGACTATCGCCGTATTCAGACCAATTGGTCCGGACGGAGTATAGGAGCGGGCTTTGGGGGTGTCAACCAAAACGCTACGCCTGGTGTTAGATGGTCAATGACTATGTCAGTGGTTAACTGTTCAATGAATGCGGTCTCAGACACCGATGGCGACGAGACCATGTACGGCAGGGCCGCAAGTTGCTTCTCGGACAGTTCGTTCGATTCCGTCTAGGGGTTGTTTTCCGTTTGTGCAAGTCCTCCCTGGGATGTGGTGCGTTGAGGATAAGTGGGGTGCGAAAAATTACTCTGTCGCAAACCGTCGCGAACTGTCGAATCCGTATCTGACGAGTTGCGACACCTGGGTGGGGAATGCGACAGGTAGGGGTCGGGGGAGCTGGGTGCGGGGTACGGGTAGTCGATTTCGGGGGTTGTTTTGTGCATTGTCGCTCTCCTCGTGCTGTGTCGGTGGGCCAAAAAAACAAAAGGGACGGCCCTGTGGGGTCCGTCCCTCGAAAGATATCGTAGCACAAATGTGCTAGTATGTCAAGTTACCAAAACGCTACGCCTTGGGTGAGGACTCGTCACTCCATCGCCACCAAGCCGAACGTATACTTCTCCTCCGAGGCGATAGTGAACAACTCCTTGGCTATCTCGATACGTCTGGTGTCGCCTTGGCGGTGTTCGAGACCCTCCTGCCACAGATCTTGCATCCGTTTGAGTGCCCCCGTGGAATCTGCCGGGTATGTATCTCCAGGCGCCGGTGGCTGGTATGCCGGGTCGGGTCCTGACGGAGCCATGCCCTCGAGCCCTCCCGTCTCCAGGAAACGGCCGATCTCAGGCGCGAAATGTGTCGACCCCGAAATCGGCACCAGACGGAACCAGGACGTCTTCCACGGTTCGGGCTGGTAAGGCGTCGAATGGATGCCGACGTACTGCTTGTTCTCCTTCATCTTCTGGAAGGTATTTGGTCCTTCGGTCCAGTCGAGGCCGATACCGATCTCGCGCCAGTGGGTCTTGATCAGGTCCGCGATCGTGTTGTAGCTGCGGCCGACCACGTCGGCCCGGAGGCTGGCCACTCCAAAGCCGCCGCCGACCTCCCACCGCAGGGTGAGCGCCCCGGCGCCGTCGGCCCGGTCTCTCAGACCATCGCCGTCTGAGTCCACGAGTCCGATCTCGTCGAGTATTTCGTTCGCTCGCTCGACATCTCGGACGGCGTCCAGCGTCGCCCACTCGGAGCCCGGGTGGTACTGGGAGCGGGGTACGGTAAGCCAGTTGCCTGGAGTTCCCGTACCCTGGTAGACGATCTGATTGATGGCCTGCCGGTCTATCGCCAGCGAAAGGGCGACCCGGAACTCTTTCGTGCGAAGCCACCTTCCGATCTCGGGGTCGGCGTTGTACTCCTGACCGAGGACCAGGAAAGTCGGCTGGTCGTAGCCTGTTGCTGAAGTGAATCCTTGCGTATCGGGAGCCGCGCCGCCAGACGAACCGGGCGAGCCCGACGAACAGGATAGCGCGGCCGCGAGGAACGCTGCAGCCAGGCCGAACCCAGCGATGGTCACCAGAGGCGGCCACGCCTCATCCTGTGCCGTCGTTCGCGAGACGCCTCGAAGCCTCCGCTATGGCGGCGAGGGACCGCTGGCGGCCAAGTATCTCGATGGTCTGGAATAGAGGCGGCGCGACTTTGAGGCCCGTCGTCGCGACCCTCAGTGTTCCCAATAGCTGACCGGTCTTGAGGCCTAGCTCTTCAGCGAGGGGTCTGAGGGCGCCCTCAATGGACTCCGCGTCGAAGGCCGGCAGCGCCTCCAACGTGGCCGAAGACTCACGCAATGTTCTCGCTGTCCCTTCCTCGTCCATCCCTTTCTGAGTCAGCTCGCTTGTGTCGTAATCGAGGGCGTCCGTGAAGAAGAAAGCAATCAGGGGCGCTGCGTCCTTCAGCGTCTTCAGCCGTTCATGAATGAGGGGCACGATCTGCTGGACCAGGTCTCGCGATAGGGTCCCGGGAATACCGTCTGCCGGATAGAGCTGCCAGTAGCCTAGCAACGCGTCGGCAAGCTGGTCACGGGACATGGCCCTCAGGTATTGGCCGTTCATCGAGTTGAGTTTGTCGAGATTGAAGACGGCGCCGGACTTGTTCACCCTCTCGAGAGAGAAGCTCTCGATTAGCTGTTGTTTGGACAGGACCTCGGTCTTGTCGTCGAGTGACCACCCCAGGAGCGCGAGGAAGTTCACCATCGCGTTGGGGATGAAGCCCATTTCGCGATACTCGAGCACAGAGGTCGCGCCGTGGCGCTTGCTCAGTTTGGATTTGTCGGGGGCGAGTATGATCGGCAGGTGCGCCAGCTCCGGCGGCTGCCAGCCTAACGCCTGGTATAGCTGCAGGTGCCGTGGCGTGCTAGGGAGCCACTCCTCGGCTCGGAGCACATGGCTGATTTCCATGGCGTGATCGTCAACGACACTTGCGAGGTGGTATGTGGGGAAGCCGTCGCTCTTGAGTATCACGAAGTCGTCGACCAGCCGGTTTTCGAAGGTGACCTCGCCACGAATAACGTCGACGGCCGTCGTCTCGCCATCAGAGGGCATTCGGAACCGGACAACGGACGGGTCCCCACTGCTTTCCCGTTCCTGACGCTGCTCGACGGTGATGTCGCGGCAGTGACCGTCGTAGCCTACCTGTTGGCGCGACTTGCTCTGCGCCCGCCGCAGTTCATCAAGACGCTCCGATGCGCAATAGCAGCGGTAGGCGGCCTCGGCGTCCAGCAGCCTTTCGGCGGTGGTCTGGTAGAGGTCGAGCCGTTGGGACTGGACATACGGGCCAAAGTCGCCGCCGACATCGGGCCCCTCGTCCCAGTCGATCCCCAGCCACTTGAGTGCTTCGAACTGGCCCTCGACGGCGCCCTCGACTATCCGTGACTGGTCGGTATCCTCGATGCGTATGATGAAGTCGCCATCGTGGCGCCGAGCGAACAGCCAGATGAATATGGCCGTACGGATGTTACCGACGTGAGGTTCGCCCGTCGGACTGGGGGCATATCTAACTCGAACTTGCGTCATGTCTCAAAAACGCCTTTCGGATCGCATTCTAGCAGACGCGTTGGAAAGGGTATGGCGGGAATGCCTATGCGGCGACTAGTGATCGCAGCAGCGCGGTGAGCTCTTCAGGTAGCTCGGACTTGAATTTGTGGTGGCGGCCTGTTGTTGGGTGATCGAATCCCAGGAGGCTCGCGTGGAGGAAGTGGCGGTCAAGCCCAGGATGAGCCTTGCCATAGAGCGCGTCTCCGACAGCCGAATGGCCGATAGAGGCCAGATGGACTCTGATCTGGTGGGTCCGTCCCGTCGCGGGCTTGACCTGTAACAGAGCATATCCGTCGTATTGAGTCGTTACCTTGTATTGGGTGGTCGACGGTCTGCCGGTGCTGACCACCGCCATCCGCTTGCGGTCACCGGGATGGCGTCCTACCGGCGCGTCGATAACGGCGGCCGGGGGGGAGACAGTGCCGTGCACCAGAGCTTGGTAGACCTTCGTCACGGTCCGGTCTTTGAACTGCCGGCTCAGGTCGCCGTGCGCCTTGTCGTTCTTCGCAACGACAACAAGCCCTGACGTGTCTTTATCCAGGCGATGGACGATACCAGGCCGAAGGACATCTCCGACACCTTCGAGATCGGGACAGTGTGCCAGCACCGCATTGGCCAACGTTCCGTCCGGGTGGCCCGCGGCGGGATGCACGGGCATCCCGGCCGGTTTGTCTACCACAACCAACTCACCGTCCTCGTACACGATGTTCAGAGGTATGGGTTGTGGTTCGAGGTTGGTAGGGGCGGGTTCTGGCATCGTAAGGCGAAGCGTCTGTCCCTCGGCGAGCCGCGATGAGGGCTTCACGGGTGCTCCGTCGACCGTCACGTTGCCGTGGGCGATCAGCCTCTGTAGGCGAGAACGCGACAAGTCAGGGAAGGTTGTCGCCAGGAGTTTGTCTAGCCGCTCTCCGCTCTCGTCGACGGACACGGTGTGGCTTTCACGCACCCGGGGTCCGTTGGAAGCCGCGGGCATCAATCCGGACCGTCAGGTTCGTCCAGGGGCTCCGCCGGTTTGCTCGTATCACGGCCCAGCATGACGGCTGCGGCGAGCAAGCCGATCCCTATCACGATCGACGAGTCGGCGAGGTTGAATATGGGCCACGGGCCTACGTCGATGAAGTCGACCACCTCCCCTGATCTCACCCGGTCGAGGAGGTTTCCGAATGCGCCACCCAGTTGGAGTCCGATAGCCAATCTCAGGAAAACGCTGGGCATTGCCTGTGTACGGTAGAAATAGAACAGGAACCCTATGGCGAAGAACGAAGCGATGATCAAGAAAGTGGTCTGGTCGGGGAACAGTCCAAACGCAGTGCCCGAGTTGGTTCCGTGGGTTATTCGGAAGAATCCGTCGCTTGGCCACGACTCGTAGGGCGGTAAGGAGTTCTTGACGACGAGCTTGCTAACCTGGTCGGCGACGGAGACCCCCACGACCGTCGCAATGAAGAGCCCATCGCGGTACAGAGAGACTCCAGTCCTTCCGGCGGATTCACGCGGTGGGTCGGCGGTCGGAGCGACGACCGGTGCTTCGCTGCTGTCCATCTGTGCCACAGGCTCTCCAAACTCGCCCTAGTTGGCCTTCCTTACCGTCACCTTATATGATACCTGTTCCGCGACGCCCTGCGAACAACGTACAATGCACCTTGACAACGACGTAATATATATGTATACTTACGCGTAAGTCCACTAGGAGACCTTAAGATGACAGACCAAGAACCAGACAAGAAGCGGATCGTTGAGGGGATCGAAATAGTCGTCGACGAGGCCAAGGCCGGCGTACGTAAGGCTATCCGGAGCTCGGGAGTTGAGTCCCTTGGGGAAAACCTCAAGGAGACGCTGCAGGGGGCTCTGTCGGCCCGCAACAGCGTCGTAATGGTCAGGCTGAACGAGGAGAGCTTGGCCCGGCTGGACGACCTGGTCGAAGCCGGGGTCGTGAACAGCAGGTCGGAATCCGCCGCCTACCTGATCGGAGAAGGTATCAACGCTCGAAGAGACCTGTTCGATCGGATCTCCAACAAGATCGATCAGATCAGGAAGGCCAAGAAAGAGCTCAAACAGCTCCTCGACGAGACTCCGGGTGACAAAAACGAGGCAACGGACGACGAGCCCTCAGACAAGCCGGAGTAGGTTACAGGGCGTCTACCTCCACTCATCGAGGCTTTGCACCACAAGTCGTCTTGCGGAGCCGTGGTTCGACGGGCTCCCCACGAACGTAGCTTCAGATCCCCCCCGTTCGTCCTGAGCTCGTCGAAGTACAATGACGGCTCGGGGCACTCTAAGTGCAAAAGCCACTCATCGACGATCCGTTCTTTCTTGAGGCGCCGGAAGAGGGCAGGTGAATCGGTGCGTTAGACAAGTTGGGGCGCGACGAAGCCGATGGCGAGTATCACCAGCCCGCCGGTCACACCCACAACCCAGGTTGCAATGGCGAAGCTCGCGATAGCCGGCCTTGGCATGACCTTGGCCAGCCCCCAGAAGGTAATAGGCCCTCCGGCGGCGGCGGCGAATAGAAGCGTGGCCGCGGGTGCAGTGCCCATTCCCAGAATGAGGAGCAGGGCTACCAGTGGGATTTCGAATAGCAACGGCACGTTGATGAGAAGACCCAGAGTAGCGGCGATCACAATGCCGACGGCGTTGTTGCCGAGATAAGTCGTAACGGTGTCCTGGCTGATCCACTGCATCGCGAGGCCGCTTGCGAAGCCTGCAACGATCATGATGGGCCCTAGCCGGACGAGATAGCCGATGCTGACTCTCGCCCAATCGCGGAACCCCTGAGTGAGAACCGGTTTCCACGGCGCAACCTCGTTAGGCTCTTCGGGCTCCATGGCCTCCACCTCGGCGAACGAATCCCGTCCCCACCTGGACGCCACTTTCGCTACGATCGGACCTATGGCAACCGCTCCGACCAGGCCGAACGCGAGGCGGCTGAAGCCAAGCAGCGGCGTGAATACGAAGAACGTCATGAGCACGCCCGGGATATTGAGGGTAGCCGACCCCTGGACCATCCCAACGGCGCCTTCGATACCGCCGCCTCTCCTCCGATAGGCCGATGTGACCGGCACGATGCACGCCGAACAGAGATTCATCACCGGGCCCACTGCGACACCGTGCAGAGTACGCCTCAGAATACCCCGGTTCAGGAATCCGATCGTGCTCGAGTCCGCGAACAGGAAGGACTCAGCCAGACCCGCTACCAGAAAGGCGAACACCATACCGATCGTGACGAGTCGCAGGTAAGTTACGGAGAAGGACCACCATCGTGAAAGCAGGCTGGAATCGGGGTCCCGGTCGATGCAGAAGCCCTGGAAGCATTGCAGCTCCGGGCCAGAGACGGCGGCCAGGTCTCCCTCGACTATGTCGACTTTCGGAAGGCGATTGAAGGTAAAGAAAAGTGTGAGCAACGCGACGAACACAAGCAGTCCGACCACCCGCTTCTTATTCACGGCGGAGCCGATCCACTGTCCGGTTTGCTGGGTTTCTAGGGCTTTATCCATGGGGATTGTGGAACATCACAGATCTATGACTCGCCCCGCCGCCGTCGAATGAGATCGCGTACTCTGCTGCCGACGTCGACTTCTCCGGGCAACGGGGGAAGAATGACCCAGAGTACGAAAAGGGCTCCAAAGACTACCGTTGGCAGTGCCGCTTCAAACCACCACTCTGGCATCGTTATGGGTTCCTGTCCGAATTTCCGCTAGCTACTTGGCTACAACTAGCTAGATATTATACGTCGGCCCATTCGTCGTAGCCAACAGGAAATGCCGTGGGCCTAGGGCCATCAGCTTTCCGGTACGGCCTTGGGGTCCCTGTAGACGACCACGCCATCGACCAGCGGTGGCGCCAGCACCTGGCCACCAACCGCCCACACTCCGCCCTCCGGGTCTTGCCACACGGCGTGTAGTGCCTCGGCCAAGTCGATCCCCGTATCGATGGCTTCCCATGTGTCGTTCTCGCGTCGTAGCACTGCGCCCTCGACACCGACAGCATATGCCGTCTTACTGACGGTCCAGACCCCCATCACATGGGGCGTCCCGTCGGGAGTAACGTCCCGCCAGCCGCTGCCATCGTTTTCGAGGACGACGCCCGTACCAAGTCCTCCGACAGCGGCCAGCTTCTCGTCGTCTGCATGTACAGTGAACAGGATATGGGACGTTCCCGAGTCCTCCTGACTGAATCTCGATCCGTCGAAGTGGACAGCGACTCCCCCGGTGCCGACCATCCAGACGTCATCGGCCGACCGGCCCCAGACCTTGAACATCGCCTGCGACTCGGTGAGATCGGCAGGGAACCCCGGAGCCTTGGTCCAGGACTGGCCGTCGTACCGCCAGGCGAAGGCGCCCGCCGGGAGCTGACCGCCTACGGCCCACAGGTCATCCGGTGCGGTACCCCAGATGCCGTAAACGGTACCGGCGCCGGGCGTCTCCATCCGCTCGAACTCGCCCTGCCGATAGCGAAGGATGACTCCATCCTTACCACCCAGAAATATCGGACCGTCTTCGAACCCGAACACCCACCACAGATCGCCCGAAACCCCCGTTTCAAGCTGTTCCCAGTCCGCGCCGTCGAAGTGCATCGCCGTTGCGCCCGTGCCGTCTCCTCGGTCGGCGCCAACCGCCCACACGTCATCAGCACTGGAGCCCCAGACTGCCATAAGTGCGCCCGGAAGCTTCGAATGTACGAGCGTCCAGCTGGCGGAGTCGTCGACGGCGCTGCTACCGCAGGAGACTGCAGTCGCTGCGATGCCAACGGAGACGACGACGGTCAAAAGGTAGACCAGCGCACGACTTTTTAGACTGCGTACGTTCACTTGCTGTTGGCGCCGTACGCTCTTTGCCGAAGCGTCGCGGCGGTTCTCTTTGTATACGTGCTACAAGCCCATTGCTGGATTCGTCACCGGAGCGGCGTCCTTCGATACTACTCTTGCCGCAACAACGTCTATATCTACTCCATGGGGTAGGGGCGCCAGCGTCGTAGACCGGTCTTCTCGAGCACTGACGGGTTCACGCAGGCCCTGGGCCAGCGACCCGAGAGAACCAGCGCTATCTCGCGGCCTACGCGCCTGCGCCGCTCTGGGTCCATGCGTGACGAGGCCGAGGCCGCGTGAGGCGTAAGGACCACTTTATCCATCTTGAGCAACGGATTGTTGGGCTCGGGTGGCTCCTTCTCGAGCACGTCCAACCCCGCCGCGCCGATCCAGCCTTCCTGGAGGGCTCGGATTAGTGCTGCTTCGTCGACGGTATCGCCACGGCCCGTGTTGACGAAGATCGAATGCGGCTTCATCAGACGGAACTGCTCCTCTCCGAGCATGTGGTGCGTCTCAGTGGTGTGGGGCGCATGCATCGACAGTATGTCGGACCTTTGCAGTAGCTCTGTGAACCCGACAGGTTCGACCCGTTCTCGAGTCATGGCTAGCTCGCCGATGTAGGGATCGAAAGCGACCACGTGAAGTCCGAAGGGCTGCGCCCGAGCCGTGACGGCCTTTGCGACGTTGCCGAATGAGATCAGGCCAAGAGTCAGGCCCATCAGTCGCGGATAGCCGTACAGAAGCGGTCTTCCGTCGCCCCATCGACCGTCGCGGGCCATGCGGTCGACCATGATCAGCCGGCGGTATGTGGCCAGCACAAGCATCATAGTGTGGTCGGCGACCTCATCTATGAAGATGTCCGGTACGTTGGTGACCGGGATGCCTTTTGCGGTGGCCGCGGCAACGTCGACCCTGTCCGCTCCGACACTTCCCAGGGCGATAACCTTGCACCGATCCAATGCATCGATTATCGAGCTGGAGATGGTGTTACGCCCAGCTATTATGGCGTCGGCGTTCCGCGCTTGTTCGATGAATTCGTCGTCTTTGCCGGCCGGGACCACGACCAGCTTGGCCCCTATCGGAGCCAGCGCCTCCATCTCGAGGTCGTGTGTGGCCTCCTCGAATGCCGCGTAGGCACTTCCGGTAGCCTGTGTGACAACCTTGAACTTCGCCAATGACAACTCCTCTATTGCCGCAGGGCCCGTTTGAGAAGGGCGCCCCCACCGGAGCGATAGGATATGCCAGGTCGCGTGCAGTGTCTAGACTCGACGGCGCAGTACGCGACTGATGCGGAAAACGTACCTTACGATAGGAGTTCACCTTGACACCTCGTCGGCCTCGCTGCTACCATTGGGCGAAAGTGGAACTTACCACAGTAGTATAAGGGGACGAGTCGGCGCCTGACCCTGATCGTAGATCGGGCTTAGGCGCTTATTTTTTGGCAATGGTAGCTTCGGCGGCGGTGGCGGTGCTCGCGGCGGGCAAGGGCACGCGGATGAGATCGCGGATTCCCAAGGTGCTCCACCGTCTGTGCGGTACCGAGATGGTCCGGCTAGTTGTAGACGCGGCAAAAGGCGCTCAGCTAGACTCGATTGTCGTGGTTGTGGGCCCGGACACACACACAGCGGTCAAGGAATCCCTCGGCGACGATGTCGAATACGCTTTACAGAAAGAGCCACTGGGCACCGGACATGCGCTTCTCCAGGCGCAATCATCGGCGCAGGGATTTGACAACATTGTCGTCCTGTCGGCCGACGTGCCCCTGATCCGCCCCGAAACTATCCGAGACCTGTTACGCCTTCACCTCGATACCGACGCATCGGTAACCCTGCTGACCGCGACTCCCGACGACCTCGACGGTCTCGGACGTATCGTCAGGGACAAGCACGGCGCCGTCGCCGAGGTCGTTGAAGAGGCCATCGCCAACGATACGACGCGGGCCATCGGCGAGGTGAACACCGGCGTCTATTGCTTCCGGTCCTCGTGGCTCTGGCTGACCCTGAGTGCCCTCGGACCGTCGGCGAACGGTGAGATATTCCTGACGGACCTCGTTTCAGCAGCATCGCAACAGAGTGAGGTCGTGGAGTCGCTTCGCACGGAACAAAGCTGGGAGGCTCTCGGCGTAAACACGAGGGCCCAGCTAGCAACGGCGGAAGCAAAACTGCGCGGGCAGTTGCGGGAACGCTGGATGCTGGCCGGGGTCACGATGGGCGACCCTTCGACGGTATACCTGGACCTCTCTGTAGAGCTCGATGAGGACGTCGTTCTCCATCCGAACACCCATATTAGAGGCACATCTCGTATCGCCGCCGGCTGCCAGATCGGTCCCAACGCCACCATCGACCACTCGACCATCGGCCCGCGCTCGCGCGTCGAGAGCGCCGTAATCGAGGGCTCGACGCTGGAACGCGACGTAAGCGTCGGCCCGTTCAGCCACATTCGCTCGGGAAGCCTTCTTGAAAGCGGTGTCCACGTCGGAAGCTCCGCGGAGATCAAGGCCAGCCGACTAGGACCGGGGACTAAGTGCGGACACTTCAGCTACATCGGAAACGCGATGATCGGAGCCAACGTGAACATTGGGGCCGGCACAGTCACGTGCAACTTCGACGGAACACCTACGAAGAAAGAGACCGTTATCGGGGACGACGTTCTGATCGGTTCAGCCACGATGCTGGTCGCGCCCGTCCGAGTCGGCGACCGATCTGAGACCGGGGCCGGGGCCGTCGTGACTCGGGACGTGCCGCCGGATACGCTCGCGTACGGCGTGCCCGCAAGACCCCGCCTACGTGGTGGCCCGGTGGACCCCGACACTAACGTCAGCGTGGCAGGGCCGGCCGACGTAGCTTTCGCTCGGCCGCCAGGGGAGTAGTAATACGCAGTGGCATCGAAACAGCCCGGCGTTCGGATAGCATAGTTTGGAGAGCGATAGTAGTTTAGCCTGGGTCATCCTCGCCACCTCTGTGGTGGGTTACTTTGTTTTCTCCGTAGTGGAAGCGAGTCTGCTGCTGGTCAGGAGAGAACGCGCTCAGCTTCTAGTGGCGGAGCAGGTACGTGGCTCCGTCGCCCTGGAGAGCCTGCACATGGCTCCGGCCGGCCCTACCAGCGCCACATCGCTTCTGAAAGCCCTGCTCCTTGGCTCTGGCCTTCTTGCTCTAGCGGCTCTCGTGATAGGCCGGTGGGACAACTGGGGCATAATCGCCGTGGCCGGCCTAGGGGCATTATTCGCAACGGGCGCGCTTCACATAGCGGCGCGGTCCGTCGCCGCACTCTCGCCGGAGACCATCGCACTCACAGTCGCTCCGTCGGTGCGAGCGCTCGCTCAGTTTCTGAAGCCGGTCACGGCACTTAGCGACCGAGCGGTCCGCCGTGCGTCCAACGGCGCCGACGACGCGTCGCCAAACGGCGAGGCGTTGCCGCTGGAGTTGGGTATCTCGGACGATTCCGAAGAAGGGCTGGACGAACGTGAGGCCGAGATGATCAGGGGCGTGGTCCGACTGGACAAGACCACGGCTCGCGAGATTATGCTTCCCCGCCTCGACATCGTTGCTGTTGAGTTGGGCACTCCCTTGACGCAAGTCGCCGAAACGATGGTCGATTCCGGCCACAGCCGAATTCCCGTGTATGAGGAAAGTCTGGATGTCGTCAAAGGCATCGCATACGTTCGAGATATTCTGAAGAACCTGAACCGCAACGGTGAGTCCCTAGGTCGTCTCAGTGAGCAAATGATTCGCCCGGCGATGTTCATTCCGGAGACCAAGGACCTCGAAGAGTTGCTTAACGAGATACAAGAAACGCGAGTTCACATGGCCATCGTGGTCGACGAGTACGGCGGCGTTTCCGGCCTCGTAACCATAGAAGACTTGCTGGAAGAGATCGTCGGCGAGATACAAGACGAATTCGACGTCGGCGAGCCGGAGCTGGAGACGATCGGCGAGGGCGAGTTCCTGATGGACGCACGTACCGGTCTCGACGAGCTAAACCAGCTCCTGGACCTGAAAGTCGAGGGCGACGGCTTCGATACCGTCGGAGGATTCGTCTACGATCGCCTCGGCAAGATCCCCGCCGCGGGGGACCGGGTAGAGTACGATGGCCTGCAGATCGAGGTCGTCTCGACGGTCGGACGACGTCTGAAGAAGCTACGCGTAGTCCGAGTCAACGGCGGCGCCGATTCCTCCAACAAATAGGCCCTTCCGCCGTCTCCTCGGCCCGCAACCGCAGTCACCCACGGGGCCCTAATGCCCCCCTTGGCGCGCCACCTCCCTGAACATCGGGTAAGGTGAAGCGGAGAACCTCAAAAGCTCCCAGACGAGCCGATCGGGCCGCAGCTTACGCTTGGTCGGATCGGCATGCTGAAACAGGCCGAAATTCCGTGTAGGCAGCGGTGACGTTACCTTCGTTCTCAGGGTCCAAGCGATAGTCCTGCATGGCGGGCGACCTGAATAACGCGGCCGCGAAGCCCGCCCGCGCAAGGGCTGCCCCAAGTCCCGGGATCTGCGGATGGTCGAACCCGAAGGGCACCACGCTAAGGCAGACTACCACGCCTGGGTGGGGACCAGGTCGAGGAGGGCGGTGGAGGTCTCCGCGACCCTTGCCGAAGGGAGCCGGCTGGCTGGTAAGCCAATCCACCGGCCGCGACGGCAACGTGGGCAAGACCTCCAGAAAGAATACGCGGCTCTTGGCAGTCGCTCGATCCGTTCGTATTGTGTTGCCGAAGAAGCTGCCGAAGAAGCCTATCTTTTGTTCTCCCTCTCTGTGGACCTTGCCGCCTGTGCGGAATCGTTACTAGGTCCGGACCTGTCGCTTAGAGGCATAAACAAAGGAGCCTCGTGCCAACGCACGAGGCTCCTTTTCTACGTTCGGCTATGTGCTAGCGGAACTACTTGGCTTCGACGATGATCAGCGGAGTGGTGGCGGTGGTTCCAGCGATACCTGAAGCTTTTATCGAGATGACCCCCGGATCCTGGTCCACGGTCCAGACGACGGACCATGCACCTTGCTCGTTTGCGTTTGCGGTTTTTAGGTTCGACCATGAGAGGCCTGTCGGTAGGTCCCTGCTTCCTGTAATCCGGTCAACTGTCGTTCTTTCATCAGGCCGGAAGCCGGCGCCATATATCGTGACGTCCTGCCCCGTCTCCACGATCTGTGGGATGACCACCAGACTACCATCGGTGTTCGGGACCAGTGAAGCAGAGGTGTCAGGTGGCGGTTCGGGAAGCGGAGGCGCGTCACCCAAGACCATCGCGGGCGCACTCGCCTCGCTGCCGTCGGCGCCGCTGGCGAGTATCGTGACGATCCCTGCGTCGACGATCTGGCTTATCCTACCGCTGACGCCCCCGGCGTCTCTGAGAGGATCGAGTTCGATCACCCACGCGCCGCCGCCATTGGAATCGATGAAGGTTGCCACGGTGGCCCTTGCGCTACCGCCTCCGTAGTCAATCGAGACTGAAACCGGCTCGAACTTATCGAAACCGGACCCGGCGATCATTACCTTGTCTCCAAGGTAGAACTGCGGCGGGTTTACCATCAGGCCGGCACCAGGAGAAACGCCAGCAGGCCCGGTAGGTCCCTGAGGACCCGCCAACCCAGCCTCGCCCGGTAGTCCCGGGTTACCCGGCTTACCCGGTAGTCCCGGCAGACCTGGCAGACCTGGCGGTCCTGGCGGTCCTGAAGGTCCTGAAGGTCCAAGTTCGCCGGGGTTGCCCGGCTCTCCAGGTAGTCCCGGCTTGCCCGGTTGTCCCGGATTACCGGCACACGCTGCAAGCAGAAGAAGTCCAAACAGCGATACCAACATCGCCATAAGTACGCCACTCCGAGGAAGATCTATTCTCATTTGAGCCCCTCTCACAAGTTTCCTCTTTCCGACGAAAACCGAGCCCACAAACGAACGCCTCGCTGGGTTCCCAAGCGACGCCTAGCTATGAGCGGGGCTAATGATATGCACCAACCCATGGGTTGTCAACCCCCTGCAGCTTGATTGTGATAGGTCAGTGATTGTGACACCCCTTAACTGTTCAGTGAAAATGTCACCATCGAGACAATCACATTGAACAGGAAAGAGCAGCAGCGGATCATAGTCTTGAATCGGGTGGAGAGTAGAGAACTGACGGCCGCCCAGGCGGGTGAGCTGATGGGTTTGTCAGTGCGCCAGGTCCGTCGGTTGTTGGCGGCGTACCGGCGGGAGGGAGTGGTCGCCATCGCCCACGGCAATCGTGGCCGCCGGCCCCCGCATACGGTCAGTGAGGCTGTTCGTGAGCGGGTAGTTGCCCTTGCCGCCGGCCCGTACGATGGTGCGAACCACACGCACCTGAGTGAGTTAATGGCCGAGCGCGAGGGCCTGTTCCTGTCCCGGTCCACCGTGCGGCGGGTGCTACTACAGGCGGGCATCAAGACGCCGCGCCGCCGACGAGCACCCAAGCACCGTCGCCGGCGCGAACGCTATCCTCAGGAGGGGATGATGCTCCAGGTGGACGGCAGCCGCCACGACTGGCTCCAAGGACGCGGTCCCTGGCTCACGCTCATCGGCGGGATAGACGACGCCACCGGCACCGTTCCCTACGGATGCTTTCGTGAACAAGAAGACTCATACGGCTACATGCAGTTGTTGCAAGGGGTCATCCAACGCAAGGGCATCCCCCTTACCCTCTACAGCGATCGCCACAGCACCTTCACGGTGAGCCGTGCTCAGAATGAGACCTTGGAGGAGCAGCTGACGGGCCAGACTCCCCAGACGCAAGTGGGCCGTGCGCTCAATGAGCTGGGCGTCCGGTTGGTACTCGCCCATTCGCCCCAAGCCAAGGGCCGCATCGAACGACTCTGGGGGACCTTCCAGGACCGGCTGCTGATGGAGCTGCGCCTGGCCGGAGCCAGCACGCTAGAGGAGGCCAATGCTGTACTGGCGGACTTCCTGCCACGGTTCAACTCCCGGTTCGGCGTTCCCGCCGCCCAGCCGGGTGCCGCCTACCAGTGCGTCCCTGCGGGAACGGACCTCGCTGGCATCCTCTGCTTCAAGTACCAGCGGACTGTGGCGGCTGACAACACCGTGCGTTTCGAGGGTCGCACGTTGCAGATACTGCCCGACCCCCATCGGGCCAGCTATGCCCGGGCACGCGTCGAAGTCCAACTACGGCTCGACGGAGAGCTTATCGTCACCTATCAAGGACGTGCCCTCCTCTCACAGGACGCTGCCCCAGGTACCACTTCTCTCCGTGCACAGAACCGGCCACAGCGCAATGGTAACCACTGGACAACGACACCCCCCTGCGGCTTGATACTGGCGAATCCAGCGTTACGTCGCATGATTCCCGCAACGAGGGGCTCGGACGCCTTTCGTCGCGCAACGAAATGCGGGCGGTCGACGCGGGTTGCCCGGAAGGCGAGCCGAGGTGTTGTTGGGGGCGAGCCGCTCTGCTATAGTCGGTGCGACAAGCCCCCGTAGCTCAGTGGATAGAGCACCGGCCTCCGGAGCCGGGTGCGTGGGTTCGAGTCCCGCCGGGGGCGCTTCGTCACCTAGAACCATTGCGCCTTGTCTACCACGTTCTTCAGGGGCTTGCCCTCGTTGAAACGAACGCAGTTTTCGACAAGCAACTCCGTCCTCCGGTCTTCCAGGTAAGGGCCCTCCCCGGCTACGTGTGGCGTTATCAACGCTCCAGCTGCCCTCCACAGGCGGTGATCTTCGGGCAGAGGCTCGATCTGGAATACGTCGAGGGCCGCGCCGGCGATTGCCCCGCGTTCCAGCGCTTCGACGAGATCGTCCAGAATGACGTTCGCACCGCGGCCGATGTTGATGAAGAAAGCGCTCTGCTTCATAAGTCCGAATTGCGCGGCTTGGAACATGCCGCGGGTCTCAGGCGTCTCAGGCACCGTGGCGATCACGAAGTCGCCTCGTGGGAGGGCCTCCGGGAGGGCGTCTGCCGGCAGGAGCTCGGCGACTCCGGGCGGTGCGTCACTTCTGCGGGCGTCGACTCCGATGACGTTCATGCCGAACTCCGAGCACAGTCTGGCGGTCTCGCTGCCGATCCCTCCCACCCCGACGATTACCGCGGTCGCCTCCGGCAGGTGGACAGTCTCGACGGCCGAAAGCCACTCGCGTCGGAGCTGGCCCGGAATGTACTTATGAAGACCCCGAGCGAAGGCGAGCACAAAGGACATGATATGCGCGCTTATGTGATCGTTGAAGATCTCCCGGGTGTTAGTCACGACGACGTTGCTCTCGATGAGCGCGGGATGGTAGAAACCGGCCAGCGGTCCCGCGTGCGGCGAAGCTATCCAACGAAGCTTCTTAGCCCGCCCGAAGACCTCGGGCAGAACGTAACCGAAAACAGCATCGGCGTCCTCGATCAGCTCCTTGGCCTCGTCGGTTGTGCTAGCGACGTCGACCTGAATTCCGGGGACGGCTTCGGCCAGTTTGCGGGGCCAATGCTCGTAATGGAACCCCTTACCAAGTTCGCCCCTCGGACCGGTGGATACGATGAGCAGCCGAAAAGACATGTCGGCGGGCCTCCGTGCGAGAACGCACGCGAGGGAGTCTAGGAACCCCGCCCATCCGGTGTCAAGGGTCTCGAGTGGCGTAAGAGTCCCGGCGACTAGAGTTCGAGGGTTGGAACCAGATATCTTGGATCTTCGCTGCGAAGCTGTCCACGAATGGGACGTACTTGTGGGCCTTGACAACAGCCCAGTCATCCGACAGGGTTGCTCATGGACACGAGGTTCAATCCGTCGACCCGGCAGCCCGTCTCTGTGGCACCTCAGCGAGTTAGGCAACGATGAACGCTGCTAGGTCCGTGACTCGCACGGCTATCGTAGTGGCTGCTGTTCTAGTGGCCGTCCAGTCCATCGGCACTAGCATCGCTGGTGCTCAATCGCTCAACGTTGCTCTTGAAGCGGCTGCCGGCTCATGCGTAACGCAGGCCGGCGAGGTGTACCCACGGGTCGTCAGCCTCCTAACGGCGCGTGGCCACACCGTCACGGTGGTGGCGGGCACGGAGATCGATACGCCCGCCGAGATCGGCTCCTACGACGTAGTCGTGTTCGGTGCTGGACACTTCTCATGCGACTGGGACTGGCCTTCTTTCGACAATCAGCTTCTAACCTACGTGCAAGATGGTGGCGGCCTCGTGGCCACCGGCTGGGCGGCTCATTATATGGCGGACAACCCACGTGTCGAGACGTATCCCGGCTTGGAGGCAGTGCTCTGTGAATGGCGGAGAGATAATGTACCGGCAGGGCGGCTCAAGAGCTGAGATGTGGCGCTTGAAAAGCGTACCGCCTGTCGCCTTCAATCAGGAACGACCGAACCTGACTGAAGGTGGATTGGATGTACAAGGTGGGTATTTACCTCCGTGTTCGCAAGGCTTGTTTCGTCGAAGGGATGAGCGTCCGAGAGGCGGCCCGAGTGTTCGGGCTACACCGGGACACGGTGCGCAAGATGCTCGAGTACTCCGTGCCCCCAGGGTATCGACGGCAACGACCGGCTCGCAGACCGAAGCTCGATCCATATAAGGGTGTGATGGACCAGATCCTGGAGCAGGATCTGAGCTCACCGAAGAAGCAGCGTCACACCGCCAAGCGTATCTACGAACGGCTCAGAGACGAACACGGCTTCCCCGGCAAGTACACGATAGTCAAAGACTGATTCTCTCGTAAAAAGTCCGTGCAGGTCGAATTAGAACAACCGTACCCTTGCCTGGGTACAATATACAGTCTCTGTTCCGTGTCCTACCCCAACATACGGTAGCGCTCACATGTGCTAAAGCGCTGGAACTTCCTCAAAACGGGTTTTTACGAGGGAATCAAGACTACGTTCGAGAACGCCGTCGTCATACCCACGAGATGTTCTTACCCGATATTTCCCAGATGGAATCCAGTGCTTTCATAAACACACCATCCTGAGACAGTCCAGACTATAAGATCGCCTGCTGAAGTTGTCAACTGCCACCAACCGCGCTAATATCACTTCATCTAGAGAAACAGGGTCTCCAAACCACTTGGAAAGGCTCTAAACGGATTATTCAGACCGAACCTCACGCTGCAAGTCGCGCACCTTGCTCAGGGCAGCCTCGATATGATCACGATTCCCTAACAGACACATGCTCCTATCCAGGATTGAAACGAAGTCTCCCTATCCGCTCCAGCATTTCATCGAACATCTCCCTGGTCACCATCACCTCGGCAAGCTGGAACACAAGCCTCCTCGCATGACGCACCAGTCGCCCGCCTATCTTTGATGAGTCTCGTCTGAATACTTGTCAGGGACCAGCTCTTTATCGCTTCTGGCAGAGCCAGCCTTCTGAAGAAGTTGCCCAGATTGTATGCCAGGATGAATAGCCACAGCCTCACCTGATTAGCCACGAACTTATGGCACGAGAGCCGAGTCCAATTGAGGGCGTATTTCCCCTCTTTAATCCACTGCTCTGCTGTGCCTCTGCCATTGTAGAAGCTGACTATTCCCTTCGTTGGATAGCTCAGGTTGGTTACGATGAAGCCTACTCTTGGGAACAGTTCTCCCTGATGCCACTCCACCTTGGCCACTACTCTTCGAGGAACATTCCAACTCTGGGCCTGATAAACGAAGTCGTGATACGAGACGATGGGCTTTTGAGAGGGCCACTCGGTAGGCCGTACCAACAGGTGAGATATTTCCTTCTGAAGCACTTCGTTCGCCGGAAGCCTTATGGCGTAGCCGATATGCCTTGTCTCCAGGTACTCGTAAATCTCAGGCTTGGCAAAAGCAGCGTCTGCTCGAAACAGCAGCCTCACCGCCAGCTTCAGGTAGCGCTCGACGATGGGATTGATGAACTCCTTCCAGCCATCGGCGCTGTGGACGTTGCCTGGTCTGAGAACCGCCCCTTCGCAATCTCCAAACTGGTTGAAGCAGAACAAGGGGTGATAGCACATGCATCCAAAGTGGCCGTTGTAGGCTGCTTCCTCCTGCTCGCCATGCACCGGACTCTCCGAACTGTCGATGTCCAGGATGATACGCCTGTGTACGGTCTTGGCTAATACACGTTTTATCCATTCGACATTCAGCCGCTCAATGCCCTTGAGGTTTTCCTTTTGTGTCAGCAACTCCGTCTCGAACCTACCCATCTCGCTGGTGCTGGCCGCGTTCCTGTCAGGGCCTTTCCAGCCTACCACTACTCTCAGGGCTGGGTCTTGGGAAAGGCGGTCGGCATCATTGGTGCCGTCGTATCCAGCGAGGCGGCTGTAGACTGACTGTCTCAGCAGTGGGATTAGCTGATGCAGGATGTTTTTGCCCGTTCGACTCTCTTTGAGGAATTCGTCGGCAGAGTCGGTCAGGCTTAGGGCGTCATCAAGCTCTCTGCACGCCAGCAGTCCTGCGTCTGAGGTGATGGTAGCACCGCGAAACTCCACGCGAACTTTGGAGTCAAAGTCGAGCTTGAGAGGGGTCTTTTCGTCGTCACCCATAAGGTGCCTCCAACACGATTACGTAATCAGAAGCCAGAACCTATATTCATGGGTGTATTATAATGTATGGACTCCCATTATATCCGTTTAGTAATCAGAATATTCATAGTAATCACAGGAACGCCAATCACCACTTGGGTCTATCTGGGAAATCCAGGCTTACCTCTGTCCCACCCTCCGGGACATGCCCAGGCGACTACGGCGAAGCTCGAGTGATCATCGGCGGAGTGGAACGCAAAGCCCACTACTTCGCCCTGGACCTCCCTCACAGCGACGGGTGCTATGTGAAGGCGTATCCCGCCGAGACGACGGAGTCATTCTGCGACGGACACGTCTCCGCCTTCGCGTTCCTGGGCGGAGTGCCTCAGAGCATCCTCTACGACAACACCACGCTCGCGGTAGCCAGAATCCTGGGAGATGGTCGCCGGCAGCGGACCAGGGTGTTCTCCGAGCTTCAGTCCCACTACCTGTTCGAGGACCGGTTCGGCCGTCCAGGCAAAGGGAACGATAAGGGCAAAGTAGAAGGTCTGGTCGGCTATGTCCGCCGGAACTTCCTGGTGCCCATTCCATCGTTCGAGAGCTTCGATGCCCTCAATGCTCATCTGGAGCAACACTGCCTCAGACGGTTCGAAGATCGACTCCGCGGCCACAACGAGACGATAGGAGAACGGCTGGAGCGGGACCTGGAGAAGCTGCTGCCTCTGCCGGCCGTACCGTACGACGCCAGCGACAAGCACGCGACGAGGGTCAGTTCTCTGTCCCTGGTCAGATACCGGACCAATGACTATTCGGTCCCGGTGGCCTACGGTCATCGGGACGTTCTGGTCCGCGGATATGTACACGAGGTTGTGATCAGCTGTGGCGCTGAAGTCATCGCCCGCCATCGGCGGTCCTACGATCGAGACGACTTCGTCTTCGACCCTCTCCATTACCTGCCGCTCCTTGAGAAGAAGACGAGGGCATTGGATCAGGCGGCG
This sequence comes from Dehalococcoidia bacterium, assembly GCA_965197985.1. Classification (GTDB taxonomy): domain Bacteria; phylum Chloroflexota; class Dehalococcoidia; order Lucifugimonadales; family CAUZJF01; genus CAUZJF01. Next base: position 44,259 of record CBDAOG010000002.1, on the reverse strand, counting down.
CCGCTGGTTGGATGGGAGTTGCCCGAGGAGTTCGGAGTGTTGCGGCGGTTGCTGGAGTCTCGGATGGGCAAGCGAGGAAAGAGGGAGTTCGTGCAGGTGCTCAGACTGATGGAGACCTTCCAGCCGGAAGAAGTCCACGACGCCGTACGAGACGCCATTCGACTCGGGGCTGTGAGCTTCGATGCTGTCAAGCACCTGGTGCTGTGCAGGATCGAGGGTCGACCGCCTAGACTCGACATGGAGTTGTACCCGTATCTGCCCAGGACCAACGTTGCAACAACCTCGACCAGGGACTACATGGCTCTCCTGGCGGGGAGCCGGTCATGACCAACAAGTCCACGATGTTGCTCGAACACAACCTCAAGCAACTCAAGCTCCCCACGTTCCTGAGGGAGTACGACAAGCTGGCATCCCAGTGTGCCAGTGAGGGAGCCGACCATCCGGACTACCTGCTGCGACTATCGGAGTTGGAGCTGATCGACCGTCACCATCGCATGGTGGAACGTCGGATCAAAGCAGCCCGCTTCCCGACGACCAAGAGTCTCGACACCTTCGACTTCCTGTCTATGCCGTCCCTGAACGAGGCTCTGGTTCTGGAGCTGGCACGATGCGAGTACATCGAGCGCCCCCACAACGTCATCGCTCTCGGCAACAGTGGCACCGGCAAGACCCATATCGCCCTCGGTCTCGGTCTGGCTGCGTGTCAGAGGGGACTGTCCGTGGGCTTCACCACCGCCGCTGCTCTGGTTCACGAGCTGATCGAGGCCAGGGACGAACGGCGTCTGCTCAACCTGCAGAGAAGGCTCGCACGACTCAAGCTTCTGATCATCGACGAACTGGGCTTCGTGCCCTTGTCCAAGACTGGCGCCGAGCTGCTCTTCGAGGTGTTCAGCCAGCGTTACGAGCGTTCAGTGGTACAGTTTTGCTCCGCCCCGCTGGTACGTTTTCACACCGCCCTTGACAGACGATGATGTGGTCCAAAACGACCTACTGGAACCCGCTCTTCTTCGTGGGCACATGGGTCGGAGTGACCTTCCTGATGTATTCGCTCGGCCCTTCCGGTTACCCGGGCTGGCGCCGTCACGTCGCCCTCGCGCTTGTCTCCGTTCCGCTCTGGTGGTGGTTCGAGCTTGTCAATGCCCGCGTTGAGAATTGGAAGTACATCATTCTGTACGACTACGGCGACGTAGGGTACGCATTTTTGGCTTCGTTGACGTTCTCTACGGTGGTCCCAGCGCTCGATTCGGCCTGGCGGATGTATGTCGGCTTGATCGGTCCGGCGGTCTTCAACGCCGAACCGGACCGTAGGCTCTTCGTCGGTGAGGTTGTCGCGGGAGCAGCGTCTCTAGTGGCGCTCTTCGCATTGCCGGGGCAGCTCTTTGGGCTGGTCTGGGTTGGACCCTTCTTGACGCTAGACGGACTCGTCGGTCTTCGCGGGGGACGCAACCTGGCGCAGGAGTTGCGTCGGGGAGAGTGGAAGACCGCCGTCGCGGTAGGTCTGGGCGGCGTAACCTGCGGTTTTTTCTGGGAGTTCTGGAACTTCTGGGCGACCCCGAAATGGGTGTACGACATCCCCTACGTCGAGTTCTGGCACGTTTTTGAGATGCCTATCCTGGGGTATGCTGGTTACGTGCCGTTCGCGTGGAGCGTCTACCAGCTGGTCGAGCTTCTGACCAGCCGTCCGTCCGCGCCGGCGCCGTGACAGCCTTCCACCGCCGGGTCGCTCTGCTAGCCTTGCAATGAGAGCCAAAACAGCCTCGAATCCGATCACAATCGACACGCTGGAAGCGGACATCACTGCCAGTACCGTCGCCGATCTCACAGGCCTGTCCGTCACGACCGCCAGCGCGAAGATGGTGAGAACCATGAGTCCTACCATGACACTTGCGCCGAGCAACGGGACTTCAATGCCCTTCTTTTTTCCTTCTTCGGAACGACCCGAACCCAATCTCGGGATAAGCTGAAATAACGCCGGAACGACTATCACAGCGGTGATGCTCAGAACCGCGGCAGCGGCGCGGACTGTGGCCCTTCTCCAGGCGTGATCGTCGATAGCTTCTTCGCCGAGGATTGTAACGGCGACGACTCCGGCTATTACGGCCGCGTGGACGACAGATACCGTAACCGTTGGTTTGAGCAAATCCCGGTCCGCAAGAGTTTTGCTGGGTATGAGAGCCCAGTCATACCTATGCTGGTGCCTTGAAGCCACAAATTCAATGGGGAAACATTAAGAACGAATGAAGACCGAGTCCCAACCTGGGCACCAGCCGTTTGCCGGTCCGCCTGTATCTCCCGCCGAGGGTCCGGATCGACGGATCAATCCGCGAGCTGCTTCGCGAGCTCCTCGGCGGTGTTGACCGGTAGCTGGCACACGTAGTTCTCGCAAACATAGGCAGTAGCGCGACCGTTGATCCGATCGCGGCTCTGGGCGAGAGGTAAGTCAGCCAGGGCTTCGTCTCCGTCGCTCAGCCCGATAAAGACTCGGTTGGGTATGAAATCGCGATGCACCTGCGCCGTCAGCGCGTTTGTGTCTGGCTGGCCCAGGTTGCCCACGATGACGATCTCTTTCGCCGTCGACAGGTAAAAGTCTAGGGCGGACAGGTAGTGTCCGGAGCCGGCCGGCACCTTCGTCATCATCTCTCGGGCGTAACGTAGGGTCGCCAGCGCCGGCCCTTCCAGGTCTAGGTCGCCGGTGATGACCGCGAGCCGGAGCAGTACGTCGGCCGCCATCGAGCTACCGGAGGGGATGGCGTTGTCGGACGTATCCCTCGGTCTGAGGACGAGCTCCTCGTGGTCACGACCGGTGTCGTAGAAGACGCCGGAGCCTTCGTCCCAGAAGAGGTCGACCATCGAGCGGCCGAGGTCGATGGCATCGGTGAGCCACCTTGCTTCGAAGGTCGCCTCGTGCAGGGACATCAGGCCTGAGATGAGGAAGGCGTAGTCTTCCAGGTACGCGTTGAGCTTGGCCTGCCCGTCTTTGTAGGTACGGAGCAGCCTTCCGTCCCTCTGCAGGCTCTGCATTAGGAACTCAGCGTTCCTCCGAGCGATCTCTACGTAGTCTTTCCGGCCCAGCACGGCACCGGCCTCCGCAAAGGCTTGCATCATGAGCCCGTTCCACGACGTCAACGTCTTGTTGTCGCGATCCGGCCGCACGCGCGCCTCCCGAGCCTCGAACAGCACGGCGCGGGCGCGCTCCAGGACCTCATCGAACTCATCGGAGGTCATTCCTGACTCATTCGCGAGCGCCTCGCGGTTTTGGACGACGCTAAGGATGCTCATGCCTTCGAAGTTGCCCTGCGGCGCAACCCCGAAGTAGCGGTTGACGAGCTTTCCGTCACGTTCGCCGAGCAGCTTGATGATTTCCTCCGGCCGCCAGACGAAAAACTTGCCCTCGACACCCTCGCTATCGGCGTCCTGAGCGGAGTAGTAGCCGCCGTCGGAGTCAGTCATCTCGCGCAGGACGTAGTCCAGAGTCTCCTTGATGACGCGGCGGTAGAGGAGCTTTCCTGTGACCTGGTACCCGTGGACGTATAGTTTCACGAGAAGGGCGTTGTCGTAGAGCATCTTCTCGAAGTGGGGGACCAGCCAGAACATGTCGGTCGAGTAGCGGTGGAAGCCGCCGCCTATCTGGTCGTAGATGCCCCCGTTCGCCATCTTGTCCAGTGTTAGCTCGACGATCTCCAGAGCGCGTGAGTTCCCCGTCCGCAGGTGGTACCTCAAGAGAAACTCGTAGATCATGGGCTGGGGGAACTTTGGCTGCATCCCCGTCCCGCCGTGCTTGTCGTCGAACTGTTCGGACAGGCCGCGGTAGGCCTGGTCCAGTACGTCCGCGGTCAGAGGATCGACGCTTCGAGCGCCCGCGGTTAGCGCCTTCATCTGCTGCACGAGCTTGCCGGTCGTGAGGACTACGTCGCTACGCTTCGTCTTGTACGTGTCCGCCATGACCTCCAGCACCCGGGGGAAACCCGGCATCCCGGACCGGTCCTCGGGGGGAAAGTAGGTGCCGCCGTAGAAGGGCTCGCCGTTCGGGGTCAGGAACACTGTCATTGGCCAACCGCCGTGTCCCGAGAGGACCTGGACCGCCGACATGTAGATGGAGTCGACGTCCGGCCGCTCCTCCCGGTCTACCTTGATGCAGACGAAGTTCTCGTTCATCTGCTCGGCGATAGCCGGGTTCTCGAAGGACTCCCGCTCCATCACGTGGCACCAGTGGCAGGCGGAGTATCCGACGCTGAGCAGGACGGGCTTGTCCTCGGCCTTGGCCCGCTCAAGCGCTTCAGGTCCCCATGGGTACCAGTCCACCGGGTTGTGGGCGTGCTGCAGGAGGTACGGGCTAGTCTCGTTGATTAGTCGGTTCGGCATACCTGGTTGTTACTGTACAGGAAAGGGCTAGGGGAGGACATTATTTTGAGGCTGCTCTCCTTTGGTTTGACAGCGCACCAGCGGCTGGCGAAGGAGCCCTCATTGTGCAACCGGGGACATAGGTAACACTTAAACCCAAATCCACCGAAGGGATGACTATGCAGCAGCGGAACGGGCGATAGGGGCAAGGGAGGGCGATGGTCCGGGCACGATTTGGGGTAGAGGGGGGCCGGTGTTTGTCTTCAGTTGCCGCGGGGAGACTTTGTGACCGTCTGCGAATGTTGGTCAGGGCGAGATAGCGGGGAGAGGACACAGCAAGAGGCACTCGCAGACCGGACTGGCGCGAGTTCGCGGGGACGTTCGGTTGGCCGGATGTCGGCCGGTTGCCGCCGCCGCCGTCAGGCAGGGAGTGGCAGGGCGCGCAATCGGGCCAGGGCACGATCGAACTGGGCTTCCCAAGGCCAGCGCTGTGGCAGATGCAGTGTGAGGCGGCGCGCCGAGCGGGTGATCCGTCCGGCCAGGGAGAAGAACCGCCGCCGGAGGGTCTTGGTGGTCACCACCTGCTCGCCCAGACCGATGCGCGCTGTCCAGCGGGCGATGTTGTGGGCCATCACCTGTACCGCCAGCCAGGCGGCGTTGGCGGCGAAGCGGCCCGAGGGGAGATGGTTCAACCCCACACCGTGCTTGAGGTCTCGGATGGCATTCTCGATCTCGGCGTGGCGGCGATGGTCGGCCTCCAGTTCGAGCATCTCCCCGTCCCGGTCGGTGATGAAGCCGTGATAGCTGTAGGTGGCGAAGAGGGCCAGCTGGGAACCGGGCGTGGGCTTCACACGCCGGACGATGAGCCGCACCGGCGCGGCGTCAGGTTCACTCTGGAAGGGAGTGCAGGTGGTCTCGGCCACATCGGCGGCGCCGTCCATCCAGTAAGGAATCGGCGTCCAGGCATCTTCGGGTATCGCCTCGATGAGATTGTGCAGGCTTTTATGCTGGCGGATGGTGATGGAGAAGCGGACATCCATCTTGCGGCAGACGGATACCACGCCATGAGTGTAGAACCCGCTGTCGGCCCGTAGCGTGAGTCGTCCGTTGGCCCCGGCGTAGCGCACCCGTCCCACCGTCTCCCGCAGGAAGTGGGCGGCGCCGCGGGCGGTGTTGGCCCGGCCCTCGCGCAGCCGGGACATCAGCACGTCTCCGGTGCCGGCGGCGATGGCCAGCAGTGGGTGGTAGCCCCGCTTGCCGGTATAGCCGTGGTGGCGGGCGCCCTCCTTGGCCAGTCCGTAGGTCTCGCAGATGGTGGAATCGAGGTCGATGGTGAACGGCGCGTCGCCGGGTCCGGCCCCAGCGGCCCAGGCCCGGGCCAGCAGCTCCCGGCTCACCCGGTCCAGCTGGCGGACGTGGCCCCACCGGAAGCTGCGCAGGAAGGTGCCCAGGGTGGATGGCGCCTTGACCGTGCCGCCCAGGGTGCAGGCCGTCCCCCCGGTGCGCAACACATCAGCGTCGTCGATGCAGTCGCCGCCGGCCATGGCTGAGGCCACCAGGGTCATCAGCTTGTCTCCGGTGTTGGCCCGCCCCGGCGCGCCGCCCAGGTCAAGGTGATGGTCAACGAGTTCCCGCAGGCCCAGATGCCGGGCGAGGGTGGCCGGCAGGAGCAGACCGGCATTGGCCACCAGGCGGTGATCGTCAAAGACGATACGGATACGGTCGGGCTGGTTGCGTGGTAGCATCTATTGGGTGCTCCTTCTCTGGGACTGTTTTGCTGTTACAAAACCATTATCCCAGATTCAGAAGAGCACCCTCTGGCCTCTTCAGGATGCTAACCCGACGCCCTCCCTCGGTGGATTCGGGTTAAACCGGGGACATAGGTGACACTTTTGTAGGCGTATGCAAGACAGTTCGATCGTGGTCATCCAACAGCCCGATAGACAGGGGACCAAAGAGGTTACGTCAATAGGTGTGTAAACGACATCAGGCGGCGACCTTCTCAGCCGTTGATTCAATGGCGATTCCATCCGCATACTGTGCACCGAGATAGACGTCTTCGATCAACTCAGGGGCCTTCAGACGCCTGAAGCGCTGTTCGGCGACCATCAACATTTTCCAGATCACCGCTATCGCCCGATCGACCCTCTTGTAGCGCTTGGCGGCATCGGTCCGAAGCCTGAGGGCCGCGAAGGGTGATTCTACCGGGTTCGTCGTGCGAAGGTGCCCCCAGTGCTCCTTTGGGAAGTCATAGAAGGTGATCATGCGGTCCCAGTCCCGCTCCAAGGCCTCTGAGGCCGCCTCGTAGGAATGGTCGCCGCACCACCTGGTGAACACCGTCCTGAGCCGCTCAGCCTCTGTCCGAGTCTGGGCGTAGGGGATAGTACGCAGCATGAGCTTGGCCTGGTCCTGTTGTCGCTTTGGAAGCTTGGCGAGCACGTTTACGATCTTGTGGTTCCAGCAGCGTTGCTCTGCCGCCTGCGGATAGACGTTGCGCAGAGCTCCCCAGATGCCCAGGTGTCCGTCTCCAACCACCAGCCTCGGGCAGCTCAAGCCCCGGCGCTTGATGTCCCTGAGCACCTCGGACCAGTTCTCTGTGGACTCCCTGTATCCGGGAACAGCGCTCACCACCACCTTGCTCCCGTCGCTCAGGGCCGCCATCACCACCAGTACCGCCGCCTTCTCCTTCTCAAGACCAGCCTTGACGTAGACTCCATCCACCCACATGTAGACCACTTCCAGGTCATCGAGGGGCCGGCTGCGCCATTGGGCAAGCTCATCGTTCCACTTGGACTTCAACCGGGCCACCGTGCTCGCCGATACCGGTGCGTCCTCTCCCAGCAGCCCCCGCAAAGCCAGATCGAAGTCGCCTTCGGATAGACCGTGCAGGTACAGCTCGGGGATCAACTCAGCAACCTTCCTGGTCCTGTTGACGAACAGCGGCAGCAGCCGGCTCTCGAACTGCTCCTCGGTATCGCGGACTCGCGGCCGCCTCAGCTGTATCGTTCCCGAACTCAGCGTAAGCCTCCGGGCTCTGCCGTATCCGTTCCGATAGCCGGTATCGTTGTCCGAGTCGGATCTGAGCGCCGACTTCGCCCTTCCCAGAAACGCCGTCACCTCCTCCTCCAGCAACTCTTGGACCAGCCTCTGGACCTGGCTTCGCACCCAATCCTCCAACTGCTCCCACTCCGGCCTTGACTCCGACCTACTCTCAGTGCTTTCCTTCCTCATGGGCGGTGTATCTCCTCTCTTGGGCCTTGAGCCCGTCTTGTTCAGAGAGAGGGTACACCGCCTGACCGGTTACACACTTTTTGAGGGTACCTCGGACCAAACCAGATGGTCCAGTAGCGATCATCCTGTGGCACCAGGCCAACGGGCTCGCCTTTGAGTGCCCAGCTGAGGTAGATCATGTCGCCCTTCCACTTGATCTGACCGTTGGTACGCACCTGCCGCACAGTCGCCCCGACTCCGTACTCTGGGGCGGTTATCCGACGCGGGTAGGACCGAGCCGACGGATGGTACTGGCTGGCGGGAGGCTGCTGTGCCAGTGCCTCATGTGGCCGTTCGGTGTTGTAGTCCAGGCGAAAGGTGTCGAAGGCTCTCTGCTGCCTCCGCCTGGTTGCCCTTGGCGGACTTGCCGTCTCTGCCTTCAGAGTACGGTGCAGTCGCTCCAGTCGTCCGTTTTGCTCCGGGTGACCGGGTTCGATCCGCTCAGGCACGATGCCCAGCTTGACCCACCATACCGCCAGCTGCGACAAGCTACCCAAGCCCACACTGGCAAAGGGTGGTCCGTTGTCGGTCCGAATGGTCGATGGAAGTCCATACTCCCGAAAGGCGCGCTCAAGCACCCTTCGCGCTTCGCGGTGGTTAGGTTGCCGCAGCCCATCGCAGACCAACAGGTATCGCGAGGCGGCGTCCTGCACCGTCAAAGGGTCGATCCGGGTCCTATCTCCCGTTCGGAACCACCCCTTGAAGTCGATAGACCACACGTCATTGGGCCTTTCTGCCGCCGCAAACGGCTCGCTCCAAGGCGCTGCATGCCGTCGACGTTTTCGACGCTTCACCAGCCCTGCTCGGTCAAGGATCTCTCCCGCCGTACTCGACGCAGGCCACGACGCGTTGGGCTCGGCATTCCGAAGCGGCGCCACCACTTTCTTAGGTCCCCAGTTCGGATGGGCCCGTCTTACACCGATCACACGCTCGGCTACTGCCAAAGGCGTCTTGTTCGGCCGACGAATCGGAGCTCGGCTACGGTCTCCCACTCCCTCAAAACCATACGCCCGGTACCGATTCACCCGCTTGTATCCCGTCTTACGGCTTATACCGAACCGTCGGCACAGCGACACGAAGCTCACTTCCCCCCTCTTCCACCATTCCAGGAACTCTTTTCGCTCTTCCTCCGGACTCGTCTGTTTCCAGGGCAACACACTCCTCCTGATGGGATCGGCCCCATCTTCGCCCAATGTGTTACCCATGTCTCCGGTCTATCTGTTACCAATGTATCCGGTTTGTACCTCATCTCAATCTTCTCCCAGCGGCGGGAGAAGAGGTAAGACCTCTGCGCCTCGGTCTGCGTCGCAGTGGGCCGGTATAATCGGGCGAGAACCTCACCCCCAACCCCCTCTCCGTCGCACGGAGAGGGGGCAAGAGCGGAGGGATTAGCGGTTGAGCGGCGGCGTACGCGGCATAGACTTCGAGGTCAGGACGGGCGTCGACCTGGTGAGTATCGCTGAGTTTCGCGAGGCGTTGGAGCGCCGGGGCGATACGATGCGGCCGCGGCTGTTCACGCCATCCGAGGTGGCCGGGGCCACGGTCGAGCGGCTGGCGGGCATGTTCGCGGCGAAGGAGGCGGCGTTCAAGGCGCTGGCGCTGCCTAAGGGCGATTGGCACGTGCTCGAGATCGGGCATGACGGCGAGGGCCGGCCGTATATCGAGTTCGCCGAGCGTTACGACTCCTCCCATATTGTGAGTCTCGACCTGAGCATCTCGCACACGGACGAGTACGCCGTCGCTTCTGTCATGGCTTCAGTAAGTGGGCGCTGACGCGGTGGCGCTGACGCGGTGGTGAACGAGCCCTGGTTTTACTTCGTTTGGGCCGCCGGTGCGTTCGTGGTCGGGACGTTGCCTGTTGGGGACCTGGTCGCCCGGGCCAAGGGCGTCGACATCAGGTCGCTGGGGACGGGGAACCCTGGCGCTGCCAACATCTACCGAGAGATCGGGCCCGAGTACGGGATCGCGGTGTTCTTGCTCGACGTCGCCAAGGGCGTCGCGGCGACGGCGCCGCTGCTCTTTCTGGGCCTGCCTTCGTGGTCGCGGCTGGCGGCGACGGCCGCGGTGATCGGCGGGCACCTCTTCCCGTTTCTGTGGCGCCTCGAAGGCGGCACGGGCCTAGCCGTCGCGCTGGGGACGATGCCCGGCCTGCTGCCGCTGGGGGTGCTGTTCTCGGCGCCGGCCGGGGCGGCGTGGATCGTTCTCTCGCGGAACCCCGCGCACTCCGGAGCCGTCGTCTTCGTGGTGACGGCGGTGGCCGGGGGTCTGTTGCACCGCGACCCCGTCGCGGCGCTGGCCGTCGCGATGGCGGCGGTGGTGATCTTCGTCAAGGCGCGGGTGCAGTACGGGGGACGGTAGGTAGGGAGGTGGGGTACAGGGTGCAGGGTACGGGGTGGCTCGTGGTTCGACAAGGCTCACCCGAACGGAAACCGCTGCTGAACGCCCAAAACCAACTGTTCGCCCCCGGATCGAGTCCGGGGCAAGGTCCGAGCCTGGTCGAAGGGCATAGAGAATGCTCGGAGGATGTGGTTCGACAAGGCTCACCACGAGCGGGTTCGACAACCTCACTACGACCAGGTTCGAAAAGTTCGCCATGTGTGGAATTCTGTCCAATTTCGTTGAATCGCACCTAGGGCAGGCAATGCTCGCATAGAGGCAATTCCACAAACAATTCCACGAAGACGATCTCTGCGTAGAAGCAATTCCACAAACGATTCCACAAACCCGAGTCAAGTCCATGGAGCTATAATAGCACATACGTTCGATCTTTTCAATACTCAGGTGGGGGCCAGGTGGTGCGCCCCTTGGCCGCATGTGGTAGGCGATCTGAAGGGGTGGGACCGGCGTAACAGGCCTGGCTGACCTGGCAGAGAACCCTTCGGCCGCACGCAGTTCGCCCCTCGGCCGAACGTGGTGCGCCCTGACAAGATGCCCGAAACGTCACCACTTTTAGCCGCACTTACCCCCAAGGCGATTCGCCGCAGAGACCGCCGGGAACGCTGAGGAGGGAGGCGATTAACCACTGAGACCACCGAGAGCAAAGAGACGGAAAGGTAGGTTCTTGTCGTCGATATTAACCGTCCGTTGCTCAGACTCTCCATAGTGTGGCGGTGCGCTGCCTAGGTACTTTTACCTAGGTATTTCGCGAAATCATGCGTAGGAAACGCCTCCGTTTTTGACGATAGCGCACGGCTGTAGCGCGCGGTATATGTATATATAGAGGAGGGTTGAATCTGAACGTTCAAGATTTCTTGAGATTGGGCTGTACCCGGTCATTTCAAGCAGTGGACTCCTACCGGCGGCCGTCTGAACTTGCATTGCCGCGGCGAATTGACGAAAAGCATAGGTCTGCTTATTCTGTCGGCAATGTTACGAATGACTTTAGCCCTGCTAGCGGTCGCCGTGCTTGGTGTCGCCTGCGGCAATGGAGCCAGCCCTCCTAATTGCGACCGTCGAGCCGAGGCCCATGACGCAGGCCGTCCTCTATAACCACACCGCAACGCTTCTCGAGGACGGCCGGGTCCTGGTTACCGGCGGTCAGACCACAGAAAGAGCTCAGAGGGGTATAGCTGATAGTCCCCCGCCTCCGGCCGGCGTGGTTTCGGCGGAGATTTACGACCCGTCTACCGGCAGTTGGTCCCCGACACGCCCTATGCTCGACCCGCGCAGATACCACGGGGCTGTCCGGCTAGAGGATGGCAGAGTGCTGGTCTCTGGCGGGCTGACCGATGAGTATAAGGTTAATCTGGTGAGTGGGAACATGTACTGGGTCGGTTCCATAGCCTCCGCGGAGGTTTAGCCCGAATCCACCGAGGGAGGGCGTCGGGTTAGCATCCTGAAGTGGCCAGAGGGTGCTCTTCTGAATCTGGGATAATGGTTTTGTAACAGCAAAACAGTCCCAGAGAAGGAGCACCCAATAGATGCTACCACGCAACCAGCCCGACCGTATCCGTATCGTCTTTGACGATCACCGCCTGGTGGCCAATGCCGGTCTGCTCCTGCCGGCCACCCTCGCCCGGCATCTGGGCCTGCGGGAACTCGTTGACCATCACCTTGACCTGGGCGGCGCGCCGGGGCGGGCCAACACCGGAGACAAGCTGATGACCCTGGTGGCCTCAGCCATGGCTGGCGGCGACTGCATCGACGACGCTGATGTGTTGCGCACCGGGGGGACGGCCTGCACCCTGGGCGGCACGGTCAAGGCGCCATCCACCCTGGGCACCTTCCTGCGCAGCTTCCGGTGGGGCCACGTCCGCCAGCTGGACCGGGTGAGCCGGGAGCTGCTGGCCCGGGCCTGGGCCGCTGGGGCCGGACCCGGCGACGCGCCGTTCACCATCGACCTCGATTCCACCATCTGCGAGACCTACGGACTGGCCAAGGAGGGCGCCCGCCACCACGGCTATACCGGCAAGCGGGGCTACCACCCACTGCTGGCCATCGCCGCCGGCACCGGAGACGTGCTGATGTCCCGGCTGCGCGAGGGCCGGGCCAACACCGCCCGCGGCGCCGCCCACTTCCTGCGGGAGACGGTGGGACGGGTGCGCTACGCCGGGGCCAACGGACGACTCACGCTACGGGCCGACAGCGGGTTCTACACTCATGGCGTGGTATCCGTCTGCCGCAAGATGGATGTCCGCTTCTCCATCAGACACCGGCAAGGTGCTGGCAGTGGGCGGGCTCGGGCCCTCGGCGGCGGTGTACGACCCGTCTTCCGGCACATGGGCCTCTTTTGGCGGACCGGCCGCATCAAGTGAGTCTGCCCTGGTCGAGGTCCTACATGGGCCTGGTCCAGGGCGATCGTGAGAAATCGCGCGAGGATGCCCGCACAGCGACGTTTAGAGGACGGGCGGGTCCTCGATGGATGCCAGCGCCCAGGCCGAGGTTGTGAGCTGAGCCGCCCTGGACCACGGCCGCTGTCCTCGATTGCGCCCAGGTCGAGGTTGTGAGCGCCCGCCCAGGTCGAAGGTCCTGGCCCGCGCGGTAAGTCTTGCGCGTGACTTTCGTCACTTTGACAGTCCCGTCTTGTGCTGTCTCCCGTTCCAAGACATACTCCACTGCCCAGATATGCTTGCACTTAACCTGCCGAACCTCGTGGTCTGGGCAGGAGCATTTCGTTCCTGGAATCACTATTCTCACTTCGGGATGGGACCAGCCAAGCGTCGCCTTTCTTGGTGAGGTTGTACTTTGCCGCTATTGCCAATCCACGCTCTTCTCTAGCGTCCATTTTTCAACTCCCCCTGGTACTATACTTAATAAGGATAGTATATAGAGAACACCTTGACGTGTCAAGCGTGTAATGGATATGATAGTAGCCACTCCATAGAGAGGGATGGTTACTATGCCAGAGATAACCGTACCGGCCTACAGGTGCGAAAGATGCGAACACACCTGGGTCCCTCGATCCATAAAGAGCCCCAAGACGTGTCCGAAGTGCAAGAGTCCCTACTGGAACACGCCAAGAATACGGGAAAGAAGGAATTAGGAGGGTGAGCATGGCTGAGAAAGGCGAGGGAGTGATCCCATTTGAAGGCGAGACTTGAAGCACCGCTAATGCCATCCAGTGAACGCCGTGGGGGCACCCACGCTGCCGCCATCCGGTATCCAGGATCGAAATGGAGCCTTGCCGGCCGGATCATCGAGCTATTCCGGCCACACTATCATTACGTCGAGCCGTTCTTCGGCTCGGGTGCGGTGTTCTTCTCAAAGCCGAGAGTCCCTCACGAAGTCATAAACGATAGGAACAGCCAGGCAACCAACCTTTTCTTGGTTCTTCGGGATCAGACCGAGGAACTATGTTGGAAGTTGGAAGCTACGCCATGGTCCCGAGACGAATACGACCTATCGCACATCATCACGGCCGACGCCGTTGAGAACGCCCGTCGGTTCGTGGTGCGTTGCTGGCAGGCTCATGGAAGCGACCTCGCTAAGAAAACCGGCTGGAAGAACCGTGGCCCGAGTCAGCGGGCAGGGGGAATGTCTCATCGATGGAATAAGGTTCCTGAACAGCTACGAAGGCTAGCTGCTCGGCTGAAAGACGCCGAGATTGAGAATCGTGATGCTCTTGAGGTTATTGAGCGACATGCTGCGGAGGATTGCCTAATTTACGCCGATCCACCCTATCCGCACTGCGTCCGAACTCAACACATGTACAGCGATGAGATGGACGACGCCGCCCACATATTGCTACTGAAGGCACTTCTCGCGCACCCCGGCCCCGTGGTGGTGAGCGGCTACGGCAACGAGATATACGACGATATGCTCAGCGGATGGAGCCGCGTCGCTATGAAACCACCCAAGGTAGAGAAACAGGCAGTTCGGCTTGAAGTCCTTTGGGTGAAGCCGTAGGCAAGCTATTTAGGCCAGAGAGCCTTGAAGTAATCCTGAGCCTTGGCAAGGGGAGACATGATGGGAGCAACCTCTAGACAGAACGTTTCGGTTACCCAGTCGGCCCAAGACAGTAGCGGGAAGTATTTCAACTGCCCACCGGAATTCATGTAGCACTGCCAGAGCCGGTGGCGTCGTCCTCCGTCGTCAATGTAGCCGTTGAGCGAAGCCCCTTCAAAGAGCCAATTTACGGTACCCTTCGGATCGGCGATCTTTAGGTTGATCGGGAAGCAAAGGACTTGAAACTTTCGCCATTTCGCGTCGTGAGCGAGCACGCTATATCGGCTGCCAGCAATGTCTATTGAGTCCGCAACCGCCGTTTGCCAACCCGATACAAGGTCCACGATGGCGGGTCCGGCGAGCGTCGGATCAGTGGCCCAATTGATCTGGAGAGCAAGAAGATGCCTCCTGAACGTAGCGGCTGCGTTTGAAAGCTCCATGAAGCTGGACAGGTTCTTGGGTGGTTGCATCGCAGTCATCTTGCAGGAGATACCGAATGGCTTGCCCTCTGCCTGGATCAAGACATCAAATATCCCCTTATCCTCGAGCGTGGTGCCCTCAAGCACAGCAGCTAATGCCCGCTCGTAATCACGGAACCCAGGCATTGACCCGCCAGCTTTTAAGGTTACCTGGCCGCTCCCGTCCCTGAAACTACTCAGGGTGAGGCGCAGCCTCTCTAGTTCCCGGCCGTTGAGGGGTCGATCCTTGTAGGGAGCGTACACGCACAAATACTACCCGTCGCAGAGTTTTTTGTGCAAGGCCGCCGTCCCCATTAAGAATTATTTGTGCAGAACGCCTTTTATGTGCAAAGCCGCGGGGAGGCTTGATTTGGGATCGCGCGAAGCGGACATTTTGACGTGGAAGGACACACCGGACACACCGGCATGGGCCAGCGAGCTGCTGGAGGAGTTGGGTGGGGACACTACGAGCATCGGCGTGGCGCACCAGCAGGCGGAGGTCCTGCACGACGTCGCGGGATGCGCGCTCCTGGCCTGCGAGCTGTGCGACGCCTACGGGTCGGGCTGGGCCGCCGGCAAGGACAAGCTGGCCTTCGAGGTCGAGGCCGTAAAGGACAACGCTCACGGTGCGGGCTGCGGCTGCCAGCCATGCGCCCTGGTGCGCCTCGTCCTGGGCGGCTGCTGGTGTCACATCCATGAGAGAGGCTCCAGCAGGTGACGGACTGGCCGGACCTGCTGGAGCCCGTGGCGCGTGAGCTGCTGGGGGAGCCGTCCCGCCGCACGACGTCCGGAGAGTGGCGCTATGGGCGCAAGGGCTCCCTGGCCGTCCACGTTGGCGGCCCCCGTGCCGGCACGTGGCGCGACCATGAAGCGGACGCGGGGGGCGGCGTCCTCGATCTCCTGGAACACGTCGAGGGGATCGACCGGGCCGAGGCCCTGGACTGGCTGCGCCGGCGCGGGCTCCTGGACGGCGCACAGCCGACGGGCAATGCGGCCAGCCGGCTTGCTGGCGCAGGGGTAGCTGGACACCGGGGGCCTCCAGACAATCGCTCTGCGGGCACCCTCGCGCGATGTTCCGCCCTGGCATCAGCCGAAAATCGCGATTTGGGGCCGACTTGGGCTGAAACCCTTTGGAGGCGCGCCGTGCCGATCCCCGCCGCCGCAGAGCATCCCGCGCGGCGCTGGCTGGCCGCCCGTCACCTATGGCGGCCCGAGATGCACCTGCCGCCGTCCGTTCGCTGGATGCCGTCCGAGGGCGGCCCAGCGGCCGGCGCGGTCGTGGCCGCCTTCGCCGCTCCGGGCGCGGGCCGGGTGTCCGCCGTCCACCTGGTGCACGTGGACGGCGACGGGCTGCCCACACCGGACCGGACAGGCCCCGACGGGCTACACAAGCGGTCGCACGGGGTTATGTCCGGTGCGGTGTGCGTCCTGGGCCTGGTCGATGCGGCCGCCGGCGTCCAGGTGTGCGAGGGTCTGGCCGACGGCCTGGCCCTGACCGCGCGGGATCCCTGGCCCGCCGTCGTCATGGGCGGGACGGCGAACTACCGCAACCGTGACCTGGCCCGCTGGCTGGCGGGCCTCGGCCCCGTCCAGGTGTGGAGCGACGGCGACGGCCCTGGCGTCGAGGCGTCCGGAGTCCTGGCGAAGCGCGTGGCGGCCCTGGGCGGTGCGGTGTCCATCGAGCGCGTGGGCGTCGGGGAGGACCCGGGAGCAGCGGGCGCGCCCTTCGCGCCTCTGGACGTCGCCACCGTCGAGGACTACGCCGCCGACCTGGAGCGCGACGGGCTGCCCTGCTGGGAGGCCCTGCGCCTGGCGGCCACGTGCACACGAGGGGGGGAGTGAACCTCATATGAATCAAGTCAAAACCCAGTGCTGGGTAATCCCAAAGCGCCCCGTTCATCTCCTGCTGGGATACATGGGGGCGGGCATGGTGCTGTATGCGCTTTTGGCCGTGGTGGCGGATCTCATACCCCAGGGGTCCACAGCCCTTCAAAGGACACTGGGCATCTGGGGCTTGGTCGCGTGGGCTACGGTAGCCATTGGTTTGCTGCATGAATGGTACAACGGCGTAGCCGAGGGGTGGCTGCACCCGTGGCTCCAGATAGCGGTGAGATCCGTGAGCTCGTTTGCATTTATGGGGCTCCTCGACCGCCTATTAGACTTTCGGCTAACCGCCGATTCCGTTCAACTGAGCGGGTCCAGCCATCTCCTTACGATCGCCTCGGTGCTCGGTATCATTGTGGTGGGTCTCGTCGTGGTGGGTCTCGTCGTGGCCCGGGCCACGGTGCGCCTACACGATACCCCTGGAAGGTGAAAGCATGTCCAACCGCGACGGAATCCTAGACTCGCATCCTTCGGAGCGCGTCACAATGCCGCCGGAGCTGGAGGCCTTCGACCGATGGGCCGCCGATCGGAACGACCTGGCGAAGTGGGAGGCGGCTATGGCGGCCTTGGCCAAGGCCGCCGCAGCCGACGAGTTGGGCGACGCACGTTTCGCGCTGGCCCTGGCCGACGATGGGCAGCCCCAGGCGGTGGCAATGCGGGAGTTGGCCGTCCTGGTCAAGGCCGCCCGTCCCCTGCCGGCGTCGGCGAGCTTCCGCCCGGCGTCGGCCATCACGGACCCGCTGCCGCGGCCCGTCCTGCGAGCCGCCGGCATGGACGGCGCGGTCCTGGCTGAAGGCGCGGTGTGCCTGCTGAGCGGCGCGGGCGGCGCGGCCAAGTCCACGCTGGCCACGACCCTCGCCCTCGACCTGGCCTTCGGCGGCCAGTTTGTAGAGCACGCCGGCCTGGCGGAAGGCTTCTCCCGCTTGTTCGACGTGCGGCCCGGCGCGGTGATGGTGGCCAGCTACGAGGACCCCGCCAGCGTCGTGGGCCGGCGGCTGCGTGATCTGGCGGCGCAGCGCGGGGCCGGCGACGCTTTCCTGGCCCGCGTCCACGTGGCCCACTTCGCCGGGCTGCCGCTGTGGGGGACGCCGGCCGGCGGGCACTACAATGTCCCGCCCGAGCCGCTGCGCGGCTGGGACCGCCTGTGGGACGCCGCCGATCTCATCCGGCCCGCCCTGGTGGTCATAGACCCGGCCCTGGACGCCTACACGGGCGACCCCAACAACCTGCCCGCCGTCCGCGAGTTCGTGTCCGCCCTGGCGGCCAAGGCCCGCGCGCGGGACTGCGGCGTCGTGCTGGTTGCTCACAGCCGCAAGGCCGCCAGGGGCGCCAAGGGCGCGGACGCCGACCCCTACGACCCCGGCCAGGTGGGCGGGGTGGGAGCCTGGGCCGACGCAGCGCGCGGCGTCCTGACTTTGACCGGCCAGGGAGACGACCGCACCCTGGCTATCAGCAAGGCGAACTGGGGCCGCGCCTACGTCCAGACGCAGCTCGCGCCGGTTTTCAACGACGCCGGGGCGCTGGTAGGATTCAACGCGGGGAGCGATGGTTGGGGGCCGCCGCCGCCGAAGGACGCAGCGCCGGCCAAGAAAGAGACCTATGACTGATCCACTTGACCCGGCGGCCGAGCTGGCGAAACTGGCGAGGGCGGTCTGGCGGGCCGACCACGACGACGCGGATGTACCGGACGACCAGGTGCCGGGCTTCAAGGCGCTGGCCCGCGCCCTCGACAGGCCGTACATGGAGGACGCCAGAGCGGACGCTGTGGCGCGCCTCGACGAGCTGTACCGCGAGCGCACGGGCCGCGAGCCGGATGACGTGGCGAACGATCCAGAGTGGCATGCCGCGTTCCGGGCGAGCATCGACGCGGTGTATCGCGACGGCTGCGGCCGCGAGCCGCCGGTCGATCCGGACGAGCGGGCGGAGGCCACGGGAGAGATTGTCATTGCCGGCCGCATACTGGCCCTGGCGTCCACGGCCCTCCGGTGTGCGGACCCACCCGTTAGTCAACACGGACACCCTCTCGCGCCATTGGTGCGGAGCTGGCACCGCCGGCCGATATCGGCCGACCCCGTGCGGCGCGTGGACCGCATCTTGCCTGGCAGCGTTGCAATGATCGACTCGAGGGACCGGCGGTCCGGCCGCCTGTTCTCTCCGGCGACCCACCGGCGCGGTCAACAGGTGTTGCCGGGCTTCGAGGACCAGCGCCACGGTCCGGCCTTGCCGCTGGCGCTGTACCATCTGGGCAACGAGACTCCAGATAGGGGAGGCGGCCATGGTGCGCCGCTGGCCCTGCGGCTGTTCGTCGAAGCCGTACTGTGCGTTCCCATGGACCGGCGCGACAGCCTACGCCCGGTCGATATGTCCGTCACGCTCCGCGAGCTGCGGGACAGGCTGTACCCAGACAGCCGGAGGTCCACGGCCCAGGTCCTGCGGGAGCTAACCCACGCAGCGGACGCTCTGGACACGAGGGACGCCCGCATCCCGTGGGAGGACCCAGCGACCGGACAGGGCGGCCTTCGGCGCGTCGTCTCCGTCCAGGACTTGCCGAGGGGAGAGACCCACCTCGACGACGTACTCAGCTTGGTCGTGAACCTGCCCCCGGGCACCGGGTCCGGGCCGGTCATGTCGGAGACGCTGGCGCGCTGGGGCCTGCGGTCTGCGCCCGCATACAACCTAATAATCAACCTCAGCTACCGCTTGTTCGACCCCGGCCGGACCCGCTATCCCGTTAGTCGGCGGCGCGGACACTGGAAGCCGAAGCGGGACAACCAGGCTTACGAGCCGATAAGCGTGGACGAGATCGCGGACGACGCCTTCCCGCTCAGCACGAACCGCAACCGCCGCGACCTTCGCCAGCGCGCCCTCAAGGCCCTGGAGGCTCTGCACGCGGCCCGCGAGTTCCACATCGAGCAAGTAAGCCGCACCGAGTACCGCGTCATGCCTGCGTTGCCGTCGCCCCGCGAGGACGCCAACTCCTAGCCGCCCGGCGACGCGCTTCCCTTAGTGGTTTCACTGCTACGTTTTGTGGTTTCACTGCTACGTTTTGTGGTTTCACTGCTACGCTTTAGCTAGGGCCTCATAGCTGCCCGACCCCGACCCCGACCTAAAGAGGGGGGGGAGGGCAAGCGGGGCCGAGCGGCTGGGGGCCGTCGGCCCGCCCGCCCACTGAGCGAGAACCGAAATTCACCGCCGCCGTCGCCGGCGTCCTCGATGGATGCCAGCACCCAGGCCGAGGTTGTGAGCTGAGCCGCCCTGGACCACAGCCGCTGTCCAAAATGAAGCACTACCCGGAATTCCCATATTAAACTGCTTGATCCTCGGTAACACGCCAGCCTCGACGATGATCATGGTACGGACACTCCGGAACGCTGTAACGGTCGTGACACGTCACCCCACCAAATTATCAGATACTGGCTTAGACAACCCGATCCCGTGAGCCCGATGCGGCGCGCAGGCGGAGACCGAAGGGACGGCGCACTAATAATGAGCGGGGAGGCTTGATTTGGGATCGCGCGAAGCGGACATTTTGACGTGGAAGGACACACCGGACACACCGGTATGGGCCAGCGAGCTGCTGGAGGAGTTGGGTGGGGACACTACGAACATCGGCGTGGCGCACCAGCAGGCGGAGGTCCTGCTGACGCTCCGCATTTTGAATGAGCAGCCCCCGGACGTGTGGGAGGAGTGGGCGAAGTCGCCGCACAGCCCGGATTGGATGCGCTCTGCCATCGTCGAGTATTCGGTAGCGGGGTCTCGCTGGGAGCAGGTCCGACTGCAGGCCGAGCTGGAGCTGGGCGTGGAGCTGCTCGGCAAGATGCTGGAGTCCGGCGCGGAATGAGAGACGACCACCGCCGCCGCGGCAAGGCGTTCGAGGATCCCGAGCTCGTCCAGGCCGCCGTGAATCTGTGGCTCAATCAGATGCGCTTCGAGTCGAACGTGCAGGCGGCCGCCGTCCTGGGCGGCTTTGACCGGTCCGCCGTCTGGCGCTGGCGGAAGCGGAAGAGCCGTCCGGACACGACGGCGCTCCGCCGGATGATCCGGCTCTCGCTGTGGCAGGCCGAGGGGTGGCACGCGGCCTGGTTTCGATCTGTCGCCTGGGAGGACCTGTCCGTCGAGTTCGTCGAGGGGCGCGAGCTCCCTAACCCGTTCTTTCTGACCCTGCCAACCTCGACGACCAGCGGCGCGACCTTCCCCTTTGGCTCGCTCCGCGACTGCGGGGCGATTCTGCGCGCCCTGATGGACCGGTTCGGTGTCGAAAGCAGGGGCCATTTGATCGCTCTGCTGGGGATGCCGCACAATACTTCGGCCTACGATCACGTCCGTCACTGGATGCATTCGCAATGGGCCATCGGCCCGCAGTATCTGGCCAGGGTCCTGGTGCTGGTCCTGTGGGCCGTGGACTGGCCGGGTCGGAGCGTGAAATGGACGAAGCGGCGTCAGCACGAGTGGGAGTCGGACGGCAGTTATGGCACGCCGCCGTCGCCGTTCCATCCGCTTCTCGACTTCGCGCAGCGGTCTAACGGACGCGGCGGCCCGCGCCGCGCCCGGGCGCCGTCCTTAGAGGCTCCGGTCGCGCCGGTGCGGGCCTACGAGCTGGGCCAGGGTGAAACTCAGGTGTGAGTGTGCATTACAGATGGGAGGTTGTATCTTGGGTGTCGGTAGAGAACCTAGTTATAAAGACATGACTGACCAGCCGGAAGGTCTATCTCCCGGCGAACTACCCCCGGACTGTCCGGCCTGGGCATCGGCGCTGTTTGGAGAGCTGGGGCTGGAGAGCGACCTGACCAGTTACCGCGTGGTCGAGGTCCTGGGGCTGCTGGAAGCGACGAGGGAGAGCCTGACGGGGGGAGCGATGTCAGGCTGGGGCGAGACCGACGGCGCGCCGGAGTGGTTGTCGATGGTCGTGCAGGCCCACCGCGACGCCGACAGCCGCTTCGGGGCTGCCCACGTCGTGGCGGAGACCGAGGTTGTCGAGAACATACTTGACGATCTGCGTGTCGAGCTGCTGCGGCTGCATTGCGGTGGGGCCGTCGAGGACGTGGGCCGCGTGGAGGACGTCCTGGGGCGGGAGGTCGAGCCGGAGGTCCATCGGAACGGCCATGACGAGGATGAGGGCGAGGGCCGGCTGCGCTGGACTGCCCTTTGAGCTTGAAGGCTGCCAATATGGGGAAATCCCGGCTACGACATGACGGAAGAGGACCTGAGGGCCTCCAGCGTCTTGAAGCGCGCAACTCGCGCCCTCAGGCAAGGTGGAGTCAGCGACGAGGAGATAGAAGCGTACACGAAGGAAGCCACTCTCTTGCTACAACCACCTGATGTTCACCACCATGATGTGGGTGCGGACATCGTGAGGTCAGCCCTCGGAAGCCTGGACAGATGCTGAGACGCATTGGCGTCACGGCCATATCGGCATGGGCGGCTCACGGTTTGGCCTGGGGCGCCGGGCTGTGGATGGCTCTCGGTCCCGTCTACCAGGGCGTATCAGGAACTCCCACGACACCAGGTGAGTCCGCAACCTATGCCACGAGATACACCGCTACGCTGGTGGAACAGAGTGGTCTGTGGGTGTTCTGGCTACTACTCGTTCCCATCATGCTGTCTGCTCTGGCGCTGTTGACCATCGCATTAACCGATGCTGGGCAGGCACGGCGCAAGGCGCTCTTGTGGTTACCTGCCATAGTCCTCTTGGCGTTCTGCGCTGTGGGAATATTCTCCATCGGGGTATTCTACTTACCGGCGGCGCTGGTTCTACTGTGCGCAGCCGTCGCTGGCTCCTTGGGGCCGACCACTAGCTTTTGAGAGCCGGACGACGTTGCTTGTCAGTGACGCCGTGGCCGCGGTACGGGTCCAGCTTGGGACGACGCGGCGGTGACTGTCGACGGTACCCGGGAGGCACCGAGTACTCCGGCATCTTGCGCACCGTATCCCGGATCAGATAGTTCTGTTGCTGATTACGGCACGTCCTGCAGGGTTGATATGGGAAATGTGGGATAGGTATGGCATCTGTGGCGTAAAATCAATATTATGTTTGCGGTCGTAGACCGAGGGCCGTCAGTTATAAGTAGGAGAATATGATGCTTCTCAAGTCTATCAAAATCAATGGATTCTTGTCGTTCCGTGACACACAGCTAGAGATGCACCCTCTAAACGTTCTCATCGGCCCCAACGCCTCGGGCAAGTCCAACTTGATCGAGATTATAGCCTTGCTCCAAGCCGTGCCACGGGACTTAGTTGGGTTTTTTCGGCGAAGTGGGGGCATCTTAGATTGGCTCTGGAAGGGAGCGAAACCAGTCCGTGAAGAGGCGGCGACGGGGACTGTTGAAGCACTGGTTGCTTATAGTGGCGGGCCATTGCGGTACGTGTTGAGCGTGGCTGAGCGGGGTCAGCAGTTTGATATTGTTGCGGAACGGCTGGAGACCGAAAAGCCCCGAAGAATACAGCACACGGACCCTTTCCGCTTTTTCCATGTAACCGACGGATATGGCAGGTTAGCTATCAATTGGCGAGCGGGAGAAGACCCTAACGAAGACGGGGACGAACCGCCGCGTCAGACCCAGTCAATCAGCCGAGATGACCTGACACCTGGGCAGTCCGTTCTTCACGAGAGGAAAGACCCGACTCTCTACCAAGAGATGACCTTCGTAGGCCGGCAGTTCGATGCCATTCGACTGTATCGCGAATGGAACATGGGACGGAACAGTCAAATCCGCCGCTCTCAACCCACGGACTCCCTCACCGATTTTTTGGAGGAGGATTTTGCCAATGCGGCATTGATTGTGAACCAGTTGGAAGGTGGGCCGGAAATGCGCGAAGTTGAGGAACTGCTTAAGAGCTTCTACGACACTTATGAGCGGATCGGCGTCAGCATCGACTCCAACACAGCTCAGCTTTGGATTCGAGAAAAAGATCTGAAGAGCCCGGTTCCGGCTACCCGCCTGTCCGATGGTACCCTGCGATTCCTAGCCTTACTTTCAATACTGTGTCATCCCAAACCGCCGCCACTAGTCTGTATCGAAGAACCTGAACTGGGGTTACATCCCGACATAATACCCGTAGTGGCAAAACTGCTGAAGTCGGCGTCGGAGCGTACCCAGCTTATCGTCACCACGCACTCCGAACGTCTGGTTGAAGAACTCCACGATGATCCGGAAAGCGTGATAGTGTGTGAGCGATACCCTGAAACTGGTACAGAACTTAAACGTCTAGACAGGCAAGACCTTAGCCTTTGGCTGGAGAAATATGGACTTGGAGAGTTGTGGGCAAAGGGTCAAATAGGCGGTAAGCGGTGGTAGAGACAATCTACATATACTACGAAGGTGACAGGAAATTACAGCCGGGTTTCCGCAAGTTTTTGGATTCACTTTATCAGCAAGGCGTAAAGATTAGGCTTGTGTCCACCGGAGGGAATCCCATAGCAGATTTTGTAACGGGCATGAAGTCCAACAGCAACGCCGTAAACATTCTGCTCAAGGACTCGGAAGGATCGACCATTCAAGAAGCGCTAGATCAAGTAAAATCGCACGATCATTGGGATACCGGCTTGGCTTCTCAGGTTGCCGATGACCAACTTCACTTTATGGTGCAGGTCATGGAGTCCTGGTTTCTAGCCGACCGAGTGAGCTTACATCGCTTTTATGGTCGAGGCTTCTCCGAGAACCGATTGCCGGGCAACCTGAAAATAGAGGAAATACCTAAGGACGACGTCCTGAGGTGTTTGGCCGCGGCTACAGAAAAGACGCAGAAGGGAAAATACCACAAGACCATGCACGCCCCGGATTTGCTGGCAAGGATTGACGCCGCTAGAGTACGCGCTGCGGCACCGGCCTGTGAACGCCTCTTTTATGTGCTAGAACATCGCACGGCGTAGTCGGTCACGTCCCGTCAAGTGGTGTAAGAGTGCGTCATCGTGTTGCTGTTGTTTAGGCGGCTGTCGCCTCCGCGAGATCGGCCTCCGGAAGAGCTTCGTTGAAGGTCAGAATGGTGGGTGTGAGGTATCGACGTCCGACGACCCATTCGTCGTGCTGCTCAGCCAGGACGGCGCCAACGAGGCGGCGCACGGCCGGCCGGTTAGGGAAGATGCCCACCACATCGGTGCGTCGCCGGATCTCCTTGATCCCCTCTACCAGCACTCTCAGAGCCTCCCGTAGGAAGTCCACGTCACCGTCCATTCCCCCCTTGTGCAATAGCTCCAGCAGGTCCATCCTTTCCTTGACCACCGTTGTCCTCCTTTTCTCGAGCTTGTTGTTTGCCCGCTAAGGATGACGCGGTGGTCTCTCTTTCTCCAGACCCTCTCCCTCTTACACCACTTCCTGGGACTCTACTGATCTCACGATGATGCTACCATCTCGCTTGGGCTGCCCATTGAGCCTGAAGACTCCCAATATGGGAAATACCGGGTAAGTGACCTCCATGCCGAACCACGCCCCTGCGAGGCATTCATGCGCCAGCGCGGGGTGCTTGCTCGCCGACCACGGCTTCACCCCCGACCCGGGCCGCATAGAGGTCACGGATTCGACCGTCGTCTTCTACCACTACACGCGTGACGAGAGGGCGGAGCGGGTCCTCGAAGCCGGGGGCGGCCTCTGGGCGCGCCTCCCCGTCGTCTTGGCGCCTCCGGATCTCGAAGGCCACTACCTCGTCGAGGGGCTGCTGGAGCCGCTGCCGCTGTGGATGACCGGAAGCCCGTATTTCGGCGACCTGGGATATGAGATGCTCCGGGAGTTCGTGGGGGACCTGCTCCTGAGGGTCGAGCTGCCGCGCGACTTCCCAGGGTTGTATGTCGCGGACTACGCGCACGTTCTGGAGCGCAAGCACGTCTCACGGCGGGGCCGCCCGGCCCTTGATCTGGGATACTACACCTCCACCGGGAGGGAGATGTGTAGGAGCGAAGCGAGCTCCTACATACCCGCCGCCCAATACCGTGGCGGACACCTCGCGCCCTCAGTGAAGATGACGCGGCGCGGCGAAGGATTGGCCGTTCCGGCCAATTACATAGCCATCTCGGACGTCCAACCCCTCCGTTAACGATTCGCCCCGGCTGGTTGCCGATCACGATACCCAGATCGGACGGACCTCCGAGTCCTGTCGCACGATAGTCATGTACGATAACTTCCGTGAACTACTCCTTAGCCCGAATCCACCGAAGGACGGCCTTGGGGACAGCCCTTGAAGAAGCTAGAGGGTGCTCCTGTGAATCTGGGATAATGGTTTTGAAACAGAAAACCGGTCCCGGAAAAGGAGCACCCAATAGATGCTGCCACAGAACAAACCCGACCGTATCCGCATCCTCTTTGACGACCACCGCCTGGTGGCCAATGCCGGGCTGATCCTTCCCGCCACCCTCGCCCTGCGCCTTGGCCTGCCCCAACTCCTCCGGAAGCACCTCGACCTCGGCGGCGCGCCGGGCCGGGCGAACACCGGCGACAAGATGATGACCCTGGTGGCCTCCGCCCTAGCCGGCGGAGATTGCATCGACGACGCCGATGTGCTGCGCGCCGGCGGGACCGCCCGCGTGCTCGGTTTCACGGCTAAGGCTCCCTCCACCCTGGGCACCTTCCTGCGCAGCTTCAGGTGGGGCCATGTCCGCCAACTGGACCGGGTGAGCCGCGAGTTGCTGGCCCGGGTCTGGAAGGCCGGTGCCGGACCCGGCGACGCACCATTCACCATCGACCTCGATTCGACCATCTGCGAGACCTATGGACTGGCCAAGGAGGGAGCGCGCCACCACGGCTATACCGGCGCCCGCGGCTATCACCCGCTGCTGGCCATTGCCGCCGGCACCGGCGAGGTGCTGATGTCCCGGCTGCGCGAGGGCCGGGCCAACACCGCCCGTGGCGCCGCCCACTTCCTGCGTGAGACGGTGGGGCGGATGCGCTACGGCGGGGCCAGGGGACAACTCACGGTGCGGGCCGACAGCGGCTTCTACGCCCACACTGTCGTTGCCGCCTGCCGGGAAATGGATGTCCGCTTCTCCATCGCCATCCGCCAGCGCGCCCGCCTGCGGAATCTGATCGAGGCGATACCCGAAGATGCCTGGACGCCGATTCCTTACTGGATGGACGGCGCCGCCGATGTGGCCGAGACCACCTACACCCCCTTCCAGACCAAGCCGGACGCCGCGCCGGTGCGGCTCATTGTCCGGCGGGTGAAGCCGGCGCCCGGTTCTCAACTGGCTCTCTTCGCCACCTACAGCTATCACGGCTTCATCACCGACCGCGATGGGGAGACGCTGGAACTGGAGGCCGATCATCGCCGCCACGCCGAGGTCGAGAACGCCATACGCGACCTCAAGTACGGCGTCGGGCTGAACCACATGCCGTCGGCGCGCTTCGCCGCCAACGGCGCCTGGCTGGCGGTCCAGGTGATGGCGCATAACCTGGCCCGCTGGACAGCCCGCATCGGCCTGGGTCAGCAGATCGTGACCACCAAGACCCTCAGACGACGGGTCTTTGCCTTGGCCGGACGGATCACCCGCTCGGCACGCCGATTGACCCTGCATCTTCCCCGGCGCTGGCCCTGGGAGGAGCAGTTCAGCCGCGCCCTGGCCCGACTGCGAGCCATTCCACTCCCAGCCTGACGGCGCCCGTCCGCTACTGACCCGCCAGCCTGCAACTGACCCAACGTCCCCGCAAACTCGCGCCAGCCCAGTCCGCGAGCGCCTCTTGCCGTGTCCTATCCCGCCATCTCGCTCGCCACAGCCACTGTAGGCCGCCATCGGTGCCCCCAAAAGCGCCTGCAGACCGCCCGCCAACCTCCCGTCTACCCAAATTCGAGCCCGGATCATCGCGCCTGTAACTCCCTCACCCCCTTCCGCTGTCCTCACGCCGTCCATCCCTGTCCTTCGGTGGATTCGGGCTTAGCGAGGCGATGTTGTTGAAGGACATAACCCTGAGCGCCGATGAGAGCCTGGCCCGCCGGTGCGCCTAAGCGGAGCAAACGACCCTCAACGCCCAATTCCGGGTAGAAGGCGTTCATAGCCCCGTGCAGGGCCAGCCTGGCTGGTTTCATCTCATCGTTAGTCAC
Source organism: Dehalococcoidia bacterium (assembly GCA_965197985.1). GTDB lineage: Bacteria > Chloroflexota > Dehalococcoidia > Lucifugimonadales > CAUZJF01 > CAUZJF01. Next base: position 16,897 of record CBDAOG010000002.1, on the reverse strand, counting down.
CGTCCTTCCTGCTGGCGGCGTCTTCGACGGCGATTCCGCAAGCCCATGCCCAAGAATCGAATTCAGACGCGGCGACAACCTGCGGTGATTGTCACATCCGCGTTACTATTGAAGCGCGCTGGCTCAGCTCACAACCTCGACCTGGGCGCGATCGAGGACAGCGGCCGTGGTCCAGGGCGGCTCAGCTCACAACCTCGGCCTGGCCCGCGTCCACATCGAGGACGCCAGCGGCGGCGATCGGCGGAGCTGCCCAGGACCTTATGCCCTGCGACGCGATTGCCCCTTGCCTGTTGGTAGCCGTCGCGCTGCCGCGGCCCATCCTGCGAGCCTCGGGCATGGACGGCGCGGTCCTGGCCGAAGGCGCGGTGTGCCTGCTGAGCGGCGCGGGCGGCTCGGCCAAGTCCACGCTGGCCACGACCCTCGCCCTCGACCTGGCCTTCGGCGGCCAGTTGGTAGAGCACGACGGCCTGGCGCAGGGCTTCTCGCGCTTGTTCGACGTGCGGCCCGGCGCGGTGATGGTGGCCAGCTACGAGGACCCCGCCGGCGTCGTGGCCTGGCGGCTGCGTGAGCTGGCGGCGCAGCGCGGGGCCAGCGACGCTATCCTGGCCCGCGTCCACGTGGCCCACTTCGCCGGGCTGCCGCTGTGGGGGACGCCGGCCGACGGAAACTACAATGTCCCGCCCAAACCGCTGGACGGCTGGGGCCGCCTGTGGGACGCCGCCGATGAGCTCCTGCCCGCCCTGGTGGTCATAGACCCGGCCCTGGACGCCTACACGGGCGACCCCAACAACCTGCCCGCCGTCCGCGAGTTCGTATCCGCACTGGCGGCCGAGGCCCGCGCGCGGGCCTGCGGCGTCCTGCTGGTCGCTCACAGCCGCAAGGCCGCCAGGGGCGCGGACGCCGACCCCTACGACCCCGGCCAGGTGGCCGGGGTGGGAGCCTGGGCCGACGCAGCGCGCGGCGTCCTGACTTTGACCGGCCGGGGAGACGACCGCACCCTGGCTATCAGCAAGGCGAACTGGGGCCGCGCCTACGTCCAGACGCAGCTCGCACAGGCTGCCACCGAAGCCGGGGCGCTGGTAGGATTCAACGCGGGGAGCGATGGTTGGGGGCCGCCGCCGCCGAAGGACGCAGCGCCGGCCAAGAAAGAGACCTATGACTGATCCACTTGACCCGGCGGCCGAGCTGGCGGAACTGGCGAGAGCGGTCTGGCGGGCCGACCACGACGACGCGGATGTGCCGGACGACCAGGTGCCGGGCTTCGAGGCGCTGGCCCGCGCCCTCGATAAGCCGTACATGGAGGACGCCAGAGTTGATGCTGTGGCGCGCCTCGACGAGCTGTACCGCGAGCGCACGGGCCGCGAGCCGGAGGACGTGGCGAACGATCCGGGGTGGCGCGCCGTGTACCGGGCGAGCATCGACGCGGTGTATCGCGACGGCTTCGACTGCGAGCCGCCGGACGATCCGGACGAGCGGGCTGAGGCCATGGGAGACATTTACATCGCCGGCCGCATACTGGCCCTGGCGTCCACGGCCCTCCGGTGTGCGGACCCACCCGTTAGTCAACACGGACACCCTCTCGCGCCATTGGTGCGGAGCTGGCACCGGCGGCCGATATCGGCCGACCCCGTGCGGCGCGTGGACCGCATCTTGCCTGGCAGCGTTGCAATGATCGACTCGAGGGACCGGCGGTCCGGCCGCCTGTTCTCTCCGGCGACCCACCGGCGCGGTCAACAGGTGTTGCCGGGTCTGGGCAACGAGACTCCAGATAGGGGAGGCGGCCATGGTGCGCCGCTGGCCCTGCGGCTGTTCGTCGAAGCCGTACTGTGCGTTCCCATGGACCGGCGCGACGGCCTACGCCCGGTCGATATGGGTTGGGTGGAGGGTTGGGAGGAAATTGCAGCCTTACACGACAGGACAGCCACTGTCGTCTGCCAACTGTCAAATATTCTGCCCCATGCGGGGCGGCTAACAGTTCACATGGTCTGGACTGTTAACAGCGGAAGTACATTGGTGCCCGGAACGCTGTGGCCGGCTGACTTAGTTTACTGCATGGCTACAAACCTATGCACCTGCATTTGCAAAGTAGTAGAGCACAGCCCGGGCGGTCCATTCCCGCACCGAAATCCCCTCCTGCACCGCAGCAACCTTCAGGCGCTGGTGCAGTTCCACCGGCAGTGCCACGTTCAGTTGCCGGGTCTCCTCCCGCAGAACATCCTCTTGGACCGCGTCCGCCGCGCTGCCGCGCCCGGACCGCTGCCGTTCAGGCCTTCGATTCAGCACCATGAATTAGCTCCTTGATCTCATCTCGGACCGCCTCCATCTCCCGGCGGGCAACGGTGCGGCGTCCATCGAACACGGTCATCCCCTGGGCCGCGGTGGTGGCGTAGGCCACCCGCTGCGTGGTGCCGGCCTTTAGCACCGGCAGTCCATAGCCCTCCAGGGCCGCTCCAATGGACCGCTGCAGGGAGGTGTTGCTGATGGCCCTGGATATTGCGCAGGCTGCCAGGGGAGCACCCCCGGTCGCCTCCTGCCGGGTTTTTATCAGTCCCGCCACGGCGTCGGAGGCCCACACGTCAAAGGGGCTGGGTTGCACCGGCACCAGAACGAAGTCGGCAACGCGGATCGCGGCGGAACTGCTGTCGGCGAACTTGGCCGGGCAGTCGATGACGATCACGTCGTACTCCCTTCTCAGGGCACGGGCCTGACGCAGCAGCTGCGGCCGGTCGATCTCCGCCACCTCGACCTGGGGCATCGTGTCCGGATTTATTGACCCCCAATCCAGGGCGCTGCCCTGGGGGTCCAGGTCCAGCAGCAGCACGCGCTTGTCCTCGGCCGCGAATGCGCCGGCCAGGTTAATGGCCATGGTGGTCTTGCCGGACCCACCCTTCTGGTTGCAAACAGCGATGACGGTCATGCCGGACGTCCCTGCCTTGGCCGTTAGGATAATGCAAACCTGCACTGGCAGTAATATAGCACCGGCGGCTGAGGGCTTCTATGATAATGCAAAGATATTATTGCAGGAATACAGTTCCGGCAGGATGAGCCCGCACGGTCTCCGGGGTTCTCCGGGCCGCCGGAGAGACGATAATCTCAGAGTACTCAATCTTCTACGGCACCCTGCTCCCCAGCGCCTACACCCTGGGGACATAAGGTCCGACCCCCTTTCTCTTACGCACCACACGCGCGCGTGGTACGTCGAAAAATTCCAAAAACTCCGAAAATTAAGGGCTAGGAGCGTTTTGCCTCCTGGCCCCCAAAGGGCCGAAAATGCCCTGCCCCGGGCGGAAAGGCCCCGAATTCTAGCGCTCGTGTCAAGGGCGCCGGGATGTGGGGCCAGTAGGGCGGAGCAAAAGTGTACCCTTTGGCTGGTGACTGGAGGCAGTAAATCAGGCAGAGCGGCGACGTTACAGGAGCAGGACGAGAAAGCGTCGAGGGTGCGGTTTATTCTTCGTCGGGATCGTCTGGAGCTGGGGGCTGCTGGCCTTGTGGGTTATTCCGATCCGCGTTGCCGAGTCGAGGAACGAGTACCCGCCCGTCGGCTCAAGTTCGGCGCGAATGAAGCGATAGCACAGACGGGCTTGCTCGATGCTGGCCGCGCACAGAAGGTACTCCGAACCCGGGACGTGCAGATCATCCCCAGGAGTGAGACACCGCCAGCCAGGATTTGCCGTTGCCCCTGGAGATGCTGAGAGCCGCCACATCTATACCAGGGGCGAGTGACCGCCTGATAAACTGCTTCTGAAACGCCCTAAGTTCCTCATTCACGGGAACCCCCATTTTTGGTTACACGGAAAAGTCCACCCCGCTGCCCAGGGCCGCCGGGGCGGACTGCCGCAGGGGTCCCCTTGGCCATAGGCTCACCGATACCCGTCAAGTTGACGGGTATCGGTGGTTGACACGACTCGACTCATCCTAGGCGACACGCTCTCACCGATGGTGGACAACGTGTCCGGTATCGGTGACCCCCTTATCGGTGATCATGATTTTGTTGAGTTTATCTTGAGCCACCACCAAGACCACGGCGTCACGATAAGCGCGGTATGGGAGTTCGGCGTATCCGGAATCAAATAGACACCAATAGCTCAGATACTGGTGGGCGGTTGCCGTGACAGCCGCCCTGGCCGTTGCCGTCGTAGAGGTTGATCCTGCTGATCTGTCCGATCTCGCCCGCCGCGACGAGCTCGTAGGCTTTCCGGTAAGTCCGGATGGCCAGAAGCCATAAGTCCGGCGCCTAGTAGCACGCCCCTGGAGCCGCACTCCTCGACCATCCGGTCGGCGTCCTCGAGGCTGCCGGCCAGCGGCTTTTCGCAGAAGACCGCCTTAACGCCGGCCCTCGCGGCGGCGACGACCGCGTCCGCGTTGGCCTTGACGGGTAGGGCGGCCAGGACGATGTCAGGCTGCTCCCGCTTCAGCATCTCGTCGTACGTCCCGTAACCGGGGACGCCGAACCGGTCCTGGAACAGGGCCCGGTTCTCGGCATCGCTGTCCGCGACGGCAACGACTTCCGTGGACGGGTGAAGCACGAAGGCCCGTGCCTCCACGGTGCCTTGCCTTCCACCTCCGATTACGCCGACGCGATAAATGTGGTTGTCTGCCAATGTTCCGTTGTGCTGGTGGCTACGCTGGAAATCCGATAAGTATTGTCCTAGTTCGTGACCTGTTAGCATTGTGGCGCCGAACATTCAAGACTGATAAGGAAGACATGATGATTATCACCGGATTCATACTTGTCTCGATTGGTCTCTCGGCTCTCTTGCACCTGAACATCTGGCCTGTAGTGCTCGTTGGTCTAGGCGCCGGAATGGTGCTTTCTGGCGTCATGGGGAGATTTGGTTGGGAGCCGCTTGTTAATTTCGGTCGCCGGCGTTCCAAGAAAGTGCCAAGACGACACGGCAGCGCGCCTGTCGGAGACGAACTGACATAGCCACATCAGCCCAGACTGTACCGCCATCTCGCGGACTTGACTGCGTAAACTACGAAGCGGCCTGACGCTCGGCCCACTGCTTCTGGGCCCTCTCCAGGTCCCGCTTGTAGGCCGCCTGCTTCTCCTCGTCGGGCTTCGTGTGGACCCCGTAGAAGACCGACCCCAGTCCCCACCGCTCCCGGTCACTGGTGTTCGAGTCCGCTCGGTGGACCATCGTCCAGTGGTGCACTAGAAGGTCTCCGGGGGCGGCCGGGACCGCTACCTCGGCGGCCCGGTCGTCGTCGCCGAAGTCGGTGATGCCCTGCGAGAATCCGACGATCTGGGTCATCTGGTGCTGTCTCACGCCCCGCCTGTGGGCGCCCGGTAGATAACGAAGACAGCCGTTCTCCTCGTCTGCCTCGTTCAGTGCTAGCCACATGGTCATCGCGTTCTGTGGGATGAGCGGGATGTAGAAGCCGTCCTGATGAGGCGGCGTAGGCTGACCAACGCGGGCCGGCTTGTTTGAAGAGCTGGCAGTATTGGGGTACAGGTTCGTCGTCCAGCAGTAACCTTGATTCCCTCGTAAAAACCCGTTTTGAGGAAGTTCCAGCGCTTTAGCACATGTGAGCGCTACCGTATGTTGGGGTAGGACACGTCATCTTCCGGCTGCGCAGCGGGTGCCAATGGAACCGATTGCCGAAAGAGCTTGGGAACGACAGCACCATTCATCGCACCTTTCAAAGGTGGGTGGGGACGGGATGCCGTTGAGCATCTGTCGTGGGTCAGAGCGCTTGCGGCCCCGGGCTTTGGGCGGGTCTTCCTCCAGGATGATAGGTTCGATCCGTTCCCAAAGCTCGTCCGGTACTTCCCAGATGGTCTCTAGCGTCTCTTGTTTCCCCATGCGATCCCTCCCGATGCTTTTGGAGAAACCATACGAATCGTCCTAGAAACCGATCAATGCATTTGTGGTTCAGATTTTGAGATAGTTTCTTAGTGGGTGCTGGGTGGTTGCTAAAGCGGCCTTAGTCTCCCTCGCCAGATTCAAACCCCTTGACAAACCCTTGCGTTCTTGACATACATACCATAGCACTAGAGTATCCTAGCATTCACCACGGGCATGACAGGAGGGGTCATGGCAGTAGCCGAGTATCGTAAATCTCAGGCTTGGCAAAAGCAGCGTCTGCTTCGAAACAGCAGCCTCACCGCCAGCTTCAGGTAGCGCTCGACGATGGGATTGATGAACTTCATTGGTGTCGTCGTATCCAGCGAGGCGGCTGTAGACTGACTCTCCGAACTGTCGATGTCCATCACCTGAAGGAAACAAGAGGTGACACAATGAATACGCTAATTCGGACATCCATTCTAGGAAACATCACGAGGCGCTTCTCACTCGGCTTCGCAGTGCTGTTACTCAGCTTCATGGTTGGCGGAACGGTGGCTCTTCTCCCGGCCGGAACGGCCGAGGCCAAGTCGCCGGAACGGATCAACCCCGAACAGGTCCTCTCCGCTGAAGGCGTCAGGGCGTACAATAGCCTCACGCCGGACGTTAAGAGCATCATCAGGAACGAGACCGTGCCGCAGCTTCTCGCGGAAGTGAAGGCCGGGCCGTTGAGGGGGGTAACAGGAGAGCTCTATGACGCCGAGGTACGAGCATTGGTCGAGTTCGTTGTGGCAACGGCGAAGGAGGCCCAGGACGCCCTGGAGCGGGCGATAGCGAACCACACCCACGAAGGCATAAGGGTGCGAGCCCTAACCGGACATTTCACTTCCTGCACCTACAAAACGAAAATGGGTTCGTCGTCTCTGGTTGTCTACACAGCTCACGTGGCCCGGTGTGGTGCGTCCATGGCCGTAATGGAGGCGGCAGTCTGGCTGAAGGGGCCAGGAGGCTACCATTCCGGCTGGCGGAACTACAGATATAGAAACACGACGAGTGCGGTCGGCTTCACGAGCCACTATAACGACACTCCCAACTTCTGCTGGACTAGCTGGGGTCATGGTTCGGCCACTCCACACAATAACGGCCCGAGTCCGGGTCCGGCTAATGGTGGTGAAGGGATGAGTCACTGCGTCTAGGCGTCTTCGCACATCCAACGACCACCCGCACGGAGAGAGGAGGGTACTCGAAAGAGAGGTGCTACCATGAGAAGCTATCTGCCAATCGCAGCGGCCGCATTCGTTGTCCTCCTGCTCGTAGGCTGCAACAAGGAGGAGCCTGCGGCGGCACCGACGCCTCCTCCCGTCACATTCGCGTCGACACTGGAGGGAGAGGCTCTCGTCCAGCACGACAGGCTGTCTCAGGAAGATGGCCTGGACCTGGAGGCGATAGCAAATTTCCTGGGAACGGAGATGGTGACCGAGTGGCTACTGGTCCTTGCGGGACCGGCGTCGGACCGCTTCGCATCGACACTGGAGGGAGGGGCCCGCTCCACGCATGACAATCTGTCCCGAAAGGGGAAGCGGACCTTCGAGCTCATCGCGCTCATAAGCGATAAGTTGGCGACGGACTGGCTCTTCGCTGGTTACAGGACTCCGGTGGAGGCGTTCGGCCCCGCCATCGAGAGACCGGCACAGCCCCCACTCGCGCCGGTCATAAAGAGAGAGGCTCTTGTACCGTATGCACGGCTGGGCTCTATCGGACGTTCGGAGTTCGAGTTCTTCGTCAAGGCGGTGGGATTCGAAGCGGCAGAGGAGTCGCTCCTCCGCTACCGGGGGCCGGTAGACTTCGCTTCATGGATTTTCACGGCGCCGCTGCCGCCTCTGGAGAGTGTTCTTTCTGCCGATGAGGCGGCGAAGCTGGAGGCACTGGACCCCCGTATCCGAGGCCCGTTCGTGGAGGATTGGGAGTATGGGCTACAGATATACGTCCCTAGCCCGTCCGACCCGACCGCTGGGTTGGCGTTCACCGACCCGAAGGCGTACGTAGCCCAGAGGACGGAGGAGGAAACGAAGCTGACCAGAGAGGTGCTGATGGCGCTTCCCACTGAGCTTCCTCCAATCGAGGACCTGGCCTTTCCCGAGGCCGTAGCGGAGTACGAGAAGCTGGATCCCGACTTGAAGGAGATGTTCTGGGATCAGGTGGGGCACTTCTACGCAGACGGGATGACGGTGGGCAAGGGAGAATTTCGTCCGCTGACCGGCAGCGAGATCAAGGAGCTGTTCAGCTCCTTCGTCGCCTCCTGGACACGGCGGGCCAGCTTCTTCTGAAGGTTGAGTAGTCGTCGCTCGTCCCTGGCCTCGATCAGCTCGTGGACCAGCGAGGCGGCGGTGGTGAAGCCGACCGACAGCCCCCTCTGGCAGGCGGCGAGCCCCAGGCCGAGGGCGACATGGGTCTTGCCGGTGCCGCTGTTGCCGATAGCGATGACGTTCAGAAAACCGACTATGTCCAGTAACAGTCCTGACGGTGTGGTGTACAGTAAGATTTCCATCACTTTATCCCTCTGGGGCCTCTTCAACCTCACCGACCTGGGAGAAGTTTGTGATAGCGACCTCGCCCTCGGGAAACTCGGCGACTATCTTCAGCTTCCCGCCCACGGCTTCGATGTAGGACCGCAAGCTGGACACGTACACGTCGGCCCGCTGCTCCATCTTGGACACGGCGGGCTGATTCACCTTCAGCATCTTCGCCATGTCCCGCTGGGTCAACTCCCGCGCCCGGCGAAGCTCGTGCAATGGCATCTCGGCGAGCAACTCCCTCTTCATGTCGTCGACGCGCTGTCGTCGCTCCGGTGTGAAGTCCCTGGTCAGCTCGCTGAACGGATGGCGTCCACTCATTAGATCAGCCCCTCCTTTCGCAGTTCTTCCAGATGCTCGTCGTAGAGATCGTCGGCCACCGGCACGTACTCCTCGTAGAACCGGTCGTTGCCCGTCTTGTCTCCGCCGATGAGCAGGATCGACGTTCGCCTGGGGTCGAAGGCGTAGAAGACCCGGATGGGCCTGCCGCCGCTCTGCGCCCGAAGCTCTCGCATGACTCCGTGACGTGAGCTTCTGATGTCCGAGGAGTAGGGGTATGGCAGGTTGGGGCCGTGTTCCATCAGCAACTCCACTCTGGCGGCCACGGCGTCCTGCTGACTCTCCGAGAGCGCCTGCCACCACTGCCCGAACTCGTCCGTGTACTCGACCTCCCAAGGCATGGGTACATTATATTCCAAGTACGGAATCAGCAAGAAGACTTCTGGCCGCCAGCTATCTGACTGACCCTGATCTCCAACGCCCCACGAACCTTGATGCCCATTCTACGGCGTTCAGTGGTACAGTTTTGCTCCGCCCCGCTGGTACGTTTTCACACCGCCCTTGACATCCTTTGCCGTGCTGCGCCGCATCTTGACGACATAGACAAAGTATGTTATTGATAATGCGCCCATGAACCCTGTACAAGAAAAGATAGCCGCCCTTGAAAAGAAGGGGTGGAGCTTAGCGGCGCTGGCGGACGAGCTGGGCGTCTCCTACAACACTGTGCAGAAGTGGAAGTCGGGGGATCGCCAGCCAGGGACCAGTAAGGTGGTGCTCCAAGGCCTTGACGCGCTGAGCCAGCGAACACGGGTTCCAAAGCGACGTCGGGGCAAGTTACCAGCCTGAGGACGAGGGACCATGACGACTTCCGACGCGCGAAGGCGCAACGGTATTTACTACACGCCGCCACTTGCAGCGCAGGTGATGGTTAAATGGGCAATCCGTTCACCTGACGACAGAGTTCTGGAGCCGTGTTTCGGCTCAGGAGTCTTTCTCGCTGCGCTAAGGCAAGTGAATGCGGGCCAGATACGGGGCGTCGAGCTGATGGCCGATGCCCATAGTGCCGCCGTCGCGGGCGGGCTGGTAAAGGCCAGCGGGGAGGCTTGATTTGGGATCGCGCGAAGCGGACATTTTGACGTGGAAGGACACACCGGACACACCGGTATGGGCCAGCGAGCTGCTGGAGGAGTTGGGTGGGGACACTACGAACATCGGCGTGGCGCACCAGCAGGCGGAGGTCCTGCTGACGCTCCGCATTTTGAATGAGCAGCCCCCGGACGTGTGGGAGGAGTGGGCGAAGTCGCCGCACAGCCCGGATTGGATGCGCTCTGCCATCGTCGAGTATTCGGTAGCGGGGTCTCGCTGGGAGCAGGTCCGACTGCAGGCCGAGCTGGAGCTGGGCGTGGAGCTGCTCGGCAAGATGCTGGAGTCCGGCGCGGAATGAGAGACGACCACCGCCGCCGCGGCAAGGCGTTCGAGGATCCCGAGCTCGTCCAGGCCGCCGTGAATCTGTGGCTCAATCAGATGCGCTTCGAGTCGAACGTGCAGGCGGCCGCCGTCCTGGGCGGCTTTGACCGGTCCGCCGTCTGGCGCTGGCGGAAGCGGAAGAGCCGTCCGGACACGACGGCGCTCCGCCGGATGATCCGGCTCTCGCTGTGGCAGGCCGAGGGGTGGCACGCGGCCTGGTTTCGATCTGTCGCCTGGGAGGACCTGTCCGTCGAGTTCGTCGAGGGGCGCGAGCTCCCTAACCCGTTCTTTCTGACCCTGCCAACCTCGACGACCAGCGGCGCGACCTTCCCCTTTGGCTCGCTCCGCGACTGCGGGGCGATTCTGCGCGCCCTGATGGACCGGTTCGGTGTCGAAAGCAGGGGCCATTTGATCGCTCTGCTGGGGATGCCGCACAATACTTCGGCCTACGATCACGTCCGTCACTGGACGCATTCGCAATGGGCCATCGGCCCGCAGTATCTGGCCAGGGTCCTGGTGCTGGTCCTGTGGGCGGCCAAGCCCCACAGGTTCGCGGCGCTGTCGGACCTGTGGGGCGTGGACTGGCCGGGCCGGAGCGTGGAATGGACGAAGCGGCGTCAGCACGAGTGGGAGTCGGACGGCAGTTATGCTTCGCCGCCGTCGCCGTTCCATCCGCTTCTCGCCTTCGCGCAGCGGTCGCCCGGACGCGGCGGCCCGCGCCGCGCCCGGGCGAAGTCCCTACAGTCTCCGGTCGCGCCGGTGCGGGCCTACGAGCTGGCCCAGGGTGCATCTCAGGTGTGAGTGTGCATTACAGATGGGAGGTTGTATCTTGGGTGTCTGTAGAGAACCTAGTTATAAGACATGACTGACCAGCCGAAAGGTCTATCTCCCGGCGAACTACCCCCGGACTGTCCGGCCTGGGCATCGGCGCTGTTTGGGGAGCTGGGGCTGGAGAGCGACCTGACCAGTTACCGCGTGGTCGAGGTCCTGGGGCTGCTGGAAGCGACGAGGGAGAGCCTGACGGGGGGAGCGATGTCAGGCTGGGGCAAGACCGACGGCGCGCCGGAGTGGTTGTCGATGGTCGTGCAGGCCCACCGCGACGCCGACAGCCGCTTCGGGGCCGCCCACGTCGGGGCGGGCTGGGCAGCCGGCAAGGACAAGCTGGCCTTCGAGATCGAGGCCGTAAAGGACCACCCTCACGGTGAGGGGTGCGGCTGCCGGCCATGCTCCCTGGTCCGCCTCGTCCTGGGGGTGCCAGGGTGCGGCGCTACGTGCGACCAGCCCGCCGTCCACCTGTCCGGCTGCTGGTGTCACGTGCATGAGAGAGACCGTAGCAGGTGACGGACTGGCCGGACCTGCTGGAGCCCGTGGCGCGTGAGCTGCTGGGGGAGCCGTCCCGCCGCACGACGTCCGGAGAGTGGCGCTATGGGCGCAAGGGCTCCCTGGCCGTCCACGTTGGCGGCCCCCGTGCCGGCACGTGGCGCGACCATGAAGCGGACGCGGGGGGCGGCGTCCTCGATCTCCTGGAACACGTCGAGGGGATCGACCGGGCCGAGGCCCTGGACTGGCTGCGCCGGCGCGGGCTCCTGGACGGCGCACAGCCGACGGGCAATGCGGCCAGCCGGCTTGCTGGCGCAGGGGTAGCCAGACACCGGGGGCCTCCAGACAATCGCTCTGCGGGCACCCTCGCGCGATGTTCCGCCCCGGAATCAGGCGAACATCGCGGTTTGGGGCCGATTTGGGCTCAAACCCTTTGGCGGCGCGCCGTGCCGATCCCCGCCGCAGCAGAGCATCCCGCGCGGCGCTGGCTGGCCGCACGCCACCTATGGCGGCCTGGGATGCACCTGCCGCCGGCCGTTCGCTGGATACCGGCCGAGGGCGGCCCTGCGGCCGGCGCGGTCGTGGCCGCCTTCGCCGCTCCGGGCGCGGGCCGGGTGTCCGCCGTCTACCTGGTGCACGTGGACGGCGACGGGCTGCCCGCACCGGACCGGACAGGCCCCGACGGGCTACACAAGCGGTCGCACGGGGTTATGTCCGGTGCGGTGTGCGTCCTGGGCCTGGTCGATGCGGCCGACGGCGTCCAGGTGTGCGAGGGTCTGGCCGACGGCCTGGCCCTGGCCGCGCGGGATCCCTGGCCCGCCGTCGTCATGGGCGGGACGGCGAGCTACCGCAACCCTGACCTGGCCCGCTGGCTGGCGGGCCTCGGCCCCGTCCAGGTGTGGAGCGACGGCGACCGCGCTGGCGTCGAGGCGTCCGGAGTCCTGGCGAAGCGCGTGGTGTCCCTGGGCGGTGCGGTGTCCATCGAGCGCGTGGGCGTCGGGGAGGACCCGGGAGCAGCGGGCGCGCCCTTCGCGCCTCTGGACGTCGCCACCGTCGAGGACTACGCCGCCGACCTGGAGCGCGACGGGCTGCCCTGCTGGGAGGCCCTGCGCCTGGCGGCCACGTGCACACGAGGGGGGGAGTGAACCTCATATGAATCAAGTCAAAACCCAGTGCTGGGTAATCCCAAAGCGCCCCGTTCATCTCCTGCTGGGATACATGGGGGCGGGCATGGTGCTGTATGCGCTTTTGGCCGTGGTGGCGGATCTCATACCCCAGGGGTCCACAGCCCTTCAAAGGACACTGGGCATCTGGGGCTTGGTCGCGTGGGCTACGGTAGCCATTGGTTTGCTGCATGAATGGTACAACGGCGTAGCCGAGGGGTGGCTGCACCCGTGGCTCCAGATAGCGGTGAGATCCGTGAGCTCGTTTGCATTTATGGGGCTCCTCGACCGCCTATTAGACTTTCGGCTAACCGCCGATTCCGTTCAACTGAGCGGGTCCAGCCATCTCCTTACGATCGCCTCGGTGCTCGGTATCATTGTGGTGGGTCTCGTCGTGGTGGGTCTCGTCGTGGCCCGGGCCACGGTGCGCCTACACGATACCCCTGGAAGGTGAAAGCATGTCCAACCGCGACGGAATCCTAGACTCGCATCCTTCGGAGCGCGTCACAATGCCGCCGGAGCTGGAGGCCTTCGACCGATGGGCCGCCGATCGGAACGACCTGGCGAAGTGGGAGGCGGCTATGGCGGCCTTGGCCAAGGCCGCCGCAGCCGACGAGTTGGGCGACGCACGTTTCGCGCTGGCCCTGGCCGACGATGGGCAGCCCCAGGCGGTGGCAATGCGGGAGTTGGCCGTCCTGGTCAAGGCCGCCCGTCCCCTGCCGGCGTCGGCGAGCTTCCGCCCGGCGTCGGCCATCACGGACCCGCTGCCGCGGCCCGTCCTGCGAGCCGCCGGCATGGACGGCGCGGTCCTGGCTGAAGGCGCGGTGTGCCTGCTGAGCGGCGCGGGCGGCGCGGCCAAGTCCACGCTGGCCACGACCCTCGCCCTCGACCTGGCCTTCGGCGGCCAGTTTGTAGAGCACGCCGGCCTGGCGGAAGGCTTCTCCCGCTTGTTCGACGTGCGGCCCGGCGCGGTGATGGTGGCCAGCTACGAGGACCCCGCCAGCGTCGTGGGCCGGCGGCTGCGTGAGCTGGCGGCGCAGCGCGGGGCCAGCGACGCTATCCTGGCCCGCGTCCACGTGGCCCACTTCGCCGGGCTGCCGCTGTGGGGGACGCCGGCCGACGGAAACTACAATGTCCCGCCCAAACCGCTGGACGGCTGGGGCCGCCTGTGGGACGCCGCCGATGAGCTCCTGCCCGCCCTGGTGGTCATAGACCCGGCCCTGGACGCCTACACGGGCGACCCCAACAACCTGCCCGCCGTCCGCGAGTTCGTATCCGCACTGGCGGCCGAGGCCCGCGCGCGGGCCTGCGGCGTCCTGCTGGTCGCTCACAGCCGCAAGGCCGCCAGGGGCGCCAAGGGCGCGGACGCCGACCCCTACGACCCCGGCCAGGTGGGCGGGGTGGGAGCCTGGGCCGACGCAGCGCGCGGCGTCCTGACTTTGACCGGCCAGGGAGACGACCGCACCCTGGCTATCAGCAAGGCGAACTGGGGCCGCGCCTACGTCCAGACGCAGCTCGCGCCGGTTTTCAACGACGCCGGGGCGCTGGTAGGATTCAACGCGGGGAGCGATGGATGGGGGCCGCCGCCGCCGAAGGACGCAGCGCCGGCCAAGAAAGAGACCTATGACTGATCCACTTGACCCGGCGGCCGAGCTGGCGAAACTGGCGAGGGCGGTCTGGCGGGCCGACCACGACGACGCGGATGTACCGGACGACCAGGTGCCGGGCTTCAAGGCGCTGGCCCGCGCCCTCGACAGGCCGTACATGGAGGACGCCAGAGCGGACGCTGTGGCGCGCCTCGACGAGCTGTACCGCGAGCGCACGGGCCGCGAGCCGGATGACGTGGCGAACGATCCAGAGTGGCATGCCGCGTTCCGGGCGAGCATCGACGCGGTGTATCGCGACGGCTGCGGCCGCGAGCCGCCGGTCGATCCGGACGAGCGGGCGGAGGCCACGGGAGAGATTGTCATTGCCGGCCGCATACTGGCCCTGGCGTCCACGGCCCTCCGGTGTGCGGACCCACCCGTTAGTCAACACGGACACCCTCTCGCGCCATTGGTGCGGAGCTGGCACCGCCGGCCGATATCGGCCGACCCCGTGCGGCGCGTGGACCGCATCTTGCCTGGCAGCGTTGCAATGATCGACTCGAGGGACCGGCGGTCCGGCCGCCTGTTCTCTCCGGCGACCCACCGGCGCGGTCAACAGGTGTTGCCGGGCTTCGAGGACCAGCGCCACGGTCCGGCCTTGCCGCTGGCGCTGTACCATCTGGGCAACGAGACTCCAGATAGGGGAGGCGGCCATGGTGCGCCGCTGGCCCTGCGGCTGTTCGTCGAAGCCGTACTGTGCGTTCCCATGGACCGGCGCGACAGCCTACGCCCGGTCGATATGTCCGTCACGCTCCGCGAGCTGCGGGACAGGCTGTACCCAGACAGCCGGAGGTCCACGGCCCAGGTCCTGCGGGAGCTAACCCACGCAGCGGACGCTCTGGACACGAGGGACGCCCGCATCCCGTGGGAGGACCCAGCGACCGGACAGGGCGGCCTTCGGCGCGTCGTCTCCGTCCAGGACTTGCCGAGGGGAGAGACCCACCTCGACGACGTACTCAGCTTGGTCGTGAACCTGCCCCCGGGCACCGGGTCCGGGCCGGTCATGCCGGAGACGCTTGCGCGCTGGGGCCTGCGGTCTGCGCCCGCAACCGAGCACCTGCTACAACGCATTCATCCTCTGAGCCTTCGCGTAAGGTGACTACTGCATCTCCGCGCACGCGACCACCAAACAGGTCCTTAGCGGTGAATCTGACACGTAGCTGCCTGTAGTACCTGCCGCCGTCGTCTCTGTTTCCGAACGTCTGTAGCTTCTGATAGCTGACCGGTTCGTAGGAACTGGGGTCCATGGGTAGTGAGCTCACCGAATCCCATATCTTCCGCTCCAGGGCGTATCCGATTTCCAAGTCCTCACCTACAGTGGGACACTTCGGCGGCGACCAGCAAGCGAGTAGCACCATGACTAGTGTCCTGAGTTATGAATCCGATGACAAAATCGGGCGATGGTAGCTAGTAGCTGGTCTGCGGTTTTGGTCCAGATGAAGGGCTTTGAGGCAGCGTTGTGCTGGTCAATGTACTGTTCGATGGCTTGCTCCAGTTCCCGAGTGCTGCGGAACACCCCGCGGCGCAGTTGCTTCTCTGTCAGCACCGCGAACCAGCGCTCCACCTGGTTCAGCCAAGAGCTGCTGGTGGGGGTGAAGTGCAGGTGATAGCGCGGCCGCCGGGCCAGCCAGCGCTGGATGGCGGGGGTCTTGTGGGTGGCGTAGTTGTCCAGGATAAGGTGCACGTCGAGGTCCGGGGGTACGGTCGCATCGACCCGGTCGAGGAAGCGCCGGAACTCCGTGGACCGGTGCCGACGGTGGCAGGCGCCGATGACCTCTCCCGTCTTCACGTCGAGGGCGGCGAAGAGAGAGGTCGTACCATGACGACGGTAGTCATGGGTCCGGCGCTCGATCTGCCCCGGGCGCATGGGCAACAGCGGGGCCGTCCGGTCGAGGGCCTGGATCTGGGAATTCTCGTCGACACACAGGACCAGAGCCCGCTGGGGTGGGTTGAGGTAGAGCCCCACGATGTCACGGACCTTCTCGATGAACAGAGGGTCAGACGAAAGTTTGAACGTCTCGGTCCGATGCGGCTGCAAGGCAAAGGCCCGCCAGATACGGCTGATGGCGCTCTGACTCAGGCCGGTACGCGCAGCCATGGAGCGCGTGCTCCAGTGGGTTGCATCCGCCGGCGTCGTCTCCAGGGTGAGGGTCACGACCCGCTCCACATCGGTGTCCGTGATGGAGCGTGGGCCGCCGGGCCGCGGCTCGTCAAGCAGGCCGTCGAGGCGGCGTTCGATGAACCGGGCCCGCCACTTCCCCACCGTTTGCTTGGCCAGACCGATCTCCCCGGCCACGACGGTATTGGTCTTGCCCTCGGAGCAACGGAGAATGATCCGGGATCGCAGAGCCAGCGCCTGGGCAGTGGTTGGACGCCGCTTCCAGCGCTCGAGGCTCTCGCGTTCGTCGGAGGAAAGGTGCAAGGGAGGAATGGGGCGTCCGATGGCCATGGTGACCTCCATGAGCGTTTCGTGGAGGGTACACCCCAGCAAGTACTTTTGCAATGAGTTCATAACTCAGGACACTAGCGCCCGGCGTATGAAGGTGCGCTGGAACGGCCGCAGTTCAACCATGTACGTGGTTAGCTGTCGCCCGTGTCGTCATCTCCGTTGTCTCCATCGTCCCCATCATCCCCATCGTCTCCGTCCTCATCCACACGGGTTG
>CBDAOG010000001.1:0-81565 GCA_965197985.1 Dehalococcoidia bacterium | reverse complement strand
GCGATTGCGTCCTGATACCCCAGCCCATGCAGTTTCAGCACGTCCTTTTGAAAGCGGAGCGACACCTTGGCCGCCGTCGCCATGTCCTGGACTGATAGCCTGTACTCCAGACCGTAGTACTTATATCGCTTTCCTTCTGGTGCAACGGTTGCACTTTCTGTGTCCAACACCTCAAGCTCCTTCTGGTGAAAAGTGCAACGGCTGCACTTTATAGGCCAGGTTGACCGCATCCTGAGCCAGCACCAGGACCACGGCCTCACGATATGCGCGGTAGTGACGGCAGGTCCGCCGGTACCAGAAGCCAGGGCAGCTACAGGCCCGGGCGTCGGTCCGGTACTTCGGCGCTATCACTCGTCCTCGTCTTCGTCTACCTCGTCTGCCATCTCCGCCAGGACATCGATTGCTTCTTGCGCTTGCCGTAGCAGGTCGACCACCTTGGCCCCTTGGATGATGATGTCAAAGTCTCGTTCCTGTGCCTCAGATTGGAGGTCGAGATATTCTTTTCCACCTTCTTCGAAGCCGTGGGTATACTCTTTCATCCACTCGGCCACATTCGTGATTACGCCGCGAATTGGGTCGGCTAGATAGTCCCCAAGGGTGACTGGCTCCCACTTTCCGATTGCCATTAGTCGCTCTCCTTATATGCTGGATCCATGCCCGCCGCGTAGGCGTCGCACAGAGCGCAAGCCGAGTCCTGGCAGCCGGCGTAGTTGTGGCTACTCATTGCGGCCCTCGGCAAGCTTGACGTCAATCTCCAATCGAACGGCCTTGAACGGCGCGGGTGACTCGATAAGCTTCCGGAGAGCATGTAGGAACTTGGACATGTAGTCGACCTTATTACTCAACCGCTCCTGCCATAGGTGGTCTTGTGGACAAGCGCTTCCGTATGAGTGGCTAGTCGGGCTAACCACGGCCTCACTCCCGCACTCCTTGCACTGTAGGCGGACTCCCTTGATTTCGTCCAAGCTCACTACCAGATTCTTATCCATTCGCTTTTCCTCCCTTACTGATTTGTTTCCTGTGCGCCTTTCAACCGGCAGTGGGCAGCGGTATCTCCAGCTTGCCCTTATCCGTGTCGCTACTCATCCCCTCCTTCCCTTGCCAGCGCCCTTAGCGCCCGATGACGCCGGTTGAGCGCGTCGTAGTAGGCCCGTTTAGTGTCTGCTATCGCTTCTTCGGCTTCGGCCAGGTCGCGGTCCAGGTTGCTATCGGGCAAATCGGCAACCGTTGCCGATTTGGGGGTGCCGCCCCGGAGCGTTTGGACAATGCCGCCCCGCTCAATCACCTCCTCGGCTGTTAGATCCATGCCGGCTAGCCTCATCCACATGGACCCCGTTCGCGACGCAAGGCCAACCCTTCCAAGCCAGTCTCCCCACTCCCCATGTTGCAGCCGGCCCTTGGCTTCGGTGAGCAAGGCCCCGGCGTCGAGCGCGGCGTTGACGGATTCCCGCTGCCCCACGCGGAAGCGCGAAACGGCGTCAAGGGTCGCAAATAGTCGGACCGTTGAGAAGAGCAAGTCCGTTATCTCCTGATACCTTGTCACCCGGTGGTGACTGACCCATGACAATTTCCGCAACGTCACCCAACGCAACCTCGCGCCAGCTGTTCGCCGCCGTTTGCTTGGCCCCTTCCTGCACGACCACGTAGTCCCGCTCTACCTCTCTGTGGAAGCTCTCCGGCAGCCTTGCCCAGTCGTGCGCCTGAACCAGGATCGGGATGGTCGACTTCTCAATCGCCTCCAGCAAGTCATTGAAGCCGCCATCCAAAGGTTCCAGGGCAGGACCACGCAGCGCCAGGTCCAGGTCGCTCCCGTCGTGGCTCTCGCCGTTTACGCGGCTGCCGTAGGCCCACACCTCAACGCCGGGAACGTGCTCACGGAGCAGGGCTTCAAGCTGGTCACGGTAGCGACGCGGCAACGCCAGCCGGTCAGTCATCCTCCCCTCCGCTATGACGCTACTTCCACCACGTCGGCGGTGGCTTGGGGCTCAGGAACGGGTTCGCCGTCTTCACGCATACCCTCAATGTGGAACTCAATCGCCCCCCGGATTTCCTCCAGCAGGTCTTCGCGGGTGCCCGCCGTAGCCACGCAGCCGGGCAGGTCGGGCACGTAGGCTGCGTAGTTGTTGGGGGTCTTTTCAATAACGACGGTGTATTTCATGGCTCCGTTTCCTCCTTCAGCCCGGACTGTTTCAATATGCTGTTCCAGGTGCCAGGGGGTAGGTCATCGCCTGGCTTGCCGGGAATGGTCACTCGACCAGTTTTGACCGGGTGTCTGTACTGGCGGTGGCTTCCCCTGGTTCGGACCAACCGCCACCCGTCCCGCTCAATCAATTGCATGGCTTCTCTAACCTTGGGCATGATCAGACTGCCGCGTCCCAAAACCCAGCCGGCCCAGGTTCTCCTCAATTTCCGCGTCCAGCCTCTGTGCCTCTACCTGTTGCTCCCTCCACTGGGCTGTGAGCCGGGACATTGTCTCCTCAAATGGCTCTCCGTCGTCTTCCTGTGGTGCAGCCCCGACGTACCTTCCAGGAGTCAGGACATGTCCGTGCTTCTGGATTTCCTCCAGCGTGGCACTCTTGCAGAACCCGGGTTCGTCTTCGTACCCCTCTCCGTCACGCCAGGCGTGGTATGTGCCGGAGATTCTCTCTACATCCTCTTCCGATAGGTCTTTGAAGGTACGGGTCGTCATGTGGCCCATCCTCCGGGCGTCGATGAACAGGGTCTCCCCCTGCCTGTTCCAGTTCTCCCGCCGGCTCCGGCCCTTGGACAGGAACCACAGGCAGGCCGGTATCTGGGTCGACCGGAACAACTGCCCTAGCAGGGCGATGATGCAATCCACCAGATCAGCCTCGACGATGTTCTTCCGGATCTCACCCTCCCCCGACTGGTTGGAGGACATGGACCCGTTTGCCAGCACGAACCCGGCTATGCCCCGGGGTGCCAGGTGGTGGAGGAAGTGCTGCACCCAGGCGAAGTTGGCGTTCCCCACTGGGGGTATCCCGTGGACCCACCTCTTGTCTTCCCTGAGTTGTTCACCGTTCCACTCGGAGATGTTGAACGGGGGATTCGCCAGGATGTAGTCGGCTCTCAGGTCGGGATGCCGGTCGTTCCGGAAACTGTCTCCGAACTCGATCTGGGCGTCTATGCCCCGAATGGCCAGGTTCATCTTGGCAAGCCGGAGTGTCGTCTGGTTGGACTCCTGCCCGTAGATCGACAGGTTACTGAGCGCCTTTTTGCCGTTTCCGTTTCCGGTGGCGTGGGCCTGAATGAACTTCACTGACTGGACGAACATGCCGGCGGAGCCGCAGCACGGGTCGAAGACTCGCCCGCTGTATGGCTCGATCATTTCCACCAGCAGTCTCACCACCGAGCGGGGAGTGTAGAACTCGCCGCCTTTCCGGCCTTCAGCAATGGCGAACTGTTCCAGGAAATACTCGTAGACCTGCCCCAGCACGTCGGTGGCCTGGGCCTGGGCGCCGCCGACCTTGATGTTGCTGACCAGGTCCACCACCTAGCCCAGCACCTGCTTGTCCAAGTCGTCTCTGCCATAGTTCTTGGGGAGGACGCCCTGCAGGGATTTGTTATCTCTTTCTATGACGTCCATCGCCCGGTCGATGATTGCTCCTATGTCCTCCTGTCGGGCCTTGGACTGGATGTTGGACCACCGGGCCTCCATGGGGACCCAGAACACATTCCTTTCGGCGTACTCGTCGGGCTGCTCGGGGTCATACCCCTCATCGGCCTTCGACTCCAGCTCTTGGTGGAGTTCTTCGAATGCGTCGGAGATGTACTTCAGGAATATGAGGGGCAGGACGATGTGCTTGTACTCGGCGGCATCAATGTTACCCCGAAGGGTGTCTGCCAACTTCCATAGTTCCGGTTCGGGCACGCCCGTTTCGACAGGGGTGCCTGCGGTCTTTGCTGCTGTCGCCATAAACAGGGTCCTCTCTTGAGTATTCCGGATCTGCTTCCACATGGGCGGAGATTGTGAAAATTCACCTTTCACATGCCACAGCATCTCCTTCCTGGGAGCCCCCCGTACGCTTTACGTCCCCCCGTCCATCCACTGGAGGGCTGCCCCGGCCGTCTCGGCCCTGGTGTACCGCCTGACCATCTCGGCCGACTTCCACCGGCCCTGGCGCATGGTGGTCTCGGTGGGTGCTCCGGCGCCGCTCATCATCCGAGCCAGCCCAACCCTCCCGCTGTGGCCGGAGAAGACGTCGCCATCGAAGCCGGCGGCAGCGACCGCATCCTTGATCCGGTTGGCCATCTGGCGGATCGAGAGCCGGAACACCCGGTCTCCGTCCCCCGGGTTCTCCGGCCGGATGGCGTCCAGGGCCCGAAGGCAGGCCGGGGTGACGGCCACCACGGCGCCCTTGCCCTCCTGGTCGGTCTTTGACCGGAGGATGGTCAGCCTGCCCGACCCGTCGGCCCAGCGCTCCACGTCCTTCCAGGTGAGGGCCGCGGCCTCGGATACCCGGAGGCCGCCGTCCCGGAGGGTGAGCGCCAGGGCCACGTCCACTCGGGCCCGGGCCTCCGCCGTCTCCGAGTTTTCCATCCGTCCTCCCCGGCCCCTCCCGGGGGTCCGGGCGGTGGCCCGGATGGCCGAGATCACGTCGGGTATCATCGCAGCCACCTGCCGCTGGGGCGGCGCTTCCCTCTCGACGCCCCGCAGGAAGTCCTTCACGTCCTCGTGGGCCGACGGGTTGCCGCCACTGAACCCCGCCGCCCTGTGCGCCGCGGAGACGGCGCTGGCGGCGGTCCGGATGGTGGAGGTAGCCTTTCCCTTCCCTGCCAGGTCCTGGAGGTGCAGCAGGAGAGTTGCCGGCTCGGCCGGCAGGGTCTGGAGGCCCCGGGCCGAGGCCCACTCCCCGAACCTGCGCCAAGCCCCGGCATAGGCCCGGTGGGTGTGGTCGGACCAGGCCCTGCTGATGGTTTCCCTGACGTCCTGGGCCAGGGACTGGAGTTCGGCCCGGACCTCGGGAGCGAGCCCGGTGTTGTCGTCGGCGGTGGGGGCCAGGGCGACGTCTTCGTCCATTTCACGCTCCAATCAAGTTGCTGATAAATTCCCTTATCAGCAGTTTAACTTAAGTCGCTCCGAAAGTCCTGTCGGAGAATGGTGTCTTGTCCTTCATTTTGCCCATCCGTCCCCGGAGGTCGGCGAGTGCGGGATCTGCCGCTGGTTGTGGCGCTCAGCGCCGGGGAGACAGTGCGGGCCGCCGCCGCATGGGGTAGATAGACATGATATTGGAAGAGGCAGAATCAAGGCCACAGTGGTTAGACTGACCAGGCATCGCAGGATTGTCCAGGGCGCCGCCCCGTAAATGGTGTTATGGTGCATAAGTACTTGGGTAACATGGTGGTACGTAGGAGTGCAGCGGTTATGCCGGTGATCGCCATAATCAACCAGAAGGGCGGGGTGGGGAAAACGTGTTTGGCCACCAACCTGGCTTCAGCTCTACGGAGCCAGGGACCGGTGCTTCTACTGGACTGCGATCCTCAAGGCAGTGCATCGGGCTGGGCTGCCTTGGGTCCCCAGCCACGTCTGAATCTTTCGGTTGAAGGCGTGGAGGCTGGGGCATTGGTCCGGCGGGTACGGACGGCAATCGATGAACAACACTGGATCGTCATAGATTGTCCGCCTGGAATCACCCGGGTGAATGCGGACGCCATACGCGTGGCCGACGTGGTGCTGATTCCCTGCAAGCCCCGCGTTTGGGATGCATGGGCCTGCGAGGATATCGTCGCAGCCGTAAAGCTGAGGCAGGATGCCAATCGCGGTTGGCCCAAGGCCGCTTTCATCATCACTATGGGGCGCCCCCGAACGCGTTTCAGCCAGCAGATTGGTGCAGCCCTGGCTGAACTGGGGTTGCCCATATATCAGTCGCGCACCACGGAAAGAGAGTCCTATGCGGTGGCGGCCGGCGAGGGCCAATCGGTGCTGGACGGCCGGGACCGAGTGGCCAAGGATGAGATAAGCGGCATTTGCGACGAGATCATGGAGATGTGTGATGACCTTCTCACGAAGACCAGAGTCACCGGATAACCAAGAGCGGAGGGAGGCCTTCCGTGAACAGGCCGCGGCACCGGATGTTACTGTGCTGCATTGTCGAATCCCGTCTGAACTGCACCGGCGGCTGCGACACCTGGTGGTGGACGAAGACTCCAGCGTGACGGCCAAAGTGATTGAGATGATCCAGGAGGGTCTTGAGAGGCGAGGCTGTTAGGCAAGACTGTGTGGTGATATGGTGCAAAGGTTATGAGGAGCACCGGTGCAATGGCGATCCAGTTATGTCCAGTGGATACAGCGAACGTTCATCCACGCAACATACTGGGAAGTAGTAGCTCTTTTGATCGGGAACGGCTCAGCCCGTTCGGTTCACTCAGTAGTCGGTGCTGGGAAACTGTGGTCTACATCACCCTCAGCTCCGGGCCGGCCCAGCCTGGTGGCCAACCCTGCCAGAAAGGGGACGCTTTCCAGCATAGCCAGAACTCCGCCCGCCGTAGCATCACGCCGTTATGCCAGAACCGGGGGCCAGCGAAAGACGAGCGGAAAACTCCACGTATGCGCCCGCGTGTCAGTAGCCAGCAACGCCGACGCCAACAACCTCAGCACGCAGCGCCGGGTGCTGGCCGACTGCGAGCAGGTCTTCGAGGATGTGGGCAGAAGCTGTGGGGTTACTGGGCACGGATGCGCAGATTCAGCAGCATGGTTTCAATGCGTACTTTCGCAGTTCAAGGCTCTGGGCTACGAAGATAGGGTGGCGCTTACAGGCAAGGACGGCGGCCCGGTCAAAACGGAGCACGTCTTTCAGCCGTCTAAGGAAGTGTGGGATGATGTGCTGCGGAAGCGGGCCGAGTACGAGAGGCTACGAGATGGCGACACAGAAGAAGCTTGATTCCCTCGTAAAAACCCGTTTTGAGGAAGTTCCAGCGCTTTAGCACATGTGAGCGCTACCGTATGTTGGGGTAGGACACGGAACAGAGACTGTATATTGTACCCAGGCAAGGGTACGGTTGTTCTAATTCGACCTGCACAGACTTTTTACGAGAGAATCAAGCTTAACTGCATCCAATGATTCGGACGTTCGTCCTAGCTCCAGAGAGACCACGATGGCCCAATCACCGTTTGAACCACGGCGGAGACCAAAATCCTTCGTGGACTCGAGAACGGTCCTGGTTAGGTCAAACGCTTTTTGCAACATGCTCAATGCTCCGAAGCGGTGCGAGTTGGATGATCAGTAAGGGGGCAGTCAGTTGTTCAGGATCGGAGCCTATTTGATTGGGTGTCCCGCTTTTCCCCAAGCTCCACAGATACTCGACTTGGTGGCTATTTGCACTTTGTTTGCCGTGGGTCTACCTGCGCGGAGCCTACCTGTGAACATGGAGGTAAATGCAGGCCGGATACTCAGGCTATGTTTCAATGAATACCGGCGACCGACGTATTTCCTGAGCCGTTCCAGATCGGGGATCTTACCTTAAGCCGTGGAAGAGGTCGACCAGGACTCAAGAGGGACTTCATTGATCGCTTTAGGCAACAATCGACTCTTCTGACAGCGCCTCCGCCTGCTCCAACACTGTCAGGGTTGATTCTCTCGTAAAAAGTCTGTGCAGGTCGAATTAGAACAACCGTACCCTTGCCTGGGTACAATATACAGTCTCTGTTCCGTGTCCTACCCCAACATACGGTAGCGCTCACATGTGCTAAAGCGCTGGAACTTCCTCAAAACGGGTTTTTACGAGGGAATCAGGGTTGCCTTCTCCCGCTTGTTTGGCTGGGTAACCGTGCCTGTTCAGGGTGCGGCGCACCAGCACCCGTAGCCTGGCGGGGACGTTTTTCCGTAAGGTCCAGTCGATGGTGATATTATTGCGGACCGTCTGGACCAAACCTTGCGCGTTGGAAACGAACGGCAGGAGGTTACGTCAATAGGTGTGTAAACGACATCAGGCGGCGACCTTCTCAGCCGTTGATTCAATGGCGATTCCATCCGCATACTGTGCACCGAGATAGACGTCTTCGATCAACTCAGGGGCCTTCAGACGCCTGAAGCGCTGTTCGGCGACCATCAACATTTTCCAGATCACCGCTATCGCCCGATCGACCCTCTTGTAGCGCTTGGCGGCATCGGTCCGAAGCCTGAGGGCCGCGAAGGGTGATTCTACCGGGTTCGTCGTGCGAAGGTGCCCCCAGTGCTCCTTTGGGAAGTCATAGAAGGTGATCATGCGGTCCCAGTCCCGCTCCAAGGCCTCTGAGGCCGCCTCGTAGGAATGGTCGCCGCACCACCTGGTGAACACCGTCCTGAGCCGCTCAGCCTCTGTCCGAGTCTGGGCGTAGGGGATAGTACGCAGCATGAGCTTGGCCTGGTCCTGTTGTCGCTTTGGAAGCTTGGCGAGCACGTTTACGATCTTGTGGTTCCAGCAGCGTTGCTCTGCCGCCTGCGGATAGACGTTGCGCAGAGCTCCCCAGATGCCCAGGTGTCCGTCTCCAACCACCAGCCTCGGGCAGCTCAAGCCCCGGCGCTTGATGTCCCTGAGCACCTCGGACCAGTTCTCTGTGGACTCCCTGTATCCGGGAACAGCGCTCACCACCACCTTTCTCCCGTCGCTCAGGGCCGCCATCACCACCAGTACCGCCGCCTTCTCCTTCTCAAGACCAGCCTTGACGTAGACTCCATCCACCCACATGTAGACCACTTCCAGGTCATCGAGGGGCCGGCTGCGCCATTGGGCAAGCTCATCGTTCCACTTGGACTTCAACCGGGCCACCGTGCTCGCCGATACCGGTGCGTCCTCTCCCAGCAGCCCCCGCAAAGCCAGATCGAAGTCGCCTTCGGATAGACCGTGCAGGTACAGCTCGGGGATCAACTCAGCAACCTTCCTGGTCCTGTTGACGAACAGCGGCAGCAGCCGGCTCTCGAACTGCTCCTCGGTATCGCGGACTCGTGGCCGCCTAAGCTGTATCGTGCCCGAACTCAGCGTAAGCCTCCGGGCTCTGCCGTATCCGTTCCGATAGCCGGTATCTGAGTCCGAGTCGGACCTGAGCGCCGACTTCGCCCTTCCCAGAAACGCCGTCACCTCCTCCTCCAGCAACTCTTGGACCAGCCTCTGGACCTGGCTTCGCACCCAATCCTCCAACTGCTCCCACTCCGGCCTTGACTCCGACCTACTCTCAGTGCTTTCCTTCCTCATGGGCGGTGTATCTCCTCTCTTGGGCCTTGAGCCCGTCTTGTTCAGAGAGAGGGTACACCGCCTGACCGTTTACACACTTTTTGAGGGTACCTCACGCTTTGTCGCCCAGCTGCTACGCTTTAGCCCGAATCCACCGAGGGAGGGCGTCGGGTTAGCATCCTGAAGTGGCCAGAGGGTGCTCTTCTGAATCTGGGATAATGGTTTTGTAACAGCAAAACAGTCCCAGAGAAGGAGCACCCAATAGATGCTACCACGCAACCAGCCCGACCGTATCCGTATCGTCTTTGACGATCACCGCCTGGTGGCCAATGCCGGGTAAGTCGTCTCGGCGACATCGGCGGCGCCGTCCGTCCAGTAGGGAATGGGAGTCCAGTCCTCCTCTGGTATCGCCTCGATCAGGTCCCGCAGGCTGGCGCGCTGGCGGATGGTGATAGAGAAGCGGACATCCATTTCCCGGCAGGCGGCAACGACAGTGTGGGCGTAGAAGCCGCTGTAGGCCCGCACCGTGAGTTGTCCCCTGGCCCCGCCGTAGCGCACCCGCCCCACCGTCTCACGCAGGAAGTGGGCGGCGCCACGGGCGGTGTTGGCCCGGCCCTCGCGCAGCCGGGACATCAGCACCTCGCCGGTGCCGGCGGCAATGGCCAGCAGCGGGTGATAGCCGCGGGCGCCGGTATAGCCGTGGTGGCGCGCTCCCTCCTTGGCCAGTCCATAGGTCTCGCAGATGGTCGAGTCCAGGTCGATGGTCAGGGGCGAGTCGCCGGGTCCGGCCCCAGCGGCCCAGGCCCGGGCCAACAACTGGCGGCTCACGCGGTCGAGTTGACGGACATGCCCCCACCGGAAGCTGCGCAGGAAGGTCCCCAGGGTGGATGGCGCCTTGACCACGCAGCCTAGAACACCGACCGTCCCACCAGCGCGCAGCGCATCGGCGTCGTCGATGCAGTCGCCGCCTGCCAGCGCGGAAGCGACCAGCGTCAGCATCTTGTCCCCAGTGTTCGCCCGTCCCGGCGCTCCGCCGAGGTCAAGGTGATGGTCGACGAGTTCCCGCAGGCCCAGGTGCCGGGCTAGGGTGGCCGGCAGGAGCAGGCCGGCATTGGCCACCAGGCGATGGTCGTCAAAGAGGATGCGGATACGGTCGGGTTTGTTCTGTGGCAGCATCTATTGGGTGCTCCTTGTTTCCGGGCGGGTTTCTGTTCCAAAACCATTATCCCAGGTTCAGAGGAGCACCCGCTGGCTTCTTCAAGGGCTGTCCCCAAGGACGTCCTTCGGTGGATCCGGGCTAAAGAGTCGAGGGACCTGAGACGTGTACGCGCAGCGCGGTGGCACGAGGAACTTGCCTGGCTCGTCTATCGCGTGGCCGTTCCAGCTGACCTCGCCGCCCTGGAGGGGAAGCAGTCCTAGTAGAGACCGCAACAGTGTCGTCTTACCCGACCCGATCCTGCCGGTGACGACCGTTAACGTGCCGCGTTCGAGTCTCAGGTCGACGTCTCGAACACCTTTGTCCGAGTCGGGGAACAGATAGGTCAGACCTCGCGCTTCGAGGGTCTTGATTCGGTCCCCGTCGTCCCGCTCAGCGAATGGCACCTCCGGCAGAGCACCACGAAGGTAGCTAGGACTCGGCTCTACGAGTTTCTCGGGCTCGGCGCCTGGCATCAGCTTTAGCAGGCGCTCGATTGAGACCCCCACCTTCTTGTAGCCGGTGAGCATGTTGCCGACCGTCTGGCTGAACCAACTGGTGTAGCCGAGGTAGAAGACGAACAGCGAGAGGTCTCCGACGGTAAGGCTTCCGCGGCTCATCGCCTGCCCGGCAACGATCAGGATCATGCCGGTACCCAGGTTCTGGGCGTTGGAGAAGAGTGCGCCAAGCGTCGAGGTCAGCAGGGTGTCCTTGAGTGTCGTCGTCTTACGAGCGTCGTTGAGCACGTTGAACTGCCCGATGACGCGCGACTCGGCGTTGGCTACCTTGATGGCCTCCACGCTCCCGAATACTTCGCCGATGAATCCGGTAACGTCGCCAGCTGCCTCTCGGCTCGCCTTGCGGAACTGCTCGATGCGCTTCGTCGCGAAGTTGACGATTATGACCACCGCGATCAGCGGAAGAAACACGCCGAACGTGACCGCGGGGCTGATCCGCACCATGATGAACACGGCGACCACGGTGAAGAGGACATTCGAAGCCAGGAACTCGAACTGCAGCATATAGGCCGCAACGCTACTTGCGTCGCCGCGGAACCGGCTAACGGCCTCGCCGGCCGATTCCGGAAGCGACCGGTCGCCGGGCAGTTCCATAACGTACTCGAATGCATTCCTTCGTAGCAGAGTCGCCATTGTGAACCTGTTCATCATATGGAGGACGACCCCGCCTACGAGCGTCGCTAGATTAACGAAGGCGAGGCCAACCAGGACTGCGCTGAGCTGCCAGATTCCCAGAGACACTCCGGAGTCGCCAGTCAGATTGTTGAAGATCTCTCGTTGGGTAAGTCCCACCGCATGCTCAACCGCGACGAACGCCAGAGCGACGACGACCAGTTCCAGCGTCAGGGACCACTTGTTGACAAGGAACAACGCCCACAGGTAACGCCAGGTCTTCATGCGAGCACCTCCTCGAGACCCGTACGAAGTAGGCCGTAGAAACGGCTCGTCGGGTCACCGGCGAGGCGTATCCGGTCGCCGTGCTCGACGATTCGCCCGTCTTCGAGGACCATGATCTCGTCGCAACGTTCTATCGTCGCAAGGTGATGGGCTATGAC
Organism: Dehalococcoidia bacterium; assembly: GCA_965197985.1. Classification (GTDB taxonomy): domain Bacteria; phylum Chloroflexota; class Dehalococcoidia; order Lucifugimonadales; family CAUZJF01; genus CAUZJF01. The sequence goes on along the minus strand of CBDAOG010000001.1, from coordinate 69,629 downwards.
TATTGCCGAGCGGTCCGCTAGGAGCTTATCCAGGGCTCGTTCGATCAGCTGCTCGGTATCGCGGTCGAGCCTGGACGAAGCCTCGTCGAGGATGACAACGCCGGGGTCCTTGAGGAAGACGCGGGCGAACGCGAGCAGCTGTGCCTCCCCGGCAGAGAGTCCACCACCGTCCGATTGCAGCTCGGTATCGAGGCCGTCTGGCAGTCTCTCGAACCATTCCGACAGTCCTAGATCGTGGACTATGTCCAACAGCCGCTCATCGGGAACGTTGCGATCGAAGAACGTCAGGTTGTCGCGCGCGCTTCCCTGGAGGAGGCGAACGTCCTGGGTAACCATCGCTATACGTTCCCGCAGGTCGTGTATTGTCGTGTCTCGTGTGTCCTCGCCACCGACCAGTACCCTGCCATCGTTGGGGTCGTAGAGCCTGAACAGAAGGCGGGCGGTCGTGGTCTTACCTGCTCCAGTCCTGCCTAGGAGACCGAGCACCTTGCCAGGAGGCAGTTCGAAAGACACGTCGCGGAGTACTGGTTCGCTCTCGTTGTAGCTGAAAGACACCTTCTCGAATTCAACCGAAAGCGCTCCTGTTGGTAACGCCGCTCCCCGACCGTCGACGACGGTCTTCTCTGTCTCCAGCAGTTCGCGAATTCTGACGATACTGGCCGTCGCCTTCTGCAGAGAGTCTATCTGGCTCGTAAAGACCTCGATGGGCCGGTTCAGCAGGTTGGTATAGTGGAAGATCAGGTACACGGTCCCGATAGTGACGAAGTCATTCAAAAAGAGGTACGCGCCCACGCCAAGAGCGACGACGCGGCCGACCGCGAACATGAACCAGGTCGTGTTCAGGATGGCGCTCGTCATGAACCCGGCCTTTAGCTCCTTTCGGAACCAGTTGCGCATGAACTCGTAGAACCGCCGGACGACGTAGGGCACTGCAGCGCTGGAGCGGATGTCCTCTCGGCCGGACAGTCTTTCTTCAATGAAACCGAAGGTATCGGCGCTGGCTTCGCGACTCGCCTTCCAGTGGGTTACCGTAACGTTCCGCAGCCTTGAGAGGATCAGAAGGGTCAGGACGGCGAATGCCGTCAACGCGAGACCGGCCCGCCAGTCCTCACGGAAGAGCAGGGCGAGTATGCCGACGAGCAGAATGAGATTGCCCACGATGTGGATTACGAAGGTCGAGAAGAAGCCGCCCAGCGCGTTCGCGTCTCCGTCGATGCGCTCGATCATCTCGCCCGGGGTGTGCCGGTTGTGGAACGACATGTCCAGGGAAAGACAGTGTTGCGCCAGGTCGGCCCTCAGTGCGTTCGTCGCGTTCCACCCGACTTTGCCGCTGGTGTACGTCGCCAGGACGTTGACGACCTGCTGCACCAGCGCGATGGCCGTGAACACGGCCGCAGCGGCGGCCAGTGTGCCGAGAGAGCTGCCGGCCAGCGCCTCGTCGATGAAATATCGGAGGATCTGAGGGTTGACGAGCTGCATGCCGACGTTGCTCAAGAGCAACACGGCGACCAGGACCACAAGGGAGATTTGTGGCCGAAGGTACTTGGACAGCAGATCGCCGTACTGCTTGAGATGTACGCTCACGCGAGGCGCGGACAGGGCGCCGATCCCCTTAGAGATCATGAGTGGTGGAGTTCGTCAATCTAGTCAAGTAGTGTTCGTTGGGAATGCGAACTTGCCTGTCGAGGCTATGACAATCCCCGATGTCGGTTGCCACCGACACCACGGAACATGAAAGGAGCGGAGTCTTACCTCTTCTCCCGCTTCTGGGAGAAGATTGTCGAAGATCCCGAGCCTCTCGGGGAGATGAGGGCTCCTCCTGCTAGCTTCGTACACCCTATTTTCAGGGAAATTGGACGCCAAACCGTGGAAAGACCCCCTTCTCAATCTTCCCCGGCGGGGCGAGAGGTCGGACTCCGCTCACCTGGGCGAGACCGGGAGAACGAGTCTCGACGGGCGCTCCGAGTCGTGAAAGATGGTCTGGTGCGCGGTCCGGAGTTCCGCATCCGACCAGAAGTCGGCGCCCGTGTTGTGGTTCCGGTCAAAGTTCGGGAAGTCGGAGCTAGAGACGTCGAGGCGGATACGATGGCCCCGCCCGAAAACGATGCCCGTGGGGTTGAGGCGGACCGTGTACTCGTAGGGCCGCCCTGGCTCGATCAGGGTGGGAGCGTCGTAGCCGTCCCGGTACTGGGCGCGCATGATCCCGTAGGTCAGGTTGACGGCCAGCCCGTCCGGATGCACGTCGATCAGCTTCGCCGTGAAGTCGGTGTCCGGCGCGCTGGACGCGGCCCACAGCTTCAAGACGACAGGGCCAACGAATGTGACCTCGCGGTCCAGCGGCGGCGTCTGGTAGACGAGGATGTCGCGCCGGTCGTTCAACGGCGACTGGTCGCGAGGGGCCGCCTGGGCGTCGAGGCCCATCAGACTCATGACCGGGTCTTTGGGGTCGTAGTCGAACTCGTCGGGCCTTTCGTCGCGGGGCTCGGAGGTCGACAGCGTGCCATCGCCGCTGACCGAGTTCGCCGAGCCGCCGCTGTGCAAAAAGAAGTCAACGTACTGTGTGCCCTCGGGCGGCCACTCGCGCTCGTACCGCCACCGGTTCTCGCCCATGACGAACAGTTTCACGGGTGGCTCGCTCGCGAGTCCGTTGTCTATGCCTTTGTACTGGTAGTCGTACCAGCGCGCTATCTCGCCGGTATAGGTCGTGTTGGCGTCCTCGCCGAAGTCGAGGGGCCCCTGCCGGCGGACCAGAAGGTCGGAACTGTGTCCCCACGGGCCGACGGTCAGCCGGTGTTCGCCACGGAGCGCTGCGGGGCCGTGTGCCTGCATCCCGGCAAAGTTGTCGATGGTGCCGATAAGTCTGTCGTACCAGCCGGTGATCTGGCAGGTCGGCACGTTGACCTGGTCGTGGAGGGTGTCGAAGGCCCAGAACTCCTTGTTCTGCTCCTTCATGTATTGCTTGAGCATCGGAGACAGGGTCGAGAAGACGCTGTCCGGAATGTCGCCGAGAGGCAGGTGCCAGACCCATTTTCCGCGCTCGACTTCCTGCCACCAGACCTCCGACTCCTCGTCGGTCTTGGGACCGATCAGGTCGCCTACACGCCGCCGGGCGTCGACGGCCATGCGGTACGTCCACTGTAGTCGGCGCCCGGTCTCGAACACGCCGAAGTTCAGGTCCATAAGTCGCGATGCCATGCCGCCGGCGAAAAGGGCCTTCAAGTGTGGCGGCCTGGTGGTTGCCAGCCGCCAGATGCACCAGGAGGGATATGAGTGACCCCACGTGCCGACCTGGCCATCGCTGCCGGGGAGCTGCGAGGCCCATTCGACGGTGTCGTAGCCGTCTTCGTTGTCGTGGGTCTCGGACCAGTGCTGGAACTGCCACGTGAACTCGCCGTCGGACTCGAAGCGGCCGCGGATGTCCTGGACGACGGCGACGTAGCCGCGTTCGGCCAATGCGTGACCAGTCCGCACGTTGCGGTCGAGCTGCTTGTTGTAGGGCGTCCGGCAGAGCAGAACGGGATACGACCCGGAGTCGTCAGGCCGGTAGATGTCCGCCCTGAGCGCCGTCCCGTCGCGCATCTCGGCCGCGACGTTCTCTTCGACGTACACCGTGGCTGGACTGGATGTCGTAACGCTCATCGAAAGATCACCTACGAATGGGTAGCCGGGCGACCGGACAAATCATTATACTCTCCGGTAAACGTGCCTTGAGTAAGCTGTGAGCTCTGTACCTTGACATACGCAAACGTCATTAGGTACTATCTGGCTGGATTCTAGGATTCGGGAATTCTAGTGGCCCAACATCCTAGCAATGAAGGGTAGCGCGAATGCTGTTCGACACCCCCATCCCAACCTTCCCCCTTGACGGGGGAAGGGGCTCACCGGTGCCGTGAGCTCTCACTAATCCAGGCTGTTCCTCATTTCAAAGATTTCGCACCACTAGTTCAGGAATAGAACTGCAGTAGTGAGCGGTTCGCTCGGAGTCGGTTCGTGATTGCAATTAGGTTCCTGCTTTTCTGCTGGGACACCGTAAACGACTTCCTAACTAAGAATGGTCCTTACATAGCGGGGGCCATCGCGTTTTACACGCTGTTCTCGATATTCCCGCTATCGCTTGCGGTGATCTCCGGTGTTGGATTCGTGCTTGGCCCCCGCGCCGAGCCGGAGCAGCTCGATCTCGCGATGAAGATCGCCGACGTGTTCCCGGTATCCAGCGAGTTCGTGGCCCGGGAAGTCCAAGGTATAGTGAGCGCCAGGGCGATCACCGGCATAGCCAGCGTGTTCGGTCTGCTTTGGGCCGCGACGGCCGTTTTCGGGGCCATCCGAAAAGGTATCAATGCAGCGTGGGGCATCAAGACGCCACGGCCCTTCCTCAAAGAGCGCTTGATCGACTTCGCGTTGGTCCTCGGGGCGGGCGTCGTCATGTTGTTCGTACTCTTCTCGCCGCTCGTACTGGCTGTGATCCAGGAAATAACCAGAGTCGTTGCACCGGAGTCTCCGATCTTCAGTGACCTGGTATGGAGGCTGTCGGACAATCTGCTGTTCCCCGCCCTGGCCTTCGGCACCTTCCTATTCCTGTACACGTTCCTGCCGAACACCTACGTGAAGTTCCAGCATGTCTGGCCCGTGGCGTTACTCGCGTCCCTGGCGTTCGACGCCGCTAATCTCGGCTTCGTCTGGTACCTGAAGAACTTCGCCCTGGACCATTACAACGTGCTCTACGGCTCGGTCGGCGCGATCCTCGCTTTCTTGACCTGGGTATACGTGTCAGCTATCATTGTTCTATTCGGGGCCCTAGTTACGTCGAGGTACGCCGCCTACGCCTCCAATCTCGAGATCGAACGACCGACTCTTAGAATCCTCTGGTCGGGATTCTCGCGAGTCAGGCTCCGGATCGTGGACGCCCCGAGGATGGCTTAGGGCTCCAGGTCGCATCGCGCTGAGCGCTTGGCTATGGCCCTTCGTGATCGCCGCTGGCCTTGCGTGTGGCTCGGAGCCGGCGCCTACACCTGAACCCTCCCCGACGGCTCTGCCCGTCTTCGACGAGCCTTCCCTGTCCCCCACGCCGACCGCTATTCCAGCGCCCGCTCAGACGGACGCCCAGGCGCCACCGGTCGCTTCCCTTGCTTCCATGCCGCCTATCGCGGATGTCGCCGAGAGTGTCAAGCCATGGGTCGCTTCCATATCCGTCGAGACGGTCTTCCGCGGCGTCTTCACCGATTTCACCGACGAAGGCGCGGGCTCGGGGATCGTGGTCCGGCCAAACGGTTATGTGGTAACCAACGCGCACGTCATTGCCGGGGCGAGGGACATCAAAGTCCACGTCGATGGCCAGACATACGACGGGCAGGTAGTCGGTGTCGACGACGTGACCGATCTAGCACTGGTAAAGATCAATGCTGAAGACCTGCCCGCGGCGAGGTTCGCGAGCGAGGACAAGATCCGGGTTGGTGAGTGGGTTGTGAGCTTAGGGAACGCGCTAGCCCTGAAGGGCGGGCCGACGGTGACGATAGGCATTATCAGTGCTCTGGGTCGGACCATCCAGAGCGAGACGGGAGAGCACTTCTACAACCTGATCCAGACGGACGCAGCGATGAATGACGGCAGCAGCGGCGGACCGCTCGTGAACCTCGAGGGGGAGGTCGTCGGCATCAACCAGTCGATACTGCGCCAGGCGGAAGGGATGGCTTTCGCGATCAACGGCGCTGATGCGCTGCCAGTAATCCGGAGCCTCCTGGAGCACGGGCGGGTGATCCGGCCACTAATCGGCTTCAACGGCGATGACGTCACGCCCGCGATTTCCGCCCGTTTTCAGCTCGGAGTCCTCGATGGAGTGCTCGTGACGGCGCTGACGCCGCGCGGCCCGGCACACGAGGCCGGGATCCAGCTCGGAGACGTCGTTACCAAGATGGACGGCATCCCAACGCCCGACGTTTCGACGTGGCTCGACCTTCTATGGAGGTACGACGTGGGAGACGAGGTCAACCTGGAGTACGTCAGGAACGCCCGCGTAGACACGACGACCATCACGCTGACCGAGCGTTAGTAGCCGGCTCGTCTAGGCTTCTCTGCGTCGCCACACCTGGCCAGGCGAAGTCTCCTCGTTGAACAGAGCGTGCTATAGGTCAGTCGGCGTGGCCGGCTTGGCTTCGAAATCCCCGCCCCAATGTAGCCGTCGCAGCTCCGTTGGCATCAGTTTGAGGACTTGCTCGGCTCGGGCGATCAGCGCCGTCAACCAATGGTCGCGGGAGAACATGGCCTCTGCTTCCGTCGGGGTGACCCAACGGTGCTCAGAGTGCTCGTCACTCAGTCGAATACCCCTTGAGTCCTCTATCGAGCAGCCGAAGCTGACTCCGACCATTTCGTTTTCAGGGATCTTGTCTCCCCGGTAGAAGTGGGTGGTCCCGACGATGCACTCGATTCGCACGTCGACGCCCAGCTCTTCCCGTGCTTCCCTCCTCACGGCTTGCTCGAAGCTCTCACCTTGCTCGAGCCGGCCCGTAACGCACTCCCACTTCCCTGCGGCATGGTCCCTCGTTGCCGAACGTCGAAGCACGAGGTACTTGCCATCGCTCCGACGCCATAGCACCACGCCAACCATCGCCAGGAATCGACCGGGCATAGTAGCTCCTAGACCCGCTTTACAGCGAGAATCAGGTCCAACCCGTCTACTCCGTGGTCCTCGACGTGGGCGCCGTCGGGCGGGGCAGCCTTCGCGAGCTCGTCAGACAGCGTCTCGCCTAGAATGTAGTCCCTATGCGCCGCGACCATTTCGTCGAGCCGTTCGGGGCCGTCGTAGTAGGTGACGATACGGTCGGCGATATCGAACCCCGCTGATTTCCGCATGTTCTGGATGCGGTGCACCAGCTCTCTCGCGAGTCCTTCGAGGGCCAGCTCGTCGGTGATCTCGGTGGTCGCGGCGACCGTGTATCCGCCCTCCGACGCCACCGAGTAGCCCTCGATCGCCGACGTGTTGACTATCACCTCGCCGGGCTCGAGTATGAAGCCGCCGACCTCGACCGGCTTCCCCTGAGACACGTGGGCGTACACATAGTCCTGGTCCGCTGCCTTCAGAGCCGACAGCACCTTGGGCGTCGAGGAGCCGTGTTTCGGCCCAACTTTCGACATGTCGACTCGCACATCGAAGCTGGCGACCTGTCCTTCGTCTTCCAGGGCCGCGACCTCTTTGACGTTCAGCTCCTCGCGGACCTGTGATGCGACCTGGTTTAGCAGGTGCTCTTCGCCGGGGTTCCTCAGCTTGACGAGCACCTTCCCAATGGGCTGGCGGACCTTGATACCAGCTTTGCTACGGGCGGCCCTGCCCAGGCTCGACAGGCGCATGGCCAACCGGGTCGCGTCCGAGAGGTCCTGGTCGATCTTCTCTGGGTCAGAGACCGGGAAGGACTCCAGGTGAACGCTTTCGAATCCGTTACCGGCCGAACGCACGAGGTTTTGGTACAGGTTCTCGGCCGTGAAAGGCACGAACGGCGCCAGCAGCTTGGTCAACGTCACCAGGCACTCGTACAGTGTCGCATAGGCCGACAGCTTGTCCTCATCGGTGTCGCTCTTCCAGAACCGTCGCCTGCTTCGCCTGACGTACCAGTTCGACAGGTACTCGACGAATCCTTCGATGGCGCGCGCCGCGTCCTCTTGCTCGTACCGGTCCAGAGACGCGACCACTTCCGCCACCAGTGAATTCAGCTCCGACAGTATCCATCGATCGAGCTCCGGCCTTTCTTGCAGGGCCGGAGCGGAGCCTGCCGGGTCGTAGTCGTCGATGTTGGCGTAGGTGACGAAGAACGAGTAGACGTTCCAGAGCGGGATCAGGAATCGCCGCTGCACCTCGGAGATGATACCGTAGCCGAATTTCAAGTTCGACGACGGCGTCTGGCGGCTGTACAGCCAGCGCATCGGGTCGATCCCGATCTCCTCCGCTGCGTCGTCGAGCCAGATGGCGTTTCCTTTGCTCTTGTGCATCTCCTCGCCCTTCTCGTCGACAAGAAGCGCGTAGGTGTGTATCGCGCGCGTCGGCTCGGACTTTTCGAGCACCGTGCTCATGGTCAATAGCGAGTAGAACCAGTTCCTGAACTGCCCCGGGAAGCTCTCCGAGATCAGATCGGCGGGGAACCAATCTTTCCAGTAGTCTCGGTCGTGGCGGTAGTCGATGGTCGAGTAGGTCACGATTCCCGCGTCGAGCCACGGATTCCCGACGTCACGGATGCGCGATACCGTCTCGCCACACTTGGGACACTTGATCTTGACGTCGTCGATCCAAGGGCGGTGCGGCGAGTGGCCTTCGAAGCTGTCCCACCCCTCGATGGCCTTCGACTCGAGCTCGGTCTCCGAGCCGATCACGTCGAAATGTCCGCAGTCGCACTTGTAGATCGGCAGAGCAAGGCCCCAATAGCGCTTTTTCGAGATCATCCAGTCGTCCATATTGTGTAGCCAGTCGAGTTCACGGTCCAACCCAAAGTCCGGCAGCCAGCGGATCTTCTTCGCTACCTCGGCGATCTGGTCGCGCAGCTCCCCCATCGAGATGAACCACTCGTCGACGAGCCGAAATACGAGCTCGGTGTCGCAGCGCCAGCAGACCGGATAGCGGTGCCGGTACTTTTCGAGCCGATAGAAGACGCCTTTTTCCCGGAGGCTGTCATAGATGGCCTCGTTGACGTCGAACACGCTCTGGCCGGTGAGCCAATCGAACCCGGCGACAAAGTTGCCGAATTCGTCCAGGGGTGCTATCACGCTCAGCCCTTCGGTCTTGCTGATGGCGAAGTCGACCTCGCCCGCTCCCGGAGCTGCGTGGACGATTCCCGTACCCTCGCTCTCGCTCACCTCGTCGTGGGCGACCACGCGACGATCAACGTCTTGCTGTGCGGGCAGGTCGTCGAAGGGGCCGCGGTAGCGTAGCCCGACCAGGTCCTTCCCGAGCATCTCCTCCAACACCTCGTGCTCGCGCTTGACCTCGGACAGCCGGCCCTTGAGCAGGTAGAGGACCTCGTCGTCTTCCGTCCGGACTTTGACGTATGTCAGCTCAGGGTGGACGTAGGCGCCGGTGTTGGCGGCGAGCGTCCAAGGTGTAGTCGTCCATACCAGGAGTGACTCGCCGGGCCGGTCGACTACGGGGAACCGGACATAGAGCCCGGGATGCACGATCTCCTTGTAGCCTTCGGTGACGATCTCGTGCTGTGACAGCCCCGTTCCGCAACGCGGACACCACGGCATTACGTCGGTGCCCTCGTAGATCCAGCCGCGCTCGTGGCATACCTTCAGGAAGTGCCAGATCGTGTAGTTGTTCTCGTCGGACATCGTGTGGTATGAGTTGTCCCAGTCCATCCAGTAGCCCAGCCGTATCGACTGCTGACTCTGGATCTCGGCGAACTTCCGGACCCTCTCCTTGCACAGCTCGACGAACTTGTCGATCCCGAAGGTCTCGATTTCACGTTTTGAGTTGAGTCCAAGCTGCTTCTCGACCTCGACCTCTATCCAGAGCCCCTGGCCATCGAACCCGTTCTGGTAGCGCTGCTTGAAGCCCTGCATCGTCTTGTAGCGCTGGAAGATGTCCTTGTACGTGCGGCCCCACGCGTGATGGACGCCCAGCGGGTTATTGGCCGTGACGGGCCCGTCGATGAACGAGAACCGCTTGTCGGCTTCGTCGTTTCGCGACAGGTACTTGCTGACGATGCCGTTCTCGGCCCACCATGCAAGCAATTGGCGCTCCATTTCCGGAAAATCGACCTTAGAACTCACGGGTTCGAACATCTTCGTTCTCCTAGCTTCTATGCTGCGCCGGGCTGATACTCCCGGCTCAAGTGGCCTCAGCGGTCAATCGTCCGCGCGGGCGATGACCCACATCGTCTTCGACTCAGGTGTCAGTTCTTCCAATTGGAGGTCGACTTCCCGCTCGCTTCCCAGGCCCGCCACGAAAGTCCATCCCACTTCCGCCAGGAGCCCCCGGAACTCTGGCAGGTTGTACACGCGGTGCTGCATCGCAAGCTTGATTCCCTCGTAAAAACCCGTTTTGAGGAAGTTCCAGCGCTTTAGCACATGTGAGCGCTACCGTATGTTGGGGTAGGACACGGAACAGAGACTGTATATTGTACCCAGGCAAGGGTACGGTTGTTCTAATTCGACCTGCACAGACTTTTTACGAGAGAATCAAGCTTGAGCCTGAGCCTCAGTGACTCCCCTCGCCCTTCGAAGAAGCTCCACTCGCTCTCCAGCGTCGAAGTATCCAAATTGAGCTGCCGGTCCTGAACGACTCGTATCTGTCCAGCCCGGTCGAGTCCCTGTCCTTCGATGTTGCGCGCCATCCAATCCAGGTTTGCGGTCAGCACGACAAGCGCAGCCCCCGGTGCAGCCAACTTGCGGAGCTGCCCAAACAGCTCCTGGTCGCCCTTCCGCCCGTAATAGCCGTTGGAAGTAAACATGCTGATGATCGCGTTGAATGGAGCCTCATCTTCCATCAACCGCTCGATGTGGAGCATGTCGCCGACTATGAATCTGGCGTCGACGCCAGCGTTGAGCGCGGCTTCGGTCGCCCTTTCGACGTAGAGGGGTGAGATATCGACGCCGACCACGTCATATCCACGTTGCGCCAGCAGAACGGTGTGTCGGCCGAGGCCGCAGGCAATGTCAAGCACGCGGCCGCCCGGAGGTACACATGCGTCCTCAAACAGCGCCTGCAGGGCGTGCGTCTCCGCCGGCGCCCGACCGGCGGCTTCTTCGAGGAACGGCAGGTATAGCTCGGGCTCCTCGACGAACAGCCGGTGGGTCCAGTGCGCAGGTTGCAGTTGTCGCCGCGACGCTTGTGATCCCTCCGTCAATCGACTCTCCTTCAATGCAAAGAAAAGGCCCGTCCCTGCCGAGGGACGGGCCATAAAGCTCGCGGTACCACCCACGTTCCCCTACGTCGTAGGGGCTCTCTTCCGAGGTACTAACATACCCCTGCTCTGCTAACGGTGAGCAACTCCGTCGGTGCCTACTGGAACGCTGTCGCGCTATCCGTTCGGCCCGCGGCTCGGGAGGGATCTTCGCTGGGCCGGCTCGCGTCTGCTCGCACCAACCAGACTCGCTAAAGCGACCGTGACCCGCTACTCGTCTCCGTCGTAGCCGTTACAGCAGAGAGTAGCCGAGGGTGAACGGATGTGTCAAGGAGACCGCGCGTCTGGAAAGCGCCGCACACCATCTACATACTTAGACCGAAAGCCCACTCCCGTCATTCCGGCGAAAGCCGGAATCCAGAACCTGAACAGAAGGCAACACCGCTCGTCCTGAGCCCGTGGAAGGACGGACCCCGGATTAGCCGCCCCAAAACCAAAACTTGATATATTAGCACATTTGTGCTATGCTATCTTCGAGGGACGGACCCCAGAGGTCTGTCCTTTTTGTTTTTTGGACCGAGGTACCCTCAAAAAGTGTGTAAACGGTCAGGCGGTGTACCCTCTCTCTGAACAAGACGGGCTCAAGGCCCAAGAGAGGAGATACACCGCCCATGAGGAAGGAAAGCACTGAGAGTAGGTCGGAGTCAAGGCCGGAGTGGGAGCAGTTGGAGGATTGGGTGCGAAGCCAGGTCCAGAGGCTGGTCCAAGAGTTGCTGGAGGAGGAGGTGACGGCGTTTCTGGGAAGGGCGAAGTCGGCGCTCAGGTCCGACTCGGACTCAGATACCGGCTATCGGAACGGATACGGCAGAGCCCGGAGGCTTACGCTGAGTTCGGGCACGATACAGCTTAGGCGGCCACGAGTCCGCGATACCGAGGAGCAGTTCGAGAGCCGGCTGCTGCCGCTGTTCGTCAACAGGACCAGGAAGGTTGCTGAGTTGATCCCCGAGCTGTACCTGCACGGTCTATCCGAAGGCGACTTCGATCTGGCTTTGCGGGGGCTGCTGGGAGAGGACGCACCGGTATCGGCGAGCACGGTGGCCCGGTTGAAGTCCAAGTGGAACGATGAGCTTGCCCAATGGCGCAGCCGGCCCCTCGATGACCTGGAAGTGGTCTACATGTGGGTGGATGGAGTCTACGTCAAGGCTGGTCTTGAGAAGGAGAAGGCGGCGGTACTGGTGGTGATGGCGGCCCTGAGCGACGGGAGCAAGGTGGTGGTGAGCGCTGTTCCCGGATACAGGGAGTCCACAGAGAACTGGTCCGAGGTGCTCAGGGACATCAAGCGCCGGGGCTTGAGCTGCCCGAGGCTGGTGGTTGGAGACGGACACCTGGGCATCTGGGGAGCTCTGCGCAACGTCTATCCGCAGGCGGCAGAGCAACGCTGCTGGAACCACAAGATCGTAAACGTGCTCGCCAAGCTTCCAAAGCGACAACAGGACCAGGCCAAGCTCATGCTGCGTACTATCCCCTACGCCCAGACTCGGACAGAGGCTGAGCGGCTCAGGACGGTGTTCACCAGGTGTGGTGCGGCGACCATTCCTACGAGGCGGCCTCAGAGGCCTTGGAGCGGGACTGGGACCGCATGATCACCTTCTATGACTTCCCAAAGGAGCACTGGGGGCACCTTCGCACGACGAACCCGGTAGAATCACCCTTCGCGGCCCTCAGGCTTCGGACCGATGCCGCCAAGCGCTACAAGAGGGTCGATCGGGCGATAGCGGTGATCTGGAAAATGTTGATGGTCGCCGAACAGCGCTTCAGGCGTCTGAAGGCCCCTGAGTTGATCGAAGACGTCTATCTCGGTGCACAGTATGCGGATGGAATCGCCATTGAATCAACGGCTGAGAAGGTCGCCGCCTGATGTCGTTTACACACCTATTGACGTAACCTCTTTGGACCACCGACACAGCACGAGGAGAGAGACAATGCACCAGACGACCCCCGAAATCGACTACCCATACCCCGTACCCAGCTCCCCCTACCTGTTGCATTCCCCCGCCCAAGTGTTGCAACCCTCAGATATGAAAGCAACAGTTTGCCACGGTTTGCAACAGAGTAAATTTTGGGGATTATATCGCAAATTACCCCGGCTCACGGGGGAGAAAGGGTCTCCGGGTAGCTAACTTCCCTCGCGCATCCCTTACAACGGTAGACCTTATCGCTGTCTATTGCCATCCGCGGAGAGCCGCGGAACATCGCCTGCGCAGCCATGTCTCCTCCTAGGGTATGCTCGCCTCTTGCAAGCGAGCCGCGAGGTATTCTTGGGGTCTGTCCCCATTGATGCGATTGCAGCTTGAGCAAAGCAGTTGCAGATTCTCCAAGTGGTCACTCCCTCCACGGGAACGAGGTATGCGATGGTCAACTTCGTAGAGTTTGAAGGGGAAGTCTTCGCGGCAACCGTTGCACAACCCTTCCTGCTGCCCGTATAGGACGTGCTTGTTCTGCCGGTATGGTATGGGCGCGTCTATGTCGGTCCGCCTCGGTATATCCGTTCTAGCTGTGACGTAGCCGTGGTGGAACAGGCTGCCCATAGCCTGCCGGAGACGCATATTCACTAGCTCAACAGCCTTTGGGGATATGTCTATGCCAACCCACTTGCGGCCGAGTCTGTCAGCAGCGACACAAGCAGTGGCGCATCCACAGAATGGGTCAAGTATCACGTCACCTTCATTGGAAGACGCCTTGATGATGCGTTCCAAGAGGGCTAACGGCTTCTGCGTTGGGTAGCCGATACGCTCCTTGGCTTGCGAATTTACAGGCGGGATGTCATACCAATTGTCGCTGGGAATCTGACCAGAATTGGCGTCCAAGTATCGCTTCAGTCGCGGCACTTTGCTATTGCGGGCATAGATGAGCATATCAGCCTTGTCTAAAGCGTCCAATCGCGCCAATACGCTCGCTAACGACGTATACCCTGGAATGATGTTCTCTTCAATCCAATGTCCGTACTTACCCTTCAAGGGCACTGACCAGTGCCGGCCAATAGTGCTAGGATCATAATCATGCCACACCTGACCGCTCTCACCTTGCGATAGCCCCGGCCCTGTCAGGTTATCAGTCCCATAAACGCCCCGCTCATCACGTTGAGAGTAATGACTCTTGACATACTCCGGTTTCAAGGGCAGTCGAACAGCGTCTCCGTTGATTGGGGCCGTACCATAAAACAGGATAGTGTCACTCACGTTGCCAAAGGTTCGGGAGTCGGTATGAGCAGGGGTCCGTTGCCATGTAATCTCGTTCCTGAAGTTGCCGGCCCCAAACACCGCGTCCGTGAGGAGCTTGAGGTAGTGGCTGGCGGTGGGGTCGCAGTGGAGGTAGATGCTGCCGGTGTCCTTGAGGACGCGGCGCATCTCCAGCAGGCGGACCGCCATCATCGTGAGATAGGACTGCATCCCCTTGCCGTGGGCGAGCCTAGCGGTGTGGAGCAGGTTGGCGACGGCGGGCCGCTCGTCGGCGATCAGGCCCATCCACGCAACATCAAGATCGGAGAGTGTCCATGTATCCTTGAAGGCCGCTCCTGCCGCCTTGGAACCTACGGGAGCGGAGTAGTTGCGGTTCGAGTTGAAAGGGGGGTCAAGGTAGATCAGGTCAATGGTCTGGCTATTCAGGCCCCGGAGGATGTCCAGGTTATCGCCCGTCCAGACGGTCTTATCCGCAAAGTTCGGAGCGGCCATAGCGTATCCGTCAATTACCCCGGCTCACGGGGAGAAAAGGGATATAATACTCAGAGGCGGCACGAAAGGAGAGTCATGGCAAAGTCTCAACGAAAGTCTTCAACATCGCAAGCAATGCCAACTGATCTAGTGTCCTGAGTTATGAAAGCATTGCAAAAGTACTTGCTGGGGTGTACCCTCCACGAAACGCTCATGGAGGTCACCATGGCCATCGGACGCCCCATTCCTCCCTTGCACCTCTCCTCCGACGAACGCGAGAGCCTCGAGCGCTGGAAGCGGCGTCCAACCACTGCCCAGGCGCTGGCTCTGCGATCCCGGATCATTCTCCGTTGCTCCGAGGGCAAGACCAATACCGTCGTGACCGGGGAGATCGGTCTGGCCAAGCAAACGGTGGGGAAGTGGCGGGCCCGGTTCATCGAACGCCGCCTCGACGGCCTGCTTGACGAGCCGCGGCCCGGCGGCCCACGCTCCATCACGGACACCGATGTGGAGCGGGTCGTGACCCTCACCCTGGAGACGACGCCGGCGGATGCAACCCACTGGAGCACGCGCTCCATGGCTGCGCGTACCGGCCTGAGTCAGAGCGCCATCAGCCGTATCTGGCGGGCCTTTGCCTTGCAGCCGCATCGGACCGAGACGTTCAAACTTTCGTCTGACCCTCTGTTCATCGAGAAGGTCCGTGACATCGTGGGGCTCTACCTCAACCCACCCCAGCGGGCTCTGGTCCTGTGTGTCGACGAGAATTCCCAGATCCAGGCCCTCGACCGGACGGCCCCGCTGTTGCCCATGCGCCCGGGGCAGATCGAGCGCCGGACCCATGACTACCGTCGTCATGGTACGACCTCTCTCTTCGCCGCCCTCGACGTGAAGACGGGAGAGGTCATCGGCGCCTGCCACCGTCGGCACCGGTCCACGGAGTTCCGGCGCTTCCTCGACCGGGTCGATGCGACCGTACCCCCGGACCTCGACGTGCACCTTATCCTGGACAACTACGCCACCCACAAGACCCCCGCCATCCAGCGCTGGCTGGCCCGGCGGCCGCGCTATCACCTGCACTTCACCCCCACCAGCAGCTCTTGGCTGAACCAGGTGGAGCGCTGGTTCGCGGTGCTGACAGAGAAGCAACTGCGCCGCGGGGTGTTCCGCAGCACTCGGGAACTGGAGCAAGCCATCGAACAGTACATTGACCAGCACAACGCTGCCTCAAAGCCCTTCATCTGGACCAAAACCGCAGACCAGCTACTAGCTACCATCGCCCGATTTTGTCATCGGATTCATAACTCAGGACACTAGCATCATGGCGTCACGTTCCTGGGGGCTTGCTTGGGGCATATCGTCAAGTACTTGAGGAAGCTTATCAAAAACAAGGTCGAGCACTGTTTGAGCGCTATGGGGCGGATCCAATTCAAGCTGAGGTACCCTCAAAAAGTGTGTAAACGGTCAGGCGGTGTACCCTCTCTCTGAACAAGACGGGCTCAAGGCCCAAGAGAGGAGATACACCGCCCATGAGGAAGGAAAGCACTGAGAGTAGGTCGGAGTCAAGGCCGGAGTGGGAGCAGTTGGAGGATTGGGTGCGAAGCCAGGTCCAGAGGCTGGTCCAAGAGTTGCTGGAGGAGGAGGTGACGGCGTTTCTGGGAAGGGCGAAGTCGGCGCTCAGGTCCGACTCGGACTCAGATACCGGCTATCGGAACGGATACGGCAGAGCCCGGAGGCTTACGCTGAGTTCGGGCACGATACAGCTTAGGCGGCCACGAGTCCGCGATACCGAGGAGCAGTTCGAGAGCCGGCTGCTGCCGCTGTTCGTCAACAGGACCAGGAAGGTTGCTGAGTTGATCCCCGAGCTGTACCTGCACGGTCTATCCGAAGGCGACTTCGATCTGGCTTTGCGGGGCTGCTGGGAGAGGACGCACCGGTATCGGCGAGCACGGTGGCCCGGTTGAAGTCCAAGTGGAACGATGAGCTTGCCCAATGGCGCAGCCGGCCCCTCGATGACCTGGAAGTGGTCTACATGTGGGTGGATGGAGTCTACGTCAAGGCTGGTCTTGAGAAGGAGAAGGCGGCGGTACTGGTGGTGATGGCGGCCCTGAGCGACGGGAGAAAGGTGGTGGTGAGCGCTGTTCCCGGATACAGGGAGTCCACAGAGAACTGGTCCGAGGTGCTCAGGGACATCAAGCGCCGGGGCTTGAGCTGCCCGAGGCTGGTGGTTGGAGACGGACACCTGGGCATCTGGGGAGCTCTGCGCAACGTCTATCCGCAGGCGGCAGAGCAACGCTGCTGGAACCACAAGATCGTAAACGTGCTCGCCAAGCTTCCAAAGCGACAACAGGACCAGGCCAAGCTCATGCTGCGTACTATCCCCTACGCCCAGACTCGGACAGAGGCTGAGCGGCTCAGGACGGTGTTCACCAGGTGGTGCGGCGACCATTCCTACGAGGCGGCCTCAGAGGCCTTGGAGCGGGACTGGGACCGCATGATCACCTTCTATGACTTCCCAAAGGAGCACTGGGGGCACCTTCGCACGACGAACCCGGTAGAATCACCCTTCGCGGCCCTCAGGCTTCGGACCGATGCCGCCAAGCGCTACAAGAGGGTCGATCGGGCGATAGCGGTGATCTGGAAAATGTTGATGGTCGCCGAACAGCGCTTCAGGCGTCTGAAGGCCCCTGAGTTGATCGAAGACGTCTATCTCGGTGCACAGTATGCGGATGGAATCGCCATTGAATCAACGGCTGAGAAGGTCGCCGCCTGATGTCGTTTACACACCTATTGACGTAACCTCCCTGGGCGGCGCGCCGGGGCGGGCCAACACCGGAGACAAGCTGATGACCCTGGTGGCCTCAGCCATGGCTGGCGGCGACTGCATCGACGACGCTGATGTGTTGCGCACCGGGGGGACGGCCTGCACCCTGGGCGGCACGGTCAAGGCGCCATCCACCCTGGGCACCTTCCTGCGCAGCTTCCGGTGGGGCCACGTCCGCCAGCTGGACCGGGTGAGCCGGGAGCTGCTGGCCCGGGCCTGGGCCGCTGGGGCCGGACCCGGCGACGCGCCGTTCACCATCGACCTCGATTCCACCATCTGCGAGACCTACGGACTGGCCAAGGAGGGCGCCCGCCACCACGGCTATACCGGCAAGCGGGGCTACCACCCACTGCTGGCCATCGCCGCCGGCACCGGAGACGTGCTGATGTCCCGGCTGCGCGAGGGCCGGGCCAACACCGCCCGCGGCGCCGCCCACTTCCTGCGGGAGACGGTGGGACGGGTGCGCTACGCCGGGGCCAACGGACGACTCACGCTACGGGCCGACAGCGGGTTCTACACTCATGGCGCGGTATCCGTCTGCCGCAAGATGGATGTCCGCTTCTCCATCACCATCCGCCAGCATAAAAGCCTGCACAATCTCATCGAGGCGATACCCGAAGATGCCTGGACGCCGATTCCTTACTGGATGGACGGCGCCGCCGATGTGGCCGAGACCACCTGCACTCCCTTCCAGAGTGAACCTGACGCCGCGCCGGTGCGGCTCATCGTCCGGCGTGTGAAGCCCACGCCCGGTTCCCAGCTGGCCCTCTTCGCCACCTACAGCTATCACGGCTTCATCACCGACCGGGACGGGGAGATGCTCGAACTGGAGGCCGACCATCGCCGCCACGCCGAGATCGAGAATGCCATCCGAGACCTCAAGCACGGTGTGGGGTTGAACCATCTCCCCTCGGGCCGCTTCGCCGCCAACGCCGCCTGGCTGGCGGTACAGGTGATGGCCCACAACATCGCCCGCTGGACAGCGCGCATCGGTCTGGGCGAGCAGGTGGTGACCACCAAGACCCTCCGGCGGCGGTTCTTCTCCCTGGCCGGACGGATCACCCGCTCGGCGCGCCGCCTCACACTGCATCTGCCACAGCGCTGGCCTTGGGAAGCCCAGTTCGATCGTGCCCTGGCCCGATTGCGCGCCCTGCCACTCCCTGCCTGACGGCGGCGGCAACCGGCCGACATCCGGCCAACCGAACGTCCCCGCGAACTCGCGCCAGTCCGGTCTGCGAGTGCCTCTTGCTGTGTCCTCTCCCCGCTATCTCGCCCTGACCACCATTCGCAGACGGTCACAAAGTCTCCCCGCAGCAACTGAAGACAAACACCGGCCCCCCTCTACCCCAAATCGTGCCCGGACCATCGCCCTCCCTTGCCCCTATCGCCCGTTCCGCTGCTGCATAGTCATCCCTTCGGTGGATTTGGGCTTACGAGCGGCAATTGTAGCAGGTGTCAAGTTGATTCTGCCATCTCCCCCTACTCGCCCTAGGACTAGCCACGGTTGTCGCCGGACTCGTCCTGAGTTGTGATTATTGGCCCTCTGAACGGGCTGCTACTTCGCCTCCGCCGCCGCGTATCGATCCCATAACTCCGCAGCCCTGACCGCTTCGAGCGCTTCGGCGGCGACGGCATCGGCTTCGCGGTAGTGCGTGCGAGCCGCGTCGTAGCGCGCGGTCGCGTTGCGGGCGGAGATATAGAGATGGTGAGAGTTTAGCTCGCGGAGGACTTGGGGGCGTATTAGGTCGGCGCCGCCGTACTTGTCGGCTTCCGCTAGTTTCATTCGCGCGTCGCGTTGAGGGCCTTGCTCTACCAGAAGCCAGGCCTCTTCGTGCCGGCGTCGGGTCTCGTCGACCCGGGGCCGAGGCAATCAGCAGCATGACGACTGCGAGGAAGGCGAAGCTAATGGCGACAGCTATCCAAAGCGCCTTGTTCATCTCGCACCCCGATCTGGCGTCGGAGTCGGACGAGTCGTCCCTAATGAATACACCGCGACGGCCCTTGTTGTCAATACCTTATACGGCAAATACCGCAACTTTTTGGCAAACGAGAAACGGCTCCGCCGAAGCGGAGCCGCGTCGATTGGTCGTTAGACCTAGGCTATGCTAGAAGCGGTACTTGCTCGCTCCATTGGCCCTTATATGGCTCTATGTGTTGATCGCGGGGATGTCTCCGTCGGCCGCTCGCGCCGCGATCATGGGTAGCGTCTACTTGCTGGCGCTGGCTGTCGGACGGCCACGAAGTGTCCTGCCGGCCCTGGGGCTCGCTGCAGCCTTGATGGTCGCTCTCAACCCCGACGTACTGTGGCGTGTCTCGTTCCAGCTCAGCTTCGCCGCTATGGCCGGGATCGCGGTCCTGGCAGACCCGATATCGTCAAACCTGCGCTCCGCCGTAACTAGGAAAACAACCAACGAATCAAACGGCGAGCGGTTCCTAATCGCGCTACCGATTGACGCTACCGCCATGACCGTCGCCGCCACCCTCGCAACCCTTCCGCTGGCCGCCTTGTACTTCGAGCGCGTCTCTCTCGTGGGCATCCCGGCGACGGCGCTCACACTTCCGGTATTGCCTGCGGTGCTGGTGTCGCAGGGTGCAGCAGCCGCGGTCGGGCTGGTCAGTGAGGCGCTCGCGACGCCCCTGGGCTGGGTTGCATGGGCACCCACGGCCTATATGACCGGCGTGGTAGGACTTCTGGCGCGTCTACCGGCAGCTGCGATCGAGACCGGACCAGTAGCACCGCTTCTGGTCTGGGCGTACTACATCCCTTTTGCGATAGTCTACCTGGCGCCTGATCGCTGGCTCGGCACTGTCGGCCGGCTCGCGAGCACTCTTTCTCGCCTGCGAGCACCCGTCCGCACCGAGACTTCCTATGGCGGCTGGCTCTCCTGGTGGCTCATGGCGCCGGCGGCTTCGCTGGCTCTACTGGCCCTGGCCGCCGCGACCTCCCTCCCCAGCCGCGAGCTGCACGTAGTCTTCGCAGGCGTAGGCCAGGGGGACACGGCACTCATTACGACTCCGGGAGGCGCACGCATTCTGGTGGACGGCGGGCCCGATCCTCTTGGGGCGTCGCGGCTGCTAGGCAGCAATATGAACCCCTGGGAGCGGTCCATCGACCTCGTGGTGTTAACTCATCCCCACGCCGACCATGCGACGGGGCTCGTCGACGTGCTCCACCGGTACCGCGTCGACAGGGTGCTCGAACACAGGATCGAGTACTCGAGTCCCGACTATGCGGCGTGGGACGAGGCCGTGCGAGAGGAGGACGCTCAGGTTATTGCGGCGCGAGCCGGGCAGGTCTTCGCCTTCAACGACGGCGTGGTCCTTGAGGTGCTGGGTCCGCCGGAGCGCCTGCTAGCCGGCACGGCGTCTGACATCGACAATGCAAGCGTCGTCCTTCGGGTGATGTACGGCAACGTCAGCTTTCTCCTCGCCAGCGACATCTTCGCGGAGGCCGAAGTCGCGCTTACGACGGCGAACGCGCCCCTCGACAGCGATATCCTCAAGGTGCCGCACCATGGCTCGCGTAGCTCGTCGTCTAGGGTGTTTCTGGACCGAGTCAGCCCCATCGCAGCAGTGATCTCTGCCGGCGCGGACAACCGCCACGGACACCCACACCCTGAGACAATGGAGGCGCTGCGGGAGCACGTCTCCGAGGACGCGATCTTCCTCACGAGCCAGCACGGGAACGTCGAGTTCGTGACGGACGGCGAGCGCTTGAGGGTAGTTACGGAGCGATAGACGATATCCCTTTGTAGCACATAGGCCGCTGTGCTATGATTGTGACTCATTTCGCAAAGTAGCGGGGGTCGGTTGGTCGCTACGAGTAACGGCAACCTACGAGAGCGTGTCCGGCAAGCAGTAGCCGGCCAGAAACGCCCCACCACGACGGTACTGTCTTCCCTATTAGCCGCCCAGGACGACCTCGGCTACCTCCCGGAAGAAGCCATCGAAGAGGTAGCCCGGCTTAACGACGCGAGCATCAACGACGTCTGGGGCGTCGCCACTTTCTACACGAATTTTCGCTTCGAGCCGCCCGCCGAGCATCTGGTAGAGGTATGTTGGGGCCCCACGTGCCACCTCGTCGGGGCCAGCACCATTCTCAAACAGCTTCTCGACGACCTCGGCCTCTCCGGCGAGGGAGACACGCCCGATGGCAGGATTACTCTCAAATACAACACCTGTCTCGGCGCGTGCGCTCAGGCTCCTGTACTGAGCGTCGACCACCACCTGCGCGGGCGTATGACGATCGAAAAGGCACAGAGTCTGGTGGCACAAGCGCTCGAAAGCGACTCTTGACCAATGTCGCCGCTCGCTCCGCGCAGCCTGTCTTCCCGTATCGCAAAGAGAATCCGCATTAGATGACCAGTTTCAGCGATCTGAAGACCGAAGCCGACCTCCGATGGCAAGACTTGGTCTCCGGCGACAAGCCGTGGATACGGGTCGGGACGGCCATGTGTGGCCAGGCTGCCGGCGCGGTGGAAGTCGTGGAAACGCTGCGGTCGGAGCTGGAGTCGCGCAGCATCGAGGCTATCGTCGACGAGGTTGGCTGCCTTGGCCTGTGTTACGCCGAGCCCCTCGTCGATATCATGAAGCCCGGAGGTCCGAGGGTCTTTTTCACCGGCGTGGCCCCCGACGAAGTTAGCTCGTTGATCGACGAGTATCTGGTCGCGGACCGAATGCCGGAGACCAAGGTCCTGGGGTACCTGGGCGAGAACGATGTTGAGGGCGTTCCGGACCTCAAGTCGCTGCCCGTCTTTGGGATGCAGCAACGGATCGCCTTGCGGAACGCCGGCAACACCGCGCCCAACGACATCTACCAGTACATTGCCAACGGTGGGTACAGCGGCCTCAACAAGGCGCTATACCAGATGGAGCCGAACGCGGTTGTGGAGGAGATGAAGGCGTCGGGGCTCAAGGGTCGAGGTGGTGCAGCTTTCCTCACGGGAATGAAATGGAGCTTCATGGTCCATTCGCCGGGTCCAGCGAAGTACATTCTCGCTAACTGCGAAGAAGGAGACCCTGGAGCCTATAACGACAAAGGCATCTTGGAAAGCGACCCGTTCACACTTCTGGAGGGAATCGCCATCGCCGGTTACGCCACCGGGGCGACCAACGGCATCGTCTTCATCCGGCACGGGCACGACGGACCTATCGACCGGACCGAGAAGGCGATCGAAGAGGCGTACAAAACCGGTCTTCTGGGCCAGAACATCTTGGACTCTGAGTTCAGCTTCGACGTCGAGGTGTCGCTTACGGGTGAGTCGTATGTTGCAGGCGAAGAGACCGCGTTGATGGAGTCGATCGAAGGGAAGCGCTCGATGCCGCGGTCGAGGCCCCCGTTCCCGGCTGCTTTCGGCGTGTGGGGCAAGCCAAGCACCATAAACAATGTCAAGACCCTCTCGTATGCTCCGGAGATTATCTCGAAGGGAAGCGAGTGGTTCTCCTCCATCGGAGTCGAGGGAAGCAGCGGCACCGCAATCGTCTGTCTGAGCGGCAGCATCACGCACCCCGGACTCTACGAGGTGCCCATGGGCCTCACTCTAGGCCAGGTGATAAACGATCTCGGGGGCGGCGTCCCGAACGGTAAGCGACTTAAGCTGCTGCAGACCGGAGGCCCGTTGGGAGGAGTGCTGGGCGCGGACAGTGTCGAGATACACCTCGACTTCGACGAGATGAAGGAGGCGGGCGCGATCCTCGGCTCCGGCGGGATCATAATAGCGGACGAGGACGCCTGCGCCGTCGACCTGACCCGTGTGCTGGTCGCCTTTTGCCAGTACGAGTCGTGTGGAAAATGCTTCCCCTGCCGCCTCGGGATGACACACATGCTCGAGATCATGGAAAGGATCGCCCGCTTCGAGGGGACTCCCGCAGACCTGGACCTTTGCGCGAGCGTCGGCCAGACCATGCAAGCCGGCTCGTTATGCGGGCATGGGCAGCTTGGCTTCAACCCCGTCCGATCCGCTCTCGAATTCTTCGACTCGGACTTCCGGGCACACGTCGACGAGAAACGCTGCCCGACAGGCGCCTGCGCGAAGCCGATGCTCTCTCCGAGAAACACGAGGCCTTTCGCAGAGGACTTCAGACCTCAGCACCAACCTCTCGAGTTGGCGGTACAGCCCTGACCCCTGCGAGCTCGATTGAAATCCATCCAGAAAGCAAATGATGCCAGATGAGATAACCCTCACGATAGACGGCGTCGACGTCAAGACGACGCCCGGCACTAATATTCTTCAGGCTGCGATCGACGCCGGTATGTACATCCCGTATCTGTGCTACTACCCGGGCATGAAGGCGTTCGGTGCTTGCCGTATGTGCGTCGTTTCGGCAGAGCAGAAGACACCCGACGGAGAGTACCGACCTCTGCCAGGTAGCCCCGCCTCATGCACGACGCCCGCTGCCGACGGTATGCGAGTTACGACCAACTCAGAAAACATCGTCGGGCTCCGACGAGGCATCATGGACCTGCTCATCTCAGAGCACCCACATGGCTGCCTGACCTGCCACCGGGTCGACCTTTGCGGCCCATCGGACATCTGCTTGCGCCACGTCTCCGTCAACGACCGCTGCGTCACCTGCCCTAAGAACGAGCGCTGTGAGCTAAAAGACACGGTGCGGTACCTCGAGATGGACCTCGACACTCCGCTTACGTACAACAACCGGCACTTGCCGCTGAAGGTCGAAGACCCCCTGTGGGAAATGGACATGAACCTCTGCATCGTTTGCGGGCGCTGCGTGCGTGTCTGCGAGGAGGTCAGGGGCGACAACGCGCTCACGTTCACAGACCGGGCCGGTCGTAGCCTCATCGGCACGTCCCGTGGCACGTCGCTTCTCGAGTCGGGCTGTGAGTTCTGCGGCGCATGTATCGACGTGTGTCCTACCGGCGCCCTAGTGGAGCGCGAGCACAAGTGGGACAAAGCGGTCAAGAAGGTGTCGAGCATCTGCCCCCACTGCCCCGTCGGCTGCCAGGTCTCCCTGGAGGTGGACAAACGCAACCGCCTGATCAGGACCTCGCCGGACATCCATGCGCCCGCCAATCAGGGACAGGTCTGCTTCAAGGGAAAGTTCGGCCTGGAGTTCGTGAACCGAAAAGAACGGCTCCGCAAGCCGCTGGTCCGCGTAGACGGATCGCTGCAAGAGAGCACTCTTGTCGACGCCCTCGAGCGAGTTGCGACTCGACTAAAGGAACACAGAGGTAGCGAATTCGCGTTGATCGCCTCGCCACGCGGCACGAACGAAGACAATTACATCGCGCAAAAGTTCGCCCGGGCGGTAATGAACAGCAACAATATCGACATCTCCTCCAACCTTCGCCCGGAGCTGACACCGGCGCTCGGCGACATGCTGGGCAACCGCGCCGCTACAAATTCCATCTGGGAACTGGAAAGATCGAAGTGCTTCCTCGTGGTTTCCGGGAATATCACGGAGGAGCAAAACGTAGCCGCCGTACCCATCAAGAAAGCGGTCAAAGAGGGCGCTGCGCTCATCGTTGTCGATCCTCGCGAGACCGAGCTGACTCGATACGCGACCATATGGCTTCGACCTCGTCCCGGAACCGAGACCGCACTCATCGGCGGGATGCTGAGGGTAATCGTCGACGAGTCCCTGGACGACCACGAGTTCCTCGCCGAGCGTTGCGACGGGGTGAGGGAGCTAAAGAGCAGCCTATGGGCCTTCGATCTGATCCGTGTCTCGGAGGTCACGGCGATACCCCAGGAAGAAATCCAGGCTGCGGCCAGGCTCTTCGCGGGCAGCAGTCCGGCGGCAATACTCTACGCCCTCGAAACCTTGGCTCCTGACCTTCGCGACGCTTGTGTACGTGGTCTGGTCAATCTGGCGCTCGCCACGGGCAACCTGGGCAAGCCGTCGTCCGGACTGTACCCGCTGTACACCGGCGCCAACGAGCAGGGGTCCAAAGACGTGGGCTGCGCGCCCGACCATCTGCCCGGGTACGGCCCGGTGTCGGACGCGGCCACCCGGGACCGTTTTCAGCAAGCCTGGAACGCTGAGGCGCCGACAATCGAAGGCCACGCCCTTACGGAAATGGAGGCGGCCATCCGCAGCGGTCGCGTAAAGGCTTTGCTGCTAGCCGGCGATAGCGCCAACTTCACGAACGGTGAGCTGGGAGACTTCGTAGACGCGGCGCGCCAGCTGGAGTTCCTGGTCGTACTCGCCACCTTCCGGAACGATCTGACCGAAGTGGCTGACGTCGTTCTGCCATCGGCGACATTTGCCGAGATCGACGGCACGTATACAAACATGGAGCGCCGAGTCCAGCTCCTCCGTCCGGCAGTCGGACCGAAGGGCGACGAGGAGCCCGACTGGCGAATCATCAGCCAGATGGCGCGGTTAATGGGCGCCGAAGGCTTCGACCACACGGACGCTGAAAGCGTCTTCGATGAGTTGGCCGGGCTGGTAGAGATCTATGGCGGTATTTCATACGAACGACTCCGATCGGGAAGTGTGCAGTGGCCATGCCTCGCCGCCGACATGTCTGACACCGGAATACTCGGCGTTCCGGAGGTCGACCCCCGCAAGATCGAGCTCTCTCCAATGGCCCTACCTGCGGCTCCCGATGACTTCGACGCCGACTTCCAGTTCGTTCTTGCCCGGGGGCGTATGCTTCATCAGGCGGACCGTCCCATGGAGATAGTCAAGAATGGAAAGCGAAACGTTATCGAGCGGGACGAGGTCCTGGAGATTCATCCGGAGGACGCTCAGGACCTGGATATCGTAGACGGGGAGTTCGTCGAGGTCGTTTCGAGTCGGGACCGACTGCGGGGAGTCGCGCGACTAACGGGCGTTCACAAAGGCATGATATCCCATACGTCGCTGTTCGGAGACGTCGCCACTCGCCTTGACGCGTCTTCTGAGCCCGACCCGATCATAAACGTCGAGGGACTGCCCCTTGCCAAGGTTCGTGTCGAGAAGCTCGCGGAAGCCGAAGCCGCTGCGGACTAGAAGGCGCGGGCGTCCGGCCACCACTGCGGCGGCTCCTATCTCTCGAATTTGTCCAGTTGACTGATGTTCTGCCCTCAATGCGGCCACGAGAATAGCCCGGACTCGCGCTTTTGCGAGTCTTGCGGTGCAGACCTCGCCCACCGTGCCTCCGACGAGTCCACGGCAATCCTGACGCTCGACCTAGCCGGGTTCCTTGGCGAAACCTTCCAAGTCTATCGTGAAAGCTTCTGGCCTTTCGTGCTGATCTCGGTTGTGCCTCAATTGCCCACCGTGGTATCGGCAATCGCAAAGCCTATCGGGACAGCAATGATCGTGGCCAGCGTATTCCTATCCATACTCGCCAGCGGCGCCACGGTGTACGCCGTCGCGGGTAAGCGACTAGGCCGGTCTATCCGCGTAGAAGAATGCTACCGGCGTGCCTGGCGGCGGGTCGCCGTCCTCACGGCCGCGTTCGTGTTGTACGGACTAGCCCTGTTTGGAGCGGGAATCCTTAGCCTGCTCCTCATAGGCATCCCGATTTTCTTCTACGTCGCCGTCGTCTGGTTCTTCGCCGACGAGGCGATAATGATCGAGGGCATGAGACTTGGCGCACTTGGCCGAAGCGCCGACCTGGTAAGCAGGAATTGGTGGCGGGTGTTCGGTATCGGCGCCGCTTATGTCGTCATCCTGCTAGGAGCGGCAATAGCTGCCGGTCTGGTAACGAATGGTCTTCTGATCATAAGTCCATTCCTGGCAACGATATGGATCGCAGCGGTCGGGACCGTGCTCACACCCTTCGTGTTGATTGGCAGAACGCTGGTCTACCTCGATCTGCGCGCGAGAAAGGAAGGCTACTCGCTGGACGTACTGGCGGCGGAGCTCAGCAGGTAAGGACTGCTCGTTGAAGCGTAACGGACAGCGCGAGAGTCTGAAAAACCAAGAGAGCGCCTCGACATCGAGGCGCTCTCTCGTTCGCCAAGTCACCTTCCTGACTAACGTTTGGAGTACTGCTTGGCCTTTCTTGCGCGGACCAGTCCGGGTTTCTTCCGTTCCTTCTCACGGGAGTCACGCGTCAGCAGTCCGGCGCGCTTGAGCCGCGGCCTTAAGCTGGGGTCAGCGACCAAAAGGGCTCTGGAGATACCATGCTTGAGGGCCCCCGCCTGGCTCGAAACGCCACCCCCTGCTACTTTGGCAACGACCCGGAATTGGTCGGAGGACTCGGTCACCATGAAGGGCTCTGTGATGATGTCACGCCAGGACTTCCAGCCGAACGCCTCTTCTATAGGCTTTCCGTTCACGACTATGGGACCGCGCTCCATATAGAGCCTGACCCTCGCCACTGAGGTCTTCCGACGGCCGGTCGCATAGTAGTATTGCTGTTCGTTCAATTAAGCCTCCTCGCCGTCCGGTGTCTTCTCTTCGGTCGACTCCTCAGAAGCGTCGCCTTCTGAGGTTTCGGCTTTGACCGCTTTTCGGCGGCGTGCTTTGGGTTTGGCCCGCTGTGGGTCTTCCGTAGCCTCCGCTTCTACCTCGGCGGCACCCTCTTCAGGGGCATCGGTCGCCGTCGCTTTTGGCCGTCGCGACTTAGCCTCAGGTTTCTTCTCGGTGTCAGAGACAGCGGCCGGGTCCTCGGCGTCCGAAGCGCCCTTTGGTCGCCGGGACCTCTTTTTCTGCTTGGTGTCTTCCGTAGCCGTCGTTGCAGCTTCGGCGGGCGAAGCCTCCGCGACGGCAGTCGCCTCAGACTCGCTCTCCACTGCCGCCGATTCGATACGAGACCCGGCGTTTACCTGGGCGGCGTGGGGGTGCTCGTTCCCTGCGTACAGCTTCAGGCGCGAGAGCATCTGGCGCCCCAACGAGTTCTTGGGGAGCATGCCCTTCACCGCCTGTCGCAGCACGCGGATCGGGGTCCGTTTGAGCACGTCGGCCAGCGTCTGCTCTTTCAGACCGCCGTGATATCCGCTGTGGCGGTAGTACATCTTCTTTTCGAGCTTATTCCCCGTGACCCGGACCTTCTCGGCGTTGACTACCACTACGAAGTCGCCGGTGTTCAGGTTGGGTACGTACATCGGATTGTGCTTGCCTTGCAGCAACGTCGCAATCTCGGTGCCCAGACGTCCCAGCGTCTTGCCATCCGCGTCAATTACGTGCCACTTCGGCCGCAGATCAGACGCACGGGTCTGGTGTGGTCTAACAAATGGTGCCATCTAGCTCGCCTTCCGCATATTTCACTCTGACCAGGAATAGCCCATGTGGCGGCGCCGCGTGTGCAACCAACTGCTCCGCTTTCCCTTCGAGCAGCGACTTGATCGCACCTGGCGACAGTCTCATCTTCCCGATCTCTAACAGTGCGCCTACCATGCGTCTCACCTGATGAGGAAGAAACGCGTTCCCTTCGACCTCGAAGGTCACGGTTTGACCTCGCTTTCGGACTGTCGCTTCGTAGACTTGCCTGATTGTGCTTGCATCTTTTCGGTCCAGAGGCCCCGCGAACCGAGAGTAGTCGTGCCGTCCTACAAACGATCGTGCCGCCCTTCGCATTCTATCAATGTCGAGGGTCCCCTGTATTTGGTACTCCGTCCTTCGTGTTATCGGAGATCGTGCATCGCCCGACCGGATCACATATCGGTAGGTGCGGCTTAGCGCGTCCCGCCGCGGGTCGAAGTCATCTCTGACCACGCGCGCTCGCTTAACAACGATGTCGTCCGGTAGGTAAAAGTTCAGTGCTCGAACGAAGGTCTCAGTGGCCTCCTCGCTTTCCGTGTCGAAAGCCACTACCTGTCCCAAAGCGTGGACTCCTGCGTCAGTTCGACCCGCTCCCTTCACACGACTCTTTTTGCTGGTAAATCGCTCTATCGCTTCCTCGATCTCCTTCTGTACGGACGGCGCGTTTGTCTGGAACTGAAAGCCGTGGTACTCAGTACCTTCGTACTCCACTACCATGGCCAGGCGCATTCGAGTCTATGGCGGTCAGGCCACGAGCTCCAATATAGCCATAGGCGCCGCGTCGCCCTTGCGTGGTCCGAGCTTGAACATTCGGGTGTATCCGCCCGGCCTCGATTCATACCGCGGGCCTAGCTCGTCGAACAGTTTTCGCAAAACGGTCTCGTCGGTGAGCACCGCGGCCGCGAGGCGCCGATCGTGCAGCGTTCCCTTCTTGCCGCGGGTGATCATCTTTTCGGCCAGGCGTCGGACCTCTCTGGCCTTTGGTTCTGTCGTCCTCAACGACTCGAGCCGAAGCAGGTCAGTAACGGCGCCGCGCAACATGGCCATTCGATGGGCGGTTGGGCGTGAAAGCTTGCGGCCGGCGACTCGGTGCCTCACGACTCGTCTCCTTCGTCCTGGCCCTCGGCCTCGGCGACGACAGCCATCACTTCGGGCTGTTCTTCGTCGACCGCGTGCTCACCTTCGTCTTCGCTTTCTTCCTCCTGCTGGAGGTCCGGATCGAGCTCCGGAGGAAGCAGGTCCATCTCCCGCAGACGGGAGTACAGCTCGTCGAGAGACTTTTCGCCGAAGTTCCTGATCTGCAGTAGCTCGGACCTTTTCATCTCCAGTATCTGACCGATCTTGTCAATACTGGCGCGTTTGAGGCAGTTCAGCGTGCGAGAGGAAAGCTCCAGTCGCTCGACCGGAACGTTGTAGTGCTCAGGTGAGATTCTCAGGGCAGGACCACCCTCCACCCCACCCTCTTCGGTCTTTTGAGTATTCGCGAACAGGAAGAATTGATTGACCAGAACAGTCCCCGCTTGTCTCATAGCGTCTACCGGTGTGATCGACTGGTCGGTCCACACCTCCACCGTGAGGCGCTCGAAGTCGGTACGCTGGCCTACCCGGACGTTGTCGACGCTGTAGTTGACCTTGCGGACCGGCGTGTATATCGCGTCCACCGGCAGTACACCGATGGGTAGCCCGTCGCCCTGGGATGCCTGTACGTAGCCGGTGCCTCGTTCGACGTTGAGCTCAACGGAGAGCCGCGCCTCGTCGGAGTCTAAAGTCGCCAGGTACAACTCAGGATTGACTACCGTGTAGTCGGTCGAAGCCATTATGTCTCCGGCAGATGCCTCGCCCTGTCCGGCCACTTCTAATCGCAGTTTCCCGGGGCGGTCTACCTCCGAACGTAGCCGAATGCCCTTGATGTTCATCAGCAGCTCAGCTACTTCTTCCTTCACATGAGGTATCGTTCCGTACTCGTGCAGGACACCCTCGATCTTCACCCACGTCACTGCCGTACCCGGTAGCGAGCTATATAGGACTCGACGGACCGGGTTCCCCAAGGTCATCCCAAAGCCCTGCGGCAGCGGCTCTATGAGGAACTTGCCGTAGACGTCATCGTCCTCTTCGACCTTGATCGACGGAGTCGGCTCAGGCTCCTCCTCCTCGACGCGGGGGTCCGGGGGCGCCAGTGTTTGCAAATTCACCATGGTTCAGTATGCTCCTCTGACTTGTCGGCCGATTCCGATCTGTAGAATCGGAATCGCCTGTTACCGAGAATAGAACTCGACGATTAGCCGGGAGTCTATTCCAGTCTCGATCTCGGATATGTCCGGTACGGCGACCACCTCACCCGTTACATCCTCGGCGTTGAGGTTGAGCCATTGAGGTACCGGGCGTTTAGGCAGACCCTCCGTAAGGGCCTCGGCGAACGCCGGGAGCGAGCCGTTCGAACCCTTCCAAGCTATCGAGTCCGTGGGCTTGACCAAATAGGACGGTATCGTCATGCGTTTTCCGTTCACCGTGAAGTGACCGTGATTAACGAGCTGTCGCGCCTGTCGGCGGGAGTCGGCGAAGGAAAGCCTGTACACGACGTTGTCGAGCCTCCTCTCCAACGTCTGTAGCAGGGCGTTACCCGTCGCACCAGTCTGGTCTCGAGCCATCTCGAAATACCGACGAAACTGGCGTTCGAGCACTCCGTAGGTAAAGCGCGCCTTCTGCTTCTCCTTCAGGCGAAGAGCCCAGTCAGACGCCCGTCTCCTGCGGGGGACCGCCTCTCCTGGCGGGCGCTTGCGCCGGTCTACCGCGCATCTCGGCGTGTAGCACCGTTCGCCCTTCAAGAAGAGCTTCTCACCTATTCTTCGACACTGGCGACAGACTGGATCAGTGTAGCGGGCCATCTGGTTTTCCGACCTCCGAATCTTTTTCTGCGGGCGGTCTAGACTCCCGCCACGCCAATTTCTTGTGACAGCACGCCCAGATCGTAGGCCTCCTGGCGCACTCTCAGATCGTAATATAGCAATGTGCCGCCTATGAAAAGCACGGGCGGAACGAGTATCCCAACAACGATGCCTCCCACGGACTGGACCACCACGGCGGTTGCGGAACCGGATGAGGCACCCGCGGCGAGCATAACGGCCGCGAATGGGACCGTGACTACTATGCCGAGTCCGAACGCCGCCAAGCCCAACAGGGCCGACGCCGCCGCAACCCTCCACCAGCTTGTACGGACCAGCCCGAACGTCCGCCTCAACGCTTCGAACGCGTGGTTACCTTCCACGACGACGGCATTCAACGTTACGCACCAGAACGTCAAGACGATTAGTAGCACCAGCAGAGCCATGGCCATGACCAGGACGGCTGACGAGAGGTCGCCGATCGCGCCATTAACCGCAGCCGCTACCGGGCCCAACAGATTCACCGCCAAAACCGTTGGTAGCGCCACGACGAACGCCAAGGCAATTGTAGCCAGCGATATCGAAACGATCCTGTGCCACACTCGCGTCAAACACTCCTTCACCTGAATGTCGCCTCTTACATAATGCTGTCCAACGGCAACGGCGCCGGCGCTGAAGATCAACGCGGTCGCCAATCCCCGGACTATCACTGCCGTCGCGAACGGGACGGCGCCTCCACCGGTGACCTCGAACAAGACCGCCGTCAGCACGCCCATGGGCCCTGCGACTACGAGAACCAGCCCAGTTAGTCGCCAGAAGTGCCTGGCATAAACGAGGAACGTCTCGTCCAGCAAGGCGGGCGGGTCCCGGCGAGGCAGAGTCGACGAATGAGCCTCCACTTACGCTCTCTCGTTCAACTCCAGCCCTATACCCGCCGGCGCTTGCGCGGCCGACAGCCGTTGTGTGGCACGGGAGTAACGTCGCGGATGCTGGTCACGAAAATCCCGGCTGCCTGCAACGACCGGATGGCAGACTCCCGGCCCGGCCCAGGTCCCCGCACATACACATCTACCTGTCTGAGTCCGTGTTCCTTGGCCTTCCGCGCTGCGCTTTCGGCCGCTCTCTGGGCAGCAAAGGCCGTAGACTTGCGGGAGCCGTTGAACCCCGCCGTTCCGGCGCTGCCCCATGCTATTACGCTACCGGACTGGTCGGTAAGCGTGATCAGTGTGTTATTGAACGTCGACTGGACATAAGCTCGTCCCACCGGGACCGACTTACGGACCTTCCGTCTTGTTCGTGGTTTTCTCGGCATTTCCTTCCCTTCTTGTCCCGTCCTTCAGCGACTCTCGAGGCCGTGCGCCTTCTGAAGGCACGTGGTAGCCGGCTCCGTCTCGCGCGGCTCTGCGTTACTTCTTGGTTACGGTTTGGCGTCTGCCGGCAACCGGCACTCTGCGTCCACGCTTCGCGCGCGCGTTGGTCCGCGTTCTCTGACCTCTCACCGGAAGGCCGCGCCGGTGACGCATCCCTCGATAGCTCCCGATGTCGATCAGGCGCCTGATGTTAGAGTTCAACTCGCGTCGAAGGTCACCCTCTACCTTCTTCTCGCGGTCTATGACTTCCCTGATGCGAGTCAGGTCCGATTCGGTCAGTTCGCTGACCCGAGGATTTCCCAGCACGCCGGCCTTCTCGACTACGTCTTGGGCTTGCGCCGGGCCGATACCGAAGACCCTGGTAAGAGAGACCTCGACACGCTTGTTGTCGGGAATGTTCACTCCGGAAACTATAGCCATCTGCTTCTCCCGGAACGCTAGGCCGCGTTCCATGTTTAGTGCGCCGGTTAGCCCTGCCTCTGCTTATGCCGAAGATTGTCGCAAATGACCATTACTCGCCCGTGTCGACGAATTACCCGGCATTTGTTGCATCTCGGTCGGACCGAGGCTGACACCTTCATGATCGCCCTCCCATCTTTCCACTCGCCTACCTGAACCTGTACGTGATTCTGCCCCGAGTAAGGTCGTATGGAGAGAGCTCCACGAGCACTCGATCACCGGGCAGAACGCGGATATAGTTCTTCCGTATCTTGCCCGATACGTAGGCCAAAACCTTGTGCCCGTTCGCCAACTCCACGCGAAAGGAGGCGTCCCGCAACGACTCCTTTACGGTTCCCTCTACTTCTATCGCTTCCTTTTTCGCCAAACCGGTTCGCGGTTCTCCTTACTGAGTAGGTCTCGGCTCTAAGTCAGCAACTCAGGGCCGTTGGCCGTAATCGCGATCGTATCCTCGAAATGGGCCGACAGGCTCCCGTCTCCGGTCACCACGGTCCAATTGTCGTCGAGTACTTCTGTCTCCCAACCACCGATGTTGAACATCGGTTCAATGGCCAGTGTCATTCCTTCACGCAACAGTGGACCTCGTCCGGCGGCCCCGAAATTGGGGACCTGTGGGTCCTCGTGCAAATCTCTACCAATGCCGTGTCCGACGTACTGCCGAACAACCCCGTAATCGAAGGTCTCGGCGTGAGCTTGGACTGCCGCCGAGATATCACCGACCCTGGCGCCGGCTTTCGCCTCGTCGATGCCCAACTCCAGCGATTCTCTGGTCGCGTCTATTAGCTGTTGCGTCTTATCCGATATCGCCCCCACGCCCACTGTGAACGCGCTATCCCCGTGGAAACCACCGACGACCGCTCCGACGTCCACGCTGATCACGTCCCCGTCACGGACCGTTCGTTCGGACGGTATGCCGTGAACGACCTCCTCGTTAAGCGACACGCATATTGTGGCCGGGAAGCCGTAGAGCCCCTTGAATGAGGGCTCTGCACCGTGCCGTCTGATCTCTTTCTCGGCCAACCGGTCCAGTTCAGACGTTGAGATACCGGGACGGATCGCCTCTCGCAGCACCGCCTTCGTCGCGGCCACGACCTGTCCGGCTTCACGCATATAGTCCAACTCTTTGGCCGACTTGACCGTGACCCCCACTGCTTTCGTTTTCCCCAACGTGTTCGTGTAGCCGATCGAAGTGCTCCTAAGTGATCGCGGCCGGCCAGTTCGGCAGCTCCGACTGGCCAGCGCGCATAGATGATAGCACGGGCACGCTTCAGGACCTCAGCCCGTTCAATAGCGCCTCTCCGACGTTCTCGATTGAGCCCTCGCCGTTAACCTCGATTAGGACCCCTGCATTCCGGTAATATTCGATTAGAGGCTCCGTTTCATTCTTGTAGACCAAAAGCCTTTCCGATACCGCCTCGGGCTTGTCGTCCGGCCTCTGATACAGTTCGCCCCCGCACTTATCGCACTTGTCCGGCTCGCCAGGTGGTGCCGAGTCCATCTGATATGGAGTCTGGCAGTCCCGACACAGAAGCCGGCCCGTCAGTCGCCGGACCAACTCATCTTGCGATACGTTGACATATAGGACTTTCGCCACCCCTCCATCGTCGGCCAGCGCGTTGTCCAGAGCTTCAGCTTGGGCGAGGGTTCTGGGGAAGCCATCGAGGATGAAACCGCCCTGGTCCTCGTTTGCTTCGATCCACTCCATCACCATCTTGATCGTCACTTTGTCAGGAACCAGAGCACCGCTCTCCATGTAGGAGCGGGCCAGCTTACCCAAGTCACTGTCCCTACGCTGATGGTCCCGAAACAAGTCTCCTGACGAAACTCGGGGTATCCCTTGCTCCTGAGCCAGCCGCTCGGCTTGAGTTCCTTTACCTGCCCCAGGAGGGCCTAACAGAACGACCTTCAAGATTTCGTTTCTAAGCCTCAGCTATCTGAGGAAACCCTCATAGTTACGCATGAGTAGCTGGGCCTCGAGCTGTCGCATCGTGTCCAGCGCAACTCCCACCATGATTAGCATGCTGAAACTACTTAACGTCAGCGCGCGAACGTCGGTCGCCTGCGTGACAAAGAAAGGCAGGATCGCGACAGTGCCCAGAAAGAAAGCGCCTCCCCACGTGATTCGGATGATGACACGGTTCAGATATTCCTGGGTCGGACGTCCGGGCCGGATACCCGGGATGAACCCGCCGTTCCGTTGGAGGTTCTCAGCCAGGTTTTGTTGCTGGAACACAATCATCGTGTAGAAGAACGTAAAGACGACCACAAGGAAGAAGAAAAGGATCCAGTAGGGTAGACCCGTAGGGTCCAAGGTGTCGGAAAAGGACCGGAAAAACCTTATGTGCAGATCGTCGCTCAGCGGGTCCGTGAAATAGCTGGCGATCGTGACGGGAAGAATGATGATGGACGACGCGAAGATCAGAGGAATCATGCCCGCAGAGTTAACGCGCAGAGGAAGGAAGGTGGACCCGCTCTGGCGTTGCATCCGCCCACCCCTGAACACGCTTCTACCATACTGGACGGGTACTCTGCGCTGGGCTTCCGTGAATAGAACGATTACATAGAATATTCCGAAGGTCAGGAGGGCAAAGAGGATCAGGCCGGCCCCCTCGTCTTTCTCCAAGAAACCCTGGCCTATCATCGATGGCAGACTGGCCACGATGCCGCCGAAGATAATGAGCGAGATGCCGTTACCCAGACCTCTTTCGGTGATCAACTCGCCGAGCCATACGCAAAACGCCGTGCCGGCGACCATCGAGAAGAGGATCGCGATGGTCGTCTGGTTCAACCCGAACTGGACGTCCGGCAGTACCGGGCTCTGGCGCAAAATCGTCAATGTTCCCCACGCTTGGAAGAACGCGATCGGGACCATTAGCCAGTGGGTGATTTGGTTGATCCGCTGGCGGCCGTATTCACCCTCCTGGGAGAGCGCCTTCAGCTGAGGCATTACCGGGGTCAGGATCTGCATTACGATGGACGCCGTGATGTACGGGTAGACTCCCATCGCAGCGACGCTCATCGCCGCGAGGGCTCCGCCGCTGAACAGGTTTAGGAAGCCGAGAAGCGCCTGCTGCTCGAACGCTTGCGCCAAGGCCTGAGCGTCCACCCCCGGTACTGGTACGTGGGCGACGAACCGGTAAATTACGAGCATCGAGATCGTAAAGAGGATCCTCGCCCGCAGGTCCGGGACCCGCATGGCGTCGATCATCGACTGTATAAGTTGTGGCCTCGATACCTCGGAAGCCGCAGCTTGAGACTGTCGCACTACCGCATCTCCTCAACACTTCCGCCGGCAGCCTCTATCTTCTGCCGGGCACTCCCCGAGAACCGATGGGCCTCGACGACTAGGGACACGTCGAGGTCGCCTCGCCCCAGGATCTTCACGGGACGTTTTACGTTCTTGATTACGCCTGCTTCCGCGAGCAGTTCGGGCGTGACACGGCTCTCAGCCGGGAATCCGCTCAACTTGCCCACGTTTACCACGCTATATTCCGTGCGGAAGATGTTTGTGAAACCGCGAATCCGCGGCAGGGCCTTCGTTAGGGGTAGTTGCCCACCTTCGAAGTTCGGCCGCACCCCCCCACCGCTGCGGGAGTTCTGCCCCTTCATACCCCGGCCGGAGTAGCTGCCATAACCGCTTCCGTCTCCGCGGCCTACTCGTTTGCGAGAGCGCTTCGCTCCCTTTGGAGGACTCAACTCGTGCTGTTTCATCTACATTTGGCCCCGCGCTACTTCGTTCTCGATCTCTTGGGACTCGGTATCTCGGTGACCTCGACAAGGTGCCTGACCTTGTTCACCATCCCCCGGATCGTCGGATTGTCATCGTGTTCAACCGTGCGATGTAGGCGCTTTAGCCCCATAGCCTCGATTGTCCTGCGTTGGTCCTGTGGAAAGCCTATCGCACTCTTTCTCCACGTGATCGCGATCTTGCCCATGCTACCGTCTGCTACTCCCTCGCGAAGCCTGGCGTTTCTGCGGCGCCGTCTCGGCGAGCCGTTTCCGAATCGCCAGCTCCTCTTCGGGGTCCTTTAGCATCTGCAACGCCTTGAACGCAGCCTTCACGGAGTTGACGGGGTTGGTGCTGCGCCGCGCTTTCGTGAGAATGTCCTTGATTCCGGCAAGCTCGACAACGGCTCTGACCGAACCGCCTGCGATCACGCCTGTCCCAGGCGCTGCGGGCTTCAACATAACCTCCGAGGCTCCATGACGTGCCGTTATCTCGTGAGGTATCGTGCTGCCTTTGATGGGTACCTGGATCATGTTGGCCGTAGCCTTGACCCGGCCTTTCCTGACAGCGTCAGGCACTGCATCGGCTTTCCCCATGCCGATGCCGACCTGTCCATCGCTGTCTCCGACGACGACCACGGCGCTGAAGCTCAGGTTACGGCCGCCTTTCACAACCTTGGCAACTCGAGAAATCTTGACGACCCGCTCCGCTATGAGAGAGTCGTCCGAATCTCTACCGTATGAGGAGTATGTCAAAACTTAAGCCCCCCTTTTCGGGCAGTGTCGGCCAGAGCCTTTACGCGGCCGTGATATTTGTAGCCTCCGCGATCGAAGACGACCGACTTGATGCCCTTCTCAGTCGCCCGTCGTGCAATAAGCTCTCCAACCAACCTGGATACCTCTGTCTTGATTTTAGAGTCCCGCTGTTTCTTCACTTCATCGTCGAGACTCGACGCCGCAACAAGAGTAGTGCGTAGCTCGTCGTCGATAACCTGTGCATATATGTGCTTCGGACTGCGGAAGACGGCCAGCCTGGGCCGATCGCCAGTGCCGCTGAGCGTCTTGCGGACTCTCCGATGTCGAGCTTCTCGCTGCCTTTTGTTCGTTCGGGCTCCGGCCATTGCTATTCGACTCTCCTCGCGCTCTTGCCCGGCTTGATCCGGACGAACTCTCCCGCATACCGAATGCCCTTCCCGGTGTAGGGGTTGGGAGGGCGGACCGATCGTATCTCGGCCGCGATCTGTCCGACCGCCTGTTTGTCGATGCCCTTAACGTGAATCTGGTTGTTGCCTTCCACCTCGAGGGTGACTCCCTCGGGAGGCTGGACGTCCACCTGATGGCTCAGCATTACGCTCAGCGCGATGCCCTTGCCACCCTGTTGGACGCGATAGCCGACACCGACCAGCTCCAGAGACTTTCCGAACCCTTCGCTTACGCCCTGGACCATGTTAGCCAGAAGGCTGCGAGTCAGTCCGTGAAGGGCGCGATGCTCTCGCTCGTCCGAGGGCCGCTCCACCTTCAATGTGCCGCTCTCCCGCGAGAGCGACATGTCCGGAGAGAACGTCTCCGTGAGAGTCCCTTTGGGACCCTTGATCGTTACGGTGGAGCCTTCGATCTTGGCCTCGACTCCGTTGGGTACCGGAATGGGCTCTTTGCCGACTCTCGACACTAGCCGCTCCTTACCAAACGTAACATAAAAGCTCTCCACCTTCTCCGTCACGCCAAGCCTGACTGCCGGTCATGATCCCTTTCGACGTCGATAAGATCGCGACGCCCATGCCGCCATAGTACCGAGGGATCTCTCCCTTTCGAACATACACCCGTAGGCCCGGTCTGCTGACCCGTTTGAGTCCGGATATCGCCGGTTCGCCCTTGGCGCGGTAGTTCAGATGCAGCTTGATGATTCCCTGCGGCGTGCTGCCCTCTCCTACCTCGTAGTCTTCGATAAACCCCTCTTCCCTCAAGATCTTGGCGAGGGCGACCTTCATCTTCGATGCCGGAATGACCACGGAGTCGTGCCGGACGATAACCGCATTGCGAATCCTCGTCAGCATGTCCGCGATCGGGTCTGTTGTCGCCATCGTCGCTCCTCTATCGGTGGCGCCCGCGGGGGGCGAAGTGCTTACCAACTTGCTTTGCGAACTCCCGGAAGCATTCCGGTGAGAGCCAATTCCCTGAAACAGATGCGGCAGAGTCCGAAGTGTCGAATGTAAGCCCGTGGCCTACCACACCTGTGGCACCGGTTGTACTCTCTGACCGAGAATTTCTTCGGTCGCTTCCAGCTCGCTATCTTCGATGCTTTAGCCAATATCCGTCACCTCTTACGCCGCCTGTTCGCCCGTCTCAGGCCTTGCCAGCGGAACTCCGAGCATCTCGAGCAGCCGTAGCCCTTCTCTGTCCGTTCTCGCCGTCGTAACGATCGATACCTCGAGTCCCCTGATGCGGTCGATCGAGTTGTAGTCGATTTCCGGAAAGATCACGTGTTCTCGGATACCGAGTGAGTAGTTCCCCCGGCCGTCGAAGGCTTCCCTGGAAAGACCTCGGAAGTCTCGTATCCTCGGCAGCGCCGAGCTGACGAGCCGGTCAAAAAATTCAAACATCCTTCTGCCTCGCAGCGTCACGGAGAGGCCGATCGGCATTCCTTGCCTTATCTTGAATCCAGCGATCGATTTGCGCGCTCTGGTGGTTACGGGATGCTGTCCCGCGATCAGACTCAAATCGCGCGAGGCGTTTTCGATGGCTCTCGAATTCTCGAGCGCTTCACCCATTCCGATATTGAGAACGATCTTGGTCAGCCTCGGAACCTGCATCGCGCTGGTGTAGCCAAACTCCTTGGTCATCTCCTGCGCCACTTCCTCGCGGAACCGTGCCAGTACTCTCGGCAGGGGCCTTGGCTCGATCGCGGGCGAAGGCTGGGTATCGGGTGTAGCTTCCTTCGTCGCCTTTTCCTTGGCGACGGCCGTAGCACGAGTAGATTTCCGCCCACCCGAGCTACGAGAGGTCGACTTCGCTTTCGCTCCGGCGCCCTCCGAACCCGTTTCGGAGCGAGTCGGCTTGGTACCCGTCGACTTCTTGGTCCCTTTGGCGGCCGTAGTCTTGGAAGACTTGGCCCTACTGGGCTTTTGCTTTTCTTCGTCGGTCGTCATTCGATTACTTCCTTGCACCTGTTGCACACGCGCGCCTTGGTCCCGTCTGCCAGCTTGCGATGGTTTACGCGCGTTGGCCGATTGCAGTGGGTACACATCAGCATCACGTTCGCCGCTTGTATAGGGAGCTCCTTCTGGATGATCCCGGCCTGCCTCAGGTCGGCGGTCGCTTTCGCATGCCGCAAAACGACGTTTACCCCTTCGACAAGCACTTTACTGTCGTCAGGGTAGGTCTGCTGAATACGCCCTTGCTTTCCTCTGTCTCGACCCTTGATTACGAGGACGTTGTCGTCCGCTCGCAGCTTCAATTCACAGCACCTCTGGCGCGAGCGAGACAATCCTCATGAAGTTCTTGTCTCGCAGCTCGCGGGCCACCGGCCCGAAAATACGGGTGCCCCTGGGCATTTGGTCTTCATTGATGATCACGGCCGCATTGTCGTCAAAGCGGATGTGAGACCCGTCACGCCGCCGAAGCCCCTTGACGGTGCGTACGACGACTGCCCGCACAACCTCCCCTTTGGCGACGCCCGCTGCCGGGGCTGCCTCTTTGACCGAGGCCACGATCACGTCCCCAGGCCTGGCGTACTTGCGACCGCTCCCACCCGGAACCCCGATACAACTGATGATCTTCGCCCCTGAGTTATCCGCGACCTTTAGCCTTGTATATATTTGAATCATTCCGCGTCGGTTTCCTCTGTGGCTTTCTTTCGTCGAGCACGCGGCTTTTTGGGCTTCTCCGCTTTAGGCTTTTCTTCTGCGGGCTCCTCGACTTCCGGTTCAACCTCAGCTGTGGGCTCCTCTGTTTCAGGTTCAGCCTCGGCAACAGGCTCCTCGATTTCAGCCTCAGCTGCGGGCTCCTCTATTTCAGGTTCGGCCTCGGCGATAGGTGCCTCGACTTCGGGTTCAACGTCAGCTGTGGGCTCCCCGACCGCGGGTTCAGCCTCAGCTGTGGGCACCTCTGTTTCAGGTTCGGCCTCGGCGGTAGGCTCCTCTCCAGCGAAGTCCACTTCTTTGTCGACCACGGTAGCTGGCTCTTCGGTCTCGACCTCGGCTACCGGCTCCTCGGCTTCCCCGGCCTCCTCTTCCTCCTCTAATTCCGCGGTAGGTTCCTCGGCTTGGTCTTCAACCGGGGCCTCGTCGACCGGCTCAACGGATGCCTCTTCCGCCACTGCATCGACTTGTGCTGTGGCTTCGGCAGCCTCGGCCTGCGCGGCCGAAGTCGCCTCGGCCGTCGCCACGGTCTCGTCCACGCCTATCTCGCCAGGCTGTACCCCCGCGATCTCCTCGCGCTGCAGTATCTCGACGACGCGCCACCGCTTGGTCTTCGAAAGCGGTCGAGTCTCCATGATCTTGACCGTATCGCCGATTCGGCTTTCGTTAGTCTCGTCGTGCGCTTTGAAATGCTTCCTCTGCGTCACCACCTTGCCATATCTAGCGTGGCGCCCGCGGCGTTCGACCTGTACTACCACCGTCTTTTCCATCTGGTCCCGGACGACGCTACCGACGCGGATTTTTCGTCTTTCGAAGCTCATACGGCGGCCCGGGCCAGTTCTCGCTCTCGCATAATCGTATATATCCGCGCTATGCGCCTTCGGTTCTTTCTAATCTCGTTGACGTTGGCCAGCTGCATGGTGGCAGCGCGAAAACGCAGGTTCATAAGCCCTCTGTGAGTCTCCTGTAGCTCTTCGTCCAGTTCTTCGTCCGTCAAAGCTCGTAAGTCGTCGGTTTCCATCGGCCCCTATACCTCTTGCTTGGTCACGATCCGAGTTGCGATCGGCAGCTTGGCCGACGCAAGTTTGAGCGCCTCTTTGGCCTGGTCCTCTGGCACTCCGGCAAGCTCGAACATCACCCGTCCCGGCTTGACGACGGCGACCCAATGATCGACGGCGCCCTTTCCACTACCCATCCGGGTTTCTGCCGCCCGTGCCGTCACCGACTTGTCGGGGAATATGCGGATCCACAGCCTGCCCCCCTTGCGAACGTACCGAGTGATAACGCGGCGGGCCGCCTCGATCTGCCGCGAGGTGATCCATGCAGGCTCCGCCGCCTTGAGGCCGTAGTCGCCAAAGTTGACGGTGGACCCGCCGGTGGCGATGCCCCGGCGTCGCCCTCGCTGCTTATTCCTGTACTTGACTCTCTTCGGTTGTAACATCCTCTGGTTCCTCGGCGGCGGTGACCGTCACCTCGATGTGGCGAACGTCCGGCCCCTCTCCTTCCTTGGGTTCAGGAAGGATATCGCCTTTGTATATCCAAACCTTGACGCCTATCCGACCGAAATCCGTCGCGGCTTCGGCGATGCTGAAGTCTATGTCTGCACGGAGCGTGTGAAGAGGGACCCGACCCTCCATCTGCTTCTCTTCACGGGCGATGTCGGCTCCCCCCAGCCTACCGGAGCACACGATCTTGATCCCTTGAGCGCCGGCTTGCATCGTCCTGCTGATGGCCTGCCGAATGGCTCTGCGGAACGTGATCCGTCTGACCAGTTGGTCCGCGACATTCCGCGCAACCAGCGCGGCATCGAGTTCCGGCTGTCGAATCTCCTGAACGTTGAGCCGAGCATGCCTTTCTGTGATGCCCTCGAGCAACTTCCGCAGGTCCTCTACTTTCTGTCCGCCTCGCCCGATCACGATGCCGGGCCTCGCGGTATGCACCGTGATCACGACATCGTTCGACCCACGCTCGATTTCTACCCGCGACACGCCCGCGTCCGGGTTCGAGCCGAAGACCGCGTTGCGTATCGCAAGGTCTTCGATGACGAGGCTGCGGTACTCTTTCTGTGTGCCCGCGAACCATCTCGCTTGCCAGTCCTTGACGATTCCAAGTCGGAAACCGATGGGGTGTGTCTTATTCCCCAACTTGCTGCTCCTCGTCCACCACTACGGTGATGTGACTGCTCCTGCGGAATATCCGCGATGCTCGACCTCTCGACCTCGCCCGGAAACGCTTCACGGTTGTCCCTTGGTTTGCGTATATCTCTACGATCCGTAGATCAGACTGCCTCGTCAGAAGCTCGTTCTCGGCGTTGGCCGACGCGGACTTGACCACTCTCAACACGGTGGCCGCCACCGGTGACGGCAAGAACTCGAGAATCTGGAGCGCTTCGTCGACCGGTTTCCCGCGTACCAGGTCGATGATAGGCTTCACTTTTTTTACGGAAACACCGGTTTCCTTTGCCTTCGCGCTCGCGGGCAATTCGACTCCTCCGTCCCTAAGAGACCGACGTCATGCGTTCCGACCGGGACGAGTGTCCTCGGAACGTCCGCGTTGGGGCGAACTCACCAAGCCTGTGCCCCACCATGTTCTCTGTAATGAATATCGGGATGTGTCGCCGTCCGTCATGGACGCCGATAGTCAGACCCAGCATATCGGGCATGATCATCGAAGCCCTGGACCAAGTTTTGATCTCCGGCTTGCT
Organism: Dehalococcoidia bacterium; assembly: GCA_965197985.1. GTDB lineage: Bacteria > Chloroflexota > Dehalococcoidia > Lucifugimonadales > CAUZJF01 > CAUZJF01. The sequence goes on along the minus strand of CBDAOG010000001.1, from coordinate 26,117 downwards.
TCTACTCCGATTCGCCGCCTCGACCTTTTTGGCCAGTTTGGCGTCGACGAATGGCCCCTTCTTTACCGATCTTGACATCTATACCTCCAGCGAGACTAACGCCGCGACTTCCGGCTCTGAATGAACTTGTCGGTCGATTTGTTGCGCCGCGTCCGATAACCGAGGGCTGGCTTACCCCAAGGCGTCTTCGGGCTCGGCATGCCGATCGGCGAGCGGCCCTCTCCGCCGCCATGCGGATGGTCCCTGGGGGACATCACGACACCCCTCACCTCCGGTCGTCTACCCATGTTGCGTTTGCGCCCCGCCTTTCCAAGTTTGACGTTCTTATGGTCTACGGCGCCTACCTGCCCGATGGTCGCCATGCACTCACTGAGCACACGCCTGACCTCACCCGACGGCAGCCGGAGCAGCGTGTAGCGGTCTTCCTTAGCGAGGACCTCTGCTCCTCCGCCCGCGCTGCGGACCAGCTGACCGCCCTTGCCTACTTTCATCTCTATGTTGTGCACCAGAGTTCCGGTGGGAATCGCTTTCAAAGGGAGGGCGTTCCCCGTCCTCACCTCAGCTCCACCTCCCGCCTGAACGGGGTCTCCGACGCCTAGACCGTTTGGGGCGATTATGTACCGCCAGTCGCCGTCCCGGTACTTTATTAGCGCGATCCTCGCCGACCGGTTCGGGTCGTACTCGATGCTCGCGACCTCGCCTGGAACGCCAGGCTTGTCCCGTTTGAAGTCGATTATTCTGAGCCGGCGCTTGTGACCCCCACCGCGATGTCGGACCGTGATCTTTCCACGCGAATTACGGCCCGCACGCCTCTTGAGCGGCTTAACGAGCGACTTCTTGGGCTTGCGCTCGGTAATGTCGTCGTTGGTCTGAAATACCGCGCCCCGGCGCCCGGGTGTGATCGGTTTTGCGCTCTTTAGTGGCATCTAAACACCCTCGAAGATTGTGATTGTATCGCCCGGCGCCAGCGTAACGATGGCTTTCTTCCAGGAGCGCTTCGCCGAGTAGCGGGCGCCGAATCGCTTCCGCTTCCCACGCACGTTCATCGTATTGACGTTGACAACTTTGACGTCGAAGGCCTTTTCGACCGAGTCTTTGACCTGATATTTGGTCGCACTGGGCGCGACCTCGAAGACATACCGGCCCCGCTCCTGCATGTCGGTGCTTTTCTCAGTGATGATCGGACGCCTCAGAACCTCTAACGCATGCATCTTTGTTACTCTGCCGTCGCCGATACGGCTGACCGCATCCGTTTGTGCCGGACACCACCCCACAATTCCTCGGTTGCTCGAGCCGCTTCGACGGTCATGATTACCGTTTGGTGTTGCAACAGTTGAAGTGTGTTCAGTAGACGCGACGGAGTCTTGGTAAGCCCAGGTATGTTCCGCGTGGCTCGGAGCGTATCTACGTCGGCCCCATCCGCCACAAGGAGTAGAGGCTTCCGCGCGGCGAGCGCATCAATGATGGCAGCTATTTCCCTGGTCTTGGAAGTTGCCAGTCCGACCGATTCCAGTACGACAAGCTCACCATCGCGCACCTTGTCCGACAGCGTGGACACTAACGATAGCCGTCTCATTCTCTTCGGCGTTCGTTGGCGATAGCTTCTCGCACGGACGCCGAACACAACGCCCCCACCCCGCCATTGCGGCGCCCGAATAGTTCCGGCACGCGCCGCGCCTGTGTGCTTCTGAGGGCGGGGTTTCCTGCCGCCGCCTGATACACGAGCGCGAGTCTTTACTGCAGCCGTGCCTTGGCGTCGATTCGCGAGCTGACCGACCATCACCTGATGCACGAGGCCAGGCCTTGACGGCGCCGCGAACACGTCGTCACGGACCTGCATAGTCTCGACGACCGTTCCCTGGGTATTCTTGACTTCGAGTCTCATTCTGTTCCTACTTCGACCCTGCTCCGGTCTTCCGGATAAGCAGGAGCGAGTTTGTCGCTCCAGGGACAGCCCCTTTGATTAATAGCAAATTACGGTCAGGGTCCGCGGAGACCACTTCGAGGCCTCGAATCGTGACACGGTTGTTTCCCATGTGGCCGGCCATTCTCAGCCCCTTAAGAACTCTGCCGGGGGAGCTCCCTGCCCCAATAGACCCGGGGGCACGATGTCTGTCGGACTGGCCGTGGGTCTTCGGCCCACCGTGGAAGCCGTGACGCTTCACGCCTCCCGCGAACCCGCGACCCTTTGTGGTCCCGGTCGCCTCCACCTTTTCTCCCGGCTCGAACAGGCTAGCATCGAACTCCTGGCCGACGACGATGTCGCCGACGTCGTCAGTCCTGAACTCGCGTAGATGGCGGAACAACTTGCCGGAACCCTCGAGATGCCCGCTAGCCGGCCGATTCCTACGCCGCACTTCTTCGAATCCCAGCTGCACCGCAGAGTAACCGTCGCCGCCGACAGTCTTTACCTGAGTAACGGTGCACGGGCCGGCTTGAACGGCCGTGACGCATACCGCCTGGCCGTCTTCGCGGAACACCTCGGTGGTGCCGATCTTTTTCGCTAGGAGTCCTTGGATGGTCATGCTAACGCTCAGACAGATTACAGCTTGATCGAGATATAAACGCCGGCGGGAACATTGAGTCTGGTCAGAGAGTCGATCGTCTTGGAGGTGGGTTCGTGGATGTCGATGAGGCGGTTGTGAGTTCGGAGCTCGAAATGCTCTCGACCGTCCTTGTGGACGTGAGGGGAACGAATCACACAGAACCGCTTGATAGAGGTCGGCAGCGGAATCGGTCCGGCGACCTGCGCACCGGTACGCTCCGCCGCCTCCACGATCTGTCCCGCTGACTGATCGAGAACCCTGTGGTCGAATGCCCTGAGTATTATTCTGATCTTCTGCTTGGAAACCATTGACCACCATCGCCGGCCTTGGTGACTCGCTCCGAACCGAGATTCGGAGCGGGCCTACTCGGAGGCTACAGCTACGGGTACCTCCTGGTAGTTGTCGAACTCGAGGGAGTAACTAGCCCTCCCTTGCGTAAGCGATCGAACCGTATTCGCATATCCGAAGCTCTCTCCCAGGGGAACTAGGGCGCGAACGACCTGAATGTCCTCTTGTCCCTCGATTCCTCTGATGTTAGCCCTCCGGCGTCCCAGGTCCCCCAGAACCTCCCCGAGAAACTCCCCGGGGGTAATGAGCTCGAGACGCATGATAGGCTCGAGAAGCATGGGGCGGGCCCGCTTGATAGCGGCTTTGGTCGCAATGGACCCCGCGATCCGGAACGCCATTTCCGAGGAGTCGACCTCGTGGAAGCTCCCGTCTAGAAGCGTAACCTTGGTGTCTACGACCGGATATCCACCAACTGGGCCGGCTCCGAGGGCGTCCTCCACCCCTTTGCTGACCGCGGGAATAAACGCACGAGGGATCGCGCCTCCTCTGGTCTTGTCCTCGAACTGGAATCCCTCGCCGCGCTTCAGAGGCTCAAGCTGGAGGACCACGTGAGCGTACTGGCCGTGACCCCCGGTCTGGCGGACGAAACGCTCTTCTGCCTGCACCGACTTCCTGGGCGCCTCTCGATAGGAAACCTTCGGCTTTCCGATGTTCCCTTCGACCTTGAATTCTCTCTTGATACGGTCGACGACGATCTCTAGATGAAGCTCCCCCATGCCGGACATGATAGTCTGGCCCACTTCTTCGTCGAACCTGATGTTGAGGGTGGGGTCTTCGCCGGAGAGCTTCGACAGCGCGTCAAGAAGTCGCTCCTGGTCTGCGCGGGTTTTCGGCTCTATGGCCGTTGACATTACCGGCTCTGGGAATGTGATCGTCTCAAGCACTATGGGCGCCTTCTCATCGCAGATCGTGTCGCCGGTCGACGTGTTCCTCATACCCACGACTGCTACGATCTCGCCGACCTTCATCCCGTCGAGGTCTTCCCGATGTTGAGCATGCATTCTAACGACTCGGCCAAGTCGTTCCCGCTTTCCCGTGGCCGAATTGATCACCCCTTCGCTCGTCTTTACCTGCCCGGAGTAAACGCGGAAGTATACCAGCCGGCCGATGAAAGGGTCGGTCACTGTCTTGAACGCCAGAGCGCAGAAAGGCGCCTCTAGAGTCGGCTCGCGGGTTTCCTCTCGGCTTCCGCCGTTTACCTTCCCAACGGGGGCAGGCACCTCCATAGGCGAAGGGAGGTAGTCACCGATGGCGTCCAGGAGGGAATGTATTCCTTTGTTCTTTAGCGCGCTGCCGCACACTACGGGCACCAGTTGGTAATCGACCGTCGCCTTCCTGAGTGCTGCCTTGATCTCTTCCTTGGTGATCTCCTGGCCCTTGAGGTACTTGATGATCAATTCGTCGTCGGTCTCGGCGATCTTCTCGACCATCAACTCCCGATAGTCGCGAAAGTCTTCGATCAGCTCTTCCGGCACAGGCCCCTCCAACGGGACCTGGGGCGCATCGTCTTCGTAGGTGATGGCCTTTTCCTCTATCAGATCGATTACGCCGCGGAAAGAGTCTTCAATTCCGACCGGGATTTGAACAGCGACCGGCCGTGCACCCAACCGATGAGCGATACTGTTGATCGTTCTCTGAAAATCCGCGCCGACTCTATCCATTTTGTTGACAAAACATATTCGAGGCACGTGGTAGCGGTCGGCCTGCCGCCACACTGTCTCCGACTGAGGCTGCACGCCTGCCACCGCATCGAAGACCACCACGCCACCGTCCAATATTCGTAGACTCCGCTCCACTTCGGCTGTGAAGTCCACATGGCCGGGTGTATCGATCACGTTGATCGTAAGCCCATGCCAGTTGCACGTGGTAGCAGCCGCCGTTATCGTGATTCCGCGCTCACGCTCCTGCGCCATCCAGTCCATCGACGTCGTGCCCTCGTCGACTCCACCGATCTTGTAGATGCGACCGGCGAAGAACAGCACCCGCTCGGTGACGGTTGTTTTCCCGGCATCGATATGCGCGATAAAGCCAATGTTGCGAGTAGATTCCAGTTGCGCTTGGGGGGGCATCAGGGGACCGTATCATCTGAGGAGATGTTAAGGGGTTAGTTCACCACCGGTAGTGAACGAAGGCTCGGTTAGCTTCGGCCATGCGATGCTGGTCTTCCTTCTTCTTTACAGCTTCACCCTGGCCTCTCGATGCGTCCAACAGCTCCTGGGCCAGCCTCTCGGACATCGGTCTGCCCGACCTGGCTCTGGCCGCCTGCACCACCCACCGCATGGCGAGAGCGACCTGTCGGTCCCTCCGGACTTCCGTTGGGACTTGATAGGTCGCGCCGCCAACCCTGCGTGACTTGACCTCGAGCTGAGGAGTGACGTTTCTGATTGCCTGCTGAAAGACCTCGATACCTGGCCGGTGGGCCTGGCCCTCGGCCCCGTTCAAGGCGCTATATACGATCCGCTGCGCCACCGTCTGCTTGCCGTGCATCATTATTTTGTTGATGAACTTCGCGAGCTCGATGCTCCCAAAGTTGGGGTCCGGCCTGGTGACTCGGCGAACGGCTCTTCTACGACGTGACAACGCGGATCTCTCCTAGCTCTTCTTGGTCCCGTACTTGCTACGACCCCGATTTCGGTCGCTGACTCCGGCGCTATCGAGGGCGCCTCTGATAATTGTATATCGGACGCCCGGCAGGTCCTTGACCCTCCCACCGCGGATGAGCACGACGGAGTGCTCGTGGAGGTTATGCCCCTCGCCCGGAATGTATGCATTGACTTCCATGCCGTTCGTCAGCCTGACCCTGGCTACCTTTCTTAGAGCCGAATTCGGCTTCCTTGGCGTCATGGTCCTCACCTGTATGCAGACGCCCCGCTTCTGGGGCGATCCGGAGTCCCTGATGCTTCGGTTTTTCAGCGAGTTGAAGGAATACCGAAGCGCCGGAGCCTTGTCCTTCCGGTGCTTGGACCGTCTGCCCTTGCGGACCAGCTGACTCGTTGTAGGCATTACACGGTTCCTCTCTTTGAAACAGGGCCCTGTTCAGATACGAGTGAGGCACAAGTCTCCCGACCGCCTCGCAGGGCGACAAACGGGGATTATAGTTGCGCGTTCTGGAGATGTCAACGGCGTTTACGCCAATTGTGATAGGTCAGTGATTGTGACACCCCTTAACTGTTCAGTGAAAATGTCACCATGGAGACAATCACATTGAACAGGAAAGAGCAGCAGCGGATCATAGTCTTGAATCGGGTGGAGAGTAGAGAACTGACGGCCGCCCAGGCGGGTGAGCTGATGGGTTTGTCAGTGCGCCAGGTCCGTCGGTTGTTGGCGGCGTACCGGCGGGAGGGAGTGGTCGCCATCGCCCACGGCAATCGTGGCCGCCGGCCCCCGCATACGGTCAGTGAGGCTGTTCGTGAGCGGGTAGTTGCCCTTGCCGCCGGCCCGTACGATGGTGCGAACCACACGCACCTGAGTGAGTTAATGGCCGAGCGCGAGGGCCTGTTCCTGTCCCGGTCCACCGTGCGGCGGGTGCTACTACAGGCGGGCATCAAGACGCCGCGCCGCCGACGAGCACCCAAGCACCGTCGCCGGCACGAACGCTATCCTCAGGAGGGGATGATGCTCCAGGTGGACGGCAGCCGCCACGACTGGCTCCAAGGACGCGGTCCCTGGCTCACGCTCATCGGCGGGATAGACGACGCCACCGGCACCGTTCCCTACGGATGCTTTCGTGAACAAGAAGACTCATCCTGGATTTCCCAGATAGACCCAAGTGGTGATTGGCGTTCCTGTGATTACTATGAATATTCTGATTACTAAACGGATATAATGGGAGTCTATACATTATAATACACCCATGAATATAGGTTCTGGCTTCTGATTACGTAATCGTGTTGGAGGCACCTTATGGGTGACGACGAAAAGACCCCTCTCAAGCTCGACTTTGACTCCAAAGTTCGCGTGGAGTTTCGCGGTGCTACCATCACCTCAGACGCAGGACTGCTGGCGTGCAGAGAGCTTGATGACGCCCTAAGCCTGACCGACTCTGCCGACGAATTCCTCAAAGAGAGTCGAACGGGCAAAAACATCCTGCATCAGCTAATCCCACTGCTGAGACAGTCAGTCTACAGCCGCCTCGCTGGATACGACGACACCAATGATGCCGACCGCCTTTCCCAAGACCCAGCCCTGAGAGTAGTGGTAGGCTGGAAAGGCCCTGACAGGAACGCGGCCAGCACCAGCGAGATGGGTAGGTTCGAGACGGAGTTGCTGACACAAAAGGAAAACCTCAAGGGCATTGAGCGGCTGAATGTCGAATGGATAAAACGTGCATTAGCCAAGACCGTACACAGGCGTATCATCCTGGACATCGACAGTTCGGAGAGTCCGGTGCATGGCGAGCAGGAGGAAGCAGCCTACAACGGCCACTTTGGATGCATGTGCTATCACCCCTTGTTCTGCTTCAACCAGTTTGGAGATTGCGAAGGGGCGGTTCTCAGACCAGGCAACGTCCACAGCGCCGATGGCTGGAAGGAGTTCATCAATCCCATCGTCGAGCGCTACCTGAAGCTGGCGGTGAGGCTGCTGTTTCGAGCAGACGCTGCTTTTGCCAAGCCTGAGATTTACGAGTACCTGGAGACAAGGCATATCGGCTACGCCATAAGGCTTCCGGCGAACGAAGTGCTTCAGAAGGAAATATCTCACCTGTTGGTACGGCCTACCGAGTGGCCCTCTCAAAAGCCCATCGTCTCGTTCCAACTCTGGGCCTGATAAACGAAGTCGTGATAGGTCAACCCCGACCACAACCCTGCGCCCAGCCCGGAAGGGCAGGCGCTGCTCAACGCGCTGCGGAGCAACCTGGGTCTGCTGGGAGAGCTGGCGGCTCGCTACGAGGTCGCCACCAGGCCGGAAGGCCCGGAGGACCCGCCCTCGATCAACTCTCCGCAGGACGTCTACAGTCTGCTGGGGCCGGAGATGTCCGCCCTGGCCCAGGAGCAGCTGCGCGTGCTTCTCATAGACACCACGAGCCAGGTGGTCGGCCAGCGCGTCATCTACCAGGGGAATGTCAGCTCGGCAATGGTCCGCACGGCGGAGGTGTTCCGGCCCGCCGTCATCGAGGCCGTCCCCAGCGTCATTGTGGCCCACAACCACCCCTCGAAAGACCCCGACCCCAGCCCCGACGACGTGATGATCACGCGGAAGCTGAAACAGGCGCAGTAGGCGTACAACAGCCAGGTGACCCTCGCTCAACCAGGATGGCCGCCATCATTCCCAGTCGGCTTGTCTTCAATGCGCTTTCACCCCCGTATACTACCCCAACATACGGTAGCGCTCAGATGTGCTAAATCGCTATGTTGGGGTAGGACACGGAAACAGAGACTGTATATTGTACCCAGGCAAGGGTACGGTTGTTCTAATTCGACCTGCACAGACTTTTTACGAGAGAATCAAGCATGGTTCACGGCAAGAATCGCATCTCTTATTGGATAGACCGGCGATTGACTGGCCTTGCAGGACCTGACTATGATGCTACCACCTCGTTTGGGCCGCCCTTTGAGCCTGAAGACTCCCAATGTGGGAAATCCCGGCTCATACGGCTACATGCAGTTGTTGCAAGGGGTCATCCAACGCAAGGGCATCCCCCTTACCCTCTACAGCGATCGCCACAGCACCTTCACGGTGAGCCGTGCTCAGAATGAGACCTTGGAGGAGCAGCTGACGGGCCAGACTCCCCAGACGCAAGTGGGCCGTGCGCTCAATGAGCTGGGCGTCCGGTTGGTACTCGCCCATTCGCCCCAAGCCAAGGGCCGCATCGAACGACTCTGGGGGACCTTCCAGGACCGGCTGCTGATGGAGCTGCGCCTGGCCGGAGCCAGCACGCTAGAGGAGGCCAATGCTGTACTGGCGGACTTCCTGCCACGGTTCAACTCCCGGTTCGGCGTTCCCGCCGCCCAGCCGGGTGCCGCCTACCAGTGCGTCCCTGCGGGAACGGACCTCGCTGGCATCCTCTGCTTCAAGTACCAGCGGACTGTGGCGGCTGACAACACCGTGCGTTTCGAGGGTCGCACGTCGCAGATACTGCCCGACCCCCATCAAAACGGGTTTTTACGAGGGAATCAGTCTTGTCTTCGGGCTAGTTTTGACCAGCCTGCCAAGTGGCCGGACCTCAGGTTCGTTTTGACCATCGCGCAGCAGCGGCCCTTCGCGCGATTTCCTTCCGGCGTTCCGGGCTCAGCTTCTCAGCGCGCGCTTTACCACCCTTCATTCCGCCTAGGCGACCTAGCGCGACGGCGGCAGGGTTCTTGCCATCGTCGGGTTCCGGCTCAGCCTGACCCGTGGCCTCTTGTACAATCGACGCGGCAAGCTGATTCGTGTCGCGTGGTCGCTTCTTTTTGCTTGAGCGTTCTGGCATATTTCAAGTGTGCCAGCGGCCAGCGCGAAAGTCAATCCCGCCCAGATTCAAATTGACCCACTACCACCGAAGGACACCGATGGACGGCTTGAGGAAAGCGGAAGGGGGGTGAGGGAGCTGCAGGGGAAATAGCCTGGGTTCCATTTGGGGTAGGGAGGTCGGCGGACGGTCTTCATCGCCGCACAGGGGCCCCTGAGAACTATCTTGAATCGAGCGATTAGCAGCCATCCGACCCTCCGTTGTGTCCATCGGCTGTGTTTTGCACTTCCCTCTAACATCTCTTGTTGTGTTGACATGCCATTTGAGGGTATGGTACTGTTGTTCGGAACATACGTACTTACACAGGTCCGCGCCTGGAGGTCAACCGATGGACAATAAGCCGTTGTCGGCCAAACAAGAATGCATCCTGGAATTCATCGAGGAGTTCCTCAGAGAAAACCACTACCCCCCTACCGTCCGCGACATCCAGAATGGATGCGAGATCAGCTCTACTTCTGTAGTGGACTACAACCTTCGCATCCTCCAGCGGGAGGGGCATCTACGCCGGCAGGCGGACGTTTCGAGGGGCATCGAGCTGCTCGGAGAGAGGGCCAGCGGGATCGGAGCGGATGTCGTTCAGGTTCCAGTACTCGGCAGCATAGCAGCGGGTGAACCCCTGCACGTGCCTCCTGCTGATTCCTGGCACACAGAGGAAGTGGACAACGTTGAGCTACCCTCGTTCATAACGGGCGGTAGACCGGAGGTCTTCGCCGTCAAAGTCAAAGGCGAGTCGATGATCGACGCTCTGGTCGCGGACGGAGACCTGGTGGTGATGGAGCCTATCGAACAGCCGAACAACGGCGACATGGTAGCCGCCTGGCTGAGCGACCGGGAGCAAGTAACTCTGAAGCACTTCTTCCTCAAGAACGGCATGGTCACTCTCCAGCCGGCCAACAGCACAATGGACCCGATAACCGTTCCCGCCGAGAACGTCTCTGTTCAGGGCCGGGTGGTCGGCGTGGTCCGCACGGTCTAGCTGAGTAGCTACACCACAGACTGACGAGAATCCCCATCCGAACGGCCTCTACCCAGGTTCTGTATGCTTTTGGACCTCGCTGGAGCGGTGCTGGCCACGGCCGTTGTCGCCGGAATCGTCTGGGCCTTCTACAAGTCCGACAAGTGGCTCGTCCGAGCCTGGTACATGAGGAAGTACCGAAGGTATCAGGCGAAACGTCGAAATCGTGACGGACGAGACGACACGGGCGCCGAGGAGGACTGAACTCAAGGTTCAGCCCACGGTCACCTCGATCTTTTGTGGCGTAGAAGCGCTCTCTTCACCGTCGACTTCAGCGACCGCAGCAATAGTCCACTTGAGTGTGCCGCCGGACGCATGTGGCGGCGGCTCTCGCTGGATCGGCAACTTGGCGCCAAACGTGGCAACCTTCTTAGCAGTCATGTCACGGTCCTCCACGATCACCTGACTGCTATGCACGAGACTCTCTTTGAACTCCTTGACGACCTGTTCCGGAACGATGTCGATGAGCTCGGCTTCCGTTCGTTTCAGTACTCCGGTCTTATAGCGGAGTGGGGTCTCCTTCGTGTAGCTCTCGGCGTAGCGCTCTTCGCAGATCAAGTCGACCCTCGCCCGGCTCACAGCGAGGTCACGGCGTGGTGTTAGCTCGACCGTGACGTCGATCGTCTCCCCCAGCTTGTAGGCCTTCTCGTCAAAGCTGAGAGCCACCCTGATCGGGCTACGAAGATGGCGTATAAGTCGCCTGAGCATGTATGAACTCCAGCGAAAAACCCGATCAGAAAGCGTGGATGCGCCGTCGCTGCGTGGACGGGACTCACCTCACGACATCAATGATATCGCAGTCGGCGCGTACGAGTCCCCGACTACCAGGAAGGGCTCGTGTCGTCGACCTCATTGTTTGTGAGCCGTCGCGGTCCATTACAAATAGCTCAGCGTCGCCGTCGAGGTGAGACACGAAGGCAATCCGGCGGCCGTCCGACGACCAGACTGGGTCCTGGTCACGCAGCTCGTTATGAGTAAGTCGTTCGGTCTGGAGGTCGTCGACGGTTGTTACGTAGATCTCGGGATTCCCGTCCTGCTCGGAGACATACAACAATCGCTTGCTGTCCGGGGACCAGGAGACGTCGTACTCGGCCTCTTCACTTTCGGTCATTCTCTTCTGTTCTGTACCGTCAGCGTTCATGACGTAGATTTCGGGATTGCCGTCACGGTGCGAGAGCATGGCGATCCTGCTGGAATCGGGAGACCAGATCGGTCTCGTGTCCTCGGTATCGGTAAGGCGAAACTCGTTGACTCCATCTGGGTTCCGGATATAGACGCCTCGACCCTCGCCTTCACGAACGGCGAACGCGACGGAGTCCCCGTCGGCGGACCAACCCCCGACTTCATCGCCCGCAACGGAGGTCAGCAGCATCGATCCGGTGCCGTCGGCGTTTACCACCTGGACGGAAGTCGCGCCCTCCACCTCGACGACGTACGCGAGCCGTGTGCTATCCGGCGACCAGCGATGGCTTCGGTTCAGGCCCGGCCCGGTCGTTAGACGTGTTCGGCCCGAGCCGTCCAGCCCCATGACCTCTATCGCAACGTCGGCGCCCGAACCCGATTGGAAAGCGACCAGCCGACCGTTGGGTGTATGGACCCCAGCACCAGATGACCTGTGAGCGACGCATCGACGGTTCAGTCACGCCCATCTGACGTTTCCGCCTGCCGGCACAATCGTACAGGGATTCCCGACCGGGGCCAAGATGGAACGCGGCCCGTTTTGTTGAATTACGTGACGCCTAATCGGCGTCGTCTCTGATCTCGCCTACCAGAATCACGTCCGGGTCCATACGCATGATCGATTTCAGCCCGGTTGGGACAGCAACGACGCCGCATCCTCGTTCGTGCGACTCCTCGACATGGGGATCGAGCCCTACATGGCCGCGACGGCCATCGCTGGGACGCTCGCTCAGCGCCTCGTGCGCAAGCTCTGCCCCCATTGCAAGGTGCAAGGCGAGGCCGGAGCGGCTGAAGCCATGGCATACGAGACCGAGATGCAGGAGCCGGCCCAGCAGTTCTTCACAGGACCGGGCTGCAGCTTCTGCGGCTTTACCGGATTCATCGGTCGTATCGGCGTCTTCGAGGTGCTTTCAGTGACAGAGGGGATTCGAAAGCTCGTGGCGTCCGGCGCAAGTGGGCAAGAAATCCGCGCTCAGGCGCTAGAGGACGGCATGGACCCGCTCAGACGAGCAGGCATGATCACGGCGCAGCAGGGCGTCACGACTATCAGCGAAGTAATGAGGAAGGTCTTCTTCATCGACTAGTGGAGAAGGACAAAGCTCCCGCGAACACCTAGGCCAAGCTAGCCTGCGCGGTATAATGTCCCATGGCCATCAAATACGAGGCGTATACGAGGCTCGGCGAGAAGGTCCAGGGGGTCCTCGAAACCGACTCCGAAGAGGATGCATACGGCATCCTGGAGAAAGACGAGTTAATCCCCTACCGGCTGCGTCCTGTGCGAACGCGGCGCAGCCTGGTGCAGTTGGCGCCGGGGTTATTCAAACCCAAGCCCCAGGACGTAATAGGCTTCACGCGCCAACTGGCAGCCCTCCTTAATTCAGGGATTCCGCTCCGTCGAGCGCTACTAGTCCAGCAAGAGCAGTCCGGTAGTCCCGGTCTAAAGGAGGCGCTCCGTCAGATCGTGCGCGATGTGGAGGCCGGCGAACGCTTCAACGCGGCCTTCTCGAAACATACCAGCGTGTTCCCGGAGTTCTATCTCCGGCTACTGACCGTCGGAGAGGCTAGTGGGGGCATTCCTTTAACCCTCCAGCAACTAACCGAGAACCTCTAACCCTCCAGCAACTAACCGAGAACCTCCAGAGACGCAAGGAGGTCGGCGATAAGGTGAGGAAGGCGCTTGTTTACCCGGCGATTAGCCTGGCGGTAGCGTTCATTGCCGCCTTTGTATTGGTTACCTACGCTCTGCCATCGCTTACGGGACTGCTGAAGGAGTTCGGAGGTGAACTGCCGACACCGACTCTGATATTGATCAACACGTCCGACGCTCTACAGAATTACTCGGTCTACATCATCATTCCTATCATCATTCCTGTGATTGTAGCCGCTCTGCTGGCGTCGATCGCTACGCGGACCGCGCGAGGCAAGAGAATTCGCGACCATATTCTCCTGGCCGTGCCGGTGGTCGGAAAGATCTTGGTCGGCAGTAACATGTTTTATCTGACGACCACTATCTCCACGCTCCTCAAGGGCGGAGTGCCCCCAATAGAGGCCATGAAGCTGGCGGAGCAAGGGGTCAGCAACTCCGTGATGCGAGACCGGCTTTCGAGGGTTACCGTCCGCGCCAGCGAGGGAATGAAGCTTGATTCTCTCGTAAAAAGTCTGTGCAGGTCGAATTAGAACAACCGTACCCTTGCCTGGGTACAATATACAGTCTCTGTTCCGTGTCCTACCCCAACGTACGGTAGCGCTCACATGTGCTAAAGCGCTGGAACTTCCTCAAAACGGGTTTTTACGAGGGAATCAAGCTTGGAGAGGCGTTCACGGAGCAAGGCGGGTTTCCGCCGATTCTCGGACAGGCTATCGCGACAGGCGAGTTGAGGGGGGATATCTCGGACACGCTGGGCGGCCTGGCGGAGTACTACGAGGACGTGACCGACCGGGCAGTAGGTGGCGCGACCGAGTTGATCCAGCCAGCCGTCATATTGGTTGTCGCAGGTGTCGTTGGGTTCGTGGCAGTCGCCGTCATTTCGGGCATCTACTCGACGCTGGGGAGTGTCGGTTGAACTCATTTCTCCGACGTGGGCCGGCGCTGGCCGGAGCCTCCGAAGCTGGCGATCTGGCGTGGCGCCGGGTACCGAAGGTCAACCTTCTAACTCGCGAGAGCCAGGGGCTCGGCCCCACGACAATCGGCCTCCTGATCGCGTTTGTCGTGGTGGGAGCGGCGGCCCTCTACATGTATCAAAGCCAGTCCGCGGCCGGCGAGAAAGCGCTCGAAGCCTCCCAGGCTCTCGACCAGGTAGAGGCCTTGAAAGCCGTCGAAGAGGCCGCCATCTCCGACGCCCAGGAGAGCATAAAGGGCTTGGACCAACAGATAAGCGGCCTGGGCACACGGGGGAACAAGACCGCTCAGGCGTATGACGAGCTGGCACGCGCCAAGACCGACTGGAGCTATGCGATCGACGCTCTCTTGCGAGCGGATGGGCCCGACTTGAAGTTCAGGAAGGTGTCGGCCGCCGGCGAACGCAAGATGAAAGCGCTTGGCACGGCAACCGGGGTCTCCGCGTTCGGCAAGCTACAAGAACATATTACGCAGGTAGAAGACGTACTCATCCTCGAGAGACTTCACTGGGAGCCGGGCGACTCGAACCTGGCCTTCACGGCAGACCTGGAGGTCAAGTAGCCCTGTGACGGAACGAGCCAGACAGCTAATGAGGATCGAAACGGCCCTGGCGGCATTGGTCGTGGTCGCCGCGGCTGTAATGGTGAACCTCTACATGGCGCGGGCAGAGGCTCAGGACGAGCGAGCCGCCTTTGAGAGCCAGATAACCCTCGCCGACGATGACCTCGTTGCTCTGGCGGAGGAACGAGCCGGGAAAGAAGCAGAGCTGGAGGGTAAGTCCCAAGAGTTGGCGGCCGCGCAGGAGAGGCAGACCGAACAGGATATAGCGCAGACCTTTGTGACTCGCGTCGAAGCGCAGAACATCAGCGCGCAGCTGATCGGCTTGGCGTCGACCAATGAGATAGCGATCGAGAGCTTCGAAACGTCCCAGGCCGATGCGGCAGTGGCCGGTGACGATTACCCGGCTGTCAGCTACTCGCTGGTCGCGACGGGCGCGGTGGGGGAGCTCATCGGTATGCTAGACGTCATCGGGGCAGCTCCCACCGCCAGAGTCGACAAGCTCGAATTCTCGCGCAATTCCGGCGACGAGACACTGTGGGTTATGTCCCTCGACCTAGTCGTGGTCTACTCTGAGTCCGGCTAGAGTCCTCGAACCGACCTACCGCTGTAGGTACGTTGGATGCCGCCGGAACACAGCGTCCGGAAAACGCTCCCCGTTGAACGGACGGCGACGTTGCTAGCCCCATTCGTATTCGCCATAGGGGCGTCTATCGGAAGCTTCCTCAACGTCGTCGCGGACCGGCTACCGCAGGGCATGTCGTTGGTCAGACCACGCTCCCGCTGTGATACCTGTCAAAGGCAGCTGTCGAATATCGAGAACATACCCGTGTTCAGCTACCTGTGGCTGAGAGGTCGATGCAGGGTTTGCGGAGCGGCAATCCCATTTCGCGTGTTCGCCGTGGAGGTGCTTACAGGAGTGCTCTTCACCGCCGTCTATCTCAGATTCGGGTACGGAGTGCAATTCGTGGTGCTTGGCGCGGCCGTTTCGTTGCTGGTTGTCATAGCCATCATCGACTTTGAGCACGGCTTGATTCTGAACCGAGTCGTATTTCCGAGCCTTTTGGTCCTATTGCTGCTCGCACCGTTCTGGCCGCAGTTTGACATACCCCGCGCGTTTTTCGGCGACTCCGGAATGATCGGTTCGATGTCAAACTCCGTTGTCGCCGGAGCGGGGGCGTTCGCGGTCTTTCTGGGAATCGCTATGGCCTACCCCCAGGGCATGGGAGGAGGCGACGTCAAGCTTGCGGGCTTGCTCGGGCTGCTCGTTGGTCTTCCGGGTGTCCTATTCGTACTATGGGGGGCCGCCGTTAGCGGCGGCCTCGTCGCGATCGCTCTTCTGGCCACTGGCAAGAAGGGCAGGAAGGACGCCATCCCGTTCGGCCCCTTCCTCTCGTTTGCGGGAATAGCCGTGCTGCTAGGCGGAACCGACATGATATCGGGCTACGATCGCCTGGTGTCTGGGATCGGCGGCCCATGACTGAGCGGACAGCGAAGAACCCGTTCCAGGCAGTTGCTACCGGGCTCGGTCGGCTGACAAGCGTCCGGCTGGGCTTCGGATCGCCAGTCTTGCCTCGGGCCAGCGAAGGCGACGTTCAGCCGATCGAGAGCTATGTCAGCGCCGTATTCCAGGTACTCGCAGTTTTCAGATTCTTCTCGTTCGCCATGGGCGCTGGCCTGGCGTTTACTCTGAATCTCGGGGACGATCCACCCATCCTACGCGGACTTCTGATCGGAGCCGTCGGCCTGTACAGCATGGCCAGAGTACTGTGGCGCTTCAGCCCGGCTTCACACGGGACACTCGTGAATGTCGTGATGCTGGTCAGCGACGTTCTGCTAAGCGTGACGCTCGTGCTGTCCACCGAGGGGCTTGATAGCGCCTTTCTCATCTTCTCTCTAGTGTCCTGAGTTATGAATCCGATGACAAAATCGGGCGATGGTAGCTAGTAGCTGGTCTGCGGTTTTGGTCCAGATGAAGGGCTTTGAGGCAGCGTTGTGCTGGTCAATGTACTGTTCGATGGCTTGCTCCAGTTCCCGAGTGCTGCGGAACACCCCGCGGCGCAGTTGCTTCTCTGTCAGCACCGCGAACCAGCGCTCCACCTGGTTCAGCCAAGAGCTGCTGGTGGGGGTGAAGTGCAGGTGATAGCGCGGCCGCCGGGCCAGCCAGCGCTGGATGGCGGGGGTCTTGTGGGTGGCGTAGTTGTCCAGGATAAGGTGCACGTCGAGGTCCGGGGGTACGGTCGCATCGACCCGGTCGAGGAAGCGCCGGAACTCCGTGGACCGGTGCCGACGGTGGCAGGCGCCGATGACCTCTCCCGTCTTCACGTCGAGGGCGGCGAAGAGAGAGGTCGTACCATGACGACGGTAGTCATGGGTCCGGCGCTCGATCTGCCCCGGGCGCATGGGCAACAGCGGGGCCGTCCGGTCGAGGGCCTGGATCTGGGAATTCTCGTCGACACACAGGACCAGAGCCCGCTGGGGTGGGTTGAGGTAGAGCCCCACGATGTCACGGACCTTCTCGATGAACAGAGGGTCAGACGAAAGTTTGAACGTCTCGGTCCGATGCGGCTGCAAGGCAAAGGCCCGCCAGATACGGCTGATGGCGCTCTGACTCAGGCCGGTACGCGCAGCCATGGAGCGCGTGCTCCAGTGGGTTGCATCCGCCGGCGTCGTCTCCAGGGTGAGGGTCACGACCCGCTCCACATCGGTGTCCGTGATGGAGCGTGGGCCGCCGGGCCGCGGCTCGTCAAGCAGGCCGTCGAGGCGGCGTTCGATGAACCGGGCCCGCCACTTCCCCACCGTTTGCTTGGCCAGACCGATCTCCCCGGCCACGACGGTATTGGTCTTGCCCTCGGAGCAACGGAGAATGATCCGGGATCGCAGAGCCAGCGCCTGGGCAGTGGTTGGACGCCGCTTCCAGCGCTCGAGGCTCTCGCGTTCGTCGGAGGAAAGGTGCAAGGGAGGAATGGGGCGTCCGATGGCCATGGTGACCTCCATGAGCGTTTCGTGGAGGGTACACCCCAGCAAGTACTTTTGCAATGAGTTCATAACTCAGGACACTAGCGCCGATTCTTACCGCGAGCCTGCTCATGAACGTTCGAAGCGCGGTCACGGTCGCTTCGGTTTCAGGCCTGTCGATCTCCGGCGCCTACGTTGCTGCGGGCCTCGACGTCGGCAGCTTTCCCTGGATACTGGAAGGGAACTACCTCGCGTTCTCGTTGATGTATATTGCGGTCTGCCTACTGATCGCCTACCTGCCATTCCTTGCCAATCTGAACTGGCAACGCAGGGTCAGAGCCGAATCCGTCGCATCGGAGCGGGAAAGGCTCCGTCGCGAGGTCCACGACAACGTTGCACAGACGCTTGCGTTCCTATCGCTGAAGGTCAAGCGCGCTGAAGAAAAAGCTTCGCCCGCCGGAAGCCTCACGTCAAAAGACGTCGTCGAGATCGGGAGCATGGTCGAACGAGCGTACCTGGCGGTGAGGGACTACCTCGACGGCACCTACGATGCAGACGTCGGAGAGCCTCTCAGGACTCGGCTCGCCCTGGCAGCCGGACAGTGGAGTAGGGATACAGGGTTCCCGGTTCAGATGAGCCTCGCCGAGACCGAGCACGTGCTACCGGACCGGACCAACGTTCAGTTGCTCCAGATCACCCGTGAAGCCCTTGCCAACGTGGCAAAGCACTCGACGGCGTCGCAGGTATGGGTCGAGCTGGGCCAGAGGCCCGACGGCGTAGCTATAAGCGTCAGGGACGATGGCCAGGGGTTTTCCGAGTCCCAGCCTCGCGGGCATGGACTGGATATAATGCGGGAAAGGGCGGCACTACTGAGCGCAACGCTGACGATCAGCAGCGCTCCGGGCGAAGGCACCGAGGTTGTCGTTGTGTGCCCGGTGTCGCAGGAGGCTGGCTGATGAGCAAAGTGAGGGTCCTGCTCGTCGACGACCACGACCTTTTTCGACGAGGCCTGGCGGAAGTCCTAGAGGAAGAGTCCGACGTAGAGATCGTCGGGCAGGCCCGCGATGGCCGCGAAGCGGTCGCCAGGGCGGCGGAGTCGTCGCCCGACGTCGTTTTCATGGACCTGAACATGCCCGGCCAGAGAGGCATCAAGGCCACGGCGTACATAACGCAGCAGTGGCCGTCGATCAAAGTTCTCGTGCTCACAGTGTCCGAAGAGCCGGCCGATCTGATGCAGGCGCTCAGTGTCGGCGCGCTGGGCTACGTTCTCAAGACGGCCAGCCCGCGTGAGATCGTCGAAGCTATGCGTGTAGTCCACCAGGGTTCGGTATTGATTTCTCCATTGATGGCCCCGAGGTTCCTCTCGGACCTGTCCCAACCGGCCGACGCAGCCGGCGGGCCGAAATCAGGCTCGATATCCGACGCAAGGGACAGCCAGATCACGCTGAGGGAGCAGGAAATCCTTCAACAGGTCTCTCGTGGCCTGTCGAACGCGGAAATCGCCAACGTCTTGACGGTATCCGAGAACACCGTCAAACCTCACATCAAGAACATCCTCACCAAGCTCCAGACCAAGAACAGGAGCGAAGCCGTCGCCATGGCATCGCGCCTGGGCTTTCTCGACCAACGCGGCCCAGGCGACACCGTTCCGTAGCAATCCCCCATGTCGGTTGCCACCGACACCACCGAACGTGAAAAGGGGCGGGGAGTCTTACCTCTTCTCCCGCCTCTGGAAGAAGATTGAGATGAGGGTTCCTTCTGCTAGCTTCGTACACCCTATTTTCAGGGAAATACCTCCTCTCCAATCGGGGGCATCTGTGCTTCGGAGAGTCCACTCCACCGGTCTGCCCCCCCACCCAACCTCCTCGACCCACCACTTGACATAATCAGAACTCATGTCCTATAATCTCCTTGAGGGACAGACCCTGTGGGGGTCTGTCCTTTTGTTTTTCTGGTCACCGACGCAACACAAGGAAAGCGACAGTGCACAAGACAACCCCCGAAATCGACTACTCGTACCCCGTGCCCTGCACGTGCCTACACCCTCCACCCCGCTCCCCCTACCTGTTGCATTTCCCCACCCAGGTGTTGCAACCCTCAGATATGAATGCAACGGTTTGCGACGGTTTGCAACAGAGTAAATTTTCGGTGAGGTATCTTCAAAAAGTGTGTAAACAGTCAGGCGGTGTACCCTCTCTCTGAACAACATGGGCTCGAGGCCCAAGAGAGGAGATAGACCGTCCATGAGGAAGGAAAGCACTGAGAGTAGGTCGGAGTCAAGGCCGGAGTGGGAGCAGTTGGAGGATTGGGTGCGAAGCCAGGTCCAGAGGCTGATCCAGGAGTTGCTGGAGGAGGAGGTGACGGCGTTTCTGGGAAGGGCGAAGTCGGTGCTCAGATCCGACTCGGACAACGATACCGGCTATCGGAACGGATACGGCAGAGCCCGGAGGCTTACGCTGAGTTCGGGAACGATACAGCTGAGGCGGCCGCGAGTCCGCGATACCGAGGAGCAGTTCGAGAGCCGGCTGCTGCCGCTGTTCGTCAACAGGACCAGGAAGGTTGCTGAGTTGATCCCCGAGCTGTACCTGCACGGTCTATCCGAAGGCGACTTCGATCTGGCTTTGCGGGGGCTGCTGGGAGAGGACGCACCGGTATCGGCGAGCACGGTGGCCCGGTTGAAGGATAAGTGGAACGATGAGCTTGCCCAATGGCGCAGCCGGCCCCTCGATGACCTGGAAGTGGTCTACATGTGGGTGGATGGAGTCTACGTCAAGGCTGGTCTTGAGAAGGAGAAGGCGGCGGTACTGGTGGTGATGGCGGCCCTGAGCGACGGGAGAAAGGTGGTGGTGAGCGCTGTTCCCGGATACAGGGAGTCCACAGAGAACTGGTCCGAGGTGCTCAGGGACATCAAGCGCCGGGGCTTGAGCTGCCCGAGGCTGGTGGTTGGAGACGGACACCTGGGCATCTGGGGAGCTCTGCGCAACGTCTATCCGCAGGCGGCAGAGCAACGCTGCTGGAACCACAAGATCGTAAACGTGCTCGCCAAGCTTCCAAAGCGACAACAGGACCAGGCCAAGCTCATGCTGCGTACTATCCCCTACGCGCCGACTCGGACAGAGGCTGGGCGGCTCAGGACGGTGTTCACCAGGTGGTGCGGCGACCATTCCTACGAGGCGGCCTCAGAGGCCTTGGAGCGGGACTGGGACCGCATGATCACCTTCTATGACTTCCCAAAGGAGCACTGGGGGCACCTTCGCACGACGAACCCGGTAGAATCACCCTTCGCGGCCCTCAGGCTTCGGACCGATGCCGCCAAGCGCTACAAGAGGGTCGATCGGGCGATAGCGGTGATCTGGAAAATGTTGATGGTCGCCGAACAGCGATTCAGGCGTCTGAAGGCCCCTGAGTTGATCGAAGACGTCTATCTCGGTGCGCAGTATGCGGATGGAATCGCCATTGAATCAACGGCTGAGAAGGTCGCCGCCTGATGTCGTTTACACACCTATTGACGTAACCTCTTTTCGGTTTTCCCACCCAGCACCACTCCCCAGGGAGGACTTGCATAAATGGAAAACGACCCGCAGTCGGAATCGGGGGTTCGGGGGTGTCCCCCGAATTCCTTATGAGGGCGGGTAAGCGGGAAACAAGGAATCCCGACGACTCAAGGAGATGCGCGTACCCAAGAAAGCGTTCATGTAAGATAAACCCGACACCGCCGGAGGGAGCACACCATGCCGACCGAACGAGGAAAGAAACTAGTGGGCGCCGTTGGCGCTCTACGCACCTTTACCAACACCGATTTCTCCATCAACCTCGAAAAGCAGCGCCGGCACCTTCTCGTGGGTGATCGATCAGGGGCTGGTCGAGGGGAACGCCTGTATTCTCGTTGTCGCGGGTGGCAGCGAAGGCTACTTCATGAGTGACGCCGAGTGGGAGGCCCAGGTCGCGATGGCGGGCGAGACCGCGGCCGGACGCGTGCCTCTGGCCGCCGGCGTCTTCGAGCTGTCGGCCCGGGACGCGGCCAGGAAGGCGAAATTCTGCCAGGACCACGGCGTCGAATTTATCCAGGTCGCGCCTCCCCACTACATGGTCCCGACCGACGACGAGGTCCTCTACCACTACCAGTTCATCAGCGACAGCGCAGATGTCGGCATCCTGATATACAGCACGCCGTGGGCCATGCCCATCCCAGGATGGGAGTTCACGCCGCCCATCCTCGACAAGCTCGTCGAGCTGGAGAACATTGAGGGGCTCAAGTGGTCGTCCTTCGACTTCAATAACTACATGACTGTTGCCCGGCTGTTCGCCGACAGGCTCAACCTCATCGACAATCAAGGCAACGTCCTCTCCCTGGCGCCGAAGCTGGGGTTCAAGGGCTTCATCAACTCCGATGGCCTCGTTGCGCCGAGACTGGTGCTGCACCTGTGGAAGCTCTGGCAGGAAAAGCGATACGACGAGTACGACGAACTGATGCTCAAGCTCTACATCGATCCCTTCCTCGGCCTCGCGCAGCCCGAGCACATCACGTGGGCGAGCATGGGCGAAGGGCCGAACGCCCGCATGGGCATGGAGACCCTGGGGATGCACATGGGCCCCTCGTTCCCCGCCCAGCTCCCGCTCTCCGACGACTCCTGGAACCAGCGCGCGGAGGCCGTAAAGAAGAGCGGCCTGGACGAATGGGTTGACTGGAAAGATGAGTACGCCGAGGTCGACGAAGCCGCCGACGACTAGTCTTTCGTACTCCCCCACCGGGGTAGGATTGTCGGAGATCCCGAGCCTCTCGGGGAGGAGAGGGAGCAACGCGAACGCTGAAAAGGTGTAACCTCTCCCCATGCCCACTCTAAGGACATACAACTACGCGATGACGGAGGCGGCCATCACCAGGGGCCTCCAAACCCTGCGCGGCTCCCACGACATCATCCCCGGCGAGCCCGTCGAGGTCGGCCATCAGCGACAGCTTTTGATGGACCGCTACGTGGTCGATGACTTCAACGGCGCCTTCCGGACGGTCCACCAGCCGGTGAAACACGCTGCCAACCCGGTAATCACCGGCGAGCCTGGGAAGGACGAAGAGGGACCGCACAGCTTCGGTACCGTCCTGCGAGAGCCCGAAACAGGCAAGTTCAGACTATGGACGGGCACCTCGGACCCAACGATTCTCGCGAAGGGCGGCAAGACAGCGCTAGGCTCGCAGATGTGTGTCTACTACGAGTCCGAGGATGGGATCGAATGGCGCCGGCCAGACCTCGGTCTGTACGAGCATTGGGGCGGGAAGGACAACAACGTCTTCTGGGACCACATCATGGACTTCGTGGTCCCTCTTCCGGAGCGGATGTGGGATAGGGGCCGGTATGCGCTCATGTACCAGGCCATCGTAGATCCCGCAAAGCTGCCGCCGGACGTCAACACCATGGGAAAGCACTTCGCTTTCTCCGAAGACGGCATTCACTTCACCGGCGCGTCCGAAAACCCAGTGCTGCTGGGCCGGTCGGATACCAACAACTGCATCATCTACAACCCCGAGCGGGATGTCTTCATGCACTACCGCAGGGCGACCATAAACGCCGGGGAGGTCCGGCGTATCGCCTACACTGAGAGCGAAGACCTTCTCTCCTGGACCCAGCCAATCACCATAATCACCAGGGACGAGATCGACCCGCTCTTTCTATACGGCATGCCGGTCTCCCGCTACAACGGAATGTACTTCGGGTACCTCTTCTGCCTGTGGAACAGCCCGCGCGACGGCGAGTTTGTGGGCAACGGCAAGGACTACAAGATGGACACCCAGCTCGCGTGGAGCCGGGATGGCATCAACTGGGAGCGCCATCCACAGCGTCCCACGTTCATCCCTAACTCGCCTCCCGCGGCGGGCGCCCTCGACTGGGGAATGGCCCAGGGCATGGCCAGCATGATCGATGTCGGCGACGAGGTCTACGTCTACTACGGGGGCCGCCCGTACCTGCATAGCCCCGGCGCCGCCAAGGACAAGAAAGATACCCCGCGAAGCATCGTGCTCGCGACCCTGAAACGAGACCGGTTCGTCTCGATCGACGCCACCGACGACGGCGGCTACATGCTGACCAAACCAATCGCGTATCCCGGAGGCAAACTCCACGTCAACGCCCGGACCACGAGCCCGGACGGGTTCGTGCGTGTGGCCGTCCGCGAAGGACATGGGGTCCGCGACGGCGAGTGGGTCCAGGACTTCAGCTTCGACAGGTCGCAGCCCTTCTCGGGTGACAGCCTCAATGCCGTGATGACTTGGGAGGGCAACGACACCGTGGGGTCCTTCCCATCGGAGGTCCTTCGCCTCCACTTCTGGCTCGAGAACGCCGAGCTATACTCGTTCTGGTTCGAATAGCCGACCGATGAAACAGTCATCACAACAGGGCTACCTGGTCATATCCGACATCACCGGGTACACGGCCTTCCTCAGCGGGTCCGAGCTGGAGCACGCAGAGGACAGCTTGAGTTCCTTGCTAAACGTCTTGATCGAGCACACCAGACCACCTCTCGTGGTATCTAGATTGGAAGGCGACGCGGTTATCAGCTACGCCCTGGATGGGAGCTTCTTGCAGGGGCAGACGCTGGTAGAGAGCATCGAGAACACCTACGTCGCGTTCCGGCGGGCCCTTGAACGGATGGTCCTGAATACGACCTGTACATGCAACGCATGCCGGAACATCCCAAGTCTCGACCTCAAGTTCTTCGTCCACTACGGCGCGTTTATGCTCCAGGCTTTGGGGGAGCACACGGAGCTGATTGGGTCAGACGTCAATTTGATTCACCGCCTGACGAAAAACGACATCGCGGAGAAGATTGGGACCAGAGCATATAGCGTCTACACCGAAGCCGCGGTCGAAGCCCTTGGCATAGCCGAGCTATGTAGCAAGTTCGCACGCCACACGGAGAGCTACGAACACCTCGGCGAAGTCGCGATGTTCGTCCAAAACATGGAGGAAGTCTGGCAGCTTGAACGGACCAAGAACCACGTAGCCGTGGAGACCGAAGATGCCCTATGGAGCGCCGACTATGAGTATCCGCTGCCGATGGAGCTGCTTTGGGATTACAGCACCAAACCCGAGAACCGGGCCGTTCTCACCGGCTCCGATAGTCAGCGAATAACCGGGGCCTCCGACGGCCGCATACGAACAGGAGCCTCGTACCAGGGCGCCCACGGGAACACTGTCACTCTTCATACGATTGTTGACTGGCAGCCGCCCACGCAATACACGATTGAGACGCCAGCCGTTTTCGGAGCTACGTCGCTCATTACCACTAAGCTAACGCCGACGCCGTCGGGGACCAAGGTTACCACCTTGTTCGGAAAGCCGCGCGGAAGTCCTTTCGCGAGGGTCGTAAGCGACCTCGGATTTCGGCTCATAATCAAGCGAATCATAAAGAAGAACGTCCGACGGTTCGAAGAGCTTCTGACGAAGGAAATCGACGCAGGTCGGATCATCCAACCTCCCAACGCGGAGGTCGCGCCTGAACAGATCAGGGAGGCTGCGTCCAAGAGTCTTGCTTGACCTGACGTAGGCGAGCCTGCGTCCACTCAGGGTTACGGAGACCGTCAGAGCCAATTTCCTGAAGCGCCGAGGCCGTATGACCCAATCAAATACGAGCTACGTGAGATCGAGCCGGGACCTAAGCCAACCTGCGCAGGCCGAGGCCGCTCTCCGTGAAAGCGATCAGCGGTACCAGGCGATACTAGAGAACGTCCCCGTCGGAATAGGCATCGCGGACATCGAGGGCAACCTGCTGTTCTACAACGACGCCATCGTCAAGACCGGCGGCTACACTCGTGAGGAGGTTGCCGCGATCGGCAATGTTGCGAAGCTCTACTATGACCCGAGCGAACGCGAAGAGGTACTGGCTCTGGCCACAGAACAAGGGTTCGTCAGCCAACATGAGGTGCGGTTCAAGCGAAAGGATGGCACGCCCTACCATACTTTGCTGAGCCTTACGCCTATTAGCTTCGACGGACGGCCCTGTTGGCAGGCTCTCGTGGAGGACACCACCGAGCGTAGGCAGCTGGAGGCTGAGCGTCTGGAACGAGCGGCCGATGCCGCGAGGGTTGAAGTCCTTCAGAATTCTCGCCAACGCCTGTTGGACGCGCAGGAATCCGCCCGGAGGGAGATTGCGCGACATATTCACAGCTCAGTACAGAGCAAACTCATCGTGGCAATGGCTCGTGCACGGCAACTCGCGGAAGAGGCTCCTTCGCCGGAGCTCGCAGACGAACTAGGCGCGCTTGGAAAGAGCCTGGAGGC
The DNA here is from genome assembly GCA_965197985.1 of Dehalococcoidia bacterium. GTDB lineage: Bacteria > Chloroflexota > Dehalococcoidia > Lucifugimonadales > CAUZJF01 > CAUZJF01. Next base: position 172 of record CBDAOG010000001.1, on the reverse strand, counting down.
GCTTATCGAAGAGGACCTGGCTCTGATTAGCCGTAGACTCTACCCAACGATCCTCCAGGGAGGCGTGGTGCCGGCGATTCAATCTCTCGGTGATAAATTCGGGACCGTTCTGCGGCTTGAAACGCGGATATCCGAAGACCTATTACTGGGAGAGAAGTCGAAGGCGGTCCAG